>NZ_CP177144.1:2575000-4737050 GCF_050389775.1 Marinibacterium sp. SX1 | reverse complement strand
GGGCGGAGTGGCAGGCGGGATCGCTTGACTGGGTTGGGCGTTGCGAAGGGGGGACCGGTGCCGCCGTGCGGCCTGCGATTGGGCGGAGTGGAAGGGCAGGGTAAGATGCGGCAGCGAAGGGCGGACGTATCGGGCGGAGCGGCAGGCCAAATCGTATGGCCGGGTCGGGCCGGGCGGGGCAGGGGCCTGCGGCAGGGCAGGATCGGGCAGGAAGCGCCGCGTGGGAGAGCCGCGCAGGGCACACCCGCCCGGGCCGGGTCAGGCCGGCACGCGCAGCACGCGCGGCACCTTGAATTCCACCCGTTCCTGCGCCGTTTCGACCGTTTCGACGGTCACCTCGTAATCGGTGCGGAAGGCGTCGACCACCTCGCGGACCAGCTCTTCGGGGGCCGAGGCCCCGGCGGTGATGCCAAGCGCCGAGATCCCCTGCAGCGCCCGCCAGTCGATATCGGTGGCGCGCTGGACCAGCTGGGCATAGGCACAGCCCTCGCGGGCGCCAACCTCGACCAGGCGCTTGGAATTCGACGAATTGGGCGCGCCGACCACCAGCATGGCATCGACCTTGGACGCGATGGCCTTGACCGATTCCTGGCGGTTGGTCGTGGCGTAACAGATGTCTTCCTTGTGCGGCCCGATGATGGCCGGGAAGCGCGCGCGCAGGGCGGCGACGATGTCGGCCGTGTCGTCGACCGACAGGGTGGTCTGGGTGACATAGGCCAGGTGCTCGGGGTCGCGCACATCGACCTTGGCCACGTCATCGACGGTTTCCACCAGCAGGACCTCGCCATCGGGCAGCTGGCCCATTGTGCCGATGGTCTCGGGATGGCCGGCATGGCCGATCATGATCATCTGCAGCCCGGCCTCGGAATGGCGCTGTGCTTCGATATGGACCTTGCTGACCAGCGGGCAGGTCGCATCGACAAACAGCATCTCGCGCCGGCCGGCCTCGGCCGGCACCGATTTCGGCACGCCATGGGCCGAGAAGATCACCGGCCGGTCATCGGGGCAATCCTCAAGCTCTTCGACAAAGACCGCGCCCTTGTCGCGCAGCCCGTCGACGACGAACTTGTTGTGCACGATCTCGTGGCGCACGTAGACCGGCGCGCCCCATTTCTCCAGGGCCATCTCGACGATCTTGATGGCCCGGTCGACACCGGCGCAAAAGCCGCGCGGGGCGGCCAGGTAGATTGTCAGTGGAGGTTTGGTCATGCGTCAGATCTCCTTGCCCTACGACCTAGGCCGTCCGGCAGGGGAAATCCAGCCGGGCCTGCGCCTGCAGGCCCGGTTGCCGGTCATTTCAGTCAGGCGCTGCCGCCCGCAACCGAGATGTTGCGGTCCGACTGGTGTTCACGCGGCGGGCGGCCGATCACTTCCTTGAGCTCTTCGAGCTCGATGAAATTGTCGGCCTGGCGGCGCAGGTCGTCCGAGATCATCGGCGGCTGGCTGCGGATCGTCGACACGACGGATACCCGGACCCCCTGGCGTTGCAGGCTTTCGACCAGCGGCCGGAAGTCGCCATCGCCCGAGAACAGCACGATATGGTCGACGCGCGGGGCCAGTTCCATGGCATCGACGGCAAGCTCGATGTCCATGTTGCCCTTGACCTTGCGGCGTCCCATGCTGTCGGTGTATTCCTTGGCCGGCTTCGTCACCATGGTGAACCCATTGTAATGCAGCCAGTCGACCAGCGGCCGGATCGGGGAATATTCGTCGTTTTCAAGAAGCGCGGTATAGTAGAACGCCCGCAGCAGCTTGCCCCGACGCATGAATTCCATCCGGAGCAACTTGTAATCGATATCAAATCCAAGCGCCTTAGCTGCCGCATAAAGGTTTGACCCGTCGATGAACAGCGCAAGCCGTTCGTCTTTGTAAAACATCAATATGTCCTTCCGGTAGCCCGTTCGCCTTTAAATCAACTCAGTGGTCGTCAATAATCATCCGGCGGTACGGCCTTGCAAAAATAGAGGCTGAATTTGGGCGAGCAACCCTTGTAACCCTACGAAATAGTGAAAATCATGACCGACCTAGGGTCAAGCCTAATCATATGTCTCGGTGCAAACCTGCCATCACAAGTGGGCGCACCTGCCGAAACCCTTCGCAGCGCGGTGGCCGCGCTTGCGGGAAAGGGCTTTGAAATCAGGGCCGTCAGCCGGTTCTATGCCACGCCATGCTTCCCTGCGGGGGCCGGGCCAGACTATGTGAATGCCGCCCTGTCCGCTTGGACATGCATGTCACCTGACACAGTTCTCGCGGCACTTCACGACATCGAATCCGATTTCGGGCGCAACCGGAAGACGCGTTGGGGCCAGCGGACGCTGGATCTCGACCTGGTGGCCTGGGGGGGCCTGGTGCTGCCCGATCGTGCGGTGCACGACACCTGGCGGGCCCTGCCGCCCGACGAACAGCGCCTGGCCGCGCCGGACCGGCTGATCCTGCCGCATCCGCGGATCCAGGACCGGGCCTTTGTCCTGGTGCCGATGTTGGACATCGCCCCGGGCTGGCGCCATCCGGTGCTGGACAAGACGGTGGCCGGCATGCTGGCGGACCTGCCGCAGGACGACCGCGACGCGGTGCGGCCGCTTTGACGCGAAATCACCGCTTGTCAAGCGATAGATTCGGGTTTAGGCATGCGTTTCCGGCCCCGACATTTTCAGTACTGGAGTACTCTCATGGCCCGCGTGACGGTTGAAGACTGCGTTGACAAGGTTCCGAACCGGTTCGAGCTCGTCCTGCTCGCCGCACATCGTGCGCGCGAAGTGTCGTCGGGTGCCGCGATCACGGTCGACCGCGACAATGACAAGAACCCCATCGTTGCCCTGCGCGAGATCGCCGAGGAAACTCAGAGCGCCAGCGAGCTGCGTGAGCGCCTGATCGAATCGAACCAGAACCAGATCGAGGTCGACGAGCCCGAAGAGGACACGATGGCCCTGCTGATGGGCGCCGAGCCCGACAAGCCGGCCGAGGACGACATGTCCGAGGAAAAACTCCTGCGGGCCCTGATGGAGGCCCAGGGCCAGGGCTGACGCCCTGCCCCCGGAAGGCATGCGGACCAGATGATTGCAGCAGACGATCTGATTGCACTGGTCCGCAACTACAATCCCAAGACCA
This sequence comes from Marinibacterium sp. SX1, assembly GCF_050389775.1. Taxonomy (NCBI): domain Bacteria; kingdom Pseudomonadati; phylum Pseudomonadota; class Alphaproteobacteria; order Rhodobacterales; family Paracoccaceae; genus Marinibacterium; species Marinibacterium sp. SX1. Next base: position 4,733,942 of record NZ_CP177144.1, on the reverse strand, counting down.
ATGCAGCCCTGATCGCCGAGGCCTATGCCTTTGGCAAGGAGATGCACGACGGCCAGTTCCGCCAGTCGGGTGAGCCCTATTTCACCCATCCCGTGGCCGTGGCGGCGATCCTGACCGAACAGCGGCTGGATGATGCCACGATCATCACCGCCCTTCTGCACGACACGATCGAGGACACCAAGGCGTCCTACAAGGAAATCTCGGAGCGGTTCGGCCCCGAGGTGGCGATGCTTGTCGATGGCGTGACCAAGCTGACCAACCTGCAGCTGTCCAGCCGCGAGACCAAGCAGGCCGAGAATTTCCGCAAGCTCTTCATGGCCATGTCCAAGGATCTGCGGGTGATCCTGGTCAAGCTGGCCGACCGTCTGCACAATATGCGCACGATCAAGGCGATGCGCGCCGAGAAGCAGATGCAGAAGGCGCGCGAGACCATGGACATCTATGCGCCGCTGGCCGGGCGGATGGGCATGCAATGGATGCGCGAGGAACTCGAAGACCTGGCCTTTCGCGTGACCAATCCCGACGGGCGCCAGTCGATCATCCGGCGGTTCATCACCCTGCAACGCGAGACCGGCGATGTGATCCACCGCATCACCGGCGACATGCGCCACGAGCTCGACAAGGCCGGGATCGAGGCCGAGGTCTTTGGCCGGGCCAAGAAACCCTATTCGATCTGGCGCAAGATGCAGGAGAAGAAGCAGGGTTTCTCACGGCTGTCCGACATCTATGGGTTCCGGGTCATCACCACCCATGACGAGGATTGCTACCGCGCGCTTGGGGTCATCCACACGCGCTGGAAATCGGTGCCGGGGCGGTTCAAGGATTACATCAGCCAGCCCAAGTCCAACGGCTATCGGTCGATCCATACCACCGTGTCGGGCCGCGACGGCAAGCGGGTCGAGGTCCAGATCCGCACCCGCCAGATGCATGACGTGGCCGAAACCGGCGTGGCCGCCCATTGGTCCTATCGCGACGGCGTGCGGGCCGAGAACCCCTTTGCCGTCGATCCGGCCAAGTGGATCTCGTCGCTGACCGAACAGTTCGACGCCGAGGAAGATCACGAGGATTTTCTCGAAGCCGTCAAGCTGGAGATGTATTCCGACCAGGTCTTCTGCTTCACGCCCAAGGGCGACGTGATCAAGCTGCCCCGGGGCGCCACGCCGATCGATTATGCCTATGCCATCCACACCCGGATCGGCGCGGCCTGCGTGGGGGCCAAGGTCGATGGCATCCGCGTGCCGCTCTGGACCCGGCTGAAGAACGGCCAGAGCTGCGAGATCATCACCGCCGAGGGCCAGACGCCCCAGGCGTCCTGGCTGGAAATCGCCACCACGGGCAAGGCCCGCACGGCCATCCGCCGGGCCCTGCGCGAAGCCGACCGCGAACGCTTTGTGCGGCTGGGCCGCGAACTGGCCCGGTCGGCCTTTGAACATGTCGGGCGCAAGGCCACAGACAAGGTGCTGGAAACCGCCGCCCGCCACCTGCGGCTGGACGGGCGCGAAACGCTGCTGGCCCGGCTGGGCAGCGCCGAACTGACCACCCACGAGGTTGTCCAGGCCGTCTATCCCGAGCTGACCGCCGACGAGGATGACGGGATCGAACCGCGCCGGGCGGTGATCGGGCTGGAGCCCGGCCAGAGCTTTGAACGCGCGCCCTGCTGCCAGCCGCTGCCGGGCGAGCGCATCATCGGCATCACCTCGCGCGGCAAGGGCGTTGTCGTGCATGCCATCGATTGCGAGCGGCTGAGCGATTTCGAAGACCAGCCCGAGCGCTGGGTCGACCTGCACTGGGAAGCCGGCACGCATCCGGCGGCCTACGAGGCGACGATCGACGTGACCATCGGAAACGATGCCGGGGTACTGGGGCGAATCTGCACATTGATCGGAGAGAAGAAGGCCAATATCTCGGATCTGAACTTTGTGGATCGGAAACCGGATTTTTACCGCCTACATGTGCATGTAGAGCTGCGTGACATCGAGCAGCTGCATTCATTGATGCTGATGCTGGAAGCAGAAAGCGACGTGGCCTCGGTGGCCCGGTTCCGCGAACCGGCACGACAGGACATGGCGGCGCGCTGAGGCGTCGGTCGAGCGGGAAGGGGTGCCTGCGTCGTGTTCAAACGACGAAACAGAAGGGGAGTGCTGCGGCAGGCGGCGGATTTCGTCTATCCGCCGGGCGGATGGGGGCGTGCGTTCCTCTATGTCCAGCACCGCGTGCGCCGGCTGCCCGACAAGCCCGAGCGCATCGCGCGGGGCATCTGGGCCGGGGTGTTCACGGCCTTTACCCCGTTCTACGGCCTGCATTTCCTGATCGCCGCCCTGGTGGCCCGGCTGATGAACGGCAACATCCTGGCCGCCCTGACCGGCACGTTCTTCGGCAATCCGCTGACCTATGTGCCGATCGGCGCGGTGTCGCTGGAAACCGGCCATTTCCTGCTGGGCACCCGGGCCCGGCATGACACCGGCCGCAGCTTCGGGGGCAAGTTCGCCGATGCCTGGGGTGATCTCTACCACAATTTCTTTGCGCTCTTCACCGATGCGCGGGCCGATTGGTCGGGGCTGACCGTGTTCTATCACGAGATCTTCGTGCCCTACCTGGTCGGTGGGCTGCTGCCCGGGATCATCTGCGCGACGGTGGCCTATTACCTGACCGTGCCGGTCATCCGGGCCTACCAGAGCCGCCGCGCCGCGCGCATCCGCAAGAAATTCGACGACATCAAGGCCAATGCCGCGGCGGCGCAGGAAAGGACGGCTGACGTCCGGTCCGATGCGCGCTAGAAGCGGGTCAGCATTCGACGGCAGGAGTATCCAATGTCTGCAACCGGCCAGCTGCGCCTTGGCGTGAACATCGACCACGTGGCCACCGTGCGCAATGCCCGCGGCGGCGCCTATCCCGACCCGCTGCGCGCCGCGCGCATCGCCGAGGCCGCCGGGGCCGATGGCATCACCGCCCACCTGCGCGAAGACCGCCGCCACATCTCGGACGCCGATATCGACGGGCTGATGGACACGCTGACCGTGCCGCTCAATTTCGAGATGGCCGCCACGGCCGAGATGCAGGCCATCGCCCTGCGCCACAAGCCCCATGCCGTGTGCATCGTGCCCGAACGGCGCGAGGAGCGCACGACCGAAGGCGGGCTGGAAGTGGCCCGCGAGGAAAACCGCCTGGCCCATTTCATCGCGCCCCTGCGCGAGGCCGGCTGCCGGGTGTCGATCTTCATCGCCGCCGACCGCCGCCAGATCGAGGCCGCCCACCGCATCGGCGCCCAGGTCATCGAGCTGCACACCGGGGCCTATTGCGACGCCCATGCCGAGGGCCGGTTCGACGACCGCGACCGCGAGCTGGCGTCCCTGCGCGAGATGTCGGCTTTTGCCCATTCGCTGGGGCTGGAGGTTCATGCCGGCCACGGGCTGACCTACGAGACGGTGCAGCCGGTCGCGGCCTTTCCCGAGGTGATGGAGCTGAACATCGGCCATTTCCTGATCGGCGAGGCGATCTTCCTGGGGCTCGACCCGGCCATCCGCGAGATGCGCCGGCTGATGGACGAGGCCCGGGCGTGACGGCTGCCAGAATTTTCCCGGAAAATTCTCGATCCAGAAAATTCGCGGAATTTTCCGGGCGCGGATCGGCATGATCCTGGGTATCGGCACCGATCTTGCCAATATCGACCGGATCGCCGCCACGCTCGACCGGTTCGGCGACCGGTTCCGCAACCGGGTCTTCACCGAGACCGAACAGCGCAAGGCCGAGCGCCGCAAGGACACGCCGGGCACCTATGCCAAGCGATGGGCCGCCAAGGAAGCCTGTTCCAAGGCCCTTGGCACAGGCCTGCGCATGGGCATTGCCTGGCGCGACATGGCCGTGTCGAACCTCGACACTGGCCAGCCGGTCATGGAAGTCACCGGCTGGGCCCGCGAGCGGCTGGCGGCCATGACCCCGCCGGGCTACGAGGCGATCATCCATGTCACGCTGACCGACGACCACCCCTGGGCACAAGCCTTCGTGATCATCGAGGCCAGGCCGCGCGCCGCGGCTGCCGGCCCGGGTTGACTTGCGCCAGCCGCGCCCGCATGAACCCCGCACCGGACCCCTGACGGAGAGCCTCATGGCCGAAAAGACCCAAACCGGAAACGCCATTGTCGAAACGATCAAGACCATTGTCTATGCGCTCCTGATCGCCGGAGTCTTCCGCACGCTGTTCTTCCAGCCCTTCTGGATTCCCTCCGGGTCGATGAAGGAAACCCTGCTGATCGGCGACTTCCTCTTCGTCAACAAGATGGCTTACGGCTATTCCTATGCCTCGTGTCCCTCGGTCATCATCCCGCGTTTCGGGGTCGATATCGACGCCGAGGATCTCTGCGGTTTCACCAAGGGCAACAACACGCGCCTGTTCGGCGGCGAACCCGAGCGTGGCGATGTCGTTGTCTTCCGCCACCCGGTCACGGGCCGCGATTTCATCAAGCGCCTGATCGGCCTGCCGGGCGACAAGATCCAGGTCCGCGAGGGGCTGCTTTACATCAACGGAGAGCCGGTCCAGGTCGCCGATGACGGCACGTTCGACGAGATCATGGCCCCCCAGGGACCCCAGGGCCTGCGCCCGCGCTGTGAAAACGGCCCCGTCGGCGATGGCGGCACCTGCATCAAGTCGCGCCAGGTCGAAACCCTGCCCAACGGCGTGTCGCACACGATCCTGAATATCGCCAACACCTCGGTCGACAACACCGGCATCTACACGGTGCCCGCCGACCACTTCTTCTTCATGGGTGACAACCGCGACAATTCCACCGACAGCCGCGTGCCCCAGACCGCCGGCGGCGTGGGCTTCGTGCCCCGCGAGAACCTGATCGGCCGGGCGGATCGCATCATGTTCTCCTCGGCGGGCCGGTCCATGCTGTTCTTCTGGACCTGGCGCGGCGACCGTTTCTTCAAGGCGATCGAGTGAAACTGGCGGCGGACCTGAAGGCATTCGAAGAGCGGATCGGGCACCGGTTCGCCAACCCCGAGCTGTTGCTGCAGGCCCTGACCCACGGGTCCATCGCCACCGCCACGCGGCCCGACAACCAGCGGCTGGAATTCCTCGGCGACCGCGTGCTGGGCCTGGCCATGGCCACGGCCCTGCTCGATGCCGACCCCCGCGCCCGCGAGGGCCAGCTGGCCCCGCGGTTCAACGCCCTGGTCCGCAAGGAGGCTTGCGCCGACGTGGCCCGCCAGATCGGCCTGGGCGACGTGCTGAAACTGGGCCGGTCCGAGATGCTCTCGGGCGGGCGGCGCAAGGAAGCCCTGCTGGCCGACGGGCTCGAAGCGCTGATTGCCGCGGTTTACGTGGATGCCGGGTTCGAGGCCGCCCAGGCCTTTGTCCTGCGCCATTGGGGCGAGCGGGTCGGCCGGGTCGAGGACGATGCCCGCGATCCCAAGACCGCCTTGCAGGAATGGGCCCAGGCCCGGGGCCAGACCCCGCCCAGCTATGTCGAAAAGGCCCGGTCGGGCCCGGACCATGCGCCGCGTTTCACCATTGCCGTCCGGCTGGCCGATGGCACCGAGGCCCAGGCCGAGGCCGGGTCGAAACGCCAGGCCGAACAGGCTGCGGCCAAGGTTCTGCTGGCCCGGCTGAACGGCGCCTGAGCCGCGTATTCTGCAAAGTCGATGGATCGAAGCGGCGCAGCCGCTTGGTCCTCTGCGCCGTAAGGCGATTTGCCTTTGAACAGCCGCCCCAGCGCAGAGCGGTGTCCATCCTGCCTGTCAGATCAATCCCACCTGCCCGCGCCCGAAGGGCGCCTGCCGTGGCGCAGGGCGTCAGCCCTGCCGGGGTGGTACCAGCGCGCCGCCGGAGGCGGGCGAGCGGGCGTCGCGGCTGACGCCCACGACCAGCGCAGCGACATAGCGGTCGGGCTGTTCCTGGACAAAGGCAAAGGCCCCGTCGCCGGCCGCCTGGGCAATCCGGTCGGCCCCGTTCAGCGTGTCGCGTTCGGCCCCGCGCTCGTTGTAAGGCGCGACCGAGCGGAACAGGTATTCCGACAGCGCATCGGGAAAGAACACCTGGCTGGTCAGCACGGTGTTTTCGTCCAGGAAGACCTTGTAGTGAATGTGGGTCGTCCGCCCGCGATACCAGCCGGGATAGATCGTGCGGAAGGTCGCGATGCCCCGGGCATCGCTGGCCTGTGTCCCGCGCAGGAAGGTCTGGTCGCCGGTATCGGCCCGCGCATCGCTGCCCTGGCCCGCAAAGCCCGAGTAATTCCCCAGCGCGTCGCAATGCCAGATATCCACCCGCGCGCCTTCGATCGGCCGGCATTCGGTGTCGACCACCTGCAGCTTCATCTCAAGCCCGACGCCCTGGCGGTCTTCGGTGATATCCGCGCGCACCAGGCCGGGATCGACGTAATAGGGTCCTTCGGTCACCTCGGGCGTCAGGATGCAGGCATTGGGCGCGATCAGCCCGGCATCCTGGGCCTCGGCCCGGGCGGCGGTGGTTGCCGCGCCAAAGCCGGTGACGGCGAAGGGAGAGAGGGCAAATCCGCGCAGGAGGGCCCGCCGCGACCGGTCGGGCGTCCCGCTGAACAGGGAAGACAGTGGCAAGGGGATTGTCCTTCTTCTTTTTCTTCTTCATTTGACGGGCAAACGACTGCGTGCCGGGCTTCCGTCGCGGACCGGCCTGAATGGTCCCGTGATGGGCGGAATGGCGCGCGGGCGCGGGCGCACTGGATTCGCGCGCCCTTTTCCCTTAGACCTGCAACGCCTGAACCCAGAGATCCGTTCCCTATGACCACACGAGCCGGCTTTGTCGCCCTGATCGGAGAGCCCAACGCGGGCAAATCCACGCTTCTCAACCGCATGGTGGGGGCGAAGGTGTCGATCGTGACCCACAAGGTGCAAACCACCCGGGCGCGCATCCGGGGCGTGGCGATGGAAGGCGACAGCCAGATCGTCTTTGTCGACACCCCGGGGCTGTTCCGCCCGCGCCGGCGTCTGGACCGGGCGATGGTCGCCGCGGCCTGGGGCGGGGCGGCCGATGCCGACATCATTGTCATGCTGGTCGAGGCCCACAGGGGCGTGACCGAAGGGGTCGAACAAATCCTCGAGAACCTGGCCGAAGTGGCCGGCGACCGGCCCGTGGCCCTGGCCATCAACAAGATCGACCGGGTGAAATCGGACGTGCTGCTGGGCCTGACCAAGGATCTCAACGATCGGTTCGGTTTCGTGCAGACCTACCTGATCTCGGCCGAGAAGGGCTATGGCGTGGACGATCTGCGCAAATGGCTGGCGGCCGAATTGCCCGAAAGCCCCTGGCTCTATCCCGAGGACCAGATCGCCGATCTGCCCATGCGCATGATCGCGGCCGAGATGACGCGGGAAAAGCTGACCCTGCGGTTGCACCAGGAACTGCCCTACCAGCTGACCGTCGAGACCGAGAGCTGGCAGGAGCGCAAGGACGGCTCGGCCCGGGTCGACCAGATGATCTATGTGGCGCGCGACGGCCACAAGGGCATCGTGCTGGGCAAGAAGGGCGAGACGATCAAGGCGATCTCGCAGCTGGCCCGCGAGGAGCTGGAAGAATTCCTGGGACGCAAGGTGCACCTGTTCCTGCAGGTCAAGGTGCGCGAGAAATGGATGGACGAGGCCGAGCGTTATTCCGAGATGGGCCTGGATTTCAAGGACGGCAGCGAATGATCCGGCCAGCCCGGCCACGCTCCCGCCCGCCCACCCCCGCGTGCCCGGGCTGGCCGGCGGCCGGGGCCCGGCGATGCGCCTGACCACGGGCTTCTGGGTATCGGCCTATCGCCAGATCCTGTCGCTGAACGGCATTCCGGCCTTTGTCGTGGCCCATGGCGACGACACCGCCGGGGCCGTGCTGATCAAGCTGAACACGCTGGACGGTCAGGCCGTGCTTTACCAGCGCAGCGTCGACCTGATGACCGGCGCGCGCCGGTGGGTGGAGCTGGCCCAGGGGGACGAGGCCGACGTTGACGGCTCGGTGGCGCGCCAGCGCAGCTTTGACCCTGATCTCTGGGTGGTCGAGGTCGAAGACCGCCAGGGCCGCCATTTCCTCGACGATCCGGCCCTGGAATAGCCCTTGGACTGGCGCGATACCGGCATTCTCCTGCGCACGCGCAGGCATGGCGAGACCTCGGTGATCCTGGACGTGTTCACCGAAAGCCGGGGGCGACATGCCGGGGTCTTGCGCGGGGGCACGTCGCGGCGGATCGCGCCGATCCTACAACCGGGGGCGCAGCTGGATGTCAGTTGGCGGGCCCGGCTCGAAGACCACATTGGCAGCTATACGGTCGAACCCCAGCGCAGCCGGGCGGCGGCGGCCATGTCGGGCCGGCTGGCCCTGGCCGGGCTGAACGCGGTGACCGGCCTGCTGGCCTTTTGCCTCCCGGAACGCCAGCCCCATGCCGCGCTCTACGGGCGGACCGAACGGCTGCTGGACCTGCTGGGCGAAGACGAGATCTGGCCGCTGGCCTACCTGCGCTGGGAACTGGCCCTGCTCGACGAGATGGGCTTTGGCCTGGACCTGGCGACCTGTGCCGTGACCGGCAGCAGCGATGACCTGGCCTATGTCTCGCCGCGCACCGGGCGGGCGGTGTCGCGGGCCGGGGCGGGGGAATGGGCCGACCGGCTGCTGCCATTGCCGCCCTGCCTGCGCGGGCTGGGCGAGGCGCCCGATGCCGAGGTGGCCCAGGGGCTGGCCGTGACCGGCCATTTCCTCGATCGCCACCTGGCGCCCGAGTTGGGCGACAAGCCGTTGCCCGATGCCCGGGCGCGGTTCATCGCGGCCTTTACTCGGCGGCTGTAAAGACCATCTGGCGGTCACCGCCATCGCTGAGGATCAGCATGCCATCCTTGCGCGCGGCCAGGCGCATGTCGGCCAGGGCATCCAGAAAGACCTGTTCCTGGGCCATGTCCGGGCAGGCCATGCGCGTGGCCATCAGCACGCCGGTGCGGAACTCGGGGAAATCGCCGTCCTGCGGGCCGGAGTAATTGTTGCACACGGCCTTGCCCGCGACCTGGCCATCCTGGGGAAAGCGCAGGGTGGCCGTGGCTTCGAAGGGCACGGTGTCGAGCATGACCAGCACCCATGTCGTGTCGCGGTCTGCATAGGGATCGGCGGGAGCGGCCTCCTGGGCCGGGGCGGCCGTGGCGCCCAGAGCCAGGGCCAGGGCGGCGGGGAGCAGGGTGGGGGCGGTCAGGCGAAACTTGGTCATGTCGGGTTACTCGCTTGCAATCGGGAAACGGCCGGGGCCGGTGGCACAGAGATGGGGATCCGGTCAGGTCCGGTCCAGCATGTCGTTGTCGACAAGGAACCGGGCCGAGGCGCGGATGGCCTCGGTGGCATCGGAGAATTCGATGCCCATGTCCTGGCGCGCGCGGGTGTTCGACACCGCGTCACGCCGGCCCCAATTGGCCACGATGCCCCGCACCTCGACCTTGAAGAGGCCAATCAGTTTCATCACGAACTTGGGTGCCAGCCGGTTCGGGATGCGCCGGTCGGGGTAATCCTGGCGCAGCAGGGCGGCCAGTTCGAGGAAGGACATCAGGTTTTCCGACGACAGGTAGCGCTTGCCCTCGGTCTGGGGCATGTCGATGGCCAGGACATGCATCCGGGCCACGTCCTGGACATCGACGAAGGGCAGGCTGAGGTCGGGCAGGGCCGGATCGGTGCCCGACAGAAGCCGGGCCAGGATGTTGAGCGACGAGGGCACCTGGGTCGTGCCCAGCGGCGGGCCCATGACGAAGGACGGGTTGATCGCCGTGATCCGCGCCTCGGGGGCTTCGGTCTGGTTCCAGTCCCACAGCGCCCGTTCGGCCAGGGTCTTGGACTTGGTATAGGGGTTCAGATGCGGCCGGTCGGGCACCGTCCAGTCGCTTTCGTCGAATTCCTCGCCGTTCTCGTGGCCGTCGGCGCCCATGATCGCGGCCATGGACGAGGTGACGACCATGCGCCGGACACCGGCGGCATAGGCGGCCTTGCAGGCCCGCAGCGTGCCGCCGATGGCGGTGGTCACAAAGCTGTCGTCGACCGTGATCTTGCCGTTGGGCACCGGCGAGGCCGTGTGCATCAGCACGTCGATCCCCTGCATCGCCGCGTCCCAGCCGGCATCGGCGTTCAGGTCCAGCTGGACCAGGCGCAACCGGTCCAGCGCCGCCGGGTCGGCCAGCGCCGGGCCGATCGCCCCGCGCAGCTCGGCCTCGGCGGCCAGGTTGCGCACCGAGCCCACGACATGATGGCCATCGTCCAGCAACATGCGGATGATGTGGCGCGCGATATAGCCCGTCGCGCCGGTGACAAGAACATTGTGCAGGGGCATGGCATCCGGTCCGATCGTTGATGTCGCCGGTATCCTAGCAAATGGCCGCCGGATTGATAGCACCGCGCGGCCCCACGCCGGGCCGTTCCGCCGCCGATTGTCGGCGCTTGCCCCGGGCGTTACCCTTGCGGTCCAGGCGCCCGCGCCCCGGGCCCCCGCAGCAAGGACATCCCGATGGAATCGATCTATGGCGATCTGAAACAGCTGGGCGGCGATACCCGCCTGCCCGACAGCCCCGAGGCGGCCGAGCTGGAGCGCGTGCAGAACCCCCAGGGTGACGTGGCCTATTGCGTGCGCTTCACCGCCCCGGAATTCACCTCGCTCTGCCCGATGACCGGCCAGCCGGATTTTGCCCATCTGGTCATCGATTACGTGCCCGGGCCCTGGCTGGTGGAAAGCAAGTCGCTCAAGCTCTACCTCGGGTCCTTCCGCAACCATGGCGCCTTTCACGAGGATTGCACCATATCCATCGGCCGCCGGCTGGCCGAATTCCTCGAACCCCAATGGCTGCGCATCGGCGGCTATTGGTATCCGCGCGGCGGCATTCCCATCGATGTCTTCTGGCAGACCGGGCCCCTGCCGCAGGATGTCTGGATTCCCGACCAGGGCGTGCCACCCTACCGCGGGCGCGGCTAGGGCGCTCAGGCCCGGAAGGCCTCGTCTGTGATGCGCCGGGCCAGGGCGGCGTCGAGCGGCTGATCGTTCAGCAGCCGATACCAGAACGCCCCGTGGATGAAGGCCGACAGCATCCCGGTGTCCCGGTCGGCGGCCAGTTCGCCGGAGGCTTGGGCCTCTTGCAACAGCTCGGTCACGATGGCCTCGCGCGGCAGGACAAAGCGGTCGCGGAAGGTCGCGCGGAAGGCCGGATCTTCCTGGGCTGCGGCGATCACCGCCCGTAGCGTGTCGCCATCGCGCGCCAGGTGGACAAAGAGCGCTTCGAGGAAGCGCAGCAGCGCGGTGTGGTGGTCAGGATCGGCCACCGGCGCGGGAACATGGGCGAAACTGTCGTCGTGGAAGGCGTCGAGCACCAGCTCGGCCTTGGTTTTCCAGCGGTTGTAGAGCGTCTGGCGCGACACCCCGGCCTCGGCGATGATCGCGCTGATGCTCACTGCCGCATAGCCCCGTTCGCGCACCAGCCGCAGGGCGGTGGCCTTCAGGCGGGCCGATGCCCCGGCATCGCGCGGCCGGCCCGGTGATTTCTCGGTCACTTCACGCTCCCTTCACTTTCCTGCCCGATCCCGGGGCAAACGCCCCGTCCGGGTCACTGTGCCCATATGCGCAAGGGCTGTGCCCGCTTGCGCTTGAATAATAGACCGTAGTCTATAAATAGCATCCAACGCCGGTGTAGCCCGGCCCCGTCCTTCGATACCAGAGCCTCTTGATGCCAAATCCTCTCCCTTCGTCTCCCCCGGCCCGAGCCGGGCTGATCACCGCCGTTCTTGCCCTGTTGTCGGCCTTTCCGCCGGTGGCCACCGACATGTACCTTTCGGCGATGGACGATCTGTCCCACGCGCTGAACGCCTCTGATGCGGCGACCGAAATGTCGCTGTCGCTGTTCTTTCTGGGGCTTTGCGTCGGCCAGCTGATCATGGGGCCGCTGATCGACGGGTTCGGGCGCAAGGGCCCGCTGCTGGCCGGGGTGGCGCTGTTCACCGTCACGTCGATCCTGCTGTTGCTGACCCGCGACGTGGTGCTGTTCAACACCCTGCGGTTCTTCCAGGCCATCGGTGCCTGCGCCGGCATGGTCGTCGGCCGGGCGGTGGTCAATGACCTCTACAAGGGCCGCGAGGCCGCCCGCGTGCTGACCCTGCTGGTCATGCTGATGACCCTGGGGCCGATCCTGTCGCCCTTCCTGGGCAGCCTGATGCTGACGGCCTTCGGCTGGGAATCGATCTTTGGCCTGATGGTCGCCCTGGGCGTGCTGGCCTTTCTGCTGGCCCGGTTCATCCTGCCCGAAACCCTGCCGGTTGACGCCCGCGCCCCGCGTCCGGCCCGCCGTGCCCTGGCCGTGGCCCGCGACCTGCTGACCCGCCGGGGGTTCATCCTGCCAGCACTGACGGCGGCGCTGGTCCAGGCGGCGATGTTTGCCTTCATCACCGGGTCGTCGGGCCTGTTCCAGGGCGGGTTCGGCCTGTCCAGCACGGGCTATGGCCTGTTCTTCGCCCTGATCGCCACGGCCCTGCTGCTGGCCGGCAAGCTCAACACCCGGCTGCTCGATCGCCACGCCCCGGCGGCCATCGTCGGCCTGGCCCTGCCGCTCTTTGCCCTGGCCGGCGGCGCGCTGGTGCTGCTGTCGGGCATCAGCCTGCTGTGGGTCTTTGCCGTGCCGCTGTGGCTGGCCATCGGGCTGGTCGGGCTGCTGTCGGCCAACCTGATGGCCATCGCGATGGAGGCCAGCACCGAAGGCGCCGGGGTCGGTTCGGCCCTGCTGGGCGGCATCCAGTTCTCGGTGGCCTTCCTCTGTTCCGCCGGCGTGGCCCTGGGCGGCAGTTCGAACGGCCTGGCCATGGCGCTGGGGATCTTTCTGCCCGGGCTGATGGCCCTGGGAATCTGGACCTGCCACTGCCGCGCCGCGGCCAGCCCGGCCCGGGGCTGACCTCCGCCGGGGCAGGGGGGGAGAACGGACAAAAGCCGCCAGCGCGGCTTTTGTCGTCGGGCGGGTTGGCCGGATCAGCCCAGCAGGCGCCGGGCGATGACCTGGGCCTGGATCTCGGCCGCACCTTCGAAGATGTTCAGGATGCGGGCGTCACAGAGCACGCGGCTGATCTTGTATTCCAGCGCGAACCCGTTGCCCCCGTGGATCTGCAACCCGTTGTCGGCCGCCGCCCAGGCAACCCGTGCGCCCAGCAGCTTGGCCATGCCGGCCTCGACATCGCAGCGGTGGCCGTGATCCTTTTCATAGGCCGAGAAATAGGTCAGCTGGCGGGCGATGGTGATTTCCACGGCCATCATGGCCAGCTTGTTGGCCACGCGGGGGAATTCGATCAGCGATTTGCCGAATTGCTTGCGCTCCTCGGCATATTGCATCGAGATGTCCAACGCCGATTGCGCCACCCCGATGGCCCGTGCCGCGGTCTGGATGCGGGCCGATTCAAAGGTCTCCATGAGCTGCTTGAAGCCCTTGCCCTCTTCGCCGCCCAGCAGGTTCTCGCCCTTCACGTGGAAGCCGTCGAAGCCCAGCTCGTATTCCTTCATGCCCCGGTAGCCCAGCACTTCGATCTCGCCGCCGGTCATGCCCTCGGTCGGGAAGGGGGCGTCGTCGGTGCCCGGCGTCTTTTCGGCCAGGAACATGGACAGGCCCTTGTAATCGGTGGTGTCCGGGTCCGTCCGCGCCAGCAGGGTCATGACATGGGTGCGCGCAGCATGGGTGATCCAGGTCTTGTTGCCGGTCACCTTGTAATCGCCGTTCTCGTCCTTGACCGCCCGCGTCCGCAGCGACCCCAGGTCCGACCCGGTGTTCGGCTCGGTGAAAACGGCCGTCGGCAGGATTTCCCCGCTGGCCAGCCGCGGCAGCCAGCTGGCCTTCTGCGCCTCGGTCCCCCCGGCCATGATCAGCTCGGCCGCGATTTCCGACCGCGTGCCCAGGCTGCCGACGCCGATATAACCCCGCGACAGCTCTTCGGACACCACGACCATCGATGCCTTGGACAGGCCGAAGCCCCCGTGCTCTTCCGGGATGGTCAGCCCGAAGACGCCCATTTCGGCAAGCTCCTCGATGACATCCATCGGGATCAGCTCGTCCTTCAGGTGCCATTCATGGGCATGCGGCTCGACCTTGTCGACGGCATAGCGGCGGAATTGCTCGCGGATCATCTCGAGCTCTTCATCCAGCCCCGACGCGCCAAAGATCGTCTCGGCCTGGCGTTCGCGCATCAGCTCGACCAGCCGCATCCGCGCCGCCTGGCTGTTGCCAGACCGGCTCAGGGTCACCACGGCCGCCTGCGACAGCCCGTCCATGTCCTGCGCGCCCAGCCCAAGATCCTGCAGGCGCAGGATCTCGCCCTGGCTCATCGGGATGCCGCCCTGGATCTGGCCCAGGTATTCGCCAAAGGCGATCTGGTGCATCAACTGCTCCATCTCGCCGAACTTGCCCTCGGCCACCAGCTTTTCGGCCCAGGCCTGCATCTGCCGCAGCACCTGCACATAGGTCGCCAGCCAGGCAAAGCCGTGGCTGGCCGTCTGGTGCGTCTCGACCAGCCGGGCCGACACCCGCCCGCCGTCCGACACCAGCGCCCGCAGCGTCTCGCGGGCACGGTCCAGGATCTTCTCGGCCGGGGCCACCGCCGCGCCGGTCAGGGTCAGGAGATCAGGCAGCAGCACCTGTGCTTCGGAAGTCGGGTCGATCTGTCCGTCATGAGCCATGAATCACATCCTTTTCTCGCGCTGACCCATCTAGGACGTTCGCAGTTGCAGCGCAACAAAAATTCACGAACGGCAATTTTGATGATCTAAAATTGCGCACCTGATTTCTGCGGCATTCCCCGCCCTGCGATGCTAAAGCCTTGCCCATGGCCGATTTCATTCCCTTCCTCTCCCCCGCCCAGCTGGTGCTTGCCTTTCTCGTCGGCCTGGTCGCCGGCACGGTGAAGGGCCTGGTCGGTTTTGCCATGCCGATGGTCCTGGTCTCGGGGCTCAACCTCTTCCTGCCAACGGATATTTCCCTGGCCGGGCTGATCCTGCCGACCCTTGTCACCAATGGCATACAGGCCCTGCGCCAGGGGCTCGGCGCGGCCTGGGCCTCGGTTCGGCGTTTCCGCATCTTCCTGGGAATCGGCGCGGTCTTCCTGTTCTCCAGCGCCCAGCTCGTGCGGGTCCTGCCGGGCTCGGTCATGCTGCTGATGATCGGCCTGCCCATCACCCTCTTCGCCGCGTCGCAGCTACTGGGCCGCCAACTGCGCCTGTCTTCCCCCAGCGCCCGGACCGAGGCCATCGTCGCCGCCATTGCCGGGTTCATCGGCGGCTTCTCGGGGGTCTGGGGCCCGCCGACCGTAGCTTACCTGACGGCCCTGAACACCGAGAAATCCGAGCAGATGCGCGTCCAGGGCGTGATCTACGGGCTCGGCGCCGTTGCCCTGACCGCCGCCCATCTCACCTCGGGCGTGCTGCGTGCCGAAACGCTGCCGTTCTCGGCCATCATGATCCTGCCCGCCGTCACCGGCCTCTTCATCGGCCAGGCCCTGCACGACCGCATCGACCAGGACGTCTTTCGCCGCGCCACCCTGGCCGTGCTCACCATCGCCGGCCTCAGCCTCATCTGGCGCGGCCTCGCCGGCTGATCCTGCTTCTTTCTCTTTCCAAGTATCCCTGGGGGAGTCCTGCCCCGGCAGGACGGGGGCAACGCCCCCCTGACAAAAGAAATGGGCGCCCGAAGGCGCCCACATCATGTCTTGTTTTCAACGGATTCAGCCGATCGCCGCGGCTTTCACATCATCGTCGATGAACGGCACGTATTGCTCGAAATTGTCGGCAAACATCTGCACCAGCTTGGCCGCCTGCGCGTCATAGCCCTCGGGGTCGCCCCACGTCCGGCGCGGATCCAGCAGCAGGTCCGGCACACCCGGCACCGACACCGGCACTTCAAAGCCAAAGTTCGGATCCTTGCGGAAGGTCACCTTGCCCAGGCTGCCGTCCAGCGCGGCGGTCAGCAGCGCGCGGGTCGACTTGATCGGCATCCGCTGGCCCGTGCCATAGGCGCCGCCGGTCCAGCCGGTGTTGACCAGCCAGCAGGTTGCGCCATGCTGGGCGATCTTCTCGCGCAGCAGGTTGCCATAGACTTCCGGACGACGCGGCATGAACGGCGCGCCGAAGCAGGTCGAGAACGTCGGCTGCGGCTCGGTCACGCCCCGCTCGGTCCCGGCCACCTTGGCGGTGAAGCCCGACAGGAAGTGGTACATCGCCTGCGCCGGCGTCAGCCGTGCGATCGGAGGCAGCACGCCGAAGGCATCGCAGGTCAGCATGATGACGTTCTTCGGATGCCCGCCCAGACCTGTCGACGAGGCGTTCGAGATGTAGTTCAGCGGATAGGCACAGCGCATGTTGGCCGTCAGGCTGTCATCCTCGAAATCGAGCTCCTTGGTCTCTTCGTCAAAGACCATATTCTCGATCACGGTGCCGAATTTCTCCGTCGTCGCATAGATTTCCGGCTCGGCCTCGGGGTTCAGGCTGATCGTCTTGGCATAGCAGCCGCCTTCGAAGTTGAAGGTCCCGCGGTCCGACCAGCCATGCTCGTCGTCGCCCAGTAGCACGCGGGCGGGATCGGCCGACAGGGTCGTCTTGCCGGTGCCCGACAGGCCGAAGAACACGGCCGTGTCCACCGGGTTGCCCGGCGCGTGGTTGGCCGAGCAATGCATCGGCATGATGCCTTTCTCGGGCAGCAGGTAGTTCAGCAGCGTGAAGATCGATTTCTTGTTTTCACCGGCATATTCGGTGTTGCCGATCAGGATGAGCTTCTTCTCGAAGTTCATCGCGATCACGGTCTCGCTCTTGCAGCCGTGCTTGGCCGGATCGGCCTTGAACGTCGGGCAGTTGATGACCGTGAAATCGGGCACGTAATCGTCCAGGTCCTCGCGGTCCGGGCGCCGCAGCATGTGACGGATGAACAGGCTGTGCCAGGCCAGTTCGGTGATCATGCGCGCGTTGATCGATTGCGTGGGGTCCGCGCCGCCGACCAGGTCCTGCACGAAATAGTCGCGGCCCTTCATGTGCTCCAGCATGTCGGCATGCAGCGCATCAAAGCCTTCCGGCGACATCTCGGCGTTGTTTTCCCACCAGATGTTGTCGGCGATATCCGCGGTCTTGACGATATGCTTGTCCTTCGGGGACCGGCCGGTGAACTTGCCGGTCGTCACCAGAAGAGCGCCACCGCGGCCCAGGGTGCCTTCGCCCCGCTTGAGCGCAACCTCGACGAGATCGGACTCAATCAGGTTGTAATAGACGGCGCCCAGCCCCTCGATCCCTTGATCTTCGAGGCGAAACTGCGGGTTGACCCGTCCCATTGTCATGCGTGTGTCTCCTGTGATCCGACATCTGCCAGTCGAAAAAAATCTCGCCAAATTGGGCGGTTGTGCCAATCTGAAGTGATGACGAACGAGGTCATAACACGAGGCTCGCGCGGATGAACAGCGCCTGAGGGGAAGGTTAGCGCCACCACAGCAATCTTTAGCGCAACCATCTTTCCGGCGGCCCCCGGGGCAGGGGCGGACCTGTGTTCGTTCAGCATCTGATAACGGTTTTTTGGCCAAATAGCGGCGCCGGAAAGCGTGATTCGCATATTGTCGTTGATTCGTAAGGGAGAGCGCGGCCATAATGCCTGAAAAAGAACATAATTGAGCAGTTGAAGGGTACTCCCGCATGTCGAAGATCGCTTTGGTCGATGACGACAGGAACATTCTGACGTCCGTTTCCATGACGCTCGAGGCCGAGGGCTTCGAAGTCGAAACCTACAATGATGGCCAGGCCGCTCTGGACGCGTTCAACAAGAAGCTGCCCGACATGGCCGTGCTCGACATCAAGATGCCGCGCATGGACGGGATGGATCTGCTGCAGCGGCTGCGGCAGAAGACGACGATGCCGGTCATCTTCCTGACCTCCAAGGACGACGAGATCGACGAGGTGCTCGGCCTGCGCATGGGCGCCGACGATTACGTCAAGAAACCGTTTTCCCAGCGCCTGCTGGTCGAGCGCATCCGCGCGCTGCTGCGCCGCCAGGATGCCGTGGCCGGCGATGCCGTGGGCGAGGGGCCCGAGGCCAAGGTGATGGAACGCGGCTTCCTCAGCATGGATCCGCTGCGCCACGCGGTGACCTGGAAGGGCAATGACGTCTCGCTGACGGTCACCGAATTCCTGCTGTTGCAGGCCCTGGCCCAACGGCCGGGATTCGTGAAAAGCCGTGACCAGCTGATGGATGTGGCCTATGACGATCAGGTCTATGTCGACGATCGGACCATCGACAGCCACATCAAGCGCCTGCGCAAGAAGATGCGGACCGCCGATCCCGATTTCTCGGCGATCGAGACGCTTTACGGGATCGGTTATCGTTACAACGAAGAATAAGCAAAATCATGAGCTTCGCGGACAGGGCCTTCATGCGTGAGACCTCCAGGGAGGTCAGGCCGGTGCATCACGGTGGTGACGTGGTGCTTGGGGATGACTGGGTTGCGCCCGATGCGTCGGCCGAGCGCGAGCTGCGCGACAGCCGGGCCCGGCGCGGTCCCTTTGCGCTGCGCGCCTCGCCGCTGACGCGCAAGATCATCATCTTCAACCTGATCGCGCTGACCATCCTCTTCGCGGGGATTCTCTACCTGAACGCGTCGCACAATGACCTGGTCCGCCAGCGCACCAATTCGCTGGTGGGCGAGGCGCAGTTGATCGCCGACGTGTTCGAAGCCCAGCTGCCCGATGGCGCGCCCGTCAGCCTGGCCACCGGCGAAGGCATGGATGTCCAGCAGGTGCTGGACCGGCTGAGCCTGCGCAACGGGCTGACCGTCTATGTCTATGATGCCAGTGAAACGCTGGTGGGCAATGTCTTCGGTGCCGACCAGAGCCCGGCGCTGACGGCCCTAGCCCCGTCCGAACGCATCCGCACGCCGCTCAGCGACGCGCTGAGTGGTGTGGGCAATGCCGTGTCCGGTTTCCTGTCGCCCTCGCCGGCGGCGCAGGTGCCGTCGCTGGAAGACCAGGTGCGCAGCATGGTGCCGGCGGCGATCGACAGCGCGACCCGCGTGCGCACCGGCATCGACACGGCTGGCGGCACGGTCTTTTCGGCCGTCACGCCGATCATGCAGGGCGACAACGTCGTCGGTGTGGTTGCCGTGGCCAGCCCCTCGGGCGAGATCGACCGGCTTGTGCGCAGCGAACGTGAACGCGTCTTGCAGCTGTTCCTGGTCGCCACTCTGGTTTCGGTCGGCCTCAGCCTGGTGCTGGCCTCGACCATTTCCAACCCGATTTCCGACCTGGCCGCCGCGGCCGAGCTGGGCCGGGACCGCAATGCCCGTCGGATGAACCCCGGCCGCATTCGCATTCCCGACCTGACCGCCCGACCCGACGAGATCGGCCGCCTGTCGGGCGCGCTCAGGGGCATGGTCACCGCGCTTTACAACCGCATCGACAGCAACGAACAATTTGCCGCCGATGTCGCCCACGAGATCAAGAACCCGCTGGCCAGCCTGCGCTCGGCCGTGGGCACGCTGCGGCTGGTCAAGAAGGAAGAACAGCGCGAGCAGCTGCTGGACGTGATCGAACATGACGTGCGCCGGCTCGACCGGCTGGTCAGCGACATTTCCAATGCCTCGCGGCTCGACAGCGAGCTGGTCAAGGAGGAGGAAGAGCCCTTTGACCTGGTGCGCATGCTGGACAATCTCAACCAGTACCTGGGCGAGGACGCGCGGACCAAGGGCATCGATTACATCGCCGACATGCCCCGCGAGCCGATCGTCGTGCAGGGGCTCGAAGCCCGGCTGGCGCAGGTTTTCGTCAACCTGATCACCAATGCGATTTCCTTCTGCGAAGACGGCGATGCGATCCGCGTCTGGGCCCGCAAGCGCGAGAATCGCGTGCTGGTCGTGGTCGAGGACACCGGCCCCGGCATCCCCGACGAGGCGCTGACAAAGATCTTCAAACGGTTCTATTCGCAGCGCCCGCAGGAGCATTTTGGCAACAATTCGGGCCTCGGCCTGGCGATTTCCAAGCAGATCGTCGAAGCCCATGGCGGGGTAATCTGGGCCGAGAACATCCGCCCGACCGAAGCCGACATCACCTCGGAACCGCTGGGCGCGCGTTTCGTCGTGGGCCTGCAGCTCTGACATGCCATGACCGGGGACATGCCCCCGGGCCAGGTGATCCTGCATGCCGGCTGCGTCGCTGTTGACGGCCGCGGGCTGCTGATCCGTGGCGCCTCGGGCGCGGGAAAATCGGCCCTGGCCCTGCAGATGATGGCGCTGGGGGCCGAGCTGGTCGGCGATGACCGAATCCTGTTGGACCGCGATGGCGACGGGCTTCGCGCCCGCGCCGCGCCCAACCTGGCCGGGCTGATCGAAGCCCGCGGTCTGGGCATCCTCAAGGCCGCCGCCCGGGATCATTGCCGCATCGCAGCGGTGATCGACCTGGACCGGGACGAACCGGACCGCCTGCCCCCCCTGCGGCAGACGCAATTGCTGGGACAATCGGTAACCTTGCTCTATCGTGTGCCGGGAGCGCATGCTGCGGCTGCACTCATCCTATTCCTCAAGGCCGGACGCCAGGACCCGACATGACCCAGGCCGCAAGCGCCCAGACATCCGCGATGCCCGCTGCGTCGCCCGCAGAGCCGACCCATGCCAACACGCCGCTGGTCCTGGTGACGGGGCCTTCGGGGGCCGGGCGCTCGACGGCCATTCGCGTGCTCGAAGACAACGGCTTTGAAACCATAGACAACCTGCCCCTGGGCCTGGTGCCGCGCCTGCTGGAAGGCCCGGCCCACGACCGGCCCCTGGCCCTGGGCATCGACGCGCGCAACCGCGATTTCACCGCCCGGTCCCTGCTGGCCACCATTGCCGAGCTGCAGGCCCGGCGCGATCTGCAACTGACGGTGCTGTATCTCGATTGCCGGTCCGAGGTCCTGCTGCGGCGCTATTCGGAAACCCGCCGCCGCCATCCCCTGGCCCCGGCCGAAACCCCCGAAATCGGTATCGCCCGCGAACTGGACCTGCTGACCCCGGTGCGCGACCTGGCCGACATGCTGATCGACACGTCGGATCTGAACGTGCACCAGCTGCGTGCCGAGGTGGAACGGGCGCTGGTGCCCGGCGGCCAGCGCAGCCTGGCCGTGACGGTGCAATCGTTTTCCTACAAGCGCGGCCTGCCGATGGGCATCGACATGGCCTTTGATTGCCGTTTCCTGCGCAATCCCTACTGGGAACCGGCCCTGCGCGCGCTTGACGGCCGCGACGCGGCGGTCGCTGCCCATGTGGCCGGCGATCCGCGCCACGATGCGTTCCGGGGAAAAGTGCTGGATCTGACACGGTTTCTGCTGCCGGCCCATGTCGAAGAGGGCAAGTCGCATTTTTCCATCGCATTCGGCTGTACCGGAGGGCAACATCGCTCTGTGATGCTGGCCGAATCCGTGGGCGCGGCCCTTGCGGAAGACGGCTGGCAGGTGTCAATTAGGCACCGCGAGCTGGAACGCCAGTCGGTAAAGGTGAGGCCGGATTGATCGGAATAGTGATCGTCGCACATGGCGGGCTGGCCAGAGAATATCTGGCCGCGCTCGAACATGTGATCGGGTCGCAAAGCGGCATCCGGGCCATTTCGATCGAGCCCGATGACGACCGGGCGGCCAAGGAACGCGAAATCTGCATGGCCGCGGATGCGGTGGATGACGGCAGCGGCGTGGTCATGGTGACCGACCTGTTCGGCGGCTCGCCGTCCAACCTGTCGCTGAATGCCTGCCGGGCGCGCAACCGGCGCATCCTCTACGGCGCGAATCTGCCGATGTTGCTGAAACTGGCCAAAAGCCGCCATATTCCGGTGCAGGATGCGGTGCGCGGGGCCATGGAAGCCGGGCGCAAATACATCAACACACAGAACATCTGCTAGGTCGATCAATGACTTCGGGCAAGGCAGGGCAAGACGGGAACGGGGAACGGCAGGGCGGATGAACCGACGGACACTGGAAATCGTGAATGAAAAGGGCCTGCATGCGCGGGCCTCGGCCAAGCTGGTCGAAGTGGTCGAACAACATGACGCCACGGCCCAGGTGTCGCGGGATGGCTTGTCTGCATCAGGTGACAGTATTATGGGTCTTTTGATGTTGGCAGCGTCCAAGGGAACGACTATTGACGTCGAAACGTCCGGGCCCGAAGCCGATCAGCTGGCTGATGCGCTTGCCGCTCTGGTGGCGGACAAGTTCGGAGAAGGGTACTGAGGGACTTGTGCCCGACAGATGACAACGATGGTGACAGCACCGTGGTAGACAGCTTTCACACCAGCCGACCTTTGCGCGCCCAGGCACCGGCCCAAAAGCCGGGCCAGGTGGATTTTCGCAAGTACGACCGGCGCAGCCTGTCCTATGCGAGCACCTTCGAGGATCCGTGGAAGGCCAGCGTCATCCGCGCGATCGAGCTGGTCTCGGGTAAGCTGACGATCCTGCGCCTGATCCGCAAGTTCGAGAAGAAGGGCGCGCCCAAGGGCCAGGCGTTCTGGCGGGCCTGTCTCGATGTCATGGGCATCGAGCTGACCACGCCGCAGGAACAGCTGGACCTGATTCCCAAGGAAGGCCCGGTGATCGTGGTGGCCAACCACCCGCATGGCATGGTCGACGGCATGATCTTTGCCGATCTGATCGGCCGGGTGAGGCCCGATTACCGGATCCTGACGCGGTCGCTTTTGACCGATATCGACGAAGAGGCCGGATCGTTCATGATCCCCGTGCCCTTCCCGCATGACCAGGACGCGCAGCGCAAGATGGTCGAGATGCGGGCGCGGGCGATGGATCACCTGGCCGAGGGCGGCGTGGTTGCGCTGTTCCCGTCGGGGGTCGTGGCCCATTCGGAAAGCTGGTGGGGCCCGGCGATCGAGGCCGAGTGGAATCCGTTCACGGCCAAGATGATCCGGCGGTCGGGTGCGACCGTGGTGCCGATGAAGTTCCCCGGGGCCAATTCGCGGATCTACCAGATTGCCAACCAGATCTCGCCGATCCTGCGCCAGGGGCTGCTGCTGCACGAGATCGTGCATTCGCTGAACAAGCCGCAGGCGCCGATTGTCGGTCAGCCGCTGTCGGACGAGGACGTGAAGGCCTGGGAAAGCGATCCCCGCGGGTTCATGGCCTGGCTGCGCGAGCACACGATCAACCTGAAATCCTGATGTCGTGCCCATGATGGGGCAGGGGCAGGCCCTTCGGGCCTGCTTTTTCTTTTGTGGGGGGGCGGGCTGACGCCCGGCAGAGGTGAGAGATTGCGCCGGGCTGACGCCCGGCGCGGTGGCCCATTTCCTTCTGCGAAGGAAATGGGCGCGGACCTCAGCGGGTCGGCACGGGCATCTCGCCGCGGTAATCGTAGAAGCCGCGCTGGGTCTTGCGCCCCAGCCAGCCGGCCTCGACATACTTGGTCAGCAGCGGGCAGGGGCGATACTTGGTGTCGGCCAGCCCGTCATGGAGCACGTTCATGATCGCCAGGCAGGTGTCCAGCCCGATGAAATCGGCCAGTTCCAGCGGCCCCATCGGGTGGTTGGCGCCCAGCTTCATCGATTCGTCGATCGACTGCACGTTGCCCACGCCTTCGTAGAGCGTGTAGACCGCCTCGTTGATCATCGGCATCAGGATGCGGTTGACGATGAAACCCGGGAAATCCTCGGCCGAAGCGGCGGTCTTGCCGAGGTTCTTCACCACCTCGTGGCAGGCCTTGTAGGTCGCATCATCGGTGGCGATGCCGCGGATCAGCTCGACCAGCTGCATCACCGGCACGGGGTTCATGAAATGGAACCCCATGAAGCGCTCAGGCCGGTCGGTCCGGCTGGCCAGGCGGGTGATCGAGATCGACGAGGTGTTGGACGTCAGGATCGTCTCGGGCTTGAGATGCGGCACGAGGTCTTCGAAGATCGCCTGTTTCACCGTTTCGCGCTCGGTCGCGGCTTCGATCACCAGGTCGGTCTGGCCCAGCTCGGGCAGGCTGAGCGAGGTGCGGATGCGGGCCATCGCGCCGTTCATGTCGTCTTCCGAGACCTTGCCCCGGCCGACCTGGCGGGCGAGGTTGCGCGAGATCGTGTCGACCGCCTTGTCCAGCGCCGGCTGGCTGATGTCGTTCAGCACGACGTTGTAGCCGGACAGGGCCATCACATGGGCGATGCCATTGCCCATCTGCCCCGCGCCGATCACGCCAATTGTCTCGATGCCCATGTTCAATTCCCCTGTGCGGATGTCGGTGCACCATACGTCCGGGGCGCGGCCGCTCGCAAGTGCAGCATGGCCGGTTGAGGCGATGGGCCGGAGGGGCTCGCGGGCGTTAGGGGAATGGCAATCTTTGTGAGTCAAAGATGGACCCGGGTGAATGTGTGATGGTGGGACAAGATGAGTTTCGAACGCGCCAGCAGATCGGCGCTGGATTACCAGGTGTGCCGATACGGGGTGTCGCGGTTGCTGTTCCGGGGGCCGAAACAGGCGCTGGACGGGCCCTACGTGGCGTTCCTGGGCGGAAGCGAGACATTCGGCCGCTGCGTGGCCGAGCCCTTTCCGGCGCTGGTCGAGGCGGCCACCGGGACGGCCTGCCTGAACCTGGGCCAGGTCAATGCCGGGGTGGATGCCTTTGTCGGTGACCCCGAGGTGCCCCGGCTGATGTCCGGGGCGCGGCTGTCGGTGCTGCAGGTGCTGGGCGCGGCGAACATGTCCAACCGGTTCTACCGGGTGCACCCCCGGCGCAACGACCGGTTCCTGGATGCCTCGCGGACGCTGTCGTCGATCTATGGCGACGTGGATTTCACCGATTTCAGCTTCAACCGGCACATGCTGCGCAGCCTGCGCGAGCGCTCGCCCGAACGGTTTGCCCTGGTCGAGGACGAATTGCGCCGGGCCTGGGTGGCCCGGATGCGGCTTTTGCTGCGCGGGGTGACGGGGCCGGCGATGCTGTTATGGCTGCAGGTCAGAACAGGCGATCCGCTGGGCGAGGACCCGTTGATGGTGACGCCCGAGATGGTCGAGGAAGTGGCGGACATGGTCTGCGACGTGGTCGAGGTGGCCGTGCAGGCGGCCGGACCGGCGGATGACATGGATGGCATGGTCGTCGGCCAGACCGAATGGCCGGCCGCGGCCCAGCTGATCGGGCCGGGGGCCCATGCGCGGATCGCCGAGGCGGTGAAAGATCGCGTGGGATAGGAAAACCCCGCCGTGGGATGCGGCGGGGTTCGGTGTCTTGCGGTAGGATGGGTTAACAACCCATCCTACGGGTCACGCCGCGTGGCGATCAGAGCTTTTCGACCAGCTCGGGCACGGCGTCGAAGAGGTCGGCAACCAGGCCGTAATCGGCAACCTGGAAGATCGGCGCTTCTTCGTCCTTGTTGATGGCCACGATGACCTTCGAATCCTTCATGCCGGCGAGGTGCTGGATGGCACCCGAAATGCCGACGGCCACGTAGAGATCCGGGGCAACGACCTTGCCGGTCTGGCCCACCTGCCAGTCGTTCGGCGCATAGCCCGAATCGACCGCGGCACGCGACGCGCCAACGGCGGCGCCCAGCTTGTCGGCCAGTTTCTCGATCAGGGCGAAGTCCTCTTCCGAACCCACGCCACGGCCGCCCGACACGACGATGCCGGCCGAGGTCAGCTCGGGGCGGTCGCTTTCGGCAACCTTGTCCTCGACCCATTCCGACAGGGCCGGGTTCTCGGCGGCCGAGATGGTTTCGACTGCGGCCGAGCCACCGTCGCCGGCGGCGTCGAAGGTCGACGTGCGGAAGGTGATAACCTTCTTTTCATCGCTGGACTTTACAGTCTGGATGGCATTGCCGGCATAGATCGGGCGTTCGAAGGTGTCGGCATCGACCACGCCCGAGACGTCCGACAGGATCATCACGTCGAGGAGGGCAGCAACACGCGGCATCACGTTCTTTGCATCCGTCGTGGCCGGGGCCACGATATGGCTGTAATCGCCGGCCAGCGACACGATCAGCGCGGCGGTGGGCTCGGCCAGGCGGTGCCCCAGCGAGGCATCCTCGGCGACCAGCACCTTGGCCACGCCGTCGATCTTGGCGGCAGCGTCACCGGCGGCGGCGGCCGATGCGCCGGCGCACAGCACGGTCACGTCGCCCAGGGCCTTGGCGGCCGAGACGGCCTTGGCGGTGGCGTCGAGCGAGAGTTCACCAGAGGTGACTTCGGCAAGCAGCAGAACGGCCATCAGACGATCCCCTTCTCTTTGAGTTTGGCGACCAGCGTGTCGACGTCGGGCACCATTTCACCGGCCTGGCGGGCCTCGGGTTCGGCGGTTTTCACCACTTCGAGCCGCGGCGCGACATCGACGCCGTAATCGGCGGCGGTCTTCTCATCCAGGGGCTTTTTCTTGGCCTTCATGATGTTGGGCAGCGACGCATAGCGCGGCTCGTTCAGGCGCAGGTCGACGGTCACGATGGCGGGCATCTTGACCTTGATCGTCTGCAGGCCGCCGTCCACCTCGCGGGTGACCACGGCATCATCGCCGTCGACGGTCACTTCGGACGCAAAGGTCGCCTGGGACCAGCCCAGCAGCGCCGACAGCATCTGGCCGGTGGCGTTCATGTCGTTGTCGATCGCCTGCTTGCCGCAGAGCACCAGACCGGGCTGTTCCTCGTCGACGATGCCCTTCAGGATCTTGGCGACGGCCAGCGGCTCGATATCGGTATGCACGTCATCGGCGGCAACGACCAGGATCGCCCGGTCGGCACCCATGGCCAGGGCCGTGCGCAGGGTTTCCTGGGCCTGTTTGACACCGATCGAAACGGCGACGATTTCCTCGGCCAGGCCTTTTTCCTTCAGGCGGATGGCCTCTTCGACGGCAATCTCGTCGAATGGGTTCATCGACATTTTCACGTTCGCAAGATCGACGCCGCTGCCGTCCGCCTTCACACGGACCTTCACGTTGTAGTCGATCACGCGTTTGACAGGCACCAAAACCTTCATGCGTGGCTCTCCTCATTGGCGCCGCCCGGGGCCGGGCGACTCTCATCGGCATGTACACTGGCTGATGTGATAGTGAAACGGCAGGGGTCGAAACAGGCAAAAAGCGACGTCACATGGCCTTTCGACGCTGCGTTGGCAACATGTTAGCGCCAGTCGGTGAATTTCTGTTCCGCAGAGCGGAACGCAGGCGCCCGAATGCCGGCGCGGGGCGGGCGTCGGGCGAGGGTGGAAAGGTCAGTGTTTCTGGCCTTTCCCGGCCCCGGAGACCGGGAAAGGCCTCGGAAGCTCAGCGATTGGCGCCAGGCACCCAGAGCACATCCGCCGCGCCATTGTCATTGGCCACGCGGGCGGCCACGAAGAACCAGTCTGACAGCCGGTTGAGATAGCGCACGGCATGTGGATTGACCTCGGCCGCAGCGGCCAGTTCGACGGCCAGCCGTTCGGCCCGGCGGGCCACGGTGCGGCAGACATGCAGATGCGCCGACAGGGCGGTGCCCCCGGGCAGGACAAAACTGCGCAGCGGGGTCAGAGCGGCATTCATCACGTCGATCTCGGCTTCCAGCCGGTCGGTCTGTTCGGCGACCATGCGCAGCGGCGGGTATTCGGCGGCGGCATCCCCGGCCAGGTCGGGCCGGCACAGGTCGGCGCCCAGGTCGAACAGGTCGTTCTGGATGCGGGCCAGGGCGACATCGGTCTCGCCCTCGGCCACCTGCCGGGCCACGCCGACAAAGGCGTTCAGCTCGTCCGACGTGCCATAGGCAGTGACGCGCAGGTCATGCTTGGCCACGCGGTCGCCATTGCCAAGCGCGGTGTCACCCTTGTCGCCGGTGCGCGTGTAGATCTTGCTGAGGACGACCATCCTTTGCCTCCCGTGGTTGGCCGGACCGGGCGGGCCGGCGGATCAGAACTTGGTGTAGACGTAGATCGCGATCAGCACGACGGCCACGAACTGGGCGATCAGCCGGTAGCGCATCAGCTTGTTGGACCGTTCGCCGTGCTTGTCCCCGCTGCGTGCGAAATTGCCCAGGCCGAGGGCCAGGATCAGGGCCGTGACAACCACGGCAAGGACGATGAGCAGGAAAAAGGGATCGCTGGTCATGGGACGGGCCTCCATCGGGGACACCCCATCATGTAGCCCCCGACGGCCGGATTGCGAAGGGGTCGTTTCGCCTCACATCCGCGACAGGGTGCGATCGACCCAGCGCGTGGGCAGCAGGCGCATCAGGATGCCGGCAATCCAGGTGGCCGTGGTGATGTAGTGGCGCGGCGCCGGGTCGTCGCTGTTCAGCACGCGCATCAGCCGGTCCGACACCGCCCTGGCGGGCAGCTCGAACCGGTCGGGCGGCGGGTTGTCGGCATAAAGCCGGGGCAGCAGCTTGTCTTCGTAGGTGGCCCGCATGGGCGAGCCCTGCCAGTCGATGAACCGTTCGAACCAGGGAATGCCGTTGCGCCGGAATTCGGAGGTGATCGGCCCGGGTTCGAGCAGGACAACCTTGATGCCGCTGCCGCGCAGTTCCAGCCGCAGCGTGTCGGTCAGGGCCTCGATGGCATGTTTGGTCGCGGCATAGGCCCCGCGGAACTGCATGAAGGTCAGCCCCAGCGCCGAGGAACATTGCACGATATGGCCGTGACCCTGGGCACGCATGACGGGCAGGACGCGCAGGGTCAGCTCGTGCCAGCCAAAGACATTGGCCTCGAAAATCGCGCGCAGCCCGTCGGTGGGCAGGTCTTCGACCAGGCCGCTCAGGGCATGGGCGCCGTTGTTGAACAGGGCGTCCAGCGTGCCGCCGGTGGCGGCCAGGACCTCGGCCATGGCGCTGTCGATGGTGGCGGGGTCGGTGTAATCCAGCCGCGGGCTGTCGAACCCTTCGGCCTTGAGCCGGTCGCAATCGGCCTGCTGGCGGCAGGCGGCAAAGACGCGCCAGCCATTGGCCTTGAGCGTGCGGGCGGCATCGAGGCCGATACCCGAGGAGCAGCCGGTGATCAGGATGGATTTCATGGGGGACGGTCGCGATCTGATGCCAGGGAGGGGCGAGGGCGGGGGCGGGACATGGCCGCGCACCCCGGCATCTAGAAGGCTCTGTTCCGGCAGGTCAATGGCTGCCGGACCACCGGCGGGCCGGGCTGCGTGACCCGGCGCCGGTCATGCCCGCGGGATCAGCCGCGGGTCAGCAGGTAATCGGCCATCCAGCCGACCGGGCCGCCCTGCAGCGGGCGCAGCTGGACCCAGCCATTGCCCGGATCGGCGATGATCTCGACCTTGGCATCGCGACCCAGCCGGGCCAGCACCGAGTAATTGGTGCCCGGCCCGTTGCGCATGTTGACGCTCGACCCGTTGACGCTGCGGATGTCGCGCTGGGGCGAAATGAAATCGTCGCGCGGGGCGGCGGCCGGGTCGGGCGCGGCGGTGACAGGCCGGGCCACGGCGGTGGCCAGCGACGGGGCGACGGTCACGGTGTCGCTTTCCTCGGCGGCGCGATCCTGGATCAGCGGCTGGGCAAAGAGCGCCGGGTTGTCTTCCAGCGACACCAGCGTGATGCCGGGCGAGGCGACGTCATCATCGGCGCGCGGATACAGCCCGGCAGGGGCGGCGGCCGAGGCGATGGTTGCGGCTTCGGCCGGGGTGGCACGGGTGCGCGGGGTGTCGACGGCGGCCATGGCCTCGGCCCGCGAGGGCGCGGGCGTGGCGGTCTTGCGGATCGGCGTGACCGGCAGATCGGTCCGCGTGGCCGCGGCCAGCTGCGCCGGGCGGCGCGCCGTGCCGGGCGTATCGGGGAAGCCGGGCAGCCCCTCGGCCTGGGCGGCCATGCGCCGGGTTTCCGATCGGGGCACGAAATCCTTGCCTCCGCTCAGCTCGTAGAAGGCAAACACCATGACAACCAAACTCATCAGAACGAAACGCACGACAATATCCCCCAGGACCATGTCGACCCGATCACGGGCCATCAATTGTAACGGAAACGCCCGTGGCAGCGGACTGGTTCCGTCTCATATGAGTGTAACCGATTCGGACCAACGGCGGATATATAGGTATCTTTGCGCATGCCAGGCTGACGCCAGCGCATGTGTCGTGGGGGATTTACGGCCCCGAACGGGCGGCGTATCACCACATTCATGAACGACAAGGTCGACGACCCCAACATGGACCCCGCCCCCACCGGCGAGGTGCCCGAGCCGCTCCGCCGAGCCATCGGCGAGCGATACCTGACCTATGCGCTGAGCACGATCATGCACCGGGCCCTGCCCGATGCGCGGGACGGTCTCAAGCCCGTGCACAGGCGCATTCTCTATGCCATGCGAGAGCTGCGGCTGACGGCCACCGGAGGCTTCCGGAAGTCGGCCAAGATCTCGGGCGACGTGATGGGCAATTACCACCCGCACGGCGATGGCGCGATCTATGACGCGATGGCCCGCCTGGCGCAGGATTTCAACGTGCGGTACCCGCTGGTCGACGGCCAGGGCAATTTCGGCAATATCGACGGCGACAACCCGGCCGCCAGTCGATACACCGAGGCCCGCCTGACCATCGTGGCCGAGGCCCTGTTGCAGGGTCTCGACGAGGATGCCGTCGATTTCCGCGACAATTACGACGGCACGCTGACCGAGCCGGTCGTGCTGCCCGCCGAATTCCCCAACCTGCTGGCCAATGGTGCCAGCGGCATCGCCGTGGGGATGGCGACGAACATCCCGCCGCACAATATCTCGGAACTCTGCGACGCCTGCCTGCACCTGATCAAGGTGCCCGACGCCCGCGAGGACACGCTGCTGAACTACATCCCGGGCCCCGATTTCCCGACCGGCGGCACGATCGTTGAGCCCAAGGAAAGCATCGCCCAGGCCTATCGCACCGGCCGGGGCGCCTTCCGCCTGCGCTCGCATTACGAGATCGAGGACCTGGGCCGCGGCCAGTGGCAGATCGTGGTCACGGAAATCCCCTACCAGGTGCCCAAGTCGCGCCTGATCGAGAAGCTGGCCGAGCTGATCCAGACCAAGAAGGTGCCGATCCTGGCCGATGTGCGCGACGAAAGCGCCGACGACATCCGCATCGTGCTGGAACCCCGGTCGAAGAACGTCGATCCCGACGTGCTGATGAGCATGCTCTACCGCAATTCCGACCTGGAAGTGCGGTTCTCGATGAACATGAACGTGCTGATCGACGGGGTCACGCCCAAGGTCTGTTCGCTCAAGGAAGTGCTGCGCGCCTTCCTCGACCACCGGCAGGACGTGCTGCAACGGCGCTCGCGCCACCGGCTGGGCAAGATCGACAAGCGGCTCGAAGTGCTCGAAGGCTTCATCATCGCCTTCCTCAACCTCGACCGGGTGATCGACGTCATCCGCTACGATGACGATCCCAAGGCCGCGCTGATGCGCGAGGATTGGTCGCGCGATTTCGTGCGGGCCACCGACGAAAGCGATTACCGCAGCCCGCCGCCGGGCGAGGGCGAGCTGACCGAGGTGCAGACCGACGCCATCCTGAACATGCGCCTGCGCTCGCTGCGCCGCCTGGAAGAGATGGAACTGCTGCGCGAACAGGCCGAGCTGATGGCCGAACGGGCCGCGCTGGAAGACCTGCTGGAAGACCCGGCCAAGCAATGGGCGCGGATCTCGGACCAGCTGAAGGAAACCAAGAAGACCTTTGGCAAGGATTACGCCGGCGGCGCCCGGCGCACGCGCTTTGCCGAGGCCGGCGAGGTCGAAGAGGTCCCGCTGGAGGCGATGATCGACCGCGAGCCGATCACCGTGGTCTGTTCCCAGATGGGCTGGGTGCGGGCGATGAAGGGCCATATCGACCTGGGCCAGGAGCTGAAGTTCAAGGACGGCGACGGCCCGCGCTTCATTTTCCACGCCGAGACGACCGACCGCCTGCTGGTCTTCGGATCGAACGGGCGGTTCTACACGGTGTCGGCGGCCAACCTGCCCGGCGGGCGGGGCATGGGCGAACCGCTGCGGCTGATGGTCGACCTGCCCAACGACATCCAGATCGTCGATTTCTTCATCCACCGGCCGGGCGAAAAGCTGATCGTGGCCTCGCAGGGGGGCAACGGCTTTGTCGTGCCCGAGGCCGACGTGGTGGCCCAGACCCGGGCGGGCAAGCAGGTGCTGAACGTCAAGGACGACGTGGCCCGGATCTGTCACCCGGTCCGCGGCGATCACGTGGCGGTGGTGTCGGAGAACGGCCGTCTGCTGGTCTTCCCGCTGACCGATCTGCCCGAAATGACCCGGGGCAAGGGCGTGCGCCTGCAGAAGTACAACCAGGTCCGGGGCCGTCAGGGCACGCTGGAACTGGATGGCGGGCTGTCCGACCTGACGACCTTTACCTTTGCCGAAGGCCTCAGCTGGCCGATGGGCGGGGGCCGCACGCGGCACGAGCCCGACATGTCCGACTGGGTCGGCAAGCGGGCCGGCGTGGGCAAGAAGCCGCCCCACGGCTTCCCCCGCGACTACAAGTTCGGCTGAACACGACGCCGGGGCGCGCTGGCGCCCCGGTCGGGCCGGCGCCCCGCCGACAGGGCGGGCACCGGGGCCGGCAACAGCCGGTGATGGGGGCCTGCCGCGGGGCCTATTCCGCGGCCATCGGCAGATCTTCGGCGGCCTTGCTGCGCGCCTTGCGCGCGGCGGCCAGGGCCCGGGTCTCGGCCCAGCCGATCATCGGCAGGGCGGTGGGGCCAAAGGCGGTTTCCGGGGCGATGCGCAGGGCCGGCACATGGGCAAAGACCGCCGCCCGCTGATCGTCGCCCAGCCCGGCCAGGGCCACCGGCGTCGGGTAGAAGCTTTCGCATTCCGCGCCTTCGGCCCGCAGCACGGCATGGCCTTCCAGCATCAGGTGGACATAGGTGATCCGCCGCTTGCCCAGCATCTGGCGCACGCCGCGCAGCTCGGTCAGCGCTCCGGCCGGGGCCAGCGCCGCGGTATTGCCGGTCAGCTCGGCCACGTCGGGCCCGCGCAGCACAAGGTGGTGATGCGGCGCCACGACCAGGTCGCGTGTCGGGCTGTTCGGGCCCAAGCTGCCGGGCTTGAACTGGATCGGCCGGAACCGGTCGTCGCCCTTGGCAAAGAGCACCTCGCGCCGTCCCGTCCAGAGCAGCGGCATCGGCCCGTGATCCTCGGTCGTCAGGATTTCCCCGGGGCGCAGGGTCTCGACCCGGCGCGGCCCGGCGGGCGTGTCGATCTGGGTGCCGGCGGCAAAGCACAGGATGCCGTCATGCGGTTCGGTCCGGGGCTGGCCGCCCTCGGGCGCCAGGGCGATGTCCAGCAGGTCGCCGGCCGCCAGCACCTGGTCGGGGCCCGGGGCGATGCCCACGGCGACCTCGTCGATGGTCAGCACGTGGCCGGCCTGGCCGCCGGCGGAACCGGCCAGCGCCGGGGTGCCGACCACCGCGCCACAGGGATAAGCCGTGCCGTCGATCTCCACCGCCTGTTCCAGTTCCAGCAGCCCGCTGCCGCCATGCGCCCGCAGGATCAGGGGCATCGGCGGGCCGCCGTGAAAGACGATCGTGCCGGGGGTCTGCGGGGCCTCGTCATCGGGGCGCGAGAACTGGGACCAGGGCTGGAGGGAGAGAACGGGCATTAATGAACCTTTCTGGGTCAACGAAAATTCACTGGTTACGTTACGAAAACTGTACTCCGGGAGACGGTCGGACCGTGCCGGGCGTCGTTAACCATTGTCGAAAGTCGTGGCGAAAACGTGGTCAAAGCGTGACGGTTTATTCCGAAACTCGTGGCGAAATTGAGGGATCTTCCGTTCGGCGCAGCATTTCGCCGACGGCGCGGCGGTTTCGGCGGATTGTTGCGGGGATCGCAATGTATCGGCCCATTGGCCACGGCCCGCCGGCGACTCGCCCGGGTCCGGGGCCATCGGGCATCTGTGAATTGAACCCCGCGCCCAGCCGGTCTATTGCCTGTCGGCAACGTAGATTGCCGCAAGAGAGGCCCGATGATCCGCATTTTTGCCTGCCTGGCGCTGTCCGCCCTGCTTCTTGGATGTACCGCCGATGACGGGTTGCGCCCGCCGCAGGACCTGGGCGCCTTCCGGCTGGGCCACAATGTGGTCATTGCCTCGAAGATGAAGAAAGGCCCGATCTCGCGCGATGCCACGCCCGAGGAATGGGTCGACACGCTGAAGACGGCCGTGGCCGACCGGTTTGGCCGCTACGAGGGCAACCAGCTCTATCACCTGGGCATCAGCGTCGAAGGCTACATGCTGGCGCCTCCGGGCGTGCCGGTGGTCTACAACCCGCGCTCGGCGCTGATCATCAACGTGACGGTCTGGGATGATGCGGCGGCCTCCAAGCTGAATGCCGAGCCCGAGACGTTTACCATCCTCGAGGACACGACTGGCGAATCGTTTGCCGTCGGGTCCGGCCATTCGCGGACCAAGGAAGAACAGATGCAGGGCCTGGCCGACAATGCCATGGACCGGGTCGAGGAATGGCTGGCCGAACAGCACGCGACCAAGGGCTGGTTCGATCCGCGCCCGGGCGCGGCGACCTCCGCCCGGGTCCTGCCCGAGGGGGCGGCGATCCAGGACTCCGCCTTGACGACGGTCCCCGTCCCGGCGGACGAGGGCTGATGCCATCGGGCCCCGGCCGGGGCCGTGCGGGGCGGCCTGTCCGCCCGGCACGATCCCGGTGACGCCCGTGAATCACACGAAGGTGCAGCGGCTTGGGGTGGCACGACTGGTGCTTGATTTTCACCCCTGAACCCAATATGTGCCGCGCGCAGAGATAAACCGGGTCGGGAACGCGACCCCCAAATCGCAAAAGGGCGCCACGGACATGGCAAAGGAAAAGTTTGAGCGTACGAAACCGCACGTGAACATCGGCACGATCGGTCACGTTGACCACGGCAAGACGACGCTGACGGCTGCGATCACGAAGTATTTCGGCGACTTCAAGGCCTATGACCAGATTGACGGCGCGCCGGAAGAAAAGGCCCGCGGGATCACGATCTCGACGGCTCACGTGGAATACGAGACGGAAAACCGTCACTACGCCCACGTCGACTGCCCCGGCCACGCCGACTACGTCAAGAACATGATCACCGGTGCCGCCCAGATGGACGGCGCGATCCTGGTCGTGAACGCCGCCGACGGCCCGATGCCGCAAACGCGCGAGCACATCCTGCTGGGCCGCCAGGTCGGCATCCCGAAGATGGTCGTCTTCCTGAACAAGGTCGACCAGGTGGATGACGAGGAACTGCTCGAGCTGGTGGAAATGGAAGTCCGCGAGCTGCTGGAATCGTACGAATACCCGGGCGACGACATTCCGATCATCGCCGGCTCGGCCCTGGCCGCGCTGGAAGGCCGTGACGCGAACATCGGCGAAGACAAGATCAAGGAACTGCTGGCCGCTGTCGACGAGTACATCGACACGCCCGAGCGGGCCGTTGACCAGCCCTTCCTGATGCCGATCGAAGACGTGTTCTCGATCTCGGGCCGCGGCACGGTTGTGACCGGCCGCGTCGAGCGTGGCGTGATCAACGTCGGCGACGAAATCGAGATCGTGGGCATCAAGGACACGCAGAAAACGACCTGCACGGGCGTTGAAATGTTCCGCAAGCTGCTGGACCGCGGCGAAGCCGGCGACAACATCGGCGCCCTGCTGCGCGGCATCGACCGTGAGAAGGTCGAGCGCGGCCAGGTTCTCTGCAAGCCCGGCTCGGTGACCCCGCACACCAAGTTCGAAGCCGAAGCCTACATCCTGACCAAGGAAGAGGGTGGCCGTCACACGCCGTTCTTCGCGAACTACCGTCCGCAGTTCTACTTCCGGACGACCGACGTGACGGGCACCGTGACGCTGGCCGAAGGCACCGAGATGGTCATGCCCGGCGACAACGTGTCGTTCGGCGTCGAGCTGATCGCCCCGATCGCCATGGAGCAGGGCCTGCGCTTTGCAATCCGCGAAGGCGGCCGCACCGTCGGCGCGGGCGTGGTGTCCAAAATCGTCGAGTAAGACGGTCGGTCCGGCCCTTTCGGGCCGGGCGATCCTTGCGACACATCATTCGGGGGCGTGCGGAGAGATCCGCGCGCCCCTTTGCCTTGCCCGGGCGCTGATCGGCGCATCGGCCGGTCCGGGGCAGGGGGCTTTGCGGCTTGCCGCCCGGCCCGCCCGGCGACAGGATGGCCCCGTCCGATCGCGTCCGATCCCCTCCGTCCCCATCCAAGGCCCTTGCCCATGCCGCCGCCCTTTCCCTCTGCCGACACGCTGAACCCGGTGATCCTGCGCGACGGCACTGCGCATGAAGGCGTGGTCTTTCTGGCCAATGCCATCGACCATCACCGCATCAGCGTCGGCGCCTATACCTATGCCAGCGCCTTCGATCCGCCGGCCGACTGGGCCGCTCGGCTGGCGCCCTACCTGCACATCTTCTCGCCCGAGACCCTGACCATCGGCAAGTTCTGCCAGATCGCCGATGGCGCGCTCTTCATCACGGCCTCGGCCCATCACCGCTATGACGGCTTTTCGTCCTTTCCCTTCGCGGCCTTCGGGGGCGGCAAGATGAAAGGCCGGCCGTCCAACCCCGATCCGGGGCCGGACACGGTGATCGGGAATGACGTCTGGGTCGGCCAGGACGCGCGCATCCTGCCCGGCGCGCGGATCGGTTCCGGGGTGATCATCGGGGCCGGGGCTGTGGTGACGGGCGAGGTCGCGCCCTATTCGGTCGTGGCCGGCAACCCTGCCCGCGTGGTGCGCCGCCGTTTCGACGACGAGACCATCGCGGCCCTGCTCGACATTGCCTGGTGGGATTGGCCGATCGAGCGCATCCTGGACAACGAGGCCGCGATCTGTGGCGCCCGGCTGGACCGGTTGCGGGCCGCCGCTGCAACGGGCTGAGGCCCGCGCGTTGCCTGCCTTGTCGCCGGGGTGGTCCTGAGACGGTCCGGTGACTTGCGGCCGCCCGGGGCAGATCTGATGCCTGTCCTCCTGCGCCGGCGTCCGCCGGTTTCGAAGGGGGCATGGTCCGGTTGCGGGCCAACGCCGGGGCCATGACGATGCCCGCTCGATACCGGCGGGCAAACCCGCACCATGGCGAAGCGCAACCCCGCGCCAAACGGGCAGACCCGGCGCGGGACTTGATCCCGGCCCGCCCGGCACCTAGCTTGAGCCATGCAACCGTCGGAGGGTGACATGGACAAGACGCTGAACTGATCCGCCCGATCTTTTCCCGTCCGGCGCCCCGCCCGGGGCCGCCCTGCCAAGGACAGCGTCATGCCCTTTCCCCAAGCCTGTGAACGGCACCCCCTCATCATGCCCGACGGCCAGCCCCACCTGGGCACCGTCTTTCTGAACGCCGCCATCGACCATCCGCGCTGGCAGGTCGGCGCCTATACCTATGCCTCGGCCCACCGTCCCCCGGACGACTGGGCCATGCACCTGGCGCCCTATCTCTATCCCGCCTCGCCCGAACGGCTGATCCTCGGGCGATTCTGCCAGATCGCCGACGGGGTGACCTTTGTCACCGCATCGGCCAATCACCGTCACGACGGCATTTCGACCTATCCCTTTGCCATCTTCGACGGCATGGATCCGGACCGCCCCTCGCTGCCCGACGGGCCGCATCCCGACACGGTGATCGGCCATGATGTCTGGTTCGGCCAGGGCGCGCGCATCCTGCCCGGAGCGCGGATCGGCAGCGGCTGCATCATTGGCACCGGCGCCGTGGTCGGTGGCCGCATCGCGCCCTATTCGGTCGTGGCCGGCAACCCCGGCCGGGTGATCCGCCACCGGTTCGACGCGGCCACCGTCGAGGCCCTGCTGGACATCGCCTGGTGGGATTGGCCCATCGCCCGCATCCTGGCGCAGGAGGCGGCAATCTGCGGCGGCGATCCCGCCCGCCTGCGCGCCGCGGCCGAGGCTGGGTGAACGCCGGGGCAATCGGGGAAAGTCTGTGGTTTCCCCTTGCATCTGCCTGCCGGCCCGCCTATTCAGCAAGCCGGTCCTAGGGGTATAGCTCAGCTGGTAGAGCGACGGTCTCCAAAACCGTAGGTCGCGGGTTCGAACCCTGCTGCCCCTGCCATTTGGACATTCCACACCAGAATCGATACTTGAAACCGTGACCGGCCACGCCGGTTCAGGGATTTGCCACCCGTCCTTCCGACAGAACCTTGCCGGCTCGTCATGAACGAGGGACCCGCGGGGGGGCAGGTCAGCGGCCAGCTCACCAGGAGCCAGGTTTTCGCCTTCTGACAGAATGTTTCCGATGGAAGCAGGGTATTGGGACACCGGTCCCGGATGCAGTCGGGGGGCCGTCAGATGACCGCTTCGTGCCCGTTCAGGCCTTCGGTCCGGTGCCCAGCATCATGAAAGACGGACAAATTCCGCACCGTCGCGGCACATGGCGCACACGACAGCAACATCCGGCACAGCAGACGACCCGTAAGCGGCCAGGGCCCTGCAGGGCGAGCCCTCACACATAATCCGAAAACGCGGTTTGCCCCTGCACGAGGAAAACATTCGCTGCAGATCGTCCCGGCAGGTCGGCGCATGCGTTGCGCACAGCCCGTCGCACCTTGCCGGCCACCGTTCGATACGGCGGCGGCCGGCGTCGCCTGGTGGGGGTCAGTCCGGTGCCTCGACCAGGATCTTCACGTGAGACTTCTCCGCGACCAGCGCCTCGAAGCCTTCGGTGACGATATCCTCCAGCGCGATGCGTTTTGTGACCAGCTGATCCGCGCTGAAATACCCCTGGGTCATCAGCGCCATCACCGCCGGATAGACGTTGCGATAGGCGATGGTGCCCTGCACCTGGCGTTCCTTCAACACGACCGTGTTGGGCTGGAAGGATGCGTCCCTTTCCCAGATGGAAACCACCAGGACCTGTCCTTCGTGGCGGGTCGCGTCGATGCATTGCGGCAGGACCTGGGGCACGCCGGTCACTTCGAAGGCAACATGGACCCCGCCCGTCGCGGCGCAGATGTCCGCCACGGCGTCGGTGGCCGTCGGATCGATCACCGATGTCGCACCAAGATCCAGCGCCTTTTGCCGCCGAACGTCCGACGGTTCGACGACGTGGATCTCGGAGGCCCCGGCCACCCGCAGCGACTCGACCACAAGAAGCCCGATCGGCCCCGCGCCAAAGACGGCGGCCTTGTCACCGGCCTTGATCCTGGACAGGCGCACGGCATGCAGCGCGACGGCCGCAGGCTCGACCAGCGCGCCCTGTTCCATCGACAGCCCCTCGGGCATCTTGTGGACCATGCGCGCGGGCACGACGCTGTGCGCAGCAAAACCGCCATGTCCGCCGGACAGGCCGACGAACCCGAGGCTGTCACAGAGGTTGTACTTGCCCTCCAGGCAGGCCGGGCAGGTTCCGCAGGAAAAGATCGGCTCGATTGCGACGCGGTCGCCGATCGCAAGATCGGTGACACCTTCGCCCAGTTCGACAACCGTGCCGCAATATTCGTGCCCCATGGTGATCGGCGCCTTGTCGTGGCTCAGCGGATGGTCCTCGCCCACCGGCACGAAGATCGGCCCGGCCAGGTATTCATGCAGATCGCTGCCGCAGATCCCGGTCCAGGCGACCTTGACCTTCACCTCGCCCTTGCCGGGTTGCGGATCCGCGATGTCTTCGACGCGGATATCCTTCACGCCATGCCAACGTGCTGCTTTCATTTCTTTTCTCCGATGTCAGAAAGGATGCGCCCGGCAGGAGGAAGGGCCGGGCGCGGGGCGCGCCAGTGACGGCGCGCCAAGTGGGGCATCACGACAGGTGATGCACCTCCTGAAGGCCGTAGACAGGCGTGTCGATGCCTTCCATCCGGGCCTTCAGCTGCAGCGCCAGGTACAGCGAATAATGCCGCGACTGGTGCAGGTTGCCACCGTGGAACCAGAGGTTCTCCTGCTGGGTCGGTTTCCACATGTTGCGCTCCTCGCCCTCCCAGGGACCGGGGTCCTTGGTGGTGTCCGAGCCGAGGCCCCAGACCTTGCCGACCTTGTCGGCGACCTCCTGGCTGATGAGATCGGCAGCCCAGCCGTTCATGCTGCCATAGCCCGTGGCCATCACCACGAGATCGGCATCGAGATGCGTGCCGTCGGCCAGCACCACGCCGGTCTCGTCGAAGCGCTCGACCTGCCCCTTCACCAGCTTGACCTCGCCGTCGATGATGAGCTGGCTGGCGCCCACGTCGATGTAATAGCCCGAGCCGCGGCGGAGGTATTTCATGAACAGCCCCGAGCCGTCATCGCCCCAGTCGAGGTCGAAACCGGCCCGTTCGAGCCCGGCGTAGAACTCGGCGTCGCGCTCCTTCATCTGGTCGTAGAGCGGGATCTGGAATTCG
The DNA here is from genome assembly GCF_050389775.1 of Marinibacterium sp. SX1. Lineage (NCBI taxonomy): Bacteria > Pseudomonadati > Pseudomonadota > Alphaproteobacteria > Rhodobacterales > Paracoccaceae > Marinibacterium > Marinibacterium sp. SX1. The sequence goes on along the minus strand of NZ_CP177144.1, from coordinate 4,693,747 downwards.
TGCATGATCCGGTAGGGCAGCGAGGCAAAGACCATGTCGGCCTTCTCGGTCGTCATGCCGCTGGCCACCGCGTCCTCGGAATAGAGCGCGCCGAGGCCGATATCCATCAGCGTGTCCGAGCGCACGATATGGGTCGAGCTGCGCTGCACCATGGTCACGTCGGCATCCGCTTCCCAGAGCGCGGCGCAGATGTCATGGGCCGAGTTGTTGGAGCCGACGACCACCACCTTCTTGCCGGTCCAGTCATCCGGCCCGGCATGCTGCGAGGAATGCTGGATTTCGCCCTTGAAGCTGTCCATGCCCGGGAAGGTGGGAATGTTGGCCTTGCCCGACATGCCGGTGGCCAGAACCAGCTGGGTCGGGCGCAGCGTCACCTCCTGGCCGTCGCGGTTGACCTTGACCTCCCAGGTGCCGCTGGCCTCGTCATAGGCCGCCTTCTGGACCTCGGACCGGGTCCAGTAGTTGATCTCCATGACCTTGGTGTACATCTCCAGCCAGTCGCCCACCTTGTCCTTGGGCGTGAAGACCGGCCAGTTGTCGGGGAACTTGATGTACGGCAGGTGGTCGTACCAGATCGGATCGTGCAGGCAGAGCGACTTGTAGCGCGACCGCCACTGGTCGCCGGGGCGGTCATGCTTGTCGAGCACGATGGTCGGCACGCCAAGCTGGCGCAGCCGCGCGCCAAGCGCGATGCCGCCCTGGCCGCCGCCGATGATGACGGTGTAGGGCTGTTCGGCATACCCAAGGTCCGCAGCTTCGGCCTCGCGCTTTTCCTTCCACGACCTGCGGTTCTTGGCGGCCCCGTGTTCGGCCCCCATCGGACGGCGCTTGCCGCGGTTCTCTTCGAAGCCCTTCAGTTCCTGCAGCGCGGTGAGCAACGTCCAGATGCGGCCGTCCTTCAGGCGCATCAGCCCCCACCCCCGGCCGACAGCGGTCTCGAAGGTGACCCAGGCCGTGATGACGCCACCCTCCTCGCCGGGGAGCTCTCCGGGCTGGATGGCAAAGCGGCCGGGCCTGGTGTGCCTGAGCTGCGCCGCAAGCATGTCCTGCACGCCGGCGGGGCCTTCCACGGTCTTCAGGTTCCAGGTGACGGCGATCAGGTCGCGCCAGTAGCTGTCGGTGGTAAAAAGCGCGCCGGCGGCCTGCGCGTTGCCCTCCTCCAGAGCGGCGTTCAGGCGGTCGAGCGTGTCCTGCACCTCGGCGGTGACGGTCGTGTCGAGCATTGCGTATCCTCCTCATAGGCAATGTGATGAGGAGAGTGTGGCGATCCCGACGGCCATTCCGCCACCGGGATCGGACGAATTTGGCGGTCTCCGGGGTTGCGGCATCGCAGCATGTTGCAAACGCAACGCCGCGCAACGCGTCAGTTCGGCGCGCGCAACCCTTCCTTGCGGATGCGCCGCAGGACCGTCGAGCGATTCACGCCCAGCCGCCGCGCGGCGCGGGCCATGTTCCAGTTGCAGGCGTCGAGCACGGCCTCGAGACTCTGTTCTTCGACACATGGCCGCGGCGGCTCGGGCAGATCCGTAAGATCGATCACCGCGCCTTCCGCAAGGGCACAGGCAACATCGAGGACATGGCCCAGTTCGCGCAGGTTGCCGGGCCAGTCGCGGGCCATCAGCTCGGCGCGGGCCGAGGGCGTCAACCGCATCTCGCCACCGGAGCGCCGCCGCAGCAGCCGGTCGATCAGCCAGCCGAGATCCTGCCGCTCGCGCAGCGGCGGCAGCTCGAAGGCGGCCCCGGCGAGCCGGTGATAGAGCGCGCAAGGCAGGGTTTCGTGCGAGAGCAGCGCAGTCGGCGCGAGGTCGCTCGTGGTGACCGGGCGCAGCTCGGGATGCGCGTCGAGAAGGCCCGGCAGCGCCCGGGCGGCAGAGGCGGAGAGGTCTTCGATGCGCCGCAGGAGAAGCGTTGCCGGCCCGGCCTGGCTGTCAAACGCCGACGCCATCTCGGCAGCCCCCGCCCCGGCGCAGTCGACCGTGATGAAGCCGGCGCGGCGGGAAGCCATGTGAAGCGCACGGGCGAGCTTGGTCTTGCCGCTGCCGCTCTCGCCACAGACCAGCAGCGGGACGGGTGTTCCGGCCAACCGCTCGGCCCGCGACAGCAATCGGGTCATTGCCGGGTCGTGGCCGGCAAGCCCGGACAGCACGCCCCCGCCGGGTCGCGCGGCCGGCGAAGGCGCGGTGCGCGGCCGGCGCGGGGCCTGGGGCGCGATCGCGTGGCCGAAGACCGCGCCACCATCGCCAAGGGCCACCACACGCTCCTCGGTCGGGCGATCCCGCATCAGGTCGGGAAGATCGTCGACGCCGATCCCGAGCAGCCCGTCGATCCGTTCTCCGATCAGGCGCCCCCCGCGCGAGAGCATCCGCTTTGCTGCATGGGTGGCCCCGATCACCCGGCCCGACCCGTCCAGGGCCACCGCGCATTCCGGGTCCACATCGAGGAACTCCGGGCTGGAGGAAAACCGCAACACCCATTCGCGACGGCTCGCGGCCATCAGGTTCGCCATCTCGACCCGCCGCGCCGCCGCCGTCACCAGCGACATGGCCAGGTTCTGGCTGCTTTTCGCAGAGGGCGAACGCAGCAACGAGATGTCGAGCACTGCGGCCAGTTGGCCAAGGCTGTCATGGATCGGGGCAGAGGTGCACGAAAGCGCGGTATGGGCGCTGCCGAAATGGTCGTCCTGGTGAACCGTGACCGGCTCGCCGGTCACGATGCAAGCGCCCACGCCACAGGTTCCGGCAAGTTCCTCGGACCAGTTCGAGCCAAGATAGAGCCCCGCCCCGCGCAGCTCGTCGGCAAAGAGGCTGTCGCCGAAGAAGTCGACGCAGACCCCTTTGGCATCGGTCAGCAGCAGCACGTAATTCTGTCCGGCGACCTGCCGGAAGAGGCTCTGCAGGCTGGCGCGGGCCGCGCCGATCATCCAGTCGGCCTGGTCGCGATGGGCACGGAACTCGGCCTCGGTGACGATATGCGCGGGCTCGCTGCGTTCGGGATCCATGCCGTAGAGTTCGACACAGCGCCGCCAGGAGGCATCCACATAGCTGTCCCGCCCGGTGGCAAGACCATCCAGCACCTGCGCGATTTCCTCTACGTGGCGTCGCTCGACCATCGGAACGTTCTCCTGATGCCGACTATACAATCAAAAGCGTGCTCACCTGAACAATCAAAACCACGCTCACCGGACGGTGGACTTTGGTCTCAGGCTCCGGCCCCTTCGGATCGCTGGCAAACCTGTGTGTCGTGATCGGCGTTTGGATCAATGGCGCGGCATCGCCGAGTGTCACGTTGCTCCGATACCCTCTGACCTGATCCACGTGCCCGTGCGACGCCCGACAAGCCCCGGCGTGAAGCGGCAGAGCAACGTGAATGGCTGGATCGGGCCGGGGGTCATTCTGGCGACCGTTTCACCTGGGCGCGCCGGTCACCGCGGCACCAAAGGTCCGCCCTGCTTCCGGAGCGACAGGTGCCGCACCCAACCCCCGCGCTCATGGGGGCCAATCACCCGGCCCGTGGCGGAACACGTTGATCAACGGGTCGGGTGCCAACGCGGATTGCGGAGCTCTGCGCGCGCCGCGGGTGTCCCGAAACCTACGTATGATGTTTTCCTGTTGCCGCATCGCTGATGTTGCTCGCGAAGCTGGACCGCTCGGTTGGCGGTCCGACAAGGCAGCGGGGCAAGGCCATGCAAACGACGACAAGCGGATCTGGCAGAGCGTGCGGGGCGTCTTCGGGGGCCGAGCCAGGTGCCGTGCGGGCCGCGCGCTTTTTCGTAATTCGGGCGGTGAGGCCGTCTTGATGCGGGCCGGCCTTTTGCTCTGCGCCGGAGTGCTCGGCCTGGCCGGTGGCCTGGGGGCCCTGTGGTACGCTTGGGAACCGGCCCTGGACCCCATGGCCCCACCGCCGTCCGAGGGTTTTGACCCGGACCTGGTCGCCACGGGCCGCAACCTCGCGCTGATCGGCGATTGCCGAACCTGCCATTCGCCCGTGAACGGGCCTGCCTATTCCGGGGGCGTGGCGCTGGAGACGCCCTTCGGGACGATCCATTCCACCAACATCACCCCGGATGCCGAAACCGGGATCGGCCGCTGGTCGCAGGCGGCTTTCGACCGGGCGATGCGCCGGGGCGTGGACCGGGAGGGTCGGCATCTTTATCCCGCCTTCCCCTATGACCATTTCAGCCGCCTGACCGATGGCGATCTGCAGGCGCTTTATGCCTATGTCATGTCGCTGCCCCCGGTCCGGGCAGAGGCGCCGCGGAACGATCTGCCGTTCCCGATCAGCGTTCGCAAGGTGGTGGTCGGCTGGAACCTGCTGTTCCTGGACAGGAGGCCGCTAGTCGATGATCCAGAACGGGGTGCCGAATGGAACCGGGGCCGCTACCTTGTCGAGGGGCTGGGTCATTGTTCCTCCTGCCATTCGCCCCGGAATCTGGCGGGGGGAGAGATCCGCAGCCGGCCCTTCGCGGGCGGAAGCGCCGAGGGCTGGCAGGCGGTCGGGCTCGGTCCCTATTCGACTTCGGCCATTCCCTGGACCGAGGAGAGCTTGGTCCAGTACCTTACGAAGGGTTTCGCGCCGGGGCATGGCGTTGCGCTTGGGCCCATGAAGCCCGTGACCGAGAACCTGGCACAGGCCGCACCCGCCGATGTCGCCGCCATGGCGCATTACATCGCCAACCTGGGCGATGGTCCTGCCGGGCCGGGCGCCCGGGGCCAGGCTGCAGCCGCGCCGGTCGTTGCCCCACAGGTGGCCGGATGGCAGGCGGCTCTGTCGCCCGATCCGGCCCCGGCTCTGGGCCCAGATCTGGCCGGGGGCAGGGGGGCAGAGGTCTATCGCCTCACCTGCGCATCCTGTCACGATGGTGCTCGCCCGCTGCCGCTCGGGGCGATGGAGCTTACCCTGTCCGGCCCCCTGCAGGCGTCCAGGGCCGACAACCTCATGCAGCTGATCCTGGGCGGTATCCCCGCCGAGGGGGAAGGCATCGCCCCGATCATGCCGGGCTTTGCTCCGGTGCTCGGGGATGCCGACCTCGAGGCGCTGGCCATCTACCTGCGTGGCCGGACCGGGGCGCCGGACTGGACCGACCTCGGCGACAGCATCGCCCGGGTGCGCAAGGGCCTGTTCGGCACACCCCCGACCCGGTGATCCCGGACCAACACCCCCGACGGCCCCGAAAGGCCCGGCAGAATGGAGACCTTCATGACCAAGTTTCGCCTCAACGGGTCCGACCGGACCGTCATGTCCGACCGGGGAACACCGCTGCTTTACGTGCTGCGCGACGATCTGCACCTCAACGGGGCCAAGTTCGGCTGCGGCCTGGGCCAGTGCGGCGCCTGCACGGTGCTGGTCGATGGCGCTCCGGTCTTTGCCTGTGTCACCCCTCTCGACCTGGTCGAGGGCCGCGAGGTGACGACGATCGAGGGGCTGGGCACCGCAGAAGCCCCGAGCCCGCTGCAGCAGGCGTTCATCGACGAGCAGGCGGCGCAGTGCGGCTATTGCATCGCGGGCATGATCATGCGCGCCGAGGGTCTTCTGCGGCGGGTCCCGAAGCCGACCGAAGCGCAGGTCCGTGCGGCGCTCGAACCCAACCTCTGCCGCTGTGGCACCCACATGCGGATCATTGCCGCGATCATGCGGGCCTCGGGCCAGCCGGTGGCGACGCATCTGGCCGGAGAGCAGGCATGAGCCCGGTCCTGTCACGCCGCACTGTGCTGCGGGGCGCCGGCGCGCTGGTGGTCTCCTTGCGTCTTGGCCAGATGCGCCCGGCTCTGGCCGAAAGCGATGCCTTGCCCGACGGCCTGCCTCCGGACCTGGCCGCGTCACCCTGGCTCGACGGCTGGATCCGCATCGACGCGACCGGTGCCGGCACGCTTTTTACCGGAAAGGCCGAGCTGGGGCAGGGGCTGAAGACCGCGCTGCTGCAGGTTTGCGCCGAAGAGCTGAAGCTGCCGATGGACCGGATCACCCTGGTGACGGCCGATACCGGGCGCACGCCCCACGAAGGCTATACCGCTGCCAGCCATTCGATGAAGGACTCCGGCACTGCCATCCGCCATGCCGCCGCCCAGGTGCGAGAGATCCTGCGGGCAGAGGCGGCCGGGCTCTGGCAGGTCGATCCGGCCGTGACCCATGCCAAGGACGGCGTCGTGCGCGGCCCGAACGGTGCCCGGGCGGAGTATGGCACCTTGGTGAGCGACACCCTGCTGCATGTTCTGGCCAGCCCCGGCGCGCCGCTGACCGCACCGGACGATTTCACGGTCATGTCGGAGCCAGTGCAGCGGGTCGACATCCCGGCCAAGGTCACGGGCGGGGCGGCCTTTATCCAGGACCTGCGCCCCGAAGGCATGCTTCACGCCCGCGTTCTACGCCAGCCGAGCGCAGGCGCCAGGCTCCGCGGTATCGACACCGGCCCGGTCGAGGCGATACCCGGGGTGGTGGGCGTGGTGCGCAACGGCGATTTTCTGGCCGTGGTGGCCGAGCGGGAATGGACCGCGATCCAGGCGATGCGGCGTCTGGCCGAAACGCTGGTCTGGGACGAGACCGCAAAATTGCCGGACGAGACCGCTCTGGCCGAGGCATTGATGGCGCTGCCCGCGCAGGACAGCACGATCCTGAACACCGGGAAGGTCGGCGCCATGTCGGCCGGGGCCGTCACCTTCTTCCGGCCCTATCTTGCCCATGGCTCTATCGGTCCCTCCTGTGCGCTGGCCTTGTCCGAACTGGAAGGGCTGACCGTATGGTCTCATTCGCAAGGGGTCTTCGAGTTGCGCGACGCGATTGCCGCGATGCTTGACCTGCCGCCCGGCAAGGTGCGCTGCATTCATGCCGAAGGCGCGGGATGCTACGGACACAACGGCGCAGATGACGTGGCCGCCGATGCAGCGCTGATCGCGATGGCGATGCCGGGGCGACCGATCCGTCTGCAATGGATGCGCGAGCAGGAGCATACCGCCGCGCCCTTCGGCCCCGGTATGGTGACCCGCATCGACGCTGCCACCGGCCCCGACGGCACGGTAAGCCGCTGGCGTCACGAGGTCTGGAGCCAGTCGCACATGATGCGCCCCGGCCCCGCCGGGACGCTGCTGGCCGCGCGGGCAAAGGCCGACCCGGCGCCCCCGGCGCCTCCGGTCGCGCTGCCTCAGCCCGCCGGCGGCGGCGACCGCAACGCGCTGCCGCTCTACAGCTTTGGCAACGCGCTGGTGGTCAAGCATTTCCTGCCGTCAGGCCCCCTGCGGGGATCGGCGATGCGCTCGCTCGGCGGTTACCTCAACGTGATGACCATCGAAAGCACGATGGACGACCTGGCGCGTGCCTCGGGGCAGGATCCGGTCGCGTTCCGGCTGCGTCACATGCAGGACCCGCGCGCGCGAGATGTCATCGCGCGGGCGGCGCGGGACTATGGCTGGGACGACAGGCGCAGCGCAGGCGGCATCGGTCATGGCTTTGCCTTCGCCCGCTACAAGAACCTCGAGGCCTATTGCGCCGTGGCAATGGAGGTTGGCATCGACGCCGACACGCAGAGGCCCCGCATCGGCCGGGTCGTCGCGGCGGTGGATTCGGGCGAGATCATCAACCCCGACGGCCTGCGCAACCAGGTCGAGGGCGGCATCGTCCAGTCCAGCAGCTGGACGCTGTTCGAACGGGTCCGCTTCGACGCTGGCCGCGTCACCACGACGGACTGGTCGAGCTATCCGATCCTGCGATTCCCGCAGGCGCCCCGCTCGATCGAGGTCCATCTGATCGACCGGCCCGGTGCGCCGTTCCTGGGGGCAGGCGAGACCTCGCAGGGGCCTACTGCGGCGGCGCTGGCCAATGCCATCGCTGATGCCACCGGGACCCGTCTGCGGGCCACGCCGATGACGTCAGCCGCACTGCGCGACGCAGGCGCGGGCTAGTCCAGCGGGCAATTCCCCGCGATCCACATCCCAGGACAAGACATAACAGGATAGGCACAGTCTCTCATGGCACTCAAAATCGCGATCATAGGCGGCTCGCTCGGCGGGCTTTTCGCGGCGGTCCTGCTGGACCGGGCCGGGTTCGACGTCCGGGTCTTCGAGCGCTCGCGCGCGGGGCTTGATGGCCGCGGCGCGGGGCTGGTGGCACAACGCCCGGTGTTCCGCCTGCTGCGAGAGATCGGCTGCGATCACGTGGCACGCATCGGCGTGACCGCATGGGAGCGGATCTTTCTGGATCGGGACGGCACGGTTCGTCATCGGGACCGGACACCGCAGACTCAGGTTTCCTGGGATCTGATCTGGCACAGCCTGCGCGCGGCCTTGCCCGAGGGGCGCTATGCGATCGGGCGGGTTGTCGAAGCGGTCAGTCAGGGGCCGGACGAAGTGACGGTACGCTTTGCCGACGGCGCGCGCGTCAGCGCCGACCTGGTGATCGGCGCTGACGGGCTGGGCTCGGTCCTGCGGGCGGCGGTCGCCGGGGCGTCGGCCCGGCCGGTCTATGCCGGTTACGCGGCCTGGCGCGGGCTGGTGCCGGAGGCGACGCTGGTCGACGAGGCGACCCTGCTGAGCGAGCGCTTCGCCTTCTTCGAAATGCAGGGATCGCAGGCGCTTGGCTATCTCGTGCCAGGGGCGGACGGATCGGTCGAGCTGGGGCAGCGACGATACAACTGGGTCTGGTATCGCCCTGCGCCAGGGCAGGCGGGGCTGGCGGCGGCGCTGACGGATCGCGACGGCCAGCGCCATGCCCATTCGCTGCCGCCCGGTGCGATGAGCGATCACGCGGTTGACCAGCTGCGCGCGGATGCCGCGCGGCTGCTGCCCCCGGCCTTTGCCCGGGTGGTCCGCGCCGAGCCGGCGCCCTTCGTCCAGGCAATCCACGACCTGCGCTCGCCGCGCATGGCCGCGGGCCGCATCGCCCTGCTGGGCGACGCGGCCTTTGTTGCCCGCCCGCATACGGCCATGGGCGTGGCCAAGGCCGCGGCCGACGCGATGGCCCTGCGCGACTGGCTGGTGAGACAGCCGGACCCCGTCGCGGCGCTGGGCGGGTACGACCGGGAGCGGCGGGACGAGAACGATGCGACGGTCACCCTGGGCATCCGGCTGGGACGACACCTGCAGCCCGCCATCCCGTCGGCGCTTGAATAGCCATGCCGAACGGCGGTACCGCACGGGAGGGTCCCGAGGTCGCGCGGTGCCCCGCCCTTCGATCCCGTGCGCTGGGCCTGGCTCGATTGCCGTGCAGTTTCGCCCCGGGGTCCACGCCGATTGCAGGCCATCATCCCTAGGTATGTCTGCAATTGCATCGCGCCCGCCATTAGCTCGGCAAGAGCAGCTCTTGCCATCCATGCAGCCAGACCCGGAGACCCGCATGTCCATTGAAGCCTCACCCATCCGCCAGCCGGTCGCGACCGAACCTTCGAGAGGGCTCGTCCTGGCCATGGCCTGTGCGGCGGGCGCCGCGGTGGCCAATATCTATTACAACCAGCCGATGCTCGGGATCATGCAACGCGACCTGGGCCCCGGGATGACGGCGATGGTGCCGACGGTGACGCAGTTGGGCTATGCCCTCGGCCTGCTGCTGCTGGTCCCGCTGGGAGACATCGTGCCCCGGCGCAAGCTGATTGTCGCGCAATTCGTGGCTCTTGCCGTAGGGCTCGGTGCCATTGCGGCGGCCCCGACCGGGGCGACCGTGGTCCTTGCATCGCTGCTGGTCGGCCTGCTGGCGACCGCGGCCCAGCAGATCGTGCCCTTCGCGGCGCATCTGGCCACGAGCGAACGGCGCGGTGCGGTCGTGGGGACGGTGATGTCCGGCCTGCTGGCCGGCATCCTGCTCAGCCGGACTGTCGCCGGGATCGTCGCCGATGCCGCCGGGTGGCGCGAGATGTACGTGATCGGGGTTCTTGTCGCCCTTGCGGCGGCGGTGGTCATGGCAATGCGCCTGCCCTTCGAACCCGTGCAGCCCGGCCTGCGATACCTTCCCCTGATCCGGTCGCTCGAAACGATCTGGCGCGCACACCCGGTGCTGCGCCACGCCGCCGCGACGCAGGCCCTGCTGTTTGCCGCCTTCTCGGCGTTCTGGACGGTCCTGGTGCTGCGCCTGAGTGAACCGGCCTTTGGACTGGGCGCAGGGGCGGCCGGGCTCTTCGGGCTGATCGGGGTTGCCGGTGTGGTGGCGGCGCCGCTGGCCGGCAAGACGGCAGACCGGCACGGGCCGGAACGCGTGGTCCTGGCGGGTGCGGCGCTGACGCTCCTGTCCTGGGTGATCTTCGGCACCTGGACGTCGCTGGCGGGGCTGGTCGCAGGTGTCATCGTGCTGGATTTCGCGGTGCAGGGGGCCTTGGTGTCGAACCAGCACATCATCTTCGCTCTTGGGGCTGATATCCGGGCCAGGGTAACGACGCTGTTCATGGGAACCATGTTCCTGGGCGGGGCGCTTGGGTCCGCGGTCGGCAGCCTGGCCTATCATGCCGCGGGCTGGAGCGCCGTCTGCTTGGCCGGGGTGGTCTTGTCCGGCATCGCGACATTGATGCAGATCCGCCGCGGGACGACAGGCCGATGACGGGGCACGAGGCCGGGTCGGGAGAACCGAGCGTGTCGAGACGTTTCGGTCAATCCCGGCATTGGCGATGACAGTCGCGCGACTGCGGGATTGAGCACGCCCGGTCGCGTGGCCGTCGGATGGCGGTCTCGGCAGCGCGGTTGCCGATGGGCAGGCGAATATCGCTCGGCGCAGCCCGGAGCGAAAATCCATCCCTCCTGCCTGCAACGCGAAAGAGGTGCGGGAGGTGCCGTGTGGTTGCCGGCCGGCAATGCCGACCCTGACGGCCGGTGTTTCGGTTTGCCGGATGTACCCTGCCGTTTCGATGCTGACTGAGCCCTTCACGGTAACCAAGGCCGCTGCCGATCTTCTCGACGTTGATCGACATGTGCCGGCGGTCTTCGGTCAAGCCGGCCCCGCATGGCATGCGATCGGGCGGATTGCGGCGCTGGTTCACGGCTTTGGCGAAGTTGAAGAGCCCGTCGGTGATGTCGATCTGGCTTGGCGGTGCGCCTGTCTCATGCGGATAGGCGGACAGCGACAGCCGCGTCACTGCGAGGGACCTCATCTGAGGATGGTTTTCGGGGCTCTTTCACCTTCGGGGCAGGTTCGATCAATTCCCCGTTCCCCGTTCCTCGTCCCGCCGGTGAGACTTCGCATTCTCAATCATACCAAAGGGTTAGGGCAGATCTGACGCGCGCAAACCTTGGTATGATTCCGGGTCACTGCCCCGGCCCCTAGCTTGGATGAGGTCAAGGCGGCGATGCCGGTCTTGTCGGGCCAGCGGTCCCGCCCGTGACGGTGTCACGACGCGGAGAGGTGGCGTCCGGCCGGTCCGCACCCGTCTTGCGATCAGGCAAGTGGAGACCCCATGTCAGACCCAACCCTTCCCCTGTCGCGCCGGACCTTCGTCGTCGCGACCTCGAGCCTGGCGGGCATGATCCTGTCCGGCCCGGTCTTTTCCCAGACATCCCCCGAACCCGCAAATCAGAACGGAGACATCGACATGTCCAGCGGCTACGTCACCACCGAAGACGGCACGGAAATCTTCTACAAGGACTGGGGGCCGAAAGACGCCCAGCCCATCATGTTCCACCACGGGTGGCCGCTGTCGTCGGACGACTGGGACGCTCAAATGCTGTTCTTCCTGGCCAACGGTTATCGTGTCATCGCCCATGACCGGCGCGGCCATGGCCGGTCGAGCCAGGTGGATACCGGCAACGACATGGACCATTACGCCGCCGATGCCTGGGCCGTGGTGCAGTACCTGGATTTGACCAATGCCGTCCACATCGGCCATTCCACCGGCGGCGGCGAGGTTGCCCGCTATGTCGCGCAGTACGGGCAGCCCAATGGACGTGTGGCCAAGGCTGTTCTGGTCAGCGCGGTGCCGCCGCTGATGCTGAAGACCGACGCCAACCCCGAAGGCACCCCGATGGAGGTCTTCGACGGCTTCCGCAGCGCGCTGGCCGCCAATCGCGCGCAGTTCTTCCTGGATGTGGCCTCGGGGCCGTTTTACGGGTTCAACCGCGAAGGCGCCAAGGTGTCGGACGGGGTGATCCGCAACTGGTGGCGGCAGGGCATGATGGGCGGCGCGCTGGCACAGTACGAGGGCATCAAGGCGTTTTCGGAAACCGACCAGACCGAAGACCTGGAGGCCATCACCGTGCCGATGTTCGTGATCCAGGGCGATGACGACCAGGTGGTGCCCTACAGGGACGCGGTCGAGAAACAGCATGCCCTGCTGGCCAATTCGCAGATGAAGGTCTACCCGGGCCTGCCGCACGGGATGCTGACCACGCACGCCGCGGTGATCAACCCGGACCTGCTGGCCTTCGTGCGCAGCTGACCAGGCCATGCCTGCGACAGGAGGGGGAGAGCGGAGAGGGTCCGCTCTCCCCTTTTCATTGGGTGTTCGGCTTGGCGGCAGGGATTATCCGACTGCGGTCGGGTGTTGGGCTTGGACGCAGGGATCGGCCGACCGCGGCCGGGTGTTCGGCTTGGCGGCAGGGTTCAGCCGACGGCGTCTTCGATGGCGTCCAGCAGGGCGTCGGGATCGACGGGCTTGGTCAGGAACTGACGCGCACCGGCGCTCAGCGCGCGGTCGCGGGCGGCGTCGGTCGGGTAGGCCGTCATGACGATCACCGGCTTGGCCCAGGCCCGGCGCGCCAGCTCTTCCTGCAGATCGGTGCCGGACATGCCGGGCATGTGCAGGTCGGTGACGATGCAATCCAGCCGCGCGGGATCGGCGTAGCCCAGCAGATCCTCGGCCGCGGCAAAGCCGATCCCGTCCATCCCGGCCGAGCGCAGGAGGCTGTGAAGGCTGCCGCGCACGCCGGGGTCGTCATCGACGATGGCTATCAGGTAGGGTTGCACGGCCTGGGACCTCTGTTCTTCATTCGCGGGTCTATGAACCTTGGATGTATGCCGCTCGTGGCGCGGGCACAGGCATACCTAGATGCTATACCGGCTGATGCTCTCGTCGCGCACGCCCAGCATTTCGGCCATGCGCACCAGGTCGGCCAGAGACTGGGCCGCCATCTTGCGCATGACATGGCCCCGGTGGATCTTGACCGTGATCTCGCTGAGGCCGAGGTGGCCGGCCACCTGCTTGTTCATCAGCCCGGTCACGACCAGGGCCATGACCTCGCGTTCGCGGGGCGTCAGGGTCTCGTAGGCCGCGTGTAGCCCGGCGTTCTGTTCGGCATCGGCCCGCCGCGTGGCATCGGCGGTCAGCGCCCTGGCCACGGCCTGAAGCAGCTGCTCGTCGCCGAAGGGTTTGGGCAGCACGTCCACGGCACCCGCGCGCATGCCGCGCACGGTCATCGGGATGTCGCCAAAGCCGGTGATCAGGACCACCGGCACCATCCGCGCCTGGGCGATCAGCCGGTCCTGGAAATCCAGCCCGTTCTCGCCCGACAGGCGGATGTCCAGCACCAGGCAACAGGCCGTGCGGGGCGCGTCGGCCGCGAGATAGGCGGCGGGACTGTCGAACAGGCGCACCTGGTGGCCCTCGGAACGCAGCAGGCTGCCGATCGACCCGCGCACATCGGCGTCGTCATCGATCACGTCCACCCACCCGGTCATCGCCTCAACGGTCATGCCACTGCCCTTTCCGTGTCCTGGCTGAGCGGCAGGCTGAACTGCATCGTGAGGCCGCCGCCTGGGTTCGCCACGGCGGTCAAGGTGCCGCCATGCTGTTCGATGATCGACCGGCAGATCGTCAGGCCCATGCCCATGCCCTGCGCCTTGGTGGTGAAGAAGGGGCGAAAGAGCGTCTCGGGGTCCTTGCCCTGCAATCCCGCGCCCCGGTCGCTGACCGTGAGTTCCAGCCGCTCGCCCCGGGGATGGGCCGCGACAAGGACGACACGGTCGTCGGGCGGCGTGTCGGTCATGGCGTGGCCGGCGTTCAGGATAAGGTTCATCAACACCTGCTGGATCTGCACCCGGTCCGCGATCACGCTAGGAAGGTCGCGTGCAAGGTCGCCGCGCAGCCCAACCCCGGCCGCCCTGAGTTCGCGCACCAAGAGCGCTGTGGTTTCGGCAAAGACATGGTTGATGTCGACGGGCGTGCGGACGGGGGTGGTCTTGCGGGTCAGGTCGCGGATCCCTGCGATCACCTCGGCCGCGCGTTCGCCGTTATGGGCGATCTGTTCGAGGCAATCCCGGACCTCAAGCGCATCGGGCGCCTCGCGTTGCAACCAGCGCCTGCCAGACTTGGCATAGTTGATGACGGCCGACAGCGGCTGGTTCACCTCGTGCGCGATGGAGGCCGCGATCTGGCCCAGGGTCATCACCCGGGCCATGTGGGTCAGCTCGGCATGGGATTCCGCCAACCGCTGCTGGGCGTTGTTCCGTTCGGTGACGTCCAGCGCCGTCAGCAGCACCCGGTCCCAGCCATGCGTGTCGGGCAGCAGCGAGATCCGCAGCAGCACGTCCAGCGTCTCTCCGGCGGTGTTGACGAACTGGGTCTCGACCTCGACGGGGTTCTCTCCGGCCAGGAGCTTGCCGAAGACGCGGGCCTGCGCGTCGGACGCGCCGTCCGTGTAGTGCCGGGCGATGCTTCTTCCGATCAGGTCGATCCGGCCGCGATAGCCGAAGAGCTTGGCGGCCTGCTGGTTGGCATTGCGCACATAAGAGGTTTCGCCTGCCCGGCGGACCAGCTCCGGTCCCGGCTCCGCTCCGCCCTTCAGCAGGCGGAAGGCCCCGGACCAGTCGGATTCCCAGATCGGGAAGCCGGCGGCGTTGAAGATCGAGGCATAGCGCGCATCGGCCTGCCGCCGGGCCAGCGCCGCGGAAATCTGGCTGGCCGACAGCAGGCTGGTCACGAGGATGGCCACAAGGCTGACCCCCAGCCGCATCGCGGCCGAGCCCAGCGGATCGCCGCCGTGGCTGATCACGTAGCCCGCCAGCGCCAGCCCGGCCGAGATGCCACCGACGGCCAGGACCGTCCGGCGCGAACCCCGCCGGGCGGCGATCACGACGACAATGGTGTAAAGAACGGCGACCGCGCCCTGCAGCGGCGACATCACGTCCAGCGCGAAGATGATCAGCGCCAAGGCAAGGGCCAGCACCATGTGGATGATCGCGGGGACGGGGCTGGTCCGGTCCTCCGGATGGTGATCGGCGACATGCATGATCATGGCCAAACGTTCTCGCACGGCAGTCCTGATCCTGGCCGGGGATGGCCTGGAATGCCTTCGGTCTAACATCATCGCCGTCCGGGTGACATCTGCAAGACGACCCGAAGCCCGGGCCGGGCGTTCTCCCACCGGGCCTGCCCACCCAATTGGCGCAACGTGGCCTCGATCAGGATGGAGCCCAGGCCGGAGCCGTCCATCTGCCGGGGGCCGGTCCCGTGATCTTCGACCGCCAGCCGCAGGCCGGACGGCCCGGTCTTGCGCAGGGTGACGTGGATATCGCCCGGTTCGACCGCGCCGTAGGCATGTTTGGCGGCGTTCATGATCAGCTCGATCGTCACGACGCTGATCAGGGACACCGACTGTCCCGCGATCTGGACGGGATCGGCCGAGACGTGCAATCGCCGGTGGTCGGGCAGCGTCTGGCCGAACCGGTGGCAGAGGGTCGCGAGGAATGCGCCCAGGTCCAGCTCGGCCTCGTCGTCCACGCCTTGCAGCATCCGGTGAACCCCGGCGATTGCCGATATGCGCGCCTGCGTCCGGTAAAGCGCGTCCCGCGCGCCGGCATCCTCCAGGCCGCGCAACTCGCCGGTAATCAGGGCAGAGACAAGCTGCAGGTTGTTGGCGATGCGGTGGTGCGCCTCTGCGGCTGCGCCGGGGGTGCCGGGCGGCGGCAGCAATGTGCCGGTGAGAAGCTGGGGCAGCGGAGCCATCGGAGATCTCCCGGTGACGGAGGGTTGCGACCCTTCCATCCTCGCTCTCCGGCGGCGAGGTTTCCATCATACGCAGGTTTGGGGTCGGGCCGCGGGGGCAAACCTCCGTATGATTTCGTTGCGGGCCCTGCCCACCGACATTGGTTTGCGGAAGACGCCCCACCCCCGCCAGGCGTTGCGCAGTTCGGAGGCAGGACATGCCGGCAGACAATGATCGGGACCACCAGACATTCGTCACCCTCGGGCCGGGCCAGGCCGATCCCGCGCATTGTCTGACGGGCGCTGCGCCGCGATATCCCGCGCCGGGCGCACCCGATCCCGGCGATATTTCCCACCAATCAAGGATATGAGCCATGACTGAACACCAGACCCTGCGTACCGCCGCCGAGCGCAAGCTTGGCACTCCGACCGACCTGGCCGGTGACGCCACCCACGATATCGCGGCCGGGCTCAATCGGCTGCTGGCCGACACCTTCGCGCTGTATCTCAAGACCAGGAATTTCCACTGGCACCTGAGCGGGCCGCATTTCCGCGACTGGCACCTGATGCTGGACGACCACGCCGGCCAGTTGATCGCCATGACCGACCCGTTGGCCGAACGGGTGCGCAAGCTGGGCCGGACCACGATCCGGTCGATCTCGGACATCACCAACCGCCAAAGCCTGCTGGACAACACGGCCGATTATGTCGATCCGCAGGACATGCTGGCCGAACTGTTGGCCGACAACCGCCAGGTCCTGGCCGAGTTGCGCCGCGTGCACGGGATCTGTGACGCGGTGTCGGATGTCGCCAGCACCAGCTTGATCGAGACCTGGATCGATGAGACCGAGACCCGCGCCTGGTTTCTTTTCGAAACCTCCCGCGGCAACAATCTGATGTGAGGCAATCTCGGGCTTGTAAGGGCGATCGTGGATGACGCAGGCAACCGGCCTGGGCGAAGGAGTGCTGCTTCTGACTGCCGGATTAGCGCCTCTCTCACCTGTGGTTGACCTGTCTCTCGCTGGCACGCCTGCGGAATGGCTGCCACCTGTTCCCACCGCATGACGTCCGACCCGACGAGGTCGGGTCGGACGTCATCAAGGAGCGGACTGTCAGTCCCAGTCGGGTGCCAGCCCGTCCGGTGACACGATGCGTCCATCCGGGCCTGCCAGTGCGTCGATCCGGGCGATCTCTTCCTCGCTCAGGGTGATCTCGGACGCGGCGAGGTTGCCCGCCAGACGCGCCGTCTTTGCGGTCTTCGGCAGAGCCACCGTATCCGGCTTGTGTAGCAACCATGCCAGGGCGATTGCGGCCACGTTGGTGCCGTGGGCCTCGGCGATCGCGGCCAGCTCGGGCGCCTCCATCACCTTGCCCTGTGCCAGCGGTGCATAGGCCTCAAGGGGGATGTCCCTTTCCAGCTGGAATGCCCGCAGCCTGGATTGGTCGATGAACGGATGCATCTCGACCTGGTTGGCGGCCAGCGGTGCGCTCAGGATCTCCGCGGCCTCCGTCAGCATCGGAATGGTGAAGTTCGAGACACCCCCGAAGCGCACCTTGCCCTCAGCAATCAGCGCATCCAGCACAGGCAGCGTTTCCGCCAGCGCCACCTCCTTCGAAGGCCAGTGCAGCAACAGAAGGTCGATGTAATCGGTGCCAAGTGCCTTCAGCGATGCCTCTGTCGCCTTGCGGAAGTCGCCCGGCGCAAAGTCCTTGGGCAGGATCTTCGTCGTGACGAAGACCTCGCTGCGCTGCACGGGAGAGGCGCGCAGCCCCTCACCGACCTCTGCCTCGTTCTCATAAGCCTGGGCCGTGTCGATATGGCGATAACCTTCGGCCAGGGCGGCCAGCGTCATCTCTCGTGCCTCGCCGGGATTCATGCGGAAAGTGCCGAGGCCGAGCGAGGGGATGCCGGCCGGGCCGATGTTGCGAATGGTCATGGGGTTGGTCCTTTCATTCTGCGGGGACAGGGGACGCGGCCCGGTCAAGACGACCGGACAGCCGGGTCAGCAGCACGCCGAGGGCGACGGCGGCGGCGCCCAGGTACGGGGCAGCGGCCAGGCCCAGGCCCGCGACGATCAGGCCGCCGGACCAGGCGCCAATGGCTATCCCGAGGTTGAAGGCGCCGATATTGAGGCCCGAGGCAACGTCGATGGCGTCCGGTGCCACCTCGCGGGCGATCTGCACGGTGTAGACCTGCAGCGGCGGCACGTTGGCAAAGGCAAAGCCACCCCAGACCGCGACCACGACGATGGTCGCCATGGGCGTGGTCAGCACCAGGCCAAGGGCCAGCAGGACCACTGTCAGCCCGCCGAAGATCACCGTCAGCGCGGGCACGGCGCCCAGGCGGTCCGCCAGCTTGCCGCCCAGGATGTTGCCCACCGCGACGGAGGCGCCATAGAGCAGGATCACCAGGCTGACCGCCCCGGCGCCAAGGCCGGTCACGTCGGTCAGCATCGGGGCGAGATAGGTGAAGGCGATGAAGTTGCCACCATAGCCGACGGCAGTGATCAGGTAGACCAGCAGCAGCCGTGGCGAGGTCAGCACCCGAGCCTGCGCCCGCAGGCTCGGTGCCGCGCCTTGCCGCAGGTTGGACGGGACCAGCAGCGCCGAGGCCACCAACCCGATGACGCCAAGGACGACCACGCCCAGAAAGGCGGATTGCCAGCCGAAAAGCTGGCCGATCCAGGTGCCAAGCGGCACGCCGGTCACCAGCGCAACGGTCAGCCCCAGGAAGACCAGCGCGATGGCCGAACTTTCCCTGCTACGATCCACGAGATTGGTCGCGATGGTCGAGGCGATGGCGAAGAAAACGCCATGTGCCAGCCCGGTGATGAACCGCGCGGCCAGCAGGCTGTCATAGCCGGGCGCGACGGCTGCAAAGGCATTGCCGGCGATGAAGAGCGCCAGCAGGGCGAGCAGCAGGGTCTTGCGCGGGACACTTCCGGCAAGCGCGGTCAGGACCGGCGCGCCGATGGTGACGCCAAGCGCATAGACGCTGACCAGAAGGCCGGCCGATGGCAGCGACACGCCCAGATCGGCGGCAATGGTGGGGATGAGACCGACGATCACGAATTCGGTCGTGCCGACGGCAAAGGCGCTGATGGTCAGCGCCCAGAGAGCAAGGGGCATGGGAGGTCTCCTGTTTCGACTTTCGCCGGCAAGATGGCTCCGCTAGGCTTTTGCGTGAACGGACAGGTTGGCAAAGGCTCGTTGCGCAAAATGCACGAATTACCTCAGACCAGGGAGCTGGCCGCCTTCGTCGCGGTGATCGAGGCTGGTGGCTTTGCCGAGGCCGGGCGCCACCTTGGCGTTGCCCCGTCGACGCTCAGCCGGACGGTCAGTCGGCTGGAAGGGCAGCTGGGCGTGACGCTCTTGCGGCGCAGCACAAGGGCCATCGAGCTGACACCCGAGGGGCGCGACCTGCTCGCCGCGGCGCAGGACATCGTCACGCGGACCGAGGCGCTGGCGGATCTGGCGGCCCGGGGCGCCGCGCCGCGCGGGCCCCTGAGGGTGAATGCGCCGGTGGGGTTCACGCTGCATGTCATCGCCCCGCACCTGGCGGAGTTCCACGCGCTATATCCCGATGTCGAGGTCACGCTCGACATGACCGACAGGCCGGTCGACCTGATCGACAGCCATGCCGATGTCGCGATCCGCTTTGGCGCGCTGTCCGACAGCGAATTGCTGCAACGCCCCCTCGGCCAGACGCCATGGCGGCTGGTCGCGACGCCCGACTACCTCGACCGGGAAGGCTGGCCGGAGCAGCCGCAGGACCTGTCCCGGCTGGATCAGGTCCGCTTTACTTCGCCTCAACACATCAACGTTCTGAAGTTTGAAGGGCTTGATGCCCCGGTCGTCGTGCCTGCCTCGGTCCAGGCAGAGAACGGAGAAGCGGTGCGCAGCCTCATCCTGGGGGGCATGGGGGTCGCGCGACTGTCCGAGTTCATGGTGGCCAAGGATATCGCCGCCGGCCGCTTGGTGCCGCTGTTCCCCGATCGCCTGCTTGCCGCGCCGCTGGACATCACCGCGCTGTACCTGACGCGTATTTCCGGGCTGCGGCGGCTTGCGGTCTTCCTTGACTGGATTGGCGGGAAACTCGCTCAGTGACCAGGGTTCGTGCCTGACGTCGATATACTGCCGCGCCGTGATGCGCATGCCTGCTTGTGCGCCCCGTTATGCGGGCCGTGGACGCAGTTTCAGGCGCTTGTGGGGAAGAGGTGCCTGCCGCCTTGCCTGCACTGCTGTCCCGAGGCCGCCCGCACGTCAAGGTTGTAGGCCCATGTGCCCGCGGTGTCGGCTGATGCGCCCGGGGTGCCGGCCGATATGCCCCCCCCCGCTGGTGCCGAGATGCCGGGCGCCGCTCGTCTAGGCGTTCGCGCCGGCCAAACCAGCCGTTGCGCCCCGGCTCCTGCCGTGACGTCGTGCGCTTTTGCGATGCTGGTCGCGCGGGGCTGCCTTTTCGACAGGCCCCCGCTGTTGCCATGATGCCGGCAGTCGCCCGCGCAGGATCGACCGGCCATCCCGCCCCCGCGATTCGCCCTGATCCGCGCTCAGCCCCCCGCTGCCCGGGCGGCGTCGCGGCAGGCGGTTTCCAGCGCCTTGGGACCATGGCGCGCGGCGGTCAGGCTGTCTTCGAGGGGCTCGCCCTCGACGGCGCCCCGGGCCACGCGGGCCAGGGCAAAGCTCGACACCCGGGTGATCCCGCGCAACAGGTCGCGGGCCAGGGCATGGGTGGCCAGGTAATCCAGGTGACTGCCCAGCAGCCCCGCGCCCCGCGCCGCACCGCCCGCCGCATTGACCTCGCAGGCCGTGGCATCGGTCGACAGGAACGACCGGCAGATCGTCGGCCGGGCGTCATAGGCCCGGCATGACCGGGTCTCGGGGTCGAGCGCCGGGCAGGCGGACGGGTGCCATTGGCGGCCATCGGGTGCGCCGGCCAGCGGCGACAGGGCGGCATGCAGCGAGCGGGCCTCGGCTTCGGTGATCGTGCCACCGTCGCCGCCCTGCAGGATGCAGCAGAAGGCACAGCCGTCGCGGCAGGCCCGGTCGGTCACGGCCGGGGGCGGGGACTGCATCAGCGCGTCGCGGCTGGCATCGCCCAGCCGGCGGGCCGTTACCCCCCGGGCCAGTTCGCGCACCACCTCGGCCAGTGGCAGGGCATGGGCCTCGGCCGCCTGCAGGTAGGCTGCCATCATCCGCCGGGCCCGGTCTTCGGCCGGCCGTCCGGCCCCGGCGGCCCGGGCCCGCCCCAGGCGGGCGGCGAGATCGGCGATGGTCGTCGGGCGGGTGGCGCGTCGGGGGCTCATGGGGGGTGGTCCGGCTTGCTGGGGGCGGGCAGGGCGAGGCGGCGCGCCGGGCGGGCGCGGAGGGCCAAGTATAGGTGGGTGCGGGCCAAGGTCCAGCCGCCGGGGCGGGCTTGAAACCGCCGGCCGGCCCCGCTATGTACCGCCCATTCGACAGCAGGGATGCCCCATGGCCAACACCAACCCGATCCAGTTCATCCAGCAGACCCGCGCCGAGATCGCCAAGGTCGTCTGGCCGACCCGTCGCGAAACGCTGCTGACCACGCTGATGGTCTTTGTCATGGCTGCCCTGACGGCCGTGTTCTTTGCGCTGGTCGATCTGCTGATCCGCACCGGCCTGCAGGGCGTGCTGAACTACTTCGGCTGAGCCCGTCCGGTGCCGGCCTGGCCGGCGCCCAGGTGTGCATCCCGGACGCCTGTCCGGGCCCTTTGCCTGCCGCCCCTGTTCCCTGTCCGCGCCGTGCTTCTGCCGCGCCCATCGTGCGGTGCGCCCGCCCGGCTATCCCGGTCCTGCGCCCTGCCATGGGATCCGGCCCCGGCCGTCCAGCCGACGCAGGCGGGCCTTGATCAATCTCCCCCGGCGGGCTACTTCAGCGGTCAGCATTGAAGGCAGGCGTGCGGCGATTCGGTTGCACGCCCGTTTTTGTTCCGGTCGGACCGGGGCAGATATCAGAGAGACAACGACAACCCCGCGGCATCCTTTCACGGCCCGGGGGAGGAAAGAGGAAGCGACGGGTCATGGCGAAACGGTGGTATTCGGTCAGCGTGCTCTCGAATTTCGAAAAGAAGATCGCCGAACAGATCCGCACATCTGTCGCCGAGAACGGGCTCGAGGACGAGATCGACGAGGTGCTGGTGCCCACCGAAGAGGTCATCGAGGTGCGTCGCGGCAAGAAGGTGTCGACCGAACGGCGGTTCATGCCGGGCTACGTGCTGGTGCACATGGAAATGTCGGACCGGGGCTATCACCTGATCAATGACATCAACCGGGTCACCGGCTTTCTCGGCCCCCAGGGCCGGCCGATGCCCATGCGCGATGCCGAGGTCAACCAGATCCTGAACCGGGTCCAGGAAGGCGAGGAAGCCCCGCGCACGCTGATCCATTTCGAGGTTGGCGAGAAGGTCAAGGTCAACGACGGGCCGTTCGAGGATTTCGACGGCATGATCGAAGAGGTCGACGACGAGAACCAGCGCCTCAAGGTCTCGGTCTCGATCTTCGGCCGGGAAACCCCGGTCGAGCTGGAATACACCCAGGTCACCAAGCAGGGCTGACCCGGGCCGCGTGATCCCGGTAGGATGGGTGCTTGCACCCATCCTACGGCTGATCCGCCCCTTTGCGAAAACTTTGCCGTTACCCCCGGCCCGGCCCGACTTCGGGCTGGTGATCGGTCACGCAATGCTGGTGGTCGGCCAGTGAGCGCAGCACGTAACAGCTGGCCGCCCGCCCTTCGCCGTCACAACCCTCGGCAATGCGCTGCAGCTCGGTTTCCAGCGCCTGCAGCCGCCGGATGCGGGCGCGCACCCCGGCCAGCTGGTCGCGGGCCAGGGCGTTGGCCTCCTGGCAGGACCGGTCCGGGTGGTCCTGTAGCTCGATCAGCGCCCGGATCGCCTCCAGCGAGAACCCCAGGTCGCGGGCATGGCGCACGAAGGCCAGCTTTTCCAGCTGTTCATGGCCATAGCGCCGCTGGTTGCCCGCCGTCCGGGTCGCGGCCTCCAGCAGGCCGGTCTCTTCGTAGTAGCGGATCGTCGGCACCTTGACCCCGGTCCTCCGCGACAATTCCCCGATCGACAACATCCGCGATTTTTCCTCTTGAACCTCTAGTCGCTAGAGATCCTACATCGGGTGCAGCATGAACGAAAGGGACCGATCACCATGGCCGGATGCTGCAATCACAACGCCCGTTTCGACGGTATGTCGGCGGATTACCGGCGCAGGCTCTGGGCGGTCATCGCCCTGAACGGCGCCATGTTCCTGGTCGAGATGGCCGCCGGCCACGCGGCCCGCTCGCAGGCGCTGCAGGCCGATGCCCTGGATTTTCTCGGCGATGCCATGACCTATGGCCTGTCGCTGGCCGTCATCGGGGCGTCGGTCCGGGTGCGCACCAATGCGGCCATGCTGAAGGGCGCCAGCCTGCTTCTCATGGGGCTCTGGGTGTTTGGGTCGACGATCTGGCGGGTCTTTGTCCTGGGCATGCCCGAGGCCCAGATCATGGGCGGCATCGGCGTGCTGGCCCTGGCGGCCAACCTGGCCAGCGTGCTCATGCTGATGCGCTACAAGGACGGGGATGCCAACGTGCGTTCGGTCTGGCTGTGCTCGCGCAACGATGCCATCGGCAACATCGCCGTCATGCTGGCCGCCGTGGGCGTCTGGTACACCGGCACGGGCTGGCCCGACCTGGCCGTGGCCGGGCTGATGGCCGGGCTGTTCCTGTCCTCTGCCAGCCAGATCTTTCGCCAGGCCCTGGCCGAGCGGCGCCAGGTCATGGCCGGCATGGCTGCCGAGTGACCATGGGGGCGCGGGCCATGCGGCCCGGGCCCGTTCCTGGCGTGTGGGCCGGTGGGGCTTGCCCCTCGCCGGCCGCCATGGTCCCGACCCGGTCAGTGCCGGTCAGTGCCGGTCAGTGCCGGTCAGTGCCGGTCAGTGCCGGTCAGTGCCGGTCAGTGCCGGTCAGTGCCGGTCAGTGCCGGTCAGTGCCGGTCAGTGCCGGTCAGTGCCGGTCAGTGCCGGTCAGTGCCGGTCAGTGCCGGTCAGTGCCGGTCGGTGCCGGTCAGTGCCGGTCGGTGCCGGTCAGTGCCGGTCAGCGCCGGTCAGTGCCCAGTCACCGGTAGACAGTGGCCGCTGGGACCTTTCCCGCCAGTCCCTGCCCACGGCACCATTCACCGCCGGGCGGCCAACAGCGGCCCGACGATGTCGATCCGGTCGGTCCAGACATAGCCGTCGAACCCGACCGGCACCCGGGCCAGCGCCTCGGCGCTGTCGATGCCTCTAACCTGCTCGCTGCTATCCCAGGGGCCCAGCAGGATGACTTCGGTGCCGTGGGCATGCATTCGCCGGGTGAACCGGTGCGGCCAGCCCCACAGCCAGCGGACATGGCTGATCGGCACGACGATCAGCGTGTCGTGGCAGGCCTCGGGCACCCGGCCCAGCCAGCCGATGGCCGCATAGGGCTTGAGGCAATCGACAACCTGCTGGCGATCATAGCCCCGCAGCCCGGGCAGGGCGCCAAGCGCGGCCTGGGTCGACCCCGCCGGGCCGAAGACCCCCAGCACCCGGTCCCGCCATTCGGGCCTCTCCAGCAGGGCGGCCAGGGCCAGGCCCTCGGCCGGATCGTCGCTCTTGAGGTTGATCAGCAGTGGCACGGCCGGATCGGCCATCAGCACCTCGGTCAGCGACGGCATCAACCCGCGCCCGGTGCCCCGCAACGGATAGCTGCCCCCGCCATCGCTGGTGAAGCCATGGCCCAGGTCCAGCTGGCGCAGCTGGGCAAAGGTCGCAGCCCGGATCCGGCCCGTGCCGTCGGTCTGGCAATCAAGCATCAGGTCGTGGAACACCGCAAAATGGCCATCGGCCGTCATCTGCACATCCAGTTCGACGACATCGGCCCCGGCCGTCACCGCTGCCCGGATCGAGGGCAGGGTGTTGGCGATGTGCTCGTGGGTCACCGGGGCGATCCTGCGCGCCCGGCATTCTTCGGTCTCTGGGTCCGTCCCGGTCTGGTGCCCGGCATCGGCCTGATGCAGGCCGCGATGGGCCAGGACCTTGGTCACGCCGCTCTCGGAGGGCCCGACCAGCCACGAGGAATTGACGGCCCAGAAGGCCAGGCCCAGGCCGGCCAGGGTCAGCAGGACAAGCATGAGGATGATCAGGAGGTGGCGGCGAAGCGGGGGCATGGGAGAACTCGTATCGGCAGGGGCCGCAGGGCGCGGCCGGATCGTGGGAAGGCACGGCTGCGTCCCGGGGCGCGCCGGTGGATGGGCGGGCAGGGCGTGCCGGGGCCGGCAGGTGGCATGACGAAACAGGGCCCCGCGGCGACGGGGGGTGAGAGGATGTGCGGGGCACGGGCGACGGCAATATGGCTGGCCCTGCCCTGAAACGGCAGCGGCTGGCTGACAAGCGGTTTCTTAACAACTGGTTAACGCGGTGCTGTAACCCCTTGATCGTCTGGGTGTGGCGATCTGTCCCATGCGCGCGACAGTCGCGGCGGGTGTCCGCGCTGTGCGGATCGCGCGACGGCGGGTCATGGCGCAAGAGCGGGGCGGGGGCGGAGGCGGATTGGCCGGGCGGTGCCGCGGGGCCTTGCATCGCGCGGGGGGATGGTCTATCGCCCCCGGATCGCAACGGGGTCCGCCCCGGGGCGAGTCGCAGACGTGGGAGGCGGCGCGCACGCGTGCGGGCACCGGACCACGGTCAACCGGCGGACAAGATTTTTCCGCCGAAAAATCTCGGGCAGCGCGCTGTTCCGGGAGTTGGATAAGGAGAGGCCAGATGGCCAAGAAACTCGTCGGCAGTATGAAGCTGCAGGTGCCTGCCGGGCAGGCCAACCCCTCGCCGCCGGTGGGCCCCGCCCTCGGTCAGCGCGGGATCAACATCATGGAATTCTGCAAGGCGTTCAACGCCAAGACCGCAGACATGGAGCCCGGCGCTCCGTGCCCGACCGTGATCACCTATTACCAGGACA
This sequence comes from Marinibacterium sp. SX1, assembly GCF_050389775.1. Taxonomy (NCBI): domain Bacteria; kingdom Pseudomonadati; phylum Pseudomonadota; class Alphaproteobacteria; order Rhodobacterales; family Paracoccaceae; genus Marinibacterium; species Marinibacterium sp. SX1. The sequence goes on along the minus strand of NZ_CP177144.1, from coordinate 4,667,942 downwards.
AGTCCTTCACGATGGACATCAAGACGCCCCCCGCGTCTTATTACCTGAAGAAGGCCGCCAAGCTGAAGTCGGGCGCCAAGAACCCCTCGCGCGAGACCGTCGGCACCGTGACCGTGGCCCAGGTGCGCGAGATCGCCGAAGCCAAGATGAAGGACCTCAGCGCCAATGACGTCGAGGCCGCCATGCAGATCATCCTGGGCTCCGCCCGGTCGATGGGCATCGAGGTGAAGTAAGATGGCAAAACTCGGAAAACGCACCCGCGCCGCCCGCGAAGCCTTTGACGGCAAGGAAAACCTGACCGTCGAGGACGCCGTGGCCCTGATCAAGGCCAACGCATCGGCCAAGTTCGATGAATCGGTCGAAATCGCGATGAACCTGGGTGTCGACCCGCGCCACGCCGACCAGATGGTCCGCGGCGTTGTCGGCCTGCCCAACGGCACCGGCAAGACCGTTCGCGTCGCCGTCTTCGCCCGCGGCCCCAAGGCCGAGGAAGCCCAGGCCGCCGGTGCGGACATCGTCGGCGCCGAAGACCTGATGGAAACCATCCAGGGCGGCACGATCGAATTCGACCGTTGCATCGCAACCCCGGACATGATGCCGATCGTCGGCCGTCTGGGCAAGATCCTGGGCCCGCGCAACCTGATGCCGAACCCCAAGGTCGGCACCGTGACCATGGACGTGAAAGCGGCCGTGGAAGCAGCCAAGGGCGGTGAAGTCCAGTTCAAGGCCGAAAAGGCCGGTGTCGTGCACGCAGGTGTCGGCAAGGCGTCCTTCGACGAAGCCAAGCTGGTGGAAAACATCCGTGCCTTCGTCGGTGCCGTTGCCCGGGCCAAGCCCACGGGCGCCAAGGGCACCTACCTGAAAAAGATCTCGCTGGCCTCGACCATGGGTCCGGGCGTCAGCGTCGACGTGGCCAACGCCTCGGGCGAGTAATCGCCGGCCCGGCGCAAGCCGGCCATCGACAGATCAGGAGCCTGCCGCGGGTGCACCCCGCGGCAGGCTTTTTCGTTTGGGCGTCCTAGCCGGCGGGCAGGGACGAGCGGCGTTCGACCAGGGCCATGACGGCATGGGCCATGCGGAAGGCCAGCGGGCCCACGACCAGCGACAAGGCAAAGGCGATGGGCCAGGCGCGGATGAACCGGCCCAGCCAGGCGCCGACCCAGCCGGGGCGGAACTCCATGGGCAGGGCGGTGAAGATGCCGGTCATCAGGAAGGCCATCATCAGCGAGATGAAGACCTGGGCCAGGATCAGCGTGGCCTTGGTGGGCGGTTTGCGCGGACCGGCCGGGCGCGGCGCGGGCGGATCGGCGGGAGGGGTCATGTCGGGTCCTTTCACGATGCGGGCATCACGGCGGGACGGGGCGCAGGCTCACCGCACCCGCCCGCCGGACGCGGGGGATGCCGTGGGTTCGAAAGACTAACTCTCGCGGCGGGACCGCAAGGACCGGGATAACCGAACCGGCCAGACGTTTTTCGGCCCCAGCGGGGTAGGGCGCGCGGGGCGGTCTGTCAATTCTCTTGCGGTTGTGCGGGCGTCGGTTGGGACCGGGATGTCCGCGCCTGGCAGATCTGCGGGCAGGGCCGTTGGTCCTGCGTGCCTGGCTTCGGCCGGGCGGATGCGGGGGTGTTGTCTGATTGGAGGTAGCGGGACATCTGGCGGGGCAGGGCGGCGACAGGCCCGACCGGCGCGGTTCAGACCAGCCCCCAGTGATCGGCCGCACCGTACCACCATTCGCCGGCCAGCGCCTTGCGCGTGGTCTCTTCGTCCTGGCCGTCGATCGCGATCACGGTGTCGATGCTGTTGGTCGTGATGCCAAGGTCGGCCAGTTCCAGCGTGCCGGCCTCGAAGGCTGCGGCCCGGGCGCTGTCGAGCAGGAGGAACAGCGTGTCCTGCCCGGTGCCGCCCAGGAAGTGTTCGGCCTGGATGCCCGCGCCGCCGATCAGCGAGGCTTGGACATAGACAAAGACATCGTCATCGGCCCCGCCGCGCAAGGTGTCGTTGCCCAGCCCGTCGATCAGCACGTCGCGGCCTCGCCCGCCGGTCAGGATGTCATCACCCTGTCCACCCGACAGGATATCGTCGCCGGCCTGGCCGCGCAGCAGGTCGGCACCCCGCCCGCCGACGGCAATGTCGTCGCCATCCTCGGTCTGGATCCTGTCGGCCCCGCGCCCGCCAAAGCCGATATCCGCCCCGTCACCCAGCCGGATGACGTCATCCCCGGCCAGCCCGGCCACCAGTGCCGCGCTGCCCTCCTCGGGATCGGTGAAACTGTCGCCGCCATTGGTCAGCTGATGCGTGCGCCCGCCATCCAGGGTGAAGGCGGTGAAGGCCGCCCAGGCCTTGTGATAGGCCTCGGCCGGGTGCAGCGCGTTCCAGAAGGCGACCTGGTCGGCGCCGGTGGCCAGGCTGCCGTCGTAGAGGTAATTCTGCCGCACCGCGACAACCCCGAAGCTGGAGGGATCGTCGGTCATGACGTTGCAGATGGTGTTGTAATCGACGATCGCCACGTCATGACCCTGGGCGCGCAGGGTGGCGGCGGCCAGGCGCAGGGCGGCGTTGAAGGCCGCGACCACGTCGTCGAAGGCATCAACCAGCGTGGCATCGTAATCGTCGAAGAGCGGGAAGAAGCTGGCCGAGGGCAGGGTGCCCAGAAAGACCGCCTCGGCCCCGGCGTCGCGGGCGGCGCGGACCGAGGTGACCAGCGTGGCGATCATGGTTTCCAGCTCGTCCCGGGCCGAGGAGCGGAAGCTGTCCAACGCGGCCGGATCGTAATGGCGGTCGACGATGCGGCCGATGTCATTGGCCCCGATGAAGAACACCGCCGCCCCGCGCGGCCCGGCCCCGGCCGAGGGATCGTCCGCAAAGCGGCCGACCTGGGCGGTCAGGCCGATGTCGGTGGGCGGCCCGGGCAGGTCCCAGTTGGCCGGGTCGAGGATCGGCGAGCCGACGATCGTGGCGCCGACCACCGCGTAATTGTCGGTGCGCGCGCCGGTCAGCTCCGCCAGATAGGTGCTGTGGGCCCGGTCGTTGGTCATGGCGCCCCAGGGGCCCAGCTGAAACGTGGTGCCGGGATAGACCGCGCCCTGGAAACCCGGGGCTTCGTAGCCGTAGAGGATTTCGAAATAATTGCCGTCGTCGCTCAGGCTGTCGCCGAAATACGTAACCTTGTCGAACCGTTCCAACATCTGCGCCTCACTCGGTCTGTCCGCCTGGTTAATGCCGGCGGGTGGCCCGTTCCGTCGCGGGGATGGGGCGGGCTCACCTGTTTGTCAGCCGGGGTGAGCCGCGCCCGCAGCGCCACAATGGGCCGCAGTTCGCGGGGGGCTTAGCAGATTTCGCGCGGAAAATCGTTAAAATCCGTGACAGAGGCGCGCCGGCCATGTGGGGCCGGCGCCGGATGCCAGATCAGCGGATCAGATCAGGCCCCAGAGATCGGCATCCTGGTACCAGGGCGCATCGGCATAAGCCGCCAGCCCGTCGCGGCCGTCGATGGCCGTGACCTGTTCGATGCCGCTGGCTGTGATGCCCAGGCTGGCCAGCGCGGCATCGGGATCGGCGCCGGCCAGGTCACCCGCCAGGTCGGCATAGGTGTCTGCCGACAGCACGAGGATCAGCTCGTCCAGCCCGTCTCCGCCATAAAGCAGGTCGGTATCGCCGGCGGTGCCGCCGATCAGGCTGGCTTCGGTGAAGATGAAGGTGTCGTTGCCCGCGCCGCCCCGGCAAATGTCCGAGCCCAGCCCGTCGACCAGCAGGTCGTTGCCGCCGCCGCCCAGCAGGATGTCGTCGCCTTCGCCGCCGCCCAGGATATCGTGCCCGAGGTTGCCGCGCAGCAGGTCGTTGTCGGACCCGCCCGACAGCAGGTCATTGCCCTGCTGGCCCATCAAGTCGTCCTGGCCGGTGCCGCCCAGCAGGATGTCGTTGCCATAGCCCGCCCGCAGGATGTCGGTGCCGGCCAGCCCCGAGGCGAAATCGTCGCCATCGCCACCGCGCCAGAAATCGAAATTGTCGGTCAGGGCGGTTGTCGTGCCGCCGGCCAGGACAAAGGCCGTAAAGGCTCCGATCACGCCATGGGCGGCCGTCGAGGGATGCAGCTCGTCGGTCGAGAAAACCTGGTCGGCATCCCACAGGTCCAGCGTGCCGGGATCGTTGATCTGGGTGCCCGCCGGGGCGATGAAACCAAAGGCCGTCAGGTCTTCGGTCAGGGCGTCGGTGATCTGGGTGACGTCGAAGAGCTCGGCATTGACCCCGGCATCCTGCAGCAGCTCGACAACCTTGGTCAGGGCGCGGTTGTGGATCTCGAAGACCGCATTGGCCAGGGCCTGGTCTTCGGGGCTCAGCTCGGCGGAGACGGCATAGAAATCCAGCGCGGGCAGGGTGGCGATCTGGATCGTGGACACGCCGGCAGCCCAGAGGCGCAGGGCCTCTTCGGCGATGCCCGTGATGATGGCATCCATCTTCTGCAGCGTGTCCTGGATCACCGTTTCCGAGGTCAGGTCGACCTCGTTGTAATCGTTGGACCCGATGAAAAGCACGGCCGTAGTGTCGGACAGATTGGCCCCGGCATTGTCATCCAGGAACCGCCCGACCTGGCCGTTGAGATTGATGTCGATGTCCAGCAGCGGGCTGTCGGCGGGCACGGTCAGTGCATCGGTCAGGCCGAAATTCTCGGCCACGGCGGCCAGGTCCTGCACGCCGTCGACCTCGGCCGAGGCCACGGCATAGTTCTGGCTGTCGGCGCCCAGCAGGTCCGAGGCATAGGCGGCATAGGTCGGCCCGTCGCTGGCCGATCCGGTGGGGCCGGCCAGCCCTTCGATGGCCGCGGGATCGGCGAGCATCTCGGCATAGGCCAGCAGGTTGCCGTTGTCGGTGAGGCTGTCGCCGAAATAGACGATCTGACCGGGCGTGGTGGTCATGGCAGGAGAATCCCCGTTGGAAACGTTAAGAACCGATTGGCCGCCAGTTTCGCAGGCCGATGTGACAGGACAAGGAAAACCTCTGTCAGCGCCCAGATTGCCGTGGCGTCGCGCGCCCAGAGCAGGGGGCAGGCGGGGGGGCGCCCAGGGCGGCGGGAAATTTGGGGTTGGAAAATTGCGCCCGCGGGCTTATGTGCAGGCTTCGCGGCAAGTGGTGCGATTCGTACCGCTTGCCCGTTTCGTCCAAGACGGTGGGTTGCAATCGCGTTAAATCCTGCCCGAGACGGGAACCGAACCAGATTTTCCGGGTGTGTAACACGCGCCTCGGTCTTTTTTGGCTTAGCCCCGTACACGGACCAGACCGCCGGTTTCCGGGTTTCACCCGGGCTGGCAAATGAAGCCGGAGGGGCCTGCCCCCTCCAATGTTGGAGTGAAACTGTGGATAGAGCCCAGAAAGAGAAAGTGGTCGAGGAACTCGGCCAGATCTTCGAAAGCTCTGGCGTCGTAGTGGTTGCCCACTACGCCGGTCTGACAGTTGCCGAAATGCAGGACCTGCGCGCGCGTGCACGCGAGGCGGGCGGTTCTGTGCGTGTTGCGAAAAACAGGCTGACCAAGATCGCCCTGCAGGGCATGCCGTGCGAAAGCATGGGCGACCTGCTGACGGGCATGACCGTTCTGACCTATTCCGAAGATCCCGTTGCCGCCGCCAAGGTGGCTGAGGATTACGCCAAGGCGAACCAGAAGTTCGAGATCCTTGGCGGTACGATGGGCGAGAACGTTCTGGACCGGGCTGGCGTGGAAACGGTGTCCAAGATGCCCTCCCGCGACGAGCTCATTGCCTCGATCGTTGGCTGCATCGGTGCACCCGCGGCGAATATCGCCGGGGCCATCGGCGCACCTGCAAGCAACATCGCAAGCATCCTTTCGACCATCGAAGAGAAGGCGGAAGCCGCTTAAGCGACGGCACGGATTGGACTGGCGTTTGGTCAAAAACCGGACGTTGGAACACACATCAAAACGGAAAGAGCTGAGAAAATGGCTGATCTGAAGAAACTCGCAGAAGAGATCGTTGGTCTGACCCTCCTGGAAGCTCAGGAACTCAAGACCATCCTGAAAGACGAATACGGCATCGAGCCCGCCGCTGGCGGCGCGGTCATGATGGCAGGCCCGGCAGACGGTGCCGGCGCTGCGGCCGAAGAAGAAAAGACCGAATTCGACGTCGTTCTGAAGAACGCCGGCGCGTCCAAGATCAACGTGATCAAGGAAGTCCGCGGCATCACCGGCCTGGGCCTGAAAGAAGCCAAGGCACTGGTCGAAGAAGGCGGCAAGATCAAAGAAGGCGTCGACAAGGCCGAAGCCGAAGAGATCAAAGGCAAGCTGGAAGCAGCTGGCGCCGAGGTCGAACTGGCCTAATTGCCAGGGGCGGCCCCTGTCTTCACAATCGCGTGAAGGTGGGGCTGACCCGCATTGCATGACAAGGCAGGGCCCGGGAAAACCGGGTCCTGCCGAACCTGTCTTGGCAAGGGCTGTGTGCAGCCCTTTCTCAGACCAGGTTCAGGATCGGGAGGTCGCCACTCGGGACGGCGGCCACGCATTGATCCGACCCGTCTGCTCGTATGGGCAAGCTGCCGTGGCCCGGCGGCCCGCTTGCCCGGTGCGACACGAAAGAGGTGACATCCGTCATGGCTCAGACCTTCCTCGGCCAGAAACGACTCCGGAAATATTACGGCAAGATCCGCGAAGTGCTGGAGATGCCGAACCTCATCGAGGTGCAGAAATCCTCCTACGACCTGTTCCTGAAGTCCGGTGATGCGGACCTGCCGACCGACGGCGAAGGAATCATGGGCGTCTTTCAATCGGTCTTTCCGATCAAGGACTTCAACGAGACCTCGGTGCTTGAATTCGTCAAGTACGAGCTTGAAAAGCCGAAGTACGACGTCGAGGAATGCCAGCAGCGCGACATGACCTTCTCGGCTCCGCTGAAGGTCACCCTGCGCCTGATCGTGTTCGATGTCGATGAAGACACCGGCGCCAAGTCGGTCAAGGACATCAAGGAACAGGACGTCTTCATGGGCGACATGCCCCTGATGACGCCGAACGGCACCTTTATCGTGAACGGCACCGAGCGTGTCATCGTGTCCCAGATGCACCGGTCGCCCGGCGTGTTCTTCGACCACGACAAGGGCAAGACCCATTCGTCGGGCAAGCTGCTCTTCGCCTGCCGAATCATCCCCTACCGCGGCTCGTGGCTGGATTTCGAATTCGACGCCAAGGACATCGTCTTTGCCCGGATCGACCGTCGCCGCAAACTGCCGGTCACCACGCTGCTCTATGCGCTGGGGCTCGATCAGGAAGGCATCATGGATGCCTATTACAACACGATCGACTTCAGCTATCGCAAGGGCCAGGGCTGGGTCACGCCGTTCTTCCCCGATCGCGTCCGTGGCACCCGCCCGACCTATGACCTGGTCGATGCCGCCAGCGGCGAGATCATCGCCGAGGCCGGCAAGAAGGTGACCCCGCGCGCCGTCAAGAAGCTGATCGACGAAGGCACGGTCACGGACCTGCTCGTGCCCTTTGATCACATCGTCGGCAAGTTCGTCGCCAAGGACATCATCAACGAAGAGAACGGCGCCATCTACGTGGAAGCCGGTGATGAGCTGACCCTTGAATACGACAAGGACGGCGAGCTGATCGGCGGTACGCTGAAAGAGCTGATGGATGCCGGGTTCACCGACATCCCGGTTCTGGACATCGACAACGTCAATGTCGGCCCCTACATCCGCAACACCATGGCGAACGACAAGAACATGGGCCGCGACACCGCGCTCATGGACATCTATCGCGTCATGCGCCCGGGCGAGCCGCCCACCGTCGAGGCGGCTTCGTCGCTGTTCGACACCCTGTTCTTCGACAGCGAACGCTATGACCTGTCGGCCGTGGGCCGGGTGAAGATGAACATGCGCCTGGCGCTGGATGCCGAAGACACCCAGCGGACGCTGCGCAAGGAAGACATCATCGCCTGCATCAAGGCGCTGGTGGAACTGCGCGACGGCAAGGGCGAGATCGACGACATCGACCACCTGGGCAACCGTCGGGTGCGCTCGGTCGGCGAGCTGATGGAAAACCAGTACCGCGTCGGCCTGCTGCGGATGGAACGCGCGATCAAGGAACGCATGTCGTCGGTCGAAATCGACACGGTGATGCCGCAGGACCTGATCAACGCGAAACCGGCCGCCGCCGCCGTGCGCGAGTTCTTTGGTTCGTCGCAGCTGTCGCAGTTCATGGACCAGACCAACCCGCTGTCCGAAGTGACGCACAAGCGGCGCCTCTCGGCCCTCGGGCCCGGCGGTCTGACCCGCGAGCGCGCCGGCTTCGAGGTGCGCGACGTGCACCCGACCCACTATGGCCGGATGTGCCCGATTGAAACGCCGGAAGGCCCGAACATCGGCCTGATCAACTCGCTGGCCACCTTTGCCCGCGTGAACAAGTACGGCTTCATCGAAACGCCCTATCGCGTGGTCAAGGAAGGCCAGGTGACGGACGAAGTGCATTACATGTCCGCCACCGAGGAAATGCGTCACACCGTGGCGCAGGCCAATGCCTCGCTGGACGTGGATGGCAAGTTCACCAACGAGATGGTCAACACCCGCCAGTCGGGCGACTATACGCTGGCTCCGGTCGAAAGCGTCGACCTGATCGACGTGTCGCCCAAGCAGTTGGTTTCGGTTGCGGCCTCGCTGATCCCGTTCCTTGAAAACGACGACGCCAACCGCGCCCTGATGGGCTCGAACATGCAACGTCAGGCGGTTCCGCTGCTGCGGGCCGAGGCGCCGCTGGTCGGCACCGGCATCGAGGAAAAGGTCGCCATCGACTCCGGCGCGGCCATCCAGGCGCGCCGTGCGGGCATCATCGACCAGGTCGATGCCCAGCGTGTCGTGATCCGGGCTACCGAGGACCTGGAACTGGGCGATGCGGGCGTCGACATCTACCGTCTGCGCAAGTTCCAGCGGTCGAACCAGAACACCTGCATCAACCAGCGTCCGCTGGTGACCGTGGGTCAGACCGTCAGCAAGGGCGAGGTCATCGCCGACGGCCCGTCGACCGATATCGGGGAACTGGCGCTCGGCAAGAACGTCATCGTCGCCTTCATGCCCTGGAACGGCTACAACTACGAAGACTCGATCCTGATCTCGGAACGCATCGCCCGCGATGACGTCTTCACGAGCGTCCATATCGAGGAATTCGAAGTGGCTGCCCGTGACACCAAGCTCGGGCCCGAGGAAATCACCCGCGACATTCCCAACGTCGGCGAGGAAGCCCTGCGCAACCTCGACGAGGCGGGCATCGTCTACATCGGCGCCGACGTCGAGCCGGGCGACATCCTGGTCGGCAAGATCACCCCGAAGGGCGAAAGCCCGATGACGCCGGAAGAAAAGCTCCTCCGCGCCATCTTCGGTGAAAAGGCATCCGACGTGCGGGACACCTCGCTGCGGGTCAAGCCGGGCGATTTCGGCACCGTTGTCGAGGTCCGCGTGTTCAACCGCCACGGCGTCGAAAAGGACGAGCGGGCCCTGCAGATCGAACGCGAGGAAGTCGAGGCCCTGGCCCGCGACCGCGACGACGAGCAGGCCATCCTGGAGCGCAACATCTACGCGCGCCTCAAGTCGATGATCCTGGGCAAGACCGTTGCCAAGGGGCCGAAAGGCGTGAAATCGGGCTCGACCGTGACGGAAGAGCTGCTGGACACGCTGATCCGTTCGCAATGGTGGCAGATCGCCCTGACCGAAGAGCAGGACGCCCAGATCGTCGAGGCCCTGAACGAACAGTTCGAAGCCCAGAAACGGGCGCTGGAACTGCGGTTCGAGGACAAGGTTGAAAAGGTCCGCCGTGGCGACGACCTGCCGCCGGGCGTGATGAAGATGGTCAAGGTCTTCGTGGCCGTGAAGCGCAAGCTGCAGCCGGGCGACAAGATGGCCGGGCGTCACGGGAACAAGGGTGTGATCTCGCGCGTGGTGCCGATCGAGGACATGCCGTTCCTCGCCGATGGTACGGCCGTTGACTTCTGCCTCAACCCTCTGGGCGTGCCGTCGCGGATGAACGTCGGTCAGATCCTGGAAACCCACATGGGCTGGGCCTCGCGGGGCCTCGGCATCAAGATCGACGACGCGCTGGACGAATACCGGCGGTCGGGCGACCTGACCCCGGTGCGTGAAGCGATGCGTGGGGCCTATGGCGACGATGTCTACGAAGAGGGCATCGCCGGCATGGACGAAGGTCAGCTGATCGAGGCCGCGGGCAATGTCAGCCACGGCGTGCCGATCGCAACGCCGGTCTTCGACGGGGCCAAGGAAGCGGACGTGAACGATGCGCTGATGCGCGCGGGCTTCAACGAAAGCGGCCAGTCGATCCTGTTCGACGGGCGGACGGGCGAGCAATTCGCGCGGCCGGTGACCGTGGGCGTCAAGTACCTGCTCAAGCTGCACCACCTGGTCGACGACAAGATCCACGCCCGTTCGACCGGCCCGTACTCGCTCGTCACGCAGCAGCCGCTGGGTGGTAAGGCGCAGTTCGGCGGTCAGCGCTTCGGTGAGATGGAGGTCTGGGCCCTAGAAGCCTATGGCGCCGCCTACACCCTGCAGGAGATGCTGACGGTGAAGTCGGACGACGTGGCCGGCCGGACCAAGGTCTATGAATCGATCGTCAAGGGCGAGGACAACTTCGAGGCCGGCGTGCCGGAATCGTTCAACGTGCTCGTCAAGGAGGTCCGCGGCCTGGGCCTCAACATGGAACTCCTGGATGCGGATGAGGAATAAGAAAATTTCGCAAATTTTCTTGGCTCGAGATTTTTCCCGGAAAAATCTCGGGTCCCCCTCTTCCGCACCCTCTGAACTCTGAGGACATCAAATGAACCAGGAAATTACCAACAACCCGTTCAACCCGCTGACGCCGCCCAAGGTCTTTGACGAGATCAAGGTTTCGCTGGCGTCGCCGGAACGGATTCTCTCGTGGTCCTACGGCGAGATCAAGAAGCCCGAGACGATCAACTACCGGACCTTCAAGCCCGAGCGCGACGGCCTGTTCTGCGCCCGGATTTTTGGCCCGATCAAGGATTACGAATGCCTCTGCGGCAAGTACAAGCGCATGAAGTATCGCGGCGTCGTCTGCGAGAAATGCGGCGTGGAAGTCACGCTGCAGAAGGTGCGCCGCGAGCGCATGGGCCATATCGAACTGGCCTCGCCGGTTGCCCATATCTGGTTCCTCAAGTCGCTGCCCTCGCGCATCGGCCTGATGCTGGACATGACCCTGCGCGACCTGGAACGGGTTCTCTACTTTGAGAACTACGTGGTCATCGAGCCGGGCCTGACGGATCTCACCTATGGTCAGATGATGACCGAGGAAGAGTACATGGACGCCCAGGACGCCTATGGCATGGACGCCTTCACCGCCAATATCGGCGCTGAAGCCATCCGCGAAATGCTGGCGGCGATCGACCTGGAAGCCGAAGCCGAGCAGCTGCGCGCCGACTTGGCCGAAGCCACCGGCGAGTTGAAGCCCAAGAAGATCATCAAGCGCCTCAAGGTCGTGGAATCCTTCCTGGAATCGGGTAACCGGCCGGAATGGATGGTCATGACCGTGATCCCGGTCATCCCGCCGGAACTGCGCCCGCTGGTCCCGCTGGACGGCGGCCGCTTCGCGACGTCGGACCTCAACGACCTGTACCGCCGGGTGATCAACCGGAACAACCGCCTCAAGCGGCTGATCGAACTGCGCGCGCCGGACATCATCGTCCGGAACGAAAAGCGGATGCTGCAGGAATCGGTCGACGCGCTCTTCGACAACGGCCGCCGTGGCCGCGTGATCACCGGCGCAAACAAGCGTCCGCTGAAATCGCTGTCGGACATGCTGAAGGGCAAGCAGGGCCGCTTCCGTCAGAACCTTCTGGGGAAACGGGTCGACTTCTCGGGCCGGTCCGTCATCGTGACGGGCCCGGAGCTCAAGCTGCACCAGTGCGGCCTGCCCAAGAAGATGGCGCTCGAACTCTTCAAGCCGTTCATCTACTCGCGGCTCGAGGCCAAGGGCCTCAGCAGCACCGTGAAGCAGGCGAAAAAGCTCGTTGAAAAGGAACGCCCGGAAGTCTGGGACATCCTCGACGAGGTGATCCGCGAGCACCCGGTCATGCTGAACCGGGCGCCCACGCTGCACCGTCTCGGCATCCAGGCGTTCGAACCCAAGCTGATCGAAGGCAAGGCCATCCAGCTGCACCCGCTGGTCTGCTCGGCCTTCAACGCCGACTTCGACGGTGACCAGATGGCTGTTCACGTGCCGCTTTCGCTGGAAGCCCAGCTGGAAGCCCGCGTGCTGATGATGTCGACGAACAACGTTCTGTCGCCCGCCAACGGCGCGCCGATCATCGTTCCGTCGCAGGATATGATCCTGGGTCTCTACTACGTGACCGTGCAGCGCGACGGCATGAAGGGCGAAGGCAAGATCTTTGGCTCGATGAACGAGGTCGAGCATGCGCTGGACGCCGGTGAAGTGCATCTGCACGCCAAGATCACCGCGCGGATCACGCAGATCGACGAGGAAGGCAACGAGGTCCAGAAACGCTACGAGACGACGCCCGGCCGGGTGAAGCTCGGCGCGCTGCTGCCGCTCAATGCCAAGGCGCCGTTCGAACTGGTCAACCGGCTTCTGCGGAAGAAGGAAGTCCAGCAGGTCATCGACACCGTCTACCGCTATTGCGGCCAGAAGGAATCGGTCATCTTCTGCGACCAGATCATGACCATGGGCTTCCGCGAGGCCTTCAAGGCCGGCATCTCCTTCGGCAAGGACGACATGGTCATCCCGCCGAACAAGTGGGAGCTGGTCGAAGAGACCCGCGAGCAGGTCAAGGATTTCGAACAGCAGTACATGGACGGCCTGATCACCCAGGGTGAGAAGTACAACAAGGTCGTCGATGCCTGGTCGAAATGTAACGACCGCGTCACCGAAGCCATGATGAACACCATCTCGGCCACCCAGAAGGACGAGAACGGCGCCGACATGGAGACCAACTCGGTCTACATGATGGCCCACTCCGGTGCCCGGGGCTCGGTCACGCAGATGAAGCAGCTGGGCGGGATGCGCGGCCTGATGGCGAAGCCGAACGGCGACATCATCGAGACGCCGATCATCTCGAACTTCAAGGAAGGCCTGACCGTTCTTGAATACTTCAACTCGACCCACGGCGCCCGGAAGGGTCTGTCGGATACCGCTCTGAAGACGGCGAACTCGGGTTACCTGACCCGTCGTCTGGTGGACGTGGCGCAGGATTGCATCGTGCGGATGACCGATTGCGGCACCGACAACGCGATCACCTGCGAAGCGGCCGTCAACGACGGTGAGGTCGTGGCATCCATCGGCGAGCGTCTGCTGGGCCGTGTGGCGGCCGACGACATCATCAAGCCGGGCACGGACGAGGTCATCGTGGCAGCCGGTCAGCTGATCGACGAACGGATGGCGGATGCGGTCGAAGAGGCCGGCATCCAGTCCACCCGCATCCGGTCGCCGCTGACCTGCGAGGCCGAAGAGGGCGTCTGCGCCATGTGCTACGGTCGCGACCTGGCACGCGGTACGCTGGTCAACAGCGGCGAGGCCGTCGGCATCATCGCGGCCCAGTCGATCGGTGAGCCGGGCACGCAGCTGACCATGCGGACCTTCCACATCGGCGGCGTGGCCCAGGGTGGCCAGCAATCGTTCCTGGAAGCGTCGCAGGCCGGCAAGGTGGTCTTTGAGAACGCCCAGCTTCTGGACAACGCCAATGGCGAGACCATGGTGATGGGCCGGAACATGAAGCTGATCATCGCCGACGAGAATGGCGAAGAGCGGGCCAGCCACAAGATCGGCTACGGCTCCAAGCTGTTCGTCAAGGAAGGCCAGGACGTGGCCCGGGGCGACAAGCTCTTTGAATGGGACCCGTACACCCTGCCGATCATCGCCGAGAAGGCCGGTACGGCCAAGTTCGTCGACCTCGTCAGCGGCATTGCCGTGCGCGACGAGACGGACGAAGCGACCGGCATGACCCAGAAGATCGTGATCGACTGGCGTGCGGCTCCGAAAGGCAACGAGCTCAAGCCCGAGATCCTTCTGGCCGGCGAAGACGGCGAACCGGTCCGCAACGATGCGGGCAACCCGGTGACCTACCCGATGTCGGTCGATGCCATCCTGTCGGTCGAAGAAGGCCAGCAGGTTGCAGCGGGTGACGTCGTGGCGCGGATCCCGCGGGAAGGTGCAAAGACCAAGGACATCACCGGTGGTCTGCCGCGTGTGGCCGAACTCTTCGAAGCACGCCGGCCCAAGGACCACGCCATCATCGCCGAAGTCGACGGCTATGTCCGGTTCGGGCGCGACTACAAGAACAAGCGTCGCATCAGCATCGAACCGTCGGACGAGACGATGGAAACGGTCGAGTACATGGTGCCCAAGGGCAAGCACATCCCGGTGCAGGAAGGCGACTTCGTGCAGAAGGGTGACTATATCATGGACGGCAACCCGGCGCCTCACGACATCCTGTCGATCATGGGTGTCGAGGCTCTGGCCGAGTACATGATCGACGAGGTGCAGGAGGTCTATCGTCTGCAGGGCGTGAAGATCAACGACAAGCACATCGAAGTCATCGTGCGACAGATGCTGCAGAAATGGGAGATCACCGAAAGCGGCGACACCACCCTGCTGAAGGGTGAACACGTCGACAAGCAGGAGTTCGACCAGGCCAACGAGAAGGCTCTGGCCAAGGGCGTGCGCCCGGCCCAGGGCGAACCGATCCTGCTGGGGATCACCAAGGCCTCGCTGCAGACCCGGTCGTTCATCTCGGCGGCGTCCTTCCAGGAAACCACCCGCGTGCTGACCGAAGCCTCGGTTCAGGGCAAGCGCGACAAGCTGGTCGGCCTGAAGGAAAACGTCATCGTCGGTCGCCTGATCCCGGCCGGTACGGGCGGTGCCACCCAGCGGGTGCGCCGGATCGCATCGGATCGCGACAACGTGGTCATCGAAGCCCGTCGGGAAGAGGCCGAAGCGGCCGCTGCCCTGGCCGCGCCGATGGAAGAGGACATCATCGGGGGCGACGAGTTCGACACCCTGGTGGAAACCCCGGAAAGCCGCGACTGATCGCGCAATGATCCACCCCGTGCCGCCAGCGGCGCGGGGGCCAGACATCAAAAAGGCCGGGCGTCATCGACGTCCGGCCTTTTTCGTTTCGGAACGGGGGGCGGGGCCGTTACAGCTCCTTGGGATAGCCCCCGATGCGAAAGAGCGAATCCAGCTTGTGATCGACATGGGCCTTGGTGGCGTCGTCATACATCGACGCAAAGTCGCGCGGCCGGTCCGAGGCGTTGAGATGGGGCAGGGGATGTGTCTCGTCCAGCCCGTAGCGGGCCATCAGGTCGGACAGCGAAGCGGCCAGGGTCTCGAAGCGGATCAGTTCGAGGGGCAGCTTGTCCCGCACGCGTTCGGGCGGCACGAAATTGGCGAAATCGGCGATCGTCACCCGGGCGCAGAACTCGGGAAAGGTGGTCTCGGCGGCCAGGGCAAAGCTGGGCCGGTCGCGCACCCGCGGGTTGCGGTCATAGCTGCGCCGCAGGAAGGCGTAGTTGGACACCATCTGGTCATAGGGATTGCGGATCGGCACCAGGCAGGCGCGAAAGCCCAGGATGTCGACGTCGCGCTCCTTCAGCACCTTGCGCGCGGCCATGAAATTGTCGTGGCCCCCGGCCACCTCAAGGTGCACGTCCTCGTCGGCGCCCATGCCGATCTCGCGGACCTGGCCCTTGGACACCCGGCCATGGATCGGTCCGGCGAAGTTCTGGCAGAAGTAGACGGCCACCGATTTGCCGGCGGTCTTGGGGTAATGCAGAAGTAGGAAGTCGTCGTTGTAAAGCATCGTGGCCCGGTTCGTTTCGGGCGGCCATGGCGGCCGGCCCGTCTGTATCGCCGGGCCTAGCACCAAGCCGCAGGCGCATGCAACGGCGGGCGGGTCATGGTGCCCGATCCAGGGGCGTGGCCGGCCGGACCGGCGGAAAATCGCGCTGATCCAGATGCTTGGCCCGGTCGGGGCCGGGCGCGGGGACGCCCGGTGGCGCGGTAGAGTGATCTGCAACCCTGCCCTTTAGGGCTTTCCATTTTCCCGGCGCCGGTGTTCTCTGCCGCGAACCGCAGGGAGGCAGACATGGCGCACAGGATCAGGATCATCGGGCTCTTGCGCTTCTCGGTCCTGACGCCGACCTATTATTCCGAACGCTTCCCCACGCTGGATGCCATCGCCGCCCATATCTGGTCGCCCGAGCGTATGGCCCTGCGTTTCCACCTGTTCGAAAAGCTGTGTCTGCCGTCGCTGACCGGCCAGACCGATGCCGATTTCGAGTGTATCATCCTGACCGGTGAACGCCTGCCCGCGGCCTATCGCGACCGGCTGGCCGACCTGTTGGCCCCGCATCCCAACCTGCATCTGCGGGCCGTGGGCACCGACAACCATTACCAGCTGCTCAAGGATGGCTACAATTCCATCGACCTGGGCGATGCCACCCACAAGGCCCTGTTCCGCCTCGATGACGACGATGCCGTCGACCGCCGGTTCATCGCCCGCACGCGGAAACGGGCGCGCGGGCTGCTGGCCCTGCAGGACGCCCGGACGCCGACGATCATTGCCTATAACCGGGGGTTCTACGTGCGCCGGGACGAGACCGGCGACAACGAGATCTTTGACGCTACCGAACGCGCGCCCCTGTCGACGGGCACGACGCTTCTGTGCCCGGTCGATTACCATCGCAACCCCTACCGCTATAACCACCGGGCGCTGGCCCAGCATTACACGACCTATTCCGACATCTCGGTCCCGGCCTTCATCCGCACGATCCACGGCGACAACAAGTCGAACCCGACCCAGATGGGCCAGACCCACAAGATGGCCGAACCGCGCATCCGCAAGGCGCTGGACAAGAATTTCAACGTTTCCTACCCCGATCTGAAGGCCCTGTGACCATGAGCCCGAACTTCCAGGGCGCGCTGCTGATGATGGGCAGCATGACCGCCTTCACCGTCAATGACGCCATCGTCAAGGCCGCCGGGGCCGACCTGCCGCTGATGCAGATCCTGACGATGCGCGGGGCGCTGTCTTCGCTGATGATGCTCTGGCTGGCCTGGGCCACGGGCACGCTGAACCTGGCCTTCTCGCGCCGTGACTGGTGGCTGATCGGCCTGCGCTCGCTCTGCGAGGCCGCAGCGGCCTGGTTGTTCCTGACCGCCCTGATCAACATGCCCATGGCCAATGTCAGCGCCGTGCTGCAGATGCTGCCCCTGACGGTCACCGCCGGCGCCGCGCTGTTCTTCCGCGATCCGGTCGGCTGGCGCCGGACGCTGGCCATCTGCCTGGGCTTCTGCGGCATGCTGCTGATCGTGCGCCCGGGGCCCGAGGGCTTTTCGGTCTATTCGCTCTATGCCGTGGCCGCCGTGGCCTGTGTCACCTGCCGCGACCTCGTCGTCCGCCGGATCTCGTCCTCGGTCAGCTCGATGTCGGTCTCGTTGGTGGGGGCGGTGGCCGTCTGCCTGTCGGCCGGGCTGTTGTCGACGGGTGTCGACTGGGCGCCGGTCAGCGGGCGGCTGTGGGTCATGATCGTCTGTTCCTCGGCCCTGGTCATGGCCGGCTACCTGCTCAGCGTCATGGTCATGCGCGTGGGCGAGGTGTCGTTCATCGCGCCGTTCCGCTATACCTCGCTGCTGGTTGCGCTGATCCTAGGCTACCTGGTCTTCGGCGACTGGCCGACCCCGCTGACCCTGCTGGGCGCGGCCATTGTCGTGGGGTCGGGGATCTTCACGCTCTACCGCGAAAGGGCCGTGCGCGAGGGCGCATAGAGCCGGCGCACCAGGTCGGCATCGATGTTGTAGGTCGCCCGGAAATGGGCCTCGCCGGCGGCGTCCAGCGGGGTCAGGGTCACGGGCTTGACCCCGGGCTTCTGGCGGCTGTCGTTGAAATCGTTGTGGCCGCGCACCAGCATGTCCTCGCCCGTCAGGCTGAGCAGGGGCATGCGCTGGCCGACCTTGGCATGGGCAAAGTTCATCACCGTCTGGGCCACGTCGGCCCGGAACATCAGGGCCAGGGCGGCCGTGGTACAGGGCTTGTTGGTCGGGGTGGTGGCAATGCCGGACGGGCCGGGCCGGGCGATATGGCCCTGGCTGAAATCGATGGCCACGTGGCGGTGATTGCGCAGCAGGCCGCGGATGTCGCGGGCCGCCGCGCGCAGCTTTTCGACATAGCTCACGGCCACGGCATCATCGTCATCCATGCGGAATTGCAGCGATGGACCCTTGCCCGTCCGATGGTCGTTGATCACCTCCTGCATGACCTGGCGGTGCGGTCCCGGCGGCCGGGCCAGCAGCCGCGCCTGGGGCATGTCGGCCAGCAGATCGGCGAGGCGCGCGCGGAAGGGCGCGGGGAGCGTGTCGCCGATGACGACCAGGAAGGTGAAATCCCCGTCGGTCTGGGCGCGCAGGGCGGGCAGGGTGAAGGATTCGAAGGTGCGAAACCGTTCCTCCAGCCGGGCGGGATCATAGAGAAACGCGATTCGCTCGGCGATCGTGCCGTGTTCCACCTGAAAGCCGCCTTCGGCCGGATAGGAAAACCGGCACAAACCGATGACCTGCACGGGGAAATCCTCCTGTCGGTGATTGACGAGCGCCGCGTCACGCAGCATTAGGGGCACCGTCTGTCCCTGGCAACCTTGCCCGGGTGTTGACAGCCCCCACGACTCCCTATAAATGCCCGCTATCCCGGCGCAGGGCTCATGGCCCGCGGCCGGCTTCAATACTGCCGAGGTCACGATCCGGCCCCCTGGGCCCGATCCTCTGGAAACCCGCCGCACCGGTCCTTCAAGCAGGGATCGCGTCGCGGTTGCTGCGCTTTTGCGGCGGCATCGGACGACGGGCCGAACTGGGCCCTGCTTGAACTGAGAACCGCACGCACGCGCGTGCAGAAACATGTGTGTTGCGAATACGGGGATAAAACCGGAATGCCAACGATCCAGCAGCTGATCCGCAAACCGCGGCAGCCCAAAGTGAAACGCTCCAAATCCATGCACCTCGAGCAGTGCCCGCAGAAACGCGGCGTCTGCACGCGGGTTTACACCACCACGCCGAAGAAGCCGAACTCGGCCATGCGGAAGGTGGCCAAGGTGCGTCTCACCAACGGCTTCGAGGTGATCAGCTACATTCCGGGTGAAAGCCACAACCTGCAGGAGCACTCGGTCGTGCTCATCCGCGGCGGCCGTGTGAAGGACCTTCCGGGTGTCCGTTACCACATCCTGCGCGGTGTCCTGGATACCCAGGGCGTCAAGGACCGGAAGCAGCGTCGTTCGAAATACGGCGCGAAGCGTCCCAAGTAAGAGGATTAGGATATGTCCCGCCGTCACGCCGCCGAGAAGCGCGAAGTTCTGCCGGACGCCAAGTATGGCGACCGCATTCTGACGAAGTTCATGAACAACCTGATGTACGACGGCAAGAAATCGGCCGCCGAGCACATCGTCTACAACGCGCTCGACCGCATCGAAGCCAAGGTCAAGCGCGCCCCCGTGGAAGTGTTCCACGAGGCGCTGGACAACATCAAGCCGTCGGTCGAGGTTCGCTCGCGCCGGGTTGGTGGTGCGACGTACCAGGTCCCCGTCGAAGTGCGCCCCGAGCGCCGCGAAGCCCTGGCCATCCGCTGGCTGATCAACGCATCGCGCGCCCGCAATGAAAACACGATGGAAGAACGCCTCGCCGGCGAACTGCTGGACGCTGTGCAGTCCCGCGGCTCGGCCGTGAAGAAGCGCGAAGACACCCACAAGATGGCAGAGGCCAACAAGGCCTTCTCGCATTATCGCTGGTAACCCCTAAAAGGTTCGACACCATGGCACGCGACTATCCGCTCGACCGCTACCGCAACTTCGGGATCATGGCGCATATCGACGCCGGCAAGACCACGACGTCCGAGCGCATCCTGTACTACACCGGCAAGTCCCACAACATCGGTGAGGTGCACGATGGTGCGGCCACCATGGACTGGATGGAGCAGGAGCAGGAGCGCGGCATCACGATCACCTCGGCCGCGACGACCACCTTCTGGGAGCGCACCGAGAACGGCACCGAGCCGCAGACCGAGAAGCACCGCTTCAACATCATCGACACCCCCGGCCACGTCGACTTCACCATCGAAGTCGAACGTTCGCTGGCCGTGCTCGACGGTGCCGTCTGTGTTCTGGACGCCAACGCCGGTGTCGAACCGCAGACCGAAACCGTGTGGCGTCAGGCTGACCGCTACAAGGTTCCGCGTATCGTCTTCGTCAACAAGATGGACAAGATCGGCGCCGATTTCTTCAACTGCCACAAGATGGTTGAAGAGCGCACCGGTGCACGTGCCGTGCCCGTCGCGATCCCGATCGGCGCCGAGACCGAGCTGGAAGGCCTGCTCGACCTCGTGCTGATGAAGGAATGGCTGTGGAAGGGTGACGACCTCGGCGCCACCTGGACCCTCGAGGACATCCGTCCCGAGCTGCAGGACCAGGCCGACGAATGGCGTTCGAACATGATCGAAGCCGCCGTCGAAATGGACGACGACGCCATGGAAGCCTACCTGGAAGGCGAAGAGCCCGACGTGGCTACCCTGCGCGCCCTGCTGCGCAAGGGCACGCTGGAAATGGCCTTTGTCCCGATGCTGGGTGGTTCGGCCTTCAAGAACAAGGGCGTGCAGCCCCTGCTCAACGCCGTGATCGACTACCTGCCGAGCCCGCTCGACGTGGTCGACTACATGGGCTTCAAGCCCGGCGACGAGGAAGAAGTCCGCAACATCGCGCGTCGTGCAGATGACGACATGCCGTTCGCAGGCCTCGCATTCAAAATCATGAACGACCCCTTCGTGGGCTCGCTGACCTTCGTCCGCATCTACTCGGGCAAGCTCAACAAGGGTGACACCATGTTGAACTCGACGAAGGGCAACAACGAGCGCGTCGGTCGGATGATGATGATGCACTCGAACAACCGCGAAGAGATCGATGAAGCCTTTGCCGGCGACATCATCGCGCTGGGTGGCCTGAAACAGACCACCACCGGTGACACGCTCTGCGCCAAGAACGACCCCGTCGTGCTGGAAACCATGACCTTCCCGGACCCGGTGATCGAGATCGCCGTCGAGCCCAAGACCAAGGGCGACCAGGAAAAGATGGCAACCGCGCTGCAGCGACTGGCGGCCGAAGACCCGTCCTTCCGCGTCGAGACCGACATCGAGTCGGGCCAGACCATCATGAAGGGCATGGGCGAACTTCACCTCGACATCCTCGTCGACCGGATGAAGCGCGAGTTCAAGGTCGAGGCCAACATCGGTGCGCCGCAGGTGGCATACCGCGAGACCATCGGTCACGAGATCGAGCATACCTACACCCACAAGAAACAGTCGGGTGGTTCGGGTCAGTTCGCCGAGGTGAAGATGATCATCTCGCCGACCGAAGCCGGCGAAGGCTACTCGTTCGAAAGCCGCATCGTTGGTGGCTCGGTGCCGAAGGAATACATCCCCGGCGTCGAAAAGGGCATCAACTCGGTCATGGACAGCGGTCCGCTGGCCGGCTTCCCGGTGATCGACTTCAAGGTCGCGCTGATCGACGGCAAGTTCCACGACGTGGACTCCTCGGTCCTGGCCTTCGAAATCGCCGCCCGGATGTGCATGCGTGAAGGTCTGAAGAAGGCCGGTGCGAAGCTGCTCGAGCCGATCATGAAGGTCGAAGTGATCACCCCGGAAGAATACACCGGCGGCATCATCGGCGACCTGACCTCGCGGCGTGGCCAGGTGTCCGGCCAGGACACCCGCGGCAACGCCATCGCGATCGATGCCTTCGTGCCGCTGGCCAACATGTTCGGCTACATCAACACCCTGCGGTCGATGTCGTCGGGCCGGGCCCAGTTCACCATGCAGTTCGATCACTACGATCCGGTGCCGCAGAACATCAGCGACGAAATCCAGGCAAAATACGCCTGAACCGGGACGGCGGGGTGAACCCCGCCCTACCCATCACTTGTAGGGCGGGGCTTGCCCCGCCACCCGAACGATAGGAGGCCATCATGGCAAAGGAAAAGTTTGAGCGTACGAAACCGCACGTGAACATCGGCACGATCGGTCACGTTGACCACGGCAAGACGACGCTGACGGCTGCGATCACGAAGTATTTCGGCGACTTCAAGGCCTATGACCAGATTGACGGCGCGCCGGAAGAAAAGGCCCGCGGGATCACGATCTCGACGGCTCACGTGGAATACGAGACGGAAAACCGTCACTACGCCCACGTCGACTGCCCCGGCCACGCCGACTACGTCAAGAACATGATCACCGGTGCCGCCCAGATGGACGGCGCGATCCTGGTCGTGAACGCCGCCGACGGCCCGATGCCGCAAACGCGCGAGCACATCCTGCTGGGCCGCCAGGTCGGCATCCCGAAGATGGTCGTCTTCCTGAACAAGGTCGACCAGGTGGATGACGAGGAACTGCTCGAGCTGGTGGAAATGGAAGTCCGCGAGCTGCTGGAATCGTACGAATACCCGGGCGACGACATTCCGATCATCGCCGGCTCGGCCCTGGCCGCGCTGGAAGGCCGTGACGCGAACATCGGCGAAGACAAGATCAAGGAACTGCTGGCCGCTGTCGACGAGTACATCGACACGCCCGAGCGGGCCGTTGACCAGCCCTTCCTGATGCCGATCGAAGACGTGTTCTCGATCTCGGGCCGCGGCACGGTTGTGACCGGCCGCGTCGAGCGTGGCGTGATCAACGTCGGCGACGAAATCGAGATCGTGGGCATCAAGGACACGCAGAAAACGACCTGCACGGGCGTTGAAATGTTCCGCAAGCTGCTGGACCGCGGCGAAGCCGGCGACAACATCGGCGCCCTGCTGCGCGGCATCGACCGTGAGAAGGTCGAGCGCGGCCAGGTTCTCTGCAAGCCCGGCTCGGTGACCCCGCACACCAAGTTCGAAGCCGAAGCCTACATCCTGACCAAGGAAGAGGGTGGCCGTCACACGCCGTTCTTCGCGAACTACCGTCCGCAGTTCTACTTCCGGACGACCGACGTGACGGGCACCGTGACGCTGGCCGAAGGCACCGAGATGGTCATGCCCGGCGACAACGTGTCGTTCGGCGTCGAGCTGATCGCCCCGATCGCCATGGAGCAGGGCCTGCGCTTTGCAATCCGCGAAGGCGGCCGCACCGTCGGCGCGGGCGTGGTGTCCAAAATCGTCGAGTAAGACGGTCGGTCCGGCCGACGGCGGGGCAACCCGCCGGTTCCGGCCGGCCATATTCCAATCCTGGCGCGCGGCTCAACACCGCGCGTCATGACTTTCGGGGTCCGCAGCCCGTGGGACCGGCCCCCAAAAACAGATGGTTCGATGTGGGCGGGGAATGACCCTCGTGCCACCTCTCAACTGAAACGCCCTTTGAAGGGGAATGCGACATGGCAATTCAAAGCCAGAACATCCGGATCCGGTTGAAAGCGTTCGACTACCGCGTGCTGGACGCCAGCACCCAGGAGATCGTGAACACCGCCAAGCGGACCGGCGCACAGGTTCGCGGGCCGATCCCGCTGCCGAACAAGATCGAAAAATTCACCGTTCTGCGTGGTCCGCACATCGACAAGAAGTCGCGTGACCAGTTCGAGATCCGCACCCACAAGCGGCTGCTCGACATCGTCGATCCGACCCCGCAGACCGTTGACGCGCTGATGAAACTCGACCTCGCCGCCGGCGTGGACGTCGAGATCAAGCTGCAGTCGTAATCGGAGGGTATGTAGATGCGCTCTGGTATCATCGCTAAGAAAGTGGGCATGACGCGGCTGTTCCTCGACAGCGGCAAACAGGTGCCCGTCACCGTCCTGCAACTGGACAACCTTCAGGTCGTGGCTCAGCGGACCTCGGACAAGGACGGCTATACCGCCGTTCAGCTTGGCGCGGGTTCGCCCAAGGTCAAGCGGGTGTCCAAGGCCATGCGCGGTCATTTCGCGGCCCAGAAGGTCGAGCCCAAGCGGAAGCTGGTCGAATTCCGGGTCACCGCAGACAACCTGATCGAAATCGGTGCCGAAATCTCGGCCGAGCACTTCCTGGAAGGCCAGAAAGTGGACGTGTCCGGTACCTCGATCGGTAAGGGCTTTGCCGGTGCCATGAAACGGCACAACTTCGGCGGCCTGCGCGCCTCGCACGGCGTGTCGATCTCGCACCGTTCGCACGGTTCGACCGGCCAGTGTCAGGATCCGGGCAAGGTCTTCAAGGGCAAGAAGATGGCCGGCCACATGGGTGCAGCCCGTGTGACCACGCAGAACCTGGAAGTCGTGAAAACGGACGTGGAACGCGGCCTGATCATGATCAAGGGTGCTGTTCCGGGCGCCAAGGGCGGCTGGGTCACCATCAAGGATGCCGTGAAGAAGAAGCTGCCCGAAGGTGTGCCGCATCCGGCCGCCATCAAGGCAACCGCAGCTCCGGCCGCTGAAGCGCCGGCAGCAGAGGCGCCCGCCGAAGGGGGTGAAGAATGAAACTCGACGTAATCAAGCTCGACGGTGAGAAAGCCGGCGACATCGAGCTCGACGCCGAACTCTTCGGTCTCGAGCCGCGCGCCGACATCCTGCACCGCGTGGTCCGCTGGCAGCGCAACAATGCACAGGCCGGCACCCACAAGGTCAAGACGCGCTCGGAAGTGAGCTACTCGACCAAGAAGATCTATCGCCAGAAGGGCACCGGCGGCGCACGCCACGGGTCCAAGAAGGCGCCGATCTTCCGCAAGGGTGGCATCTACAAGGGCCCGACGCCCCGTAGCCACGGCCATGACCTGCCCAAGAAGTTCCGCAAGCTGGGCCTGCGCCACGCGCTGTCGGCCAAGGCGAAAGCCGGCGAGCTGGTGGTCATCGAGGCGGCTGAGTCGGAAGGCAAGACCGCAGCCCTGGCCAAGCAGGTCAAGAACCTGGGCTGGAAGCGCGCGCTGATCATCGACGGTGCCGCCGTGAACGAGGGCTTTGCCCGCGCCGCGGCCAACATCGATGGCCTGGACGTGCTGCCGACCATGGGTGCAAACGTGTATGACATCCTCAAGCGTGACACCCTGGTGCTCACCAAGGCGGCTGTCGAAGCTCTGGAGGCACGACTGAAATGACGGCGAAACCCGAACATTACGACGTGATCCGCAAGCCGATCATCACCGAAAAGGCCACCATGGCGTCCGAGCACGGCGCGGTTGTCTTCGAGGTGGACATCGAATCGACCAAGCCCCAGATCAAGGAAGCGGTCGAAGCGCTGTTCAACGTCAAGGTGAAGGCCGTGAACACGACCATCACCAAGGGCAAGGTCAAGCGCTTCCGCGGCCAGCTGGGCAAGCGGAAAGACGTCAAGAAAGCCTACGTGACGCTGGAAGAAGGCAACACGATCGACGTGTCCACCGGACTCTGATCGACGCCTGATACCCGGATTGAAGGCCCTCCGCGCAAGCGGGGGGCCTTTTTCGTTTTGGCCGTTGCGTGCCGGGGCAGGGGGCCGCGCGGCACCTTGAAGGGGATATACCCTTGCCCTGCGGGCGATGTCGGGCGGCGTTTCGTGCCGCGCCGGGCGGCCGGCTAAGGCAAGGCGGCCGGGCTCGGCGTCGGTGGCGAGGGGCGCTGAAGGATGGGGCAGGGCGCGGGGCGGCGGGCACCGGCCGGGCGGCTTGAGGTATGACCGTTACGAAGACCGGTCTATACTCGACCCTGCATGCGCCGGTGGGGCGTGGAAAAGGGAAAGTTGAGTAATGGAAAACGGTATCGGGTTCTTCGACATCTTCTGGTCGATCTTCTGGTTGTTCCTCATGGTTGCCTGGTTCTGGGTGATGATCTCGGTCGTGGCCGACATCTTCCGGTCCAAGGACCTGTCGGGCATCGCCAAGGCGCTGTGGATCGCCTTTTGCATCCTGCTGCCCTGGCTGGGCGTGCTGGCCTACCTGATCATCCGGGGCGACAAGATGCATGACCATCGGGCCGAGGACATCCAGAAGATGGAAGCGGCCCAGAAGGATTACATCCGCTCGGTGGCCAGCGTCTCGGCGGCCGACGAGCTCGAGCGGCTGGCCAAGCTGAAGGACGGCGGTCATCTGACCGACGCCGAGTTTGCGGCACAGAAAGCCAAGGTGCTGGGCGCCTGAGCCTGCCGCCCCTCGCGGGTCAGGGCCGGCGGGGGGCCTTTTCGTTCAAGGGTTTAAGAGTAACGGGTAGACGGGGAGGATTTCATGATGACGGGCATGGATTTCACGCGCCGTGCGCTGTTTCGCGTGGCGGCGGGCACGGCGGCGTTGGTGGGCTTGGGGCAGGGCGTGCGCCCGGCCGGGGCCCAGGCGCTGCGGGGCGCAGGGCCACTGACCAACCGCGATTTCGAACCGCTGGGCGGCCAGCCACCCCAGGACGCGCGGCGTTCGGTCGAGGATTTCGACTACCAGGTCAAGTACCAGCGCGCCTTCGAGGCCGCGCTCTGGGCGATGCCGGCGCTGGCGATCTATCGCTTCCGGGCCGCTGCATTGGAAGACCTGGGCCTGCGCGACAACGACATCATCGCCTATTCCGGCGTGGCCACGGCCAAGCTGGAGGCAACGACGGCCAATGCCTCGACACCCTACATCACGGCGTTCACCGATCTGCAGAACGGGCCGACCGTGCTGGAAATCCCGCCGGCCGGCGAGGAGGGCAGCCTGTACGGCCAGGTGGTCGATGCCTGGCAATACACGATTGCCGATGTGGGGCCGGCGGGGCTGGATGAGGGCAGGGGCGGCAAGTACCTGTTTACCCCGCCGGGCTATGATGGCGAGATTCCCGAGGGCTATCTGCATGTGCCGTCGCCCAATTACCGGGTGGCCTTTGCCTTCCGCTCGGTGCGTGGCCCGGGCATGAGCGAGGCGGATGCCTATGCCTATGCCAAGCGGCTGCGGATGTATGCGCTGTCCGAGGCGGCGACCCCGCCCGAACAGGTGTTCTTTGACCCGATCGACACGCGGTATCCGACGATGCCGATCTGGGGGCTGAGGCATTTCGAGAACCTGCATGCCATCGTGACGGTCGAGCCCATCAAGCCCGAGGACATGTTTGTCATGGGCATGCTGGCGACGCTGGGCATTCGCCATGGCGAGCCCTTTGCGCCTGATCCGGTGGCCGAACGGGCGATGATCCAGGCCAGCTATGATGTCTGGTTCTACATGCAGGAATGGTTCGACAATTTCCCGAAGGACAAGATGTTCTGGGAGGATCGCCATTATGCGTCGCTGTTGCAGGCCGACGAGAACAACACCTTTACCTGGACTTATGAGGACCGGGTCGACACGATCGAGCGGGCGGCGGAATATTTCTGGTGCACCTACATGCCCAAGGTGCTGACGGACAACCCGGCCACGCAATACCTGATGGCCATGGCCGATGCGACGGGGGCCAGGCTGGAGGGCGGGCGGACCTATCGGCTGGACGTGCCGGCCGAGATGCCGGTCGATCAGTTCTGGGCGCTGACGGTCTATGATCGGGCGACGATGGGGTTCATCTATACGGCCCAAGGGCGCACGACGCTGTCGTCCTATGACCTGGACGGGATGGTGAAGAATGCCGATGGTGGCGTGACGATCTGGATCGGGCCCGATGCGCCGGACGGGCAGGAAAGCAACTGGATCCCGACGGCCGGCAAGCGGCCGCTGCCGGCGATGCGGCTCTACGGGCCGCGGCCCGAGCTGAATGACCGCAGCTTCAAGATGCCGGATTTCGAGCCGGTGGACTGAGGGCCGGACCGGTCCCCGGTTTTCGGAACAAGCCTGTGGACAGGGCGGGCCAAGCCTGCTACCTCCCCCCAATCGTTCGGCCCCGGATTCGTTTCGGGGCCGTTTGATTTGGTCGACCGATGGGTGACATCACCCATCCTACGGCCAGCCCGGACACCGGACATGGGCGGAGAGATCCGCCGGGACGGGGAACGGGTAGGATGGGTGGTCTCACCCATCTTTCGCCGGGGACCTTCGGGGCCCTACACACATGGGATCGCGGATTACACCGACCCGGTCCCCAAACATAGCGGCGGGCAAACTCGCCGCAGCCGGGGCCAGGCCCTGGCTTTGCTAAACGGAAGACAGAAAGCATGGCACTCAAGTCGTACAAGCCGACGACGCCGGGCCAGCGCGGGCTGGTGCTGATCGACCGTTCGGAGCTGTACAAAGGACGCCCCGTCAAGGCCCTCACCGAGGGTCTGACCAAGTCGGGCGGCCGGAACAACACCGGACGGATCACCTCGCGCCGCCGTGGTGGTGGGGCGAAACGCCTCTACCGGATCGTCGATTTCAAACGAACCAAATTCGATGTCTCGGCCGTGGTCGAGCGGATCGAATATGACCCGAACCGGACGGCCTTCATCGCGCTCATCAAGTATGAAGATGGCGAGCAGGCCTATATCCTGGCGCCGCAGCGCCTGGCCGTGGGCGACACCGTTGTCGCCAGCGCAAAAGCCGACATCAAGCCGGGCAACGCGATGCCGTTCTCGGGCCTGCCGATCGGTACCATCGTGCACAACATCGAACTGAAGCCCGGCAAGGGCGGCCAGATCGCACGTGCCGCGGGCACCTATGCCCAGTTCGTCGGCCGTGATGGCGGCTATGCCCAGATCCGCCTGTCCTCGGGCGAACTGCGCCTGGTCCGCCAGGAATGCATGGCCACCGTGGGTGCCGTGTCGAACCCCGACAACAGCAACCAGAACTACGGTAAAGCCGGCCGCATGCGCCACAAGGGCAAGCGCCCGTCGGTTCGTGGTGTCGTCATGAACCCGGTCGACCACCCGCATGGTGGTGGTGAAGGCCGGACCTCTGGTGGTCGTACCCCGGTTACCCCGTGGGGCAAGGACACCAAAGGCAAGCGCACCCGCAACAAGAACAAGGCGTCGCAGAAGCTGATCATCCGCTCGCGGCACGCCAAGAAGAAAGGGCGCTGATAGATGTCTCGTTCTGTTTGGAAGGGTCCTTTCGTCGACGCTTACGTGCTGAAGAAAGCCGAAGCTGCGCGTGAATCGGGCCGCAATGAAGTCATCAAGATCTGGTCGCGCCGCTCGACGATCCTGCCCCAGTTCGTGGGCCTGACGTTTGGCGTGTACAACGGTCAGAAGCACGTTCCCGTGCAGGTGTCCGAGGACATGATCGGTCAGAAGTTCGGTGAATACTCGCCGACGCGGACCTATTATGGCCATGCGGCTGATAAAAAAGCGAAACGGAAGTAAGTCATGGGCAAGGAAAAGAACCCCCGCCGCGTGGCCGAAAACGAAGCGATGGCCAAGACCCGTATGCTTCGCACCAGCCCGCAGAAACTGAACCTCGTGGCCGCCATGATCCGCGGCAAGAAAGTCGATCGGGCTCTGACCGACCTGACCTTCTCGAACAAGCGGATCGCGCAGGACGTCAAGAAGTGCCTGCAGTCGGCCATTGCCAATGCCGAGAACAACCATGGCCTGGACGTGGACGAGCTGATCGTCGCGGAAGCCTATGTCGGCAAGAACCTGACCATGAAGCGCGGCCGTCCGCGGGCTCGTGGCCGGTTTGGCAAGATCATCAAGCCGTTCTCGGAGCTCACCATCAAGGTGCGCCAGGTTGAGGAGCAAGCCTAATGGGTCAGAAAGTCAATCCGATCGGCATGCGCCTGCAGGTCAACCGCACCTGGGACAGCCGCTGGTACGCCGACACCAAGGATTATGGTGATCTGCTGCTCGAGGATCTCAAGATCCGCGAGTTCATCAAGGATGAGTGCAAGCAGGCCGGTGTTGCCCGCGTGATCATCGAACGCCCCCACAAGAAGTGCCGTGTGACCATTCACACCGCTCGTCCGGGCGTGATCATCGGCAAGAAAGGCGCCGACATCGAGGTGCTTCGCAAGAAGCTGGCCAAGATGACGGATTCGGAACTGCACCTCAACATCGTTGAAGTGCGCAAGCCCGAGCTCGACGCCCAGCTGGTTGCGGAATCGATCGCTCAGCAGCTGGAACGCCGTGTGTCCTTCCGTCGTGCCATGAAGCGGGGCGTGCAGAACGCCATGCGCATGGGCGCCCTGGGCATCCGGGTGAACGTCGCGGGCCGCCTGGGCGGCGCCGAGATCGCACGGACCGAATGGTATCGCGAAGGCCGCGTGCCCCTGCACACCCTGCGGGCGGACATCGACTATGCGCATGCCGAAGCCATGACGCCCTACGGCATCATCGGCATCAAGGTCTGGATCTTCAAGGGCGAGATCATGGAACATGATCCGCAGGCTCGGGACCGCAAGGCCCAGGAGCTCCAGGATGGTCCGGCCCCCCGTGGCGCTGGCGGCGGTGGCCGTCGCGACCGCGACCGGTAAGGAGTAGGAAACCATGCTTCAGCCTAAGCGTACTAAGTTCCGCAAGCAGCACAAAGGCCGCATCAAGGGTGTGGCGAAGGGCGGGTCCGACCTGAACTTCGGCACCTACGGCCTGAAGGCGCTGCAGCCCGAGCGCATCACCGCGCGCCAGATCGAAGCCGCCCGCCGGGCCATGACGCGTCACATGAAGCGTCAGGGCCGGGTCTGGATCCGGATCTTCCCCGACACCGCCGTTTCGTCGAAGCCCACCGAGGTCCGGATGGGTAAAGGTAAGGGTTCGGTCGATTTCTGGGCTGCCAAGGTCAAGCCGGGCCGCGTCATGTTCGAGATCGACGGTGTCTCGGACGAGGTCGCCCGCGAGGCCCTGCGCCTGGCCGCGATGAAACTGCCGATCAAGAGCCGCGTCGTCGTCCGCGAGGACTGGTAAGCGGTCGGCGCTTCGCGCGACTGACAAGATCAAGACCCCCGGCGCAGCGATGCGGCGGGGGTTTTTCGTATCGGCCGGGCGGTGCCTTCGCCGGCTGTATCGCCTCGCCGGATGGCCGCCGGGCACCAACAGAGCGACGCAGCGCCATGAGGCCAAACGCCTCGTAGGATGGGTGCCGCGGCACCCATCCTACCTTTGCCGGCCCGCGGGATTTCGACGCAAAGAGCCCCGAGCCCACTGGCTGCGTCACCCGGAACGGGCTATGCAGCCGCCATGGCCGATATCGAATCCCTCTTCGTCACCCGTCTCTACCACGCCGCCCTGGCCGAACATGGCCCCCGGGTTGACCCGGACGAGCTGGAAAACTCCTGCCTGGTCATTGCCGAGGATGACGAGGCCGGCCAGGATTGGTGCGAGGAAAACGGCTATCCCGGCTATACATCCTATGCCTCGCTGACCGATCTGCCCTGGCGCTTTCCGATCTTCGCCGAGGTGGTCAAGGCGCTGGACGCCCATGTCGCCGCCTTTGCCGAGGACCTGGGCTTTGACCTCGACGGGCGGGAGCTCAAGCTCGAGGACATCTGGATCAACATCCTGCCCGAGGGCGGCATCCACACCAGCCACATCCACCCGCATTCGGTCATCTCGGGCACGACCTACGTGGCGATGCCCGACGGCGCCTCGGCGCTCAAGCTCGAAGACCCGCGCAGCCAGATGATGATGGCCGCGCCCGTCCGCCAGAAGACCGCGCGGCGCGAGCTTCAGAGCTTTGTCTATGTCCAGCCCAAGGTCGGCGACGTGCTGCTCTGGGAAAGCTGGCTGCGCCACGAAGTGCCGATGAACATGTCCGAAGAAGAGCGGATCTCGGTCAGCTTCAACTATTCCTGGAGCTGATCCGGGCCACGGCCCCCGTGTCGTGACGCTTGCGGGCGGACAGGACCGGACGTAAGGATTTTCGGAACGTTCGGGAGCCCACGCCCCATGTCCACACGCCCCGCATTCCAGATCGGTTCGGCCCGGGTCCCGCCCGGCAGCCAGCGCACCGTCGACCTGCCGGTCAGCACGTTTTCCGACCACACCCCGGTGACAATGTCCGTGCAGGTCGTGCATGGCCGCGAACCGGGGCCGGTGCTTTTTGTCAGCGCCGCGATCCATGGCGACGAGGTCATCGGCGTGGAAATCGCCCGGCGGCTGCTGCGCAGCCCGCAGCTGGACCGGATCGCCGGCACGTTGATGGTCGTGCCCATCGTCAACACCTTCGGCTTCCTCAACCATTCGCGCTATCTGCCGGACCGGCGCGACCTGAACCGGTCGTTCCCCGGCTCCGAGAAAGGCTCGCTGGCCGGGCGGTTGGCGCATATCTTCATGACCGAGATCGTGGCCCGGGCGGACCTGGGCATCGACCTGCATTCAGCGGCGATCCACCGCGAGAACATGCCCCAGATCCGGGTGTCGCCGGGCAAGCCCGAAACGCTGGCCCATGCCGATGCCTTTGGCGCGCCGGTGGTCATCCGGTCGAAACTGCGGGACGGCTCGCTGCGCAAGGAGGCGCAGAAACAGGGCGTCGACATCCTGCTCTACGAGGCCGGCGAGGGGCTGCGCTTTGATGAATTCTCGGCCCGGGTCGGGGTGGCGGGCATCCTGCGGGTGATGCACGGGCTGGGCATGATCCCCGAGGACGGCGTGCCCCTGGCCGAGGCGGTGCCGGTCAAGGCCAGCGAGACGGCCTGGGAACGGGCCCCGGCGGGCGGGCTATTGCGGACCTTCAAGGCGATCGGCGAGATGGTCGAAAAGGACGAATTGCTGGGCATGGTGGCCGACCCCTTCGGCGAGATCGAGGAAGAGATCCGCGCCGACACGGCCGGCCTCGTGATCGGGCGCACCAACCTGCCCATCGTCAACGAGGGCGACGCGCTGTTCCACATCGCCCAGATCTCGGCCCCCGAGGCCGAGGAACGGATCGAAAGCCTGTCGACCCAGCTTGAGGGCGTGGCCTTGTTCGACGAGGACGAGATCATCTGACCTCGGCCTGCCATTTGCCGCGACACCGGGCGGCAGATGGCCGGTGGCCGGGGCGCACAAGCCGGAAACAGCCGGTTTCCCAATCGTTTGGACTTGCAACCGGGCCGACGGAGGCCCACCTGTGGCGCCGTTGATCCGGGTGCCGAGGAGGCGTGTTGCATGGTTGAGTTGAGCGCGCTCTGGAGGGAGTTCATCACGATGTTCGTGGTGATCGATCCGATCGGCTCCATCCCCGTCTTCCTCTTTGCCGCGGCGTCGGTGCCGTCCGAGATGCGCCGCGGTTTTGCCGTGCGCGGGGTGGTCATTGCCGGGGCGGTGCTGCTGGCGTTCCTGGCCGGGGGGCAGTTCCTGCTCGAAGGGCTGGGCCTGCGGCTGGGGGCGTTCCAGGTGGCCGGGGGGATCGTGCTGTTCCTCTTCGCGATGACCATGATCTTCGGCGAGGGCAAGCCCGAGGCCGAGATCGCCGAGGCCGAGCGCGAGATGTCGCACGAGGCGCAGGCCGGGCTGATGGCCGGAGCGGTGTTCCCGCTGGCCATGCCGTCGATTGCCTCGCCGGGGGCGATGCTGGCCGTGGTCATCCTGACCGACAACCATCACGTGGCGGTCACCGAACAGGTGATCACGGCGGCCATGCTGGTGCTGGTCCTGGCGATCACGTTGGGCCTGTTGCTGGTCGCGGGGCGGATCCAGCGGCTGATCGGGCACAGCGGGGTCAGCGTGATCAGCCGGGTGATGGGCATGATCCTGGCCACGATTGCCGTGGATTCGGTGCTGACGGGCCTGGATGTGTTGGGCGTGCTGACGATGACCCAGCAGGCCATGTCCCATGCCTGGGGCATCGTGCCCGTGCTCTGATCCCGGGGGGCAGTACGGACACACCCGCCCCGCAGATCGGCGCCGAGGCCGTCCTGCAAGGGCGGAAGAGGGGGGCCGCCGGCCCCAACCGCCTTTCGACCCTGCGTCACAGGGCGGGATGGCCCGCCCGGGCCGGGCTTTCGCCCCTGCGGGGTTGCCAAGTGGGCGCAAGACGCGTAAGGGGACCGCTCATCCACGAACTCCACGGGAATCAGGGTGACCCAAGTCTTTTGGGGCCTTCTCCGTGATGTTGAAAGGAACATAGGCGATGAACGCCCAGGAACTGCGTAACAAGACGCCGGATCAGCTTCGTGAGGATCTGGTGGCTCTGAAGAAAGAAGCCTTCAACCTGCGTTTCCAGCAGGCCACCGGCCAGCTCGAAACCACCGCCCGCATCCGGACGGTGAAGCGCGACGTCGCCCGTGTGCTGACCGTGCTGAACGAAAAAGCAGCTGAAGCAGCGGAATAAGGAGCCCACCAGATGCCCAAACGAATCCTCCGCGGCACCGTGACCAGCGACGCCAACGAACAGACCGTGACCGTGTCGGTGGAACGCCGCTTCACGCATCCGGTTCTGAAAAAGACCATCCGGAAGTCGAAGAAATATCGCGCCCATGACGAGAACAACCAGTTCAAGGTCGGCGAGACGGTCCGCATTCGCGAATGCGCGCCCAAGTCGAAGACCAAGCGCTGGGAAGTCATGACTGCCGAGATGATCGAGCAGCACGAAGCCGAAAAGGCCGCCCACGCGAAGGTCCAGCAAGAGCAGGACGCGCAGCGGCATGCCGAGCACGAGGCCGCGGGTCACTAAGACCCGTGGTTTCAAACCATAGTCGAAACCCTGGGGGACAGAACAAGACCAGCCCCCACAGGTCGGGAGAAACCAAATGATCCAGATGCAGACCAATCTGGATGTCGCTGACAATTCCGGTGCCCGGAAAGTTCAGTGCATCAAGGTCCTCGGCGGATCCAAGCGCAAGTATGCGTCCGTGGGCGACATCATCGTGGTGTCGGTCAAGGAAGCCATCCCGCGCGGCCGTGTGAAGAAAGGTGACGTCCGCAAGGCCGTTGTCGTTCGCACCGCCAAGGAAGTCCGTCGCGAAGACGGTACCGCGATCCGCTTTGATCGCAACGCCGCCGTCATCCTGAACAACAACAACGAGCCCGTCGGCACCCGTATCTTCGGGCCGGTGGTTCGTGAGCTGCGCGCGAAGAACT
Organism: Marinibacterium sp. SX1; assembly: GCF_050389775.1. NCBI lineage: Bacteria > Pseudomonadati > Pseudomonadota > Alphaproteobacteria > Rhodobacterales > Paracoccaceae > Marinibacterium > Marinibacterium sp. SX1. The sequence continues at coordinate 4,633,109 of NZ_CP177144.1, read as the reverse complement.
TCATGAAGATCATCTCGCTCGCTCCGGAGGTGCTCTGACATGGCTGCAAAGCTGAAAAAGGGCGACAAGGTCGTCGTGCTCGCCGGCAAGGACAAGGGCAAGGAAGGCACCATCACTTCCGTTGACCCCAAGGCCGGCAAGGCCGTGGTCGAGGGCGTGAACATCGCCATCCGCCACACCCGCCAGTCGCAGCAGAGCCAGGGCGGTCGCATCCCCCAGGCGATGCCGATCGACCTGTCGAACCTGGCCTTCCTGGACGCCAACGGCAAAGCCACCCGCGTCGGCTTCAAGACCACTGAAGACGGCAAGAAGGTGCGGTTCGCCAAGACCACCGGAGACGTGATCGATGCTTGATACCGCTGCATACACGCCCCGTCTGCGTACCCAGTACGTCGAGACCATCCGCGCCGCTCTGAAAGAAGAGTTCGGCTACAAGAACGAGATGATGATCCCCAAGCTGGAGAAGATCGTTCTGAACATCGGCTGTGGTGCCGAGGCGGTCAAGGACAGCAAGAAGGCGAAATCGGCTCAGGAAGACCTGACCGCGATCGCCGGCCAGAAGGCCGTCGTCACCAAGGCCAAGAAGTCGATCGCCGGCTTCCGCGTCCGTGAAGACATGCCGCTTGGCGCCAAGGTCACCCTGCGCGGCGACCGGATGTACGAATTCCTGGATCGTCTGATCACCGTGGCCATGCCCCGTATCCGCGACTTCCGCGGCGTGTCGGGCAAGAGCTTCGATGGTCGTGGCAATTACGCGATGGGCATGAAAGAGCACATCGTGTTCCCCGAGATCGATTTCGACAAGGTCGACGAGACCTGGGGTCTGGACATCGTGATCGCCACCACCGCGAAGACCGACGCGGAAGCCAAGGCGCTGTTGAAAGCTTTCAACATGCCTTTCAACAGCTGAGCCTGGGAGAGACATCATGGCTAAGAAAAGCATGATCGAACGCGAGAAGAAGCGTCAGGCGCTGGTGGAAAAGTACGCCGCCAAGCGTGCCGCGCTGAAAGAGATCGCAACCGACGAATCCAAGCCGATGGAAGAGCGCTTCAAGGCGCGTCTGAAGCTTGCCAAACTGCCGCGCAACAGCTCGCCGACCCGGCTGCACAATCGCTGCCAGCTGACGGGCCGTCCGCACGCCTACTACCGTAAACTCAAGGTCAGCCGGATCGCGCTGCGGGAACTGGGCTCGTTCGGCCAGATCCCCGGTCTGGTGAAATCGAGCTGGTAAGGAGGGTTTAGAGAGATGAACGATCCTATCGGCGATATGCTCACCCGCATCCGGAACGCGCAAATGCGCCGCCGGTCGACGGTGATGACCCCCGCATCCAAGCTGCGGGCCTGGGTTCTCGACGTGCTCAAGGACGAAGGCTACATCCGTGGCTACGAGAAGGTGACCGGCGAGAACGGCCACCCGGCAATCGAAATCAGCCTGAAGTACTACGAAGGTGAACCGGTGATCCGCGAGCTCAAGCGCGTGTCCAAGCCGGGCCGCCGGGTGTACCTGGGTGTCAGCGATGTTCCGCAGGTCCGCCAGGGCCTGGGCGTGTCCATCGTGTCGACGTCCAAGGGCGTGATGTCGGACGCAAATGCACGCGCAGCCAATGTTGGCGGCGAAGTGCTTTGCACCGTGTTCTAAGGAGGCCCCCAAATGTCTCGTATTGGTAAGAAACCGGTCGAGCTGCCCAAGGGTGTCGAAGCCAAGGTCAGCGGACAGACCATCGAAGTGAAGGGCCCGAAAGGCGCCCGGACCTTCACCGCCACGGACGACGTGGCGCTGGTTGTCGAAGACAGCGCCGTCAAGGTGGAGCCGCGCGGCAAGTCCAAGCGCGCCCGCCAGCAGTGGGGCATGTCGCGGACCATGGTGCAGAACCTGGTGACCGGCGTGACGGACGGCTTCAAGAAAGAGCTGGAAATCAACGGTGTGGGTTACCGGGCCCAGATGCAGGGCAACACCCTGAAGCTGAACCTCGGCCTGTCGCACGACGTTGATTACACGGCCCCCGAAGGCGTGACGATCACCGCGCCGAAGCCGACCGAAATCATCGTGGAAGGCAACGACCAGCAGACCGTTGGTCAGGTTGCCGCGGAGATCCGTGCCTGGCGTGCTCCCGAGCCCTACAAGGGCAAGGGGATCAAGTACAAGGACGAGTACATCTTCCGCAAGGAAGGCAAGAAGAAGTAAGGACGCGAGAAATGGCAAACAGCAAACGGACCCTGTTCCTGAAGCGCCGTCTGCGCGTTCGGAACAAGCTGCGCAAGGTCAACGCCGGCCGTCTTCGGCTCAGCGTGCACCGGTCGAACAAGAACATCAGCGTTCAGCTGATCGACGACGTCGCCGGCCGCACCCTGGCCTCGGCCTCGACGCTCGAGAAGGATCTCGGCGTGGTTGGCAAGAACAACGTCGAAGCGGCGGCCAAGGTCGGCGCCCTGATCGCCGAGCGTGCCAAGGCAGCCGGCGTCGAAGAGGCGTATTTCGACCGCGGCGGCTTCCTCTTCCACGGCAAGGTGAAGGCCCTGGCCGACGCCGCGCGTGAAGGCGGCCTGAAGATCTGATGGTGCGGCGGGGTCAAACCCCGCCCTACCACCACAAGCCGTAGGGCGGGGTTCACCCCGCCTTTCGGCGCACGTGCAGGCGGGGCGATACCCGTCTCGATGACCGGGGGGCGCTGCCTGCAGCACAACCCACTGCGGTCGGACCTACCGGCGCACAAGCGCCTGTCTGAAAGGATGCCACATGGCAGAACAGAACGAACGTCGCGGCCGTGGCCGCAACCGGGACCGCGAAGAAGCCCCGGAATTCGCCGACCGCCTGGTCGCGATCAACCGCGTGTCGAAAACCGTCAAGGGCGGTAAGCGCTTCGGCTTCGCTGCTCTCGTCGTCGTCGGCGACCAGAAAGGCCGTGTGGGCTTTGGCAAGGGCAAGGCCAAGGAGGTCCCCGAGGCCATCCGCAAGGCCACCGAGCAGGCCAAGCGCCAGATGATCCGCGTGCCGCTGCGCGAAGGCCGCACGCTGCACCACGACATGAACGGCCGCTGGGGCGCCGGCAAGGTGACCATGCGCACCGCACCGGAAGGCACCGGGATCATCGCAGGTGGTCCGATGCGTGCCGTGTTCGAGATGCTGGGCGTCAAGGACGTTGTGTCCAAGTCGCTGGGCTCGCAGAACCCCTACAACATGATCCGCGCCACGCTGGACGGCCTCAAGAAAGAGCAGTCGCCCCGCAACGTGGCCGCGCGCCGTGGCAAGAAGGTTTCGGACATCCTGCCCAAGCGTGACGAAGCGCCGTCCGAGCAAAGCCAAGTCGCCGAGGAGGCCTGATCCACATGGCAAAGACCATCGTCGTCAAGCAGGTCGGTTCGCCGATCCGCCGCCCCGCCAAGCAGCGCCAGACGCTGATCGGCCTGGGCCTGAACAAGATGCACAAGACCCGCGAGCTGGAAGACACGCCGTCGGTCCGTGGCATGGTGAACTCGATCCCGCACCTGGTGGAGATCGTGGAAGAGCGCGACGCGTAAGCGTAACGTCACACTTCCATCACATAAGAAAGCGTCCCATAACTGGGGCGCTTTTTTCGTTTCTAGGCAAGGATTTATTTCGATGTTGGGAATGATTTCCATGATGTCGGCCGCGCAAAGCTGGCAGGACGCGGCGGTGGCCTATGGCCGGCTCTACTGGTCGGCACAGGAAGTGATGCAACGCCGGACGATGCAGATGGCCCTGGGCCAGATGCGCCCCGAAGAGGCCGCGCGCATGGTCTTCGAGAAACCGGCCGCCTTTGCGTCGGCCTTCGAACGGGCCGCGCGGGCGACGGTCAAGGGCTATGACCCGATGTCGGTGGCGCTGGCCGCCGTGCAGCCGATCGGCGCGCGCACGCGGGCCAATGCCAAGCGGCTGCGCCGGGGCTGATCTGGCCTGGCCGGGCGGTGATGGGGCACCGGCCGGATCGTGATCGCGGGTGATCGGGGGGGGCCCGATCATGGCGCACATGGCAGGGCAGGGCGGCGCAGGGGAATGGCCGTCGATGCCTTGCCAAGCAGGGCCTCAGGGGCTATACGCGCGCGGTGGTCCCGCTTGGGACCCGGAATCAACGTGCCCCTTTCGCGGGCCCGTCATCAAGCAACAAGAAACGCCGTGGCTGGCCCCAGATCGCTTCGGGGGTCACATCCGGCAAGGAGAAGCGACATGAAACTCAACGAACTGCGCGACAATCCCGGCGCAACCAAACCGCGCAAGCGCATCGGCCGCGGCCCGGGTTCGGGCACCGGCAAGACCGGTGGCCGGGGTATCAAGGGTCAGAAATCGCGTTCGGGTGTGGCCATCAACGGCTACGAGGGCGGCCAGATGCCGCTCTACCAGCGTCTGCCCAAGCGCGGCTTCAACAAGCCGAACCGCAAGGAATATGCCGTCGTCAACCTGGGCCTGATCCAGAAATTCGTCGACGCCGGCAAGATCGACGCAACCGCCCCCGTGACCGAAGACGCCCTGGTGGCTTCGGGCCTGGTGCGGCGCAAGCTGGACGGCATCCGCATCCTGGCCAAGGGCGACCTGACCGCCAAGCTGGACCTGCAGGTGACCGGCGCGTCGAAATCGGCCGTCGAGGCAGTCGAAAAGGCCGGCGGTTCGCTCACGGTTGCGGCAGCGCCCGCTCCGGCAGCCGACTGAGCGCCAAGTAACGGGTTGTGAGCGGCCCGGGCGCCGCTTACATCTTGGCACGACCTTCTGACGCCGCCCGGGCCCCGTTAAGCCCTCGGGGCGGCGTCCCCATATAAGAAAGAGCCGGTTCATGGTATCAGCAGCGGAACAGATGGCGGCCAACACGAGCTGGGCCGCGCTTGGCAAAGCCACCGACCTGCGCAACCGCATCCTCTTCACCCTCGGCCTTCTGATCGTCTATCGCCTTGGCACCTACATTCCCGTCCCCGGCATCGATGCCGGCGCGCTGCGGGAATTCATGGAAAGCGCAGGGCAGGGGATCGGCGGCATGGTGTCCATGTTCACTGGCGGCGCGCTGGGACGCATGGGGATCTTTGCCCTGGGCATCATGCCCTATATCTCGGCCTCGATCATCGTCCAGCTGATGGGCTCGATGGTGCCCGCGCTGGAGCAGCTGAAGAAAGAGGGCGAGCAGGGCCGCAAGAAGATGAACCAGTACACCCGGTACGGCACGGTCGTGCTGGCCGTGGCCCAGGCCTATGGCCTGGCGGTGTCGCTGGAAAGCGGGGACATGGTGACCGATCCGGGCCTGTATTTCCGCATGGCCTGCGTGATCACCCTGGTCGGCGGCACGATGTTCCTGATGTGGCTGGGTGAACAGATCACCGCACGCGGCGTCGGCAACGGCATTTCGCTGATCATTTTCGTGGGCATCATCGCCGAGATCCCGGCCGCACTGGCCCAGTTCCTGGCAAGCGGCCGTTCGGGCGCGATCAGCCCGGCAGTGATCGTGGGGGCCATCCTGATGGTCGTCGTGACGATCATGCTGGTGGTCTTCCTGGAACGCGCACTGCGCAAGATCCACATCCAGTATCCGCGCCGCCAGGTCGGCATGAAGGTCTATGACGGCGGCTCGTCGCACCTGCCGATCAAGGTCAACCCGGCCGGCGTGATCCCGGCGATCTTTGCCTCGTCGCTGCTGCTGCTGCCGGTCACGATCTCGACCTTCAGCCAGGGCGCGGCGCAGGGCACGGTGATGTCCTGGCTGCTGGCCAACTTTGGCCCGGGCCGGCCGCTCTACCTGCTGTTCTTCACGGTGATGATCGTCTTCTTCGCCTATTTCTACACGTTCAACGTGTCGTTCAAGACCGACGACGTGGCCGACAACCTGAAGAACCAGAACGGCTTTGTGCCCGGCATCCGCCCCGGCAAAAAGACCGAGGAATACCTCGATTACGTGGTGTCGCGTATCCTGGTTCTGGGCTCGGCCTACCTGGCCGGCATCTGTCTGCTGCCGGAAATCCTGCGGGGCCAGTTCGCCATTCCGTTCTATTTCGGCGGGACTTCGGTGCTGATCGTCGTTACGGTGACCATGGACACGATCCAGCAGGTCCAGAGCCATCTGCTCGCGCATCAGTACGAGGGGCTGATCGAGAAATCGCAGCTGCGTGGCAAATCCAAGAAACGTGGCAAGCGGAGCCCGGCACGTAAATGAACATCATTCTTCTGGGCCCGCCTGGAGCGGGCAAGGGGACGCAGGCGCGTCACCTCGTCGAATCGCGCGGCATGGTGCAGCTGTCCACCGGGGACATGCTGCGCGAAGCCAAGGATAGCGGATCCGAAATGGGTCAGCGGGTGGCCGAGGTCATGGCCAAGGGCCAGCTGGTCACCGACGAGATCGTCATCGGCCTGATCCGCGAGAAGATCGAGGCCGGCGACGGAGCCGGATTCATCTTCGACGGTTTCCCCCGGACGCTGGCCCAGGCCGACGCCCTGGGCGAACTGCTGGAGGCCACCGGCCAGGGGCTGGATGCGGTGATCGAGATGGCCGTCGACGACGAGGCCCTGGTGCGGCGGATCACGGCGCGGTCGACCTGCGGAAGCTGCGGTGAGGTCTATAACGACATTACCAAGCCGATCCCGGCCGATGGCAAATGCGTGAAATGCGGCGGGACCGAGTTCAAGCGCCGGCCCGACGACAACGAGGAAAGCCTCCGCACGCGGCTGATGGAATATTACAAGAAGACCTCGCCGCTGATCGGCTATTATTATGCCAAGGGCGATCTGACCAAGATCGACGGGCTAGCCGAGATCGACGCGGTGCGCGACTCGATCAACGAGGTGCTCGACGCCTGAGGCGCGGGATCTTCCGAACAGATCAAACAGGACGGCCGGGCATCGCAGGATGCGCGGCCGTTTTGCTTTTGGTGGCCGTGGCGCGGTCGCAACTAGGGGCGGGTTGCTTGGGCGTGGGTTAGGGATCGGGCGGCTTCAAGGGCTGTGCCGGAGGTGTCGATCAACGATTGCGATGTGGCGGCGGCAAGGGCCGGCCTGCTGAGGCGAGGCTGTCGAACAGGGCAGGTGCGGCGGTCCGATGCGCAACGCAGTGCGGGCGCGCGAGCTGAGAGGGGAGGGCGGTCCGGATTGACGGGCGACAGGGGGGCCACATGTTCGGGGCGGTCCGAACGATCTGTCAGGCGGCCCTGAGCCCTGTGAGATAGCGTCGGACGTGATCGACGGTCACGCCGTCCAGGCGCTGGCGGGCGACATGGGCCAGGTTCTCGTCGGCCAGGCCGTTGGCATAGCCCATGTCCCAGCCCGCAAACTGGCGTTCGCGGATGCGCATCGCCGGCCAGATGTCGATCTGGTCGTGCCGCGGGTCGTCGAGGATCGAGCGCAGGATCGGGCGGACATCCGCTTCGTGGCCTTCGAGGAATTGCATGAAGGCCATGTTGGTGCGAAACAGGTAGCCCGTCACGCCCGTGGCGGCATTGCGCGCCCGCGCGACGCTCAGGATCTCGTGATCCGTTGCATTGCCGCTGCCAAAGAGCGAACGGCTCGTATAGAAGACCTGGTAGATCATCGGGTTCCGCCAGCTTTCCTGTCCGGGCACAGGATAATCTCTCCGACGCGGACCGGCAAGTTCCGGCGCGTTGCCGATATTTCTTGACAAATCCTTCCGGGAAGGGTTGACCCGTTTCCTGAATGCCCCTATCCACCACCGTCGCTTCCCAGAATCGACGACGGGCCCCGGATTCGCCGGGCTCGGGATTACCTCGGAAAATGCCAGGCCAGGGCCATGCGGTCCGTGGCCTTGCGTTGTGAAAAAAGGGCCTGGAGCTACGGGCTCGCAACGAAAGGACAGATACACGTGGCACGTATTGCCGGCGTCAACATCCCGACTGCAAAGCGGGTGCCTATCGCCCTCACCTACATCACCGGTATCGGTAACACTTCGGCCAAGGCCATCTGCGAGGCCGTGGGCATCGACCCCACCCGCCGCGTGAACGAGCTGTCGGATGCCGAAGTCCTGCAGATCCGCGAACACATCGACGCCAACTACACCGTCGAAGGTGACCTGCGCCGCGAAGTGCAGATGAACATCAAGCGCCTGATGGACCTGGGCTGCTACCGTGGCCTGCGCCACCGTCGCAACCTGCCGGTTCGCGGTCAGCGCACCCATACCAACGCACGCACGCGCAAGGGCCCCGCAAAGCCCATCGCCGGCAAGAAGAAGTAAGGGGGTCTGATCAATGGCACGTGATAAAACCCGCGGGAAGCGCAAGGTTTCCAAGAACATCGCCGCAGGCGTGGCGCATGTGAACTCTTCGTTCAACAACACCAAGATCCTGATCTCCGACGTCCAGGGCAACGCCATTTCGTGGTCGTCTGCCGGCACGATGGGGTTCAAGGGGTCGCGGAAATCCACGCCCTACGCCGCCCAGATGGCGGCCGAAGACGCAGGCCGCAAGGCCCAGGAACATGGCGTCAAGACGCTGGAAGTCGAAGTTCAGGGCCCCGGTTCGGGTCGTGAATCGGCTCTGCGCGCCCTGGCTGCCGTGGGCTTCAACATCACGTCGATCCGCGACGTGACGCCGATCGCTCACAACGGCTGCCGCCCTCCGAAGCGTCGCCGCGTCTGATCGACAATTCATTTCGAACGGGGCCGGGCAGATGCTCGGCCCCCTTCAGTCATTCGTAAACCTCGGGACGCTCGCCAGATCGGGTCAGGCAGGCGGGCAAGCATGGAGGGACTGCATGATCCATAAGAACTGGGCCGAACTGATCAAGCCGACGCAGCTTGACGTCAAGCCGGGCAATGATCCCGCGCGTCGCGCCACCGTCGTCGCCGAACCGCTCGAACGCGGGTTCGGCCTGACATTGGGCAACGCGCTTCGCCGCATCCTCCTGTCGTCGCTCCAGGGCGCGGCCATCACCAGCGTTCAGATCGACAACGTCCTGCACGAATTCTCGTCGGTTGCCGGCGTGCGTGAAGATGTGACCGATATCGTCCTGAACCTCAAGGGCGTTGCCCTGCGCATGGAAGTCGAAGGGCCCAAGCGCCTGTCGATCTCGGCCAAGGGGCCGATGGTTGTCACCGCCGGCGCGATTTCCGAAAGCGCGGGGATCGAGGTGCTGAACCCCGATCACGTGATCTGCCATCTCGACGATGGTGCCGATCTTTACATGGAACTGACGGTCAACACCGGCAAGGGCTATGTGTCGGCCGACAAGAACAAGCCGGAAGACGCGCCGATCGGGCTGATCCCGATCGATGCGATCTATTCGCCGGTCAAGAAGGTGTCGTATGACGTCCAGCCCACCCGCGAGGGCCAGGTTCTGGATTACGACAAGCTGACCATGAAGGTCGAGACGGACGGGTCGATCTCGCCGGATGATGCCGTGGCCTTTGCCGCGCGGATCCTGCAGGACCAGCTGTCGATCTTCGTGAACTTCGACGAGCCGGAAGCGGCTGGCCGCCAGGACGAGGACGACGGGCTGGAATTCAACCCGCTGCTTCTCAAGAAGGTCGACGAGCTGGAACTGTCGGTCCGTTCGGCCAACTGCCTGAAGAACGACAACATCGTCTATATCGGCGATCTGATCCAGAAGACCGAGGCCGAGATGCTGCGGACGCCCAACTTTGGGCGGAAGTCGCTGAACGAGATCAAGGAAGTGCTGTCGGGCATGGGTCTGCACCTTGGCATGGATGTCGAGGACTGGCCGCCGGACAACATCGAAGACCTGGCGAAGAAATACGAAGACGCGTTCTGATCCACCCGGGTCGGAACCCGTAGGATGGGTGCAAGCACCCATCCTACGACCATCCTACGAAGACAAATGCCCGGAACGATCCGGGGAACGCACGGGCAATACCGCCCCAAGGAGAGGGCCCCGCAACGCATGGGGCTCCGGACAAAGCACAAAGCACCAGGAGAACAGACATGCGTCACGCCCGCGGATACCGCCGCCTGAACCGCACCCACGAGCACCGCAAGGCGCTCTTTTCGAACATGGCCGGCTCGCTGATCGAGCACGAGCAGATCAAGACGACCCTGCCCAAGGCCAAGGAACTGCGCCCGATCGTCGAAAAGCTGGTCACGCTGGCCAAGCGGGGCGACCTGCACGCCCGCCGTCAGGCCGCAGCCCAGCTGAAGGAAGACAAGGACGTCGCGAAGCTCTTCGAGGTTCTCGGCCCGCGCTACAAGGACCGCCAGGGCGGTTACATCCGCATCATGAAAGCCGGCTTCCGCTACGGCGACATGGCGCCGATGGCCATCATCGAATTCGTCGACCGCGACGTCGATGCCAAGGGGGCCGCCGACAAGGCCCGCCTGGCCGAGGAAGAAGCCGCCGAGGGCTGAGCCTCCGCGCCGTTTCACGGATAGAGATACGGAAAACCCCTGCCGGACCCGGCGGGGGTTTTTCTTTTCGGTGCCGCCGCGTTGATCGGCCGTTAAAAAACCTTGCGCCGACCAATGCCTGGGTTGCCATCACGAGTGAACCCGGGACCACTGCGCCGAGTGGCTAGGCTGCCATTGCGTCGAGTAATGCAGCTACGACCGCGTTGATTGATGCAGAGACCACTGCACCAAATGATGCAAGTGCGGCTCAGAGAGATGTTTTGACCACTGCGACGGGCGATGTCCGGACGACGAAGACGCCTATGGGTGCCCCGATCGTAGTTGGGAGTGGTGGACAGTTGGCCGCGCCACGTAATCTGGGGCCGTCGCAGTGCTTTGTACCGAGCGACCGAGCGCCCGAACCATCAAGTAAATCGGCCTCCGCCCGGTGCCCCGGGCGACGCCGAGAGGACGCCTCAGGCGGCCTGGCTGTCGGTCAGCGCCTCTTCGGTCACATTGACCAGCCGGCCCTCGGGATCCTGCAGGAAGAACCGGCGCTGGCCATGACCCTCGGCCCAGGGATTGCGCAGGATGCGTGCGCCCAGAACCCTCGCACGGATGCGCACGGCGTCGATATCGGCCACCTCGATCGTCAGCTCGGGCAGCCCGCCCGCCCCGTCGCCGTCGTCGCCGCATTGGGCCAGCGGCGCACAGCCCGGTTCCAGCGTTACCAGCCAGCCCGTGTCCATCGCGCAATCCAGGCCGAAAAGCGCTTCGTAAAACGCGCGGGTTTCGGCCGTGCTGGCGGCCGGAGTGGTCTCGGGTGCGGGGGCGGTGTGCAACTGGATCGGCATGAGAGGTCTCCTGCGGGGGACCGGGCGGCGCGCAGGGCGGGGTCCGGTCGGAATAAGGTCTGGAAAGGGTCTTGGATCGTCGGTCCCTGTGCCTGTCTTCCCTGCATCAACGCAAAGATCCGCCCGCCTGTTCCCGCGGCGCCCGGGCGCCGGCCGGGCCGGACCGGCGGAGCGCCGCTTGCAAAAGCGCGCGGGGCGAAACATATCTCGGCCATGAAACGCCTCGTCCTCGCCGCGCTGATCGCGCTGGCCCCGCCCGTTCTTCACGCCGAAACCCGGGTCCCGACCTCGCAGGCCGAGATCTCGCTGGGCTTTGCGCCGCTGGTGCGCGAGGCCGCGCCGGCGGTGGTCAACATCTACGCCCGGATCGTGACCCAGGGCAGCAGCACGCCGTTCCGGGGCGATCCCTTCTTTGAGGAGTTCTTCCGCGGTTTCGGCCAGAGCCGGCCACGGGTGCAGAATTCGCTGGGCTCGGGCGTGATCCTGTCGGACGATGGCATCGTCGTGTCGAACTATCACGTTGTCGGCCAGGCCACCGACATCCGCGTGGTCCTGAACGACCGGCGCGAGTTCAACGCCCAGGTGCTGCTGGCCGACAAGGAGGCCGATATTGCCATTCTCAAGCTCGACGGTGTCGAGGATCTGCCCTCGCTCGACCTGCGCGACAGCGACCAGGTCGAGGTCGGCGAGCTGGTGCTGGCCATCGGCAATCCCTTCGGCGTGGGCCAGACCGTGAGCAGCGGCATCGTCTCGGGCCTGGCCCGGTCGGGCACGGCCACGGGCAATGCGCGGGGCTATTTCATCCAGACCGATGCACCGATCAACCCGGGTAATTCGGGCGGCGCGCTGATCGACGTGAACGGCGACCTGATCGGCATCAATACCTCGATCCTGACCCGGTCGGGCGGGTCGAACGGCATCGGTTTTGCCATTCCCGCCAACCTGGTGCGGGAATTCGTGCACCAGGCCCGGGCGGGCAACGCGCGGTTCGAACGGCCCTGGGCCGGGGTGACGGGCCAGAATGTCGATGGCGACCTGGCCGCGTCGCTGGGCCTTGATGTGCCCGAAGGCATCCTGATCGCCGGGCTGCATGCGGCCTCGCCGCTGGCGGCCGCCGGGCTGCAGGTGGGCGACGTGATCACCGATGTCGACGGCCGGCCGGTGAACTCGGGCCAGGAAATGCTGTTCCGCATGTCGGTCAAGGGTTTGGGCGAAACCGCGCGGGTCACGGCCTGGCAGGGTGGCGAAGAGCGCAGCTTTGACGTCGAGATGATGGCCGCGCCCGAAGATCCCCCGCGCGAGGCTGTCGTGCTGGACGATCGCACCGTGCTGCCGGATCTGAAGGTGGCCCGGGCCAACCCGGCGGTGATCGCCGAATACGGGCTGTCGCTGACCACCGAAGGTGTCGTCGTGACCGACCCGGGGGCCAATGGCCTGCGCGCCGGGTTGCGGCCGGGTGACGTACTGCTGGAAATCAACGGCGATCCGGTCGGGGCCCCGGCAGACGTGGCCGAGATGCTGGCCGATCCGGGCCGGCGGCTGGTCATCGAACTGGGCCGCGACGGCCGCCAGGTTCAGCTGCGGTTCCGCCTGTAACGCCATGGCCGATCTCTTCGACACCGAGCCCCGCAGAGAGGCCACCCCGGGGACGGCGCCCGATGCCGCGCCCGGGACCGAGCCGCACCGGCCGCTGGCCGACCGGCTGCGGCCGCAGACCCTGGGCGAGGTGATCGGCCAGGAACAGGTGCTGGGCCCGGATGCGCCGCTGGGGGTGATGCTGGCCTCGGGCTCGCTGTCGTCCCTGGTTTTCTGGGGCCCGCCGGGCGTGGGCAAGACCACGATCGCCCGGCTGCTGGCCCAGGAGACCGACCTGCATTTCGTCCAGATCTCGGCGATCTTCTCGGGCGTGCCCGAGCTGCGCAAGGTGTTCGACCAGGCCAAGATCCGGCGGGGCAACGGCCGGGGCACGCTGCTCTTCGTCGACGAGATCCACCGGTTCAACAAGGCCCAGCAGGACGGGTTCCTGCCGCACATGGAAGACGGCACCATCCTGCTGGTCGGAGCGACGACGGAAAACCCGTCCTTCGAGCTGAACGCCGCCCTGCTCAGCCGGGCGCAGGTGCTGATGCTGACCCGGCTGTCGGACGATGACCTCGAACGGCTGATCCTGCGGGCCGAGGGCGAGCTGGACCGGGCCTTGCCGCTGACCGACCGGGCGCGGGCCTCGCTGCGCGACATGGCCGATGGCGACGGCCGGGCGCTGCTGAACCTGGTCGAGCAGATTGCGGCCTGGGACGTGGCCAAGCCGCTGGATCCCGACCAGTTGTCGGCCCGGCTGATGCGCCGCGCGGCGCAATACGACAAGTCGGGCGATGCCCATTACAACCTGATCTCGGCGCTGCACAAATCGGTGCGCGGGTCGGACCCGGACGCGGCGATGTACTGGCTGGCCCGGATGCTGACCGGTGGCGAAGACCCGCGCTACCTGGCCCGGCGCATCCTGCGCATGGCCTGGGAGGACATCGGACTGGCCGATCCCCAGGCCTTTACGATCTGCACCCAGGCCTGGGAAACCTATGAACGGCTGGGCTCGCCCGAGGGCGAGCTGGCCCTGGGGCAGGCGGTGGCCTACCTGGCGCTGGCGCCCAAGTCGAACGCCGGTTACGTGGCCTACAAGGCGGCGATGGTGGCAGCCAAGAAGACCGGCTCGGCCCCGCCGCCGATGCATATCCTCAACGCGCCGACCGACCTGATGCAAAGCCAGGGCTTTGGCGCGGGTTATCAATATGACCACGATGCCGAGGACGGCTTTTCCGGCCAGAACTACTTTCCCGACGGGATGGACCGGCCGGGGTTCTACCAGCCCGTCGAACGGGGCTTTGAACGCGAGCTGCGCAAGCGGGTCGATTATTTCGAAAAGCTGCGGGCGCGGCGCCACGATGGCGAGGGATAGGCGCCCAGGACGGCGCGGAACGGCCGGCCGGAGCGGGCCCGGACGACACGAGCGGTTGACATCCGGGCCATGCGGGGCAAGGGAAACGGCATGATCTCGACACTTCTTCAGGTGGCCCTTGGCGGGGCCCTGGGGGCCATGGCCCGGTATCTGTCCGGCGTGGCCCTGTTTCGCGCGCTGGGGCCGACGGCGATGCCCGTCGGCGTGCTTGGCGTCAACATCGTCGGATCGGCGATCATGGGGGCCTTTGCCGTTCTGGCGGCCACGCGCGGGCTGACCCATTGGGGGCCGTTCGTCATGACGGGCATGCTGGGCGGGTTCACGACCTTCTCGGCCTTCTCGCTGGAAACCATCACGCTGATCGACCGGGGCGAGCTGGGCCTGGCCGGACTGTATGTCGGCCTGTCGGTGGTCTGTTCCATCGGCGCGCTGTTCCTGGCCATGGCCGCAACGCGGGCGGTGCTGGCATGAGCGGGGTGCAAACGGTGACTGTCGAGCCGGGCGAGGGCGATCAGCGCCTCGACCGCTGGCTGAAACGGCGCTTTCCGCAGATCAGCCAGGGCCGCATCGAAAAGATGTGCCGCAAGGGCGAGCTGCGTGTCGATGGCGGGCGGGTCAAGGCGTCGACCCGGGTGGAAGAGGGCCAGCAGGTGCGCGTGCCGCCTCTGCCCGAGGGCGAGGCCCCGGCGCCGGTGCCGGCTCCGCGCATTTCCGAGGCGGATGCCCGGATGATCCAGGGCGCGGTGATCTACCGCGACGACCATGTCATTGCGCTGAACAAGCCGGCCGGGCTGGCCGTGCAGGGCGGTTCGGGCCAGACCCGCCATGTCGACGGGCTGGCCGAGGCGCTGCGCTTTGGCTACGACGAGAACCCGCGGCTGGTGCACCGGCTGGACAAGGATACCTCGGGCGTTCTGATCATGGCCCGGACCCGGGCCGTGGCGGCCGGGCTGACAGCGGCCTTCCGGCACCGCGAGACGCGCAAGATCTACTGGGCGGTGTCGGCCGGCGTGCCGCTGCCGCGGATGGGCACGATCAAGACCGGGCTGGTCAAGGCCGGGGGCCACGGACAGAAGGGCGAGGGCGAGAAGATGCGCGTCGTCATGCCCGACGAGATCCGCGAGACACCGGGGGCCAAGCGGTCGATCACCGATTACGCCGTGCTGGAAAACGTGGCCCAGCGGGCGGCCTGGGTGGCGCTGGTGCCGATCACCGGCCGGACCCACCAGCTGCGCGCGCATATGGCCGAGATCGGCCATCCCATCGTGGGCGACGGCAAGTACGGCGGCTCTGGCCAGGAAAACCTGGGCGACGGCTGGGGCGCGCAGCTGGGCGGCGACATCAGCCGCAAGCTGCACCTGCACGCCCGGTCGCTGACCCTGGAACACCCGGTGACCAAGCGCCGGCTGCACCTGGTCGCGGCGCTGCCCGAACACATGGCCCGGACCTGGAAGACCTTTCAGTGGGATCCGGCCGAGGTGCCCGAAGACCCGTTCGAGGACGAGACATGAGCGACGATCTGAAACTGGTCATCTTCGATGTCGATGGCACGCTGGTCGACAGCCAGGCGGCCATTGTCGCGGCCATGACGGCGGCCTTCGAGGCCGTGGGCGTGTTGCCGCCGGAACGGTCGGTGATGCTGTCGATCGTCGGCCTGTCGCTGGACCGGGCGATGCCCGTGCTGGCGCCCGAGCTGGACGACGATCTGCATGTCACGATGATCGAGGCCTACAAGGCGGCCTATCATGCCAACCGCCTGACCCTGGGCGCTGCGTCGATGCCGCTTTATCCCGGCGCGCGGGAGGCGCTGGATGCGCTGGTGCAGATCCCCGAGGTGCTGCTGGGCGTGGCCACGGGCAAGTCCCGGCGGGGGCTGGACGCCATGATCGAGGCGCACGGGCTGGAAAAGTACTTCGTCACCCGCCAGGTGGCCGATGACCATCCGTCCAAGCCGCATCCGTCGATGATTTTTACGGCGATGGCCGAAACCGGCGTCGACCGCGGCCGCACGGTGATGATCGGCGATACCGAATTCGACATGGCCATGGCCGCCGCGGCGGGTGTTGCCGGGCTGGGGGTCAGCTGGGGCTATCACCCGGTGCACATGCTGGCCCCGGCCCGGGCCGTGCTGGGCCGGTTCGACGAATTGCCGGGCCAACTGGACAGCATCTGGACGGAGGCCGCGGCATGAGCGAATGGGCGATGAAACGCTTCTGGACCGAAGTGGCGGTCGAGCCGGCCGGCGATGGCCACCGGGTCACGCTGGACGGGCGCAAGGTCAAGACCCCGGCCAAGGCCGAGCTGGTGCTGCCGACCGAACCCATGGCCCGGGCCGTGGCCGATGAATGGGCGGCCCAGCAGGACAAGGTCGATCCGCTGACCATGCCCTTCACCCGTTCGGCCAATTCGGCCATCGACCGGGTGACCCACCAGCGGGCCGAGGTGGCCGACATGCTGGCCGCCTATGGCGATGCCGACCTCTTGTGCTACCGGGCCGATGCGCCCGAGGCCCTGGTCGAGCGCCAGGCCGCCAACTGGGATCCGGCGCTTGGCTGGGCCGAGGCCGTGCTGGGCGCGCGGCTGGAGCCGCGCAGCGGGCTGATGCATGCGCCGCAGGATGCCGCCGCGCTGGACCGGCTGGCCGGCAGGGTCCACGACTTGGGGCCGTTCCACCTGGCCGGGTTTCACGATCTCGTGGGGCTGACCGGCTCGCTGGTCCTGGGCTTTGCCGCTGCTGCCGACTGGCGCTCGGCCGACGAGATCTGGGCGCTGTCGCGGCTGGACGAGGATTGGCAGGCCGAGCAATGGGGCGTCGATGACGAGGCGGCCGAAGAGGCCGAGAAGAAGCGCCGCGACTTTGCCCATGCCAAGCGGTTCTTCGATCTGTCGGGCCCCTGGGCCGGGCTCTGATTGCCGCTGGGGCAGGGGGTCTGCATGGAATTTGTGCAGCTTTCCTGCGGCCTTCGCACCGTTCCATGGCCCGCTGGACCGGGCCCGCGGGCTGACCGGTTTCGTGTCGGCCCAGGCCATGCGCCCGACGCCGGTCGGACATGCAAAAAGCTTGACCTGACCAAAAGTCAAATGCCTTCAAACTAGGCGTGGCGGCCTGATCCGCCCTTGACCTGTCCGCTTGAATCCGAACACACTCGGGCCGCTGACAGGCCAAATCCTGCCTTCGGCACGACCACCGGTTGCTTGATGCATCCGGAATGCACGCCCAGAACCGGGCGGCTCATCAGGAAGAGGTAAAGATGAAAAAAACCGTATTCTTTGGCGCGCTGACCGTCGCCGGGATCGCTGCGGGTGCTGCTTCGGCGGCAACGCTGGACGACGTGAAGGCACGCGGCAAGCTGAACTGCGGCGTGACCACCGGCCTGGTCGGATTTGCGGCCCCCGACGCCAACGGCGAATGGCAGGGCTTTGACGTCGCCGTCTGCCGCGCCGTCGCCGCCGCGGTGCTGGGCGATGCAACGGCCGTCGAATTCGTTCCGACCACCGGCAAGACCCGCTTCACCGCACTCGCCTCGGGCGAGATCGACGTTCTGGCCCGGAACACCACCTGGACCTTCTCGCGCGATGTCGACCTCAAGTTCGAATTCGTCGGCGTGAACTACTACGACGGCCAGGGCTTCATGATCCCGAAAGAGCTGGGCGTGAGCTCGGCCAAGGACCTGGACGGCGCCACCGTCTGCATCCAGACCGGCACCACGACCGAGCTGAACCTGGCCGACTTCTTCCGGTCGAACAACATCAGCTACGAGCCGGTCCCGATCGAGACCAACGCCGAAGCGCAGCAGCAGTACCTGGCCGGCGCCTGTGACGTCTATACCACCGACGCATCGGGCCTTGCCGCCACCCGCGCCACGTTCGAAGCCCCCGGCGATCACGTGATCCTGCCGGAAATCATTTCCAAGGAACCGCTGGGCCCGCTGGTCCGTCACGGTGACGCGGAATGGGGCGACATCGTGCGCTGGACCCTCAACGCGCTGATCGCGGCCGAGGAACTGGGCATCTCGTCGACCAACATCGAAGAGCTGTCGGCCGGCACCAACAACCCGGAAATCAACCGGATCCTGGGCACCGAAGGCACCCTGGGCGAGATGCTGGGCCTCGACAACGAATGGGCCAAGCGCGCCATCTCGGCGGGCGGCAACTACGGCGAGGTCTTTGCCAAGAACATCGGCGAATCGACCCCGATCGGCCTGGCCCGCGGGCTGAACGCACAGTGGACCGAAGGCGGTCTGCTCTACACCCCGCCCTTCCGGTAACAGGGCAAAGGGCGAAGGGCGCAGACAACCTCTGCGCCCTTTTCCTATCCACATAAATGTTCCGGATCGCGTGGAGCAGGGCCGAACCCTGCCCGGGGACATCCGGACCGCCACGGGGAAATCCGAAATGACAACAATCACTGATCCGCCGAAGGAGCAGTTTCGGTTCTCGATGCTGCTCAACGACACGCGGTACCGATCGCTGACGTTCCAGGCCATCGCGCTGTTCGTCCTGATCGTTGCGATTGCCTACCTGGCCAGCAACCTGGTGCGCAACCTCGAGCAGGCCGGGCTGAACATCAGCTACGAATTCCTGAAAAGCCCGTCGGGCTATGACATCAACCAGGTGCTGATCCCCTACGACAGCCAGTCGCCGCACATGCGCGCGGCCTGGGTCGGGGTGCTGAACACGCTGCTGGTGGCCTTCCTGGCCTGCACGACGGCCACGATCTTCGGTGTTGTCGCCGGGGTGCTGCGCCTGTCCAACAACTGGCTCGTGCGCAAGGTCATGTCGGCCTATGTCGAGATCTTCCGCAACATCCCGGTGCTGATCTGGATCATCATCATCTTCACCATCATGACGGCCGTGCTGCCCGGCCCGCGGGCCTTCCGGGGCGACGATGCCACGGCGTCGATGGTGCTGGGCTCGGTGGCCTTCACCAACCGGGGCGTCTATGTGCCCGGGCCGCAGCTGGCCAATCCGTTCTTTGCCGCCACGGCCCTGAACTGGGTGCTGGTCCTGCTCTTCCTCGTGGGCTCTTCGGTGGCCACCAAGGCGCTGGCCAAATGGGCCACGGCCCGGCAGGAAGCCACCGGTGAACGGCCGACGACCTGGTATCTGACCCTGGCCATCTGGATCGTGCCCACCGGCCTTCTGCTGGTGATCATGGGCCTGCACTGGCAGGTGCCCGAGCTGAAGGGCTTCAACTTTTCCGGGGGCATCAAGATCGGCGGGCCGCTGATCGCCCTGTGGTTCGCCCTGTCGATCTATACCGGGGCCTTCATCGCCGAGAACGTCCGCGCCGGCATCCAGGCCATTTCCAAGGGCCAGACCGAGGCCGCCTCGTCGCTGGGCCTGCGCCCAGGCCGGACGATGAGCCTGGTCATCCTGCCCCAGGCCCTGCGGGTCATCATCCCGCCGCTGATCTCGCAATATCTCAACATCACCAAGAACTCGTCGCTGGCGATTGCCGTGGGCTATGCCGACATCACCGCCACGCTGGGGGGCATCACGCTGAACCAGACCGGGCGCGCCATCGAATGCGTGCTGCTTCTGATGCTGTTCTACCTGACGATCTCGCTGCTGATCTCGGCGGTGATGAACATCTACAACAATTCCGTCAAGCTGAAGGAGCGCTGAGCCATGTCCGACACGCACGGTCAGTCCATTGCCTTCGTGCGCATGGAAACCATCCCGCAATCGCCGCCCCCGGCCCGCCAGACCGGCGCGCCGAAATGGCTGCGCGAGAACCTCTTTTCCAGCTGGGTCAACACGCTGCTGACGCTGCTGGCGGCCTGGGCGATCTATGTCATCCTGTCGGCCATCCTGCCCTGGGTGTTCAACGGGGTCTGGAATGCCTCCAGCCTGTCCGAATGCCGCGAGATCCTGGCCGGCCGGACCGGGGCCTGTTTCGCCGTCCTGACCGAACGCTGGAACCAGCTGCTCTTCGGGTTCAAATACCCCTCCGAGCTGTATTGGCGGCCGATCCTGTGCTTTGTCCTGATGATCGTGGCCGTTGCGCCGGTGCTGTTCTTCGATCTGCCGCGCAAGATGCTGATGTTCACGGCCCTGTTCCCGTTCATCGCCTATTACCTGATCTGGGGCGGCCCGATCCTGACGCCCGTCGTGGCCCTGCTGGGCGCCCTGGCCGGCTATGTCGTCTTTGACCGTTTCGGCAAGGAAAGCTTTGCCACGGGCTTCTTCGGGGGCATCGTCGCGGCGCTGGTGATCTGGGTCGTGGGCGGCTGGATCGTGGGTGCCGTGGCCTCGGACACGCCCTGGATGACCCCGGTGCCCAGCCGTGACCTGGGTGGCTTCATGCTGAACATGATGCTGGGCGTGACCTGCGTGTCGCTGTCGATCCCGCTGGGCATCGTGCTGGCGCTGGGGCGGCAATCGGACATGCCGCTGATCAAGGGCATCTGCGTGGTCTTCATCGAGTTCATCCGCGGCGTGCCGCTGATCACGCTGCTCTTCGTGGCCTCGGTGATGCTGGCCTATTTCTTCCCGCCCGACAGCACCGTCGACCTGTTCCTGCGGGTGGTCATCATGATCACGATGTTCTCGGCAGCCTATATCGCCGAGGTGATCCGCGGTGGCCTGGCGGCCCTGCCCAAGGGCCAGTACGAAGCGGCCGACAGCCTGGGCCTGGATTACCCCCAGGCGATGCGGCTGATCATCCTGCCGCAGGCGCTGAAGATCTCGATCCCGGGCATCGTCAACGTGGCCGTGGGGCTGTTCAAGGATACAACGCTGGTTTCGGTCATCTCGATGTTCGACCTGATCGGCATGATCCGCGGGCCCATCCTGGCCTCGACGGAATGGAACGGCGTCTACTGGGAGCTCCTGGGCTTCGCCGCGCTTCTGTTCTTTGTCGTCTGCTACGGCATCTCTCAATATTCGCAGTGGCTCGAGCGTCGTCTCGCCACCGATCACCGTTAAGGAGTGGGCATCATGACCCAGGCATCGCAAATGCAGATCTCGGACGAGATCGCCATCGAAATCAGCAAGATGAACAAGTGGTACGGCACGTTCCACGTGCTGCGCGACATCGACCTGACGGTGTATCGCGGCGAGCGGATCGTCATCGCCGGCCCGTCGGGTTCGGGCAAGTCGACGCTGATCCGCTGCATCAACCGGCTGGAGGAACACCAGCAGGGCAAGATCGTCGTCGATGGCACCGAGCTGACCTCGGACCTCAAGAACATCGACAAGATCCGGTCCGAGGTGGGCATGTGCTTTCAGCACTTCAACCTCTTCCCGCACCTGACCATCCTGGAAAACTGCACGCTGGCCCCGATCTGGGTGCGCAAGACGCCCAAGAAGGAAGCCGAGGAAACGGCGATGCACTTCCTGGAAAAGGTCAAGATCCCCGAGCAGGCCAACAAGTATCCCGGCCAGCTGTCGGGCGGTCAGCAGCAGCGGGTGGCCATCGCGCGGTCGCTGTGCATGAAGCCGCGGATCATGCTGTTCGACGAACCGACCTCGGCGCTCGACCCCGAGATGATCAAGGAGGTGCTCGACACCATGGTCTCGCTGGCCGAGGAAGGCATGACCATGCTCTGCGTGACCCATGAAATGGGCTTTGCGCGGCAGGTGGCCAACCGGGTGATCTTCATGGACCAGGGCCAGATCGTCGAGCAGAACGAGCCGGAAGAGTTCTTCAACAACCCGAAATCGCCGCGGACCCAGCTGTTCCTCAGCCAGATCCTGGGGCACTGATCCTTCGCGAGACAAGGATGCGGCCGGGCCTTTTGGTCCGGCCGTTTTCGTTTGTGGTGAGGCGGGCGCCGTGCCTGCCCGGAACTCCCGCCCGCCCACCCCGTTCCGGGCAGGCACGGCGGCGTCAGTCCGTCAATTCGCGCGGAATGGCGAAGTCGATGGTCCGCCCGGTCTGCCAGGTGACGGCGGCCCAGTCGGGTGCGTCGAAGGTGGCGACCAGGGTGGCCCCGGTGGGGTAATCGCCAAAGCGGTCGTGGTCGGGCGGGGTGACCACCAGCCTCTGCGCGAAATCGGCGATGCCCGGGTTGTGCCCGATCATCAGCACGCAACGGCCCCGGGCCTTGCGCAGCACGTCCAGCATTGTCTCTGGCTCGGCATGATAGAGCGCCGGCACGGCAGGGGCGGGCAGGCCCAGGGCCAGCCCGTCACAGGTCAGCCGGGCGCGGGTGGCCGAGGAACACAGGATCTGGTCGGGGATATGGTCGTGGCCCCGCAGCCAATGGCCCAGGGCGCGGGCCGAGCGCAGGCCGCGCTTGTTCAGGGGGCGGTCATGGTCGCCCATGTCGGGCTCGGCCCAGCTGGACTTGGCGTGACGCATCAGGATCAGGGTACAGGTCATGTTGGATGGAACGCGCGCATGTTATGTTCGGATTGGGCGGGATCGCGCCCGAAGGACTGGCTGACCGGGCAGGCCCGGCGGGCGAGGCAACCGCCGGACAGGCAATAGCCCCCGTCGGCCGTGTTCAGGAAGCCATGGCAGGCCGGCACGTCATAGGGCGCATGGCCCGACAGGGCGCCGACGGGGCAGGCCGTGGTGCAGGGCTGCCCGGTGCAGGCCGTGCATGGGCTGGCGGCCGGGCGCGGGGGCAGGGCGAGCCGGCCCGGAAGGGCCAGCGCGCCGCGATACGAGATCATCAGCCCGGCGGTGTCATGGACCAGCATGCCCGTGGGCGAAGGCCAGGCCCGCCCGCTGGCCCGGGCCCAGGCGATGAACGGCGCCCAGGGCGGGCCGCCGAAGGGAAACGTGGCCGTGGCGCCAAAGCGGGCGGCCAGGGCCGAGATCACGCGGGTGGAATAGCGGTCGACCGGATCGAGGCGGGCGTCGCGCCCCTCGGGCGCGGTCTGCAGCACGGCCCAGAAGTCCGTCCCGGCGCCCAGCAGCAGGCGCGTCGTGGCGCTGTCAGCGGGGTGTTCGCCGCCCATGACCATCAGGCCGTGCTCTGCCGCTGCGGCCTCGATCGCTGCATAGGTCGTTTCCGGGGTGGTCATCGGGTGATCACGGGTGGCGTGCCCGTGGGCTGCGGTGGGCCTGACGATAGTCGCGGTGGGCCGGACGATTGTGATGTGACTGGCAACTGTCCTGTGTCTGCCGGCCGAGCCGTGTCCGGGACCCGTCGTGGGCCCGGCCATTGCGTCGCATCTGGCACCTGCGCCAGATCCGAGCGGCGCATCGTGTCCGACCGTCGTGCCTGTCCAGTCACCGGCACCGTATCCCTGAACCGCGTCCGGACTGGCGACCCGAGTGTATTCGAGAGCCAAGTTGTGCCCGACATCTGCGCCATGTCCGCGCCCCGCGAGTGGGCGGACACCGGGCCGGACATCCGGGCACACACCGGGCCTTGGATCGAGCCGCAACCCGTGGCCGATGCCAGGGTGCAGTCCTGGGCCGGGGCGGGGGGGTTCTGCAAAGCCATGTCGCTTGCCATGCCGAACGGTGACCCGTGCCCCGCCGATTCTCAAGCCTTGGGCGCGCGGACCGGGCGGATCAGCGTGCCGGCCCCGTGTTCGGTGAAGAGTTCGAGCAACACCGCGTTCGGCGCCCGGCCGTCCAGGATGACCACCGCCCGAACGCCATCGGCGATCGCGTCCAGCGCGGTTTCGGTCTTGGGAATCATCCCTCCGGCGATCACGCCATCGTCGATCAGCTTGCGGATGTCGTCCGGGGTCAGCTCGGTGATGACCGAACCCGTCCCGTCCTTGACGCCCGACACATCGGTCAGCAGCAGCAGCCGGTCGGCATTCAGCGCCCCGGCAATGGCCCCGGCCGCCGTGTCGCCGTTGATGTTGAAGGTCTCGCCATCAGCCCCGGCGCCCAGAGGCGCGATGACCGGGATGATGTTCTTTTCGAACAGCGTCGTCAGCACCTTGGTGTTCATCTTCGACGGCGTGCCGACAAAGCCCAGGGCGGGATCGGTCTGTTCGCAGGTGATCAGCCGGGCATCCTTGCCCGACAGGCCGACGGCCAGCCCGCCCTGCATGTTGATCGCCTGCACGATGCGCTTGTTGACCACGCCCGACAGCACCATTTCGACGACCTTGATCGTCTCGGCATCGGTCACCCGCTTGCCGCCGACAAATTCCGATGTCACGCCCAGCCGGGCCAGCATCTCGTTGATCATCGGGCCGCCGCCATGGACGATCACCGGGTTCACGCCGACCTGGCTCAGCAGCACCACGTCGCGGGCAAAGCTGGCCATGGCCTCGTCGCTGCCCATGGCATGGCCACCCAGCTTGACGACAACGGTCGCGCCTTCGTAGCGCTGCAGGAAGGGCAGGGCGTCCGACAGGGTGCGGGCAGTGGCGATCCAGTCACGGTTCATGGTCTGTGTCTTCATGGGGCGATCCTCCGCCCGGTCTTATCAGGAAAGCCGGGGGGACACGCAAGCAACAATCCTGCCCGCCGGACTGGCCGGCCCGGCCTGTGACCGCACCGCCGCGCCCGGGGTCATTCCAGCGTGGTGATGATCGAACGCAGGACCGGGATGCCGTCGCCCTTTTCCGACGAGGTCAGGACCAGCTCGGGATAGGCGGCGGGGTGGGGCGAGAGTTTCTCGCGGACCTGGGCCATGATCCGGTCGGCATCGCGGTCCTTGACCTTGTCGGCCTTGGTCAGCACGACCTGGAAGGGCACGGCGGATTTGTCCAAGAGGGTCATGATCTCTTCGTCCACGGCCTTGATGCCATGGCGGAAATCGATGAGCACAAAGGCCCGGCGCAGGGTCGGCCGGCCCGACAGATAGGCCTTGAGCAGGCGCTGCCATTTCTCGACCACGGGCAGCGGCGCATTGGCAAAACCATAGCCCGGCAGGTCGACGAGATAGAGCGCGGGACCTTGGGTGAAATAGTTGATTTCCTGGGTCCGGCCGGGGGTGTTCGACGCCCGGGCCAGGCCCTTGGTGCCGGTTAGCGCGTTGATCAGGCTGGATTTCCCGACATTCGACCGGCCGGCAAAGCAGACCTCGATCCGGTCGGCCGGGGGCAGGCCGTCCATGGCCACCACGCCCTTGACGAATTCGGACTCGCCGGCAAACAGCTTGCGTCCGCGTTCGGCGGTGATCTCGTCGGGCTGTTCGGCCAGGGGGAAGGGCAGGGTGGTCATGTCAGCGCGTCTCCGACGGATACGGTGCCGGCCCGGGACACCGTGCAGACCACGCCGAAATCGCGTGTGTCCCAGCCCTCGGCCAGCAGTTTCAGGATGCCCAGGTCGCGCGTGCCCGTGTCCGGGTTGGCGTCGGGCGCGCGGCAGCGTTCGATCGGTGCGACGGGCCGCAGCCGGGCGCTGCCCAGGGTGATGTCGGGGCCGCCGGGCATCTCCAGCTCGGCCCAGGGCGCCAGCCCGTCCAGCCAGAGGTTGATGCGGAAGCGGCGCATGTCGACGGGCTGGCCGGCGCGGGCGGACAGATCGCGCAGCGAGGCCAGGTTGCCGATCGAGACCGAGGCGAAATCACTGTCCGTCATGCCCATGCGGGGGGCGCGAACAAGGCGGGCGGGGCCGGGGCGGTCCGAGGGCCACAGATCGCCGATCCAGTCGGCCAGCGCGTCGCGGCCGTCCGGGGTGGCGGGATCGAGGGCCAGGGGCGCCCGGTCGGGATGGGTCAGGGTCAGGCCCGCGCCGGAGCTGCGGGCGGTGATTGCCGCCAGCCGGGGGCCGGCGGCAACCTGAAGGTAATTGCGACGCGGCTGCCAGGCATCGCTGTCGGGCGCGGCCGCGTTCAGGAAGGCCCAAGCGCGGTCGCCTTCGACCGCGCCTTCGGGGGTCAGCTCGACCGACTGGCAGGCTTCCGATCCGAGTCCCTTGACCGGATGCCGCCAGATATGGGCGAGCGTGACCGTCACTTTTCCTCGGCCTTGGACTTGCGTTTGAAGCCCGACTTGATGTTGCCGAAGACGTCGGGCGTATACCCTTGGCTGCGCATGATGATGTATTGCTGCGTGAAGGTGATCACGTTGTTGGAAATCCAGTAGATCACCAGGCCGCTGGCAAACGAGCCCAGCATGAACATGAAGACCCAGGGCATCCAGGCAAAGATCATCTGCTGCGTCGGATCGGCCGGAGCCGGATTCAGCTTTTGTTGCAGCCACATCGACACGCCCAGGCACAGCGGCAGGATGCCGATGGCGATGGTCGCGACCAGGGTGCCCGGCTCGGGGCCGGCCCAGGGCAGCAGGCCGAAGAAGTTCATGATCGAGGTCGGATCAGGCGTCGACAGGTCGCGGAACGGGCCGAACCAGCCCTGCTGACGCAGTTCGATCGTGACGAAGATCACCTTGTAGAGCGAGAAGAAGATCGGGATCTGCAGAAGGATCGGCAGGCAGCCCGCGGCGGGGTTCACCTTTTCCTTCTTGTAGAGCTCCATCATGCCCTGTTGCAGCTTCTGACGGTCGTCGCCGGCGGCTTCCTTCAGCTTCTCCATCTCGGGCTGCAATTCCTTCATCTTCGCCATCGAGACGTAGGATTTGTAGGCCAGCGGGAAGAGGATGGCCTTGAGCAGCAGGGTCAGCGCGATAATCGACCAGCCCATGTTGCCGATCAGCTGGTGCACGTGGTGCAGGATCCAGAAGATCGGTTTGGTCAGGAAGAAGAACCAGCCCCAGTCGATCGAATCGATGAAACGGTCGATGCCCTGGGCCTGGTAATCGCGGATGGTTTCCCATTCCTTGGCGCCCGAGAACAGCTGGGTGGTCACGCCGGCGGTCTGGCCCTCGGACAGGGTCTGGGTCGGCATGACGGCTTCGGTCTGGTAGATGTCGCGGCGGGCGTCGTACTTGGCCACGGACTTGAAGGCGCTGCCCGGCTCGGGGATCAGCGTCGACATCCAGTAATGGTCGGTAAAGCCGACCCATCCGTTTTCGGTGACCTGGCTGACCTCGGCCTGGGCGCCTTCGGCGGGGTTGATCTCGAAATCGACCATCGACGAATAATCGATCTCGGTCAGCTCGCCATCGGCCATCGAGATCACGCCTTCATGCACGACCCAGAAGTTTTCAAGCGTGGTCGGCTCGCCATGGCGGGCCAGCACGCCGTAGGGCGCAAGGCTGACGGTGCCGGCGCCGGTGTTTTCGACCTGCTGGGCGATGGTGAACATGAAGTTCTCATCGACCGAGACGATCCGGCGGAAGACCAGGCCGTTGCCATTGTCCCAGACCATGGTGACGGGCGTGTCGGCCGTCAGCCGGTCGCCACCTTCCAGCTGCCATTCGGTATTGGCGCCGGGCACGTCATCAAGGCTCAGGCCCTGGCCGGGGGCCCAGCCGTAAAGGGCGTAATAGGGCGCGGGGCTGCCGACGGGCGACAGGACGGTCACCTTCTCGGGATCGTCGAGCGACACCTGGTAATCCTTCAGCCGCAGCGTGTCGATCCGCCCGCCGAGCAGCGAGATGCTGCCTTCCATGCGGGGCGTATCGATGACCAGGCGGGGGGCATCGGCGGCGCTGGCCACGGTGGTGCCGGCGGGCGCGGCGGCCGAGCCGGAGCCATCGGGGGCCTGCGACGGAGCCGTGGCCACGCCATCCCCTGCGGTCAGGGGCTGGGTTTCACTGATCTGGGCCGAATCCGCCACCTGCTCTTCGGGCGGGGGCGGGGGAAACAGCAGAAACCAGACCAGGATCACCAGAAAGCTCAGACCGGTGGCAAGGAGGAGGTTCTTGTTCTGATCGTCCATGTGGGACTGGCACCTTTCCTGCGGAAAACGACAGGGCAGGTTCAACAGAGTGCGGCCTGAAAGGTCAAGGCCAATCGGGGCGCTCTCTTGTTCCCGTTGCGGCCGGCGGCGGCCCGGATCAGCCGGTCTGGCGCCCGATGCGCGGCGTGTCCTGCAGCTTGGCTGCATGGGCGGCGATCCAGTCGAGCGTCTGGTCGAAGGGCATTGGCCGGGCAATACCGTAGCCCTGGACATGGTCGCAGCCCAGCTGGGCCAGCAGGGCATGTTCGCCCACGGTCTCGACGCCTTCGGCCAGGGTTTCCAGGCGCAGCCGTTCGGCCATGGTCAGGATGGCGGCGATCATCTGCTGCTGTTCGGGGTCGCGGTCGGCCTTGGCGACAAAGGTGCGGTCGATCTTGATGCAGGACACCTGGAACCGGCGCAGCGACGCGATCGAAGCATGGCCGGTGCCGAAATCGTCCAGGTCGATGCGGCAGCCGATGGCGGAAAGCCCCGCAATGTTTCGCGAAATCACGTCGTCGGGCGTGTCCGACACCACGGTTTCCAGGATCTCGATGCCGATCCGTTCGGGCGTCAGGTCGAACCGGTCCAGCTCCCACCGGATCTTTTCGACCAGCCGGGGATTGCGCAGTTCGGACTGGCTGAAATTCACGCCCACGCGGGGAATGTCACACCCCGCCGCATCCCAGGCCTTGAGCGCGGTCAGCGCGTGGAACAGCATGACCTCGCCCAGCCGCTCCAGCAGCCCGGCCTCTTCCATGATCGGCAGGAAGGTGGCCGGGGCAATCGCGCCGTGGATCGGGTGGATCCAGCGGGCCAGGGCCTCGAACCCGGTGATCTTGCCGGTGTCGGTCGAGATCTGCGGCTGGAACCAGGGTTGCAGCTGACCGTTTTCCAGCGCCGCGGCGGCCTCTTCACGCAGATCGCTGCGGGTCTGGCTGCGCCGGTGCATGTCGCTGGAATAGGCCCGAATCGTTGACGGCCCGACGCCCTGCGCCTCGATCAGCGCGGTGACGGCGGCGGCCTGCCAGCCCCCGGACCCGCCCGAAGGCGCCCGGTTGCGCGGGCAAAAGCCCACGCAGGCCGTGACATAGATACCGGTGCCATCGACGGGCACGGGCTCTTCGATGGCCGATTGCAGCCGGCCGGCCAGCTGGATGCACAATTCCAGGTCCAGCTGGCGCACAGGGGCCAGGCAGAGCGCGAAGCGGCTGTCGCCCAGCCGGGCGACGATGTCACCGGTGCGCACGGCCGACACCAGTCGTTCGCCGGTGCGCGCCATCACAAGGTCGCCGGCGGCCTGGCCATGGCGTTCCACGACCTGGCGGTAATCGTCCAGCTCGATCGTCAGGCAGACCGAGCGCATCTCGCCCCCGGCGGTGTCGTCATAGATGGCGGCAACCTCGGCATCGAAACTGTCGCGCAGGGGCAGGCCGGTCACCCCGTCACGCGGCACGCCGCCGCGCGGCGGCCAGGCCGTGGCCACGCCGGTCATCGCGTAAAGCACGGGCAGGCCGAGCGCGACGAGGATCAGCGCGGTTTCCCCGGCCAGCCAATAGGCCGCCAGCGTCACCGCCGGCAGAAAGGCCAGGATCGGCGGGCCGGTCACGATGGACAGGAAACACCCGCGATACGTGTCGAACGGTCTGCTGCCGCGCGTTGCCATCACTTTCCCTCGTGCCCGTTGGTCGGTTTGCCGCAGGCTAGGGCCAAATTAGGTAGTGAAGGGTTAACGCAACCGCGGAATTTCCCCCGGATTTTCCGTTTCTTCGCCCGATTGCGACGACAGGTCACGGCTGAGCCCGACGAAATCGAACAGCTTGGGGTCCAGCAGGTGCGACGGCCGGGCGTTCATCAGCGAGCGGAACATGACCTGGCGGCGGCCGGGGCTGTTGCGTTCCCAGCCATCGAGGATCTGCTTGACCTGCTGCCGTTGCAGCCCGTCCTGGCTGCCGCAGAGGTCGCAGGGAATGACCGGATAATCCATCGCCCGGGCGAATTTCTCGCAATCGGCCTCGGCCACGAAGGCCAGCGGGCGATAGACGAACAGGTCGCCTTCCTCGTTGACCAGCTTGGGCGGCATGGTTGCCAGGCGGCCGCCGTGGAAGAGGTTCATGAAGAAGGTTTCAAGGATGTCGTCGCGGTGATGGCCCAGCACGACCGCCGAGCAGCCCTCTTCCCGGGCGATCCGGTAGAGATTGCCCCGCCGCAACCGCGAACAGAGCGCGCAATAGGTCCGGCCCTGGGGCACCTTGTCGACGACGACCGAATAGGTGTCCTGGTATTCGATCCGGTGGGGCACCTTCATGCGGTCGAGGAACTCGGGCAGGACGGTGGCCGGAAAGCCAGGCTGGCCCTGGTCGAGGTTGCAGGCCAGGATCTCGACGGGCAGCAGCCCGCGCCATTGCAATTCGTGCAGGGCGGCCAGCAGGGTATAGGAATCCTTGCCCCCGGACAGGCAGACCAGCCAGCGTGCGCCGCGTTCGATCATGCCGTAATGGTCGATCGCCTCGCGGGTCTGGCGGACGATGCGCTTGCGCAGCTTCTTGAACTCGGTCGTCGAGGGCGCGCCGGCAAAGAGCGGATGGATATCGTCGGGGGTGTCGAGCATGCCCGGCATGTACGCCACCCGCCGCCCTGCGTCCAGCATTCCCGGCACCCGGGCGCGCGATGACAAGAAGAGGAGCGCCGGCCGGCGCGCGAACGGGCCGGCCGGGGCGGGGATCATGGGAACCGGGTCCAGTGCGGCGGGCTGGTGGCCACGGGGCTCAGGCCGATGTCGCGCCGGATATGGTTGCTGAGCACGCGCGGGGCGGTGCGCCGCCGGACAGGCGGAGGCTTGCGCCGGGCGGCCATTGCAGCGCGGATCACGCGCAGGAAGCCATGGGCGCGGATCATGGCGGCCATGGTGGTGTCGAGGTCATGGGCGACGGGTATGTCGATGCGGGTCATCTGTGGCCTCCGGCCGTGCGAAACGGTCCGGCTCCTTTGAGTAGGGTTGGGGGATGTGGACAGCCCGACGGATGCGGCAGGACCGGCATGGCAAGGCCAGGCGCGGACAGACCGGTCGCGGTCAGGACATGTCGGTTGCGGGTCTGAGAGAACGGACGGGCCGCGAGCTAACGCGTCGGCGGTCGGTCCGGCGAAGGGATCAGATGATCACGCGGCCTGGTAGCCGGTGTTCAGCCGTCGCACCCCGGGGCACAGTTGATATGAATTGATCATGTAGCCCCTCCTTCGGTTCAGATGTGGCGCGATGTCACACCGCATACAGGACAAGATGCCATCTGCCAAGCCTCTGATTGGCGTCAGTTTGACCGGCCTGTGCGATTGGGCCGAAACCCGCCGCAAAGGGCGGCGGGATGCGGGGACGCGATGTGGAGAGGCGGGATGCGGGGGGCGAGTGGCGCGACGCCGGGCTGAGCGGCGCTATCCGAGCGACCAGGGGGCGCGATGCGCGCGGGAGGCGAGGCGCGGGCGGTCAGCCCTGGTCGTCGCCCGGCGGCGGGGTGCAGCAACGTGCCGGGGGCACCGGGTCATAGCCCGAGCGGCCGAAGGGGTGGCAGCGCAGGATGCGGCGCAGGGCCAGCCAGCCGCCGCGCAGGGCGCCGTGGGTTTCCAGAGCTTCCAGGGCATAGGCCGAGCAGGTGGGCTGGTAGCGGCAATGGAACCCGACCCAGGGCGACAGCACCAGGCGGTAGGCCCGGACGGGCAGCGAGAGGAGGAAGGCACCCGGGCGCATCGCCGGGTCAGCCGCGGCCCGGCGGGCTTGTGTCGGTCGCGGGGCCGGCGGGCGGGTGATCCGGGCTCCGGTCTTCACGGTCCCTGCCGTCGCGCGGGGCCTTGCCGGCCCGGGGACGGGCCGGGCGCGGCGCATGGATGCGGCGCAGGGCGTCGGACAGATCGGCCAGCAGCAGGTCGAAGGGCCGGGCGGCCGTGTCACCGGCCTTGCCGATCAGCACGTAGTCCCAGCCGGCATGGCCTTCGCGGGCCAGCACAAGGCGCGCGATCTCGCGCAGCCGGCGCTTGGCACGGTTGCGGGCAACGGCATTGCCGACCTTCTTGGAACAGGTGAATCCCACCCGGATGTCCTGCATGGCGGCCTCGGCATCGCCGGAATCGCCGGCGCGCGGGCTGTGGGCGCGCGCATCATCGGGGCCCGTTTCGTCGGGCGACCGTCGGCGGGCCTGGAGCAGGAAGGAGGGGGTGGCTTGCCTGCGGGCCCTGGCGGCCCGCAGGAAATCGGCTCTCTGGGTGAGAACGATCAGCTTGGCCGCCGGCGCCGCCCCGGACCCGCTGAGGTCGTCGGGGCGTGGCGCCGTCACGGCCATGGCCCGCGCCTTACGCGCTGAGCGACTTGCGGCCGCGGGCGCGGCGGGCGTTCAGGATCTTGCGGCCGGCCTTGGTGGCCATGCGTGCGCGGAAACCGTGGCGCCGCTTGCGGACCAGGTTCGAGGGCTGGTAGGTGCGTTTCATCGCTCCGTCTCTCCGTTTGTATCTTTACGGTCGGGTACGGGGCGCGAGTCGCCCTCCCGTTTGTTCATCGAAGCCCGCCCTTTAGAAGGGGTTGGACGCGAAGTCAAACCCCTTGCCGCCGTGACGTGCGGAAAATCGGGCCGGATAAGGGTTTTTCCGTCCCGTCAGGCGGCTGTTGACCACGAATTGCCGGCGGATGCCAGCCCGGATCGTGCAGGATGGGGCGGGTGGGTGCGAAATATGTCAGTCAGGGGCGAATCCCTCACCGGCCATCAAGGCGGCGTGAACGGCCTGTCGCTTTGCCCGGCTCCGCCGCATGTTGGGCGCGACCCGTCCGGCCCGATCCGCCGGGCGACAGGCGCGGCAGGGCTGCCGCAGGACACAGGACAGGCCATGACCCCAGACGACACCCCCCCGACCAAGGGCCGCCACCTGGCGGTGCCGGTGATCCTGGTCGGCACCGCGATGGCCGGCTGGTGGCTGCTGGGCGACTGGCTGACCTTCGACGCACTGCGGGCCAACCGCGTGGCCCTGCTGGCCCTGCGCGACAGCCATTTCGCGGCCATGGCCCTGGGTTTCTCGGCGATCTACGTGGCCATCGTGACCTTTTCGCTGCCCGGTGCGGCGGTGGCCTCGCTGACCGGGGGATTCCTCTTTGGGCTGGTTGCGGGCACGGCGCTGAACGTGGTGTCGGCCACGCTGGGCGCGACGCTGCTGTTCCTGGCCGTGCGCTGGGGCTATGGCGCGGCGCTGACCGCGCGGATCGAGGCGTCGGACGGCCGGGTAAGAGATATCCAGAAAGGCCTGCGCGACAACGAATGGAGCGTGATGTTCCTGATGCGGCTGGTGCCCGTCGTGCCGTTCTTCGTGGCCAACCTGCTGCCGGCGCTGGTCGGCGTGCGGTTGCGGACCTTCGTGATCACGACGGCGCTGGGTATCGTGCCCGGAGCCATCGTCTATACCTGGATCGGGGTCGGGCTGGGCGCGGTGTTCGACCGGGGCGAAGATCCTGACCTGTCGCTGCTGTGGGAGCCCCATGTCATCGGCCCGATCCTGGGCCTGGCCGTGCTGGCGGCGCTGCCGATGGCGGTGCGCGCGATTCGCGGCGGGTCGGCCATGGCCGCCGGGGCAGAGCCCGGGCAGGGCGGGGACCGGGATGGGGAGCAGGGGGCATGACCGTGGAACGGGGCGCAGGGCGCGCGGCCAGGGAACGGCAAGAGGGGCCAAAGGGGGCATGATCATGGACCGGATCGAGACGGATGTGCTGGTCATCGGGGCCGGGTCGGCCGGGCTGTCGGTGGCGGCCGGGGCGGTGCAGATGGGCGCGCGGGTGGTGCTGGTGGAAGCCGGCGAGATGGGCGGCGATTGCCTCAACACCGGCTGCGTGCCGTCCAAGGCGCTGATCGCGGCGGCCCATGCGGCCTGGGCGCCGCACCGGGCCGGGGCCTTTGGCATCACGGCCACGCCGGGCCAGGTCGATTACGCGGCGGTCATGGATCACGTGCAGGATGTCATCGCCCGCATCGCACCGGTCGACAGCCAGGAGCGATTCGAAGGGCTGGGCGTGCGGGTCATCCGGGGCTGGGCCCGGTTCGTCTCGCCGCGCGAGATATCGGTCGGCGATCATGTCATCCGCGCCCGGCGCATCGTGCTGGCCACGGGCAGCCGGCCCGTCGTGCCACCGATCCCCGGGCTGGACGGGGTGCCTTACCTGACCACCGAAACGCTGTGGGACCTGCGCGACCGGCCCGGCCACCTGGTGATCCTGGGCGGCGGGCCGATCGGCATCGAGATGGCCCAGGCCCATCGCCGGCTGGGCGCCGAGGTGACGGT
Organism: Marinibacterium sp. SX1; assembly: GCF_050389775.1. Taxonomy (NCBI): domain Bacteria; kingdom Pseudomonadati; phylum Pseudomonadota; class Alphaproteobacteria; order Rhodobacterales; family Paracoccaceae; genus Marinibacterium; species Marinibacterium sp. SX1. The sequence goes on along the minus strand of NZ_CP177144.1, from coordinate 4,599,059 downwards.
GATCGAGGCCGGCCGGGCGCTGGGGCGCGAGGATGCCGAGGCCGCCGGGCTGGTGCTGGACAGCCTGCGCGCCGAGGGCGTCACCCTTCACGAAGGCGCCGGGGCGGCGGCGGTATCGGGCGCAACTGGGCAGATCACCGTCGAGCTGGACGACGGGCGCCGCGTCACGGGGACGCATCTGCTGGTGGCCACCGGCCGGCGGGCGGTGGCCGAGGGGCTGGGGCTGGAGGCCGCCGGCATTGCCACCACCCGCACGGGCATCCGCACCGACGACCGCATGCGCACGACCAACCGCCGGGTCTATGCCATCGGCGATGCGGCTGGCGGGGCCCAGTTCACCCACCTGGCGGGCTATCACGCTGCGACGATCCTGCGGCCGATCCTCTTTGGCCTGCCCGCCCGGGTGCGCAACGACCATGTGCCCCGGGTGACCTATGCCGATCCCGAACTGGCCCAGGTCGGGCTGACCGAGGCCGAGGCCCGCGAGGTGCATGGCGAAGAGATCGAGGCCCTGCGCTTTGACCTGGCCCATGTCGACCGGGCCATTGCCGAGCGCCGGACTCGGGGATTTGTCCGGGTCATGGTGCATCGCGGCCGGCCCGAAGGCGTGACCATCGTGGGCGAGGGGGCGGGCGAACATGCCAACCTCTGGGCCCTGGCGCTGGCCAACCGCCTGAAGATGAGCCAGATTTCCGCCATGGTTTCTCCCTATCCCACGATGGGAGAGCTTTCAAAACGCGTGGCGGGTGCCTATTTTGCCCCGAAGCTGTTCGACAGCAGCCTTGTGAAACGCGTGGTCGGGCTGGTCCAGAAGGTCCTGCCCTGACGCTTCGGGACGGAATGAATGCTCAACACCCTTTCGGGACGGTTCCTGGCGCTGACCACGATTTTCGTGATGTTGGCCGAGGTGCTGATCTTCGTGCCCTCGGTGGCGCGATACAGGGTGGATTACCTGACCGACCGGCTGGAACGGGCGCAGATCGCCTCGCTGGCGCTGCTGGCCGACGACATGCTGACATCCGACCTGGAACGCGAGCTGCTGGAGAACGCCGAGGTCTACAACGTTGTCCTGCGCCGCGACGAGGTGCGCCAGCTGGTGCTGTCCTCGCCGATCCCCGAACCGATCAGCGCGACCTTCGACATGCGCGATTCGGGCGCCGTGGTGCTGATCCACGACGCGCTGAAGCGGCTGTTCACGCCGGGCAGCCAGGTGATCCGGGTGATCGGCGCGCCGGTGCGCGATGCCGGGCTGCTGATCGAGGTCACGATGGAAACCGGGCCGCTGCGCGATTCGATGATCGATTTCGGTCTGCGCATCCTGATCCTGTCGGCGGTGATCTCGGCCTTCACGGCGCTGCTGCTCTTTGGTGCAGTGCGGGTGGTGCTGGTGCGCCCGATCGAAGGGGTGGTGGGCTATATGCAGCGTTATGCCGCTGCGCCCGAGGATGCCCGGGGCATCATCCAGCCGCGCGCGGCAGTGCGCGAGCTGCGCGAGGCCGAGGAAGCCCTGCAGAAGATGCAGATCGAGATGACACAGGCCCTGCGCCAGAAGGAACGCCTGGCCCAGCTGGGCGCTGCGGTGGCCAAGGTCAGCCACGATCTGCGCAACATCCTGACCAGTGCGCAGCTTTTCGTCGACCGGATCGAGGGGTCCGAAGACCCGCTGGTGCGCCGGCTGGCGCCCAAGCTGGTGGGCTCGATTCGCCGGGCGGTGTCGTTGTGCGAAAGCACGCTGGCCTTTGGCCGGGCCGAGGAGCCGGCGCCGACGCTGACCATGGTCGGGCTGGCCGACGTGGTCGAGGATGTCATGGCCTCGGAAATGCTGGCGACCGAGGGCTGTCACGTCGATTTCGCCAATGACGTGCCGCCGGCCCTGCGGGTGCGGGGTGATCCGGAACAGCTGTTCCGGGTCCTGTTGAACCTGGTGCGCAATGCCCACCAAGCGATCTCGGCGACCAAGCAGCCGGGCGAGGTGCGGATCACGGCGCGCGAGGATGACCTGGCCTGGTCGATCGAGGTCAGCGACACCGGGCCCGGCCTGCCGCCCAAGGCGCGCGACAACCTGTTCACGCCGTTCCAGGGTGGGGCGCGCAAGGGCGGATCGGGGCTGGGGCTGGCCATTGCGGCCGAGCTGGTGCGCGGCCATGGCGGCACGCTCAAGCTGGTGTCGACGGGCCAGGACGGCACGGTCTTTGCGGTGACCCTGCCGCGCGGCGACGGCACGCTCTGATCTCTCGCCGCGGCCGGGGCTGTCCGGCTGGCCTGTCGCGCCCGCCGCCTCATTGTGCCGTCCTACCATGCCCACTGTTCGTGTGGGCCACACCACCGCGTCCGCCGTTCCCACCGGCCGCTGGGCTGTTGTGCGGGCCGTTCCATGTGGCTCCCCGCTCGCCGTTCCTTCCGGCCACCTGCCTGCCGCCCTGGCCGTGTCTGCTGGCCGCCCGCCCGCCGTGCCGGCCGCGCCATCCGATCCTTGCTCCCACCCGCCCGCCCCGCGCGGATCGGCCGGCCCGACCGGCACGGGACACCCCGGCACAGGCCGATTTTCACGGTTTTCCGGATGACGTTGGGACAGCCTGCCCCCTTCGCGCATTTTTTTCGCCATTTCGGCTTGCAATGCCCCCGCAGCACAGGTAGATCGCAGGCCTCAGTGGTCCGATAGCTCAGCTGGATAGAGTACTTGACTACGAATCAAGGGGTCGGGGGTTCGAATCCTCCTCGGACCGCCACTGAAACCCACAGCGGATAGCGCACAGAACTGGCCATTGTGCCAGGTGCCTGATCTCATGGGTTTATCTTCACGATAACATGGTGGCGGCGTCTGGTTGAGCTTGGGCTCGACGGGCCGGCGCACGGCGTGGGGCCTGCCTGATCCCGGTCGGACCAGGCAAGATGGGATGCCGTGCGGATGCGGTCAGTCCCGGACGGCGCATGTGGCCATCCGGGAGGGCGCTCAGGTCTGTTCGAGACCCGCGATGATGGCCTCGGCCCAGGGTAGGGCGATGTCCTCGGGCAGCTCGCCGCTGGCCGCGTCATGCACGACCCGGTCGCCGACCAGAGTGGCCCCCCGGCCGGCCAGGCTGTCGGCCAGCTGCATCGAGCCGTTTCCGAACGTGTCATGGTATTCCCGGTCGCCCAGGCCAAAGACCGCGATGCGCACGCCGTCCAGCGCCGGGGGATTGGCCGCAAGCCGCTCGGCAAAGGGCTGGGCCGAGGCCGGCAATTCGCCGTCGCCATAGGACGAGCACAGGATGATGTTCAGATCCGCCTGCCGCAGCGCCTCGGGGGCGGTGTCGGAGAGGTTGGCCACGGTGGTCTCGTGGGCCTCTTCCAGCGCGGTGGACAGGTCGTCGGCAAGCATTTCGGCATTGCCGGTTTCGGTTCCGAAGAAGATGGCGATGTTCATGAGGCAAGGTCCTGAAGGGGCGGTGGGGTCAGCAGATCGGCGCGGCGGGCCAGCTTGCGTCGGCAGCGGTCCGGGCCGGCGGCGGATTTCTCGAACGTGTCGATGGCCTGCCAATGGGCGAAATCGACCGTGCCGGGGATGTCGCGCAGCAGCGCCCGGCCCGGGCGGGCGGCATCGGGGGTCAGCTCGGCCAGGATGCGGGCGGCCAGGGCCTGGCCTTCCTCGCGGCAGCGGGGCAGGGCGCCGGTGGGGCCGTTGCGGAACCAGCCGGCGCTGTAACAGGCTTGCGCGGTCTCGTCGGCCAGCTGGCCGTCGGAGGCAAAGCCGATGGCCGTCAGGATGGCGCTGGCGGTCAGGGTCTGGGGCCCGTCGGGGGTGTCGAGATCCAGCAACAGCCCGTCCGACCCCTGGCGCAGGGCGCGGGGCGCGGCCTGGAACCGGAAGTCGACGGGCAGCGGGCCGGATGTCTCGGCGGCCAGGGTGTTCAGCAGGCCGGCAATGGCGCCGTCGCTCTGCGGAGCGGGCGCAACATGCGCGTCGATCCGGGCCAGCCCGGCCAGTTCGCGGATCATCGCGGGATCGAACCGGGCGGCCTCGGCCGGTGACCGGCCGACGATGGTGATCCGCCGGATGTCCTGGCGGGCCAGCCAGGCCGTCGGGCCGGGGCCAAGGTCGCTGCCGGCCAGTTCGTCGGGCGTCTTGACCAGCAGGCGCAGGATGTCGATGGCCACGTTGCCTGTGCCGATGATCACGGGGGTCGGGCCCAGGTCGGGCAGGTCGGCCGCATCGGGATGTTCATGCAGCGCGCGGGTCAGCCGGGCCGACCCGATGACACCGGGCAGATCGTCGCCGGCAATGCCCAGGCGCCGGTCGCCCGACAGGCCGACGGTCAGCACCACCGCATCATAGGCCGCGCGCAGGGTGTCGAGCGACAGGTCCCGGCCGATATGCAGATTGCCGAAGAACTGCCCGCCCATGCGCGTAAAGATCCGGTCGAACTGGCGGGTCACGGCCTTGGTGCCCTGGTGATCCGCCGCCACGCCATAGCGCACCAGCCCGTAGGGCACCGGCAGGGCGTCGATCACGTCGACCTCCAGCTCCGGCGCGGCCTTCAGAAGCGCCTGGGCCGTGTAACAGCCGGACGGCCCGGCCCCGACGATTGCCACTTTTCCGGTCATTCCTGCAACGTTGTCCTTTTGTCGGTCCGCGATCGGCATTTGGGGATCATTCTCATTGACCGCGCGAAAAATCAATGAGAAGTTTGTTTAAAGCGCACTTGGTCGATTATCGACCAAACCAGAGCCGCAAGATTGACCTACTAGCAGGAGCTCGCATGACCGTGTCCGCACAAGAGGGCCGCCAGCCAACCACCTGGACCCACATCGCCCAAAGCGCCGACCTGGACGTGCCGCGCCCCGTTGTGCCGATCACGGCCATGGGCCAGGCGCTGGTGCTGTTCCGCGACGAACAGGGCGAACTGGGCCTGATCGGCCGCCATTGCCCGCACCGGGGCGCGGATCTGTGTTACGGTCGCCACGAGGACAACGGCCTGCGCTGCCCGTTCCACGGCTGGCATTTCGACCGAACGGGCCAATGCACCGAACAACCCGCAGAGCCGGCGGATTCCACCATGTACCAGACCATCAAGCTGCCCAGCTACCCGGTCCGCGAAGAAGGCGGGGCGGTCTTTGCCTGGTTCGGCGACGGCACCCCGCCGGCGCTGACCGCCGCGACCGCCACGGCCTGAGCCCCAGAAAGGAGCACCGCATGATCTCGCAGAAACTGAACGACCAGATCACCCGGATCGGCCTCGGCACCGAGGCCGGGACCGTGCATCGCCGCTATTGGCAGCCCGCCGCGCTGAGCGACGAGATGGCGCCGGGCCGCAGCCGCCTGCCGGTCAACCTGCTGGGCGAACGGCTGGTCCTGCTGCGCGAAGCCGATGGCCGGATGTCGCTGACCCCGCGCGTGGCCGCGCCCGACGAGGCGCCGACCCACCACCCGGCCGAGGCCGATCTGCAGCCCGTGGCCGGCGCGCCGGTCTACCCGGTCGAAGAGCGCAACGGCATCATCTTTGCCTATCTCGGCGAGGGCGCCCCGCCGGCCTTTCCGAATTTCGACTGTTTCCGTGCGCCCGACAGCCATGTCTTTGCCTTCAAGGGCCTGTGGGAATGCAACTGGCTGCAGGCGCTGGAGATCGGCATCGACCCGGGCCATGCCTCGTTCCTGCACCGGTTCCTGCAGGACGAAGACCCCGAGGACAGCTATGGCAAGCAGTTCCGCGACAAGGCGGCCGACACCAACATGCCGGTCACCCAGGTGCTGCGCGAATATCCCCGGCCCGACATCGAGGTCGAAGAAACCGATTTCGGCCTGAAGATCACCGCCCTGCGCCACATGGACGGCGAGCTGACCCATGTGCGCGTGACCAACCAGATCTTCCCGTCGGCGATCTGCATCCCGATGTCGCGCGAGATGATCATCACCCAGTGGCACGTGCCGGTCGATGACGAGAATTGCTATTGGTACACGATGTTCACCAGCTTCGACAAACCGGTGAACAAGGAGCTGATGCGCGAGCAGCGCCTGAAGGAACACAGCCTGCCCGACTACGCGCCGCTGAAGAACAAGGCCAACGATTACCACTACAATCCCGAAGAGCAGAAGACCCAGACCTATACGGGCATGGGGCTGGACATCAACGTGCACGACCAATGGGCCGTCGAGGGCATGGGCGCGATCCAGGACCGCACGCGCGAACACCTGGGCCGGGGCGATGCGGCGATCGTGCGCTACCGGCTGTTGCTGCGCAAGGCGATCAAGGCGGCGGCCGCGGGTCGGTTCGACCGGCTGCCGATGCAGGATCAGCCCGGCACGGCGCATATCGTCGGCCCGCTGTCCAACGATGCCATCGCCGACAGCGCCGACTGGCAGGCGGCCAGCTGGGATTACGACATGACCCGCCGGGCGGCCTGCCCGTGGGACGCCTCTGTATGACGGTGCCCGCGGGGGCCGAGCCGTTCCAGGACATTCTCGACGGCTATTTCACGCTGAAGGAATCGGTGCGCCAGATGATGGCCCGGCACGATCTGTGCTGGGCCTGGCTGGCCCTGTGGCACGCGCCGGTGATGGACATTGCCGGGCTGGGCCCGAAGGAGCCGGTGCCGCTGCACCTGCGCGACGGCTATGCCGGGTTGATCGAGGGCCTGGCCCTGACGGCCGTGCGACCCGGGCCGGAGGATGACCCGGTGCTGATCGGGGCGGGGGAGTGGCGCTGGCTGGATGCGCGCAGCGATGCGGCCCTGCCGGCCGACATCCGCCTGGCCGAACCGGCCTTCTTCCGGGGTGTCGGGCTGAGCCTTGGTGGCGCGGCCAATGCCCGGGCCGTGCCGGCCGATGAGCTGGCCGAGGATATCGCCCGCCTGGCCGAACAGCCGGGGGCGCGGGCCTTTACCGCCTGACGCCCGCCGGCCCGGCCGCCGCGCCGGGCCTCAGCCCTTGAGGGATTTCTTGTAACAGGCCGGGTCCATGTCGCGGATATCGGCGCTGATCGCCCCGATGCCGGGGCAGATCCGGCGCAGCGTGTCGGTCAGCGCGACCGACAGCTGCAACTTGGCCTCGGGCGTGCGCCCGGCCAGCAGCGACGCCGTGACATGGATGAACGATGCCCGCCCGTCGCCCATCAGGATCGCCTCGGAAGGCAGCAGCCGGACCTTGACGTCCTGCCGCTGCATGATGCCGGAGGCCACGGCGGCTTCCAGCAGGCCGGACAGGACGGCCGTCCGGTCCAGCCCGTCGGGGGCGAAATACTCGACGACGAGATGAGGCATGGTCAGAAGATCCCGAAATATTCCTGCTGTTCCCATTCGGTGACGACACCCAGATAGCGTTTCCACTCGGCCCGTTTCAGGGTCGACATGTAATCGGCGAAATCGGGGCCGAGCGTGTCGCGAAAGAGCTGTCCGGCCTCGAAGGCCTCGATCGCCGCGATCAGGCTGGGCGGCAGGGCCCGGGCATCGTTGTCATAGGGGTTTTCCACCGGTGCCGGAGCGCTCAGCACCTGGCGCAGGCCGGAAAGCCCCGACAGGATCTGCGAGGCAAAGTAGAAATAGGGGTTGGCCGCCGGCTCGGCCACGCGGTTCTCGACCCGGCTGGCGCCGTCGCCCGGGGCCATCAGCGCGCGCACCATGGCGCCCCGGTTGTCATAGCCCCATTCGATCCGGTCGGGGGCCAGCTGGAACGGCTGGTAGCGCTTGTAGCCGTTGACCGTGGGCGTGGTCAGCAGGCAGCTTTCCGGGGCATGGGCCAGCAGCCCGGCGATCCAGCCATCGGCCTGCGGGCTGAGCTGGCCGTCTGCCGGCGGGATGAACAGGTTCGTGCCGGAGGCATCGCAGAGCGACTGGTGCAGGTGCCAGCCGCTGGACGCGCTGTTGTCGACCTTGGGCCGGCACATGAAGGTCGCGTGCAGGCCTTCGCGGGCACAGACTTCCTTCACCATGGTGCGGAACATGATCATGTTGTCGGCGTGCGTCAGGGCATCGGCCGGCTCGAAGGTGAATTCGAACTGGCTGGGGCCCATCTCGACCTCGGTCGAGCGCACCGGCAGGCCCAGGGCCTGGGCATGGCGGCGCAGCAGGTCCATCACCGGTTCCAGCCGGTCGTAATTCATGTCGGCCAGGTATTGATAACCCTGGTCCAGCAGGGCCGTGGCCGGCGGCTGGCCGGGCATGCCGGCCTGGCCATGGGCCAGCGCGGCATCGGTGCGGGCGAAGACGTGGAATTCGACTTCCAGCCCGACGGTCAGGGCATAGCCCTCGTCGGCCAGCAGCGATACCGCCCGGCGCAGGGTCGGGCGCGGGGCAAAGGGCAGGGGCTGGCCGTCGCGGGTATAGGGATCGCAGAACAGCCAGGCCGAATGGGGCGCCCAGGGCAGCACGCGGAAGGTCGCGGGATCGGGCACGGCCAGCATGTCGCCGGCCCCCGACATCGTGGCCATCACCCCGGGGCTGCGCCCGTCCCAGATTGGAAAGACCGTGCGGTTGGACGTGTCCTTGAGCAGCAGCGTGCCGGGCAGGTTCAGCCCCGAGCGGAAGATCGAGCCGAGGGCCGAGGCCGTGACCGTCTTGCCGCGCAACAGCCCGTGCTGGTCGGCAAAGACCACGCGGATGGTTTCGACCGGCCCGCCGTCGAGCCGGGCCAGCAGGTCGGCCGCGGCCTGCAGCGCCTCGGGGCCAAGCAGCCCGTCGCGCGCCAGCCGGCCGGAGGAGAGTTTATCGAGTGGAGAGGTCATGTCGTTCCTGTCTGTCCTGCGCGGCCCCGGCGGGCCGCGGCTTGATCCGATGTGCTAGAGCCGCCCGGTCAGCAGCAGCGAGATCGCCGGGACGGCCAGCAGGATGCCCAGCCGGATGAGATCGGCCACCACGAAAGGCACCACGCCGGCCATGATCCGGGTCAGCGGCACCCCGCGCGAGGCGCTCTTGACCATGAAGAGGTTCATGCCGACGGGCGGGGTGATCATGCCCAGCTCGACGGTAACCACGGCGATGACGCCGAACCAGATCGGATCAAAGCCATTGGCCAGGATGACCGGAAAGAAGATCGGCACCGTCAGCAGGATCATGGCCAGGCTTTCCATGAAACAGCCCAGGATCACGTAGAACACCAGGATGGCCAGCAGCACCTGCCACGAGGTGAAGCCGCTGTCGTTGAGAAAGCCGACCAGGGCGTTGGACAGCTGCGAGGTCGACAGGACAAAGCCGAAGACCTCGGCGCCGATCAGGATCAGGAAGATCGCGCCGCTGGACACGATGGCCTCGGTGAAGGCCGCGACCAGGTCGGCCCGGGGCGTGCGCCGCCACAGGGCAAAGATCAGGGCCAGCGCGGCGCCGACGCCCCCGGCCTCGGTCGGGGTGAAGAAATTGCCGTAGAGCCCGCCCATCACCAGGCCGAAAAGCACGATGGCCGGGGCGAAGAGGCGCAGCACCTGCAGGGCGCCGCCGCGTTCGGTGGCCAGGTCGTCGGGCTGCGTCGCACCCGGGGCAGGGGGCCAGAACCGGGCCATGATCAGGATCGTGACGATATAAAGCGCAAAGGCCAGGATGCCGGGCAGGATGCCGGCCAGAAACATCGTGCCGACCGATTGCTCGGTGATCAGCGCGTAGAGCATCAGCGCGATGGACGGGGGGATCAGGATGCCCAGCGTGCCGCCGGCGGCCAGCGATCCGGTGGCCAGGCGGGTGTCATAGCCATGGGCCTTCATCTCGGGATAGGCCACGCGGGTCATCGTCGAGGCCGTGGCCAGCGACGATCCCGACACGGTGGAAAACACCGCGCTGGCCGTCATGCCCGCGGCGGCCAGCCCGCCGGCCCAGCCGCGGGTCAGCAGCAGGGCGCCCTTGAACAGGTCCGAGGCCACGCCCGACCTCGAGATCAGGTTGCCCATCAGCAGGAACAGGGGGATCAGCGTGAAGGAATAGCTGGTCACGGTCTCGAAGGCCGCGGTCTTGAGCACGCTCAGGGCCGGGGCGATGCCGACAATGGCCGAAAAGCCGGCAAAGCCGACGGCGATCATGGCCAGCCCGATGGGCGCGCCGAGGATCACGATGACGAACATGACGGCAATCGCCGCGATGCCGATGGCAAGAGGGGTCATCACAGCAGCTCCGCGTGGTGGCCTTCGGCCGTGAAGGCCTCGCGCAGGGCGATCACCGCAAGGGCCAGGCATTGCAGGGCGTAAAGCCCGTAGATCAGGTACATCGGAAGACGCAGGTCCTGGGTCTGTTCGGACCGCGCATGGGTGGCCACGGCGTCTTCCCAGAACAGCCAGGCCAGGACCACGGCCAGGGCCACGACACCCAGGAACCAGAACCGCGCGACCATGGCACGGGGCAGGGCGGGCAGGCGCTCGACCAGGAAATCGACGGCAATCATGCCTTCCTTGAGCGAGGCGGCCAGCGCGGCAAAGGCGACAATGCCCAGCAGGTAGGACACCTGTTCGATCGCCCCGGGGATCATCAGGTTCACGGCCGTGCCGGTGGCGTCAAAGACGATCCGGGCCAGCACGTTGAAGGCGACGACGAAGACCATGTAGAACAGGCAGAGCCCGCCGAGGAGCAGGCAGGCGGTTTCGACCGGGCCTGCGATGCGCCGGAGTAGCGTGACGAACATTGTGGGTCCTGGCAGTTGGGAGAGACGTGACGGGCCGCCCGAAGGCGACCCGCATTCGCTGGGACCGGGCAGATCAGTTCAGCTCGGCCTGGCAATCCGCGACATAGCCTTGCACGGCGGCATAGGTTTCGGTGCCCGGCAGGCCCTGCTCGTCGAGCGAGGCGATATAGGCGTCCGATGCCGTCTGCGCGGCTTCCATCCAGGTCGCGCGTTCCTCGTCCGACAGTTCGATGACGTTGGACGTTTCGCGCAGGCGCTCCAGCACCTTGGCCCCGGCCTCGTCATAGCCCGCGCCGGCGGTCACGGCCCATTTCATGCCGCTGTTGGCATCCACCGCGGCCTTGGCCTCGGGCGACAGCGAGTCGTACTTGGCCTTGTTCATCGTGGCGATGAAGGCCAGGGCATAGAACCCGAAGACGGTGTGGTTCTCGGTCAGCTCTTCCAGGCGGAAGCTCTCGACGCTTTCCCAGGGCAGCATGTAGCCGTCGATGGCCCCGCGCTGCACGGCTTCATAGGTGTTGGGCGCGGGCATGCCCACGGGCTCGGCACCCAGTTCGGTCAGCAGGTCGCCGACAACCTGGGTCGGCCGGCGCAGTTTCAGGCCTTTCATGTCGGCCAGCGTGCTGACCGGCTTTTTCGACGTGTGCAGGTGGCCCGGATCATGGGTGTGCACGAAGAGGATGTGGGTGTCTTCGTATTCCGCGTCCAGCGCGCCGGAATCATAGAGCTTCTGGAAGGCACAGGACCCGACGGCCCCGGTGTCGAAGAGCCCGGGCAGTTCCATGATCTGGCTCAGGGGGAAGCGGCCGGCGGTATAGCCCGGCACGGTCCAGGCGATGTCGGCGATGCCGGCCACGGCATTGTCATAGCCCGCCGCAGCCTTGCCCAGCGTCTGGGCCGGGAACACTTGGACATCCAGCGCGCCACCCGAGGCGTCTTCGACGGCCGTGGCCCAGTCTTCGAAGATCACCTGGTTCTGCCAGCTGTTGGCCGACATGAAATGGGCATAGCGCAGGTTCTCGGCCGAGGCCGCGGAGGCCAGGCCAAGCGTTGCGACGCCTGCGGTGAGGAGAGTTCTGATCATGATCGTCCTGTTCCCTGTACGTAGGTTTGGGGCTGCCGGGGGCCGGAAGCTTCTCGTTTCACGCAACATCTGCGCGATTATCAACCAATCGGTCATTCTTGCGGCGACTTGTCAACCCAGACAACGCTTGCGGGCGTCGATTGAAGGGGGCAATACAGGTGGAACGACCCGGCCGGCCCAGATTTTGGGCGCGGCCCGAACGGATGGCTTGGCATGGACGGACCGGAACCGGTGACACAGACGCGCGACGAGATCCCCACCAAGGACATTTCGCTGACCTTCATGAAGGGCATGACGGTCCTGAGGGCATTCGACGAGGCGCATAACCAGCTGACCCTGGCCGAGATCGGCCGCTTGACGGATATCGAACGGGCCGCCGTGCGGCGCCTTGTCCTGACGCTGGTGCATTTGGGATACGTGCGCAAGGAAGGCAACCGCTATTCCCTGACGCCGCGGGTGCTGGTGCTGGGCAGCGGCTTTCTGCGGGGCAACCAGTTCGGCCGGCTGGTGCAGCCGCTGATCGAGATGTGCGCCCGCGAGCTGGGCTACAGCGTCGGGTTGGCCATGCGCGACGGGTCCGAGCTGGTCTATGTCGCGCAATCCTCGCAGCTCAACGCGCGCTATACCTTTGGCTTCACCATCGGCAGCCGGCTGCCCCTGTTGTCGACCTCGATCGGGCGGGTGCTGCTGGCCTGGTCCGATCCCGACTGGGCCGGCCAGATGATCGAGACCATGCCGCTGGAACGGTTCACCGCCGAAACCGTGCTGGACCGCGCGGCCATCGCCGCCGACGTCGCCCGCTCGCGCGAGACCGGCGTGTCGATCGTGAAGGGCGAGTTCGAGGCCGGGGCCGTGGGCATTGCCGTGCCGGTCGGGCCGCTGGGCCGGGCCGAGATGGCGCTGGGCCTGTCCGAACCGGCCAGCGAGATCGATCCGGCCGATTATGCCCGGCTGACCGATATCCTGCTGCGCTATGCCAGCCAGATCGCCGGCGTGCTGAAGTAACCGCCCGGGGCATTCCGGGGCAGTCCAGGGCGGGTTCGGCCCCTAGGGCGCGACAACCAGCCCGGCGCAGGCCGTGGCATCCCCGCCGCAGCAATCCTGCAAGAGGAAGGTGACCAGCCCGTTCACCGCCCCGAGATTCGGCGCATAGAGAATTTCGCGGTGCTTGCGTTCGGCCGTCACCAGCCCGGCCCGTTTCAGCGCCGACAGGTGGCCCGACAGGGTGGACGGCTTGAGATCCAGCAGCCGGCCGACCTCCATCGCCGGCGTACCCGACGGCCCCCGTTGCACCAGCAGCCGAAAGACTGACAGCCGGGTTTCATGGGCAAGCGCTGCAAAGGCATCGATGGCAAGGGTCTGGTCCATGTTTCGTGATTACGCGAAATGAGGCGTGTTGACAAGCCGGCCCGCCCCTCGCTACACCGCAATCAGTTCGCTATTCCGCGAAATGACAAAATGATCACACCGGAGAGGACCATGTCCGACACCGCCGCCCCGATGGGCATCTTCGAACGGCTGCTGACCCTGTGGGTTGCCCTGGCCATGCTGGCCGGCCTGGCCATCGGCGCCCTTGCGCCCGGGCTGGTCACGGCCATTGCCGCGGCCGAGGTTGCCCGGATCAACCTGGTCGTGGCCGTGCTGATCTGGGCCATGGTCTATCCGATGATGGTCAATGTCGATTTCGGCGCGGTGGCCGGGGTGGCCCGCCAGCCCCGGGGCCTGCTGGTCACGCTGGTCGTCAACTGGCTGATCAAGCCTTTCTCGATGGCCGCTCTGGCGGTGCTGTTCTTCGACCATGTCTTTGCGCCCTGGATTGCGCCCGAGGATGCCGCCCAGTACATCGCCGGGTTGATCCTGCTGGGCGCCGCGCCCTGCACGGCCATGGTCTTTGTCTGGTCCCAGCTGACCCGGGGCGATGCGACCTACACGCTGGTCCAGGTTTCGGTGAACGACCTGATCATGGTCGTGGCCTTCGCGCCGATCGTGGCCCTGCTGCTGGGCGTAACCGAGATTGTCGTGCCCTGGGACACGCTGGTCCTGGCCACGGTGCTCTATGTCGTGTTGCCCCTGCTGGCCGGGCTGGCCACCCGCCGGATGCTGGGCTCGGACGAGGCCATCGCGGCCTTTACCGCCCGGATCAAGCCGCTGTCGGTGCTGGGCCTGATCGCCACGGTGGCCATTCTCTTCGGCCTGCAGGGCCAGACCATCCTCGACCGGCCGGGCATCATCGCCCTGATCGCCGTGCCGATCCTGATCCAGAGCTATGGCATCTTTGCCCTGGCCTATGGCGCGGCCTTCCTGCTGAAGGTGCCCCACCGCATCGCCGCGCCCTGCGCCCTGATCGGCACGTCGAACTTCTTCGAACTGGCCGTGGCCGTGGCGATTTCGATCTTCGGCCTGAATTCCGGGGCGGCCCTGGCCACGGTGGTCGGCGTGCTGGTCGAAGTGCCGGTCATGCTGACGCTGGTGGCCTTTGCCAACCGCACCCGCGCCCGGTTCCCGGCGCCCGGCCAATAGGCCCGTCCGCAGGCTTCGGCCGCATCACCCAACCGGCCGCAAGGCCCCGACACAAGGGGGAAGACACCCGTGACCGACACGCCCGACACCCGCGGCGACACGCCCAACATCGACGCGGAAAGCTTTGCGGCCCCCGATCCAGCGGCGCTGTTTCCCGTGGCCCTCAGCAGCCACGCCCCGCGCATCCTGATCCTCTACGGCTCGCTGCGTGACCGCAGCTATTCCCGCCTGGCCGCCGAAGAGGCCGGGCGCATCCTGGCCCGGCTGGGCGCCGAGGTGCGGATCTTTGATCCCGACGGGCTGCCGTTGCCCGACAGCGCCCCGGCCGATCATCCCAGGGTGGCCGAGCTGCGCGACCTGGTGACCTGGTGCGATGGCATGGTCTGGTCCTCGCCCGAGCGCCACGGGGCGATGACGGGCATCATGAAGGCCCAGATCGACTGGATCCCGCTGTCGCTGGGTGGCGTGCGCCCGACCCAGGGCAAGACCCTGGCCGTGATGCAGGTCTGCGGCGGGTCGCAATCCTTCAACACGGTCAACCAGTTGCGCGTGCTGGGGCGCTGGATGCGGTTGCTGACGATCCCCAACCAATCCTCGGTGCCCCGGGCCTGGGACGAATTCGACGCGGCCGGGCGGATGAAACCGACGCCCTATTACGATCGCATCGTCGATGTCATGGAAGAGCTGGTCAAGTTCACCCTGCTGACCCGCGACATCCGCGACCACCTGGTCGATCGCTATTCCGAGCGGGTCGAAAGCCGCGAGGCGCTCTCGGCCCGGGTGAACCAGGCCAAGGCGGTGGAATAGGGCGAGGCCGGCCTGCAAGGGCGGGATGAGCGGGTGTGGGGCCGGACGGGCACGGCCGCACATCAACGCCAGGATGCGTGGGCGGGCTCGGTCAGGCCGCGCGGCCGACCGAAGGCGGGCGGGACGGGCTGATAGCGTCGGACAGACAGGCCGGACCGGCGCGGCGGATCAACCGGGTGCCGGCGCGTCGTCGCCGGACAGCGCGTCGGAAATGGCTCCGGCCAGCTCGGCCGGAGTGCAGGGCTTCTGCAGGATCGGCGCGGGCACGGCGCCCTTCTCGTCCTCGGAATGACCGGTATAGCCCGACATGTAGAGCACCGGCAGATCCGGCGCCCGGGCCCGGACCTCTTCGGCCAGCCGGAACCCGTCCATCCCCCCGGGCATGACCACGTCGGTCAGCAAAAGGTCCCATCCCGCGCCATCGGCAAAGAGCGCAAGGCAGTCGGCCCCGGTCCGGGCCGTGGTCACCGTGTAGCCCAGCGTGACCAGCACGTCGCGCATCATCTCCAGCAGGTCGGGCTGGTCCTCGACCAGCAGGATGCGCTGGCCCTTGCCGCGCGGCCGGGGCAGCCGTTCGATCGGCTGTTCGCGGTGGCCGGCCTCGGTGCCCCGGGGCACGATCATGCGGATCGTCGTGCCCAGGCCCGGCTCGGAATAGATCCGCAATTCGCCGTGTGACTGCTGGACAAAGCCATAGACCATCGACAGGCCCAGCCCCGTGCCCATCCCGGTTTCCTTGGTCGTGAAGAACGGATCGGTGGCCCGGCGCTTGATCGTGTCGCTCATGCCCGGCCCGTCGTCGGTCACGGCCAGCTCGACATAGCGATAGGCCATGGTCCGGGCCGTGTCGGGGCTGAGCCCGTTGGCATGCAGCCCCTGCACGATGTAGGAATGCGGGCTTTCGCGGCGCAGCACGGCATCGGCGTCGATCTCGGAAATGCCCCGGGCGCTGACCACGATGCGCCCGCCCTTGCCCGAAAGGGTGATCGCGTCGCGGGCATTCAGCACCAGGTTCAGCAGCGCATTTTCCAGCTGGCCGGTGTCGCAGAAGACCCGCAGGTCGGGATCATCATGGTCGATCTCGAGCGCGATGTTTTCCTCGATGGTCGGGCGGGCCAGCTGGTCGAACTCGGCCAGCACATCGGCCACCGGGCGCGACTGGGCCTTGCCGGGCTGGCGCCGGGCAAAGGCCAGCAGGCGGCCGGTCAGGTCGGCGCCCTTGCGCACGGCCTTGAGGGCCGCATCGCCATAGCGTCGGGCGGTGGCCGGGTCGTCGGCATTGGCGCCCAGCTGGACGCTGTATTCGATGGTCGCCAGCAGGTTGTTGAAATCATGGGCAATGCCCCCGGTCAGCTGGCCAAGCGCATCCAGCCGGCCGGAGCGTTCGATCTGCTGGCGGCTTTCCTCCTCGCGGGTGACGTCGTCAAAGGCCAGCACGACCCAGAGCGTCGCGCCCTCGTCCTTGACCGTGCCGCTGCTGATCCGCACGTAGCGGTGCCCGTCGCGGGCCTTGCGCGTCATCAGCCGGGTCTCGGCCTGGATCTTCTCGCCGGCCAGGGCCCGGGCGATGGGGCTGTCGGGGCCGTCCAGCGGGCGGTTGTCCTGGGCATCGAGAAAGCGGATGTCGGCCGGCCAGTCGAAGGGCTCGGGATCGCTGATGCCGCCCAGCATGTGGCGCGAGGCCGAATTGGCCATCATCACCCGGCCGGTCCGGTCCAGGGCCACGATGCCTTCGGACGTGGTGTCGAAGATGTCGCGCAGCAGGGTCCGGCCCGAGCGCAGGCCGGCCACGGCGGCAGCCAGGCAGAGCGCGCCGATCGACAGGCCGGTCAGCAGCAATTGCTCGGCCTCCAGCCGGTCGAGCGCGGCATTGGTGCGCAGCGAGATGGCCAGGCCGATGCTGGCCAGGGCCACGGCCAGGGCGGTGCCGGTGACCGAGCCGGTGACGGCCACGGCAAGGATCGGGAAGATCAGCAGGAAGGACAGCGACGGGTCGAAGATGTCGAACGGGTCGAGCACGAGGAGGATGGTGCCGGCCAGCGCGGCAAAGCGCAGGGCCGTGGCGCGCGGGGTGTCGCCGGGCAGGGCGAGGGTCCGGGCCGGGCCCTGCGCGGCGACGGGGGTTGGCAGGCGACGGGCATCGGCCACGGGGGGCGGCGCGGCGGTGGACGCGCGCCCGGTCAGCCGGGTCAGGGCGGGGAAGACCAGGGTCATCAGGACCGGGGCGATGCAGACCACGCCCAGGGTGTCGCCGGCCCAGAAGGACAGGATGGCTGCCGGCACATCGGCCCAGGCCAGCAGGCCAAAGGCGGCCAGGTCGAGGATGGCCAGAACGGCAACGGCCAGCGAGGCCACGATCATCGCGGCAAAGAAATGCAGGACGTCGCTCAGCTGGGACAGCCGGGGATCGACCCGCCGGTGGCGCAGCCAGAGCGCGGCCAGCCCGTAACCGGCCGTGACCCCGAGGGCCAGCAGGACCAGGGCCAGCGGCTCGCCGGGGAGCCAGACCAGAGAGCCCATGATCAGCGGGCCGATCATCAGCAGGGGCATGAACCGCGGGCCGAGCGCCATCAGCAGGGCGACGCTCAGGCCGTGCGGCGGATACCAGGGGCTGATCCCGGGCGAGACTTCGAAGACCCAGCCGACGAGGTCGAGCGCGCACCAGGCGACAACGTAGGCCAGGGCGATCAGGGCATAGCGGGCAGCAGATCTCACGTCGTCGGGTATCCCGTTCGGGTCTGGGGCCATCCGCCGGCCCCGGGCGGGGTGGCGGAGATCGGTGCGGACCGCCGATCCGCCGTCATGTTAGCCAACTTCGGTGCAGGTCGAAGGGGTTTTCTGCCTGGTGCGGTCCGCCGGGGCCTTGCCGGTGGCACATTGCCCCGGGCGGGGGCGCCGGGGGCCTGCGTCGCCGGCCCGGGGGCGGGCCGTCTCGGCGGGGTGAGGCGATGTCGGTGGGGCGGGGGCGTGTCGGCGGTGTCGGGGCGGGCCGTCATGGCGGGGCAGGCGGTCGAGACCCGCCCGCCCCGCCGCGCACCCTATTGGGCGGCGATGCAATCCTTGGTCATCTCGATGGCATTGGCGCTGCCATCCAGGCTGATCTTGACCTCGATCTCCTCGCCGGGGAAGGCGATCACCTCGGTCACATCGGCGGCCTTGGCAAAGAGATCGAAACTGTCGGACAGGATGTAGCCGCCCGAATAGGCATCGGCATTGTGCCGCTGCCAGCGCGAGATCTTGCCCGTGTGGCTCTGGCCGGCCACGGTCACGGTCAGCTCTTCGCGTTCCTTGCGCAGATCCTCGGGCACGACGGCATAGACGGCCAGGTAGGCATGTTCATTGTCCTTGGTCAGCCCGATCTGCACGACATTGCCGGTGGCATCGACCTTTTCGGTCAGGCAGGTCGCGCGGGTGGTGTCGGTAAAGACATACCAGGCCCCGGAATGGCCGAAGGGCATGAAGACATCGCCCTCGGCGGGCAGGTGCGGGTCGGCGGCAAGGGCGGGCAGGGCAAGGGCGATAAGGGCGCTGGCCACGGCGGGCAATTGTCTGGAAATCGGCATGTCGGGTCTCCCTGGGTACTTGTACAGTTTAACGTTGCAATCTTCCGCCGATGACGGAATGTCTTTACTCTACTTTCGCGAGTATGCATCTGTCTTGTGTTTTCTTCCGGTTTTCCAGGGATTTGCGGGTGGCGGCGATGGCGGGGCGCGCCGGGGCCCGGGGCCTGCGACCGCGCGGGCGTTTGCGGCAGAGGCCGGGCGTGGTATCCTTGGCGGCGCAGGGTCTGCAGCGGGAGGAAGCACATGCGGACTGAACTGACGACGCGGCGGCGCGTCCTGCGCCTGACCTACGGGCGTTATGTCGAGGCCGACCGGGCCTGGCGCCGGGCCATCTACGAGATGCGGCTGTGGTTTCCGCCAAGCGGGCGGCCGAACCGCGATGCCATGGGCAACCCCGGATCCGAGATGCGGCGATTGTACGAAACACGGGCCCGGGCGCTGGTGCTGTTCGAGGCGGCCCACGTGAAATTCGACACCGCCCGCGACCGGCTGGACATGCGCGGCGCGGCCGGGCTGGCCGGTGGTCGGGGCGATGCCGGGGGCCAGCCGCGCGCGCATTGACGGGCGGCGGGATGGTGGGCCGGGTGATGGTATGACGGCCGTTGCATCCGGGGCCAGTGCCGGTGCCGGTCAGGCGTCGGGCAAGCGCCAATCAGGCCGTCACCCGGTGGGGGTCAGCCACGGTGCAGGCCCCGATCTCGTGCGGGCCACGCCCCGGCGATCACAGGGCGGCCATTTCGGCCCGCGTGGCCTCGGCCAGGCGGCGGATGCCTTCGGCCAGCTTGTCCGGCGGGTTCAGCGTGAAGTTCAGCCGGGTGGCCCGGCGGTCGCGGCCCTCGGGGTCAAAGACCGAACTGGGCGAGATGCAGACCCCGTGATCCAGCCCGCGGGTCATCAGCCGGTCGGTGTCCAGCCGGGCATCGCGGGCCACGGCCCAGACGAACATCCCGCCCGAGGGGACCTCCCAGTCGTAGAGATCCGGCAGGTGTTCGGCCATGGCCGCGCAGAGCGCATCGCGGCGGTCCCGGTAGAGCGACAGGATGTCGGGCAGGATCTGTTCGGGCAGCCGGTCTTCGAGCGCGCCCTGGGCGATGCGCTGGCAGATCCCCGAGGTGAACATGTCCGAGCCCTGCTTGGCCGTGGTCAGGGCGGTGATCATCTCGGGCGCGGCGATGACCCAGCCGATGCGCAGGCCGGGGGCCAGCTCCTTGGACAGGGTGCCCAGGTAGATGACCGGCCCGTCATAAAGCCCTTCCTGGGAGGAGTCGGGGCGGTCCCCGGCCGAGATGTCGAGAAGCCGGGGCAGGGGGGCGCCGTCGTAGTAAAGCGCGCCATAGGGGTCGTCTTCGACCAGCCAGCAGCCCGTGGCATTGGCCGCGTCGACCAGCGCACGGCGCTGGTCGTGCCCGACCAGCCGACCGGTCGGGTTCGAGAAATTGGGCACGGTATAGGCAAACTTGGCACCGGCCATGCAACCGGCGATGTCGACATCGTTGGCCTCAAGGCGCATCGGCCGATAGGCCGGGGCGCGGGGCATCCAGGCATCCAGCGCGCCGAGATAGGCCGGGGCCTGGGCGGCGATGGCATCGCCGGGGTCCAGCAGCACCTTGCCGACGAGGTCCAGCGCCTGCATGCCGCCGGTGGTGATCATGACGTTCTCGCGGGTCAGCCGCAGCCCCCCGCGCGAGAACCGCCGGGCGATGACGTCGCGCAGGCCGGGCAGCCCGTCGATCGGCGAATAGGCCAGGGTGTCGCCGGGATGGTCGGCCACGGCCGACCGCGCCTGTTCGGCCAGCGCGGCCACAGGCCAGACCGAGGGATCGGGCAGGCCGCCGGCCAGGTTGATCAGCCCGGGGATGCGCCCGGCGGCAAGGAAGGTCTGGGTGACATCGTTGGTCTGGCTCAGCCAGCTGGCAAAGGCGGGGCGGTGCATGGCGGCTCCTTACTGTCGGCGGGGCAGGGGCCCGCATCCTAGAACAGCAGATTGAACAGGGGGTTTAAAGCCCCCGGTCGTGGGGTGGGCCTAGCGGATCTTGACCTGGCCCCGGGCGATGCGCCGCGATTTCTGGCGCTCGCGCAGGAAGACGAAGAGGCCCGAGCCCATGATCAGGGCCATGCCGATCCAGACCTCCCAGCCCGGCAGGGTGTCGAAGATCAGCCAGCCCCAGAACACGGCCAGCGGCAGGCCGACATATTCGAACGGCGCGATGGTCGCGGCATCGGCCGCCCGGTAGGCCGCGCTGAGCGCATAGCCCACGACGGCGGCATTCAGGCCGAGGCCCAGGAAATACCACCAGTCCGAGCCGTCGGGCCAGACCCAGGCGCGCAGCAGGAAGACCAGCGAGGCATTGTCGACGCCCTCGGCAAACCGCCCGTCGCCGGCGACCAGCCAGAAGCCCGAGGCGACAAGGATGAAGGTGCCCTGGATATAGACCGACAGGGCCGAGGCCTTGGTCGTGGCGCCCAGCTTGCGGGTCAGGATCTGGTTGGCGGCATACAGCAGGGCCGACAGGACGGGCAGCAGCAGGACGACGCGGCTGACGTCAAGCGTGTCGGTGCCGGCCCAGGGCCGTTGCATCAGGACCACCCCGGCAAAGCCGACCAGCACGGCGCCCAGGCGCATCGGGCCGACCTTTTCGCCCAGCACGGGGATCGACAGCAGGGTGATGAACAGCGGGGCGACGAAGAACAGCGCCGTGGCATCGGCCAGGGGCAGGGCGGCCAGGGCGGCGAAATAGGTCATGTTGGCGGCGACGATCATCAGCCCGCGCAGGGCATGCAGGCCGGGTTGTTTCGTGCGCAGGATGGACAGGCCGCCTTCGAACTGGACCAGGACCAGGCTGAAACAGATGCCGATGGCCGAGCGGACAAAGACCATCTGGTGCAGCGGGTAGCCGCCCGACAGTTCCTTGATCAGCATGTCGTTGATCGAAATGCAGAATATGCCCGCGACAATAAAGGCGATCCCCGCCGCCGCCCGGTTTTCCATCGTGCCCTCCGGATGTGACCCGCCACCGCTACCACAGCGGGACGCAACGGCAAGTGCGGTTTTGCGACAGGATCCGTCGGGGATGGCCAATCGGTGCCCGTGGCGGGGGGGGCGGGGGCGGGGCATGTGGCGGGTGCGCGGGCCGGACCCGGCGGCGGAGGGCAAGGGCTGGGGACGTGGCCGCGAACATGAGCCTGGGTCAGCGGAGACGGCATGGGCCCGGGCTGGGGCGGTGCGAGAGGCCAGAGCGAATGGCGGCCATGTGAGCCGGGGCAAACGGCGGCAATGTGCAGCGTGCAGGGGCAAGCGGCAGTTTGCGCAGCGCGCAGGGCAAGCGGCTGGGGTGTGCAGCGCGCTGGGCAAGTGGCTGGGGTGTGCAGCGTGCAGGGCAAGCGCCGGCGGGCAAGGACATGGTCAGGGCCGGAAACAAGGCCGGCGCAAGCGGTGGCGACACTCAACGGGGGAGAGACATGGCCCGCGCCCGGCCCACCAGCGCGGCCCCCGCCGAAAGACGGATTGGCGGATGGGCCCCGGCGGGTTACTAGTTGGGCCAGCACAGCCAGGAGGACATCCCCCATGCAAATGAGCGACACGCGGGACATCAAGGCCGATCCGGCCACGGTCTATGCCGCGCTTCTCGATCCCGAGATGCTGAAGGCCTGCGTGCCCGGCGCGCAGGAGGTCGAAGGCTCGCCCGATGGGGGCTATACGGCCACGGTGACCCAGAAGGTCGGGCCGGTGAAGGCCACGTTCAAGGGCAACGTGACCATGTCCGACATGGTCGAAAACGAAAAGCTGACGATCTCGGGCGAGGGCAAGGGCGGCGCCGCGGGCTTTGCCAAGGGCGGCGCGACGGTGACCCTGACGCCCAATGGCGAGGGCGGCACGACGCTGGCCTATGATGTCGAGGCCAAGGTCGGCGGCAAGCTGGCCCAGCTGGGCAGCCGCATCATCGACGGTTTTGCCAAGAAGATGGCCGATGCCTTCTTTGCCCGGTTGCAGCTGGCGCTGGAAGGCCCGGCCGAAGGCGAGGAAGCCGGCGAAGCGGCCGAGGCCGGGGAAGTGGCCCGCAAGAAGGGCTGGCTGGGCCGGCTGGTCGGCAAGGACTGATCGCCACCCCGACGGTGGACGCGCAGGCCCCGGCGCCCCATATGCAGCGGGCCCGGCCCCGGCGTCCTTGCGACGGGGCGGGGCCGTGGCGCGCCGGCCCGGAGGCCGGGCGCCGGATCACGGCGTGGCGCCGGCCGTTCTGCGGGCCGGCCCCGGGCCGCAGGTGAAGCAGCGCCCGGCGGCATGCGCCCCGGGCCGCCAGACGGCCGGCCTCCGCCGGGCGCGGCCGAAGAAGGGGGCTCCATGTCCGACATCGTGACGATCCGCGACCTCAGGAAGGTCTATGCGGGCGGGTTCGAGGCGCTCAAGGGCGTCGACCTGTCCATCCGCGAGGGCGAGATCCTGGCCCTGCTGGGGCCCAACGGGGCGGGAAAGACCACCCTGATCTCGACGATCTGCGGCATCACCACGCCGACCTCCGGCAGCGTGCTGGTCGGCGGCCATGACATCACCACGCAATACCGCGCCGCCCGGGGGCTGATCGGCCTGGTGCCCCAGGAAATCTCGCTGGAGCCCTTCGAGACGGTCGAACGCACGGTGCGTTTCTCGCGCGGGCTGTTCGGCAAGCGCCGCGACGATGCGTTGATCGAACGGGTGCTGCGCCGGCTGTCGCTGTGGGACAAGCGCGACAGCGAGACCAAGGCCCTGTCGGGGGGCATGCGCCGGCGGGTGCTGATCGCCAAGGCCCTGGCCCATGAACCCCGGGTGCTGTTCCTCGACGAGCCGACCGCGGGCGTCGATGTCGAGCTGCGCCGCGACATGTGGGAGATCGTCGCCGAGATGAAGCGCGACGGGGTGACCATCATCCTGACCACTCATTACATCGAGGAAGCCGAGGCCATCGCCGACCGGGTCGGGGTGATCAACGGCGGGCGCATCCTGCTGGTCGAGGAGAAGGACGCGCTGATGCGCCAGATGGGCCGCAAGGAGATCATCGTGCACCTGACCACGCCGATCGCGGCCGTGCCCGAGGCGCTGGCACCCTACGATCTGGAACTGGGCGGGGCGGGCGACCGGCTGGTCTATGGTTACGACACGCGCACCGGCGAGCGCACGGGCATCACCGCGCTGCTCAACGCCGTGGCCGCCGCCGGGCTGACCCTGCGCGATGTCGAGACCCGCCAGAGCAGCCTGGAAGACATCTTTGTCGATCTGGTCGGCCGCCACGATCCACCCTCCGGCCCCGACACCCCCCAGACCTCGGCAGACCCGCAGGAGACGGCCCAATGAACATGACCGCCATCGGTGCCATCTATCACCGCGAGATGAGCCGCTTCTTCCGCACCCTGATGCAGAGCTTCCTGTCGCCGGTCATCTCGACCTCGCTCTATTTCGTCGTCTTCGGCGCAGCCATCGGCTCGCGCATCGACGAGGTCGAGGGCGTGAGCTATGGCGCCTTCATCGTGCCCGGGCTGGTCATGCTGTCGGTCATCACCCAGGCCATATCCAACGCGTCCTTCGGCATCTATTTCCCCAAGTTCATCGGCACGATCTACGAACCGCTCTCGGCGCCGATGTCCTTCCTGGAAATCGTGCTGGGCTTTGTCGGGGCGGCCATGACCAAGGCCCTGTTCATCGGCGTGGTCATCATGTTCACGGCGGCTTTCTTCGTCGAGATGCGCATCGCCCATCCCGGGGCCATGGTCGCCTTCCTGCTGCTGACCTGTCTCAGCTTCTCGCTGCTGGGCTTCATCCTGGGCATCTGGGCGAAGAATTTCGAACAGCTCCAGATCGTGCCGCTGATGGTCGTCACGCCGCTGATCTTCCTGGGCGGGGCGTTCTATTCGACCTCGATGCTGCCGCCGTTCTGGCAGACCGTGTCGCTGTTCAATCCGGTGGTCTACCTGATTTCGGGGTTCCGCTGGTCGTTCTATGCCGTGGCCGATGTGCCCGTTGGGGTCAGCCTGCTGGCCATTGCCGGTTTCACCGCGGCCTGCATGGGCTTCATCTGGTGGATCTTCCGCACCGGCTGGCGCATCCGCTCCTGAACCTGAGCCTGAGCCTGAGCCTGAGCCTGGCTCAGGTCAGAGCGGCGCACGGCCCCGCGTGGTGGCGCGCGGGGCGCATTGTGCCGGGCGGTGCACTCTGCGGTGCGGCATCCGCCTGCAACCGGCCGTTCGCCGTGCCGGCCCATGCAACAGGCGTTGCATTCCTGCCGTTCGGACCCAAGAAATGCCGGCCGCGCCTGTTAACCTTGGGGGGCGTGCCTTGTTTGTCACCGGTGCCGCCTCTACATCGAGGCGCATGAGAAACTGGCTGCCCTTCCTGCGTTCCCGGCCAACCGTGGCCGTTGTCCGGCTGAACGGGGCCATCGGCATGTCCGGCCGCGGCGGGCTGAACGACGACGGGATCGGCCCGGTGCTTGAAAAGGCATTCACCAAGGGCAAACCCGCGGCCGTGGCCCTGCTGATCAATTCGCCCGGCGGGTCTCCCGTGCAATCGGCCCTGATCGGCGCCCGCATCCGGCGCCTGGCCGACAAGCACAAGGTGCCCGTGCTGGCCTTTGTCGAGGATGTCGCCGCCTCGGGCGGCTATTGGCTGGCCGCGTCGGCCGACGAGATCTTTGCCGATGCCAGCTCGATCGTCGGGTCGATCGGCGTGATATCGGCCGGGTTCGGCGCGCATCTGTTCCTGGCCCGCAACGGCATCGAACGGCGGGTGCACACGGCCGGGCAGTCAAAATCCATGATGGACCCGTTCCGCCCCGAAAAGGACGAGGACGTGGCCCGGCTGAAGGATCTGCTGGGCCAGATCCACGAGAATTTCATCGACCACGTGCGGACCCGGCGGGGCGACCGGCTGAGTGCCGAGCGTGACCTCTTCACGGGTGAGGTCTGGCTGGGTGCCCAGGCGCAGGCGCTGGGCCTGATCGACGGGATCGGCCACCTGCGCCCGGTGATCGACGCGCGGTTCGGCGACAAGGTGCGCCTGCGCCGCTATGGCCAGAAAAAGCCGCTGGTGGCCCGGCTGGGCGCGCGGCTGATGGCCGATGCCGAGGGCTTGATCGAGGAGCGCGCGGCCTTCGCGCGTTTCGGCCTCTGACGTGATCGTCAAGATCGTTTCCCTGTTCCTGGTCGCCATCGCGATCCTGGCCATGTTCGGCCGGTTCCGCCTGCGTCTGCCCGGCCAGGACAAGTTGACCAGTACGAAATGCCCGAAGTGCGGGCGCCACAAGATCGGCAAGGGCCCTTGCCCCTGCCAAGGAGGTCGGACGTGATCCTGCCATGGTTCTACAGCGGGCTGGGCCTGCTGATGCTGCTGCTGGCCGGCGATCTGCTGGTGAAAGGCGCGGTGAACCTCAGCCTGAGACTTGGCGTGCCGGCCCTGATCGTCAGCCTGACCATCGTCGCCTTCGGCACCTCGGCGCCCGAGCTGCTGGTGGCCATCAAGGCGACGCTGAACGATTCCCCCGGCATCGCGCTGGGCAATGTCGTGGGGTCGAACATCGCCAACATCCTGCTGGTCCTGGGCATTCCCGCCCTGCTGGCCCGGATGCACACCAGCGAATGCGACACGCGCAAATCCTTCCTGATCATGATCGGGGCGTCGGTGCTCTTCATCGCGCTGGCCTGGCGCGGGATGCTGGGCCTGGGGGCCGGGCTGATCCTGCTGGGCGCCCTGGCGCTGGTGCTGGCCGACAACGTCTGGGAGGTGCGCTGCCACCGCAAGAACGGCCAGGACGACGAGCTGGAAGAGATCGAGGAAGCCGATCCCGACATGCCCTACTGGCGCATCGGGCTCTACCTGGTGCTGGGCCTGATCGGCCTGCCGATGGGCGCCAGCCTGCTGGTCGACAGCGCCGAGGAAATCGCCCGGGCTTATGGTGTCAGCGATACGGTCATCGGCCTGACGCTGGTGGCCGTGGGCACCTCGCTGCCCGAGCTGGCAACAACTGTCATGGCCGCCCTGCGGCGCCAGGCCGACGTGGCCCTGGGCAATGTCATCGGGTCGAACATGTTCAACCTGCTGGCCATCCTGGGCATCGCCTCGCTGTTCGGCCCGATCCGTGTCGACCCGGAATTCCTGGAATTCGACCTCTGGGTCATGCTCGGCTCGGCCCTGCTGATGATCCCCTTCGTCTTCTTCCGGCGCGACATCACCTGGCAATGGGGCCTGTTCCTCACGGCGCTTTACGTCGCCTATGTCGCGGCCATATTGTTCTGATCGGTAACTCCCCGGCCGCCGGCGCGCCGTGCGGGCGGGCCGGGACAAGACAATTCGGAGAGCGACGATGACAGGATGCGCATTGGTGACCGGTGCCGGCACCCGGCTGGGCCGGGCCATGGCGATCTACCTGGGCCGGCGCGGCCTGTCGGTGGCCGTACATTACGCCAGCTCGGCCGGCGGCGCCGAAGACACCGCCGCCGAGATCCGCGCCGCCGGCGGCCGGGCCGAGACCCTGCAGGCCGACCTGCTGGACGCCGAGGCCACCGCCGCGCTGCTGCCCCGCGCGGGTGAGGCCCTGGGCGGGCCGGTGACCTGCCTGGTCAACAATGCCTCGATCTTCGAATACGACAACATCCACAGCGCCACGCTGGACAGCTGGGACCGGCACATCAATTCCAACCTGCGCGCACCGCTGCAGCTGACCCAGGCCATGGCCGCACAGGGGTTGGAGCCGCTGCGCGACGACGCTGGCGAACCGATGGCCCGGGGGCTGATCGTCAACATGGTCGACCAGCGCCTGCGCAAGCTGACGCCCGAATTCATGACCTACACCATTGCCAAGGCCGGCCTGTGGACGATGACCCAGACCACCGCCCGGGCGCTGGCCCCGGCGATCCGCGTCAATGCCATCGGCCCCGGACCGACGCTGAAAGGGGCACGCCAGTCGGAAAGCCATTTTCAGGGCCAGAGAGCGGCGACAATCCTTGAACGGGGCTCCAATCCTTCGGACATTGTTTCGACGCTGGGATATTTTCTCGATTCGCCGGGGGTGACCGGCCAGCTGATCTGTGTCGACGGCGGTCAGCACCTGGGCTGGCAGACGCCGGATATCCAGGGCGTGGAGTGACCCGCCCCGGGTGACGTACGGGCAGAGTTGTGCACCGGACGGCAGGGCGTCACGGGCACGTTACAAAACTGTCTTTGGTTTCATGCACTTGGAAGGGGTCTGTGCTTTTGTGCAGGAAAAACAACAGGTTCCAAACCTGCCCATTTTTCAAGCAAAGTAACGAAAGCCCCGTGGAACAAGGGAAAATCGCAAAAGCCCCGAAGATATGCTCAGACTTATCCACATAAACGGTGGATTTGTTTCGGCTTGAAACCGCCGCTTCCAGATTGCAGCAACTTTAGGGGAATCATATCTGAGCATCATGACAGCCGACGCCGATCCCAGCACCGAATCGACCGCGCCATCGCCCGTGACCGGACATGCCTGCATCCAGGGCTATCTGAAGACGCTCGACAGCTCGCCCGGGGTCTATCGCATGCTCGATGGCCAGGCGCGGGTGCTCTATGTCGGCAAGGCGCGCAATCTCAAGGCGCGGGTGTCCAGCTATGCCCGGCCGACGGGCCACAGCGCACGGATCGACCGGATGATCCGCGACACGGCGTCGATGATGTTCCTGACCACGCGCACCGAGACCGAGGCGCTGCTGCTGGAACAGAACCTGATCAAGCAGCTCAAGCCCAAGTACAACGTGCTGCTGCGCGACGACAAATCCTTCCCCAACATCCTGGTGGCCAAGGATCACGCCTATCCGCAGATCAAGAAGCACCGGGGCGCCAAGACGGAAAAGGGCGCCTATTTCGGCCCCTTCGCCAGCGCCGGCGCGGTGAACCGCACGCTGAACCAGCTGCAAAAGGCCTTCCTGCTGCGCAACTGCTCGGATTCCATGTTCGACAGCCGCACGCGGCCCTGCCTGCTCTACCAGATCAAGCGCTGTTCGGCCCCCTGCACGGGCCAGATCTCGGATTCGGATTACGCCGAGAGCGTGCGCGATGCCGAACGCTTCCTGTCGGGCCGGTCGACCAAGGTGCAGGAAGAGCTGGCCGAGCAGATGATGGAAGCCTCGGAAGCCATGGAATTCGAACGCGCCGCCGCCCTGCGCGACCGCATCCGGGCGCTGACCACCGTGCAATCGTCGCAGGGGATCAACCCGCGCGGGGTGGACGAGGCCGACGTGATCGCGCTGCACATGGACAGCGGGCAGGCCTGTGTCCAGGTGTTCTTCATCCGCTCGGGCCAGAACTGGGGCAACAAGGATTTCTATCCGCGCCTGGCCGCCGATGTCAGCCCGGCCGAGGTGATGGAGGCCTTTCTCGGCCAGTTCTACGACAACAAGGAACCGCCGAAGCAGATCATCCTGTCGGACGGGATCGAGGATGCCGACCTGATGTGCGACGCACTTGGCCAGAAGGCCGGGCGCAAGGTCGAGCTGTTGGTGCCCCAGCGCGGCGAGAAGAAGGAACTGGTGTCCGGCGCGCTGCGCAATGCCCGGGAATCGCTGGCCCGCAAGATGGCCGAGAGCGCAACCCAGGCCAAGCTGCTGACCGGCGTGGCCGAGGCCTTTGACCTGGACGGCCCGCCGCAGCGCATCGAGGTCTACGACAACTCGCATATCCAGGGCGCCCATGCGGTGGGCGGCATGATCGTGGCCGGGCCGGAGGGGTTCATGAAGAACCACTACCGCAAGTTCAACATCAAGGGCGACGACCTGACCCCGGGCGACGATTTCGGCATGATGAAAGAGGTGCTGTCGCGCCGCTTTTCCCGGCTGCAAAAGGATGACCCCGACCGCGAGAAAGGCCAGTGGCCCGACCTGCTGCTGATCGACGGCGGGGCCGGGCAGGTGAGTGCGGTGGCCGAGATCATGGCCCAATACGGGGTCGAGGACATCCCGATGGTCGGCGTGGCCAAGGGCATCGACCGCGACCACGGCAAGGAGGAATTCCACCGGGTGGGCAAGATGCCCATGGCCCTGCGCCACAACGACCCGGTGCTCTATTTCATCCAGCGCCTGCGCGACGAGGCCCACCGCTTTGCCATCGGCACCCACCGGGCCAAGCGGGCCAAGGCCGTGGTGGCCAACCCGCTGGACGAGATCGCCGGGGTGGGGGCCACGCGCAAGCGCGCGTTGCTGCGCCATTTCGGATCGGCCAAGGCGGTCAGCCGGGCCAACCTGGTCGACCTGAAGGCTGTCGATGGCATCTCGGATGCGCTGGCCGAGAAGATTTACGACTTTTTCCAGGACCGATGACTTGTGCCCCGGGCGGGGCTGGGATTGTGTGGCGGCGACTGAACGGAGTGTGTCCCCCATGGCCCTTATGCAAGGCTTCCCCCCCGCCATCCCCGACCGCGCGACCCTGGCCAACTGGCGCCAGCAGCCCTGGTCGTCCTGGGCGTTTCACCACGTGCGCGAGGTGGTGCCTTCGGCCGAGATCCGCAATGCGCCGGGGGATGTCTGGGCGCTGGAAGCCGGCGCGCCGCTGATCGACCCGGCCGAGATCGAGGCGGCCGTCGAGGGCACGCGGACCGACGCGCTGGTCGTGCTGCACAAGGGGCGCGTGGTGCACGAGCTTTACCGAAACGGCATGACGGCCGACGACCCGCATATCCTGATGTCGGTGTCGAAATCGGTGCTGGGCCTGCTGGCCGGCGTGCTGGCCGACCGGGGCCTGCTGGATGTCGACGCGCCGCTGTCGGATTACATCCCCGAGCTGGACGGCACGGCCTATGACGGGGCCAGCGTGCGCCAGGCCCTGGACATGCAGGTCGGGCTGAGTTTTTCCGAGGATTACACCGCGACCGGCGGGCCGATCATCGACTATCGCAAGGCCGCCAACTGGAACCCGGTCGAGCCGGGCGACACGCCGATGGACCTGCGCAGCTTCCAGCTGACCCTGGCCGACCGCGAAGGACCCCATGGCGAGCGGTTCCACTATGTCTCGCCGGTGACCGACCTGATGGCCTGGGTGATGGAACGGGCGACGGGCACGCGCTACGCCGACCTGGTGTCGGAATTCCTGTTGCAGCCGATGGGGGCCGAACGGCCGGGCTATGTGACCGTCGACCGGATCGGCGGGGCCCGGGCGGCCGGGGGCATGTGCCTGACCGCCCGCGACCTGGCGCGGATCGGGGCGCTGGTGGCCGATGGTGGCCGGCGGGGTGATGGCCGCCAGGTGCTGCCCGCCGACTGGGTGGCCGACATTTTCGACAATGGCGACGTTGCGGCCTGGAAGAAGGGCGATTTCGAGGAAAACTATCCCGGTGCCGACATGCATTACCGGGCCAAGTGTTACGTCCTGCGCGGCGAACGGCCCCTGCTGCGCGGGGTGGGCATTCATGGCCAGTACCTCTTTGCCGATCCGGTGCGCGGCCTGTCGGTGGCCTGGTTCGCCTCCGAGGCGGATGCTTCGACCTCGGGCTATTTCAAGGGCCGGCTGGCGCTGGTCGACAAGCTGCGCGCGGCCTGCTGAGCCCGCGCACGTCCGGGATGCAGCGTGGTGGGGCGCCCGCAAGGCCGGGCGCCCGGGATGACAGGGCGCCCGGGATGACAGGGCGGAAAGGCGCCGGTCCGGGCCACCGTTTCGTGACCTGCCGGCACCGGTCCGTCGCTTGCGCGGACGCGTGGTTTCCGCCACTGCGGACATGAGCTAGGAAGACGCCATGAAAGTGACGATCCCCACCATACTGACCCTGCTGCGGCTGGTCGCGGCGCCGGCCATGGCGCTGGTCTTCCTGGTCTTCGACCGGCCCCTGGCCGATTGGGTGGCCCTGGCCCTCTTTGTCGCGGCCTCGGTCACCGACTGGATCGACGGTTACATCGCCCGTGGCTGGGGCATGGTGTCCAAGCTGGGCACCATGCTGGACCCGATCGCCGACAAGGCCATGGTGGCCGCCGCCCTGCTGGTCATGTGCGTGACCTCGTCGCTGGGCTGGTGGCTGATGGTGCCCGGCGTGGTCATCCTCTTCCGCGAGGTCTTTGTCTCGGGTCTGCGCGAATTCCTGGGCGACGTGGCCGGCACCCTGGCGGTGACCCGGCTGGCCAAGTGGAAGACAACCGTGCAGATGGTGGCCATTGCCGTGTTGCTGGCCGAAGGGATCGCGCGCAACCACGCGGGCATGGCCGCGGCCACGATGGACCCGGCCAAGGTCCGGGCCATCCTCGACCGGTCGACCGCCGACGTGCAATCGCTGCGCTGGTGGGCCGACCTGGCCTGGGGGCTGGGCTGGAGCGGGCTGATGCTGCTGTGGCTGGCCGCCGTGCTGACGGTCTGGACGGGGGTGGATTATTTCCGCAAGGCTGTGCCCCATCTGAAGGAGCCGGAATGATGGATGTTCTCTACTTTGCCTGGGTCCGCGAGCGGATCGGCCTGCCCAAGGAACGGATCGAGACGGGGGCCACGACAGTGGCCGAGCTGGTCGCCGAACTGAGCGCCCGCGAAGAGCGCTATGCCCTGGCTTTTTCCGATCTCACCGCCCTGCGGGTGGCGCTGGACCAGGAGCTGGCCGATTTCGATGCCGCGCTGGACGGCGTGCGCGAGGTGGCGTTCTTTCCGCCGATGACGGGGGGCTGAGCCATGCGGATCGTGGTGCAGGCCGACCGCTTCGATCCGGGTGCCGAGCTCAACCGGTTTTCCGCCCCGCTGGAAGGCATGGGCGCGGTGGTCAGCTTTTCCGGCATCGTCCGCCAGAATGCGGCGGGTGATCTGCTGGCGATGGAGATCGAGCATTACCCGGGCATGACCGAACGGGCGATCCGGACCATTGCCGAAGAAGCCGCCGGGCGCTGGACGCTGGGCGACGTGCTGGTCATCCACCGCTACGGGGCGCTGGCCCCGGGCGAGCCGATCATGATGGTGGCCACGGCCTCGCCGCACCGGGGCGATGCCTTTGAGGCGGCGGAATTCCTGATGGACTACCTCAAGTCCCGGGCGCCCTTCTGGAAGAAGGAAACCACCCGCGACGGCGCCGACTGGGTCGCCGCCCGCGCCGCCGACGAAGACGCCCTGGACCGCTGGTAGGCATTAGCCGAAAACGCATGGCCCATGCGTTGGCAGTTTCCGGGCGCAGGAGGTTGGCCGGGCGGATCATCCGTGTGGCAAGGGTGGCGGACTGACCCGGGGACGGGGCGCCGACCGGCCGGGTGTTGAGGGTCGGGTCGGCGGGGGCAAGGGGGGATCGGACCGAATGGGTGCTGACTGGAGCGGCTGGGTGTGGGGGCAGTCCGGCCGGGTGATCAGGGTGCTTGACCAACCGAAGTCTGGGGGCTGACCCGTCAGGGGCCAGGGGCCAGGGGCCAGGGGCCAGGGGCCAGGGGCCAGGGGCCAGGGGCCAGGGGCCAGGGGCTGAGCGACGCGGGGCGGGCCGCCGATGCCGCACAGGCGCCGGACACAGGCTGGCTGTCCCCTTGCCGAGAGGGGATCGCCCGATCAGGCCCGACCGGCGGCGAGACGCCTCATTCGCAGAAATTCACCGACGAGGCATGCAGCGAGAAATGGCGCAGTCCGCCGATCTTGCCCGTGCACCTCGGCGTGGCCTCGGTATCCGCGCAGATCGCAACCGGCCTGAGGATCGCACCGACCGGATCGGTCGTGGCCTCGTTGGTCCGCAGCACCATGTAACTTGCGCCGCCCACCTGGTCCGACTCGCCGTCGAGCAGCAGCATGGTGCCCTTCTGATCCGCAAAGACGCGTGGGGCGGGACCGTTGCCGCCGCCCAGGGTCACATCGCCATCGACGACCTCGATGCGCGCTTCCCAGCACGGGCCACCGGCAATCCGCAGGTAGGTCGGGGCTTTCTGGTTCATCGAGCGCGACAGGATCTCGACGAAAGCCTCTTCGGCGTCCGACCGGCCGGTTTGCGCATTGGCAGCCCCGGCCAGGCAGAGCAGGATTGCCATCAACCGCATGGTCCGTACCCTTTTGCACTGTATTGGCGACCTGGGTTCGGGTGGCTGGTGTCGCCGACAGTCTGATGGCATCCGCTCCGGCTGTCCATGCAAAAGGGGCGGACAGCCGGGCGGCGGAGGCAAGGGCCCGTTACGTCGTGCCCTGCATCCGGTCCACGTAGGACCGCATCTCTTCGGCCTCGTGGCGGGCTTCGCGCAGGCCTTCCATGGCGGCGCGCAGTTCGGCCTCGGTCTGGGTCAGCTGGTTGGTCAGCTCGGCCTCGCGCTGCTGGAGATAGGTGATCGCCTTGTCGCGGGTCTCCTCGGCTTCGTGCAGCTCCTGGCTCATCCGGTCCAGCTCGCCCATGTCCGAGGCGCTGACGCGGGTGAAACGGTGGATCAGCCAATTGGTGAACCAGCCCAGGACAAAGGCCAGGAACAGCACGCAGGCCGTGGCGATGATGAACTCAGTCCTGTTCATTTCCGGTCTCCTCTCCGGCCTCGGGCGCGGCATCGGCCCCGCCCGTTGCGTCATCCGTGTCGCCGTCCGTTGCGCCGTCGGCATCGGGAGCGGGGCTGTCGTCTTCGGTGGTCTCTTCGGTGCCCCCGGTCTCGGCACCGGTCTCCGCATCGGCATCGATGCCGGCCTCGGCATCCGCATCGCCGCTGAGCGCGTCGAGCGTGGTCTCGTCATCGGGCGAAGTATCGGTGCGCACCAGGCGGAATTCGATCCGCCGGTTGGCCTCGCGGCCTTCCTCGGTGTCGTTGTCGGCGATCGGCCGGGTCTCGCCATAGCCCGTGGCCTTGAAGCTGGACGTGCGCACCCGCCGGGCGAAAAGCTCGGTCAGCACGGCATTGGCCCGTTCCTGGCTGAGTTCCAGGTTCATGACCTCGCGGCCCTGGCTGTCGGTATGGCCCTGGATTTCCAGCGGGATGGCGCCGCAATTGTCGAGCACCCCGGCGATGGCATCGACGATTTCCAGCGAGGCCGCATCGATCCGGGCGGACCCGGGTTCAAAGGTGATCTTGCCGTTGGACAGGATCTCGGCGATGTGCAGCTCGCATTGCTCGGCGGTGAGCGGCTGGTCCTCGGGCGGGGGCGGTTCGCGGTAGGTCACGGCCAGGTCGAAACTGGCGGTCTCGCCCAGCTTGGACGTGAACAGCCGCGACATCTGGGCGCTGGCGTCCTCGACATGGCTGACCCCGCGGACCTCGATCGTGTCGGGGCCGACGGTGACCACGCCGTTGACCAGCAGGCCGAGCGCTTCGAGCCCGGCCAGGACCCGGGCGGACCAGTCGATGGGCAGGTCGTCGACGACGCGGGCGGCGGTATAGACGGCATCCGAGCCAAAGCGCGCCCGGGCGAAGCTGTCGGCCAGGGTGCGGAACCCTTCGCTGGGCACCCGGCCGCGCAGCTGGACCAGGCCTTCGGGGCTGAGCGTGGCAAAGAATTCGGCCGGCCCGGCGTCGCCGGTCTGTTCCGGGACGGGCAGGGTGGCATGCAGGGCAAAGACGTCGGGCAGGGCGGTTTCCAGCTCGCCGACGATCTGGTCGAACAGCCCGTGGTCGAGCCCTTCGACGGCGACCAGCGAGATATCGGCATCGGTCATGGTCAGGCTGCCGCTGCCCAGCCGGGCCAGGGCGGCCAGCGAGAGGCTGGCGGCCTCGTCCCAGCGCGGCGAGGGCACGCCGAGGCCGATGGTGCAGCGGCCCGAGCCGGTCAGCCCGGCCGAGGTCGCGGCATCGAGGATGACCTGGGCGCTGTCGCCGTCGGGGGCCGAGCAGGCGTCGAAATGGCCGCCGGCCTCGTCGAGCACGTAGCGCAGGGTGAAGGGCGTGATGACCGGCCGGGGGGCCGAGAGGTCGAGCGCCACGTCGAGGGCCGGCGGGGCCAGCCGGCGCAGGTCGCGTTCCAGGCGGGTGCGGGCCTCGGGGCTGTCGGTCATGGCGGTGACATGGACCCGCCCGGCGCCAACCGAGATCTTGGCCCGGGGCAGGCGTTCGAGGGCGATCATGGCATAGGCCAGGGCATCGTCCCAGCCTTCGGGCACGGGATAGCTGGCGGTTTCGAGGAAATCGGCGACATTGTCGGGGCCCGAGATGCGGCCCAGCCGGTCGCCCAGGTCGTCGCGGTCGGTGTCGTGGGGCACCAGGCCGATCATCGAGATGCCGCTTTCCGAGCGCAGGATCTCGGCCGAGAAGCGCGGCGGGGCGATGGCCGCGGTGGCGGCGACCTGCATGTTGTCGATGACCCGGGCGCTGTCGACGACCCGGCCGGCGGCGCTGAGGGCGTCAAAGCGGGTGGCCTCGTCGGGGGCGGTGCCCTCGAGGATGACCTTCAGCCCGTCGGCGCGGACCTCGGCCCAGTCGAAGGTGGCCTCGTCCAGGGCCCGGCGGATGCCAGTTTCGCTGCCGCGTTCGATGGCGGTGACGGCAAAGTCTGCGGCCACGAGGCTGAGCCCGGCGGCGGCGGCGAGGGAAAGCCCCGAGATCAGGCCGGTCGATAAGCGCATGTGTGTTCTTCGTCGTTCATCTGCGGTCTCATACGACGGGCGGCCGGGCGGTTCAATCAGGCGAAGAGCGCAGCCACCAGGAAGATGAGCGGAATGAGGCCGGTGTCGCGGTTGACGCGGAAGAGCTGCAGCAGCTTGGCATTGTCCTCCAGGTCGAGCCCGCGCAGCTGCCAGGCCATGTGCCAGCCCATGGCCCAGGGCCCGGCCAGGGCGATGACCAGGGCCAGGACCGAGGCCGTGGGCAGCAGGGCCTGGATGATGGCCAGGCCCATCAGACCGACGGTGCCGGCCAGGAAGTACTTGAGATAACGCGCGGTATCCTGGCCAAACAGCCGGGCGGTGGATTTCACGCCCATCAGGGCGTCATCCTCGGTATCCTGGTGGGCATAGATCGTGTCGTAGAAGATCGTCCAGCAGATCCCGGCGAGATAGAGGATGACGGCCGGCCAGCCGAGGCTGCCGGTATGGGCCGTCCAGGCCAGCAGGGCGCCCCAGTTGAAGGCCAGGCCGAGAAAGACCTGGGGCCACCAGGTGAAGCGCTTGGCAAAGGGATAGACGGCAACGGGCAACAGCGACAGCACGCCCAGCGACACGGCGGCCGGGTGGAAGGTCAGCAGGATGCCGAAGGAGATCAGCGATTGCGCCACGGCCCAGGCCAGGGCCTGGCGCGCGGTGACGGCGCCCGAGGGGATCGGGCGCGAGCGGGTGCGTTCGACACCGCCGTCGATATGGCGGTCGGTGATGTCGTTCCAGGTGCAGCCGGCGCCGCGCATCAGGAAGGCGCCGATGGTGCAGGCCACGGCGATCCAGGCATCTTCCCAGCGGGCGGACTGGGTCGAGAGCATGGCCAGGACCAGGCCCCACCAGCAGGGGATCAGCAGCAGGAAGACGGGCGTCGGGCGATCGGCCCGTGACAGGCGCAGGTAGGGCCGGGCCCAGGCCGGGGCATGCAGGTCGACCCAGTTGTTGTCTTCCGCATCGGATACGCGTGTCTCTGGCGTCGGGGCATCAGCTTGCATATGTAGCCTTCCATGAGCAGCACGGTGCGATTGTATGTAGAGCAGGAGCTGGGGCAGGGGCAAACGGTTACTCTGTCGCGGGAGCAGGCGCATTACCTCTTCGGGGTGATGCGGCTGGCCGTGGGCGCGCGGGTGGCGCTGTTCAACGGGCGCGACGGCGAGTTCGCGGCCCGGGTCGAAGAGGCCGGCAAGCGCGGGGGCGTTCTGGTCTGCGAGGCGCAGAGCCGGCCGTTGCAGATGCCGCCGGACCTGTGGCTGCTGTTCGCGCCGATCAAGAAGGCGCGGACGGATTTCATCGTCGAGAAGGCGGCCGAGATGGGGGCCGCGCGGATCTGCCCGGTGCAGACCGAATTCACCAATTCCGAGCGCATCCGCCAGGACCGGCTGCAGGCCCATGCCGTCGAGGCGGCCGAGCAATGCGGGGGGACCTATGTGCCCGAGGTGGCCGAGCTGCAAAAGCTGGACCGGGTGCTGGACGGCTGGCCCGACGGGCGACGGCTGATGTTCTGCGACGAGGCGACGGTGGACGAGGCCGCGGCGGGCGGCGCGATGGCGGATCTGGCCATGGGGGACAGCGCGCCGGCGCACGGTGTGACGCAGGATGGCACGCCGGCGCACGGCGTGACGGCGGCGGGCGCCCGCTTGCCCGTCCTAGCGGACGGTCGCGCCGGCCCCTGGGCCATCCTGATCGGGCCCGAGGGCGGCTTTTCGACGCGCGAAAGGGCCCGGTTGGCAACCATGGCGGCGGCCCACCGGGTCAGCCTGGGCCCGCGCATCCTGCGGGCCGATACCGCGGCGGTGGCCGCGCTGACCCTGTGGCAGATGCAGCTGGGAGACTGGACATGACCCTGCGCGAGGCCCTGCCCGAGGATATCCCGGCCATGGCGGCCTTTCTGATGCGCCATGCCGAAACCTC
Source organism: Marinibacterium sp. SX1 (assembly GCF_050389775.1). Taxonomy (NCBI): domain Bacteria; kingdom Pseudomonadati; phylum Pseudomonadota; class Alphaproteobacteria; order Rhodobacterales; family Paracoccaceae; genus Marinibacterium; species Marinibacterium sp. SX1. The sequence goes on along the minus strand of NZ_CP177144.1, from coordinate 4,561,130 downwards.
GATGTTCCTGATGTCGAACCTGGCCGATCACGGCACCGACGAGCGGGTCCACCCCCATGGCACGCGTTACTGGCTGCACCATGGCACGGCGGGCATCGCGGCGATCTTCGGGGCGACCAACGGCGGGTTCCTGATGGTGCAGGCGCCCGACCTGCCCGGCGCGGTCTGGAGCGAATGGGCCAGGGCGCTGGCCGGGCACATGATGCGGGGCATCACCGGCGACGACATCCAGGTGCGCCGGGCGCTGGCCGTGCTGGGCCTGAAGTCCGGTGACGTGGCCAGCAACCATGCCGAACCGCTCTACCGGCTGGACCTGGACCGGCTGGACGCGCCCGAGGGGGTCATCATGCGCGCGGCGGGCGAGGCCGACCGCGAGATGCTGACGGGCTGGTACGTCGATTACCTGATCGACACCGGGCTGACCCGGGACCGGGCGCGGGCCGGCGAAGAAGCCGCGGCCCGGGCGCTGGCGGCCAGCCGGGGCGGGGCGGAACGGCTGCTGGTCGAGGACGGCCGGCCGGTTGCCGCGGCGTCGATCAATGCCCGGGCGGGCGATATGGTGCAGGTCGGCGGGGTCTTTGTGCCCGCGGCCGAGCGCAACCGCGGGCTGGGCCGCCGGGTGACGGCCGCCCGGCTGGCCGAGGCCCGGGCGGCCGGCGCGCGGGTGGCGATCCTGTTTTCCAACAACGACGCGGCCAGCCGGGCCTACGAGGCCATCGGGTTCCGGCGGGTCGGCGATTACCGGGTCTGCGTGCTGAACCGGCCGATCTTCCTGGGGGCGCCGGCATGAGCTTTGTGCGGCCCGAGGCCATGGCCCTGCTGATGCGCTGGCGCGAGGTGCTGATCGGGGCCGGGCTGGCCGCGGTGGGGCTGAGCTGGGGCTTGGGGCCCGGCGGGCTGCTGGGCTGGATCGGCTGGGCCGTCATGCTGGCCGGCGCGGCGCTGGCCGTGACCGGGCTGCGCCGGATGCGCTTCCGCCAGGGCGGCGACGGGCCGGGCGTGGTGCAGGTGGACGAAGGCCGGATTTCCTATTTCGGCCCGCTGGAAGGCGGGGCCGTCGCGGCCTCGGAGCTGGAACGGCTGATCCTCGATCCGACGGGCCGGCCGCCCTGCTGGGTGCTTGAACAGCCCGGCGCTCCGGCATTGCACATTCCCGTGAACGCCAGCGGATCCGAGGCGCTGTTCGATGCCTTTGGCGCGCTGCCCGGGCTGGATACGCGGCGATTGCTGTCGCATCTGGACCGCAAAGCGCCGATGCCGGTCGTCGTGTGGGAACGGCGCACCGCCCGGCCGCCCAACTATCGGCTACATTGACACCCCCGCAGTTTTGCGGGCAGGTCGGGGGCGCAGGTTAAGGACCCAAGGATCGGAGAGCATCAGATGTCCATTCCCCAGAGCGGCGGCGGGCCGATCGAAAGCTATGACCAGCTCGCAGGCTACCTGGAGGCGGGGTGCAAGCCGAAGGAAGACTGGCGCATCGGCACCGAGCACGAGAAGTTCGGCTATTGCAAGGACACCCTGCTGCCGATCCCCTACGAAGGTGAACGGTCGGTCAAGGCCGTGCTGGAAGGGCTGCGCGATGTCCATGGCTGGGCACCGCTGGAAGAAGGCGGCAACCTGATCGGGCTGACCAAGGGCGGGGCGAACATCTCGCTCGAACCGGGCGGCCAGCTGGAATTGTCGGGCGCGCCGCTGGAGACGATCCACGAGACCTGCGACGAGGTGAACGTGCACCTGCGCGAGGTCAAGGACGTGGCCGACAAGGTGGGCGTGGGCTTTATCGGCCTCGGCGCCGCCCCCGACTGGACCCACGAGCAGATGCCGCTGATGCCCAAGGGGCGGTACAAGCTGATGGATGCCTACATGGAAAAGGTGGGCACCATGGGCCGCGTGATGATGCGGCGGACCTGCACGGTGCAGGTCAACCTGGATTTCGGCTCCGAGGCCGACATGGTGCAGAAGCTGCGCGTGGCGCTGGCCCTGCAGCCGGTGGCCAATGCGCTCTTTGGCAATTCGCCGTTCTTCGAGGGCAAGCCGTTCGGCGGCAAGAGCCTGCGGGCCAAGGTCTGGCAGAACCTCGACGCGGCGCGGACGGGGATGCTGCCCTTTGTCTTCGAAGAGGGCTTCGGCTTTGATGCCTGGACGGAATACGCCCTCGATGTGCCGATGTATTTTGTCTATCGCGACGGCCAGTACATCGACGCGCTGGGGATGTCGTTCCGCGATTTCCTCAAGGGTGAGCTGCCGGCGCTGCCGGGCGAGAAGCCGACGCTGTCGGACTGGGCCGATCACCTGACGACGCTGTTCCCCGAGGCGCGGATCAAGAAGTTCATCGAGATGCGCGGAGCCGATGGCGGCCCGTGGCGGCGGCTCTGTGCGCTGCCGGCCTTCTGGGTCGGGCTGATGTACGACCAGTCGGCGCTAGACGCGGGCTGGGACCTGGTCAAGGGCTGGGATGCCGAGACGCGGCAGGCTCTGCGCGTGGCGGCCGGAAAGGACGGGTTGCAGGCGCGGGTCGGGGGCATCGACATGCTGAAGCTGGCCGGCGAGGTGCTGGACATCTCGCGGGCGGGGCTCAAGGCGCGGGCACGGCCCGGGCTGGGGGGCATGGTGGCCGACGAGCGGCATTTCCTGCATGCGCTGGAAGACAGCGTCGAGACGGGCAAGGCCCCGGCGGACGAGCTGCTGGATCATTACAACGGTGACTGGAACGGCGACGTCAGCCGGATCTACGGGGCGTACAGCTACTGAGGCTGCGCCCTGGCCGCTGCGGCGGACCGAGTTTTTTCCAGAAAAATCTGGGGCCGGGACTCCCGCGTCGTGCGGAGGTTCGGGCCGTGGGGTGGTGCCCAATGGCCGATGTGGGGTGACGGGTGCCGTTTTTTTGGGCGAATTGCGCGATAAGACTTGCGCGATGGCATGCGGCGCCCCGGCGCCCGGCTGGTGACGTGTTTGGCCGCGCGTCGCGCCACTGCCCAGCTCGGCGGCTCTGGTTGCGCGGCGTGTCACTGCCCCCGGCTAGGGGGCTCAGCTTGCGCCTAACCGGCCCGGCCTACTTGCGCCGGGCGCCGATCCGGGGCTCGGTGCCGGCCCGCAGGCGCTGGATGTTCTGCCAGTGGCGCCACAGGATCAGCACCAGCAGCGCGACCGACAGCACGACGGCGCTCTTGGCGCCAAAGACCAGGGCCCAGAGCGGCGACAGCCCGGCCGCGGCCAGGGCACCGACCGACGAGATCCGCGACAGCGCGGCGGCGACCAGCCAGGTCGCACAGCAGGCCAGCCCGACCGACGGGGCCAGGGCCAGCCAGATGCCCAGGAAGGTGGCCACGCCCTTGCCGCCCTTGAACCCCAGCCAGACCGGGAAGCAATGGCCGAAGAAGGCGGCCAGTGCAGCCAGCTGCACGGCATCCTCGCCGGCGAAATGGCGGGCCAGCAGCACGGCCGCCGCGCCCTTGCCGGCATCCAGCACCAGGGTCAGGGCGGCGGCGGGCTTGTGCCCCGTGCGCAGCACGTTGGTCGCCCCGATGTTGCCCGATCCGATCTTGCGCACGTCGCCCAGCCCGAAGATCCGGGCCGAGACGAGGCCGAAGGGAATCGAGCCCAGCAGGTAGCCGATGCCGATCCACAGGATCAGCCAGGCATCGGGCGTGGTGAAATCGGGCATGTCAGGCGCTCCGGTAGATCTCTTGCCCGGCAAGCCAGGTGCCCATGACGCGGCCCTGCATGCGCTGCAGGTCGAAGGGCGTGTTCTTGGATTTCGATTCCAGCGCCCAGCGGTCCATGACAAAGGGCTTGTCGGGATCAAAGAGCACCAGGTCGGCCGGGGCGCCATCGGCCAGCCGGCCGGCCGCCAGGCCCAGCCGGCGGGCCGGGTTCAGGGCCATGGCCCTGAACAGCTGGGGCAGGCTGAGCGCGCCGGCATGATACAGCCGCATCGCCGCCGGCAGCAGGGTTTCCAGCCCCACCGCGCCCGAGGCCGCCTCTTCGAAGGGCAGGCGCTTGGATTCGGCATCCTGGGGCGTGTGCATCGAACAGATGATGTCGATCAGCCCGCTGCCCACGGCCTCGATCACGGCCTGGCGGTCGTCTTCCGAGCGCAGCGGCGGCTTGAGCTTGAAGAAGGTCCGGTAATCGGCCACGTCCAGCTCGTTGAGCGTGAGATGGTGGATCGACACCCCGGCGGTCACGTCGAACCCGTTCTGCTTGGCCCGGTCCAGCGCGGGCAGGGCCCGGGCGGTGGTGATCTGGTCGGCGTGGTAGCGCGCGCCGGTCATCTCGACCAGGGCGATGTCGCGATCCAGGCCCATGCGCTCGGCCATGGGCGACACCCCGGCCAGCCCGCGCAGCGAGGCGAACTTGCCCGAGGTGGCCGAAGCCCCGCGCGACAGGTCGGGGTCCTGCGGATGGGCGATGACCAGGGCGCCCAGGCTGCGGGCATAGGTCAGCGCGCGCGAAAAGACCTTGGCATTCTCGACCACCCGGTCGCCGTCGGAAAAGGCCACCGCCCCGGCATCCATCAGGAAGCCGATCTCGGTCATCTCGCGGCCCTCGCGGCCCTTGGTCAGGGTGCCCATGGGCAGCACGTTGACCGGCGTGTCGGCCTGGGCCCGGCGCAGGACGAATTCCAGCGTTTCGGGATTGTCTATGGCCGGCACGGTGTCGGGCCGGGTGATCATCGTGGTCACCCCGCCCCGGGCGGCGGCCCGGCCGGCAGTGCGAAAGCTTTCCTTGTGGCGCTCGCCCGGCTCGCCGATCTTGACGCCCAGGTCGATCAGCCCGGGGGCCAGGCAGGCGCCGGCGCAATCGATGACCTGGTCGGCCGGGGTCGTCGCTCCGGGATCCAGCCGGCCGGCAATGCGCCCGTCGCGCACCAGCAGGCCGCCGGGGCCGTCCTGCAGCGTTTCGGGATCGATCAGGCGGGCATTTGCGAAGAGCGTGGAAGACATCAGAGCACCAGGATCACGACGACAAGCAGAAGAAGCATGACAAGGCCGAAGAAGATGGCCCCGGCCCGGCGCGAGGCCGCCCGGTTGTCACGCGGCGACAGGCGCGGCTTGCCGGTAAAGGGCTTGGCGCTTTCGGTTTCGATCAGCGGGCCGGGGCGGGCCGCGGGGCGGTCCTCGTCATAGGTGCCGATCAGGGTCAGGGCCGGTTCGGGTTCCAGCGTCACGCCGCCCTCGGCATAGGCCCGGCTGAACAACAGCAGGACATGGCCGCCCAGGGCATCCAGCCGGGCCCGGTCGGGCGCGACCTGGGCCTCGGGCACGCCGCAGCCCTCGACGAGATAGCCGGCCAGGCCCAGCCCGTCGAGATTGCTGACCGGAAAGACCTCGACCCGCGAGGGATCGTCGGGATACTTGCCAAGCGCCCGGCCCAGTTCCAGGTGGCGGGCCTCGTCCTCGGACATCGACAGCGAGAAGACGCGGATGCGGCCGCGCTCGCCGGGGGGCAGCTCGATCTCCTGCAGTCCGGTCATGCGGCCTCCGCGCGCAGGTTCCGGGCCAGCAGGTCCATCGCGGCCATGCGCACGGCCACGCCCATTTCGACCTGGTCCTGGATGACCGAGCGGTTGATGTCGTCGGCGATCTCGCCGTCGATCTCGACGCCCCGGTTCATCGGGCCGGGATGCATGACGATGGCGTCATCCTTGGCCAGGGCCAGCTTGGCCGCATCCAGCCCGTACCGGTGGTAATATTCGCGTTCCGAGGGAATGAACCCGCCGTCCATCCGTTCCTTCTGAAGGCGCAGCATCATCACGACGTCGACGTCCTTCAGGCCCTCTTCCATGTCCTCGTAGACCTCGACGCCGAACTCGGAAATGCCCGAGGGCATCAGGGTCGGCGGGCCGATCAGGCGCACGCGGTTTTCCATCTTGCCCAGCAGCAGGATGTTGGACCGGGCGACCCGCGAATGGGCGATGTCGCCGCAAATGGCCACGTTGAGCCGGTGCAGCCGGCCGCGGGCGCGGCGGATGGTCAGGGCGTCCAGCAGGGCCTGGGTGGGGTGTTCGTGGCGGCCGTCGCCGGCGTTGAGCACGGCGCAATTGACCTTTTGCGCCAGCAGGTCGACGGCGCCCGATTGCGGATGGCGCACGACCAGCAGGTCGGGGTGCATGGCGTTCAGGGTCAGGGCGGTGTCGATCAGGGTCTCGCCCTTCTTCACCGACGATGTCTGCATGGCCATGTTCATGACATCGGCGCCCAGCCGCTTGCCGGCCAGTTCGAAACTGGCCTGGGTGCGGGTCGAGTTCTCGAAGAACATGTTGATCTGGGTCAGCCCGGCCAGGGCGTCGCCATGTTTGGCGTCGCTGCGATTGACCTCGACATAGGTGTCGGCCAGGTCGAGAATCGCGGTGATGGCCTCGGGGCGGAGCGGCTCGATGCCGAGCAGGTGCTTTGCGGTGAAACTCATGGGCCCCTTCTCCGGTTCGGGCCGGTTATAGGAAGGGCGGGGGAAACCGACAAGCCCATGTGAAGCCTGTGGAAGATCTGGGACGATACCGGCCGATGGCGGCTTCGCGGGGTGCACGGCGACCGGGCGCGGTGGGGAATCGGGTGACGGGGCCGTTGCGCGGGCGGCCGGATGCGGGGGTGGTAGGCCCGGGGCAGGACCGAGGCCGGGGCGGGCGGGACCGAGCGATGCAAGCCATCGACGGGCCGGACGCCCGGATGCGGGGTGGATTGGGTCGGTGCCGGCGATACGCACCGACTCGACGCGGGCCACTGAACGACACGGCCGAAGCGCGAACCGGCCGGGCCAGCGCATGCGACACCGCTGGCGACGGGTGCAAAGGGGCATCTGCATGTCCCGGGCGATGCCGGGGCAGGGGCGGAAGCGGGGGGGCAATGACCGGGGGCCATTTACCTTGCCGGCGTGGCGGCATAGCTTCGGCGCCATGGGGCCGGACATGGATAGGCATACCGCGCAGGCGCTTCTGGCCTGGCAGGTGGAACTGGGCGCGACAGAGGCAATCTGTGACGCGCCCGTGGACCGTTATGCCCTGGCCCCGCGCATGGCCCGGCCCGATGCCGGCCCCTCCGCGCCCCAGGCCCCGGCGAATCCCGGCGCGCCGGTGCCCTTGGCCGAACCCGATCCGGTCGACGAGGCCCGCCAGGCCGCCCGGGCTGTGCGTGACCTCGACGGGCTGCGCGCGGCGCTCGAATCCTTCGAAGGCTGCGACCTCAAGAAAGGCGCCCGCACCACGGTGTTCAGCGACGGCGTGCCCGGCGCCCGGGTGATGATCATCGGCGAGGCGCCTGGCCGCGACGAGGATCGCGAGGGCCGGCCCTTTGTCGGGCGGGCGGGACAATTGCTCGACCGCATGCTGGCGCCGATCGGGCTGAGCCGCGAGGCCTCGGTCTATATCACCAACGTGCTGCCCTGGCGGCCGCCACAGAACCGCGACCCGCGGCCCGACGAGATCGCCATGATGAAGCCTTTCCTCGAGGCCCATGTGCGGCTGGCCGCCCCCGAGATCCTGGTGGTGATGGGCAATATTTCCTGCCAGGCCCTGCTGGGCAAGAAGGGCATCACCCGGCTGCGCGGGCGCTGGGACCAGGCCTGGGACAAGCCGGCCCTGCCGATGTTCCACCCGGCCTACCTGCTGCGCAATCCGCAGGCCAAGCGCGAGGCCTGGGCCGACATGCTCGAACTGCGGTCCCGGCTGGGGCCGGCCTGACGGGCGGGACAGGGCAAAGGACAACGGGATTTGGACCCGCCGGCAGGCCGGACGCAAGGCCGGACGGTAGACCGGATGAAGGCCACGGCGGGCAAAACGGGGAACGGAACGAAGATGACCAAAGCAATCAGGATCCTGGCCTTTTCCGACCTGCACGGGTCGGTCAGCGCGGCCCGGGCGCTGGTCGCGCGCAGCGCCGGGACGGACCTTGTCATCGGCGCCGGCGATTTCTGCAACATGCGCCAGGGCCTGGACGAGGCGATGGCCCTGCTGGCCGGGCTGCACGCGCCGCTGGTTGCCGTGCCGGGCAATGCCGAAAGCGCCGACGAGCTGCGCGCGGCGGCCGCCGGTGTCGAGGGCGGCGCGGGCATCACCGTGCTGCACGGCACCGGCTGCGAGGTCGCCGGGCTGCGGCTCTTCGGGCTGGGCTACGGCATTCCGGTCACGCCCTTCGGTGCCTGGTCCTGCGACATGACCGAAGCCCAGGCCGACACCGCCCTGGCGGGCTGTGCGGCGGCCGACATCCTGGTGCTGCATTCCCCGCCCAAGGGCCTGGCCGACCGGACATCGGCCGGGCAATCGGTGGGCTCGACGGCGATCCGCGCGGCCATCGCCCGCATCGCCCCGCGTTATGCCTTCTGCGGGCATATCCACGACAGCTGGGGCGAACGGGGCATGATCGGGACGACCGAGGTGGTCAACCTCGGCCCGGCGGGCCATGTCTTCGAGGTGACGCCATGAGCGGGCTGGCCGGGCTGATCGATCCGGTGACCCTGCTGGCCTTCCTGCCGGCGGCGCTGGCGCTGAACCTGACGCCGGGGGCCGACATGATGTTCTGCGCCGCGCAGGGGCTGAACGACGGGCCACGCGCCGGCTGGCTGGCTTCGGCCGGGGTGGCGCTTGGCGGCATGGTCCACGGGCTGGCCGCCGGGCTGGGCCTGGCCGCGCTGATCGCGGCCAACCCGGTGCTCTTCGAGGTCATCCGCTGGGTCGGCGTGGCCTACCTGCTGCGCCTGGCCTGGGTGACATGGCGCCAGGCCGCGCGGCTGGATCCCGGCCGCGCCCCGCGCAGCGCCCGGCCGTTCCGCGACGGGATGCTGGTCAACCTGTCGAACCCCAAGGTCATCCTCTTCGTGCTGGCCTTCGTGCCGCAATTCGCCGATCCGTCGCGCCCGGTGCTGCCGCAATTCCTGGTCTTCGCGGCCATCCTGTCGCTGGGCGGGCTGGTCATCAACGGCCTGGCCGGGGCGCTGGCCGGCGCGGCGATGGGCCGGGTCGGCGGCCGTCTGGCCCGGCTGCCCGGGCGCATCTCGGCCCTGGTCTTCACCGGGCTGGCCCTGAAACTGATCCTGCAGGAGCGTGCCTGATGTCGCGTATCGACGAGAACCGAGAGTTCATCCCCGTGCGCATCGCCGTGCTGACCGTGTCCGACAGCCGCTCGCTGGACGAGGACCGGTCGGGCCAGGTGCTGGTCGAGCGCATCGCCGCTGCCGGGCACGAGCTGGCCGATCGCGACATCCTGCCCGACGAACGGGCGCTGATCGCCGACCGCCTGCGCCGCTGGATCGCCGATCCGGCCGTCGACGTGGTGATCTCGACCGGGGGCACCGGGCTGACCGGGCGCGACGTGACGGTCGAGGCGCATCGCGATGTCTATGAAAAGGAAATCGACGCCTTCGGCACGGTGTTCACCATCGTGTCGATGCAGAAGATCGGCACCAGTGCCGTTCAGAGCCGGGCGACCGGGGGCGTGGCCGGGGGCACCTATCTCTTTGCCCTGCCGGGCAGCCCGGGCGCCTGCAAGGATGCCTGGGATGAAATTCTGGGCCGCCAGCTGGATTTTCGCCACCGGCCCTGCAATTTTGTCGAGATTCTTCCCCGGCTGGATGAACATTTGCGACGGAAATGAATTCCGTTCGCGTTATAACCTGAATGTATTGTGTTTATGAGGCCCCGTCGTGCCGGCCCGGGAGGCGCCCGGCATGGACGCGGACCGTTCCATTGGGCCGACGAACAGGGGCGGAGCGCCGTGCCGAAGGTGGTTTGAGATGAAATTCCTGCGACAGAGCCTGGTCGGCGTGTTCCTGGCCGCCGTGACGCTGGCCCTGCTGATCTTTGCCGCCCAGCAGATCGTCGGCGCCGTGCGCGAACGGATGAACGCCGAGGTGCACACGCCCCAGGCCCGCGAACGGGTCTTTGCCGTCAATGTCCGCCCGGCCGTGTTCGAAACGGTCGTGCCCGTCCTCGAAGCCTTCGGCGAGGTCGAGAGCCGGCGCACGCTGGAGTTGCGCGCGGCGGCGCAGGGGCGGGTGGTGCACCTGGACGACAGTTTCGTCGAGGGCGGCACGGTGACCGCCGGCGACCTGCTGGTCGAGATCGACCCGGCCGATGCCGAGGGTGCGCTGGACCGGGCGGGCAGCGACCTGCTGGATGCCCAGGCCGAGGTGCGCGATGCCGACCGCGGGCTGGTGCTGGCCCGCGACGAGCTGAAAGCCGCCCGGGAACAGGCCGACCTGCGCGAAAAGGCCTATCAGCGGCAGGTCGACCTGAACGACCGGGGCGTGGGCACGGCGGCGGCGGTCGAGACGGCCGAGCTGTCGGCGGCCCAGGCCCGGCAATCGGTGCTGGCCAGCCGCATGTCGGTGGCCCAGGCCGAGGCCCGGGTCGACCAGGCCCGGACCACGCTGAACCGCACGGAAATCGCCCTGCGCACGGCCGAACGCGACCTGGCCGACACCCGGCTGACCGCGCCTTTCGACGGTGTGCTCAGCGATGTGACCCTGGTCGAAGGCCGGCTGGTGCAGCTGAACGAAAAGATCGCCAGCCTGGTCGATCCCGACCTGCTCGAAGTGGCCTTCCGGGTGTCGACGGCGCAATATGTCCGGCTGCTGGACGACGCGGGCGGGCTGATCGAGGCGCCGGTCACGGTGTCGCTGAACATCGCCGGGATCGACCTGATGGCCCGGGGCCGCATCAGCCGGGACAGCGCGGCGGTGGGCGAGGGCCTGTCGGGCCGCCAGCTCTTTGCCCGGCTGGACGCGGCACCCGGGTTCAAGCCCGGCGATTTCGTGACGGTCCATGTCGACGAGCCCGAGCTGGCCGATGTGGCGCGGCTGCCGGCCTCGGTGCTGGATGCCGGGGGCACGGTGCTGGTGCTGGGTCCCGACGACCGGCTGCGCTCGCTGCCGGTGACGCTGGTGCGCCGCCAGGGCGACACGGTGCTGCTGCGCGGCGACGGTCTGGCCGGGCAGGAGGTTGTCATCGGCCGCACGCCGCTGCTGGGCCCGGGCATCCGGGTGCGCCCGATCCGTCCCGTGCCAGCCGCGCCCGAGGGGCCGGATGCCGCGGCCCCGGCCGACCTGTCCGACGCGCCGGGCGACGAGGGCGCCGCACCGCGGCCCGGGGCCAACGAATTGGCCGCCGATCCGTCGATGCTCAAGCTCACGCCGGAACGCCGGGCGCGGCTTAAGACCTTCGTGACCGAGAACAAGCGCATGCCCGAGGACGTCAAGGCCCGGCTGCTGGGCGCGCTGGAACAGGAAGAAGTGCCCGAGCAGGTCGTCCAGCGGCTTGAATCGCGGATGGGGGGCTGACCCGATGGTCCGCAACCTTCCTCCGGCGGCCGGCGGCATCCTGTCCTATTTCACCCGTCACCGGACGGCGGCCAACCTGCTGCTGATGGTGCTGCTGGTGCTGGGCACGGCGGCGATTCCCAACATGCGGGCGCAGTTCTTTCCCGACGTGATCATCGACACGGTGACCGTCACGGTGACCTGGGAAGGCGCCGGGCCGGAGGATGTCGACGGGGCCATCGTGCAGGTGCTGGAGCCGTCGCTTCTGGCGGTCGAGGGGGTGGAAAGCACGACCTCGACCTCGCGCGAGGGCACGGCCAGCATCGTCCTGGAATTCGAGCCCGACTGGAACATGTCGCGGGCGGCCGATGACACCCAGACCGCGGTGGATGCCATCACCACCCTGCCCGAAGAGGCCGACGATCCGGTCGTCCGGCGCGGGGCCTGGCGCGACCGGGTGACCGACGTGGTGATCACCGGGCCGGTCGAACCGCGCCAGCTGGGCCTGTTTGCCGACGAGCTGATCACCCGGCTGTTTGCCGTCGGCGTCACGCGCACGACGATCCGCGGCGTGGCCGCGCCGGAAACCGTGGTCGAGGTGCCCTCGGCCAAGCTGATCGCCCATGACGTGACGATGGAGGAAATCGCCACGGCCATTGCCGCCGAGGTCAATGCCAACCCGGCCGGCGACGTGACCGGGGCCAATGCCCGGGTGCGCACGGGCACCGAGAAACGCAGCGCCGACCAGCTTGAATCCATCGTGCTGCGGTCGAATGCCGACAATTCCAAGCTGCGCATCGGCGACGTGGCCACGATCCGCGTCGAGGGCGCCGACCGGGCGCGGACCTATTTCGTCGGCGAACATCCGGCCGTGTCGGTGCGCATCGACCGGGCCGACACCGGCGATGCCATCGAGGTGCAGCACGTGGTCGAGGATGTCGTGGCCGAGATGCAGGCCACGCTGCCCCAGGGCGTGACCCTGGACCTGATCCGCACCCAGGCCGAGGCGATCTCGGAGCGGCTGGACATCCTGGTCGACAATGGCACCGTCGGGCTGCTGATGGTCGTCGTGCTGCTGTTCCTCTTCCTGAACGCGCGGATTGCCTTCTGGGTGGCCGCGGGGATTCCGGCGGCCATGTTCGCGGCCATCGCGCTGATGTTCGCCTTTGGCCTGACGATCAACATGATCTCGCTCTTCGGGCTGATCATCACCCTGGGCATTGTCGTCGACGATGCCATCGTCGTGGGCGAACATACCGATTACCGGGCGCGGACCCTGGGCGAACATCCGGTGGTCGCCGCCGAACGGGCAGCACAGAAGATGTCGATGCCGGTCTTCTCGGCGACGATGACCACGGTCATCGCCTTCTTCGGGCTCACGGCCATCGGCGGGCGGTTCGGCGACCTGATCCAGGACATCCCCTTCACCGTGATCGTCGTGCTGACGGCTTCGCTGGTCGAATGTTTCCTCATCCTGCCCCACCACATGTCCCATGCCGTGGCCCATACCGCCAGGGAACATTGGTACGACTGGCCCAACCGCATGGTGAACCGGGGCTTCACCTGGATCCGTGAGCGGCTGTTCCGCCCGCTGATGGCCTGGGTGATCTGGGCGCGCTACGTCGTGCTGGCCGCCACGGTGGCCCTGCTGGCCAGCCAGGTGGCCATGTTCTTCAGCGGCGACGTGCAATGGCGGTTCTTCAACGCCCCTGAACAGGGCTCGATCACCGGCAATTTCGCCATGGTCGAAGGCGCCAGCCGCGATGACACCCTGGCCATGATGCGCGAATTGCAACGGGCGACCGATGCCGTGGCCGCGCGGTACGAGGACGAGCACGGCACCAACCCGATCGACTACGTCATCGCCGAGATCGGCGGGAACGCCGGACGAGGGCTCTCCGGCGCCGACAGCAAGGACGAAGACCTGCTGGGCGCCATTTCGATCGAATTGATCGACCCCGACCGCCGGCCCTATTCCAGCTTTGCCTTCGTGGCCGACCTGCAGGACGAGGTGGTCAACCTGCCCAATGCCGAAACCGTGTCGTTCCGCGGCTGGCGGTCCGGCCCGGGCGGCGATTCGCTCGACGTGCAGATCTATGGCGCCGATGTCGACACGCTCAAGGCCGCGGCCGAGGATCTCAAATCGGCCGTCAGCCGCTATCCCGAGGTCTCGGCCGTGCAGGACAACCTGGCCTATGACAAGGAAGAGCTGATCCTCGACCTGACCGCCCAGGGCGAAGCCCTGGGCTTTACCATCGACACGCTGGGCCGGGCGCTGCGGGCCAAGCTGAACGGCATCGAGGCGGCGACCTATCCCGACGGGCCGCGCTCGGCGGCGATCCGGGTCGAACTGCCCGAAGGCGAGCTGACGGCCGATTTCCTCGAACGCACCCAGATGCGCACGCCGGCGGGCAATTACGTGCCCCTGGCCGATATCGTCAGCGTGACCTCGAAATCCGGCTTTTCGACCGTGCGCCGCGAGAACGGGCTGCGGCTGATCTCGGTGACCGGCGACATATCCGAAGACGACCCGGCCCGGGCCGAAGAGATCTCGACCGCGCTGGAACAGGAGATCCTGCCGCGCATCGCCGAAGAGCGGCAGGTCGAATGGCGGGTCTCGGGCCTGCGCGAACAGGAACGGGAATTCCTGGCCAATGCGCGGGTCGGGCTGATCCTGTCGCTGACCGGCATCTACCTGTCGCTGGCCTGGGTCTTTTCCAGCTGGACCCGGCCCTTCGTGGTCATGGCGATCATTCCCTTCGGCCTGGTCGGCACGATCTGGGGCCATTACATCTGGCAGGTGCCGCTGTCGATGTTCACCGTCGTGGGCCTGCTGGGCATGACCGGGATCATCATCAACGATTCTATCGTGCTGGTAACGACGATCGACGAATATGCCGAGGAGCGCGGGTTGCTGCCCTCGATCATCGACGGCACTGCCGACCGGCTGCGCCCGGTGCTGCTGACCACGCTGACGACCGTCCTTGGCCTGGCGCCGCTGCTCTATGAAACCTCCGTCCAGGCCCAGTTCCTCAAGCCCACGGTGATCACCCTGTGTTACGGGCTGGGCTTCGGCATGGGGCTGGTGCTGCTGGTGGTGCCCGCGCTGATCGCCATCCAGCGCGACGTGGCCCGGCCCTTTGCGGCGCTGCGGCGGATCCTGCGGGCGCCCCGGCCGATCGCCGGGGCGATGATGCTGACCTGTGCCATCGTGCTGGGCTGGCTGGCAGTGACCATCGGGGTGACCACGCTGACCGGCGGGCTGCCCGGCCCGCTGGCCGAGTGGATGCCCCGCCTGGCCCAGGCCCGGCCACTGTCGGCCGCGCTGGTCCTCTTCGTGGCCGGCACGGCGGTGATCACCTTCGCGGCCAATGTCGTGGCCACGCTGGTCGCCCATCGCCAGGCCCGCCAGGGCGGCTGATACCCGGGGCAGATGTCCGGGGCGGGACGTGATGAGGTAGGAGGGCCCACGTGCTGGTCAGGTACCGGTGTGGGCAGTGCCGTCGGTCCGGCCTCGGCCGTTGGCCTTGGCTGGTCCGGCCCTGTCAGTCGGTCTTGGGTCGCTCGGCGTTATTCCGTGTGTGCGAGGAACTCAGCCCCATTCGGGCGCTCTTCCCAAGTGCTCAGCCTCGATCGGTCAGGGCCGGATGGGCCAGGGCCAGGCGCAGGACGGTGTCGACCTGGTCGCTCATGGGCAGCCCGCCCGACAGCACTAGCTCCTGGTCGATCCAGCCGCACTCCGAAACATCGTCGTCGGGCTCTGGCAAGCCCGCCTCGTAGCGGCAGAGCACGGCGGCCAGCAGGAAGTGCACGCCGGAAAACTCCGCCCCGACGGCTCCGGGCGGACTGTCCGGGCCGGGCAGGATGACGTCGATATTGGTCAGGTAGGCCAGCGGCCGGGCCACCACGCCGGTTTCCTCGCGCAGCTCGCGGGCGGCGGCCATCAGCGCGGTTTCACCGGCCTCGACATGGCCGCCGGGATACCCCCACAGCCCCGCATCGGGCGCCTTGCGCCGGCGGGCCAGCAGCACCTGGCCATCCCGGACCACAACGGCAATCGCCCCGAGCAGCGGGCGCGGGGCGCTCATGGCCGGCCCCGGGCGGGCGGGGCATCGGGGGCAGGGGGAAACCCGGGGCTCACGCCGCGCTCATCCCGCCTGGCATCCGCGGATGTCGACGGCATGGCTTTCGCCCAGCACGGTCAGGCGCAGGGCCTTGCGGTCGATGGCCATGGCTCCGCCCTCGCTGTGCATCAGCTCGCTGGTCGCGGTCAGCACGTTGCCCGACCGGCTGGTCTGGGCCTCTGACGCCCAGATCCGCGGATTGCCCGGTTCGATGACGGCAACCTCCCGCCCGCCGGCCGGGGGCATGGTGATCCGTGCGGTCAGGCGCAACCCGTCGGGCGTGGGCGCCAGGGTGCAGGCCACGGCGGTCACCCCGGCTTCGGCGGCCGAATAGGGCCGGTTGGCCAGGGCCGCCGAGATCGCCGCATGGCGCGGGGCATCCGGGTCGAGCAACAGGTCAAAGCCCAGCTGTTGGGGAATGCAGACATCGTGGCAGACGCCCAGGTCGACAACCCCGCGCAGGCGGATCGGCTGGCCCGCCACCCGGGGGGTCAGCTCGACCGGCAGCACGACGCTGTCCTTGTAGCCGATCGAGCGCATGCCCGATTGTTCAAAGGCCACGGGCGAGGGCCAGGTGATGGCCACGGCCTGCAGGTTGTCGGACCCGCCCCAGTCAAAGACCGGGGGGATGCCCGCGTCGCCGGGGCTGCGCCAGTAGGTCTTCCAGCCCGGGGCCATGGTCAGGCGCAGGCCGGCCAGCTGGGTGCCCCGGGCGGTGGTGCCGCCGTCGAGGATGTCCAGCCGGATGTAATCGTTGATCGTGCCGGCCGCGGCCCGGCCGGGCAGCAGGGCCGGGGGCAGGGCGAGGCCAAGGGCCATGGCGGCGGCCAGGGCCAGCGCGCCACGGCGGGTCGGCCCGGCGGTCCGGCGGAAGGGGCGAAGCGTGATCATGCCGACATAGGTGGACGCTTGGCGGGCAATTGCCAAGTCACGAAGCGGTAAAGGGCGATGACATGGCGATGACGGGGCGATGACGGGGCGGTGGAGGGCCCGTGTTCGGGCCCATGTTCCGGGCGGTGCAGGGCTGTTCGGGCCGGATCGGGGCGGTGTCGGGCGGATCGGGGCCGGCGCGGCGCGACAGGGTTGCGCCGGGGCGCGGCGGTCGCCATTCTGGGAACGGGCGCCGCGATGTCCGTGGCGCGCCACATCGGCCGGACGAAGACGGCCGCAAGGAGGTCATGGATCTTACCGGCCAATTACTGATCGCCATGCCCGGCATGGGAGATCCGCGTTTCGAGCATTCGGTCGTCTTCCTGTGCAGCCACGGGGACGACGGGGCCATGGGCCTGATCATCAACAAGCCGGCCCGCGACGTGCGGCTGAAGGACCTGTTCAGCCAGCTCGACATCGCCCCGGCCTCGGATGAGGTCGACGCCCCGGTGTTCTACGGCGGGCCGGTCGAAAGCGCCCGGGGCTTCGTGCTGCACACCCCCGATTACACCTCGCGGCTGCATACGATGGACGTGGTCGGGGGCTTTGCCATGACGGCCACGCTGGACGTGCTCGAAGACATCGCCCGGGGCGCCGGGCCGGGCCGGTCGCTGATGATGCTGGGGTATGCCGGCTGGGGGCCGGGGCAGCTGGAAGGCGAGATTGCCATGAACGGCTGGCTGACCACCGAGGCCCTGCCCGGGCTGGTGTTCGACCTGCCCGAGGGCGAGAAATGGGCGGCCAGCCTGAAACAGCTGGGGGTCGATCCGCTCAGCCTGTCGGCCAGCGCCGGGCGGGCCTGAACCGGGCTGATCGGGGTTGATCGGGCGTTGGGGCGTGCGATCTTGCGGATCTTGCGGATCTTGCGGATCTTGCGGATCTTGCGAGGCCGGGCGGGGTGATCCGGCGAAACGACAGTCACGAAGATGCCCGTCGGCCGCGCGTCCGACCGAAAGGTCGGGCAAGGGCCGCGCGCCGGTGTCTCGCCTCTGGTCCCGTTCCGCCCGCGCGGCGCGGCGGGTGCCGGCGCCCGGTGGCGACGGGGGCGGGCTCAGCCGTCGCGCGGGGCTGCGGCCCGTTGCAGCCGGTCGTTCAGCGCGGCGCCCAGGCCGGTCTGCGGGATCGGCGCCACGGCAATCGGCCGGCCGGTGGCATCCAGCTGGTGCAGGTGGTCGAACAGCCGGGCCGCGGCCTCGACGGGATCGCCCGAGGGCGACAGTGACAGGTCCCCGGCCACCGGCCCGAAGCCCAGCAATATCTCGCCCGGCCGGGCCTCGGTGGCATTCAGCCGGACCGCCGCCCGCGGCGCGTAATGTGACAGCAACTGGCCCGGCGCGCTGGGGCGGTCGGGGTCTTCGGCGGCGGGCTGCGGGCGCAGCACCGGCCGGCCCAGCAGGGCTTCGACCGGTTCGACGGCCAGCCCGCCGGGGCGCAGCAGCACCGGCGCGCCCTCGGCATCTTCGGCCAGGATCGTCGATTCCACGCCCACGCCACAGGCCCCGCCATCCAGCACGCCGGCAATCCGGCCATCCAGCCCCTGCAGCACGTGGTCGGCCCGGGTCGGGCTGATCCGGCCCGAGGGATTGGCCGACGGCGCGGCGACCGGCCCGTCAAAGGCCCGCAACAGCCGGCGGGCCACGTCGCCGGCGGGCATGCGCAGGGCCAGGGTGGGCAGGCCGGCGGTGACCAGCGAGGCAATGCCATGGCCGGGCGCCAGGGGCAGCACCAGGGTCAGCGGGCCGGGCCAGAAGGCCTCGGCCAGGCGCCGGGCCTGGTCGGACCAGGTCACCAGCCGTTCGGCCGCGGCCATGTCGGCCACGTGCACGATCAGCGGGTTGAAGGACGGCCGGCCCTTGGCCGCATAGATCCCGGCCACGGCCCCGGCCTGGCGGGCATCGGCGCCCAGCCCGTAGACCGTTTCGGTGGGGAAGGCCACGCTGTCGCCCCGGGCCAGCAGCTCGGCCGCACGGGCGATGCCCGGGCCGTCGGGTGACAGCCGTTCGGTGCGCCGGGGGGCGTCCTTGCCACCCTCGCCACCGCCGTTGCCGCCATTGCCGGGCGGGGTCCCGTCGCTGTCGCCGTATCTGTCCATGACGCCGCGTTTGCCGGCCGCTTCGCCCGGCCCTACTTGGAATACCTGAGGTTTCGCTCCATACCTGTTGAAACACAAGGTGCCAAGCCCGGCCGAAGCGCCCGCCACCCGGAGGAGTCCATGACCTATCGCGCCCCCGTTTCCGATATCCGTTTCCTGCTCGATCACGTCGTAGGCTATGATCAGGTTGCCGCCACCGAGCGCTTTGCCGAGGCCGATGCCGACGTGGCCGCGGCCATCCTGACCGAAGCCGGCAAGCTCTGCGACGAGGTCATGGCTCCGCTGCAACGCAATGGCGACCTTGAACCGGCGCGGCTGGAAAACGGTGTCGTGCGCACGTCGCCGGGCTTTGCCGAAGGCTGGGCGGCCATTGCCGAGGGCGGCTGGGTCGGCATGTCGGGCGATCAGGATTACGGCGGGATGGGCCTGCCGATGACCCTGGCCGCGGCGGTCAACGACATGATGTCGGGGGCCTGCCTGTCGCTGCAGCTGGCCCCGCTGATGACCCAGGGCCAGATCGAGGCGCTGGAACACCATGCCTCGGATGCGCTCAAGGAGCTCTACCTGCCCAAGCTGATCTCGGGCGAATGGACCGGCACGATGAACCTGACCGAACCGCAGGCCGGGTCGGATGTCGGCGCGCTGGCGTCGAAGGCCGAGCCCAATGGCGACGGGACCTATGCCATCACCGGCCAGAAGATCTTCATCTCCTGGGGCGACAACGATTTCACCGGCAATGTCTGCCACCTGGTGCTCGCCCGGCTGCCCGACGGCGTGCCGGGGACCAAGGGCATCTCGCTGTTCCTGGTGCCGAAATACCTGCCCGACGAGGCCGGCAACCCGGGCAAGGCCAACAGCCTGAAAGTGGTCAGCCTGGAACACAAGCTGGGCCTGCACGGCTCGCCGACCTGCGTGATGCAGTACGACGGGGCAACGGGATGGCTGGTCGGGCCGGAACATGGCGGCATGGCGGCGATGTTCACGATGATGAACAACGCCCGGCTGGGCGTGGGCTGCCAGGGGATCGGCGCGGCCGAAGGGGCCTATCAGCATGCCCTGGCCTTTGCGCTGGAGCGCAAGCAGGGCAAGACCGCCGGGGCCGAGACGGGCACGATCATCGAACATGCCGACGTCCGGCGGATGGTCATGACGATGAAGGCCGAGATCTTCACCGCCCGGGCCATCGCCCTGGCCTGTGCCGTGGCCATCGACATGGGCAATGCCAGCGATGACGCCGAATGGAAATCCCGGGCGGCGCTGCTGACGCCCATCGCCAAGGCCTTTGGCACCGATATCGGCAACGAGGTCAGCCAGATGGGCCTGCAGGTGCATGGCGGCATGGGCGTGATCGAGGAAACCGGGGCGGCGCAATATGCCCGCGACGTGCGGGTGACGGCGATCTACGAAGGCACCAACGGCATCCAGGCCATGGACCTTGTCGCGCGCAAGATGATGGATGGCGGCGATGCGGCAATGCGGCTGATCGACGAGATGCAGGCCCAGGCCGAAAAGGCCCGGGCGACCCTGCCCGAACTGGCCGAGCCGGTCTGGGATGCCACCGAGACCCTGCGCGAAACGACGGAATGGCTGGTCGAGCAATCCGACATGACCGACCGTTTCGCCGGGGCCGTGCCCTACCTGCGCGGCTTTGCCCGGGTGCTGGGCGGCCATTACCACCTGGCCGCCGCCATGGCCGCGCCCGACAGCCCGCGGGCGGCGCTGGCCCGGTTCTACATCGCCCGGCTGCTGCCCGAACATGGCGGCCAGCTGGCCCATGTTCGGGCCGGGGCCGAGGGGCTCTTTGCCCTGGGTGTCGACGACCTGGCGGCCTGAACCCGCCATGCACGGCAAGACCGCCGCAGGCCGGGCGACCCCGGCCGCGGCTCCATCGAGACACCCACAGGCCGGGCACCTGGCCGTGGCTGCACCAAGACCGCCGCGGGCCGGATCACCGGCCGAGGCCCCACCGGACAGACGCCGGGCCATGGCCCGGGCAGAGGCAGGGAGGCCCTGACATGAACCGCCACGCCGAGGCCGCCCTGTTGTCCTATCCCTGGCCCGACCCGCCCGAACGCGGCGCGGCGATCGAGGTGGCCGAGGGCGTGCTGTGGATGCGCCTGCCGCTGCCGATGAAGCTGGACCATGTCAATGTCTACGCGCTGGACGACGGGCCGGACGGCTGGACGGTGATCGACACCGGGTTCGACACCGGCCTCTCGCGCGAGATCTGGCAGGCCCTGATGGCCGGGCCGCTGGGGGGCCGGCCGATCCACCGCGTCGTCCTGACCCATCACCATCCCGACCACGTCGGCCTGGCCGGCTGGCTGGCCCGCGACCATGGCGCGCAGATCGTGACCACGCGCACGGCCTACCTGATGGCCCGCATGCTGACGCTGGACGAACAGCAGACCCTGCCCGACGAAACCCTGGCCTTCTACCGGGCGGCGGGCATGCGCGCCGACCTGCTGGAAAAGCGCGGCCACGAGAAACCGTTCAACTTTGCCGATGTCGTCGCCCCGCTGCCGCTGGGCTACACGCGCATCCGCCAGGATGACAGCCTGGTCATGGGCGGGCGCCGCTGGGACATCCATGTCGGCAACGGCCATGCGCCCGAACATGCAACCTTCTGGAGTCGCGACGACAATCTCGTGCTGGCCGGCGACCAGATCCTGCCGTCGATCAGCCCCAACATCGGGGTCTACGTGACCGAGCCGATGGCCGATCCGGTGGGCGACTGGCTGGAGGCCTGCGAACGGCTGCAGGCCCTGGCCCGGCGCGATCACCTGGTCCTGGGCGGCCACAAGCTGCCGTTCACCGGGCTGGAAACCCGCATGCGCCAGCTGATCAACAACCACCACGGCGCGCTCAAGCGGCTGATGGGCCACCTGGACGAGCCGCGCACGGCGGCCGAATGTTTCCTGCCGCTGTTCCGGCGCGAGATCGGTGAAGGCGAATACGGCCTGGCCCTGGTCGAGGCGCTGGCCCATGTCAGCCATCTTTACCAGGAAGGCCGGGCGACCCGCCGGATGGATGCCGACGGGGCCTGGCGGTTCCAGGCCGCCGGCTGAGCCCGGGCGGGTCAGGCGCGCTGCGCTGTGCCGAGGCGGGCCGGGCGCGGTTTGCCGGGGCGGGGCGGGCGCCGTTGACCGGGGCAGGTCGGGTGCCGTTGGCCGGGGCCGTGTCGGGCCCGGTTGGTCGGAATATGTCGGGTGCCGTTGGCCGAAGCGGGTCGGGGACGGTTGGCCGGAGCGGATCCGACGCGGTAGGCGGGGGCGTGTCGGGCAGGTTGTCCCGGAGCATGTCGGGCGCGGTTGGCAGGAGCATATGTGGCACGGTTGGCAGGGGCACATCTGGCGCGATGTGTCGGGGCGAAACCACCCCGGCACCCCGCAGGCCCGATCCTGCGGCAGCCATGCGACGCAGGGGCGCGGATACGACTTGCGCAGAATTGCCATCGTGACACGCGCCGTTCTATCCTTTAATCGCAGATGGAACCGATTGCGAGGAGAGCCGACCCATGGCCGAACACAAGCTTGGAAGCATGGATATCGACGTCCAGGAAAAGACCTTTGACGGGTTCATGACCTTCGTCAGCAAGTCCGTCATCTTCATCCTGGTCCTGCTGGTCCTGATGGCCATCTTCCTGATCTGACAGGTCTTCCGCCCGTGCGTAACCTTCTGTGCTGCGCGGCCATGCTTGCCGCGCTGACCGCCTGTACGGCCCTTGCGCCCTATGCCAGCGACGAGGACATCGCCGCCGTGGCCTTTCGCGGGGACGGGCCGAAATCGGTCAAGCTGATGACCGTGATCAACTCCAGCTCGGGCTCGGGCGCCCATTCGGCCCTGCTGATCGACGGGCCGCAACGGGTGATCTTTGACCCGGCCGGGTCGTTCGAATACGGGCTGATCCCCGAACGCAACGATGTGCTGTTCGGCATCTCGCCGCGGTTCGAACAAGCCTACAAGAGCTCGCATGCCAGCGAGAAACGCTACATCCAGATCCAGACCATCCCGCTGACCGATGCCCAGGCCGCGGCGGCTTACCAGGCGGCGGTGAACTGGGGCGCCTCGCCGGCGGCGCATTGCACCTCGGCCACGTCGGGCGTGCTGAAATCCATCCCCGGCCTCGAATCGATCCAGAGCACCTGGTATCCGCGCAAGCTGGCCGAACAGGTCGCCCGTCTGCCCGGCGTGACCGAGGAAATCTATTCCGAGGGCGACAGCGCGTCGCTGGAGGAAGCCGTCGACGCGCTGGATGCCGAGCTAAAACAGCAGCGCTGGAACAATTAGGGTCAGCGCACCGGCCAGCACGGCGGGCAGCACCTGGCGGGTGAGGTAGCCCACGGCAAAGGTCACCGCGGCGGCGGCCAGCTTCATCGGATCGGGCTCGCCGCCATTGGCCTTCGGCCAGATGACCAGCGGCGTGACCAGCGCCGGCAGGATGGCCACGGCCGTGTAGCGCAGCAGGCGCAGCAGCCAGCGCGGCAGGGGCCGGTCTCCGACGAATCCCAGGAACAGGAACCGCAGGCCAAAGCTGCCCACGGCCAGCCCGATGATCACCGTCCAGAGCACGGCGTCGGTCATGGTCTGGGTGCCGGTCATATCGTCTGCCCCGTGCGTTTCTCGATCCAGGTTTCCACCAGCGCGCCGGCCGACATGCCGGCGATCCCCGCGATGATCAGGCCGAGGTTGTGCGGCACGCCGGCGGCCAGGATGGCCACGGTCACCGACACGCCGGCCGCCGCGATATGGGCCGGGGTGCGCAGCATCGGCGCGGTGATGGCGATAAAGGCGATGGGCATAGCGAAATCCAGCGACCAGCTTTCGGGGATGGCCGTGCCCAGTAGGGCGCCGATGATCGTCATCGCGCACCACAGCGGGGCGATGATCACGTTGGTGCCGAAGAAATAGGCCCATTTCTCCGACAGGCTCCGCTCGGGGTGGTTCTCGAACTCGACGATCGACAGGGCATAGGACTGGTCGACGATGAAGAAGGCGCCAAGCGCGCGTTTCCACATCGGCGCCCCGCCCAGGTGGGGTGTCAGCGCGGCCGAATACATCGCGCAGCGCAGGTTCACGGCCAGGGCCGAGACCAGGACGATCAGCGTCGGCGCATGTTCCTGCATCAGGGTCATCGCGGTGAACTGGGCGGCACCGGCAAAGACCGACAGCGAGAAGGTGAAGGTCTCGATCAGGTGCAGGCCGGCCTCGCTGGCCACGACGCCGAACAGCAGGCCGAAGGGCCCGGCGACGAAGATGAACGGCAGGCTGTCGCGCGTCCCTCGCCACAAGGCGCGATTGGTGGTGGAGGATGTCATGGTGAAACTCTAGACTGTGCCAGACAGGGGTAACGACGAAACCGGGGGGTTGCAATTGGGCAGGCAGGACGAGATTTCCGATTTTCTGATCGCACCGGACCCGCGGGCGCCGGGCCTGACCCGGGCGGTCAGCGGGGTCGACCAGGCCGGTGCGGCCGTCGAGATCCCCGTGGTCGAGGAACGGCCGCTGACGATCTACCTCAATCGCCAGGAGATCGTGACGGCCATGACGATCGGCGATTACCCCGAATACCTGGCCCTGGGCTTTCTCAGGAACCAGGGCATGCTGCGCGACGATGACGTGATCACGGGCGTCGATTACGACGACGAGATCGAAACCGTCGTGGTGCGGACCGAGCGCCAGACGGGCTATGAAGACAAGCTGCAGAAGAAGACCCGGACCAGCGGTTGCGCCGTGGGCACGGTCTTTGGCGACATGATGGAAGGGCTCGAAGGCGTGACCCTGCCGGCGGTCCAGGTGCGGACGTCCTGGCTTTATGCCCTGGCGGCCCGGATCAACCGCACGCCCTCGCTCTACCTCGAGGCCGGGGCGATCCATGGCACGGTGCTGTGCTGCGAGGACCGCCCGCTGGTCTACATGGAAGACGTCGGCCGCCACAATGCCGTCGACAAGATCGCCGGCTGGATGCTGAAACACGGGGTCGGGGCCGAGGACAAGATCCTGTACACCACCGGGCGGCTGACCTCGGAAATGGTGATCAAGACGGCGATGATGGGCATTCCGGTGCTGGCCTCGCGCTCGGGCTTCACGGCCTGGGGCGTCGAGATCGCCCGCGATGTCGGGCTGACGGTGATCGGGCGAATGCGCGGCCAGCGGTTTGTTTGCCTGGCCGGCGAGGACCGGCTGCTGCGCGATGTCGATCCGGCCAGCGTGCCCGACGAAGGCCGCGGCCACCGGCGCAAGAGCGCGGGCGACGATGCGCCGGGCGCGCGCGTCGGCCGTGACGGCGGCGATGCCAGGGGTGGCGATGCCCCGGACCGTGATGGCGGTGATGCCCCGGTAAGCGACGGCGGCGATGCGGCGGGCCGCGTTGGCCGCGATCCGTCAGATCGCAACGGCGGCGAGGCCTTGAGCGGCAATGGCGGCAACGGGCCGGATCGCAACGCCGGAGACATCGCGAACAGCGATGGCGACGGGACCCGGGGCGGGGACGGCCACGCATGAGCGTCGGGCTGCTTCTCGGCCTGCTGCTGGGCCTGGCCTTCCTGTGCTGGGCCGGCTCGCTGGCGCTGTTCTGGATGGTCTTCCGGTCCTGGCAATACCTGGTGGATGCCATGTCGCGCTGCCCGGCCCCGGTGCTGCGGCGGATCGGCTGGCCGGTGTTGTCGCCCTTCGACGAGGGCGCCGAGGCCACCCTGCCGCGCAGCCGGTCGATGGCCCTGCAGGCGCGGGTGTTCATCTTTGACCTGCCCGGCGACTGCCCGGAGGATGCCCTGCGCCTGGCCCGGCGGTTCCGCCGTGCGGTGCTGGCCCTGACCGTGCTGCTCTGCGCGCTGACCGTCGTGGTGACCCGGCTTGAACCGGGGCTGCTGGGGGCGGGCCGGGTGTTCTTTGCCGTGCTGCTGGGCTGGGGGCTGTTGCACCTGGCGCTGCTGTGGCGCTGGCGGCTCTGGCCCGGCCAGCAACGGGAGGCCGCCGGGGCATGAACGCACCATTGGGCGTGATCCTGGCCGGCGGGCTGTCCCGCCGGATGGGCGGTGGCGACAAGGGCCTGCTGGAGCTCGGCGGCCGGCCGATCCTGGGCCATGTGATCGACCGGCTGGGCCCGCAGACCGCCGGGCTGGCGCTGAATGCCAATGGCGATGCCGGCCGGTTCGGGGAATGGGGCCTGCCGGTGGTGGCCGACACGATCGAGGGCTTTGCCGGGCCTCTGGCCGGGGTGCTGGCCGGGCTGGACTGGGCCGCGGGGCAGGGGGCCGATTGCATCGTCACCGCCGCGGCCGACACGCCGTTCTTCCCGCGCGACCTCGTCGCCCGCTTGTGCGCGGCCGCCTCGGAGCAGACGGTGCCGCTGGTGCTGGCCGCGACGCCCGATCCCGAGCGGGGCACGATCCGCCACCCGACCTTTGGCCTGTGGCCCGTGGCCCTGCGCGACGACCTGCGCGCGGCGCTGCAAGGCGGCCTGCGCAAGGTCGTGCTGTGGACCGATGCCCATGGCGGGCGGCTGGCCCGGTTCGACGACGGCCCGCCCGACCCGTTCTTCAACGTCAACACGCCCGAGGACCTCGCCATGGCCCGGGCGCTCATGGAGAGTGCCACATGAGGGTTTTCGGGGTGGTCGGCTGGAAGAACGCCGGCAAGACCGGGCTGATGGAACGGCTGGTGACCGAGATCACCGGCCGGGGGATCACCGTGTCGACGGTCAAGCATGCCCATCATACCTTTGATGTCGATCACCCGGGCAAGGACAGCCACAGGCACCGGTCGGCCGGGGCGTCGGAAGTGCTGCTGTCGTCGCGCAACCGGGTGGCCATCATGCAGGAGCTGCGCGATGCGCCCGAGCCGCCGCTGGCCGAATTGCTGGCACGGCTGAAGCCCGTCGACCTGATCCTGATCGAAGGCTACAAGCGCGACGACCATCCCAAGGTCGAGGCGCACCGGTCGGTGACCGGCAATGCGCTGATCGCGCCGGGCGATGCGACGATCCGGGCGGTGGCCTCGGACGTGCCCCTGCAGCTGGACCGGCCGGTCTTTGACCTGGACGACACCGCGGCGATTGCCGATTTCATCCTGGCCGAGGTGGGGCTTTGACCCCGGCGGGTTTCGACAGCTTTGCCATGGTCGACTGGTCCGGGGGCAATGACACCGGGTCCGCGCCGCGCAAGGATGCGATCTGGGCCTGTGTCGCCCGGGAGGGGGAGGCCGAGGCGCCGGTCTACCTGCGCAACCGCGACCTGGCCGAAACCTGGCTGGCCGAGCTGATCGCCGACGAGCTGGCGGCGGGGCGGCGGCTGTGCCTGGGCTTCGATTTCCCCTTTGGCTATCCGGCAGGCTTTGCCCGGGCGCTGACCGGGCGGGCCGATCCGCTGGCCGTCTGGGCCTGGATGGCCGAGCATCTCGAGGACAGCCCGGCGGGCAACAACCGGTTCGACCTGGCCGGGCAGATCAACCGCACCCTGGGGGATGGGCCCGGCCCGTTCTGGTTCAACGGGCTCAAACGCGAGATCGACGGGCTGCCGCGCGGGCTGGATGGCCGGGTCAATCCCTTTGCCGAGCGCCGGGCCGCCGAGGCGCAGGCCAGTGGCACCTTCACCTGCTGGCAGATGGGCGGGGCGGGGGCCGTGGGCGGCCAGGTGATGACCGGGTTGGCCCTGTTGCACCGGCTGCGCGGGCGCTTTCCCGGCCAGCTGGCGGCCTGGCCCTTCGAACCGGCGGACCGGCCCGTCGTGCTGGTCGAGACCTGGCCCACGCTGATCGATACGGTGGTCCGGGCGCGGACCGGGCCTGGGGATATCCGCGATGCCGTGCAGGTGAGCGCCGTGGCCGGGGCGCTGTCGCGGCTGGAGCCCGCCACGTTGGGCCGGATGCTGGACGTCACGGCGCCGGAAGAAGGCTGGATCCTGGGGCTGGGCCACGAGGCGGCGTTGATGGCCGCGGCTGATCCGCTGGCCCCGCCGCCGCTGCGCAACGATTGCTTTGCCCTGCCGGCCGGGGTCGACTGGACCCCGGTGGACGCCGCGTTGGCCCTGCTGCGCGACCGTCTGACGCCGGTCACCGGGCCCGAAACGCTTCCGCTGGGCGCGGCGCTGGGGCGGGTGCTGGCCGCCCCCGTCACGGCGCTGCGCGCCAACCCGCCCCAGCCCAACACGGCCGTCGACGGCTATGGCTTTGCCGGCCCGGCGCCTGACGGCCCCGTGCGCCTGCCGCTGTGCGAGGGCCGCTCCGCGGCGGGCGCCCCCTTCGGGGGCGTGGTCCCTGCGGGACAGGCGCTCAGGGTGCTGACCGGCGCGGCGCTGCCCGAGGGGGTGGATACCGTCGTGCTGGACGAGGACGTGTCGGTCGGGCGCGGGCAGGTGGCCTTTCACGGGCCGCTCAAGCGTGGGGCCAACACCCGCCGGGCCGGCGAGGACGTGGCCGAGGGTGAGGTCATCCTGCAGCCCGGCCGGGTCCTGACGCCGGCCGACCTGGCGCTGATTGCCGCCGTGGGACTGGGCGAGGTGGCGGTGCGCCGGCCGCTCAAGGTCGGCGTGCTGTCGACCGGCGACGAGATCGTCGAGCCGGGGGCAGAGGCCGGGCCGGGGCAGATCTTTGATGCCAACCGGGTGATGCTGCTGTCGATGCTGGCCCGGTTCGGGGTCGCGCCGGTCGACCTGGGCCGGGTGCCCGACGACCGGGACGCGCTGCGCGAGCGGCTCGACGGCGCGGCAGGCGAGGTGCAGGCCGTGCTGACCAGCGGCGGGGCCTCGGCCGGTGACGAGGACCACGTCTCGGCGCTGCTGCGCGAGGCCGGGGCGCTGCAGGAATGGCGCATCGCGCTGAAACCGGGCCGGCCGCTGGCCCTGGGCCTGTGGCAGGGCGTGCCGGTCTTCGGCCTGCCGGGCAACCCGGTGGCGGCCATGGTCTGCACGCTGATCTTCGCGCGGCCCGCGCTGGGGCTGCTGGCCGGGCGCGGCTGGCAAGAGCCCTGGGCGATCGAGGTGCCGGCCGCCTTCGCCAAGCGCAAGAAGCCGGGGCGGCGGGAATACCTGCGGGCGCGGCTGCGCGACGGGCGGGCCGAGGTCTTCAAGTCGGAAGGGTCGGGGCGGATCAGCGGGCTGAGCTGGGCCGAGGGTCTGGTCGAGCTGGCGGACGGCGGGCGCGAGATCCGGCCGGGCGATCCCGTGCGTTTCCTGCCGTTCTCGGCTTTCGGGCTGTAGACCCCGGAAAATTCGAATTTTCCGGGCCGGACTTTTCGAAAAGTCCGGCGCCCGAGCGGTGGGATTGTGCGCCCGAGCGGTGGGATTGTGGGCCTGGGCGGTGGGATTGTGGGCCTGGGCGGTGGGATTTTGTGTCCGCGCGACGAAATAATGTCACCGAGTGACGGGACTACAGGGCGAGACCGTGCGGCAGGGCAGCGGGATGTGATGTCAGGGCCGCGACCCCTGTGACCTGATCCGCCCTGGGCAGCCGCGGCGGGGTGCAAGCGGGTGCGAACCGGCCAGCCCGCGCAGATCAGTCGAAGGTGCCGGCCACCCGGCCCAGCAGCATGAAGGCCCGGGCCGTGCGGGTATCGCCCAGGGCCTGGATGTCGGCATCGCTGGCCTCGGCCTCGAACTCGGCGAACATGTGGTCGAACTTGCGCAGGAAGTGATGCGCCGCGTCACGGAAGATCGGATCCTGTTTCATCCGCGCGGCCGTCAGGGCCAGCGACGACCGGTCGCGCACGCCGCCCAGCGGGGCCACGGCCCGGCCGCGCACGCCCTTGGCGAATTGCCGCCAGACATCCGCCCGGGCCATGTCGGGGCGCAAGTCGTCCATGTAGATGCCATCCTGGCTGAGCAGGGTCAGCACGTCCTGGCTGGCCTGGATCAGCTGGGCCGACTTGCGGTCGCGCAGGGCGCGGCGCAGGGCGGCAAAGCCTTCCTCGTCCTCGGCCGTCTCGGGGAAGTTCAGCGCCCGGATGAAATCCGAGGCCGGCGGCGGCGGCACCAGGGCCTCGGCCGGGGTGCCCAGTTCAAGCGAGGTCTGTCCATCCTCGCCGGTCGGCGCCGGGGCCGAGGGGGCGGGGGCCATGGCGCGGGGCACGGCGGCGGCCTCGCGCTCGCGCACGCTGGAAAAGATCGCCAGGGCGGTTTCGGCCTTGCGCGTGGCCTCGACGATCTCGTCGAGCTTCTTTTGCACCGAGGGTTCCATCGACAGCGCGCCGCGCTGGTTCTGCGCCAGGTAGGCCTGGCGGATGGCATCGATCGCCGCCTGCAGGCGGTGGCTTTCCTCGCGCATGACCCGGCTGGCCCGCGCGGCGGTGGCCGCCACCCAGATCATGCCCACGGGCATGAAGATCGCCAGCATGGTCATCAGGAAGCGCAGGCTGTCGACCGACGTGTCGCCATCGCCCGGCACCAGCATGAAGAACAGCAGCGCCCCGCCCAGCCACAGGATGCTCAGCGCCACGGCCACGATTTCGATGGCGGTCACGCTGGGCGGCCGGGGCTGATCGTACAGGCCAAGGGGGGTCGAGCGCGCGGCTTCGGATTCGGCTGGCTTAGGTCCGCTCATGGGACGCCCTCTG
Organism: Marinibacterium sp. SX1; assembly: GCF_050389775.1. Lineage (NCBI taxonomy): Bacteria > Pseudomonadati > Pseudomonadota > Alphaproteobacteria > Rhodobacterales > Paracoccaceae > Marinibacterium > Marinibacterium sp. SX1. Next base: position 4,531,186 of record NZ_CP177144.1, on the reverse strand, counting down.
TCACTCACTTGCCGGTCGGTCCGGCCTGCCGGGGCAGGCTCAGACATAGGCGACGGTCAGGACCTCGTAGGCTTTCTCGCCGCCGGGCGTGCGCACCTCGACGCTGTCGCCTTCTTCCTTGCCGATCAGGGCGCGGGCGATGGGCGACTTGATGTTGAGCAGGCCCTTTTCGATGTTGGCCTCGTGCTCACCCACGATCTGCCAGGTCTTTTCCTCGTCCGTGTCCTCGTCCACCAGCGTCACGGTCGCGCCGAACTTGATGGCGCCGGACAGCTTGGCCGGGTTGATCACGTCGGCCAGGCTGAGCACGCCTTCGAGCTCCTTGATCCGGCCTTCGATGAACGATTGTTTCTCGCGGGCGGAATGGTATTCGGCATTCTCGCTCAGATCGCCGTGCTCGCGGGCCTCGGCGATGGCGGCGATGATGGCTGGACGTTCCACGGATTTCAGCTGTTTCAGCTCGGTTTCGAGCGCAGCATGCCCCGTGGGCGTCATCGGGATCTTGTCCATTTTCTCTTGTCCTGGATAGCGTATGTGTCGGCCGCGGCCCGCCCCGCTGCGAGCCAATGCGAATTAGCATTGCCACGGGATAACGGAAACGCAAGCGGCGATCAATCGGCCTTGGGCCGGGCGGGGCGCCGCCGGCCGGTTCGGGCCGCACCGCCTGCCCAGCCCGGCAGCAGCCCGCCGCGTCGGGCGTTTTCCGCTCCGTGAAAGTGGCCCGTCAATGCATTACGACGCAACGCAGCATGTTGCCTTTGCGTATTGGGCCTGCCAGAACGACGCCTGAGCAATAATATGTCGCGGGTTGGACCTTCCCGCGCCCAGCAGCCACGGGAGACCAGCCAGCATGGCCGAGATTGAACGCGAAGCGATGGAAGTCGACGTTGTCATCGTGGGGGCGGGCCCGGCCGGGCTGTCGGCCGCGATCCGGCTGAAGCAGCTGGATGAAGACCTGGCCGTCGTGGTGCTGGAAAAAGGGTCCGAGGTCGGCGCGCATATCCTGTCGGGCGCCGTGCTGGACCCGTGCGGGCTGGACGCGCTGATCCCCGACTGGAAGGACAAGGGCGCGCCGCTGAACGTGCCGGTCAAGGATGACAATTTCTACCTGCTGGGCGAGGCGGGCAAGATGCGCATCCCCAACTGGCCGATGCCCAAGCTGATGAACAACCACGGCAATTACATCGTGTCGATGGGCAATGTCTGCCGCTGGATGGCCGAACAGGCCGAGGCCCTGGGCGTCGAGATCTTCCCCGGCATGGCCTGTTCCGAGCTGGTCTATGACGAGAACGGCGGCGTGAAGGGTGTTGTGGCCGGCGAATTCGGCAAGAACCCCGATGGCACGCCCGGCCCGGCCTATGAGCCGGGGATGGAGCTGCACGGCAAGTATGTCTTCCTGTCCGAAGGCGTGCGCGGCTCGCTGGCCAAGGAAGTCATCGAGAAATACGACCTGTCCGAGGGCCACGATCCGCAGAAATTCGGCCTGGGCATGAAGGAGATCTGGGAGATCGACCCGGCCAAGCACAAGGAAGGCTCGGTCACCCATACGATGGGCTGGCCGCTGGGCTCGAATGCCGGGGGCGGGTCTTTCATCTATCACCTTGAAAACAATCAGGTCTACGTGGGTTTCGTGGTGCACCTGAACTACAAGAACCCCTACCTGTATCCCTACATGGAATTCCAGCGGTTCAAGCATCACCCGATGGTGGCCGAGCTGCTGAAGGGCGGCAAGCGCATCGCCTATGGCGCGCGGGCGATTTCCGAGGGCGGCTACCAGTCGATGCCCAAGATGGTCGCGCCGGGCGTGGCGCTGCTGGGCTGTTCGGTGGGCATGGTCAACGTGCCCAGGATCAAGGGCAACCACAATGCCATGCTCTCGGGCAAGGCCGCGGCCGAGGCCGCCCATGCCGCGCTGCAGGCCGGCCGGTCGGGCGACGAGCTGACGGATTACGAGACCGAGGTGCGCAGCGGTGCCATCGGCGAGGACCTCAAGAAGGTGCGCAACGTCAAGCCGCTGTGGTCGACCTGGGGCCTGCCGGCCTCGCTGTCGCTGGGCGGGCTGGACATGTGGACCAACGAGCTGTTCGGCTTCTCGCTCTTCGGCACGCTGAAACACGGCGAAAGCGATGCGGCGGCCACGCGGCAGGCGTCGGGCTTTGAGCCGATCGATTATCCCCGGCCGGATGGCACGCTCAGCTTCGACCGGCTGACCAATGTCAGCTTCTCGATGACCAACCACGAGGAAAGCCAGCCCTGCCACCTGCAGCTGAAGGACAAGCACGTGCCGATCGCGGTCAACCTGCGGTCCTATGCCGAGCCGGCGCAGCGGTATTGTCCGGCGGGGGTCTACGAGGTGGTCGAGGAAGAGGGCAAGGAGCCGCGTTTCGTGATCAACTTCCAGAACTGCGTGCATTGCAAGACCTGCGACATCAAGGACCCCAGCCAGAACATCAACTGGACGGTGCCCCAGGGCGGCGACGGGCCGAACTATCCCAACATGTGAGGTCAGGGTAGGGCGGGGCTTGCCCCGCCGCCCGGCCGGCGGGCGCACATCCTGCCCGCGCGGCGGGGCCAGCCCCGCCCTACGCCCGGAAAATGCCGTTTCACGGCGGGAAAGCGCGGATGTGATGCATCCGGGCCACGGCGGCCATTGCGCGGCCCGGGCCTTTCCCATAGCCTCTCAGCCATCAAAACGACGAGGCAGTCTATCGTGAGTGTGTTGACCTTGTCCCGCGCGGCGATCGCGGGGCTCTTCCTTGGGGCACTGGCGCCCCAGATCGCCCCTGCAGAAACCTCGGCCGGGGCCTACCTTGCCGCCCGTGTCGCCCTGTTCAACAGCGATTTCGACGAAGCCGCGTCCTACTACGCCCAGGCGTTGATGCGCGACCCCGGCAATGCCACGCTGATGGAGCATGTCGTCACCGCCCAGCTGGCGCTCGGCCGGATCGACGCCGCCCTGCCGGTGGCCCGGCGGATGGAAGACATGGGCCTGGCCAGCCAGATGGCCAACATGGTCGTCATTGCCGACATGATCGCCCAGGGCGAGTTCGACGGCCTGCTCGGCCGGGCGAGCGAGGAACAGGGCGTCAGCCCGCTGGTCGACGGGCTGATGCTGGGCTGGGCCCACATGGGCGCGGGTTCGGTCTCGAAGGCCCTGGAACAGTTCGATGCGGTGGCCGGTGACAACGGCCTGCGCGGCTTTGCCATGTATCACAAGGCCCTGGCCCTGGCCTCGGTCGGCGATTTCGAAGGCGCCGAGGCCATCTTTGCCGATACCTCCGACGGCTCGGCCATCATGTCGCGCCGTGGCGCCCTGGCCTATGCCGAGATCCTCTCTCAGCTGGAACGCAACGGCGCGGCGGCCGACATGCTGCGCGATGCCTTCGGGCCGGGTGCCGATCCGGGCGTGACCGACCTGATCCGCCGGCTCGACGCGGGCGAGACCCTGCCGTTCACCCATGTGCGCTCGGCCCGGGACGGCATGGCCGAGATCTTCTTTTCCATCGCCGCCGTGCTCAACGGAGAAACGGCCACCGATTACGCCCTGATCTACGCACGCATGGCCAGCTACCTGCGTCCCGATCACATCGATGCCCTGCTGCTGGGCGCCGAGTTGCTGGACGAGGTCGGCCAGTACGACCTGGCCGTGGCCACCTACAAGCAGGTGCCCAAGGGCACGCCCGATTTCCATGCCGCCGAGCTGGGCCGGGCCGAGGCCCTGCGCCGGGCAGGCAAGCCCGATGCGGCGATCGAGGTTCTCGAACGGCTGGCCATCGACTATCCCGACCAGGCCGCCGTCCAGGCCGCCCTGGGGGGGCTGTTCCGCCAGCAGGAGGATTACGGCTCGGCCGCCGCGGCCTATGACCGCGCGCTCGACCTGACCCCCGAGGCTGCCGGCAACCGCTGGTTCCTGCTCTATGCCCGGGGCATCAGCCACGAACGACTGGACGAATGGCCCGATGCCGAGGCCGATTTCCGCGCCGCGCTCGATCTCAATCCCGAACAGCCCCAGGTGCTGAACTACCTGGGCTATTCGCTGGTCGAAAAGCAGGAAAAGCTGGACGAGGCGCTCGACATGATCAAGCGCGCCGTCGCCTCGCGGCCCGACAGCGGTTACATCGTCGACAGCCTGGGCTGGGTGCTTTACCGGCTGGGCCGCTATGACGAGGCCGTCGGCCACATGGAAACGGCGGTCGAGCTGATGCCCGTGGATGCCGTGGTCAACGATCACCTGGGCGATGTCTACTGGGCCGTGGGCCGGCGGATGGAAGCCCAGTTCCAATGGCGCCGGGCCCTGTCCTTCATCGATCCGGCCGACAGCGATGCCGAGGCCGATCCCGACCGCATCCGGCGCAAGCTCGAGGTCGGGCTCGATACGGTGCTCTCCGAGGAAGGCGCCCCGCCGCTGGCCTTTGCCAACGACGAAGGCTGAGCCCGACACGCCCTGCAACACCCCTGGCCGCGCCTCTGCCGGCCCGGGGATCGCTCCCCCTCGCGGGCGCGCTCTCCCATCCCGTAAAGTGACCGCCCCGATGCAGGATACCCCCTCCAACGGCTTGATCGTCCCGTCCCCGGTCCCCGGTGGCGGGTTCACGGCCTTTGCCCCGGCCAAGGTCAACCTGGCCCTGCATGTCACCGGCCAGCGGGACGACGGCTATCACCTGCTCGATTCCGTGGTGGTCTTTGCCGGTACCGGCGATCAGGTCACCGTCACCCCGTCCGACCGGCTCGACCTGTCGATCGACGGGCCCGAAGGGCAGGGCCTGGCCGCCGATGACGACAATCTTGTCCTGCGCGCCGCCCGGTTCCTCGATCCGGCCGGCACCGCCGCCATCCGCCTGACCAAGCGTCTGCCCGTGGCCTCGGGGATCGGCGGCGGCTCGGCCGATGCGGCGGCCACCTTGCGCGCCCTGTCGGCGCTCTGGAGCGTGCCCCTGCCGGCTCCGGGCGCAACCGCCGCCCTTGGTGCCGATGTCCCGGTCTGCCTGGCCGGCCGGCCCTGCCGGATGCAGGGCATCGGCGATCAGCTCTCGCCGCTGCCCGCCCTGCCGGACCTGGATATCCTGCTGGTCAACCCGCGCGTCGGCGTGCCCACGGGCGCGATCTTCAAGGGCCTCCCGCGCAAGGACAACCCGCCCCTCGACCCGCTGCCCGCCACGCCCTCGGCCGTGCTGCCCTGGCTGGCGGCCCAGCGGAACGATCTCGCCCCGCCGGCCCTGGCCCAGGCCCCGGTCATTTCCGAGACCCTCGCGGCCCTGGCCGATCTTTCACCCCTGCATCACGGCATGTCCGGCTCGGGCGCAACCTGTTTCGCCCTCTTCGCCCGGGGCGCCGCCGCGCCCGCCCTGGACCGCCTGCGCCGCGCCCGCCCCGATTGGTGGTCCGCCGCGGCCGCCGTCCTCTGAGCGCAATCCTCCGACCGGGGGTCTCTAACCGCCGCCCTGTCTTCTTCTTGGTAAAAATACCGGGGGGAATCGCCCCATGGGGCGATGGGGGGCAAGGCCCCCCGCGCCGGCTCTACCGGCGCCCTGCAACACGTGACAGTGAGGTTCGCCGCTCGCTCTTCGGGCGGCCCGCCTCAAACGCTGCAGATCTCAGGCCATGGCCAACGTCAGTTCAGCCGCGACACCACGTAGCTTGCCAGGTCGCTCAGCAAGTCCCGCAGCGGATGGGCCGGCAGCACCTGCAACGCCTCGCGCGCCTTTGCCGCCCAATCCTGGGCCGTGCGCCGCGTGCTCTCCAGCGTGCCATGGGCCCGCAACAGCTCCAGCGCGGTGTCCAGGTCTCCCTCTTCCTGGCGCCCCTTCTCGATGCAACGCACCCAAAAGGCCCGTTCCTGCTCGCTCGCCGCCGCCACTGCCCGGATCACCGGCAGGGTCAGCTTGCGCTCGCGGAAATCATCGCCCACGTTCTTGCCCGTAGCGCCGCTGTCACCCTGGTAATCCAGCAGGTCATCGGCGATCTGAAAGGCAATCCCCAGCGCGTCGCCATAGGTCCGCAGCGCGTCGATCTGCGCCTCGGGCGCATCGGAAATCACCCCGCCAACCTCGCAGGCCGCGGCAAACAGCGCCGCCGTCTTGCCCCGCACCACCTGCAGGTAGATGTCTTCGCCGGTCTTCAGGTCCTGCGCCGCGGACAGCTGCAGGACCTCGCCCTCGGAAATCGTGGCCGAGGCGTTCGACAGGATGTTCAGCACCCTGAGCGACCCGGTTTCCGTCATCAGCTGGAACGACCGCGCCAGCAGGTAATCGCCGACCAGCACCGAAGACTTGTTGTCCCACAGCAGGTTGGCCGTCGGCCGCCCGCGCCGCTGGGCGCTTTCGTCGACCACGTCGTCATGCAGCAGCGTGGCCGTGTGGATGAATTCCACCGTCGCCGCCAGCTTGACGTCCAGGTCGCCCTGGTGGCCGCACAGCCTGGCCGCGGCCAGCGTCAGCATCGGCCGCAGCCGCTTGCCCCCGGCCTCGACGAGGTGGGCGGTGATCTCGGGGATACGCGGGGCGTGATCCGACACCATCCGGGCCCGGATCAGCGCGTCCACCGCGCGCATTTCTTCGTTCAGCGTCTCTGCCAGACGATCATGCGGTTTCGATATTGTGACCTGGTCCATGACGTCCCTGATGCACGGCTCGACAAAGCCGGGTCCGTGCCCTTACATCCCATTCCATGAAAGAACTTCTGCGTACCACCGACCCGACGATCGTGGCCTTTGCGTCCGCCCTTCTTGATGGGGAGGATATAGAGTGCTTTCAGATCGACGTAAACATGAGCATCCTCGAAGGCGGGATCGGGGTTTTCCCCCGGCGCCTGATGGTGCACGAGGACGATTACGACGCCGCCCTGCGCGTCATAACCGACAATGGAATCGACACCGGCCAGGGCTGATCGTCCCGGCCCGGGGGCCGGTTTCCCCCGCGATGGATGGATGATCCCGTGACCGGCTTTCCCGACGACCAGCTCAGCCTCGATGCCTTTCTGGGGGGCAAGCTGTTCCTGTTGCAGCCGAAATCGGGCTATCGCGCCGGTGTCGACCCGGTCCTGCTGGCCGCTTCGGTGCCCGCCCGCGCCGGTGAGACCGTGCTCGACATGGGCTGCGGGGCAGGGGCGGCGCTGCTTTGCCTCGGCACCCGCGTGCCCGGGCTGACCCTGGCCGGGCTCGAAGTCCAGCCGGCCTATGCCGACCTGGCGCGGCGCAATGCCGCGCGGGCCGGGCTCGACGCCCGCATCATCGACGGCGATCTGACCGCCCCGCCGCCCGATCTGCGCCAGCTCAGCTTTCATCACATTGTCGCGAACCCGCCCTATTTCGATCCGTCCGCCCGCATCCGCGCCGCCGATGACGGTCGCGAACGGGCCCTGGCCGAGGTTGCTCCGCTGTCGGCCTGGGTCGACTGCGCCGCCCGCCGCCTGCGCCCGCGCGGTTACCTGCATGTCATACAGCGCACCGATCGCCTGCCCGACCTGCTGGCCGCGGCCGCCGGCCGGTTGGGCTCGGTCGAGGTGCTGCCCCTGGCCGCGCGGGTCGGTCGGGCGCCCGAACATGTCATCTTTCGCGCCCGCAAGGACGGCCGCGCGCCCTTCCGGTTGCATGCGCCCTTGATTCTGCACCAGGGCGCCCGCCACCTGGCGGATGGTGAGGATTACAGCACCGAAATCGCCGCCGTTCTGCGCCATGGCAACATCTTGCCCTGGCCCGGCTGAAACCTGCCTTGTCTAGTGTCTGTCATAATTTCGTTTCGTCTGAGGCGTGACAGACGATCTGAATTGTGCTCCGATACACATGCGCAAGACAGAAAAGGAGATACTGGATGACCCTCAGCACGCATATTTCCGAATTGAAGCGCAAGCATCAAAGCTTGAGTGACAAGGTGGAAGAGGCGCAGCGCGCGCCGAGCGTCGACGGACTTCACATCGCTAGTCTGAAGAAACAGAAGCTGAAGCTGAAGGAAGAGATCGAGCGTCTCTCGAGTTAACCTCCAAAGCTGGCTCGGGCTGCGGTCAGTGCGCCTCCGGTGATCAGGAGGGTCGCAATGGCCAGGGACCAGCCCGGGTCCGCCACGCCGGTCAGGACCAGGATCAGGGTCGACAGCAACGGCGCCGCGTAGGAACTGGTCCCCAGAAGCTGGATATCCCCCCGCTTCACCCCGATATCCCAGACATAGAACGCCAGCCCGACCGGGCCGAGCCCCAGCGCAACCGTGGCCGCCCAGGCGCCGGGCGTGCCGGGCCAGACCGTGTCTTCGAGCGCCAGGTGCAGCCCGGCCGACAGCACGGCCGTGGCCAGGCAGAACACCGCGACCGAGGCCGTCGGCGCATCGCCCACCCGGCGCGACAGCACCGAATAGCTCGACCAGGTCAGCGCGCAGAGCAGCGCCAGACCGTAGCCGGGCAGGTAGGCCGCATCGAACCCGCCGGCCCCGCCCGAAATCAGGATCGCCGCCCCGGCAAAGCCCAGGAGTCCGCCCAGGATATGGCCCCGGCGCAGGGTCTCGCCGGGCAGCAGGCCGGAAAACAGCACGATCAGCAGGGGCCAGAGATAGGCGATCAGCCCGGCCTCGGCTGCCGGCGCCAGGCGCAGCGCCGAGAAATAGAGCGCGTGATAGCCAAACAGCCCGATCGTGCCAAAGACATAGACCCGCAGGGGCACCCGGGCCAGTTGGCCCAGCCCGCCCGACGCCGCCGTCCAGATCAGCCCCAGCGTGCCGCCGATGGCAAAGCAGATGGCGTTCAGCAGCAGCGGCGGGGTCGGTTCTGACCCGACGGTCAGCACGGCCAGCAGCGCCCAGAGCAAGACGGCCACGAAACCGGTCAGCGTGGCCTGGCGGCGGGAAAGGGCAGAGGTCATGGGGTTATTCCGGGGGTACGTCTTCGGTCGGGATGATGGTCAGCCTGTCCGACACGCCCGCCGTCTTGTCAATCTCGGACAGGATCCAGTCGCGAAAGGCCGCGATGGCCGGGCGGTCTTCGGTGCCTTTCGGGCAGAGAAAGCGGAAATGGGCCTGGGGTTTCAGCGCGACACCATAGGGCGCGACCAGCCGGCCTTCGTGCAGGTCCTTGATCACCAGCGCCCGCCGTCCCAGCGCCACGCCCGCCCCGGCCAGGGCGGCGTCGACCGCGTGGTCGGCCTGGCTGAAATGGGTGGCCAGCTGGGGTTCATGGGCCAGGCCCACGGCCCGGAACCAGGCGGCCCAGTCGCAGGGCGGCTCGACGAAATCCAGCGAATCGTCGACCAGCAGCGGCGCGCCGATCAGGCTCTCGGGGGTCGGGTATCGCTCGGCCAGTTCGGGCAGCATCACCGGCGTGACCCATTCAAAGGCCAGCGGAACCGCGTACAGCCCCTCGTCCGAGCCATAGCCAAAGCGGATCGCCACGTCGATCTCGTCGCGCTGAAAATCCATCACCCGCAGGCTGGCGGAAAAGCGCAGCTCGATCTCGGGATGGGCCTTGGCAAATTCATAGAAACGCGGCGCCATCCAGCGCGCGGTAAAGGCCGGCCCGGCGGTCACCGTCAGCGTCCGGTCGTTCTTGACCCGCCGCGCCATGCGCCAGGCCACCTGCAACGCGCGGAACCCCTCGGCCGTGCCCGGGGCCAGCGCCCGCCCGGCCTCGGTCAGTTCGACCGCCCGGTTCAGCCGGTGAAACAGCGGCTGACCCAGATGTTCCTCAAGCGACTTGATCTGGAAGGACAGCGCGGCAGGCGTCACCCCGATTTCATCGGCCGCCCGGGCAAAGGACATGTGCCGCGCTGCGGCATCAAAGGCCCGCAGGGCGGTCAGAGGGGGCAGGCGATCGGGCATTTCAGTTAAGCTGGCCTTGTCTGAAGGTCGAGAACTACTCGTTTGTCCCCCGAAAGCCTGCGGATCATATTAAGGGCAGTCAAGGGAGGCTGATCCGAACAGGAGCTTTCGATATGTTTAATTTCTCTACCGACCCGACCATCCGTCACTACATCGATGTTGCACATGCAGAACGCAGCCGGGCCATCACCGGCAGCTTCCGCAAGGTCTTTCGCGCCCTGAACCCGGTCAACTGGGTGCAGAAAGGGCCGGTCCTGGCGAACCGGCCCACCTGAGGTCATTTCAGTTTCACGCAGGCCGCCAGCGGGCGGCTTGCGCTTGGTGCGGCGGGTGGTTCAGACGAAGAACTGCCCGCCGTTTGCCGTGATGGTCGACCCGTTGATGAAACCGGCGTCGTCCGAGGCCAGGAAGGCCACGCAGCGCGCGATTTCCTCGGGCTCGCCCAGCCGGCCGGCCGGGATCTGGCCGATGATCTTCTCGCGCACCTTTTCCGGCACGGCCATGACCATTTCCGTCGCGATGTAGCCCGGGCAGATGGCATTGGCCGTGATGCCCTTGGCCGCGCCTTCCTGGGCCAGGGATTTCACGATGCCCAGGTCGCCGGCCTTGGTCGCGGCATAGTTCACCTGGCCGAACTGTCCCTTCTGACCGTTGATCGACGAGATCACGATGACCCGGCCGAAGCCGCGCTCGCGCATGCCCGGCCAGACCGGGTGCACGGTGTTGAACACGCCGGTCAGGTTGGTGTCGATCACCTGCTGCCATTGCTCGGGCGTCATCTTGTGGAACGGCGCGTCGCGGGTGATGCCCGCATTGGCCACCACCACGTCGATCGGGCCGAGGTCGGCCTCGACCTGGGCGATGCCCGCCTTGGACGCCTCGTAATTGCCCACGTCCCACTTGTAGGTCTTGATGCCGGTTTCGGCTGTGAAGCTCGCGGCGGCGTCGTCATTGCCGGCATAGCTGGCGGCGACGGTATAGCCTGCGTCCTTCAGGGCTTTGGAAATTGCGGCACCGATCCCTCTGGATCCGCCGGTGACAAGAGCAATGCGCGACATTTATGGTCTCCCTCCACTATTCTCGCGAAATCTTCTTACAGGCGCAAAATAGGCCACGCAACATTGTTGCGTGGCCAGCGCTCGCTTTCGGTCGATCAGGGACGTTCGAGGCACATGGCCACGCCCATGCCGCCGCCGATGCACAACGTTGCCAGGCCCTTCTTGGCGCCGCGGCGCTTCATTTCGAAGAGCAGCGTGTTCAGCACCCGGGCGCCGGACGCGCCGATCGGGTGGCCGATGGCGATGGCCCCGCCGTTGACGTTCACGATGGACGGATCCCAACCCATGTCCTTGTTCACCGCGCAGGCCTGGGCGGCAAAGGCCTCGTTGGCTTCGACCAGGTCGAGGTCCGACACCGACCAGCCGGCCTTGTCCAGAGCCTTGCGCGAGGCATAGATCGGGCCGACGCCCATGATCGACGGGTCGAGACCCGCGGTGGCATAAGACGCGATCCGGGCCAGCGGCTCGATGCCACGCTTTTCGGCGTCATCGGCCGACATCAGCAGCACGCCGGCGGCGCCGTCGTTGATGCCGCTGGCATTGGCCGCAGTGACCGAGCCGTCCTTGGTGAAGGCCGGGCGCAGCTTGGCCATGGCGTCGATCGTCGCGCCGTGGCGGATGTATTCGTCCTTGTCCATGACGATGTCGCCCTTGCGGGTCTTGATGGTGAAGGGGATCACCTCGTCATCGAACTTGCCGGCCTTCTGCGCGGCTTCGGCCTTGTTCTGGCTGGCCACGGCGAATTCGTCCTGCATGTCGCGGCTGATCTGCCATTGCTCGGCCACGTTCTCGGCCGTCTGGCCCATGTGATAGCCGTTGAACGCGTCCCACAGGCCGTCGCGGATCATCGTGTCGATATAGGACATGTCGCCCATTTTCTGGCCCTGGCGCAGGGTTGCGGCATGGGGGCTCATCGACATGTTTTCCTGGCCGCCGGCCACGACGATGCCCGCATCGCCCAGCTGGATATGCTGTGCGGCCAGTGCCACGGCGCGCAGGCCCGAGCCGCAGACCTGGTTGATGCCCCAGGCTGCCGCTTCCTTGGGCAGGCCGGCGTTGATATGCGCCTGGCGCGCGGGGTTCTGGCCCTGGGCGGCGGTCAGCACCTGGCCCAGGATGGTTTCCGAGACCTCTTCCTTGGCCACGCCGGCGCGTGCGACCAGCGCCTCGATCACGGCGGCGCCCAGGTCATGGGCCGGGGTGTTGGCGAACGTGCCAAGGAAGCTGCCGACGCCGGTGCGTGCAGCCGATGCGATTACAACATTGGTCATGAGATCAGTCCTCTACCAGGCCGACGGAGGCCGATGGCAGACCGCATATCGTTCAACCCCCGCCCGTCTTTCGCGGAATATCGAAATTGCGCCCTTACGGCAACCGCCCGCAGGTCGCCACGGGGGTGCAAAAGGTCGCTGGCGGGCCCGCGCGCGGGGTTGTGCCGATCTGGTGGGCCGTTGCTACGCCCGCCGGGCTTTTTTCATGGCCTCGATCCAGGGCGGACGCACGCTGGGCGCACCGTAAAGGTGCCCCTGGATGCAATCGACGCCGATGTCGGCCAGCCAGGCCGCGTCGCGCTCGTCTTCGACCCGGGTGGCGATGCTGTACATGTCGAAACTGCGGGCCAGCCCGACCAGGGCGGTGGTCACCGCCTGGTTGTCGCGGTTGGCATGCACGCCGCGCACGAACTGGCCGTGGATCTTGACCATGTCGAACAGCAGGCTGCGGAACTGGCCCACCGCGCTCAGCCCGGCGCCGAAATCGTCCAGCGCAAAGGCGATGCCCTTCAATTGCAGGTCCATCATGAAATCGGCCACCAGTTCGGGCAGGGCGATGGCCGAGCTTTCCGAGATTTCCAGGATCAGCCGTTCGGCCACGGTCGGATGGCGTTTCAGCCCCTTGTCCAGCGTGCGCATCCAGCGGCGATAGCCGATCGACCGGGCCGACATGTTGACCGACAGTCGGATCTCGGGCACCTGGGCCAGGGTCTTGAGCGCCTTGTCCAGGCTGTCGCAATCGATCTCGCGGCCCAGTTCGGTCGGTTCGACCACGGTGATGAAATCGCGCGCCGGGATGACCCGCCCGGTCGGGTCCAGCACGCGGATCAGCCCTTCGTAAAAGGCCGTGCCATGGGGCGGGCGCAGGCCCAGCACCGGCTGGAAGGCCAGCATCGTGTCGCCCCGTTCCACCGCCGCGCGCACCATGTCCAGCGTCTGGCCGGCGCGCGCCGTGGTCGCCACGTCGAGCGGCGAGGTCGCCCCGTCGGTGATGTCGGCAAGGTCGCCCCTGCGTTTCCTGTTCCGCGTCATGTCAGCCCGTCCCGTGATCGCAGGCAGAATGGCCGACAGGGGTAAAGGCAGGCTTAAACGCCCATTTCACCGCAATTTTGCTCCAGTTTCTCGCCAATCGACGCCGGGGGCCTCAGCCCAGCCGCAACAGCCGGGTCAGCCGGTCGGCGGCATTGCCTCCGGCAACAAAGGTCATGGCTGCCTCGCGGTTCTGGAACATCTCGGCCCGCACGTGTTTCAGGCTGTCCAGCGCGTCGCGCATGTAGCCGGCGATGACCCGCCCGGGGCCGGACGGCGCATAGAAGGCCACGCGCTTGCGATGCCCGGCGCGCAGGTAGCTCATGCGCATCAGCTGGGCCAGGTTGAACATCTGGTCGCTGTCCATGGCCACCTCGCGCACGCCGCCGAGATCGCGGAATTCATTTCGGTCGGCGATCTTTTTCGGGCAATCTTCGAGCGCGTCGATGGCCTGAAGGATGCAGGCCCGGGTGATCCGCCCCGTGCAGGCGATTTCCAGCAGATCCAGGTCGGTGTTCCACTCGTAAATGCACGGCATCCCAATGTCCCCGCAGTGCAGGCCCGCGAAACATCCGCCTGGGCCACAACCTCAAGTGGTATCAGGGATCGTTAAACTTGTCTGCACTTTTCTGGAGATCCGGGCCGCTCCCGGGCCTGACGTGGCGGGAACGGCGCGCAACCGGGCGGACGGGGCTCAGCCCTCGGGCGTCTCGACCAGCCCGGCGATGATCGCCCGGGCGCTGTCGGAATACCAGTCGGCATCGCCCTGCATCCGCGCGATCTCGCGGCCCTCGGGGTCGATCAGCACGGTGATCGGCAGGCCCAGAACGGCCATTTCCCGGGCCAGCGCCTGTTTCGGGTCCTGGTGGCGGGGCAGGTTGTCGACCCCGGCCTCGGCAAAGAACTTCTGGATGCCGGCCGGCGAGTTGCGCCCGGTGGCAATGGTGACCACTTCGAAATCCGCGCCGCCGAATTCCCCCTGCAGCGCCGACAGCTGGGGCATTTCCTTGCGGCAGGGCGCACACCAGGTCGCCCAGAAGTTCAGCAGGATGTATTTCCCTTCGTAATCCGCAAGATGCCCCTGGCCGCCATCTTCGAGGTCAAAGCCCGCGCTGCCCACGGCCTTGGGCTCGCCGTGAAAGTTCAGCTTCTTCATGTCACCCGCCCGCAGCGCCTCCAGCGTGGCCACATCGGCCGCAAGAGCGGTATTTGCACCAAGCGCAAGGGCGGTATAGACGAGCGCGGCAAGGACCTTTTTCATGTTTCCTCCGAAGGAAAGCGCGATGACCGAAACGAAATCGAACCAGATGTGGGGCGGCCGCTTTGCTGCCGGCCCGGACGCGATCATGGAGGCGATCAATGCCTCGATCGGGTTCGACCGACGTCTCGCGGCGCAGGACATTGCCGGCTCTCGCGCCCATGCGGCGATGCTCGCGGCAACCGGCATCCTGACTGATAAAGACGCCGAGGCCATCCGGGAAGGACTGCTCACGATCTTGTCAGAGATCGAAGGCGGCACCTTTGCCTTTTCGACGGCGCTGGAAGACATCCACATGAATGTCGAAGCCCGGCTGAAGGACCTGATCGGCGAGCCGGCGGGCCGGCTGCACACGGGCCGGTCGCGCAACGACCAGGTGGCCACCGATTTCAAGCTCTGGGTCCGCGACCAGCTGGATGCGGCGGCCGACGGGCTGACCGCCCTGATCCGCGCCCTGCTGGCCCAGGCCGAGGCCGGGGCCGATTGGGTCATGCCCGGGTTCACCCATCTGCAGACCGCCCAGCCGGTGACCTGGGGCCACCACATGATGGCCTATGTCGAGATGTTCGGCCGCGACCTGTCGCGCGTGCGCGATGCCCGCGCCCGGATGAACGAAAGCCCGCTGGGCGCCGCCGCGCTGGCTGGCACGTCCTTCCCGATCGACCGCCACATGACGGCCGAGGCGCTTGGTTTCGACCGGCCGGCGGCCAATTCGCTCGATGCCGTGTCCGACCGCGATTTCGCGCTGGAATTCCTGTCGGTGGCCTCGATCTCGGCCATGCACCTGAGCCGCTTTGCCGAAGAGCTGGTGATCTGGTCCTCGGCCCAGTTCCGCTTTGTCACCCTGTCGGACCGGTTCTCGACCGGCTCGTCGATCATGCCGCAAAAGAAGAACCCCGATGCGGCCGAGCTGATCCGCGCCAAGATCGGCCGGATCTTTGGCGCCAATGTCGCCCTGATGACCGTGATGAAGGGCCTGCCGCTGGCCTATTCCAAGGACATGCAGGAAGACAAGGAACAGGTCTTCGACGCGGCCGACAACTGGATGCTGGCCCTGGCCGCGATGGAAGGCATGGTCAAGGACATGTCGGCCAACCGCGACAGCCTGGCCGCTGCCGCCGGCTCGGGCTTTTCCACCGCGACCGACCTGGCCGACTGGCTGGTGCGGGTCCTGGGTCTGCCGTTCCGCGATGCCCACCATGTCACCGGCAGCCTGGTGGCCATGGCCGAGGCGCGGGGCTGCGATCTGCCCGATCTGACCCTGGACGACATGCAAACGGTCCATGACGGCATCACGGCGGATGTCTTCGGTGTGCTCGGCGTGGACAATTCGGTCAATTCGCGTACATCCTACGGGGGGACCGCGCCCGACCAGGTGCGGGCACAGATCACCCGCTGGAAGGAGATCCTGGGATGACATCGCCGCGCCGCGCCGTGCTCTTGCTGACCGGGCTGTGCCTGGGGGTGGTCCTGGCCGGATGCGGCGCCGATGGCGCGCCGGAAACCCCGCCGGCGCCGATGCCCACGCCCCTGCCCGAAACCACCACCCGCGCCGCGGTCTCGATCAGCTCGTCCGGCCAGGCCCGGGTCGGGCTGGGCGTCAGCCGCGGGCCGGTGTCGGTGGGCCTCGGCCTCTGAGATGTCGCCGCTGCGGCTGATCTACCTGGGCCTGGCCATCTGGGGCGCGGTGCATCCGATGTACTGGTTCGTGTCCTGGTTCCGGACCGAAGGCTGGGACCTGTGGGCCATGGTCGATGCCTGGCATGCCAACATGGCCACCACCGGGCTGACCTGGGATCTGACCATCGCCGCCGTGGCCCTGACCGTCTTTGTCCTGGCCGAGGTCGCCGTGCGCCGCAACTGGGGCGCGCTTTGGGCCATTCCGGCGACCTTCTGCATCGGCGTCAGCTGCGGCCTGCCGCTCTACCTGTTCCTGCGCGCGCGCCCGTTGCGCTGAGCGTGGGCGCCGCGCCGCAAGGGCCCGGCCCGCAGCGGCAAGGGATGCTGCCCGGAATTTGTCACCGATTGCTGTGAATTGGAAACAATCCGGCCTCATTCTGGCCATTATCACGGCCGACATTGTGCCCAAACCCGACAGAGCAGCAGGGGCACCAGAACCATGACCGCGACCGCGACGAATACCGAAACCAAGGCGCTTCTCGAACCGCCGAAGTTCCAGGGCGCGCCCAAGGCCGAAAAGATTGTCACCGTCGCGCGCCAATACGGCGTCAGCCCGCTGCGCCAATGGCGCGAGATGACCGCGCTGTGGCTGGGCAAGACCCGCATCCCGACCCACGAGTATTACAACTTCGGCCTCTACGATCCGGCGATCCCGATGGAGGAAAAGAAGCAATATGTCGGCATCAAGGGCTCCTGGCTGATCAACAAGGAGCTGACGCCCAAGACCCTGCCCTGGGCGCGCGGCTTTGTCGGCAACAAGGTCATGTTCACCTCGCTGATCGACCGGCTGGGCTTTCGAACCACCGAGACCCAGGCCGTGGTCTCGACCCGCAGCCGCTTCGGCGCGATCCCGACGCTGGACACGCCCGAGGCGCTCGAACATTTCCTGCGCCACGATGCGCGCTACCCGCTTTTCGGCAAGCCGTCGAACTATTCGGGCAGCTTCGGCTCGGCCCTGATCGACCGGCTGGAAGGCGACGAGATCGTGCTGGGCGATGACCGGCGCCTGGGGCTGGATGCCTTCTGCCGCGAGATCATCGCCGAATACGGCGAGGGCTACCTGTTGCAGAGCGCCATCGAGCAGAACCGGGCGATGACCGAGATGGTCGGCCGGGCGATCGGCACGATCCGGCTGGTGACCATCCGCGACGGGGCGATGCCCCGGCCGTTCTACGCCCTGTGGAAGATCCCGTCGCCCAAGGCGATGTCGGACAATTTCTGGCAGGACGGCTCGATGATCGCGCCGGTCGAGATGGAGACCGGCCAGGTCGGGCAGGCCTGGATCGGCACCGGGCTGGACGCGCGCAGCATCGACAGCCATCCGGTCTCGGGGCGGGCCTTCGCGGGCTTTGCCCTGCCGTTCTGGGACGAGGCCCGGCGCATGGCGACCGAGGCCCATGCGTTGTTCCCGGAATTCGGGGTGATCGGCTGGGACGTGGCCTTTACCGAAGAGGGGCCCTTGCTGATCGAATGCAACGACAACCCGTTCCACACGCTCTACCAGATGGCGTTCCGGCGGGGGATCTGGAACGACGACACGCGGCCGGTCCTGGAGCGGACAATCGCCCGGTCCAAGGTGATGATGGACGAGAAGAAAGCAGTGCGGAAGCGGCGCGAGGACAAGCGCAAGCGGAACTGACCTCGCCCCTGCCGGGCCGCGCGGCGGCGGAGAGGGCAGGGCCGGATATTTGAGAAGAGAAAGAAGCAGCAGGTCGGGTCATGTGCCCGGCCTGTTGCGTGTTTGGCGGGCGTGTTTGGGTGGCGGGCGCGGCCCATGCGTGCCGGAGGGGTGGGGAAGGTGGAGCAGAGGGCAGTGGGTGGAATGCGGTGAGCGGAGGGCAGGGCGGAGAAGGGCAGGCGGGGTGGCCGGGGTCTTTGTCGGAAGGCGGAGCCCCTGACTGAAGGTGGCGCCCCTGGCCGGGGACAGGGCCGGATATTTTGGAAGAGAAAGAAGCAGGCGGGCCGGGCGCCCGGGGGCCGAAAGGCAGGGCGAGGGGCGTTGATTTGCGGGCCGGCTTTGCGTAATCGCGCGTCATGGATCATTTTCTCTATCGCGACGGCGCGCTCTACGCCGAGGACGTGCCCGTGGCCGAGATTGCCGCCGCGGTGGGCACGCCGTTCTACCTCTATTCCACGGCCACGCTGCTGCGCCATTACCGGCTGTTCGACGAGGCGCTCGACGGGGTGGACCACCTGGTCTGCTATGCCATGAAGGCCGCATCGAACCAGGCGATTCTGACGACCCTGGCCCGGGCCGGGGCCGGGATGGACGTGGTCAGCCAGGGTGAATACCTGCGGGCAAAGGCTGCCGGCGTGCCTGGCGACAAGATCGTCTTTTCCGGGGTCGGCAAGACCGAAGAGGAAATCACCTGCGCGCTGGAAGGCGGCATCCGCCAGTTCAACGTCGAGAGCGAGCCGGAGATGGCGGTGATCAGCCGCGTGGCCAGCCGGCTGGGCAAGGTGGCGCCGATCACCATCCGGGTGAACCCGGACGTGGATGCCAAGACCCATGCCAAGATCGCCACCGGCAAGTCCGAGAACAAGTTCGGCATCCCGATCGCCCGGGCCCGCGAGGTCTATGCCCTGGCCGCCAGCCTGCCGGGATTGCAGGTCGTGGGAATCGACGTGCATATCGGCAGCCAGCTGACCGAGCTGGAGCCCTTCGGACTTGCCTATAAAAAGGTCGCCGAGCTGACCGGGCAATTGCGCGCCGATGGCCATGACATCCGCCGGCTCGACCTGGGCGGGGGGCTGGGCATTCCCTATACCCGGTCCAACGAGGCCCCGCCGCTGCCCGTCGAATACGGCGCGCTGATCAAGGACACGCTGGGCCACCTGGGCTGCGAGATCGAGATCGAACCGGGCCGGCTGATCGCCGGCAACGCGGGGATCATGGTCAGCAAGGTGATCTATGTGAAATCGGGCGAAGGCCGCGATTTCCTGATCCTGGACGGGGCGATGAACGACCTGATCCGCCCGGCCATGTACGACGCCCACCACGACATCATCCCCGTGGCCGAGCCCGCGCCGGGGGTCGAACAGGCGGCCTATGACATCGTCGGGCCGGTCTGCGAAAGCGGCGACACCTTTGCCAAGGGGCGGATGATGCCCCCGCTGGCCGCCGGCGACCTGGTGGCCTTTCGCAGCGCCGGGGCCTATGGGGCGGTGATGTCCAGCGAGTACAATTCGCGGCTGATGATCCCCGAGGTGCTGGTTAAGGATGATCAATTCGCGGTTATCCGCCCAAGGCCAAGCTTTGACGACATGATAAATCGCGATAGCATCCCCGGGTGGCTCTGACGCAATCCGGCGACAGGGCAGCGGGAGACCTCGATGCCATCAACCGACCGCTCCGCCCTAGCGCTGCGTGATCTTCGCCGTCCCCTGGTCCTGACCCGCCTGGGTCTGGTGGCCGAACGGCTCTGGCGGGCCTTCTGGCCCGTCCTGTCGGTGCTGATGGTCGTGCTGGCCGCGCTGATGCTGGGCCTGCAGGACCTGCTGGCCGTCGAGATCGTCTGGGGCGCAGCGGTGCTGTCGGTGCTGGGCCTGGGCGCGGCCCTGGTCCGCGGGGCGATGCAGTTCCGCTGGCCGAGCCGGGCCGAGGCCCTGGCCCGGCTGGATGAAACCATGCCCGGCCGGCCGATCCAGGCGCTGATCGACGACCAGGCCATCGGCAATGACGATCCGGCCTCGATTGCCGTCTGGCAGGCCCACCAGGCCCGCATGGCCGCCCGCGCGTCAAAGGCCCGGGCGCCCCAGCCCGACCTGCGCCTGGCCGCCCGCGATCCCTTTGCCCTGCGCTATGTCGCCGCCCTGGCCCTGGCCATGGGCCTGATCTTCGGCTCGATCCTGCGCGTGCAATCGGTGTCGGACATGGCCCCGGGCGGCACGGCCCAGGCCGCGGCCGGCCCGTCCTGGGAAGGCTGGATCGAACCGCCGCGCTATACCGGCCTGCCGACGATCTACCTGGCTGACACCGAAGGCGACACGCTGGACATTGCCGAAGGCGCGCGCATCACCCTGCGGTTCTACGGCGAGGTCGGCGCGCTGACCCTGTCGGAAACCGTGTCGGGCCGCACCGAAGACCTGCCGTCGGCCTCGGCTCCCAGCCAGGATTTCATCGTTACCCAGCCCGGCCGGATCGCCATCGACGGCCCCGGCGGCCGGGCCTGGCAGGTCGCCCTGGTCGATGACGCCGATCCCCAGGTCGACATCACCGGCGCGCCCGAAGCCGAGGCCGCCGGCCAGATGAGCCTGCCCTTCACGGCCTCCGACGATTACGGCGTGATCGGCGGCCAGGCCACCATCGCCCTGGATCTGCCGGCCATCGAACGCCGCCACGGTCTGCAGATCGACCCGGAACCGCGCGAGCCGATCGTGGTCACCCTGCCCATGCCCATCGCCGGCGACCGCCGGCTGTTCACCGAAAGCCTGATCGAGGACTTTTCCGAACATCCCTTTGCCAACCTGCCCGTGACCTTCACCCTGATGGTCGAGGACGAGACCGGCCAGACCGGCGAAACCGCGGCCTTTTCCCATGTGCTGCCCGCCCGCCGGTTCTTTGATCCGCTGGCCGGGGCGATCATCGAACAGCGCCGCGACCTGCTGTGGAACCGCGACAACGGCCCGCGCATCGCCCAGGTCCTGCGCGCGGTGTCCTACCGGCCCGAAGAGATCTTTCGGTCGGACACGGCCTATCTGCGCCTGCGGGTGATCCTGCGCCGGCTCGAATTGTTCAACGAATACGGCATCACCGACGACCAGCAGGCCGAGATCGCCCAGGCGCTCTGGGACCTGGCCATCATCCTCGAAGAAGGCGACCTGGGCGATGCGCTGGAACGGCTGCGCCGGGCCCAGGAGCGCCTGTCCGAGGCCATGAAGAACGGCGCGTCGGACCAGGAGATCGCCGAGCTGATGCAGGAACTGCGCGAGGCGACCGACGATTACATGCGCCAGCTGTCGCGCCAGGCCCAGCAGGATGGCCAGCAGGGCGACCAGGGCCAGCAGATGTCCGAGAATTCGATGCAGATGTCGCAGGACGACCTGCAGCGCATGATGGACCGCATCCAGGAGCTGATGGAACAGGGCCGCATGGCCGAGGCCGAACAGGCCCTGCGCGAGCTTCAGCAGATGATGGAAAACATGCGCGTGACCCAGGGCCAGGGGCAGGGCCAGCAGTCCGAGGGCCAGCAGGCCATGGAAGGGCTGGCCGAGACCCTGCGCGACCAGCAGGGCCTGAGCGACGAGGCCTTCCGCGACCTGCAGGAGCAATTCAACCCGGGCGCCAATTCCGGCCAGAGCCAGCAGAACCAGGGCAGCGAAGGCCAGGGCCAGGGGCAGGGCGAACGCCACGGCCAGCAGGGGCAGGGCCAGGGACAGCAGGGCCAGCAGCCCGGCCAGGGCCAGCCCGATGCCGATGCGCTGGCCGAGCGCCAGCGGGCCCTGCGCGACGAGCTGGGCCGCCAGCAGCAGAACCTGCCGGGCGCCGGCACGCCGGAAGGCGATGCCGTGCAGCGGTCGCTGGACCGGGCCGGCCGGGCAATGGACGAGGCCGAGGATGCGCTGCGCGAGGATGACCTGGCCGGGGCGATCGACCGCCAGGCCGAGGCCATGGATGCCCTGCGCGAGGGCATGCGCGAACTGGGCGACCAGATGGCCCAGCAGCAACAGCAGGGCCAGCCGGGTCAGGGCAACAGCGAAGGCGACCGCCAGGCCCAGAACCGCGACCCGCTGGGCCGTGACCAGGGCTCGAACGGCTCGCTGGCCACCGACGATTCGCTGTTGCAGGGCGAGGATGTCTATCGCCGGGCGCAGGAACTGCTGGACGAGATCCGCCGCCGCTCGGGCGAGGGCGAACGCCCGGATGTCGAACTGGACTACCTGCGCCGCCTGCTGGAACGGTTCTGAACCGACTGGGATCGCCGGGCAGGGATCTCCGGGAACCGACTGGGTGGGGGCTGAAGGGCTCCGACCGGAGGCAGCCGGAAACCGGCTTGGAAGCTGAAGGGCGCCGACTTGGGGCCACGGCCCGGGGCCAGCGGCTACGGATGTCGGTCCGGGCGGGCGCCTGGCCCGCCTTGGGCCCTTACCCGTCAGACCCTTGAGGAGCCCGTCAGACCCTTGAGGCACGAACCAGTCAGACCCGTGGCGCACCGTCGGGGCGGCCCTGATCGATCAGGGCCTTGGCCCACCGGTGGGGTGGCTCGGCCGGTCAGACCTTTGGCCCACCGGTCGCCTAGCCGGTCAGGCCCTTGACCTGGGCATCCAGCCAGAACCGGGCCTTGTCGATGAGGTTGACCAGACCGTTCAGCGCGCCATCCAGCGCCGGCACCTTCTGCGACAGCATCGGCGCGTTGAGATAGAGCAGCACGACCAGCACGGCCAGGATGACCATCGTCGCGAAGCCCCGGGCAAAGCTGTTGCCCGTGGGCGCGTCATCCTCGTTCAGCTCGTCCATCTCGGCCCGCCGGGTCAGCTGCTTGCCGCCGTCCGAGCGCAGGGTCGAATTGATTTCCTCGATGTCGGGCAGCAGGTCGCGGCGCGAATGGACCTCTTCGGCCTCGGCCGCTCCCCGGCGCAGGCGCTCGGCCCGGTCGCGGGCCCGCGCGGCGACGGTCGAGGTTTCCAGCCCCAGCTCGGGCTGGGTTTCCAGCGGGTCGGGCGCATCGGTCGCGCGCAGGCGCGCTTCGTGCTGGGCCTCTTCGCGCAGGATGTCGGCCACCGACGGGTCAATCTCGCGCCGGTCCGCCGGCGCCTCCGGCGCGGCTGCGGGCGCAGGCCGGGGGGGCGGCGCGATGACCGTCCGGTCGTCGTCGTTCTCCTCGGGCCCTGCGGGCGCCTCGTCCGACATATCCCCGGCCGGATCGTCGTCCGCCGCGCGGCCATCCGCCGCTTCGCTCGGCGCTTCCGGCGCGTCCTGCGGAAAATCGGGATGGTCCTGGAACCAGGTCACGCCGCAATTGGAACATTGCACGTCACGCCCGTCCTGCGGGATGACCTCTTCGGGAACCTCGTATTGAGCCCCGCAGTTCGGGCATGTGATCCGCATCCTGCCTCCGTCTCCGCTCGCCTCTGGCCGGCCCCGGTACATCGCCGGGACATGTCATTCTGTCCCGGCCGTAGCCGATTTCGCAATCTCCGACAATTGCCCTGCCCACATCGGTCCGCCAAAGTCGCGCCATTGCAACTGCTTTGCGGCTGGGGCATGAGGTTTCCCAAAGCGAAGGGGGCAGACGTGATCGAGCTGGAGCAGGTGGGCTATTCCTACAGCGGTGCCGAATTGTTCGGCGACGTCTCGCTGCAATTGCCGCCGGGGTCGTTCCACTTCCTGACCGGGCCATCGGGCGCGGGCAAGACCACGCTTCTGCGCCTGCTCTACGGCGCGTTGCGGCCGACCACCGGGCGGGTGCGGGTCTTTGACACCGACCTGGCCGGGCTGGACCGTGACGGGCTGGCGCTGATGCGCCGGCGGATCGGCGTCGTGCACCAGGATTGCCAGTTCCTCGATCACCTGCCGCTGGCCGACAACCTGGCCCTGCCGCTGACCGTGTCGGGCCGCGATGCCACCGCCGAGGCCGGCAACCTGCGCGAGCTGATGTCCTGGGTCGGCCTGTCGGCGCGGGCCGATGCCCTGCCGCCGGAACTGTCGGGCGGCGAACGCCAGCGGGCGGCCCTGGCCCGGGCGATCATCATGTCGCCCGATGTCATCATCGCCGACGAGCCCACGGGCAATGTCGACTGGGACATGTCCCAGCGCCTGTTGCAGCTGCTGGTCGAGCTGAACCGCATGGGCAAGACCGTCGTAATGGCCAGCCATGACCTGGCCCTGATCCGCGCGGCCAAGACCCAGGTGCAGACCCGTGTGCTGCGCATTTCCAACCGCCGGTTGCAGACAGCGGGGGCCGACCTGTGAGCACGCGCGACATCAAGGATCTCAGGACCCTGTTGCTGGGTGATGCCCAGGCCGACCGGGTGGTGCCGCCGACGGGGTTCACCGCCCGGCTGACGCTTTTTGCATCGGGGGCCATGGCCTTCCTCGCCGTCTTTGCCCTGGCCCTGTCGATGGCCTCGGGCCGGCTGGCCACCCGCTGGGCCGACGAGCTGGCCCGTTCGGCCACGGTGCGCATCTCGGCCCCGGCCGACCAGATGGCCGCCCAGACCGAAGCCGCCCTGCGCCTGTTGCGCCAGACCCCGGGCGTGGCCAGCGTGCGGGCCTTTACCGACGAGGAACAGGCCGCCCTGCTGCTGCCCTGGTTCGGCCCCGACCTGCCGCTCGACGACCTGCCCGTGCCCCGGCTGATCGAGGTCATCGAAACGGCCGACGGGTTCGACCCCACCGGCCTGCGCCTGCGCCTGCAGGCCGAGGTGCCCGGCGCCGTGCTCGATGACCATACCCGCTGGCGCCGGCCGCTGGTCGTGGCCGCCGACCGGCTGCGCCTGCTGGGCTGGGTGTCGATCCTGCTGATCGGCGGCGCCATGGCGGCCATGATCACCCTGGCCGCCAATGCCGCCCTGGCCGCCAACCGCCAGGTCATCGAAGTGCTGCGCCTTGTCGGGGCCCGCGATGCCTATATCGCCGGAGCCTTTGTCCGCCGCTTCACCCTGCGCGGGCTCTTTGGTGCCACCGTCGGCATGGGTTGCGGCCTGCTGGGCATCCTCTTCCTGCCCCAGGTCTCGGACGAAGGCGGGTTTCTCACCGGCCTGGGCTTTACCGGCCCGGGCTGGCTGCTGCCCCTTGTCATTCCCGTCCTGGCAGCCGTCGTGGCCTTTCTTGCCACCGGCTTTGCCGCCCGCCGCACGCTGAGGTCGCTCGCATGATCCGCTGGCTGATCTCTGCCGTCTTTCTCGTCCAGATCTATTTCGTCATGCTGGTCCTGGGCATCGTCTTTGCCCCCTGGGCCCTGGTGTCGCCCGAAGGCGCCCGCACGGCCTGCGGGCTATATTGCCGCTGGGTGTTCTGGTCGGCCCGCTGGATGATCGGCCTGCGCACCGAGGTCCGCGGCCAGGTCCCCCAGGGCGAGGTGCTGATCGCGGCCAAGCACCAGTCTTTCCTCGACATCCTCATGCTGTTCGATGCCTTGCCCCGGCCCAAGTTCATCATGAAACGCGAATTGCTCTGGACCCCGATCATCGGCATCTACGCCAAGCGCCTGGGCTGCGTGCCCGTCGACCGTGGCAAGCGGGGCGCGGCGATAGCCAAGATGATCGACGATGTAGCCGCCGGCCGTGCCGATCCCGGCCAGTTGGTCATCTATCCCCAGGGCACCCGCGTCGCCCCCGGCGCCCATGTCCGCTACAAATCCGGCGCCGCCGCGCTTTATGCCCAGTTCGGCCATGACTGCGTGCCGACGGCCACCAATGTCGGTCTGTTCTGGCCGCGCAAGGGCATCGCCAAGTATCCCGGCCTGGCGGTTGTCGAGATCCTCGACACCATTCCGCCGGGCGTCGAGCACCATGCCTTCATGGACCAGCTGGCCGAGCGGATCGAAACGGCCAGCGATGCGCTCATGGCCGAGGCCGGTTTCCAGCTGCCCCCACAGGGCTGATCGCCCGCCCGCGTCACCACGCCGTTTGATCGCCCCGCCGGCCCGCGTTACACCGGGCTCGCGGGCCGGGCCCTGCCGTCCGGCCGCATGTTCCCGTGACGGCCACCGGCCAGGGCGCGCCAGGCGCCCGGAAAGTGACAGATGGATTTCATCGACGATATCGCCGCGCTCGAAGCGCTTTACGGCACCCCGGGCCAGCCGGCCCTGCGCAAGGTGGTCGACCGGCTGACCCCGCTCTACCGGCGCTGGATCATGGCCTCGCGGCTTTGCATGCTGGCCACCGTCGGCCCCGAGGGCACCGATTGCAGCCCGCGCGGCGACGATGGCCCGGCGGCGCTGGAGCTGGACGAGCGCACCCTGGCCCTGCCGGACTGGCGCGGCAACAACCGGCTGGACAGCCTGCGCAACATCCTCCGCGATCCGCGCGTGTCGCTGATGTTCCTCGTGCCCGGGTCGAACAATGTCGTGCGCGTGAACGGCCGGGCCCGGCTGACCGCCGATGCCGGCTTGCGCGCGCGGTTCGACCGCCAGGGCCGCCAGCCGGCCACGGTCATCGTCATCGAGATCGCCGAGATCTACAGCCAATGCGCCCGTGCCCTGATCCGCGCCCGCACCTGGACCAGTGGCGACGAAAGCGCCGATCTGCCCAGTGTCGGCGCCCTGCTGGCCGAGGCCACCGCCGGCGAGGAAGGCGGCGCGGCCTATGACCGGGCCTGGCCGGAGCGGGCAGCCAAGAGCATGTGGTGACCGGGGGCAGGGGGCGCCCCTGCTGAAGCGATTGGCAACCCTCCGCGAGGATGCGGAGGATTGCGCCCGGCCGGGCCTCGCGCCCGATGCCGGGCTTGGCCCGGGCGGCGGGCCCGGCGTATCACGGTCAAAACCAGGATCGCGCCCTTGCCCATGACGTCCCATTCCCCGCTTGCCCGGCCGCTCGCCCTGCGCTGCGGTGTCGTGCTGAAGAACCGGATCGCCAAGGCGGCCATGTCCGATTCCCTTGGCGATGGCGCGGGCAATCCGACAGAGGACCAGGTTCGGATCTATGACCGCTGGGCACGGGGCGGCCTGGCCCTGTCGATCATCGGCGAGGTGCAGGGCGGGCCGGATTATCCCGAAAAGCCCGGCAACCTGGTGATCGACGGCCATTCGGATCGCGCGATGCTGGGTCGCCTGGCCCGGGTCGGCGCCGGTGATGGCGCCCAGCTCTGGCCCCAGCTGGGCCATGCCGGGGCCATGGCCGATCCGGCGATCGGCACGCCCCGGGGGCCAAGCGCGCTGGATCTGCCCGGCCTGCGTTGCGAGGCGCTGACGGCGGCCGAGATCGAGGCGCTGCCCGGCGAATTTGCCCGTACGGCCCGCCTGGCCCAGGGCCTGGGCTTTGGCGGTGTCGAAATCCACGCGGCCCATGGATTCCTGTTCAGCCAGTTCCTCTCGCCGCTCTTCAACCGGCGCAGCGATGCCTATGGCGGGGCGCTGCACAACCGCATGCGGCCGCTGATGGAGAGCATCGATGCCGTGCGCCGGGCGGTCGGGCCGCAATTCCCGGTTGGGATCAAGATCAACACAACCGATCAGCTCGACGGGGGGCTGGCCGAAGACGAGGCGCTGGAGGTGATCGCGGCGCTCGACGAACGGGCGGTCGACCTGGTCGATCTGAGCGGCGGCACCTATTTCCCCGGTGCGGCCTCGTCTTCGGACCGGGCCGGGGGCGGGCCCTATTTCCTCGATTTCGCCGCGCGTGCCCGGGGCCGAACGACGATCCCCCTGATGGTGACCGGCGGGTTCAAGACCCTGGCCCAGGCCGAAGACGCCGTGGCCGGCAAGGCCGCCGACATGGTCGGGCTGGCCCGGGCACTGGTGCTCGACCCCGAATTGCCCGCCTCTTGGCTGGCTGGCCAGCGCCCCGCGCCCCGGTTTCCCCGGTTCGATGCTCCACCCGAAGGCGGGGTCACGGCCTGGTACACGATGCAGATCACGCGCCAGGCCCGCGGTGACGCGGCGCTTGCCCCTGAGGATCTCGATGCCGCGCTGGCCGAATATACCCGCCGCGATGCCGCGCGGCGTCCGCTCTGGTCCGCCCGGCCACACTGACCTTACTCCCCCGGCCTTGCGCGCGGCCAAGCTCCCACCCGCCCTGGCGGCACACTTGCGGTCCGCTCAGCGCGGGCCCACCCCGCTTGCCCGCGCCCAAGCCCTTGCCCACAGCTCACCGTCACCGTCACCGTCACCGTCACCGTCACCGTCACCGTCACCGTCACCGTCACCGATTACCGATTGGCAGACCCGCCCCGCCGGCCTTTCGACGCTTCACTCCATGGCCCTGCCCGCAATGCCCCATGCACGGGACAGCGCCTGCCCTCCTGCTTCTTTCTCCTCTTAAATATCCGGCCGACGCTCCGCCAAACCGCCCGCCGACCAAGAAAAAAAGAGCCGCCCTCCCGGACGGCTCTTCCCATTCCCTGCGGATCTCTCGGATCAGCTGTGGATCGGCCCGTCGCCACAGGCCAGCGCCGCTTCGCGCACCGCTTCCGAATAGGTCGGGTGGGCGTGGCAGGTCAGGGCCAGGTCCTGGGCCGCGGCGCCGAATTCCATCGCCACGCAGACCTCGTGGATCAGGTCGCCGGCCGCCGGCCCGATGATATGCGCGCCCAGGATCCGGTCGGTCTCGGCATCGGCCAGGATCTTGACGAAGCCCTCGGCGGCAAAGATCGCCTTGGCCCGGGCATTGCCCATGAAGGAAAACTTGCCGACCTTGTACTTGCGCCCGGCGTCCTTGAGCGCCTCTTCGGTCGCGCCGACATTGGCCACCTCGGGATGGGTATAGATCACGCCCGGGATCACGTCGTAATTCACGTGGCCATGCTTGCCCGCGCAGACTTCGGCCACGGCCATGCCTTCATCCTCGGCCTTGTGGGCCAGCATCGGCCCGGCGATGCAATCGCCGATGGCGTAGATCCCCGGCACCGAGGTCTGCCAATGGCCGTCGACCTCGATCTGGCCGCGCGCCGACAGCTTGACGCCAAGATTGTCCAGGCCCAGCCCCTCGGTGAAGGGCTTGCGGCCGGTGGCCACCAGCACGGTATCGGCGGCCAGCTCGTGCTCGCTGTCGTCCTTGCGCAGCTTGTAGGTCACCTTGGCCGAGCCATCCACGACCTCGGCCTTCTGCACGGCCGCGCCCATGATGAAATCGAGGCCCTGTTTCTTGAGCATCTTCTGGAACTGGCGCTGCACCTCGCCATCCATGCCCGGGGTCACCACGTCGAGGAATTCGACGACCGTCACCTTTGCGCCCAGCCGCGCATAGACCGAGCCAAGCTCGAGCCCGATCACGCCCGCGCCGATCACCACCATGGATTTCGGCGTATCCTTCAGCGACAGCGCGCCGGTCGAGGTCACGATGGTCTCTTCATCGACCTCGACGCCCGGCAGGCTGGCCGGTTCGGAGCCCGAGGCGATGATGATCGACTTGGCCCCGTGCACCTCGTCGCCCACCTTGACCTTGCCGGCCTCGGGGATCGAACCCCAGCCCTTGAGCCAGGTGATCTTGTTCTTCTTGAACAGGAATTCGATGCCGCCGGTGTTGCCGTTGACGACGTCCTGCTTGTAAGCCTGCATCTGTGCCCAATCGACCTCGGGCTCGCCGACTTTCAGGCCCATCGTGCCGAAATTGTGCTGTGCCTCGTGCAGCTCGTGGGTCGCGTGCAGCAGCGCCTTGGACGGGATGCAGCCGACGTTCAGGCAGGTGCCGCCCAGGGTTTCGCTGCCCTCGACAACGGCGGTCTTCAGGCCCAGCTGGGCGCAGCGGATGGCGCAGACATAGCCACCGGGGCCGGCGCCGATGACGATCACGTCGAATTCTGCCATGTGTTTGTCCTTTCTGTTTCCGTGGGGCAGGGGGCGCTGCCCCCTCGGCGCTGCGCGCCTTACCCCCGAGGGTATTTTTCCCAAGAAGAAGTCATAAGAGCGCCGCGATCAGCATGAGCATCGTGGCGGCAAAGCCGAAGGCCCAGATCAGCGACCGCCAGGGCGCCCAGCCCAGAACGTAGGCTGGGACATAGGCGATGCGGGCGGCCAGGTAGATCCAGGCGCAGGTGGCGGTGAGGCCCGAGGATCCGTCGCCCAGGACCACCACGACCACGGCGAGGGTGAACAGGATCAGCCCTTCGAAATGGTTGTTCAGGGCGCGTTGATAGCGCCCCGCCCGCCCGGTCAGCTGTCGGGGTTCATCCCGGGGCGATGCCGCGTATCTCGTGCCGACCTGCTGTTGCGCAGTGATGGAATAGGCCGCGAATTGCAGCCCCTGGAGCAGGCCGGCCAGGGCAAGTACGACAAGTTCCGGTGTCACGGTCCGATCTCCTTCGCCTTCCGCCAGCCTGCGCCGGGGGTGTAGGGCGGGGCTTGCCCCGCCGCTCCCTTACAGATCCATCAGCAGACGGCGGGGATCTTCCAGCGCTTCCTTGACGCGCACCAGGAAGGTCACCGCGCCCTTGCCGTCGACGATGCGGTGGTCGTAGCTCAGCGCCAGGTACATCATCGGGCGGATCTTGATCTCGCCGCCGATGACCATCGGCCGGTCCTGGATCTTGTGCATGCCCAGGATGCCCGATTGCGGGGGGTTCAGGATCGGCGAGGACATCAGCGAGCCATAGACACCACCGTTGGAGATGGTGAAGGTGCCGCCCTGCATTTCCGCCATCGACAGCTTGCCGTCACGGGCGCGTTTGCCCTTTTCGGCGATGGCCTTCTCGATCTCGGCAAAGGACATGGCATCGGCGTCGCGGATGACCGGAACGACCAGGCCCTGGGGCGTGCCGGCGGCCACGCCCATGTGCACGAAGTTCTTGTAGACGATGTCGGTGCCGTCGATCTCGGCGTTGACTTCCGGGACCTCTTTCAGCGCGTGGCAGCAGGCCTTGGTGAAGAAGGACATGAAGCCCAGGCGCACGCCGTGCTTCTTCTCGAACTGGTCCTTGTACTGGCTGCGCAGGGCCATGACCTCGGTCATGTCGACCTCGTTGTAGGTCGTCAGGATAGCCGCCGTGTTCTGCGCGTCCTTCAGGCGGCGGGCGATGGTCTGGCGCAGACGGGTCATCTTGACCCGCTCTTCGCGGCTGGCGTCCTCGGCGGCCACCGGGGCACGCGGGGCGGCGGCGGGTGCCTGGGGCGCCGGGGCCGAAGCCGCGGCGGCCACGGCCTTGGCCACGTCGTCCTTCATGATGCGGCCGTCACGGCCCGTGCCGGTGACCGCATCGGCCGAGATGCCGGCTTCGGCCATGGCCTTCTTGGCCGACGGTGCGTCTTCGACATCCGACCGGCCGCTGCCCGCGGGGGCGGCGGGGGCGGCATCGGCACCGGCGGGCTTGGCGGCCGGGGCCGCGCCCGAGGCCGAGATCACGCCCAGCTTGGCCGATGCATCGACCGTGGTGCCTTCGGCCGCGGTGATTTCCACCAGCACGCCGGCGGCAGGCGCAGGGACTTCGACCGACACCTTGTCGGTTTCCAGCTCGCAGAGCATCTCGTCCTGGGCCACGCTGTCGCCCACGGCCTTGAACCAGGTCGACACCGTCGCTTCGCTGACGCTTTCGCCCAGGGTCGGGACCATGACGTCGACGCTGTCGCCGCCGGCATCGCCGGCCGGCTCCGCCGGGGTGGCCTCGTCCTTCGGCTCGGCCGGGGCGGCGGCGGCTTCGCCGCCTTCCGCGATGGTGGCCAGCAGGGCATCGACGCCGACCGTCTCGCCTTCGGCGGCCACGATCTCGCCCAGGGTGCCGGCGGCCGGCGAGGGCACTTCGACGGTGACCTTGTCGGTCTCCAGCTCGCACAGCATCTCGTCGACGGCCACGGCATCGCCGGGCTTCTTGAACCAGGTTGCGACCGTGGCCTCGGTGACCGATTCGCCCAGGGTGGGCACGCGCACTTCAGTGGTCATGTGTTCAGTTTCCTTTGATCGTCAGCGCGTCGTTCACGAGCGCCTCTTGCTGTGCTTTGTGCTGGCTGGCCAGGCCCGTCGCGGGCGAGGCCGATGTGGCGCGGCCGACATAGACCGGCCGCTTGTGAACGGCGTCGGTCCGGCCGAGCACCCATTCGATGTTCGGTTCGATGAAGGTCCAGGCGCCCTGGTTCTTGGGCTCTTCCTGGCACCAGATCATCTCGGCCTGCGGGAAGCGTTCCAGTTCCTTGACCAGCGAGATTGCCGGGAAGGGATAGAATTGCTCGATCCGCAGCAGGTAGATGTCGTCGATGCCGCGCGCGTCGCGCTCTTCGAGCAGGTCGTAATAGACCTTGCCCGAACACATCACCACGCGCTTGATCTTGTCGTCCGACACCAGCTGGGTGTCCGAATTGCCGTGCTGTGCATCGTCCCACAGCACCCGGTGAAAGCTGGACCCGGTGGTGAAATCGGCCGCCGTGCTGACCGCCAGCTTGTGGCGCAGCAGCGACTTGGGCGTCATCAGGATCAGCGGCTTGCGGAAGGACCGGTGCAGCTGCCGGCGCAGGATGTGGAAATAGTTCGCCGGCGTCGTGCAATTGGCCACGATCCAGTTGTCCTGGCCGCACATCTGCAGGAAGCGTTCCAGCCGGGCCGAGCTGTGTTCCGGGCCCTGGCCTTCGTAGCCATGCGGCAGCAGAACCACCAGGCCCGACATCCGCAGCCATTTCGATTCACCCGAGCTGATGAACTGGTCGAACATGATCTGCGCGCCGTTGGCGAAATCGCCGAACTGGCCTTCCCACAGGGTCAGCGCGTTGGGCTCGGCCAGCGAATAGCCGTATTCAAAGCCCAGGACCGCGTATTCCGACAGCATCGAGTCGATGACCTCGTACTGGGCCTGGCCCGCACGCAGGTTGTTGAGCGGGTAATACCGCTCTTCGGTTTCCTGGTTGATCAGCGCCGAATGCCGCTGCGAGAACGTGCCCCGCGTCGAATCCTGGCCGGCCAGGCGCACCGGGTAACCCTCGGACAGCAGCGCGCCATAGGCCAGCGCCTCTCCGGTGGCCCAGTCAAAGCCCTGCCCGGTCTCGAACATCTGCTTCTTGGTTTCCATCAGCCGCGACACGGTGCGGTGCGCCGGGAAGCCGTCGGGCAGGCGGGTCAGCCCGTCGCCCAGTTCCTTGAGCGTTTCGGGCGTGATCGCCGTCTCGCCGCGCACGTATTCCTCGCCGTGCTTGTCCAGGTGCGACCAGCGCCCGTCCAGCCAGTCGGCCTTGTTGGGCTTGTAATCCTTGCCGGCCTCGAACTCTTCGTTCAGATGCGCCTGGAAGGCCGCCTTCATGTCCTCGATCTCGCCCTCGGGGATGAGCCCGTCCTTGACGAGACGCTCGGTGTAAAGGCTGAGCGTCGTCTTGTGGGTCTTGATCTTCTTGTACATGACCGGGTTGGTGAACATGGGCTCGTCGCCCTCGTTGTGACCGAACCGGCGGTAGCAGAAGATGTCGATGACCACGTCCTTGCGGAACTTCTGGCGGAACTCGGTGGCCACCTTGGCGGCATGCACCACGGCCTCGGGGTCGTCGCCGTTGACGTGGAAGATCGGCGCCTCGACCATCAGGGCGATGTCGGTCGGATAGGGCGAGGTGCGCGAGAAATGCGGCGCCGTGGTAAAGCCGATCTGGTTGTTCACCACGATATGGATCGTGCCGCCCGTGCGGTGGCCGCGGATGCCCGACAGCTGCAGGCATTCGGCCACGACACCCTGGCCGGCAAAGGCCGCGTCGCCGTGCAGCAGGATCGGGATGACCCCGGTCCGCGCATCGTCATGCATCTGGTCCTGCTTGGCCCGGGCCTTGCCCAGGACCACCGGGTTGACCGCTTCGAGGTGCGAGGGGTTGGCCGTCAGCGACAGGTGCACGGTGTTGCCGTCGAATTCACGGTCCGACGAGGCACCAAGGTGGTATTTCACGTCGCCCGAACCGTCGACATCCTCGGGCTTGAACGACCCGCCCTGGAATTCGTTGAAGATCGCCCGGTAGGGCTTGCGCATCACGTTGGCCAGTACGCTCAGCCGGCCGCGGTGGGGCATGCCGATGACGATTTCCCTGGCTCCCAGCGCGCCGCCGCGCTTGATGATCTGTTCCATCGCCGGGATCAGCGCCTCGCCGCCGTCCAGGCCGAAACGCTTGGTCCCCATGTATTTCACATGCAGGAACTTTTCGAAGCCCTCGGCCTCGACCATCTTGTTCAGGATCGCCCGGCGGCCTTCGCGGGTGAACTGGATTTCCTTGCCCAGTCCCTCGATGCGTTCCTTCAGCCAGGCGGCTTCCTCGGGATCGGAAATATGCATGTACTGCAGCGCGAAGGTGCCGCAATAGGTGCGTTTCACGATCTCCAGTATCTGCCGCATCGAGGCCACCTGCAGGCCCAGCACGTTGTCGAGGAAGATCGGCCGGTCGAGATCGGCCTCGGTGAAGCCGAAGGTACGCGGATCGAGCTCGTGGTGGTTTTCCGTGTCGCGCATGCCCAGCGGGTCGAGATCGGCGGC
The DNA here is from genome assembly GCF_050389775.1 of Marinibacterium sp. SX1. Lineage (NCBI taxonomy): Bacteria > Pseudomonadati > Pseudomonadota > Alphaproteobacteria > Rhodobacterales > Paracoccaceae > Marinibacterium > Marinibacterium sp. SX1. The sequence goes on along the minus strand of NZ_CP177144.1, from coordinate 4,497,071 downwards.
CAGGTGGCCGCGGATGCGATAGGCCCGGATCAGCATCAGGGCGCGGACCGAATCGAGCACGGCGCGCTTGATCTGCTCGTCGGACACCTCGGCGCCGACGGCCTTGGCCTTGTCCTGGATCTTCTTGGCGGCGCCCTTGGCCTCGGCCGGGGGGGCTGCCGGCCATTCGCCGGTCAGCGCGGCGGTCAGGTCGTCATCGGGCACCGGCGGCCAGTCACGCCGCGCCCAGGACGGCCCGCCGGCCTCTTTCTTGACGTCGATCTCGGTGTCGCCCAGGGCGCGGAAGAACTCGGCCCAGGCCGCGTCTACCTTGCCGGGATCATTGGCATATTCGGCATAGAGCTGTTCCAGGTACGCCGCGTTGGCCCCCTGCATGAACGAGGAGGCGTGGAAGAGGTCGTTGGGGCTTTGTTCTGTCATCGTCTTGCCTTCCTCTGGCAATCGGGGCTGCTGATCTTTGTCTTGCGTTCCGGCAAGTGGTGTTGTCGGTCCGGCACCGGACAAGATGGCCCCGGACGGCGGGATGTCATCCCCCCCGGGGTCAGGGCCGTGTCATATGCGTTGGCCCGGTCGGGCCTGCGGTCAATGTGCATGTGCCGGTATTTCGGTTTCAGAATGGTTACAACGGGCGGATTGTCTGGTTCGGGGCGGCTTTGCTGTTGCGATATGCGGGGTGGCGGGTCATCGGATCACGTCGGGTCATGGCGCATCACAAGAATTGGATCGTCACGCCCGAGCCCAGCCCACCGCATGCGGTGCCGTTGGCCGAGGTGTAGTGGATCCAGCCCTGGCGGTTGCGGGCGGTCGATACGGTGAAGCCGTCGCAGCCGGTTGTCGCGCCTGACGGCGCGCCGCCCAGCACGGCGCCGGGGTAGAGCGTGCCGACCAGGTTGCGCACGGCGCTGTCGGCTTCGGTCGGGGTGGTGAATTCCGAGCGGAACAGGCAATTGCCCTCGGGCGTGACGAGGCCGCGGGTGTCGTTTTTCATGAAGACGCGCATGCTGCCTTCCGATCCGGCGTCCTGCCAGCCGGCGGCGGTCAGCAGCTGGATGGCATTGGCCGCGTTGCCCCCGGCCTGCAGGCAATTGGCCGAGCCTTCGGCCTGGGCTGCGGCATTGATCTGGCGGCTGTCCTGGTCATAGCCGGCGGCCAGGCCCAGCCCGACGGTGCCGGCGACCAGCGTCGGCGTGATGACCCCTGTGCCGGCCGCAGCCGTGGTGGTGCCCGCTGCGGCGGCGGTCGTGCCGGCCGCGGCGGCGCTGCTGCCGGCCGATGCGGCCGCCGAAACGCCCGAGACGGCGGCGCTGGTGGCGCTGGCCGTGGTCGAGACGGCCGCCCCGGCGACATTGGCCGTGGTCGACACGGCGGTGCCGGCGACATTGGCGGCCGTCGACACGGCGCTGGTCGTGGCATTGACCGCAGCGCCCACGACCGACCGTCGGCCGCAGCCCGTCAGCGCGGTGGCCGCGGCCAGAAGGACAAGGGCAGAGACGACAGCACCCCGCCGGCCGGCCGGCAGCAGCCGGCGTCCCGGGCGGGGCGTTTCGTCAACCAAAGCTGAAACCGTCTCCATGACCCTTGTACTCTCCGCGAATGGGGGGATGTCCCGGTCCTGGGACATCCCCGGTTCTTGTCAGTGTCAGCCGATGGCCTTCAGCACGGCTTCGCCCAGCTGGGCGGGGCTTTCCGCGACAACGATGCCAGCCGATTTCATGGCTTCGATCTTGTCCTCGGCACCGCCCTTGCCGCCGGCGACGATGGCCCCGGCATGGCCCATGCGGCGGCCCGGAGGCGCCGTGCGGCCGGCGATGAACCCAGCGGTGGGCTTCCAGCGGCCCTTTTTCTTTTCGTCGGCCAGGAACTGGGCGGCGTCCTCTTCGGCCGAACCGCCGATCTCGCCGATCATGATGATGGCTTCGGTCTCGTCATCGGCCAGGAACCATTCCAGCACGTCCAGGTGCTCGGTGCCCTTGATCGGGTCGCCGCCGATGCCGACGCAGGTCGACTGGCCGAGGCCCACGTCGGTGGTCTGTTTCACGGCTTCGTAGGTCAGCGTGCCCGAGCGCGACACGACGCCGACCTTGCCACGCTTGTGGATGTGGCCGGGCATGATGCCGATCTTGCAGGCGTCGGGGGTGATGACACCGGGGCAGTTGGGGCCGATCAGCACGGATTTCGAATCCACCAGCGCGCGCTTGACCTTCATCATGTCGAGAACCGGGATGCCCTCGGTGATGCAGACGATCAGCTCCATCTCGGCGTCGATCGCTTCCATGATCGAATCGGCCGCGAAGGGCGGCGGCACGTAGATGACCGAGGCGTTGGCTTCGGTGACAGCCTTGGCTTCGTGGACCGAGTCGAAGACCGGCAGGTTCAGGTGCTCCATGCCGCCCTTGCCGGGGGTCACGCCGCCGACCATCTTGGTGCCATAGGCAATGGCCTGTTCCGTGTGGAACGTACCCTGCGAGCCCGTCAGGCCCTGACAGATGACTTTGGTATTTTCGTCGACGAGAACTGCCATGTCTGTATCCGTTCTTCCTTGCTTGTTTCTGTTCGCCCGCCGGTCGGCGGGCCCGGGCCCAATTCAGATCGTTGTGGGCCCTGTCGGGGTCGGCCGGGCGGGGCCGGGGCGTCGTGTCATTGCGCCACCTCCACCCGGTAGAAGCTGTAGTTGCGGTCCTGGTGCGGCGCCGGATAGGGCAGCGTCACCACGGAATGTTGAGCGAAATCGGCCTGGTCCCCCCGGGCGCTGACCAGCGCGGGCAGGGGGGCGGGCAGGTCGGCGGGGCGGTCGTCGCGGGCGCCCCAGATGGCGAAATCGGCCGGCCGGCCGGCCAGCAGGCCGGGCATGTCGGGCGTCACCACGGCCAGGTCGGGCCGCACGTTGCGCAGGTTGCCGGCGATCATCCGGTCGGACACCAGCACCAGCTGGTCGTTCAGCTCCATCGCTTCGGCCGCCCGGTCGAAGGGAATGGCCGCATGGGCCGGGTTGCGCCCGCCACGGGCCATGTTCAGCGGCAGCGCCACGGCCAGCGCCAGCATCAGTGCCGCGCCCAGGCCGAGGAACAGGTGAAACCGCCGGGCGGTCAGCCCGGCGCCCAGCCACAGGGCCAGGGCGGCGGGCACCAGCACCAGCACGGGCAGCAGCCAGCGCTCGCGCACTTCGGTCGCGCCCAGGGCAATCGTCAGCAGGCCGGTGGCCGCGATGGCCAGGATCACGCAGCGCTGCAGCAGGGCCCGGTCGGCATCGGTTTCGTCGCCGGCCGCCTTCCGCGCGGCGCGCAGGTCGAACCCGGCGAGAAAGGCCAGCACCAGCAGCCCGCAGGCCGACAGCAGGGCCATGCCGTATTCCCCGGCGGCCTGCACGACACGTTGCAGGTAGGGCGCCTGGGTGATGGCGAATTTCGAGGCGCCCGAGGTGGACACCGCCCAGTTGGACAGGATCCAGCCAGCGGGCAGGGCGATCACGGCCAGCGCCACGGCGGCGCAGAGCAGCCAGCCGCCCAGGTGCCCCCGGGCGCGCGGATCGAGCGCAATGGCGGGGATCAGGCCGATCAGCAGAATGGCAAAGTTCCACTTGGCCAGCAGCCCGGCGCCGATCAGCAGGCCAAGCGCGGCAAAGCCGGGCATCGTCGGCCGGCGCAGGGCGGCCACGGCCAGGCAGGTCGTCCAGACGGCCAGCGCGGTGGCCAGGACGGAATGGGTCAGGTCCTTCTGGGCCTCGTAGGACAGCGAGGGCAGCAGCAGCGCGCCGACCACCGCCACGGCGGCCAGGGTCGGCCCGGCGCGCAGCTGGCGCATCAGTGTCCAGACACCGAGATAGGTGCTGGCCAGCAGCCCGGCCTTGACGGCGGCCAGGCCCAGCTTGCCCGGTCCGGTGGCCTCGAACACGGCCATCTGGATCCAGGTATAAAGAGGGGGCTGCGTGCTGTAGCCCCACTCCAGAGCTTGCGTTGCGACCATCTGTTCGGCTTCGTCGATGGTCAGCCCGCCGGGCGCTGCCACCCGGGCCGCGCATTGGACGGCAAGATAGACGAGCACCGCCGCCGGCACCATGCGGGCCAGCCGATCGTCGCGGTCATGCGACCCTGCGATATCGATATGCTGCGTCATGCTCGTCATCTTGCTGTCCGCACCGGCCGGGCGCGCAGCCTCAGCCCTTGACCGCTTTCACGATCTTCTCGGCGCCGTCCTTGAGGTTCTCGGCGGCGATCACGGCGAGGCCGGAGGTGTTGATGATCTCCTTGCCCTGCTCGACATTGGTGCCTTCGAGGCGGACAACCAGCGGAACCTGCAGGCCGACCTCTTTCACCGCGGCGATCACGCCTTCGGCGATGACGTCACAGCGCATGATGCCGCCGAAGATGTTGACCAGGATGCCTTTGACGTTCGGGTCCGAGGTGATGATCTTGAACGCCTCGGTGACCTTTTCCTTGGTCGCGCCGCCGCCCACGTCGAGGAAGTTGGCCGGTTCCGCACCGTAGAGCTTGATGATGTCCATCGTCGCCATGGCCAGGCCCGCGCCGTTCACCATGCAGCCGATCTCGCCATCCAGCGCGATGTAGTTCAGGTCGTATTTCGACGCTTCGAGTTCCTTGGGGTCCTCTTCGGTCGTGTCGCGCAGTTCGGCGATGTCGGCGTGGCGATAGATCGCGTTGCCGTCGAAGCCCAGCTTGGCGTCGAGCACCTTCAGATCGCCGCTGTCGGTCACGATCAGCGGGTTGATCTCGAGCATCTCCATGTCCTTCTCGATGAAGGCCTTGTAGAGCAGGCCCATCAGCGCGACGCATTGCTTGACCTGGGCGCCCTTGAGGCCCAGCGAAAACGCGATGCGGCGGCCGTGGAAGGCCTGGTAGCCGGTGGCCGGGTCGACGGAGAACGACAGGATCTTCTCGGGCGTGCTGGCCGCGACTTCCTCGATGTCCATGCCGCCTTCGGTCGAGCAGACGAAGGACACGCGGCTGGTCACGCGGTCGACGAGCAGGGCCAGGTAGAGTTCGGTCTCGATGCCCGAGCCGTCCTCGATGTAGATGCGGTTGACCTGCTTGCCGGCCGGGCCGGTCTGGTGGGTCACCAGGGTGCGGCCGAGCATCTTCTTGGCTTCCTCGGCGGCTTCTTCCACCGACTTGGCCAGGCGCACGCCGCCCTTCTCGCCGGCATCGGCTTCCTTGAACGAGCCCTTGCCGCGGCCGCCTGCGTGGATCTGGGCCTTGACCACCCAGAGCGGGCCGTCGAGTTCGCCCGCCGCGGTCTTGGCTTCATCCGCCTTGAGGACGACGCGACCGTCCGACACCGGAGCGCCGTAGCTGCGCAGCAGGGCCTTTGCCTGGTATTCGTGGATGTTCATGGAAATCCGTCCCGTCTTGTGTGCGTTGATTCACCTATAAGCCTGCATGACGGGCGGGGTTAAAGATTTTCTTGCCGGAATGCGCATTTCGGCGGAAAAAAACCGGGTTTGTGATCACACGTTTTCGGGGTGTGATCACAAGTGGCCGGCTGGCAGCGCGACAGGCGATTCGCAAGATGTGATCGGCGGCGGGGCGGCATTCCCTTGCTTCCTCCGGCCGGGCTGCCTAGGAGGCTGACATTTGCCACGCGACACATTGCCAAGGTCAGGCCGCTTCATGTTGCATTCCCTCTTCCGACGGCTCAGCCTGTGGTCGGTCCTGGGGATCGTGCTGCTGGTGGCGGCCCTGTTCTGGCCTTCGGCCGAACGGACCGGGGACCGGTTGCAGGTCGTCCTGCCCGTTCTCGGGCTGGCCTGCGCCGCGGCGTCGGGGCGCGGCATGACTTACATCGGGAGATACATCTTGCTGGAAGCAGCGATCAAGACACCGAAGTTCGCCCTGGGCGATCTGGCGGTGAACCGCCGGCCGAACGGCGGATCGAAAGGGTTCCCCAGCGGCCACACGGCGGCCGCGACCTTTGGGGCGGTCGGGCTGACGCAGACCTGCCTGGCGGGCAATGCCCCGGCCCAGGGCGTGGCGCTGCTGGCTGCCGGGGCGACCGGCGCCTCGCGCGTCGAGGCCGGGGCCCATACCACGTTGCAGGTCGTGGCCGGCGCGCTGATCGGCTGGCTGGCCCAGGCCATGGCGCTGACCGGGCTCGACCGGCTGTCGCGCCGGGCGGGCGGGGCGATCGGCCGGGCGCTTGGCCGGTCGGGCGGGCGCCTGATGGCCGTGGCCCTGCTGGCCGGCGCCGGGATGATGGCCGCGCCGGCGGCGCAGGCCGAGCTGGAGCTGAGCTTTTACACCGGGTTCCAGAACGCCCACAGCAACGACGTGTCGGGCACCGATCCGACCGGCGTGGGCGATTTCAACTTCTCGGCCAGCTGGGACGGCAAGTCCTTCTCGGCCCCGCCCTATTACGGCGTCCGGGCGACCTGGTGGCGGACCGACGACTGGGGCTTTCACCTCGATTTCACCCATTCCAAGGCCTATGCCAGCGATGAAACCCTGGCGGCCACGGGCTTTGAGACGCTGGAATTCACCGACGGGCTGAACAACATCACCCTGGGCGTGTCGCGGCGCTGGCTGAACCAATGGTGGGGCCGGGCGACACCCTATGTCGGCCTGGGCGCCGGCGTGGCCTTCCCGCATGTCGAGGTGCAATCGAGCGCAAGCGCGACCAAGACCTTCGGGTACCAGGTCACCGGGCCGAACGTGGCCTGGCTGGCCGGGGTCAGCTATGCGCTGAACGACCGCTGGCGGCTGTTCGGGGAGTACAAGGGCACCTATTCCTGGCTGGATGCCGACCTCGACGGGGGCGGCAGCCTGGAAACCCAGATCTGGACCAACGCGGTCAACTTCGGGGTGTCGCTGGCCTTTTGATCCGGTCGTTTGACTTGTTCTGGCCTGATCTGACTGGCCGCGCCGGGCACCGGAAAATTCGAATTTTCCGGCCCGGAATTTTCGAAAATTCCGGGGGCTAAGCCGGGTCGAACTGGGCAAGCACAGCACCATCGACCAAGAAAAAACGCCTGCCGGCATGGTGACCGGCAGGCGTTTTCTTTTGTGGCCCGGCGCCGCGCGGGCGCCGGTGATCGCCGGGCTCAGGCCAGGGTTTCGTCGATGCCCTTGCAGGCCTCGACCAGGCCCTTGACGGCCGAAACCGAGCTGTCGAACATCTCTTGCTCTTCCTTGGTGAGCGTGATGTTGACGATCTTCTCGATGCCGCCGGCGCCGATCACGGTCGGCACGCCCACGTACATGCCCTTCACGCCCAGCTCGCCGTCGCAATAGGCCGCGCAGGGCAGGACGCGTTTCTGGTCTTTCAGGTAGGCTTCGGCCATTTCGATGGCCGAGGTGGCCGGCGCATAGAAGGCCGAGCCGGTCTTCAGCAGGCCGACGATCTCGGCGCCGCCGTCACGGGTGCGCTGCACGATGGCGTCCAGCTTTTCCTGCGTGGTCCAGCCCATCTGCACCAGGTCGGGCAGCGGGATGCCGGCAACGGTCGAGTACCGCACCGACGGCACCATCGTGTCGCCGTGGCCGCCCAGCACGAAGGCGGTGACGTCTTTCATCGACACGTTGAATTCGCTCGCCAGGAAGTGGCGGAAGCGCGCCGAATCGAGCACGCCGGCCATGCCGCAGACCTTGTGCGGGGGCAGGCCCGAGAATTGCTGCAGCGCCCAGACCATGGCGTCGAGCGGGTTGGTGATGCAGATCACGAAGGCGTCGGGGGCATGTTCCTTGATGCCTTCGCCAACCGATTTCATGACCTTGAGGTTGATGCCCAGCAGGTCATCGCGGCTCATGCCCGGCTTGCGCGGCACGCCGGCGGTGACGATGCAGACATCCGCGCCGGCGATGTCGGCATAGGACTGGGTGCCCGAAAGCGCCGCGTCGAAGCCTTCCGAAGGGCCCGATTCCGCGATGTCGAGGGCCTTGCCCTCGGGGGTGCCCTCGGCAATGTCGAAGAGCACGACATCGCCCAGTTCCTTCAGCGCGGCGAGATGGGCAAGCGTACCGCCGATCTGACCTGCGCCGATGAGCGCGATCTTGGGTCTGGCCATGGGATGGGTCTCCAATCCAGTGAAAAACGAGGATTGCGTAGTGCGTTCCGGCGCTTGGCGCAAGGGAGGCGTGGCGCGGCCGATGGCGGCAGGGGGTGTTCCGGCGCTATCGGGCGGGCTAAAGCTGGTGGGTCGCGCAGATTTTGGGAGCATCTCTCGTGCTTGAGCTGACACCGTTCTTTTTTGCCGTCGCCGTGCCGGCGGTGCTGTTTGCTGGTATTTCCAAGGGTGGATTCGGCTCGGGGGCGGCCTTTGCCTCGTCGGCGATTCTGGCGCTGGTGCTGCCGCCGGGCCAGGCCCTGGGCGTGATGCTGCCACTGCTGATGCTGATCGACCTGGCCACGCTGGGCCCGTTCTGGAAACGTTGGAGCGTGCCGGATGCCCGGCTGCTGATCCTGGGCGGGCTGCCGGGCGTGGCCCTGGGCGCGCTGCTCTACCAGGTCGCCGAACCGGATGTCTTCCGCGTGCTGATCGGGGGGATCGCCCTGGCGTTCATCGCCTGGCAACTGGCCGTGCAGTACAAGCTGTTCCAGCCGTCCGGCGAACGCCTGCCGGGTTGGGTGGGCCTGCTGGCCGGGGCCACGGCCGGGTTCACCAGCTTTGTCAGCCATGCCGGCGGGCCACCGGCCGCGGCCTACATGCTGTCACAGCGGCTGGACAAGACAACTTACCAGGCCACGACGGTCCTGGTCTTCTGGGCGATCAACATCGCCAAGTTCGTGCCTTACGTGCTGTTGGGATTGTTCACCGCGACATCGCTGACGGCCAACCTGATCCTGGCCCCGGTCGCCCTGCTGGGCACCTGGATCGGGGTCAAGGCCCATCGCCGCATGAACGAACGCCTGTTCTTCGGCATCACCTATGTCGCGCTGGGGATCACCGGCATCAAGCTGGTGTGGGAGGGGCTGACCTGACCGGCCGGCCCCCCGGGTCGCGGGATCTCAGCCGAAATCCTCGACCAGGGCCGTGCCGCCGGGCAGGGCGGCCAGCCAGATCGCCTGGCCGCTGCGCAGCGACAGCGACATGCTCTGGCCGGGGCGCAGTAGGTGCGACATGGCAGGAGCGGTTGCCGGGGTGTCCGGCCCCGAGGTGCGCGCCCAGCGGATGTCGAAGGCGCAGGTGTTGCTGACCAGCACGTCGCGATCGCCGGTCACGTCGAACCGGTTGGCGGTGGTCCAGTCGGAGGTCAGGGTATAGCTGTTGGCCATCGGGCGTGTCCCTTGCTGATCAGGCCGGATCGCCGGTGGGCAGCAGCTCTTCGACCCGTTCGAAGGCATTGCCCGCCGCAACCAGGCAGGTCATGCCGTCGGGCCGGGTGACCGTGATCGTCCAGGACCCGGTGCGATGCGAGGCAAAGACCTCGACCACCTGGTTGTTGCCGCCCAGGCCGATGCTCTGGCGGGTCTCGCCATAGCCGTCGGCCAGCCGTTCCAGCACCACCGGGCGCGGGGCGCAATTGCCGCCGGCCTGCTGGGCGTCCAGCTGATGGGCGCCAAGCGCCATCACGCCCAGCCCGATCGTCATGCGGATTGCCATCGTGTTCATCTGCGTCACCTTTCCATCTGTTCCCGCGCAGCGGGCGCGGACCGGTCGATGGCGATGACGGTGATCCCGGCGGGGCTTAAGCGGCGTAAAACCAACGTGCGCCGGTCACGCAACGGCCCCGCAATGGCGCCGTCCGCGCCAGCCTCGCTCGGTCGCCTGAACGGGGCCCTCCATGCTGACCTGAATATGGCTCCATGTCCGCCGGGATGGCCCCCAATCCCCACCCGAACCGGTCCAGAGTGCCCAGCGGATTTGCCTCACTTGGGCGTCTGGACCGGCCCCATGTGCGCACCTGAACGCAGCGCCACAGGCCCGCCGGGATCGGCCCTGTCCGGTCCTGCGCAGCGCGCGGGCCGCGCCTGTGCAGCAAGAATTTGCTGCAACGCGGCGATTTTGCCTTGATCTTTTAGTGCAAAAAGGTCCAATCCTGCGCAACTTTATGTCCCATGGAGGCCCCAATGGATCCGCGCGCCCGTCCTTTCCGTTCCGTTCTCTACATCCCCGCGTCCAAGGAACGCGCGCTGGACAAGGCCCGGGGGCTGGCCGCCGATGCGATCATCTTCGATCTCGAAGACGCCGTGGCCCCGGCCGAAAAGGTCAATGCCCGTGCCACCTTGGCCGCGCAGCTGGACCAGGGCGGCTATGGTGCGCGGGTGCGGCTCGTGCGGATCAACGGGTTCGATACCGAATGGGGGCTGGATGATGCCCGGGCGGCGGCGGGGATGGCCTGCGATGCGGTGCTGCTGCCCAAGGTCGAAAGCCCCGACCAGCTGGACCGGCTGGCCGAGATCACCGGCGACCTGCCGATCTGGGCGATGATGGAAACGCCGCTGGGCATGCTGAACGCCGGGGCCATTGCCGCCCATCCAAAGCTGCAGGGCATGGTCATGGGGACCAACGACCTGGCCAAGGAACTGACCGCCCGGTTCCGCCCCGACCGCGAGCCGATGCTGACCGCCCTGGGCCTGTGCCTTCTGGCGGCCCGGGCGCATGGGTTGATCATCATCGACGGCGTCTACAATGCCTTCAAGGACGACGAGGGCCTGCTGGTCGAATGCATGCATGGCCGCGACATGGGCTTTGACGGCAAGTCGCTGATCCATCCTGCCCAGCTTGACGTCACCAACCGCGCCTTTGCACCGTCGGACGACGACATCGACCTGGCCCGCCGCCAGATCGCGGCCTTCGAGGAAACCGAGGCCGCGGGGCAGGGGGTGGCTGTCGTCGACGGGAAGATTGTTGAAAACCTGCACGTTGCAACAGCCCGGGAGACTCTGGCAAAAGCCGAGGCAATCGCAGCGATGCACGGGAGCTAGCTATGGGCTGGGTGGTACTGGTAATCGGCGTGGGGCTCTGGTGGGCCGCGCATCTGTTCAAACGCATGGCGCCCGAGCGGCGCGCGGCATTGGGGGATCGGGGCAGGGGCCATGTGGCCATCGCCCTGGGCCTGGCCGTCGTGCTGATGATCTTCGGCTTCCGGGCCACGCCCTTCGTCAACATCTGGTATCCGCCGACCTTCCTGGTGCATCTCAACAACCTGATCGTGCTGGTGGCCATCTTCATGATGAGCCCCGCGCCCAAGAAGGGCCGCCTGCTGAACGGCATGCGCCACCCGATGCTGACCGGTTTCGCGCTGTGGGCCCTTGCCCACCTGCTGGTCAACGGCGACCTGGCCGCCATTGTTCTGTTCGGCGGGTTGCTGGCCTGGGCGCTGGTCGAAATGCGTGTGCTGACAGCGGCCGACCCCGACTGGACCCCGCCGGCACCCGGCACCTATGGCAAGGATGCCATGTTCTTCGCCGCCTCGATCGTCCTCATGGCGGTCATTGGCTTCATTCACGGCCTCGTCGGCCCATCTCCGTTTGGCTCATGACAACGATCTACAGATTCCTCACCGAAGACGACACATCCGCGTTCTGCCACAAGGTCTCGGCCGCGCTGGCCAAGGGCTGGGTGCTGCATGGCGCGCCCACCTATGCTTTCGACGCGGCCAATGGCGTGATGCGCTGCGGCCAGGCCGTGACCAAGGAGATCGAGGGCGATTACACCCCCGAGATGAAACTGGGAGAACAGTGAATGGCCAAGACCAACGCGGGACGGTTCTTCGAGGATTACGCCGTGGGCGACGTGCTGACCCATGCGGTGCCGCGCACCGTGTCGGGCGGCGAGCGGGCGCTGTATCATGCGCTCTACCCGGCGCGGCATGCGCTGTTCTCGTCGGATGAATTTGCCCGGTCCTGCGGCCTGCCGGCCAGCCCGCTGGACGACCTGGTCACCTTCCACGTGGTCTTTGGCAAGACCGTGCCCGATGTGTCGCTGAATGCGGTGGCCAATCTCGGCTATGCCGAGGGCCGCTGGCTGCATCCGGTCTATCCTGGCGATACCTTGGTGTCGCAATCCGAAGTCATTGGCCTGAAACAGAATTCCAATGGCAAGACCGGGGTGGTCTATGTCCGCACGACGGGCCGCAACCAGCATGGCACGCCGGTCATGGACTATTGCCGCTGGGTGATGGTGCGCAAGAAGGACCCGGCCGCGCCGGCGCCGGACACGGTCGTTCCCACGCTGAAACCGGTGCTGGACCCGGCCGACCTGGTGATCCCCGAGGGGCTGGATTTCACGGGCTACGATTTCGCCCAGGCCGGCGAGCCGCATCGCTGGGGCGATTACGAGGTCGGCGAGACGATCGACCATGTCGACGGGGTGACGGTCGAAGAGGCCGAACACATGATGGCCACGCGGCTGTGGCAGAACACGGCCAAGGTGCATTTCGACCTGACCCAGCGCCCCGAAGGCCGGCTGATCTATGGCGGTCATGTCATCTCGATGGCCCGGGCGCTGTCGTTCAACGGGCTGGCCAATGCCCAGATGATCGTCGGGCTGAATGCCGGGGCCCATGCCAATCCCTGCCTGGCCGGCGACACGATCCGCGCCTGGTCGGAAGTGCTGGACAAGGCCGAGACCGCCGCGCCCGGCGTCGGCGCGATCCGGCTGCGGCTGGTGGCCACCAAGGGCGGCGCGCCTTTCGACCTGCGGGGCGAGGACGGACGTTACAAGCCCGAGGTGCTGCTGGATCTCGACTACTGGGCCCTGATGCCGATCTGACGTCTTTCCTTCGCTGACCGGACGGATTAAGAGCCGCGGCACGACCGCGGCTCTGCCGTTTCCGGGAAAGGCAGACCAGTCATGACCACCTGCAAGACAACGGCCCCGATGCCGGCGCCCACGGCCCGGCCGGGTGGCAAGGCGATGCAGGTGATTCCCGGGGACACCCCGCCGGAAGGGCGGGTGAGCCGGGCGGAAACCGCCTGTTACATGGGCGTCGTGCCGGGGTTATCCACAGCCGCGCAGGCAGAAACCGCGATATCGGCGGCATTTGGCGCAAGTGCCGGCAATCATTGTGGATAATTCTGCAGCGCAGCAGCCGGCATTGTCACGAAAATGAAAAATAGTTAATATGCTCACGCTTGGGCATGGGAGTTCTGCGAATGTATGACTCGGTGGAAACGACTCCGGCGGAGCATATCCTGAACATGGGCAGTGATGGCGAGGTCTTCGGGCTGATGTCCGAGCTGTCGCGCACGCGCAAGCTGGGGGCGTTTGTCCAGAAGCTGAACGCCGCGGTTCTGGATGGCGCCAAGGACGAACGCGACCGGGCGGTCGCCGCGCTCTCGCGCATGGGCATGTGGCAGGACTGAGCCTTTCGCCCGCAGGGAATCACCCGCTTGCGGCCGGGCAATTCCCGACAAAATCACTCACCTAGATCTTTGTGATCACACAAATCAAAAGTGTGATCACAACGTGGTAAAAAGTGACAATCCGCGCCAAAAAACCGCGCTGCACGGCAGCGTCGTGCCGTGACAGTCGCGCAAAAAACCGTAGAACAGGGGTATCCAACGGAAAGGACACGCCATGGCCGACGTGAACCGCGGCAATCGCCCCCTGTCGCCGCACCTGCAAGTCTACAGGATGCCTCTGCCCGCCATCACTTCCATTCTTATCCGGATCACGGGCATCGCCTGCTACGGGCTGGCGATCCTGGTCGTGGCCTGGCTGCTGTCGGCGGCCACCTCCGAGCGCGCCTTCGAGATCGTCGATGGCTTGCTGACCAGCTTCCTCGGTGACCTGGTCATGTTCGGTGCTGCCTGGGCGCTGTGGTACCACATGCTGGGCCGGCTGCGGCACGTGATCTGGGACCTCGGCTATGCCGTCGAAATCCCGATCGCCGAAAAGATGTCGATCGCCATGCTGGTGGGCGCCACCGTTCTCGCCCTGTTCACGGCCATCGTCGTATAAGGAGCCCCAACCATGAGATTTCTGACCGATCGCAAGCGCGCGCAGGGGCTCGGATCCGCACGGGCGGGCACCCATGAACATTGGCAGATGATGATCAGCTCGGCCGCACTTGTCGTGCTTGTGCCGCTGTTCATCTTCACCTTCGGCTCGGCCCTGGGGGGCAGCTATGAAGAGGTGCTGGCCTATTACAGCCGGCCGTTCCCGGCCGTCATCGCCGCGCTGACCCTGGTGGTCGGCGTGCTGCACATGATGCACGAGGTGCAGGACGCCATCGTCGACTATGTCCATGGCGTGGCAGGCAAGATCGCCTTTGTCGCGGCGGGTGCCGTCGCCTGGGTGATCATCGCCACCGGGCTGTTCGCCCTCGTCAAACTCGCGCTCTGAAGGACCTGGAAGCAATGGCTGAGTACACATACGAGACGCATGAATATGACGTCGTGGTCGTGGGCGCCGGCGGGGCCGGGCTGCGGGCAACCCTCGGCATGGCCGAGCAGGGGCTGCGCACGGCCTGCGTGACCAAGGTCTTCCCGACCCGTTCCCACACCGTGGCCGCACAGGGCGGCATCGCCGCGTCCCTGTCCAACATGGGCCCGGACAACTGGCAGTGGCACATGTACGACACCGTCAAGGGGTCGGACTGGCTGGGTGACACGGACGCGATGGAATACCTCGCCCGCGAAGCGCCCAAGGCGGTTTACGAGCTGGAACATTACGGCGTGCCGTTCTCGCGCACCGAAGAGGGCAAGATCTATCAGCGCCCGTTCGGCGGCCACACCACCGAATTCGGTGAAGGCCCCCCGGTGCAACGCACCTGCGCCGCCGCCGACCGGACCGGCCACGCGATCCTGCACACGCTTTATGGCCAGTCGCTGAAGAACAACGCGGAATTCTACATCGAGTATTTCGCCATCGACCTGATCATGTCCGACGACGGCGTGTGCCAGGGCGTGGTGTGCTGGAAGCTCGACGACGGCACGATGCATGTCTTCAACGCCAAGATGGTCGTTCTGGCCACCGGCGGTTACGGACGCGCCTATTTCTCGGCCACCTCGGCCCATACCTGCACCGGCGACGGTGGCGGCATGGTCGCGCGGGCCGGCCTGGCGCTGCAGGACATGGAATTCGTGCAGTTCCACCCCACCGGCATCTACGGCTCGGGCTGCCTGATCACCGAAGGCGCACGGGGCGAGGGCGGTTACCTGACCAACTCCGAAGGCGAACGGTTCATGGAGCGCTATGCGCCCCAGTATAAGGACCTGGCGCCGCGTGACTATGTCTCGCGCTCGATGACCATGGAGATCCGCGAAGGCCGCGGCGTGGGCGAGCACAAGGACCACATCTTCCTGAACCTCAACCACCTGCCGGCCGAAGCTTTGGCCGAGCGGCTGCCGGGGATCTCGGAATCGGCGAAGATCTTTGCCGGCGTGGACGTCACCAAGGAGCCGATCCCGGTTCTGCCGACCGTGCACTACAACATGGGCGGTATCCCGACGAACTACTGGGGCGAGGTGCTGAACCCGACGGCCGAGGACCCGAATGCGATCGTGCCGGGCCTGATGGCCGTGGGCGAGGCCGGCTGTGCCTCGGTGCACGGTGCCAACCGCCTTGGGTCCAACTCGCTGATCGACCTCGTGGTCTTTGGCCGCGCCTCGGCCATCCGGGCGGGCAAGGTCGTCAACCCCGCCGCGCCGACGCCGGCGCCGAACCTGGCGTCGATCGACAAGGCCTTTGACCGGTTCGACACCGTCCGCAACGCCGACGGGGGCATCCCCACGGCCGACCTGCGGCTGGAAATGCAGCGCACGATGCAATCGGACGCCGCCGTGTTCCGCGAGTCGAAGACGCTGGAAGAAGGCGTGGTCAAGATGACCGAGATCGCCGCCAAGCTGGACGACCTCAAGGTCACCGACCGCTCGCTGGTCTGGAACTCGGACCTGATGGAAACGCTGGAACTGACCAACCTGATGCCCAACGCGCTGGCCACGATCTATGGCGCCGAGGCCCGCAAGGAAAGCCGCGGGGCGCATGCCCACGAGGATTATTCCACGCGTGACGACGAGAACTGGCGTGTCCACACGATCAGCCGGGTCGAGGGCAACAAGGTCGACCTTACATATCGTCCGGTTGTCCTGGATCCGCTGACCACCGAAGACGAAGGCGGCATCTCGCTGAAGAAGATCGCGCCCAAGGCACGGACCTTCTGATGATGCCGGCGACCGGGGGCCGCAACGCCGCGCCGCGCGGCCCTCTGTCCGGCAGGGAACGGCAACGGGGGATGGCATGAACATGGCCGTCCGCCCGGCAGCGTCGCTTGCGCCCGATTTCCGGCCCGGTCCGGTGCTGCGGGTGTTTGGCATGCGGCGTTCGGGCAACCATGCGATCCTGGATGGCTTTCTGCGCAATGCGCCGGGGGGCAACGCGGTCTTCTTGAACAATTGCAAGAAGGCCCAGGACCCGCTGGCCAGCCACCGCAGCCTGGAGCTGCGCCGTGGGGGTGCCCCGGTGCGGGTGACGGACGAGCTGAACGATCTGGGTGCCACGCTGGCCCAGGCCGGGCCCCGTCCGCTGACCATCGTGTCGGTCGAGGATGCCATGCCCGGCGACCGCGACCTGGCCTGCCCCCGGCCGATCTGGGACAGCGAGGAACAGGTGGTGGTCATCTACCGCGGGTTCCTCAACTGGGCGGCGTCGCTGCTGCGCAAGATCAAGGGCAACAGCCGCTACGGTGCCATGGAACGGGCCCGGATCATGACCAATGCCTGCCGCACCTACGGCCGGGCGCTGGAGCTGGTTTCGCGCCCCGGCGCGGTGCACGCGGTGCTTTATGATCGCTGGATCGCGTCCGAGGGCTATCGCCGCGACACCCTGCAGGCCCTGGGCCTCGACACCCGTGACCTGGGCCTGGGCGAGGTCCAGCGCTATGGCGGCGGGTCATCCTTTCAGCCTGACGCCCGGGATGCCCGGGCGCTGGCCACCGACCGCCGCGCCGAGATGCTGGCCGACGATCCCGAATTCGGCCTGCTGCTCTGGCTTGTTGCCCACGAGCCGGACCTGGCCGAGCGCATCGCCGCGCATTTCCCGGCCGATGCCGAACGAATCCTGCGCCTGGCCGAAACGGCCGGGCTGACTTTCCATCTGCCCGAAGGAGTCCGCTGATGACCCATCGGTTCCGACCCCAGAGTTTCCGGTTCAACCACGCCGGTGACGCGCACCAGGAGACGAGACATGGTTGAATTCACGCTGCCGAAAAACTCGCGTATCCGCACCGGCAAGACCTGGCCCAAGCCCGAAGGTGCCAAGAACGTGCGCAAGTTCCAGATCTATCGCTGGAGCCCGGACGACGGCGAGAACCCGCGTGTCGACACCTATTTCCTCGACATGGACAAGTGCGGTCCGATGGTTCTGGACGCGCTGATCAAGATCAAGAACGAGATCGACCCGACGCTGACCTTCCGCCGGTCCTGCCGCGAAGGCATCTGCGGATCCTGCGCGATGAACATCGACGGGGGCAACACGCTGGCCTGCATCTTCGGCCTGGACGAGATCAAGGGCGACACGGTCAAGATCTACCCGCTGCCGCACATGCCCGTGGTCAAGGACCTGATCCCCGACCTGACCCATTTCTACGCCCAGCATGCGTCGATCATGCCCTGGCTGGAAACCAAGACCAACCGGCCGGCCAAGGAATGGAAGCAATCCATCGAGGACCGCAAGAAGCTGGACGGCCTCTATGAATGCGTGATGTGCGCGTCCTGCTCGACGTCCTGCCCGTCCTATTGGTGGAACGGCGATCGGTACCTCGGCCCCGCCGCGCTGCTGCATGCCTATCGCTGGATCATCGACAGCCGTGACGAGGCCACCGGCGAGCGTCTGGACGAGCTGGAAGATCCGTTCAAGCTGTATCGCTGCCACACGATCATGAACTGCGCCAAGACCTGCCCCAAGGGGCTGAACCCGGCCAAGGCGATTGCCGAGATCAAGAAGATGATGGTCGACCGGGTCGCCTGACCTGCGGCCCCTTCGAAACAAGGCCCCTGCCGGAAACGGCGGGGGTTTTTGCGTTTCGGCCTAGGGCGCGTCGGGCCGCCATTCGTACTGGGTATCAAGCGCGTCCGACGACAGGGCCCTGAACCCGCAAGAGACATAGAAGGCGTTGGCCCGGCTGACGTTCAGCGCCATCAGGCGCAGGGGCAGGCCTTCAGAGCGCGCCTCGTCCTGGATCATCCGAACGATATGCCGGCCAGCCCCGCCTCCCTGGTGGGCCGGTGAAACGCAGAGCTGGTCCAGGTACATGTGGTCATCCCTGTGCCGGACCACGACGAAACCGATCACGACACCAGCGGCCAGGATCAGGCGCGTGTCCTCTGGTCGGAAGGCAACAAGAAAGCGGGCCCGCGCGCGATCCCGGTCGAACCGGCCCGCCGCTTGCAGGCTGGGTCGCATGGCCTCCACCCGGATGTCGGCCAGCCGGTCCGCATCGTTAGCGCTGGCCAAGGCGGTGGTGATTGGGGACATCATGCCTGTCCTTTCTGTGGTCCTGGCGAGGGGGCGCAGCCAACCGGATCGAGTCTTTAACGCAACATGAACGGCGGCGCGAAAAAATCTGCACTCGGGCATGAAAAACCCTCTTGATCGACTCGCCGTTTGGCCCGATATGCGCGCTCAAGACGCCAACGCACGCGCCTCTGTCGGAAGGGTCGGGGACAACCGGAAACGGTGCTCTGACAGGCCCTAGGGTTATGTAGCGACGGTAACGTCTCCCGTGGAACTGAGCGGCCATAGATGGCCGGGTCTATTGGAGATGACCATGACCGCCTACGTAACCGAATTCTCGGTGCGCGATCGCGCACGCGATCTCTCCCGTGTCGAAGCCTTCATTGCCCTGAACACGTTCGAGCGCCCGACGCTGGTTCTGGACACCGCTGTCGTGGCCGACAATTTCCATGCGCTGCAGGCCGGCCTGGGCCAGGCCCGCATCCATTATGCCGTCAAGGCCAACCCGGCGCCCGAGATCATCGAAACGCTGGTCGGCCTGGGCTGCCATTTCGACGCCGCATCGCGCGGCGAGATCGAGCTGTGCCTGTCGCGCGGCGCGCCCGCCCATCACATTTCGTTCGGCAACACGGTCAAACGGGCTTCGGACATTGCCTTTGCCCATCGTGCCGGCGTGACCCTCTTTGCCGCCGATGCCGAAGAAGAACTGGTCAAGATCGCCCATCATGCGCCGGGCGCCCAGGTCTACATCCGCCTGATCGTCGAAGCCTCCGAGGCCGACTGGCCGCTCAGCCGCAAGTTCGGCTGCGACCGGCAGATGGCCCTGTCGCTGCTCGACCGCGCCGTTGCGCTGGGTCTGGTGCCCGTGGGCTTCAGCTTTCACGTCGGTTCGCAGACCCGCCGTGCGGCGATGTGGGGCCCGACGCTGGACGAGGTGGCCGGCACCTGGCATGCCGCCCTGGCGGCCGGCCATGACCTGCGCCTGCTCAACATCGGTGGCGGTTTCCCGGCCTTCTACGGCGAAGTGGTCGAGGCGCCGACGCCTTATGCCGCGTCGGTCATTTCCATGGTGCGCGCCCGTTTCGGCGACACGGTCGAGATCATGGCCGAGCCGGGCCGGGGCATGGTGGCCAATGCCGGGGCAATTGCCGCCGAGGTGCTGCTGGTGTCGCAGAAATCGGCCAATGACCTGCATCGCTGGGTCTACCTGGATATCGGCAAGTTCTCGGGGCTGGCCGAAACCATCGACGAGGCGATCCGCTACCAGTTCACGACCGACCGCGACCACGAGCCCACCGGCGCCTGCGTTCTGGCCGGCCCGTCCTGCGACAGCGCCGACGTGCTCTACGAGAAAACCCCGGTCCAGCTGCCCCTGGGCCTGACCGCCGGCGACCGGATCGTGATCCGCAACACCGGCGCTTATACCTCGAGCTATGCCTCGGTCGGGTTCAACGGTTTCCCGCCGCTCGACGTCGTGGTGCTCTGAGGTCACATCCGCGCGATGCTGCGTTGCGGCAAATGAATGCCTGCAATGCAGCATTGTCGGGTGACCCCGGCTGTCACACGGCCTACATGAACGGACAGGGAGGAGCTCTGACACTTACGGAGTTCCTGATGGATCTGTCGAAAAACGCACCCGCCAAGACCTCTGCCGAAGAGGCGCTGGACATCCTGGCCGAGGCCTGGACCTATTACACGCCCGAGCCGGCGCTGAAACTGGACGACAAAGAGCCCGAGCTCTTCCAGTATCACGAAGCCGCCTGAATGGCCCTGACGCTCACGGCAGCATGATCCCCGGCGGATCCTTGCTGCCGTTTCATTTTGTGGCCGGCCGTGCCGCATGGGGCAGGGGCTCGGATTGCCGGCGCCGATCGTCCCCCGGGCCGTGTCCATGGCCCGCTCTGGTCCCCGGCCACGGGCCTTGTTAGGCTCTGCCGAACCGCCCCAAGCGCAGGACCGGCCGATGTTTCCGCCCCCCGAAGATGCAGAGCAACGCCGTGCCGTCGCGCCGGTGATCTGCTATCCGACGCAGACCCTCCCACGCCCCGATCTGGACCTCTATCGCGCGGCACGACAGGGGGCGCGGAAGGTCTCCGAAACGCTGGTTCCCGCGCGCGAGGCCGCCTGTTTCACCGTGGCCGCCGGTCATATGTTCCGCATCACGTCGGTCGAAGGGCCGCAGGTCGGCGATCTGAACCTGTGGAATGCCCATGACCTGGGCGAGCGATTCTATTCCGGCAAGACCCGCGCCCTGCATGGCACCCACCTGACCACGGGCGAGCGGATGTGGTCGTCGTTCCCGGCGCTGCGCCCGATGGCCACGATCATCGCCGACACGCTGGGCTGGTATGGCATCGATGCCTTTGGCGGCTCGGTGCATGACGTGATCGGCACGCGCTGCGATCCCTATACCGGCAACCTGCTGTCGGGCAGCCAGTACCACCATTGCTGCCATTCCAACCTGACCCGCGCTCTGGCCACCCATACCGGGCTGAGCCGGGCCGAGGCCGAGCCGCTGGTGCATGACGTGCTGAACGTCTTCATGTGTACCGGGTTCACCCGCGACACCGGCCAGTACTTCATGAAGGCCAGCCCGGTGCGCCCCGGCGATTACCTGGAATTCTTCGCGGAGATCGACCTGCTGGGCGCGCTCAGCGCCTGCCCGGGGGGCGATTGTTCGGCCGAGCATTCCAGCGATACGGCCGCCTGTCACCCCCTGCTGGTCGAGGTCTTTGCCCCGGCCGAAGGCGCGTTGGACGGCTGGGCGCCGCCGCTGTCCAACGGCTACGACGGCACGCACGGGGCGGGCTGAGCCGCCCCGCTTGCGGTCAGGCGAAGGCCGCCGTCAGGGCGATTTCGACCATGTCGCCAAAGCTCTTCTCGCGATCCTCGGCGGGCAGGGCCTCGCCGGTCAGCAGGTGGTCGGACACGGTCAGAACGGCCAGCGCCCGGCAGCCGTGGCGCAGGGCCAGCGTGTAGAGTTCGGCCGCTTCCATCTCGACGCCCAGGATGCCGTGGCGCACCATCTGTTCGTTGAGATCGGGCCGTTCGTCGTAAAACACATCGGCGGAATAGATCCCGCCCACATGGGTCGGCGTGCCCTTGGCCTCGGCCGCAACCACGGCGGCCTTCAGCAGCGACCAATCGGCCGTCGGGGCAAAGTTCAGCTCCTTGAAGATGCCCAGCGACGGCGTGCTGATCGAGGTTGCGCTCATGGCCACGATGACATCGCGGATGTTGACATGCGTCTGCATGCCCCCGCAGGACCCGATGCGGATCAGGGTCTTGGCCCCGTAGTCGCGGATCAGCTCGTTGGCATAGATCGACAGCGACGGCATGCCCATGCCCGACCCCTGGATCGTGACCCGGTGGCCGTTCCACGTGCCGGTGTAACCCAGCATGCCGCGAACCTCGTTCACCAGCTTGGGCGCGTCGAGGAAAGTCTCGGCAGCCCAGCGGGCGCGATAGGGGTCGCCCGGCATCAGGACGGTTTCGGCAATGTCTCCGGCGGCGGCGCCGATATGGATGGTCATGGGGCGCGTTCCTTTGCTGGTCTGTGTTCCGCGATTGGGCGCGACAGGATTTCAAAGCACCCGCGGCGTCAAGTCCACTTCGCTCCTGCCGCCACGCAACAAAAAACCGGCCGAGGGCCGGTTTTCGTCTGTGCGTGTCTGGTGAGTTGCCCTGTCGGGCGGGGGTATGCGGTGCCCTTTTGGGGGCGGGTGGTCGGGTGCCCATCCGGGCCGGTAACGGGGTGCCCTGTCAGGCGGGGTATAAAGCGCAGCGGATCTGGCGTGGTCGGAATTGCGGTCCGGTCACGTCCCCGCTGCGCTTACTCGCTACGGGCGTCCTCAGATCTCCAGATCTTCGGGCGCGGAACCATTGGCAAGCGCATCGTTGAACCAACCGGGCTTGCGGCCGCGACCGGTCCAGGTTTGTGTCGGGTCGTCGGGGTTGCGGTACTTGGGCGGCGAAACAGTCTTTTCGTCGCTCTTCCGCCGATTTCCGTCCAGCCCGTTGAGAACGTCGGAAAGAGAGAAACCGAACTCGGCAGCTGCCTTTTCCGCGGCCTGGCGCGCCTGCGCCCGTTCCCGCGAAACGGCATCCTTGAGAGCGGTGTCTACCTGTATCCGAAGATCTTCAAGTTCTCGGCTTGTCATGGTGGTCAGGTCAATAGGCATTGTTTCTCCTTCTTATCCCCAGCGCACGATTTAATTATAGATGGCGCGGCGAGAAAGAGAATAGCGTCAATTCACTTTTTTTGGCTAATTGTCGCCGGGAAAGTAAATGACGCTATTTCGCATCTGGGACACCAAAGCGGAAAATTATTCCGCAGCAACGGAAGCCGGATCCGCCAGCCGGACGATATCCAGCATTATGGAATTCAGCTCGAAATCCTTTGGTGTATAGACCCGGGCAACACCGGCGGCGCGCAGGGCCTCGGCATCTTCGTCGGGAATGATTCCGCCGACGATCACCGGCACATGGCCCAGGCCGTCTTCCTGCAGGCGGGCCAGCACGTCGCGCACCAGCGGCAGATGGCTGCCGGACAGGATCGACAGGCCCAGCACGTGGCTGTCGTTTTCCTTCACCCGGGCAACAATCTCCGCCGGGGTCAGGCGGATGCCGTCATAGGTGATGTCCATGCCGCAATCGCGGGCCCGGAAGGCAATCTGCTCGGCCCCGTTGGAATGGCCATCCAGGCCGGGCTTGCCGACGAGGAAGTTCAGCCTGCGGCCGAGCTTGTCGCTGACAAGATCAACCATAGAGCGAATATCGTCAAGTCCCTCCGTCTTGTTCGACACCCCGCGCGACACGCCCGTCGGGCCGCGATAGGTGCCATGGGCGCGGCGCATTTCCTCGGCCCATTCACCGGTGGTCACCCCGGCCTTGGCCGCCGCTATGGACGGGGGCATGATGTTGGCCCCGGTGACCGCCGCTTCGCGCAACGATTCCAAGGCTTTGGCCACTGCCGCTTCGTCCCGTTCCGAGCGCCAGGATTGCAGGCGGGCGATCTGCTCTTCCTCGACCGCAGGGTCGACCACCATGATGCCGCCGTCGCCCGTCAGCAGGGGCGAAGGTTCGGAGGCCGTGAAGCGATTGACGCCGATGACGACGGTTTCGCCAGCCTCGATCCGATTCAAACGGTCGGCGTTCGAATCGACAAGTCTGGATTTCATGTAGTCGATTGCCGCCACGGCCCCGCCCATGCTGTCGAGATTGGCCAGTTCGGCGCGCGCTCCGGCCTTCAGTTCCTCGACCTTGCGGTCCACGGCGGGGTTGCCATCAAAGAGGTCGTCATATTCCAGCAGGTCGGTTTCAAAGGCCAGGATCTGCTGCATCCGCATCGACCATTGCTGGTCCCAGGGGCGGGGAAGGCCAAGGGCCTCGTTCCAGGCCGGGAGCTGCACGGCGCGGGCCCGGGCCTTCTTGGACAGGGTCACCGCAAGCATTTCGATGAGAATACGGTAAACGTTGTTTTCCGGCTGTTGTTCCGTCAACCCCAACGAATTGACCTGGACGCCGTAACGGAAACGTCGAAATTTCGGATCCTTTACGCCATAGCGATTTTCACAGATCTCGTCCCAGAGATCTACGAAGGCGCGCATCTTGCACATTTCCGTCACAAATCGGATGCCCGCATTGACGAAAAAGGAAATGCGGCTGACCAGCGCCGGGAAATCCTCGGCCGGAACGCGGGGGCGCAACTCGTCCAGGACGGCCTGTCCGGTGGCCAGCGCAAAGGCCAGCTCCTGTTCCGGCGTCGCGCCGGCTTCCTGCAGATGGTAGGAACAGACATTCATCGGGTTCCATTTCGGCACGTGGGAATAGCAGTATTCCGCAACGTCAGCGATCATCCGCAAAGAGGGTTTGGGCGGGCAGATATAGGTGCCCCGCGACAGGTATTCCTTGATCAGGTCGTTCTGAACGGTGCCCTGCAGGGTCGAGATGTCGGCGCCCTGTTCCTCGGCCACGGCGATGTAAAGCGACAGCAGCCAGGGCGCCGTGGCATTGATCGTCATCGAGGTGTTCATCTGGTCGAGCGGGATCTGGTCGAACAGGACACGCATGTCGCCCAGGTGGCAGACCGGCACGCCGACCTTGCCGACCTCGCCGCGGGCCAGCACGTGGTCGCTGTCATAGCCGGTCTGGGTCGGCAGGTCGAAGGCCACCGAAAGCCCGGTCTGGCCCTTGGCCAGGTTGCCTCGGTAGAGCGCATTGGACGCGCTGGCGGTGGAATGGCCGGCGTAAGTACGGATCAGCCAGGGGCGGTCTTTCTTTGTCTCGGTCATCACGGGCTCTCGGCTTAAAGATTGAAATAATCTTGCGTGTGATGCGTCTAAACCGAAATTATCAACCCTTGTCAATTCGCTGCAACGCGGCGCAGGCTGATAATCGGTGGTTGGCCTCTCTTGACCGCGTCCTGGGGCCGATCCGGGGGCTCCGACCGGCATTTCCCCGCGTATGCCGCGCCTGCGAAGGCACTTTCTGCGGTCGCTGGGTCATAAAATTACAAAACACGTCGATTTGGTGTTGCAATGTTGCGCGAACCTTTTTAGGTCATCCTCTGACCGGCGCGTTCTGCGCCGCGGCACGACACCGATGAGCAACAGGAGGCTCCGATGGCATTGGACACCGAAAGCGGCATCGCCCAATACGAGGCGCCCGAAAAAGACCTGTATGAAATGGGCGAAATGCCCCCGATGGGCTATGTGCCCAAGCAGATGTACGCATGGGCCATCCGGCGCGAACGCCACGGCGAGCCGGACAAGGCAATGCTGCAGGAAGTTGTCGAGGTTCCCGAGCTGGACAGCCATGACGTGCTGGTCCTGGTGATGGCGGCGGGCGTGAACTACAACGGTGTCTGGGCGGGCCTGGGCAAGCCGATCTCGCCTTTCGACGGCCACGGCGCGCCCTATCATATTGCCGGCTCCGATGCGTCGGGCATCGTCTGGGCCGTCGGGTCGAACGTCAAGAACTGGAAAGTGGGCGACGAGGTTGTCATCCATTGCAACCAGGACGACGGCGACGACGAGGAATGCAACGGCGGCGACCCGATGTACTCGCCCAGCCAGCGGATCTGGGGCTATGAAACCCCCGACGGGTCGTTCAGCCAGTTCACCAAGGTCCAGGCCCAGCAGCTGATGCCCCGGCCCAAGCACCTGACCTGGGAAGAGGCGGCCTGCTACACGCTGACCCTGGCCACGGCCTACCGCATGCTGTTCGGCCACCCGCCGCATGAACTCAAGCCCGGCATGAACGTGCTGGTCTGGGGCGCGTCGGGCGGTCTGGGGTCTTATGCGATCCAGCTGGTCAACACGGCCGGGGCCAACGCGATCGGCGTGATCTCGGACGAGACCAAGCGCGATTTTGTCATGAGCCTGGGCGCCAAGGGCGTGCTGAACCGCAAGGATTTCAATTGCTGGGGCCAGCTGCCGACGGTGAACACCCCGGAATATGCCGAGTGGTTCCAGGAATCGCGCAAGTTCGGCAAGGCGATCTGGGACATCACCGGCAAGGGCAACAACGTCGACATCGTCTTCGAACATCCCGGCGAATCGACCTTTCCGGTCTCGACCTTCGTGGTGAAGAAAGGCGGCATGGTTGTCATCTGCGCCGGCACCACCGGGTTCAACTGCACCTTCGACGTGCGTTACATGTGGATGCACCAGAAACGCCTGCAGGGCTCGCATTTCGCCCATCTCAAACAGGCGGCGGCGGCCAACAAGCTGATGCTCGAGCGCCGGCTCGATCCCTGCATGTCCGAGGTCTTTGAATGGAAGGACCTGCCGGCGGCCCATATGAAGATGCTGCGCAACGAGCATCTGCCGGGCAACATGTCGGTGCTGGTCCAGGCACCGCGCACCGGCCTGCGCACCTTCGAGGACGCGCTGGAAGCCGGGCGCCGCTGACCGCGCAACCTGCGGTGGTGAGCCGCGCGGCGCCCTGCAAGGGGCGATGAGACGACCGAATCGCCCGTTCGCAAGAGCGGGCGATTTCGCCTCTCGGACCCGCTGGCGGCATATCAACGGCTTGCCGCGGGCCCCCCTCACCGGATCTGGGGAGTAAAAACCCGCGAATTTCCTAACAATGCGGCTCGTGCTACAGTTGTGTTAATTCTTCATTAACCCTCTAGGAGCGAGTTTGACCATGCAGAACGATTGGATACTGGACGTTCTCGCCGACCTCAAATCCTTTGCCACGGCGAACGGCATGACAACCCTGGCCGAGCAACTGGACGATGCCACTCTCATCGCGGCGGCCGAGATTGCGTCACAGGCGGAGAACACGCGTGGACGGCTCGAAATTGGCGCGGCAGAGCGCGCTGAACACCATACTGGAGGCGCTGGACGCCACCAACGAGCTTGACGGGCTCCAGAAGGCGACAGAGGCGATACAGGGGCATTATCGCATCAATCATGTCGTCTACCATTGGGTCGACAGCGCGGGCGATCAATACGGGTGCGGCACCTATTCCGACGCCTGGCGGCAAAGGTACCTGCAACAGAACTACATCCGCGTCGATCCGGTGATCATCGGTTGTTACAAGCGGTTCCACCCGGTCGACTGGAAGCGGCTCGACTGGTCGGGCAAGGCGGCCCGGGCCTTCCTGCAAGAGGCCCAGGCCTATGGTGTCGGCAACCAGGGGTTCTCGGTGCCGATCCGCGGGCCGAACGGGCAATTCGCGCTGTTCACGGTCAGCCACGATTGCGACGACGACGAATGGGCGGCCTTTACCGAAGCCAACAGCCGCGACCTGATCCTGATCGCCCATTACTTCAACCGCAAGGCGCTGGAATTCGAACCGACCCGCCAGCCCGAAGCCGCCCAGACCCTGTCGCCGCGCGAGATCGATGCCATGACCCTGCTGGCCATGGGATACAGCCGGGCCCAGACCGCCGACGCGCTGACGATCTCGGAACATACGCTGAGGGTCTATATCGAAAGCGCCCGGTTCAAGCTGGGCGCGATGAACACCACCCATGCCGTGGCCCGGGCCCTGGCCCGGGGGCTGATCGTGGTGTGACAGGCCGTCGTCCGGCCCCGGACCGCGCCCGCCGCCCACCTGTTGCGCGGCCAATGGTTAACGCACCGGCCGCCCTGCGCGGCTGTCCTTAACCATGATAAGCGCAGGCTTTCCCCATCGCATGACGAAGGGGACAACCAATGCTGCGCTATATCTACGCTCACGATCTGCACCGGCATCCCGACCTGGCCCGCTCGATGTTCCAGGACCGCGCCTGCCAGTTCCGCGACCGCCTCGGCTGGCCCGTCGAGGTCGATGCACAGGGCCAGGAACGCGACGGCTATGACGCGCTCGATCCGCTCTATGTCATCTGGCAGAACGCCGACGGCCGCCACGGCGGCTCGATGCGCTTCCTGCCGACGACCGGCCCGACCATGGTCAACGACCATTTCACCCATGTCCTGGGCGGCGGCACGGTGGTCTCGCCGCTGATCTGGGAATGCACCCGGTTCTGCCTGTCCAGGGACGCCGGCAGCACCGTTGCCGCAGCGCTGATGCTGGGCGGCGGCGAGATCATGACCGGTTTCGGCATCCGCCATTTCGTCGGTGTCTTCGACAAGCGCATGACCCGCATCTACCGCGCCATCGGTGCCTCGCCCGAGGTGCTGGGCAGCCAGGGCGAAGGCCGCGACCAGGTGTCGGTCGGCCTGTGGGACTTCACCGCCGAGGCCCGCGCCCGGGTGGCGGTGCGCGCCAGGATCTCGCCGGCCATCTCGCGCCGCTGGTTCGATCGCGACTTTGGCGGGGCGATCCGCCCGATGTTCGCCAAATCGGCCTAAGCCCATCTGGCGCCCGCCCCGGCGCGGCCTTATGGTCGCGCCATGACGGCGCCCATGCTTACCTTTTCCGACGACCAGGCCACGGCTTACGATGCCGTGGCCGACATGCTGCAACGGGCGGGTGTCGACCTGTCCGACGGTCTGATGATCCAGGCCAAGGCCGACGGGGCAGGGGTGGCCGCCGTGATCGGCAAGGCCGGCTCGGGCAAGACCCTGCTGCTGGCCGAGCTCTACAAGGCGCTGGCCGAGGCCGGGGT
Organism: Marinibacterium sp. SX1; assembly: GCF_050389775.1. Taxonomy (NCBI): domain Bacteria; kingdom Pseudomonadati; phylum Pseudomonadota; class Alphaproteobacteria; order Rhodobacterales; family Paracoccaceae; genus Marinibacterium; species Marinibacterium sp. SX1. The sequence goes on along the minus strand of NZ_CP177144.1, from coordinate 4,468,658 downwards.
CGACGTGGTCTCGGGCGATTACGAAAGCCGCCGCAAGTCCGACCGCCGCACCCTGGCCATCCTGGCACCGACCAACAAGGCCGCCTCGGTCCTGCGCTTCCGCGGCGTGCCGGCCACGACGATCCACCGCATCCTCTACACCCCGGTCTACGACCCCGAATACGAAAAGCTGGCCGAATGGCTGGCCGGCAACGAGGAAGAGCGCCCCGAGATCGAAGGGCTGACCGACGAGGCCTTTGACCGGGCCGTGGCCTATTATGCCAAGAACAAGTCGATCCCCGCGACGCTGGCCGCCATCGGCCTGCGCGGGTCGGATTTCATCACCGGCTGGAAACGCCGTGAAGATCCGCTGGACATCGGTTTCGTCGACGAGGCGTCGATGCTCGACGACCGCCAGTTCGCCGATCTCAAGGAAATCTTTCCCACCCTGCTGCTCTTTGGCGACCCGGCCCAGCTGGCCCCGGTCAACCAATCCGGCTCGATGGTCTTCGAAGGCCTGCCTGAACCGCGCAAGCTGATCCTCAACCGCATCCACCGCCAGGAAGCCGACAACCCGATCCTCGACCTGGCCCATGCCCTGGCCGATCCGGCGGTCGGGTTCGAGGATTTCGAGCGCATGGTCGAGGACAAGGCCCGCCAGGACGACCGCGTGGTCTGGGGCCAGCGCGTCGAGGTCGACCTGATGGCCCGTTCGCCGGTCCTGGTCTGGCGCAATGCCACGCGCATCCGCCTGATCAATGCTTTCCGCGCGGTCTACGACGCGCCCGAAGACGCCTTGCTGCCCGGTGAGCCGCTGATCTGCGACGGGATCGAGCTGCCCATGAAACACCGCAAGCGCCGGCTCGACCTCGAGGCGCGCGGGCTGATCAAGGGCGCCCAGGTTGTCTATCTCGGCCCCGGCCGGAAACCCGGCTTCTCGCGCCTGCATGTCATCGGCGCCGAAGATCCCCAGGTCTCGGCCGCCTCGATCGTCAAGATCGAGAAACCCGACGAGGAAGAGCCCTTCATCCCCTATGCCGCCCGCATGGGCGCGGCCTTCCTGCACGGCGCGGCGGTGACCATCCACAAGGCCCAGGGCAGCCAGTGGGACACCGTCCAGGTTTTTGCCCCCGATCTCTATGCCGCCGCCCGCATGGGCCGGACCGAGGCCGGCCAGCCGCTGTGGAAACGGCTGGCCTACGTGGCCATCACCCGGGCGCAGGAGCGCCTGATCTGGGTGGTGCGCAACCGGCTGGCCAAGCCGACCATGCCGCTCAGCACCGAAGACCTGCGCGCTGCCCCTGCCGCGGCGCTCGAACTGGAAGGGGAGGAACCATGAACAAGACCATCATCATCACCGGGGCAAGCTCGGGCATCGGCGCGGCCACGGCCCGCCATTTCCTCGACGCCGGCTGGACGACCGGCCTGATCGCCCGGCGCGAGGCCCCGTTGCAGGACCTGGCCGGGGACCGGGCCAATGCCATCGTCCTGCCCTGCGACGTGACCGACCCGGACCAGGTCGAAACCGCCTTCGACCGTTTTGTCGCACAGACCGGCCGGTTGGACATGCTGTTCAACAATGCCGGCATGTTCGGCCATGCCGGCCCGATCGACGAAGTGCCCGTCGACAGCTGGCTGCAGGTCGTCAACGTCAACCTCACCGGCATGTTCCTCTGCGCCCGCCAGGCCTTTCGCCACATGCGCGCCCAGGACCCGCAGGGCGGCCGCATCGTCAACAACGGCTCGATCTCGGCCCATGTCCCGCGCGAAGGCTCGGTCTGCTATACCTCGACCAAACATGCCGTCACCGGCCTGACCCGCACGCTCAGCCTCGACGGCCGGCCCTTCGACATCGCCTGCGGCCAGATCGACATCGGCAATGCCCGCACCGACATGGTCGCCGCCCAGAACGAACGCCAGATCGCCGCCGGCCGCGAGCCCGACCCGTCGATGGATGTACAGAACGTCGCCGATGCGCTGATGTACATGGCCAACCTGCCGCTGGAGGCCAACGTCCAGTTCATGACCGTCATGGCCACCAAGATGCCCTATATCGGCCGCGGCTGACCCGGGGCAGGGGCGCCGCGCCCCTGCTTCGTTCTCTTCGAAAATATCCGGCCGGGCGTGGCCGCCTGGCTCAACGCCGCAGCAGAGAGAACGCCGCCGACGCCCCCCAGCCTGCCGCCACGGCCACGGCCAGGGACATCAGCCCGTAGATCAGCGATTGCTCGCGCGACAGGTTGTAGAGCCAGCGTTCCAGCCCGACCTTGCGCACCTCGATCATCGTCTCGTATTGCGACACGACCTCGCCCGCCCGGGTCAGGAAGATCCGGGTGACATAAGACCCTTCGGTCAGGTTCGCCGGCATCGAGATCGACGACCGGAACAGCGTGTGCTCGTCGATCGCCACGCCCCCTTCCAGCCGCTGGTAAAGCCCCTCGGCGGTGCGGATGCGCACCAGCGCCCGGGTGAAATTGGCCGCGTCGCGGATATGGGCCGGCGCGCCGACCGACCGGATCGCCCGGTCGATGGTGATGTTGTGGCGCAGGTTCTCGGTCGCGCTCAGCACCTGGGCCAGCGGGCCTGAACTGGCCACCGCGTAGAAACTCGGCGCCCGGTCGACCTCGACCGCATCGGTGTTCACCCAGATCCCCGCCCGTCGCGCCTTGCGCCGCACCATCACCGGCTGCGACGGCCCGGCCACGGTCAGCACCACTTCCAGCGGCGGATCCTCGACGATCGCCTCCTCGCGCTTGACCGCCCCAAAGACCAGGATCTGCGAGCCGTTGAAGCTGGTGGTGATCGACACCCGGTCGCTGGACAGGCCCAGCACGACCTCTTCGCCCCGGGCCGGCAGCGGCGCCATCAGCCCGGCGCCCCCGGCCGCCAGCCCCAGGCCCAGCACCATGGCCCGCAGCAGCCCGCGCATCAGTTCAGCACCGGGTTCAGGGAATAAAGCTCGCCCGGCCGCAACAGCAGGTCCAGCGCCAGCTTGCCACAGACCAGCAGGACCAGGCTGGCCAGCAGGATGCGCAGCTGTTCGGCCTTCAGCCGCAGCCCGATCTGGGTGCCGAACTGGGCGCCGATCACCCCGCCGATCAGCAGCAGCAGGGCCAGGATGGCATCGACGGTGTAATTGGTCGTGGCATGCAGCATCGTCGTGAAGGCCGCGACAAAGACGATCTGGAACAGCGACGTGCCCACGACAACCTTGGTCGGCATGTGCAGCAGGTAGATCATCGCCGGCACCATCACAAAGCCTCCGCCCACGCCCATGATCGCCGACAGCACGCCGACCATGCCCCCGACCAGCAGCGGCGGGATGACCGAGATGTACAGCCCCGAGGTGCGAAAGCGCATCTTGAAGGGCATGGCATAGATCCAGCCCTTGTGCCGCCGGTCGCGCGGCTTCTTGGGCCCGACCTTGCGCGCCCGGCGGATGGCCACCAGGCTTTCGACGAACATCAGCGCGCCGACGATGCCCAGAAACACCACGTAGGACAGCTGGACCAGCAGGTCGACCTGGCCCAGGCTCTTCATGTAGTTGAAGATCGAGATCCCGCTGGCCGAACCGACCAGCCCGCCGACGAGCAGCACGGTGCCCATCCTGAAATCCACCGTCCGCCTTCGGAAATGCGCCAGCAGGCCCGAGACCGACGAAGCCACGATCTGGTTGGCCTGGGTGGCCACGGCCACGGCCGGGGGGATGCCGATGAAGAACAGCATCGGCGTGGCCAGAAAGCCGCCGCCGACCCCGAACATGCCCGACAGGACGCCGACCAGCCCCCCGAGCCCGAGGATCAGGAAGGCATTGACCGAGACTTCGGCGACGGGAAGGTAAACCTGCATGGATCCACACTAGGCGCGGGGGCGCGCCATTGCACCCCCTCAGTTCTTGGCGGGCCGGGGCAGGCGCGGGCCCGCCCCGGGCCGGGTTTGGGTCAGCGTTCCTTGACGTAGGGCTCGCCGCCGGCGCGGGGCGGGATGGCCTTGCCCACGAAGCCGGCCAGGATGACCACGGTCAGGATATAGGGCAGGGCGTCCATGACCTGCACCGGGATGACCAGGCCGCCCAGGTTGATGTTCTGGTAGCGCAGGGCGATTGCCTGCAGCAGGCCGAACAGCAGGCAGGCCCAGAGCGCGTGCCAGGGCCGCCACTTGGCAAAGATCAGCGCGGCCAGGGCGATATAGCCCCGCCCGGCGGTCATTTCCTTGACGAAACCGGCCTGCAGGGCGGTCGACAGGTAGGCCCCGGCAATGCCGCAGAGCACGCCGCAGATCATCACCGCCGCAAAGCGCAGGCCCTTGACCGAGATCCCGGCCGTATCGACGGCCGCCGGGTTTTCGCCCACGGCCCGCAGGCGCAGGCCGAACCGCGTGCGGTAGAGCACCCACCAGGTCAGGGGCACCAGGGCAAAGGCCATGTAGACCAGGATCGAATGGCCCGAGATCAGCTCGGAATAGATCGGCCCGATGATCGGCACGCCGTCCAGCGCCTCGGCAAAGGGCAGGGTGATGCCCGTGAACCGCCCGCCTCCGGTCAGCGACGGCGTGCGCCCGCCCTGGCTGAACCAGTCCTGGGCGACCAGCACGGTCAGGCCCGAGGCCAGGAAGTTGATCGCCACGCCGGAAATCAGCTGGTTGCCGCGAAAGGTGATCGAGGCCAGCCCGTGCAGCAGGCTGAGCATCAGCGAGGCCGCGATGCCGGCCAGCAGGCCCAGCCAGACCGAGCCGGTCACATAGGCCACGGCGGCCGACAGGAAGGCCGCGGCCAGCATCTTGCCTTCCAGCCCGATGTCGAAGATGCCCGCGCGTTCCGAGAACAGCCCGGCCAGGCAGGCCAGCAACAGCGGCGTGGCAAGGCGGATGGTGGAATCCAGGACCTGGATGAGGGTGAGAAAATCCATGCCCGCTCCTATCGCTGCGACGTGGCCAGTTTGAAGGCGGCGAAGGCCAGGAAGACGCCCAGCCCCGCCTCGACCCAGCGCCGGCCGGCGGCATAGGCCCGGCGCACCGGGGCGGCCGACAGGGCCAGGGCCCAGAAGGCATGGCAGGCGAACGAGATCACCGCCGCGCCGGCCACGAAGGCCACGACCACGCCGGCGCTGCCGCCTTCGGTGGCCCCGATCGCGGCAATGGCCAGCCAGAAGGCAATGGCCTTGGGATTGGTGACCTGCAGCAGGTAGCCCTCGGCAAAGAGCCGCAGCGGGCCGGCGCGCGGGCTGTCGGCGCTCGACACGGCCGGTGGCCGGGCGGCCCGGCGAAAGGCGCCCCAGGCCAGGTAAAGCAGGTAGGCCGCGCCGGCCAGCCGCAGCAGCGACATGGCCCAGGCGGCCTGCGACAGCAGCAGGCCGACGCCGACCAGGGTCAGCAGGTTGATCGTCATGCTGCCCACGGTGATGCCCAGCGTGGTGATCAGCGCGGCCTTGCGGCCCTGGCCGTTGGCGATGCCCAGCAGCAGGGCCACCGCCGGGCCGGGCGACGAGGCCGCGACCAGCAGGATCGAATAGGCCGCGACGAACCCCGACAGATGGGCGTGCAGATCGCTCATGCCCGGCGCCTCCGCATGGCCAGGAACAGCCGTTCCAGCGGCATGCGCACCATGTTGTCCAGCGCCCCGGTGAACAGGATGACCAGTGCCTGGATCACGGTGATCAGCTCGCGCGGGATCGAGGTCCACAGGGCCAGCTCGGCCCCGCCCTGGTAGAGGAAGCCGAAGAGGATGGCCGCCAGGAAGACCCCGAAGGGATGGTTGCGCCCCATCAGGGCCACGGCGATGCCGATGAACCCGGCGCCTTCGGTGGCATTCAGCACCAGCCGTTCGGCCTCGCCCATGACGTTGTTGATGGCCATGCAGCCGGCCAGCCCGCCCGAGATCAGCATGGCGATCATGGTGATGCGGAAAGGCGAGATGCCGGCATAAAGCGCGCCGGGCTCGGATTTGCCGTAGGATCGGATTTCATAGCCCAGCCGGGTGCGCCAGATCAGCAGCCAGACCAGCACGCAGGCCACGATGGCCACCAGCAGGCTGACATTGGCCGGCGCGGCCTTGGAGAACTCGATGCCGAAGGGCAGCAGCAGCTCGTGCAGGGTGGGCAGGTGCATGGTCTCGGCAAAGCGGGCGGTGGCCGGTTCCATCGCGCCCTGGGGGCGCAGGACATTGACCAGCATGTAGTTCAGCAGGGCCGAGGCGATGAAGTTGAACATGATCGTCGTGATCACGATATGGCTGCCCCGCGCGGCTTGCAGGTAGGCCGGGATCGCCGCCCAGGCCGCGCCGAACAGGGCGGCCATGGCCGTGGCGCCCAGCAGGGCCAGCGACCAGTGGGGCCAGGGCACGTAGAGGCAGATCAGGGCCACGCCCAGCCCGCCCAGCATGGCCTGGCCTTCGCCGCCGATGTTGAACATCCGGGCGTGATAGGCCACCGACACGGCGAGGCCGGTGAACATGAAACTGGTGGCATAATAGAGCGTGTAGCCCCAGCCATAGGTCGAGCCCAACGAGCCCTGGACCATGAGCTTGAGCGCTTCGACCGGGTTTTCGCCGATGGCCAGGATGACCAGGGCCGACAGGAACGCGGCCAGCAGCAGCGAAATCAGCGGGATCAGGACCACGTCGGCCCAGCGGGGCATCTTGTCCATGTCAGGCGGCCTCCCCGGCGACGCCGGCCATCAGCAGGCCGAGTTCCTTTTCGTCGGTCTGGTCGGGCAGGCGTTCGCCCATGATGTGACCGTCGAACATGACCGCGATGCGGTCGGACAGCGAAAAGATCTCTTCCAGTTCGACCGAGACCAGCAGCACGGCCTTGCCGGCGTCGCGCAGGGCGACGATCTGCTTGTGGATGAACTCGATGGCCCCGATGTCGACCCCCCGGGTCGGCTGGCCGACCAGCAGCAGGTCGGGGTTGCGCTCGATCTCGCGGGCCACGACGATCTTCTGCTGGTTGCCGCCCGAGAAATTCTTGGCGGCCAGCCAGGCGTCAGGCGGGCGGATGTCGAACTTGGCGATCTTGGCCTCGGTATCGGCGCGCAGGGCGGCATTGTCCATCAGCGGGCCCTTGGAATAGGCCGGGTCGTGGTGATAGCCGAAGGCCACGTTTTCCCAGGCATGGAAATCCATGATCAGCCCCTCGCGCTGGCGGTCTTCGGGCACATGGGCGATGCCCTTGTCGCGGATCGCCCGGCCGTTGGCCCCGACCAGGTCGAGCGGCTGGCCGTTCATCAGCACGGTGCCGGTGCCCGGGCGCATGCCGCCCAGCACTTCCAGCAGTTCCGACTGGCCGTTGCCGGCCACCCCGGCGATGCCCAGGATTTCGCCCGCGCGGACGGTCAGGTCGATGCCCTTGACCCGCTCGACGCCCTTTTCGTCGCGCACGTGCAGGTCGCGGATGTCCAGGACATTGGCCCCGGGCCGGGCGGGCACCTTGTCGACGCGCAGCAGCACCTTGCGCCCGACCATCAGCTCGGCCAGCTCCTCGGGCCCGGTCTGGGCCGTGGTGCGGGTGGCCACCATCTGGCCGCGCCGCATGACCGAGACCTGGTCGGTGGCCTCCATGATCTCGCGCAGCTTGTGGGTGATCAGGATGATCGTCTTGCCCTCTTCGCGCAGGCGATGAAGGATGCGGAACAGCTGGTCGGCCTCGGCCGGGGTCAGCACGCCGGTGGGCTCGTCCAGGATCAGGATCTGGGCTTCGCGGTAGAGCGCCTTGAGGATCTCGACACGCTGTTGCATGCCCACGCCGATCTCGTCGATGCGCGCGTCGGGGTCGACGTTCAGCCCGTATTCCTGGGCCAGGTCGACCAGGGCCTTGCGGGCCTTGGCCAGCGACGGCCGCAGCAACCCGCCGTCCTCGGCGCCCAGGATGACGTTTTCCAGGACGGTGAAATTCTCGACCAGCTTGAAATGCTGGAAGACCATGCCGATGCCGGCGCCGATGGCCGCCTGGCTGTCGGGGATCTCGGTCGGCTGTCCGTTGATGTGGATCTCGCCGCTGTCGGCCTTGTAGAAGCCGTAGAGGATGGACATCAGCGTCGATTTGCCGGCGCCGTTCTCGCCGATGATGCCGTGGATCGTGCCCGGCATGACGCGGATGGAAATGTCCTTGTTGGCCTGGACCGGGCCGAAGGACTTGGAAATGCCCTTCAGTTCGATGGCGGGGGCGGTCATGGGGGTTTTCCTGTGCCGGCCGGGGCGCTCGCCGGTCCTTGCGGACCGTCTCGCGAGACGCGCATGGCAGAGCGCGGCGAGCGCCCCGGCCTTTTGCGGATCAGTGTCGGATCAGAACGAGAGGCCCGGGCAGGTCTCGTCCGACATGTAGTCGTGCACGGCCAGGTCGCCCGAGGCCATCTGCTCGGCCGCGGCATCGACGGCGGCTTTCATCTCGTCGGTGATCAGCTCGGCATTGTACTCGTCCAGCGCATAGCCCACGCCGCCGTTGCCCACGCCCATGACGTTGAAGCCGGTTTCCAGCTCGGCGCCGTCGGTGAAGGCATCGTAGACGGCATTGTCGACGCGCTTGAGCATCGAGGTCAGGACCTGGCCAGGATGCAGGTAGTTCTGGTTGCTGTCCACGCCGATCGACAGGATGCCCTCGTCGGCCGCGGTCTGCAGCACGCCCACGCCGGTGCCCCCGGCCGCGGCATAGACCACGTCGGCGCCCTGGCTGATCTGGGCCTTGGTCAGTTCCGAGCCCTTGACCGGGTCGTTCCAGGCCGCCGGGGTGGTGCCGGTCATGTTGGCGATGACAGTGGCCTCGGGGGTCACGGCCAGCACGCCCTGGGCATAGCCGCAGGCGAACTTGCGGATCAGCGGGATGTCCATGCCACCGATGAAGCCGACGGTGTCGCTTTCCGAGGCCATGGCCGCCAGCATGCCGACGAGATACGAGCCTTCATGTTCGTTGAACACGACCGAGCGCACGTTGGGCGCGTCGACGACCATGTCGATGATGGCGAACTTGGTGTCCGGGTAATCGGCCGCGACCTGGCCCAGCGAGTCGCCGAACGAGAAGCCGGCCATGACGATCGGGTTGGCCCCGGCCTCGGCGAAGCGGCGCAGGGCCTGTTCGCGCTGTGCATCCGATTGCAGCTCGATCTCGCGGAAGGTGCCGCCGGTCTCGTCGGCCCACCGCTTGGCACCGTTGAAGGCCGCTTCGTTGAACGACTTGTCGAACTTGCCGCCCAGGTCGAAGATCAGGGCGGGTTCGGCCATGGCAGCGCCGGCGCCCATGGCGGCAACGGCGGCAGCGCCAAGAAGTTTCGTCATAACACGCATGTTGGTGTACTCCCGGTTGGTTCGTCTTTTGGGGCGCGTGGCATGGCCCGGCCCGTTCTGGTTCAGATCGGCTGTGATCGGATCAATCAAAGACAAGGGCCACGCAGGGGGTCAACCCGTTTTTGCTGCCGCAGCAGAGCTTTCCCGGCCGGCCTGCCGCGACGTCCGCCACCGCCGGGGCAGAAGGCAGGCAGGGCGCGGGCCGGGCCGCGGGCGTGGCAAGGCGCGGCAGGTCGGCGGCGGGCCGGTGCGTTCCCCCGGCAAGGAACATGCGGGGCAGGGGCGCCGGGTCAGGGCTGGTCGGCCCGTGATGCGATTCGTCGGCAGCTTTGCGCGGCCCCGAAACCGGCCCCCGCCCGGCCCGGCGGGCCAGTGGGATTCGGGTGACGCAGGCGGACGCCACGTCATGTGGCCCGGCGACACGATTGCCCGTCCGGCAGGCGCCCGGGGGGGCGCTCCGGTGGCCAGGTGCCGGGTCATGCGCCGCGGGGCAGGGGCCGGGCACAAAGGCGAGTCGCACGGATGATGCGGGACGGGGCGCCAAAGGCCCGGTTCGGGGCAAGCCGTTGAGCGCAGGGGGGAAACGCCGGGCCGGGCGGGGGCCTTGCCCGCCGATGGCCGGGCACGGGCAAAGGGAAATGGCCATCGGCGACGCCGGATCCCAGGCGGGACGATGCCATCCAAAGTGGCTCATCTTGGCGAATGGGGGGTAATGGTGCTGCTGGAGAGAATTGAACTCTCGACCTCTCCCTTACCAAGGGAGTGCTCTACCTCTGAGCTACAGCAGCGCCGTGCGCGGCTCTCTAATGGCAATGGCGAGGGGGCGCAAGGGCTATCTGGACGGTTTTTTGCGGCTGCGATACAGAGAGGCATGACGGATAAGAAAAGCCCGTCGGGCGGCAAGAGACAGGCAACGACCAGGGAAGACCGGCTGAAGGCCGCGCTGAAGGCCAATCTGGCCCGGCGCAAGGCGCAGTCGCGTGCCCGATCGGCCAGTGATACGCCCCGCGACGGAGAAGGCGAAACGCCCCGAACGGCCGGCAACGAGGACTGACAGGCATGGATTCCATCATCGTGACGGGCAATGGCCCGCTGAACGGACAGATTCCCATCGCAGGCGCCAAGAACGCCTGCCTCACCCTGATGCCCGCGACGCTGCTCAGTGATGAACCGCTGACGCTGACCAACGCGCCGCGGCTGTCGGACATCCGCACCATGACGACCCTGCTGCAATCGCTGGGCGCCGAGGTGTCGACCCTGCACGACGGCAAGGTGCTGGCCATGTCCAGCCACGACCTCAACAACCTGACGGCCGATTACGACATCGTCCGCAAGATGCGGGCGTCGATCCTGGTGCTGGGCCCGCTGCTGGCCCGGGCGGGCGAAGCGGTGGTCTCGCTGCCCGGCGGCTGTGCCATCGGCGCGCGGCCGGTCGATCTGCATCTCAAGGCGCTCGAGGCGCTGGGGGCCGAGCTGGACCTGCGCGACGGCTATGTCCATGCCACCGCCCGGGGCGGCCTGAAGGGCGCGGTTGTCGAATTTCCTTTCGTGTCGGTCGGGGCCACCGAAAACGCCCTGCTGGCGGCAACGCTGGCCAAGGGCACGACGGTGCTCAAGAACGCCGCCCGCGAGCCCGAGATCGTCGACCTGGCCCAGTGCCTGCGCAAGATGGGCGCCCATATCGACGGCGAGGGCACCGACACGATCACCATCGAAGGGGTCGACCGGCTGTCGGGCGCGACCCATCCCGTGGTGACCGACCGGATCGAGCTGGGCACCTACATGCTGGCCCCGGCGATTGCCGGCGGCCAGGTCGAGCTGCTGGGCGGCCGGCGGGATCTGCTGAGCGCCTTCGTCGACAAGCTGGAAGAGGCCGGCGTGTCGGTGACCGACAGCGAGAACGGCATCACCGTCACGCGCAATGGCAACGGCATCCGGGCCGTCGACGTGACCACCGCGCCCTTCCCGGGCTTTCCGACCGACCTGCAGGCCCAGATGATGGCCATGCTGACCACGGCCGAAGGGGTCAGCGTGCTGGAAGAGAAGATCTTCGAGAACCGCTTCATGCATGCGCCCGAGCTGATGCGCATGGGCGCGCAGATCGATGTCCATGGCGGCACGGCCACGGTGACCGGCGTGTCCTCGCTGCGCGGGGCGCCGGTGATGGCCACCGACCTGCGGGCCTCGGTCTCGCTGATCCTGGCCGGGCTGGCCGCCGAGGGCGAGACCCGGGTCAACCGGGTGTATCACCTGGACCGCGGCTATGAGCAGGTCGAGGAAAAGCTGCGCGCCGTGGGCGCCATCATCGAGCGGGTGCCGGGCCAATGACCGAAGACGCCCGTTTCGAAGACGGCCGCGAGGCGCCGCTCTACCTCGGCGCGCTGGATGCCGAGGATCTCGGCGTGCTGGCCGCGCTGGTCCAGGACGCGGTCTTTCCGATCACCGAGATGACCTGGCGGCCCAAGGCCCGCCAGTTCGCCCTGCTGCTCAACCGCTTCCGCTGGGAAGACGCCCCGGCCGCCGAACGCCGGTCGCGCAGCTTTGAACGGGTGCAATCGGTGCTCAGCGTGGAAAACGTGCTGCGCGTGGCCTCGCAGGGGATCGACCGGGGCGACAAGGACATCATCCTGTCGCTGCTGTCGGTGAGCTTTGAGCCGGGCGAGGACGGCACCGGCCACGTGCTGCTGACCCTGGCCGGCGATGGTGCGATCCGCCTGCAGGTCGAAGCGCTCGACGTCACCCTGCGCGACGTGACCCGGCCCTACCAGGCGCCCTCGGGCAAGGCCCCCGAACACGGCGCGTGACGGCCGGCCACCGGGCGGAACAAGATTTTTCGAAAAATCTTGGCAAATTTCTTTGAAGAAATTTGGGCCGCCCGGCGGCTGGCGGCGCGCGATGATCCGATGGTCGCGGGGGTGGGGATCTTGAGCCTGCGCGCCCCGGCGGCTATCAGCCCCTGACACCACGAGGAACAGCAGATGCCGGTCTTTCTCAACAGCGCCGACGCGGATTTCGAAGCGGCCTTCACCGCCCTGCTCGGGGCCAAGCGCGAGGACAGCCCGGATGTCGACGACATCGTCGCCGGGATCATCGCCCAGGTGCGCCGCGATGGCGATGCCGCGCTGATCGCCCTGACCGAAAAGTTCGACCGGCTGACCCTGGCCGCCGACGGGCTGGCCTTTACCGCCGACGAGATCGACGCGCAGGTGGCGCGGGTTTCGGCCGAGGACCGCGCGGCGCTCGAGACGGCCGCCGCCCGCATCCGGGCCTACCACGAACGCCAGATGCCGTCGGACATGTCCTGGGAAGATGCCGACACGGCCACGCTGGGCTGGCGCTGGTCGCCGGTGTCGGCGGCCGGCCTCTACGTGCCCGGCGGGCTGGCCAGCTATCCGTCATCGGTCCTGATGAACGCCATTCCGGCCAAGGTCGCCGGGGTCGAGCGGCTGGCCATCACCGTGCCCACGCCCGACGGGGTGGTGAACCCGCTGGTCCTGCTGGCCGCCCGTCTGGCCGGGGTCGACGAGGTCTATCGCATCGGCGGGGCCCAGGCCATCGCGGCCCTGGCCTATGGCACCGAGACGATCCGGCCGGTCGACAAGATCACCGGGCCGGGCAATGCCTTTGTCGCCGCGGCCAAGCGCCGGGTCTTCGGCAAGGTGGGCATCGACATGATCGCCGGGCCGTCCGAGATCCTGGTCATTGCCGATGCCGACAACGATCCCGACTGGATCGCGCTGGACCTGCTCAGCCAGGCCGAACACGACGAAAGCGCCCAGGCCCTGCTGATCACCACCGATGCCGCCTTTGGCCAGGCCGTGGCCCGGGCCGTCGAGGCCCGGCTGGAAACGCTGGAACGCCGGGCCATCGCCGCGGCCTCGTGGCGGGATTTCGGCGCGGTCATCACCGTGCCCGACCTGGCCACCGCCGCCGATCTGTCGAACCGCATCGCGCCGGAACACCTGGAACTCTGCGTGGCCGATCCCCAGGCCCTGTCGGCGCTGTGCACCCATGCCGGGGCGATCTTCCTGGGCCAGTGGACGCCCGAGGCCATCGGCGATTACGTCGGCGGCCCCAACCATGTGCTGCCCACGGCGCGCTCGGCGCGGTTCTCGTCGGGCCTGTCGGTCATGGACTTCCTCAAGCGTACGACATTGGCACGGATGACTCCGCAGGCGCTCCGTGCTATCGGACCCATCGCAGAACGTCTCGCCCGTTCGGAAAGCCTCGAGGCCCACGGGCTTTCGGTGCGGGCCCGGCTCGACAAACTGAACAGGTAAGCGCCGATGTCCCATATCGCCGAGATCACGCTGGACGATTCCGCCCTGCCGCCGCCCACGCCCGAGATCGAGCAGGAGCGCAAGGTGGCCATCTTCGACCTGCTGGAGGACAACACCTTTGTCCTGCCCCAGCGCGACGAACGGGCGGTGCCCGACGGGCCCTACCGGGTCACCCTGTCGATCCGCGACAAGCGGCTGGTCTTCGAGGTCGACACGGTCGACGACACCAGGGCGGCCGAGTTCCACCTGTCGCTGGGGCCCTTCCGCCAGGTGGTGAAGGATTACTTCCAGATCTGCGAAAGCTATTTCGACGCGGTCAAGACCCTGCCGCCCAGCCAGATCGAAACCATCGACATGGCGCGCCGGGGCATCCATAACGAAGGCAGCCGGGTCCTGCGGGAACGGCTGGATGGCAAGGTGGAGGTCGACGAGGATACCGCGCGCCGGCTCTTCACCCTGATCTGCGTGCTCCATTTCGGGGGGTGAGGGCATGTCGGAACCGTTGCCGCAATCGGTTCTGTTCTGCTGCGACCACAACGCCGTCCGGTCTCCCATGGCCGAGGGGCTGATGAAGAAATTCTACGGCGAAGGCACCTATGTGCAGTCGGTCGGTGTCAAGAACGACATGGAGATCGACGGCTTTTCCGTGGCCGTCTGCGAAGAGATGGGGGTCGAGCTGGGCCGCCACCGCTCGCGGTCCTTCGACGAGATGGAACAATGGGGCGACGACCTGTCGTCCTTCGACCTGGTCATCGCCCTGTCCCCGGCCAGCCAGCGCCGGGCCCTGGAGCTGACCCGCTATTTCCACCTGGACGTGGAATACTGGCCGATCCTCGACCCCACGGGGCTGGGCGAGACGCGCAACGACAAGCTGGTGCAATACAGAAAGGCCCGGGACCAGATCGTCGGCCGTTTGACCGACCGCTGGGGTGGCCCGAGGGAGAAGACATGTCCGACATCGTGAAAACCTATTTCGAGGCGTTCAACGCCGGTGACGTCGCCGGGATGCTCGATTGCCTGGATGACGAGGTGGCCCACCACGTCAACGAAGGCAAGATCCGCGTGGGCAAGGCCCTGTTCGCCGAGTTCTGCGCGCACATGAGCCGCTGCTACAAGGAAGAGCTGACCGACATGGTCGTCTTCGAGGGCGCCGAAGGCACGCGGGCGGCGGCGGAATACGTGGTCAATGGCACCTACCTGGCCACCGACGCAGGCCTGCCCGAGGCCCGGGGCCAGGGCTATCGCCTGCCGGCCGGATCGTTCTTTGACATCAAGGACGGCAAGATCGCCCGGGTGACGACCTATTACAACCTGGCCGACTGGGTGGCCCAGGTCTCGTGATCACGGTTCGGGTCCTGACCGGCGCGGCGCTGGATGCCGCGCTGGATGACGTGGCCCGGCTGCGCATCCGGGTCTTCCGCGACTGGCCCTATCTCTACGACGGCGACGTCGATTACGAACGGCGCTACCTCCAAGTCTACCGCGACAGCGATGCGGCGGTGGTCGTGGGGGCCTTTGATGGCGACCGGCTGGTCGGCGCGGCGACGGGCATGCCCCTGGCCGATCATGCCGAGGATTTCGCCGAGGCCTTCGAAGGGTCGGGCATCGACATGACCCAGGTCTTCTACTGCGCCGAATCGGTGTTGCTGCCCGAATGCCGGGGCCAGGGCATCGGCCACCGGTTCTTTGACGAGCGCGAGGCCCATGCCCGCCTGCTGGGCCTGGCCCGGGTGGCCTTTTGCGGCGTGGTCCGGCCGGCCGATCACCCGTTGCGCCCGGCCGGGGCGCGGGCGCTCGATCCGTTCTGGCGGGGCAGGGGCTATGCGCCCGTGCCCGGTGTAGTGGCGCATTTTGCCTGGAAGGACATCGACCAGCCGGGCGAAACCGACCACCCGCTGCAATTCTGGATGCGCAGCCTTTAGGCCCGGTGCGCGGTGCCCCGGGATGCCGCGGCGTTGCGGCCGCTCTCTGGCCTTTGACTGCATGCCCTTGATCGCTGGTCCCTGGCCCCGGGTCGTGCCCCTCGCGTGTCCGGCCCCTTTCGCGCCGGGTTCGCCGGTCTGACGGTTTCGGTCCCCTCTACGCCCGGTTCTTCGGCCTGACGGGTCCGGTGCCCGGTCCGACCGGCCCGTTCCACACCGCGCCGTCTCCACCCGACCGGCCCCGCGCCGCCCAAACCACCCCACCCGCCGGCAGACCCCTGCCCGGACGCGGGCCGGGCCTTGCACGCGGCCCGGCGCCCGGCTACCGATGGGCCCATGAAAGTTGCCACCGCCGCCTATCCGCTCGACTGGCTCGACAGCTGGTCGCAATACGAAGACAAGCTTGCCGCCTGGTTTGCCGATGCCGCAGGGCAGGGGGCCGAGCTGCTGGTCTTTCCCGAATACGGGGCCATGGAACTGGCCACGCTCGACGGGCAGGACGTGGCCGGCGACCTTGAAAAATCGCTTTGGTCGGTGGCCGACAAGCTGGACGAGGCCGATGCCCTGCATGCCCGCCTGGCCGCCGAATACGGCGTTCACGTGCTGGCCGGGTCCGGCCCGGCCCGCCACGATGGCGCCCGCCCGGTCAACCGCGCCCGGCTGATCTCGCCGACCGGCCAGATCGGCATCCAGGACAAGCAGATCATGACCCGCTTCGAAGCCGAGGATTGGGACGTGGTCGGCGGCTGCCCCCTGCGCATCTTCGACACGGCCCTTGGCCGGATCGGCGTGCTGATCTGCTATGACAGCGAATTTCCCCTGTTCGGCCGCGCGCTGCGCGAGATTGACGTGCTGCTGGTGCCATCCTGCACCGAGGCCCTGGCCGGCTATTCCCGCGTGCGCATCGGGGCCATGGCCCGGGCGCTGGAACAGCAATGCGTTTCGGTCATGTCCTCGCTGATCGGCCGGGCCGAGTGGAACGAAGCGGTCGAGATCAACACCGGCCGGGGCGGGGTGTTCTGCCCGCCCGACCGCGGCTTCCCGATGACCGGCGTGCTGGCAGAGGGCGTGATGGATGCGCCGGGCTGGACCCTGGCCGATATCGACCTGGCGGCCATTGCCGATGTGCGCGCCGATGGTGTCGTGCTCAACCGCCGCCACTGGGACGACCAGGCCGGCCGCGACGGCCCGCCCGAGCCGGTCGCGCTGCGCTGATCCGGCGGCCCCTGCGGGGGCGGCCCGCGCGGTGACGGAACGTTCCGGCCGGTCCCCGGTCGCGCTGTTGGCGCAACCGGAATCAATCCACTTGAATTCACCCCGGCAAAGGTCCATTTAAGGCGCGCCCGTAACTTGGCGGGCGAGCAAGGATGGAGACAACATGGCCAAGGAAGATACGCTCGAATTTCCCGGTGTCGTGAAGGAACTCCTGCCCAATGCGACGTTTCGGGTCGAGCTGGACAACGGCCATGAAATCATCGCTCACACGGCAGGAAAGATGCGCAAGAACCGGATTCGTGTTCTTGCCGGCGACCGGGTCCAGGTGGAAATGACCCCCTACGACCTGACCAAGGGCCGAATCAACTATCGCTTCAAGTGACGGCCCTTCGGCGTCGATGCGGCTGATTCTGGGCTCTGGCTCGCCGCGCCGGCGCGATCTGCTGGCGCAGCTGGGCGTGGTGGCCGATGACATCCGGCCGCCCGATATCGACGAAACGCCGGCCGCGGGCGAATTGCCCCGGCCCTATTGCGCGCGCATGGCGCGCGAGAAGGCGCAGGCCGTGACGGCCGCGCCCGATGACCTCGTGCTGTGTGCCGATACCACCGTCGCCCTGGGCCGGCGCATCCTGGGCAAGCCCGCGGATGCCGGCGAGGCGGCGGAATTCCTCTTTGCCCTGTCGGGCCGGCGTCACAAGGTCATCACGGCCGTGGCCCTGCGCCTGGGCGACCGGCTGTGGGAACGCGACGTGGTCAGCGCGGTGCGCATGAAACGGCTGTCGGATGTCGAGGTGAATGCCTATCTCGCCACCGGCGACTGGGACGGCAAGGCCGGCGGCTACGGCATCCAGGGCCCCGCCGGGGCTTTCATCCCGTGGATCGGCGGATCGTTCACCGGCATCGTCGGTCTGCCCCTGGCCGAGACGGCCGGGCTTTTGCAGGCGGCGGGCTATCCGCTCTACCAGGACAGGTAAGGAACACCGACCATGAAGGGACGCCAGATCCTGCTCGACCACCTGGGCGACCGCGAGGCTGCGGCGCTGATGGTCGACGGCCAGCTCGACGACCTGCTGATCGACGGCGACGCTCCGGCGCCCGGCACGATCTATCGCGCGCGGGCCGACCGGCCGGTCAAGGGCCAGGGCGGCATGTTCCTGTCCACGCCCGACGGCTCGGCCTTCCTGCGCCAGGTCAAGGGCCTGTCGCCGGGCGAGAACCTGCTGGTGCAGGTGACGGGCTATGCCGAGCCGGGCAAGGCCATGCCGGTGACCACGCGAATCCTGTTCAAGAGCCGCTATGCCATTGTCACCCCCGGCGCGCCGGGGCTGAACGTGTCGCGGGGCATCCGCGACGAGGACGAGCGCGACCGGCTGCTGGAAATCGCCCATGAGACGATGGGCGAGGGGGCCGGGGGCGAGGGGGCCGGCGATCTGGGCCTGATCGTGCGGACCGGGGCCGAGGGCGCCGAGGCCGGCGAGATCGCCGAGGACATCGCGGCCATGGCCGAGCTGGCCCGCCGGGTGATGGGCGATGCCCAGGGCGCGCCCGAGAAGCTGGTCGAAGGCGACGGGCCGCACCTGCTGGCCTGGCGCGACTGGACCGACCCGGCCGAGGTGGTGTCGGACAAGGGCTGTTTCGACAGCCACGGCGTGACCGAGGCGATCGACGCGGCCCGCGGGCCGCGGGTGCCGCTGGCCGGTGGCGGCACGATGTATGTCGAGCCGACGCGGGCGCTGGTGGCCGTTGATGTCAACACCGGGGCCGACGGGTCGATGGCCGCCGGTCTAAAGGCCAACATCGCCGCCGCCCGGGCGCTGCCCCGGGCGCTGCGCGTGCGTGGGTTGGGCGGGCAGGTCGTGCTGGACCTGGCGCCGCTGCCCAAGAAGGAACGCCGGATCTTCGAAAGCGCCCTGCGCGCGGCGTTCAAGTCGGACCCGGTGGAAACCGTGTTCTCGGGCTGGACCCCGCTGGGCAATTTCGAATTGCAGCGCAAGCGCGCCCGCCTGCCGCTGGCGTGACCCGGTTGCCCGTGGCGTGAGGGGGCCGTGGCTGGCGTGAAGCGGTTGCCTCTGGCCTGCCCGTTTGTCACGGGCGCGCCCTGGTGGCCGCTGGCTTGCCCCATCTGTCCGCAACTGGCGCATCCGACTGCCGTTGGCCCGAGCCGCCTGCCTCAAACGCGTCGGTTGCCTCTGGCTTGCTCCGTCCAATTGGCCCAGCCGCCCCGGCCTGCCGCTGGCCTCGGCCTTCTGTCTCAAACGTGACCCGTCTGCCGCCGTAGGGTGGGTGCTTGCACCCACCGCCCCCTTCCATCCACTGGGCGCCCGGAACGGCCACCTGAGGCCGGGCAAGGGGCCTATTCGGGACGTTCGCAGAACATGGAATACAGCACGCCGATCATCTCGCGCGTGTTGTCATCGGCCAGGGCGTAGTGGATCGTCTTGCCGTCGCGCCGGGTCGACACCAGCCCTTCGTCGCGCAGCCGGGCCAGCATCTGGCTCACCGCCGCCTGGCGCATGTCCAGCAGCCGCTCCAGCTCGCCCACCGATTTCTCGCCCCCGCCGAGATGGCACAGGATCATCAGCCGCCCCTCATGGGCCAGCGTTTTCAGGTAGGCCGCCGCACGGGCCGCGGAATCGGCCATGCTGACGGGCGCGTCGGGCGGGATCGTGTCGGTGTCTTTCAAGGCTCAGGCGTTCGGCGCGGCGCCGGGTGGGGACCGGCGGTTCCAATCTGGCCGCATAATGCCCCAAGTGGATCGGCCCTGTCACCCCTTCTCGGCATGCCCCCGCCTGTCCGGCCGCCGTGGCCCCGCGCGATGCCCGATCCGGCGGCTCCGGCCCGTGTCCCAGACCTATGGCCCCATCGGCTGCCCCCGGCGCCCTGCACCGGCGGATGCTGAAACGGGGCATTCACCCGGGTAACCTGGCCGCAAGATATAGCCGGACGACCTAGGTGGGCGGGGGCTCGGACGGCCCGGCGCGCAGAAAGACGGCCAGGCTGGCCACGACCAGCAGCCCGGCCAGCACGAAGGGCGCACCGGGAAAGTGCAGCGCCGCGCCATCATGGGTGAAGGCCGCGAAGATCGAGGTCATGACCAGCGGCGACAGGATCATCGCCAGGGCATTGGCCGACACGATCACCCCCTGCAGCGCGCCCTGTTCGTCATCGCCGACGCGCCGGCTCATCAGGCCCTGCAGGGCGGGGATGGTGATCGCCCCGAAGGCGGCCAGCGGGGTCAGGACCAACAGGCCCGTGCTCCAGGGCATGACGACAATGGCCACGAAGGCGCAGATTTCAAACCCTTGGCCGAGCACGACCGTCCGCCATTCTCCCCAGCGCCGCAGGGCCGGGCGGATGAACCCGCCCTGCACCAGGGCCACGGTGATGCCATACAGACCCAGCGACAGGCCGATGACCTGCGGCGTCCAGGCAAACCGGGCCTGGGTGAAATAGGCCCAGACGGCCGAATAGGAATTGATGGCCAGCTGGTAGAGCAGCAGCACGACCAGCAGGGTCAGGATGCCGGGCAGCCGGGCCATGTGGCGAAAGGCGCCAAAGGGATTGGCCCGGCGCCACGAGAACGGCCGGCGGATGCGGTCGGTCACGGTTTCGCGCAGGGCATAAAGCCCCAGCAGCCCGTTCATCATGGCCAGGGCGGCGGCAGCATAGAACGGCGCGCGCGGGCCAAATTCGCCCAGCAGCCCGCCGATCAGCGGACCCAGGACAAAACCCGCGCCGAACGCCCCCGAGACCAGCCCGAAATTGGCCGCTTTCTGCCCCGGCTCGGAAATGTCGGCCATGTAGGCCGTGGCGGTGGCATAGGTGGCCGAGGTCAGCCCGCCCAGCATCCGGCCCAGCAGCAACAGCCAGATCGAGCCGGCCGTGGCCATGACCAGGTAATCCACCCCCAGCGCAAAGAGCGACACCAGGATCACCGGGCGCCGGCCGATGGCATCGGACAGGCTGCCGACCAGCGGGCCGAACAGGAACTGCATCACGGCAAAGGAGGTCGACAGGATGCCGCCCCAGACTGCCGCTTCGGCCAGCGACCCGCCCCGGACATCCAGGATCAGGTCGGGCATCACGGGCAGGATCAGGCCGACACCCATGGCATCGATCATGACGGTGAACAGGATGACAGCAACGGGTAGGCGCAAAATGTCCGTCCAGTGTATTTCGCCTACCAGCTAGGCGCGGGGGCCCGTTCAGGTCAATCTTTCTTGCCGGTGGCCGTAGCGGCACGGCGGGAAAAGGCCCGGGCCTCCTCCGGCGCCTGCCCCATTTGTGTACGCGGATCGAAGAGATCGCCGGGCAGGTCGGGATACTGGCCGGCCGCGACCTCGGCCAGGGGCCGGCCGCTGGCCGTGGCCTCGCGGCACAGCGCCTTGACGGCGGCCTGGGCCTCGGGCCGGGGCATGGTCCGGGCCAGGGCAAAGGACAGGGCCTCGGCCATCATCATCTGGCCCGGCCCGTCAAAGACCCGTGCCATGGCCGCCGTGTCGGGTGCCAGCGAACCGGCCAGCCGCAGGGCCGTCCCCGCGCCGGCGGCCGCGCCCAGCACCAGCTGGGGCAGGGCCATCCATTCGGTGAACCAGGCCGCGCCGTCACGCTGGTAACGTTGCATCCCCGCCGCCTGCAGCGCGCCGTGCAGGGCCGTGGCCTGCCGGGCCAGGGCCACCAGCACCGAGGGTCCGACCGGGTTCTGTTTCTGCGGCATGGTCGAAGACCCGCCGGCCCCGCCCAGGCGGATCTCGCCGAGGTCGGACTGGGCGTGCAGGGTCAGGTCTTCGCCCATCTTGCCCAAGGCCAGCGACAAGCGGGTCAGCCAGTCGGCGATGCGCAGCACCGGGCCGCGATCGGTGTGCCAGCTGCGGCCGGGATCGCGCAGGGCCAGCGACTGGGCCAGGGCCGCGCGGATCTGCGGGGCGCTGTCGCCCAGGGCCGCCGAGGTGCCCGCCGCACCCGACAGCGACACCAGCAGGCAGCTGTCGCGCAGGGCCGGCAGCTCGTCCAGCAGGTCGAGCAGCGGCGCGCCCCAGCCGGCCACCACCGCGCCAAAGGCCGTGGGCGTGGCGTGCTGGCCATAGGTCCGGGCGGCCATCGGCGTTTCGGCATGATCCGTGGCCAGCCGGCCCAGGGCCTGCAGCGTGGCGATGACATCGGCCTCGATCAGCGTCAGGGCCTGGCGCAGGCGCAGCATCAGCCCGGTGTCGGCGATGTCCTGCGACGTGGCGCCCCAATGCACGTGGGGCCGGGCCTCGGGCGCGGGAATGGCTTCGCGAAAGGCCGCCACCAGCGCCGGCACCGACACGCCGTTGGTGCCCGTGGCCTCGGCCAGGGCGGCGGGGTCGATCTGGGCTTCCATCGCCGCGCGGTGGATCTGGGTCGCGGCGGTTTCGGGGATCACGCCCAGCCCGCCCTGGGCCCGGGCCAGCGCGCCTTCGACCAGCAGCATGGCCCGGATCTCGGCGGTATCGGTGAACAGGCGGCCGACCTCTCCGGCTTGGAAGAGACGACCGTAGAGAAGGCTGTCGAAGACAGATCCGGGCATGGGACCTCGCTTGGGTTGGAACGTCAGATATGGCCGATTTCGCGCAGGAAATCACCCAGGATGGTGGCATAATCGGCCGGCGCGTCGACCGGCGGCAGATGGCCGGCCCCGCGCATCAGGCAAAAGCGCGCCCCGGGCACCAGATCGACCGTTTCGCGTACCAGGTCGGGCGGCGTGGCGCGGTCCTCGGACCCGGCGATGCCCAGCAGGGGCAGGCGCAGCGAGGCCGTGGGCGTGTAGAAATCGGTGCCCGCGATGGCCAGGCAACAGGCGGCATAACCCCGGGCGGGCTGGGCGATTAGCATCTCGCGGCAGCGCGCGGCCTGCGGCCCGGACAGGGCACGCGGCGGCAGCCAGCGCGCGAGGATCCCGTCGGCCAGAGGCTCCAGCCCGCGGGCCTCGACGACCCGGGCGCGGTCCTGCCAGATCTGGCGGGTGCCGATCTTGGCCGCGGTGTTCGACAGCACCAGCCCGCGCACCAGGTCCAGCCGCTTGACGGCCAGGCCCTGGGCGATCATGCCGCCGATCGACAGGCCGACGACCACGGCATCGCGCAGGTCCAGGTGGTCCAGCAGGGCCTCGGCATCCTTGACCAGCGCGCCCATGGTGCAGGGCGCATCGGGCAGCGAGGACCGGCCATGGCCGCGCTTGTCATAGCGGATGATGCGCAGGCCGTCGGGCAGCAGGGGCAGCAGGTCGTTCCAGAGCCGCAGGTCGGTGCCCAGCGAATTGACCAGCAGCAGCGGCGCGCCGTCCTCGGGCCCGTCGAGGCGGTAATGCAGCTGGACGTCGCCCAGGTCGGCAATGGTCATGCGTCGGTCCCCTTGGTGGCCCGGCCGCCGGGATCGGGCCGTTGCCGGCCGTGATAGGCCGGGCGGGGGGCGGCGTAAAGCGCGGGGCGCGCAGGCCGCCCCGCAGCGGGGATCACCGGGGATCAGGCCGCGTCGAGCCGGTCCAGCGCCATGCGGAAGACCGCCGGATCGACATTGCCGCCCGAGGCCACGGCGATCACCGCCTCGCCGTCCAGCTTGTCGCCATGGAACAGCGCGGCGGCCAGGGCCACGGCCCCGCCCGGCTCGATCACGATCTTCAGGCGCAGGAAGGCCAGGGCCATGGCCCGCAGGGCCTCGTCTTCGGTCACCACTAGCCCGGGGCCGCAGAGCCGCGACAGGATCGGAAAGGTCAGCTGGCCCGGGGCCGGGGTCAGGATGGCATCGCACAGCCCGCCGGATTCGGCCGCGTTGCGCTCGATCCGGCCGCTGGCCAGCGAGCGGGTCACGTCGTCGAACCCCTGCGGCTCGACCGGGCGGACGCGCAGGGCCGGGGCCGTGCGTTCCAGCGCCAGGGCCACGCCCGAGGTCAGCCCGCCGCCGCCGCAACAGACCAGCACCTGGGCGTCGGTCACGCCCAGCTCAGCGGCCTGTTCGGCAATCTCCAGCCCGCAGGTGCCCTGGCCGGCGATGACCTGGGGCTCGTCATAGGGCCGGATCAGGGTCAGGCCGCGGTCGCGGGCCAGCGCCTCGCCGATCTCCTCGCGCGATTCGCGGCCCCGGTCGTACAGCACGACCTCGGCGCCAAGCGCCCGGGTGTTGGCGATCTTGAGCGCCGGCGCATCGGCCGGCATGACGATGACCGAGGGCACGTCGTGCAGCCGGGCGGCCAGGGCCACGCCCTGGGCGTGGTTGCCGCTGGAATAGGCAATCACCCCGCGCCCGCGCAGCGCCGGATCCAGCGCCGAGATCGCCGACCAGGCGCCGCGGAACTTGAAGCTGCCGGTATGCTGCAGGCATTCGGGTTTCACCAGCACGCGCCGTCCGGCGATATCGTCCAGGAAAGGTGAAGTCAGGAGAGGCGTCCGCCGGACATGGCCGTCAAGCCGTCCGGCAGCCGCCGCGATCATGTCAAAGTCAGACATTCCGCCTCGGTCAGTACTGCCCGGATCACGTCCAGGCTTTGGGGTTCGTCCAGGAATGGCACATGACCCCGGTCCGCCACCTCGGCCACGATCAGGCCGGGATGACGCCGTCGCATCTCGGCCACCGTTTCGGGCAGCAGAATGTCGGAATTGACGCCGTGTAGCAAGCCGACGGGCAGCGTTTTCAGCGCCTCGAAGAACAGCCACAGGTCGGGCGTGGCCTCGGCCGCGGCCTGCTCGAGGATGGCATGGCGCAGATGCGGGTCATAGCGCAGGGCCAGGCCCTCTTCGGTCTCGCGGTACTGTGCCTCGGCCTGCTGGCGCCAGCGGGCCAGGGGCACGCCGGGAAAGCTGTGCCGGGTGTCGGCCTGCATCCGCGCGGCCTCGGCATCAAGGTCGGGCACGGCCGGGGCCTGGCCGAGATGTTCCATGATCCGGGCAATGCCCGCCGGGCCGACCTCGGGGCCGACATCGTTCAGGATCACGCCGGCCAGTTTCTCGCGGTGGCCGGCGGCCAGGGCCATGGCGATCAGCCCGCCGCGCGAAGTGCCCAGCACGGTGACCCGGTCCAGCCCGAGATGGGCGATCAGCTCCAGCGTGTCGCGGCCTTCGCGCAGCACGTTGTAATTGGCGTGGTCCTCGTCGAATTCCGACAGGCCGCGGCCGCGGTAATCCAGGGTGATGACCTGCACGCCGTCCAGCGCCGCGCGCAGGGGATCGAAATCGCGGCTGTTGCGCGTCAGCCCGGCCAGGCACAGCAGGGCCGGGCCGGTGCCGGTGATTTCATAATAGAGCGTCAGCCCGTCGGATGTTCGGAAAGTGGCCATCAACGCCTCGCGAGTTCAGGAATGCCGGTCAGGTCGGTCAGGATGTGGGGCGGTGTCCAGGGCAGCCGGTCGACCGGCTCGCCGGCGCGGTTGACCCAGGCCGTGACAAAGCCATAGCCCGTGGCCGCCCCGGCATCCCAGCCGTTGGACGACACGAAGAGCACCTCGTCGCGGGCCGTGCCGAACCGCTGGCCGACCAGGTCATAGACCCGGTGATCGGGCTTGAATACCCCGACGCTTTCGACCGACAGCACGTCGTCGAGCAGATCGCCGATCCCGGCCGAGCGCACCGCGCCGTCCAGCATGGCCGGCGAGCCGTTGGACAGGATGGCGGTGTCCAGCCCGGCCTCTTTCAGCCGGGCCAGCATGGCGGGCACCTCGTCATAGGCCTGCAGCTCCCAGTAGAGATCGAGCAGGCGTTGGCGCAGGGCGGCATCACCCTGCAGCCCGCAGTCCTCAAGCGCCCAGTCCAGCCCGTCGGCGGTGACATCCCAGAAATCGGCATGGGCCCCGGTGACCGCGCGCAGCCAGGTGTATTGCAGCTGTTTCAGGCGCCAGTCGCGGGCCAGGGTCTGCCAATGGGCGGCAAGCCGGTCATGACCGGGTTCGGCCGCTGCCTGGCGGGCCGCTGCGGACACGTCGAACAACGTCCCGTATGCATCGAAGATACAGGTCCTGATGGGCATATCGCCTCCTCCCTACGCGGCGAGAGTGACACACACCCGCGTCAGAGGGAAGGGGGGCGAGGGGCCGTTCGGGCCGGCCGGGCGGAATGCGGACAGCCCGGCGCCAAGGCGCGTCGTGTTCGTTCAGAGCCCGCCTGGGAGGGCGGGTGATGGGCCCGGGCCGGGTGGGGAATGGGCTCGGGTCGCGGCGGTCGGGCGATGGCCGGGGCGAGGGCGGTCAGGCGATGACCGGGGCCAGGGCGGTCGGGCGATGGCCCTTGGCCGGGGCGGTCGGGCGACAGGCCCCAGGCCGGATTGGTCGGGCGGCGGCACCTGCCCCGGGGGATTGAACCCAGAATGGTGCAACGGGGATGTAGGAGCGGCCCGAACGACCGGCCGCGTCAGGGCAGGTCGTAGCCCTGTGACGACGACCAGTCGATGCCGGGTTCGGCCTCGGTCAGCCGCCGGCCCTTCATCTGGTCCTGCATCCAGTCGGGCAGGGCCGAGAACTGGGCCGGGGTGAGGGGGATCCGCGAGGTGATCTTGGGCTGGGCCAGGAAGATGACGCCGACGCCGATCCCGCAGGTTGCAAGGAAGATGCCGCTGAGCCACCGGGCCCAGGCCGGGCGGTGAAATGCAGTGCCGTATTGGTCGTCGTAATCATTCATCTTGATCGGTTTCCCGCAATCGTTGATGCAACCGCAGGGCTATCGGCGAAAAGGGGCGCTCAGATGGCAGGGGCATGGCCATAGGGGTTAGCCGTTGCCTAACATTGTTAACTGATGCACATTTGGTGCGATTTTTTACGGGGCCAGCCGGTTCGGCCATGTTTTGCAGGGGGTTCGGGCGGGGAAACCCGGCTGCCCAAGAATCCGGCACCGGGCGCAGGGCGGGCGCGTTTTCCGGTCGGAAAACGCATCAGGCCCGATGCGGTGCACCGGGCCTGATGGCGAAAAGATGACCGGCCCGCGGGCCGGCGCGATATCAGAGGTGGTCGGGCTGGGGCATGCCCAGCACGTGGAACCCGCCATCGACCTTGATGATCTCGCCGGTCGTGTAGCTGCCGGCATCCGAGATCAGGTAGACGGCCGTGCCGCCCACGGCTTCCAGCGTGGCATTGGACCGCAGCGGCGCATTCTGCTCGCAATGCTTGTAGGTCTTGCGCGCGCCGCCGATGGCCGCCCCGGCCAGGGTCTTCATCGGGCCGGGCGAGATGGCGTTGACGCGGATGCCGTCGGGGCCGAGATCGTTGGCCAGGTAGCGCGTCGCCGATTCCAGCGCGGCCTTGGCCACGCCCATGACATTGTAGTTCGGCACGACGCGCTGCGAGCCCTGGTAGGTCATGGTCAGCAGCGTGCCGCCGTTTTCCTTCATCATCGGGTAGGACCGGCGGGCGACCTCGACGAAGGAAAACGCCGAGATGTCCATCGAGTTCTTGAAATTCGCCCGGCTGGTGTCGAGGAACCGTCCGGCCAGTTCCGATTTCTCGGAAAAGGCGATGGCATGGACCACGAAATCGATCGTCGGCCAGCGCGCGGCCAGGGCGCCGAAGGCCTTGTCGAGCGAGGCATCGTCGGTCACGTCGCAATCGACCATGAAATCCGAGCCGATCGACTGGGCCAGCGGCTCCAGCCGCTTGCCAAAGGCTTCACCCTGGTAGGTGAAGGCCAGTTCCGCACCGGCTTCGTTCAGGGCGCGGGCCACACCCCAGGCAATCGAGCGATCATTGGCAACGCCCATGATCAGGCCGCGCTTTCCTTTCAAAACGTCCGACATCATTCTTATCCGTGGTATCTGGAAAGGATCATGGATCCGTTGGTGCCGCCAAAGCCGAATGAATTCGTCATGACGCTGTCGAGCCCGGCATTTTCAACCAGCCCGGTGGCAATCTCGCCCTCGGTCAGGTCCGGATCCAGCGTGTCGATATTGATCGACGGCGCGATGAAATCGTGTTGCAGCATGAGGAGGCAGAACACCGCCTCCAGCGCGCCGGCCGCGCCCTGGGCATGGCCGGTCATGGATTTGGTCGACGACACGACGGGCGCCGGCCCGTTGCCGAAGACCCGGCGCACGGCCTCGATCTCGCCGACGTCGCCGACGGGGGTCGAGGTGCCATGGGCGTTGATATAGCCGATGGTGCGGTCGCGGTCGAAGGTCTGCAGCGCGCCGCGCATGGCCCGCTCGCCGCCTTCGCCCGAGGGGGCGACCATGTCATGGCCGTCCGACGTGGCCGCATAGCCCGTGACCTCGGCATAGATCTTGGCGCCGCGGGCCTTGGCATGTTCCAGCTCTTCGAGAACCAGGATGCCGCCACCGCCCGAGATGACAAAGCCGTCGCGGTCGGCGTCAAACGCGCGCGAGGCCCGTTCGGGCGTGTCGTTGTACTTGGACGACATCGCGCCCATGGCGTCGAACAGGCAGGACAGGGTCCAGTCCAGTTCCTCGCCGCCGCCGGCGAACATCACGTCCTGCTTGCCCATCATGATCTGCTCGGCCGCATTGCCGATGCAATGCAGCGACGTCGTGCAGGCCGAGGTGATCGAATAGTTGATGCCCTTGATCTTGTAGGCCGTGGCCAGGTTGGCCGAGATCGTCGACGACATGGCCTTGGGCACGACAAAGGGCCCGATGCGCTTGGTCGCGCCGGATTTCAGCACCGTCTGGTGCGCGGCGAACATGGCGCTGGTCGACGGCCCGCCCGAGCCGGCGACAAGGCCGGTGCGCTCGTTGACGATGTCCTTTTCCTCGAGCCCGGCATCGGCAATCGCCTGCTGCATGGCAACATAGGCAAAGGCAGCGCCCGGCCCCATGAAGCGCAGGGTGCGCTTGTCGATGTGCTCCTTGGGGTCAAGGTCGATGGCACCGGCCACACGGCTGCGGAACCCGTGTTCCGCCATGTCGGCATTGGCCGTGATCCCGGACCGTCCTTGCTTGAGTGATTCAAGGACCATTCCGGAGTCGGTGCCGATCGACGACACGATGCCCAGTCCTGTTACGACGACGCGGCGCATGGGGGTCTCCCTTGTCTGGTGTGGCCTGGTTTCGGCCCCGGGCGTTCTCTCACTCTCCGGTCGAGAGCCCCACCTTCATACCCTTGACCGAATAGATCTCTTCTCCGTCGGCCTCAACCCGGCCATCGGCCACGCCCATCTTGAGCTTGCGGTCGATGACGCGGACCATGTCGACGACATAGGTCAGCATCTTGCGTTCGGGCGTGACCATGCCGGACAGCTTCACCTCGCCGACGCCAAGCGCCATGCCCTTGCCGGGCATGCCCCGCCAGCCGAGGTTGAAACCGGTCAGCTGCCACAGGCCGTCCAGGCCGAGGCAGCCGGGCATGATCGGGTTGCCCGGGAAATGACATTTGAAGAACCACAGGTCCGGGGTGATGTCGAACTCGGCGACGACATGGCCCTTGCCATGGCTGCCGCCATCCGCGCTGACATCGGTGATCCGGTCCATCATCAGCATGGGCGGTTCCGGCAGCTGAGCATTGCCCGGGCCGAAAAGCTCGCCACGGGCGCATTTCAGGAGCGCATCCTTGTCGAAGAAGGTGGGGAATTTCGCCATGCTGGCGCGTCTCCTGCTCTCTCGGTTCTGCATTTCGCCCCCTCTATCACCGGCGGCCGATGTCCTGCAAGGCCATGTCGGCCCCGACACGACCCAGGCATCCGCCGGCCCCGGGCGGCACGGCGGCGATCGGGCGCCCCGCCGGGCGCGGGGCAGGGGCTGGCAGGCCCCTGGTTGTGCCCTGTGCCAGCCATGCCTGGCCAGCATCGGGGGCGCGGGGGCGGGCCGTTGCGGGGCGGCGATTGTGGCGGGTTTCGCGCCCGGCGGGCCGTTTGCCGGGCCGATTCTGGCATCGTTGCATGGCGTCGGCATGACAATGGCCGTGACGGCCCCGGGCGCCGGCCCATGCCATTGCCGATACTGCCGCCCGCACGGGACCCCGGGCGCACCATCGCGCGCCTCTGGCGGCACATTGCCCCGGTCACATCCGGATCGGACCGGCCCAGCGTCAGGATGCCGCGGCGGAAACCTGCGGCAATCCGGCCAGCTTTCATGGCTTTTTCCGGATTCCCATTGAGTTCGGCCCCTCTCAAGCCCTATATAAGCCATTGCTAGTCGTCTTGGAGTAGGTGCGCGTGGCACAACCCGAAGAAAGAGCGAAGACCTGGCTGGGCCAGGCGGGGCTGCGGCCCACGCGTCAGCGCGTGGCCCTGGCCAAGCTGCTCGTGGGGGATGGCAAGGACCGGCACGTCACGGCGGAAATCCTGTTCGACACCGCGCGTGAACGCGGCGTCGCCGTGTCGCTGGCCACGGTCTACAACACCCTGCGCGCCTTCTGCGATGCCGGCCTGCTGCAGGAAGTCACGGTCGACGGCTCGAAAAGCTATTTCGACACCAAGACCCACGATCACCCGCATTTCTTCTGGGAAGACGAGGCTCAGCTCTTTGACGCGCCGGCCGACGAGCTGGTCATCACCCAGCTGCCGAAAGCGCCCGAAGGGGCCGAGATCGCCTCGGTCGACGTGGTGATCCGCCTGCGCCGCCGCGACTGACGGCCCGTTCCGCATGATCATGTTGCCGGCCTGCCCTGGCCCCCGCCGGGGACCCGCCCTGTTGCATATGGCCCGCCCGGCCCGTCGGGGCGCGCGCTGATGGCCCGCACGTCGTCATCCCGTCGCCGGCGCAAGAAACCCGCCGGCGCACCGGTCACGGCCCCGCCGCCGCCGGCCCAGCCGATCCGCCCCGAACCCCCGTTCGAGATCTTTCTCTCCGGCACGCCGGGGCTCGAAGACGTGCTGGCCGAAGAGGTGCAGGGGCTGGGCTTTGACCAGGCCGCGCCGGTGCCGGGCGGTGTGGTGCTGCAGGGCGGCTGGCCCGAGGTCTGGCGGCTGAACCTGTGGTGCCGGGGCGCGACGCGCGTGCTGGTGCGGCTGGCCGAGTTCCGGGTGATGCATATCGCCCAGCTGGACAAGCGCGTGCGCCGGATCGACTGGGCCGCCGTGCTGGGCCGGGGCCAGGCGATCAGCGTCGAGACGACCTGCCGGAAATCACGGGTCTACCATGCCGGCGCGGCGACCCAGCGCATCGAGGCGGCGATCCGCGAGGCGATCGGCGAGGCCGCGCCCAGTGCCGGAGAGCCGCTGCAGATCCGGGCGCGAATCGAGGATGATCTCTGCACGCTGAGCATCGATTCGTCGGGCGCGCCGCTGCACCGGCGGGGCAGCAAGCTGGCCGTGGGCAAGGCCCCGATGCGCGAGACGCTGGCCGCGATGTTCCTGCGCCAATGCGGCTTTGCCGGGGACGAACCGGTGCTGGACATGATGTGCGGCTCGGGTACCTTCGTGATCGAGGCGGCCGAACGGGCCATGGGCCTGGCCCCGGGCCGCGCCCGGGCCTTTGACTTTGCCCGGCTGCCCGGGTTCGATGCCGCCGCCTGGGAAGAAATGCGCGTGGCCGGCGAGACCGGCGCGGCACTGGCCGAGGGGCTGCGGTTTCACGGCTCGGACCGCGATCCCGGCGCGGTGAAGATGGCCGGCGAGAATGCCGCGCGGGCCGGGGTCGGAGCGGTCTGCGACTTTGTGAATTGTGCCGTGTCCGATGCCGGCCGGCCCGACGGCCCGCCGGGGCTGGTCATGATCAACCCGCCCTATGGCACGCGGATCGGCAACAAGAAGCTGCTCTTTGCCCTGCACGGTGCCCTTGGCGACACGCTCAAGGCCCGGTTTTCCGGCTGGCGCGTGGGGCTGGTGACATCCGATACCGCCCTGGCCCGGGCCACCGGTCTGCCCTGGCTGCCGCCCGGCCCGCCGATCCCCCATGGCGGGCTCAAGATCCGGCTGTTCCGCACCGATCCGCTGCCCTGATCCCGGCGCCGGGCCGGAAACAGCCGCTGGCCCTGATCCCGTTGCCGGCCGTAACCCTGCCCCTGACGCAGGCCGTGATGCCCGACGTCGGGCATCACGCTAAGACCGTGGCCCGACCGGCCCTAGAACCACTGGCCGGGCTCCATCAGCCCGAAATCCAGCAATTGCCGCGAATGCCAGTCGAAGGGCGCGGAATTGTGCCAGCGGAAGGTGCGGATGTCATAGGTCGAGCCGGGGTTGCGCTTGAGCGCCTTGGCCGTGCGGAAGGAACAGATCGCCGCCGTCAGGTTGTGATGCCAGGGGCAGGCGAAGGTGTTGTACTCGTCATCGTCGAACGTGTGGTTGGGCCGCAGGTTCAGGCCCGGCTTGGACTTGAACAGCCCGATCCGGTCGATCCGCCGGCTGGGCCGGGGCACGTGTTCCTCGAACCGCCAGCGCAACCCGCCGAAGAAATCCAGCTGGCGTTCCTTGGCATGGCCGGTCTCGGGATCGGTGCGCGCCAGCGCGTAATAGCCCGTCCTGTCGAGATGGGCGCGTTCCAGCGACACGGCATTGGGGCAGGTTTCGAGGTCGTCGGCGTAAAGGTCGACCACGTAGGTCAGCATGGCGTCGCGGCGTTCCTCGGCGTGAAAGGCCAGCATCTCGCCGATGCTGCGGGTCTCGCAGAACGGGTAGAAGAGATATTCGGCATTGTAGCAATAATGCATCCAGAGGCCCGGCGCGGTGGCGATCACCCGGTTCACCGCGCGCACGGCCGCATCGGGCTGGGCGGTGTCATAGCTGACCCGGTGCACGTCGGGGCCGAGATCGGCGGCCAGCGGGAAGGCATCGGGCATGAAGGCCGCGATGGTGGCAAACCGGCAATCGCGCAGGTGGCGCAGGGTGGTGTCGATCTCGACCTCGTCCTCGACAAAGACCAGGGCCAGCGGCCCCCGGGCCCAGGTCGCGCTGTCCTGCAGGAAAAGATCGATCGACTTGTGGTGCACCTTTGGTCCTCCGGAGGGCAGGGAATGTCAGCGGCCGCGCAACGTCGCGAAGGTCCGACAAACCGAGCCGCATTGCAAGATCGGACGCCTTGCGCTAGGCAGGGCCCCGTTTTCCCCGCCAGACCGGATCCAGCGCCCATGTCCGCTCCGAAGAAGCTTTATATCAAGACCTATGGCTGTCAGATGAACGTCTACGACAGCGAACGCATGGCCGAAGCGCTCGGCGGGCAGGGCTATGTCGAAACCGCGTCGCCCGACGATGCCGACATGATCCTGCTCAACACCTGCCACATCCGCGAGAAGGCCGCCGAAAAGGTCTATTCGGAACTGGGCCGGTTCAAGGGGCTGAAGGCCGACAAGCCGGATCTCAAGATCGGCGTGGCCGGCTGCGTGGCCCAGGCCGAGGGCGAAGAGATCATGCGCCGCCAGCCGATGGTCGACCTGGTGGTCGGCCCGCAGAGCTATCACCGCCTGCCCGAGCTGGAAGCCAAGGCGCGCAGCGGCGAAAAGGCGCTGGACACCGATTTCCCCGAAGAGGACAAGTTCGCGCATCTCAAGGGCCGGGCCAAGGCCAAGCGCGGGCCGGCGGCCTTTCTGACCGTGCAGGAAGGCTGTGACAAGTTCTGTGCCTTCTGCGTCGTGCCCTATACCCGTGGCGCCGAGGTGTCGCGCCCGGTCGACCGGGTGCTGGCCGAGGCCCGCGACCTGGTCGAGCGCGGCGTGCGCGAGATCACCCTGCTGGGCCAGAACGTGAATGCCTATCACGGCGAAGGTCCCGACGGGCGCGACTGGGGCCTGGCCCGGCTGATCCGCGAGCTGGCCGAGATCGACGATCTCAAGCGCATCCGGTTCACGACCTCGCATCCCAACGACATGGAAGACGACCTGATCGCGGCCCATGGCGATTGCGACAAGCTGATGCCTTACCTGCACCTGCCGGTGCAATCGGGCAGCGATTTCATCCTCAAGCGGATGAACCGCAGCCACACGGCCGAAAGCTATATCCGCCTGATCGAACGCATCCGCGCGGCGCGGCCCGACATCCTGCTGTCGGGCGATTTCATCGTGGGCTTCCCCGAAGAGACCGAAGAGCATTTCCGCGAGACCATGGCCCTGATCGAAGAGGTCCGCTATGGCTCGGCGTTTTCGTTCAAGTACTCGACCCGCCCGGGCACCCCGGCGGCCGAACGCGCCCAGGTCGATCCGGCCGAGGCCGACGACCGGCTGCAACGGCTGCAGGCGCTGATCACGACCCAGCAGCGCGCGGCGCAGGATGGCATGGTCGGTCGCGAGGTCGGCGTGCTGTTCGAAAAGCCCGGGCGCAACCCGGGCCAGATGGTCGGCAAGTCCGATCACCTGCATGCCGTGCATGTCACGTCGGACAAGGTGGGCGTGGGTGACCTGGCCCGCGTGCGCATCACCGCATCGGGGCCCAATTCGCTGGCCGGCGAGCTGGTCTGACCCGACCACGGCGCCGGCCCGCGACCCCGCGATCCGTCATCCGGGCCGCGGGGCCGGGCAGGGGGTTCAGCCCTTGGGCGGGGTGTCCCGGATCAGCTGCTGCAGGCGCTGGGTCATGTAACCCTGGTTGTTGACGCCATATTCGTCGCGGCAGATGGCCTCGGCGATGGCAAAGGCCTGCGGGTAATCATAGCCGTATTTCACCAGGTCATCGACGAAGACCGAGTTGGGCCGGTCCCAGATCACGTCGGGCAGGAAGCCGCGAAAGCAGGAAATGGTGATGCGGTTGGGCGTGTTGTTGGGCGCGGTCGGATAGTCGATTGCCGCCGCGGGCAGGGGAATCAGCGCAGCAAGGCCGATCCCGAGCGCGGCCCGGAATGTCTTGGTCATCGGTATGTCCTGTCGTTGGACGGCCGGCGGGTGAGTGGCGCAGCCCGTCCGAGAGTGTGAAAGGCAATGTGTTAACGATTGGACCGCTTGCCAAGTTCCGTTAACGATTGTGACAAAATAAAGGCGCTCATTCGTCACAATTGCGCCGCAAAGGCGCGATTGTCCTGTCGGCGGAAACCATGCGGCGATCCCGCTGCCGATTGGCCGGCCAGCGTCACCCGCGGCCCGTGCCACGGGGCCCGTCCTGCCCGACTCCCGGGCGCCGCGCGGCCGGTCCGCGCCACCAACCCCGCGCTTCCCGCGGGGCAGGGTTGCTTATTTTCCTTCACAATTATCCGGGACTTTCCTAACGTTAAGCAGGCTTCCGCGACAAACCGCCGGCACAGGGCGGAGCGGAGACAGAACAAGGGGAAACTGCGGTGTTTGAATGGACTGGAACACGGGCTCGGTGGGGGGCGCTGATCTGCGCCCTGGCCGGGGTCCTGCTCGTCGGAGGGGCCGGGACGGCGGCGGCCCAGAACACGGTGAAGGGCGAACGTTACGTGCCGACCATCTGGGTCGATCCGGACGGCTGCGAACATTGGGTGATGGATGACGGCGCCGAGGGCTACATGACGCCCCACGTCAACCGCCAGGGCATCCCGGTCTGCCGCCGGGGCAACCTGTGCGGCGTGCTCAACACCGACCAGTTCTTTGCGACCGACAGCTCGGCGATCAGCTCGGCCGGGCAGCAGCGCCTGGGCCAGTTCTTCACCGGTGCGACGGCCACGTCCTTCATCATCATCGGCCATACCGATGCCCGGGCCTCGGACGAATACAACCTGGCCCTGTCGCAGCGCCGGGCCAATGCCGTGGCCAAGGTCGCGGCGGCCAACGGTGCGCGCATCGCCGATGTGCGGGGCTATGGCGAACGGATGCCCGTGGCGTCGAACAACACCCGCGACGGCATGTCGAAGAACCGGCGCGTCGAAATCATCTGCATCCAGTAGGGGGCCCGATCATGGCAATCAGAACATTCATCGGTCTGGCCCTGGTCGCGGGCAGCCTCGGCGCCTGTGTCGGCGAGGACAAGGGCCGCGACGGGTTCATCGATCGCAAGGACCTGTCGACGCTCAAGGCCGGGATCTGGGTCGACCCGGTGGGCTGCGACCACTGGATCATCGACGACGGCTTCGAAGGCTACCTGTCGCAGCGGCTGGACAAGTACGGCAAGCCGGTCTGTTCGGGCGTCGCCCCGCCGACCACGGCCACCGGGCCGTTCAAATCCGGTTCGGGCTTCCCCGACGTGTTCTGAGCGGCCTTTTGCCGGCCCGGCGATCGCCGGGCGCCGGATGCCGCCACGGCCGCCCAATCGGGCGGCCGTTTTGTTGCAATGACGTGAATTTTCACCACGCTCGGCTTGCGCGTCGGGCCGGATATTGGCACCCTTGCTGCACATGCCTGACAAGGAGACCGGCTTGGCCATAGGCGCCCTGACCCCGCCCCCCTCCGATAGCGCACCGCGCGAGGTGCGACTGGATTTTCCTGACAACCGGCTGCTCATCGACCTGTGCGGCGAATTCGACCGGAACCTGGCCGATATAGAGCAGAAGCTGGCCGTGCAGATCGTGCGCGTGGGCAATGCCCTGGCCATTCACGGCGAAGACGGCGCGATGGAACGCGCGGCCCATGTGCTGCAGGCGCTCTACGAGCGGCTCGAAGGCGGCAAGACCGTCGAGGCCGGCGACATCGACCGCGAGATCCGCATGGGCGCGACCGAGGACGAGGATGCCCCGGGCGACCAGCTGGAGATGTTCCAGCGCGGCACGATCGAGATCAAGACGCGCAAGAAGCTGGTCGAGCCGCGGACGGATGCCCAGAAGGCCTATGTCCAGTCGCTCTATGAAAACGAGCTGGCCTTCGGCATCGGCCCGGCCGGCACGGGCAAGACCTACCTGGCCGTGGCCGTGGGCGTGAACATGTTCATCCAGGGCCATGTCGACAAGATCATCCTGTGCCGCCCCGCCGTCGAGGCGGGCGAACGGCTGGGTTTTCTGCCCGGCACGCAGGAGGAAAAGGTCGATCCCTACATGCAGCCGCTCTACGACGCGCTGAACGACTTCCTGCCGGGCAAGCAGGTGGCCAAGCTGCGCGAGGAGAAGCAGATCGAGATCGCGCCGCTGGCCTTCATGCGCGGGCGGACCCTGGCCAATGCCTTTGTCGTGCTCGACGAGGCCCAGAACGCCACGGCGATGCAGATGAAGATGTTCCTGACCCGCCTGGGCGAGGGCTCGCGCATGGTCATCACCGGCGACCGGTCCCAGGTCGACCTGCCGCGCGGCGTGCCCTCGGGGCTGGCCGATGCGGAACGGCTGCTGAAGGCGATCCCGAAGATCTCGTTCAACTACTTCACCGCCAAGGACGTCGTGCGCCACCCGCTGGTCGCGGCGATCATCGAGGCCTACGAGGCCGACGAGGCGGGCTGACCCGGCTTGTTCCGGCCCATATCCGACCCGGGCTGGGCTTTCGGATGGCGGCAAAGGCGGGTAAGGCACGGCCCCAGAGACGGGGCCGTGCGTTTGGCCCGGGCAACGGGGGCAGGCCATGGCCGTTGACACGATCATCGAGGACGACCGCTGGCAGGCGCTGGCACTGGAGGCGCTGGCCGACCGGGTGGCCGGCGCGGCGCTGAGCCATCTGGGGCTGGACGCCGGGGCGGCCGACGTGTCGCTGCTGGCCTGCGACGATGCCCGCATCGCCGTGCTGAATGCCGAATTCCGGGGCAAGCCGTCGCCGACCAACGTGTTGAGCTGGCCGGCCGAGGATCTGTCGCCCGACACGCCCGGGGGCATGCCGTTGGCTCCCGAACCCGATCCGACGGGCGAGCTGGTGCTGGGCGACATCGCGATATCCTGGGACACCTGCGCCCGCGAGGCCGAGGCGGCGGACAAGCCGATGCAGGACCATGTGACGCACCTTGTCGTGCACGGATTGCTGCATCTTCTGGGCTACGATCACGTCGAAGATGCGGATGCGACGGTGATGGAAGGGCTCGAAGCCGAGATACTGGCTGGACTGGGTCTGGAAAATCCATATATCGTCGCCGATGGGGCCGAGGGCCCGGTTTGAGATAGGACAAATGGGCGACATAGAAGGTTCGTCTGGCGCGGCGCAGCGCGCGCTTGAAGATGACGAGGAAAATTCCGGCCAGGGTGGATTGTTCGGCCGGATTGTCGGGGCGCTGACCCCGGGGCAGGCGGCCAATGGCCGGGACGAATCCGAGGATGTCGTCCTGGAACCCGTGCGCCACGGCATGATCAACCTGCGTCGCATGCGGGTCGAGGACGTGGCCATTCCGTCCGCCGATATCGTGGCCGTGCCGAACACCGTGACGGCCGACGAGCTGGTGCAGGTCTTCCGCGAGAGCGGCATGACCCGGATCCCGGTCTACGAGAACACGCTCGACACGCCGCTGGGCTTCATCCACCTCAAGGATTTCGCGCTGATGCACGGGTTCAACGGCAACAACACGCCGTTCGACCTGTCGTCGATGCTGCGCGAGCTGCTCTTCGTGCCGCCGTCGATGCCGATCGGCGTGCTGCTGACCAAGATGCAGGCCGAACGGCGCCACATGGCGCTGGTGATCGACGAATACGGCGGGGTCGACGGGCTGGTCACGATCGAGGACCTGGTCGAACAGGTCGTGGGCGAGATCGAGGATGAGCACGACACCGACGAGGACCGGACCTGGGTGATGGAAAAGCCCGGGGTCTACCTGGCCCTGGCCAAGACGCCGCTGGAAGAATTCGAGGAAGAGATCGGCCGCTCGCTGACCGAAAGCGAAGAGGT
This sequence comes from Marinibacterium sp. SX1, assembly GCF_050389775.1. NCBI lineage: Bacteria > Pseudomonadati > Pseudomonadota > Alphaproteobacteria > Rhodobacterales > Paracoccaceae > Marinibacterium > Marinibacterium sp. SX1. Next base: position 4,430,492 of record NZ_CP177144.1, on the reverse strand, counting down.
CGACGAGGAAGAGATCGACACGCTGGGCGGGCTGGTCTTCATGATCTCGGGCCGGGTGCCGGCGCGCGGCGAGGTGGTCGAACATCCCGACGGCGCCGAATTCGAGGTCGTCGATGCCGATCCGCGCCGGATCAAGCGGCTGCGGGTGCGCCTGCCGGGCGATACCGACTGAGCCGCGACATGACCGCCGCCACCGCCATGACGCGCTGGCCGCTCTGGGCCCGGATGACGGCCGCCGCCTTGCTGGGCGCGGTCGCCGGGCTGGGGCTGGCGCCCTACGGCCAATGGCCGCTGGCGCTGGCCGGCTGGATCCTGCTGCCGGGCCTGCTGGCCCTGGGTGAAAGCCGGGGCCGGGCCGCGGCCATGGGCTGGGCCTTTGCGGCAGGATATTTTGCCAACGGGCTGATGTGGATCGTCGAGCCCTTCCTGGTCGACGTGCAGCGCCATGGCTGGATGGCGCCCTTTGCGCTGGTCTTCCTGGCCGGCGGGCTGGCTCTGTTCTGGGCCGCGGCCTTCTGGGCGGCGCACCGGGCCGGGCGCGACTGGATGCAGCGCGGGCTGCTGCTGGTGCCCAGCCTGGCCCTGGCCGAGTTCGGCCGGGCCTACCTGCTGACGGGGTTTCCCTGGGCCGCGCCGGCCCAGGCGCTGGTCGACAGCCCGATGCTGCCGCTGCTGGCGTGGCTGGGCCCGCACGGGCTGGGCCTGCTGGTCACCGGGGCCTGCATCTGCCTGGGGCTCTGGGCCATGGGCGGCCGGGGCGGGGGGCGCCTGTTGCTGGTCGGGCCGGCGCTGCTGGTTGTCGGGTTGACGCTGGCCGCATGGCAAATGCAGGCGCCGGTCGACAGCACCGGGCGCATCGTGCGGGTGATCCAGCCCAACGCGCCGCAGGACCAGAAATGGGATCCCGAAATGGTGCCCGTCTTCTTTCGCCGCCAGCTGGAGCTGACGGCCGAAGGCCCACGGCCCGACCTGGTGATCTGGCCCGAAAGCGCCATCGCCCCGGTGCATGAACAGGCCGCGCCCTGGTACGAGGCCATCGCCCAGGCCGCCGGCGGGGCGCAGGTGGCGCTGGGGATCCGGCGCTATGACGGGCGGCTCTACAACGCGCTGGTCCGGCTCGACGGCGACGGCCTGGCCAGCGATGTCTATGACAAGCACCACCTGGTGCCCTTCGGCGAATACATCCCCCTGGGCGGGCTGGCCAAGCGCCTTGGCATCCGTGGCCTGGCCGCAGAGGACGGCGACGGCTACAGTGCCGGGCCGGGGCCCGCGCTGATGGATTTCGGGCCGCTGGGCCGGGCCCTGCCGCTGATCTGCTACGAGGCGGTCTTTCCCCAGGACGTCAACGGCGCGCCGGGCCGGGCCGATTTCCTGCTGCAGGTGACCAACGATGCCTGGTTCGGCCAGCGCGTCGGGCCCTATCAGCACCTGGCCCAGGCCCGGATGCGCGCGGTGGAACAGGGCCTGCCCATGCTGCGCGCGGCCAATACCGGCATCTCGGCCATCATCGACCCGCATGGCCGCATCCTCGACAGCCTGGCCCTTGGCCGGGCCGGCTATGCCCAGGCCGCGCTGCCCGCGCCGCTGCCCGCCACGCCCTATGCCCGCAGCGGCGACTGGCCCTGGCTGATTGTGGCGCTTTTGCTGCTTGGGGCGGGGCTGTCGTTACGTATCGTCAAGCAAGACCGAGATTCCGATTGACCGTGGGCCTGCGCGGGCCTACGCCAGACGGACACCGTCACAACGGCTTCCTGGCGTGACGGACAGACATTCCAATGGAGCACCTCCCATGACCCGCGATAACTACACCTTCACCTCGGAATCCGTGTCCGAGGGTCACCCGGACAAGGTTTGCGACCGGATTTCCGACGCCATCCTCGATGCCTTCCTCACGGAAGAGGCCAATGCCCGCGTCGCCTGCGAAACCTTTGCCACATCGGGCATGGTCGTGATCGGCGGCGAGGTCGGCCTGTCCGACCAGGAAAAGCTGAAGAACTACATGGGGCGCATCCCCGAGATCGCCCGCGACTGCATCAAGGACATCGGCTACGAGCAGGAACATTTCCACTGGAACACCTGCCACGTGCTGAACTTCCTGCACGAGCAATCGGCCCATATCGCCCAGGGCGTCGACAAGGACGGGGCCGGCGACCAGGGCATCATGTTCGGTTTCGCGACCAACGAGACGCCCGAGCTGATGCCCGCGCCGATCCAGTATTCGCATGCCATCCTGCGCCGCCTGGCCGAAGCGCGCAAATCCGGCGCCGAGCCGACGCTGAAGCCTGACGCCAAGAGCCAGCTGTCGGTGGTCTATGAAGACGGCAAGCCGGTGGGCGTGTCGTCGATCGTGCTGTCGACCCAGCACGAGAGCGAAGACCAGACCAGCGACGACATCCGGGCCATCGTCGAACCCTATATCCGCGAGGTCCTGCCCGCGGGCTGGATCACCGAGGAGACCGAATGGTGGGTCAACCCGACGGGCACCTTCGTGATCGGCGGGCCGGATGGTGACGCGGGCCTGACGGGCCGCAAGATCATCGTCGACACCTACGGCGGCGCGGCGCCCCATGGCGGCGGTGCGTTCTCGGGCAAGGATCCGACCAAGGTGGACCGCTCGGCGGCCTATGCCGCACGCTACCTGGCCAAGAACATCGTGGCCGCGGGCCTGGCCGACAAGGCGACGCTGCAGCTGTCCTATGCCATCGGCGTGGCCAAGCCGCTGTCGGTCTATGTCGACACCTACGGCACCGGCAAGGTTCCGGAAGAGGTCATCGAAAAGGCCGCGGCCCAGGTCATGGACCTGACCCCGCGCGGCATCCGCACCCACCTGGACCTGAACAAGCCGATCTACGCGCGGACCTCGGCCTATGGCCATTTCGGGCGCGAGCCCGAGGCCGACGGCGGGTTCTCGTGGGAGCGCACCGACCTGGTCGAGGCGCTCAAGAAGGCCGTCTGAGCGGCGCCGTGGCGCGGTGGGACTCGTCCGGCCGCGCCTCGAATTCCGCCCAGATCGGCAGGTGATCCGAAGCGGCCCGGCTTTCCGGGCCGTTTTCGACTCCGCTGTCGACCAGCCCCAGCCCGGGGCCATGGGCGATGCGGTCCAGCGCGGCCACCGGGTAGGTCGCCGGAAAGCTGCGCTGCTCGGGCACCATGTGGAACGACGGTTCCAGCGGGCCATGGGCGTGACGGGCCGACCATTCGTTGAAATCGCCGGCGATGACGGTGCGATGGGTGTGGTCGTCGTCCAGCACGTCGCGGATCATCTCCAGCTGCAGCCGCCGCGAGGGCCGCAGCAGGCCCAGGTGCACGCCGACGATGCGCAGCGGCTCGCCACCGCCGGTCATCAGCGCCGAGACCGCCCCGCGCGGTTCCAGCCCGGGCAGGTCATAGCGCCCGATCTCGCCCAGCTCGTAGCCCTTGCGCACCAGCATGGCATTGCCGTGCCAGCCCAGGCTGACATCGTTCTCGGCCAGCGGCGCGACGTGATAATCGGTCTCGCGCTCGATCAGGTCGCGGGGCAGGGCGGTGGGCCGGGGGCCCAGCCGCAGATCGGCCTCCTGCAGCACGACCACGTCGGCGCCCAGCCGCGAGACCACTTCGAGAATGCGCTCGGGCGAGCGTTTCTGATCCATCCCGCGCGCCTTGCGGATATTGTAGCTTGCCACTCGCATCGGCGTCACAGCAGCGGTGCGAAGAGCCGGGCAAAGGGCGCGCCCAGCCGGATGCCCAGCTTTTGCCGGGACAGCGGGCGGTCCAGCTTCCAGGCCTGGGCGAAATCGGCTTCGAGCATCGCGGCCACGTCCCGGGCGGCCCGGCTGTCGAACAGCACGGCCATGGTTTCGAAATTCAGCCGGAACGAGCGGTTGTCCATGTTCATCGATCCTACGGCGGCCATGCTGTCATCGACCAGCACGACCTTTTCATGCAGGAACCCGTCGCCGTAGCGCCAGATTTCCACCCCTGCCGCGCGGCATTCGTCAAAAGCCGCGAAGGCCGCCAGCCAGGGTAACGTATGGTCGATTGCGTCCGGCACAAGGATGCGCACGTCGACGCCACGCAGCGCGGCCTGTTTCAGCGCGCTCAGGATGTCGGTGTCGGGCACGAAATAGGGCGAGGCCACCCACAGCCGGTGTTTCGCCGCGACGATGGCCGACAGGAAGAACAGCGTGCCGGTTTCCATGTCGTCGGCCGGCCCGGCGGGCAGGATCAGCCCGGTCATGTCGGCCTCGGCCGGCTCCGGCTCCCAGTGCAGCGGCGAAATCAGCGTCTCGCCGGTGCCCCAGTGCCAATCCTCGGCAAAGACCAGCTGCAGCTGCGACACGATGGGGCCGGTCAGGCGCACGAAGGTATCGCGCCAATGGCCGAACTTGGGATCGCGGCCGAGATATTCGTCGCCGACGTTCAGCCCGCCGGTAAAGCCCTGCCGGCCGTCGACGATCAGCGTCTTGCGGTGGTTGCGGTAATTCATCTGCAACCGCCCGGCCCGCCGGCTGAGCTTGCGCTTGCCGGGCACCTTGACCCCGGCATCGCGCAGCCGGCGCAGGTAGTCGACGGGCAGGGTGCGCGAGCCGATGGGATCGAAGATCAGCCGCACGGTCACGCCCCGGTCGGCGGCCTGGATCAGGCGGTCGGCAAAGGCCCGGCCGATCTCGTCGTCGTGGATGATGAAGAACTGGGCCAGGATGTACCGCTGGGCCCCGTCAATCGCGGCAAAGAGCGCTTCGAACGTGGCATCGCCGTCGATCAGCAGCTGCATGTCGTTGCCGCGCGTGGCGCCCATGGCGGCCAGCTTTTCGAAGGGCCGGGGGTTCAGCCCGTCGGGCGCATGGCCTGGGGCGAAGCGCACGGCGAAATCGCCGGCGGCCTCGATCACCCGGCCGCTTTCGCGCCGCGAGACCAGGTAATGGCGATAGCGGTGATGGCCGAGGAACAGGTAGGCGACCAGCGCAATGTAGGGCGCGGTCAGCAGGAACACGACCCAGCCCACCGCCCCCTGCGGCGTGCGCGCGGTGCGCACGGCCTTCCACGCGGACCAGAGCGAGGCCAGCAGCACGGCAAGCGTCAGGAGAGGCAGGACAATGGCAAGGATCATGGGGTGCTCCGTCAATTTGCGCCATCAAACACGAAGCAGGGGCCTTTGTCTCGTTGCCCCCGCAGCCTGCGCGCGATAAACGCCCGGGCATGACACCTGACCGCCCGCATCGCAATTTCTACGGCCGCCTCAAGGGCAAGGCCCTGAAGAAGAGCCAGAAGACCTATCTCGACGAAGACCTGGCCGCCCTGTCGCCGGGCGCCGTCGACTGGGAGGCCAATCCCGACCGCCATCCGCTCGACCTGGACGGGCTGTTCGGCGGGCGCCCGGTCTGGCTGGAAGTCGGCTTTGGCGGCGGCGAACACCTGGTGCACCAGGCCGCGTCCAACCCGGACGTGGGCATCATCGGGGCGGAACCCTACATCAACGGCGTGGCCATGCTGCTGGGCAAGATCCGCAAGGCCGGGGTCGAGAACCTGGCCGTGCATCCCGGCGATGCGCGCGACCTGATGGACGTGCTGCCCGCGGCCTCGGTGTCGCGGGCCTTCCTGCTCTATCCCGATCCCTGGCCCAAGAAGCGCCACCACCGGCGCCGGTTCGTCACGCCCGAGCACCTGGAACCGCTGGCCCGGGTGATGAAGCCCGGGGCGATCTTTCGCGTGGCCACCGATATTCCCGATTACGTCCGCCAGACGCTCGAAGAAGTGCCGAAGGCCGGGTTTGACTGGCTGGCCGAGCGGCCGGCCGACTGGCGCGCGCCCTGGGACGACTGGATCTCGACGCGCTACGAGCAAAAGGCCCTGCGCGAGGGCCGGGTGCCGCATTACCTGACTTTCCGCCGCCAGGGCTGAGCCTGGCGCGGGGGCGCCCGGCCCGTGCCGGCCCGTGCCGGGCATGGCCCGCCCGGTCGGCGCGGGCTTTCCGGCTGGACGCTCACGGCCGGTTGCGGTTAAACGCGGGACGGCACGTCAGACCCGGTCAGACAGCTTCAGACTGCACCAGATGAGGAGTTCCGCATGTCCGCCCATGGCCCCACGATTCCGATGACCTCCTTCCCCTGCGGCCCGCTGACCGGCACCGCCGAGGTGCCCGGCGACAAGTCGATTTCGCACCGGGCGCTGATCCTGGGCGCGATGAGCGTGGGCGAGACGAAGATCACCGGCCTGCTCGAAGGCCAGGACGTGCTGGACACGGCCAAGGCCATGCAGGCCTTTGGCGCTCAGGTCACCCATCACGGGCCCGGCGCCTGGACCGTCAGCGGTGTGGGCGTGGGCGGCTTTGCCGAGCCCGACCAGGTCATCGATTGCGGCAATTCGGGCACCGGCGTACGGCTGATCATGGGCACCATGGCCACCTCGCCGATTTCCGCGACCTTCACCGGCGATGCCTCGCTGAACAAGCGGCCGATGGCCCGGATCACCGATCCGCTGGCCCTGTTCGGTGCCGTGGCCCATGGCCGATCGGGCGGGCGGCTGCCGCTGACGATCACCGGAGCGGCCGATCCGGTGCCGGTGCGCTATACCACGCCGATGCCCTCGGCCCAGGTCAAGTCGGCCGTGCTGCTGGCCGGGCTGAACGCCCCGGGCCAGACCGTGGTCATCGAGAAGGAGGCCACCCGCGACCATACCGAGCGCATGCTCGAAGGGTTCGGGGCCGAGATCACCACCGAAGAGACCGACGAGGGCCGGGTCATCACCCTGACCGGCCAGCCCGAGCTGAAGCCCCAGACCATCGCCGTGCCCCGCGATCCGTCCAGCGCGGCCTTTCCGGTCTGCGCGGCGCTGATCGTGCCGGGGTCGGATGTGCTGGTGCCGGGGATCGGGCTGAACCCGACGCGGGCCGGGCTGTTCTACACGCTGCAGGACATGGGCGCCGACCTGACCTTCGAGAACATGCGCGAGGAAGGCGGCGAGCCGGTGGCCGACCTGCGGGCGAAGTACTCGCCCGACATGAAGGGCATCAACGTGCCGCCCGAACGTGCGGCCAGCATGATCGACGAATATCCCATCCTGTCGGTCGTCGCGGCCTTTGCCGAGGGCGTGACCGTCATGCAGGGCGTCAAGGAACTGCGGGTCAAGGAAAGCGATCGGATCGAGGCCATGGCCAGCGGTCTGCGCGCGGCCGGCGTGCCGGTCGAGGACGGGCCCGACTGGTGGAACGTCACCGGCTCGCCCCGGCGGGGCAATGCCGGGGGCGTGCCGGGCGGGGTGACCTGCGCCAGCCATCTGGATCACCGGATCGCCATGTCGTTCCTGATCCTGGGCATGGCCGCCGACCAGCCCGTGTCGGTCGATGACGGCGGGCCGATCGCCACGTCCTTCCCGATCTTCGAAGGGCTGATGGGCGGGCTGGGCGCCGACCTGCGCCGCACCGAAGACGCCGCGGCATGACGACCCGGCCCTTCACCGTTGCGCTCGACGGCCCGGCGGCCTCGGGCAAGGGCACCATCGCCCGGGCGCTGGCCCGGCAATTCGGGTTTGCCTATTTGGACACCGGGCTGCTCTATCGCGCGGTGGGCGCCCAGGTGAATGCCGGCCGCGATGCGGTCGAGGCGGCCGAAAGCCTGACCGCCGGGGTGCTGGACGACCCGGGCCTGCGCAGCTCGCAGGCCGGCCAGGCGGCCAGCAAGGTCGCGGCCATGCCCGCCGTGCGCGCCGCGCTGAAGGATTTCCAGCGCGCCTTTGCCCGCCGGGCGGGCGGCGCGGTGCTGGACGGGCGCGACATCGGCACGGTGATCTGTCCCCAGGCCGAGGTGAAACTCTACGTCACTGCCTCTGCCGAGGCACGGGCCCGGCGGCGGCACCGGGAACTGGCCGAACGGGGCGACGGGATCTCGTATGCCGAGGTCCTGGCTGATATCGAGGCCCGGGACGAGCGCGACATGAACCGCTCGGACGCGCCCCTGCGGGCGGCCGAGGGGGCGGTGACGCTCGACACCACGGAAATGAGTATCGAAGACGCGGTCGCGGCGGCCACCCGGGCGGTGGAGGCGCGGCTGCCCCAGGCGTGAGAGGCGGCCATGGAACAGCGCAGACTTGGAGCGAACGGACCGGAGGTCGGGGCAATCGGCTACGGGGCGATGTCGTTTTCCGACATCTACGGGGCGACGGACGAGGCGGCGAGCCACCGCATCATGGATGCCTGCCGCGACTGGGGGGTGACCCACCTGGACACGGCCAACATCTATGGCATGGGCAAGTCGGAAACGGCCATCGGCACCTATCTCAAGGCCAATCCGGGGGCGCGCGACGAATTTGTCATCGCGACCAAGGCGACGATCACGACCGACGAGAACGGTGACCGGGCCTTTGACAATTCGGCCGAACATCTCGAGGCCGAGTTGGACAAGTCGTTGCAGCGGATGGGCGTCGACTGCGTCGACCTGTTCTACGCCCACCGGCGCGACCCGCGGTTCACGCCCGAGGAAACCGCAGCCAATCTTGGCCGGCTGGTCGAGAAGGGCAAGACCCGGGCCATCGGCCTGTCGGAAATCGCCCCGGCAACCCTGCGCCGGGCGATGAAGGCCTTTCCGGTGGCGGCCGTGCAATCGGAATATTCGCTGTCGACCCGGGCGCCCGACATGGGCCTGGTGCAGACCTGCGCCGAGCTGGGCGTGGCCATGGTGGCCTTTTCGCCGGTCGGCCGGTCGCTGCTGACCGACGCGCCGATCCCGCGCGAGCGGCTCAAGGATATTCCCTTCCTGGCGTCCAACCCGCGGTTCATGGAGCCCAACCTGACCGAGAACCTGCGCATCCTGGAAGGCTTCCGCGCGTTGGCAGCCGAGATGGGCACCTCGGCCGCGGCGCTGGCCAATGCCTGGCTGCTGAGCAAGGGCGACCACGTGATCCCGATCCCGGGCAGCCGGTCGGTCGAGCATTTCCGCGAATGCGTGGCCGGCGAAAAGCTGGCGCTGTCCGAGGGTGACCTGGCCCGGATCGAAGAGGTGCTGCCGGTGGGCTGGGCCTGGGGCGATCGCTATTCGGATGTCCAGTGGATCGGCCCGGAGCGCTATTGCTGAGGGCCGCTGTGCCTGCGCGCTCGGCGGCGAAGGGGCGGATCGGGCATCGGTCAGGTGTCTCGGGTCGTGCGGTTTGACCTGGCGCCCGGACGGCCGGGCAGGGGTAGGATGGGTGACATCACCCATCCTACGGGACATCGCGGGGCGGGCGGGGCCGGCAAACAGGCGCTTTCCCCTTGCCTTTCGGGCCCAAACGATCTACGACGCGCGCCCAGAAGGTGAAATCACCGCAAGACATGAGGCGAGCAGGGTCGGACCATCCGGCCCTCTTTGTTTTGCGCATCTTCATCCAATCCATAGACCGGCGGAGACAACCGCGCGGCCAGTATAACGCTTAAAAGGAAACCGAGACCCGTATGGCTCAAAGCGCATCCATGGAGGAATTCGAAGCCCTCCTGAACGAAAGCTTCGAAATGGACACGCCCGATGAGGGCACTGTCGTCAAGGGCAAGGTCATCGCCGTCGAGGCGGGCCAGGCCATCATCGATGTCGGCTACAAGATGGAAGGCCGCGTCGATCTGAAAGAATTCGCGAACCCCGGTGAAGCCGCCGAAATCGGCGTCGGCGACGAAGTCGAAGTCTATCTTCGCGCCGCCGAGAACGCCCGTGGCGAAGCCGTCATCTCGCGCGAGATGGCCCGCCGCGAGGAAGCCTGGGACCGCCTGGAAAAAGCCTATGCCGACGACCAGCGCGTCGAAGGTGCGATCTTCAACCGCGTCAAGGGTGGCTTTACCGTCGACCTGGGCGGCGCCGTGGCCTTCCTGCCCGGTTCGCAAGTGGATGTTCGCCCCGTGCGTGACGCCGGCCCGCTGATGGGTCTCAAGCAGCCGTTCCAGATCCTGAAAATGGACCGCCGCCGGGGCAACATCGTCGTGTCGCGCCGCGCCATCCTGGAAGAATCGCGTGCCGAGCAGCGCGCCGAGGTCATCAGCCGCCTGAAAGAGGGCGACACGGTTGACGGCGTGGTCAAGAACATCACCGAGTACGGCGCATTCGTCGACCTGGGCGGTGTGGACGGCCTGCTGCACGTCACCGACATGGCCTGGCGCCGTGTGAACCACCCCTCGGAGATCCTGTCGATCGGCGAGACCGTCAAGGTCCAGGTCATCAAGATCAACAAGGAAACCCACCGTATCTCCCTGGGCATGAAGCAGCTGCAGGAAGATCCGTGGGATCTGGTGGCCGTCAAGTACCCGCTGGCCAGCGTCCACAAGGGCCGCGTCACGAACATCACCGATTACGGTGCATTCGTCGAGCTGGAGCCGGGTGTCGAAGGTCTGGTCCACGTCTCCGAGATGTCCTGGACCAAGAAGAACGTCCATCCGGGCAAGATCGTGTCGACCTCGCAGGAAGTCGACGTCATGGTCCTGGAGATCGACGGTGCCAAGCGCCGCGTGTCGCTGGGCCTGAAGCAGACCATGCGCAACCCGTGGGAAGTCTTTGCGGAAACGCATCCCGAGGGCACCGAAGTCGAAGGCGAAGTCAAGAACATCACCGAATTCGGTCTGTTCGTCGGCCTGCCGGGCGACATCGACGGCATGGTTCACCTGTCCGATCTGTCGTGGGACGAGCGTGGCGAAGACGCCATCCAGAACTACCGCAAGGGCGACGTCGTCAAGGCGGTTGTCTCGGAAGTGGATGTCGACAAGGAACGCATCTCGCTCTCGATCAAGGCCGTTGGCGGCGACAAGTTCGCTGATGCAACCGGCGCCGTGAAGCGTGGCTCGATCGTGACCGTCGAAGTGACGGCCATCGAGGACGGCGGCATCGAAGTGACCTATGAGGGCATGAAGTCCTTCATCCGTCGCTCCGACCTGTCGCGTGACCGTTCCGAGCAGCGCCCCGAGCGGTTCTCGGTCGGTGACCACATCGACGTGCGCGTCACCAACATCGACAACAAGACCCGCCGCCTGGGCCTGTCGATCAAGGCACGCGAGATCGCCGAAGAGAAGGAAGCCGTCGAACAGTATGGCTCGTCCGACTCGGGTGCATCGCTGGGCGACATCCTGGGCGCCGCGCTCAAGGGCGACGACTGATCCACGCGGCCTTCGGGCCGGGCGATCCGGGCCTTCGGGGCCGGATCAGACCGGGCCGGGGGTGCGTGACGGGGCAGGGGGCCACGGCCAACCTGTCCGGATCACAAGACAAAAGGGGGCTCCGCGCAGGCCGCGCGGGGCCCCTTTCTTGATTCGGCCAGGCAGGCGCGCGGGTGGGTCGGGGGCGTGCCACGGGCCGGGGCCTAGGAACGGCAGAGCCCGAGTCAAGGCCGGTTTTTGCCGTCTGGGGCGGAATTTCCCGTCCCAAGACAATAACTTGTCGTTTGCGCGTGCGAGAATTGTTCCTATAGTCCCCTGAAGGCTCGGATCGAACCTTGCCGGACGGGGAGGGTAGGACGTCATGATCAGATCAGAACTGATACAGAAGATCGCCGAAGAAAACCCGCATCTGTACCAGCGGGACGTGGAGCGCATAGTCAACACGTTCTTCGAGGAAGTGACCGGGGCCATGGCCCGCGGTGATCGCGTGGAGCTGCGAGGCTTTGGCGCGTTCTCGGTCAAGAAACGGGATGCGCGCGTCGGCCGCAACCCGCGCACCGGCGAAACGGTACATGTCGAAGAAAAGTATGTCCCGTTCTTCAAGACCGGCAAGCTCTTGCGGGACAGGCTGAACGGAAAGGTCGAATAGATGCGCTATGTTCGCTACGTTGTTTGGGGTCTGCTGGCCATTGTGCTTGTCTCGATGTCGCTGGCTAACCGGGGGCCGCTGACGCTGGCGCTATTCCCCGATCCCGTGGCGGATTTCATGGGCTGGAACATCGTGGTGACCCTGCCGGTCTTCACGGTGATCCTGGCCAGCATCGGCGTCGGCCTGCTGGTCGGGTTCTTCTGGGAATGGATGCGCGAATACCGCCACCGTCGCGAGGCCAGCACGTCCTCGCGCGAGGTGCGCAAGCTGGAGCGCGAGGTCAAGCGGCTGAAGACCGAGAAGAACAAGGGCAAGGACGAGGTCCTGGCCATTCTCGAGGACGCCTGAGGCGGCCATGTCCGACATGACCGACCTGTCGTCGCCCGGCCCGGTTCCCGCGCCGGGCGCGGCGCATCCATCCGACAGCCTGCGGGTCAAGTTCTGCGGGCTAAAGACGGCCGACGACGTTGCGGCGGCTGCCGCGGCCGGGGCGGCCTATGTCGGCTTTGTGTTCTTCCCGAAATCGCCGCGCTGCGTCAGCGCTGATCAGGCCCGCGCGCTGGCCGCGCTGGTGCCCCAGGGCATCTGCAAGGTGGCGCTGACGGTCAATGCCGATGATGCCATGCTCGACGCGCTTTTGGCCGAGGTGCCCATCGACATGCTGCAGCTGCACGGCTCGGAAAGCCCCGAGCGGGTAGCCGAGGTCCGGGCGCGGTACGGGCTGCCGGTGATGAAGGCCGTGGGCGTGGCCGATGCGGCGGACCTGGCCGGGCTGGACGCGCATGGCCGGGTGGCCGATCAGCTGCTGGTCGATGCCAAGCCGCCCCGGGGCGCCGATCTGCCCGGGGGCAACGGGCTGGCCTTTGACTGGCGGCTGCTGGCCGGCCGGCGCTGGCCGGTGCCCTGGATGCTGGCCGGAGGGCTGACGCCTGACAACCTGGCCGAGGCGGTGCGCCTGACCGGCGCGCGCCAGGTCGACGTGTCATCGGGCATCGAACGCGAGCGGGGCGTCAAGGATGCCGGGCTGATCGCGGCCTTCGGGGCGGCGGCAAGCCAAGGCTGATCCGCAGCGTTTGATCGCGCCCGGCCCGATTAACGTTTCTCAACCTTTTCCACCGGACCGCCGGCGGCCTTCCAGGCCTTGAACCCGCCGTCGACATGGGCGACCGGGGCCAGCCCCATGTCCTGGGCCGCCTGGGTGGCCAGGGCCGAGCGCCAGGCGCTGGCGCAGTAGAACAGGAAGGTCTTCGGCTCGGCGAAGATGGGCTTGTGATAGGGGCTGTCCGGGTCGATCCAGAATTCCAGCATGCCGCGCGGACAGTGGAAGGCCCCGGGAATGCGCCCCTCGCGTTCCAGCTCGCGCCGGTCGCGCAGATCGACAAAGACCACCTCGGGGTCGCCGTGGCGGGCGATGGCCGCCGCGGTCGGCAGGGTCTCGATCCGGGCGTTGGCCTCGGCCAGCAGGTCCTTGTAGCCTTTTGCCAGGGCCATGGCGGTCTCCTCTCCTCGATGGATATGCGCGTGGGTCTCGCGCGGGACGGCGCCCCGCGTCGGCCAAGTGTGCGACCTGTGGTGCGGGCTGGCAAGGGCAGGGGATCGCGTTGGCCAGGTGTTGGGGGCCTTGGAGTGGGTCGGCAAGGGGGCGGTCGCGCCGGCCATGTGTTTGCCTGCGGGTCGGCAATGGTGGCGGATCGTGTCGGTCAAGTGAGGGGGCGGCGGGTCAGCAAGGACAGCGGATCGTGTCGGTCACATGTGCGGCCTGTGAGGCAGGCTGGCAGGGGTAGCGGATTGCGTCGGCCAGGTGCGCGAACCTTTGAGCGGGTCGGCAAGTACAGCGCCTTGTACCTGCCACATGTGCAGCCCGAGGGCAGGCCGGCAAGGATGGTGGATAACGGCTGCGTGAGCGGGCTGTAACAGGGCGGGCGCGGGTGATCCGATCGGGCGGGGGGCCCGTATCCCGTTCATTCCAACCCGAATAGGAGGACCCAACCATGTTCCGTCGCAGCTTCCTGAGCATCATCGGCGCCGCCCTTGTCGCCGGCACCACCCTGTCCCAGCCGGCCCGGGCCGCCGACATGGATATCGTCGACACCGCCGTGTCGGCCGGATCGTTCGGCACCCTGGTCGCCGCCGTGCAGGCCGCCGGCCTGGTCGACACGCTGAAGGGCGACGGGCCGTTCACCGTCTTCGCGCCCACCGACGAGGCTTTTGCCGCGCTGCCCGATGGCACCGTCGAGATGCTGCTGATGCCCGAGAACCGCGACAAGCTGGTGCAGATCCTGACCTATCACGTCGTGCCGGCCAAGATCATGTCCGGCGACATCGCCGGCAAGAAGGCCCAGGTTCTGACGGTCGAAGGCGACCGGCTGAGCGTCAATGCCCGCAACGGCGTCAAGGTCGACGACGCCAAGGTCGTGACCGCCGATGTCGAAGCCTCGAACGGGGTGATCCATGTCATCGACACCGTGCTGATGCCCGAGAGCTGACCGGGTCGGGCCGGGCCGGTCGGGGCGTGGCCCCGACTGACCCCGAGGCGCATCGGCAGGGGCGGCCCCCGGCCGGTCCGGTCCGGCGCCGCCCGCCCCTTCGGATCGACGGGGGCCGGGCAGGCGGGGCGCCGATGCGTGGGGCATCGGCGCCTTTTTCATGCCGCGCGGGCCGGGCCCGGGCGGTTTTCGACAGCCGGCCTGCCGCTTTTGCCATGGCATTTCGCCCGGCCGCGCCATATGAGATGGCGTGCGACGAGAGAGGGGACCATCATGGCCAATGATCTGAAAAACTCCTTCATGAGCGGCCCCGATGAAAACGGCCGGTTCGGCCTTTTCGGCGGGCGTTTCGTGTCGGAAACCCTGATGCCGCTGATCCTGGAACTGGAGAAGCAGTATGAAATCGCCAAGACCGACGACAGTTTCTGGGCCGAGATGCACGATCTGTGGACCCATTACGTGGGCCGGCCCTCGCCGCTCTATTTCGCCGAGCGGCTGACCGACCACCTGGGCGGGGCCAAGGTCTACATGAAGCGCGACGAGCTGAACCACACCGGCGCGCACAAGATCAACAACGTGCTGGGCCAGATCATCCTGGCGCGGCGCATGGGCAAGACCCGGATCATCGCCGAGACCGGCGCGGGCCAGCACGGCGTGGCCACGGCAACGGTCTGTGCCAAGTTCGGACTGAAATGTGTGGTCTACATGGGTGCCCACGACGTCGAGCGCCAGGCGCCCAACGTTTTCCGCATGCGCCTGCTGGGCGCCGAGGTGGTGCCGGTGACCTCCGGCCGGGGCACGCTGAAGGACGCGATGAACGACGCGCTGCGCGACTGGGTGACCAACGTGCGCGACACGTTCTACTGCATCGGCACGGTGGCCGGGCCGCACCCCTATCCGGCGATGGTGCGTGATTTCCAGGCCATCATCGGCAAGGAAGCCAAGGAACAGATGCAGGCCGCCGAGGGCCGTCTGCCCGACACGATCATCGCCGCGATCGGTGGCGGGTCGAACGCCATGGGCCTGTTCTACCCGTTCCTCGACGACGAAAGCGTGCGGATCATCGGTGTCGAAGCCGGCGGCAAGGGCGTGAACGCCAAGATGGAACATTGCGCCTCGCTGACCGGCGGGCGTCCGGGCGTGCTACACGGCAACCGGACCTACCTGCTGCAGGACGACGACGGGCAGATCCTCGAAGGGTATTCGATCTCGGCCGGGCTGGATTACCCCGGCATCGGGCCCGAACATTCCTGGCTGCACGACATCGGCCGGGCGGAATATGTCTCGATCACCGACAAGGAGGCGCTGGAGGCGTTCCAGCTCTGCTGCACGACCGAAGGCATCATCCCGGCGCTCGAACCCTCGCATGCGCTGGCCCACGTGATGAAGATCGCGCCGGAGCTGCCGAAGGATCACATCATCTGCATGAACCTTTGCGGGCGGGGCGACAAGGATATCTTCACCGTCGCCAAGCACCTGGGCTTCGACATGGAACAGGCCGACTGAGCCATTGCGCGCCCGGCCGAAAGGCCGGGCAAGCGGGCCCGGCGGATCAGGCCGGGTCGACCGGCGGCAGGGCGGGAAAGATCGCCGCATCGCCTGCCGCTTCCAGCTGCACGATCTCGTCGATCAACCGTTCGCGCACGTCGCAGACGATGTCCCAGGCCGTGTTCGGATCGGTCGTGGGCACCTTGAACATCAGCTGCTTGCCATAGAGCCCCACCCCCGTCACATGCACCCCGGCCAGCTCGGCTTCGCCCAGCAGCCACTCGTTTTCCCGGCCGTCCTCGAGGATGGCCAGGAAGATCTCGCGCAGACGGGGCACGTCGGTTTCGGGGGTCACGGTCATCTCGATGGTGCGGATGGCATCGGCCGACCCCATCATCCAGTTCTCGAAGACCTCTTCGGTGAAGGTCGTGACCGGCACGACCAGCCGTTCGCCCGTCCAGATACGCAGCTGGACGAAGGTAAAGTTCACCCGTTCCACCGTGCACAGCCGGTCGCGGAACATGACCATGTCGCCGATCCGGGCCGATTGGTTGGCCGAGATCTGCAGCGAGGCCATGATGTTGGCCAGGATGTCGCGGGCGGCAAAACCCAGGATCAGGGTCAGCACCCCGGCCGAGGCCAGGATCGAAAAGCCGATGGTGCGGAACAGCCCGGCGGCCGACAGGACCACGCCCGAGCCGATCAGGAAGACGATGACCAGCGCCGCCCGCCGCGCGGCGGCAACCTTGGTCGCCAGCGACCGACGTTCTTCCAATTCCGGCCCGACGGCCGACAGGTCGATCTCGTCGAAATTCAGGATGCGGTCGAGGATCTCGTCGACGGTGTTCATCAGCAGCGTGATCATGGCCACGACAAAGCCCGTGGCGATCAGCGGCGACAGGATGACGTCGATCGGCCCTGAGAAGACGAAGAGCCAGGTCGAACAGGCCCAGGCCAGGCCCGACACGGCGACCAGGATGACGGGCATCCGCACCGAGCGCAGCACGGCCGTGGCCAGGCTGCCGCGTGCGCGGCGGGCCAGCAGGCTGAGCAGGCGGTGCACGATGATGCCGATGACAATGGCCAGGCCGGCGACGACGGGCAGGGCCATGATCTCCCACCAGAAGAGGCCCCAGGCCGCGCGCTGGCGCAGCGCTTCGGGCATGTATTCCTCGAAGGCCGTGGGCCCGTGCATCCGGGCCAGGGCGGGCAGGTTGCGCACGGTCTGGCGGGCAAAGACCCAGACAGGCTCGCCGCCCTCGGGGGCCACGCGGTTCAGGCGGATGGGCACCGGGCGGTCGGCCAGGTCGATGCTCCAGACCAGGATCGAGCGTTGCGGCGTCGCGGCCTGGTCGGCGGTTGTATGGGCGGGGATGCCGTCGGGCCGGTCGGACAGGGCGTTCCAGTCGATGATGACCTTGCGGGCCAGCACGGTGTTGAGATCGCCGGCCAGTTCGGGCCCGGCCACGCCCTGCTGGGGGTCGGGAATGTCGGACAGGTCCAGCAGGTGGGCCGCGGCGCGGTAATCGCCCATGTAGATGGCCTGCTGAAAGCTTTCCATCGTGCCCTGGGGCGTCGAACGGTCCAGCCAGCCCGGCGCCGGGCCAAGTCCGGGATTGAGCGGGCCTGTCTCGAACCATTCGCCCTCCTGGGCGGCCACGGGCGCGGCCGGGGCGGCGATCAGGGGCAGGGCCAGGACGACCAGCATCAGGCAGAGCCGGGCCAGCCGCAGGGCCGGATGAGCGCCTCCGGTCCGGCCCGTGCGGCGGTGCGGGGCCGGCGGAACGGGGGCGGGGAGGGAAGAGGGCAGGACGTTCATCGGACGGATCATCGGGCGGGCCGCAGGCGGGGCGGGCTCAGGCCCCGGCATCCAGGGCATGGCTGCGCAGCACCTCCAGCGGCACGATGTCCAGGGCGCGTTCATGGGTGGCGGCCAGGTGGATGCGCGGGGCGCAGCCCTCGTCATGGGCCTGCAGGAACCGGGCGGCGCAGAGGCACCATTGATCGCCCGGTTTCAGCCCGGCAAAGCCGAAGGCTGGGCGGGGCGTCGACAGGTCGTTGCCGACATACTTGGAATAGGCCAGGAATTCTTCGGTCATCACGGCACAGACGGTGTGGCTGCCGGCGTCGGCCGTGCAGGTGTTGCAATGGCCGTCGCGGAAATAGCCGGTCAGCGGATCGCGCGAGCAGGCGGCAAGCGGGCCGCCCAGGACATTGATGCTGGCTTCGGGGATCATCGGGCGGTCTCCTGTCTGGCCCCGGGCGTCCGTCCGTCCGGGTGTCGTGCGCTATCCTGTCATGTCCGGGCCTGTCATGTCCGGCCGCCGCGGCGCCGCCCGGTGCCCCGCCGATGCGCGGGGGCCGGGTGGGGACGGGCGTTGTCAGACCGATCTAGCGGGCGGGGCTAGCCTGTCCAGTCGATCCAGCGGCCATGGAAATCGACCCGGGCCAGTTCGCGCCGCTCGCCGTCGGGCCAGCATTGCAGGGTCAGGGCCGCGCCGCGCCGGTCGCTGTCGTCGGCTTCCATGGCAATGCGGGCCAGCGGAGCCTCGTCCGTGGCCCGGGCGCCGGCCTCGGTGATCAGGGCTTCGCCCCGGTCCTGGACGGCCTCGGGGAAATATTGCCAGGCCACGGTGTGAAAGATGACATGGACATGGCCCAGCCGGGGGGCGGACAGGCGGGTGGTCAGCCAGTCGATGGCATCGCCCGGGTCGACGGGCGCCTGCAGAGCGCCGATGGCCTGGCGGGTCAGGGCGCGGCGCTCGGGCTGATCGGGCCAGAGATAGGACAGCAGGCGCGTGACCTGGGCCGGATCGTGGAGATCCATCGGGGTCAGGTCGACGCCACGCCGGTCGGCCACGTGAAAGGGCGTGGCGGCCGGGGGCGGGCCCTGCCAATCGGGGGTGAAGGTCAGCACCGGATCCTGGGCGCCCAGCGTGGCATCGCCGGCCTGCAGGCCGTAGCGGTCGAACATCAGGTTCAGCCCGCCGCTGGCACCCAGTTCCGACAGGACGAAGGGCAGCGAGAACCGGGCGGAGATGACATGGGCGGCCGGGATCAGCCCGGCCGAGCGGCGGACCTCGTTGGTCTGGGGCGGGCTGTCGATCCAGTTCAGCAGGAAAGCCTGGTTGCGGTCGAGCGCGGCCAGGGTTTCGCGGATCAGCCGGGCATCGTCGGCCTCGTGGGGGGGATAGACGGCGGCCAGGGCCGGGTCTGCGCCGGTCAGGACCAGGTTGTGCAGCCCGCCGGCCAGGCGCAGGGGCAGCGAGGCATGCGAGGGGCCGAGCGGGGCGGGCCAGCCTTCGATCCGGTCGCGCAGGGGCGTGCCAAGGGGCATGTGATCGGCCAGCAGCATGAGCAGCCGGCCCATGAAGGGCGAGCCGAGCGCCGCACAGGAGCGGGCCTGGCTGCGCAGGGCATCGGGGAATCTCATTGCGCTGTGCTCCGGGTGGGGATGGAGAACCGGGGCAAGCGCCCCGGGCGGGTCACTTGAACTTGTCGACCAGTTTCTGAAGGGCCGAGCGGTCGTCTTCGGGGGCCTCGGCTGGGGCGGCGGCCCTGGCCCCGGTGGTTGGCGCGGTGGGCGCGGCCCCGGGCCCCGGCGCGGGTGCCGTGACCCCGTGTGCGGTGGCCCCGGATGCAGTGGCCCCGGATGCAATGGAAGGTGCGGGCTTGCCCTTGCCCTGGCCTTTGTCCCCGCCTTTACCTTGTCCCTTGGTCTTGCCGTCGCCCTTGCCGGGCTGGGCCGGCCGGCCACCGCCGCCCGAGCGGGGCGGGGCGGTGCGCAGCGAGACGGCGTTCATGAACCGGGCCGTGTCGCCCTCGGCCAGGGCCGGGGCGCCGTCGGACAGGCCTCGGATCAGGTCATCGAGCCAGGCCTCGTCGGCCTTGGCGAAATCATGCAGCACGTAGCCGGAGACCAGCTCCTTGCGGCCAGGATGGCCGATGCCCAGGCGGATGCGGTGATAGGCCTCGCCGACATGCGCATGGATCGAGCGCAGCCCGTTGTGGCCGGCATGGCCGCCGCCGGTCTTGGCCCGGCATTTGCCGGGGGCCAGGTCGAGCTCGTCGTGGAAGACGGTGATGTCGTCCGGCTCCAGCTTGTAGAAGCGCATGGCCTCGCCCAGCGACTGGCCGGAGCGGTTCATGTAGGTTTCGGGCTTGAGCAGCAGCACCTTTTCGCGGCCCAGCCGGCCTTCGGCGATGCGGCCCTGGAACTTGGCCTTCCAGGGCGAAAAGCCGTGGTCCTCGGCGATGCGGTCGAGGGCCATGAAGCCGATGTTGTGGCGATTGCGCGCATATTCGGTGCCCGGATTGCCAAGGCCAGCAAAGAGTTTCATGGTGCAACCTCGATTGGTTCCCAGCCGTTATGCCCCGAACCTTCCCCAATTGCCAGCGAGGCGCAGATGTATCTGACCATGAACCGATTCAAGGTCCGCAAGGACGCGGCCGAAGAGTTCGAAACCGTGTGGAAAAGCCGAGACAGCCACCTGAAACAGGTGCCGGGTTTCGTGGCCTTCCACCTGCTCAAGGGCCCGGAGGCCGAGGACCACGTGCTGTACGCGTCGCACACGACCTGGGAGAGCCAGCAGCATTTCGAGGACTGGACCAAGTCCGAGGCCTTTCGCCAGGCCCACAAGGGCGCCGGGGGCAACAAGGACCTCTACCTTGGGCCGCCCAGCCTGGAGATCTTTGAAAGCGTGCAGGAGCTGGTCTGAGGCCAGGGCGCATGGGCGCAGACCGGGCCCGGGCCGGAGTGGGCCGGAGGGGGTCTGGTCTGGTGCGCGCGTGTCGGCGCGGATCTGACCAGAGTGGGCCAGGGCCGGCATGGCGCAGGTCGGGTGCGGGGGTGCCTGACGCCGGTCGGGCGGGGCGGGCTTGTCCGGCCTTGCGGCCGGTCGCGCCGGTCACCGGCGGGCACGGGTTGACCGGCCATCCCGGCGTCCCGCACCCCACCAAAGCAGAACGGGGCCCCGCAAGGAGCCCCGTCCACATCGGATCAGTTGAGGTCATCGTGCCGCAAGGGGCGCGACAATCACTCTTCGGCGGCTTCGCCGTCGCCGTCTTCGTCGTCATCCGACGAGGCCAGCCCGGCCGGGGCCGAGATGTTGGCGATCACGAAATCGCGGTCGATCGTCGGCTTGGCGCCGGTCGGCAGGGTCACGTCCGAGATGTGGACGATGTCGCCGATGTTCAGGCCGGTCAGGTCGACGGTGATCTTTTCCGGGATGTCGCCGGCCGTCACGACCAGTTCCACCTCGGGGCGAACGACGGTCAGCATGCCGCCCTTCTTGATGCCCGGTGCCGCTTCCTCGTTGATGAACTCGACGGGGATGTAGAGGTTGATCTTGGTGGTCCGGCGCAGGCGCATGAAGTCGACGTGGGTCGGCAGGTCCTTGACCACGTCACGCTGAACGTCGCGGCAGATGACGCGGACGTCTTCGTGGCCTTCGACCTTCATGTTGAACAGCGTCGACTTGAAGCGACCGTCCTTCAGGCGCTTGAACAGCGCGTTGAACGGGATGTTGATTGCCAGCGGCTCTTTGTCGCCACCGAAAACAATCCCCGGAACCAGACCCTCGCGGCGGGCCTGACGAGCGGCGCCCTTGCCTGTCCCCGTCCGTTCCAGGGCTTCGAGATCAGGAATCTCACCAGCCATGTACATATCTCCTAATGATGCGGGGCGCCTCCAAGGCTGTCGCGCCCGCGTGAAGACGCGCGTATGGACGAGGACCGGGCGTTTGTAAAGGGGATTCGGGGTGGGGCAGGGCCGGGGTCAAGCGGCATGTGGGGCCGCCGATCGCCGTGGCCGCGGGGGCGGTCAGACCGGGCTGACCAGGTGGCCTCCGGCCTCGCGGATGCGGTCGTGCAGGGCGAATTCCTCGGCCCGGGCCCGGCGCAGGGCACGGCGGGTGCTGTCGTCGAGCGGGGCATCGACCGGTGGCGAGACATTGCGCGACCGGATCTCGATGCGCTCGCCGAAGCGCTCGTCGAGAAAGGCGCGCAGGACGGGCTGGCTTTCATAGGCAAACAGGTGGTGGACCAGAACCCGCCCGCCGCCGGTGACCATGTTCCACTGGCTGCCGATCCCGGCATGGGGCGGCGGATCGTCCGAGATCACGTCGCGCACGAAGGCATCGAAGCTGATGTCGAAGGTGCTCTTGTCCGAGCCCTTCTGGCGCTTGCCCTTGCGATAGCGGTACCACGAGCGGATCTGTTCCTCGGGGTCGCGCAGCACGGCCATCCGCTCGGGGCGGATGCCGAAGCTGCGGTCGAGGAAGGGCGCCAGGCGGCGGTCGAACTTCTGGGCCGTCATGTGCTTGCGGTGCTTGGTGAAGATGATGTCGGCATGGTTGCGCAACGCCATCTCCACCGCCGTCGTGCCCGTCTTGGGCACGGCGATGAAGGCCAGGTTCTGAGCGGAAAAGACCAGCATGGCTGACGGTCTATCCCGGCCGGCTCAGCTTTGCCAGCGGCCCTCGAAATCCTCGGGCACCAGAAGGTTGTGGCGGCCCAGCCGCTTGACGTCGGTTTCGCCGCACAGGGCCATCGTGGTGTCGAGCTCTTTCTGGATGACCTCCAGGGCCGTGGTCACGCCCTGCTGGCCCATCGCGCCCAGCCCGTGCACGAAGGCCCGGCCGATCATCGTGCCCCGGGCGCCCATGGCCAGGGCCTTGAGCACGTCCTGGCCCGAACGGATGCCGCTGTCGAGATGCACTTCGACATCGCTGCCCACGGCGTCGAGGATCGAGGGCAGCATGCGGATCGAGCTCAGCGCGCCGTCCAGCTGGCGGCCGCCGTGGTTCGACACGGTGATCGCATCGGCGCCCAGCTTGGCGGCCATCCTGGCATCCTCGGGGTCGAGAATGCCCTTCAGGATGACCTTGCCGCCCCATTGTTCCATCAGCTTCTCGACCTTGCCCCAGTCGAGCTGGGGGTCGAATTGCTCGGCCGTCCACGAGCCCAGCTCGGCCATGTCCGACACGCCTTCGACATGGCCGACGATATTGCCGAAATAGCGCCGCTTGGCGCTGAGCATCTCGATGCCCCATTGCCACTTGGTCGCCAGGTTGGCGATGGTCTTGGGCGTCATCTTGGGCGGGGCCGACAGGCCGTTCTTGAGATCCTTGTGGCGCTGGCCCAGGATCTGCAGGTCCAGCGTGATCACCAGGGCCGAGCATTTGGCCGCCTTGGCCCGTTCGATCAGGCGCGAGGTGAAATCGGTGTCCTTCATGGTGTAGAGCTGGAACCAGAAGGGCTTGGTCGTGGCCTCGGCCACGTCCTCGATCGAGTTGATCGACATGGTCGACAGGGTGAAGGGCACGCCAAAGGCCTCGGCCGCCCGGGCCGCCTTGATCTCGCCGTCGGCGCATTGCATGCCGGTCAACCCGACCGGGGCCAGGGCCACGGGCATGGTGACGTCCTGGCCGATCATCGTGCTTTCGGTGGTCCGGCCCGACATGTCGACGGCCACGCGCTGGCGCAGGCGGATCTTTTCGAAATCGGTGGTGTTCTCGCGGAAGGTCTGTTCCGTCCAGCTGCCGCTTTCGCAGTAATCGTAGAACATCCGCGGCGTACGCCGTTCGTGGATGCGCTTGAGGTCGGCAATTGTGGTGATGACGGGCATGGGCAGCTTCCTTGAGACTGGTAAGTTTTCGTTACCAATTCCCGGCCCCGCATGCAACGCGCAGGATGACAAACGCCCGGCAGGGGGCTGCCGGGCGGTGGATCGGGTCATCGGGGGGCGTCGAAGGCGCCTGCGGGGCGGGCGACCGGGGCCGAAGCAAGGGGGGCGGTCAGGCCGCGTGGGTGCCGTCGGCCAGGGTCTTGACGAAGGCCAGCACATCGGCCGGGGCTTCGCCCGCGCCGATGCGGCCGACAATGGCCGAGCCGACCACGGCGCCATCGGCGATGCCGGCGATCGACCGGGCGGTTTCGGGGGTCTTGACGCCAAAGCCCACGACGACGGGCAACTTGGTGCCGGCCTTGATGCGGGCCACGTCGGGGGCGACGTCGCCGGCCTGGGCCTCGGCCGCGCCGGTGATGCCGGTGATCGAGACGTAATAGACAAAGCCCGAGGTGTTCTGCAGCACGGCCGGCAGGCGCTCGGCATCGGTCGTGGGCGTGGCCAGGCGGATGAAGTTCAGCCCGGCGGCCTGGGCGGGCAGGCAGAGCTCGCTGTCTTCCTCGGGCGGCAGGTCGACGACGATCAGCCCGTCGATCCCGGCGGCCCGGGCATCGGCCAGGAAGGTATCGACGCCGCGCGAATAGATCGGGTTGTAATAGCCCATCAGCACGATCGGCGTGGTGTCGTCGGTCTCGCGGAAGGCGGCGGCCAGGTCGAGCGTGCGCTGCAGGGTCATGCCGGCTTCGAGCGCGCGCTGGCCGGCGGCCTGGATCGTCGGGCCGTCGGCCATGGGATCGGTGAAGGGCAGGCCCAGTTCGATGATGTCGACGCCGGCGCCGGGCAGGCCTTTCACGATCTCGAGCGAGGTGTCGTAATCGGGGTCGCCGGCCATAACGTAGGCGACGAAGGCTTTCTTGCCGGCCTCTTCGAGTGCGGCGAACTTGGCGTCGATGCGGGTCATTCGGGGTCCCTTTCCAAAGGCCCGACCGTCCTGCCGAAACGGAACGCGGAAATCAAGCGCCGGCAGGTGGGCGGGGATCCGGAAAATTCGAATTTTCCGGGCCGGGCGCCGGGCGGGGCCGTGGTGCGGGGTTGGCCGTGGCGGGGGTGTGGCACGGGGCGCGCCATGGTGCAGGGGGCTGGCCGTGGTGGGACGACTGCCGTGGCGTCGGGCCTTGTCGCGATGCGTGGGCGGCAAGAATGCGTGGACGGAAGGAATGCGGGGCCGGCCGTGTTGGAGGCTGGCCGTGGTGCCTGGGTCGGCCGTGGCGTGGGGACTGGACGTGGTGATGTGCGCGCCTTGAAGCGGGGACAACAGAGGGGAAGGGGGCCGTGGCTTGGGAACGGCCACGGTGCCCGTCTGACCTTTGTGCAGCGACGCCCGCCGCGCAGGGACTGGCCGCAGCGCGGGGCCGGCAAAACGGCACCGTCGGCAGAAAAGCGGCGAAGACACCGGGCCCGGCGGCCCGTCGCTCTCAGCCCGGAGGCGCGTCCATGTCCTGCATGATCATCCAGCGGATGCCGAACCGGTCGGTCAGGGTGCCGAAAAGCGGGGCGAAGAACGTCGGCTCCAGCGGCATGCGCACCTCGGCGCCCTCGGCCAGCGCGTCCCAGACCCGCCGGGTTTCGCCATCATCGGGCAACGAGACGGCGATGTTGCAACCGTCCATCGCCGGGGGCGCGCCGCCGATGTCGTCGCTGCCGAATATCTCGCCCTCGCCGATCCGCACCGCCGCATGCATCACGGCATCGACCGGCGCGCCGGGCATGTCCGCGCGCTCGGCCTCGGGCAGGGCGGCAAAGGTCATGATCATGGGATCGCTGCCAAAGATCTCGCCGTATCGGGTGAAGGCCTCGTGGCAATTGCCGGCGAAGAAGAGGTAGGGTGTGGGCTGCATGGCCGGTCCTCCTGTCAGGGCGTCCCGCACGGGGCCGCTGGCCGGATTGTTGGCATGGCCGGGCCTGTCGGGCAAGCCTGCCATTGCGAAGGGCCGGTCTTCGCCCTAGAAGGCGGCGAAATCAGGAACGGAGCGGGTGCCATGGGTTTCAAGATGGGAATCGTCGGACTGCCGAACGTGGGCAAGTCGACGCTGTTCAATGCGCTGACCAAGACCGCCGCGGCGCAGGCGGCCAATTTCCCGTTCTGCACGATCGAGCCGAACGTCGGCGAGGTGGCGGTGCCGGACGCGCGGCTGGACAAGCTGGCGGGGATCGCCAGTTCGAAACAGATCATCCCCACGCGGATGACCTTCGTCGACATCGCCGGCCTGGTGAAGGGCGCGTCCAAGGGCGAAGGGCTGGGCAACCAGTTCCTGGCCAACATCCGCGAGGTCGATGCCATCGCCCATGTCCTGCGCTGTTTCGAGGACGGTGACGTCACCCATGTCGAAGGCCGGGTCGATCCGGTGGCCGATGCCGAGACCATCGAGATGGAACTCATGCTCGCCGACATGGAATCGCTGGAAAAGCGGATGCAGAACATCGTCCGCAAGGTGCGCGGCGGCGACAAGGAAGCGGTCCAGCAGGAACGCCTGATGAAGGCCGCCATGGCCGTGCTGGAAGAGGGCAAGCCGGCCCGCGTGGTCGAGGTGGATGCCGAGGATGCCAAGGCCTGGAAGATGCTGCAGCTGCTGACCACCAAGCCGGTGCTCTATGTCTGCAACGTGTCCGAGGAAGAGGCCGCCGAGGGCAATGCCCATTCCCGGGCCGTGGCGCAGATGGCCGCAGACCAGGGCAATGCCCATGTGATCATCTCGGCCCGCATCGAGGAAGAGATCAGCCAGCTGGAGGCCGACGAGGCCGAGGAATTCCTGGGCGAGATGGGGCTCGAAGAGCCCGGCCTCGACCGGCTGATCCGGGCGGGCTACGAGCTGTTGCACCTTGAGACCTATTTCACCGTCGGCCCCAAGGAAGCCCGGGCCTGGACGATTGCCAAGGGCACGCTGGCGCCGCAGGCGGCCGGGGTGATCCATGGCGATTTCGAAAAGGGCTTCATCCGGGCCGAGACGATTGCCTACGACGATTACGTCGCGCTGGGCGGCGAGCAGCCGGCCAAGGAAGCCGGCAAGATGCGGGCCGAGGGCAAGGGATACCTGGTCAAGGACGGCGACGTCCTGCATTTCCTGTTCAACACCTGACCGGGTCGACCCGCGCGCCGGGCAGACCGGGGCAAAGAGGCATCAACGCGGTGCAGGGGCGGTTTTACCGCCCCTTTGCTTTTTGGGGGGCGGGCGGCGATCCTTTAGCGAGCGACCGGCCTTTGAAAAGGACAGGGTGGCGCGTTGGAGGATTGAAACGGCTGGGAGTGCGTGCAGGGAATTCGGCGCCGTATCGCAGCGCGTTCGGCGCCGAATCCCAGTATGGTGTTTGCGATCGCGATTTACTAACTGCAATAGATGGCAAAGCCGATGCGGTAGATGTAGATCGCGACGGCAACGACCAGAGCAGCTGGAAGCGGGGAAGAAACCGCCGCGATGATCGCAGGGATAATGATTGCAAGCGCCCATTCGACACCCTGATCGAGGAGTTTCCGGAGTGCGCTTTCGGTATCACACAGGACAGGCTTTAGCTTGTCCGCAATGTCTTTGACCGCTTGGCGGCCGCGTTCCTTGTTTAAGAATTTTAAATCCTCAAGGCTCTTCTGCGCAAGGTCGAGAGACGGGAACGTTGCTTTGAGCTCGTCCGGAATGACTCCTGCGGCCGTATCTGCCAGCATCATATCGAGGGCAGCGTCGGCTTCTGCAAAAATGAAGTCCTCGCCCATTTCTTCGACCATTTTATTTTTGTTAATGGCCTGTTCCACAAGTTCGTCGATATTCAATTTCAGGTTCCTCCCTGATTCCATTCGGTGTGGGGATGGCAATTCATTTCTGGAACTATTTGGGAGTTTGTTTTCGGATTGTTAATTTTCTTGCAATTCTTTGCTTCTCTTGAATTCTGAGGCGGTCGCGACGGGCAGCGAAATAAATTGGAAATAAACAATTGTTGCGTTGGCCCAGCCGGGAAAACAGGGGGCTCAAAGCCCCCTCACCCCGCCTGCCGGGCCGAGCGGTGGCGCAGCCAGGACAGCAGGCTGCCCGTCAGCGCCAGTGTTGAAAACACCAGGAAGGTGCGGGCGAAATCGCCGCTGAGGGCGAAGAGCGCGGCAAAGCCCGCGGGGCCGACCATGACCCCGAGGAACGTATAGGTCAGCACCTCGCCCGTCAGCGTGCCGCTGCCCGGGCTGGCCTGGGCGGTTTCGGCCAGCAGCACGCCGTTCCAGCCCGAGGCCGTCAGCCCGGCGACGATCGTCAGCCCCAGGGCCAGCCCCGGCGCCGGGCCATAGAGCGACAGCCCGCAGAGCGACAGCCCCGCGATCAGGCCGATCAGGGCCAGCACGAGGAACCCGCTGCCCAGCCGGTCGGCGACCAGCCCCCAGAAGATCCGGCCGAAGGCGCCGAAGGCCTGGACCAGGGCGGCCACGGCGGCCGCACGGATGGGGCTCCAGCCGAATTGTTCGATCAGCATGGCGACAAGGAAGGTCGACAGCGACAGCTGGACACCGGAATAGAGAAAACCCAGCACGCAGAGCGTGCGCAGCGAGGGGTCGCGCCAGACGATGCGCTGGCCCAGCCACAGACCCGAGGCCAGGGCGGTATCGGGCGCGCGATCGGCATTCCACGGGCGCTGGCAGGCCTGGTAGATCACGGCCAGGCTCAGGGGCAGGGCGGCGGCGGCCAGCAGCGCGGGGCGCCAGCCGATGAGATGAGCCAGGGGCGGCAGGGCCAGGGCGGCCAGCATGCCGCCCAGGGGCACGCCGGCCTGCTTGATCGAGAAGATCAGGTTGCGCCGGTCGCGCGGGGCCAGGGCCTGGAGGATATGCGAGGACGACGGATTGTTGAGCGCATAGCCCACGCCGATCAGCATCGAGGCCAGGGCAATGCCGGTCAGGCTGCCGCTGGCCAACCCGGCCAGGCCCAGCCCGGCGGCGACCAGGGCCAGCTGGCCGACGCGGCCGGCGCCCCAGCGGTGGACCAGCCCGGTGGCGATCATCGAGAAGAACACGCCTGAGGCATAGATCAGGCTGACCTGGTAGCCGATCAGGTGGGGCGCGACGCCGATGGCCCCGGCGACGATGGTGGGAATGGTCGTCAGGGCCAGGACCGACGAGGTCGCGGCAACCTGCGAAAAGGTCGTCAGGGCCAGGGCGGTGCCCAGCGAGGTCGGCCGGGGATGGCCCGAGGAGGGCGGGGGCGAGAGGGGGCTTGTCGAAGCAGGCGTGTCGGTCATGGAAGGGATTGGTCTGAAGTCAGGGAAAGGGCGGCACGGGACCTGTTGGCGGCCCTCTGCGGGGCCTGTTTTCCGGGTCTTGGCGGCCCTTCTGCGGGGCCGTTTCGGGGCCGGTGCGGGCTGGCCCGTTGGAGCTGGCCGGCGGGGCGCTTGGCCTGGCCGGGCTGGCCTGTGGTGGGAGCGCTGGCCGGTTGTTTGGCCTGCCTCGGTGAACGGATCGGGCAGTGCCCGGCGGTGAGAGGGGCCGGCTGGACCCGGCGGTGAGCGGGCTGGGCGGGACCCGGCGATGTGCGGTTCGGGCAGTGCCCGGTGATGAGCGGGACGGCTGCGCCCCAGTGATGCGCGGGCCGGGTCGTGCCCGGTGGGGTGATCGGCCGGGCGGTGAGCGGTTCGGGCAGTGCCCGGTGATGAGAGGGCCGGCTGCGCCCCGGTGATGAGCGGGCCGGGCTATGCCCGGTGTGGTGATCGGCCGGGCGGGTCCGGCGGTGTGGCGGGGACGGGCAAGGCCCGACAGGGTGAGAGGACAGGGTGCGGCCCGGTGGGGCAGGGGCTGCGGGTTTCTGCGGCTTTGTGCGGGGCCAATGCCTAACACGGTATCATCTGGCCGGAACTTAGAAATTCTCAGCCTCGGGGTGCATATACTTGACGTTGACAGTTTTCCGGCCGCTGCCGTCTGATCAAGGGCGTATCGGGCGGGATCAACCCGGGCGATGTGAACGGATCCGGCGGCTGGCGCTTCCTCCTCTTCCTCTCCAGCCGGCCGCCGGACCGTCGGATGGCCAAAGACCCGGACGGCAACAGGGAAAGCGGAACATGACGAAGACGATGAAGAGCGCCGGTCGCGGGCCGGTAACGGACGATGTGACGGGTCAATTCGAAGGACAATCCGGGGATCAACTCGTGGACCATCCCGGCGGCCATTCCGGTGGACACGCAACGGTCCATGCCGGGCCCCGTTCGCGCGGCCACGCGGCGCGCCGTGGCCTGACGGCGGCGCTGGCCGGGCTGGTGGCCTGCTCGGTGGCAGGTCCCGGCGGCATGGCCCGGGCCGAGGCCGATGTCGACGCGGCCAAGGCCGTGGTCGAAGCCCACAAGCAGATCCCGACCTTTGCTCCGCCCGGCGCGCCCTTCGATGCCGCGACCTGCATGGCCGGCAAGAAGATCCTGTCGATCCCGGTGACCTCGGCCATCCCCTTCGTGGCGGGGATCGAAGAAGCGCTGGTCGAAGCCGGCAAGGAAGTGGGCGTCGAGATCCAGACCTGGCAGAACCAGGGCAACCCGACGCAATGGATCCAGGGCGTGGAATACGCGGTGTCCAATGGCTTTGACGCCGTGGGCATGACGGCGGGCATCATCCCCTCGGCCGTGGGGCCGCAGCTGACCATGGCCAAGGAGGCCGGGCTGAGGGTCTATGCGACGCACCATGCCGACGTGACCAACGATCCCGATCCGGCGGCCGACGTGAACCTGCCGATTTCCTACACCGAGGTCGGCCAGATCATGGCGGCCTGGGTCATTGCCGAAACCGGGGGCGGGGCCAACGTGCTGGTCATCGGCTCGGACGACGTGCTGCCCTCGCAGCCCTACTGGAAATCCTTCGAGGCCGAGCTGACCCGGCTCGATCCCGACAGCAAGGCCGTCTATTTCAACGTCACGGTGCCGGAATGGGCGACCAAGATCCAGACCACGGCCCAATCGGCGCTGCTGTCGGATCCGGGGATCAACTACATCGTGCCGCTCTACGATTCGATGAGCCAGTTTATCCTGCCGGCCCTGGCCATCACCGGCAAGCGCGGCCAGGTGCCGATCGCATCGTTCAACGGCACGCCCTTCGTGCTGGACCTGGTCCAGAATGGCGACGTGGCCATGGACCTGGGGGAATCGCTGGGCTGGATCGCGCGGTCGACGCTGGATGCCTACATGCGGGATCTCTGCGGCACGGGGGACGTGCCCGACGAGCTGTACGTGCCCTTCCTGATCTTCGACGAAAGCAATGCCGAGACCGCCGGGGTGCCGGCCGATTACGACCAGGGCTATGGCGATGCCCATGTCGGCGGCTACCGGGCGCTCTGGGGGCTGGAATGACGGCCAGCGGGCCGGATCTGAGCGACCACCTTCCCCGGCGCAGGCCGGGGGAGGCTCCGGCGCTGCTGGCGCGCGGGGTGTCCAAGGTGTTCGGCACGACGCGGGTGCTGGACGGGGTCGACCTGGCGGTGATGCCGGGCGAGGTGCACGGGCTGCTCGGGGCCAACGGCTCGGGCAAGTCGACGCTGATCAAGACCATTGCCGGGCTGCATGCGCCCGAACCGGGCGGCGAGCTGATCCTCTATGGCCGGGCGGCGCCCTTTCCGATGCCGGCCGGGGGCGCCCGGCGGCAGGGCATATCCTTTGTCCACCAGCACCTTGCGCTGATGCCTTCGCTGACGGTCATCGAGAACATGATGCTCAACGACCTGGCCGTCGACCAGAACTGGGCGATCCGCTGGGGCCGGGCGCGGGCGCGGGTCGAAGAGACCTTTGCCCGGTTCGGCCTGTCGATCGACCCGACCGCCCGGGTGGCCGACCTGTCGCAATCCGACCGGGCGCTGATCGCCATCACCCGGGCCTTTGACGAGGTGCAGACCCATGGCCGGGCGGGCGAGGGCATCCTGATCCTGGACGAGCCCACGCCCTTCCTGCCCCGGTCGGGGGTCGAACAGCTTTTCGGGCTGATCCGCTCGGTCGTGCGCGACGGGGCCAGCGTGATCCTGGTGGCCCATGACATCGACGAAATCCGCGAGATCACCGACCGGGCGACGATCCTGCGCGACGGGCAGGTGGCCGGCACGGTGGTGTCGGCCGAGGCCGACCGCGAGCAGTTCATCGAGCTGATCGTCGGCGAGAAGGTCTCGCTGTTCCAGTCGGCCGCCGTGCCGCCAGAGGGCGGCCGGCGGGCGGCCCGGGTGCGCGGGCTGGTGGCCGACCAGGTTGCCGATGTCAGCCTGGACGTGGCCGAGGGCGAGATCCTGGGCCTGACGGGCCTGATCGGCACGGGCTATGACCGCACGCTTGAGGCGCTCTACGGGGCGATCCCGGCCAGCGCCGGCCGGATCGAGATCGACGGCCGGGACATGGCGCTGGCCGGCATGACCCCGGGCGCGGCGATGGAACGGGGCATGGCCTATCTGCCGGCCGACCGGCTGGGCAAGGCCGGGGTGGGCGCGCTGTCGATCGCCGAGAACATCGGCCTGCCGGTGCTGGGCCGGTTCCGCAATGCCTTCGGCATCGACTGGCAGGCGATCCACGATCATTGCCTGGCCCTGGGCCGGACCTATGACATCCGGCCCAACCGGCCCGAGCTGACGCTGGGCGCGCTGTCGGGGGGCAATGCGCAGAAGGTGCTGATGGCCAAGTGGCTGCAGACCGACCCGCGCCTGCTGATGCTCGACGAGCCGACCCAGGGCGTCGACGTGGGCGCCCGCCAGCGGCTGTTCCAGGCGCTGAGCGAGGCCAGCGCCCGGGGCACGGCCGTTCTGGTGGCCTCGACCGATGCCGAGCAGTTGGCGCAGATCTGCCACCGGGTGCTGATCTTTTCGGCCGGGCGCATCGTGACCGAGCTGGGCCCGGGCGAGATCGACAAGGACCGGATCTCGCAGGAGACCTTTCGCGCCCAGGGGGCGGCGGGCCATGCCGGCGGGACGGCCGAGGCAAGCGGGGGCGGCAAGGCCCCGCGGGACAATGACAGGGCGGCGACAGGCCGGCGCAACAGGCAGGAGGTCGCATGAGCGCGCAAACCACCAACCCGACGGCCCCGGCGGGGCGCAACTGGGCGCAGCTGGCCGAGCGCTATGCGCTGGTCCTGGCCCTGCTGGTGCTGTTCTTCGTCTTCGCGGCGATCCTGCCCGACCGGTTCTTCACCTGGCCCAATGTCTCGACCATGCTGGGCAGCCAGGCCGTGCTGGTCTTTCTGTCGCTGGCGCTGATCGTGCCCCTGACATCGGGCGATTTCGACCTGTCGATCGCCGCCACGCTGACCCTGTCGGCCATGACCATCGCCGTGCTGAACGTGCGCATGGACGTGCCGGTCGGGCTGGCCATGCTGGCGGCGCTGGCGGTGGGCGGCGCGGTCGGGGCGGTCAACGGGTTCTTCATCCTCTATTTCCGCATCCCGTCGCTGATCGTCACCCTGGGCACCGGGACGTTCATCAACGGCATCGTTTTGTGGATGAGCAATTCGGCGACCATCGGGGGGATCGATTTCGCCCTGGTCAACTGGGTCGTGGCCAAGCGGCTCTTCGGCATTCCGCTGGCCTTCTACTATGCGCTGATCATGTGCCTGATCATCTGGTACGTCTTCGGCTACACGGCCGTCGGCCGGCGGCTGCTGTTCGTCGGGCGCGGGCGCGAGGTCGCCCGGCTGTCGGGGATCAATGTCGACCGGGTGCGGTTCGGCGCGCTGATGTGTTCGGCGCTGATCGCGGCGCTGGCGGGCATCGTCTATTCCGGCACGATCGGGGCGGCCGATCCCAATTCGGGCAACACCTTCCTGCTGCCGGCCTTTGCCTCGGCCTTCCTGGGGGCCACGGCGATCACGCCGGGGCGGTTCAACCCGCTGGGCTCGCTGGTGGCCGTCTATTTCATCGTCATCGGGATCACCGGGCTGACGATGCTGGGCATCCAGACCTACGTGCAGAACCTGTTCTACGGCGGTGCCCTTGTGCTTGCCGTGGCGTTGTCGCAGCTTGCGCGCAAGCGCGAGGAACAGGCCCTGGGCTGAGACGGCCCGGGGTGCTGCGGCGAAATGGCGCCGGGGTGGGGCGGGTTGGCCGCCCGGCCCCGGCGGTGAAGACAAACGACTGAAGGAAAGACACGATGAGTTTCGAAGCGACTGGCGAAGGCGTCGATATCGGGGCATTCTGGCGGACCCTGGGCGAACGGCCCATCGGGGCGACGCTGGTGACGACCCAGGGCGCCGACGGCCCGAACGGGTTCCTCGGCCTGTCGGCGGCGCATGTCTCGGCCAACCCGCCGACCATGCTGGTGTCGATCGACAAGAAGACCTCGGCCCTGGCCGGGGTGCTGGAAAACGAGCATTTCGCGGTGAACTTCCTGCCCGAGGGCTATGCCGAGCTGGCCAATGCCTTTGGCGGCAAGGGCGAGAAGGTGTTCGAAGAGGGCAAGTGGGGCACGCTGGCCTCGGGGGCGCCGGTGTTGAACGAGGCCCTGGGCGTGTTCGATTGCAAGCTGGAGAAGGTCATCGAGCATGGCAACACGTCGATCATCCTGGGCACCGTGGTCGGTGTGCGGGCGGCCGGCGAAGGCGCGCCGCTGATCTTCCACCGGGGCAAGTTCCTGAGCGACTGACCGGCGCGTCCCGATGGGCCGGTGTGATGTGCCGGTCTGACAGGCCGATGTGACTGACCGGTGTGTCAGGCCGATTTTATGCCAGGCATAAAATGGACCCGGCCGGGGGGCGACCTCGGGCCGGGTCCATTGCGTTCGGGGCGGGTGGTCAGCTGCGCAGGCGCCGGGCGCGGATGACCTCGGGAAGGGCAATGGCCAGCAGCATGATTGCCGTGATCTCGAAAACCAGCGTGCCGAGCAGCCCGTAGGCCACCAGCCAGGCGATGCCGCCCAGGGCAAAGCAAGCCAGGGTCAGCCCGTGCAGGCGCAGCCGGGGCAGGGCCTCGGCCCGGGCCGGTGCCGCGCCAAAAAGGGCAGCCAGGGAAATGCCCAGGTCGGTGGCCATGCCCGACACGTGGGTCGTGCGCACGCGGGCCTTCGAGATCATCGTCGTGGCCGCGTTCTGCAGGCCCATGACAAAGCTCAGCACAAAGACCATGGCCAGCTGGGCCGAGCTGTCGCGCAGCAGCGCCAGGCCCAGGGCCAGCAGGATCAGCGCTTCGCCGACGATGGCCAGGGCATAGATCCCGCGCCACCCGCGCCGTTCACCGGCCCCGATGGCCAGGGCGGTCAGCCAGGCGCCGCAGATGAAGGCCGCGAGCAGCCCGGCAAAGGACAGGGCCGAGAGCAGGCGGCCGGCGACGACATCCTCGGCCAGGCCCGAGACATTGCCCGTCATGTTGGCGGTGAAGGATCCGGCCAGGACAAAGCCCACGGCATTGAGCCCGCCGGCAATGGTCGAGAGCAGGGCGGCCAGCGTCAGGTCGATGCTTTCGGTTCTGTCGGGGCCTACACGGATCAGCATGGCGCCACCTTTGCATGTCTGCCGCCCGGCTGCAGGAGGGCCTGTCGACGCAGGGCCTGCGGATGCGGGGCGGAGGGTCCGGTCTGTCGCCCGAGGCCGGCGGGATCGTGGCGGGATCGGCGCGGGCGTTGAGGTTCGGGCGGAGCGGATTGGGTTAGGGGCCGATAAGGCCCGGGGTCAAGAGAGAGCGGTGCGGGGCGGTACGGTTGGGCGCGGGGCGGGGTTGGGGGTGATGGGCTTTGGGCCGGATCGGATCGGGTCGAGAGCGGATGGGGCAGGTGCGGAAAGGCGCGACCCGCGGATGAGGGTCAGGCCGGTCGGATGGTGTCGAGAGCGGGCAGGCCATGCAGGGATTGCCCCCGGGCGCATGTACAAAGGCGCAGGTATAGCTTGCCCGGATCGACGGGCGGGGGCCGTCGCAACGGCCCCCGCCAGCCTGTCTTACTCGGCGGCGATCTGCACGTCCGAACGGGATTTCATCAGCGGCTGGATCTTGGTGCCGAAATCCTCCAGCCCGATGACAAAATCGTCGAAGGTCATCATGATGCCCTTCACGCCGGGCACGGCCGCGGCCTCGTCGAGCATCCGGGCCACGCTTTCATAGGATCCGACCAGCGTGCCCATGTTGAAGTTGACCGCCCCCTCGGGCAGGTTGATCGCCTTGGCCGTCGAATTCTCTTCGGCCGTGGTGTCGGCCGCGCCCTGGACGCCCATGTAGGACAGCGCTTCCAGGTCCGCGCCTTCGCGATAGCTGATCCACTTGGCCTGGGCGGCCTCGTCGGTCTCGTCGGCGATGATCATGAACAGCACATAGGCGCCGACATCGCGGCCGGCGGTTTCGGCGGCAGAGGCCAGCTTGGCCGCGACGGGCGCGAAATCGGTGGGCTTGTTCACGCCGGTGCCCAGCACGAAGGAGTAATTGGCATAGTTGGACGAAAAGGCCATGCCCTTGTCCGACTGGCCGGCGGCGACGATCTCGATGTCGCCCTTGGGCGCGGGGCTGAGCTTGCAATCGTCCATCTGGAAATGCTCGCCCTTGAAGTCGGACGTGCCGGTCGACCACAGGTCCTTCATGACCTGGACGTATTCCGCGGCATATTCGTAGCGGTGGCCGAAATATTCATCGCCCGGCCACATGCCCATCTGGGTGTATTCGTTGGGCGCCCAGCCGGTCACGATGTTGACGCCGAACCGGCCCGGGGCCACGTCCGAGATCGTCGAGGCCATGCGGGCGACGATGGCCGGCGGCAGGGTCAGGATGGCCGTCGAGGCAAAGAGCTTGATCTTCGAGGTGACGGCGGCCAGGGCCGACATCAGGGTGAAGCTTTCCAGGTTGTGATCCCAGAATTCGGTTTCGCCGCCGAAGCCGCGCAGCTTGACCATGGAAAGGGCAAACTCCAGGCCGTATTTCTCGGCGGTCTGGACGACCTGCTTGTTCAGCTCGAAGCTCGGCATGTATTGCGGCGAGGTCTTGGAAATCAGCCAGCCATTGTTCCCGATGGGAATGAATACGCCCATGTCCATGAGGGGGTCTCCTTTTTGAGTTGGCCGCAGTGTGACAAAATCGGCGGCCGGGGCCTAAGGAGATTTGTTGAGCCGGGGGGCTGAAAAATATCTCATGGCCCCTGGTGCCCGTTCGCTGGGCGGTGACGGGCGGCCCGGTGCGACAGCGTGCGCCTGCGTAGTCAGCGGGGCCGTTCCGGCGCGGCGGACGATCAGGTCGAGGACAGGGTCGTCTGGTAAGAGAACGTGTCGCCAGGGTGGTACTGGACGGCATATTCCAGCAACCGGCCGCCCGAGCCGTTGAACCGGCGGGTCATGCGCAGGCACAGATCGCCCGGCGCGCGGCCCAGGCAGCGCGCGGCGGTGGCGGGCATGTGCAGGGCACGGACCTCCTGGCGGATTTCCTCGACCCGGTCGCCGGCATGGGTTTCGACCAGGGTGAAGATGGCCTCGCGCAGCACGTCGATCCGGGAAACGACCGTTTCGAGCCGGGGATCGAGATAGACTTCGTTATAGCTGAAGGGCGTGGTTTCGCCGGCCAGAAAGCGCGGGCCGGCAATGCGGTAGAGCCGGCGACCCGGGCGGATGCCCATCTCGCCGGCCAGCCGGCCCCGGGCCTCGATCGTGGTGCGGTCGGTGACATGGAATTCCGAGGCCCGGGCGAAATCGAACAGCTCGCCCCGGCTGGAGGCGGTGAACCGGCCGCGCCAATCGTCGTCCGTGGCGGCGACACGGGTGCCCACCCCCTTGCGGACCGACAGCAACCCGCGCCGGCGCAGCAGGGCAATGGCCTGGCGGATGGTATGGCGCGAGACCCGGAGGTCGGCGGCCAGCTCGGCCTCGGGCGGCAGCAGGGTGCCCAGCGGATAGGTGCCATCGGTGATCAGCCGGTGCAGGTGACGCGAGACCTGGAGATAGAGCGGGGTGCCGTCCTGGAAGCGCAGATCGCCGGGCATCGGGTGCTCCTTGTCTCGGGGTCAGGGTGCCGGCCGGCACCGGCAGGGCAGGGCGAGCCTAGCCCAGCGGGGCGGAGCGCCGGGCTGAGCAATTCTCAGGCCAGGGGGTGACGGGATGTTGGGTGGCGGCGAGGCGACGCCAAGGGACGGGCGGGTGGGCGCGGCAGTGCCAGGCGAAGGGGCCGGGACGCGGGTGCGCGGCCGCAGGATCCGGGCGGGGACGCGGAGTGGGCCTTTGGGAAACGCTGCGCAGACCAGGCAGGGCCTAGGCGGGGCGCGTCAATGCCAAAGCGGGTCGGGGAACGGGGAAACGGGAGCGCGGCGCACTTGGGAGGCAGGGTACTGGAGGCACGGCCTAGGTTGATGCCGGGATGACCGGGGCCGGATCGGCAGGGCAGGGGGCATGGGCGGCCCGGAGCGGAATCGGGGTGGCGAGGGGCGGGGCAGGGCAAGGACGCGCGTTGAATAAGTCCGTACATGTTGCGCCAATGATTTGGGCGCGGGCGCTGCCGGAGGCTGAATTCGCGCGCAGAGCCCGTGGCGCGGCGGGCAGCGGCGGGCGGGGTCTTGCGCTTGCATGCGCATGCTTGGCCACTGGGCTGAGACAGCCCGCCCCAAGGAGTATCGCCATGCGCCGTCACGTTCCGCTCAATGCCATCCGCGCCTTCGAGGCCGTGGTCCGGCATGGCTCGGTGGTCCGGGCGGCCAATGAGCTTTGTGTGACGCCCACGGCGGTCAGCCACCAGATCCGGCTGCTGGAGGATTTCCTGCAGGTCGAATTGTTCAGCCGGCGCAACAGCCGGATCTTTCCGACGCCCGGGGCGCTGGCCAACGTGGCGCGGGTGAGCCAGGCGCTGGACCTGATCGACGATGCGGTGCGCGACCTGGGCGTGACCGACGAGCGGGCGCATTCCTCGCTGTCGATCTCGGTCTCGGCCTCGTGCGCGTCGCTTTGGCTGGTGCCGCGGATCGGCGAATTCATGGCCGGGGCGCCCGAGACGGATATCCACGTGCGCACCTTCCTGACGCGCAAGGAAGCCGAGGCGCAGGACAGCGAGCTGAAGATCTGCCCGTGGCGCGGGCAGAGCGGGTTCCAGGCCGAACCGCTGGTCGAGGAAAGCACCACGCCGGTCTGCTCCCCGGACCTTGCGGCCCGGTTCGCCGGCGACGGGCGCGAGATCCTGCGCCATGCGCCGCTGATCCATGTCGACCGCGGGCACCTGGGGATCGAGGCCGATTTCCCCGACTGGGCGCGCTATCTCACGGAATACGGGCTGAGCCGGCCGAATTTCAACCACGGGCTGCGGTTCAACCAGTCGGGCCAGGCCGTCGAGGCGGCAATGGCCGGTGCCGGCGTGCTGCTGGGCCGGTCTCTGCTGATCGGACGGGCGGTGCAGGCGGGCAAGCTGGTGCCCGTGGCCGAAGCCTATCCGCAGCGCATCCCCAGCTATCTTCTCACCCCGCTGAAGCCGCGCAGCCGGCGATCGCTTGACACCTTCCGCGACTGGCTGCTCAAAACGGCCCGGCCGGATGCGCTGATGCAGGCGGCCTGAACGCGGCCGGCTGCCCCGGACCTGCCCCCGAGTGGGGGGATAGGAATTCTCAGCCCCCGGCTTAGAAACTTGTGCTGCCGTTTGCCGGCGACACGTGGTTCTATGGGCGCGACGTGGCGTGGCCGCCCGTCCAGCGCCCCGACCCGTGCCCGCAGCGGCCGGGCGCCGGGCCATGGCCGCGCCCGATGGAAACGGAATTGCCGGAAAGCCGGCCGAAGAATGGAAGTGATGATGTCCGAAACGCTCAACTCCCCGACCGAGATCCCCATGCCCCCGCATGTCAGCCAGGACGATTTCAAGTCCGGCATGGCACGGCTGGCCGGGGCGGTGAACATCGTGACGACCGACGGGCCGTCGGGCCGGGCGGGCTTTACCGCGTCGGCCGTCTGTTCCGTCACGGCCGAGCCGCCGACCCTGCTGGTCTGCCTGAACCGGGGCTCGTCCGCCGCCCAGGCCTTTGCCGAGAACAGCGCGCTCTGCGTCAACACGGTGGGCCCCAAGCACAAGGACCTGGCCATGCTGTTCGGGGGCAAGACCCCGATGGACGAACGGTTCGAAGCCGCCGAATGGTCGGCCGGGGTGACCGGTGCGCCGATCCTGGCCGAGGCGGTCGTGTCCTTTGACTGCACCATCACCGAACGGGCCGTCGTGGGCAGCCACGAGGTCATGTTCTGCCAGATCCACGGCATCGCCGGTGATGCCGAAGGCCCGGGCCTGGCCTATTTCGCGCGCAAGTTCCACGAGCTGGAGAACGGCGCATGAGCGCCGTGGCAGGCCGCATGAGCGTGGCGGAGGTCTGAGCGATGGCTGGCAAGGTTGCCCTGATCGGGACGGGCGGGACGATTTCGTCGCTGGGTGTCGACGGGTTCGACGTGCAGGATTACAGCCGCCACGGCATGATCCTCGACAGCGCGGGCATGCTGGACCGCTACCCGCGCCTGTCCGAACTCTGCGAGGTCGTGGCCGTGCCTTTCCCGCCGGTCCTGTCGACGCAGATGGGATTCGCCGAATGGAAGCTTCTGGCCGAGACGATCAACGGGCTGGCCGCTGATCCCGAGATGGCCGGGGTGGTCATCCTGCATGGCACGGCAACGCTGGAGGAAACGGCCTATGCGCTGAACCTCGGCCTGACCTGTGAGCTGCCGGTGGCCGTGACCGGGGCACAGCGCCCGTCCAGCGCGATTTCGACCGATGCCGAGGCCAACATGGTCGCGGCGATCCGCACCGTGCTGCATCCCGATGCAAGGGGCATGGGCGTGATGGTCGTGCTGAACGAAGAGATCCAGGCCGCACGCGAGGTGACCAAGACCTCGGTCTGGCGGCTGCAGACCTTCCGCACGCCCGATTTCGGCGTGCTGGGCCATGCCGATGCCCATGGCGTGGAATTCTATCGCCGGCCGATGCGGCACCACACGGTGGACACGCCCTTCGACCTGGCCGGGATGGACGGGCTGCCGCGGGTGGATATCTCGTATTGCCACGCCGGGGCCGATGGCACGGCGGTGCGGGCCTTTGTCCAGGCCGGGGCGCGGGGCATCGTGTCGGCCGGGTTTGCGCCGGGCATGACGACCCCCGAAGAGCTGGCCGCCCTGGGCGAGGCCGTTGCGGCCGGCGTGGTGGTGATGCAATCGACGCGGGCCGGGTCGGGGCGGGTGAACAGCTTGACGGGCATGCGCGCGGCCGGTGTGCTGCCGGCCGACAACCTGACGCCCCAGAAGGCCCGGGTGCTGCTGGCGCTTGCCCTGTCGTCAACCGCCGACCCGGCCGAGATCGCGCGGTTTTTCGCGACCTGCTGAGAAATTTGGGGCGGTGGTGGTGTCATTTTGGCTTGTCTCCGGTGGAGCGAGCCAATAGACACGCCGGCGGAGACGTGGCCGAGTGGTCGAAGGCGCTCCCCTGCTAAGGGAGTAGGCCCGGAAGGGTCTCGAGGGTTCGAATCCCTTCGTCTCCGCCACCTACCATTTTCATTGAATGGCCTTGGGGCGCTTGATAGCGTATAAGTCTATGGACTTATGCGCTTATTCTCGTTCGTTGGTTGCGTTCGTTTCACTTCGATTGCGCTCGGTTCTATTCGTTCCGTGGTATGAAAGGTGGTACGTCTGATGGCCTACACCTCTGGCAAACTGACTAAGAATCTCGTCCGCACCCTGGGCACGGGGCGGCACGGCGACGGCAATGGCCTCTACCTCGTAGTAGACCCATCGGGTGCCCGTCGCTGGATCGTGCGCGTCACCGTAAAGGGGCAGCGTAATCGCCAAGGCAAGCCCAACCGAACGGACTTCGGTCTAGGCGGCGCTGACATCATTACGCTGACAGTCGCCCGCGAACGAGCGCTTGAATACCGACGCCTCGCCAAGCAAGGGCTAAACCCGAAGTATCACCGCAACAAGGAGGTGCCGTGCTTCGAGGAAGTCGCACGTCAGGTCCATATCGAACGTCTGCCGACCTGGAAGAACCCGAAGCATGGCCAGCAGTGGATCAATACGCTCGCAGATTACGCTTTCCCCAAGATCGGCCGTTTGCCCGTATCGGAGATTGACCAGCCAGAAGTCCTGCAAGTCCTCTCCCCTATCTGGACCGAGAAGCATGAGACCGCTCGTCGTGTCGCACAACGCATGAAGGCGGTTCTGGACGTCGCCCGTTCACGCGGCTTCCGCGAAGGGGAGAATCCCGTGGCGGTCGTCATGGACGCTCGTGTTCTGCCGCGAGTGAAGGCGAGGGTGAAGCACCACAACGCGATGCGCTGGCAGGACGTACCGGCGTTCTACGCCCAGCTTTCTCAGCAAAGTGGCATGGCGGCTAAGGCATTGATGTTCACTTGCCTGACAGGGTGCCGGACCAGCGAGGTCCTGCAAGCAGTCTGGGAGGAGTTTGATTTCGACGAGCTAATTTGGACGATTCCTGAAGAAAGGACCAAGACGGGGACCGAGCACCGTATTCCGCTTACCGATCAGATGATGGAAATTGTTGAGCCGTTGAAGGCGCTTCGCTCCGCATGCGTCTTTGAGGGGCAGCGCCGACACAGGCCGCTCTCGAACATGTCGATGTTGATGCTGCTACGACGCATGGAGATCGAAGGTGTGACGGTACACGGGTTTAGGTCTGCGTTTCGGGATTGGGCTGCTGAGGAGGGCAACCACCCCCGCGAAGTGGCGGAATTGAGCTTGGGGCACAAGGTCGGCTCGGAGGTGGAGCGTGCCTATGCGCGAAGTGATTTGCTGAGCAAGCGGCGAGAACTGATGGAGAGTTGGAATGCTTATGTTCGGTTCGCCTGAATATGAACGGTTTTACGAGATGATTGACTCACTAGATTCTTCGCGAAATCCCACGCTCAGAAGAATGCAGTCTTCAAAACGTAGACTCCCGCCCGAATGGTGGCCGGAAGATGGGCTGGAACTGGATCGTTCGAGTCCGTTTTTTCAGAATTATGTGGGTGTCGTGAAAGAGCTCAATCACTTCCTCGAAGATCTATACGAGACAAAATTCTGCAAGTTTGAAAATTACAAGCTTGCGGTAGCAATGCACGGCATCTTGGCTCCGAGATTTGCCTTGGGGCCAAATCAGCTCGATCGAGGACGGCAAACTGAAGTTCTGAAGCAATTGGAAAAAGCTCATCGAGATCTGTCCAAAGCAATAAAAGCACTCAGTTCACTTCCTTACCCTGCGAACCTACAGGTGAAGCCCATCCTCGATGACCTTATTCATCAGCAAAATCTCAGTAAAATCGAAAGGCTACAATCTTTCTATCAGCATCAAAAAGCGCAGGTGCAAACCAAAGCCAACGAAAGGGCCGTTGTCCTTGCGCGCTTCCTACGGGTTGGATTTGAACGGTACACAAACACCGTATGTCGAGCTTCCAAAGACCCAGACGGATATATCTGCTCTGCCTTTGCTCTCGGCGTAGAAAGACTGTTTCACCATGTCGGCTTGGAAGTGGATGCATACGAGCCGTCTAGACTAGCGCTCTCTGATGGCGATGATGAGTTCTCCACGTGGGCAGTTTTGATTTTCCTAGAAGACCCTTACACGACGATAACTTTGTAGATTTTTTTTCTATTGGTGCTCAGTTTGGACAGTTTCGGCGCAATCTAGCACAACCAGACGCAACCGAACCGGAAAGCGAAACGGAAACTGGAGGCGACTGAAATCCGATGGAAGTTTTTGACAATAAACGTGTCTACGACGACAGTGACGGAGAGCTAGACCTGATTGCTCCCAAAGCAAAACGGGCGCAATGGCGACACCGCCGGGTGGGGCCACCCTTCCTAAAGTTCGGCCGTCGCGTTAAATACCTCGGCAGCGATCTGAACGCCTATATCGAAGATAATCGCGTTCTGCCAGGCGACATGGCCTGAGCAAATAAAGCAAAACCCCGCACCGGGCGGAGCCTTGCTTTGATTTCTTGCGCACCCGAAGTCTAAGCCAAAGCCGCCCCAATACTCAACCCTGTAGCCG
Organism: Marinibacterium sp. SX1; assembly: GCF_050389775.1. Lineage (NCBI taxonomy): Bacteria > Pseudomonadati > Pseudomonadota > Alphaproteobacteria > Rhodobacterales > Paracoccaceae > Marinibacterium > Marinibacterium sp. SX1. Next base: position 4,387,234 of record NZ_CP177144.1, on the reverse strand, counting down.
ATACCGTTGTCGGTATCGCCAGACCGCCTGAGGCGGGCTGACGGGAAAGGCTTGCTCAATGATGCACACAAATGAGCCTGGCGCTGCACTCATGGTGCGCGCGCCTAACGAGGGCCACACTGATCTACGTGGTCGCGTTCGGCTAAATTTATCTGCAACGGCGTCGATGTCTGTTCTGCCCTCCCTTATAGGCTTCCGGCCGCGATATGTCGGCGCGGCCCTCCTGAGGGGGGAGACGTCATGAGTTGGCAGGTCTCAAACCAATGCAATACACGCAAGTTCGGCAGCGCCCCACGCAAGCAAGTCATCATGTTTTTGGCGGACAAGGCTTCTGACGATGGCGAGGGCGTCTATTGCTCCAAACACAGCATCGCGAAGTTCACCGAACTGAGCTTGGCCACAGTCAAGCGCATCGTTCGAGACTTCATCGCCGAGGGTATTCTAGTTCAGACAGGGAAGCGCGAATGTGACTACGGGTACACTATAGAGTACCGCATCTGCCTTGCCGCCGTGTCCGAGCTGCATGACCTGACGAAGAGAAAAGCGAACACCGAAGGGGGACAGCAGAAATCCGGGGTCAGCAAGACCCCGGATGCGAATGATCCGGCCTCCGAGGTCACCATGACCCCACCCCCGGGGTCTCCACGAACCCCAAACCATCCTAAAACCATCCAGAAACCACCTACGCGCGCGGACACGCGCGAGGCGGAGGATCAGGATTTCGAGAAAGCATGGACCGCCTATCCGCCGGATCGGCGTCGGAACAAGACCACCTGCCGGCTGCAATTCGAGCGGGCCATCAAGGACGGCACCACCACCGAGGAATTTATCTGCGCAGTCAATGCCTACGCGACAGAGACCGAAGGCTACACTCGCTCGAAGGTTTGCTTCTCCGACAACTGGTTCCGGGAGAGCCGTTGGCAACGATTTGTCGAGGAGGCCCGTGAAGCGCAAATCGACGCCGCTGAACTTGAGGCAAAGCATTTTCGTCAGCTTGCCGGGTGGGTCCGCGAGCGCAATTGGATGTGCCAGCACATCTCGCGCAATCAGGCCGGTGAGCTGCTGTTGCGTGGTCTGGTTTCTGAACCGGAGCTTCGCCGTGCGGAGGTGGCATGGTGACTTCGAACATCAAGCAGTCTGAGCAAAGAGCAAGGCGACCCGGTTCTAGGTCTTCGACCGTTGAACCGGGGCCTTGCGAGGGGCGGCAAGCCTCCCCTTCGAACCCCAACCGGACCGCGCGGGGCGCGGTCTCCTCGGAAAAGCAGGAAGCCGTGTTCTTCTACTGCTCTTCCGAGGAAAAGGCGCTGATCCGGCAGGCGGCTGCGGATCGCGGACTGTCCATGTCCGCCTTGCTTCGGCAGCTCGCCACCGGCGCGGCTCCGAAGCGGCGCAAGCCCGCGCCCCGTGTCGATCCCGCGCTTGTGCTGGCTGTGTCCCGCTTTGGCGGCAACCTCAACCAGATTGCGCGGTGGCTCAACACGGCGACCCGCGCGGGTCGGGCCAGCGAGGTCGAGGCCCTGCGCGTGGCGGCGGCGCTGGTCGGCATCGAGCGGCGGTTGGCGGAGATCATCGCCCAGCACCGTAGGCCGCCCGGATGCTGATCAAGTTCTTCCCCAACGGCAAGGGCGGCGGCGCGGGGCCGGTCGAATACCTGATCGCCCGCACCGTACTGGCCTATGACGACAACCGCGATCTGATCCGCGACGCGTCCGGCCAGCCGATGACCGTGACGCGCGAACCGCTGCCGGAGGTCGTCCGCGGCGATCCTCAGGGCATGACCGACCTGATCGACGCCTGCCCGCACAAATGGACCTATCGCGCCGGTGTTGTCAGCTTCGCCCGCGAGGACGCCCCGACCGAGGACCAGCAGCACGAGGTGATCGACCGTTTCGAGGAGATCGCCTTCGCCGGGCTCGATGCCGACCGCTACGCCTGCCTTTGGGTGCGCCACACCCATGAGGATCGCGTCGAGCTGCATTTCTGTACGCCACGCATGGAGCTGCACAGCGGGCGTAGCCTCAACATCGCCCCGCCTGGTTATGAACGCGCCTTCGACAGCCTGCGCGACCTGATGAACAAGACCCACGGCTGGGCCGACCCCATGGACGTGGAGCGTGTGGCCGAGGTCAAGCCGGTCACGGAAGCCCCGGACCGCGCCGCCGGGCGCGACGGGCTCCATGCCTGGATCGCCGACCAGATTTCCATGGGGCTGATCGAGGATCGCACCGGCATGGTCGCCGCCCTGACCGATGCAGGCTTCGAGGTGCCCCGCGCAGGCAAGAATTACCTCACCGTCAAAGATCCGGAGACCGAAGAACGGTTTCGCCTGAAAGGAGAAATTTTCCATGACGACTGGAGAGCCGAAGCAACGGCTGAGCGAGAAGTTGAACGCGGACATGGAGCGGATCAGGGCAGAGAACGCCGCCTTGATCGACACACAGTTGCAGAACTTCAGGACCGATTTGACGGTCATCGCCGAAAACGCGCTGGCTACAATCAAGACCGATACGGAAGGCTACCTGCTGCGCGTGAGGAAGCACCTCATGCGGCAGAGCGCGAACGCAGCTCGACCGGAATGGAAGGCTCTGATGTGGCCGATGCTGGTGGCCTGCTGCCTGATGATCTGCACCGGGATTTCGACCTGGTCAGTCATGACATGGCTGACGCCGAACTTGAACACGATGGGGCTCAGGGTGATCGAGCGGCCGGAGGCGGTCTATCTGATCCCGCGCAGCGGCCGCGCGGCGCTGACACGCTGTTCGCTGGCAGGGGAACCCGTGGACTGTCTGACGATCCCGAAGGAGTGAGTGATGGATGGTCTGACGCCACTCGAACGCGAATTGTTGGGCTACGTCGAGCAGTTGACGGAAGCCTCGAAGGCATCCGCGCAGGAATTGACCGCCTCTGGGCAGGACAGGCGGACGGAACTGGATGGGTTACGCGGCTCCATGATCGCTTTGCTCAGGTCGCAGCTCTCATTGGTCGAAGCCTTGAACGGCTGGATGCAGGATGGCCCCGACACCGCGCAGGCACCATCGAAGCTGAAGGACAGCCTGTCGCTCGCCCTGGAGGCGCAGAAGCGCCTCCAGACGCGGTGACAGACGAGATCGAGGAGGACGTGCATGGCCTACGCCATTGAGGAGCAAATCCAGCTCTCCCCCGGACACGCAACACTGAACAAGCGACACGCGACACGCGACACGCGACCGTGGTCACTCAACACCGGACAGTCAACACGCAACAGACGACACCGGACAAGCGACAGGCGACACGCAACACCGAACAAACGACGGGAGTAACCGCATGATTTATCGAGCTATCCTATTTCTGGCTTTGACTACCGCTCCGGTGATGGCGGACCAGATCAAGTTGAGCAATTCCATCCAACCCGCAGAGACCGACCGCTACGGTTGCGCGATCCGCCCGCGACCGGAACATCTGACCTTCCGGTCGTTTCGAGACGCATGGCGCTCGGTGGCGGCGGACGACCTCTATAGCTTGAAGCGGCATCAGATGGCGCTGAAGGCCGGTTCTTGCGATTGCGAGACACTATGGCCCGACTGGGCGATCATCGAGGATGAGTACGCGGAACTGGGTTTTGCCGCCCCGACCGGCACCGACAGCCTGCACATCACATGGTCGGCGGAAGAGTATTTCCCTGTCATTTCCGACCTTCGGGATCGGTTGCGCACCCAGTGCCAGGAGGCTGAGTGATGGGTATCGTTAACTTTATCGTATCAGCCGCAGACGAGGGTCTCGAGAAAGTGGCTACCTCGCAGTTCGCGGCGGTCGCGGAGGTCTCCGGCACGATAGTTGTCGGGGCTGCGACTCTCGCGATGATCGTTTTGTTTATCAATATGGCATGGCAAATCCGCCCCATGGACGGGAAAGAGCTGCTGGTCTTGTCATTCAAGATCGCTTTGATCAACACATTCGCGTTCAATTGGGCAAATTTTAACTTCGTCAGCGGTCATATCATCGACGGCCTCGACGAACTGGCTGGGCGCTTGGTCGGCTCGGCAATCGGGGTAGACCTCGCGGGACCCAGATATTTCGCCCTTCGTTTTGACCTTCAGCTCGACAGACTGGCCGAATACGGCAACTCGGCCACATCGCATATGGGGGCGGTCAGTAAGGCTGTGATGGGAGTCTTCTTCATGGCTCTTCTGGCTGTCATCGGCGGGGCGGCCGGCGCTGTTCTCGTCCTGGCAAAGATGATGATGACATTCCTGATAGGTATCGCGCCCATCATGATCCTCTGCTCGATGTTCCCGGTGACGAAGGACTATTTCCACCGATGGGTGTCTTCACTGGCGAGTTTTGCACTTTACCCTGTCGTGATGGCTGGCGTTTTCTCGATGGTCTTCGGCCTGGTGAGCCAGCTGGTCGGCCAGATCGGATCGCCGGATTCTGTCAAGCAGGTTGGAGCGACGCTTCCCTTTTTGGCTGTAGTCATACTTTCCCTTGTGATGGTCGTGGCGATCCCGTTCATCGTGCCGATGATATCGGGCAACTTGCAGGCAGGCTGGGCGGCTGCAACCGTTGGTGGCAGTGTCCGGCGAATGATGCCGCAATCCCGCCCGATTCAACCGAACCGAATGTCCCCGAACGCAAAGAGCGATGCAAGCCGGAGGTTGAAGCCAGGAGCGGACGCGACCCGTTCCTCAGCCGCCGCAACAGATCACCGCCCCTCAACCGGTACAGGGGCCAAGATGCAACGCATGATGGACCGCGCGGAGCGCCTCAGTGCGGACGAGACGAAGAAACGGTGATGGTTCGACGCTGACAACTGCGCTGCGGCTAAGGATGCAATACTTTGCCGCAGCGCGTGAGCATTTCAGCGGCGATCTATCCCGTTAGTCGCCTGCGTTAATGTCCTTGGCGAGTGCTACAAACTTTTCAGCCCGCTTGTGTAGGTAGTCGGCCTCGCTCTGGTCTAGCCGTGTCGCAGTTATCAGCGTCCCCGGCTGGATGTTCAGGATGCCGACTCCTGCCGAATCTGGTTTAGCCAACCTCAGTATAGTTAGAAGGCCCCGCTCCTTCTTTCGTGGCAGCTGTTCTTTTCCAAAATGTAGGAAAATGATGCGTCTCTGATTGTTTGCTTCTGTACGCAAGTACCAGGCCGTTGCGATATGTAGGCCAGAAATCTCCGCTTCGACAGGGCTGCGCCCCTGCCAAATGAGCGCGTGATCCTCTTTCAAATCTAGGTAATTTTGGCATAAAATCTTATATCCAGAAGCCTTGTTTGCCGACACTTTGGAGTGAAGGTTTAAAAATTCTTTATTCGAAATTTTTTGATCTTCGAAAGATACCAAAGCTTCCCGAAACTGCTTGTAGCGATCCTTGGCCGGATCATATGGCAAATCGAGCTCGTCGATTATGCTTCTGACTTTCGCCCTGTCTTTGCGCTTGTCGCCGTACGCGAAATCGACGAACTGACTAACCCTGATCTTCATCGTTTTTCCTGTCTGGCCTCGTCCAAAACTTTAAGGTTCGGGCGGGAACAAATAAATAACTATTTAATGTGAGATGCTTTCAATAAAGGGTAGCTTCGGCAGCTTGGCAGTCAGTATCGCCTGTGGGCACGCAGTACCACTCCAACCGGCGCTCCATCATCAGGGTCCACGGCCACGACGACGCGCGTCTTTGGTTCTTTCAGTATTTTTACGGCATCAAAGAACGACGATCCTGCCAGCACTGCCCTAAAGCCATCCGCGACTGCTGGATTATTCAGGATGTCTGAAACAGTGTGGTCCCTTAAGTCGATCATGCCATCCATTTCTAAGGCTTTGGTAGCTATATAATGAGCTAGTTGCTGGTGCGTGACTGCACCGACAACAACGCCTTCATCGATGCAAACGAATGCTGCGCATGTTTGCGCCTCTTCCCCTGCCAATCTGACCAGCGTGGAGGCAAGTTCAACGATTTCGAACCGTTGATCCGCTTTACTCGCCAAGGTGACGGGTGCGGACCCTGCCAGATTTGGCCGGGTTCGCATCACGACACTCACGGTTGAGTGATGCCGCATCCAGTCGGCCGTGACTTTGCTCCGAAGCTCCACCAGTTTAATGATTTTCGAATGCAGATCAGGGACGTTCATATCCAGAATTGGCTCATGATGCGCGACCCTGTTTCTCAGGCGGTTGATCTCTCTCACAAGCGACTGGATTTCATGCCGCCCCTCACCGTGGGCAAGGCCCGGAAACGCGACATTGGCCTTAGTTCGCCAAAGAACTGCGTATTCATTGCGAAACAGGTTTGACCAGAAATCAAAGGTAAGCTCCGCGATCACCTTGCCGCGCTCGACTGACCGAGCTCGTTTCATTGCCTTGTCCAAGGCGCTGAGACTTTCTGGCGTCAGAACTGTATCGCGAAAGTTGGCATCCTGATGCCAAGCTGCCCCAAAAAGCTGCAGTAGGACGCCATCCACGGCATTGCGCAGGGTCACTTCCGCCACGCTAAGCGGGAAAAGGAACGATTTCGCAAGCCTTGCGTTGTAGAGGTACAGCGCGAACGCGAAAGCCTCATTGCCACTGGCTTTCGCGAGGTAGGTTGCGAATCTTGGCTCTGAAAGCGACGCCTTGAGTGAAGCGATCGTTGCCGCATCGTACGGGTATGGAACTTGACTCTCGGCCATCGCGGCGATACATACCCTTCCAGAGCAGTCGAACTGGCCCCACTGGCACTTGCTACGCGCCGTCGACATCAGATTAGAGCACCAGGTCGGGCGAGCCCCCACCTGGTGTTTCTTTTTTGACGGGATTATTCCCTGAATTCAACCGCTTTGGTTCGCGTAGGGTGGTGCAGGGAGTGCCCTTTCAGCTCGCTCAAGAAGCGCCGCCAAGTCATCCAAAACCGGTGATCGCAAGCTCGTCCTCTCCGCTACACTCCCACACGCGCTTAAGAACGCGATTTCCAGTCGACCGCTAGTAACGCATGCGTCTGCGGATCATGGCTTCATTGTCATGCCACTCGGCTTCAGAGATGTACTTGCGAACCATCTCACGCAGGATTCTTGCCATGCGTGGATGCTCGAACTCGCAAGCTTTAGCCCAGCCCTCGTACTGTTCCGCCAGCTCTCGCTCTTGCGCTCCGCCTTCCCCCCGCAAAGTCGCACCGCGCGCATTGTAGCGCCCGATTGTGATGCCGCGCTCAATCTCGACGCTATACAAATCATTGACAGCCTCCCGCACAGGCTCACAAGGCCATGACCCATCTTCTGCCAGAGGGGCGTGTGCGAGGATTTCCCCGATCCGATAGTCAAGCATGGCGCGATGACCTGTCGGCTCACTAATTCGCCTTGCCTCGATAATCCATTCCTTCAGTTTTTCGGTCCGGAGGACACCGTGTTCATCGACCCCAGGTACTGAAGAAAGTGCATCAATAAAGGTGTTCGCGTTTCTGGCTGCAGTCTTCTGCTCATCACTAGGTTCCACATCTCTGGGTTCATTCTTGCCCCTGTAGGCCATGCGAATGGCCTCGCAGAAGAGAGACGGGTTGTCGTTTACTTCGGCCTCAAGGTTAGGAATATTCCCTCTATCGAACCTGAAGACCTCCAGATACAGGAACTCCAGACCAGCCATCCTCTCGCGGCCAATTGTGCCGCGCGAATTGAGGATCTTGAACACCTCCTCAATGGAGTGTCGATCCATCGAGGATGCTCCTCGCTCAGCTTCGTCGCTTCGGGGAAGAGCCTGCAGGATTTCGTAGAGCTGCTCGGACTCGATGCTTTTCAGGTCCAGATGGACAAATTTCAGCGCCGTTAGGCCGCGTCGGGCTTCAATTAGTTTTGTTACAGCGTAGCGTAGCTCATCTTCTGTCTGCCTCGCCCAGTGTGCGGGCACAGTCTTCCAGTACCCTTCGGACACTGCGCTGCTTGAAGCCTCCACAGCCTCCCAAACTGTCCGCCCAAACCGGCAAAGGCAGAAGAGGCGCACCAGTTGATCATCAGTCAGTTCGCCGCGCAATCCGTTGATAAAGCCAACCGCGTTCTTGCCACCCAACGAGAAAAAGAAGCCGTCCAGCAGGAACTGTAGCTTGGTCGAAGTCAGGAACTCGGGATCGCCAACGATGCGCCGGATGAAGGCGAGCTGATCCGCCTCGGAGTTCATGATCTGCGCGAGGTTGTTACCCACTAGGTGCGAAGCATTCCCAGAAAGAGCAAGGCGCACGGCACCAGAAACACCTTCCTGCGCCAACACAGCTTCGACGCCCGCCTTTCGTTGGTTGGCGATGCGCACGTCTCGTGCCTCGAAGTCGTACTCATCGTCGTGGATATCTTCCCACGAACTCTCTACCCATGAATTCTTGAACAGCCATGCGTGCTTCCAGACGATATCGCTAGGCTCCAACTCGTCATAGATATCGCGGGCCTTGTTTACCTTGGCTTGCGTGGCCGTCTTCGGCGCTCCCTTCTTGCTCAGGCGGCGGGCACTCCTGCTAACACCCACGCGGATTTGCTCCCTTAACCAAGCCCGATCCTCGTCGGTGGCCGCTTTTGCCCAGTCCACCACGCGATCCCACACGCGCGCGCGATACTCGTCTCCAAAACCCTCCAGGCTATCCACCAAATCCGCAAGCTTCTCTCTTGTCATTGGCGTCCAAGAAAGGGCTACTTCAAGGCAGTGTTCTTCAAATTTCCAGCGCTCTCCGTTGGTCACCACTTCGCCGCTACCAAAGGCATAGTCCCTCCATTTCGGCTTGACGCTGTAGTCGCCGGTCCGCGACCGTGTGTCATACTGGTCCCTCGCAACCGCCCATCCGACTTCGGGAAAGTGCTTCACCAACTGATCAAGGGCTGCAATCCGCTGCTCTACGTTGGCGGAGGTTTGGGGCATCCAGCTACGGAAGATCGAAAGCAGGCTTTGCTTCGCACTGTTGCCGCTACGATCCTCAGGCTCTAGTTCGCAAAGCTTTGCAAGCACATCCACGACACGCTGGAGGTATTCCGGCGACCATGCCAACAAATCCAGTGCCCACAGCAGGCCAACTCTAGGATTTCTGGAAAACAGGGGGTCACCGACCGGGCGCATCAAGACCTGTGTGCTCGGATCATTTCTGGCCAAGTCCCGCTCAATAATGCCCAGGAACTCTTCGGGCGCGGCCTCAGCATACCGCTGGAATTCATCGGATTGAGACTCCATTGTCTCGCCGTCCATGCTAGCGAAGAGCTTTCTCACCAGTAGCGTGGCCTGAGATTGCGTATCCACCCCCAGCTTGCTCCTGAAGAGCCCGTTGCCGTGCATCGCCAGAATAACCAAGCTATCGGCGATGCCTTCTCGCAGCGCAGAAGAGATGTCGCGGGTCTTGCCATGGATACTGGCCGCCCAGCGTTCACCTTCTGGAAGGTCGAGTGAAGGATCGGGCTCCGAAAGCACAAGGTCAGCAGCCTGATAGAAGCGCTCAAGATCCTCCGTCGTCACCCATTGATGGACCGCGTAGAGGGCGTCAATCTTGGACACGACCCCTCGGAAGGAACCTATCGACCAGACGGGCGAACTCTCGATTGGAAGAAGATCGCCGAATTCCCTCTCGACCTCCGCATATCTGTCCTCACCCATCAAATGGCAAAGGACAATTCGGTCAGCTTCGTTGTCATTCTTCCATGCACCTGCCAGCATGAAAGGAAACACTGAGCGCGCAAGCGCCTTGTCAGCGCTCCATGCCGGTGACTTGATTGCCTGGTCTCGTGCTAGGCGGCGGCGCAGCACAGTGAGAGACCGCCCCGACTCGTCCTTGAGGCGTTCTATCGCATCGCCACCCAGCCCCATCGTTTCGAGGCCTTTGCGGAATGCTTCGCCGCTGAGCGTATCAAGAACAATATCCGCCTCGCTCTGTACCATCGTGCGCGGCACGATTGATATTCCACCAAGGCGGGTTCCCGTCTCGGCCAGTTCTACCTCGGTTTCGCGGTTCGTAACGATCGGTATGAAGCGGGATGACTTGTTGGCGAGTTCAGTGATTGGCCCGGTTTCGGAGAAGACAACAGCGCGGTCGCGTATCGCTGAAAGCTCAGGGTCGTCTCCGCTCAACATTGCGTAAACGAACGCAAGACCTTCGAGTACCGAGTCTGTCGCGATCCGAAGCGTTCGATCCGCCCCTCTCAAATGTGTAAGGAGCTTCTTACCGGCGATAATTGACGCTTCGTCGAAAATCTGTGTTGTGAAGGCTGGATCGCAGTCAGCATTCCACTTCACCCAACAGCGTTCCAGTGACTTCGTGCCACGAAAGTCTTTGCCGCTTTCGTTGGCAAACCAAACCTGAGCAGGAATGGACTGTTCCATCCATTGCTCAAGATCGCTGGAGTCCAAGACGACAACATCTTTCCATTGTTTTTTGGCCAGCTGTGCTGTTTTCCACGCATCCTTTCCTGGCCAACGCCGGGGCGTGACAAAGACAAATGTCGTCTTAAGTCTTTCGGTTTTAGAGATTGCTTTCACGCTCTTTGAAAAGTCGCCGTCCGCTTTCTCTTTGATATTCCGGTTTGTTCCGAACTCCCAGCCGGACGCGCCAGTAGGTACCCACGGATTACCTGTCAGCGTCTCGACCTCTCCGTCCCAGCCGGGACGCTGGGAGTCGTCATGAGCGGGGAAGTCCACTTTCTGAAGACCGTCACCGGTCGAGTGAACTAGCATCCTCAACAACGCCGCCAACTTGGAGCGTGAATCCAAATTGTTTGCCCACTGCTCGATGTCATTTGCCTTCGGGGCAGCAAACGGCGGCACGAAGCTCCTTACAGCGGTCATGTTTGTCGTCGCCGCACTCATTCCGGCATCGAAAACACTCTGCATCGCAAGCAGTTCACTCGCGCTCACGCCAAATGCTTTCTCGAGCTTCATGGCCATTTCACTCGAAAGGCTTGCGTTCCCGTTCAGAAGGTTCGACAGGGCGGGCCGTCCGACGCCAATCACCTTGGCGGCTTGGGTCACATTCATCCCCTTCGGGATGACATCGCTCTTGATGTATGGGCCGGGATGACCCGCGCTGGTGATCTTGCTCGACATAATTTCGCCCACGAAGTAAGTTGCCATGCAGCGTGTGTATCGTGTAGCGCTACACAATACAAATGCTTTGTGGTTTGCATCCAGCACACCTAGGTGAATGGCACCTTTGATCGAGAATGGCGGGCGGTTGGATGGCGGGTTCTATGGTCGGTACGCAACGTGATCGCACGCGAACCGCTACTTTTCCGCGTGAGTTACGTTTTCTCAACAGCAGCTTTTTGTGTAAGTGAAGTCTTGGGGCTGTGCTGGCCATTTGGGGAGATGAGCTTGATGAGACCGCGAACGCACCCGGACAGCCACGAGCTGCATGACTGGCCCATATATGGCCCTAAGGACCCGGAGATCGCCAATCTGGTTGACAGGCTCGCATATGACCATGGGCTACGCGTCCACGAGATCGAGGAGGTCATCTTGAGGGCATTGCAAAGCCGCCTGTCAGAAGCAGAAAGGGAAGTTCCTCGTGACAGTCGGTTACTTGACGGATGACACTTCTGATTTGTTGCGGGGGGGGGCGACAGGTGCTTTGCGAGTTCATAAGCTATGTGCCGTGGGGTGCGGCACTCCAAATGAAGCTCGGATTGCTTGGCCGCAGCGGCGAAGTTGGCGGCAGTTGCTTAGCCTCCGTGTTGTGGTGCGAAATGAGGTACGTAAAGTTTTTCTGTATAATTTATAATTATATTTCAGCATCTTGCGTGAGTTATTCTTCTCCCTTCGTCTCCGCCACCTACCATTGATTTCGTTCGATGATTTGGCGGTTTGCCAATCTTGTTTATTACGAGGCCCACATAGCCAGTGGGGCTATGGCCGCGTCACACAGCCCAATCTCGTGAGGTCCCGAATGCCCGTTCGGCGGCGTTTGGGGCGTTCATCGAATTCGCCCGTTTGTAGTCCTGCCTTGATCCACGTTTGAAGTGTCACTGGCCGCGATCCATCCTCAGGCCAAGCAAAACACCGCGCGGCGAAGACCATGACGGTAGCGGCTGACTTTCTCGCCGCGACGCCCGCAGTTTCGATGTCGGCCCGGCTACAAGCGACGCAAAATCCCGCCTAACCAGGCACCAACCGCCAACACAGCGCCCGCAGGGTCCCGGCGGCGGCCGGGGTCAGGGTGTCGCCCCGGGCGCGGTGCCATTTCAGGGCGTTGCGGATCGCGCCTCCGAGGAAGGCCGCCGTGGTGGCCGGGTCGGGCAGGGGGGCGGCGGGACCGGCCGTCAGATCGGCGAGGACCGACTGGATGTACCGCGAGGATGGCGCGTAAGAGGCGACCAGCTCGGCCGGGGGGATGATCGGCAGGTTGGACAGCATCTCGAACAAGATCGCCCGGTCGGGATCGGACCAGAAGAAATCGATGTAACCGTCGAGATAGGCATCGAACCGCGCCCGGGCCGACGCGGCCGGCACATCGGGCACCAGGGCCGCCTGCATGTCGCGCGCCAACTGGTGGTGCACGGCCAGGACGAGCTCGTCCTTGCCGGCGAAATAGGTGTAAAGCGAGCCCGTCGCCACGCCGGCCCGCCGGGCAATCGAGGCCATCGAACATTGCGGCCCCTCGGCCACCAGCGCGGTGGCCGCCGCCGCCAGGATGCGGGCGTGCTTGGGTTCCGCCTCGGGGCGTGCGTCGGGGGCGGGCGTGGGCTGGTTCATGACATCTCCTCACCGACTGAATGAACGTTCATTCAGCTGTCACGAAGGCAGACTACTTAGCCCGTGAATCAGGCGCAACACCCGTTGCGCCGGCACCGACCACCGAAAGAGACCATGACGCGCCGCCCCACGACCTTTGTTCACCTGACCGACCTGCACCTCAACGCGCCGCGGACGCTGGACCCGACGCTGCTGTCGGACACGACGGCCACGCTGCGCCGGTCGCTGGCGGCGATCGGGCGGATGGCGCCGGCGCCGGATTTCGTGGTGATCTCGGGCGATCTGACCAACAATGGCGACGTGCCGGCCTACCAGGCCCTGCGCGCCGAGCTGGCCGATCTGTGTGCCCGGGTGCCGGTGATCATGGGGCTGGGCAATCACGACAGCCGGGCGGGCTATCGCGCGGTCTTTGCCGGGGGCGATGGGCCGGACGACAGGCCGCTGGATCACCACGGGGCCGTGGCCGGCGTGCATGTCATCGTGATGGACAGCGCGGTGCCCGGCCGCGTGGGCGGCGATTGGGAGGCCGGCCAGATGGCCTGGCTGGCCGAGGCGCTGACGGCCCATCCCGATCTGCCCAAGCTGCTGGTCGTGCACCACCCGCCGATGCTGGACCCCGAGCGGGAACAGGACCAATGGGCCAGCCTCACCGCCGGGGCGACCGAGGCCCTGCGCGCGGCGCTGGCCGGCCATGCCGTCGCGGGTATCCTCTGCGGCCACATCCATTCCGACCGGGTCAGCCATTGGCACGGCATCCCGGTCTATGTCGGGGCCGGCCATCACGCCGAGACCGACCCGCTGGACCTGTCGACAGGCATGAGCATGACCGACGGGGCCGGGCTGGCCATCGGCACGCTGCGCGACAGCGGGCTGACCATGACCTATGTCGCCCATCCGCGCTCTGGCCGGGTGCTGCGGCGGCTCGAATTCGGGCCGTTCCACGAATATCTCGCGCGGACGGGCCAGGGCGCCGGGGCGGTCGAGGCATGAGCCTGACCCGCCATATCCCCGTGCCCGGCGTGCTGAACCTGCGCGACCTGGGCGGCTATCCGACGGGCCGGGGTGACACGGCCTGGCGCCGGGTGCTGCGCGCGGCCAGCCTACATGACCTCGATCCGGCCGGGATCGCCGAACTGGAAGCGCTTGGCCTGAGCCATGTCATCGACCTGCGCTATGCCGACGAGATCGCCAAGCGGCCCAATCCCTTTGCCGGCCGGACCGGGGCCACGCGCTATTCGCAGGTCTCGCTGCTGGCCGGGCTGTCGCCCGAAGCGCCCGAGATCAGCGCCGCGCCCGATCCGCTGCTGGCGCTCTATCTCAAGGCGGCCGAAACCAATGCCGCCGGTTTTGTCGAGGTGGCCCGGCTGATCGCCGGCACGCCCCAGGGCGCGGTGCTGTTCCATTGTTCGGCGGGCAAGGACCGCACGGGCATGATCGCGGCCATGATGCTGGAACTGGCAGGCGTGTCGCGGGCCTGCATCCTCGACGATTACGCCTGCACCGCCGATCACATCGCGCCCTTCGTCGAGGCCACCCGCCTGCTGATCACCCGGCAGGGAGGCGATTTCGACAGCTATGCGCCGTTCCTGCGCTCTGATCCGCCGACCATGGCGGGCTTTCTCGATCACCTGGCCGACCGCCATGGCGGGGCCGCGGGTTACCTGCTGGCCCATGGGCTGTCGCCGGCCGACCTGGGGGTGCTGCAACGGCGGTTGGGGGCGGCCGATGGCTGAGCCCAGCCACACCACGCGGCCATACCGCGCCTTCATCCCCCACGCGTCGTCACTCGGCCCCCGCATGCCGCTCGCGCAACCACGCCGCGCAGCCACACACCCGGCGTCGCCATGCAGGGCCACCACGACAGCCGCGCGGCCAGGCCGTGGCGCCAAACCCCACGGGTCGTCCCGCCATGCCGTCGCACGACCCGCGCGGCCACGCCTTGCCGCCCCGTCCCCCGCGCTGTCCCGCCACGCGGTGCCCCCCTTCCGCGCCGCCTGTACCGCAGCCGGACGGGCACCGCGTCATGGAAACGTCATCCGCCCATCGGCGCCGCGTCACACCGCGGCGCGACACTTGGCCAACCCGGGTCCTTGCCGGCCCGCCGCCGCACCATCAGGAGCCTGAAATGCGCACCACCTTCATGTCGACCATTGCCGGGCTGGCCTTGCTGGCCGGTCTCGCCCAGCCCGCCCTTGCCGGGGGCAGCCTCAGGATCGCCCTGGCGCAGGAACCCACCTCGCTGGATCCGACCTCGGATGCCACCGCCTCGATCGACGCCATGATCACCAACAACGTGCTGGAAAGCCTGACCACGGTTGATGGCGCCGGGGCCGTGCAGCCGAACCTGGCCCGCAGCTGGGAGATTTCGCCCGACGGGCTGACCTATACGTTCCACCTGGTCGAAGGCGCGCTGTTCCAGGACGGCACGGCCTTTGATGCCCAGGACGTCAAGTTCACCTTCGACCGGGCCATGGCCGAGGAAAGCACCAACCCCTCGACCTCGATCTTTGCCCCGATCGATGCCGTCACGGTGATCGACCCGGCCACGGTCGAGATCCGGCTCAAGCGCCAGGATGCCTTCTTCCTGTTCAACATCGCCAATGGCGATGCCTCGATCGTCGCGCCCGAAAGCGTCGACGGGCTGAGCACCGCGCCGGTCGGCACCGGGCCGTTCAAGCTGGCCGGCTGGACGCGCGGCGACCGGCTGGTGCTGGAACGCAATGCCGATTACCGCGATGCCGATGCGGTGGCGCTGGACCGCGTGGAATACCGCTTCATCGCCGATCCCGCCGCGACGGCCGCCGCGCTGATGGCCGAAGAGGTCGACGTGGCCAGCCCGGCCCCCGAGATGCTGCCCCAGTTCCAGGCCGATCCGCGTTTCGCGGTCACCGTCGGTTCGACCGAGGGCGAGGTCATCCTGGCCATGAACAATTCCCGCGCGCCCTTCACCGACGACCGGGTGCGCCAGGCCGTCAACCATGCCATCGACCGGGCCGAGATCATCGAAGGCGCGATGTATGGCAGCGCCGTGCCGATCGGCAGCTTCTACCCGCCGCACGGGCCGGCCTATCTCGACCTGACCGGCCGCTGGCCGCATGACACCGACAAGGCCCGGGCGCTGTTCGACGAGGCCGGTGTCGCCGGGACGACCATGACCATCGCCGTGCCGCCCTTTGCCTATGCCACCCGGTCGGCCGAGATCATCCGGGCCGAGCTGGCCGAGGCCGGGATCGACGCGCGGATGGAGACCGTCGAATGGGGCTACTGGCTGGACGAGATCTACAAGCAGCGCAATTACGACATGACGATCATCGCCCATACCAGCCCCAACGACCTGGGCAATTTCGCCCGCGGGCCGGAGTATTTCTATGGCTACCAGAGCGATGCGTTCGACGCGCTGTGGGAAGAAATCCGCACCGAGGCCGACCCCGAGGCGCGCAACGCGCTGCAGCGTGATGCCCAGCAATACCTGGCCGATCATGCGGTGATGGGCTTTCTCTTCCAGCTGCCCAAGGTCACCGTGGCGCGGGCCGGCATCGAAGGGCTGTGGACCGACGCGCCGGTGACCTTCGCGCCGATGAAGGACGTGCACTGGGCCGATTGAGCCCGGTCACGCCCGTGACCGACGGGACGCCGCCGCGCGTCCCGTCCTCCGACCGGACGATCCCCCATGACCTTCTTCCTGCTGCGCCGGCTGGCCCAGTTCGTGGCCACGCTGCTGGCGATCTCGATCATCGTCTTCGCGGTGATGAACGTGCTGCCCGGCGATCCGGCCCTGACCATCCTGGGCATCGACGCCTCCGAAGAGGCCCGGCTGGCCCTGACCCGCGAGCTGGGGCTGGATGCGCCGGCCTGGCAGCGCTATCTCGACTGGGTCGGCGGGGTGCTGCGCGGGGATTTCGGCACCAGCTATTCCTTTGACGTGCCGGTGGCCGGGCTGATCGCCGAGCGCCTGCCGGTGACCCTGTCGCTGGCCGTCAGCGGCATGGCCGTGACCCTGGTCATCGCCCTGGGCGCGGGCATCTTCGCCGCTTCGCGCCATGGCCGGCCGGGGGACTGGGCCGTGATGGTCGCCAGCCAGCTGGGCATTGCCGTGCCGGCCTTCTGGCTGGCCATCCTCCTGGTCATCCTCTTCGCGGTCAAGCTGCGCTGGCTGCCGCCCGGGGGCTTTCCCGGCTGGGACGATCCGCTGGCCGCCATACGCGCGCTGATCCTGCCGACGATCTCGCTGGCCCTGGTCCAGGCCGCGGTGCTGACCCGGGTGACCCGCTCGGCGGCGCTGGATGTCATGCGGCTGGATTTCATGCGCACGGCCCGGGCCACCGGCCTGTCGCCGCGCCGCATCCTGTGGCGCCACCTGCTGCCCAATGCGCTGGTGCCGATCGTGACCATCGTGGGCATGCAATTCGCCGGGGTCGTGACCGGCACGCTGGTCATCGAAAGCGTGTTCTACCTGCCCGGGCTGGGCCGGCTGATCTTCCAGTCGATCTCGAACCGCGACCTGATCACCGTGCAGGCCCTGATCCTGCTGGTCGCCGCCGTGGTTGTCACGGCCAATTTCCTCGTCGACCTGGCCTATGGGCTGATCGACCCGCGCCTGAAGGCCCGCCACGCATGACACCCCTGCCTCTGAACCTGCGGATCGGTGCGGGGCTGGTCGGGGCCATGGTCCTGATCGCCGCCCTGTCGCTGGTCTGGACCCCGCATGACCAGGCCCTGCTGGATGTCACCAACAAGTTCGCCCCGCCCGGGGCCGCCCATTGGCTGGGCACCGACCAGCTGGGCCGGGACGTGCTGTCGCGGCTGATGGCGGCGGCCGGCACGTCGATGTCGGTGGCGCTGGTCTCGGTGCTGCTGGGCGGGGGGATCGGCGTGATCCTGGGCGTCACGGCCAGCGCCGTCGGCGGCTGGGTCGAAGACCTGGTCATGCGCCTGTCGGACCTCAGCTTTGCCTTTCCGGCCCTGCTGTTCGCCATCATGCTGGCCGCCGTCTTCGGCCCGTCGCTGACCAACACGATCATCGCTATCGCCTTCATCAACATTCCGGTCTTCGCCCGGGTCGCCCGCGGCGCGGCCAACCAGGTCTGGCCGCGCGAATTCGTCCTGGCCGGCCAGGCCGCCGGGGCCGGCCGCGCGGCGCTGACCCTGCATCACGTCCTGCCCAACATCACCGCCCCGATCATCGTCCAGGCCACGATCGAATTCGCCGTGGCCATCCTGGCCGAAGCGGCGCTGAGCTATCTCGGCCTGGGCGTCCAGCCTCCCGCCGCGTCCTGGGGGCGGATGCTGTCGGAAAGCCAGACGCTGCTCTACCTGGCCCCGCAGCTGGCCATCTATCCCGGGGTCTGCATCATCCTGGCCGTCCTGGGCTTTGGCCTGCTGGGCGACGGTCTGCGCGACGTGACCGACCCCCGCCTGAGAAGGGAGCGCTGAGATGCTCACCGCCCAAGATCTCCGTGTGACCTTTGGCACCGCCCAGGCCCTGCGCGGGGCCAGCCTCGACATCCGGCCCGGCGCGCGGATCGGCATCGTCGGCGAAAGCGGCTCGGGCAAGTCGATCCTGGCCCAGTGCCTGATGGGCATGGCCCCCGAGGGCGCCGGGGTCACCGGGCGGATCACCGTCGACGGGGCCGACATGTCGCAGGCGACCGAGGCACAATGGCGGGCGCTGCGGGCCCGGCGCATCGCGATGATCTTCCAGGAACCCATGGCCGCGCTGAACCCGCTGCGCCGGGTGGGCGAGACCGTGATGGAACCGCTCTGCGCCCTGCGCGGCCTGTCGCGGGCCGAGGCCCGGGCCCATGCCCTGGCGCTCTTTGCTGAGGTCGGCCTGCCGCAGCCCGAAACCCGCCTGCGGCTCTATCCCCACGAGCTGTCCGGCGGCCAGAGGCAGCGTGTCATGATCGCCCTGGCCCTGGCCTGCGATCCGGCGATCCTGATCGCCGACGAGCCGACGACCGCGCTGGATGCCGAGGTCGCCCTGCGCGTGACCGACCTGCTGGTGCAGCTGTCGCGCAGCCGGGGCATGGCCCTGGTGCTGATCAGCCACGACCTGTCGGTCGTGGCCCGGGCGACCGAGGATATCCTGGTGATGTATGGCGGCGACATCGTCGAGCGCGGCCGGACGGCGGCCGTGCTGCGGGACCCGGCCCATCCCTACACGCGCGGTCTGCTGGCCGCCCGGCCCGGACCCGGCGGGGCGATGCGCCACCCCGGGGCGCCCCGGCCGCGATTGCCCACGATCCCGGGCACGATCCCGGCGCTGGCCGATTTGCCCGCGGGCTGCCGCTTTGCCGGGCGCTGCCCGGTCGAGCTGCCCCGCTGCGCCGGCACCCGTCCCGCGCCCGAACCGACGCGCACGGGCCTGGTCGGTTGTCACCACCTGGCCGGGCCGGGGGGCGACGCGCCCCATCCCGCCGCCCCGGCGCCGGCCGTGGCCGAGCGTGCCCTGCGCATCGTGCCCCGGCCCACGGTCCAGGCCATGGGCCTGCGCCGGGTCTACCGCCAGCCGCGCAGCACGCTGCTGGGAGCGCGGCCCCGGCTGACCGCCGTGTCACGGGCCGACCTGCTGATCCTGCCCGGCGAGACCCTGGGCATCGTCGGCGAGAGCGGGTCCGGCAAATCGACCCTGGCCCGCATGATCATGGGCTTCGAGCCGCCCGACGAGGGCCGGGTGCTCTTTGACGGCCAGGACATCCACCAGCTGGATCGCCGGGCCCTGCGTGCCCTGCGCCCGCGTTTCCAGATGGTGTTCCAGGACCCCCATGGCTCGCTCGATCCGCGCCGCACGGTGGGCTGGTCGATCGCCGAGCCGCTGCGCGTGGCCGGCCGGGCGGAGGCCCCGGACCGGGCCCGGCAGGTCGCCGCCGCGCTGGACCAGGTCGGGCTGCGCCCGGCCGATGCCGCGCGCTATCCCCATGAATTCTCGGGCGGCCAGCGCCAGCGCATCGCCATCGCGCGGGCCATCATCACCCGACCCGAGCTAATCGTCGCCGACGAGGCGGTGAGCGCGCTGGACATGTCGGTGCAGGCCCAGATCCTCAACCTGCTGATGGACCTGCAGGACGAGCTGGGCCTGGCCATGCTGTTCATCAGCCACGACCTGGCCGTGGTCGGCGCGATCTGCGACCGGATCATGGTCATGAAGGACGGCCGCGTCGTCGAAACCGGCCCGACCGCCCGCATCCTGGGCAAACCGGCCGAGCCCTATACCCGCACGCTGCTGGCCGCCGCCGACATGGCCGGCCCGGCGGCGACCCCGCCGGCCCGCGAAAGGACCCTGGCATGACCCGTTTCATCCACCTGACCGACATCCACCTGTCCGCACCCGAGGTTGCCGACGCGACGCTCGACAGCGATACCGTGGCCACGTTGCAGCGGGTGCTGGACCAGGTCGCGGCGCTGAACCCGGCGCCGGCCTTCATCGTGATGAGCGGCGATCTGACCAACCGGGGCCATGACGAAAGCTATGATCTGCTGGCCCGGATGATCGCCCCGGTCGAGATCCCGATCTTCCTGGCGCTTGGCAACCACGACCGGCGGGCCGGGTTCCACCGGGCCTTTCCGGGCCTGGGCGCCCATCCCGATGCGCCGCTGGACCATGACCGGGTGCTGGGCGGCCTGCACGTGATCACGCTGGACACGGCCGAGCCGGGCCGTGTCGGCGGCCGGCTGGATGCGGAACAGCTCGACTGGCTGGCTGCTGCCCTGGCCCGCGAACCGGGCCGGCGCAAGCTCCTGGTCCTGCACCACCCGCCCAGCCTCGATCCCGGGCGGGCCGGGCGCTGGACGACGCTGGACCAGCCCAGCACAGAGGCCCTGGCCCGGGTCGTGGCCGGCCATGACATCGCCGGCATCCTGTCGGGCCATGTGCATTACAACCGCGTGGCCCATTGGCTGGGCATCCCGGTGGTCATCTCGGTCGGCCAGCATGCCTCGGTCGACCTGTTGGCCCGTGGCGAGGTGCGCATCGTCGAGGGCGCGGGCTTTGCCATCTGCGACCTGCTGCCGGGCGGTCTGTCGGCCAGTTTCGTGCCCGTCCACCCCGGGCGCGTGATCCGGCGCGTGCCGCTCGACCGGCTGAACGGGCTGGCATAGGGGCGGGCAAATGGCGACGCGGCCGCGGGCCTGTTTCGAATAATTCGAAATGCGGGTGTTTGATCGCCCGGTCGGGTATTTCGAATTTCCCGTCGGCCGCGTTGTCGGGGCGTGATTTGGAATGTCCTGTGTCTATCGGGATGGCCGCGCAATTTCGGCGATTTGGGTCGAGGGGGCCCGCCTGGCGGTGTGATGTTCGCTGAAAAGCGCCTTGGAAATTGGCGTGATTCGGGATTTTTAAGATAATTCTGCCTGTTTCGGGGCGGAATTCCGGTATGTGGCAGGATGTTTCCTGAATTAATTTGGGGAATAATTGATTGCGATCTTGGGATTAGTTGCGATTTTCCGATTTCGGAAATAATCGCATTGACGCTGCGGCAGTTTTAACGCGATCTTTTCGCATGCATTCGGGCAAGCTCTTTTCCATCAAGGTGTGCGGCGCCTTCGACCTGTTCGACCGGCACGGGCAATCCGTCCGGCCGGCGGGGCGGAAGGATTGTGCCCTGCTGGCAATGCTGGCGCTGACCGGCACCCATCGGCAGACGCGGACCTGGCTGCAGGAAAAGCTGTGGGGGGATCGCGGCCCGGCGCAGGGCGCGGCGAGCCTGCGGCAGGCGCTGACCACTCTGCGGGCCGTGCTCAACGGCGGGGCCGAGGTGCTGCGGGCCGACCGGACCTGGGTCTGGCTGGACCCGGCGCTGTGCGATTTCGATCACATGGCCCCGGGCGGGCAGGGCGGGGGCGACGAGATCCTGCGCGGGTTGGATCTGCGCGAGGAAGGGTTCAACGATTGGCTGCGCCAGTGCCGGGCCGAGCAGGCCGCCCAGGACGGCCGCTGGGGCGCCGTGGGCATGCCGGTGCAGCCGGACCGGCGCTGGTATGTCGATCCGCCGGTCTTTGGCACCGGCGACGGGTTGATGGGTGCGGACGGCCTGGCCGAAACCTGCGAGATGATCTGCGACAGCCTGGTCGAGGCGCTGTCGGTGATCGGGCTGCATGCGGTGGTCGATCGCCGGGCCGGAACCACCGCGCCGCCGCCGCGGGCGACGGACATGGTGCTGCGGATGCGCGGCCTGGGCTTTGGCGACGGGCGGGTGCTGTCGCTGGGGGTGACCGACGGGTTCGGGGCATTGCAATGGCAGGTCCGGCGCGAGGTCGCGCGCCACGGCTGGGCGGAGTTGCGGGCCGTGCAGATGGAAATGGCCCAGCTGCTGCAGGATTTCGCCATCCGCACCGAGGCGGCCAGCCTGAAGGGCGACCGGTGGAGCGCCCATGCGAATGGCTGCCAGGCGCTTGTCGGCATGCTGGTGCCCGGTTCGGTGTCCTCGCGCGAGATCGCGCAATGCAGCGAGGCGGCCATCGCGGCCGACGAAAAGGGCATCTATCACGCGCTGCTTGGCCTGTCGCATCTGCAGATGATGGGCGAGCGCGAGGCGCGCGCGGCCATCGATGCCGACGTGATCATGCAGAGCTTTCGCACCGCGCTGCAGCTGTCACCGGGCAACGGTCTGGTGCAGGCCCTGTCAGGCCATGCCTTCGGGTTCTTCCTTCACGACCTGGAACGCAACGCCGAAATGACGGCGGAAGCGGTCAGGCTGTTGCCCGGCAGCGGTGTCTGCTGGGACTTCCACGCGATCTCGCTGACCTATTGCGGGCGTTATGCCGAGGCGGTGTCGGCCGCGGGTCGTGCGGTGGCGCTGTGCCGGGGAACCATGGCGCAACCGATGGCGCAAAGCACGGAATTGTACGCCCGGCTCATGGCCGGAGACACACGGGGCGCGATCCGGGCCGGCGAGATGGCATCGGGTGTCATCGATTTCCGACCCACGACAATGGATCTGATGACCGCCTACGCCCGCGAAGGCCGCATCCGCGAAGGGCGTGCCAAGCTGCGCCTGTTGTCTTCGCGCGATCCCGACCTGAGCGTCGACCTGCTGAAATCGCCGGATTACCCGATCGTGAACCTGGCCCACAGGACGGCCGTCGTCGAGGCGGCCGGCCAGTTGGGCCTGGCCTGAAACAGGAGCCACCCCCATGCCTCTCGCCCCGTTTGGTGTCTTGAGCAACAACAACGATCGCCGGCTTGCCCAGGAAGTGAGCATCGTCAATCCGATGCCGGGCTGGAAGGGCAGCGCGACCGCCTATCGCGCGCTTGTCGAAGCCTGGCTGGCCGACGTCACCGACAGGCTCTGGCCCGCCTGGGTCGATGGCGCATGGCAGGGCGGGGCGGCGGCATCGATGGACGAGGCCACCCGCCGCGAACTGGAACTGGCGGTGGCGCTCTATCACGGTCAGGGCGGCACGGACATTCTGGACGAGGTGCCCGATATCCCCCCGGCGCCGGACGGCAAGCCGCGCACGCAGAAATGGCATTTCGACATCGAGGATGCCCTGGTCCTGGATCTTCGGTTCCGCTTCGTTCAGGACGGTGGCGAGCCCCCTTCGTTCGACTTCAGGGCCAGCAATGGCATCGCGGCAAATTACCTGGTCTACGATCCCACGGATCAGCAAGGTGCCTTTGCCGAAAGGTTCTTTGCACGCATGGATGACATTGAACCCTCGACCGTGCGGATCAAGCAGCATTTGCAACGGCCGCGCCCGTGGTCGGCGGCCGTGGCGCTGGGGGTGGACGGGTTCCGATGGACAACGGCCGGGCACGAATTCGCCTCGCATACCGGCATCCATCCCTCGATGATCAGCGGTCATTGCATCCAGGGCATCCTGGGCGGGTGCGCGGTGTACGACGCCTGGCTGGGTGAAGGGCAGGGCGTCTCGGCGGACCGCCGGCGGGCCATGCAGAAATACATGGTCGATTTCGGCGACCGCCGGGTCTTTGCCGGGGTGCACTACATGACCGACAACATCGCGTCCTGGACGCTGGCCCGCCGGATCATCCCGCATCTGTTCACCCATGCCGACGAGGTCGAGGCCTTTGCCGTCGAGGCGTTGACCACGCACAGCCGGGTCTTTGCCGACATCCTGGCCCATTTCGACCCGGCCGACCCGGCGCGGGAGATGTTGCTGGCCTATTACCCCGAGGCCGCCGCCCCGGCGTGACCCCCGCCGGACGATCCCTGGTCCCACCATCGCCCGCATCATCGCGACCGCAGCGCCCTACGCGTAGCGGTCGCGGCCTTTTGGGCCGGTCATCACCGGGCCGTGAACGGCGGGCCTGCGGTTTTGATGCTGTTTTGACGATGCTCTGACCCTGCGCTGACGGTCGGGCGGCAGGGTGGTGGCATCCTAGGACGAGGCCGCCCATGATCGCCCAGACAACCCGGACCGCGATGCTGAACACCCTGCGCATCGGGCCCTATGACAGACCCTACCAGACCAACCCGCCGGTGCAGGAATGGCTGATCCTGTCGGGCGGCGGGCCCGAAGGCGCCTTCCTGGTCATTTCCGACACCTCGGTGCCGGTCACCCCGGGGGCCGCCGCCGCCCCGGCGGGCCTGGCCGAACAGAATTCGATCGTCGCGATCCTGGCCGAGGCCGATGCCCAGGCGCCGCAATACATGATGCTGCGACATCTGCCCGATGGGCTGGACGCGGCCCTTGTCCTGCCGGGCCGGTTCTTTCCGGCCGATGGTGTGGTGACCCTGTCGCGGGCCGACGACGGGCTGCGCCTGGTGGCCTTTGGCCGCCATGCCCACAGTCGCGGCACGGTCGGCGGCCGGTCCGTGCTGCACGACATTCCCCATCCCGCCCCCAACGCCGACGGCGCGATCAACTGGCATTTCGCGGCCGAGGAACGGCCCTGGACGGCCGCAACCCCAGAGAGGACAGACAGATGAAATTCAGCGACCCAAGCCGTGATCCGACCGCCGTGCGCGTGGCCGCGGCCGAATTGTCCGGCCAGGCCGGGCTGTTGGACCACGAAGCCAACAACGACGAAAGAGCGCCCTACATCTTCAGCTTTACCAAGGGCCTCGGCCACGAGCAGAACGGGTTGCTGAGCGATCCGGCCGAATTCGAGGCCTTTGCCGCCGGCACCCTGTCCCACGATCCCGCGGTCTTTGCCGGGGTCGACCCGTATCGCGGCACGTTCCGGACCGAAACGATCGGCGGGCTGCCGGACTGGGATGTCTATCGTCAGTGGGAAAGCCCGACCTGCGGCCATGCCTACGTGCTGGAAGGGCCCGATCCCTATGCCGTGACCATGCCGCCGGCCCCGCCGGCCGGCTCGGCCGAGTTTGCCGCCGAAATGGCCGAGGTCTACCAGATGGCGCTGTGCCGTGACTGGCCGATTGCCGCCTTCATGCCCGCCAGCCTGGTCAACGCCCTGACCGCCGCCGATGGCTCGGCCGCCGATCCGGCCAAGGTCACGGCCCTGCAGGCCGGCAATGGCGCCGTGGTCGCCGCGGCCACCCGGTTGTCGAATATGCGCTGGTTCCGGGGCACCACCGCCATGAACGACGTGGCCGACCCGCTGCAGCAGGGCTGGCGGCGCTGCGGAACGCCCCAGACGGCGGCCAATGTCTTTCGCGGTCAGGGCGAGGATGGCTGGGACACGCCGTTCCTGTCGCAATTCATGATCATGGGCACGGGCGGCAACCGGGCCAACGGCCTGATCGCCTATGGCGCCCAGACCATCGACCAGCGCGTGACCGTGGCCCTGCCCGAAAAGGACTACATGACCGATTGGGAGGCCTGGCTGGACGTGCAGAACGGGCTGGACAAGCGCGGGTTTGTCAGGGAACGGGACGAGGAATACCAAAAGGACGGCAACGGCTTTGATGCCCGGCGCACCATGGCCCGGCTGCGCGACATGGCAACCTATGTCCATGACGACCAGCTCTACCAGGCCTACCTGAACGCCGCGCTGATCCTGCTGGCCGAAAAATTCGCCTTTGACCCGGGCATCCCGTTTCACAGGAACACGTCCAACCCCGCGCGCCACGACAACCGCGAGCCCTTTGCGCTGTTCGGCGGGCCGCACCTTCTGACGCTGGTGACCGAAGTGTCGAGCCGTGCGCTGAAGGCCGTGCGCCTGCAGAAATTCACCGTGCACCGCCGGTTGCGCCCCGAGGCCGCAGGCGCGCTGTTCCACACGATCTACAGCGGCTACCAGCCCGACCGGGGGCTCGCCGGAAGCACGCCCTATGCCGAGACCGGCAACAGCCCCGATGCCGAGGCCCGGCGGCAATTGGGCCGCACGCTGGCCACCTACACGTTCGACGGTGTGGAGACCGAGGCGGGGTTCGACCCGACGCTCGCGGACATCCTCGAAGACATCCGCGAGCACAATGACGCCAAGAACGGCACGGGCGGGGACCTGGACCAGGCGACCTGGCTTCTGCCCATGGCCTTCCCCGAAGGCTCGCCCATGCACCCGGCCTATGGCGCCGGTCATGCCACCGTCGCCGGCGCCTGCGTGACCCTGCTCAAGGCCTTCTTCGCGATGACCCAGAAAGCGCATCCCCAAAAGCCGGTCTACCTGGTCGACCCGGGCGAAACCGCCCTGGTGCCCGATGGTGGCGCGACCGCCGAGGATACCGACATCGAAATGCTCGGCGTCGCGATCCCCAAGGGCCTGACCCTGGAAGGCGAGCTGAACAAGCTGATGTGGAACATCTCGAATGCCCGCAACATCGCCGGGGTGCATTATTACACCGATTACATCGAAAGCGCCCTGCTGGGCGAGGCCATCACCATCGGCATCCTGCGCGAGCAGATGCTGGCCTATCACCCCGGCGAACGGGTCGAGATGACCGTGCCCCTGCTGGTCCCGCGCACCCTGCCGGCCTGCCTGCTGAACGGCAGCACCATCGGCGCGACCGAGGTCGTCGCGGCGGTCAAGATCCTGTCCGACGGCACGCTGGCCGCGGCCCAACCCACCCCCGGCCGTTGCTGACCGGCGGCGCCCGGCCCCCTGGCGGGACCGGGCGCATCCCGACACCACCAGACAGGAGACCCCGCGATGCTGATCGCCCAGGGACATTTCGAAGGCCGCAACGGGCATAGCCTTGCCGGCACGTTCCGCATCGAAGAGGAGGCCGACGGGGAAACCTGGCTGACCACCTCGGACGATTTCCATTTCGACGGCTCGCCCGCACCGGGCTTTGCCATCTCGGTCAGCGGCGACCTGACCGCCGCCGAGGCCGTGGCCACCGATTTCCTGCGCCTGCCGGGCACGGGCAACGGCTTTGGCGCCCAGATCGAGGTCCGCGGGGTCCAACGCGGGCGCATTCCCGGCGGCGCCGCGCTGGCCGGGGCCGGGGCGGTCTTTCTCTGGTGTTTCCTGTTTCCGTCCGTTCTGGGCGTCGGAGTGATCGAGCATGTCTGACACGAGCGCATTGGGCCCGCTGGTCCTGGACAACGAGACCTACGGCCGGGTGGCCGGGGTGTTCCTGGCCGATTTCGTTACCCGCCTGATCGGGCAAATGCTGGAGGACGGCCGGCTTGACGACACCGACGTGCTGGCCGAGGCCGACCTGGATTTCCTCTACCGCCTCTGCTTTGTCCTGATGATCACGCTCGAAGACCAGCGCGGGCTCGAGATCGACGGCGCCCGCCGGCCCGCCGTGCTGGCCTTTGCCGAGTTTCCCCAGGACCAGCCGTCGCTGCAGCCCCTGACCGCGCAACGGTTCCATGTCACCGACAGGCGCACCGATCTGCATGGTGGCCTGACCGACGAGCTGATCCGCGCGGCCCATGCCGCCGCGCGGGCCGACCGGGCCGGCTGACCCCGGACCGGTGATCCGACCAAACCCCGACCCAAGGAGGACAAGACCATGTGCAATTGCCAAAAGACCGGTCCATTCGACCGCCGCGACCCGGCCGACGCCGCCAGCCTGCTCAAGCCGTTCATCCACCTCTACCACGGCGGGGCGGTCTGCGAGACCGACAAGCTGGGCTATCCCACGCCCGACAACCGCTCGCCGCTGGACCTGGTCCTGCATGCGCCCGACGGGTTCATCCCGCTGTGGGATCGCGATGTCACCCTGCGCTTCCGGTTCCGCGAGCAATCCCTGCTGCCCTTCCGTGATCCCGAGGCGGTCAAGGCCTATATCCGCGCGCTTTTCGCCGAGGCGCTGGTGGGCTGGGGCTATGCCGTGCCCGTCCGGTTCCAGGAGGTGCACGAGCGCTGGGATTTCGAGATCGTCATCCGCGACCAGGACAATTGCAACCCGGCGGGCTGCGTGCTGGCCAGCGCCTTCTTCCCCGATGCCGGCCAGCACGAGCTGGTGCTCTATCCCCGCATGTTCGACCAGAGCCGGGACGAACAGATCGAAACCATGGCCCACGAGCTGGGCCATGTCTTCGGCCTGCGCCATTTCTTCGCCCAGGTCAGCGAAACGGCCTTTCCCAGCGAGGTCTTCGGCCGGCACGACAGGTTCACGATCATGAACTACGGCCCCGACAGCACGCTGACGGAAACCGACCGCCAGGATCTCTATACGCTGTACCAGGAGGTCTGGAGCGGCACGCTGGACCATGTCAACGGTACGCCCGTGCAGCTGATGCGCCCGTTCAGCCATTTCCGCCCGCCGCTGCCGGTTCCGGCACGCCGGGACTGCGCGGCACAGGCCGTGCCGGTCTGAGGCGCGATGGCCCCCGGCATTGCCCGCTCTTCAACCGACGGGCGGTGCCGGGGAAGTTGCCGGGCCCTGCCGGCCCGACCGGGCCGGCGCGGGTCTATGCCCGGCCCGCTGCCCCGTGCAGTATGGCCATGGTCCGGGCCCGTGCCTTGAGCCGGACCGTTACGACCCTGTCACAGCTGCCGAACGGAGGCCGCAGATCGATGACGACCCTTCGCGAGATAACCGATTTCCGGATGCTGACCCCGGTGGCCGGCCACCCGACGAAATTCACCCTGCCCGGGGCCGGGCAGGCAAAGATCCTGCGCATCGCGCCCGGGGTCCATGGCGATCAGCTGCGCATCGACGGATTGCGCGGCCATTCCGGCAACGAGGTCATCATCGAGCCGCTGGTGCCCGGCTGGATCGACGCCGCGCGCCGGCCCGATCCCCGGGCCGACCGCTATGACCATATCTTCCTGCAACTGAAGGACTGCCGGCACGTCATCCTGCGCAACCTCTGCCTGGCCAATGCCTGGCCCACCGGGTTGCTGATGAACAAGTGCCGGGACATCACCATCGAGAACTGCCGCATCCGGGGCGGCACGGATGCGATCTATGCCAAGGCCACGACCGGCCTGACCATCCGCGATTGCCACTGGCAGCAGGATACCTCGCCCGACCATGCGCTGTGGCACCGGATCGACTGGGTCGAAGCCCATGGCGAGGAAGGCGGCAACAACACCTATGCCCATTTCAACGGCTCCTTCCTGGCCGGCAAGGGGCTGGGCAATGTCCGGGTCGAGAACAATGTCATCAGCGATGCCTACAACGGCATCCGCACCAAGCATGACCCGACAGCGTCGGACGCGCTGAACAACGACAATTTCGTCATTGCCGGCAATACCTTCCGGCGTATCCGCGACAACCCGATCGAACCGGAACACCGGGCCCGCAACTGGCACATCCGCCACAACCGGATCATCGACGCCCATGGCTGGCTGTCCTTCGACGGGGTGCGCGGCGGGCATATCTACATCTACGGCAACATCGGCCGGTTCGAGACCCGCCAGGGCCAGCCCGGCAGCCTGCATCACACCATGGGCCGGGTGCTCAAGCTCAGCTACCTGTCGCCCAACCCCGATTATGCCAGCAAGGCGCTGTCGCCCGAGATGCCCTGGTACGTGGTCAACAATTCCTTCTTCCTGCGCTGTCCGCTGATCGGCGGGGCGGCGGCTTCGGTGAACCACCCGGATCTCTTTGCCATCGGGCCCGATGTCACGACCCGCCTGACCTTTGCCAACAATGTCTTCGAATGGTGCGGCCCGCAGGATTACGACGATTACACCTGTGCCTGGATCGACCTCGTCCGCCATTTCCACAAGCGCGAGGACGACGGGGTCGTGTTCGACGGCAGCCTGACCAATCGCGGCGATTACCTGCGCGATGTCCATGCCCGCCACGGTTGGGAGACAGGGGGCATCATTCAGGCCGCGCCGCTGTTCCGCGACGGGCCGGGCGGCGATCTGCGGCTGGCCCCGGACAGCGCCGGGCTTCATTCGGGCCTGCCGCTGATCATCGAGACCCCGGAAGGCCCGGCCGAGGTCGAGCCGGGCGATGGCGGGCTGAACCGCGGGGCCTGGCAGGACGGCTACGGGCTGGCCCGCCTGCGCCTCCGGGATGGATAGGGCCACGCCTGGCCCGCCCGCGGCGTCGGAACGGGTGGGGGCCATGTCGGACCGCCTGCGGCCTCGGGACGGATGGAGGCCATGTCGCACCCGCCGGTGCGTCCGGACTGGATAGGCCCCGCGCCTGGTCAGTCTGTGCACCCGGAATCGATAGATCTCGCGCCGGACCCGCGAGTGCCCCCGGAATGGATATGTCTAACGTCGGGCCCGCCGGTGCGCCCGGAATGGACAGGCTCTACGCCGAGCCCGCCTTCGGCCGCCGCACAAATGGGCCACGCGCTCGGCGCAAGGATGGCGCGGGGCGGGAGCGTCAGGGGTTGCGCAGGTTCTCGCGCAGGGTGTTGCCCTCGTAGCGGGTGCGGAACAGGCCCCGGCGCTGCAGGATCGGCACGACCGAGCGGGCGAAGGTCTCGTGGCTGATCGGATGGGTCACAGGGGCCAGCACGAAGCCGTCGCAGAGCTTGCTTTCGAACATGTCGCTGAGGATGTCGGCCACCTGCATCGGCGTGCCGACGATCTGGTCGGGCACCGGCTGGCGGACGATCTCGCTGAGGCTGAGCCCGCGGGCCTTGCTCTGGTTCATCAGCGAGTCGACCGAGCCCTGCATGCCCTGGGTGCCCTGGGCCTCGGCGATCGAGGCGCCCTCGACATGGCGGGTCAGGTCGACGCCGATCGAATTGGATTGCCAGGCCACGGCCAGTTCCTCCTCGGCCAGGGCATTGACGAAATCGGCCCGCTCGCGGGCGATGCTTTCGGTCTCGCCGATGATGCAGGTCGCATTGACCAGGATCTTGCACTCTTCGGGCCGCCGCCCGGCCGCCACGGTGCGCGCCTTGACGTCCTCGTAGAAGGCACCCATGGCCTTGCGCTCGCCCGGGGCGGCAAAGACCACCTCGGCCCAGCGGGCGGCAAATTCGCGGCCCCGGGGCGAGGCCCCGGCCTGCATGATCACCGGGTGGCCCTGGGGGCTGGACGGGATCGACAGCGGCCCGCGCGAGGACACGTACTTGCCCTTGTAATTGGCGTAATGGACCTTGGACGGGTCGGCCAGCACGCCGCTCTCCTTGTCCAGCACGAAGGCGTCCGGCTCCCAGCTGTGCCACAGCTTCATGCAGGCCTCGACCACCTCGTCGGCCATGTCATAGCGCAGGTCCTTGGGGGGCAGGTCCTCCATCCCGAAGTTCTGGGCCTCGAGCGCAGTGGCCGAGGTGACCACGTTCCAGGCCACGCGGCCCTTGCTGATCAGGTCCAGCGACAGCAATTGCCGGGCCAGGTGGTAGGGGTGGTAGAAGGTCGTCGACAGGGTCGCGCCCAGGCCGATGTGGCGGGTGGCGCGGGCCATGATCGGCAGGACCATCAGCGGGTCGATAAAGCTGATCTGGCCGCCGTGGCGGACGTAGACGTCGTAATTGCCGCCGTGGATGTCATAAAGCCCCATCAGGTCGGCGAAGAAACAGGCATCATAGCAGGCGTCTTCCAGCACCCCGGCGATGCGTTCATAGCGCGAGGGTTCCAGGATGTCGTCCAGCGTCGCCTCGGGGTGGCGCCAGCCGCCGACGTGGTTGGCCGTGGGGCCGGTCTTGAGATAGGCGACAAGGTGCATCTTGCGGGACATCGGGCAGGACCTTTCAGGCGGCTTGAGGGGCGGGAGTATCGGCCAGGATCACGGCATTGGCCGGATCGAACCCGACGGTCAGCATGTCGCCCGTCGCGGGCAGGGCGCTGCCGCCGTTCTGGGCAAAGACCGACACGGTCTGGCCCATGGCGTCCAGGCGGTAGGTGACGGCGGTGCCGGTGAAGACCTCTTGCAGGATGCGCCCCGAGATGCGGTTGGGCGCGGTGTCCGGCGATGTGGTGAACATCTTTTCTGGGCGCACGGCCAGCGTGACCTGCCGGCCCGGCGCGGCGGCATCGGTGGTGGTAAAGACCGTGCCGTCACCCAGTCGGACGCGGGTGAGGGCGCCGTCGTTGCCCTCGACCGTTCCGGTAAAGAAGTTGGCCGCGCCCAGGAAACGGGCGGCAAAGGCGGTGTCGGGGCGTTCGTAGATCTGGCGCGGGGCGCCTACCTGTTCGACGCCGCCGTCGCGCATGATGGCGATGCGGTCGGACAGGGTCAGGGCCTCTTCCTGGTCGTGGGTGACGAAGATCGTGGTGATGCCGATTTCCCGCTGGATCTGCTTCAGCTCGATCTGCATTTCTTCGCGCAGGTTCTTGTCCAGCGCGCCCAGCGGTTCATCCAGCAGCAGGACCCGCGGATTGGTGGCCAGCGCCCGGGCCAGGGCCACGCGCTGCTGCTGGCCGCCGGACAATTGCCTGGGCTTGCGGTCGCCGAAGGCTTCCAGCCGGACGAGGGCCAGCAGTTCATCGACCCTTGCGTCGATCTCGGCCTTGGGCCGGTGGCGGACGGACAGGCCGAAGCCCAGGTTCTCGCGCACGCTGAGATGGGGAAACAGCGCGTAGTTCTGGAACATCAGCCCGATGTCGCGCTTGTTGACGGGCACGTTCTGGATCGGCTTGCCGTCCACGGTGATGGTGCCGGCATCCGGTTCCACGAAGCCCGCGATGGCCCGCAGCAGGGTTGTCTTGCCCCCGCCGGACGGGCCCAGCAGGCCAAAGAACTCGCCCTCGGCAATGGACAGGGACACATCGGCCAGCGCCTGCGCCGGGCCGTAGGATTTCGATACGTTGCGGATGTCGACGGACCCCATGGTCAGCGGTCTCCCGAGAAGTTGGACAGGCGGGCAAACCCGATCATCGCGGCCATCGACACCAGGATGACGATGGTCGAGATGACGTTGATTTCGGGCGTGAAGCCCTGGCGGATGGAGGTATAGATCTCGACCGGCAGGATCGAGGTGCCGACGGGCGCGAGGAAATAGGAAATCACGAACTGGTCGAAGGACACGGCGAAGGCAAAGAGCGCGGCGGCCACGATGCCCGGGGCCATCAGCGGCAGCGACACCCGGCGGAAGGTCTGCCAGGACGAGGCGCCAAGGCTGGTGGCGGCCTCTTCGAGTTCGACGCCGAAACTTTGCATGCGGGCCCCGATGACGATGATGACGTAAGGCAGCGACAGGGCGACATGGCCCAGCAGGATGGCATGCAGGCCGCGCCCGATGCCCGTCCAGAAGAAGAAGATCAGCATGGCCGTGCCGGTGATCAGCCAGGGAATGACCAGAGAGGGCATCAGCAGGGATTGCAGCAGCTTCTTGCCCCGGAATTCGTAGCGGGCAAAGGCCAGGGCGGCCATGGTGCCCAGCGTCGTGGCGATGACCGTGTTCAGCGCGGCGATCCAGACCGAATTCCACGTCGCGCGCAGCAGGCGGTCGTTGGCCATCAGTTTCTCCCACCAGACCAGGTCGAAGTTGAACGGCAGGGTATACAGCGGCGACTTGTTGAAGGACATGATCATCATCACGATGATCGGCGTATAGAGGAACAGCAGCATTGCCAGCAGGTAGCCGCGGCTGAAGGTTCCGATGATCCGTGACATTGGGGGCTCCTCAGCTGACCGACAGGTGCTTGCGCGCAAGCGGGTAGAACACGGCCATGATCACGAAGACGATGCCCAGCATGACAAAGCCAAGGGCCGCGCCCAGGGGCCAGTTGAAGGACGCGGTGAACTGGTTCTCGATCAGCGTGCCCAGCATGATGGCCTGGGTGCCGCCCAGGATGCGCGGCTCCATGAAGGATCCCAGCACCGGCACGAAGACCAGCAGGCAGCCGGCGACGACACCGGGCAGGCTGAGCGGCAGGATGATGCGCCGGAAGACCTGCAGGTGCGAGGCACCCAGCGACCGGGCGGCCTCGGTCAGGGACATGTTGATGCCCTGCAGGGCGACATAGCAGGTCAGCACCATGTAGGGCAGGTAGGCATGCACCAGGCCGATCAGGATGGCGGCATAGGAATTCATGATCTCGATCGAGGGCGCGCCCGGCCAGACCGCGTGCAGGGCCCGGCCGATGATGCCGTAATCGGTCAGCACCATGGTCCAGGAAAAGGAGCGCACCAGCCCGTTCGACCAGAAGGGCAGAACGATCAGCAAGAGCATGGCCTCGCGCCAGCGGCCCTTGATCGTGCGGGCCAGGATGAAGGCCGCCGGATAGCCGAAGAGCAGGCACAGCAAGGTGACCCGCGTGGCCAGCCCGATCGAGCGCCAGGCATTCACCATGTAGACGTCCTGGGTGAAGAAGGTGCGATATTGCTCCAGCGTCCATTCCGGCTGCTGGCCGGAAAACGGCGATACCGTCAGAAAGCTGAAACACAGCATGGCCGAGAGGGGCAGCAGGATCGTGACCAGCAGCCAGAGATAGGCCGGTCCGGTCAGGGAGAAGATGGCGCGCCGTTGCTGGGTGGCTGTAGGCATGACAAGGTCTTTCTCGGTTGGCGGCCCCGTGGTCAGGCGCCTGCACGTCTTCCTATTGGGTCCGATCCGAAGATGGCAGGCAAATGCCCATTCGGTCACAGGAGGTATCATTTGCACACGAACGTATTTTCCGGGCGAACAAATGTCGCTGCTGTCGTAAAAATGTGCATTCTCGGTTTCCCCTGGGGCAAGGCCAGAAAGTCTTTGCTTTTGATCCGGGCCGGTTCCCAACTGGGATCACAGGGCCCGGATGGGCTGTCCGGGAACGTCAGCAAGCAAACGAATATTTCAGACAGGGAAGCAAGATGAACGTCCTCAAACACACGCGCCTGACCCTCGTTGCGGGGCTGGTGGCCGCCCTGGCCCCGGCTTTGCCGGTCCTGGCCCAGGAGATTCGGGTTCTGAACTGGAACAGCTATGGCACCGATGCGGAATTCGGGCTGGAAGCGTTCAAGGAGGCCACGGGCATCACCGTGGTGCATGATTACTTCACCTCCGAACAGGAGATGATCACCAAGCTGCAGACCGGGGCCGGGGCCTATGACGTGGTCGTGGTCAACGCGGCGATGGTCGACAAGGTGCGCGAACTGGGCCTGTTGCAGCCGCTGGACACCGCGGCGCTGTCGAACTGGGATGACCTCAGCGCGCCCTTCAAGGAAGACCCGTCCGTCACGGTCGAGGGCGAGGTCTGGGGCGCGCCCTGGGTCTGGGGCGTCAACGGGCTGGCCTATAACACCTCGGCGGTCGACGCGCCGGTGACCAGCGCGGCGGCCATGTGGGACCCGGCCTTCGAAGGCCGCCTGTCGCTGCGCGACGATGCCGAATGGCAGGTCAAGCAGGCCGCGCTGGTGCTGGGCCAGGACATGAACCACCCCGAGGACCTGGAAGCCATCAAGGTCAAGCTGCTGGAGCTGAAGCCGCAGGTGAAATCGCTCTGGGCCTCGGAAGACGAGTTCATGAAGGGCATGGCCAACGGGGCCTATGACCTGGCCGAGATCTGGGCCGGCGGCGCGATGCGGGCCAAGACGACCTATGGCCTGCCGGTCGATTTCGTCATCCCCGAAGACGGGGCGATCGCCTGGTTCGACACGCTGGGCATCCCGGCCGGCTCGAAGAACGCCGAAGCGGCGGCCAAGTTCATCGACTACATGATCTCGCCGGAATTCTACGTCCAGTGGGACACCGAGATCGGCGCGGCCACCTCGGCCAACCCCAAGGCGCTTGACGCCCTGCCCGAAGGCGCGTTCAACCGCGATGTCATGGGCGACCCGGCGGTGACCTCGCGGCTGCATTTCATGGCGCCGCTGTCGGATGACGAACGCCAGGCGATCCAGCAGCTCTGGGCCGAGGTCAAGACGGCCTACGCGCAGTAAACCTTGCCATAGCAGACCAAGGGGTGGCGGCCGCCGGTCGCCGCCCTTCTTTGTCGAAAGGACCCCTTCGTGCTGATCTGCCCCAATATCGCGCTTGATCGCGCCTGGAACACCTGGTCGTCCCGCCCGGCCGAAATGGTCTTTCTGCCGCTTGGCGTGCGACTGACGCCGGTGCTGTATTCCTCGGCCGCGGGCAGCGCCTCGGACATCGTGGCGGGAAAGGATATCCGGTTTCTCGAACATGCCACCGACGGGCGCTACGTACGTTTCGACACCGATCATGGCGGCACGGAGCTGAGCTGGGCCTATGACAAGCACGACCCCTGGACGGTGTCGGGAGGCTGGTCGGCCGGGGCGCAGGGCGAATGGGGGCTGCGCTACTGGGTGACGCTGTGCCTGTCGGGCGAACGGGGCGAGACGGTGCACTGGACAGATGGGGCCGCAGTGATCCGCGTGGGCCGGCGCTACGTGGCCCTGGAGGCCGACCAGGCCCCGGCCCAGGTCACGGCCCATGACAGCATCGCCGACCTGGCCCGGGATTTCGAGACCAACGGCTACTGGAACACCGCCACCCGGGGCACCGAGGCCCCGGTGCTGGCCCTGCGCTTCAACCTGGAAATGATGCGCGACTGCCGCTTTGCCGCCGGCGTGGCCGACCGCGAGGACCTGGCCGTGGCCAAGGCCCGTGCCGCGCTAACCCCGGCCCCGGCCGATCTGCCCGCCCTGCAGACCGGGCGCAATGCCGGGGCGCTGGACGCCATCCGCGACGTGCTGGCCTGGAACACGGTCTGGGACGGGACCAACAACCGGGTCTATTCGCCGGTCAGCCGGATCTGGAACCTGGGCGATTATGCCGTCTGGTACAACGACACGACCTACAATGCCCTGATGGCCGGGCTGCTGGATCCGGCCCTGTCGCGAGACAACATGGCCTGTGCCATGGCCAGCGCCACGCCTCAGGGGAATTTCGCCTGCATCCTGACCTCGAACGACGAATGGGTCGACCGGACCCAGGCGCCCAACGGGGCCCTGATGGCCTGGATGGCCTACCAGCGCAGCGGCGACCGGTCCCTGCTGGAACTCGCCTTCCCGGCCCTTGCCGCCAACCAGCGCTGGTGGCGGGCGCA
Organism: Marinibacterium sp. SX1; assembly: GCF_050389775.1. Taxonomy (NCBI): domain Bacteria; kingdom Pseudomonadati; phylum Pseudomonadota; class Alphaproteobacteria; order Rhodobacterales; family Paracoccaceae; genus Marinibacterium; species Marinibacterium sp. SX1. The sequence continues at coordinate 4,350,415 of NZ_CP177144.1, read as the reverse complement.
TCGCGATCCCGACGGGCGGGGGCTGGTGTCCTGCGGCACCTCGGACGTGGGCGAGGCGCTTTACAAGGGCACCCATTTCGGGGCCCGCAACGAGACCGGCATGGACAATTCGCCCACCCATGACGAGGCGATCTATTCCGCCGAAACCCGCACCCTGTCGCTGCTGGACGTGGGCCTGAACTGCACCTTGGCCCTGGATGCCGAGATGCTGGCCCTGATCGCGGCCGAGCTGGGCCATGCCGAGCAGGCCGCCGAGTTCACCGGCCTGGCCGCCGCCTCGCGCGACCGTATCCGGGCCGAGCTGTGGGACGACGAACGGGGCATCTTTGCCAACCGGCAGCGGGGCGGCGGGTTCGTGCGCTCGGTCGGGCCGACGTCGTTCTACCCGCTGATCTGCGGCGCGGCCTCGGCCGACCAGGTCGACCGGCTGATGGCCCACCTGGACGATCCCGACATGTTCGGCGGCGACTACGTCATCCCCAATGTCAGCCGCAACGACCCGGCCTATGGCGACAATGTCTACTGGCGCGGGCGGATCTGGCCGAACGTCAACTGGTTCGTCTGGCAGGGCCTGCGCCGGGCCGGGCTGGACGACCGCGCCCGGGATTTCGCCGCGCGCAGCATGACCATGTTCCGCCAGAACTGGGAGGACCGGCGCATCGTGGCCGAGAATTACAACGCCGACACCGGCGAGGCCATGGATCAGCCCGACACCGACCCGTTCCTGTGCTGGGGCGCGATGCTGCCCCTGATCGGCGTCGGCGAGGTCATGGAGATCTCGCCCTGGGGCGGCTGGCAGATCGCGGTCGAAGACGACGTGCAACTGGGACCGGTGCGCTCCCCCGCCGGCGAGGTCATGCTGACCATCGAAGGCGAGGCGATGTCCCTGACCCGGGGCGGGGCGCTGGTCTTTGGCACCCGCGGTTTCCGTGGGCGGCTGAGCGACCTGTCGGTCTCGAAGACCCGGCTGGCCATGACCCTGCACCCGGACCTGGGCGACGGCACGCTGATCCTGCCCGATCACATGGCCGGCGCGCTGGCCTTCGTCGATGGCAAGCCGGTCAAGGTCAGCGGCACCAGCGTGCCGCTCGAAGGCATCTCGGACGGTACGCGGCTGGTGGTGTCGCTGCTCTGACGCTCAGCGGTGGGATTGGTGCGCCGGGTCCTGCGGGCTCAGCAGCCCGGCGCAGATGCACCCCGGTTCGGCCGGCAGAGCGGCCATTGTGCGCAGCGCGATCTGCGAGGCCAGCGGGCCAAGCGCCTGCGCGGGCGATGCGCCCAGGATCGTCACCTCGGGCGGGGCGAAATAGGCGCTGAACGGCGCGGTGATGAAGCTGACATTGGTGATGCAGGCCCCGATCTCGCGGGCCAGCGTGACCTCGGGCGCGAAGGAATGGTTGATGAAATCCGCGCCCATGGAGCGATAGGCCATGACCTCGGCCGGGCTGGTCAGCCGCGGCCCCCAGGCATGGGCGCAGACCAGCTGGGCATCGCGGCCATAGACCCGGTTGCCCACGGGCCACAGGTCCTGCGCGATCCGCTCCACCAGGTCCGAGGTTTCGGGGCAGATCAGCTGCTTGCCCGACGCGTCATAGCGCAGCCGGCCGGGCAGCAGCGAATAGGGCGTCTGGGTCAGTTCCAGGATGTCCGAGGCTATCACCAGGTCGCCGGCCCGGATCGCCCGGTTCAACGACCCGGAGGTCGACAGGGCCACCACCCGTTTCGTACCGGCCTCGCGCAGCACCCAGAAGACCTTGCGATGGCCCTCGTGGTCGATCTCGTCGCCCGAGGTGGTGCCGTGGGAAAAGACGTAAAGCGCCTCGCGCGGCTGGCCGTCGGCGGTGATCGAGCCGTCGAACCGGATGATCTTCCAGTCGCGGCTGGGCCCGAAGGGCGTGTCAAAGGTCAGGTCCGAGGCCGTCACGCTGACCCCCGGCTGGTCGATATCCTCGGGGAATCGCAGGCCCCAATTGGCGCTGCCGCCGATGATGGAATAGGGCTTGGCGGGAATGTCATGGGGTGTCATGGCGTGGTGTCCGATGGGGTTGGTCGGCCCCATGAAAGCCGGAAATCCGTTGTCACACAAACGAAATGACCCGGGGTCGCGCGCCGGGCGGGTCAGGTCGGGGCCAACGCCTTGTCAATGGTCGAAAGCCGGATCTGGGGCGCGCGCATGGCCATCAGCGCGACGGCCGCATCGTGGGCATCCGCCGTGCTGCCGGCGCAGCCGTCGGTCAGCAGGCAGACCTGGCGGGCATCGTCCAGCGCGGCCAGCACGGTGTTCATCACGCAGCATTCGGTGGCCACGCCGCCGATCACGATCTCGCCGGCCCCGTCCAGGATGGCCCGGGCCTCGGGCGTCCATTTGCCGAAGGTATCGGCCGCGATGGATCGCCCGCCGGCCCAGTCGTCATCCAAGGCCCACATGCTGGCGGGCGCGGTCAGGGCAAAGGGCCATTCGGCGTAATAGGGCGCCCAGCTGCCCTCGGGCGGACCTTCGGGCGGGACAAAGCGCGAGAACAGGACGCGCGGGCCGAACGCTGCCACCAGCGGGCGCAGCCGGGCATAAAGCGCGTCGGTGCCGGGCGTGAACCAGGGGCTGTCGGCCGAGGAAAAGGCCGGTTGCAGGTCGATCAGAAAGAGCCAGGGTGCGGTGGCCATGGCCTAGACGATGCGCTTGAGAAGGCGCAGGAAGGTCTGTCGTTCCGCCGGTTTGAGCGGTGACAGCGTGGTGCGGGTGACTTCCTTGGCCCGGTCGATGGCCGCGTTGAGCATGTCGATCCCCTCGGGCGTCAGCGAGATGATGTAGCGCCGGCGGTCGTCGGGATCGCGGTCGGTGCGCAGAAGGTTGCGGGCGACCAGCCGGTCGACGACGCCCTTGGTCGTGGCTCCGTCCATGGCCACCGACCGGCCCAGCATGTTCTGCGACATCGGCCCGTCCTCGCCCAGGCGGAACATGACCGAGAATTGCGTGGTGGTCAGCCCGCCGGGAATGAGATCGGAAAAGATCAGGGAATTGCGCTGATAGGCCCGGCGCAGCAGGTATCCCACCTGTTCGTCCAGCAGGTAGCCATGTTCGGCGCTGGTCACGACCCGGGGGCCGGTTTCGGAGCCGTTCGGAGGGGCGGCATCGTCATCGATCCCGGTTTCAGGCCCCGCATCAGGCCCGGTATCCGCGACCGTGTCGTCCGGTGCATCGTCCGAAAGATCGTCCTGGCGGACCAGGTCCGGTTCGGCGTCCTTGTCCAAGCGTGTCCCTCCCTTGGCGGCCTGAAATGGCTAGTCGATGGGGCGCAATGCGGCAAGCCCCGGGACCGCCCGCAGGGGGGCAAAACCCGGTCGCGGGGGTGCTGTTGCACAAACGATCAGCGCAAGCCGTCCTGACGCAGGGCCGCGTCATCGGTCAGCCCGCCGACCCGGGGCAGGGGGCGGCCGCCGGTCGACAGGGCCACGGCCACGACGATTTCGGCCGGGCGCGGTGCATCGGCGATGCGCAGGCGCATGCCGTCGAAATGGCTGCGCACATAGGCCGCGTCCTTGTGGCCCAGCGGCACGTCGATCACGTCACCCGGCCCGCCCATCGCCTTGGACGACGGCACCAGCGCCACGCCTCCGCCGATCGCCGCGCGCAGCGGCGCGCCAAGCGCCGGGTGCAGCAGGGCGGCGGCATGTTCCAGCTCGCCGGCCTCGCCCACCAGGGCGGCCTTGCCATAGCCCTGGATCTCGGCTGGATCGGCCCGCAGCAGGGCCAGGGCCTCGCCGGCCAGCAGCGCGCCCAGCTCGGCGCCGGTGTCGATCAGCGCGGTCAGGTCCTCGACGTAGCGCCCGGCAAAAGGGTTGGCGATGACCGCCGCGGCCACGGCCTTGCGGCACGGCGGGACGACCGGCCGGCCCATTTCAAGCTCGACGGTTTCGGCCAGGGTGACCAGCTTGCGCAGGCCCGCGGGCATCAGCGCAGGCCGTCCTGGCCGCCGACGTCGTCATGGGCCAGCCCGCCGACCCGGGCATGCACCCGCGCGCCGGTGGTCATGACCAGCACCAGCGCGATCTCGTCGGCCTTCGGCCCGTCGGCCAGGCCGACTTCCATGGCGTCGAAATGCGACCGCACGTAAGAGGCGTTGGTATGGGTGATCGGCACGTCCAGCCGCGCGCCCGGGCCGCCGATCTTCTTGGTCGAAGGCACGATGGCCATGCTGGCCGGGATGAGTTCACGCATGGAATAGCCGCCCGGCACGTGCCAGAGCGCGCCGTGTTCCAGCTCGCCGGCGGTGCCGACGATGGCGCCCTTGCCATAGCCCTGGATCGCCGCCGGATCGCCGCCGAGCGCGTCGATCAGCTCTTGCGCCATGCGCAGGCCCAGCGGCTTGAGGTCTTCCATGAACCCGGCGATCTCGGCGTGGTACTGACCGGCAAAGGGGTTGCGGATGACGGCAATCGCCGCCGCCTTCTTCAGGGGCACTTCAGCCACCGGGCCGCCTTCGTGCCAGATGGTTTCCAGCTGCAGGGCGGTCTTGCGGATCTCGGGTTCAGGCATCGAGCAGGTCCTTTTCGGCAACGGTGGCGCGGGTGTCTTGCAGCGACAGGTAGGCCGCGTGGATCAGCCCGCGCGCGAGGAAGTTTTCGGCCATGGCCCGGCCGTTGTCGATGGCTTTCCGCGCATCGGCGACCGACAGCGGGCCGACAGCGGTGGTCACCGGGCGCGGGCCAAGGTCGCTGTCGGGGGCCAGGTCCCGGGCGGGCAGGCGGGTGACGGCCGGGTGGCCGGGCAGGTCGACGGCATTGGCCAGCAGGGTCGCCGCGGCATCGGCCCGGGCCGCGTCGGCGGCCAGAACGGTCACGGCGTCAGCGATGCCCAGCGAATGCGACCGGCCGCGCCAGCCCGAGGTGGCCAGCCCGCCGACACCGGCATCATGGGGGATGGCGATCCGTCCGCCGGCGCGTCCGGTCAGCGGGTCGTCGCAGATCGCGGCGGTCACCGTGCCGCCGGCCTGCCACAGGGCGATGTCGCCGCCGTTGTTGACGATCAGCCGTTCCAGCCCCCGGGCTGTGGTGCGGGGTTCCTCGGACCCAAGCGCCGCATCGCGCAGGTGGTCGGCCACGCTGCCGGCCACGGCGGCCATGGGCGTGACAAATGCAGGTGTAAAAGGCGCCGTGGCCGCCACCATGCGCCGGGCCACCGGCCCGCCGGGCATCGGCCCGTCTGCGGCGCGCAGGCGGGGCAGCTCGCCCACCAGCGTGCCCAGGACCGGCAGGAACGCGGCCCGCACCCGGGCAAAGGCTGCCATCTGCGCCGCCTGAGGGCCTTCGGCCGTCACGATGACATCAATCGGCCCGTGCAGCAGGCGCAGCCGCCGGCCATCCGCAGACAGCCGGGCCGAAGGCGTTTCGGCAAAGCCGCTCACCCGCGCCCGCCGGCCAGCGGCGCAACCGGCCATGGGTCGTCGCCGGCCCGGCCGACCCCACGCCGGCCCGACAGGATGTGATCGCTCTGACGTCCGGGCATGCCGGCCAGCGCCTCGGACAGGGGCACGACGTGGTCCATGTGCCCGCCGAGCGCCTCGTAATCGCTGCGCCGCATGGTGAATTCGATGGGCGCGACCAGCGCCGGAGTGGGCACGTAGCCGAAGGCGCCCCGGGGCATCCGGGTCACGTCGGCCATGATCGTGATGCCACCTCCGGGCCACAGATAGACCGGCGCGCCGCCCACCGTCACCCGGGTCAGCGCCGATTGCACCGACCGGGTCAGGCCGACGGGGTTCTCGGTGACCCCGGCGCGCAGGCTGCCGCCGGCCCCACCCATGAACAGCACCGAACAATGCGCCGGCTCGCAATTCTCCTCGATCCGCTTCGTCGAGGGCACCAGCCGGTCGGGGATCTCCATCTGGACCGGGCGCAGATCGTCGTCCAGCTCGTAATAGGCCGCGTGTTCGCCGGTGGTCGAGACCATCAGCAACGACAGGCCGGGGCGGGCGACCTTGGGGTTCCAGGGGCCCAGGATGGTCAGCGGGTCGGTCATGTCGGTGCCGCCCCAGCCGGTGCCCGGCTCGGCCACTTGGAAATAGCGGCCGGGGGTGGAGCGGCGGCCGAGGATCTTGATCCCGGTCGGTTCCCAGCCGATGACCTTGCCGGCCTGGTGTTCGCTCATCACCCCGGTGATGTGGTCGTCGACGACCACGACCTCGTCGACCAGCCCCTGCCATTGCGCCGCGAAGATGCCCACCGTGGCCGAGCCGCAGCCCACCCGCATGCGCTCTTCGGCCACGCCGTTGACCACTGGCGCCTGGCCCGCCGCAACGGTCACCTCGGCGCCGCCGTCGATGGTCAGGTCGACCGCCTCGCCATTGCACAGTGCCAGCAGCGCGGCGCAGGTCACCCGGCCTTCCTTTTTCGATCCGCCGGTCAGGTGCTCGACCCCGCCAAGCGACAGCATCTGGCTGCCGTATTCCGAGGTGGTCACATGGCCGATCACCTCGCCATCGGCGCGCACGGGGGCGCATTCCGGGCCGAGATGGCGGTCGGTGTCGATCTTCACCTTGGCCCCGCAATAGGAAAAGATGCCCTCGGTCACCACGGTGACCATGTCGACGCCGTCATATTCGGAGGCGACGATGAAGGGCGCGGGCTTGTAATCGGGATAGGTCGTGCCGGCGCCGATGGCCGTGACGAACTGGCGTTCGCCGGTGACCGGGTTGCCGTCCCATTCGGCATCGAGAAAGGGCACCAGCCGGCCTTCGGCATCACCGTCGCGGGCGCGGTTTTCCAGGATGGTCAGCGGGTCCAGCCGGACCAGCGCGCCGTCTTGGTTGGCATAGCGGTCACAGGCGCCCGACCGGCCTTCGGCGATGAAACAGGTGACCGGGCAGGCGTCGCAGCGGATCTTCTGCGGGGCATCGGCTTTGGCTGTGGCGCTCACGAAGCTGGCCTTTCGCTGGCCGTCCCGGGGGGCGGCAATTTCGCTGACCGCCCGGAGGCGGCATTCATGCGGGCCACCGCAGGGGTGGCAATATCGTTGGTGTACAAGCGAACATCACCGGGCAGAGCTGTCAATCGTCTTGGCCGTCGGTTCGGCCCCCGCGACGGCCTGCATCGGCGCCAAAGCCCGTGGGCGCGGTGCGTTGCACAGAAAGGCGGCGTTCGGCGCGTGAAGTGGCCCCGTGACTGACCCCATGATTGCCCCTGTGACGGGTCGGACGACTGGCCTGATCATTGGTCCTGTCCTTGGCCAGATCAATCACCCGGCCACGAAAGCGAGCCGGGCTCGGCCGTGGAACGACCTGGGGCTGACCCAGGCCCGGCCCGGGGACGGCAATCGCCTGCAACTCCCGGCGCCCATCTGATTGCACACCCGGCTTCCCCGCAGCAACGGCCCGGCCACTGCCCGTTTTTTGGTCGCCCGGACCGGGGTGCGGCCCCTGCCAATGTCATTTGTGTGCCAACATGTTTGCCGCCACCTCCGGCCGGGGGGATCTTCGGTTGACAGGTTTACATGCGGCAGTCTTGCTGGCCGCAACGCCGCCCCCGGCCGATCCCGCACGGGACATCCCGAACAGGGCGAGACAGGAGACACACATGACCCAGACCCCATCGCGTTCAGGTATCGTCGCCGGGATCGACGTGGGCGGCACCTTCACCGACCTGGTGCTGTTCGAAAGCCGCGCGGGGCGGGTGCGCCTGGCCAAGGTGCCGACCACGCTCGACAACCAGTCGACCGGCGTGCTGGGCGCTCTGGATGCCGCCGGGGCTGAGATCGCCGCGCTGGACCTGATCGTGCATGGCACGACAACCACGACCAACGCGGTGCTGGAACGCCAGCTGTGCAAGACCGGCCTGATCACCACTTTGGGCTTCCGCGACGTGCTGGAACTGGGCCGGCGCACCCGGCCCAATGCCTATGGCATGAAGGGCGATTTCCGCCCGCTGATCCCCCGCGACCTGCGCCTGGAGGTGCCCGGGCGCATGGATGCCAGCGGCACCGAACTGGTCGCCCTGGACGAAGACGCCCTGCGCGTGGCCCTGCACACCCTGGTCGACGACGGCTGCGAGGCGCTGGTCATCCACTTCCTGCACGCCTATGCCAACCCCGCCCACGAGCTGCGCGCCGCCGAGATCGCGGCCGAGCTTTGGCCCAACGACAACATCACCATGGGCCACGCCCTGCTGTCGGAAAGCCGCGAGTACGAACGGGGGGTGACGGCGGCCGTCAATGCCTCGGTCCAGCCGCTGCTGCGCCGCTACGTCGAACGGCTGGCCGACAAGCTGGTCGCCCGGGGCTATGCCCACGACCTGCTGGTGATGAACGGCAACGGGGGCATGGTCTCGGCCCGGATCGTGGCCCGCGAGGCGGCCAAGACGGTGATGTCGGGCCCGGCCTCGGGGGTGATGGCCGCCGCCTATACCGGGCGCCGCGCCGGCATCCCCGACCTGCTGACCTATGACATGGGCGGCACCAGCACCGACGTGGCGATGATCCGGGGCGCCGAACCGGCGGTCAGCCACGAGATCGAGATCGAGTACGCCATGCCCATCCACGTGCCCATGGTCGACGTGCGCACCGTGGGCGCGGGCGGTGGCTCGATCGCCCGGGTCAACGCGGCCGGCCTGCTGCAGGTGGGCCCCGAAAGCGCGGGGTCGACCCCCGGGCCGATCTGCTACGGGCGGGGCGGCACGCGGCCCACGATTTCGGACGCCAACCTGCTGCTGGGCCGGATGGATCCGGCGACCTTCACCACCCCGGACGCGCCCGTGACCCTGGAGCAGATCCGGGCGATCTTTGCCGAGACCCTGGGCGCGCCGCTGGGGCTGGATGCCGAGGCGGCGGCCGATGCGGTGCTGCGCATTGCCACCGCCAAGATGGCCGATGCGGTGCGCATGGTGTCGGTGTCTCTGGGCGAGGACCCGCGGGATTTCGCGCTCTTTGCCTTCGGCGGGGCCGGGCCGCTGCATGCCAGCGCCATCGCCCGCGAGCTGGGCGTGCCCCGCGTGCTGGTGCCCGCCCGGCCGGGGATCACCAATGCGCTGGGATGCGTCGTGGCCGACCTGCGCCACGATTTCGTCAACACCGTCAACCGGCCGCTGGATCACGTCGATATCGACGCCGTGCACGCCCTGTTCGCCCAGCAGATCGACGCGGGCCGGGCGGCGATCGGGGCCGAGGCCGTCGAGGTCAGCGACATCCGCATCATGCCCAGCGTCGACATGCAGTTCATCGGCCAGACCCACCTGCTGCGGGTGCCGCTGGACACGCCGACGCCCTCGCTTGACGACCTGCGGAGCCTGTTTTCCGCCGCTTATTTCAAGCGCTTCCAGGTCGAGCTGCCCGAGATCCGCCCGGCCCTGGTCAACGTCAATTGCTCGGTCGTGGGGCGGCGGCCCGAGATCGACCTGGGCCTGCTGATCGATGCCTCGGGGCGCAAGGACAGCCTGGCCGAGGCGCGCACCGGGTCCCGCAAGGTCTGGTTCGGGGGCTGGCACGACACGCCGGTCTACCGGCGCGACCACCTGCCGGCAGAGGCCTCGCTGACGGGGCCGGCGATCATCGAGCAGATGGACACGACCATCGTGCTGGAGCCCGGCGACATGGCGGCCCAGGACGGCGACGGCAACATCATCATCACGCTTGGAGGCGCGGCATGAGCCTTGATCCGATCACCCTGTCGGTCATCCAGTCCGGCCTGCAGCAGGTCTGCGACGAGATGGACCTGAGCTTTTCCCGGGCCGCGTTCTCGCCCGTCATCGCCGAGGCCAACGACCGGTCCGACGGGATCTATTCCGCCGAGGACGGCTCGCTGATCGCGCAAGGCTCGCAAGGCTTGCCGGTCTTTGTGGGCACGATGCAATATTCGACGCGCACCCTGATCGAGTGGATCGCCGACGGCCGGGCGGCGGCGCCCAAGCCCGGCGACATCTATATCGTCAACGACCCCTACCTGGGCGGCACCCACCTGATGGACGTGCGCTTTGCCATGCCGTTCTACCGCGATGGCGAGATCTTCTGCTGGCTGTCCAACACCGGCCACTGGCCCGATACCGGGGGGGCGGTGCCGGGGGGGTTTTCCGCCTCGGCCACGTCGGTCGAACAGGAAGGCCTGCGCCTGCCGCCGGTGCGGCTGTTCAAGGAGGGTGTGCTGGATCCCGAGATCTACGGCATCATCTGTTCCAACATCCGCGTGGCCGACCAGCGCATCGGCGACGTCAAGGCCCAGGCGGCGGCGCTTTATGTCGGCCAGGCCCGGCTGAACCGCCTGCTGGATCGTTACGGCGATGACACCGTGCGCGCGGCGATTGCCGAACTGCGCCGCCGGGCGGCCGACCAGATGCGCGCCTGCATCCGCGAGATCCCGCCGGGCACCTATACCTCGGTGGCCTTTGTCGACAGCGACGGGGTGGTCAACGAACCGCTGGAGATCCGGCTGGCCATCACCGCCACGGGCGACCGGCTGGTCTTTGATTTTGCCGGGTCCTCGGCACCCTGCGCGGGGCCGATGAATTCGGTCCTGGCCACCACCCTGTCGTCGGTCTACCTGGCCACGCGCCACATCTTCCCCGACGTGCCGATCTCGGCCGGGGCGTTCGAGCCGCTGGAGGTCATCCGCCCCGAAGGCACCTTTCTCGACGCGCAATATCCCCGGCCGGTGTCGGGCTGTGCGGCCGAGGTCAGCCAGCGCATCGCCGAGGCCGTCTTTGCCGCGCTGGTCGACGCGCTGCCCGAACGCGTCACCGCAGCACCCGCCGGCAGTTCGGGCAATTTCGCGCTGGGGGGCACCGTGCCCGACGAGGGGCGGAGCTATGTCATGTACCAGATTTCGGGCGGCGGATATGGCGGCTGGGCCGGGGGCGACGGGATTTCCAACGGCTGTTCGACCATCGGCATTTCCAAGGCCCCGCCGGTCGAGATCATGGAACAGCAATTCCCCGTGCTCTATCACCGCTACGCCCTGCACGAAGGCTCGGGCGGGGCGGGGCGCCATCGCGGAGGGTTCGGGCTGGATTACGAGGTCGAGCTGCGCAAGGGCACGGCGCAGGCCAGTTTTGTCATGGATCACGGGCGGTTTGGTCCGCAGGGCGCGCTGGGCGGCGGTGCGGGGCAGGTCAACCGGGTGACGGTCACGCGGGGCGGCCAGGCGATGACGCCCGAGCATCTGTCCAAGGCGCAGGACATCCCCCTGCAGGCCGGTGACCGGGTGCGCGTGGCCACGCCGGGGGGCGGGGGCTATGGCGATCCGATGACCCGCGATCCGGCGCTGGTGGCCGAGGATGTGCGGCTGGGCCGGTACACGGCGGACCAGGCCGCGGCGCTCTTCGGGGTGGTCGTGGTCGGGGGCGCGGCGAACATGGCCGCGACCGAGGCCCTGCGCGCGGGCTGAGCCGCGCCGAGGCGGTGGGTTGAAAACCCACCCTACGGGTTGCGCCCGCGTAGGGTGGGTCGTGGACCCACCACGGGTTGGGCCAGGGTGCGGGGTCGGGTTATGGCGCGGCGCGGGCCCGGGCGACGGCCCCGGCGAGGTCCGGCCAGGCCGGTTTGCCAGGTGCCAGGGTCTGCCGCAGGTATTCGGCCAGCGCCGCGATATTGTCGTCGCTCAGCGCCTCAGCAAAGCCCGGCATGGCCCGGGGATCACGGGTGCCCACGGCCGGCATGCCTTGCAGGATCACGCGCACCAGGTTTTCGGGCCCGGCCGCATGCACCGCCGATGACAAGCCCAGAGGCACGCGCGCAGCCGTGGCCGAGGCCACCGGCCCGGCGATGTGGCACGATCCGCAGGACGCCCGGAACAGCCGGGCCGCCGGGCCGGTGGCGGCCTCCAGCAGCTGGTCGCTGTCGGGCAGGGTTGCATCGGTGGGGGGCGCATCGACGGCGGCCGTATCGGTGGAGGCCATGGTGGCACGGGCCGTAGCAACGGAGGCCGCAGCGGCGGAGGGCGCACCTGTAGAAAGCGCACCTGAAGAGGGTGCATCGGCAAAGGCCACGGCGGCAACAGGCGCATCGGCGGCGGCCGTTTCCGCCGGTTCCGCCAGCGAGGCGAGATAGGTGGCCATGGCTTGCAGATCCGCATCCGGCAGGGCGCCCAGTTCAGCGATGACCGGGGCCATCGGCCCGCCGGCCGCCCCGTGGCGCGGTGACACGCCGTCGCGCAGGTAGGCCAGGAAATCGGCCTCGGTCCAGGCCAGCGGGGCCGGGCCGCTGCCATTCAGCGCCGGGGCGATCCAGCCGTCGACCGACCCGCCCGACAGATGCGCGGCGCCCGACCGTTCGGCACCAAGCACGTTGCGCGGCGAATGGCAGGCCGAGCAATGGCCCACGCTTTCCACCAGGTAGGCCCCCCGGTTCCAGGCCTCGGACCGCGTCGGATCGGCGGTCATCGGCGTGGCATCATGAAACAGCGCGTTCCAGGCGGCCATGGCCGGGCGCAGGTTGACCGGGGCCATCATCCGGGCCGGGGGCGTCGGGGCGACCACCGGATCGAGCGACTGGACATAGGCATAAAGCGCCTGCAGGTCGCCTTCGGTCATCCGCGCGAAGGAGGTATAGGGAAAGGCCGGGTAGAGATGGCGGCCGTCGCGCGACACGCCCTCGCGCATGGCCCGGGCAAAGGCCGGGTAGGACCAGGCGCCCAGGCCAGTCTCGGGGTCCGGCGTCAGGTTGGTCGTGTAGACCGTGCCGAAGGGCGTCTCCATCGCCCGCCCGCCGGCCAGGGGCACGCCGCCCTCGGCGGTGTGGCAGGTGGCGCAATCGCCGGCGGCAAAGAGCAGCCGGCCGCGCTCCAGCGTCTCGGCCGACCACAGCGCCTCGGCCCTTGGCACCCGGGGCAGCTCGGCCCGCACGGCCAGGCCCAGGGCTCCGGCCATCAGCCCGCCGGCCAGCGCCGCTCCGGCGCCCCGGGCCAAGCCGCGCCAGCCGCGCCGGGGCGGCGGGGCGGGCAGCACGCCGGGTGGGGGCATCGTGGCGCCGTCCAGCGCGGCCTTGACCCGTTCGGGCGTGAAGGGCAGCTCGCGCATGCGTACGCCGGTGGCATCGTAGATCGCGTTGGCAATCGCCGCGGCCGAGGGGATCGCCGCGCTTTCGCCGACCCCCAGGGGTGGCTCTTCGGGCCGTTCGACGAGGAAGGATTGCACCTCGGGCAGGGTCTCGAACCGGGCCAGCTGATAGCCGCCCCATTCGCGGTCGGTCGGGCCCTGGCGGTCAAAGCTCACGGCCTCGCCCATGGTCCGGCTGATCGATTGCACGACATTGCCGTGCAGCTGGTGGCGCACCCCGTCGGGATTGATCATCAGGCCGGAATCCTGGCCCACGACGATGCGGTCCAGCACGACCTCGCCGGTGCGCCGGTTGACCGACACGTCGGCCAGCCAGGACGATTGCGCCGCGGCCACGCCGGGGAAGGTGCCATGCACATAGGTCGCATGGGCAAAGCCCTGGCCCCGGGCAATGTCGCCATCGCCCTCCATGCGGGGGGTGCTGCGCTCTTGCCAGCCGCCTTCCTCGGCCGTGCGCCGGATCAGCTCGGCCGTGCGCGGATCGTCGATGTGGCGCAGGCGAAAAGCCACCGGGTCTTCGCCGGCCTCGGCGGCCAGCTCGTCGACGAAACACTCATGGGCAAAGGAATTGGGCATGGCCGACACGCCCCGGAACCAGCTGGCCCGCACGATCGGCGCCATGTCATGGACCACCGCGCGCAGGTTGGGCACGACATAGGGCGGGATCGACGTGCGGTCGCCCATGTCCGACGGCGTTGGCGCCGGGTCGATGACCCCGGTCAGCAGCAGGGCCAGGTTGGGCCCGCGGTTCGACGGATAGCGGGTCTCGAAATCGTAGACGTCGAAATTCCCTGCGGCGTCCAGCCCACCGCTGACATCCATCAGCTGGGCCGCGCCCTTGGGCTCCCACAGGTGTTCCTGTTCGCGGGTCAGCTGAACCCGCACCGGCCGGCCCACCGCCCGCGACAGCAGCGCCGCATCGCCACAGACATCGTCGGCGCAATTGCGCCCGAAACAGCCCGCGGCCTCGTGGCGGATGATCTCGACCGACGGGGCGGGCAGGTCCATCAGCCGGGCGATGTCGCCGCGCAGCATGTGCGGGTTCTGGGTGCCCGACCAGATCACCAGCCGGTCACCCTGCCAATGGGCCACGGCGCAGGACGGCCCGATCGAGCCATGCAGGTTCCAGGGCCAGACATAGCTGCGGGTCAGCCGGGTGGCCGCCCGGTCGAGCGCGCCGTCGACATCGCCACGGTCTTGCAGCAGGCGGGGCGTCGAGGGCAGGTCGCGCAAGGTGCCGGGGATGTCCGACAGGTCGGGCAGATCGGGCGGCGTTGCCCATTGGACGGGCAGGGCGCGGGCGATCTCGCGGGCCTGGCCTTCGCGCTCGGCCACGACGCCCAGGAAATCGCCCAGCCGCACCACGGCCACAAAACCGGGCATCCCGGCCACCGCCGCTTCGTCGAACCCCAGCAGGCTGCGGCCGATGAAATCGCCGCTGTCGCGCCCGGCATAGGGCGGGCGGATGACATGGCCGTGCAGCATGTCGGCCAGGCGCACGTCATGGACATAGCTCCAGGCCCCGGTGGCCTTGCCGGCAATGTCGACCCGGGGCGTTCCCGTGCCGACCAGCCGGTAATCGGCCGGCGCCTTGACCTGCACGCCGGGGTCCAGCTCGGCCCGTTCGGGCGGGCCGGCCAGCAGTTCGGCCAGGGTGACCTGGCCCTGGGCCGAGGCCACCCGGCCGTCGGCAAAGCGCAGCTCGTCGGGGGCGGCGTTCAGCCGGGCCGAGGCGCGCAGGCCCAGGATATGCCGGGCCTGGGCCGCGGCCTGGCGCAGGGGCACGGCCGCGATCTGGATCGATTCCGAGGCGATGGTCGGGCCCTGGTCGGGGGTGCGGGCGGTGTCGCCCATGACCATGGTCACCTGGCCGGGCGCCAGGTCCAGCTCTTCGGCCACGATCTGGATCAGCGCCGTGCGCAGGCCGGTGCCCAGGTCGACATGGCCATTGAACCCGGTGACCGCGCCCCGGGCGTCGATCTGCAACAGCGTCTCGGGCCCGTCCGGCCCCTTGCGCCAGATGGTCAGGCGCGGATCGACCGCCGGTCCGCCGCTCATGCCCCGCCCTCCGCATCGGCCATCATGGCCGCGGCCCGGCGCACGGCGGCCAGGATTTCCAGGTGGGTGCCACAGCGGCAGAGATTGTCGCGCAGGGCCCGGCGGATCGTGGCCTCGTCGGGATCGGGATGGGCGGCCAGCAGGGCCACGCTCTGCATGATCATGCCGTTCAGGCAATAGCCGCATTGCGCGGCCTGGCAGGCGACAAAGGCCTGCTGAACCGGGTGTGGCCCGCCCGGACCGGCCAGCCCTTCCAGCGTGGTCACGGCGCGGCCCCGGGCCGCCTCGACGGGCATGACACAGGCCCGGGCGACCTGGCCGTCGACCAGCACCGAACAGGCGCCGCACTGGCCGTAGCCGCAGCCGAATTTCGGCCCGTTCAGGCCCAGGTCGTTGCGCAGCACTTCCAGAAGGCGGGTGCCCGGCGGCACATCCACCGCCACGTCCTGGCCGTTCACCGTGAATTCCGTGGTCATCCGTGTCTTTGTCGCGGCGCGCGCCCGTCCGGGCCGCGTCGGGCCGGGTGGGTGGCGGCGTGGCTCCCCATTGCGTTTGTACACGAATAAATTCGTCTTACCCCCGTCCCGTCAATATGCCCCTGTCGCCCATGCCGGGGCCAGGGCCGGGGCGCGGGCCGGGTGACGGATTTTTCGGCGGCTGTCGGGCTTGGCAGTGGGGCGGTCAGCCCGGCGGCCTGTCATCGGGCCCCGAGTGCTGCCCGTCATCCTTCCTGTCATCCTGTCCGGGGCGCGTCGGGGGCGACACATCGGGGCGCATCGCCGGGCCGGCGGTGGCAATGGCCCTGGCCAGGTCATCAACGGCCTGCCGGGCGGCCGCGTTGGCCGGACCGGTGATCGCCAGCTCCACCGCCGCCCGCGCCGCATGCAGGGCGGCGGCGAGGGAGGGCGCAGGGCAGGCGGGGACCATTGCTTCGAGCCCGCGCAGATCCTCGCGGATCATGTCGCGCACCGCCCGGCGCCTTGCGATGGCCGCATCGACCTCGGCCAGGGCCTGGTGGAACCGGGCCAGCAGGGCCTCGCCTTCGGCCATGTCGCGGGCCGTGACTCGGGCCTTGTCCAGGTGGTCTTCGACCGCGCGCATCACCCGGTCCAGCCGGTCTATCTCGGTCTCTTCGGCCCCCTCCGGCGCGGCAAACCGGGCCAGGCGGTCCAGGATGGTTTCGGCCTGTGCATCGGGGCTGGCCGGGGCGGCCGGCCGGTTGCGCTTGTCGCTCATCGGTCCCCCCGGTGGCCGACCTGTGGAATAATGTTCCGAACGCGGTCGAAGAAACACACAACGTGTTGTTTCGTCAACGATTCCCGCAAAGGTGGAGTTTTCCGCGCCGGGAACCGCCCGATATCGGTCAGGGCCTTGCATTCATGGGCTTTTCCGCGGCTTCAGGGGGGTGATTTATGGCCAGGAATTGAATCTCAATCGTGATAAATATTTCCCTTATGGCGTGATTGTTGCGCATTCGGGTCATCCATGCGGCCCCCTGGTGCGATGTCGGGTGCCAGCCTTGCCCCCCGGGGAAGGCTGCGAAAGGATGCCCCGGTCATGACCGTAGCGATCGCCCCCGTTTCCCGGCCCGAAACCCCCGCGCCGCGCCGCATATTGCGCCTGGCCCTCGTGTTGCCCGAGGGCTGGCGGGGCGAGGCCGGATGCGCCCGGTTGGTCGAAACGCTGGCCGGGGCCGATCACATCCGCATCGCTGCCCTGGCCGAATGTCCCGGCCCGCCCGATCTGCCCGGCCTGCTGGGGCGCTACATGCGGGCCGAGGCGCGGATCTTCGGGCGCGTCGCCGCGCCGGCCACGCCGCGGTTCGATGCGCAACGCCCGGGCCTTGCCCGGCTGGACATGGCCCGGCCCGCCGGACCGCCCGGCCTCGACGTGGTCATCGACCTCGCCGGCACCGCGCCCGATACCCTGGCCGGGCTGGCCACGTCCGGGCTGTGGCGGCTGAGCACCGCCGATCCCGCCGCCGGGCTGGCCCCGGCGATGCGCGCCGCGCCGGAAGGGGCGGCAAGCCTGTCCGCGCTCGGCCCCGGTGGCGGCCCCTGGCAGGTGATCGCGCGGGCCGGCTATGACACCAAGTTCATCGCCACGCGCAACCGGGCCTTCCAGCGGGAAAAGGCCGTGCAGCTGATCGAACGCGAGCTGGCCCGGCTGTCGCTGGGCCAGCCTCTCTCCGCCGCACCGGCCCCGTCGCCCGAGCCGTCGCCCGAGCCGCCCCGCCCGTCGCGCCTGCCGGGCTATCTCGCCCGTGCCTGCGCCCAGGCCGGCCGCCGCCTGGTCGACCGGCTGAGGGCGCGCGCCGGCGGCCGTCCGGGCCGCTTCTGCCTGGGCCTGGCCACCGGCGATCCGCTCGATTTCGACCCGGCCTCGGCCCGCATCTTCGACGCTCCCGCCGGCCAGTACTGGGCCGATCCCTTCCTTGTTGCCCACGACACCGGCCTGCATGCCTTCTACGAGGTCTATGATTACGCCACCGGCCGCGGCCATATCGCCGCCGGGCGCATCGTTGACGGCCAGCTGACCCATCTCGGCCCGGTCCTGGCCCCGGATCACCACCTGTCCTATCCCTTTGTCTTCCGCCATGGCACCGACATCCTGATGCTGCCGGAAAGCCACCAAACCGGCCGGCTCGAAATCTGGCGGGCGGTCGATTTCCCCATGCGCTGGGAATTGCAGGCCACCGCGCTGGAGGGGCTGGCGCCGGCCGACAGCACGCTGGTCGAACGGGACGGGCAATGGTGGCTCTTCACCAATCTCTGCCGTGACGGCTTCGGCGATCATTGTTCCGAGTTGCATCTCTACCGCGTCGACGGCCCGCAGCTGCGCCATGTGACGCCCCATCCGCTGAACCCGGTGGTCATCGGCGCGGGCTCGGCGCGGGGCGGCGGGCGGGTCTTTGCCCGGGGCGGACGGCTCTATCGCACGGCGCAGGACAACACCCATGGCACTTATGGCTACGGGCTGGTCATCGCCGAGATCGAGGCGCTGAGCGAAACCACCTATCGCGAACGGCCGGTGCGCCACGTGACTCCGGAGAACGCCGGGATCGGCGGGCTGATCGGGTTGCACCACGTGGATGCGCTGGACGGGGTTGTCCTGTTCGACATGCGCCGGCGCTAGGCCGGGCGGGGCGCGGGGCGCGGTCAGGATGAGACGCACAGGGCGGGGACCGAGAGCAAGGCGTCAGGGCGTCGGCAGCACCAGCCAGCGCCCGCGCATCAGCCCGGCCACGGCCAGCGCCCAGGTCACGATCACCGCGCCGGCCGTCAGGAACAGCTCGGCCGCCGGCCCCCGGGCCAGGGGCATGGCTCCGAGGGTGATGATGACCAGCAGGCAGACCAGCGCCAGCCCCAGCCCCGGGGCGAGGATCTCGGCCAGGTCGGCCGGGCGCACCTGCAGCGCGGCACACATCACCCACATCGCGGCCACCCCGGTCAGCACGGCCTTGAGCAGGATCGCCCAGGCCGCGGCCTCGGCCGAGAACCGGCCCAGGCTCAGGAGCAGCACGACAAGCAGCGCGGCGTCACCCAGCCGGACCAGGAATTGCAGTCGTCCCCGGCCCAGGCAGGTCAGCGTCGGTTCGAGCAGGAAGACCAGCGCGTCGACCGAACGGGACAGGGCCAGGATGGCCACCACCCCCGCCGCGGCGCCCCAGGCCGGGTCCAGCAGCACCGACACGATGCCCGGGGCCAGCAGGCTGACGCTGAGCATGGCCGGGGCCAGAATGGCCACGCAGAGGGCCAGGTTTTCCTTCCAGGCCCCACGGATCTCGGCCCGGTTGGCCGTGGTTTCCAGCCGGGCGAACCGGGCCCAGCTGATGGTGCCCAGCGGCTGCAGCACCACGTCGGCGGCGGTATTGGCCACCCGCGACCCGGCGCGATAGGCGCCCACGGCCGCCGGGCTGAGAAAGGCGCCCAGCACCAGGTCGGCGCCGTAATTCGACAGCATGCCCAGGCCCGACGAGCCCCAGAGCGGCCAGGCCTGCTGCAGCCCGCGCCGGGCGCTGTCGCGGCGAAAGCGCGGACGGGGCAGGCGGCGCAAAACGGCCAGGTAGACCAGCAACACCAGGGCCATGGCGGCATAGCGCCCGGCGATCAGGGCTTCGATCTTGTAACCCGCGTGGAACATGGCAACCGAGGTGGCCAGGGCGGCCAGTTCCGACATCAGCACGGCCAGGGCAGTGGTGCGGATGCGCCGGTCGCGCACCAGCTGGGCCTCCAGCCAGGCCGACAGGGCCGAGAGGGCGGGATTGGGCGCCAGGGCCAGCAGGGCCATGGCCGTGCCGCCGGCGGCGAATCCGCCCATGGCCAGGCCCAGCCCGGCCATCAGCAGGGCGCCGGCGCCGCCGATGGCCAGCTGCATCAGGAAGAACGTGTCGCGGTCGCGGTCAAGGTCGTCGGTGCGCAGCAACAGGTGGTAGATGCCGGTGTAGACCAGCGTCGTGGCGATCACCATCAGGGCCGAGGCAATGGCGTAGCTGCCGAACTGGGCCAGGTCCAGGGCATGGGAGGCCACGAGGATCAGCACGAAGCTGGCCACCTGCGCGGTGATCCGCGCGGCAACGCCGATGGCAAAGGCCGAGGTGAGCGTGCGCAGCATCGCCGGGCCTAGCCGGTATGGCGCAGGGGCGCCGGGCCGCGGGTGATGGTCGGGCCGCTGTCGCGCCGGCCGTCATGGCTGTCGCCGTGCCCGCCGCCTTGGCCGCCAGTGTCGGAACCGCCACGGCCGCTGTGGCCGGGGCTGTCCGGGGCGCCCTCGCGCCCGTCGGTCGTGCCGCCTGTCCGCCCGTCGGTTGCGCCGGCCGTGCGGCCTCCGGGCCGCGTGCCAAGCCCGGTGTCTTGCTCGGTGCCGGGCAGGGTGCCTGGCACGGTGGCTTGCCCAGTGATTTGCCCAGTGATTTGTCCAGTGACGTTCCCCGTGACCGGCCGGGAGCCAGCGGCCGTGGCCGTGGCCGTGCGCGCGTCGGGCCGCGCTCCGATCCTGGCCTCGGGCAGATCGACCGCCATGCCGTGATCAGCCAGGAACCCGGCCATGCCGGCGCGGAAATGGGCCTCGTCGAAACGTTGGGCATGGGCAATGATCCGGCGGTTGTCCAGCGCATGCAGGTGATGGGCCTCGAAGGCCTCGACGGCCTCGACCAGCGCCTCGGCGCTCTGTTCGTCGAAGAACAGCCCGGTCTCGCCTTCGATCACCGAATCCAGCACGCCGCCCTTGCCATAGGCGATCACCGGCCGCCCGGCGGCCATGACCTCGACCGGCAGGATGCCGAAATCCTCCTCGCCCGGGAAGACCAGCGCCCGGCAAGCCGCGAAGTAGCGCCGCAGCTTGTCGTCGGATACCCGGCCGAGAAAGCGGATGTTCGGCCCGGCCTTGCGCGCCAGGGCATGTTCGGCCCGCGAAGGCCCGCCGATGACGACCAGCGGCAGGCCCAGCCGGTTGAACGCCTCGATGGCCAGGTCGGGCCGCTTGTAGGCCGTCAGTTCGCCGGCATAGAGATAGAACGACCCGACCTCGGTGTCGGGGGCGGGGTGGAACCGGGCCACGTCGACCGGCGGGTGGATCACCCGCGACGGCCGGCGCCAGTATTTCATCACCCGCTGCTGGACAAAGCGCGAATTGGCCGCAAAGCCGTCGACCCGGGCGGCGCTGACCACGTCGGCCAGGCGCAGCTGCGAGGTCAGCGGGGCCATCATGCGCCGGGTGATCGGATCGGCATTGCGCCGGTAGATGCCGTAATGGTCCCAGATGTAGCGCATGGGCGAATGCACGTAACACAGGTGCAGCGCCTCGGGCTGGGGGATCACGCCCTTGGCCGGCCCGGATTCCGACGAGATCACCAGGTCGAACCCGCTCAGGTCGAGCTCTTCCAGCGCCCGGGGCATCTGCGAGACGTACTTGGTGTAAAGCCGGGTGGCCAGGGGCAGGCGGGCGATCGACGTGGTGTGGACCTTGTGGCTGCGGATCAGCGGGCTGACCTTTTCGGGCGCGTAGACATGGGTGAAGATCTCGGCCTCGGGGAACATCCGGCAGAGCGCTTCGAGCACCTTCTCGCCGCCGCGCATGCCGACCAGCCAGTAGTGGATCAGCGCCACCCGGGGCCGGGCCCGCCGGTTGATCCCCGGGGCGGACAGGCCGCCGGCCTCGCGGCGCGGGGTGCCGGCCGACCCGGCTGCATTGGCGTTGGCATTGGCCGGTTCGCCGGGCCGGTCGGTCCAGGCCGCGCGGCGCATCATCTCAGGGCTGTCGGATTGGCCCATGGTCTTCTTACCTTCCTGTCAGGTCCCTGCCGGAACCCGGTTCAGCACGACACCCTCGATGGGCACCTGCATTTCGTGCAGCAGGCCAAGCCCGTCCTGCACCGCGCTGCGCTCGGTCCGGTCGTGTTCGACCACGTAGATGCAGCTGTCCGCCGCCTTGGCGACGATGATGGAATCCGCGGCGGCCAGCAGCGCCGGGCCTTCCAGGATGACCACTTCGTAGATCGTCTTGAGCTGTTCGATCACCGGTTTCAGGGCCATGGCCGTCAGCTCTTCGGCCACGTCGGGATGGGGCCGGGCATTGACCAGCACGTCGAACCCGGTGTCGGCCGGCTGGCAGATCGCGTCCTCGACCCGGGCCACCCCGGCCAGCACGTCGGCCAGGTCGTGATCGGCCCACCAGCCCATCTGCTGGCCGATGCCCATCTCGCGCAGGTCGCAATCGACGACGATGGCCGAACGGCCGGCGCGCACGGCCATGTCGGCCAGGGCCAGGGCCACCGTGCTGCGGCCTTCGCCCGGGACCGACGACAGCACCACGGCCGAGGTCGATATGGCATATTCGTCGCGCATCATCAGCCGCGTGCGCAGCTTGCGCATGGCCTCGGAAAACGGCGCGTAGGGATCGTCGCGCAGGGCGTCCAGGCAGGCGCGCGGACCGTCCCAGCGCCCGTCGGGCAGGGCGGCCAGCACCGGCAGGCCGGTCTCGCTGCGCACCTCGCCGGCCGAGCGGAAGGTCGTGGCCGTCATCTCGGTCAGGAATACCGCCACGGCCACCACGGCAAAGACCACCGACCCGGCCAGCGCGGCCATCAGCTTGGGGCGCGGGGCGTTGGGCGTGACCGGCAGGGTGGCCCGCTCGATCATCCGCGCTTCCGATGTCTGCATCCGCTCCTGCGTCCGCGTGTCGGTCAGCCGCGACAACAGCGCCTCGTAGGTCTGGCGCGCGGTCTGGGCCTCGCGTTCCAGCTGGCGCAGGGAAATCTCGCCCCGGGAAATCGCCACCACGCGCTCTTCCATGCGCATGATCGTCTCGCCCAGGCTCTGTTCGCTCAGCCGGGCGACCTCGAATTCGCCGCGCAGCTTCTGCAGGATGCGCTGGACCTCGGCCGACATTTCCTTGTCGACCTGTTCCAGCTCGCGCAGGATGGCCGCCCGCCGGGGATGGTCGACATCGACCGACTGGGCCCAGCTGGCCTCTTGCTGGCGCAGCTCGACGGCCTTGGTCTGAAGGTCCTCCAGCGCCGGGCTGGTCACCACGCCCACCGCTCCCAGCGCCCCGCCCGCATCCAGCGCCTCTTCCAGCTGGCGCACCTGGGCCTCGGCCGTGGCCCGCTGGGCGCGGGCCTCGACCAGCTGGTTGTTCAGCCGGGCGATCTGTTGCGAGGCGTTTTCCAGCGTGCCGCCATTTGCGATCAGGCTGTCGGTGCGCATCTGGGCCACCTGTTCCTCGCTGGTGGCCACCTCGGCGCCCAGCACGCGCAGCCGTTCCTCGAGCCAGGTCGCGGCCTGGCGGATGGTTTCACGCCGGGTCTCGGTCTGGCGCACCAGGTAGCGGTCGGCCAGGGTGTTGGTGAAATCGCGGGCCAGCGCCGGATCGGGCGACTGGAACGACAGCGCGATGACATAGCTGTCGTTCTCGGCATAGACCGCCAGCCGTTCGCGCACCGCCCAGACCAGCGCATCCATCTGCTGGTCGGCGGGCAGGGCGGCCAGGTCGGGCGCGATGGTCAGCACCCTCTCGGCGCCCAGCTGGCCGATGACATCCTCGATCAGCAGGTTGGACCGCAGGATGGCCAGCTCGCCGTTGATCACCTGTTGCGACGGCGTCCGGGTCTGCAACAGCTCGTCGCCGGTCAACAGCTGCGCCCCGCCGGGATCGAGCAGCACCTTGGCCTGGGCCGAGTAGACCGGGGTCATCTGCGCCACGGCCAGGTAGACGCAGACGGCCGCAACGATGGCCGCGCCGAAGATCAGCTTCCAGCGCCGGGCAAACAGCCGCAGCAGCCCGCGCAATTCGATCGCGTCGGGGTCGCGCGGTTTCTGTCCGGCACGCAAGGCCGGGTCGATCCGCATCTGCTCGGATCGGGTGAAAGCCGTGTTCATCCTTTGCCCATCCCAGGTAGGCTGGTCGTCACGCCGGGGCCGGTTGTCACCGCCGGGCCCGACGCGGAGCGCGTGAGTGTGCGCCGCAGGTGTTCTGCCGCTTCATGGGGCCTGACGACCGGAAACGGTTAACTGTGTTCATTCAAAAAGGTGCGACCCCACGGAAAGTCAACGAATGTGGTCAAAATACGAAGATTAACCCTGTGAAGGTTAATAATCCTTAACGAGAGGGTCTTTCGTTTCCGAAACGGCACGGCGTGGCCCGGGCCATCATTTTGCCGTGATTTCACGATTCTTCAGATGTGGCAGATCTCCGCCCATCCCGGCGCCGGGCCGGGGCGTGTCTTGAACGCGCAGGGCTATCGCCTTGTTTTCGATTGACTAAATTCGTCCCTTCCCATGGCCGCCGGCCTGCCTCCCGGCACAGGGTGCCTGCCGGAGGACGGGGCAATCAACCGGGCGGCGGTCTGAATTCTGCGCTGACCGGGCCAGGGATGCGGGCAAAGAATTTGACAAAGACGGGGGGCCGCATCACCTCAGGGGGCGGTGATTGTGGCGGCAACGTGGCAGCCGGGCGGGGTCGTCTCCCCCCGGTCAGCCGGTGGAACGCAAGCTTGGCGGGCCACCACGCCGTCTTGAAACTCGGGGTCCCGGTTGGAGATCGTACCCAGCACATTCCTGGCGCTTGCCGCCATTGCCACCCTGCTGGCGGTGGGGCCCTATCGCGGGCTCTGGGCCTTCGTGGGGCTGGCGCCCTTCGGCGCGGCGGCGGCGCTGAACCTGCCCGCGCTCGGCGGCGCGACGATCGGCCAGTTGGAGCTGACCCTTTGTGTCGTGCTGCTGATCGCCGCCGCCTCGCCCGGCGGGCCCGACCGGCTGCTGGGCACCCTGCGCCCGGGGCAGCCGGGGTTCTGGCTGCTGCTGGTCATCCTCTACGGTGTGCTCTCGGCGGCGTTCTTTCCCCGGGTCTTTTCCGGCGCGACGGACATTTTCGGCCTGTCGCGCGACGTCAACGAGGATCGCATTATCTCGATCCCGCTGCGGCCCAACAGCGGCAACATCACCCAGAGTTTCTACATGCTGCTGTCGGCGGCCTGTTTCCTGGCCGTGGCCACGCTGTACCGCGTGCGGCCCGACGAGGGCGCCGTGCTGAAGGCCATGGTCGTCTGCACCAGCCTCAATTTCGGGCTGGGCCTGGTTGATGTCCTGTCGTCCTTTGTCGGTCTGCCCGACCTGATGGACCCGATCCGCACGGCCAATTACGCCATGGCCACCCAGCACACGATGGCCGGGATCAAGCGCATGGTCGGCGGCATGCCCGAGGCGTCGGCCTTTGGCGCCTTCTCGGTCGTCCTGCTGGGATTCTGGCTGCATTACTGGACGGTTGCGCCCCGGTCGAGGCTGGTCACGGCGATGTTTGCCATGACCGGTTTCTGTGTCCTGCGCTCGACATCCTCGGGGGCCTATGTCGCCCTGATCGGCCTGCTCGGGCTGTATTCCTGCTGGCTGCTCTGGGTTGCCGCCCGGGGGGCGTTCTCGCGTCGGGTGGCCGGGCTGCTGGTCTGGATGATCATCGGCACCTGGCTTCTGGGCGTGGCCATCGCGACCGGCTACCAGCTGGTGCCGGCGGTCACCGAATTCCTCGACGATACGCTGCTGAACAAGCTGGCCAGCGACAGCGGCGTCGAGCGGATGAGCTGGAACGTGCAGGCCCTGCGCAATTTCACCGACACCTGGATGATCGGCGCCGGGCTGGGCAGCGTGCGGGCGTCGAACTGGCTGGTGTCCTGCCTGGGCAGCCTGGGCCTGATCGGCACGGCGGCCTACCTGGCCTTCCTGGCGTCGATGTTCCGCGCCCCGGCCCACAGCGGCAACACCCGGCGCGACCATGTCATCCAGGCGCTCAAGGTCGCCTGCCTGGCCCAGATCGTGGCGGCCATGCCCACGGCGGCCACGCCCAACCTGGGCACGATCTTCTTCGTGCTGGCCGGGCTGGTCGTCGGCCTGTCGCGCAGCGCGGTTGTCCTGCCGGCCACCCCGCCGGCCACGGCCCTGCCGGTGCCGGTCAGCCACAGGCTGGGCCGCACATGAGGCTGGTGCAGGCGATCTGCGGCGCGCTGGCGGCCGCCGGGCGGGGCGTTGGGCCGGGTGTCGGGGGGAGCGTTGTGCCGGTCGTCAGGCCGGCTGCCGGTTTGGGTGTTGGCTTGGTTCCCAGGGCAGTCCTGGGGATGGGCATCGGACTGGCTTCCGGGCTGGTTGCAGGACTGGGCGGGGGGCCGGCCATGGCCGAGCTGCGCGGGCCGAAGCTGGGCGCGGCGTCGAATTTCGGCCAGAGCTGGCAACCCGAGGCCGTGGCCGCCGGGGCCGACATCGGCATCCTGCGGTTCCGCGACGAGGTCATCTGGAACCATGTCGAACAGGCCGACGGCACCCTGGCCTTCAGCTCGCCGCGCGAAAGCTATCCGCGCGTGCTGGCCGGGCGCGGGGCGGCGATGACCCTGCTGGGCTATACCGGCCATCCCGCCCACGACGGCGGCCGCGCTCCCCGGACAACCGACGGCCAGGCGGCCTTTGCCAGCTATCACGCCCGCATCCTGCGCGCCTTTCCCCTGATCGACGCGATCGAGGTGGGCAACGAATACAATTCCCACGACTTCGCCAGCACCCAGGGCTGGCCCGGCGACATGGCGGCCCGTGCGCGGGTCTATGTCGATCTGCTGGCGCGCACTGCCGCCGCCGCCCGGGCCGAACGGCCCGGCATCACCGTGCTGGGCGGGGCGGCCCATTCGGTGCCCGTGGCCTGGGCCCGGGCGGTGATGGCGGCCGGGGCCGGGGCGCATATGGATGCCTTCGTCCTGCATCCCTATACCACCGCGCCCGAGCAGTTCCGCCGCCAGGTGGCCGTGCTGCGCCGGGTGCCCGGGCTGGCCGACATGCCCCTGGCGGTGACCGAGTTCGGCACGAAGGATGCCACCGCCGCGCCGGGCTACCTGGTGCGCTATTATTGCCAGATGGCCCTGGCCGGGGTCACCCGGGCCGATTGGTACCCGTTCAGCCCGCGCGGCGACGGGCTGGTGCCGCTGGTCGGCGCGGATGGTGCGATCACGGCCACCGGGGCGGCCTGGGCGCTGATCCTGGCCCGGCTCGAAGGCCGCCCGGTGCGCGACGTGGCGCCCGATGCCTTCACCTATGCCTGCCGTTTCGGCGAGGATACCCTGGTGATCTGGGGAGCCCCCCGGGCCGTGACCCTGGGGCCGGACCATGTCGCGCTGGACGTGCTTGGCCGGCCGGTGGCCGCGCCGGTGGTGCTGGACCGTGCCGATCCGCTGGTCATCATCGGCCCCGATCCCCGCCTGGGCGGCGGCGTGCGGCTGGGCCCCCAGCGGGTGCTGGCCGATAGCTTCGACCAGTTTCCCCAGGAAGGCGGGCCGGATGTCTTTGTCCGTCGCGCGGGCGCGGCCCTGCCGCTGGTCCCCCGGCCCGGGCAGGAGGCCGATGGCGTGCCCTGGACGCCCTACCTGGGGTTCGACGACGACGGCAGCCTGCGGGTGGGCGCCGGCTGGGCCCGGCCTTCGGCCTGGGGGCCGGACGATCCGCTGGAAATCGTCTATCGCTACACCGCGCCGGCCGATCTGCTGGTCGAAGTCGAAATCGGCGCCGCGCCCTCGGAGGCCAGCGAGGACGGCGTGACCCTGGCCCTGGAACGCGACGGCCGCGAGCTCAGCCGCCGCCTGCTGACCCGGCCCGACCGGCTGGGCGCCCGGGCGGTGCCGTTGCGGGCGGGCCAGGTGCTGGACATCGTGCTGGGCCCGAACCGGAACGCAACGGGCGATCACACCGACCTGCGCATCACGCTGAGGCGCGCCGAATGACCCGCCTTGCCCCCATAACGGCACCGACCGCCAAGCCGGTCGCGGCGCCGGAACCAAGCCGGGTGGTCATGATCAACGATCATTGCCGGCCCAATGGCGGGGCCGCCGTGCTGATGCTGTCGGCCCTGCGCATGCTGCGCGCACGGGGGATGGCCGTCACGTTGATCACCGGCGATGCCGGCGACAATCCCGAGCTGGCCGAACTGGGCGTCGAGGTCATCGCCGCCGGGGGCGCCGACCTGTTGAACCGGCCGCGCCACCAGGCTGCGACCCGGGGCCTGCACGATCCCGATGCCCGGGCCATGGTCGCCGCGGCCATCGCCCGGCTGGACGGGCCGGGGGTGGTCTATCACGTCCACAACTGGTCGCAGATCCTGACCCCTGCGATCTTTCAGGCCCTGCGCCCGGTGGCCGGGCGCTGCCTGCTGCACGCCCATGACAGCTTCCTGGCCTGTCCCAACGGCATGTACATGGATTACCGCCATCTCGCGGTCTGCCAGCGGGTGCCCCTGGGCGCGGATTGCCTGCGCACCCATTGCGACAAGCGCAGCTATCCGCACAAGCTGTGGCGCGCGGCCCGGCATGGCGTGCTCTATCGCTGCCTCGACCGGCACGCGCCCTGGGGCGGGATCATCGCCATCCATCCCCGCCAGGTCGCCGGGTTCGAACGGGCGGGCTATCCGGCCGGCCTGCTGCACGTGCTGCGCAACCCGGCCCGGCCCTATTGCGACACCCGCGTGCCGGCCGAGACCAACCACCGGCTGGTCTATGTCGGCCGGCTCGAAGAGGACAAGGGCGTGATGGACCTGGTGCGCTCGGCCCGGCGGACGGGCCAGCCCCTGCGCCTGATCGGTGACGGTGCGCTGGTCCGGCGCATCCGCCGCGATCACCCCGAGGTCGAGCTGGCCGGCTGGCGCAGCCCCGACGACATGGGCGCGCTGGTCCGCGATGCCCGGGCGCTTGTCGTGCCCTCGCATCACCCCGAGCCCTTCGGGCTGGTCATCGCCGAGGCGGTCAAGTCCGGCCTGCCGGTTCTGGTCTCGCAGACCGGGGCTTTGGCCGGCGATGTCGAACGGCTGGGCGTGGGGCTGGCCTTTGATGTCTTTGATCCCGCGGCGATGGACGCGGCGATGACCCGCATGCGCGACATGGCCGTCGACGACCTGCGGAGGATGAGCGAGCGTGGCATGACCCGGGGCGATGCCCTGGCCCTGACGCCGGCGGCCTGGGCCGACGGGCTGGTCGCGCTCTATGCCCGGGCATTGGCCGGAGCCGGCGATGTCTAGGGCCGGGTTCTCACAGCCGTCCGGCGCGCAGCAGCCGGTTGAACGCCCGGCGCTTGAGGTCCAGGTGGCGTTCGGCAAGGATGGGGCCGGCCAGTCGGTGCAGGGCCTTGCGCAGCCGGCGCGCCGCGCCGGACGGGGCGGTGGCCCGCTCCAGCGAGCCTTCGCAGAGATCCCGCGCGCCCGAGGCGAACTCGCGCTTGTAGCGTTCGGTGCCCCGGCCCAGGTCCAGCTCGTCCAGCCCCTCGGCCGCGGCCTGGCGGGCGCACATGAGCAACAGGGCCAGGCCCGGCGAATAGGCAGACATGGCCGGGTCGAAGGCCGGGAACCACCAGTGCCAGGCCCGGTCCGAGCGCATGCCGAAATGCACGGCCACCAGCCGGTCGCCGGCATGCAGTGTCGACAGCCGTCCGGCCAGACCCGGCCCTTCGGTCGCGCGGATGTCGCCGGTCACACCCTGCACCCAGGGCGTGTCGAGGATCAGCGCCACGCCCTTGTCGGCCAGCGCCGCGCGTTTCCAGCCGATCAGGCTGTCCCAGGCTGCCGGATCGCGGCTGTCGGGATCAAAGCGCAGCGGTCCGATCTCGCGGTCCATCTTGCGCATCTTGCGCTCGGTGTTGCGGATCGCGCTGGTGGCCTTGCGCCGCGCGCCGTGCCAGCCGTCGAACCCGCCGCCCAGTTCGATCAGTGGCGAGGCCGTCCGGCGAAAGGCCGCCTCGCGGAAGATCGTGCTGCTGCCCAGGGCATGGTCGTAATCGTAATGGCTCAGCCCGCAGGCGCCCAGCATCTCGGCCGGCCGCAGCCCGCCCGGCGCACGGCCCAGCAGGCCCTGGTAATCGGCGATCGGCCCGGCCAGCGGCACGCCGCGCCCGCCGGGGCGACGGTGGAAGGGCAGGAAACCGGTGATCGCTGGGCCGTCGCGCAGCAGGCCGATTTCAACGTCCCTGCGGTGGCGGGCGACGATCTGCAGGAATTCGACCGAGAAGAACGGGCTGCGGTAACCGCTTTCGGCGCCCTGCAGGGCGCGCCAACGGGCGATCAGCCCGCTGTCGAGCTCGTCGGCCGTGATCCGTTCCATCCGCTGATCCGTCGTCATGCGCCTGCCCATAGCCAAACCTGTCGCCCGGGGCCATGCCGCCGGACCGGGCCGGCCGCCCGGTCGGCGGCCGCGCGCCTGCCTGTGATGGGCATAGCAGCCAAAGGCGACAGGATTGAGGAACAGCCGGGGCAAAGCTGCGCAGCCGCCCCCGCCACGGTCGTCACCCCCGGCCCGAAGGAGTGCCGCCCATGACCTCTGCCACCCGGCCCGAAGTCACCCCGCCCACGACACCCGGCGCCCGGTCCCAAGCGCCGACGCCCCTGACATCCGGAACACGGCCGGAAGGAGCTTCGGCCGTGGCTCCGACCACCCGGCCCGAAGTCACGCCGGCCACGATCCCCGACGCGCGCATTGCCGTGGTCATCGCGTCCAAGGGGCGTTCGGCCATCCTGGCCCAGATGATCCCCTACCTGAACCGCCAGAGCCTGCTGCCCGTGGCCCTGGTCATCGCCGTGACCGCGCCCGAGGATGCCGATTTCGATCTCGACAGGCTGCTCGACCCGCGCATCGACGGCCGTGTCCTGATCGCCCCGCCGGGGTCTTGCGCGCAGCGCAACGCCGCGCTGCGGGCGCTGCCCGAGGGGATCGACCACGTGGTCTGCTATGACGACGATTTCTTCCCCTCGCGCCATGCCCTGGCCGGGCTGGCCGACGTGATGGCCTGTCACCGCGATGTCGACGGCGTGACCGGTGCGCTGATCGCCGACGGGATCAGCGGCCCGGGCATCGCGCCCGAAACGGCCCGCCGCATGCTGGATGACTGGGACATGGCCCATCCCCGTGCCCCCGGTGTCGTGCCCGAGATCCGCCGCGACACGCTGGGCCTTTACGGGTGCAACATGGCCTTCCGGCGCGCCGCCATCGCCGGGATCGAGTTCGACGAACGGCTGCCGCTCTACGGCTGGCAGGAAGACGTCGATTTCGCCGCCCGCCTGGCCGGACGGCGGATCGAGACCCCGGCCTTTACCGGGGTGCACCTGGGCACCAAGACCGGGCGCGAGGCCAATGGCGAGCGGCTGGGCTACAGCCAGGTCGTCAACATGCATTACCTCTGGCGCAAGGGGAACGTGACCGCCGGCCATGCCCTGGCCCTGGCCCTGCGCAACATGGCCGCCAACCATGCCCGCGCCCTGCGCCCCGAGCCCTGGATCGACCGGGCCGGGCGGATGCGCGGCAACTGGCGCGGGCTGGGCGACATCCTGGCCGGGCGGGCCGATCCGGAAAGGATCCTGCAATGGTGAGTCGGGCCGGGCCGGCCGGAGGCCGACGGATTGTTTGCGAAACGGAACCGGTCCGTTTCGCGTGTGCCGCAGGAGCGGGCGTAACCAAGGGGAAGCGAAACGAATTGTTAACCAGTTCACCGCTACCCTTGACGTCTTGTTTTTGCCTTTATGTCCATGCTGGTGACACATTTGGCCGCCAGCCTGACACGAAGACCCTCGGTCTTCGGGGGAGTATTTCAGAATGGCATTGATCGAACAGAAGTCCGCCGGGGCCAGGGGATTTGGCCTGGGCGGGGGCTGGCGTTTTGGGCGCCGGCCAAAGATGGGCGTGCGTCCCGGTCCAACACAGGCAAGACCGCGCGCTGCGCGGGCCAATGCCGGGACTGGCTTGGGCGCCGGGCGCGGGGCGCTGGCCGGCCTGGTCAAGTCCAGCCTCGACCGGGGGCTGGCGCTGGCCGCGCTGATCGTCCTGGCCCCGGTGATGGGGCTGATCGCCCTGGCCATCCGGCTCAGCACCGGCGAAAAGGTGTTTTTCTCGCATGACCGCGTCGGGCTCGGCGGGCGGCCCTTCGGCTGTCTCAAGTTTCGCACCATGGTGCCCGATGCCCAGTCCCGGCTGGACCTGATCCTGGCCAGCGATCCGGTGGCCCGGGCCGAATGGGTCGAGGATTTCAAGTTCGAGCGCGACAGCCGGGTCACGCGGATCGGCCGCATCCTGCGCAAGACCAGCCTGGACGAGCTGCCCCAGCTGATCAACGTGCTGCGCGGTGACATGTCGCTGGTCGGGCCGCGCCCGATCACCCGGACCGAGGCCGCGCGATATGGCCGCGACTATCAATCCTACATCCGCGTCCGGCCCGGGCTGACCGGCCTGTGGCAGGTCAGCGGCCGGTCGGACACGACCTATGACGAACGCATCGCGCTCGACGTGGCCTATGTGCGCCATGCCACGCTGGGCACCGATCTGCAGATCCTCGCGCGGACGGTGGTCTGCGTGCTGGCCCGGCGCGGGGCGGTGTGAGCGGGCGCGGGGCGGGCCGGCCCCTGCGGCCCGAAGCGCGCGCGCCCGGTCGCGGAATGGAGACAACCTGAATGGCCAAGACAGCCAGCCATTGCGCCGAGGTCCCGGACATCCGTCCGGGCGGGCCGGTCCTTGCGGACCGGCTGTCCGGCGTTCCGACCCTGCGCCCGGCGCGCGGGGCGATGCCCGGCATGGTTTCGGGGGCCGGGGCGGGCGTCGGGCGCGCGGCGTCCCGGGGGCTGACGATCAACGGCAAGTTCCTGCAGGGCGACCTGACGGGCAACGGCGTGCACCGGGTGGCGCTGAACTTTGCCGCCGAACTGCTGCGCCGGCTGCCCGGGGGCACGCCCGGCCGGCTGCTGGCCCCGGCCCTGGGCGACCGGGAGCCCCTGGCCGCGCTGGGGCTGACACCCGAGCTGCGGCCCGGCGCGCTGGGTCCGGGCCAGGCCTGGGAGATGCTGACCCTGCCGGCGCTGGCCCGAGGCGAGCTGCTGGTCAATTTCTGCAACCTCGCGCCGGTGCTGCACCCCAATTCGGTTGTCATGATCCACGACGTGCAGACCCTGACCGTGCCCGAGGCCTACCCGGCCCGGCAGGTCGCGGGCTACCGCATGCTGTGGCCGCTGATCGGCCGGCGGGCCCGGGCGATCCTGACGGTTTCGGAGCATTCGCGCCAGGCGCTGGCCGCCCATGGCATCGGCACGCTGGACAAGATCCACGTGGTCCACAACGGCACCGACCACCTGCTGCGCCAGGTGCCCGACACGGCCATTCTCGACCGGCTGGGCCTGGCCGGGCGGCCCTTCGCCCTCGCCCTGGGGTCGGTGTCGGGCTACAAGAACATGCGCCGGCTCTTCGCGGCCTTCCACGACCCGGCGTTGGCCGGGCTGCCGCTGGTGCTGACCGGTGCGGCCGACCGGCGGGCCTATGAGGCCAGGGGCTGGGCCGTGCCGCCCAATGTCATCTTTGCCGGCCGGGTCAGCGACGGCGCGCTGCGCGCGCTTTATGGCGCCTCGCGGATGTTCCTCTTTCCGTCCGAAACCGAGGGCTTCGGCCTGCCGCCCGTCGAGGCGATGCATTGCGGCACGGCCGTCGTGGCCGCGCGGGGCGGGGCCATACCCGAGGTCTGCGGCGAGGGCGCCGTGCTGGTCGAGGCCGGGGAGACCGCCGGCTGGGTCGCGGCCATCGCCCGGCTGGCCGGCGACGATGCCGCCCGGGCCGGCCAGGTCGCCCGGGGCCGGACGCGGGCCAGGGCGCTGACCTGGGACATCGCCGGCGACCGGCTCTGGCAGGTGCTGGAGCCGATGCTCTGATCATTTCACCGCCGCCCGTCACGGGCGGCCCGTTCACGGACCAAGCAGATGGCGAAAGTCGGACTTCGCGAATTCACCAGCCTGGCCAGGGTTCTGGCCGACGGCCGGCTCCTGCGCTACGGCAAGGGCGCAAGGGGCGCCACCGCCGCCTTTGAAACGGCCTTTGCCGCGCAGATGGGCTGTGCCCATGTGCTGACCGTCAACAGCGGCACCAGCGCGCTGATCGCGGCGCTGGCCGCGGCGGGCATCGGCCCCGGCGACGAGGTGCTGGTGCCGGCCTATACCTGGGTGTCGACGGCCATCGCCCCGCTGGCCGTGGGCGCCGTGCCCGTGCTGGTGGATATCGACGAGAGCCTGACCATCGACCCTGCGGCCATCGAGGCGCGGATCACGCCCTGGACCCGGGCGATCATGCCCGTGCACATGCTGAACCTGCCCTGCGACATGGCGGCCGTGATGGACATCGCCCGGCGCCACGGGCTGGTCGTCGTCGAGGACGCCTGCCAGGCCATCGGCGTGACCTATCGCGGCCGGCCGGTGGGCACGATCGGCGATCTTGGCGCGATGAGCTTCAACCACCACAAGAACATGACCGCCGGCGAGGGCGGGGCCGTGCTGACCGATGACGAACGGCTGTTCGTGCGGGCCCAGATGTACCACGATCCGGGCAATTTCATCCGTGGCCTCAAGTCCAGCGAAGAGCCGGTCTTTTCGGCGATGAACCTGCGGGTGTCCGAGCTGACGGGGGCGATGCTGAACGCCCAGCTGCCCCGGCTGGCGCCCCTGATGAAACGCCTGCGCCGGCGTCACGGGCTGATGGCCCGGGCGCTGGAAGGCGCGCCGGGCTGCCGGATCTCGCCGCATAACGATGCCGATGCGGCGGTCGGGCTGACGGTGATCTTCGACCGGGCCGAGGATGCAAGGGCCTTCGGGGACATCGCCGGGGTCGAACGGTTGCTGGACACCGACCGCCATGTCTTTGCCAACTGGGAGGCCGTGCTGTCGAAACGCGCCCACCACCCCCGGATGAACCCCTATGCCTGGGCCAACCGCGAGATCGAGCACCGGGTCGAAGACCATGCCCGCACGCTCGACATCCTGGGCCGGACCTGCCGCGTGGCGCTTGGCGCGCAATACCCGCTGCCGGTCATGGCCTACCGCGCCCGCGTGCTGCGCCGGGCGCTGGCCCGGCGGGCGCCGGGCTATCACGAGGCCGTGGCATGAGGCACGAGGCGGCCTTTGCCGGGCCTCCAGGCCGGGCCGGTCAGACAGGGCAGTCCGCGCGGCCGGGGCTGGAAGTGCGGGTGATCAACCTGGCCAGCGCCGAACGCCGCCGGGCCTGGATGCAGGACGAACTGGCCGGGCTGGCCCATCCCTGGTCGTTCTTCGAGGCCCATACCAACCTGGCCAACCCCCGGTTGCGCCACGACCCGGCGCGCATCCGCGGGACCTATGGCCGGGCCCTGTCGCCGGCCCAGCTGGCGCTGTGGTCCAGCCATTACACCGTGATCGCCGACTTTGCCGAGACCGGGGCCAGCGATTACCTGCTGGTCTTCGAGGACGACGTGATCTTCGACACCGGCTTTCCGCTGGACGAGCTTATGGTCCTGTGCCGCGACGAGGGCATCCATTACATGCGCCTCTTCGGCATGTATTACGCGCCCGGCGCGCAGCTGGGGTTCTTTCACGACCGGTCGATCATCCGCTACCGCACCAGCCCTTCCGGCGCCCAGGCCTATCTCTTGTCGAAGGAGGGCGCGCGGCGGGTGGCCGAGACCTGCCGCCAGGTCGATACCGCCTGGGACCTGGCCCTGGATGCCTTCTGGAAGACCGGGCTGCCGCTCTACTCGGTCTATCCCTTCCCGGCACTGGAGCGGTTTTCGCCGACCTCGGTGCCGATGCTCGACATCGAGCCGCTGGGGCCGGTCGACCACGCCCGCTTCCTGCGGCGCAGGCTGGGCAACCGGCTGGGCAAGGCGCTGGCCAACTGGCGTTTGCGCGGACGCGACCGGGCCATGCGCGGGCGGGCCGCGGACTTTCACCAGGTCGGCGCGCCGGAGCCAGGCGCGGGCGGGTCGGTGTGATGGGCGGGGGCCGCAAGATGGGCCGGGCCGGGCGTCGGCAGAGCTGCGTGATCGACGGGGACGATGTGACGTGCCGCGGCGGCGTGATGTGTTGGCGCGGACGGGGGCGGTTGCCCGTCTTGGGCCGTCGCGTCGTGATGTGCAGGGGCGATGACATGCACAGGGCCGGACGCAGGCGGATCGGCGCGATGTGCAATGCCGGGCGCCGGCGGGGCCAAGTGATGGGCGGGACCGCGTGATGGGCCACTCCGCCGTGCGGCCGCTGGCCGATGTCGAAACCGGCGCAACGCTTCGGGCCGATGTGCTGATCATCGGCGGCGGGCCGGCCGGGCTGACCCTGGCCCGCGGGCTGGCCGACAGCCGGCGCGAGGTGCTGATCCTCGAAAGCGGCGGGCTGGACGAGGACGCCGGGGCCGAAGAGCTGAACCGCGTGGCCGTGGCCCCGGGCAACTGGACCGACGAGCAGGTGGCCAAACGCCGGGCCTACCACGGCGACCAGACCCGGCTGTGGGACCATGACCGCCAGGGTTACGGCGTGCGCTGCCGCCTGCTTGGCGGGTCGACGCAATCCTGGGCGGGCAAGTCGGCGGCCTTTGACGACATCGATTTTGCCGCCCGCGACTGGGTGCCCAACAGCGGCTGGCCGATCTCCGCCCGGGACCTGGACGGCCCGTTGGACCGGGCGGCGGAGGTGCTGAACCTCGGGCCCAATTGCTACGACGACGGGCTGTGGCACCGGCTGCGCCGCGAACCGCCCCGGCCCACGCCCGATCCCGACCGGCTGCGGTCGTTCTTCTGGCAATTCGCCCGGTCGACCCTGTCGCCGATGGAGGTCATGCAGGCCGGGCGCGAATTCCTGGCCGCGCCGCCGGCCAATGCCCGGGTGCTGACCGGAGCGACCGTGACCGGGCTGGAGACAGATGCGGCCGGCCGCCGGGTCTGCGCCGTGCGGGCGGTGGATGCCGCCGGCCGGGCCCACCGGATCACCGCGCGGTCGGTGGTGCTGGCGGCTTCGGCCATCGAGAACGCCCGGCTGTTGCTGATCGCGCGCGAGGGGCAGGGGCTGGGCAATGCCCATGACCAGGTCGGGCGCTGCCTGATGGATCACCCCTGCGCTGTGGTCGGGGCCTTCCGGCCGGCCGATATTGCCCGGATGTCGGTGCATTACGGGTTCTTCGGGCTGAAGACCGGGCAGGGCGCGACGATGTACATGCGGGGCCTGGCGCCCACGGCCCGGCTGCAGCGCGACGAGGGGTTGCTGAACTGCGCCGGCTTCATGCCCGGCGAGCGGGCGGCCGACGACCCGCTGCCGGCGCTGCGCCGGCTGATCCGGCGCGACAGCGCCGCGCCCTGGCAGGACATGCGGGCGGTGGCGCGCTCGCCGGGGATCGTGGCCATGGGGCTGGGCCGGATGGCCCTGCAAAGCCGCCACGTGCCGGCCGGGCTGTCGCGCTTTGCGGTCAACCAGGTGGTGCGCTTTCGTCCCGGGGTGGCGGCCGAGGAATACCTGACCGGCGGCATGCCCCACAAGCTGGTCGGCCTGTCGATCCAGGCGGTCTGCGAACAGGTGCCCGACCCGGCCAACCGCGTGTCGCTGGGCACGGCGCGCGACCGCCATGGCGTGCCGCTGCCGCAGGTGCGCTGGCAGGTGGGCGAGTTAGAGACCCGCACGCTGGCCCGTTTCGGCCGGCTGCTGGGCGAGGAATTCGGGCGGGCCGGGCTGCCGGTGCCCGAGCTGGCCGGCTGGATCGCCGAGGACGCGCCCGCGCCGGTCATCGACATGGCCCATTCGGCCGGCACCACGCGCATGGCCGCCGATCCGCGGCGGGGCGTGGTGGATGCCGATTGCCGGGTGCACGGGGTCGACAACCTGCACGTGGCCGGGGCTTCGGTCTTTGCGACCAGCGGCCATGCCAACCCGACGCTGATGATCTGCGCCCTGGCCATGCGGTTGGCCGATCACCTGGCGGCGGATCGGGCCGGTGGTTTGGGTAACGATCGAGCCGGTGCGGTGGACAACGATCGAGCCGATGCCGTGGGCAACGACCGGGCCGATGGCGCGGCCAAGGACCAGGCCGATGACCAGACCGGTGACGGGGCCAATGCGATGGCGCGGCCAATGATCCGGCCGGTGACGTAGCCAACGACCGGGCCAGTGATCAAGCCGGTGATCGCGCCGGGCAGGGGGCCAGCCGCGCGGCTGGCGGCCCCGTGATGACCCGCGACCCGACCGGCGACACAACCGACCAAGCGGCGGCCGCCGGCACGCCGGGTCAGCCCGGCCGCTTGACCCGGAAGACCGCCAGGTAGAGCGCCGGCACGAAGAGCAGGGTGATCAGCGTGCCGGCAATGATGCCGCCCATCATGGCATAGGCCATCGGTCCCCAGAAGATCTGCCGCGAGATCGGGATGAGCGCCAGCGAGGCCGCCGCGGCGGTCAGCAGGATCGGCCGGGCCCGGCTGTCCGAGGCCGTGAACACCGCGTCCCAGGCCGACAGGCCGTGATCCTCGCGCTGCACCTCGATCTCGTGCACCAGGATGATCGAATTGCGGATCAGGATGCCGATCAGGGCCAGCACGCCCAGGATCGCCACAAAGCCCAGCGGCGCGCCCGAAGGCACCAGCGCAGCAACCACGCCGATCAGCCCCAGCGGCGCGGCGGCAAAGACCACGAAGGACCGTCGGAAGCCCTGCATCTGGACCATGACCAGGAAGGCCATGATCAGCAGCATCATCGGCACCACCGCCGCGATCGGCGCCTGGCTTTCGGCCGAGCTTTCGACCGACCCGCCGACCTCGACATCGTATCCCGGCGGCAGCGACTGGCGGAAGCTTTCGACCTGGTCGGCCAGGTCGGCCACGATGGTGTCGGGCTGGTCCGAGGTCTGGATCGCCGAGGCCACGGTGATCGTCGGTATGCGGTTTTCCTGGCGGATGACCGG
This sequence comes from Marinibacterium sp. SX1, assembly GCF_050389775.1. NCBI lineage: Bacteria > Pseudomonadati > Pseudomonadota > Alphaproteobacteria > Rhodobacterales > Paracoccaceae > Marinibacterium > Marinibacterium sp. SX1. The sequence goes on along the minus strand of NZ_CP177144.1, from coordinate 4,312,110 downwards.
CTGTTCGGTGTCGTAGTGGAACACCGCCAGCGACGACAGCGGGATGGCCGTGCCGTCGGGGGCCGAAAGCTGCAGGTTGATCAGCCCTTCGATCGAGGACCGCGCCTCGTCGCTGCCCCGGCCGACCACGTCGATCAGGTAGGTATCGTCGCGCAGCTCGGTGATCGTGGCGCCGTCGTAGATCGTGTTCAGCGCCCCGGCGATATCGCGCGAGGTCAGGCCCAGCAGGCGCAGCCGGTCCTGGATGATGTCGACCCGGACCAGCCGGGCCGGTTCGTTCCAGTCGAGCACGACATTGCCCGTGCGCGGATCGGCGGCCATGATCGCCGCAAAGTCGCGGGCGATCTCGCGCAGGCGGTCGACGTCGAACCCGGTGATCCGGTATTGCACAGGCCGGCCGACCGGCGGGCCGATCTCCAGCAGCTTGACGAAGACATCGGTGCCCGGGAAGTCGGTGCGGGCCAGGGCTTCGAGATCGGCGCGCAGCCGGTCGCGGGCCTCGACTCCGGGGGTCTGGATGATGATCTGGCCGATATTCGGCCCCGGCGTGCCGGCATCAAAGCTCAGGATGAAACGCGGCGCGCCCCGCCCGACGTAAGAGCTCCAGAAGGACACGTCGTCATGATCGGCCAGCACCTCTTCGAACCGGTCCATCTCGGCGCGGGTGGCCTCGATCGAGGCATTGCGCGGCAGGGTGATGTCGACGATCAGCTCGGGCCGGTCCGAGCTGGGGAAGAACTGGTTCTCGACAAAGCGCATGCCCCAGATCGCCCCGGCAAAGGCCAGCACGGTGACCAGGATGGTCAGCCAGCGCGCCCGCATCGCCCCGCGCAGGACGCGGTGAAAGGTCCGGCGCACGCGGCCCGGCTCGGCATCGTGGTGATCCCATTTCGCCGGCAGCAGCGTGGCGCCCAGGAGGGGCGCAAAGAGCACGGCCACCACCCAGGACACCAGCAGCGACACGGCGATGACCACGAAGAGCGAGAAGGTGAATTCGCCGGCCGCCGAATTGTTCAGCCCGATCGGGATGAACCCGGCGACGGTGACCAGCGTGCCGGTCAGCATCGGGAAGGCGATCGAGGTCCAGGCAAAGGACGCGGCCTTGCCCAGGCTCTCGCCCACTTCCAGCCGCGAGATCATCGTTTCGATGGCAATCATGGCATCATCGACCAGCAGGCCGAGCGCGATGATCAGCGCGCCCAGCGAGATCCGCTGCAGGGTGAAGCCCCAGGCATGCATGACCACGAAGGTGATGGCCAGGACCAGCGGGATCGACAGCGATACGACCAGCCCGGCGCGCACGCCCAGGCTGATGAAACTGACGGCCAGCACGATGACCACGGCCTCGATCAGGGCCTGGATGAAATGGCTGACGGCCTCGTCGACGGCATGCGGCTGGTCGGCCACGTGGTGGACGTTGATGCCGATGGGCAGGCGCTGTTCCAGGTCGGCCATCAGCGCCGACAGCTCGGCCCCGAAATCCAGGATGTTGGCGCCCTCGCGCATGCCGATGGCCAGGCCCACGGCCTCGGCACCCTTGTAGCGGAACATTTCCGAGGGCGGATCGGCATAGGCCCGGGTCACCGTGGCCACGTCGGTCAGGCGGAAGAAATTGTCGCCCACCCGCAGGTTCACGTCGCCGATGCTCTCGGCCCCGGTGAATTCGCCGCCCACGCGCACCAGCACCCGTTCCGGCCCGGTGTCGATCTCGCCCGAGGGCAGGATGGCGTTCTGGGCGGCCAGCACCTGTTCGACCTCGTCCTGGTTCAGCCCCAGCGCGGCCAGCCGTTCGGTCGAGAACTCGACATAGATGACCTCTTCGCGGATGCCGAAGATCTCGACCTTGCCGGCATCGTCCAGCCCCTGCACGGCCCGGCGCACGCCTTCGACGTAATCGCGCAGCTCGCGCGGGGTATAGCCGTCGGTGGTGAAGGCATAGATGTTGCCGAACACGTCGCCGAAATCGGTGTTGAACTGGAAGCCCTGGAATTCCGACGGGAAATCGGCCCGGATATCGGCCATCATGTTGCGCACGTCCTGCCAGATGCGCGGCAGTTCGCGGGCCCGGGTGGTGTCGAGCAGGTCGACATAGACCACGGCCACGCCCGGCCGGGTCAGCGAGCGGGTGCGGTCGAGCTCGTCGAGATCCTCGAGCTTCTTCTCGATCCGGTCGGTGACCTGTTCCAGCGTTTCCTCGACCGAGGCGCCGGGCAGCGAGGCCGAGATGACCATGGTCTTGATGGCAAAGTTGGGATCTTCCTCGCGGCCGATCTGGACATAGGCCAGCGCGCCGGCGACCAGCGAGACGATCATCAGGAACCAGACGAAGGACCGGTGCTTGAGCGCCCAGTCGGACAGGTTGAAACGGCTCATCGGATGGCCTCCGGTGCGGTGCGCGGGCCGACCTGCTGGCCCTCGGTCACGGAATTGACGCCCCGGGTCAGGACTTCGTCGCCTTCGGCCAGGCCCGACAGCACCAGCACGCGGCCGGCGGCGCGGGCGCCGATGTCGACGGGGGTGCGGGCCAGGTGGCGGTCGTTGCCGGTCACGACCCAGACGGCGGGCGGATCGGCATCGGCGATCAGGGCGCCTTCGGACAGGGTGATGATCGGCCCGTTGGCAGCGGTCAGCCGGGCATTGACCAGCGCGCCGATGCGAAAGGCCGGGTGGCTGTCCTTGCCCAGCATCATGTGCGCGGCCCGGGTGCGCGAGGTGCGCTCGCTGACGGGATCGATGCGTACCAGCGTGGCCATGCCCGTGATCGCCGGGTTCGAGATCAGCGTGATGTCGAAGACCGCGCCGACCTGCATGGCCGAGGCCACGTCCTGGGTCAGGCTGACGACAACCTCGCGCCGGTCGCCCGCGGCCAGGTCAAAGACCGGATCGCCGGCGTCCAGCGTCGCTCCGGCCTCGGCATGGACGGCGGTGATGATGCCGTCGGTCGGGGCCTTGAGATCGGCATAGGAGCGCTGCTCGCGGGCCTGTTCCAGCTGGGCCTCGGCCTCGCGCAGGGTGGCTTCGGCCGCGGCCAGGGTGTTGGCCGCCTCGTCCAGGGCGGCCTGGTTCGACACGCCGCGGTCCAGCAGTTCGGATGCCCGGTCATTGGCATCGCGGGCCGTGTCCCGCTGGGCGCGGGCGATGGCCACGCCGGCCTCGGCCGCGCGAACCCCGGAATCGAGATCGGCCGCGTCCAGCTGGGCCAGCACGTCGCCGCGCGACACCACGTCGCCCAGCTCGCCCTGCCGCTGGGCCATGGTGCCCAGCACCAGGAAACCCAGCGAGATTTCATGTTCGGCCTCGACCGAGCCGACCCAGGCGCGGCTGATCTCGGCCTGCGGGCGGATGACTTCGGAGACGACGGGCCGGGGCTTGGAAGGACCGGCCTCGGCCTCGGGCGCATCGCTGGCCGGGGCCGGCGCAGCGGCCAGCAGAAGGGCCAGGGCGGGGGCCAGCGCTCGGGCCGGGCGCAGGATGCGGGACAGGACCGGCAGCAGGGTGCGCGACAGGGCCAGAGCAGGGCCGGCCTGCGCCGATGCCGGGCGTGTAAATGCCGCTGCGGGGCCGGCCTGCGGGGCCGGCTGGGGCAAGGGCCCGGGGGCCGGAAGGGGGCGGATCATTCGGAAGGCTCCACGATGCGGACCTGGCGGCCGGGATAGAGCAGCTGGGCGCCGCGGGTGACAACGACCTGTCCGGCCGTCACGCCATCGGCTACCATGACCCGGTGTTCGGAATAGCGGCCGATGGTGATGGGATGTTCCGACACGGTGTCGTCGGCGGGATCGACGATCCACACGCTCGGCCCGTCGGTGCCCGACGAGATCGCCGACCAGGGCAGCACGATCTGGGGATCGTCGGTCCAGGCCGTCGCGCCGCGCACGGCATCGCCATAGGTCAGCCCGGGCAGCGGCTCGTCGAGCGTGACCGTCACCTCGACGGTGCCACGGGCGGCATCGACCAGCGGCGAGATTTCCTTGAGCCGGCCCATGACCGTCACGCCGGGCCGGTCCAGCCCGCTCAGGGTCACGGTCTGGGGCGCGGTCTGAGCGGCGGTCAGCACGCCTTCGGGCACGTTGAACTTGGCTTCGAACCCGGGGCCCACGGCCAGTTCCAGCACCGGCTGCGCCGCGCCGACAACCTGGCCGGGCTCGCCGAACCGGTCGGTCACCGTGGCCCGGGCGCCGGCCGTCAGAACGGTGTCGTCCAGCGCCTGGCGGGCCTGGTCGAGCGAGGCCTGGGCCTGGGTCCGGGTGGCCACGGCAGCGGCGTATCGGTCCGAGGCCTGGTCCCGGTCCGACCGGGTCGTGGCGCCGCGTTCGAACAGTTCGGCCTGGCGTTCCGACTGGCTTTCGGCGGCGGTGAACTCGGCCTCGGCGGCCGACAGCCGGGCTTCGGCCGCGCGCAGGGCCTGGACCTGCTGGACCTGTTCGATCCGGGCCAGCGTGTCGCCCGGCGCGACCTGGTCACCGACCTGGACCATGACGTCGGTCAGCCGGCCGCCGACGGGAAACGAGGCCTGCACGGTTTCCGGGGCGGTGATCTCGCCGATCAGCACATGTTGCGACAGGGGCGTGATGACCTCGGCCGTGACGGCGGTGACGGCCAGGACGGTCTCGCCGGCCGGGGCCGGGGCGTCCTGGGCGCGGGCGGGCAGGGCAGGGGCCAGCGGGCCGAGGGCAAGGATCGGTACGGCCAGGAGGAACCGGTGGAGAGGGCCGAGATGGGGCAAGGGGAGGTTATCCTGAACAGCTGACGGTCACGGTTGCGACGGGGATATAGCGCCAGAATCGGTTTGTGGCGGATTAAAGGTGAAAAGTAAACTGAATGGTTCAGTTTCCGAACGTGCATCGGCGGACAATTGGTCGCGGCGCCCGGCACAGGCCCATCCGCCGGGCCGATGCGGGGAAAAAGCGCCATAAAACGGCGAGGAGCACCGGCCGTGGCAAGGGCGCGGTCGGGCGTAACTGGTGGGCGATTGGGTCCGGGGGCAGCCGAGACTGGAGGCGCGACAGGCCGGATGCGGGGGACGGCCGGGATGGGCCGACGTGACATGCCGGTTCCGGTGAGTGGCCGGCAGCAGGGATGTGACGGGCTGACTCCGGGGGGAGCCTTAATCAGGGGCGCGACAGGCCGGATCCGGGGGACGGCCGGGATGGTCCGACGTTAATGCCGGTTCCGGGGGGATGGTCGGCAGCAGGGATGTGACGGGCTGGATCCGGGGGTGAGCCTTAATCAGGGGCGCGACAGGCCGGTTCCGGGTGATGGCCGGGATTTGAGAGCGTGACGCGTTGGATCTGGCGGATGGTTGGCATCGAGCGGCGCGGCAGGTCGGGGGCGGGCCTCGTCGTGCGCGCATCGGGGCCGGATCCGGGGCGGATCGGTGGCACGGGTTCGGGGTTGCAGTGCGTATGTTATAACATTACCAGATTGCCAACGAGTCGCCGCCCCTCCGGGCCTGTCACCGGATTGTCACGGGCCGGCCCATGGCGGCGGCGCGGGCATTGGTATAACGCTCCTCATCGAGACGAAGGGAACCGTCATGGATTTCAAAGCTCTGGCCCTGGCCAATTTCTCTGTTGCGCTGCTGGCCGCCGGTGGCGCCATGGCGCAGGACCACCGCGAACTGGGCGCCCATGAACATGGCACCGGCCAGCTGGGCATCGCGCTGGAAGGCGACCGGATCGCGATGGAACTGCATGTGCCGGGGGCCGATATCGCCGGGTTCGAACATGCCGCGACCAGCGACGCCGACAAGGCAACGATCGCCGCGGCCATCGAGGCCCTTGAACAGCCGCTGTACCTGTTCGTCCTGCCCGAGGCGGCAGGGTGCACCGTCGCCCATGCCCATGCCGCGCTGGAGGCCGAGGCGCATCACGACGAGGATCATGCCGATGACGAAGGCCATGACCACGACGCGGATCATGCGCATGATGAAGAGCATGATCACGATGACGACCATGCCCATGACGAAGATCATGGCGAGGATCATGCCGATGACGAAGGCCATGACCACGACGAGGATCGTGCCCATGATGAAGAGCATGACCACGATGCGGACCATGCCGACGAAGATCACGCGCACGAGGACCATGCCGACGGAGAACATGCCGACGGGGATCATGACCACGACGATCATGCCGACCACGACCACGAAGAAGGCGGCCATTCCGAGTTCCATGCCGAATACGAGCTGGTCTGTGCCGACATCACGGCCGCCGACCGCATCGAATTCGCCTATTTCGGTGTCTTCCCCAATGCGCAGGAACTGGATGTGCAGCTGGTGACCGACACCGGCGCACTGTCCGCCGAGATCACCCGCGACCGGCCGGCCCTGCCGCTTGGCGGGCGTCTCTGAGCGATGACCGGATCCGCCTCTCCGCTGGTCCTCGAGGACGTGGGCTTTCGCTGGCCCGGGCGGGGCGGGTTCGGCCTGTCGGTGCCGGACTTCACGCTGGCCCCGCGGGAAACCGTCCTGCTGCTGGGCGAAAGCGGATCCGGGAAATCGACCCTGCTGTCGCTGATCTGCGGCATCGTCGTGCCGCAGGACGGGCGGGTGTCGGTGGATGGCACCGACCTGTCCGGGCTGGGCGCCGGGGCGCGGGACCGGTTCCGCGCCGAGCGGATCGGTGTGATCTTTCAGCAGTTCAACCTGCTGCCCTATGGCACCGTGCGCGACAACATCCGCCTGCCGCTTCGCTTTGCCCCCGACCGGCGGGCCCGGGCCGGGGATGCGGCGGCCGAGACCGAACGGCTCTGCACCGGGCTGGGCCTGTCGGCCGACCTGCTGGGCGTGGCCGCCGGGCGGCTGTCGGTCGGCCAGCAGCAGCGCGTGGCCGTGGCCCGGGCGCTGATCGGCCAGCCGCCGCTGATCGTGGCCGACGAGCCGACATCGGCGCTGGATGCCCGCAGCCAGGATGCCTTTCTGGGCCTGCTCTTCGACCAGCTGCGCGCGGCCGGCTCGGCCCTGCTGATGGTCAGCCATGACGACCGGCTGGGCGACCGGTTCGACCGGGTGCTGCGCCTGGACGACATCGCCCGCAGCGAAAGGAAGACCGCATGATCGGCCGGCTTGTCCTGGGCTCGCTCACCGCCCGCGCGCTGACCGTGGGCATGACGATCCTGTCCATCGCCCTGTCCGTGGCCCTGTTCCTGGGCGTCGAGAAAGTGCGCACCGGCGCCCGAGCCAGCTTTGCCGACACGATTTCCGGCACCGACCTGATCGTCGGCGCGCGGTCGGGCTCGGTGCAGCTGCTGCTCTATTCCGTCTTCCGCATCGGCAATGCGACCAACAACGTGACCTGGCAAAGCTACCAGGACATCGCCGCCCGCGACGAGGTCGACTGGATCGTGCCGATCTCGCTGGGCGACAGCCACAAGCAGTTCCGGGTGATGGGCACGACGCCCGAGTTCTTCACGCGCTACAAGTATCGCGGCGGCCGGGCCCTGGCCTATGCCGAGGGGCGCGGGCTGGACGATCTCTATGACACGGTGATCGGGGCCGACGTGGCGCGCACGCTGGGCTATGCGGTCGGCGATCCGATCGTCGTGGCCCATGGGCTGGCCTCGTTCACCGAACATGACGACCAGCCGTTCCGCGTGGCGGGCATCCTGGCCAAGACCGGCACGCCGGTCGACCGCACCGTGATCGTGGGGATGGAGGCCATCGAGGCCATCCATGTCGACTGGAAGAGCGGGGCCAAGACCGGGGCGGTGACGCCCGTCGAGGTCATCCGCCAGATGGACTTGCAACCCCAGGCCATCACCGCCGCGCTGGTCGGGGTCAAATCGCGGCTGCAGGTCTTCCGGCTGCAACGCTGGATCAACGAATATCCCGAAGAGCCGCTGCTGGCCGTCCTGCCGGGCGTGGCGCTGCAGGAGCTGTGGCAGATCGTCGGAGTGGCCGAAACGGCGCTGATCGGCGTGTCGGGCATGGTGGTGGTCACGGCGCTGATCGGCATGATGGCGATGATCTTTTCCAGCCTCAACGAACGGCGCCGGGAGATGGCGATCTGGCGGGCGATGGGCGCCCGGCCGGCGGTGATCCTGGGCCTGCTGGTGGCCGAGGCCGCCTGCATGGCGGCCATCGGGGCGGTGCTGGGCGTGGCGCTGCTGTACGGGGCGCTGGCCGTGGCCCGGCCCCTGGTCGACCAGGCCTTCGGGCTGTGGCTGCCGATCGACCCGCCCAGCCTGCGGGAACTGCAGGTTCTGGCGGCGGTTGTCGGCGCCGCGGCGCTGGCCAGCCTGCTGCCCGCGCTTCGGGCCTACCGCCTGTCGCTGGCCGACGGTATGATGGTGCGTATCTGATCCGGGGGTGTGCCCATGACGTCGACGACCCGTTTCCCGACCCGCCGCGCATTTTGCCGGGCGGCCTCGTCCGGCCTTGCGGCCGCCCTCGCGACCGGCGGGGGTCTGATGCCCGGCCCGGCCCGCGCCGCAGGGGCGCGCCAGATCGAATGGGATGACCTGATCCCCCCCGGCGTGCCCTATGGCGAGATCGTCGGCGATGGCGAGATCGACGTGGTCAACGACATCTGGAAACCGGTCTACGACGAAAACGCCCTGCGCCTGAACGAGGCGCTGAACGGCGAGCTGATCAAGCTGCCGGGCTACATCGTGCCGCTGGAAGCCGGGACCAAGGGCGTGACGGTCTTTCTGCTGGTGCCCTATGTCGGGGCCTGCATCCACGTACCGCCGCCGCCGCCCAACCAGCTGGTCGTGGTCGAGGCCGATCCGCCCTGGCCGTCGACCGACCTGTGGGATGCCGTCTGGGTGTCGGGCACCATGCGCGCCGAGACCCGGGCGACAGACATTGCCGAAGCCGGTTACAGCATCGTGGCCGACCATATCGAACGGTTCGACTGAACCCGCGCGCCCCGAAGGATGACCCGATGACCTGCCTTACGACCTCCCGGCGCCAGCTGCTGCTGGCCGCGCTGGCCCTGCCCGGGCTGGGCCTTGGCCCCCGCGCGGCCCTGGCCGCCCAGATCCACGACCTGTCCTGGGACGATCTCCTGCCCGAGGATGCCCCGGCGCTGCCGCCGTCCTTGCAGGGCGTGGTGCCCCATGACGAGGGAGCGGCCCCGGCCGGGCAGGCCATGTCGACCGGGGTGCGCACCGACTGGAACGGCGAGATCGTGCGGCTGGCCGGGTTCATCATCCCGCTGGATTACTCGGGCACGGGGGTGACGGCCTTTATCCTGGTGCCCTATGTCGGGGCCTGCATCCACGTGCCGCCGCCGCCGCCGAACCAGCTGGTGCTGGTCACGACCGAAACGCCCTACGAGGATGACGGGCTGTTCGCGCCGGTTGTCGTGACGGGCATGTTCGGCACGGCCCAGACCTCGACCCAGCTGGCCGACATCGGCTATGCGCTGTCGGCCGACAAGGTGGAACCTTACAGCTAGGGCCCTTGGCGGGCTGGTGGCAGGGGCGGGCCTGTCGCGAAGGTGGACCGGGGCCTGTCGGCAATGTGGACCTGTGGCGGGGGCGGTCTGTGACGACGGCCGTCCGTTATGGGGGCAGATCATTTGAGACGGGCCGCTGGAGCGGTTCAGCGGCTGACGGCCGGCCAATCCACCGGGTCCGGCCTGACCCAGGCGAGCAGCCTTAGATGCCAGGCAGGTGACCGGGGCGCTGAAGGGGGCGGCTGGTTGAGGGGGGCCGGTTGAAGGGCGGCCGTTGATGAGGTCAGGTCAGAGAAGGCCGGCCGTTCAAGTTGCCCGACCCGGCGATGGCTGGCGGCTGACGTTCCCCAACCAGGTCAAGGCTGGCGGCTCACGACTCCCCATCCGGTCAAGGCGGTGACTATCGAGGTCGGGCCGTTGTGGGCGGGCCGGTGGCATGATCCGGCCGGTGCCATGGGTGCGGCGGCCGGCCGGGAGATCAATTGAGACCGTCAATTGGGGCGGCTGGTCACGGGATTCACCGGGGCCGGGCCAAGGGGCGGGGCCGATGGCCGGCCTTCCCCGACGGTCAGGCCGGGGCGAAGGTGTCCTTGTAGGTGTCGCGCAGGATGTTCTTCTGCACCTTGCCCATCGTGTTGCGCGGCAGGGCCTCGATGACCACCAGCTTGCGCGGATGCTTGAACCGGGCCAGCTTTTCGCCGGCCACCTGCGCGATGGCCTCGAGGTCGGGCGTGGCGCCCGGCTCGGCCACGATCAGGCCCAGCACCGTCTCGCCGAAATCGGCATGGGGCACCCCGATCACCGCGCTTTCCAGCACGCCGGGCTGGTCGTCCAGCACCAGTTCGATTTCCTTGGGATAGATGTTGTAGCCCCCGGAAATGATCAGGTCCTTGTTGCGCCCGACGATATGGACATAGCCATCGGCGTCGATCATGCCCAGGTCGCCGGTGATGAAGAACCCGTCCTCGCGCAGCTCTTCGCGGGTCTTCTCGGGCATCTGCCAATAGCCCTTGAACACGTTCGGCCCGCGCACCTCGATCAGCCCGACCTCGCCCTGGGCCAGGGTCTCGCCGCCCGCGCCGGTGATCTTCAGCTCGACCCCGGGCAGGGGGAAGCCCACGGTCCCCGCCCGGCGCTCGCCGTCATAGGGGTTGGACGTGTTCATGTTGGTCTCGGTCATGCCGTAGCGTTCGAGAATGCGATGCCCGGTGCGCTCTTCGAAACGCACGTGGGTCTCGGCCAGCAGCGGGGCCGAGCCGGACACGAAGAGCCGCATGTCGCGGGCCAGTTCGCGGGTGAAGGCCGGATCGTCGAGCAGCCGGGTGTAGAAGGTCGGCACGCCCATCATCGCCGTGGCCCGGGGCATCAGCCGGATGATCTCGCCGGCGTCGAATTTCGGCAGGAAGATCAGCGCGCCGCCGGCGATCAGCGTGATGTTGGTGGCCACGAACAGCCCGTGGGTATGGAAGATCGGCAGGGCATGCAGCAGCACGTCCCGGTCGGTGAAGCGCCATTCCCCGGCCAGGGTCCGGGCATTGCTCAGCAGGTTGTCCTGGGTCAGCATCGCGCCTTTCGACCGGCCGGTCGTGCCCGAGGTATAGAGAAACGCCGCCAGGTCGTCGCCCGACCGCGCGACCGTCTCGAAGGTGTCGGGCCGGTCCGCGGCCTTGTCGGTCAGCGTGCCCGACCCGTCGCCGTTCAGCGTTTCGATCGCCGCGCCCAGGCCCTGGGCCACGGGAGCCAGCGTCTCGGCCCGGGCGCCGTCGCAGACCACCAGGCGGGCGCCGGAATTGTCGATGAAATAAGTCAGCTCGTCGACGGTATAGGCCGTGTTCAGGGGCAGGAAGACCACGCCGGTCTGGGCGCAGGCGGCATAGAGCGCCAGGGCCTCGGGCGACTTGTCGACCTGGGCGGCCAGGCGGTCGCCGGGTTGCAGCCCCAGGCCGGTCAGCACATGGGCGATGCGGGCGGCCCGGGCCAGGAAATCGGCATGGCTGAGGACGCTGCCATCGGCCAGGATCAGGAAGGGCGTGGTCTTGCCGGCATGGGCGCCGAAGAGACGGTCATAAAGGGGGTTCGCCATATCAATGGCTCCTCATGCGGTTGTCTTGTCGTCAGGTGTCTTGTCGGATTTCGGCTGGCGGGCGGTGCGGGCGGTCTGCGCGGCCTTGTCGGCCTTTTCGGCGGCCGCGGCCAGCCCCCGGATCTCGGACGAGGCCGCGATCTGGTGGCGGGTGGCATAGCCCTCGTGGTTCTGGGTCACGGTGTCGAAATCGTAATGGTAATTGACCATGGCCCCGGCCGACTGGGCCAGGCCCTTGTCGGACAGGTCGGCATCGGCATGCAGGTGCAGGATGCGCGCGCCGTTGCCCAGGTGGAACCGGGCCACCGGGTCGACGGGCTGGCCATCGGGGCGCCGGGCCTGCAGCAGGTAGCGCGCGGCCTGTTCGCGCAGCCCGTCGCCGGACAGCGGCGCGATGCCCTGGGTGTCCAGCCACCGCACCAGCCCGGGGATCGGCGACAGGGTGACAAAGGTCTTCAGCCCGGGCCAGTCATGGGCCAGGTCCGAAGCCACCTGCTTGATCAGCGAATTGCCAAAGGAAATCCCGGCCAGCCCCTGCTGGCAGTTGGAGATCGAATAGAACACGGCCGTGTCGGCATCTTCGGGGAAGAGCCGCGGGCGCTGGTCGGTCAGCACCTCGTGGATCGTGCCGGGGATGCCCCGGGTCAGGGCGACTTCGACGAAGATCAGCGGCTCGTCGGGCATGGCCGGGTGAAAGAAGGCAAAGCAGCGCCGGTCGGCCGGTTCCAGCCGGTCGCGCAGGTCGTCCCAGGAATTGATCGCATGGACCGCTTCGTAGGCGATGATCTTTTCCAGGATATGGGCCGGGCTTTCCCACGAGATCGGGCGCAGCACCAGGAACCCGCGGTTGAACCAGCTGGCAAAGAGATGGCGGAAATCGAGGTCGAGCGCCTGGATCGCATCGTCGTCCCCGCCCAGCCGCAAGAGATCCATGCGCATGCGCACCAGCGTGCGCGTGGCGCCCGGCACCCGGTTCAGCCGGCGGATCAGCTCCTGGCGGGGCGGTTCGGCGGCCTCCATGTAGGCGCGGTAGCTGGCCTTGCTCTGGCCCTGTTCATAGGCCGCCAGCGCCTGGCGGATGGCATCGGGCGAGATGGTCATCTCCTGGGCCAGGAACCGGAAGAAGGCCAGCCGCGTGGCATCGTCGGCCTCGCGGTAGCCGGCCAGCAATTGCTGGGCGATGGTCAGCCCGGTCACCTCGCCTTCGGCCGCGACCAGCTCGGCGGCGAGGTCGGGCAGGGGGCGGTCGCCCGGTTTCGACCGCCAGGAAAACCTGTCGCGGCGGTCGAAGACGGTGGTCAGAAGATCGGCAAGCAGGGTCACAGGGCGGTTCCCATCACCATGTCGGGCAGCCAGGTGGCCAGCCCCGGGAACAGACACAGCAGCACGATGGCCAGGATCATGCAAGCCACGAAGGGCAGCGAGCCGGCCAGGATGGTCTTCAGCGAGATGTCGGGCGCAATGCCGTTGATCACGTAGAGGTTCAGACCGACGGGCGGCGAGATCAGGCCGATTTCCATGTTGATCGTCAGCACCACGGCAAACCAGATCGGGTCGAAGCCGGCCGAGGTGATGATCGGCAGCAGGATCGGCGCGGCCATCAGGATCACGGCGACGGGCGGCAGGAAGAACCCGGCGATCAGCAGGAAGACGTTGATCGCGCCCATGACCACCCAGCGGTTGGCATCCAGCGTGCCGATCCATTCGGCGATGGACTGGGTGATGAACAGCGACGACAGCATGAACGAGAACACCCCGGCAGCGGCGATGATGAACAGGATCATCACCGATTCCTTGGTGCTGTCGCGCAGCACGACCCAGAGGTCCCTGGGGTTCCAGAGCTTGTAGATCACCATGGCGATCAGCAGGCACAGCAGCGCGCCGACGGCCGCGGTTTCCGAGGGCGTCGCGACGCCGCCGTACATGGCATAGAGCACGCCCAGGATGATCGCCAGGAAGGGCAGGACCCGGGGCAGGATCTCGAACCGTTGCCGCCAGGTGTAGCTGCCCGAGGACAGCACGCTGGCCTGGCCCGACCGCCAGGTCGAATAGAGCGACCAGGCCATGAACAGCGCGACCAGCAGCAGTCCGGGCACGACACCGGCCAGGAACAGCCGGCCGATCGAGGTTTCGGTGGCGATGCCGTAGACGATCATGGTGACCGACGGCGGGATCAGGATGCCCAGCGTGCCGCCCGCGGCGATCGAGCCGGCGGCCACGCCGTCGGGATAGCCGCGCTTGCGCATCTCGGGGATGCCCATCTTGCCGATGGCCGCGCAGGTCGCCGGGCTGGACCCGCTCATGGCGGCAAAGAGCGCGCAGGCGCCCAGGTTCGACACGACCAGCCCGCCCGGCACGCGGGTCAGCCAGCGTTCCAGCGCCTCGTACAGGTCCGCGCCGGCCCGGGTCGAGGCGATCGAGGCGCCCATGATGATGAACATCGGGATCGACAGCAGGGCGAAATTGTCGAGCTTGCCAAAGAAGATCTCGGGCATCAGTTCTAGCGAGCGCATGCCGTCGAAGGCGATCAGGAACCCGCCCGAAACGATCAGCAGGCCAAGCGCGACCGACACGCCGGAAAACAGCACGACAATGGTGGCAATGGCGACAAGGGCGCCAAGAAGAAGGGGATCCATCAGGCGTCCTCCAGTCCGAAGGGGGCGTCGATGCCGATCAGAACGGCATAGAGGTCGGCGACCAGTTGCAGCAGCAGCAGGCCAAAGCCCACGGGGATGGCCAGGTAGGGGATCCACAGCCGCACGCCCCAGACCGTGTCGGACCGCCAGCCGCGATCCCAGGCGAAGTGCCAGAATTCATAGCCGTAGAACAGCATGACCCCGACAACCAGGATCGACAGGCCCAGGGTGATCACGCAGAGCACCCGGCGGCCCCTCGGCCCGAAGGTCAGGGGCAGCAGGTCGACATTGACGTGGCCGCGCAGGCGCTGGACATAGGCCAGCCCCACGAGGGTCGCGGCGATCATCAGGTAGATGACGGCCTCGGTCTGCCAGATCGTCGACCCGTTCAGCACGAAGCGGATCCAGATCATCTGGCAGGTGATGGCAACGGCCGCCACGATCATCCCGGCGGAACACCAGCCGGCGAGGGTCGAGAGGGCGGCAACGCCGCGCAGGAAGGGATTGTTGGCGGTTCTTGCAACCGCCGCCGAGCTGTGGCCCGCCATGGGTCACTCCAAATCTGTTCATGGGCGGGCGGCCCCGTTCCGGGCCACCCGTCTGCACCGGCCCCGGCGGGCCGGCGGATCGGATGCGGCCCGGCGATCTGCCCGGGGCCGCGCATGTCGCGGCCGGCCCGGTGCGGCCCCATGCCGGCCGCCGGCGCGGGGCCGGGACGGGCAAAAGGGGGCCGGCCGGGGCCGGGCCGCGGCGGATCAGTCGACCGACAGGGCCATGTCGAGCAGCTTGTCGCCGCCCGGGGTCTGTTCGATGAACATCTTGTATGAGGTCTCCTTGGCCAACTCGCGCCAGGCGTTGAATTCCTCTTCGGTCATCTCGGCGATCTCGACCCCGGCATCGGCAAAGACCTGGCGGCTGGCGGCGTCTTCCTTCTTGGCCTCGTCGAGGTAGAAGGCCGTGGCCTTTTCCGAGGCCGCCAGCAACGCGGCCTGCTGCTCTTCGGTCAGGTCGTCGAAGGTCGACTTGTTCATCAGCATGGGCTGGTACATGAACCACAGCGCGTAATCGCCGGCCGGGGTGTAGCAGGCCACCTGTTCGTAGATCCGGTAGCTGACAAAGGACGACGACGAGGTATTGGCCGCATCCAGCACGCCGGTCTGCATGGCATTGTAGATCTCGGACGAGGCCATCGAGGCGATCGAGGCGCCGGCCCCGGCCAGCATCTGTTCAAAGGCCTTGCCCGCGGCCCGGGTCTGCTTGCCCGGCATGTCGTCGGGTCCGGTGATGCAGCCGTCCTTGCCGGCAAAGCCGCCGGCCAGGTAGCCCGGCACCAGGGTCATGATGTCGTCGCCTTCGAGGATCTTCTCGATCTCGGCCATGAATTCGCTGTCGTTCAGCCGCGCGGCATGGTCGTGGTTCTTCACCAGGCCGGGCATCAGCGTCAGGTTATAGGCCGGCTGCTGGCCGCCCGCGTAGGACAGGGGCAGGACGGTCATGTCGAGCTGGCCGCGCGACAGGGGCGTGTATTGCTCGCGGGCCTTGAACAGCGACTGGGTGGGGAAGATCTTGATTTCCAGGTCGACATCGGCCGCGGCGACCTCGTCGGCCACGATCTGGGCGACCTGGTGGCGCACGTCCTTGTCGGACCATTGGTGGGACAGGCGCAGTTCGGTCGCATGAGCGGTCAGGGTGCCGGCAAAGAGCGCAAGCGCAGCCGTGGCCCCCGTGAATTTCAGGTGCATGGTTTTCCTCCCTTGGCGTGTCCGATTCGTGGATCGGACGCCTCAATGGGTCTCACTTCATGTTCCGCACGTCAACGTTTTTGTATACAAGAAGCAGGTCGTTGCGCACATGGGCGATGCCGTGGTACGCATGGCCCATGGAACCAAGACGCGCCGAGATCATCGCCGAAACGCTCGAGGGCATGATCCTCGACGGCACCTTTGCCGACGGGGCGCGGCTGGACGAGGTCCAGCTGGCCGCGCGGTTCGATGTCTCGCGCACGCCAATCCGCGAGGCCTTCCAGCGGCTGGCCCTGTCCGGCCTGGTCGAACAGATCCCCCGGCGGGGCGTCTTCGTGCGCCAGCCCGGGCCGGTCGAGCTGATCGAGATGTTCGAGGTCATGGCCGGGATGGAGGCGATCTGCGCCCGGCTGGCCGCCCGGCGGATCTCGGATGCGGCGCTGGAGGGCATGCGGGCGGTCAATGCCCTGTGCCAGCAGGCCGTGCAGGCCGGTGACACCGATCTCTATTACCGCGAGAACGAGCGGTTCCACCACATGCTCTACCGGCAATCGGGCAACGGGTTCCTGGAACAGGAATGCCTGCGCCTGCACCGGCGGCTGAAGCCTTTTCGCCGGTTGCAACTGCGCCTGCGCGGGCGCCTGGGCCAGTCGATGGCCGAGCACGAGGCGGTTGTCGATGCGCTGGCCGCAGGTGACGAGGCTGGGGCGGCCGAGGCGATCCACGCCCATGTGGCCGTGCAGGGCGAGAAATTCCACCACCTGATGGCCAGCCTGAAACCGGCTGCCGAGTAAGGCAGGCGGGGCGGTTTCGGCCCGGTTCCGGTCCTGTTCTGGCGCGTGCCCTGCTTGTCCGCCGTGACCGGCGGCCGCGCGGCTTTCGGCCGGCCGATGCCCTGTCCGTGTCCTTTCCTTCACCGGCCTGTGCCCTGATTGCGGGCGGCCGATGGGCAACCGGTGGCGTTACCGGCCTTGACGAGCCATGTCCCGATGCATCATTCATATGTGAGGGAGACATTCACAGAAGAATTATCATGAGCCAAATGGAGACGAACGCCGTGGCGGATCAGACCGACCCCGCGCCCGAACGGCCCCTCGAGGGGTTGCTGGTCGTGGATCTCAGCCAGTTCCTGTCGGGGCCCTATTGCTCGTTGCGGCTGTCGGACCTGGGCGCGCGGGTGATCAAGATCGAGCGCGCGGGGCAGGGGGACCTTTCGCGCCAGCTCTACCTGTCGGACACCGAGATCGGCGGCGATTCGACGATTTTCCACGCGATCAACCGGGGCAAGGAAAGCCTGGCGCTGGATCTCAAGCAGCCCGCCGACCTGGCCGCGCTCAAGCGGCTGCTGGCCCGGGCCGACGTGATGATCCAGAACTTCCGGCCCGGCGTGGCCGAACGGATCGGCCTGGGCTGGGACACCGTCCATGCGCTGAACCCGCGGCTGGTGATGGGCTCGGTCTCGGGCTACGGCACCGACGGGCCCTGGGTCGGCCTGCCGGGGCAGGATCTGCTGGCCCAGGCCCGGTCGGGGCTGATGTGGCTGACCGGTGATGCCGACCAGGGCCCGGTGCCCATGGGGTTGGCCGTGGGCGACATGTTTGCCGGCGTGGCGCTGAGCCAGGGCATCCTGGCGGCGCTGGTGCGCCGGGGCATCGACGGGCGCGGGCGCCACGTGGAAACCAGCCTGCTCGAAGCCTTGGTCGACCTGCAATTCGAAGTGCTGACCACCTGGCTGAACGACGGCCGACGTCTGCCCAGCCGGTCGCAGAGCAATTCCGCCCATGCCTACCTGGGCGCGCCCTATGGCGTCTATGCGGCGGCCGACGGGCACCTGGCCCTGGCCATGACCCCGCTGGACCGGCTGGCCGCGCTGATGGAGATCCCCGAGCTGGCCGGGCTGCCGGCCAATGCGCCCTTTGCCGAGCGCGACGGGATCAAGGCGCGGATCGCCGGGCGGGTGGCCGAGCGCACGGTGGCCGACTGGCTGGCCGTGCTGCAGCCGGCCGACATCTGGTGCGCCGAGGTGCTGGACTGGGGCGACCTGGTCGAGGAAGAGGCCTTTCGCCGGCTGGGCCTGTTGCAGACGGTGACCCGCGACGACGGGGTGTCGATCGACACGACCTGCGCGCCGCTGACCTTCGACGGCATCCGGCCGCGCGGCCGGCGGGCCGCGCCGCAGGTCGGGGAACACAGTGACGCGATCCGCAAGGAGTTCGACCTATGATCCGTCTGAAAGGCATGACCTGGGACCACCCGCGCGGCATCGACCCGCTGCTGGCCCTGTCGCGCAGCTGGGCCGACAGCCACGGTGTCGAGATCACCTGGGAGAAACGCTCGCTGCAGGATTTCGAAAGTTACCCGGTCGAGGAGTTGGCCCGCAATTTCGACCTGATCGTCATGGATCACCCCCATGTCGGCCAGATCACGGCCGAAGGCTGCCTGCATCCGCTGCCCGACGCGCCCGAGATTGCCGCCGGTTCGGTGGGCGGGTCGTTCGAGAGCTATACCTGGGAGGGTCGGCAATGGGCCTGGCCGATCGACGCGGCGGCCCAGGTGCAGGCGGTGCGGCCGGACCTGACCGGGCCGCTGACCGGCTGGGACGACGTGATGGCGCTGGCCCGCGACGGCCGCGTGGCCATCCCGCTGCGCCCGCCGCACGGGCTGATGTCGTTCTTCACCCTGGCGGCCAACCTGGGCCATCCCTGCCGGACCGGCCGGGGCCAGGCGTTCTGTGACCGCGACGGGGCGGGCGAGGCGCTGGACCGGCTCAAGGCGCTGGCCGACCTGGTCGATCCGCGCTGTTTCGGCCAGGATCCGATCGAGGTGCTGGACGAGATGACCTCGGGCGGGACCATTGCCTGCGCGCCATTGATCTACGGCTATATTTCCTATGCCATCCCGGGGATGCGGCCGCAGCGGGTGACCTTTCACGACATCCCGTCGACCGGTGCGGGCGGCGTGGGAGGCAGCGCCCTGGGCGGGACGGGCATTGCGGTGTCGGCGTTCTGCAAGGCGCCCGAGGCCGCGCTGGCCTTTGCCCGCCATATCGCCGGGCCCGAGGCCCAGGCCGGGCTTTACATCGAGGCCGGCGGACAGGCCGGGCACCGGGCCGGCTGGACCAGCGCGGGCGGGGATGCGGCGGCCGGCGGGTTCTATTCGGGCACGCTGGCCACGCTGGACGGGGCCTGGATGCGGCCGCGCCACGATGGCTACATGCCGTTCCAGCAGGCGGCGGCCGAACGGGTGAACCAGGCGCTGACAGACGGCCGGATCACCGCCGCGCTGGATGACCTGGACGCGATGTTCACGCAGAGCTTCGGTTAGGGCGGCGTGACAGGGCGGATCCAGGTTGGCCTCGGCCTTTGTGTAGCCGGCCGGGGCTGTAGGGCAGGCCGGAGCGGGAGGCTGCAGGCCGGGGCGATGACGGCAGGATCTGACCGTGAGACGTCATGCCGATGGCCACGGGACCGGGCTGGCAGACCAAAGGCCAAGGGCGACAACAACGGGACCGGGCCGGGAGACTGCCGGCCTGGGAGGGGACCGGGGCGGAAGCTGCGGGCCGGGGCTGAGAGCGGCAGGACCGGTCCGAGAGGTGCAGGACGGCGCCGATGATCGCAGGGCCCGGGCGGGTGGCAGCAGATCGGCGCGATGGCGATGGCACCGGGCCGGTAGGTCACAGTCGGGCGTTGGATGTAGACCTGTTGTGGGCGGAAAGCGGCGGACCCGGGCTGCGAGACGGACGCAAACCGTAGGTGCAGGTGGCGGGGGCGGGCAGCCCGCGACGGCTCCCGCCCGCCCACCCCGCCGTCGCAGGCTGCCCGCGGCGCGTCAGATCCGCCAGATCTCCCGGGCCGTGCCGGCATAGAGCCGGGCGCGTTCGTCGGCGCTCCAGCCGGCGACCATGGCGCGGGTAGCGGCCACCCAGGTCGGCAGCCCGCCACCCAGGGTGCAGACCGGCCAGTCGCCGCCCCAGCACAGCCGGTCGGGGGTGAAACATTCCGCCACGTGGTCGACCCAGCGGCCGAGGTCGTCCAGCGCCCAGCCGTCGCCGCCATAGGCCACCACGCCCGAGATCTTGCACCAGACATTTGGCCGGCGGGCCAGGTCGCGGATGTTCAGGGCCCATTCGTCCCAGGCCCCGCCGGCAATGTCGGGCACGCCGCAATGGTCCAGCACGAAGCGCACGTTCGGCGCGGCATCGGCCAGGTCCTGGGCCAGGGGCAATTGCCGGGCCAGCACGCAGATGTCGAAGGGCAGGTCGGGCCCGGCCATGCGTGCGACATTCTCGCGGAAGGCCGCGGCCTGCGACAGCTCGTCGGGCATGACATGCAGCACCCGCCGGATGCCCCGCACCAGCGGCCGGTCGGCCAGCCGGTCGAGATAGGCCGGGAAATCGGGCGATTCCGGCCGGCCCGAGGCGATGATGCCCGTGATGGGAAAGACCCCGGCCGCGGCCTGTTCCTCGACCCAGGTGATCTCGTCCTCGATGCGCGGCTCGGCCACGTCGACTTCCATGAAGAGGGCCTCGGAAATGCCCAGCTGGCGGGCCTGGGTGGCATAATCGGCCAGCGGCCAGTCGCGCCGCAGGGGCAGGGCGGATTTCAGCCAGGGGTAGTCGAGCCGGGTCCGGTCTACGAGGTGGAGATGTGTGTCGATCAGGGTCTCGGTCTGCATGGTGTCCTCCCGCGTGGTTCATTCACCCAAAAATGGATCATTCAGATGCGAATGTCTTCCCCCTTGCATCGCCGCCGATTGCCGCGCACCCATCGGTGCGGTGCGGTGCGGTGCGGTGCGGTGCGGTGCGGTGCGGTGCGGTGCGGTGCGGTGCGGTGCGGTGCGGTGCGGTGCGGTGCGGTGCGGTGCGGTGCAGGGGGGCGGGGCCTAGTCCGGGGTTTCGTCGCGGCCGATCAGCGCCGACAGCGCCCGCGTGGTTTCCAGCAGGGCCGGAACGGCATCGTCAATCGAGGGCGCGCCGGTGGTGTCCTTGAGCGGCAGGTAGGGAATGGTGACGGCGGCCACGACCTCGCCGTTGGGCGCCAGGACGGGGGCCGACAGGTTGGTCACGCCGACGGTCTGGGCCGAGGGCATGGCCTCGTAGCCCTGGGCGCGGATCTTTTCGAACCGGGCCTCCAGCTCGGGCGGGATCTCGCGCGCGGGGGCGCCGGTGTCGCGGTTTTCGGCCACGATCTCGCGCCGGCGTTCGGTGGTGGCAAAGGCCAGCAGCACATGGCCCGACCCGGTGTCGAACAGCCCGATATGCGAGCCCACCCGAATCGAGATGCCCCAGTAGCCCGGCGCTTCCTGCTGGGCCACGACAACCGGGTTGCCCCGGTCCAGCACGACCAGCTGATTGGCCTGCCAGGTCTGCTTGGCCAGCTCGCGCAGCAAGGGCGTGGCCAGCGAGGCCAGCCGGCGCACCGGCGTGTGTAGATGGGCCAGGCCGAACAGCTTGAGGGTCAGCGCATAACGGTCGCCATCGACCCGGGCGACATAGCCCCGCCGGGCCAGCCGGTCGAGCATGCGGTAGAATTCGTTGGGGCTGCGGCCCAGGGCCTTGGCGATCTCGGCCTGGGTCAGCCCGCCGTCGATGCCCGACAGCAGTTCGAGGATGTCCAGCCCCTTGTCCAGCGCCGGCGCGCGGTAACGGTCGGTGTCGTCGGTCATCTTGCCTCCGTTTGCCCCCCTGTTACGCCCCTGTGAAGCTGGGCGTTCATAGGTGAATAGTTCTCTCATATCCAGCGGAAAACCTTGACAGCGCCGCCCGGGTGAGATTTGCATATGAATAGATTATCCATAAGTGGGGATCTTAGGGAAGACCTCACGGATGTCAGGGAGGACAGACATGAGATATTCTGCAACGACGATGTGCGCCGTGCTGGCCCTGGCCGTCGGCGCCACGGGCGCTTCGGCCCAGGATCTGCCGGGCAGCTACGACGGCGTGACGATCGACGCCAAGCTGATCGGCGGCCAGCAATACGAGTCGCTTTACGGGCGCATCGCCGAATGGGAAGCGGCCACCGGCGCGACGGTCAACGTGATCTCGAAGAAGAACCATTTCGAGCTGGACCGCGAGATCAAGTCCGACATCGCCACGGGCGAGCTGGGCTGGTGCGTGGGGTCGAACCATTCGTCCTTTGCACCGCAATATCCGGGCATCTACACCGACCTGTCCGCCCTGCTGTCCGAGGACGCGCTGGCCGATTTCGTCGATGCCAACCTCGGCGCGGCGACGCTGGGCGGCAAGCTGGTCATGCTGCCGCGCGCGCAATTCGATGTCTCGGCCCTGTATTACCAGAAGGACATCTACGACGACGCCGACAACCAGGCGGCCTTTGAGGCCGAGTACGGCTATGCCCTGGCGGTGCCGGAAACCTGGGACCAGGTGGCCGACCAGGCCAAGTTCTTTGCCGATGCGCCCAATTTCTACGGCACCCAATACGCCGGCAAGGAAGAAGCCATCGCCGGCCGGTTCTATGAACTGCTGGTGGCCAATGGCGGCGAATTCCTGAACGCCGACGGCGAGCCGGCCTTCAATTCCGAGGCCGGGGTCGAGGCCCTGCAATGGTTCGTGGATCTCTATTCGGCCAAGGCCGTGCCGGTCGGCGTGCCGAACTACCTGTGGGACGACCTGGGCCAGGGCTTTGCCTCGGGCACCGTCGCGCTGAACCTGGACTGGCCGGGCTGGGCCGCCTTCTTCAATGACCCCGATGCCAGCCGCGTGGCCGGAAACGTGGGCGTCGCCCCGCCGCCGAAAGGCTCGGCCGACAAGCGCACCGGCTGGTCGGGCTTCCACGGCTTCTCGGTCACCGAGGATTGCGAAAACCCCGAGGCCGCCGCATCGCTGGTCTGGTTCCTGACCAACGAGGACAGCCAGAAGCTGGAAAGCGCCGCCGGCCCGCTGCCCACCCGCGATTCTGTCTGGGAATACGTGATCGAACAGGCCAAGGACGACCCTTACCGGTCCGAAGTGCTGATGGCCTTCCAGGAAGCCGCCGCGACGGCCTTCCCGGTGCCGCAGACGCCCAGCTGGATCGAGATCACCAACGTGCTCTATCCCGAGTTGCAAGCCGCCATCCTGGGGGACAAGACCCCGCAGGAGGCGCTGGATGATGCCGCCAAGGAAGCGACCTACATCCTTGAAGACGCGGGCGAGCTCTAAGCGCGCCCGTCCGGGGGCCGCTCCCCTCGCGGCCCCCGACCCATGCCCCCATCCCCACTGGAGAAGTCCATGAAGGCCTGGCGTCTGCCTCCGCCGGTGTTGCTCTTGTTGCCTGCCGTCATCGTGCTGGCAGCCATCGTGCTATTGCCGCTGCTGCTGTCCCTGTATTCGAGCTTTACCCCGTTCAGGCTGACGCGGCCCGAGACGATCTATGACTGGGTCGGGTTCCGCAATTACGAACGCATCTTCACCGATGCCGATTTCTGGATCGCCTTCGGGCGGACCGTGCTGTTGCTGACCGTGGCGCTGAACCTGGAAATGCTGCTGGGCCTGGGCCTGGCCATGCTGGTCGAACGGTTTTCCCGGGGCCAGCGCATCCTGCGCACGATCCTGATGTTCCCGATGATGTTCTCGCCGATCCTCGTGGGCTTTCAGTTCAAGTTCATGTTCAACGACAATATCGGCCTGGTGAACAACGCCCTGCAATCGCTGGGCCTGACCGACAGCGCCATCCCCTGGCTGATCGACGGCACGCTGGCCTTCATCGCCATCTGCGCGGCCGAGATCTGGTCTTCGACCTCGGTTTTCGCGATCTTCATCCTGGCCGGCCTGATGGCCATGCCGCGCGACCCGCTCGAGGCCGCCCGCGTCGACGGCTGCACCCCCTGGCAGACGTTCAAATACGTGACCTGGCCCTTCCTGATGCCCTTTGCCTTCATCGCCATGACGATCCGGTCGCTGGACGTGGCGCGGGCCTATGACATCATCAAGATCATGACCGACGGCGGGCCGGCTGGCCGGACCGAGGTGCTCTGGACCCTGATCGCGCGGACCGCCTATTCGGACGCGCGCATGGGGATGGCCAATGCCATGGCCTATGTCGCGATCCTGCTGTCCATCGCCTTCACGGCATATTTCTTCTCACAACTCGGCAAGGCCCGGGCCCAGGTCGGGGCGGATTGGTAATGGACGAGAACGCAACAGCCCGCCTGAAGAAGACGGCCTCGAACTGGACGCTGAACATCGCACTTTTCGTGGCCATGGCGATCATCTGCCTGCCCGGCCTGTGGATCGTGCTGAACTCGCTGCGCCCCACGGTCGAGATCATGGCCAAGCCGCCGATCTGGATCCCCCAGCAGCTGTCCTTCGATGCCTATGTCGCGATGTTTTCCGGCGTGGGCGAGGGCGGCATCCCGGTGATCAGCTATTTCCGCAACTCGGTCATCATCGCCGTCACCTCGACAATCATCTCGCTGGCCATCGGCATGTCGGGCGGCTACGCCTTTGCCCGCTACCGGTTCAAGGGCAAGAACGGCTGGTTCCTTGGGCTCATGCTGACCCGCACGGTGCCGGGTATCGCCCTGTCGCTGCCGCTGTTCTTCGTCTTCGCCAAGGTCGGGCTGATCGACACCCACATGGGCATGATCCTGGCCTACACCGCCCTGAACGTGCCCTTCACCATCTGGCTGATCGACGGGTTCTTCCGGCAGGTGCCCCGTGACCTGGCCGAGGCCGCCCAGATCGACGGCTGCACCCGCTGGCAGGCCTTCTGGCAGGTCGAATTCCCGCTGGCCCGCCCCGGCATCGCCAGCGCCGGCATCTTCGCCTTCCTCACCTCGTGGAACGAGTTTGCCCTGGCCTCGCAGCTGACCCGCTCGACCGACAGCAAGACGCTGCCCGTCGGCCTTCTCGACTACACCGCCGAGTTCACGATCGACTGGCGGGGCATGTGCGCCCTGGCCGTGGTCATGATCATCCCGGCTCTCATCCTCACCTACGCGGTGCAAAAGCACCTGGTTTCGGGCCTGACGTCCGGCGCGATCAAGGGGTAAGACATGGCAACGCTCACGCTTTCCAAACTCGACAAGAACTATGGCGCCTTCCACGCGGTCAAGGGCATCGACCTCGACGTGTCCGACGGCGAATTCGTGGCGCTCGTCGGCCCCTCGGGCTGCGGAAAGTCCACCACCCTGCGGATGATCGCCGGGTTGGAGGACATCACCGGCGGCGACATCCGCATCGGCGCGCGGGTGGTCAACGACCTGGCCCCGCGCCAGCGCAACATCTCGATGGTGTTCCAGTCCTACGCGCTTTACCCGCACATGACCGTGGCCGAGAACATGGGGTTCACGCTCAAGATCGCCGGCAAGGACAAGGCCGAGATCGACGCCGCCGTGGCCGAGGCCGCCCGTGCCCTGGAAATCACCCCGCTGCTGGAACGCCGCCCGGCGCAATTGTCGGGTGGTCAGCGCCAGCGGGTGGCCATGGGCCGGGCCATCGTGCGCAACCCGGATGTGTTCCTCTTTGACGAGCCGCTGTCGAACCTCGATGCCAAGCTGCGCGGTCAGATGCGGACCGAGATCAAGCAGCTGCACGCCCGGCTCAAGGCCACGGTTGTCTACGTGACCCACGACCAGGTCGAGGCGATGACCCTGGCCGACCGGATCGTGATCATGAAGGACGGCAATATCGAGCAGGTCGGCACCCCCGACGAGGTCTTCAACCGCCCCGCCTCGCAATTCGTCGCGGGCTTCATCGGCTCGCCGCCGATGAACATGGCCGAGGCCGTGACCACGGAGACCGGGTTGCGCTTTGCCGATGGCACCGAGCTGCCCATGCCCCCGGCCTTCAACGTCGCCCCCGGGCGCAACGTGGTCTTTGGCCTGCGCCCCGATGATCTCTACCCCGAAGGCCATGGCATCCATTCCGAGGGCGGCCATGCCGTGACCTCGATGCAGCTGACCGTCGATCTGTCCGAACCGCTGGGCAACGAGACGCTGCTTTTCGCCGACCTGGCCGGGCAGCGGTTCACGGGGCGGATGCTCAACCCCCGGCGAGTGACGCCGGGCGAGATCATGACCTTCCATCTCGACCTGTCGAACGCGCATCTCTTCGATGCCGACAGCGGCCTGTCGCTGCGGGGCGCCTGATGGCCCGGATCGCCCATATCAAGCTGCAGATGGTGGACCTGGCGCCCAAGGTGAAACGCACCGACGCGATCCAGTCCTTCGTCAGCCAGGAGACGCCCCTCGTCACGATCACCGACACCGACGGGGCGGTGGGCATGGGCTATTCCTACACGATCGGCACCGGCGGGTCGTCGGTCATGCGGCTGCTGTCCGACCACCTTGCGCCGCGTCTGCTGGGCCGCGAGGCCGAAGAGGTCGAGGCGATCTGGACCGACCTCGAATTCCACACCCATGCGACGACGGTGGGGGCTTTGACTTCCATTGCCTTGGCGGCTGTCGATACGGCGCTGTGGGATCTGCGCTGCAAACGCGCCGGGTTGCCGCTCTGGCGACTGGCCGGTGGCGCGAAGGCGCAGGCACCCTGTTACACCACCGAAGGCGGCTGGCTGCATATCCCGACGCAAGCGCTGGTAGACGACGCGATTGCCGCGAAAGAGGCCGGGTTCAAGGGGTCCAAGGTCAAGATCGGCAAGCCTTCCGCCGCCGAGGACGCCGCCCGCATCGGCGCCATCCGCGATGCCGTGGGGCCAAGCCAAGAGATCATGGTCGACGCCAACCAGGGCTTCCTGCGCGACACCGCCCGTCGCCGGGCCAATGCGCTCGCGGATTTCGACCTGGGCTGGCTCGAGGAACCTTTGGCCGCCGACGATATCGAAGGCCACGCCGAGCTGGCGCGCATCGCGTCGATGCCTGTGGCGGTGGGTGAAAGCCTCTATTCCATCCGCCATTTCGCCGATTACGTCGCGCGGGGGGCTGCCAGCGTGATCCAGGTCGATGCCGGCCGGATCGGCGGCATCACCCCCTGGCTCAAGGTCGCGCATATGGCCGAATGCCATGGCCTCGCCGTGGCGCCGCATTTCCTGATGGAACTGCACGCCTCGCTCGTCTGCGCGATCCGCAACGGCATGTGGGTGGAATACATCCCCCAGCTCGACGAGATCACCGGGCAGGGGCTGGTCATAGAAAACGGCATGGCGCAGGCGCCCGAAGCCCCCGGCATCGGCATCGACTGGGACATTGCCGAGATCGACCGCCGGTCGGTCGCCGAATTCACCATGAACCTCGGGGAGGGGGTCTGATGGTCCGCATGGGACAGGTGATCGGGGTCAGCCCCGAGAAGATCGCCGAGTACAAGGAGCTGCACGCCGCAGTCTGGCCCGGCGTGCTGGCGAAGATCGCCGAATGCAACATCCGCAACTACACGATCTTCCTGCGCGAGCCGGAGAACCTGCTGTTCGCCACCTTCGAATATCACGGAGACGATTGGGCCGCCGACGCCGCCAAGATGGCCGCCGACGAGGAAACCCAGCGCTGGTGGGCCGTCTGCATGCCCTGTCAGGTGCCATTGGACACCCGCAAGGACGGCGATTGGTGGGCCGACATGGAGGAGGTCTTCCATGTCGATTGAGCTGAAACAGGAATGGGATCTGCCCTCCGTCCGCCGCCCCATCGTCATCTTCGGCGCCGGCTCCATCGTCCGCGACGCGCATCTGCCGGCGTGGAAGGCCGGGGGCTACACGGTCGCCGGGATCACCGACCCGGACTTTGCCAAGGCCCAGGCACTGGCCTCGGAACACGGCACGCAGGCGCTGACCGTCGATCAGGCGCTGGCCGTCGAGAACGCCGTCTACGACCTGGCCACGCCGCCCGCCGCCCATGCCTCGATCCTGAAGACCCTCCCCGAGGGCGCGCCCTGTCTGATCCAGAAGCCCATGGGGTCCGACCTGACAGGCGCCTCCGAAGTGCTGGACATCTGCGAGGCCCGGGGCCTTCAGGCCGCGATGAACTTCCAGCTGCGCTTTGCGCCCATGGCCGTCGCGCTGAAGGACGCCATCGACAGGGGCCTGCTGGGCCGCGTCGTCGATATCGAGATGCACGGCGTGCTGGCCACGCCATGGGGCCTCTGGGAATTCCTCGAAGGCCTGCCCCGGATCGAGATCACCATGCATTCGATCCACTACCTCGACCTGATCCGCCACCTGCTGGGCGACCCGGCTGGCATCCACGCCAAGACCATCGGCCACCCGTCCCACAAGGTCGCCCAGACGCGTACAGCGGCGATCCTGGATTACGGCGCGGACATCCGCTGTGTCCTGTCGGTCAACCACGACTGGGATTACGGCCGCCCGCACCAGGCCTGCGAGATGCGCATCGCGGGCACCGAAGGCGCCGCCTACATGAAGCTGGGCGTCAACCTCGACTACCCGAAGGGCGAACCGGACATCCTGCAGATCCACACCGGCGGGCAATGGCACGACATCCCCCTGCGCGGATCCTGGTTCACCGAAAGCTTCACCGCCCGCATGCACAACCTGCAACGCGCCGCCGCTGGAGAAGACACCCTCATCGCGCCCGTCGCCGACGGCTGGCGCACCATGGCGCTGGTCGAGGCCGCCTATGCGTCCTCTGCCGCGCCCATGACCCCAATCGAGAAGAGGCCCTGATGGAACGCCCCCGCTACCTTGAAGATTACGAGATCGGCGAAAGCCGCGAGACCTATGGCCGCACGATCACCGAAACCGATTTCGTCGTCCATGCCGGCCATACCGGCGATTTCTTCCCGCATCACATGGATGCCGAGTTCATGGCGAAATCCGAATTCGGCGGCCGGATCGCCCATGGCACGATGATCTTCGCCATCGGCGTCGGCCTCACCGCGACCGAGATCAACCCGCTGGCGTTTTCCTACGGCTACGACCGGCTGCGCTTTGTCCGCCCGGTGATGATCGGCGACACGATCCGCACCCGCGTCACGGCGGCACGGAAGGAAGACGACCCCAAACGGCCGACCTCCGGCAAGCTCTTTGAAAAGGTCGAAGTGCTGAACCAGCGCGACCAGGTCGTTCTGGCCTGTGAACATATCTACATCGTTGAAAAGAAAGAGGTGATGGCATGAGCAAAATCGCCGGCCAGACCGTCCTGATCACCGCCGCCGCCCAGGGCATCGGCCGCGCCTCGGCCGAGGCCTTCATCGCGGCCGGATGCAATGTCTGGGCAACGGATATCAATGCCGAGGCGCTGGCGGGGCTGGAGTGCCAGACTGCCAAGCTGGACGTGCTGGACACGGACGCCGTGAATGCCCTAGTCGAAAAGATCGGCGCGGTGGACGTGCTCTTCAACTGCGCAGGCGTGGTGCATGGCGGCTCGATCCTCGAGGCGCCGGACAGCGACCTGGACTTCGCGTTTGACCTGAACGTCAAGGCCATGGTCCGCATGATCAAGGCCGTCCTGCCGGGCATGCTGGAGCGCGAAAGCGGCGCCATCATCAACATGAGCTCGGTGGCGTCTTCGATCAAAGGTGTGCCGAACCGCTTTGTCTATTCCGCCACCAAGGCCGCCGTGCTGGGCCTGACCAAATCGGTCGCCGCAGATTACGTGACCCAGGGCATCCGCTGCAACGCGATCTGCCCGGGCACGGTGCAATCGCCATCGCTCGACCAGCGCCTTGCAGACACGGGCGATTACGACAAGGCCCGCGCCGATTTCATCGCCCGCCAGCCCATGGGCCGCATCGGCGAGCCGGAAGAAATCGCCGATCTCGCCGTGCAACTGGCGGGCGCAACCTACACCACCGGCCAGGCTGTCTGCATCGACGGCGGCTGGACCATCTGAGGGACAAACCTATGAAACTGCTTCGTTATGGCGCGCCCGGCGCCGAAAAACCCGGCCTTCTGTATGACGGTGCGATCCGTGACCTCTCGGTCATCGTCCCCGACATCGCCGGAGACGCCATCGGCCCCGAAGGCATCGCCAAGATCGCCGCCGTGGATCCGTCCACCCTGCCTCTGGTCGAGGGCGATCCGCGCCTTGGCCCCTGCGTCGCCGGCACCGGCAAGTTCATCTGCATCGGGCTGAACTACTCCGACCACGCCGCCGAGACCGGCGCCACCGTTCCGCCCGAGCCGATCATCTTCATGAAGGCCACCTCGGCCATCTGCGGCCCGAATGACCCGATCGTGATCCCGCGCAACTCGGAAAAGACCGACTGGGAAGTCGAGCTGGCCGTGATCATCGGCAAGCCGGGCAAGTACATCGACGAGGCCAATGCCATGGACCACGTCGCGGGCTTTGCCGTGACCAACGACGTCTCTGAACGCGGTTTCCAGATCGAGCGCGAAGGCCAGTGGACCAAGGGCAAGAGCTGCGACAATTTCGGCCAGATCGGCCCGTGGCTGGTGACGCCGGATGAGATCGCCGACGTGCAGGACCTGCCCATGTGGCTGACGGTCAACGGCGAAAAGATGCAGGACGGCTCGACCAACACCATGGTCTACGGCGTGAAACACCTGGTCAGCTACCTGTCGCAGTTCATGTCGCTGCAGGCCGGTGACGTGATCTCGACCGGCACGCCTCCGGGGGTTGGCCTGGGCATGAAACCGCCGCGCTACCTCAAGGCCGGTGACGTGGTCGAGCTGGGCATCGAAGGGCTGGGCACCCAGCGCCAGGACGTGGTGGCGGACGCATGAGCCGGATCACGGGCCTTCGGACCTGGGACCTGCGGTTCCCGTCCGAAGGGGGGCTGGACGGGTCGGATGCGATGAACCCCGATCCGGTCTACTCGGCCGCCTACGTGGCGCTGGAGACGGACGGGGGCCACGAGGGCCACGGGCTGACTTTCACCATCGGGCGCGGCAACGAGCTGTGCGTGGCCGCGATCGAGGCGCTGGCGCCGCAGGTCGTGGGCCGCGACACCGATGACATCCTGGCTGATCCGGGCGCCTTCTGGCGCGCGGTGACCGGCGACAGCCAGCTGCGCTGGGTCGGGCCGGAGAAAGGGGTCATCCACCTGGCCGCCGGTGCCGTGATCAACGCGGTCTGGGACCTGATGGCGCGGGAGGCGGGGAAACCTGTCTGGCGGTTCGTGGGCGAGATGGCGCCCGAGCAGCTCGTGAAGATCCCCGATTTCCGCTACATGACGGATTACCTGGATCCGGGCGAGGCGCTGGAGATCCTCCAGGAAGCCGAGGGCGGCAAGGCCGCGCGGATCGAGACACTGCTGGGCGAGGGCTATCCCTGTTACACGACCTCGGCCGGTTGGCTGGGATACCCGGATGATAAGCTGCGCCGGCTCTGCCGCGAGGCGAAGGACAGCGGGTTCACCCATGTGAAGATGAAGGTCGGCCGGGATCTGCAGGACGATATCCGCCGCCTGACCATTGCCCGCGAAGAGCTGGGCGAGGGCGTGACGATGATGATCGACGCCAACCAGGTCTGGGAGGTCGGCCAGGCCATCGACTGGGTGAAACAGCTGTCATTTGCCAAGCCCTGGTTCATCGAGGAACCGACCAGCCCGGATGACATCCTTGGCCACAAGGCGATCCGCGAGGCGGTGGCGCCGGTCAAGGTGGCGACGGGCGAGATGTGCCAGAACCGCGTGATGTTCAAGCAGTTCATCGCCGCGGGGGCCATCGACGTGGTGCAGATCGACAGCTGCCGGCTGGGCGGGCTGAACGAGGTGCTGGCCGTGCAGCTGATGGCGGCCAAGGCCGGCCTGCCGGTCTGGCCTCATGCCGGGGGCGTGGGGCTGTGCGAATACGTGCAGCACCTGTCGATGATCGACTATGTCGCCGTGGCCGGGACGAAGGAGGGCCGCGTGACCGAGTTCGTCGATCACCTGCACGAGCATTTCACCGATCCCTGCCGGGTGGACAACGGCGCCTATCTCGCGCCCTCGGCGCCGGGGTTCTCGATCGAGATCAAGGCCGAAACCCGCGCGGCCTTCCGGTTCGCCGGCTGACAGGCTGGATCCGTAGGATGGGTGCTCGCACCCATCCTACCGCTAATACCCGGCCAGCCGCTTGTGGGCTCGGCTGACGGTGCCCTCGGTATCGGTCATCGTCACGTCGACCGACTGGGTCCGCGCCGGCACCGACAGGCCAAGCCGGGGGTTCTCGGACAGCGAGATCGACCCGGTCACGCCGACATAGCCCGCACCGTCCAGGGCAATCTGCACGTCCTCGACATAGCGCATCGGGATGTAAAGCAGCGACACCTGGTCCATCTGCATGCCCGAATGCGAGGGATGCGAGATATCCACGTCCAGCTTCCGCAACCGCGCCGACAGCTGCGCCAGCGTGCCCCCGGCCCCGGGCAGGGCGGTGACCTCCAGCTGCATCTCTCCCAGGCTGGCCAGGGCCAGCGCCGGATCGCCCACCGGCGGCGCGGCACAGGCGCCCTGGCCGGAGGTCTTGACGAAGGTCTCGGCCACCCAGAGCTGGCCGTCGGTCGTCTCGGCCACAACATGCAGCGGCGTCGGCCCGTTCACCCGCATGGTGACATCGAAGAAGAAGCTCTCCAGCGGGTCGTCCAGCGCGAAGA
Organism: Marinibacterium sp. SX1; assembly: GCF_050389775.1. Taxonomy (NCBI): domain Bacteria; kingdom Pseudomonadati; phylum Pseudomonadota; class Alphaproteobacteria; order Rhodobacterales; family Paracoccaceae; genus Marinibacterium; species Marinibacterium sp. SX1. Next base: position 4,279,802 of record NZ_CP177144.1, on the reverse strand, counting down.
CGGCCGAAACGGGCATCGGGTTCTCGTCGAGCACCAGCGTCACCCGGCCCAGCCGCAGGCCGGGCGGGGCCACGACCTGGGCGGCGATTTGGGTGCGGGCGTCGTCGCGCGTGCGCATGGGCGCGTCGATGGCAATGATGTCCCCGCCGTCGCGCAGGGGCCGCGCATCGTAAAGCTCGGCCCGGATGTAATCCCAGCTTTCGCCGGCTGTGGTCGGCCCCGACAGGACGGCCAGGGCCAGGCCGGTCACGGCCGACAGGATATTCGCGCCCCGGCGGGCGGGTCGTTCGGGTCTCATGGCGTTCCTCCGGACCGGCCTCGTCCGGTCCCCATGGTCCATGACTAGCACGAAAGTCGCATGCCGCCGAATAGGTCGATGGTCTCACCCGCCACCCTTCGGCCCGTTTCGCCGCGCCTTGGACCGGACGCCGTACAGACTGGCAGCCCCCGGTTGGCTGCAGGCCGTCCCATGGGGCCGGCTGATGGCCTGGAGGGCCCCCATTCCGCCACGCGACTTGCCCGCCGCTAGGCAGAGGGCCCGCCGATGCCCGGGCGCGCCAATATGCCTGCCACTGGCCGCCCGCAGGCCTTGCGGTAAGGCCACGACCCGGCGGCCGTACAGGTGGCCTTGCACACCCTGTCCTCCGGCCCATGGGGGCTGTCACCGGGCCATGCCGCAAGGCCTTATCCGGCCGCTGCACAAGACGGTCCTCCCGCCGGACAACCCCCGCCGCCCAGGCGCCACCCCTTTCCACTCCGTAATCGCCCCGGAACGGGGTGCGGATCAGCCGGCCGCGCAGCAGCTGGCCGCGTTGCGTTCGGGGGGCAGGTCCAGGCAGGGATTGCCGTCGAAGAACCCGTTGGGCATCAGCATGAACCCGGTCGAAATCACCGGCTGCACCGGGAAATCCTCAAGCCGGACATTGTGGTGCAGCCCGAAGACATGCCAGGCCACCACGTCCTTGCCATCGATCGAATTGCCCCGCTCGGCCGCCTTGTGCACGCCTTCGGACCCGTCGGAATGGTTCATGAAATCCCCGGCGGGAAAGCGTTCGTCGGCATGGTATTCGGTCAGCCACAGGTGGTTGTAGATGAACGGCATGCGCTGGCCTGACGGCCCGTCGGGATGGTTGAAGGGCGTCACCGCATGGGTCGGCTCCAGCTTGTAGGCCGTGGGCTTGCCCATGTAATTGGTCGTCCCGGCTGACGCGAATTTCCAGTAGCGCTGGGTCTCGGGCGCGATCTTGCGCCCGCATTCCGTCGTCAGCGGCGTTTCCTCGACATAGAACGCATTGCCATAGGGATTGTCCGGCCCCATCGGCAGCGCCCGGGTGTTGCATTCCACCACCCGGGTTTCGTCGCCGTCGACGGCCAGGTCCAGCCGGGCCACAAAGAGGTGCTGGTGGATCTGTCCGATCACCCCCGGAGCGACCTCGGTGCCGAAGCGCATGTCGGTCTCGGGCGTCTTGCCGACGGTATTGATGATGCCCGTGGCCTTCATCTCGAACTCGATCTTGCCGTCGAGGTAGAAATACCAATAGGACGCGTATTCGTAATTGCCCACCGTCGAGATCGACGAGATCACCAGCCGCCGCCCGCGCCGGACCTCGGTCTTGTCGGTGCGGAAATCCCAGTGTTTCCAGAGGATGCCGGTGTCTTCCTCGTGAATGCAGATGGCGTTCCTGATCGTCTCGGCCTTGCCTTCGATGCCGGAAATCTCGGCATCCAGGTAATGGATCACGCCCAGGCAATCACAGCCCAGCTCCAGCGAATTGGCCAGCTTGCCCAGCCCGTATTCGCCGATGTCGAAGACGTTCTTGCGCGCGTGCTGGCTGTCCGGAGACCCGTAAGGCACCACCATCTCGGCAATCGACGCGCGGTAGAGGATCGGCCGGCCCGCGTAGCGGATGTCATGCAGGGTCAGCCCCTCGCGGCCGTTGAAGCCGATCAGGATGGACCAGTCGTGCCACTTGATCGTGCGGCCTTCCATGGTGAAGGTCACGCCGTCGGGCTGGATGACGTCGATGGGCCGCAGGTCCTCGCGGGTCTCGTCGATGAACTGGGCGTCGTAATTGACCTCCATCTCTGGCACCGGCACGGCGCCGTAATCATCGACGCGCACGACCTCCATGGCCTTGATGTCGACGACCGGGTTCAGGCCTTCGATCGGATGGGCATAGAGATTGTCGTCGGGCCGCATCCGCACCCAGCAGAAGGTATGGGCCAGGTGCTTGCCCTCTTCGCCGTCGACATCGAAATTGCCGGCCGACCAGGGATCGACGCAGACCAGGTCCATGTCCTCGATCCCGCGCCGGGCGCAGGCGGCGATGAAATCGGGATGGGCCTTAACCGTGTCCTCGATCAGCATGAATTCTTCCAGCATGATCATCGGGCAGGCTTCGGGCAGGTGTTCTTCCTTGGCGATGGCCCCGTCGCTCAGGGCCACGACAAAGCGCCAGACGCCGATGCTGCCGGGCCGGAAGACATTGACCCGGGCCTCGCGCCGGGGCCGGGCACCGCCCTGGCCAAAGGCCCGCACGGCCGCCTTGGCCGGTTCCTTCAGCTCGATCGTCTCGAAGCGCAGGTCGTCGCCGCCCATGTGGCGGGCGACCAGCTTGGCGGCGGTTTCGATCTCGGCGCCCGACAGCGGGTCCAGCGGGTGGGACACCCGTGTGTCGAAGGCGGTGCGGTCGGCAACGTTCATGGCTCACTCCTGTCACTCGGTCGCGATCAGGGTAGGCGAGGGCGGGCGCGGGACCATGGCCGGAACGCCCCGGGCGGGCCGGGGCAGGGGGCGGTGGGCCGGCGATGACCATTTCGCGGGCGCGGATCGGCTCCATGGCCCGATTTTCGCGCTGGGCGGGGGCCGGGATGGTCGGGGCCGCGTACCGGGCTGAGGGCGAAACTGCCGCATCGGTCGCGGCGGGGCGGGCGAGCGGCAAGGCGTATCGGGCAGAGCCGGGATGGGCGGTGGGTCGGAGATCAGGCGCCCCGCGGGGCCTGTGCCGGGCAAGGGCCGTGAGGGGCAGAAGGGTCGCGGGCCGCGGGCGCGAGGGGGGGGAGTGCCGGGGCAGGGCCGGCAGACCCGGCGCGCGGAGAGGCGCGCCGGGCGGGTATCAGCGGGTCAGAGGCCCGTGCGGGCGATGTCGAGGGCCAGCCGCGAGACGGCGGCGCCGCGGGCGCTGACGATGGCTCCGGGGGTGGGCGGCTGGACCAGGGGCACCGAGATCGAGAACCGCTTGGCCCGGTTGCGCGCGCCGCTCTCCGGGGCCACGAAATATTGGCCGGTCAACAGGAAGGTGCCGTCATCGGTGGCCAGGAATTCCTCGATCCGCACGTCGACCCGCGCATCGGGCAGGTCGCGGAACGGCCAGGGCGAGGGCGCGGCGACGGCCCCGGTGATCTGGCCCAGGTCGCGGGCGACCTGCAGGGTGACGGCCCGGATCGGATCATCGGCCCACAGCGGGCCCAGAGGCTCGATCTTGCCGTCGGCCTTGCGGATGTAGATCTCTTCCGACGAGCCGTAGCTGGGCAGGGTGACCTGCAGGATTTCCAGCTCGCCATAGCGCGAGGCCACGCGCTCTTCGGGCGCAGGCGTCGGAAAGCCATAGCGGGTGTCCGAGGAACAGGCGGCCAGGGCGGCAGCGCAGAGGAGGGGGATCAGGAAATGACGCATGACTTACCGCCCGAAGATGAGAGAATTGGGATTGCGCTCCAGCTGCCGCGACAGCCGGTAGATCGACTCGGCCGCGGCGCTGACCTGGCGGATGGCCACCAGCATGTCGCGTGAGAATTCGCTGGTCCGGTCATAGCCGGCCAGCGTGGTCGAGGCCTGCGCGGCCAGCCGGCCCAGCCGGTCCGACAGCTCGGGCAGGGTTTCCGAGGCCCGGGCCACGGCCTCGGCGGCCTGGCGGGCCGAGGCCAGCGTGGCATTGGTGTTTTCCACCACGCCCCCGGCCCGGAATTCGTCCAGCGTGATGCGCAGCGAGGCCAGCGTGCCGTTCAGCTCGGCCGGCAGGTCGCGGGCGCTCGGCTGGTCGAGGATGCGCTCGGCCGCGTCCAGCAGCTCGGATGCCCGGGCCGCCAGGTCGTTGAGTGGCAGGCCCCGGGCCTCGTCCAGCAGGGCGCGGGCCTGGTCGGCCAGGCCGGGCAGACTGTCGGCCGCGGTGGCCAGGTCGTCGATCGCCGCGGTGATCTTGTCGGCCGTGCCATCGGCATCGAAGGTCGCCAGGAAGCCGTTGACCCGCTCGGTCGCCTGGCTCAGCTGGGCCGTCAACTCGACCACCCGGGTCGGGATCGATTGCAGGTCGTCGCCTTCGGCCAGCCCGCGCACGGCGACCAGCGTGTCGCGCATCTCGCCCAGGGCGGCGGTGATTTCCGACGGGATCGCCCGGGCCGCGCCCTGGTCGATGATCTGCTGGGCGGCGGTCAGCAGGTCCGAGACCTGCGTCGTCAGCTCGTCCAGCGGCAGGGCCCGGGCCTGGGCGATCAGCGCCCGGGCATCTTCGGTCAGCGGCGGCAGGCTGGCGGCGGCATCGTCGATGCTGCCCAGCGTGGCCGTGACGCTGCCCACCACGTCGTCATCCTCGATCCGCGTCAGGATGGCATTCAGCCGGGCCGAGGCATCGGCCAGCTCGGTGCTCAGGCGCTGGACCTCCTCGCCGGCGGTGATCGCCCGGACCGAGGCCAGCGTGTCGCGCAGGTCTTCCAGCGCGGCGTTGACCTCGGCGGGGATGGCCCGCGTGCTGTCCTGGTCGAGCACGGCCTCGGCCGAGGCCAGCAGCGCGCCGGCCCGGTCGGCCAGGTCCTGCAGCGGCAGGGCCCGGGCGTCTTCCAGCAAGCCGCGCGCATCGCCGACCAGGTCGGGCAGGCTGTCGGCCGTGCGGGTCACGCTTTCGATGGCCGCCACCAGCTTTTCGGTGGCCTGTTCCTCGTCGAGCTGGGCCAGCAGCGTGTCGACCCGGCCGATCACGCCCCGGATGTCGTCGGCCACGGCCGTGACCTGGCCGGGCAGGCCCTGGATCGCATCGCTGGTCGCCACGTCGCGGATCGCCGCCAGCGCCGCGCGCAGCTCACCCGGCGCGGCCTGCAGCTCTTCGCTGCCGACCAGTTCGCGGGCCGAGTTCAGGAAACCCACGGCCGAGGCCATCAGGTCCTCGATGGGCAATTCGCTGGCCCGCTGCAACAGGCCCTGGGCGGTGGTCGTCACGTCGGTGATGTTGGACGGCGCCGTCGGCACGGCCGGGAAGGGCTGGGCCGTGCGGTCGACGCTGCCCCCGCTTTCGCCGGGAACATCGACCATCTCGATCTTCAACCCGCCGGTCAGGATCGAGGCATTGGTCAGCCGCGCCCGCATGCCCGCGGCGATGCGCAGGTCGAGGTAATCCAGCAGGTCTTCCTGGCCCGGTTCGACATCGCCGTCGTCTTCCAGCCCCAGCCGGCCTGGGTTGACCTTGAGCGTGGCCACCAGCCGCACGTCGGGATCGCCGAAACGTTCGACATCGACCATGCCGGAAATCGCCTGGACCTCGCCGATCTTCAGCCCGCCCATCTCGACGGCTGCCCCGGCGGCCAGCCCCGGGGGGTTCTCGTCGAAGATCATCATCAGCTCGACGCTGTTGCCCTGGCCGTCGAGATAGAAATCCTCGCGCGCGCTCTCGGCGTCGGGATGCAGTTCGAAATCCATCCCCGCCCGCAGCTCTTCGCCGCCCGAGGCCAGGGTGTCAAAGGTCACGCCCCCGGCCACCAGCGAGGCGATCGAGGTGAAATCGAGGCTGGCCCCGCCCGGGTTCAGGGTGAAGCTGAAGCCCGAGACGTTCCAGAACCGCGACGACGAGGTCACCAGTTTCTGGTAGGGGTCGAGGATCACGGCCTGGGCCTCGACGCGCATGCCATCGCCCGAGATCTTGCCGCCATCCATGCGCCCGACCTCGATGCCCTTGTAGAAGATCGGTGTTTCCGACGAGGGCAGGGTGGTGTCCGAATAGATCGTGAACATCGTGCCGCTCTCGCCGGCCTTCAGCAGGGGCTCTTCGTCGAGGCCTTCGAAATCGTCGACATGCGGCCCGGGGTGATTGTCCCAGGCGCCCTGGATGTAGACCCCCGACAGGACGGTATCCAACCCGCGCACGCCCTGGGCGGTGACCTGCGGCCGGACGACCCAGAACCGGGCATCGGCATCGATCCGGTGGGCCACGTCCTTGTGCACGCGGATCTCGGCCACGACCTTCTTGAGATCGTCGGAAAAGCCCACGCTCTCGACGATGCCCACGGGGATGTCGCGAAAGCGCAGTTCGGTCTCGTCGGCCCGGATGCCGGCGGCATCGGTGAACCACACCCGGATCAGCGGCCCGCGCTGGGAAAAGTTCTGCCATGTCGCGCCCAGGGCGATGACCAGGGCCACCACCGGCACGGCCCAGACCAGCGAGACCTGGCGGCGGGGCTTGCCGTCCTCGACCGGCAGATCGTCGGGATGGGGGGCGGAATTGGGAGTGTCGGTCATGCGGTATGGCCTTCGCGGGGGGCTGTGGGCGCCGGGGCGCTGTCGGTCTGGGGGGCGGTCCGGTGCGCGGGGCGTGCGGTCGCCCCGCCGGCCTCGGCCGCGGTGTCGGGCCCGGCCGTCGGGGCGATTGGCGTGGCGGCGCGCGTGCCGGGGCCGGCTGTCGGGGCGGCGGGTGCGTTGGTGGGGGTGACGGTGCCGGCCATCGGGGCGGCGGGCGTGTCGGGCCCGGCCGTGGGGGCATCAGGTCTATCGGGCCCGGCCGAAGGATCGCGCCGGGCGGTGTCCCAGATCAGGCGGCTGTCAAAGGACTGGGCGGACAACATCGTGAATATCACCGACATGGCAAAGGTCAGGGCGGCCGGACCCGGGCGGATCGAGGCAACGACCGACAATTGCACCAGCGAGCTGAGGATGGCCACGACGAAGACGTCGATCATCGACCAGCGCCCGATGAAATCGACCACTTCGTACATGACCTGCCGGCCATGGGCGCTCTGGATCGTGCCCCGGCGCAGGGTCAGGGCGAGATAGGCGATGGCAATGAACTTGCCCACCGGGATCATCACCGAGGCCACCAGCACGATCAGGGCGATCAGCACGTCGCCATGGCGGGCGATCTCGACGGCGCCGCCGATGATCGTGTTGTCCTGTTTCGAGATCAGCGTGCGGGTGATCAGCATCGGCGTGACATTGGCCGGGATGTAGCAGAGCACCCCGGCAAACCACCAGGCCCAGACCCGCTGCAGGCTGGTCTCGTCGCGTGATCGCAGCCGGCTGCCGCAGCGCGTGCAATGGCTCTGCCCGGCCGGCCAGACCCGGGCGCAGACCTGGCAGGCCACCAGCCCGGCCTCGCGCGCGGTGATCATGCGTCATCCTCCGTTTCGAGGCTCTTCCACACCGACCAGGTGCACATGTAGGCGTCGTTGACCACGACAATGACGACCAGCGCCGAGAACATCCAGAAGGCCGGGCCGAAATCCAGCCGGGCCATGTCGGAAATCTTGACCAGGGCCACGGCGCAGCCGATCGCAAAGATCTCGGTCATGGCCCAGGGCTTGACCTCCTGGGCCAGGCGAAAGGCCGTGCGGGCGTGGCGGGCCGGCGGGCGGTCATAGACCACGGGCACCAGGACATAGAGCAGGAGCACCGTGCGCAGCAGGGGGATCAGGACGATCATGCTGATCGTGGCGACCGAGACCAGCACCAGGATGCCCGAGCGGAACGAGGTGGCGATATCCAGCAGCGAGGTGCGGTTGCCCAGCCCGGCGGCATGGATCTCGAGAAAGGGAAAGAAGACGGCGGCCGTGACCAGGATGTTGATGGCCAGGGTCAGGGCGATGATGCGCAGCCCGGCATGCGCCCGCGGGCGGATCAGAACGGTACTGCACCGCGCACAGACCGCCCGGCCGCCCTTGGGCGGGATCTGCTCACGGTAGAGCGCGTCGCAGGACGGGCAGGCGATCAGGTCCGCGCCATCGGTGTCCTGCAACGGGTGGGCGGTGTCATTCGGGGTCAGCGGCTGCATGTCGTCTTCGCAGGGATGTCGGCCCCTTGATATAGCGTGAAGGCGGTGAAATCCATGGCTGGCAGGCCAATCGGGCGATCAACTTCGCCCCGGGCCGGGCGATGCTTGCCCCAAAGACGTCTGGTGCCTGTGTCTGCTCCCGCCCGGCGATGGCCTTGCACCGGCTGCGGCAAGGCTCCGCCCGGGCAAATCTGCCGTCTTCTCTGCACTGCGGCGATGGCCTAGGCTGATGCCTGACATCCCCCACGGACCCGGAAAGGACCCCCGATGGCACAGGACCAGAGCGCGGTGATCGACTGGCTGATGGATCCGGCGACCCATGGTGGCGACCGGCCGCGCCATGTCGAGACCCACGGCGCCCATGTCGTGTTGGCCGGCGACAAGGCCTACAAGATCAAGCGGGCCGTCAAGTACGATTACATGGATTTCTCGACCCTGCGGCAGCGCCGCGACATGCTCTGCCGCGAGCTCGATCTCAACCAGCCCGCCGCGCCCGGGATCTATCTCGATGTCGTGCCCGTGGTGCGGACCGATGGCGGGCTGGCCTTTGGCGACGGGGCAGCCCCCGGCGCGGAGGCGGTCGAATGGGTCCTGCGCATGCGCCGTTTCCCCCGCGAGGACGAGCTGGCAGCCGTCGCCGAGCGGGGCGCGCTGGATGATGCCCTGGCCGAAGAGCTGGGCCGGTCGGTCGCCCGCTACCACGCCCGGGCGCCCCGGCGCGACGGCGATGGCGCGGCGATGATGGCGGCCATCGTCGACGAGCTGGATACGGCCTTTGCCGGCATGACCGCCGAGCTGGGCGCCACGCCGGTCGCGCGGTTCGGCGACGCGGTGGCCGCCGCGCTGGCCGGGCAGGGGCCGAGGCTGACCGCAAGGTCGGACGAGGGGCGCCTGCGCCGCTGTCACGGCGACCTGCACCTGCGCAACCTGGTGCTGATCGACGGCCGGCCCGTGCCCTTCGACGCGCTGGAATTCGACGAGGTCCTGGGCACCTGCGACGTGCTCTACGACATGGCCTTCCTGGTCATGGACCTGCTGCATCGCGACCTGGCCCGGCCGGCCACCCTGGCGCTGAATGCCTGGCTCTTCGAGGCCGGGGGCGACGAGGATGCCGCCCTGGCCTGCCTGCCGTTCTTCCTGGGCATCCGCGCGGGCATCCGGGCCATGGTCGATGTCCAGGCCGGCAGGGCCGCCGACGATGCCGCCGGGGCCAACGAGGACGCCCGGGCCTACCTTTCCCAGGCCCTGCGCTTTCTCGCTCCGCCGCCGCCGCGGCTGATCGCCGTGGGCGGGCCCTCGGGCACCGGCAAGACCACGCTGGCCCGCCGCCTGGCCCCGGGGTTGGGCGCCGCGCCGGGGGCCGTGCACCTGCGCAGCGACCTGGAACGCAAGCACCTGGCCGGGGTCGACCCGCTGACCCGCCTGCCGGCAACGGCCTATGCGCCGACAGCCAGCCGGGCCGTGCATGACCGCCTGTGCGCCCGGGCCGAAACCCTGCTGGCGGCCGGCCAGTCGGTGATCCTGGATGCGACCTTCCTGGATGCGCATGAACGCCGGGCCGCGGCCGAACTGGCGCGCCGGGCGGGGGTGCCCTTTGACGGGATCTGGCTGGAAGCGCCGCAGGACGTGCTGACGGCCCGGGTCGATGCCCGGCGGGGCGATGCCTCGGATGCCGATGCGGCGGTTGTCGCCGGCCAGATGGCCCGCGATCCCGGGGCGATCGACTGGACCCGCCTGCAGTCCGGCGGGCCGATGGACGACCTTGAAGCCCGGGCGCGTGTCCGGCTGGATATCGCGCGCCCGGGCTGATGGTTTGGCGGGGAGGTCTGGCTCCCCCGGTCAGGGGGCCCCGTCAGAAGCCCCCATCAGGCTCCGGTCAGAACCACAGCGCGGCAGTCAGCGTGACGGTGCGCCCCGGTTCGGTCAGCGCAATGACCCGGGAGCTGTCCAGACCGTCGGACGACCGGCTGGAATAAGTCTCGTTGAAGAGATTGCGCAGGTCCAGCCGCAGTTCGAGATTGTCGAACCGGCGCGGCACGTAGGCCGCGTAGAGGTTGAGCACCTCGTAGCCCGACAGCGTCACCGCCGCATCGTCGTTTTCCAGCGCGATCTCGGCAGTGCCCCCGATGCGCCATTGGTCGTCGATGTCCCAGCCGGCTTCGAGGGCAAAGATGTGGCCCAGGGGGCGGCCATAGTAATAGGCCGTCGTCGAAGCCGGGTCGCCGTTGATGTCGACATCGGCATAGGTGTAGTTCAGCCGGGCAAAGCCGCTGTTCCACAGGTAGCCCAGCGAGGCATCGACACCCTGGCTGACCACGTCGGCCAGTTCACCCCGGGCGCCGCCGGTCGGCAGGATGGCGCTGAGGTCGTCGACTTCGGTGTAGAACAGCGCCGCCCGGCCCTGCCACGTGCCGGTGTCGAAACGCAGGCCCAGCCGCGCGGACTTGGACGTCGACGAGGTAAAGCCGGTGTAATCCCACGGCCCGCTGAGGTTCATGACCGCGGCCTCGCCCAGCTGGTACCCGCCCCAGCCATGGCTCAGCCCGGCATTCAGCGTCCAGATGTCCGACAGCATCACGTCGATCGAGCCGTTGAAGCTGAACCCGCCGTCGTCGAATTCCTGCCCGCCGGTGCCTTCGAAGGACTGGTAATCATACCGCGCCCCGTACGACACCGAGACCCGCTGGCCCAGGTTCTGCCGGGCCTGGGCAAAGACGCCGATGCCGCTCAGGGTTTCCTTGCCCGAGGTGCTCAGCGGCGCATCCGATCCGCCCTCGGCGCTGTCGTCGAAGAAATCGATGCCCGTCGTCAGCGTGCCGTTGCCGATGAAGAACTCGTTGCGCACCACGCCGCTGAAGCTCTTGTTGGTGCCGAACACGCCACCGGCGTCGATTTCCTGTTCGTTGTAGGCGATTTGGATGAACGGATCCCACCAGCCGGCCGGGGCCTCTTCGGTATAGGTCAGCGACAGCGAGGTCCGCCGGCTCAGCCCGTCGATGATGATGTTGTCGACCCCGTCGACCCCGGCAAAATCGGGGCGGATGAACAGCAGCCCGCCCGGTCCGGGCTGGGCGGCGCGCGGGCCGGTGTCTTCGGTCACGCTGGCCGAGAAGGTCAGCCTGGACCCGCTGTCCGACGTGTAGGAAAACTTGCCCAGGTAATCCTGGATGTCGGCGCCGGTGCCCTGGATCGTCGTGCCGTCGCCATCGTCGTAATCGTCGCCATGCTGGTAGGTGCCGCTGAGCAGGTACTCAAAGCCCTGGGCCTGGCCGAAGACAGACAGGTTGCCCCGGAAGCCATAGCCGTTGTCACCGCCCGACAGCATGATCCGCCCGCCAAAGGCATCGCCCGGCTGCAGCAGGTCGGACGCATCCTTGGTCGTGTAGGCGATCGCACCGGCCGAGGCGCCCGGGCCGGCATCGGCCGGGGCCAGGCCGGCGCTGATCTCGACCTGTTTGAGCATCGCCGGATCAAGCAGCACGTTGCCGGTGTGGTGGAAGGCCGACTTGTTCTGGCGGGCGCCGTCGATGGTCACCGACAGCAGGCTTTCCTCGATGCCGTTGACAAAGACCTTGGTCCCGATCGCCGCGCCGCCCGATGTCTGGACCGAGCTTTCGCCATCGAAGACCTCGCGGATGTTCGACGGGTTGCGTTCCTCGATCTCCTCTTCCGAGATCGTCTTGTTGCCAAGCACGTCCTGCGCGGCGGCCTCGCCGATGCGGATCTCGCCCAGGTAGGTGGCGCTGTCCTCTTCGCTGTCCTGTGCCAGGGCGGCGGGGGCCGTCGTGACACCCGCATATGTGGTCAGGGCCGTCGCCAGCAGCAGACGGCCCATGGTGGATCGAACCATGTCCCAGTTCCTCTCTCTCTGAAATGCCTTGCGGGGAGGAACCTCGGACGGCCCGGACCTGGCGTGGCGGATCTGGCAGCAGCCAGGACGCAAGTCCGGTTATTGTTCACTTATACCTGAATCATTGCGTCAGGTATCTAATGCGCGTCGGTCCGGTCGGTTGTAAAGATGAACAGCCGCCCTGATTGCGCAGTCACGCCGAAGGGTGTGTCGAAAAGGTCGGTCAGGGTGGATTCGGTGAGCACCGCGTCGCGCGGGCCGGCGGCGGTGATCCGGCCGTCCTTCATGGCGATGACCCGGTCGGCCCAGGCCGCGGCAGCGTTGAGATCATGCACCACGATGACCACGGCCCGGGCCTCGGGGCCGGGGCGCGACATGGCGTGCAGGCGGCTCATCAGGTCATGGGCATGGCGCGGATCCAGCGCGTTCAGCGGTTCGTCCAGCAGCAGCCAGCCGGTGGCCTGGGCATGGGTCATGGCCACGAAGGCCCGCTGGCGCTGGCCGCCCGACAGGGTGTCGAGATAGCGGTCGCGCAGGTCCTGCAGGCCAAAGCAGCGCAGGGCCTCGTCGATGATCTCGCGGTCCTCGGGCGTGATCCGGCCCTGGTGGTGGGGCCAGCGCCCGAAGGCCACCAGGTCGGCCACGCGCAGGCGGCTGGACACGGCCTGGCTCTGGGTCAGGATGGCCAGGGTGCGGGCGCGGTCCAGGTCGCCGGCCCGGGCAATGTCCAGCCCATCGACCTCGGCCCGGCCGGTGCTGGGCCGGCTGAGCCCGGCGATGCAATGCAGCAGCGATGACTTGCCCGCGCCATTGGGCCCGATCAGCGCGGTGATGCCCGACTTCGGGATCTCGGCCGAGACGTCGTGCAGGATGTCGTGGCCATGGATCGACAGGCCCAGCCCTTCGACGCGGATCATCGCTGGCGCCTCAGGACCAGGGCGAGAAAGAGCAGCCCGCCGGCAAATTCGACGAGCAGGGCCAGCGAGGATTGCATGGACAGGAGCCTTTCGAAGACGAATTGCCCGAAGACGAGGATCGTCGCGCCGATCAGGCCGGCGGCGGGCAGAAGGATGGCATGACGGTGGGTGCCGGCCAGGTGGTGGGCCAGGCTGGCGGCCAGCAGTCCGAGGAAGGTGATCGGGCCGACCAGGGCGGTCGACACGGCGGCCATGGCGGCGACCAGGGCCAGGGCCTGCAGGGCGGTGCGGCGATAGGCCAGGCCCAGGCTGCGCGCGGTGCGCTCGCCCAGGGCGGCGACATCCATCCGCCCGGCCAGGCGCAGGGCCAGCCCGGCGGCCACGGCCAGCACCGCGGCGGCGATGGCCAGCTGGTCTTCGGGCACCGAGGTGAAACTGACAAAGCTGGCCTGCTGGACAACGGCAAATTCCGACGGGTCCATCAGCCGCTGGCCCAGCCCGGCCAGCCCGCGCAGCAGTACGCCCAGGATCACTCCGGCCAGGATCATGCGGGTCATGTCGCGGGCGCCGTCCTTGAGCAGCAGGCCGAAGAGCAGCAGGGCGGCGGCGACCAGGATCGCGGTTTCGGCCAGGAACTTGGCCATCGGCGGCAGGGTGGTATAGCCCAGCCCGCCCAGGGTCAGGATCAGCAGGGTCTGCAGAAAGACGAAAAGCGCGTCGAAGCCGACGATGCCCGGGGTCAGCAGGCGCGAGGCGGCCAGGGTCTGGAACAGCACCGTGGCCATGCCCACGGCCGCGCCGACCAGCACCAGCGCGACCAGCTTGGTCACGCGCAGCGACAGGATGAAGCCCACCGGCCCGCTGAGGTCCCAGCCCAGGAACAGGGCCACCGAGCCGGCCAGCAACAGGCCCAGCAGGGCCAGCGGCGGCAGGCGTCGCAAGGCACCCAGCGGGCGGCGCGGACCCGGGAGGCGGCCATTGTCGGACCCGTCGGCGCGGGCGCTGCCGTGGGCAGGGCCGTTGATGGCGCCGTTGCCTTGGGCGGGGCCGTAGTTCGTGCCTGCGCGTTGAGCGGTGCCGTTGTCAGGGCAGGCGCCTTGCACGGCGCCGTTGGTGGGGCCGTGGCCGGGGGCGGTGCTTTGCGTGGTGCCGGTGTCAGATGCGGTGTCTTGGACGGCGCCCTGGACGGTGCCACTGTTGGTGGCGGTGCCTTGGGCGGGGACAGAGGTGAAAGACGACATGTTCAGCTCAGCCCCGCGAACCGCCCGGCGAGGCAAAGAGCAGCCACAGGAAGACGGCCGAGCCGAAGACGGCAAAGATCGTGGCGGCGGGCAGTTCGTAGGGGAAAATCACCACCCGCCCGATGATGTCGGCGGCCAGCACCAGCCCGGCCCCGCCCAGGGCCACGACCGGCAGGTTGGCCCTCAGGTTGTCGCCGCGCCAGCGCGACACGATGTTGGGCACGACCAGCCCGACAAAGGGAAAGGCCCCGACGGTCACCACGACAACCGCCGTGATCGCCGCGACGATGACCAGCCCCAGCGCCCGGGTCTGGCGGTAATCCAGACCCAGGCTGCGGGCCTGCGCCTCGCCCAGGCCCAGCAGGGTGAACCGGTCGGCCAGCAGGTAGAGCACGACGCCCAGCCCGGCGATGATCCAGAGCAGCTCGTAGCGGCCCTGGACCACGCCCGAAAACTCGCCCAGCTGCCAGATGCCGACATATTGCATCAGGTCGGTCATCCAGGCGATCCAGGCCAGCGCGGCGCCCAGGATGCCGCCGTAGATCAGCCCGACCAGGGGCAGCAGCATCGGGTCCGAGCGCGGCACGTAGCGGGCCAGCCAGAGGAAACCGGCGGTGCCGGCCATGGCCGTGATCGCGGCGATGGTCATCTTCCAGCCGACCGTCGCGCCGGGGGCCAGCAGGGTGATGGCCAGCAGGCCCAGCATCGCCGCTTCGGATGTGCCGGTCAGGCCCGGTTCGACGAACCGGTTCTGCACGGCCTGCTGCACGACCACCCCGGCCAGGGCCAGCCCGGCCCCGGCCAGCAGGGCCGCGCAGGTGCGGGGCAGGCGGCTGACCGACAGCAGGGTGGCCAGCGACAGGTCGCCCCCCGACCCGACGGAGGCCGCACCGATGGCCAGGCTCAGCCCGAACAGGGCCAGCAGCACCAGGCCGGGCAGTAGCAAGCGCATCGGCGGTCGTCCGGTCTTAGCTGTCGCTGTCCGAGAAGGCGGCGATCAGCTCGTCCAGCGTGCCCATCATGGATTGCACGCCACCACCGGCGATATAGATCGGGCCGGCATCGAGATAGACGATATGGCCGTTCTGCGCGGCCTTGGTCCCGGCCACCAGCTTGTTGTCCAGCGTGGCCGCCGCGGCTTCGCCGGCCTGGCCGATGGCCGCGCCCCGGTCGATGACCAGGATCCAATCGGGATCGACCTCGGCCAGGAATTCGAAGGACACGGCCTGGCCGTGGGTGTCGGTCGACAGGCCGGGCTTGGCCTCGGGCAGGTTCAGCGCGCCATGTACCCAGCCGAACCGCGAATCCGCGCCATAGGCCGACAGCTTGCCGCCATTGGTCAGCAGGATCAGCGCATCGCCCTTGCCCTCAGCCGCGGCGGTCGCCGTGGCAATCTTGTCGTCCAGCGCATCGGCCAGGGCGCTGGCCTCGGCCTGGCGTTCGAAGATCTCGCCATAGGCCGCCAGGCGGGCATGGACCTGGTCGACATGGCCGTCGCCCCAGATCGTCATGTCGATCGTCGGTGCCAGTTTCGACAGGGCCTCGAGCTGGGTCGAGGACCGCCCGCCGATGATCACCAGCTCCGGGGCCATGCGGGCCAGGGCTTCCATGTCGGGTTCGAACAGCGTGCCCACCGGCGCCGCGGCGCCGGCCACGTCATCGAGATAGCCCAGGTAGTTGGGCTGGGGCATGCCGTCGATGGTCACGCCGAGCGCGTCCAGCGTGTCGACGGCGGCAATGTCGAACACGGCCAGCGGCGCGGGCGATTGCGGCACGGCAACCGGCCCGCGGGCGGTGTCCACGGTGGTCTCCTGGGCCAGGGCGGCCGCGCCGCTGAGGGTGGCGCCAAGCGCGAGGATGGCCATCGGTTTTGCGAACATGGGACCTCCGGAAGGTCTGTTGAACTGAAATGCGGGCGGCGGACGGGCCCCGGGGGGCGCCCGCCGCCAGACTTGCCTAGGGGCATGGCCTGAGGCATACAAGTCGAAACTTGACTAAAACATTCAGATATTCACGAAAGAGTGAGCCATGCGCAAGGAAGCCGGCAGCTTTGCCACGCCCAACGCGGCCAGGTACCTGCAACAGCTGTGCAAGCATTTCGCCCACAAGGTCGACGTGCGCTATGACGACACCCGGGGCGAGGCCGATCTGCCCCCGGGCCTGGCCATCCTGACGGCCACGCCCGAGGCGCTGCGGGTCGAGATCTCGGCCGCCGACGAACAGGGGCTGGAACTGGCCCGCCACATCATCGACGATCACCTCGGCCGGTTTGCCTTTCGCGAGGCGTTTACCGGCATGGGCTGGCAGCCGCTGGCCGAGTGACGGGCGGGAGGTCGTACTGGCCCCATTTGACTCCCGCCATGCCCGCATGGGTTATTCGAACCAGTAATCCCAGCCGTCCTGGTAATAGGCCGCCAACGGGTGGTTGCGGATCGAGTTGACCTCGGCCGCGACCGGCCCGGTATCACCGTCAAAGACCTGCGCGGTGGCCCAGACATCCGCCGACATGAACCGCAGCCCCGGCGGCAGGGTCAGCCCGGCCTGCATATCGGCGGCCGGGGCCAGCGGCTGGGCCAGGACAAATCCCCAATCGCCGAAGCTGGGCACCAGCACGTGGTAGGGCGTGACGGCCAGGCTGTCGCCCGGGGCCGCGGGCGAGGGGGTGTCGGCCAGGGTGGCCACGATCGACCAATAGGCCTGGCGGGCATAGAGCGGTGATCCGGCCTGGGTCACGAAGGCCCCGCCAAAGGCCAGGCGCTGGACCATCAGCTGGTAGAACTCGCGGCTGTAGAGCTTGGACAGGGCCAGGTTCCGCGGGTCGGGCAGATCGGCGATGATCACGTCATAGGCCGGCCCGTCCCCGGCCAGGAAGGTCCAGGCATCGGCATTGACGACCCGCAACCGGGGATCGCGCAGCGACCCGCCGTTCAGCGCGGCCAGGTCGTCGTGATCGCGGAAGATCTGGGTCACCCGGGGATCGAGATCGACCAGCGTGACCGATTCCACGGCCGGATGGCGCAGCACCTCGCGGGCGGCCATGCCATCGCCGCCGCCCAGGATCAGCACGCGGGCCGGGCGCGCGACACGGGCCATGACCGGATGGACAAGGGCTTCGTGGTAGCGGTGCTCGTCGCGGCTGTCGAACTGGATCGACTGGTCGAGAAACAGCCGCACCCGGTCGCGGAACCGGGTGATGGTGATGGCCTGGTAGGGCGTGCGCTCGGCCAGGATGATGTCGTCCTGGTACAGCGCGGCATCCAGCGCCGAGACGATGCGTTCGGACTGGGCCAGGGCGCCGGCGCTGAGGCCCAGGGCCAGGGCCCAGGCGATCCAGCTGCCCCGCCCGGCCCGGGCGCGGAACAGCCACAGCGACAGGCCGGCCACGGCCAGGTTGAGGCAGCCAAAGGCCAGGGCGGCGCTCATCAGGCCGAGATGGGGAATGATCAGCAGGGGAAAGGCGACCGAGGCCGCCAATGCGCCGAGATAGTCAAAGGTCAGCACGTTTTCAAAGCGGAAATCCCGGGCGCCGATCTGGTCGAGCACGCGGGCGATCAGGGGGATTTCCATGCCCGACAGGGCGCCGATGGCGATCAGCGAGCCATAGAGAGGCAGGCCGATGACGCCATAGCCGGCATAGGCCGCAAAGATGGCCACGGCGCTGAACCCGCCGATCAGGCCCAGGGCGATCTGGGCGCGGATGAACCCGATGGCCGGGTCGCCGACAAAGCGCGACAGCCAGGCGCCCAGGCCCATCGAGCTGAGGAAGACACCGATCACCAGCGAGAATTGCCGCACGCTGTCGCCCAGCAGGTAGCTGGATGCCGTGGCCGCGATCAGCTCGTAGACCAGCCCGGCCACGGCCACGAGGAAGGTGGCGACCAGCAGCCAGGCCAGCCCGGCCCGGCCCTTTGGTCCGGTGGGGGCGGGGCCGGTCGGGTCGGTTCCGGTCGGGTCGGGGCCGGCTCCGGCAGGGGCGGTTCCGGCCAGGTTGGGCGCGGCAGGGTCCGTGCCGGCCGGTGCAGCGTCATGGCCGGCGGCCGGCCTGGCCGCGTCGGCGGGTCCCGCGGCCGTCTGCGCGGGGGCCTGCCCGGTGCGGGTGGCAGAGGCAGGCGCGGCCGGTTCCCGGGGCGGGCCGCCGGTCAAGACAGGATCACGGCCGCGATGATGATGGCCAGCGACAGGAACAGCGCGCCGATGACGATGGCAATGGCCGTGTTCTGGTCTTCTTCCAGCTCCTTGCGCAGCGACAGCGGGGTGATGCGTTCGATCACCAGCCAGCAGATCACCAGCAGGCCGAGCCCGAGAAAGGTGTAGAAGATCGTGCTGATGATCTCGGAAAGTTCGATGGCGTCCATCGCGTTGTCCTCTTGTTGTCCTTGTGTCGGTTTGCCCGGTGTTGGTGGGCCCGGTGTCGTTTGCCCGGTGTCAGTTGCCCGGTGTTACTTCACCCGGCCGATGCCGCCGCCCGTGGCGCCCGGGCTGCCCGCGCGCACCGAGGTCACGCCGCCGACGGCCCCCCAGACGCCCTGCGACGACAGGTAATAGCCGCCGCCCAGGATGGCGAGGCAGAACAGGACGAACATCAGGCGGGCGGGGCTCATCGGATCAATCCTCGGTCCAGTCCGACCCGGTCAGCAACCGCTGGTGCCGCCAGGTCTCGCGCAGGAAGGTTGCACCGGCCATCAGGGCAAAGACCCCGGCCGCGGCGAGCAGCGGCCGCCACGAGAACCGCAGGCCGATGACCCGCGCTTCGACCATGGTGTTGGTCCGCTCGGTGCCGGTCTCGCCCGAGCCGTATTCCGGCATGTCGATGGTCATGCGGTAGGGCCCCGGCGCCCCGGCCGGAAAGACCAGCCGGCCGGTGTTCGAGCCTTCGCTCCAGCGCCCGTCGGCGTCGCGCCCCCAGTAAAAGGCCATGTCGCGCCCGGCTTCCAGCTCGTCGCCCGAGGCGACATGTTCGAGCCCGACGTCGAAATAGGCCCAGCCGTTGGACAGGTCGGTGTCCAGTTGCAGCCGGAACAGCCTGGCCCGGGCCGGGGCGTCGAATTCCAGCGTGACCGGCAGATCCTGGACGGCGACGGGGCCGGTGCTGGCCAGCGCGTCGGCGCCGGCGCCGCGGGCGATGACGCCGGTCACCAGGGCCAGGGCCAGGAAGGCCGCCGACATGCCCATGACAAAGTCATGGTGCCGCCAGGTCCGCCCGGCCTGCAGCGGGTGGCGGCCCCGGGGGCGTTCCTCGCCCAGGCCAAAGCTCTCGCGTTCATCCGGGTCGAGCAGGCGGGTCTGCTCGATCTCGCGTTCGGTGCGGGCGTCGAACCCGGTCAGCGTGACCATGCGGCCGATGCCGACCAGCGTGACCGATTGCACCTGGGTGCCGATCTCGGGCAGCCAGTTGAACGCGCCTTCCAGGAAATCGATCCGGGCCAGGGAGGTTTCGTAATAGGCCATGCGCTGGCCGTCGACCCACAGGCGGGGGCGGGTTTCGGCCATCTCGACGGCCGTGGGCGACAGCCATTGCCGGGGATAGGCCCGCAGCTTGCGGGTAAAGGTCCAGTGGCCAGTGTCCTCGCGGGTGACCCAGCCATAGCCATGGGTCGGCGAAAAGACCTGGTGATCGGTCCAGCGCCAGCTGCGCCCGCCGTGGCGTTCGACCCAGCCGGCGATGCCGATGACGGTAAACTCCACGCCCCGGATCCGGCCGGTCCGGCCCAGGTCCATCGCCCCGGCCGGGCGGGACATCCGGTCGTAGCGGGCGAGCAGGCGGAAATCGTCCAGCGCGTCGAGGGCCGAGCCGCAATAGGGGCAGACATGGGTGCGGATCCGGCCGCCGCCGGGCACCGTCTGGCCGGCCCCGCAGGTGGGGCAGTTGATGGCGCGGATCTCGGCGGTCATGCGCGGCGGATCTCGAGGTCGAAGGGATCGAGCCAGTGGCCCAGGAACCATTCGGACCGGCCGGCATGGGTTTCGCAGGACAGCAGGCGGCCGTCCTCGGCCATGGCATTGACGTAATCATGGGTGTCGCCGACGGCCAGCCGTTCGGGGAAGCGGCCGCGCAGGGCGATGCAGCGGCCCTGGTCGATCTCGGTGACGCGGAAGCCCGGGCCATGCGACAGCACGGCGCCGACCCGGCGCGGCGGGGCGATGCGCGGTGGATCGGCCATGGCCTGCTGGGCCACGATGTCGCCTTCGTCGATGCTGACCCACTGGCCGGCGCCGTGGTGGTCCTCGACCCAGAATTCGTCCCACCAGCCGGTGGCATAGGCCAGGCGCACATGGCCCACGGCCTGGTGCCAGACATCGCCCAGGCGCAGGCTGTCGCCCAGGGCAAAGAGCAGCGGGGCATCATGCATCTGGCCGGCCGTCCCGGCGGCCAGCAGGCGGCCGTCGAGGGCATAGACCGTGGTGTCGCAGGACGGGCAGACGGCCATGGGGGCCGTGGCCAGGGCCTCGGCGACGTGGTCTCCGCAATTGGGGCATTGGGCCATGGGCGGCGTCCTGCTGGGGTTCGTCCGCTGTCTACGGGATAAGCGGGGGGGCTGCCAAGGGCGCCGGGGCGCAGGTTGCCGGGGATGCTGGGGACGAGGCCGGTGGGGCAGGGCCTTGGCGCAAGGGAGGCGGCGGTTTCGACGCGAGGTGCGGGCGATGGGCAAAGGGCGGGCGAGGGGGCGCAGTGCACGGGCGGGGCACAGTGTGCGGGGGCACAGTGCACAGGGGCCCCCAGTGTACGGGGGGCAGTGTACGGGGCACAGTGTACGGGGGGCAGTGTACGGGGCACAGTGTACGGGGGGCAGTGTACGGGCGGTCATGAAAAAGCCCCCGCATCGGGGGATGCGGGGGCTTTTGTCTTGTCGGTCGGAGGGACGGTCAGCCGCCTGCGGGGCTGCCCGCGACGGTGGCCGTGGCGCCGGCGCCGGTGGCGATCTTGAGCGAGGCCCAGGCCTGGGCGGAATCGTTGACCGCCGAGGCTGCGGTGATCCGGGCCGTGGCCGTGGCCCGGTCGGTATCCAGCAGGTCCAGCAGGGTGATCGCGCCGACGCGGTAATTCTCCTGCGCCAGGGTCAGGGCGCGGTTGTAATCGTCGACCGCCCGGCGCAGGGCGCTGGCCCGCTGGCGATAGCGCGCCAGGTTCGACGCGCCGACCTGCACGTCCTCGACGGCATTGACCACCGAGGCCCGCCAGGTGATCTCGGCCTGTTTGGCCTGCGACACCGCCGCATCCCGGTTGGCCTGCAGCGCGCCCTGGTTGAAGATCGGCAGCGACAGCGTCGGGCCGAAGGACCAGGTCGATGCCGCGCTGGCCCGGGCCACCGTGCCGCTGAGCGTCAGCGAGGGATAGAGATCGGCCTCGGCCACGCCGACATTGGCCACCGCCGCGGCCAGGTCGGCCTCGGCGCTGCGCACGTCGGGCCGGTTGCGCAGCAGGTCGGCCGGCACGCCGGTGGCCTGGCCGCCGGGCGTGCGCAGCTGGGGCGCGCCGCGCTGCATGGCCGACAGGATCGGGCCGGCCGGTTCGTTGAGCAGCGTCGCGATGGCATAGACGTTGGAATCGAACAGCGCGGCGTATTGCGGCAGGTTGGCCCGCGCCGTGGCCAGCAGGGCCTGGGCCTGGGCTACCTCGTATTCGGTGGCCGCCCCGGCGTTGTACTGGCCTTCGGTGATCGACACGGTCTCTTCCCGGGCCGAGATCGTCTGGCGCGTCAGCTCCAGCGCGGCCTGGTAGTAGCGCGCGTTGGAATAGGCCGCGACCAGCTCGGCCAGCCAGGCCAGGCGGGTGGTCTCGACATCGGCCTGGGCCGCGACGAGATTGGCCTCGGCCGCCTCGCGTTCCCGGCGGTAGCCGCCGAAGATGTCGATGACATAGGCCGCGCCCAGCGTGGCGCTGGACCCGTCGACCGTGCCGTTGATCGAGCTGCCGCCCGATTCCGTGCCCGCGGCGTCGAGGCCGCCGCTGGCCTGGGCATTGACCCCGGTGGCCCGCAGGTTGGCCCGGGCCTGGTTGATGACCTCGATGGCCTGCAGCACGTCGAGGTTCTGGTCCAGCCCGCGCGCCACCAGGTCGTTGAGCGTGGCATCCTGGTAATCCAGCCACCAGCGGTCGGCCGCGACCTGGCCGACCGACGCCGCATCGCCATTGACGAACCGCGTGGTCAGATCGGCGGCCGGGCGCTGGTAATCCGGCCCGACGGCACAGCCGGCGGCGGCGAGCAGCGCGAGGAGAGAGGCGTATTTCATGACGTGGCTTCCTTCGGACGGCGGCGGAAGAGGTCCACGGCCTTTAGGACTGCAAGGTAGAAGACGGGAACCAGGATGATACCGAACAGGGTCGAGAAGATGATGCCGCCAAGCATGCCGATGCCGATCGAATGCTGGGCATTGGCCCCCGCGCCATCGGCCATGGCCAGCGGCAGGATGCCGAAGCCGAAGGCCAGCGAGGTCATCAGGATCGGGCGCAGGCGCTGGCGGGAGGCGGTGATCGTCGCTTCCAGCAGATCCTGTCCCTGGGCCTTCAGGGCCTCGGCGAATTCGACGATCAGGATGGCATTCCTGGCCGCCAGGCCGATTGTCGTCAGCAGGCCGACCTTGAAGTAGACATCGTTGGACTGGTCGAAATACCAGGTTGCGACCAGCGCGCCCAGGATGCCGACCGGCACCGACAGCATGACGGCAAAGGGCACCGTCCAGCTTTCGTAGAGCGCCGCCAGGCAGAGGAAGACGACCAGGGCCGAGAGCGAGTAGAGCAGCGGTTCCTGGTTGCCCGACAGCCGTTCCTGATAGCTCAACCCGGTCCAGGCCGAGCCGTAGCCGCCATCGAGATCGGCGGTGATCTCTTCCATGATGTCCATCGCCACGCCCGAGCTGACGCCATTGGCCGCGCCCGAGATTTCCATCGCCCGGGTGCCGCCGTAGCGGGCCAGCGACGGGGTGACGGTGTCCCAGTTGCGGGTGACGAAGGACGACAGGGGCACCATGTCGCCATCCGAGTTGCGCACGTACCAGGCATCGATGTCGCCGGGCTGCATCCGCCAGGGCGCATCGCCCTGGACGATGACCTCGCGCAGGTCGTTGCCCAGCGGGAAGTCGTTGACATAGGACCCGGCAAAGACCGTGGCCAGCAGCGAGTTGACATCCGACAGCGACACGCCGAGGGCCTCGGCCTTCTGCTGGTCGATGTCCAGCCGCAGCGAAGGCTTGGTGGCGTCGTCATTGCCGCGCAGGTTGGCCACCCGGCCGTCGGCCTGGGCCTGGGCGACAAGCTCGTCTGCCGCGGCCTTGAGGTCGATCTGGCCGTTGCCCGACTGGTCCACGAGATACATCGTGAAGCCCGAACTGGTGCCCATGCCCTGGATCGCCGGGGGTTGCAGGAAGAAGACCTGGCCCATGCGGTTGTTCCAGAAGGCGCCGTTGGTGCGCATCATCAGGTCGCCGGCATCCATGCCCGGACGGTCGGCATATTCCTTCAGCTTGACGAACATCATGGCGTTGTTCTGGCCCGAGCCGCTGAAGCTGAAGCCCACGGCGGCAAAGACGCTGTCGACCATCTCGCTTTCATTGGTCAGCAGGTGCTGCTCGATCTTGGCCACGGCGTCTTCGGTCTGGGCGACCGTCGCGCCTTCGGGCAGTTCGATCATGGCCATCAGCACGCCCTGGTCTTCCGTCGGCAGGAAGGACGAGGGCAGGCGGTCATAGACCCACCACGCGCCGTAGCCGATGGCCGCCAGGATCAGGATGACCCGGAACGGCCGGCGACCCATGCGCCGGGCGGTGTTGCCATAGCCGTTGGTCAGCCGGTCCAGCCCGCCGTTGAACCAGCGGATCGGCGCAAAGCGCGCCGGGCCGTGCGACGGTTTCAGCAGCGACGCACACATGGCCGGGGTCAGGATCAGGGCGACAAACAGCGACAGGACCATGGCCGAGATGATCGTCACCGAGAACTGGCGATAGATCACGCCGGTCGAGCCGGACATGAAGGCCATGGGCAGGAACACCGCCGACAGGACCAGCACGATGCCGACCAGCGCCGACGAGATCTCGCCCATCGATTTCTCGGTGGCCGCGACCGGGTCGAGCCCTTCTTCCTCCATCACCCGTTCGACGTTTTCGACCACGACGATGGCGTCGTCGACCAGCAGGCCGATGGCCAGCACCAGGGCGAACATCGACAGGGTGTTGATCGACATGCCGAAGGCGGCCAGCACCCCGAAGGTGCCCAGCAGCACGACCGGCACGGCAATCGTCGGGATCAGCGTGGCCCGCCAGCTCTGCAGGAACAGCAGGATGACCAGGAACACCAGCACGATGGCTTCACCCAGGGTGTGGTAGACCTGTTCGATCGATTGTTCGACGAAGGGCGAGGTGTCGTAGGGATATTCGATCGTCACGCCTTCGGGCAGGGCGCCTTCCAGGCCTTCGATCACCGCGCGCACGCGCTCGGCGGTTTCCACGGCATTGGCCCCGGTGGCCAGGTTGACCCCGAAGCCGGCGGCGGGCTTGCCGTTGTAGCGCGACCGCGAGCCGTAATCCTCTTCGGCCAGTTCCACCGTGGCCACGTCGGCCAGGTAGACGGCCGAGCCGTCCTCGTTGGTCTTCAGCAGGATCTGCTGGAAATCCGAGATCGAGGTCAGCTGCGACTGGGCCGAGAGCGACACGGTGAATTGCTGGCCCTTGACGACCGGCTGGTCGCCCAGCGAGCCGACGGTCACGTTGGTGTTCTGCTCGGACACGGCCGAGGTCACGTCCGACGGGGTCAGCTGGTACTGGTAGAGCCGCAGCGGGTTCAGCCAGATGCGCATGGCATATTGCGTGCCGAAGACGTTGATCGAGCCGACGCCCTCGGTCCGCTGCACCGGGTCCTCCAGGGTCGAGCCCAGGATGTCGCCCAGCTCGACGGTGGAATAGGTGCCGTCCTCGGAGACCAGCGCGCCGACCATCAGGATCGACGAGGTCGACCGGTTCACGCGGACGCCGTTCTGGGTGACCGAGGTGGGCAGCGAGGATTCGACCAGCTGGAGCTTGTTCTGCACCTGGACCTGGGCCATGTCCGGGTCGATCGTGTCATCGAAGGTCAGCGAGATGCTGGCCGAGCCCTCGCTCGAGGACGATGTCATGTAGGTCAGCCCGTCGAGGCCGGTCAGGCCGTCCTCGATGACCGTGGTGACCGAGTTCTCGACGGTTTCGGCCGAAGCCCCGGTATAGGTGGCCGAGATCCGCACCGTGGTCGGTGCGATGTCGGGATATTGCGAGATCGGCAGGCTGAAGAGCGAGAACGCCCCGGCAAGCATGACGACGATCGCCAGCACCCAGGCGAAGACCGGGCGGTGAATGAAGAAAGATGCCATGGATCAGTTGCCGCTGTCGCTTGCTGCCGCGGCCGGGAGATCCTGGGTCAGGCCGTTTTCGTCGATCTCGACGGCAACGGGGCTGACGGGCAGGCCCGGCTGCATGGATTTCAGGCCGTCGACGATCAGCTGTGCGCCGTCGTCCAGCCCGCTCGGCACGATCCAGGCGTTTTCGTAAGCGCCCATCTCGTTCAGGGTGACCTGTTCGGACGTGCCGTCGGCGCCCACGACATAGACCGTCAGCGCGCCGGAATTGCTGCGCTCGGCCGCGCGTTGCGGCACCAGGAAGGCATTGATCGTGCCGACGGTGATCTCGCCGCGCAGGAACATGCCGGGCAGGATCATGCGGTCGGGATTGTCGAAGCGGAAGCGCACGGTGAAGGTGCCGGTCGTTGTCGACACGGTGTTGCCCGGGCTGACCAGCCGGCCGGTGCCCTCGTAGACCGCGCCGGTTTCCAGCAGCAGCCGGGCTTCCAGCTCGGGGTTCTGTTCCAGTGTGCCCGAGGCGATTTCCTGGCGCAGCTCCAGCATGCGGGCCGAGGCTTCGAGCATCTCGACCTCGATCGGGTCCAGCCGGGTGACGGTGGTCAGGGCATCGGACTGGCCCGAGGTGACCAGGTCGCCGACCGAGACCGAAGCGACCTCGGCCACGCCTTCGATCGGGCTGGTGATCGTGGTCCAGGACAATTCGGTCTGGGCATAGTCGAGCGCGGCCTGGGCGGCATCCAGCGTGGCCTGGGCCTCGGCCAGCGAGGCCCGGGCACTGTCGACCTCGGCCTCGGTGTAACCGCGGCCGGCCAGCTGTTCGGCCCGGTCCTTGGCCGATTGGGCCACCGGCAGGTTGGCCTGGGCCGTGGCCAGGTCGGATTGCGCCGCCGCGACAGAGGCGCGATACGAGGCGTCATCAATGCGGAAGAGCGGGTCGCCGACCGACAGGTCCGCACCCGGTGTATAGAGAATTTCCTCTACCACCCCGCCGACGCGGGGGCGGATGTCGACCTGCTGATAGGCAACTGCCCGACCGGGCAGGGTGACGATTCGCGGTACGGCCTGGCGTTCCAGCGTGATCGTCCCGACCTGCATCGGGGGCGCTTCCTGCTGCGCCATGGCCGCCGTGGCGGTCGAAAGGCAGGCCAGCAAAGCAAGCCCGAGATGGCTCCTGGCGGAGACGTGACGTTTCATGTTTTGGCGTACCTGCTTGGTTGACCCGATCCCCCTCGGCGTGCAATCTAGGAAAAGTTTGCAGTGTCTGCAAGGTTTGCTTTTGATGAAACTTCCGCTGCGGGAACGCCGCAAGATCCAGACCGCGCTCGACATCCAGCGCGCGACACTGGCGCTTGCGCAGGAAGTCGGTTTTGACCACGTCACGACCGAGGCCATCGCCGAGCGGGCGGGCATCTCGCCGCGCACCTTCTTCAACTATTATACGAACAAGGAAGCCGCGGCCGTCGGTATCAAACCGCATTTTCCTGAAGATGCCCTGAACCTGATCGCAAATGGCACCGGCGCGATCTGCGCAGATCTCTACACGGCGCTGGGCATCCACCTGGACCAGCTGGTCGACAGCGGTGACATCATCGAGGCCATCGGCGAGCTCTGGCGCGAAAACAGCCGGATTCGCTGGCTGATGGACGAGGTCATCGAAGAGATGTCGGGCGACCTGGAAACCGCGCTGGCCACGCGCCAGCCCGACATGTCGCCCCAGCTGCGCAAGGCGTTGGCGACCTGGGCGATGAATTGCGCCGGAACGGCGATCAAGTCCTGGGTGCGCAAGGACGATGCCACCCTGTCCGACGCGCTGGCCCGGTCGTGGAAGGTGCAACAGGACCTGGCCTGTTTCCTGGCCGCCTGAGGGCGGACGGGCGGCTCGGCGGCCCGGCGCAGCGCTCAGGCGGACGGCCACGATCCATCCGAAACCGACAGGCGGGGCAGGGCACCCGGCATGCCCGGGCAGGCCCGGATAAATTCAGGGCCGGGCGAAAAATGCATTGCCGGGCGTAGGGCCGCCCGGGGCGCCACGTATTCAGGGTATCGCAACCTTGAAGGAGAGCCCGATGCGCCCCCTCTTGACCGCCGCAGTTGCCAGCCTGGCCCTGCCTCTTGCCATGGCCGGCGCGGCCCTGGCCCAGCAAAGCCTGCTGAGCGCATATGATGCCAATGCCGATGGCGTGCTGGACCGGACCGAATTTCAGGCCGCCCAGGTCGACACGTTCAACGGCCTCGACGGCAACGGCGATGGCCTGCTGACCCGGGCCGAGATCGACGCCCGGGGTGGCAAGTCCGGCAACATCATGTCGCGTGACGGAAATGGCGATGGTGCCCTGACACAAACCGAATTCCTGTCCCAGGCGCCGGGGTTCACGCGCGCCGACCGCAACCGGGACGGCGTCCTCGGCGGACAGGAACTGGCCCGGCTTGAGCAATTCATGGCCAGGGCCAGGGGCTGACGGCGCCCGGTGACCGCCATCCCCGGTCACGTTCCGTCAGTCCCGCCCCGGCGGTTTCCCAGGCCGCCGGGGCCTTTTCCCCGATCCGATCATCCCCGACACGAAAGGAAGACCCTCATGAAACCTGTCACGCTTGCCCTTGCCCTGCTCCTGCCCCTCGGCCTGGCCCTGCCGGCCGGTGCCCAGAACGTCACCGTGACCACCGGCAACGGGGGCACGATGTCCAAGGATCGCGATTGCATCCGCGGCAACGGCGCGGCCAATTGCGAGACCACGTCGACCGCCACCACGGCCAACGGCAAGACGGCGACCAAGAACCGCCTGCGCACGACCGATGCCGGGGGCACCACGACAACCGTTTCGGGCATGGGGCCGAACGGCCAGTCGGGCACGAAGACCCGAAAGATCACCCGGTCGAACTGATTCTGTGCAGATGCCTCCCCGGGCCGGGCAACCGGCCGGCCCGGGGGCGGGCCGGGGCCCCAAGGCCCTTGCCAGGGCGCGCGCCGTCTGGTCCGGCTTGTCCGGTGCCATTGCCCGCCGCCCGGTCCGCCCGCCCGCCGGCCACGACCCATGGATGATGCTCCACGATGCAGGTGACACCGGCTGAAGCCAAGGGCCTGATGGCTGCCCTCGTGAACGGGGATCGCCGGGCCCTGGCCGCGTTGATCGCGGTCTATGGCCCCGGCATCCGGCGCTATGCCGCCCAGGCCCTGACCGTCGGTGCCGATGCCGAGGACGTGGCCCAGGAGGTCTTTCTGCGGGCCTGGCGCAAGGCGGCAAGCTATGATCCGGACAAGGGCGCGGTGTCGACCTGGCTCTATCGGATCGCGGTCAACCTGTGCATCGACCGCAACCGTCGCGGCGGGTTCCGGCGCCTTGTCGGGCTGGACAGCCTGCCTGAACCCGAGGATGACGCCCCCGGGCCCGAGGCCGACATGGCCGCGCGCCAGCGCCTGGCCCGGACCCGGGCGGCCATCGCCGCCCTGCCGGACCGTCAGCGTCGGGCCATCCTGCTGCGGGCATCGGCAGAGCTGAGCACCGCCGAGATCGCCGCGACGCTGGGAACGAGCGAAGGGGCGGTGGAACAATTGCTGGTCCGGGCGCGCAACACCCTGCGCCGGGCCATCGAAGGAGAGGACCCGCCACAATGACCAGGGAGACCGACATGCCCAATGCATCGACGGCGGCCGGCCCGGATGACCGGCAAGGGCCGGGCATGCCCGATACGGATGCGGAGTTTGACCGGGCCCTGGCCGCCCGCCTGGCCCGCGACGGTGACACCGACGTCGCCCTGTTGTCGCGGGCGGTGCTGACCGCGCTGGCCGAAGGGCCATCCGCGGCCCGCGATGTCCCCCGGTCCGAGGTCTTGTCCGAGCCCTGGCCCTGGGCGCTGGGGTTCGGTGGCCTGCTGCTTCTGGCGGCTGGGCTGGGCTATGGGCTGGTGCCGCTTGTCGATGGCGGACTGGGCCGGGCCCTGGCCGACCTGGCCCGTTTTACCACGATGATCGGAGGTCACTGATGCGTCGGTTTTCCGTCAACGGGCGGATGGTCCTCGTGGCCGTCCTGGCCCTGTCCCTGCTGGGCAATGCCCTGGCGATCGGTGCCGGGTTGCGTCTGCTGCGCCTGCGCGCCGACCTGCTGGGCGACCAGGCCTATGCCGGCCTGCAGGAGCCCGAGGTCCGCCGGGCCCTGAACGCCGCGCTCGTGGCCCATCGCGACACCATCGCGCCGGCCCTGCGCGCCGTCCTGCGGGCCCGGATGGCCGCGATGGAGACGGGCTCGGCCGAGCCTTTCGACCGCCAGGCCACCCTGGACCGGATGGCCGAGACCCGCCTGGCCATCGACCAGCTTCTCGACGCGGTCCAGATCGCCCTGCTGGACGGGCTTGAGACCCATGCCGGTGTCCGCCCGGAGGCCGCCGGCAACGGCGGATCGACGGAGCGCCCCTGATCGGGCGCGGCCCGTGGTGCGCCGAATCGTGTCAAAATCGTGTCCTGGCGTCGATTGTCGCCATGGCGGAAACGGTTGCCCCGGCCATCCCCCTTGCGCCCCGGCGTCGCAGCCGCATGGGGCGTGTTTTTGTTTCCAAACCCGCACACGGTACATAAAATGTTGGTTAACCGGGGCGTCGGGTAGGGCCCTCCGGCAACGGACAACACGCAAGACCTTCCGGGGGATCCGACATTGGGGCCATTGGCGTTTCTCTTTCTCGCCGCCATGGGCGCGGCGGCCTTCGTCCATGTCGGTAGCGACGATGACGACACATCCGAAACCGACACCGATGGCAATGGCGGCGAACCGGTCGAGGTGATCACCGGCACCGATGGCACCGATGTTCTGAGCGGCGTGGCCGAAGGCGACGGGATCACGCCCGCCGAGACCGCCCCGGTGCGGATCGAGGCCGGGGCCGGCGACGACGTGCTGGCCGGCGACAATGGCGACGTGCTGTCGGGCGGGGCGGGCACCGATCTCTTCGAGATCGTCATCGGCGATGACGACGCCGATCCGGTCATCATCGAAGACCTCGATTTCGCGCTCGACGACCTGGAGGACCAGCCCGACCGTGTGGTCTTCGTCAATCGCGCGGGGCAGGTCGTCAGCTATCGCGGCGTGCTCGAAGCCGGGCTGATCGCCGAGGCCAGCGAAGACGGCACGGGCGCGGATCTCTATTACAACGACAGGCACGTGGCCACGATCCTGGGCCAGGATGCCGACGTGCTGAACACCCAGTCGGTCTGGGTGGCCAATTTCTCGCCCGCCGTGGTGTCGCGGCTCGAGGGCGACGACATCCTGATCGGCGATCTCTACGACAACAAGGACGATTATTTCGAAGGCGCGGCCGGCGACGACGTGATCGTCGGCGGCGACGGCACCGATTACCTCGACGGCGGGCTGGGCAACGACCGGATCGACGCCCGCGAGATCAGCGGCCCGTCGGAAGATTTCGACCTGGTCTCGGGCGGGGCCGGCGACGACATCCTGACCGGCGACGACGGCGATTACCTGGTCGACGTGCGCCTCGAAGACGGCCTGCTGGTGCCCGACAGCGAGGGCAACGACATCTTCCGCGTGGTGATCTCGGACAGCGCCGAGGCCGATCCGGTGGTGCTGGTCACCGATGTGCTGGATGGCGGGCTGGTCATCGGCGACAACCTGCAGTTCATCGCGCCCGACGGCAGCGACATCCCGGCCGACGACCTGGCCGCCAACCTGGTCGTCGAAGAGGTCTCGGATTACGATGCCTTGGCCTATCTCTACGACGGCCGGGTCGTGGCCGTGGCGCTGGACACCGGTTTCGCGCTGAACGCCTACGAGGCCCAGTTCGGCGACACCACGCCGCCGACCCAGGGCGATGCGCAGGAGGACGGCAACGGCGCCGAGGTCTCGGCCGCCGCCGCGACGGCCACGGCCAATGCGGCGCAGCGGATCTCGTTTGCCGATTTCGCCCTGGGGGGCGTCGATGCCACCGGCACGCTGGATATCGATGTCACCGGCGCGACCTTCACGGGCAACATCGTGTCAGACGGGCTGTTCGGGGCCAACGCGGTCTACAAGGTCAACACCGACCAGGGCGACCCGATCGACACTTTCATCGATGCCGTGCAGGAGCTGGACCAGGATCACATCCGCTTTCCGGCCGGCCAGGGCGATGGCCAGGATGCCGCCGATGACCGGGTCGAATGGCTCAACGTCGTCAAGATGGTGCGCAACGAGGACGGCGCACGCGAATTGCGCCCCGAGCTGACCGATTTCCTCGACTGGGCCCGCGACCCCGATGGCGATGGCGACACGTCGGATGCCAAGATGGTCACGCTGGTCATCCCGACCAAGTTCCTCGACACCGAGGATTACGAGGATTTCGCCCCCCAGATCCAGCGTTTCACCGAAGCGGTGATGACCGATTACGGCGATGTCGTCCATGCGTTCGAGATCGGCAACGAATACTGGGAAATGGGCGAGACGGCCTATGCGACCAAGGCCAACATCGCCATCGACGCCATCCTCAAGGGCCTTGATGCGGCCGGGGTGGCGGCCGAGGACGAACCGCAGATCATCGTGCAGATGGCCACGCCCAATGCCGGGTCGGAATTCCACGTTTCGGTCGACGACCGGGGCTTCCTGACCCGGGTCGAAGCGGCCAACCAGCAGATCATCGACACGCTGGACGCCCAGTCGAAACAGGCCATCGACGGGGTGATCGAGCATTACTACTACAACGAAAAGCTCGACATCTTCGAACGCGGCAGTTTCGAGGTGAACAACATCGATGTCGATTACGCCGTCTGGGACGAGAATTTCGACAAGGACCTCGATCTCTACCTGACGGAATGGAACCTCAAGACGACGAACCTGGCGCAGAACGGGCTGAAATACACCGGGGCGTTTTCCGAACAGATGGAATATGCCGTGACCCTGGGCGCCGACACGGCCCATATCTGGGCGATCCAGCACAACACGACAACCGACCTGGCCGGGGCTTCGGGCGACAGCGTGCTGCTGGATGACGAGGGGCGGATGGTCAACACCGTGCGTTCGGCGACCTACGAGCTGATGCGCGAGAGCCTTCCGGGCATGGAAAACCTGGCGCTGGATTACACCGGCGCCGATGGCACGGTCGAGATCAACGGCTATCACGACGACGACAAGATGGTGTTCTACGTCGCCTCGCGGGTGGCGGCCGAGACCCATATCGACCTCGACCTGTCGTCGGTCCTGCCCGAGTTCGAAAGCGCCAAGGCCGTGCGGGTCAGCATGGATCAGACCAACACCAGCTCGGACGGGGTGCATTTCGTCCAGGGCGAGGGCAAGGTCGAGGCGCCCTACCTGATCGTCGGGGGCGAGCGGTTCTATTACGGCGAACATGACACGCGGGGCGAGCTGACCGATTACGAGGTCGACAGCACCCAGCTGGAATTCGACCTGCGGCCCTACGAGATGGTCGAGCTGACCTTCTACCTGTCCGATAGCGACGGGAGCGACATCGGCGATGCGATCGACGACCGGGTGATCCATGGCACCAGCCGGGCCGACGACCTGGCCGGGGGCGAGGGCGACGACCTGATCTATGGCCAGGCGGGCAACGACAAGCTGACCGGCGATCTCGGGGCGGACGGGCTCTACGGGGGCGAGGGCAACGACCGGCTTTATGGCTGGGGCGGTGACGACCTGCTGGAGGGCGGCGAGGGCAACGACAAACTGTCGGGCAACCAGGGCGACGACGTGCTGAAAGGCCAGAAGGGCGCCGACACGCTGATCGGGGCCAAGGGCGACGACGAGCTGAACGGGGGCGTGGGCTGGGACACGATCCAGGGCGGCGAAGGGGCCGACAAGGCCACCGGCTGGACCGGCCACGACACCTTTGTCTATGCCGAGGACGAGATTTCGACCGGCGACACGATCGAGGATTTCACCGTGGGCGAGGATGTCATCGAGCTGGACTTCGAGGATGTGACCTCGGTCGACGACCTGGTGATCAAGGCCAACCACGGCGATGACGGCGGGTTCTACGTGACCGTGGCCGGCCATGGCACGATCCTGGTGAAGGGCGATTTCACCTATCGCCAGCTGCTGAACCCGGCCAATTTCGTCTTTGCCTGACCGGACTATGCCGG
This sequence comes from Marinibacterium sp. SX1, assembly GCF_050389775.1. Classification (NCBI taxonomy): domain Bacteria; kingdom Pseudomonadati; phylum Pseudomonadota; class Alphaproteobacteria; order Rhodobacterales; family Paracoccaceae; genus Marinibacterium; species Marinibacterium sp. SX1. The sequence continues at coordinate 4,246,369 of NZ_CP177144.1, read as the reverse complement.
GCCGGTTGGGATTGGCGGGGCCGATAAAGACCGTCGGACCTGTTTGAGTGTGGCGGGCCGTGTCGGGCCCGGTGGCTCTGGTTGGTTTGGGGGGCTATCGGGCTGGATGGGATCGGCGGCGCTGGTCGGGGCCGGCGGGGTAGGTTTGTCCCCACGCGGCTGATTGCTTTCATCGGGCCTGATTGGGCCGGGCCGATCCAGCCGGGCCTTGCGCCGTTGGACCAGCCGGGCGGGCCAGAACGGCCCTTATTGGGCAACAGGACTTTGGGGCGCGACCGATCCTTGCGCGCCTGGCGTGCCCTGCGCGGCCGGCCGGATCACATGGCGGCCCGTGGGGGCGCCAGCCCGCCGACCGGATCAGAGCCGCTTGACCATGTAGACCCGCAACCGGTCGTCCAGCCCGTCCCGGTGCGGGCCCACGCCGTTCACGCGAAAGCCCAGGCGCGAATAGAAGGCCACCAACCGGGTGCACCGCTGGGCCGTCTGCAGGTGCAGGGCCGTGGCGCCCAGATCGCGCAGATGCGCCTCGATCGCGGCCACCGCCCGGGCGCCCATCCCGCCGCCCTGCGCCCCGGGGCGGATGCCCAGCATGTCCAGCCGGGCGATCCGCCCGTCGAGGTGGATCACCGCCACGCCCTCGCGCCGCTCGCCGAGCCAGAAGCCTTCACCCCGGGCCAGCCGGTCGGGTACCCAATCATAGGGGCCGGGCGCGGCGCGTCCCATGTCGCGGGCATAGTCGGTGAAGGCCAGCGTCAGCAGGGCGGCAAAGTCAGGGGCCTCGTCGGGCCGGGCAGGGGTCAGCATCAGGACTTGCGGAAGATCATGACCAGCCCGCGGTCATCGGCATGGGGATGGTCCTTGTTGGAATAGATCTCGATCTCGGCAAAGCGCAGGGGCGTGATCTGGCCGCGGGCCTGCATCGTGGCCAGCGCCGAGCCGAAGCCCATGCCATCCATCACCGCCGGGATCGTGCCGCAGACAAACAGCCCGCCGGGCCGCACGACGCGCAGCAATTCGGGGAAACAGGCCGGGCCGACATGGCCATGGGTGAAGGTCCCGCAGGAAATCACCCCGCCGTAGGATGCATCGTCCAGCTTGAGCGGGGCCAGCAGGTTGCCCTGGATCAGATCGCGGTAGAGGCCCTTGGTCCGGGCCACGTCCAGCATTTCCGGGGTGATGTCGAAGGCATCGACGGTTTCGCCGCGCAGGTGCTCGGTCACCAGCCCGGTGCCGGCGCCGATGTCGAGGATTGGCGTGTTGCCGTCGCTTTCGGCCAGGAACAGCTCGGCGATGCGCTGCGGCGCGACAAAGCCCCAATCGTCGGCGAAACTGTCGTCATAGGTGGCCGCCCATTTGCCATAGAGCTCGCGGGCGCTTTCCGGGCCCTTGATCTCGTAGGCGCGGTCCAGGTCGTAATCGGGCATGGGTCAGTCTTTCGTCACGGCCGGCCGGCCGCGTTCGAACTGCGGGATCCGCGACTTGGCGTCGGGATCCAGCGACGGGATCGCGGCCAGAAGGGCCTTGGTGTAATCGTGCTGCGGGTTCGCAAAGAGCTGCCGGGTCGGGCCGGCTTCGACAATCTCGCCCAGATATATGACAGCCACGTGATCACAGACATGGGCCACGACCGACAGGTCATGGCTGATGAACAGGATCGTCAGGTCGAGATCGCGTTGCAGCGATTTCAGCAGGTTCAGGATATCGGCCTGGATCGACACGTCGAGCGCGGCGACACATTCGTCGGCCACGACGAAATCGGGCCGGGCGGCCAGGGTGCGGGCGATGGAAATGCGCTGGCGCTGACCGCCGGAAAAGGCATGGGGATAGCGGCGCAGGTGTTCCAGGTTCAGCCGGCACTTGGCGGCGATGTCGCGGACCATCTCGTCGGTCTCGGCCCGCGATTTGGTCAGGCCCAGCAGCTCGATCGGCTCGGCGATGATGTCGCGCACGGTCATGCGCGGCGACAGCGCGGCATAGGGATCCTGAAAGATCAGCTGGGCATGGCGGCGATAGGCCCTTTCCTGGCGCCGGCTCATGGCGCCGACGTCGAACTGGTTGCGCCCGTCGTCATAGATGATCTGGCCGCCGGTGATCGGCGCGGCCTTCAGGATGGCCCGGCCCAGGGTGGTCTTGCCCGATCCGCTTTCGCCCACCAGCCCCACGAACCCGCCCCGGGGGATGGCCAGCGACACGTTGTTCACGGCCTTCAGCTCGGGCGCATTGCCCAGCAGCCGCCGGCCCAGCGGGAAGGACACGGTCAGGTTCTCGATGCTGACGAGGGGGCGGGTCATGCGCGGCGCTCCGGGATGTCTTCGGGAAAGAGCGCGGCGACATGGCCGGGGGCGACCTCGGACAGGGGCGGCACTTCGGTTTCATAGCGCGAGCCCGGTCGCAGCGTCGGGTTGCGCGGGTGGAAGACGCAGCCCGACGGGCGTTCGAGCGGCGAGGGGATATCACCGGGGATCGGCACCAGCGGCGCGTCGAGATCGTCAAGCTGGGGCAGGGCGCGCAGCAGGCCCTGGGTATAGGCATGGGCGGGGTGGCGGATGACATCGCGGACCGGGCCCATCTCCATGATCCGGCCGAGGTACATCACCGCCACGCGGTCGGCCACCTGGGCGATGACGCCCAGATCATGGGTGATGAAGAGGATGCCCATGCCGAATTCGGCGACCAGTTCCGACATCAGGTCGAGCACCTGCGCCTGGATCGTGACGTCGAGCGCGGTGGTGGGCTCATCCGCGATCAGCAGCCTGGGTTTCGTGGACAGGGCCATGGCGATCATGGCGCGCTGGCGCATGCCCCCCGAATATTCAAAGACATATTGATCGATGCGCCGGGCCGGCTCGGTGATGCCCACGCGGTCCAGCATGTGGATGGAATAGTCGCGGGCCTCGCGCTTGGACATGTCGGTGTGGATCAGCAGCTGTTCGACCATCTGGTTGCCCACGGTGATCGCCGGGGCAAAGCTGGCCATCGGCTCCTGGAAGATCATCGAGATCGCGCCGCCCCGGATCGGGCGCATGTCGCGTTCCCGTTTCAGCGCCAGCACGTCCAGCGGGGTGGCGCCGCCGGTGTCCAGGCTGATCCGGCTGCCCGGCCCATAGACCGTGTTGCGCCCGTTGAGCTGCATCAGGGCCTTGGCCGTCACCGACTTGCCCGAACCGCTTTCGCCGACCAGCCCCAGCACCTCGCCGGGGGCAATGTCGAAGGACACGCCGTCGACGGCCGTGACAAGGCCCTCGTCGGTGCGGAACTTGATGTCGAGGTCCTGAACCGAGAGCAGGGTCATTTGCGGGCCTCCGCATAGGGATCGGCGGCATCGCGCAGCCCGTCACCGACAAAGACGAAGGCCATGACCAGGGCGATGAAGAACAGGACGGGGATGAAATACCATTGGTAGTTCAGCAGCACGTCGGCCGAGGTGGTGTTCTGCAGCAGCACGCCCAGCGAGGTCACCGGGTCCTTGAGCCCGAGGCCGATGAAGGACAGCGCGGTTTCCGACAGCACCATGTAGGGAAACGAAATCACCAGGTCGACGATGATATAGGACGTGAAGGACGGCAGCAGGTGGCGGGCGATGATATGGCCCGGGGACGCGCCGCACAGCCGGGCGGCCAGGACATATTCCTGGTTGCGCTCGACCAGCAGGTGCGTGCGCACCCGGCGGGCCAGCGTCGGCCAGCCGATGAAGCCCAGGATGATGGAGATGAAGAAGAACCTCTGTTCGGCCGACCATGTATCCGGCACGAAGGCTGCCAGCGCCATGAAGAGCGGGATCGCGGGCACCGTGCGGATGGCATCGGTGATCATCTGCAGGATGGCGTCGGTGATCCCCCCGAAATAGCCCGCTACGCCACCGATGATCAGCGCCATCACGAACGAGATCAGCACCCCCAGCGTGCCCACGGCCATCGAGGTTTCGATGGCATGCAGGGTGCGGCTGAAGATGTCCTTGCCCAGGTCGTCGGTGCCGAAGAGATGGACATAGCCGTCCTCGACCCCGAACAGATGCAGCGAGCCGGGAATGCCGAACATGCGGTAGGGATCGCCCTGGACGAAGAACCGGATGTAATGCCGGTCTTCGGTGTCGATCGAGGTCACCCAGCGGAAATTCGTCTCGATCGAGCGTTCGCGCTTGATGCCGTAGATGAAGGGCCTGGCGGAGCAGCCGTTGTGGTCGCAGAATTGCGGCACCTGGGGCGCGCCGTTGGTATATTCCTTGTCGGCCCCGGCAATGGTCGGGTCATAGGGCGCGACGAAATCGGAAAAGAGCCCCAGCAGGATCAGGAAGAGCAGAACCCCGGCGGCGATCATGGCCGAGGTATTGCGCCGGAACCGCGCCCAGATCAGCTGGCGCTGCGAGGCGGTGTAATAGGCTTCGCGCCGCTTGCGGTCGATGGTTGCCGTCATGTGTTACCCCATCACCGATTTGCGGACCCGCGGGTCGATGAAGGCCAGCGCGATGTCGGTGACGAAGTTCAGCGTGACGATGGTGGCCGTCAGAAGGAAGATGATCGCTCCGGCCAGCTGCTGGTCGTTCGACCGGGCCAGCGCTTCGAGCAGCAGCGATCCGGCCTCGGTGAGGGTCAGGATCACCGCGACAATGGGCAATTCGTTGAAGATGCGGTTGAGATCGAAGCCCAGCGAATTGACGATCGGCCCCAGCGCATGGCGCGCCGGGTAGCGCCAGCGCAGCTGGCGGCCGTAGAGCCCACGGGCGCGGGCGGCGGTGACGTAAAGCTTGTCGTTTTCATCCAGCATTAGGGCCCGCACGGTCTGCAGGGCAAAGGCGGTGGCCGACCAGCCCAAGATGAAGACCGGCAGCCAGGCGCGCGACAGGAAGTCCAGCAGCTTGGCCATCGACCAGGGCGCATCGCGGAATTCCTTGGAAAAGAGCCCCGACATGGAATCCCCGAACCAGACGGTCGAGACCAGCATGATCATCAGGGCCAGCAGGAAATTCGGCATGGCGAGGCCGAGGTAGGAGACGAAGCGCAGAAGGTTGTTGATGAACGGGTTTCGTGACGAGGCCGCATAGATGCCCACGGGTATGGCGATCAGGTAGGCCAGCAACAGCGAGGCAAAGCAGATCGCTGCCGAGATCAGGAACTTGTTGCCCAGCAGCTGGCTGATGCCGACCCGCAGGATGCAGCTTTCACCGAACTCGCCGACAAAGGCCCCGGCCACCCAGCTGCCCCAGCGCACCATGAACGGCCGGTCCAGGCCCAGGCGCGAACGTTCGGCCTCGATGTCGTCGCGGGTCAGGTTCTGGCCCTGGGTGTTCTTGTAGGCCAGGTAGCGTTCGGCACAATCGCCGGGCACCATTTCCATCAGCGAGAAGACGATCAGCGACACCAGAAGCAATGTCGTGATGGCAAGAGCCGCGCGAATGGCGACGAAACGAATGAAATTGGCCATGGAATCCTGCGCGTCCCTGTTCGGGCCGAGCGTTCCAGAGGCCGGCCCCTCGGATCAAGGACCGGATGGCCTGGCCACCCGGTCCCCGGATCATTTGCACAAGTTAAAGGCTCAGTTGTCCTCGGCCAGGAACCACTGGGTCGGACGATAGGGGTAGGTCCGGTAGTATTCGTAGCTCCAGGTCTGGAACTCGGGCACGTTCTTCAGCCCGTTGCGGACATAGATCGGGGCGGGCGCGTTGACCGTGCCGATGAACAGGTAACTGTCGGCAAAGTTCTTGGCGATCCGCTTGCCGATCTCGGCGGCTTCGGCCGATCCGGGCACGGCCTGCTGAAAGGCGTCGATGTCGGCGATCATGTCCATCGCGTATTGCGGCGGCTCGATGCCGGATGCCCCTTCGCTGTCGATCCACTCGGCCCAGCCCATGCCGACGCGGTGGTCGAAATAGGACCCGTAGGGCGGCACGAAGCGTTCCGACGACCCCAGCGCGATGGCCACGGGCGTGCCCTGCTGCCAGATCTGCACGTCCAGCTCGTTGGCCGATTGCGCGGCGCGGTATTCATCGGGGGTGACTTCCTTGACCGTCGTGGCCACGCCCACGTCGGACCAGTATTGCGCCACCAGCTCGACGACCTCGCCACCGATGCCCTGGGTGGTGAATTGCAGGTTCAGCGTGATCTTCTCGCCGTTCGGCAGGTCGCGGAACCCGTCGCCATCGGCATCGACCATGCCCAGCCCGTCCAGCGCGACCATGGCCGTGTCGGGATCATAGCCGGTGCCGGCATCGACGAATTCGGCCGCGAAATCGGGGACGGGCGAAAAGCCCAGGTAGGTCTGGGGCGTGCCCAGCCCGAAGAAGGCGATCTCGTTGAGCTCGTCGCGGTTGATGGCCAGCGACATCGCCTCGCGGAAGGCCACGTCGTTGAACAGCGCGCGCTTGGTCTCGTCGGGCGAGGTCACGTTGAACGAGAAGGAGGGCAGGGCGATGGTCGGCTTCAGCTGGATCGTGTAGCCGCCCTTTTCCTGGTTCTCCAGCAGGATCGGCGCCGAGGGCAGCTGCAGCGATTGCGACTTGTAATCGACCTCGCCGTTGACCAGCGCGAGGATGCGCACCTCGTTGTCGTTCTTGTAAAGCTCGTCCTGGCGCGAGATATAGGGCAGCTGCTGGCCCGTCGTGTCGACCTGGAAGAAATAGGGGTTGGCCACCAGCTTGCGGCCTTCGGTCGTGTCGGTGATGTAGATGTGGCTTTCCAGCGTGGGCTGGGTGCCATAGGGCAGGCCCTCGGCCTGGGCCGGATCGCGCAGCATCGGCGTCGGCGTGTCGGTCCAGTCGGACGCACCATAATAGGCGTTGATCAGGGCATAGCCGTTTTCATAGCCCAGCTCCTGCGCCTTGGCATCGGCATCGTCGGCCAGGGCGGGGTGATAGAGCCCGAGGAAATGCGCGGGCTGGAAGGGCTGGGCATAAGACGTGGCGAAATGCGCGAGCAGGCCGGGCTTGGGCGCGGCGAGCTTCAGGGTGAAGGTCTGGTCGTCGACGATCTCGACCTCGATCGGCTCGCCGCCGGCCAGCACGTAATCCTTGGGCTTTTCGATGATGTTGGGATCAAGCGCGAGGTTCTCGAAGTAGAAGCGCACGTCTTCCGAGGTGAAGGGCGCGCCGTCGGACCATTTGTGGCCCTTGCGCAGGGTGACCGTCAGCTCGGTGAAATCGTCGTTCCATTCCCAGGATTTGGCCACGTTGGGCACGATGGTGGCCAGGTCGTCGGAATAGCGCACGAGGTTGACGTGGCGCACCGACAGGAAATCCGAAGTGCCGGCCTCGGTGGCATTGGACAGCGCGTCGAAGGTGCCGCCATAGGTGCCGACGGCCTCATAGGGCACGACAACCAGCGGTTCCTCGGGCAGGCGCTCGGCCAGCGGGGGCAGGTCGGGGTTGCCCTGGATGGCGCCGTTCAGATCGGCGATCTCGGGGTTTTCCGAGAATGCCATCTCGCAGCCCGCCGCGGCCTCGTATTCGGCCAGGTCGTATTGCTGCGGAAAGGCGCCCGGCGCGATGCCCTGGTCGTCGGCCATGGTCATGGCCGGGCAGGCGGCCCGTGCGGCGGTGGTGGCGAGCAGCAGCATCGCCGTGGTGGTCATGAAGGTACGTGTCATCGTACATCCCCCTGTTGTCGTTGATATTGGGGCCTAACGGCCCTGAACGACACTTTTGTAAAGGAACTGCCCCAGGGGAAGCGGCCAGCCCCATGCACCACGGTGACGGCGCGGCCCGGCGGGGCCTGCGCCTGAATTCTGTGCTGAAACCCGCCCGATGCCCGGCGCGCCGGGGTGCGCGGCGGTCGGGCAGGGGATCAGTCGTAGTCCAGCTCGTCCAGACGGCCGGCGCGGTCGTATTCGGCATCGAAGCGGCGGCCATCGGCCGTCAGCCCTTCGATGTCGACGCTGCCATCGTCATCGAAATCGATCTCGTAGAACCCGTCATCGGGGCCGATCGGCCCGGCGGCCAGCAGCCCTTCGGGCAGCACGGCGGCCACCTGGCTCAGCGGCACGGCATCGCGGCCATGGGCCTCGATCTCTTCCAGCTCTTCGCGGCCGCGGTCGTGGAAATCGATGCGCACCAACGACCCGTCGGGCAGCTGGCCGGTCAGGTCCGTGCCGCGCGGGTCGGGCCGGTAGTCGACATCGCTCAGGTCCAGGTCGCGGACGACCTGTTCGACCTGGGCGGGCATGTCGGCGGCAAGGGCCGGGGTGAGGGCAGTGGCGGCCAGGGGCAGGGCGATCAGCGAGGCGGCTGCCAGGGGAGGACAGCGGAAGCCGAAGGTCATGTCGTGGGGTCCTTTCATCGGAGCACCGGGAGAGGTGGTCACCTTTTCATTTGTACCTGGCGGGACAAGTTGTCGGGCTCGGTCGGGGCTGTCCGGTCTGTTGGCGCGATTTTGGCCGGGCCCGGACACCCCCGATCTAGGCATGCGAATCATCGGTTCCAGCCCTCGCGGAATTCTCGGCCGATTCTCGCCGGTTGCTGTCGGCCGCTTGGTTAAGACCGTAAACGTCATAAATTTGTTTCACTTGGTGAAACGCATTTTTCCACAATGTTAACGCGGGCAAATTGACACAATCCTGCCATATTTGCGCCCATGGCCGGTCCGAAATGTTTCCGACAAAGCACAGGTAACCAAGCGGTTAACGCCCGAAGTTCAATAAATCAGTTGCTTGGTTAACTCCGCCCGGATTAGCTCAACTCAAACACAGGCGTGTCTGAAAAGCGCCGAAAATGAGGCAGGAAATGGTTAAGATCAGTGTCTTCGGCATTGGCTATGTCGGCGCCGTGTCGGCGGCTTGCCTGGCGAAAAGTGGCCATGACGTCATCGCGGTCGACGTTGACCAGGGGAAGGTCGACGCGATCAAGGCGGGCCAGTCGCCCATCGTGGAAAACGGCATCGACGCGCTGACCCGCGAGATGGTGGCCAGCGGCCGCCTGCGGGCCACGACCGACGCCGAGGCGGCCATCGCGGCCACCGATCTCAGCATCGTCTGCGTGGGCACGCCTTCGGCCGAGGACGGTTCGGTCGGGCTGTCCTATGTCGAAAGCGTCTGCGAGGTCATCGGCCGGGCGCTCCGCGACAAGGACGGGTTCCATTCGGTTGTCATCCGCTCGACGATCGTGCCCGGTTCGACCGAAAGCGCCTGCATCCCGGCGCTGGAACGGTCCTCGGGCAAGACGGTCGGTGATCAGATCGGCCTGGGCTACTACCCGGAATTCCTGCGCGAGAGCACGGCCATTGCCGATTACCACGACCCGGGCCTGATCGTCTTCGGCAGCCTGGACGCGCGCACCGAAACACTGCTGGAAGAGCTGAACGCGGGCCTGCCCTGCGACATCCACAAGGTCGACATCCGCACCGCCGAGATGGTGAAATACACGTCCAACACCTGGCGGGCGGTCAAGGTGACCTTTGCCAACGAGATCGGCAACATCGCCAAGGCCAACGGCATCGACGGCCAGACGGTGATGGAAATCCTGTGTTCCGACGAAAAGGTCGCCCTGTCGAAATACTTCATGCGCCCGGGCTTTGCCTTTGGCGGGTCGTGCCTGCCCAAGGACGTGCGCGCCCTGCGCCACCTGGCGGCCAGCCAGGACACGCCGGCCCACCTGCTGAACGCCGTGCTCGAAGCCAATGCCGCCCAGATCGCGCGGGCCGAGGAAATGGTCATCGAAAGCGGCGCGAAGAAGGTCGGCTTTGTCGGCATTTCCTTCAAGCCGGGCACCGACGACCTGCGGGAAAGCCCGCTGATCTCGCTGGCCGCGCGGCTGATCGACAAGGGCATCGAGGTCGATATCTACGACCCCTTCGTCAAGGAGGCCTATGACCTGGGCACGCCCGGGGCGGGCCGGGGCAACGACGGCGTGCCGGACCTGGAACAGCGCCTCGTCGGCGACCTGGACCAGCTGATCAACGATGCCGGGGCCGTGCTGGTCGGCAATTACTACAACGAAACCGTCGAGCGCCTGAAAGAGGCCGCCCAGACCCGCAAGGTGCTGGACCTGACGCGGCTGCACCGCGACCTGGTCTCGGCCGGCGGCTACCAGGGCATCTGCTGGTAAGGACCAATGACGCTTGCGCTGACCCATATCGCCTATTTCTCGACCATCGCGCTGCTCTTCGCGATGGTCCCGATGGGCTTTCTGGGCGATCTCCAGGATACGACGAAGACGTTGTTCATCGTCGGGTTCCTGGGGATGTGGCGCTACAGCTGGGCGATGATCAACTTCGGCCGGGCGTTCGTCTACCGGCTCTGGGCCTGGCCGCGCCGCAAGGCCGCGTACCAGCGCGGTTTCGAGGCCATCGGCGCGCGGTCGCACATGTACGTGATGATCACGTCCTACATGGTCGATCCCGAGGTCACGCTGATGGTCTATCGCCGTCTCTTCGCGGCCTGCGCCAATGCGCGCGACGGGGCGACGATCGTGGCCTCGGTGGTCGACGGGGCGGACGAACGGCTGATCCGCCAGATCTACGAGACCTCGCGCGAGGACCTGTCGAACACCCGGCTGGTGATTGATCGGATCAAGGCCAACGGCAAGCGCGACGCGATGATGAAGGCCCTGCGCATCCTGGCCACCTTCCATCCCACCCAGCACGACATCATGGTCTTCATCGACGGCGACACCGCGCCGCCGGACGACCTGTGGGCGCAATCGGCGCCGGTGTTCTCGGATCCGCAGGTCGGTGCCCTGACCACCGACGAGGCGGCGCTGATCGATGAGAGGGGCCTCTTCCGCGACTGGTTCGACCTGCGCTTTCACCAGCGCAACGTGATGATGTCGTCGATGGGCCTGAGCAAGCGCGTGCTGACCCTGACCGGCCGCCTGTCGGTCTTTCGCGCCTCGCTGGCCACCGATCCGGGGTTCATCCGCGGAGTGGGGCAGGATTACCTGGATCACTGGCGGCTGGGCCGTGTCGACTTTCTGACCGGCGACGACAAGTCGACCTGGTACTGGCTGCTGACCCATGGCTACCAGACGATCTACCTGCCCGACGTGCAGTCGGAATCGGTCGAGACCCAGCCCAAGCCCGGCTTTGTCGACAGCGCCAAGACGCTGATGATCCGCTGGTTCGGCAACATGATGCGCACCAACGGCCGCGCCCTGCGCCAGTCGCCGGCCCGCATCGGCTATTTCACCTGGTGGTCGATCCTCGACCAGAAGGTGTCGATGTGGACAACCCTTGTCGGCCCGCTGTCGGTGCTGTTCACGGCTGTCCTGCACACGCCATACGTGATCCCGCTGTACCTGGGGTGGGTCATGCTGACGCGCTATGTTTTCTGCGCGATCATCTCGGTCTTCAACGGGACATGGTTCCCGGTCACCCATCCGCTGGTCCTGTATTTCAGCCAGGTCTTCGGTGCGATGCTCAAGACCTATGTCTTCTTCCGGCTCGACCGGCAGAAGTGGACCAGGCAATCTTCGTCGTCGGGCGGTTCCACCACGTCGCTCTTCGACCGTGTCAAGCAATGGGAATCGCTGGCACATCACTCGGTCGCCCTGACGTTTCTGGCCTTGGCGATCCTTTTTCTGAACACCGTCGAATAGGGTTGGGGCGCACCGTGTCGGAAGCAACGAAAATCTACCGGATGAATGCCCTGTCGGGGCAGAACCAGCAGGGCGAGGGCGCGCGCAGGCGTGCGCTGACCGTCGAAGAACTGAACCAGGGGCAATGGGCCGACGAGAGCCAGGCCGGCCCCCAGGGCGGCGCACGCCATGGCGGGCTGGCCGAGAGCGTGGCCCGGGCCATGGCCCAGCCGCAGCCGGCGCCGCACGCGCCCCAGGCGCCGCAAGCACCGCAGCCGCCTCAGGCGCCGCCGGCCAAGCAGCCGGTCTATGACCCCCATCACGCCGGGCCCGCACCGCGCCCGGCTCCGCAGGCGCCCCAGGGGCGCGTGCTGCACCGGTCGGGCCAGCCGGCCCGCCCGGCCGGCGAGCCGTCCTATGACCCGTCCTACGAGCAAGCGCGCGAACCGGCGCGCGATGCCGCTCCCGCACCGGCCTATGCGCCGCAGCAGGAGCCGCGCCAGGAGATGTCCGGGCGGGCGATGCCCCAGCTTCAGCCGGAGCCGACCGTGCCGCCCGAACCGGCCGGCCATGTCTTTGCCGGCACGCCGCCCGTCGTCGGCGCCACGGCATCCGCCGCCCCGGCCGAAGCCGCGCCTGCACATGCCCCGGCTCCGGCCCCGGCACAGCCCGCGCCTACGGCACAGCCCACCCCCGCCGCACAGGCCGCCCCCGCAGCGCCCGCCGCACAGGCCGCGCCTGCGGTCCAACCCGCCCCGGCGCTGCCGGCGGATTTCGGACTGGAAAAGGAACATCCGCTGCTGGCCATCCCGTTCAGCGTGGTCATCGACGGGCACAGCTATGCCGGCGAGGCGATCTCGGTCACGCAGATGGTCCTGCGCGCCGAGGGCGGCGCCCGGCTGGGCACCGGCGGCCGCCACCTGGCCAGCGTGCTGATGCGCTATTCCGGCTTTGGCCTGACCCTCGAACCCGAGGTCACGGTGCTGCAGGAAGCGCCCGACGGCCAGGTCGTGGTGCAATTCACCGATCCCACCGGCGATCACCTGCCGCAGCTGCGCTATGTCATCAACAGCTACATCGCCGGTGATGTCGTCTCGATGAACGGCATGCTGGCCTATACCGGCCCGACCGCTCCGAAACAGGCCAAGCCCGCGCCGACGCCCGCCCAGGGCCGGCGTGAACGGATCCGGTCGATCTCGGTCCTTGGCCTGTCGGCCGTGATCGCCCTGGCCGCGGCGGTCATCGTCTTCAACCGCTACACCACCGGCCAGGAAATGCACCCGGTCTTCATCGACCGGGCCGGCCAGCAGATGAAGGCCACGGTCGGCGGCCAGATCGGCTTCGTCAACCCGGCGGCCGGGCAGGGCGAGGTGGTCTTCTCGGTCAATGCCAATACCGGCGACGTGCTGAACTTCCAGATGCCCTGCGATTGCGAGATCGACATGCAGCCCGGCGTCACGGCGGGCACGACGGTCCTGCCGGCCGACCTGATCGCCACGGTCTACCAGCCCGAGGCCGGCCCGACCATGAACACGATGATGTCGGTCAAGGGCCTGTCGCGCACGATGAACGGCGATGCCCTGTGGCTGGACTTTGCCGGCGGGCGTTCGGTGCAGGTCGAGGCCGTGCCCACGGCCGCCACCCGCGCGGCCACCCTGGCCGGCGACATGTTCCTGCCCGTCACCCTGCGGGCCACCGACCCTTCGGCGCTCAGCGATGCCGACATCGGCCAGACGGCCCGGCTGCGCATCACGCCGAACCTGCTTCACCGTATCGGGATCAATTGAGGAGCTGCCCCCCATGTCCCAAGACCTTGCCCAGTCCAATGCCCCGCCGGGTCGCATCTATCCGCTGATCATCTGCGGCGGGACCGGTACGCGGCTGTGGCCGCTGTCGCGCACGGCCAGCCCGAAGCAGTTCCAGCGGATCAGCGGGCCGGACAGCCTGACGTTCTTCCAGGCCGCCGTGCAGCGGCACCGGGGGGCGCAGTACCACGAGCCCTGCATCGTCACCGGCGCCCAGCACCGGGGCACCGTGGCGCGCCAGCTGCGCGAGATCCAGTCGGGCGGGCGCATCCTGTGCGAACCGATGGGGCGCAACACCGGGCCGGCCGTCCTGGCCGCCGCGCGGCTGCTGATGGAAGAGGATCCCGAGGCCGTGGTCGTCGTGATCCCGGCCGATCACGTGATCGAAGGGCCGCTGACGCGGACGATCGTATCCTGCCTTGCGGGGGCAAGGGCAGGACGGATCGTCACCTTCGGGATCGCGCCGCGCTATGCCGAGACGGGCTTTGGCTACATCATCGATGCCGGCGCGCTGGAGGCCGAGGATGACGGCCAGGGCGTGCTGCGCAAGGTCGGCAGCTTTGTCGAGAAACCGCCCGCCGCCGAGGCCGAGAAGCTGATCGCCAGCGGCGGAGCCTATTGGGCCTCGGGCCTGTCGATGTTCGCCGCGGCCACGATCGACGCCGAATATGCCCGGTTCGACCCGGCAACCCACGGCCATGTGGCCGCCGCGCTGGACAAGGCCGAGCGGACCAGGGACGGGGTCTTCCTGGAAGGCGATTCCTTCCGCATGGCGGCCAAGCAGCCGACCGAACAGGCGGTGTTCGAACGCACCGATCGCATTGCCCTGGCGCCGCTCGACGTGGCCTGGGACGATGTCGGCTCGTGGCGGGCGATGTACGAGATCTCGCCGCGCGACCGCAACGGCAACGTGTTGCAGGGCGACGTGGTCACCCATGGCGCGTCGCAGACGATGGTGCGGGCCGATACCCGGCTGGTCAGTGTCGTCGGCCTGTCCGATGTCGTGGTGATCGACACGCCCGACGCCTTGCTGGTGGCCCACATGGATGCCACCCAGAACGTCAAGCACATCGTCGAGACGCTCAAGGCCCAGGCCCGGCCCGAGACCGAGCGCCATGCCGAGATCGTCCCGCCGGTCGCGCCGATCACGCTGGACGTGGCCACCGACACCGGGGCCGCGGCACTGCAATCGGACCGGTTCAACCTGGGAATGGGCGAGATCGCCGTGGGCCAGGCGCTGGACCTGCCGGCCGGCCCGGCCACGCGCCAGGTGATCATCGTGCATGGCACGGTCCATGTCACCGGGGCCGGCTGGTCCAAGACGGTGTCCGAAGGCGGCCGGATCTATGGCGATGCCAACGGCCCGATCCGGGTCGAGAACGCCGGCGACATGCAGGTCGAGCTGCTCTACGTCAATGTCGAGACGCGCGGCCCGGCCATGCCGGGCGCGGTGGCCGATCCGGCCCTGACCGTCGTCGGTCATGGCTAGGGCCGGGCGGGCAGGGACCCTGTGGGCGGCGCTGGCAACGGCGCTGTCCCTGGCGGCGGCCCTGCCGCTTGCGGCTGCGACCGGCAACCGGACCGGGGCGCGGGTCGATGACCTGCGCGCCCGGCTTGGGGCGCTCGACAGCGCGCTGTCCCGCGACACCCATGCCGCGGGCCGGTCGCTGTCGGACCTGCTGACGCGCCACGGGCTGGATCACCTGTCGGGCCAGCTGGCGGCCGAGGAACGGATCGCCACGCCCGAACGCCCGGTGCGCCTGACGGTGCCCGACCGCCCGGCCATGGCCGGGACCAGCGATCTGCGCCTGCCCCTGGCCATCCTGAGCCAGAGCTATTCCGACGAGGACAACGGCGACGTGCTGGCCGCCCCGGGCGGGGCCGACAGCCAGGTCCTGTCCTTCCGGTCGGGCATCGTGACCCTGGCCGACCTGCAGGCCGCCGGCGCCCTGCGCCCGGCCGCGCCCGGCGGGGTATCCGCCCCGGGCGGCGGCGGGGGCGTGGTGCTGGTGCGGCCGGTGGTCCTGGAAGAGGACACGCTGCTGCGGCTCGACCCGGGCACCCGGCTGGCCCTCAGCCGTCCGGGCGGGGCCTTTGTCATCAGCCTGGGCCAGGTCGAGATCCGCGGCACCGAGCTGAGCGTGACCGGCGGGGCCAATCCGCACAGCACCGAATTCGTGCCCTTCCTGACCGTCGCCGGCGGCGGCCGGCTGATCATGGAAGACAGCTCGGTCCACGGGCTGGGCTTTGGCTGGACCGAGAAGTTCTCGGGCGTGTCGGTTGCGGCGCATCCCTTCATGCGGCCGCTGGGCATCAGCCGGGTGGAACGCAGCCGGCTGGACCGGGTGGTGTCGCTGGCACTGAGTGGCACGCCGGGGGCGCGGGTTCTGGACAACCGGTTCCACGACGTGCGCGACAATGCCCTGCGCCTGTCGCGGGCGCCCGGCGCACGGGTGCAGGGCAACCTGTTCCACGGCAGCGCGCCGACCAATTCCATCCGCCTGCTGGACGGCACCGGCGACGCGGTGTTGTCGGGCAACATGCTGCTGGGCGGGCGCCGGGCGGGCATCCTGATCGGCCAGGGCAGCGACCGGGTGCGCGTGGTGGGCAACGTGATCTGGCGGCGCGAGGGCGCGGCGATCAAGTTCCTGCGCACATCCTGCGGCCACGTGGCCATGAACATCGCCCTGGACGGGCGCCAGAAGGGAATCGAGGTGCGCGAGAGCCGGGGCACGCTGGTCCATCGCAACCTGATCAGCGGATCGCACAGTTCGGCGATCTGGATTTCCGGCCAGCCGCAGGGCGCGGTCACCCACCTGACCCACAACATCCTGGCCGGCAACGGCGAGGGGCTGGCCACGGCCACGGCGCAGCGGATCGTGCTGATGGGCAACGACCTGACCGGCCAGATGCCCCGGCTGGTCAGCGGCGACCTGGTGCCGGTCAATGCCGTGGTGGCCCGCGATCTCAAGGGCCGCGAACCGGTGCTGCTGACCGCCGGCGGCCGGGCCGACGTGCCGCAGATGCCCGGCGTCTGCGGCGGAGAAGGACAATGATGCAACGCCTGTTCACCAGGGCCGTCCTGCCGGCCCTTGCCCTGAGTGCCCTTGCCCTGGCCGTTCCGGTGGGCACAACGGCCCAGACCATTCCCGTGCCGCTGGCCGACAGCGCCGAGGATCGCCAGGTGTCGGTCGTGATCACCCCCGGCGTGCGTTCTATGCGCCAGGTGCCGACGGCCCGCCTGCGCGAGTTGCGCCGCCAGATGCATGACGGCATTGCCCTGCCGCCCGCCGCCCTGCGCGAGCTGGCCGACCTGGGCGACGGGCTGGCCGCGCAGCGCTATGCGCGGGTGCTGATCGGCCAGGACGGTGCCCGGCCGTCCGACATTGCCTATTACGCCGCGATCGCCGTGGGCACCGGCCGGATCTGGACCCTGCCGGACATGATCGCGGCCATGCGCCAACTGGACCCGGCCAGCGAGCCGGAAGCGCGGGTGCGCAAGTATATCTCGGTGCTCTACGGCCAAGCCTGGGGCGGCAACACCATGGCGCTGGACGCCGTGGCCGAGTTCAACGGCGAGGGCAGGCTGTTCGGCGCGCTGTCGGACAAGACCCGCACCCGGATGATCGAACAGGCCGGGCAGAATGCCGACGGCCGGCTGGAACTGCGCATGGCGCTGGCGCTACTGGAAAAGGGCGTGAGCGGGGGCATGACCCCGGACGAGACGGCCGAGGCGCGCCGGTTGCTGGAACAGGCGGCCCGGGCCGACAGCCTGGCCGCCCGGGCGACGGCCGAGAACCTGCTGACGCTGATGGAGCAGCGTTACGGCATGGAATAGAAGAACAGGACTGACTTCCCGGCCGAGCGGCGCACAGGCAAGACAAGATGCCGCCGGCCCAGAAAAAGGTGGGGCAGATGACGGGCAAGACCTTGAGAAAGGGCAGAGGACGGCGCGGGGGCGCCGGGCTGGCGGCGCTGTTGGCCGCGGCCATGGGCCTTGGCGCGGGGGCCGGCGCGGCGCGGGCCGATGACGGCTATGGCTGTGGCGACATCCTGACGGCCGGCGCCCAGGCCAGCGTCGAGGGCGCGGGGGGCATGTTCTTCCGGTTCGGCCCCGACCTGAGCAGCTATCACTGGATCGGCGACCAGGGCATCGACCAGCTGGCCCGGCTGTCGGCCCGGCTGGCCGAACAGGGCACCCGGCTGATCTATGTGCCGGTGCCGAGCAAGTCGCTGACCATGCCCGACCGTGTGCCGCCTTCGGCCGTGCGCATGGGCTATGACCCCGAGATCGCCGCGTCGGTCTATGGCGAGATGTTGCGCCGGCTGGACGAGGCCGGTGTCACTGCCATCGACGCCCGGCTGGCCCTGCGCCAGCAGGCCCTGCGCGGCGCGGACCCGGTGTTCCAGGCCGATCCGCGGCTGACCCCCGACGGGGCCGAGGCCCTGGCCCTGGCCATCGCGGCGCAGATCCGCGCGCTGCCCGTCATGGCCGACAGCGCCGACGAGGATTGGCAGGTGACCCGCAGGGGCGAGATCGTGCTGCCTTCGGCCATGCGCATGCGCCTGCAATCCAGCTGTGTGGCCGAACTGCCCGACGTGCGCCTGCCGATCATCGAGGCCACGCGCGGGGGCGTGTTGCTGCCCGCGGCAATCGGCACGGGCCATGGCACTGGACATGGTACGGCGAACAGCCCGCTGGGCCAGGCCGCGCCGGTGGTTGTCGTGGGCACCGAGATTGCCGTCGACCCGGCCCTGGGCCTGGCCAGCTTCCTGGCGGCCGAGGCGCGGATGGGCGTGGCCGCGGCGATGGTGCCGGGCGAGGACCGCCTGGCCGATGCCTTCGGGGCGATCTCGTCCTACATGGGGTCGGCGGCCTTTGCGGCCGAACGGCCCCGGGTGCTGGTCTGGGCCAACCCGGTCTGGCTGAACCTGGGCCGTCATGGGGCCCGGCCGATGGACGAGCTGATCACCCTGGCCGGGGCGCCGGCGACCTGCGGGCTGAACCTGCCGCTGTCGCAGGCCCGCGACGGCAATGTCTATGCCGAGCTGTCCGGCCCGGTGCGCCATGGCGCGCTGTTGCTCGACACAGGCGGGCGGGCGCTGGACCGGGTGGAATTCCGCTTTACCTCGGTGCGCGGCGAAACCCGCGCGCGCATTGTCGAACGCCATCCGCGCCAGGCGCCCACCGCACGGGTGGCCATGCCCCTGTCGGGGCTCTGGCCCGAAGGCGCGGCGCGCGTCGACATCGTGACCGACGGGCCGATCGGCGGCCAGCCGCGCCTGACCCTCTGCGAGGAGATCTGAGCCATGATCCGACCGCTGTTCCGCCGTCCCGCCACGTCCCGACCGCTGGTCCGCCCTGCCACAGCGCCCCGGCCGGTGGCCGCCCTGCTGCTGGCCACGGCCCTGGTGCTGCCCGGGATGACGGTGCCCCTTGGGCCGGCCACGGCCCAGACCGCCCCGGCCGAGGCCCGGCCGCTACCTCTGCCGCTGGCGTTCCTGCCGCCCGACATGGCCCCGCAGGACCTGTGCAACCGCACGTCCACGCCCACGGGCCAGACCGACCTGACCACCGAGGGCGGCGAGGAAGAGCTGACCGATGCGCAGCGCATCCGCTTCCTGTCGGGTGACATCCTGACCTACCAGCGCCGCGACGCCGTCCTTTACTTCGATTTCATCAATGCCCTGATCACCCGCAAGGCCCAGCTCGACCCGGGCTTTGCCGGGGTCGAGGAAACCCTGGCGCGGATCAATCTCTACCAGCGGGCCGAACGGTTCGACGCGCTGGCGGCCTCGGGGCTGGTGGCCGGGCTGGAACGCAACCGCGAGGCCCTGGCCAACAACCACCTGGTCAGGCTGGCGCAATATTACCGCATGGGCCTGGGCGTGCCGCGCAACGAGGCGCTGGCCCAGGAGATGATCCGCGATGCGGCCTATGGCGGCCATGCCGGGGCGCTGCTGGAGATCGCCAGCATGCAGGCCCGGGGCCGCATGGTCGACGGCTGGGCCGCGCCGCTGGACCTGACGGTGACCATGGCCTTCGGGGGCATGCTGGGCGAGATGACGCCCAGCGTCTGCCGCCGGGCCGAGCGCATCGCCGAGGAATATCTCAAGGGTGAGCTGGTGGCCTTCAACCCCGAGATCGCCCTGGCCTGGCGCCGCTTTGCCGCCGACCTGGGCGGGGCCGAAGCGGCCTGGCGGGTGGTGGAATACCATCTCAACGCCCCGGCCGAGCGCAAGGACACGGCAGAGCTGCGACATTACCTGCGCCGGGCCGTCGGGCTGGGCCGCAACGTGACGGCGGCCGAGGCCGACATGCTGGCGGCCAGCGGCCAGATCACGCCCGGCGACGTGGCCGCGATCCTGGGCGAGAACCCCAGCGCCGAGGGCAACCGGGCGGCGCGGTCGCTGATCCCCTTCCTGCAGCTCGACATCAACATCGACGGCAAGACGGCCGACGACGACAGCCTGTACCTCCAATATCTCGAGGAAATCGCCACCCTGCCGCAGGCGCCCGGCCATGTCTTTACCCGGCTGGCCGACGAGGTTGCCGTGCGCCGGGGCCGCTGGGCCGCCGAGACCGACATCATTGCCCTGCTCGAAGAGGCCGCCCGGCGCGACGACCCGGACGGCAAGCAGAAGCTGGCCCAGCGGCTGATCCGCTACCGCGACGACAGCGTGCAGGTCCAGCGCGCCGAGGCGCTGCTGCTCGACGCGGTCGATCGCCATGGCGCGGCGACGGCAATGAACCGGCTCGACGCGCTCTATCGCTGCCAGCTCAACGATGCCCCGCGCCGGGACGAGGCCGACCACTGGGCCCGGGCTTACGCGGATACCTCGCACCGGCTGGTGGGCATTTCGGCCACCGACCTGATCGCGCTGGATCCCTACAAGGACCCTGAAACCATCGCCCACATCCAGTCGCAGGCCGTTGTCGGCCGGCCCATGGCCATCGCCAACCAGGCCCAGCGGGTGCAATCGGGGGGCATGCCCTCGCTGGTCGCCCTGCGCTACTGGGCCGACCGGCTGGACAATTCCGACCAGGCCCTCGAAGCCTTTGCCGAGCTGCAGTTCGAACTGGCCACCAGCCCGGCCGAACGGGCCCAGGCCATCGAGTTCTTCCGGCGGATCTATCTGAACAACGGCGTGACCACGGCGCTCGACCTGGCCGTGGCGCTGGTCGAGGACAATGGCCGCGACCCCGAGATCGCCGCCGAGATCGTCGACCTGCTGACACGGGCGGGCAACCGGGGCGAGGGGGCGGCCATCCGCCTGCTGGCCCGGCTGAGGGCCGATCGCATTCCCCAGGGCGCGGTCTATGCCGAATTTGCCGAGGTCATCGAGGAGCGCGGCGATTTCCTGGCCCTGATGTTTGCCATTCCCTACATCAGCGAACACCGACTGGACGATTACATCGACCGGGCCGTGTCGGTCATGACCTGCGGGACCAAGGACAGCGACGAGCTGGGCGAGGCCTATGCGCTGAGCGCCAAGCCGGCGATGTCCTACCATTGGCGCCAGGTCGGGCTGGCCATCGAGGGCGGCAACGTGCTGTCCAAGCTGCGCCTGTCCGACGCCCAGATGGGCCGGTTCGAAGACGGCCGGGCGCCCGATGCCCCGGCGGTGGCCGAACGGGCCCGGGCCGAGGGCCGGGACACGGCCCATCGCCGGCTGTTCCTGCTCAGCGGCGATCCCGACCTGACCAGCTATGCCCCGCAATCCGCCGCGGCCCAGATCGTGGCCGGGCTGGAGGCCGATGACCTGGCCTGGGCCTTTGCGGCCTGGCGCGAGGCCGGCCCCGAGGTGCGCGAGATCGTGGCCGGCCAGGTCGATCTGGCCCAGGTCTTTCGCCGCGGCGCCGACAGCGGCGATGCCCGGGCGGCCTTTGCCATGGGCATGATCCTGCGTGACACGGCGCGCGGGCCGGATGACCTGGCGCGCTCGGCCCGCTGGCTGGAGGTTGCCGCCGAGGCCGGACAGGATGATGCCATGGTCGAGCTGGGCTTTGCCATGGGCTTTGGCCTGGGCATCCCGCGCGACCGCGCGGCGGCGCTGGACTGGCTGGCCCGGGCCGCCCAGACCAGCCATCCGCGCGCCGACGACCTGGCCCACATGATCCGCGCGGCCAGCCCGTAACGACAGGAGGAACAGATGCGGTTTGATCGGACCCAGGGACCCGGATACGCCCGACGGAGTGCGGCAGGCCTGGTGATGGGCCTTGCCCTTGGCGCGGGGGGGCTTGCCCCGCTGGCCGCCCGGGCCGATTGCGCGGCGGCCCCGGCCCCCGTGCTGAACCTGGCCTTCGAAAGCCGTTACGCCGAGGGCGACGCCGCCCGGGCGACGCTGGACGAAGAGCGCGAGGCGGCGGCCAAGGCCGCGCTGGACCCGCTGGACGGGTTCATCTCGGACCTGGCGGGCGAGCTCGAAGACGCCCTGTCGGCGGCCTATCCGGCCGAGGCCCGGGCAGGGGCGGCCTGCCTGCTGGCGCAGATGGGGGATTGGGCGCGGGCCGATGCCCTGGCCGAGCTGGGCACGCGGACGGTCGAGCTGACCATCGGGTCGCGCCTGGCGGCCTTTGCGCTGATGGCCGGCCATGCCGCGCCGCTGGCCCCCGACAGCCCCGACCTGGACGACATCCGCGCCTGGCTGACCCGTCGCATGGAAGCCCAGATGGTGTTCTGGGAAACCGCGCCCGACCGGGCCAGCCAGAACAACCTGCGCGCCTGGGCGGCACTGGCCGGGGCGGCCACGGCCGGGCTGGTCGACGACCCGGTGATGTTCGGCTGGGCCGCCTGGTCGGTGACCTATGTGCTGTGCAGCGCCGATGCCGATGGCAGCCTGCCGCAGGAGATGCGGCGCGGCAAATATGCCCTGCATTATCAGCTGCATGCGCTGGCGCCGCTGACGACCGCCGCGCTGGTGCTGAAGGAGGGCGGGCTGGACCTGACCGCCCGCTGCGACGGGGCGTTGGGCCGGGCCGTGCGCTTTGGCCTGTCGGATCTGCAGGACGGCGCGCGGAGTGCGGAGATCACCGGCCAGGTGCAAAGCTATTTCGACGGGTCCGACACGCTGGACACCTGGCAACTGGCCTGGCTGGAAGCCTACCTGCGCCTTGATCCCGACCCCGAGATCGCCGCCCTCGCGGCCTCGATGCGCCCGCTGGGCTATTCCAAGCTGGGCGGCAACCAGACGCTGATCTACGGCGGCGAGGGTTGATCCGGGTGCCGCCCGCCGAGGCCGTTCAAGTGGGTCGGTCGAATTTTAGCCACTTGCCGGGGCGGTTTCGGGGCAGGATTAGGGTTTCGAAAAGGGACATTTCCTAACCTCCGCTCGATTGATGACGAGCGAGGGATGTCACATGAGATTCTCGAACCGGACGCCCAAAAAGGAAACGCTTCCGGCGGCCATGGCCATGTCGACGCTGGAAAACGCGATCGACGCGGTGGTCGTGATCGACACGTCGAACCGTGTGATCTTCTTCAACAGCGCGGCCGAAGAGCTTTGGGGCTATCGCCGCGAAGAGGTGCTGGGCCACAACGTCAAGATGCTGGTGCCGCGCGAACATCAGCCGCCCCACGACAATTATGTCGAGGCCAACCGGCGGACCGGCCATGACAAGATCGTGGGGTCCAGCCGGGATCTGCAACTGGTGCGCAAGGATGGCACCGAAGTGTCGGTGTCGCTGGCGCTGTCCAAGATGCGGGTGGGCAATTCCTGGGGCTACGCGGCCTTTGTGCGCAACATCACGGCGGAATATGCGGCGCTGGAAAGCCTGCTGGGCCAGGTCAGTTTCAGCGCCGACAACGTGCTGAGCGGCTGCACGGACCTGTCCGCGGCGGTGACCAAGGTAAGCGAGGGCGCGACCGAACAGGCTTCGGCGGCGCAGGAGGCCAGCTCGTCGATGGAAGAGATGACCGCGAACATCCGCCAGAATGCCGAGAACGCGGCCCAGACCGAGAAGATCGCCAACCGTTCCCTCGAACAGGCACGGGCGTCGGCCGAGATCGTGCAGGAAGCGGTCGAGGCGATGAAGACGATTGCCGAGAAGATCAACATCATTCAGGAAATCGCCCGTCAGACCGACCTCCTGGCGCTGAATGCCGCGGTCGAGGCCGCCCGGGCCGGCGCCCACGGGCGCGGCTTTGCCATCGTTGCGGCCGAGGTGCGCCGCCTGGCCGAGCGCAGCCAGGTTGCGGCCGACGAGATCGTGTCGCTGTCGCGCTCCACGGCGGAAACCTCGGGCAAGGCCGGCGAAGAGCTGACCTCGCTGGTGCCGGAAATCCAGCGCACGGCCGACCTGGTGCAGGAGATTTCGGCGGCGACCCAGGAACAGCGGATCGGGTCGGAACAGATCAATTCGGCGATCAGCGAGCTGGACCGGGTCATCCAGGCCAATGCGGCCGCGGCCCAGAAGGCGGCGGGCACGACGAACATGCTGACCGACAGTGCCGAGAACCTGCGCGAGCTGATCGACGGGTTCCGCGACGAGGACGGCAACCTGGTGCGCCAGAACGACGGCTCCGAAGCCCGCGCCGCCTGACAATTTCGAATGCTTCCCAGCCAAGCCGCCCGCCGGCCCCGCAAGGGGGCGGCGGGCATTTTTGTTGGGTCTTGGGGATTTGGGCAGGACACACAGGGGCGTCCCGTGTTGAACCTGTCTGATGTCCCGAACGGGTGTGGTGATACGGCTTTCAATGGTCTGGCGAGCCATGAAAGCCATTGCCCCTTGGCGCTGACGAAGCGATGGGTGCCGCCTGGACAGCGCACTGGCGGGAGCCGCTTGGAAAGCGGAGCAAGGATCAATAGGAGCCACTGGAAACGTTCGGTCGATCGAGCCGGATCAACGTGGTTCAGAGCTCTTCAAAGCAGTCCGACAGCCGGACTCGGACTGTTCAAGAGCCCGGAACCCGGCCCCAACCACCTTTGGGTAGGTACAGGGCCAACATCCCGTCAGAAGCAGGGCCGCCGCCCCGTCAGAACAAGAGGTCGTCGATATCGTCATCCGCCGTATCGGCCGGGCCCGCAGCGAGATCGGCGCCGGGGATGTCGGGAAAGACCTTGATATGAACCTGGCGCTCTTCATCCATCGTGTAACTGTCCCAGATCGCGCTGATCCGCGCCGCGTCCACGGGCGCATCGGTTTGCTGGGCCTCCAGCAGCGATGTGGCAAGGGTGCTCAGCCGGGCCCCGACGTGATCGACCCGCGCCATGCTGTCGGTCACGGCATCAACCATGTAGAGCAGGTTCTGCGCGCAGTCCTGCGAGGTCTTCCGCATGGCATTGATGTCCGCCAGCCGTTGCTCGCCAGCCGAAGTCCGCCCGCGAAACTCGCCCACCCGTTCCTCCAGCGCACCGGCGGCTGTGACCAGGTCTTGTTGGGCAGCTTCGCTGCCGGATGTCATGTCGCCGATGCTGCTGCGTGCCCGGTCGACCGCACCCAGGCAATCGGAGGCAATCTGACGGACTTCCTTCGACAACACTTTCATCGGCCCGCAGGCCTTGCTGTATCGGTTGGACACCAGCATGGAATTGAAGGAGGCTAGGGTCAGGTTCTTCGAGGCGTCTTTCAAACCGTCGAAACTGGCATTGGTCGCAGTGGCCATTTCGGTTGTGTATTCCGCCTCGGCCCGCGCGTTTTCGACCACCTTCTGGACCGATGACAATTCCTCGGTCACCAATTGCGTCAGGTCGGCCCGGGCCGACAGCGCGGCTGCAATCGTTCGCGCCAACTCGCCCTCTGAAAAGACTTGCGCCCCGGCATGACCGAGCTCGGCCAGCAGGCCCATCGTGGTGCGTACTTCGGCCGAGATGCCGGCAATGTCATCTGAACAGCTTTGCGCATGGGCCGCCGCCAGCCGCGCCACATGGCCATCCGCATTGCCCAGCATCGCGGACAGATGATCCAGCCTCTGTGCCAGACGATCGGAAAACTGCATGGCGGAGACAAAGGATTTCAGGTGATGGCGCCCGTCCTGCGTCAATTGCCGGGCCCGCCCGGTCACCGCATCCGCCGCGCGACGCTCCTCGGCACCCAGTTTGTCCAGCCGGTCGCGGGGGGCGGCCACCCTTTCGGGCAAGGCCCCGAGGGCAAAGCCGGCTCGATTGCAGCTGTTCAGCAGACGGGCGCCGCGCTCGTCCAGGTGATCCAGGTGTCCGGTCACCGCCGTGGCCGAATTCTGTATGTCGTCGGCGGTCTTGCGAAGCTCATTGATGAAGGCGCCAAGGTTGCCTAGGCCCAGAGAAGCGACCGTCGTGCCCATCAACGAGGCGATGGCCGTCAAGACCTGCCCGCATTGATCGATGGTGCCCAGCTCGCCCCTGACCGAACGCAACCGGCGGTGCGCCTCGGGGCTGACCGCCAGGGTCGAGAAGCGTTGCAGGGCCGTGGCCAGCGCGTCGACATCCGCCTCAAGGGTTTCAATCGCGTCATCTTCGCCGTTGCCATTGGCGACGAGATCCGAAAATTGGTCGAGGTTGCCGCAAATCTCGGCGTGAAATTCCCGAATGCGTCCCAATTCGTCCATGACGGTCGCAAAGGCGGCCACCGCTTCGGCGGCCAGCTCACCGGACAGTCGCACATGGTCACCGACCTGCGGTCGCGACACTGATGTTGCGGCCGAATGGCCAAGGTCGAATGCCTGCATGTTATCGCTTCCCGCTCCTCGCCCGAAGATGGACCGGCAGGGATAAACAACCGGTAAAGCCATGCCGCTGGAAAAGGGCACAATTCTAAATTCACGGGAACCATGCCTTAAGGTTTTTGGCCGAGAACTACCCTGACGGAAGAAATGGGGACTTTGCTCCGCCATCTGGAAGGGATCCGGAATGACCGACATGCTTTTGCCGGGCGACCTCGACGTCGCCTCGGCCCGGGAATTTTGCGACCGGTTGCAATCTTGGCTGGGCCAAAAAACCGCCAGCGATGCCGCCGCTTCACTCGAAGTGTCCGGCACGGATGCCACCCAGATCGCATTGCAATTGCTCTTCGCCACGGCGCGCAGCGCGAAGGACGACGGGATCGACATGACATTCGGCCCCAACGCGACCGCTCTTCTCGACAAAGCCAGCGCCTGAGACAGGACCTGCCCATGAGCAAGACGATTCTGACAATCGATGACAGCAAGGCCGTGCGCGACATGGTGACCTTTACGCTGGAACCGGAAGGGTATCGGGTGGTGGGGGCCGAAAACGGCGCCGATGGGCTGGACAAGTTGCGCGCGAACCGGCCCGCCTTGGTGATCACTGATCTGAACATGCCGGTCATGGATGGCCTGGAATTCATTTCCAAGGCGCGCGGTGATGCCGCGGGCAGCGGGATTCCCATCGTCATGCTCACGACGGAGTCCGCGCCGGACATGAAGGCCAGGGGCAAGGCCGCCGGCGCGACGGGCTGGATCAACAAGCCGTTCGATGCCGACAAGCTGATCGCCGTCACGCGTAAGTTGCTGGGGTAACAGGATGATCGAACAAGCCGTCGCGGCCTTTGTACAGGAGGCGCAGGAAATCCTCTCCGAGCTAGAGGACCTGATCCTCGGCCTGGAAGAGCAGCACGATCAGAAGACGGTGGACGCCGTGTTCCGCGGGTTGCATACGGTCAAGGGATCTGGGGCCATGTTTGGCTATACGGTCCTGGCCCATTTTACACATCACTTTGAAAATGCGTTCGAACTGGTCCGTGCCGGCGATCTGCCGATCGACAGGAACCTGATCGATCTGTCGCTTGAAGCACGTGATCTGATGGTGCGGTTTCTCGCCTTGGGAGGTGACGGCCCCGAGAGCGAGGCTCTGTCACAATCTCGGGAAACCGGCCAGTTGATTGACCGGATACAATCCCTGACGCTGTCAGCGAAACCGACCGTTTCCGCGAGCGACCCCAGCACAACCCGCATGGAAACGGATGAGGCAATGGAGCGTTTTTCAATACGCTTCAAACCCTTGCCCGAATCCCTGCGCAACGGGATGCGGCCGGATCTTTTGCTGCGCGAGTTGAATGAGCTTGGTGCCGTGGATGTGCGTTTCGAGGGGGCTGATCTGCATGATCTGACCGAACTCGACCCGACCGAGGCCTATCTGACTTGGGTGATCGTCGTGGAAACGACGGCCGGCCGCGCGGCGGTGGAGGATGTCTTCATCTTCGCTGATGACGCCGATCTGTTGATAGAAGCCGCAGATCCACAAAGCCAGACCCCGACAGATCCAGAGCAAATCGGGCCTAACTTGGGGGCTGCCGATGAGCCGGCCGCCCGCCCTCCGACGCGGGTGGAAAGCAAGACCGAGAACATTCGCGTCGCCTCGTCGCGGCTGGACGACATGATGGACAGTATCGGTGAATTGGTCATCGCCCAGGCGCGCCTGGATGCCGTGTCGGAGCGGTTGGGCGATTCAACACTTGATGCGGTGGTCGAAGAGGTCGGCCGGCTCGTTCTTGGGCTGCGCGATGCGACGCTGTCTATCCGGATGCTGCCTATCGAGACCGTTTTTGGCAAGTTTCGCCGGGTGGTGCGCGACCTGTCGCAAGAGCTCGGCAAGGATGTCCGCCTGGTGACCCGCGGCGGTGAGACCGAAGTCGACAAGAATGTCATCGATTGCATCGGTGATCCGCTGGTTCACATGATCCGAAACTCGATTGATCACGGGATCGAGACGGCCGAGGCACGCACTGCGGCGGGCAAGCCGAACCAAGGGATCGTACGGTTGTCGGCCCGGCAGGAAGGCGGCGAGATCATCATTGCCATCGAAGACAATGGTGGCGGGCTCCAGACCGATGCCATTCGACGCAAGGCCATTGATCGCGGTTTGATCGAGGCCGAAGACGACCTGAGCGAACGCGATCTGCAAAACCTGATTTTCGAGCCGGGGTTCTCGACGGCTGAAACCGTTTCCTCGGTATCAGGGCGTGGGGTCGGCATGGATGCGGTGCGCAGCACGATCGACAGTCTGGGCGGCAGTATCGACGTGGTGTCCCGAGAGGGGCAGGGCACACGGGTGACACTGCGCTTGCCGGTAACCATGGCTATTATCGACGGTCTGCGCGTGCGGCTTGGAGCTTCCATATATGTCATCCCGCTTTCGGCGGTCGAAGAATGCGTCGAAATGGATGCAGCCGAGACGGGGCGGACAAGCGGCCGTTCGGTTCTGCAGATCCGCGAACATGTCGTTCCGTACCTGCCATTGGATCGCATCTTCGGACTGCCACCGAGTGAAGAGACTCGACGACGGGTGGTCGTTGTCTGTGTTGGTGGCCAGCGGATCGGCTTGGTTGTCGATGACATCCTTGGTCAGGGGCAGACCGTGATCAAGAGCCTCAGCGCCTATCACCGCGATCTGCCCGGGCTGGGCGGAGCCACCATTCTCGGCGATGGGCGCGTGGCCATCATCATCGACGTGGCTACGCTCGTGCGCTGGGCGGAATCGCGGCACAGCGAAACGCTGAGCAAGGTGGCTTGAGATGAGTGTCATCCATAATCAGCCGGTTGAAGACGCCATGTCCATGCTGCTGATCTTCCGATTGGAGGGCGAGAGTTTCGGGGTGTCCGTCAATTCGGTTCACGAAATCCTCGACCCGCAGGATCCGACGATGGTTCCGAATGCGGATCCATTTGCCCCGGGGCTTATCAACGTGCGTGGCGTTGTCGTGCCGGTGATCGAGGTGCGACGAAGGCTTCGCATGGGCCCTGCCGAAGGGCTGGAGACGTCGCGCATGATCGTTGTCGAGCATTGCGTCGATGGCAGCCCGACCAAGATCGCCTTTAGTGCCGACGCGGTGGAAAAGGTGATCGAAGCAGATCTGACCAAGATTGAGAAGGTTCCTGACCTGGGGGCCAGTTGGCCGCAAATCTATCTGCGCGGGGCCATACGGCGCGACGGTGACCTGGTGGTGCTACTGGAAACCGAAACTCTTTTCGCACCCAACGCCGCGCAGGCTGCGTAGCCTGAAACGGAGGATCACAAATGACGATCAAGGCGAAATTGTCGGTGAGTTTCGGGATCGTGCTCGCCCTGATGGCCGCGCTGTGCCTGGTGGCGGTGTCGCGGTTCGCCGAATTCAATCATGCGCTACGCCATTTCGTGGATATCTCCGCGGATGCTGCCCGGTTGCCGGTCGAGATGACCGCGGAAATAGACGCCTTCGCAAACACGCAGGCGCGAATTGTCCTGCTGTCCGACTTCGAGGCTATCGAAGAGGCCGACAGCAAGGCGCGCGAGCAGATGGCGGCCGTGGCTGAATTAGCCAGACGGTTGAAAGAGGTCGCCACACCCGAGGATCTGGAGGATCTTGCCGAGTTCGATCAGACACTGGCGCGATTTGCTGACATGGAGAAGAAGATCCACGACCTGGCGGTCGAAGGCCTGCAGTCTTCCGGTCAACGAGTGATCAAGCGGGCCCAGGCGACGCAATTGCTCTTTGGTCCGGCGACGGATGTCTTGACCGAAGCTCAGGGGATTTTGGCCCGCATCACCGAACGGCACATTCGTCTCATGGAGGAGGATCAGGCCCGCACGCAGGAAATCTATGATGCGTCGGTCACGATCGTGGTTGCCGTGGCTGCTTTGGCTGTTGTGATCGGCATTGCGGCTGCGGTTTGGATGTCGATGCTCATCTCGGGTGGTCTCAAACGGGCCGCAAGTGTTGTCGCGAAGGTGGCGCAAGGCAATCCGAACGTGGATTGCGCAAGTCGCCATGACGACGAGATCGGTGCATTGCTGGCTGCCATGGCCGACATGAATGCTCAATTGTCCGGAATGGCGCGTGTCGCAGATCGAATCGCGGATGGTGACCTGACCGTTGATGCTCAGCCTCGGTCCGCAGAAGATCAACTGGGGCAATCGCTGCAGCGGATGGTCGCGCGGTTGCGCGGTGTCATGGGGGACATGACCGCCAATGCCCAAAACGTTGCGGCGAGCGCGCAGGCGGTCAACGACACGTCCCAAAAGCTGAATGCAGGCACGTCGCAACAGGCCGCTGCCGCAGAGCAGGCCAGCGCGGCAATGGAGGAAATGTCCTCCAATATTCGCCATTCGACCGAGAATGCGGAACAGACCGAAAAGATTGCAAGCCAGGCCAGTGAAGAAGCCAGAGAGAGTGGTGCGGCTGTGGAAAAGGCCGTGGAAGCAATGAAGATCATCGCGGCGAAAATCACCATTGTGCAAGAGATTGCGCGCCAGACCGACCTGTTGGCTTTGAACGCGGCGGTGGAGGCCGCACGGGCCGGAAATCACGGCAAGGGTTTTGCCGTAGTGGCCTCGGAAGTGCGAAAGCTCGCGGAGCGAAGTCAGAATGCCGCGGCGGAGATCGGTGAACTGTCCAGCGAGACATTGAAGGTCAGCGAAGTTGCCGGTCGAAAGTTGAAGGAATTGCTGCCTGCGATCCAGCGCACGTCGGATCTTGTTCGCGAAGTGTCTGCGGCGACGCGAGAGCAGAGTATCGGGGCGGATCAGATCAATACGGCGATCCAGGAACTGGATGCTGTCATTCAACAGAACGCGGCTGCTGCGACACATTCGGCCGGCGTTAGCCAGGACCTGGCGGAGCAGGCGACCAAACTGCGCGGCTCTATCGGCCAATACAAGATTGCGCCTGGCGAGATCTCAGAACGAAAAAACAAATCCTCCGAGTCTCCTCACATCGGCGGAAAATCTACGGCAATAGCGGCGGGACCAGGAAGCGGCGGTCGGGCCGGAAAGCTCTCGACCAAGGAGAAGACGGCGGCAATCCCTGCCAAAGTAACAAAAGATACGGGCGAGGGGACCACCCAATCCCAGACAACTGCCGCGAAACCTGCTGCGCCGCGCCATCGGCCGACTGAGGAAGGATATGCGCTCGACCTGTTCAGTGATGACATCCCCGACAGCGAGTTCGAACCGATGTCAAAGGCGTCGTAAAACCAGTGGAGGCTACCATGAGTGACGTTTCGGAAATGACGCTCGATCCATTTGGCTTCGAAGAGGCGGACGATGACAGGAGTGAAGAGGATAGCCAACCGCCCACGGTGCTGACATTTGTGCTGGGAACCCAAGTCTTTGCGGTTGATGTGCACCGTGTACAGGAGATCCTGGACCTCACCGATATCAGCCCGCTCCCCAATGCGCCTCATGATGTACTGGGCATGATTGATTTGCGCGGTCAGGGCATCGCCATCGTGGATCTTGCGGCCAAGATCGGCGCTCCGCCCGCACGGAACGAAGACGCTCGTATTATTGTCTTCGAATTCCCCAATGGTGAGGCGACAACCTCGCTGGGCGTTGTTGCCGAAAAGGTGCTGCGGGTCCGGGAAATGGCCAACACGGATATCGAACCGGTGCCTGAAACAATGTCGGATTGGCGGTGTGATGTTGCTGGAGGCATGCTGCGCACCGATGACGGTATCGCCATGATCCTGGAAATCGAGCGTATCCTCTGCAAGACGGACACGCCCGGGCCATTTGACTTCGATTGATATCGGCAAAGATGTCATCCCAATCCATCATGCCGGCGGCGCAATCCGAGTTGACCCCGGACCTTGCACGAGCGATCGTGGCCCGGGCGGAACAGATCTCCGGTATTCGCATCGATGCGGGGAAACTGGAATTCGTGCGGCTGCGTGTCGGGCGCCGGCTTGCCGCGCTCAGCCTCGACAGTTTCGAAGGCTATCTACAGGTCTTGTCGCGCGATTCTGCCGGCGAAGAGGTCCGCCACCTCGTCGAAGCGCTGACCACACACACGACCAGCTTCTTCCGGGAACACCGCCACTACGATTGGCTCGAACAGGAAGGGATCGACCGCTTGCTCGAGGGTCGTGATCGCGGGCCATTTGTCGTCTGGAGCGCGGCTGCGTCCATAGGGGCCGAGCTTTGGTCGGCGGGCATGATCCTGGCTGAACGCAATGATAAGGGGCATGGGCCCACCGATTGGCAATTGATCGGAACGGACATCTCGGAGCGGATCCTGCAAAGGGCCACGGCGGCCACCTTTGCCGAGGATGAAATCACCGGGATCACCCCATCCCGGGCCGCGCGCTTCCTCTTGCGCTCGCGCAAGCTGCGGGATCGCAACGGGTGCCCGATCTACCGGATCGCGCCCGATCTGCGGGCCCGCGCCCGGTTCCAGCGGGTCAACCTGCAGGATCTCAAGGGCCTGGCCCCGTTCAGTGCCGATATCGCCTTTTTGCGCAACGTCTTGATCTACTTCGATGAAGACGGGCGCAACCGGGTGGTCTCCAATGTTGCCGGTCGCCTTCGGCCGGGTGGAATTCTCTTCACCGGCCATGCCGAGCCGCTCGGTCCGCATCCCATGTTGGAAACGGTGCGGCCGACGATCTATCGAAAGGTGTGACAGATGGCCTTCGACCGCCCGCCCGCCAAGCCCTACAAGGTGCTGATCGTCGATGACAGCGCCGTGGTCCGCCAGACGATGCAGACCATCCTGTCCGAAGATCCCGATCTCGAGGTCATCGCCACGGCGCCCGATCCGGTGGCGGCGGCCGAACGCATCAAGCGGCGCTTGCCGGATGTGATCACGTTGGATGTCGAGATGCCGCGCATGGATGGCATCACCTTCCTGCGCAAGCTCATGGCCCAGAAACCCATCCCGGTTGTCATGTGTTCATCGCTGGTCTCCGAGCAATCCGAAACGCTGATGCAGGCGCTTGAGGCCGGCGCCGTTGATGTGGTCTGCAAGCCCGAGCTGGGTGTGCGCGAATTCTTCGAGGAAAGCTGCGAGCGCATCCGCACGGCCGTCAAGGCTGCGGCCCAGGCCCGTCTCAAGCCGCGCCAACCCATGATGAAGGTCGAAAAGAAACTGACCGCGGACGCCATGCTTGCCCCGCCCGGCGCCCGCGCGGCCATGGCACGGACGACGGAAAAGATCCTGGCGATCGGCGCATCGACCGGCGGCACCGAAGCCCTGCGCGCCGTGCTCGAGGCCATGCCTCTCGACAGCCCGCCCATCATCGTCGTGCAGCACATGCCGGGCACTTTCACCGGCGCCTTTGCCGAACGGCTCGACGGGCTCTGCGCCATCACGGTGAAAGAGGCCCGTGATGGCGACCGCATGCTGCGCGGCCATGCGCTGATCGCCCCGGGCAACCTGCACACCCTGCTGACCCGGTCAGGCGCCAATTACGGGGTCGAAATCCGCGATGGCCCGCTGGTGTCGCGCCATAAGCCTTCTGTTGACGTGCTGTTCCGTTCCGTGGCGCGCGTGGCGGGCAAGAACGCCGTGGGCGTCATCATGACGGGCATGGGCGACGATGGAGCGCGGGGGTTGCGCGAAATGCGCGATGCCGGGGCCCGCACCCTCGGCCAGAACGAGGCGACTTGCGTGGTCTACGGCATGCCGAAGGAAGCAATGAAGGCCGGCGGCGTGGAAAAGGAACTGCCCCTAGACCAGATCGCGCAGGCTGCGGTGCGCCTGGCCAATGCGTAGGGTGGGTGCTTGCACCCACCGCTCGACCGGTGGCCCATGCCCTTGTAAAGAAAGGGCAACCCGTGGCTGTGGGATGGGGGTGAAGGTGCCACGGGTTGCCCCTCCGTCAGGCCGCCATGGCGGCGGCCGTCCCGGTTGCGCGGCGTTGCCTGGCTTCCGCCTGCAACTCCGCTGCATGGATGCCCAGAACCATCAGTCCGGGCCAAAGCATGTAGGCTTCGATCTCGATGTTCTCGCCGAAGGACAGCAGGACCAGCGTCATCATGACCGACAGGGGCAGCCGCCCGCGCGGTCCGCGCGCAGCATCGAAGAGAGCCAGCCCAGTCTGCCAGACCATCGGCACCAGCAGCGCCAGCATGCCCACCAGTCCCTTGACGAAAAGCAGCCCCCACCAGGTGTGATGCGACCCGATCGGCATGTATTCGACAATATGCGCGCCCGGTTGAACGGTGCCGTGACCGAACCAGAAGGCCTCGTTCTGCCAGCGCTCACCGGCGATCCGTTGAAGCGTCTCGCGCACCCGGGTCGAATCCGCCCGCGCGCCCTTGAAAGCCGACACCGCGTCGTTCAGCGCCGAGACCACCGCCGTGCCGATCACCGCCAGCGAAGCCGTGAGCCCGGCGAGGGCCATCCAGGCCCAGACCCGCAGCACCAGCGGCATCATCCGCGGCCCCAGCGTGCAGGCCACCAACCCGACCATGCCCATGCGCGATTTCGACAGCACGATCATGACCACCCCGGCCGCGATGCCGATGTAACGCCAGCGCTTCTCGGGTTCTTCCAGGGCAAAGCAGACCTGCAGCACGCCCAGCAGCGCGGCAAAGGGCGACCAAGGCGCATAGAATTGCCACCGCGGGGTCCAGCTGGCCGGATCCCAAGTGAAGAAATAGACCGAGAAATACTCGGGCCCCGGCCCGCCGATGGCCCGCAGCGGCGAAGTGAAGATGCGTTCGGGCAGGCCTATATAGGGCGCTGCAAAGAGGATCGGCGTCAGTGCCAGGGTCCACAGCCCGATGATGCATTGGCCACGCACCAGCACGCTGCGCCGGATCGGCAGGATTGCCCCGGCCAGGGGAAACAGCGCCAGCAGGGCCCAGCCCTTGGCCCAGCCGATCGACGACTTGATCGTCTTGATCATGCCGAGGTTCCAATCCAGGTGCCCGGCCCAGAGCGCGACCAGCATGACCGCCATGCCCAGGATCCAGGCCCAGACCACCGGCGGGATCGGCCCGCGGGCCCGCAGGTCTTCGCGGATGGCCGGGCCGAGAAAGAGCGACAGCAGCGCCAGGCCGCCCAGCACCCAGGCCAGCACCGGCCCGACCACGTAAAGCGCGCCGAGGCCGTAGAAGGGCCAGGTCCAGCGCAGCGTGGTCAGGACCAGCGCCTCGGCGGGCGACCGGGTGGCGAAGGGCGCGCTCATTCCGCCGGAACCATGGAGGCATAGGCCGGTGCCGGGGTGGACGCAGGCGCGGCCAGCAGCCAGTCGATCATCGGGCGCCGCATCCAGCCCAGGAACATGCCGAAGAACAGAAACATCGTCGCGGCCCCGCCGGCGGCCACAGCCAGCTTGCGCCGGGGCGAGGCCGGGTCTTCGGGCATCGAGGGATCTTCCAGCACCTGGACCAGCGGATAGGAGGCAAAGAGATCCGCCTTGCTGGACTGCGTCCGCGCCATGGCCGAGGCAAAGACCGCCTCGGCAACGGCAAAGTCGCGTTGCAGGTCTTCCAGCCGGGCCGCCGGGGCGATGAGCGCGGCACGATCGGTGCGGGCCTGGGCCAGGCGGGCGGCCAGGGCTGCATGTTCGGCCGCGAGCCCGGCGCGGGCCGTTTCCAGCTCGACCAACTCGCTGAGCAACGCGGCGCGGTCGCCGACATGGCTGAGGTCAAGAAGGTCGAGCGCGCCATCGCCCAGCCGGGTCAGCAGGCGGGCGCGGGCGCGGGTTTCGCCACGGGCGCTGTCATGGCCGGCCTCGGCAGCCTGCACCTTGGGATGACGCGGACCATAGAGGCCGCGCGCCTGCGACAGCTTGGCCGCGGCGTCCGACATCTCTTCGGCCAGGGCCGCGAATTCGGTATCGGCATGCAGTTTCAGCGTTGCAGCCGCCAACTCGGGCGTCAGGCCCAGGGCGCGTTCCAGCGCGGCCACGGCTTCGGTCTGCTCGGCCAGGTCGGCGGCGGCATCATCGACGCGCCGGGCCAGGGCATCGGTTTCGGCCACGAGGGCGTCGTATTGCTCGGGCGAGATCAGGCCGGTCTCTTCCTGCAGGCGGGTGATCTCGGCCCGGGTTTCGGTCACCGACTGGCGATATTCGTCGATCGCCGCGCCGGCGCCGAGCTCGCGGGTGTTGATCTCGTCCGACCGCAGGGCCTCGATCTCGCCGAAGAAGGCCGCGCGCAGGGCGTTTAGCCGAGCCTGGGCCTCGTCGGCCGAAGGGCCGGTCAGCGAGACATGGATCAGCCCGGTCTGGTCGACCAGCTCGACCCGGGGCTTGCCGAAATCTTCGGGGTCGATGCCCATGCTGTCGGCCGCGGCGTCCAGGATGCGCTCGGCGGCCATCAGGCGCTTGTAGGTTTCGGTCGGGCTGACCGCGTTCGAGGCAAAGGCCGAGTTGGCATAAGACGAGGCCTGGCCGATGCTGTCGAGGTTGACCGAGGCCGAGGCGCCCGATCCGGGCAGGATCAGCGACATGTCGGACCGGTAGGTCAGCGGGGCCTTGGAGAGATAGCCGGTGATCGGCGCCCAGATCGCCACCGCGCCGGCGCTGGCCAGCAGCAGGTAACGGGGCAGGCGGCTGCGGTCGCCGACATTGCCCCCGCGCAGGATGCGCGACAGGCTCAGTCGGGGCTTGCGGGCGTCTTGGGTCTGGCGAGGCATGGGGGCATCTCCTTTCCGTCAAGGAAATACCTGTTAACGCTGTGCCGGGCACCATGCGCGCCGGGATGTGGGGGCCTGCCTGCCCGGAGGACCCCCTGTCCGAAAGGGGTATGCCTGGACCGAAT
The DNA here is from genome assembly GCF_050389775.1 of Marinibacterium sp. SX1. NCBI lineage: Bacteria > Pseudomonadati > Pseudomonadota > Alphaproteobacteria > Rhodobacterales > Paracoccaceae > Marinibacterium > Marinibacterium sp. SX1. Next base: position 4,209,661 of record NZ_CP177144.1, on the reverse strand, counting down.
GTGCCGGTTGATCCTGCGAAAACCGCCTTGGACAGGGCGAAATTTGGTTAACGAATGCAAGAGGCTAGGGGGCATGGGCCTAGTGCGGGCGCAATAGGCCCAGGGTGGGGCCACGGGTCCAGCGCGGGTGCAAAAGGCTCAGCGTGGGGGCCGCGGGTCTAGCGCGGACGCGATTGGTCGGGGGGAACCACGGGCCTGGGGCGGGCGCTACGGGGCCTGGGCCGGCGCCGCCGGGCTCGGGCGAGTGCAACGGGGCCAGGACGGGCGCCGCGGAGGTGGGTGTCACGGGTCCAGGGGCCACGCCACCGGGGGGGTGTTAACCTTGAAGGGCGTTAACCATGCGCCGATGCGGGCCGGGGGCAGTGTCGACCAGCAGATCCGCGAGGACGATCCCGCGCCATGCACCCATGCGGGCCGGGGAGGCGCGGCCCCTGCGCGGGGCCGGGATCAGAACAGACCGGCTTCCTTGGCGATCATCGCCGCCTGGGTGCGGTTGTTGGCATTGATCTTGCGGTACAGTTTCTTGACATGCAGCTTGACCGTCGGCTCGCGGATATCCAGCTCGCGGGCGATTTCCTTGTTGGACTTGCCCTGGGTCAGGCATTCCAGCACCTGCAGCTCGCGCCGCGACAGCCGTTCGGCCAGCGGATGGTCGGGCGTCTCGTCTTCCTCGGCGCGCATGAATTCCAGAGGGGCATATTGTTCGCCCATGGCCATGAAGCGCACGGCATTGACCACCGACTTGGCCGACAGGGTCTTGGGCAGGAAACCCGCCGCCCCGGTGGCCAGCGCCTCGTCGGCGATGTCGCGGCTGGCCGTGCCCGAGATCAGCGCCACGCGCTTGGCATTGTCGCGCGACAGCATCAGCTTCAGCCCGTCCAGGCCGTTCATCCCGGGCATGGTGTAATCCAGCAGCACCAGGTCGAAGGCCGGGCCTTCGGCCACCAGCGTCTCGGCTTCGGCATAGCTGGCGACGGTGATCGTCTCGAAACTGCCCTCGCCATCCAGGAAGACCTGCAGCGTATCGCGCAGCAGGGAATGATCGTCCGCTATCAGGATGCGCATTGCATCGGCCTGTCCTGTCAAAGTTCCGCTCCTCGGTGAACCATTATACCCATTACACACCCGGCGCCGCAATTTTTGCTTTCAAACCGTACCATTGGTCATAGCCGAAGGCGAAGGGGGCGTCAGGAGAAACATCGGTAAAGGAAACATATACCGAAGGGTAGGTGTCAATAGCCGGCCGGGTGACGTGGCTACCTTCCGGTGGGGAAGGGGGCCACCGGACGGGGCGCGCAAACCCTGTTCGGCCGGGCAGGGGATGCTGCGCGCGGGGCCCCGGGCTATCCCCCGGCACAGCTGATGCAAAGGAAGGTTAACGGGCAATCTCGACGGCAAGTTCAGAGTTCTCGCAAAGGAGTTGCCGACATGACCCTCGCTCTTGCCATCGCCTCGCCCGACACCCTGCCGCGCCTGCCGGTCATGGGCGTCAACCTTGTCGATGCAACCGCCGCGCAGGTGATCGACACCCTGCTGACCCCCGGCCACCGCGCCCGGGTGGCCTTCATGAACGCCCATTGCAGCAATGTCGCCGCCGGTGACCGGGCCTATGGCGATGCCCTGGCCAGCGCCGACATGGTCCTGCCCGACGGCATCGGCATCGAGCTGGCCGCGCGGTTCCGGGGCCAGCGCCTGACCGAGAACCTCAACGGCACCGATTTCGTCCCGGCCCTGCTGGAGCGGGCCGCGCGCCGGGGCCAGAGCGTCTTTCTGCTGGGGGGCCGGACCGGTGTGGCCGAAGGCGCCGCGCTTGGCCTTTGCCGCCGCATCCCCGGGCTGCGCATCGCCGGCACCCGCGACGGGTTCGACGGCATGGCCGACGAGGACGCGGCCATCGACCAGATCAACGCCTCGGGCGCCGATATCCTGCTGGTCGCGCTTGGCGTGCCCTTCCAGGACAGCTGGCTGGCCCGCAACGAGGCCCGGCTGGCGCCGCGGCTGACCATGGGTGTCGGCGCGCTGTTCGATTTCCTGGCCGGCCGGGTCGCCCGGGCGCCGGAACGGGTGCGCAAGGCGCGTTGCGAATGGATCTGGCGCCTGGCGATCGAGCCGCGCCGCATGGCCCGGCGCTATGTCATGGGCAACCCGCGCTTCCTGGCCCGCGCCGGCCTGTCGGCCCTGGCTGGCATCGACCGCCGGTCCGTCCTGCAGCGCGGGCTTGACCTGGCCGTGGCCGGGGGCACGCTGCTGGCCCTGTCGCCGCTGCTGGCCGTGGTCGCCCTGGCCGTGCGCGCCGACAGCGCCGGCCCGGTCTTCTTCCGCCAGACGCGGATCGGCAAGGACGGCACGCCCTTCACCATGTTCAAGTTCCGCTCGATGGCGCAGGACGCCGAGGCCAGCCGCGCCGCGATCGAGGCCATGTCGGACCGCGAGGGCATCTGTTTCAAGGCCCGCCAGGATCCGCGCGTCACCCGCGTCGGCCGGCTGCTGCGCCGCTGGTCCATCGACGAGCTGCCCCAGCTGATCAACGTGCTGCGCGGCGAGATGTCGGTCGTCGGCCCGCGCCCGGCGCTGCCCAAGGAGGTTGCGGCCTATCCCGCCCGCGCCCTCGGCCGGCTGGCCGTCAAGCCCGGGCTGACCGGCATCTGGCAGGTCTCGGGCCGTGCCGAGATCGGCTTTGACCAGATGATCGACATGGACCTGGCCTATATCCGCTCGCGCTCGATGGGGCTGAACCTGATGCTGCTGGCCCTCACCGCCCGGGCCGTGGTCAGCGGCCGGGGAGCGTATTGACGCCGATCAGGGGTCAAAACCTATCCGAAAGGATAGGGGGGTGTCCGGGCGGCCGTCTGCCCGGACACCCCCCGAAATGTCATGATCAACACGTGTGACAACAGGAATCGATAAAATGCACTTGTCTTCTACGCTCGCAGGCGTGGCGATTTGCGCCTGCCTTGTCGCCGCACCGGCCGCGGTCCTGGCCGAGGACCTGGCCACGCCGACCGGCACCGTCATGCTGACCGTGTCGGGCGACATCGCGGTTACCAATGCCGGCGGTACCGCCCAGTTCGACCGCGAGATGCTCGAGGCGCTGCCGGCGCGCACCATCGAGACGACGACCATCTGGACCGAGGGGCCCCAGACCTTTACCGGCGTGCCGCTGGCGGCGCTGCTGGACGTGGTCGCGGCCGACGAGGTCACGATCCATGCCACGGCGATCAACGATTACGCCGTCGACATTCCTTTCGAGGATTGGTCGGGCGAGGGGCCCATGCTGGCCTATGCCCGCAACGGCGCGCCCATGTCGGTGCGTGACAAGGGCCCTCTTTGGATCGTCTATCCCTATGATTCCGATGCCGAGTACCGATCCGAAGTGATCTACTCGCGCAGCATCTGGCAACTCGACCGGATCGTTGTCGGAGAGTAAGGTGGTCCTGCGGGGGACCGAAGCCCCCGGGCAACTGGACCTGCTGATGGACGTTCAAGACCACCGGCCGGCGCGTCGTCGCCGACCGATTTTCAAGGGAACGACCGGGGCCGCGGTGGCGGCCCTGGTGTTGTGTGTCGGGCTGGTGGGCTGGATGGCCCTGTCCGTGCTCAAGCAGATCGACGGGATGTCGTCGGCCAATTCGGACAACCTGCAATGGAGCCTGTCACAGGCCCAGGTCGAATTCCTGCGCTTCCAGCTGGCCCTGGACGAGGCCGAACGCACCGGGGGCAGCCCCGAGGCGCTGATGGAGATGCGCCGGGGCTTTGACGTGTTCTACAGCCGGATCTCGACGATCGAGCGGGGCCCGGTCTTTCGCTCCATGCGCGGCACGCCCGGGTTTGACGGCCCGCGCGACCGGGTCCGGGCCTTCCTGGACGACACCGTGCCGCTGATCGACGGGTCCGACGACACGCTGCGCGCCGCGCTGCCGGACATCTCGGCCACCGCCCAGGCCGCGCGCGACGACGTGCGGGCCTTTTCGCTGGCTGCCCTGATCGGCTTTGCCGAACTGTCCGACATGCGCCGCCAGAGCCTTTTGGGCCTGATGGCCTGGCTGGCCGTCGTGCTTGTGGTGATCTTTGCCGCGCTGGCGCTCTTTGCCGTGTCGCATTTCCGCCTGCACCGGCTGTCCGAGCGCCGGGCCGACATGGTCGAGACGGCCGGCACGCGGATGCGCACCATCGTGCAGACCTCGCCCCATGCCATCGTGGTGACCGACGAGGTCGGCACGATCCGCGAATTCAACCCGGCGGCCGAACGGATCTTTGGCCATACCCGCGCCGAGGCCCGGGGCCGCAACGCGATCGAGCTGCTGGTGCCCGCCGAGGACCAGCACCGCGCCCGCCAGAACGAGCTGGCCTTTGCCGAGCAGCGCCGCCGGCCGCAAGCCGACGAGCGCCATTTCGAAATTGTCCTGCGGGGCCGTGACGGCCACGACTTCCCGGCCGAATTCGCCATCGACCGGGCCGAGGCCGACCAGCCGATCTACGTGGCCCATATCCGCGACATCTCGCGCCGGGTCCGGGCCGAGGAAGAGCTGCGCGCGGCGCGTGACCAGGCGCTGGCCGGCGAACGGGCCAAGTCGGAATTCCTGGCGGTGATGAGCCACGAGATGCGCACGCCGCTCAACGGGCTGCTGGGCACGATCCAGCTGATGAACGACCACCAGCTGACCGAACGCCAGTCCGACCTGCTGACGCGCATGCGCGATTCCGGCCAGTTGCTGCTGGGGCTGGTCAACGACGTGCTGGACCTGTCCAAGTACGAATCCGGCAAGATGAAGGCCGAGAACGCGCCTTTCGAGCTCGACCGCCTGCTGAACGGCGTGGTCGAGACCGCCCGGCCGGTGGCGCGCAGCTATGGCAACAGCCTCGACTGGCAATGGGTCGGCCCGCAGCCGGATCACGTGATGGGCGATGCCCGGCGGTTGCGGCAGGTCCTGCTGAACCTGGTCGGCAACGCGGTCAAGTTCACGCGCAACGGGGTGGTCGAGATCGAAGGCGAATGCCTGGCCGGCGACCAGGTCGAGCTACGGGTCATCGACAATGGCATCGGCATTGCCGAAGAGGACCTGGAGCGGATCTTCCTCGATTTCGAGACGCTGGACAGCTCTTACGCCCGCGAGGCCGAGGGCACCGGGCTGGGCCTGGGCATCTCGCGCCGCCTGACAACGCTGATGGGGGGCGAGCTGGGCGCCGAGAGCGAGCCGGGCGAGGGCAGCATGTTCTGGATCCGGGTGCCGCTGGCGCCGGCCGACGCGCCGCAGGCCGAGGCTTCGGAGACGTCCGATGCGACCGATGTGGCGCCGGCCGCGCCGGCCAGGGCCCACGAAATCCTCCTGGTCGAGGACAACGAGGTCAACCGGTTCATCGTGCGCGAAATGCTCGAAGCGGCGGGCCACGTGGTCGTCGAGGCGGTGAACGGGCGCGAGGGCGTGAATTGCGCGGCCCTGCGCCGGTTCGACCTGATCCTGATGGATATCTCGATGCCGGTGATGGACGGCACCCAGGCCACCGAAACGATCCGTGGCGGCGGGCAGGCGTCGGCCGACGTGCCGATCGTGGCCCTGACCGCCCATGCCCTGCCGGAAGAACGCGAGCGGTTCCAGCGGATCGGCATGGCCGCCTGCCTGTCGAAACCGGTGGACCGCGACCTGCTGCTGCGCACGATTCGCGAACTGGTCGATGGCGGTCGCGCCGAGGATGCGCCGGCCCCGGCCGCGCCCAAACGCGAAGGCCGGTTGCTGGATGACGGCGTGCTGCGCATGCTGGTGTCGCGCGTGCCGGCGGCCGAGGTCGAAAAGCTGGTGGGCCGGTTCCTGGACGAGACGGGCGAAGAGCTGCTGTCGCTGACCGAGGCCGAGCCCGACGATCCCGACCTGAAGGCCGTGGCCCACAAATGCGCCGGTTCCTGCGGGGCCTTCGGGGCGGAATCGATGCGCCTGGCGCTGGCCCGGGTGGAAACCACGATCAAGCTGGGCGACCAGCCGACGCCGGCCGACCTGGCCGCGCTGGGGCCGCTCTGGCACGAAAGCCGCAAGGCGATCGAGGATTACATCGCCGACGCCTTCACTGAAGCGTGCTGATCGCCACCGCCGCCCCGACCAGGCCCAGCACCCGGGCGACCTCGGAGATATTGGTCACCGTGCTGTCGTAGCAGGCGATGGCATCGCCGGGCAGCAGGTAGGGGTCGTAATCGTCGCGGTCGCCCCGCGCGCGCATTTCCTCGACCGACCGTTCCATCACGACGGACACGTCGGTCATCGGGTTGCGTGAGAACAGGGCGGCCGAGCGGCTGGCGCTGGTCGCCCGGGCGCCGCCGACGCAGTTGCTGTCGACCACGGCCTGCATGTAGCGCGAGCCATAGGGCACTTCACGCACGGTCTGGCCGATGGCCGACTGGGCATTGGCCGTGGCCGGCTGGGTCAGGTTGGACAGGTAGAGCGACACGCCCGGCGGGCTGATCGGGCTGGGCACCATCAGGTCGTCCTGGAAACACTGGCGCGAGGGCACGTAGACCTCGTCGCCGGTGATCAGCATGACATCGCCGGCATCATGGCCGGTGATGATGCCGCGCAGGTCCAGGGTGTATTGCGTGCCGTCGCGGGTGATGCGCACGGCCGACAGGTCGGCATCGGGGCGCACGCCCCCGGCCGCGCGCAGGGCAACGGACAGGTTGCGCGCCTCGGTCGAGGCGCCGAGCGCGGCCTGGCGCAGGCTGTCGACCTCGTCGCCGGGCACGCCGCCGATATCCATGGCCTGGGGGTCGAACACGGCGCCCGACACGGCCACCCGGGCGGCGGCGTAATCCATGACCAGCACCGACAGTTCCGGCGGGTCGAGGTAGAAATCCCCGGCCACCAGCGCCGCGCGCAGGTCCTGGCCCACGGCGGCGGTCGACCGGCCCTGCGCCGGGATCGGCGCGAGATAGGGCAGCTTGAGCGTGCCATCGCGGGAAATCACGTAATCGCCGCTGAATTCCACGTCGTCGACCATGCGCAGGCGCACCAGGTCGCCCCGGCTGAGCATGTCGCCGGCCAGCGCCGAGGGCACCCGGCCAACCGAGGCGGCCTTGCCGCCGCTGCCGTCGCCCGCCCCGCCGGCCGGGGGCCGGCACTCGCGGGCGTTCAGCGTCTTGGCCCGCAGGTAGGATTGATCGTCGGTTGCATCGAAGTCCCGGTACTGCGCCTGGTATCCGTCGCCCACGGCCACCGGCTCCAGGTTGTTGGCATGGCGTGTCGACGTACAGCCGGCAAGGGCCAGAAGCGCAAGCGCAGAGGCCAGGCAGGGGCGTCGGGGCAGCTTCATCGCGGGTCTCCGGCTGGTGTCCGTCCCTTTGTATAACCATCTGCGCCGCCATTCAAAACGCTGATCGAACCAACCGGCGGATACCCCCTTTGGATAGGGGGTCAGCCACTCGCGCCGGTGCGATCTCCCCCCGGAGAAGGGACGGGACGAACGCCCGCGGGTAATCATTGGTCAACGCGGCGGACACCGCCGCCCGAAAGAGACACGCACCAGACCCCGCACCGCCCCCAAACGCCAACCCGACCCGCCTCACCCCGACCAGGAGCCCCGACGATGCCGCCCTTCACCCGCCACCTCATGGCCTACTGCCTCTCCGAGGCCGCCGCCAAGGCCTCGCGGCTGCTGGTGGTCGTGGCCGTGGCGCGCTGCATGGAGGCCGAGGCCATCGGCATCGCCGCCGCGGCCATCGCCGCCGGTGACATCGTCAAGGCCCTGACCGAAAACGGCGTCGGCCAGCGCATCATCCAGGCCCCGGCCGCCGAGCTGGAGGCCACCTGCCGCACCGCCCGCCGGATCTTCAACGCCTGGTGCCTGGGCCTCTTTGCCCTGCAGGTTGCCGCCGGGGCGATCATCTGGGCCGTCACCGGCAGCCCGGTCATGTTCTGGCTGATCCTGGTCCTGGCCGGCGAATACCTCTTCATGCCCGCGGGTCTCGTTCAGGCCGCGCTGGCCATGCGCGCCGGCAAGCTGCGCGAGACGGCGGCCATTGCCGGGGGCCAGGTGGTTGCTGCCAACCTGCTGTCGGCCGCGCTGGCCTTTGTCTTCCCCAGCCCGCTGGCCCTTGTCCTGCCGCGCCTGGCCACCGCGCCGATCTGGCTGATCGCCATGCGCCGCCTGCACCCCTGGACGCCGCGCCGCGATGTCGCCCCGGCCCCGGTGCGCCCCTTCCTGCGCTACGGGTCGGCCGTGCTGGGTGTCGAGATCGTCCGCGCCCTGCGCCTGCAGGCCGACAAACTGGTCATCGGCGCGCTGCTCGGCGCCGAGGCCCTGGGCCTCTACTTCATGGCCTTCAACGCCGGCCTGGGCCTGGCCACCTCGTTCTCGCAGGCCGTGTCGGTCGCCCTGTTCCCGCATCTGTGCGCCGCCACCGACCGCGCCGGTGCCCTGCGCCATGCCCTCAAGCTCAGCGTCGGTGTCATCGCCCCGCTGGTCGCCCTGCAGGCCGCGCTGGCCCCGGTCTATGTGCCGATCCTCTTCGGGGCCGGCTGGCAGGACATCTCGGGCGTTGTCTCGCTGCTGTGCCTGGCCGCCATCCCCGGGGTGATCTGGTCCAACGCCGCCCAGTGGCTGCGGGCCCATGACCGGCCGCATGTCGAATTCGTCGTCACCCTGGCCCTGACCCTGGCCCTGATCGCCAACACCGCCCTGGCCGCGCCCTACGGGCTGGAAGCCATCGCCCTGGGCTATCTCGTGCTCGCCACGCTCATCCAGGTCGGCGCCGCGCTTCCCGCGCTTGCCCCGGCCTTCCGTCCCACGCTTGCTGCAAAGGTTGCCTGATCCATGCCCCGTTTCTCGATCATCCTGCCCTGCTACAATGCCGAAGCCACGCTGGCCGACACGCTGCGCAGCCTCGTTGCCCAGACCTGCGGCGACTGGGAAGCCCTGGTCATCGACGACGGTTCGACCGATGGCACCGCCGCCCTGATCGCCGAGGCCGCCGAGGACGATGCCCGCATCCGCCTGGTCACCCACGACGGCAAGGGCCCCTCGGCCGCCCGCAACGCCGGGGCCGCCGCCGCCCGGGGCGAAATCCTGGCCTTTCTCGATGCCGATGACCTGTGGCGCCCGGAAAAGCTGACCTGCATGACCCGGCTGTTCTCGGACCCGGAGGTCGGCGCCACCTATGCCCGCATCGCCTTCTTCGACGGCACCCGGGCGCGGTCGGTCTCGGCCCCGGTCGATGGCGACCTGACCCTGCCGATGCTGCTGGGCGAAAATCCGGTCTGCACCCTGTCCAATCTCACCGTGCGCCGCGATGTCTTCATGGCCACCGGCGGGTTCGACGAAACGCTGGTGCAGAACGAGGATCTCGACTGGCTGATCCGCACCGTCGGCGATGGCCACCGGGTTGCCGGGATCAACCGCGTGCTGGTCGATTACCGCACCTCGGTCAGCGGCCTGTCGTCGGACCTGGCCGCCCTGCGCGAAGGCCGCCGGGCCGCCCTGCAAAGCGCCGCGCGCTACGGTTTCGACGTGCGCCCCTGGGAAGAGGCCATCTACCTGCGCTACCTCGCCCGTCGCGCCCTGCGCATCGGCGCGCCGCCGTCCGAAGCCCTGTCGCTGGCCCTGAAGGGCTGCCTGCAAAGCCCGCGCGGCTGGTTCTCGGACATGCGCCGCGGTGCGCTGACCCTGGCCGGCGCGCTGGCCGCCCCGATGCTGCCCGACGCCCTGCGCCGGTCGCTCTTTGCCTGCTGATCCCGTCGACCCGGAGTAGTCCCCATGCCCTTCGCCTCGATCGTCGTTCCCGCCTACAACGTCACCGCCACGCTGATCGAAACGCTGGACAGCCTCAGCGCCCAGACCTTTGCCGATTTCGAGATCATCGTCGTCGATGACGGTTCCTTCGACGACACCGCCGCCATGGCCGAGGCCCATCCCGATCCGCGCATCCGCGTGGTGCGCCAGGCCAACCGCGGCCTGGCCGGTGCCCGCAACACCGGCATCGCCGAGGCCCGTGGCCAGGTCATCGGCTTCTGCGATGCCGACGACCTCTGGCGCCCGGGCAAGCTGGCCGCCCATGTCCGTCACCTGGCCGAGCGCCCGACCGTCGGCATCAGCTATTCCGGCTCCGAGATGATCTCGGCCGACAGCCAGCCCATGGGCCTGTCGCAATCGCCCCGCCTGGCCGGCATCACCGCCGCCCATGTCTTTCGCCGCAACCCCATCGGCAACGGCTCGGCCCCGGTGATCCGCCGCGCCGCGCTGGACAGCATCGCCTTTCAGCCCGACGGGCCGGAGGCCCGGACCTGGTGGTTCGACGAAACCTTCCGCCAGTCCGAGGACATCGAATGCTGGCTGCGCTTTGCCCTGACCACCGATTGGGAGATCGAGGGCATCCCCGGCGACCTGACCCGCTATCGCATCGTGACCGGCGGCCTGTCGGCGGCGACGCTCAAGCAGCTGGCCGCCTGGGAACGCATGGTGGACAAGCTGACGCCCATCGCCCCGGCCTTCTTCGCCCGCCACGCCGGCGCGGCCCGGGCGTATCAGTACCGCTATCTCGCCCGCCGGGCGGTCAGCTCGGGCGACGGGGCCCAGGCCCTGCGGCACCTGCGCGCGACCTTTGCCGCCTCGTGGCGCCCGGCCGTCGAAGAGCCGGTCAAGACCGCGACGACCGTGGCCGCCACGCTGCTGCTGGCCGTGATCGGGGCCGACGCCCTGTTCCGGCTGCTGGGCCGCGATACCGACAGCGACGCCGACACCGATCGCCGCACCGCCTGACCTTCCACCGCCGGCAGGGGCCGGCCGGTTAACCAGTTTCCAGGAGTATTCGACATGCTCAAGATCGTTCACCTCATCGACGACCAGAACCCCGGCGGGGTCACCCGCTACCTCGATTTCATCGCCAGCCATCCGGGCATGGCAGCCATCGCCCGCCACGAGATCCTGCCGGTGCCGCGCACCCGGGCCGCCCGGTCGGGCATCAAGGCCGACGTGATCGTGTCGCACCTGACCCTGTCGTGGCGCGGGCTGCCCGGCCTGTTCGGCCTGCGCGCGCTGTATCCCGGCACGCCGCTGATCCATGTCGAGCACAGCTATTGCGAAGGCTTTGCCGCGATCAACGTCACCCGCCGCCGCCGGTTCCGGGCCATGCTGCGCACCGGTTATGCCCTGTTCGACAAGGTTGTCGCCGTCAGCGCGCCCCAGGCCGCCTGGATGACCCGTTCGAACCTGGTGCCGGCCGACCGGCTGACGGTCATCCCGCCCTGTGTCGCGCTGGCGCCGCTGGCCGAGCTGGTCGCCCCGGGCGCCCAGGTCCGCCGGATCGGGGCAATCGGGCGGCTGGACACCCAGAAGGGCTTTGACCTGCTGATCCAGGCCTTCCGCGCGCTGCCCTTCCGCGACGTGACCCTCGAGATCTTCGGGGACGGGCCCGAGCGGGCCGCCCTGCAGGCCCTGGCCGGCAGCGACCGGCGCATCCGGTTCCACGGCCATACCCCGCCGGAAACCGCGCTGGCCTGCAGCGATGCCGTGGTCATGCCTTCGCGCTGGGAGCCCTTTGGCCTGGTGGCCACCGAGGCCCTGGCCGGCGGCCGGCCGCTGCTGGTTTCGGGCGCCGACGGGCTGGCCGGGCACGAGGCCGACGGCGCTCGCCGGGTGCCCGAGTTCACCGAGCCGCGCTGGACCCGCGCGCTGTCCAACCTGGTGACCCGCCCGCCGCAGGCCCCGCGGCTGGACCGCGAAACCGCCGAGACGCGGACCATCGGCGGCTGGCGCCAGCTGCTCGACGGGCTGGCCCCGGCGGCCTGACCACGACACGACCGGTCGGGCCGGGCATCTTGCCCCGGCCGACCATGTGACCTTCCCGGATCAGGGCCTTTGGGACGGGCCTTGCCGTGGGGCCTTGGGACGGGCCCCGCACGGACGGGGCCGGGCATGTGCAACCACCCAGGCACGTGATAAGTGCCGGGGGTCAGCACGGCCCGGCCCGGGGAAGGCCAACAGGACCACACGGGGCAGGCCGGCACCGTTCGAAGGAAACACCCAGGGACCATGTCCGCCCCGCCTGCCATCCTGCCCGCCCCGTTGATCCACCGGACCGCGCTGATCGCGCGGATCCGTTCGGATGTCCGGCCGGTGACGCTGCTGGTGGCCCCCGCGGGCTTTGGCAAGACCGTCCTGGCCGAACAGCTGGCCGCCGCCGTCTCGGCCCACCCGGTGCCGGGGCGTCCCGGTGCATTCGACGGCGGCGGCTGGCACATTCGCGACATTGCGCCCGGGGTTCCGGGTTCCCTCGGCCTGCCCGGTGCCCCGGATGATGCCGTCAACCCCGCAGCCGCGGGTGCACCAGACACCCCCGCCGCAGCCGGTCCGCCAGGCCCCCCCGCCGCCGCCGGCGTCCCGGTCGCCCTTGGCGCCCCAGCGACGGCCGCCGCCGGTGTCCCTGTCGATACTGCCGCCGCGAGCGCACGGGCCACCTCCGGCGGTCCAGTCCCTCCCGCCGACGACGCCAATGCCCCTCCGGTCACCACCAGCGCCGCCGCGCTCGACCCGCTCGATCTGGACATGCCCGGGCGGTTGGTCATCCTCTGCCGGCCCGGCCAGGAGCCGCCCGGCCTGGCCCGGCTGCGGCTTTACGGCCGGCTCTTCGACATTCCGGCCGATGACCTGCTGTTCGGCCCCGACGAGCTGCCGGCCGAGGCCCATGCCCGGTCGGCCGGCTGGCCGCTGATGGCCGGCGGGGCGGGGCAGGGCGATGCGGCCGACCTGGCCGCCTTCCTGGCCCGCGACGTGCTGTCGGCCCTGCCGGCCGAAAGCCTGCTGGCCGCGCTGCTGGATTCGGCCGGTCAGACCGGCGAGGGCGGGGAGCTGGCCGCGCTGATCCCGCCCCTGCGCCTGCCGGGCGACACGCAGTTCCGCGCCCTTCTTCCCGAGGCGCTGGAAACCGCCCTGGGCGCGCGGCTGCTGGCCGATGGTCCGACGCCCCTGGGCGGCACCGACTCCATCCTGCCGCCGCGTCCGGGGCTGGCCCTGCGCATGGTGCACCGGCTGTTGCAGGCTGGCGCACCGAACGAGGCCCTGCGCCTGTTTCGCCAATCGGGCGGGTGGTACCTGTTCTATGCCGTGGCCCCGGGCGATTTCGCCGCCCTGATCGACGCCATGCCCCGCGACCTGCTCGACACCGATACCGAGCTGGTTCTGGCCCGCGCCCTGCTGGCCCTGAAGGCCGGCGAGACCGGGCTGGCCCGCCGCTTGATGGCCGATCGCTTCGGCGCGGCGGAACTGGAACTGGCCCGGGCCTTTTCGCCCGCATCCGCCCTGCCGAGGCGCGCGCAGGTCTTTCGCGTCGCGCTGATGATCTACGAGGACATCACCGTGCCGGATGCCACGATCGAGACCCTGCTCGACGTGCTGGCCCGGCTGCCGCTCGATGCCCACCTGCCGCGCGGAACGGTCTACAACGCCCTGCTGGAAATCTTCCTGCGCCAGCGCCGCTATGCCGAGGCCGAGGATGTCGCCCTGCGCGCGGCGCAATCCTATGAACGCGGCCGGGCGCCGCTGCTGCGGTTCTACATCGCCCTGCACCGGGCGGTGATGCGGCTGTTGCGCGGGGAAAGCGGGGCGGCCGCGCCGGAATTGCACGATGCCCGGATCTGGCTGGACCGGTTGCAATTCGACAGCCCGTCCGACTGGCGCATCCTGCGCCTGGTCGAAGCCGTGGTGCGCCACGAGGATGGCGACCCCCAGCCGATCCTGGCCTTCCTCGACGAGGATCTCGACGGGTTTGCCGGGGGCGAGACCTGGCCCACCCTGGTCGAGCTGGCCGTGCTGTTCGGCAGCCAGGCCTTTGCCGAACAGGTGTCGACCGGCGCGGCGCTGGCTTATGTCGACCGCTGGTGGGTGCGGCTGGCGATGAACCGCCAGTTCCGCGTGCTGCTCGATCTGCGCAAGGCCCAGGTCCTGCAGAATGCCGGCCGCTGGGGCGAGGCCGCGCGCACGCTGAGCCCGGTGCAGGCGCGGATCGACCGGGTCTGGGTTGAAAGCGCCGATGCCGAGTTTGCCCGGCTGGCCACCCGCGACGACATCCAGCTGGCCCTGTGCTGGCTGCGCCAGATCGTCCATGACCGGCCGGGCCTGCCCTACCTCGGGCGCAAGCTGGACCAGATGGCGGCCAATGACCGGCTGACCGGGCGCCAGCGCATCGCCCTGGACATCTGGCGGGCCCATGTCGCCCGCCAGTCCCGCGAACTGTCGCAGATGCGCGCCCTGTTGCGCGGGGTGTTCGATGCCGTGGCGCGCAACGGCGCGCTGTCGGTGCTGGCCGAGGAGCAGGTCTTTCTGACCGAGATGTGGCGCGATGCGGCGACGGCGGCCTATCTCACGGCCGTCGGCCCGGCCCGGTCGGTCATGCGCCGGCTGGAGAAAAGCCGGGTGATCCCGGGGACCGAGGCCGCCCGGGCGCATCTGACCCGGCAGGAGCTGAAAGTGCTGATGCTGCTGACCGAAGGCGCGTCGAACAAGATCATCGCCCGCCAGCTGGGCGTGTCGGAACCGACGGTCAAGTTCCACCTCAAGAATCTCTACGCCAAGCTCGGCTGCCACCGCCGGGCCGAGGCGGTCCAGGCCGCCCGGGCCCTGGGCTGGATCAGATAACCTATCCCTATCCGGGCAAAACCTATCCGTTCTGCGGCTTGAGCGGCCGCCCGGCGCCCCGCCATGATGGGCCGAAGAACGGAGGTCACGGAATGGGACGACAGATCATCGAAGGCATCCTGAGGCGCACGGGGGCGGTTCTACTGGTCCTTTTCGTGCTGTCGCTGATGATCTTCGTGCTGGCCCGCGTGGTGCCGGGCGATCCCGCCCGCATGGCGCTGGGGCCGTCGGCCACGGCCGAACAGGTGGCTGAACTGCAGGCCGAGATGGGGTTGGATCAGCCGATCATCGTCCAGTACGGGCGCTACATGGGCAACGCCCTGCGCGGCGACCTGGGCCAGTCGCTGGTGACCAACCGGCCCGTCACCGACGACATTGCCGAATTCCTGCCCGCCACGCTGGAGCTGGTGCTGGTCACCGTCGTGCTGGTCTTCGTGATCTCGGTGCCCCTGGGCGTGCTGACCGCCCGTTACCGCGACCGCTGGATCGACAATGCCGGGCGGTTCTTTTCGCTGTTCGGCGTGACGATCCCGTCGTTCCTGTTCGCCGTGGGCCTGCAATTGCTGGCCGGCACGTTCTTTCCGAACTGGCCGATCCTGGGCCGGGTCGATTACAAGCTGAACGCACCCGACGGGCCGACCGGCCTGCTGTTGATCGACAGCCTGGCCCATGGCCGGTTCGATGTCTTTGTCGATGCCGCCCAGCACCTGGCCTTTCCCGCCCTGGCCCTGGCCATGGCCGGGATCGGCCAGATCACCCGCATCACCCGCTCGGCCATGATCGAGAACCTGCGCAAGGACCATGTCCTGACCCTGCGCAGTTTCGGCGTGCCCGAGCGTGTCGTCGTCTTTCGTTACCTGCTGAAACTGTCGTCGATCGCGCCGCTGACCATCATGGGGCTGGAGTTCGCCTCGCTCATCGGCAACGCCTTCGTGGTCGAAATGGTCTTTGGCTGGGGCGGCTTTGCCTCATACGGGCTGACGGCGATCCTGCAAAAGGACCTTAATGCGCTCATGGCCGTCGTTCTGATTTCGGGCCTGTTCTTCATCTTTGCCAACCTGTTGGTCGACCTGGCGCTCAGCCTGATCGACCCGCGCCTGCGGCTTCGGGGGGCAAAGGCATGAGCGATACGCAGATGACCGCCGCTTACATGGGCTGGTACCGCTTTTCGCGCAATCCGGCCGCCATCATCGGCGCGCTGATCGTGCTGTCGGTGCTGGTCATGGCCGCCCTGGCCCCGCTGATCACGCCGTTCCCCGAACATGTCGGATCGGTCGTCGATTTCCGCAACCGCCACGCGCCGCCATCGGCGACCAACTGGATGGGCACCGACAAGGCCGGGCGCGACATCTTCACCCGCACGATATTCGGTTTCCGGGTCTCGCTGATGCTGGTCTTCGGCGTGCTGGTGATCTCGGTCCCCGTGGGCGCCGTGCTGGGCATGTGCGCGGGCTATTTCGGCGGCTGGGCCGAGAAGATCATCACCGGCTTCACCAATGTCATGCTGGCCATGCCGCCGCTGGTCATGGCGCTGGCCATCGGCAACGTGCTGGAACCCACCCTGGTCAACGCCATGTTCGCCATCACGCTGCTGTGGTGGACCTGGCACGCCCGGCTGGTCTATCGCGTCACCGTGTCGGTCGCCGGCGAGGATTTCATCGAGGCCGCCCGCCTGGCCGGCGCCGGGCCGGTGCACATCCTCTTCCGGGAAATCCTGCCCAATTGCATCGCCGTGATCTCGGTCAAGACAACGCTGGATGCGGCCTTTGTCATCCTCTTCGGGGCGACGCTGTCCTTCCTGGGCTTCGGGGTCAAACCGCCCACGCCCGACCTTGGGTCGATGGTGGCCGACGGCCGCCAGTTCCTGCCCGAGAAATGGTGGGAGGTCCTCGCCCCCGGTTTCGCCGTCTTCTACGCCACGCTGGGCTTCAACCTGCTGGGCGACGGGCTGCGCGACATGTTCGACGTGGAGGCATAAATGGCATTGCTTGACGTCAAGGGCCTGAACATCTCGTTCTCGGGCTACGGCCAGACCCGCCAGGTGCTGCACGATGTGTCGTTTTCCGTGGGCAAGAGCGAACGGGTCGCGCTGATCGGGGAAACCGGGTCGGGCAAGTCGGTCACGGCCAAGGCGATCCTGGGCACTCTGCCGGGCAATGCCTCGGTCGACAGCGGCGCGATTGCCTTCGACGGGCTGGACCTGTTCCGCCAATCCATGGCCGAGCGCGAAAAGCTCAAGGGCACGGCCTTTTCCATCATCATGCAGGACCCGCTGTCGTCCTTTAACCCGGTGTTCCGCATCGGCCAGCACCTGGACGACGTGATGTACCATGCTGACCGGCGGCGGGGCGTGGTGTCCTCGGCGCGGGAGCGCAAGGCGCGCATCCTCGACACCCTGCGCAAGGTCCAGCTGGCCGATGCGCAGCGGGTCTATGACGCCTGGCCGTTCGAGCTGTCGGGCGGCATGCGCCAGCGGGTGCTGATCGCGCTGGCCCTGTTGCACCGGCCGCGGATGCTGATCGCGGATGAACCGGGCACGGCGCTGGACGTGACGACCCAGGACGAGATCCTGCGCCTGATCAACCGGCTGGTCGACGAAGAGGGCCTGTCGCTGCTGATGATCACCCACAACCTGGGCGTCGTGCGCCAGACCGCCGACCGGGTGCTGGTCATGCGCCACGGGGTGATCGTGGAACAGGGGCCGCTGGCCCAGGTCTTTGACGCGCCGCAGGATCAATACACGCGCGACCTGATGGCCGCCGTGCCGCCGCTCTATGGCCCGGGCGTCACCGACCAGCCTGTCAGCGACATGGCCCCGATCCTGTCGCTGAAGGACGTGCAGAAGGTCTATGGCAAGCGCGGCATGTTCGGCCGCGGCACGGGCCACCTGGCCGTCGACGACATCAACATCGACGTCGCCCAGGGCGAGATCTTTGGCCTGGCCGGGGAAAGCGGATCGGGCAAGACGACCGTCGCCCGGATGATGATGGGCCTGCTGGAGCCGACCCGGGGCAGCGTGGCCGTCGATGGCGCGCCGGCCGAGGGCGCCCGGCGGCTGAGCCAGATCGTCTACCAGAACCCGGGCACCTCGCTGAACCCCAAGCGCACCGTGGCCCAGACCCTGGCCGTGCCGCTGGCCCATACCGAGGCGCCCGGCGACCGGCAGGCCCGGATGGAGGAACTGCTGACCCTGGTGCGCCTGCCGGTGTCGTTCCTGTCGAAATACCCGCATGAGCTGTCGGGTGGCCAGAAACAGCGCGTGGCCATTGCCCGGGCGCTGGCGGCCAAGCCAAGGCTGATCATCCTCGACGAGCCCACATCGGCGCTGGACGTGTCGGTGCAGAAGACCGTCATCGACCTGCTGCTGGAGCTGCGCGACAGCCTTGGGCTGACCTACGTGATCATCTCGCATGACCTGTCCTTGATGCGGAATTTCTGCTCGCGCATTGCGATCATGCTCAAGGGCCGGATCGTCGAACAGGGCACGCCGGCGCAGGTCTTTGCCGAGACCCGCCATCCCTACACCCGCGCGCTGATCTCGGCGATCCCGGTCCTGACCGAGGCCGAGCAGGCGCAGAAACCGACTGTAACCGAAGAAGAACGCGCGAAATTCCTCGTGCCGACCGGGGCAGGGGCCTTGGCCGCGCCGGAAGGCCGGGATGCGTGACGAAGGAGAGACCCGTTGCTGAGACTTGGAATTGACGTAGGCGGCACCAACACCGACGCGGTCGTGATGGATGGCGACAAGGTGCTGTCGGGCATCAAGGCACCGACCTCCGAGGATGTGACCACCGGGGTTGTCGCGGCCATGAACGGTGCGATCGAGGCGGCCGGGATCGACCGGGCGGCGATCGGCAACGTGATGATCGGCACGACGCATTTCACCAATGCCGTGATCGAACGCCGCCACCTGGCCCAGGTGGCCGCCGTGCGGCTGGGCCTGCCGGCCACGGCCTGCCTGCCGCCCACCGTCGACTGGCCCGAAGACCTGAAATACGTGGTCGACCGCCATGGCTACCTGGTGCACGGGGGCTATGAATTCGACGGCCGCGAGATCGCGCCGCTGGACGAGGCCGAGCTGATCCGCATCGCCGGAGAGGTGCGCGACAACGGGCTGAAGGCCATTGCCGTCACCTGTGTCTTCGGCCCGATCAACGCGGCGATGGAACAGCGCGCGGCCGAGATCTTTGCCGAACATTGCCCCGGCGTGCCGGTCGTGCTGTCGACCGAGATCGGGCGCATCGGCATCCTGGAGCGCGAAAGCGCGGCGATCATGAATGCCTCGCTGCTGGAACTGGCCGACAAGACCGTCACGGCCTTTGGCCAGGCGCTGCGGGATGCGGGGCTGGACTGTCCCTTCCATATCACGCAGAACGACGGCACGCTGATGGCGGCCGAGACGGTCAAGCGCTTCCCGGTGCTGACCTTTGCCTCGGGGCCGACGAACTCCATGCGCGGCGCGGCTTTCCTGACGGGCGTCAAGGAAGCCATCGTCGTCGATATCGGCGGCACGACCACGGATGTGGGCGCGCTGCACCTGGGCTTCCCGCGCCAGGCGGCCACGGTGGTGGACGTCGGCGGGGTGCGCACGAATTTCCGGATGCCGGATGTCTTCTCGATCGGCCTGGGCGGCGGTTCGCTCGTTGCCGAAGACGGCGCCAAGGTAGGTCCCCAATCGGTAGGATACCGCATCACGGAAAAGGCCCTCGTCTTCGGGGGTGACACGCTGACCACCACGGATATCGCGGTGGCCGGCGGCAAGGCGGCGGTGGGCGATGCGGAGCGGGTTGGCGCTTTGTCTTCGGATCTGGTCACCGCCGCGCTGAACACGATCACGACCATGCTGGAAAACGCCGTCGAACGCTCGCGCGTGTCGCCCGACCCGATCCCGGTGATCGCCGTGGGCGGCGGGTCGATCCTGATGCCCGGCACGGTCGGCGACCTGACGGTCATCCGGCCCGACAACTTTGCCGTGGCCAATGCCGTCGGCGCGGCCATCGCCCAGATCTCGGGCGAGGTGGACCGGGTCTTTGCCCTGGAAAACGGTCTGACCCGCGAGGATTGCCTGGCCCAGGCCGAGGCCGAGGCGACCGAAAACGCCGTGGCCGCCGGTGCCGCGCGCGACACGATCCAGGTCATCGAACGCGAAGACGTGCCGCTGGCCTACCTGCCGGGCAATGCCACGCGCATCCACGTCAAGGTCGTCGGAGAGATGGAGGCGACCCATGGCTGAAGCCGCAACGGTCAAGGACCTGGCCTATGATCCCGCCGACCTGTGGGTGCTGGATCACGACGACCTGCGCGCGCTGGAAATCGGCGCGGGCATCCTGGGCACCGGCGGCGGGGGCAACCCCTACATCGGCCGGCTGCGCGCCGAAGAGGCCATGCGCGAAGGGTTCAAGCTGACCATCCTGCCGCACCAGAAGATCGCCGATGACGCGCTTTGCGTGTCGCTGGGCGGCATCGGCGCGCCGGTCGTGGGCGTCGAGCGCATCCGCGAGGGCCGCGAGGGCCTGCGCTGTGTCCGCGTGCTCGAAGAGCACCTGGGCGTGACGGTCGATGCCGTGGCCTGCGAGGAGATCGGCGGGTCGAACTCGATGGAGCCGCTGATGGTCGGGGCCTTTGCCGGCCTGCCGGTCATCGATTGCGACGGCATGGGCCGGGCCTTCCCGGAAATGCAGATGACGACCTATTCGATCTACGGCCACCGCTCGACGCCTTCGGCCATGTGCGACGTGCACGGCAATGCCGTGGTGTTCCAGCACGCGGCCTCCGAGATCTGGCACGAGCGCATGGCCCGGGCCTGCGTGGTGTCGCAGGGCGGGGCATCGACCCTGGCTTCGGCGCCGATGCGCGGGGCCTTCATCAAGAAGTTCGGCATTCCCGACAGCTATACCCAGGCCATCAACCTCGGCCGGGCCGTGCTGCGCGCCCAGGCGGCCCATGACGACCCGATTGCCGAGATCTGCCGGGTCGAGAAGGGGCGCAAGCTGTTCACCGGCAAGATCACCGATCTCAAGCGCCACCTGCAAGGCGGGTTCGTGCGCGGCGAGGTCCAGCTGTCGGGCATCGACACCCACAACGGCGAAAGCGGGTCGGTGCTGATCCAGAACGAGAACCTGGTGTTCTTCCACGACGGCCAGATGGAATGCTGCGTGCCCGACCTGATCCTGGTGCTGGATGTCGACACGGGCGAGGCGATCACCACCGAGATGCTGCGCTATGGCCAGCGCGTGGCCATCGTGGCGCTGCCCTGCCACGACCTGCTGCGCAGCCCGCAGGCGCTGGATGTCGTCGGGCCGGCGGCCTTTGGCCTCGACCTGACCTTCACCCCGCTGAAGGAGGGCTGAGCCATGGGATACGATGTGACCGCCGAGGATCTCGATGCCATTGCGCTTGGCGGGGCCTTCCTGGGCACCGGCGGGGGCGGCGACCCTTATATCGGCAAGCTCATGGCCCGCAACGCGCTGGCCGACAGCGGGCCGGTCCGGGTGATCGATGCCGACGAGGTCGATGACGACACGCTCTGCGTGCCGGTCTTCATGATGGGCGCGCCGACCGTCATGGTCGAAAAGCTGCCCTCGGGCGACGAGATCCTCAAAGCGCTGGCCGAGCTGGAACAATTCCTGGGCCAGAAGGCCGGGGCGCTGATCTGTGTCGAGGCCGGCGGGCTGAATTCGACCATTCCCTATGCCGTGGCCGCCACCACCGGCCTGCCGCTGATCGACGGCGACGGCATGGGCCGGGCCTTTCCCGAGCTGCAGATGGTCAGCTTTACCATGCATGACATCGCCGCCACGCCCCTGGCGCTGGCCGATGACAAGGGCAATTCGACGGTCTTCTCGACCATCGACAACGCCTGGACCGAACGGCTGGCCCGGGCGGTCACCGTGCAGATGGGCGGCGCGGCGCTGGTCGCGGCCTACCCGATGTCGGGCGCCCAGATGAAGGCCTCGATCCTGCGGCGCACGATGACGCTGATCCGCGATATCGGCCAGACCATCCTGTCGTCGCGCGCCCGGTCGGAACATCCCGGCCCGGCCCTGCGCGGCAAGCTGGGCGGGACGCACCTGTTCACCGGCCGGGTCACCGATGTCGAACGCGCGACCACCGGGGGCTTTGCCCGGGGCACGCTGAAGGTGCGCGGCGTCGATGCCTTCCACGGTCAGGACATGGTCGTGCGCTTCCAGAACGAATTCCTCCTGGCCGAGACGGCCCAGGGCGAGGTCGTCTGTTCCACGCCCGACCTGATCTGCGCGCTGGATGCCGACATGGGCATGCCCGTGACCACCGAACAGCTGCGCTACGGGCTGATGATCGAACTGACCGGCGTGCCGTCCGACCCGCAATGGCGCACGCCCGCGGGCATCGCGCTCGCCGGGCCGGGCTACTTTGGCTACGACCACGCCTTTCACCCGCTGGGCGGGTGAGGGCACCAGTTTCGCCCGCCGGGCGGGCGAGGGGAAGGAGGCGCCCCCCAAGCTCTCCGACACAACAACAGGGACCAAAGATGACACTCACGAAACGTACCCTCGCGGCGTTGGCCGCAACCACGATGATGACCGCCCCGGCCCTGGCCGAGGTGGCGATCACCGTCAACGCCACCCAGGTCTTCGGCACGATCGACCCGGCCAAGGTCAACGATTACACCGAGTACATGGGCGCGGTGAACCTCTATGACGGGCTGACCACGCTGGACACCGACGGCGCCATCGTGCCCCAGCTGGCCGACAGCTGGGAGGTTTCCGACGACAACCTGACCTATACCTTCACCCTGAAGGACGGCGCGACCTTCCAGGACGGCTCGCCGGTCCAGGCCTCGGACGTGGTCTATTCGATCCAGCGCCTGCTGGCCCTGAACGAAGGCCCGTCCTACCTGTTCACCGGCCTGGTCGACCCCGCGGCGGTCACCGCCGTCGACGACAAGACCGTCAGCATCGGCCTGACCAAGGTCTTTGCCCCCTTCATCACCACGACGCCCCTGCTGCTGGTGCTGAACGAAGAGGCCGTCAAGGCCGCCTCGGGCGAGGAATGGGGCGAGGATGCCGTGGGTGCGGCCAGCTTCGGCGCCGGGCCCTACGGGCTGGCCAGTTGGAACCGCGGTTCGGAAATGGTGGTCGAACGGTATGCCGATTACCACGCCGGCTGGGACAAGGGCACGCCGATCGACACGATCCGCTTCGTGATCACCAACGACGAGGCCACGGTCAAGGCCCTGGCCAGCTCGGGGGAACTGGCGTTCTCGGCCAATGCCCATGCCAACGAGACCTTCGAGGCCATCGCCGCGATGGACAATTACCGGGTCGAGGAAATCCCCACGGCAACGGGGTTCTACATCAAGATGAACACCAAGGTCGCGCCGACCGATGACGTCCATGTCCGCCGGGCGATCCAGTATGCCACCGATTACGACACGATCCAGTCGGTCATCTACCCCGGCGCGCCGATGAACGGCCCGATGGCCCCGGCCTTTGCCGATGCCTATGCCTCGGATCTGCCGGCCCCGGAATACAGCCTGGAAAAGGCTGCCGAGGAACTGGCCAAGTCGAAATATGCAGGCCAGGACCTGACCATCAGCCATACCTACGTGGCGGGCCTGTCCTTCGAGGAAGACATCGCCCTGCTGATGCAAGCCAATCTCGAAGCCATCGGCATCACGCTCGACCTCAAGCCCGAGCCCTGGAACCGCATCACCGAACTGGCCGGCGCCGCCGAGACCACGCCGGCGACCACCCAGGTCTTCAACGGCCCGTCCTATCCTTCGCCGGATTCGGTGTTCTACGTGCAATACCATTCCGACAGCGCCGGCACCTGGGCGTCGATGGAATGGCAGCAGGATCCCGAGATCGACGCCCTGATCGATGCTTCGCGGGCCACCACCGACGTGGCCGAGCAGAACGCGATCTACAAGGAGATCCAGGTCAAGCTGCATGAAAGCGCATCCGACGTCTACATGCTGGTCCAGCAGAAGCGCCACGCCATGAGCGAGTGCCTGCAGGGCTATGGCTTCAAGCCGATGATGAGCTGGGATTACGATTTCTCGACCATGTACTGGACCTGCGACTGACCTCTTCCCGCAGGACGTACCGAACGCCGCCCGGGTCATCATGGCCCGGGCGGTGCCGTTTCGGCCGGCCGCCCGTAGGGTGGGGTTTACCCCACCGCCCGGCCCGTCCGGCCGCCTGGCGGCACGCGGGGGCGGGGGGGCGCGGCCGGGCCGGTCGGACGGTCGCCGGACTTTGCACCATCCGGTGCAGTTGTGGAAATATTACGCAGATCAAGGGGGTTGCGCGACGTGGCCCAGCGGCTAAGGTGGTCGCCGCCCGGGGCCGGGGAGGCCATGGGCCATCGGGAGGAGACACCATGAAGAGTATTCTGCTTGGCGCCGCCATCGGCGCCCTTGTTGCCGGCACGGCCGTGGCCCAGGAAAAGATGCGCATCTCGCTGCAGCTGCCCCTGACCAGCCACCTGGGCGAAAACCTGTCGCTGTTCGAGAAAGAGGTCGAGGAGCGCACCGGCGGCGCCATCGATGTCGAGATCTACGACAGCGCCACGCTCTACAAGGACAAGGAAGTGCCCGCCGCCGTCGGCTCCGGCGCGATCGAGGCCGGGGTGGCCTCGCTGACGCGCTATGTCGGTGACGCGCCGGTGGTCGACGTGTTCTACATGCCCTTCCTCTTCAACACCGAAGACAAGGTCCGCGCGGCCGTGGCCCAGGGCAGCACCGTGCGCGACACGATCGAGACGGCCGTGGCCGAGACCGGCGGCCAGATCCTCTACTGGCAGGCCTATGGCGGGGCGATCCTGCTGTCGCAGGGCGGCCCGATCACCCGGCCCGAGGACCTGGAAGGCAAGAAGGTCCGGGTCTTCGGCAAGACCCTGGGCGATTTCGTGACCGCCGCGGGCGGCGCGCCGACGCTGATCTCGGGATCGGAACAATACCTGGCCTACCAGCGCGGCACCGTCGACGTGGGCATGACCGGCGTGTCGGGCGTCAAGTCGCGCAAGCTGTGGGAGGTCATGGACACGATCACCGTGACCAACCATGCCGACATCGAATTTGTCGTTGTCGTCAACACCGACTGGTGGAACGGCCTGTCCGACGAGATCCGCGCCCAGATCACCGAGGCCGCGGCCGTGGCCCAGGAAGACGTGCGCGACCGCATGTCCCAGATCGAGGCCGAGGCCTATGCCGCGGCCGAAGAGAACGGCATGACCATCGTCGAGCTGTCGGACGAGGACCTGGCGGCCTGGAAAGAGGTCGTCCAGCCGGTCTACGACAATTACGTCGCCGCCTCGGGCGAGGCCGGCCAGGGCATCCTGGACAGCCTGGGCGACTGACGCCGCCGCACGCTCTCCGGCGGGCCGACACGCGCCCGCCGGTCGATCTTTCCGGGGCGAGTTGCCCCATTCCCGGCTCGTGTCTGAGGCCCCCATGTCATTGATTTCACAAGTGTCCCGCCTGGCGGGCATGCTGGGCGCGGTGCTTCTGGCCGCGACCGGCGCGATGCTGACCTACGAGGTCGTCGCCCGCTATTTCTTCACCCGCCCGACGATCTGGGCGGCCGAGCTCAGCCAGCTCTGCCTGATCTGGGGCTGCCTGCTGGCCATGGCCCATGTGCTGGCCCTGCGCCACCACATCACGGTCAATGCCGTGACCGGCCTGTTGCCCCGCCCGGTCCAGAGGGCCTGCGTGGCCTTTGCCCTCGTCTTCGTCTTGGTCTTTTCGCTGATCGTGACCTGGTACGGCTGGGACATCTTCCATGAAAGCTGGGTGCGCGGGCGCACCACCGGGTCGATCCTGGACCTGCCGGCCTGGGTGGCCGAATTGTCGGTGCCCGTGGGCTTTGCCCTGCTGTCGCTGCAGGCCCTGGCCGAACTGGCCGGCCTTCGCGACGGCACAACCGTGACCCTGGGGAGCAGCCACGAATGACCGTCATCCTGATCCTTCTGGCGCTGTTCGCGCTGCTGCTGCTCGGCGTGCCCGTGGCCTTTGCCCTGGGCGGGCTGGGGCTTGGCATGCTCATGCTGGGCGGGTTCTCGCCCCTGATGGCCCCGCAGGCCGTGCTGTCGACGCTGGACGGGTTCATCCTGCTGGCCGTGCCGCTGTTCCTGCTGATGTCCAACGTCCTGCTGAAAGGCGGGGTGGGGCGCGACCTCTTTGCCGCCGTGCAGGCCTGGGTCGGGCACTGGCCCGGCGGGCTGGCCGTGGCCACGATCCTCAGCTGTGCGCTCTTTGCCGCGATTTCCGGCTCGTCGGTGGCCACCGCCGCGACGATCGGCACGGTGGCCATCCCCGAGATGATCAGCCGGGGCTATGACCGGCGCTTTGTCTACGGCCTGCTGGCCGCCGGGGGCACGCTGGGCATCCTGATCCCGCCGTCGATCCCGATGATCGTCTACGGCTTTGTCACCGAGCAATCGGTCATTGCGCTCTTTCTCGGGGGCATCGCCCCGGGCATCGTGCTGATCGCGCTCTTTGTCGTGTTTTCGATGCTCTACAGCCGGTTCTCGCAGGCCTACACGCCCATGGCCCCGGCCAGCTGGCCCGAGCGGGTGCAGGCCACCAAGCGCGCGCTGCCCTCGCTGGCCCTGGCCCTGCTGGTCATTGCCGGGCTCTACTCGGGGGCCTTCACGCCGACCGAAGGCGCGGCCGTGGGCTTTGCCGCGGCGCTGGTCATCACGACCTTCTGGCTGCGCTCGCTCAGCCTGGCCGATTTCTGGGCCGCCGTGCGTGAAAGCGCGCTGACCACCGTGGCCATCCTGCTGATCATCGCCGGGGCCAAGGTCTTCGGCAAGGCCATCGCGCTCTATCGCATCCCCCAGGATGTCTCGGCCTTCCTGGCCCAGACGTTCGACGGGCCGCTGGGTTTCATCGTGGCCGTGTCGGTCGTGCTGGTGCTGATGGGCCTGGTCTTCGAGGCCATGTCCATGATCCTGATCATGACGCCCGTGCTGCTGCCCACCGTGCTGGCCCTGGGCTTTGACCCGGTCTGGTTCGGCATCTACATGGTCATCATGGTCGAAATCGCCCTGATCACCCCGCCTGTCGGGCTGAACCTCTATGTCATCCAATCCGTGGCCCGAACCTCGCTGGCGCAGGTCGCCCGGGGGGTCTGGCCCTTCCTTGTCCTGATGCTCGTGACCGTTGCCGCGCTTTATGCCGTGCCCGATCTCGCGCTTTATATCCCGTTCAAATGGTGAGACCCATGACCGTTGCCGACAATCTCCGCGTCCTGCTGGCGCAGGAGGAGTGCCACACGATGCCCTGCTGTTTCGATGCCCTTTCGGCCAAGCTGATCCAGCAGGAAGGCTATCCGCTGACCTTCATGTCGGGCTTTGCCACCTCGGCCAGCCGGATCGGCGCGCCCGACCTTGGCCTGATGAGCTATTCCGAGGTGCTGGACCAGGCCCGCAACATCACCGATGCCATCGACATTCCGCTGATCGGCGACGGTGACACCGGCTATGGCAACGCGATGAACGTGCGCCGGACGGTGTCGGGCTTTGCCAAGGCCGGCTGTGCCTCGGTCATGATCGAGGACCAGCTGGCGCCCAAGCGCTGCGGCCATACGCCGGGCAAGGCCGTGGTCACGCGCGAGGAAGCCTTTGACCGCATCCGCGCGGCGGTGGACGAGCGCAGCGCCCTGCGCGAACAGGGGCAGGACATTTTGATCCTGGCGCGCACCGATGCCCGCCATGAACACGGGCTGTCCGAGGCCATCGAACGGGCGGCGCGCTTTGCCGAGCTGGGCGCCGACATCCTGTTCGTCGAAGCGCCCAAGGACGTGGCCGAGATGCGCCGGATCTGCGACGAGCTGCCCGGGCCCAAGATGGCCAATATCGTCGAAGGTGGCGAGACGCCCGACCTGACCAATGCCGAGCTGCGCGACATCGGCTATTCGATCGCGGCCTATCCGCTGTCGCTGATGGCCTCGGCCATGCAGGCCATGGTCACCACGCTGCGGGCCATGCGCGAGGACCGGCGCCCCGGCCAGATGGATTTCACCGAGCTGCGCCAGCGCATCGGCTTTGACGATTACTACGAGATGTCGGAAACCTACGCCTCGTCGCGCCGCAGCTGATGGCCGGGCCGGCGGGACGGACGCGCGCTGCCCCGGGCAGCGACGCCCCGCCCGCCATCCCGCAGCTCACGCGCCTTCGAAGCCTTCGAGGACGTTGACCGTGTTGATGCCCACGGCCTCGATGGCATAGCCGCCTTCCATGCAGAAGACCGTCGGCAGGCCCAGCCCGGCGATACGCCGACCGGCATCGGTGAAATCGGGGCTGTCGAGCTTGAAGAAGCTGATCGGGTCGTCCTTGTAGGCATCCACCCCCAGCGACACGACCAGCGCCTCGGCCCCATGGGCGCGGATCGCGGCAATCGCGGTGTCCAGCGCCTGGCTCCAGGTGGCATAGGGCGTGCCGGGGGCCATCGGCAGGTTCAGCGTGGCACCTTCGCCCGCGCCGCTGCCGGTCTCGTCGGCATAGCCCAGGAAATAGGGAAAGGCATCTTCGGGCGCGCCGTGCAGCGAGGCGAAGAACACGTCGTCGCGGGCGTAGAAGATGTCCTGGGTGCCGTTGCCATGGTGGAAGTCGATGTCCAGTACGGCCACCCGCCCGGCGCCACCCGCGCGCAGGGCCTCGGCCGCCAGCGCCGCGTTGTTGATGAAGCAATAGCCGCCGTACATGTCGGCCGTGGCATGGTGGCCGGGCGGCCGGCAGAGCGCAAACGCTCCGCGGGCGCCGCCGATCACCGCCCGGGTCGCCGATTGCGCACAGGCCGCCGAGCCGAGCGCGGCCTCCCAGGTGCCATTGGTGATCGCCGTTTCGGCGGCCAGGCAGTAATAGCCCGCCTTGCCGTCGATATTGCGCGGGGGGCGGGCCGTCTGCATCCGCCGCACGGGGAAGGACGCGGCGATGATCTCGCCCCGGAAGCCTTCGGCAACCCATTGATCCCAGGCCGTTTCCAGGAATTCCAGGTAGCCCGGATCACAGAGCGCGGCAATCGCCGCCCGGTCGGGCGCATCGGGCGCCACGATATCGGTCAGGCCCCGGTCCTTCAGCCGGTTCAGCACGTATTCCACGCGGCTGGGGCGCTCGAACGGGGTGACAAGCTCGCCGCCGTTCAGCTCGCCCTGGGGGAAATGGCGGCGGTGGGTTTCGGAATGGAAGATGCGCATGTGTCGTGTCCGGATGGTCTGAACTGGCGGCGAGCCTAGCGCAAATCGCCGCGGGGGCCAGCGGTTCGTCATGGGGGCGGGGCAGAATTAACCCTTTGATAAGGTCCTGGGTCCAGACTGGGCGCAACGGACGCAGGGGCCGGGCACGGGGTGTGTCGGGCCGGGCGTTGATCGGGCCGGAAACGGGTCTCCATCTGGCGCGGATCTGCTGCGGGTCTGGCCCGGATCGGGCGGGGAAGGGTTGGACGGGACATGCTGGACGGATGGAAGGAGCTGTTCCTGTCGGATGTCTTCATGCCCCATGGCATGTGCCTGCTGTGGCGGCCCGACCTGCTGGCGCTGCACGGGCTGTCGGATGTCATGATCGCGCTGGCCTATTTCACCATCCCGCTGGTCATCCTGCGGGCCGCGCGCCGCCGGCCGGACCTGGTCGATGCCAAGGTCGCCCGGCTGTTCGCCGCTTTCATAACCGCCTGTGCGCTCAGCCACCTGGCCGGGCTGGTCACGCTGTGGCTGCCGATCTACGGCCTCCAGGGGCTGATCAAGGCCGCCACGGCCGTGGTGTCGGTCTATACGGCGGTCGAGCTGGCGCGCCTGTTGCCGGCCTTCCTGACGATGCCGTCACGGGCCGATCTTGCCGCCCGGGACGAGGCCCTGCAAAGCAGTCGCGTGGAATCCCGTCGGGTGCGCGAAGCCAATGACAAGCTTACGGAATTTGCCCATATCGCCTCGCATGACCTGCGCGCGCCGATGCGCGGCATCGCCAATCACGCGCGGTTCCTGGCCGAGGATCACGGCGCCCATCTGCCCGAGGATGCGCAGCGCCGGCTGACCCGGATGCAGGACCTTTGCCGGCAGATGGAACACCTGATCGTCACCCTGCTGGATTTCTCGCGGATCGGGCGCGACGAATCGGACGGTACCGTCGATCTGGCCGCCGTCGTGGACGAGTTGCGCGACCAGATGGCCGAAACCCTGGCCGAAAAGGGCGCCAGCCTGGTTATCGACACGCCCCTGCCGATGGTCCGGGGCAGCGCGGCGGGCCTGTCGACCGTGCTGGGCAACCTGGTGGTCAACGGTCTGACCTACAACCGATCCGATACGCCGGCGGTCCATATCGGCCATCTCGACCGGGTCGAGCAGGGCGGGCGCTGGCTGCGCGACGTGATCTACGTGTGCGACAACGGCATCGGCATTCCCGAGGCCCAGCAGGAACAGGTCTTCCGCATGTTCAAGCGCCTGCACCAGCCCGAGGAATTCGGGCCCGGAACGGGGGCAGGGCTGGCCTTTGTTCGGCGTGTCGTCGAAAGCATCGGCGGTCAGGTCGTGCTGAAATCGGCGCCGGGAGAAGGCGCGACCTTCTACATCGTGCTGGCGCCCGACCCGGCGGAATCCACTGACGCCGGCGCCATGCCCGGCCTGGCTCAGGGAGCCTGAGCGGATGGGCGAGCGGGTGCGGAACAGGGCGAAACCAGCCACCTCGGGGCGGCGGCTGTGGATCTGGCTGGCCGCCTTCCTCGCCGTGGCGATCTATGTGCCGGCGGCCGTGTCGCTTCTGGACCTGCGGGCCCGCTATCGGTCGGACATGGGGCTGCTCACCCGGCAACTGCCTGAATTGCTTCTCGATTTCGAACGGGCCATCGGCTATTCCGGCTTTATCCACGATTTCAAGAATGCCGTGCTGCGCGGCCATGAGCCGGCCTATGCCGCCGCCGCCCGGCTGCGGTACGACGAGGCCCTGCGCGCGCTGGTGGCTCTCGAAGGGCTGGCCGTGGATGTCGGGCTGAACATTCGCTTGGGCGCCCTGCGCCGGACCCTGGCCGATTACCGCCGGGCGCTGATCCTGGTCGAGGAAGGCCATCGCGCCGGCTTGCCGATCGCCGAGATCGACGCCCGCGTGCGCATTCCCGACAGCGCCGCCGCCGCCGGCCTGGCCGAGGCCCATCATGCCATATCCACGGCCCTGCTCGGCCGGGCCAATGCCCGACGGCGCGACATGATGGTGCTGCTCGGCCTTGTGTCGACCCTGCTGCTGTTGCTGCCCGGCACGGTCATCGTGCTGATGTGGGCGGGGCTGCGCGACAAGGGTCGGCGGATTGCCGAAATCGCCGGGTTGAACCGGGTTCTGGATGATCAAAATGCCAGATTGCATAAGGCAAACAACGACTTGCACATGACCAACAACAAGCTGAACGAATTCGCCCACGTGGCCGCCCATGACCTCAAGGCGCCGATCCGGGGGGTGGCCAACCATGCCAGCTTCCTGGTCGAGGACCATGGCGACGACCTGCCCGACGCGGCCCGGCGGCGGCTGGCGCGGATGCAGGATCTCTGCGGCCAGGCCGAGGCGCTGACCGATACCCTGCTGGCCTATTCGCGGCTCGATCCCGACAGCGGCATCGAGGATGTCGATCCGGCCAGCGTCATCGGTACGATCCGCGACCGGTTGGCGAATCTCTTGGAGACCCGCCGCGGGCTGGTGGCCATCGACACGCCGCTGCCGCCGATCCGGGGCAACCCGGCTGATGTGGCGACCGTGCTGGGCAACCTGATCGCCAATGGCCTGACCTATTCCGATGCCGTCCGGCCCGAGGTGCACCTTGGCTTTGCGCCCCGGGTCAGCGTCGGCGGCCAGGTCCTGCGCGATGTCTTTTATGTCCGCGACAACGGCATCGGCATCGCCCCGGAATTCCACGAGGATGTCTTTCGCATGTTCAAACGCCTGGTGCAGCCGGGGGAATACGGGCCCGGCACCGGGGCCGGGCTGGCCTTTGTCCGCCGCCTGGCCGAGGCGCGCGGCGGGGGCATCACCCTGCAATCGGCGCCGGGGCAGGGCAGCACGTTCTACATCGATTTCGGGCCCCATGACGCGGTCATTCCGCCGCCGGCCGACGGGCTTGCCGAGGTGCGACATGGCTGAAACGGCGGTGCAGCAGGACATCCTGATCGTCGAGGACAATGACGACGATTTCGAAGCGGCTGAACGGGCGCTGATCCGCAAGCGCGGCATCGACAACCCGATCCGCCGGTTCCGCGACGGGGCCGAGGTCTGGGATTACCTGACCGGGTCCGGCCGGTTCCAGGGGGCGGGCGCCGCCCGGCCGCCGGGGCTGGTGCTGCTGGATCTCAACATGCCCGGGCTCGACGGGCGCCAGGTGCTGGCCCGGATCAAGGCGCGCGACGACCTGGCGCGGATCCCGGTGGTGATCATGACCACCTCGGTCGACCAGCGCGATGTCGACCGATGTTATGCCGAGGGCGCCAATACCTACATGCGCAAGCCCGTGTCCTGGCAGGAATTTTCCGATTCGATGGCCCAGCTCTACGATTACTGGTTTCGCTATGCGCTGCGCCCGAAATGACCGGCCCGCCAGGGTCGCCCGACCAGAGCAAGGGGGATGGGATGCGCCTTCTGATCGTCGACGACAACGAGGATGACCGTGACATGCTGCGCCGGGCGGTGGCCCGCATGCCCGACCCGCCGGTGCGCATCGACGAGGTGTTCGGGCTGGACAAGGCGCTGGACTGGCTGGACCCGGTGGCGCGCAGCGATGTTGTCCTGCTGGATTATTCGCTGCCCGGCTGCGACGGGATGGAGGCGCTGAACGCGATCCATGACCGGGCGCCCTTTGCCGCCGTGGTCATGGTGACCGGCCAGGGCAACGAGGATATCGCCGTGCGGGCCATGCGCTGTGGTGCCCAGGATTACCTGACCAAGGGCAACATCACGCCCGAGGGGCTGCACCGGTCGGTGACCAACGCGCTGGAACGCGCGGCCATGCAGCGCGAGATCGACGATCACCGGCGCAACCTCGAAACCTTTGCCCATGTGCTGGTGCATGACCTGCGCGGGCCGTTGCAGACGATCCGCGGCGCGATCGAAATGCTCGAAGAGGACCTGCCCGCCGGGATTGCCGCCGAAATGGCCGAGGTCATGGGATTCATCACTGGCGGTGCCGCGCGGATGGAGGCGCTGATCCTGTCGCTGCGCAGCTATACAAGGATCGACTTGGCGCCGCCGCAATTCGGCCCGGTCGACCTGGGCGATGCGCTGGACATGGTCTGCCGGACACTGGCCGCCGAGTTGGACGCCGCCGGGGCGGAGGTGTTCTGTGACGGGGCCTTGCCGAACATCCGGGGCGACAAGCCGCAGATCGAACAGCTGTTGCAGAATCTCGTGGCCAATGCGGTGAAATACAACCGCTCCGACCGGCCCCGCGTGCATGTGTCGGCCGAGCCGGTCGAGGGTGGATGGGAGCTGGCGGTGTCGGACAATGGCATCGGCATCGACCCGGCCCGCGCTGCCGAGATCTTTGAGCCGTTCCGCCGGTTGCACCGATCCGAGGAATTTGCCGGCACCGGGTTGGGCCTGGCCACCTGCCGCAAGATTGCCGACCGTCACGGCGCCCGCATATGGTGCGAAGGCCGACCCGGGGTCGGGTCGACCTTCATCGTGCATCTGCCCGCGGCCGAAGCCCAGGCGGCCGGCCCGATCAGTGAAGCCGGGTAAAGGTGCGCCCGTAATTGGCCAGCTCGTCGGTAAAGCGCCAGATCTCGAGGCATTGGGTTTCCAGCAGGTCCAGCGCCTCGGGCGAGGGCAGCAGCCCGTTGACGTGGCAGCTGCGGATAAAGCTGATCTGGCGGTACATCGTGCGCAGCCGGGGGCGCAATTCCCCGATGCAGCCGTTGGACATGCCCGTCACGATGCAATCGGCCACATGGGCCAGCTGATCCCGCCCGACGGTTTCCGCCAGCGCATCGCTCAGCGCGTCATAGACCGTTTCGCGCAGCCGTTCGGCCGTCAGCTGCCCCTTTTCCAGGTAATTGGCACAGCCGGCCTTCATCGCCCGCACCACGGTTTCGCTGTCGTCGCGGGCCGAGACCATGACGGCCGGCGTGTCCCGATGCCGGGGGTGATGGTGCAGCAGGTCCACCGCCTGCACCCCGTTCCAGGCCCCCATGTTGTTGTCGACGAAGCAGATGTCAAAGACACCGCCATCCAGCGTCTTGCGAAACTCGGCCTCGTCGGCGCAGGCCTGAACATTGATCGACGGGCCCAGCTTGCCGGCCAGCCGCGACAGGTTGCGCCTGTCAAAGGCCTCGTCATCGACGAGAACGATGTTCAGTTCGAATTCTGTCGCGGCCCCAAGGCCGCCGGTCTCTTCGGCTTTCCCCATGGTTGTTCCCCTGTTCCACCAATAGGCAAGTCTAGGGGGCAAAGCCTTACAAAGGGTTAAGCCGTGGCCGCCTGGCGCAGGGTCTGCCCGGCCGGGGCCAGCGCCGGGTTGCCGTTGATGTAGTCGTCGAAATGCACGATCGTGCCATCCGCCCCGCCCAGCACCACGGCCATCTGCGCCGGCCCGGTCAGGTGCGGCACGGGTTCGTCCGGGTCCAGCATGGCCTGCACGGAATAATGCCCTCCGGCGATGGTCGTGAAGGGGATGCCGTGCCAGATCGCCGTCGAGGTATAATGCACATGCCCGGCAATGACTTGGCGGATATCCTTGTGGCGGCTCAGCACCCGGGCAAAGGCCGTGCCGTTCTGCATCAGGATGCGGTCGACCCGGGTCATCAGCGGGTTGGCATGGTGATGGGTGATCACGATGACCGGCCGGT
Organism: Marinibacterium sp. SX1; assembly: GCF_050389775.1. Classification (NCBI taxonomy): domain Bacteria; kingdom Pseudomonadati; phylum Pseudomonadota; class Alphaproteobacteria; order Rhodobacterales; family Paracoccaceae; genus Marinibacterium; species Marinibacterium sp. SX1. Next base: position 4,175,252 of record NZ_CP177144.1, on the reverse strand, counting down.
CGGCCGCCTGGTCCAGCCGCTGGCCCAGCCAGTGCAGCTGTTCCGGTTCCAGCCGCCCGGCCGGATCGCCGGTGATGGCGCTGTCGAGGATGATCACGCGATAGCCCTTGAGATCCAGACACTTGTCGACAAAACCGGTCTCGGCCCGGTGGCGTTCGCCAAAGACGGCCAGGAAGGTATCGCGGTCGTCATGGTTGCCGATCGTCATCTCGATGGGCACCTTGGCCCGGACGATCTGGTGCTTCAGCCGCTCGTAGGCGGCCTTTTCGCCCAGGTCGACAAGATCGCCGGCCAGCACGCACAGGTCGGCATCCGCATGCATGCGGTTCAGCCAGTCGATGCCCTGCACCAGCCGGTCATGGGTATCCAGCCCGTGCGACAGCACGCCCTTGGGGCGCAGGTGCAGGTCACTGAGAACGACGATCTTGAGCATGTTAACTCCCGTGGCAAACCCCCGGCCAGGGGCAACATGGTTTCGCCCCGGAGGGGCGACAATTTTAAATCCCCGGAGGGGCGACAATTTGAAGTCCCCGGAGGGGCGACAAACGAAAGCCCCGGAGGGGCGATTGGGTACAGCCCCGGCAGGTGCGCTAGACAAATGCACAGGCCCGGCTGCCGGTTCCCGCCGTGGCCGCGGGACGGCGGCTTGTCGCCGACCGCCCGGCCCAAACGCAAAGGGCACCGCCAAAGCGGTGCCCCTGCAAACCGTGGAAACAGCCCGGCCTCAGGCCACTTCGGGCGCGGTTTCCAGCAATTCCACCCCGGCCATGGCCGACATCTGCTCTTCGGCCCAATTGCGGATATCCTGCTTGCGCACGATCTCGCGCAGCGCCTTCATCCGCCCCAGCCGGTCATCGGTCGACATTTCCAGCGCCTGGGCAATGGCGCTGTCCATCGAACGGTAGGAAAACGGGTTGGTCAGCACGGCCGAGCCCATCTCGACCGCCGCGCCGGCGAATTCCGACAGCACCAGCGCGCCGTCGCCATCGGTGCGCGCCGCGCAATATTCCTTGCAGACCAGGTTCATCCCGTCCGCCAGCGGCGTGATCCAGGCCACGTCGGCCGCCCGGTAATAGGCCACCAGGTCCTCGAAGGGCACGGCCCGCGACACCAGCGTGATCGGCTGCCAGTCGAGAGAGCCAAAGCGCCCGTTGATCCGGCCCGTTGTCGCCTCCAGGCTTTCCTGGATCTCTTCATAGACCGTCATGTTGCGATTGGCCGGCACCGACACATGCATCAGCTGCACCTTGCCGCGCAGGTCGGGCCGCGTCTCGATCAGCCGCTCAAAGGTCTCAAGCTGCTCGATCCCGCCCTTGGTGTAATCGGTCCGCCCGACCGACAGCACCAGCTGCGCCTCGCCCAGCCCTTCGCGGATCTTGCGTGCCCGGGCGCGGGTCTTCTCGGTGCCGGCCAGGGTTTCGATGTAATCCACATCCACCCCCACGGGCGAGGCCTGCAACGTGACCTTGCGGCCTTCAAAGCTGATCTCGGTGGGCACCGATTGTTCCGACAGGGCCGTGGCCTGCGACGACATCTCGGGCTTGACCTTCTCGCGCTTGGTCACGTCGACCTCAAGCAGCGAGCGCGCGGCCGAGACGAAGTTGTTGACGTAACGCGGGATGTGAAAGCCCACCACGTCGGCGGCCAGCAGCGATTGCAGGATCTCCAGCCGCCAGGGCAGCACGTTGAAGATGTCGGCCCCGGGGAAGGGCGTGTGGTGGAAGAAGGAAATCTTCACGTCCGGCCGCAGCTGGCGCAGGTAGCCCGGCACCAGCCAGAGGTTGTAATCATGAACCCAGACCACCGCGCCTTCGGCCGCTTCGGCGGCGGCGGCCTCGGCAAAGGCCCAGTTGACCTCGCGGAAGGTCGGCCAGTCGACGGGGTCGTAATTGTAGCGCTCCTTGAACCCGTGCAGGATCGGCCAGAAGGCTTCCTTGGACGAGACATGGTAGAAGCTGCTGACCTGTTCCTTGGTCAGCGGCAGGCGCGAGACGGAATACTTGCCGAACTTGTCCTCGATCTCGACCACCCGTTCGAAATCGGGGTTCGACGGATCCTCGGCCTCTTTCCAGGCCACCCAGGCGCCGCTTTCGAACCGCCCGAAGAAGGATTTCAGCGTCGGCACGATGCCATTGGGGGATTTGTTCTCGCGGTAGACGGTCTTGCCGTTTTCGACAACCTCTTCATAGGGTTGGCGGTGATAGACGATAACCAGGTTCGAGGGCATGTCAGCTGCCTTTCGGAATGTCGTGAAGGGAATGGGCGTCGATCGCTTCCAGGATGCCGGCGGCGCCATGGGCGCGGGCCTTGTGCACATGGGCCAGCGGGCCGACGCGGGCCATCAGGGCCTCTTCGGAATTGCCGACCGCCACGGCGGGCAGGCCGCATTCCAGCATCGACAGGTCGTTGAGCGTGTCGCCGGCGACCAGCACGCGGTCTTCGGGGATGCCCAGGTGTTCGACCAGCCGGCGGATCGACGGGCCTTTCGACACGCCGCGCGGCAGCACGTCGAAATAGCGGTTGTCCGAGATCAGCCAGTCGAGCCCCAGCGCCTTGACCTTTTCGCAGGCGCTGTCGTCAAAGCTGTCGCGGTCGAGGTCATAGCTGACCCGGTAGCGGAAGGCCGTGGGTTGCAGGCGCAGGCCCGGGTGGCCGTCGAGCACCTCGCGCACGCGGGGGCCGTGATCGGCCCAGCGGGCGGCAATGTCCTCTTCCAAGGTCGGGATCGGTTCGATGCCGCCGTTGCCGGTCACATGGGCGATGGTCGTGCCGACGTCGCCGACCACGTATTCCGGCCAGGGCAGGCCGTTTTCGCGGCACATCTGCATGATGAATTCCGGGTCGCGTCCGGTGACAAAGATCAGCCCGATGGTGAACCGGTTGGCCTCGATCCAGTCATAGAGCACCTGGCGCGCTTCGGGCGTGCCGCCCAGGAAGGTGCCGTCGAGGTCGGTGGCCAGGGTGAAGCGGCGCTCCGCGATGGCGGGGCGGGCGGGTTGCATGACGTTCATGGGATCAGCTTCCGAATTGCAGGGTCATCGTCGGTTCGGGATGGGCCAGGGACAGGTCCAGCGCCCGGGGCTCGGCCTCGATCGGCCGCGACCACAGCGCGTTGAAACTGGCCTCCAGCGCCGCGCCTTCGTGCAGCACGGCATGGACCGTCTCGCAGATCGGCATCGACACGCCGATGCGCCGGGCCAGGTCGGTGACCGACACCGCGTTGACCTCGCCTTCGACCACCACGTTGCGCCCGCCAAAGCAATCGGCCCGGGCCAGGCCCTGGCCCAGCTGAAAGCCCAGCGACATGTTGCGCGAGGTCGTCGACGAACAGGTCAGCGTCAGGTCACCCGCGCCCGACAGGCCCGTCACCGTCTCGCGCCGGCCGCCCAGGGCCTCGGCCATCAGCTTCATCTCGTCGGTGCCCCGGGTGATCAGCGCCGCCCGGGTGTTCTCGGCAAAGCCCGCGCCCGACAGCATGCCGCAGGCGATGGCGATGACGTTCTTCACCGCGCCGCCCACCTCGACGCCGATCAGGTCGTCGGACACATAGGGCCGGAACCCGCCGCCCGACAGCGACATGGCCATGCGCGCGGCCGGAGAGTTCTCGGGGTTCAACCGGTCTTCGTAGCGCCATTCAAAGGCCACCGTGGCGGCCGTCGGATGATCCAGCGCGGTTTCCCGGGCAAAGGTCGGCCCCGAGATCGCGCCGACCGGATGGCCCGGCAGCTCCTGTCCCACCACTTCCGACAGCAACAGCCCGGTGCCCCGTTCGATGCCCTTGCAGCACAGCGCCACCGGCACGCCCTCGGCCAGGTGCGGCCGCGCCGCCCGACACATCTCGCGCAGCGACGACGAGGGCGTGACCAGCAGCACGGCCTCGGCCGCGACCAGCGCATCGCCCAGGTCGGAGGTTGCGGTCAGCCCCGCGGGCAAAAGGATGTCGGGCAGGTATTCGGCGTTTTGCCGGTCGGCGTTGATCCGGCGGGCCAGGTCGTCCCGGCGGGCCCAGATCTTGGTCGCGTGGCCATTGCGGGCCAGCACCATGGCCAGCGCCGTGCCCCATGAGCCGGAGCCCAGCACGGCAAGGTTTCGGTAAGGGATGGGGGAGCTGTTCAGGGTTCCTTCGGGGATCGGTCCGGCCTCTCGGGTTGGTGTCAGGTCAGACCGGCGGGGCCAGGCCCCGCCGGTCGAAGTCGCGAAATCCAGCCGGGGCCTGATGGTCCCGACGCTGGGTCAACGCGCGCGCGCGGGATCGGTTCCGCCGCAGCGCAACATTTTTCCCGCGCACCCGCAGAAACCCGCCCATGTCCGCCCTGTCCGCATGTCCGCGCGGCCGCCGGTCACGGCGGACAAGCCCGGCCCCCCCGTTTCGGCGCGCCGGCCCCTTCGCCCGATTGCGCGGCCCGCACCCGGCCTGCTACCAATTGCCCAACCCCAAGGAGCATAGCCATGACCGGCACCATCCCCGGCCCCGACGGCCGCCCGCGCTGCGCCTGGTGCGCCTCGGCGCCCGAGTTCTTTGCCTATCACGACGCGGAATGGGGCTTTCCCGTGGGGGACGATATCCGTCTCTTCGAAAAGCTCTGCCTGGAAAGCTTTCAGTCCGGCCTGTCCTGGCGCACCATCCTGGCCAAGCGCGAGAATTTCCGTGCCGCCTTCGACGGGTTCGATTTCCGCAAGGTTGCCACCTATGACGACACGGATGTCGCCCGCCTGCTCGGCGACGCGGGCATCGTCCGTCACCGTGGCAAGATCACGGCCGTCATCAACAATGCCGTCCGCTGCTGCGACCTCGTGGCCGCCGAAGGGTCCCTGGCCGCCTATGTCTGGCGGTTCGAGCCCGATCCGGCCAGCCTGGCCATCCCGCAAAGCGCCTCGACCTCCGAGGCTTCGGTCGCCCTGTCCAAGGACCTCAAGAAGCGCGGCTGGCGCTTTGTCGGGCCGACGACGGTCTATGCTTTCATGCAGGCCATGGGGCTGATCAACGACCATGCCACGGGCTGCGCCCTGCGGGACCAGGCCGCCGCCGCCCGGGCCGCGTTCACGCCCCCGGTCTGACCGGGGCGCATCGCGGGCGGCGGATGTGGTTGCGCCCGCCGGCGCGACCGGCCAAGACTGGGGCCAGGAACAACCGGGAAGATGCCATGAAAGCCCTTCTGCCCATCGGCCTTGTCGCGGGGCTTGCCCTCGCCGCGGCCTGCACCCAACCGTCCGAGCCGCAAGGCGCGCTGCTCTTTGCCGAGAATTGCACCTCGTGCCATGGCCTGTCGGCCCGGGGCGACGGGCCCCTGGCGCAGGACTACGGCATCGACGTGCCCGACCTGACCCTGATCGCCGCGCGCAACGGGGGCACCTTTCCGATGACCCGAGTCATGTCGACGATCGACGGGTTCACCCGGGTCCAGCACGGGGACGTGGTCATGCCCGAGTTCGGCGCCATCCTGGCCGACGGGCCGGTCGTGTCCTACGATGCCGGGGATGGCGTGCTGACGCCCACGCCCGCGCCGCTGGTGGCCCTGGCCGAATATCTCGAAAGCCTGCAACGCACCGAGTGACGTCCCGCACCCGCGGCGCGATGGGTTTGAAAACCCATCCTACGGGTGTCGGACTTGCGAAACGCCATTCCGTGGTGTGAAATGTCGGGCATCGGGGCAGGGGAGGGCCAGATGACCAGTTTCACATTCAACACCACCGGCGCGATCCGCCAGGACCCGGGCGGCGCCGCCCGGCTGGGCGCCTTGCTGACCGATATGCCGGCCCTGGGGGCCGCTCCCGGGGGGGCGGCCCCCGTGCCGCTGCTCTTCATCACCGATCCGGGCATCATGTCCCTGGGCCTGGCCGATGCCGCGCTGGCCGATCTGGCCCGCGCCGGTTTTGCCGTCAAGCTCTTCGACCGGGTCGCGCCCGACCCCAAGGCCGACACCGTCCTGGCCGCCGCTGCCCTGGCCCGCGAGACCGGCGCGGCGGGCGTGGTGGGCTTTGGCGGTGGCTCGTCGATGGATGTCGCCAAGGTCGCTGCCCTGGCCGCCCGGTCGGATCAGCCGCTGGACGAGATGTATGGCCTGGGCCTGGCCCGCGGCCAGCGCCTGCCGCTGGTCCTGGTGCCCACGACCGCCGGCACCGGGTCCGAGGTCACCATGGTCTCGATCCTGACCACCGGCACCTCGGAGAAGAAAGGCGTCGTCTCGCCCCTGATCCTGCCCGACCTGGCCCTGCTGGATGCCGATCTGACCCTGGGCCTGCCCCCGGCCATCACCGCGGCCACCGGGGTGGATGCCATGGTGCATGCGATCGAGGCCTATACCTCGGCCTCGGCCAACAACAACCCGCTCAGCCGGATGCTGGCCTGCCAGGCGCTGGACCTGCTGGGCGCCAACATCCGCACCGCCGTGACCGACGGAGGCAATCTGGCTGCCCGGTCCGACATGCTGCTGGGCGCGATGCTGGCCGGCCAGGCCTTTGCCAATTCGCCCGTCGCTGCGGTCCATGCCCTGGCCTACCCGGTAGGTGCGCTGTTCCACGTGCCGCACGGCCTGTCCAACGCGCTGGTCCTGGCCCAGGTCATGCGGTTCAATGCCCCGGCCTGCGCCGCGGACTATGCCGCCCTGGCCCCGCATGTGTTTCCCGATATCGACCGGGACCGCGACAGCCAGGCCATCGCGGCCGAGCTGATCGACCGGCTGGCCGCGCTGAACACCGAGCTGGGCCTGCAACCGGGGCTGCGCGGGGTGGGCATTGGCGAAGGTGATATCGACCGGCTGGCTGCGGATGCGATGAAGCAGACCCGGCTGCTGGTCAACAACCCCCGGCCGGTGACCGAGGAGCACGCCCGGCAGATCTATCGCGCCGCGCTTTGAGCCCGTTGCCTCTGCCCCAGCCTTCCCTTTGAACAAAACGGACCAAATCCCTGCCATGGCCGACCGACCCCCGCGCGCGACGCGCGCCGATTACGCAGAATTCGTGCCCCTCCAGACCCGTTGGATGGACAACGACATCTATGGCCACATGAACAACGTGGTCCATTATTCCCTGTTCGACACGGCGGTGAACGGCTGGCTGATGGACCACGGTCTGCTCGATCCCAAGACCTCGGAGAGCTATGGGCTGGTCGTCGAGACCGGCTGCCGATATCACGCCGAGCTGGCCTTTCCCGGCTGGGTCGATGCCGGGCTGAAGGTGGCCAAATTGGGCACGTCGTCAATACGTTACGAGATCGGACTCTTTGCCCGGGGCGTGGACGAGGCCGCGGCCGAAGGGTTTTTCGTGCATGTCTACGTGGCCCGCGGATCGCATCGGCCCGTGCCCATCGACGCGGATCGCCGGGCGATCCTGGGCCGGCTGGTGCTGGGCTGACCGGCCCCGGGCAGGCCGGGCGGGACGGGCCGCGGGGCCAAGAATCCTTGCCCTGGTATGTCATGCGACATAATCTGGTCGCGATTGCACCAGCCATGCTCGGGGAGGGGCGGGCGGATGCCGCAAAGAGGCGACGGGCGCAACCCCGGCGAACAGGGGGTATGGGCCAAGTGACTGCAAACGAGCCCGGAAATCACCGTGTGCACGACATGCCCGGCCACCTGATCCGGCGGCTGCACCAGATCTCGATGGCCATGTTTCACGAGCGGATCGCGGCGCTGGGGCTGGACCTGACGGCGGTGCAATACGGCGCGCTTTCGGTGCTGGCCGAACGGCCGGGCATCGACCAGGCCACGCTGGCCGGGCTGATCGCCTATGACCGGGCGACGATTGGCGGGGTGGTCGACCGGCTGGAGACCAAGGGGTTGATCTCGCGCCAGGTGTCCATGCGCGACCGGCGCGCGCGCGAGCTGAACCTGACGCGCCGGGGCGCCCGGGTGCTGGCCCGGGTCGAGCCCGAGATCAGTGATGTGCAGGGCGCGATCCTGGCCAGCCTGGCGGATGGCGAACGGACGGAATTCATGCGTTGTCTCAAGCTTTTGACGGATGCGGGGAATATCCAGAGCCGGGCACCGCTGGTGCGGCCCGAAGACCGCTGAGGTCTGTTTCGCGGGCCCCGCCAGCGCCGCTCATCCGCCCTGGCAGGCGGTCTCGCATGACAGTTTCATGACCCTCCCTTGCGCGCCGGCAGCGCCGCGGCTAGGGCGCTGATGCGGGTCAGATGGGGATTGGTCCATGTCGGTTCAGATGTCGGGGCTGGGCAAGAGCATCCGGGGCAACCGGGTGATCGACGGGGTGGATGTCACCCTTGCGCCGGGCGAGTTCTTTGTCGTGCTCGGCCCGTCGGGCTGCGGGAAATCCACGTTGCTGCGGTTGGTTGCGGGGCTGGAAACGCTCGACCGGGGCGAGATCCGGCTGGACGGCCGCCCGGTGTCGGGGCCGGGCCTGCACGTGCCGCCCGAGGCCCGCCAGGTGGGCGTGGTGTTCCAATCCTACGCGCTCTGGCCGCACATGGATGTGCTGGGCAACGTGGCCTTTCCGGCCGAGGCGGCGGGCCGGTCGCGGGCCGAGGCCCGGCGCGGGGCGATGGCCCATCTCGACACGGTGGACCTGGGAGCGCTGTCGGGGCGTATGCCGGCGGAACTGTCGGGCGGCCAGCGCCAGCGCGTGGCGCTGGCCCGCTGCCTGGCGGGTGGGGCCAGCACCGTGCTGATGGATGAGCCGCTGGCCAATCTCGACCCGCATCTGCGCGGGCGGATGGAAACGGAGATCACCCGGTTCCACCGCGAGGCCGGGGGCACGACGATGTATGTCACCCATTCCCAGCGCGAGGCCATGGCCCTGGCCGACCGGATCGCCGTGATGTGGGGCGGGCGGTTCCTGCAGGTCGCCCCGCCGCAGGAGATCCACGACCGCCCGGCCACAGAGGAGGTCGCCCGGTTCATCGGCCGGGCCGCGCTGCTGGATGCCGTGGCCGGCGGTGGGCAGGCCGTGGCGGGGCCGGTGTCGGTGGCCTGCCCGGGGCGCGAGGGGCCGGTGCGGCTGGTGGTGCGCCCGGGTGACGTGGTGCTGGGAGAGGGCCTGCCCGGGCGGGTCGAAAGCGCGTTCTACCGCGGCGGCGGATGGGAGGCGCTGGTCCGGGTCGAGGGCCTGGCCGAGCCGCTGCCGGTCAGCGCCGCCGTGCCGCTCCGCGACGGTGACACCCTGGGCGTGCGGCTGACCCGGGCCTGGGCGCTGCCCGCCGCCGGGTGAGAATTTTCCGGAGAAAATTCTTGTTCGCCCCGGGCATGGCCGGGCCTTACATCCGCCAGGGCACGACCCCGGGGGGCAGGTGCCGCCCGGCCCGGTCCAGCGCGGCCATCAGCGCAACGGTGGCCACGACCGTCACGCAGGACATCGCCGCGGCCAGGGTGGTATAGCCCCCGTCTTCATAGTTGAAGATCGCCGTGCCGATGGTCTCGTTGCCGGCCGACCACAGCAGCGCCGAGACGGTGACCTCGTTATAGGCCGTCAGGAACACCAGGATCGCGCCCGATGCGGCGGCCGGGGCGACCACAGGGGCCAGGATGCGGCGCAGGCGCAGGCCGAACCCCGCGCCCGACACCCGGGCGGCATCGTCCAGGGCCGGGTCCAGCTGGGCAAAGGCCGCGACAACCGGTTTCAGGGCGATCGACAGGAAGGCCGTAAGATAGGCGAGGAAGATGATGGCCAGGGTGTTGTAGAGCGACAGGCCGACCACGGGCAGCGGCCGGATGAAAGCCAGGATGAAGGCGATGGATATGACCAGCCCGGGGATGGCATAGCTCATGTCCGCCCCGCCCGAGACCAGCGCGGCGACGGGCCGGCCGGCGCGGTTGCGCCCGGGTCGGGCCAGGAACATGCCGGTCAGCACCGACACCGCGGCCAGCACCAGCGCTGCGGCCCCGGCCGTCAGCGAGGAATTGACAAAGGCCCGGGCGGTGGCCGCCTGGCGAAAGAGGATCTCGGCGAAATTGTCGAAAGTGACGGTCTGGGCTGTCAGGGGCAGGCCGTAGGTGCGCACCAGGGCCGTGGCCAGCAGGGCCGACAGGGGCAGGACCAGCGTGGCCAGGATATAGACGCCCAGCCCGGCTTCGACCGCCGGGCGCCAGCGGCCCAGGGCGATGCGCAGGGGCGGCTGGGGCGGGCCGGTGACATGGGCGCGAAACCGGCGTTGCAGGGCCATCTGCAGGATGATGGCCAGCCCGGCGACAATGGCCAGCAGGATCGAGATCACGGCCACGTCGGTCAGCACCGACGGCCCGAAGCTGGACAGCCGCCGCCAGATCAGCACGGGCAGGGTGGTATAGCGCGCGGGAATGCCCAGGATGGCCTGGATGCCGAAATTGCCCAGGGCCGAGACAAAGGCCAGCATGAAACCGGCCAACAGCGTCGGGGCCAGCAGGGGCAACAGCACCCGGCGCAACAGGCGCAGCGGCCCGGCGCCCGAGATCCGCGCGGCCTCGGACATTTCGCGCGGGATGGCGCGCAGGGCGGCCAGCACGACAAGGATGACCAGCGGCGTATGCTGGAAGGTCAGCAACAGCATGACCCCGAAGGCCGAATAGAGCGGATGCGGCGTGCCGGGCGGCGGGGCGATGCCCAGCCAGCCCAGCACCGGGCTGCCCGGGCCCATGGCCTGCACCCAGGCAATGGCCGTGACCTGGGGCGGGATCATCATCGGCAGCAGCAGCAGGAAGATCGCCGTGCCCTTCATCCGTACGTCGGTCAGGCCCAGGGCCAGGGCCAGCACCGTGCCCAGCACCAGCGCGCCCAGGCCCGAGACGGCGGCGCTTTCGAACGACCGCCAGGCCGCGCGCCGGACCGAGCCGCTTTGCAGGGCCTCGGCCAGCGGGCCCAGCGAGGGCAGGCCGGCATCGCTGAGCCCGACCTTGGCCAGCAGGCCAAGGGGCAGGGCAAAGAGCACCAGGAAGAAAAGGAGAAGCGCGGCGAGGGACATTGCCTCGCCGCGCGACAGGTCTTGCAGGCGGGTCAAGAGGTCAGCCGCCGAAGATGTCCAGGAACTTCTGCTTGTTGGCCTGGTCCTCGGCCAGCGCCTTGGCCGGGTCGAAATCCATCAGCTTGATGTCGGACAGGGCCGGGAACCCGGCCGGGGCGGCCACGTCGGGATGCGCCGGCAGGTAGCCCATCGATGCGGCCAGTTCCTGGCCTTCGGTCGAGATGAGGAAATCGACAAAGGCCTTGGCGGCCTCGGGGTTGCGGGCCGTCGACAGGATGGCCACCGGTTCGGTCACGGCCGACACGCCTTCCTCGGGGAAGACAAATGCCACCGGCGCGCCGTTGGACAGCTCGCGGATGGGCAGGAAATCGACGACGAAACCGTACAGCTTCTCGCCTCCGGCCACGGCCTTGTAGACCCCGCCGTTGCCGCCCTGCGGGTTGGTGCCCTGGTCGGCCAGGCCCTGGTAGAGATCCCAGCCCAGGTCGGGGTTCGAGGTCAGCGCGGCCATGTGGATCGTCGCGGCGCCCGAGGTCAGCGGCGAGGGCATGACGATCTGGCCCTTGGCTTCGGGCTTGAGCAGGTCGTTCCAGGAGGTCGGGACCATTTCGGCCGACGTGTTGTAGACGATGCCGGTGGTGATCAGCTTGGTCGAGAAGTAATGGCCCTCGGCATCCATCAGCTGGTCGCCATAGGCCGAGGTATCAGCCTCGGGATAGGCCATCAGCCGGCCCTCGGCTTCCAGCCCTTCCATGGTGACCATGTCGGCGATCAGCAGGACGTCGGGCTGGGGCTGGCCGGCTTCGAATTCGGCGGCCAGCTTGCCCATGACCTTGGTCGTGCCATCGCGGAACCATTCGACCTCGACGTCGGGATATTTCGCGGTGAAGGCGTCGACGGTCTGCTGGGCGTCGGCATTGGGCTGCGAGGTGTAAAGGACCAGCTTGCCCGACGGATCGGCCATGGCGGTGCCGGCAAGGCCCGCGACCAGCGCGGACAGAAGAAGCGTCGTTTTCATGTGTTCATCCCCAAGTCGGTGGCGCCCCGAGGAGGCGGGGCGGCTATTGGGGCGGGGTAGCAGCGATGTATTGCAGTTTCTTGACAGAGCAGGATGACGTGGGCGTTGCGTCGTCCGACGGGTCCGACGGGTCCGACGGGTCCGACGGGTTGGGCTGGTCCGACAGGTCCGATACGCCCGAGACGTCCGGCGTGAACGAGGCGACCAGCGTGAACGAGGCGACCAGCGTGAATGAGGTGCCCGAGATGTCCGCTAAGACCGACAGTGTCGACACGGTTGGCCCGTCCGATACGGCCGACAGGTGGGAGACATCGGACGCGGCTGGCCTGCCTGAAGGGATCAGCACCTACGATATGTTCGGCTCGCCTGACGCGTCAGACACACCCCACATGTCCAGCATGTCCGACCCACCCGCCGCGGCTGACCCGACCGTTTTGTTGGTCCGGGCCCCGGCGCGGTCCGTGAGCTCGCGCCGCCAAATTGCTCGGCAGGGGGCTGGGCTCGACGCGGGCCAGCGTTCGGCAAGATGCGGCCCGGGATGGGCGGCGGGACGGGACTGGCGCGGCCCATACGCCAGCGCCATGGGACCTGCCCGATGTGGGGCATGAGGCGACCGGGTTCGGTGATCGGCAATGTGCGGCTCGGCACGGGCAGTGGCTGGTCCGGGTAAAGGAGCGGCGGCGGGTGGGGATCTTGACCTGCGCCCCGAATCGTAACATATAAAGTTACATGAAAAGAGACAGCCGCCTTTCCTCGGTCCTGCATGCGCTGCTGCACATGGCCGACCATGACGGGCCGATGACATCCGACATGCTGGGCCAGTGCCTGGGTGCCAACCCGGTGGTCGTCCGTCGGACGATGGGCCTGTTGCGCAAGGCCGGGCTGGTGCAATCCGAACGGGGTCATGCCGGGGGCTGGCGCATCTCGGCCGACCTGTCGGCGGTCACCCTGCGCCACCTGCACGAGGCCCTGGGCGAACCGGCGATCTTTGCCATCGGCAACCGCAACGAGACGCCCGAATGCCTGGTCGAGCAATCGGTCAATGCCGCGCTCGACGGGGCCTTTGCCGAGGCCGAGGCCCTGTTGCTGGATCGGTTCGCCGGCGTGACGCTGGCGGATCTGTCGCGCGATTTCACACGGCGGTTCGACGCACGCCGCCAATCGAAGGACTGAAGGACAGGACAATGACCCATGACGTGATCGTCGTCGGGGGCAGCTACGCCGGAATGGCCGCCGCCCTGCAGCTTCTGCGTGCCCGCCGCAAGGTGCTGGTGATCGACGCGGGGCTGCGCCGCAACCGCTTTGCCAGCCACAGCCACGGCTTCATCGGCCAGGATGGCATCGACCCGGCCGAGATCGCCCGCAGCGCCCGGGCGCAATTGATGCGCTATCCCACCCTGACCTGGGTCGAGGGCACGGCGCATACGGCCGAGGGCGCCCGGGATGACTTTGCCGTAGGCACCGACACCGGGGTGACACACCGGGGCCGCCGGCTGCTGTTCGCGACCGGGGTGCGGGACATCCTGCCCGACATTCCCGGGCTGGCCGAGCGCTGGGGGCGGTCGGTGTTTCACTGCCCCTATTGCCATGGGTACGAGCTGGACCAGGGCGAGATCGGCGTGATTGCCACCGGGCCGATGTCGGTGCACCAGGCCCAGCTTCTGCCGGAATGGGGGCGGGTCACCTTCCTGCTGAACGGCACGGAGGGGCCGGATGCCGAGGCCCGGCGGATGCTGGAGACCCGGGGCGTGACCATCGAGGAAGGGCCGATCACGGGCCTGTCGGGCACGGCCGACGTGACCCTGGCCGATGGCCGCAGGCTGGGCTTTGCGGGGCTCTTCACGGCCTCGACGACCCGCCCGGCCACGCCCCTGGCCGAACAGATGGGCTGCGAGACAACCGAGAACGCCATGGGCCGGATGATCCGCACCAACGAGGCCAAGGAAAGCTCGGTCCCCGGGGTCTTTGCCTGCGGCGACGTCGCGCGCATGCCCCATTCGGTGTCGCTGGCCGTGGGGGACGGGGCCTGGGCCGGGGCGCAGATCCATCGTTCGCTGGTCTGGCCGGACGGCTGAAGGTGCTGATCGGGCGGGGCGGATTGACCCGGCCGGTCGGTCTGACCGGGTCGGTTCGGTTGACGCGGTCGGTCGGTCCTACACGCAGGGTCGGGTTGTCCGGGCGGGTTGGGGTGGATGCGCGGGCAGGAGTGGATGCGCGGGCCGGTTTGATCGGGCAGGTCGGTTAGATCGGTATGTGGGGTTGACCGGGCGGCTTGGAGTGACTGAGAGGGCTGAAGTGACTGCGCGGGCCGGGGCGATCGGGTGGGCCGGGACGATCGGGCGGGTTGGGCTGAACGGCGGACCGGATTGACCGGGCGGGTCGGGGTGACCGGGCGAGCCGGCCTGAACGGGCCGGGGCTGAACGAACGGGCCAGGTCGGCCGGAGTGTCAGGAATGACCGGCCGAGCCCGGGGGCGTTCAGAACTCGACTTCGAGTTCGACCACCTCGTCGGGTTCCTGCAGTGCCGCGTTGCACCATTCGGCCATCGGCTCCCAGGCAAAGACCGCCTGGCAATAGGCTTCCAGCTCGGGCTCCATCTCGACGGCATAGGTGCGGAACCGGGTGCAGACCGGGGCATACATCGCATCGGCCATGGTCGGTTCGCCGAACAGGAACGGCCCGCCATGGGCGTCCAGGCATTCCGACCAGATCTCCTTGACCCGGGCCACGTCGGGCCGGGCGCCCGAGAAGATCTTGAACGACTGGTGGCGCGCCTTGATGTTCATCGGCAGGGCCGACCGCAGGTTGTAGAACCCCGAATGGATCTCGCCCGAGATCGACCGGCAATGTGACCGGGCCTTGCTGTCTTCGGGCAGAAGACCGGCCATTGGTGAAATTTCGTGCAGATATTCGGCAATCGCCAGCGTGTCCCAGACCTCGACATCGCGATGGGACAGGCGCGGCACCCGGACCGAAGGCGACAGAAGCAGCAATTCCTGCCGGTTTTCCGGGTCATCCACGTCGACGACCTTCTCGTCGAAATCGATGCCGGCCATCCTGCACAAAAGCCAGCCACGCAGGGACCACGAGGAATAATTCTTGGAAGAAATCGTCAGTGTCGCACGGCCCATGTCCCGTCCCTCGCTGCAATTCTGCGACGCAGATA
This sequence comes from Marinibacterium sp. SX1, assembly GCF_050389775.1. NCBI lineage: Bacteria > Pseudomonadati > Pseudomonadota > Alphaproteobacteria > Rhodobacterales > Paracoccaceae > Marinibacterium > Marinibacterium sp. SX1. The sequence goes on along the minus strand of NZ_CP177144.1, from coordinate 4,160,177 downwards.
ATTTATGTCGCAGTGCAGCATGAAACGGACTAGGCTTTTTGCCAAGGGAGAATTCTGCGGGCACGGATAAGGAAACTGACATGCTTTACCAGTTTTACCAGTTCCAGGATGACCTCATTGCGCCGATGCGGGCCATGGCCCGGACGATGCGGCTGGATGGCTGGGCGGGGTGGGGCGCCTGGAACCCGGCGGTGCCGCATACCGATGCCTGGCTGGAAATGATCGCCCGGTTCCGGCTGACCCACCACAGCCCCGGCTTCAACATTCCCTCGGTCATGGTCGGCAACCGCGAGGTGGCCGTGCGCGAGGAAGTGACGCTGGACCTGCCTTTCGGCGAGCTGCGCCATTTCGCCAAGGACATCGACACGCCGCAGCCGCCCGTCCTGGTCGTGGCGCCGCTGTCGGGCCATTTCGCGACCCTGCTGCGCGGCACGGTCGAGGTGCTGTTGCGCGACCACGATGTCTATATCACCGATTGGAAGAACGCCCGCGACGTGCCGCTGTCGGCGGGGGAGTTCGGGGTCGAGGATTACGTCGCATACCTGATCCGCTTCCTCGAAGAGATCGGGCCGGGGGGCAACCTGCTGGCGGTCTGCCAGCCCTGCGTGCAGGCGCTGATTGCCGTGGCGGTTATGTCGAAGGACAAGAACCCGGCCACGCCGCGGACGATGACCCTGATGGCCGGGCCGATCGACGTGCGCGAAAGCCCGACGACGGTGAACGAGCTGGCCTTCGACAAGCCCTACGAGTGGTTCGAGAAGAACGTCATCGCCGAGGTGCCCAGCCGTTATGCCGGGGCAGGGCGCAAGGTCTACCCGGGGTTTGTCCAGCTGACGGCCTTCATGGCGATGAACATGGATCGCCACCGCGACCAGCACAACAAGCTCTATCGCCACCTCGCCCGGGGTGAGATGGCCGAGGCCATGAAGATCAAGGATTTCTACGACGAGTATTTCGCCGTGCTCGATCTGACGGCCGAATTCTACCTGGAAACCATCGACCGGATCTTTCAGCGTGCCGAGCTGGCCAAGGGCGAATTCACCTATCGCGGCGACCTGGTCGACCCGGGCGAGATCCGCCAGACCGCGCTTCTGACCGTCGAGGGCGGGCGCGACGACATCTGTTCGCTGGGCCAGACGGCGGCGGCCCATGACCTCTGCCGGTCGCTGCGCCCGCATCTGAAACGCCACCACCTGCAGGCCAATGTCGGCCATTACGGCGTGTTCAACGGCCGGCGCTGGGAACGCGAGATCTATCCGGTGGTGCGCAACATGATCCTGGCGATGGAATGACCTAGCCGGCCGCCCGCAGGTGGCCGTCGCGGATGACCCGGGCCATGGCTTCGTGGGCCTCGGCCGGCAGGCCGTTGCAGATGGCCTTGGCGATCAGGCGGTGATTGCCGGCCACTTCGGCCCGGGCGTCCAGAAAGCTGGCCTCGGGCTCCTTGAGAAACAGCGAATACAGCGCCGTCTGCACGATATGGCCCAGCGATTGCAGGAAACGGTTGTCCGACAGGACCAGCACCTGCTGGTGGAATTCGTAATCGGCCACGACGAAATCGGCCCGTGTCCGGGCATCGGCCAGCCGGTCGCACAGCCCGAAGAGCCGCGTGCAATCGGCATCATTGGCCTGGCGCGCGGCCTGGGCAGCGGCGGCGGGCTCGAATATCAGGCGGATTTCCAGCAATTCCTCGTAGAACCGCCCGGGGTTCTTCATCGAGGTATGCCAGCGCAGCACGTCCTCGTCGAAGAGGTTCCATTCCGCCGCCGGGCGCACATGGGTGCCGACCTTGGCCTTGGACTGGATCAGCCCCTTGGCCGCCAGGGTCTTCTTGGCCTCGCGCACGACGGTGCGCGAGACGTCGAACATCTCGCACAGGTCCGGGTCCAGCGGGATCATGGATTCCGCCGGGTATTCGCCCGCCACGATGGCCCGGCCGATCTGCTCCACCACGAAATTCGTGTGGTTGGACGCCCGTTCCAGCCGCGCGCCGGGCGAGACCAGTGTCATGATTGCGTGGCGAAGCCAGTCGCGGTTTTCCTGCGCGCCGTTGTTGCCCAAGTCAGTCCCTTCTGGAGCAGGATGAAAGCGAAGAGCAGTCCGCCGATGACGATCTTTGTCCACCAGCTCGACAGGCTGCCGTCGAAGACGATGTAGGTCTGGATCAGACCCATGATGAGAATGCCGAAGAACGTTCCGGCGACAAACCCGTACCCCCCGCTCAGCAGGGTCCCCCCGATCACGACCGCGGCAATGGCATCCAGCTCGACGCCCACGGTGGCCAGCGAATAGCCCGCTGAGGTGTAGAGCGAAAAGACGATGCCGGCCAGCCCGGCCAGCCCGCCGGACACGGCGTAGATGCCGACGGTGGTGCCGGCCAGCGGCACGCCCATCAGCCGGGCCGTGGCCGCACCGCCGCCCAGGGCATAGACGTTCTGGCCAAAGCGCGTGCGGTGCAGGACGATGCCGGCAACGACGAAGGTCAGGATCATCAGCCCGCCGATCAGTCGAAAACGCCCGCCCGAGGGGGCCTTCCAGTAGACATCTTTCAGCACGTCATAGAAGGCATGGTCGATCGGCACGCTGTCGGTCGACAGCACGTAGGCCGCGCCACGGGCCAGGAACATGCCGGCCAGGGTGACGATGAAGGGCGGCATTTCCAGGTAGTGGATCACCGCCCCCATGGCCGCGCCGAAGGCCGTGGTGATGCACAACACCAGCACAAAGGCCGTCAGCGGATGGATCGAGGTGTCGCGCAGGATCACGGCCAGGAAGACCCCCGAGAAGGCGATGACCGACCCGACCGACAGGTCGATGCCCCCCGACAGGATGACAAAGGTCATGCCCACGGCGACGATGCCCAGAAAGGCGTTGTCGGTCAGCAGGTTGGCCACGACCCGGGTCGAGAACATCGACGGGTACTGCATGCCGCAGAGCGCATAGGCCAGCACGAAGGTGGCCAGGGTGACCATCAGGGGCAGGTGGTGGGAGCGGATCATCATTGTTCCTCCTGCGGGCGCGGCGCGACATCGGCCCGGGCCTTGAAGGCCCGCGGCCCGGCCGCGCGCAGCATGTAGACGGCATGGCCGACCTTGGGCGACTGGATGACAAGGATGGCCAGGATCAGCAGGGCCTTGATCACCAGGTTGAATTCGGGCGGCATGCCCGACAGCAGGATGACCGAATTGACCGACTGGATGATCAGCGCGCCCAGCAGCGAGGCCACGATGGAAAACCGGCCTCCCAGCAGGGAATTGCCGCCGATCACCACGGCCAGGATGGCATCCAGTTCCAGCCACAGCCCGGCGTTGTTGGCATCCGCGCCCTTGATGTCGGCGGCCACGATGACCCCGGCCAGCGCCGCACAGAGGCCCGAGACCAGGTAGACCGAGACCAGCAGCACCCGGGCGTTGATACCCGCCAGCCGCGACGAGGCCTGGTTGACCCCGATGGATTCGATCAGCAGGCCAAGCGCCGTGCGCCGGACCAGCCAGGCGGCAAAGGCGCCCAGGGCGATCCACAGGATGATCGGCGTCGGCACGCCCATGATCGTGCCCGCGCCCAGCCGGATCAGGCCGGGGTTGAGAAAGGTCAGGATGGTGCCTTCGGTGATCAGCTGGGCGATGCCCCGGCCGGCCACCATCAGCACCAGCGTGGCCACGATGGGCTGGATGCGCAGCACGGCCACCAGCACCCCGTTCCACGCCCCGCAGATCGCGCCCACGGCCAGCGCGCCGATCAGCGCGGTGACCCAGCCATGGCCGTCGACGACGATGCTGGCAGCCGTCGCCCCGGCGATGGCCATGACCGCGCCGACCGACAGGTCGATCCCCCGGGTGGCGATCACAAGGGTCATGCCGATCGACAGCAGGGCCACCGGCGCGCCCCGGTTCAGCACGTCGATCAGGTTGCCGAACAACCGGCCGTTCTGGAATTCGATGCGGAAGAAATCGGGAAAGACCAGCACGTTGAGCACAAGCGCACAGGCCAGGATGACCAGCTGGGGCAGGATGCGGCGAAAGGTCGATGTGGTCGTGCCGGCCATCACGAGGCCTCCTGCAGCGGTTCGTCCGCGATGGCATGGACGATGTTATGGGCGGTGATCCGGCTGCCCGTCAGCTCGCTGACCTGGCGGCGGTCGCGCAGGACGATGACGCGCGAGGAATAGGCCACCAGCTCTTCCAGCTCGGACGAGGCGACCAGCAGGGCCATGCCCTGTTCGCGCAGCGATTCGATCAGCGCGATGATCTCGGCATGGGCACCCACGTCGATGCCCCGGGTCGGTTCGTCGAGGATCAGGAAATCGGGCGAGGTGGCCAGCCAGCGGGCCAGAAGGGCCTTTTGCTGGTTGCCGCCCGACAGCAGGCGGATCGGCATGTCGAGGCTGGCCAGCCGGATATCCAGCGCCTTGACGTAATGCTCGGCGATCTCGTTGACCTTGGCCCGGGGGATCGGCCGCGACCAGCCTTGCCGCGCCTGCAGCGCCAGGATGATGTTGTCGCGCACCGACAGGTCGCCGACGATGCCGTCGGTCTTGCGGTCCTCGGGGCACAGCGCGAAACCCTGGGCCACGGCCTCGCGCGGGTTGGTCACGCGGATCTCGCGGCCGTCGCGCAGGATGCGGCCCTGGTCGGCTGGCACCGCACCGAAGATCAGGTTGGCCGTCTCGGTCCGCCCCGATCCCAGCAGCCCGGCCAGGCCGACGACCTCGCCCTTGTGGATCTGCATGCTGGCCGGGTCCAGCATGCCCGATTTCGCCAGCCCGTCGATCTCGATCAGCAATTCGCCCACCCGCGACGGCGCCCGGTCATGCACCCGGGCTTCCAGCTGGCGGCCCAGCATCAGCGTCACGATGTCCTTCTGGCTGACGCCTTCCAGCGTGCGCGTTCCGACGACCCGGCCGTTGCGCAGCACGGTCGCCCGGTCCGAAATGTCGAAGACCTGGTCGAGGAAATGGGTGATGAACACCACGGCCAGACCGCGGTCCTTCAGCCGGCGGATGACCGAGAACAGCAGCTGCACCTCGTCGCGGTCGAGCGAGGCGGTGGGTTCGTCGAGGATCAGCACCTTGCCCGACATCTCGACCGCCCGGGCAATGGCCACGACCTGCTGGACGGCCACCGAATAGGCCGTCAGCGGCTCGCCGGGGTCGATGTCCAGCCCGTAATCGCCCAGCACCCGCCGGGCCTCGGCCACCATGCGGCGGCGGGCCAGCAGGCCCATGCGCATCGGCTGGCGGCCCAGGAAGAGGTTCTCGGCCACGGTCAGGTTGGGCAGCAGGTTGACCTCTTGGTAGACCGTCCCGATGCCCAGTTTCTGGCTGTCCTGGGTCGAATGGGGGTCGATCGCTTCGCCATCCAGCACGATCGTGCCGCCGTCGCGCCGGTAGACCCCCGTGAGGCACTTGATCAGCGTCGACTTGCCCGCGCCGTTTTCGCCCAGAAGGGCATGGACTTCACCGGGGTAGAGCTTGAGCTCGACATCGTCGAGCGCCACCGCGCCGGGAAAGAACTTGGACACGCCGCTGGCGTGCAGCATCACTGTTTGATCGTCTGTCATCGGTCCGCCTCGTGGCCGCCGGCCCGGGGGCCGTGGCAATGGGGGAATGCGCGGGGGCGGGCCCCCGCGCGGCCCGGCTCAGTAGCCGAGATCCTTCTTCATCTCGTAGATCGACTGGTTGTCGTCCGAGGCGGTGAAGAGCTTGGATTCCGTCTGGATCCATTTCGGCGGCACGGTGCCATCGGCCAGGTAGGCTTCGAGCGCGTCCAGCGCCGGGCCGGCCATGTTGGGCGTCAGCTCGATCGTGGCGTTCATCTCGCCCTGGGCAATGGCCAGGTGGGCGTCGGGCACGGCGTCGATGGCGACGATCTTGATGTCTTCGCCCGGTTTCAGCCCGGCTTCCTTGATGGCCTGGATCGCGCCGACGGCCATGTCGTCGTTATGGGCATAAAGCGCGCAGATGTTCTCGCCGCCCTCGGCCTTGAGGAAGCTTTCCATCACGACCTTGCCCTGGCTGCGGGTGAAATCGCCGGTCTGGCTGCGCACGATTTCCAGGTTGGCGTGGCCGTCGATGCCCTGTTCGAAACCGGTCTTGCGGTCGATGGCCGGCGACGAGCCGGTGGTGCCCTGAAGCTCGACGATGCGGCAATCGCTGTCGCCCATCTCGGAGACCAGCCATTCGCCGGCCACCTTGCCTTCGTGCACCAGGTCCGAGGTCACGGCCGTCAGGTACAGATCGTCCGAGGCATCGACGGTGCGGTCCAGCAGGATGACCGGAATATCGGCATCCTGGGCTTCTTCCAGAACCTCGTCCCAGCCGGTGGCCACGACGGGGGCGATCAGGATGGCGTCAACGCCCTGGGCGATGAAGGACCGGATCGCCTTGATCTGGTTTTCCTGTTTCTGCTGGGCATCCGCGAATTTCAGCTCGATCCCGCGTTTCTCGGCTTCCTGCCGGGTGACCGTCGTCTCGGCCGCGCGCCAGCCGGATTCCGATCCGATCTGCGAAAAGCCGATGGTGAGATCGGCGGCATGGGCGACGATGGGCGACAGGGCAACGGCGCTCGCCATGAGCGTGGCCTTGATGTTCATCTGGTTCTCCTCCCTTTGAACATGCCGTGTTGGCGCGAGGTATTAAGTATTACTTTATGGCTTTTGTAAACCGGATTCGTGCGGTTCCGTGATCGGTGTTCGCGTTAAAGCTGTGGCCGGCTCGTCCAGGCCGGACGCGATCTGGCATGTGAAATGGCCTGCGCGAGGCGGGGGCTTGCGGTGAGTTTTTACGGCTGGGGTAAGGGCAGTCATGGTGCGCAACCGAGGCGGACATGGCGCGCCAAGGGCGAGGAAGATGTGGTGATTTCGGGCGCTTGTGGCGGGTGCCCAGGCCCGAGGCAGGGGAGCAGAGGCGGCGACAGGGCGGTACGTTTTGGCGACAGGGGCAGGGTGTGCCGGGCGACGGGCGTCATCCGGTGCCGGGGCTGATGTGTCTGAGCGGTCTTGAGGCGCCCGCTTCGCCCCGGCGGGGCAGGGGCAAGTTGCCCGGTGGGTTTTCCTCTGTCCCTGTGTTGACCCAATGCAGTTTGCCCGGACCGCTTTGCCCAGTGCCTGCCCTTGGTATCCTCCCTGCTGCGCTCGCCCTCTGCATCCGCCATGGCGTCTCCCTTGCGGCCTACCTTTTGTAAAGCGACCTTTACAGCTGTCGCGGTCACGCCTATTGTAAAGCAAGCTTTACAATACCCGTCCCGAGGTGACCCCATGCCCCGTCGTCTGTTCCAATTGCTGCTCAGCCTGGCCGCCTATGTCGCCGTACTGGTCGTGTCGCTGCGCCTGCTCTCCGGCGGAGTGTCCTCGACCGCCGGCCAGCTGGTCCTGACACTGGCCCCGATGATCCCGGCCGCGGCCATGTGCCTGGTCATCATCCGCACCCTGACCGATATCGACGAATTCCAGCGCAAGCTGCAGTTCGACGCGCTGGCCATGGCCTTTGCCGGCACCGCCCTGCTGACCTTTTCCTACGGGTTCCTCGAAAACATCGGCTATCCCCGCCTGTCGATGTTTGCCGTCTGGCCGCTGATGGCCGGGCTCTGGGGGCTGGGCCTGGTGCTGGGCCACCTGCGCCATAGATGAGAAACGATATCGCCGATCTGCGCCAGGACCGGGGCTGGTCGCAATCCGAACTGGCCCGGCGGCTGGATGTCTCGCGCCAGACCGTCAACGCCCTGGAACGCGGCCGCTATGATCCCAGCCTGCCGCTGGCCTTTCGTATCGCCGGCCTGTTCGGCCGCCCGATCGAACAGATCTTCCACCCCGATCCCGACTGACCCGCCGATAATCGCGCCCGGGGGGCGGCCGGGCCGGGGATGCCGCTTGATACGGCCCGCGCCATGTCGCACAACGGGGCAAAAGCCGGAGGCCGTCACATGTCCGAACATCTTACGATCGTCGATCACCCGCTGGTCCAGCACAAGCTGACCCTGATGCGCGACAAGGACACGCCGACGTCCGAATTCCGCCAGCTCCTGCGCGAGATCACGCTGCTGCTGGCCTACGAGATCACCCGCGAATTGCCGATGACGACCAAGCCCATCGACACCCCGGTCGAGGAAATGGACGCGCCGGTCATCGCCGGCAAGAAGATGGCCGTTGTATCGATCCTGCGGGCCGGCAACGGCATGCTCGACGGCGTGCTCGAACTGGTGCCCTCGGCCCGGGTGGGCTTTGTCGGGCTGTACCGCGACGAGGCCACGCTGCAGCCGGTGCAATATTACTTCAAGGTGCCCGAAGGCCTGGACGACCGGCTGGTCATTGCCGTCGATCCGATGCTGGCCACGGGCAATTCCTCGGCCGCGGCGGTGGACCTGCTGAAACAGGCCGGGGCCAAGGACATCCGATTCCTCTGCCTGCTGGCCGCGCCAGAAGGCGTCGCGCGCATGAAAGAGGCCCATCCAGACGTGCATATCGTCACCGCGTCGGTCGACAAGAAGCTGAATGACAAGGGCTATATCGTGCCCGGGCTGGGCGACGCCGGAGACCGCATGTTCGGCACCAAGTGACCATGGCACACCGCTTTACTGGTCCGCGGTTTTCCGGCATCATCGGCCTACATCTTGTGGGGGCAACGATGCGCGTTACGAAACCTGTCGCCGGTCTGCTGCTGTCGGCCTGTCTTGTCGCTCCGGCCCAGGCCCAGAGCCTGCGCAACGGGTCGATGCCGGCCGAGTTTCCGCCGGCGTCCTACACGGGCAACCAATATGTCGACAGCCGGGGCTGCGTCTATATCCGGGCGGGTATCGATGGAGCGGTGACCTGGGTGCCGCGCGTGTCGCGCGATCGCAAGCTGGTCTGCGGCTACAAGCCGACCAGCACCACGGCCACGGCCCAGACCGCGCCGTCGGGCGGGGGGCAGCAGGTCGAACAGATCACCCTGGCCCCGGCCGATGCCGCGCCGCAGGACACAACGACCACCGCCCGCACGACCACCGGCACGACCACGACCGGGACAACGTCGAATACCACCGCCAGCGCCGCCCCGGCGCCGAAACCGGCGGTCGATCCGTTCACCGCGCTCTTCGGCACGCCGTCGGGCCGCACGCCGTCGCCGGCCCCGCCGCCGACCGTTTTCGAGACCACGAAATCCGAACCGGCTCCGGCCCAAACACAGGCCCCGGCGCGGGCCGTTGTCCCGCCGACGACCTTTGCCACCGCGCCGACCAATGTCTACCGCGCGCCGCCGGCTCCGGCCCCCGTGCCGCGCACGACTGCCGCCGCGCCGGTGGCCGCCGCATCCGCGCCCGCCGTGGCCACGACAACGACCCCCACGCGCAGCACCGCCGTGCCCACGGCGCGTCCGGCGCCCGCGACAACGGCCAGCACCTGCCCGGGCGCCTCGGCGCTGAGCCAGCAATACATCTCCAACGGCAGCCGGCTGGCCGTGCGCTGCGGCCCGCAGGACGAGGCCCCGGTGACCCGTGTCATCGACGCCGCCAGCCTGCCGCCGGGCACCCGGGCCATCCCCCGGCATGTCTGGGAAGAGCGGGCCAACGCGATGAACCTGCCGGTGCCCGAGGGCTATCGTTCGGTCTGGGAAGATGACCGGCTGAACCCGCAACGCGGCGTGCGCACCCTGGCCCCGGCCAGCCAGCGCGCGCCCCAGGTGCCGGCGGGTTACCGGCCGGCCTGGGAGGACGACCGGCTGAACCCGATGCGCGGCGTGACCAGCGCGGCGGGCAATGCCCAGACGGCGGCGATCTGGAACGACGACGTGCCGCGCACGCGGGCCGTGCCGGTGCCCGCCGAAGTGGCCATGGCCCGCACCGACCGGGTGCAATCGGCCGACACGGTGCTGAAGGACGCCCAGGTGCGGCGGGTCGGCACCACCACCCGGACCACCACGTCGAGCCCGCCTCGCCGGATCGATTCCGTGCGCACCGATACCGTCGGCAAGGTCCGCCAGGCGCAACCGCAGCCCCAGGCCGTGGCGCCGCAATACGTGCGGGTCGGGGCGTTCAATTCCGATGCCGAGGCGCGCCGGGCGGCGCAGCAGCTGGCGCGGCGCAGCGGGCTGACCATGCGGCTGGGCACGGCGACCAAGGGCAGCCGGACCTACAAGCTGGTGCTGGCCGGGCCCTTTACCTCGGATGCCGCGGCGCAATCCGCCCTGGGCAAGGTGCGCGGCGCCGGCTATTCGGGCGCGCGCATCACCCGCTGATCGCCGGGCGGCGCGGCTGTTCCGCTGGACGACACGCATCGGGGCGGGTGGCAATGTTCCACCTGCCCTAAGAGGCGGAGGACGCACCGGGCAGGTGCCCGAGGCCCGCCTGTCCTGCAAGAGCGCGGTTTCTATTGCGTTGGTGAAGGTAGGGCGGGGCTGGCCCCGCCGCTCGGGCCATACGCAGCGCGCAACGGATCCATGCCGCGCCCGCCTGACCAAAGAACGTCAGGCATCGGGACGGGGCATCCATGCCTTCCCGCAGGGGCAAAGGCGCAGTGGACACCGCGCCGGGCGCAGGGCCCATGTCACAGCAGCGCCCGGCACGCCCGATCTTGCCGGCCAGTCAGCTCAGCGCGAATAATCCGACCTCATTCCGACAGGCAGATGTTCTGCAACAGCACCCAGTCGCGGTCGGTCATGACCGGCGGCGCGGCCTGGCCGGCGGTGGGATCGGCCTCGATCAGGCCCAGCACCGTCTCGCCGCTGGCGTCGCGGTCATAGGCATACGGCGCCGTTGTCACCCGGGCCTTGGCAAAGATGTCCAGCAGGATGGCCTCGTCCGGGTCGGGCCGGGGCCGGGTCAGCACGTGTTCGGCATAGTCGCTCAGCGTCTCCTCGGCCAGGGCGCCGGTGGTCAGCAGCCGGAACGAGGCCGCCGGCCCGCCAAAGCTGAGCAACTCGTCGAGCGGGTCGCGCTGCGCGGCCCGGGCCTTTTCGGCCAGCATGTAGCCGGCCAGGATCGCCGGGTCCTCGTGATCCTCGATCAGCCGCCGGTTCACCAGCATCAGCCCGCCGGGCAGCAACAGCGCATCGCGCACGCCCTCGGGCATCACGGCGATCTGGCGCAGCTGGGTCCGCAGGGCCAGCCGGTGCAGCGGCGCCCCGGCCGTATTCTGGGCACAGGCCCGGCCCGTCATGCGCTCCAGCCGGCCCATCAGCGCCTCGCCGATGTCCTGGCGCTTGATCGACGGCACCACGGTCACGGCCTGGCGCTTCAGCGCGCCGGGCAGCCAGAACACCCCCAGCCCGGCCACGATGGCCACCGACAGCACGACCGACAGCACGCGCAGCCGCCCCGGCCGGGGGCGGGCGCGGTCGATGGCCCGGCGCAGGGTGTCCATGGCCTCGATCATCTCGGCCTCGGATTCGGCCAGTTCCAGCGTCTCGCCGGGATCGCCGTCGGGATGAAAGATCGCCGGCCGTTCGCCCGGGTTCTGGCGGATCACGGCGGCCAGCGACCAATGGGTCAGGGCCCGGTCGTTGAGATCGGTGATCACAAGCGTGGCCTCGCCCAGCGACACGATGACTTCGCGTCTCTGGTCGTCGGGACTGGCCCGCCAAAGCCCCGTGGCTTCGATCCGTTGGTACCGGGTGAGCGCGGTCATCGGGATGGGGTCTGCTGCCTCATTGTTTTGGCCGAGCTTATCACGGCTCTCGCGTGGGCGGCAAACATACTCCGGTCACAGCGCCTTGGCGATGGCGCGCAGTTCGAACTTCTGGATCTTGCCGGTCGAGGTCTTGGGGAGTTCCTGAAAGATCACGTGCTTGGGCGCCTTGTAATGGGCGATACGCGCCCGGGCATGGGCGATCAGCCCGGCCTCGTCGGCCTCGGCGCCGTCCTTCAGCTCGATGAAGGCACAGGGCACTTCGCCCCATGTCTCGTCCGGCCGGGCCACGACGGCGGCCAGCGACACCGCCGGGTGATCCATCAGCGCGGCCTCGACCTCGACGGACGAGATGTTCTCGCCGCCCGAGATGATGATGTCCTTGGCCCGGTCGGTGATCTGGACATAGGTGTCGGGGTGCTGGATGGCGATGTCGCCGGAATGGAAATAACCGCCGCGAAAGGCCTCGGCCGTGGCCTCCGGGTTCTTGTAATAGCCCTTCATCACGCCGTTGCCCTTGAAGACGATCTCGCCGTCGGCGGTGGCATCCATGGGGATCTGGTCCATGTTGGCGTCGACGACGGTGACGTCTTCCATGAAGGGCATGGCCACGCCCTGCCGCGCCTTGGCCCGGGCCCGGTCGGTGCCGGTCAGGCGGTCGAGCCCCGGACCCCAGGTGCATTCGGTGGCAGGCCCATAGACCTCGGTCAGCCCGTAGACATGGGTGACGTTGAACCCCATCGGCTCGATCTTGGCCAGGGTGGCCGGGGCCGGCGGGGCGCCGGCGGTAAAGACCTCGACCACGTGGCCGAAATCGCGGCGCTCGTGGCGCGGGGCGTTGATCAGCATGTTCAGCACGATGGGTGCGCCGCCGAAATGGGTGACGCCTTCGTCGGCGATGGCCGCAAAGATCGCCGGGGCGGTGATGTCGCGGCAGCAGACGACGCAGCCGCCGACCATGGGCATCATCCAGGTGTGGCACCAGCCGTTGCAGTGAAAGAGCGGCACGATGGTCAGGTAGCGCGGGCGCTGGACCATGTTCCAGCTGATCACCTGGCCCATGGCGTTCAGGTAGGCGCCGCGGTGGGAATAGACCACGCCCTTGGGCTTGCCCGTGGTGCCCGAGGTATAGTTGAGCGCAAGGCTTTCCCATTCGTCCTCGGGCATGATCCAGCCTTGGGCCGGGTCGCCCCCGGCGAGCAGGTCGTCATAGCAGCGGTGACGGCCGGTGGCAGGGTGGCCATGGGCCGCGTCGGGCACTTCGACGATCACCGGGCCGGGGCCGTCCATCGCGGCGATGGCCGCTTCGGCCAGGGGGATGAACTGGCTGTCGACAAGCACCACCTTCGCCTCGCCATGGGAGAAGATATAGGCCACCGTCCCGGCATCGAGCCGGGTGTTGATGGCATTGAGCACGGCACCGCAGGCCGGCACACCGAAATGGGCCTCGGCATGGGCGGGGATGTTGGGCAGGATCGTGGCCACCACCTGGCCGGGGGTGACTCCCATGGCGGCCAGGGCCGAGGCCAGCCGGGTGACGCGGTCGATGTATTCGGCATAGGTCTTGCGGTGGTCGCCGTAGACCACGGCCGGTTCGTCCCGGTAGACCGCCGCCGCCCGGCGCAGGCCCGACAGCGGGGTCAGCGGCACGTGGTTGGCCTCGCATTTGTCCAGCCCGGTCTCGTCGCTCATCCAGCCCATGGTTTTCCTCCCTGCCGATGCGATCTATTGTCCTGACAAGGCAGCATAATGCGGGGCGATCGGGGCAATGAAAAGGGCCGTAAAGGGGGGCGCATGATCCTCAGCCGAGGGCGGGGCTATGTCTTCGTTCACATTCCCAAGACCGGGGGCACGGCGCTGGCGCTGGCGCTGGAAGGCCGGGCGATGAAGGATGACATCCTGCTGGGCGACACGCCCAAGGCCCGGCGCCGGCGGCACCGGGTCAAGGACGTCGCCAGCCGCGGGCGGCTGTGGAAACATTCGACCCTGCGCGACATCGACGGGCTGGTGACGGGCGAGGAGCTGGCCGGGCTGTTTGCCTTTACCCTGGTGCGCAATCCCTGGGACCGGATGGTCAGCTATTACCACTGGCTGCGGGCGCAGGCGTTCGACCATCCGGCCGTGGCCCGGGCCCGGCGGCTGGAATTCGCGGATTTCGCGACCGATGCCATGATCCTGGCCTCGCTGCGGGCGACGCCGGCGGCCAGCTACATGACCCGGGCCGACGGGGTCGAACATTGCGCGGCCTATATCCGGCTGGAACATTTCGAGACGGATGCCGCGCCGCTCTGGGCGCATCTGGGGTTCCGGCTGGAGCTGCCGATCGAGAACGTGTCGCAACGGGAGCGGGATTACCGGGGCTATTACACCGATGCGGCGGCCGAGGCGGTGGGCCGGGCCTGTGCGGCGGACGTGGCCCGGTTTTCTTACGGGTTCGGGCCCGGGGGCTGACCGAGCGGCCGGATATTTTCAAAGAGAAAGAAGCAGGATCGTGGCGCCTGACCGGCCAGGCAAGCTTCAGGCGGCGGGGCGGGCGCGGGGGTCGGTCAGCAGCAGGCCCAGGGCCGTGGAGAGGCCGAGCGACAGGGTGACGACCAGGGCGGTGATTTCCATGCGGAAGAGGGCGGCATGGGCATCGGGGGCGACCAGCAGCAGGACGGCGGCCGAGACAAGCGCCGGGGTGAAGGGCCGGGGATGGGGGACCAGGCGGATGGCACCGACGAGGCAGGCCAGGGCCAGGGCGATGGCCAGGCCATGGGGCGGATGCAGGGCGATGGCGGCCAGCCCGGCCAGGCAGCCCAGCCCGGCGCCCAGGCCGAAGCGCAGGGTGGCGCGGGCGGTCATGGCCGGCGGGGCCAGGGCGCGCATGGTGAAGATCAGCATGATCCAATGGGCGAAGGGGCTGTCGAGATGGTGCATGACCAGCAGGGCCAGGCCCAGGCCGAAGGCGAGGTAGAGCGCCAGGATCAACCCGTGCAGGGGCGAACAGGGTGGCCGGGCGGCCTTGCCCGAGAGGCCGGAGGCCCGGGCGACGCCCCAGCCGGCCAGCAGGGCGGCGGCGGCAACGGGCACGGCAAGGGCGGTACCGGGCATGGCCGGGATGACCTGGACGGCAAGCCAGATGTAGAGCGCCAGCACCGCGGCGCGTCCGCCGCTGGCCATGGCCTCCCAGCCGGACAGGGCGCAGAGCACCAGGGCCAGCAGGCCCAGCAGGGCCGGGCCGGGCGAGGCCAACAGCAGGGCCAGGGCGGCCAGCCCGGCCAGCAGCGGCAGGGTCTCGCGCCCGGGCGGGGCCAGGAACCCGGCCACCAGCCCGGCCAGTGCGCCGGCCAGCGCGGGCAGGGCGGCGGCGGGAGAGACAAGCGCGGCGAGGGCCGCCGCGCCCAGCGATGTGCCCAGAAGGATCGCGACGGCCGGCCAGGGCAGGGTGGTCGGCGGGGTCATCGCGATCCTCCGTCAGGGTGCCGGTCGGGCGGCGCTCAGGCCGCCGCGGCTTTCGGGCCGAACCGGCCGTAGAAGCTCTGGCCCTTGGCTGCCATCTCGCGCAGGAGCGGCGGGCAGGTGAACCGCGGCCCGAATGCCTCGGTCAGCGCGTCGCAGCGTTCGGCCGCATAGGGCGTGCCGATGATGTCGAGCCAGCTGAGCGGCCCGCCCGACCAGGGCGCAAAGCCCCAGCCCAGGATCGCGCCGACATCCCCTTCGCGGATGTCCATCAGCACGCCTTCCTCCAGCGCGCGCACCGCTTCCAGGGCCTGCGAGAACATCAGCCGTTCCTGCACCTCGATCAGGTCGGGCTGGTCGTCGAGCAGCGGATACTTGTCGGTCACCCCGGCCCAGTAGCCCTGCCGCTTGCCGGCCTCGTCATAGTCGAAGAACCCGGCCTTGGACTTGCGGCCCAGCCGCCCCTGTTCTTCCATCCAGAAGATCAGATCGTCGCCCGGGTTGTCCGGGTAGGCATTGCCCATGGCGGCCTTGGTCGCCCGCGCGATCTTGGCGCCCAGGTCGATGGAGGTCTCGTCGTTCAGCTGGACGGGGCCGACGGGGAAGCCCATCTGCAGCGCGGCATGGTCGATCAGGGGCATGGCCACGCCTTCGGTGATCATGCGCAGCATCTCGTTCATGTAGGGGATGATGCAGCGGTTGGCGTAGAAGAACCGGGCGTCGTTGACCACGATGGGCGTCTTGCGGATCTGGCGCACGTAATCCAGCGCCTTGGCCACCGCGCGGTCGCCCGTGTTGGCGCCCTTGATGATCTCGACCAGCAGCATCTTTTCCACCGGCGAGAAGAAGTGGATGCCGATGAACTGCTCCTGCCGGGCGCTGGCCTTGGCCAGTTCGGTGATCGGCAGGGTCGAGGTGTTGGACGCAAAGATGCAATCCTCGGGGATGATCGCCTCGACCTTTTGGGTCATCTCGGCCTTGACCGATGGGTCTTCGAAGACCGCCTCGATGATCAGGTCGCAGCCCTTGAGCGCGTCCAGGTCGGGCGTGGCATTGATCAGGCCCAGCATGGCCTCTTTCTTCTCGGGCGTGGACTTGCCGCGCTTGATGCCCTTGTCGGCATAGCTTTCGGCATAGGCCTTGCCCTTGTCGGCCGCTGCCTGGTCACGGTCGATCAGCACGACCTCGATGCCGGCCATGGCCGAGACCAGTGCGATGCCCGCGCCCATCATGCCGGCGCCCAGAACGCCCAGTTTCTTGACCGTCTGGTCCGGCACGCCGGCCGGCCGCACGGCGCCTTTCTCCAGCGCTTCCTTGTTGAGGAAGAGCGACCGGATCATCGCGCCCGACGACGGGTTCATCAGCACGTTGGTGAACCAGCGGGCCTCGATCCGCAGCGCGGTGTCAAAATCGACCAGCGCGCCTTCGTAGACGGCCGAGAGCAGGGCCTTGGGCGCGGGGAAGGCGCCCTGGGTCTTGCCATGGACCATGGCGTTGGCGCCCACGAAGGTCATGAAGCCTGCGGGGTGATAGGGTGCGCCGCCGGGCATCTTGTAGCCCTTGGCGTCCCAGGGTTTGACCAGGTCGGCGCCCTTGGCGTTCAGCACCCAGTCCCTGGCGGCGGCCAGCGGGTCGGCGACCACCTCGTCGATCAGCCCGGCCGACTTGGCCTTCTTGGGGTCGACCATCTTGCCTTCCAGCAGGAATTGCGAAGCTCCCATGGCGCCCAGCTTGCGCACCAGCCGGGTGGTGCCGCCCGCGCCGGGGAAGATGCCGACCATGATCTCGGGCAGGCCGATCCGCGCCTTGGGATTGTCGGCCACGAAGATCCGGTGCGTGGCCAGCGGCAGTTCCAGCCCGATGCCGGCGGCGGTGCCGGGCAGGGCGGCGGCCACGGGCTTGCCGCCCTTCTTGGTCTTGAAATCCATGCCGGCCAGCTCGATCTTGCGCAGCAGGGCATGCATCTGCATCGTGCCCTCGAACAGGCCGCGGGCCGGGTCGTCGCCGGCGTCTTCCTTCATCTTGGCCAGGATGTTCAGATCCATCCCGCCGGCAAAGGAGCCGTCCTTGCCCGAGGTGATGACGATGCCCTTGACGGCCTCGTCGGCCAGCGCGTCATCGAACAGGTCGCTCAGTTCCTGCAAGCCATGCAGGGACATCACGTTCATCGATTTTTCCGGAACGTCCCAGGTGATCACCGCGACGCCGTCGTCGCCCTTGGCCATGGTGAAATCGTTCATTTCCATCTCCGTCGTTTGTCTGCGGATCGCGGGCCGATGGCCGCGTCCGGATCAGCGGGTGCCCTGCCGGATGATCGCCCCGGTCGCATCATCGACCAGGCGCCAGTTCGGGCCTTCGTTGTAAAGCGTCTGCCCCAGGTCGGGGTAGGTGCAGATGTCGTCCGTCGCGCGGGTGCCGACGATGAGAAACCGGCAGGGCGCATCGGATCGGTTGACCACCATGTGCCCGTTTGCCGCCCCGGCCGGCCAGCAGACCGCGTCCCCGGGGCCGATGGCGCTTTCGCCGGTCTCCTCGACCAGCACGGCCGCGCCGTCCAGCATCAGCAGGAATTCGTCCTCCCTGAGATGCCAGTGCCGGTTCGACGACCGCGCGCCGGGCATGAGCGTCTCGATCGCGACGCCGAATTGCGTCAGCCCGCCGGGATCGCCGAGCGTGATGCGTTCGAAGGCGCCCAGCTCGTCCGCATCGCGATGGGCCGCCGCCTTCAGGGCGTCGGGATCGAGTTTGGGCATCAGACCCGCTCGATGATCGTTGCCGCGCCCATGCCCGAGGCGATGCACAGCGTCGCCAGCCCGGTTTCCTTGTCCGAGCGTTCCAGCTCGTCCAGGAGGGTGCCGATGATGATCGCGCCGGTGGCGCCCAGCGGGTGGCCCATGGCGATCGAGCCGCCGTTGACATTGACCACGCCGGGATCGACGTCGAAGGCCTGCATGAAGCGCAGCACGACCGAGGCAAAGGCCTCGTTGACCTCGAAGAGGTCGATGTCGCCGATGGCCATGCCGTTGTCCTTGAGGATCTTCTCGGTCACCGGGACGGGGCCGGTCAGCATGATGGTCGGGTCGGTGCCGATCTTGGCCGTGGCGCGGATGCGGGCGCGGGGCTTGAGCCCGTATTTCTCGCCGAACTCCTTGTTGCCGATCAGCACGGCTGCCGCGCCGTCGACGATGCCCGAGGAATTGCCGGCATGGTGGATGTGGTTCACCCGCTCCAGCTCGGGGTATTTCATCAGGGCGATCTTGTCGAAGCCGGGCATGACCTCGCCCATGGCCTGGAACGACGGGTTCAGCGCGCCCAGGGCCTGCATGTCGGTCTGCGGGCGCATGTATTCGTCATGGTCCAGCAGGGGCAGGCCGTTCTGGTCGGTCACCGTGATCACCGACTTGGCAAAGCGGTTGTCGTCCCAGGCGGCCTTGGCCCGGCGCTGGGATTCCACGGCCAGGGCATCGGCCTGGTCGCGGGTAAAGCCGTACTTGGTGGCGATGATGTCGGCGCTGATGCCCTGGGGCACGAAATAGCTGTCCATGGCCACGCTGGGATCGACGGCAATCGCCGCCCCGTCCGAGCCCATGGCCACGCGGCCCATCATCTCGACCCCGCCGGCGATATAGGCCTCGCCCGCGCCGCCCCTGACCTGGTTGGCGGCCAGGTTCACGGCCTCCATGCCGCTGGCACAGAACCGGTTGATGGCCAGGCCGGGGATCGATTCGTCAAGATCCGAGGCCAGCACGGCCGAGCGGGCCAGGCAGCCGCCCTGTTCCATGACCTGGGTGACATTGCCCCAGATCACGTCCTCGACGGCATGACCGTCGAGGTTGTTGCGTGCCTTGACAGCGTTGAGCGTCTGGGCCGAGAGCCGGAGCGATGTGATCTCGTGCAGGGCGCCGTCCTTGCGGCCCTTGCCCCGCGGGGTGCGCAATGCGTCGTAGATATAAGCGTCGGTCATCTTGGTCTCCTTCAGGCCCGGTCCGAAGGGTTGCCGGGCATCAGATCGTAGGGGGCTTTCCAGCCGGGCTGGGCGCTGAGGCGGGTCAACCAGGCGTCGATATTGGGCCAGTCCTTGCGGTCAAAGCCGAAGGGCTCGGGGTAGTAGAGATAGCCGCAGCAGGTCAGGTCGGCATTGGTCACGCCGGTGCCGACCAGCCAGTCGCGGCCGTCGAGATGGGCGTCGAGGATGGCATAGGCGCCTTTCAGGCGGCCCTGCAGGAAGGCGATGGTCTCGGCGGGTCGCTTGTCCTCGGGCAGGAAGTTCATGAGGAAACGGGTGATGCCGGCAAAGGAGCTGAGCTTGTGGTTGTCCCAGAGCACCCAGCGCAGGACCTCGTAGCGGTCCGTGCCTTCGCCGCCCAGCTTGCCGGTCTTGTCCGTCAGGTATTGCTGGATGACGCCCGATTGCGACAGGCGGATGTCACCGTCGACCAGGACCGGCGCTTCGCCCATCTCGTTGACATTGGCCCGATACTCGGGCGTGCGGGTCTCGCCGTTGAAGAAATCGACCTTGACCGGTTCCCAGTCCAGCCCGTGGAACTGCAGGGCCAGGGCGGCCTTGTAGGAATGGCCGGATTCGCCGAAGCAATGAAGCTTGATCGTCATGGGGCTGATACTCCCTGGTCATGGCCCGTGGCCGGGGTTGGCGTCGGGTATTTGGGCCAAGAAGAAGCTGCAGTTGCGCCCTTCCCGTAACCCTTTGTTAAGGTTGATGGCGTTTCATGACAGGCGCGGTACAGGCTGAGGAGCCGATGACCGCCCAAGGAGAAGCTCCGCCGCCGCGCCTGCGTTCCGCCGGGCGGTCGGGCCGCGCGGCGGGGTGGACCTGGCACCGGACCTGGCACCAGACCTGGGGCAGGAGCCGGGCGCGTAGGGCAGGGGCCCCGACGTTGGCCCGGTCGACGTCGACCCGTACGAAATGGACCCGTGCGCGACGCCCTGTCTTCTTCTTGGCAAAAATACCGCTGCCGCAGGCATCCTGCAGACAACACAGGCGCAACCCCCGAAAACCGGGTGCCAGTGCCTGCCACGCCTGCGATCCCCGTTTCCCTCATCCTCGATCCTCCCCGATCGCAGATCCCGGCCTGCCGTCAGCGCTTGCGGTCGTCGAGCTCCGCGTTGAACAGCCGCAGCCTGTGGCTCAGCGCGTCCAGGTCGGTCACGCTGTCGAAATGTTCGAAGAGGAAGCTCAGCGCCTCGCCTTCGTCCAGCCCCGCCTCGCGCGCGAACCGGCGCAGTCGGCGATACCCGTCTTCCGTCATCGCGACGGGAAAACGGCGGGTCAGGCGAAAGCGCTTGGGCATCGGGGCCTCTCCTTCGGCAGGGTAGGGTGGGTCGTTGCGACCCACCGTTGCCCGGACCTTAGAAGTTCGCCGCGTCGAGCGCCATGACCGGTTCGGCCCCGCTCTGGATCCGCGCCAGGTGCATCGCCGTCGCCGGCAGCTGTCGAGCCATGTAATACCGTCCCGTGGCCAGCTTGGTCTCGTGGAACGTCACGTCAGAGCTGCCCGCGGCCAGCGCCTCCATCGAGGCCTTGCCCATCATCGCCCACATCAGGCCCAGGCAGACATGGCCGAACATGTGCATGAAGTCATAGGACCCGGCCAGCGCGTTGTTGGGGTTCTTCATGCCGTTCTGCATGAAATACATCCCCGCCGCCTGCAGGTCCTTGGACGCCGCTTTCAGCGGCTCGATGAAGCCGGTCACATAGGCCTCGTCGGCCTCGGCGTTTTCCTTGCAGAAGCCCTTGACCAGTTCGAAGAAGGCCATGACATGTTTGCCGCCCTGCTGGGCCAGCTTGCGCCCCACGAGGTCCAGCGCCTGCACGCCGTTCGCGCCTTCGTAGATCATCGCGATCCGGGCATCGCGGGTGAATTGCGACATGCCCCATTCCTCGATGTAGCCATGCCCGCCATAGACCTGCTGGGCCTGGACCGTCATGTCGTAGCCCTTGTCGGTCAGGAAGCCCTTGATGACCGGCGTCAGCAGCGAGATCATCCCGTCGGCATCGGCGTCTTCCAGCCGGTGGGCCCGGTCGATCATCACCGCACCCCAGAGCACAAACGCCCGGGCGCCCTCGGCAAAGCTCTTCTGGTCCATCAGCGACCGGCGGATGTCGGGATGCACGATCAGCGGATCGGCCGGCCCGTCGGGGTTCTTGGCCCCGGTCACGTCGCGGCCCTGCAGCCGGTCCTTGGCGTAATCCACGGCGTTCTGATAGGCCGCGTCGGCCTGGGCCAGGCCCTGCATGCCGACACCCAGGCGCGCTTCGTTCATCATCGTGAACATCGCCCGCATGCCCTTGTGCTCCTCGCCCAGCAGCCAGCCGGTGGCCCCGTCGTAGTTCATCACGCAGGTCGAGTTGCCGTGGATGCCCATCTTTTCTTCGATTTTGCCGCAGCTCACGCCGTTGCGCGCGCCCAGGCTGCCGTCCTCGTTGACCAGGAACTTGGGCACGATGAAGAGCGACACGCCCTTGATGCCTTCGGGCCCGCCGGGGATCTTGGCCAGCACGAGATGGATGATGTTGTCGGCCATGTCGTGTTCGCCGGCCGAGATAAAGATCTTCTGGCCGGTGATCTTGTAGCTGCCGTCGCCCTGCGGCTCGGCCTTGGTGCGCATCAGGCCCAGGTCGGTGCCGCAATGGGGCTCGGTCAGGTTCATGGTGCCCGTCCATTCGCAGGACACCATGTTGGGAAGGTAAGTGGCCTTCTGATCCTCGGTCCCGTGGGCCAGGATCGCCGAGGCCGCCCCGTGGGTCAGCCCCTGGTACATGGTGAAGGCCTGGTTGGCGGCCGAGAAATACTCGCCCACCGCCGTCGACATGACATAGGGCATGTTCTGGCCCCCGAATTCTTCGGGGAAATCGATACCGGTCCAGCCGCCGGCCTTCATCTGGTCGAAGGCCTCGCCAAAGCCGGCCGGGGTGCGGACCACGCCATTCTCAAGCACGCAGCCCTCGGTATCACCCACGACGTTCAGGGGCGCCAGAACCTCACCGCTCAGCTTGCCCGCTTCCTCGAGGATGGCGCTGGTAAAGCTCGCCTCCATCTCGTCATAGCCGGGGATTCCGGCTTCGGTCACCTTGAGCACGTCGTGCAGCACGAACTGGGTGTCCCTGGTGGGTGCGGTATAGCTGGGCATGGTGGTCCTCCCGTCAGTCTTGATTGGCTTGGGTCACTCCGCCGCCGTTCTGGTCGGCGACTGGATCGAGGCGATCATCTTCTCGCCCCACTTGAGCTGTTCCTTCAGGTCGTCGATGTTGCGATCCAGCTCGGCGCGTTCGGTTTCCAGCGCGCGCAGCCGGTCGCAGGCGACTTCGTAGGTCCGCACCAGCTGGGTCTGCTGCTGGTCGCCGACATGGTACAGGTCGAGCAGCTGGCGGATCTCTTCCAGGCTGAACCCGAAGCGCTTGCCACGCAGGATCAGCTTGAGCCGGGCGCGGTCACGCCGGGTGAAGAGACGCTTCTGCCCGAGGCGCAGGGGAAACAGCAATTCCTTGGATTCATAGAACCGCAGGGTCCGGGGGGTCACCTCGAACGCATCGCACATTTCCCGAATCGTCATCGTGTCGTTGGTCATTTTTCTTGTCCTTGGCGGACGCAGGCATCGGCCCCGACCGCGCTGGTTGGAGTGGTTACAACATGCGTCCCAAGTTTACGTAAGCGGGACGTCACGTCAGCTACAAAGTTGACGTGGGATAACATCACGTCAACCAAAACAGGGTCGACGTGGTCGCAGTGACATAAGGAGAACCTGCCCTGCGGTAAGGTATGGATTACCGGAGGTTTGCAGGCCGTGACCCCACGTCAGGGCGCGGGTTCTACAGATTTCGTCGCGGAAGGCGAGCGCGAACATGTCCGGTCTGGCCGGGTGACGTGACGTCGCCCGGTGGTTTTTTCCGGAAATTGCGAAATTCAGTCGAGCGAGGCGTTGGTTTCGTCGCGCAGGCGCTGCAGTTCGTCGATGGCTTCGTCCAGCTGGGCGCGCTGTTCGGCCAGCGATTGCAGCTGGCGGTCAGCCGATTCGACAAAGGCGCGCATCTGCACCTGGGTGCCGTCGCGCTCGTAGATCGTCAGCCACTGGCGGATTTCCTCCAGCTGAAAGCCCCAGCGGCGGCCGCGCATGATCAGCTTCATCCGTGCCAGTTCGCGCGCGCCGTAGAACCGCGACCGGCCTTCGCGGTCCGGCTGCAGCAGTTCGATATACTCATAATAGCGCAGCGTCCTGGGCGTGACGTCGAAAGCGGCGCACATTTCCTTGAAGGACAAGCGTTTTTCGGCCATTCCAGACCCTCTCCCGTTTGCCCGAAACCTATGCGGTCCTGACGTGTGACGCAACACTCGGGCTTGCCCTTGGTTGCAGGGGCGGGCCACAAAGTCGGTAACAGACAGCAGGAGCCCGCCCATGGTCGAGATCGCGACAATAGCCCGCCAGTTCATCGAGGCCATTCCCCACGCCCGCGCGCTGGGGCTGGAACTGGTCGAGATCGGGGCCGGACGGGCCGTGATCTCGATGCCCTACGACGAAAAGCTGATCGGCGATCCCAAGACCGGGGTGATCCATGGCGGCGCGGTGTCGGCCATGCTGGACACCTGTTGCGGCGCGGCGGTCATGAGCCATCCTTCGCAGCCCGGCCAGACCGCGACGATCGACCTGCGCATCGACTACATGCGCGCGGCCACGCCGGGCCAGACCCTGGTGGCCACGGCCGAATGTTACCACGTGGCCCGGTCGGTGGCCTTCGTGCGGGCGACGGCGGTGGACGAACGCAGCAATGTGCCGGTGGCCTCGGCGGCCGGGTCCTTCACGGCGGAGCGCAGCTGATGGCCCGTCCGCGTCCCGAACCCGTGCAGGTCGTCAAGCAGCGCCGCGATGCCGCGCTGAAGGCGCTGGTCGATGGCGTGCCCTACGTGCGGTTCCTCGACATTTCCTTCGACCGGCGCGGCGACGAGCTGACCGGCGTGCTGCATTATTCCGAGGACCTGATCGGCAATCCCTTCCTGCCGGCGATCCATGGCGGGGTGACGGCGGCCTTTCTCGAGGTCACGGCGATCCTGTCGCTGGGCTGGGCCGCGCTCTGGGACGATTTGGAAAGCGGCGTGCTGGATCATGACCGGATCGCCGCCGGGGACCTGCCGCGCCTGCCCAAGACCATCGACCTGACGGTCGATTACCTGCGCTCGGGCCTGCCGCGCGATGCCTATGCCCGGGCCCAGATCGTGCGGCGCGGCCGGCGTTATGCCTCGGTCAACGTGCTGGCCTGGCAGGACAACCGCGATAGGCTCTTTGCCCAGGCCACGGGCCATTTCCTGATGCCCGGCCCGGCGGGCGGGGCGGGCGACGGCGACAGTTCCAAGACGGCCGCCCCCGGTGAGTGAGGCCACGGCCCCGGGCGGGGCGATCACCCATCGGCGGGTGCTGCAGATCGCGGTGCCCATCGTGCTGTCCAACGCCACCGTGCCGATCCTCGGCGCGGTCGACACCGGCGTTGTCGGCCAGATGGGCGCGGCGGCACCGATCGGGGCGGTGGGCATCGGGGCGGTGATCCTGTCGGCGGTCTACTGGATCTTCGGGTTCCTGCGCATGGGCACGACCGGGCTGGTGGCCCAGGCCAAGGGCGCCGGCGACGTGGCCGAGACCGGGGCGCTGCTGACCCGGGGCCTGCTGGTCGGGGCGATTGGCGGGGTCGTGCTGGTGCTGGCCCAGGCGGCGGTGTTCTGGGGGGCCTTCCGGCTGTCGCCGGCCTCGGCCGAGGTCGAGGCGCTGGCCCGGCAATACCTGTCGATCCGCATCTGGGGGGCACCGGCGGCGATCGGCATCTATGCCGTGACCGGCTGGCTGATCGGCATGGAGCGCACGCGGGGCGTGCTGATGCTGCAGCTGTGGATGAACGGGCTGAACATCGGGCTGGACCTGTGGTTCGTGCTGGGCCTGGGCTGGGGTGTCGGCGGGGTGGCCAGCGCCACGCTGATCGCCGAGTGGAGCGGGCTGGCGCTGGGGCTGTGGCTGTGCCGCGGGGCGTTTTCAGGGGCGCAATGGCGCGACTGGGCGCGGGTTTTCGACCCGGCGCGGCTGCGGCGGATGATGGCGGTGAATGTCGACATCATGATCCGGTCGATCCTGCTGACCGGGTCGTTCATGACCTTCCTGTTCCTGGCCGCCGACCTGGGCGACGTGACGCTGGCGGCCAACCAGGTGCTGATCCAGTTCCTGGAGATCACGGCCTTTGCGCTGGACGGATTTGCCTTTGCGGCCGAGGCGCTGGTCGGCGGGGCGGTGGGCGCCCGCGACCGCGCGCGGCTGCGCCGCTCGGCGATCATCGCGTCGCAATGGGGCGTGGCCGGGGCGCTGGCGCTGGGGCTGGTCTATTGGGTCTTCGGGGGGATGATCATCGACCTGATGACCACGGCCGAAGCGGTCCGGGGCGAGGCGCGGGCCTATCTGCCCTGGCTGGTGCTGGCGCCGGTGATCGGCGTGGCGTCCTGGATGTATGACGGCATCTTCATCGGCGCGACCTGGACCCGGCAGATGCGCGGGGCGATGATCGAGGCGGTGGCGATCTACGTGATGGCGCTGGCCATCCTGTTGCCACTGATGGGCAATCACGGGCTGTGGCTGGCGCTGATGGTGCTGAACCTGGCCCGGGGCGTGACTCTGGCCCGGCGATATCCGCGGCTGGAGGCAGGGGTGGCCTGAGCCATGCGGTGAGACCGGAGTGCGGCGAGCGGTTATCCGGGGCGCACAATGCGGAAGGGATGTCGCCTGGCCTGGTGGGGTGGCTGTTCTGGCCGCGCCATGCCGAAGGCGCGCGATGTGGCCTGGTCGCGTGGCTGTCCTGGCCGCGCCATGCGTAGGTCGGGCAGTGTGGCCTGACCCGATGTCCGTCTGCTGCGCCCCATTCCGAGGGGGCGCCATGTGGCGGTCCGGCGGCCGGATATTTGGAAAGAGAAAGAAGCAGCAAGGCGCGCCCCGGCCCGGCATCGGGCGGGGGCGGCGGCCGGGTCAGAGGATGGCCAGGACGGCCGAAGGCGGGCGGCCCAGGGCGGCGCGGCCATTGGCGAAGACGACCGGCCGTTCGATCAGCCGGGGATTGGCGGCCATGGCGGCAATCAGGTCGTCGTCGCTGCTGTCGCGGGACAGGCCCAGCTCGGCAAAGGCGGCCTCGCGCTGGCGGACCAGCCCGAGCGCGGGCAGGCCCAGCAGGGCCAGGGCGTCACGCAGTTCATCCGCATCGGGCGGGGCATCGAGATACCGCCGCTCGGTGATCTCGCAGCCCTTGTCCTGGAGCAGGGCCAGGGTCTCGCGCGACTTGGAACAGCGCGGGTTGTGCCAGATCGTCACCGGGGTGCTCACAGCCAGTCCTCGCGGCGGGTGCCCACGGCCGCGGCCAGGCTGTCATGGCCGTCGCGGGCCAGCAGGGCATCGAGCCCGCGGTTGATCTCGGTGACCAGGCCCAGCCCCTTGTAGACCAGCGCCGAGTAGAGCTGCAGCGCCGAGGCGCCGGCACGGATCTTGGCATAGGCCTCTTCGGCCGAGGCGATGCCGCCTACGCCGATCAGCGGGATGGCGCCCTGGGTGACATGCGACAGGTAGGCCAGCACGCGGGTCGAGGGCTCGAAGAGCGGCGCGCCGGACAAGCCGCCGGTTTCCACCCGGTGCGGGCTGGTCAGCCCCTCGCGCGAGACCGTGGTGTTGGTGGCGATGATGGCGTCGACCCCGGTGTCGCGCGCCGCGTCGGCGATGTCGTCCAGCTCGGGGCGGGTCAGGTCGGGCGCGATCTTGAGGAACACGGGCAGGTGGCGGTCCAGCGTGGCACGGGTGTCCATCACGCCCTGCAGAAGGGCGGTCAGGGCGTTCTTGCCCTGCAGGTCGCGCAGCTTTTCGGTGTTGGGCGACGAGACATTGACCGTGGCGAAATCCAGGTGCGGCCCGCAGATCTCGATCAGGGTGCGGTAATCGGCGGCCCGGTCGGCGCTGTCCTTGTTGGCGCCCAGGTTCAGGCCGACGATGCCTCCTGCCGGCCGGGCGGCCAGGCGGGCGGCAACGGCCTCGGCGCCGTCGGAATTCAGGCCGAAGCGGTTGATCACCGCGCGGTCTTCGGTCAGCCGGAACAGCCGGGGCCGGGGGTTGCCCGGCTGCGGCCGGGGGGTGACCCCGCCCAGCTCGACAAAGCCGAAGCCCGAGGCTGACAGCGGGCCGACGGCCTCGGCGTGCTTGTCGAACCCGGCGGCCAGGCCCAGCGGGTTGGGCAGGTCGAGCCCGGCCAGCCGGGTGGCCAGGCGGGGCGAGCGCACCGGGGCGTCGGGTGTGACCAGCCCCGAGGCCAGCGCACGCAGGGCCAGCCCGTGGGCACGTTCGGGATCGATCCGGCGCAGGGCGGCAAGGCCCAGGGTCTCCAGGGCCTTCATCGGCAATCTCCGGGGCGGATGGTGGTCATGTCATGCGGTCCGGGAAGGCATGGTCCGCGCCGTCCAGGGGCAGGGGGGCGGTCCAGGCGATCTCGTCCCGGCGCAGGGCGCGGTAGAGATGGGGAAACAGCGCGCCGCCGCGCGAGGGCTCCCATTTCAGGTCCTCGCCCAGGGGGGCGGTATCGACGGCGGCCAGGACCAGATCGTCCTGCCCGGCAAAGTGCTTGGCGGCGGTTTCCCGGGCCTGTTCGGCGGTCGAGAAATGGATGAAGCCGTCGGCCAGGTCGACCGGCGCCCCGGCGGTCTCGCCCTGCGCGTCCAGGTCGTCCCATTCGGCGCGGCGGAAAATCTTGTAGATCAGCATGGATCCAGCGAATGCAGCGAAACGCCCGGCCGGTCAATCCCCGGCAGGGCGACGGGCCCGGAGGCCGATGGCCTGGGCCGGTGTCAAAGCAGGTGGCCGAGACGGCGGTGGATCAGCGGAATGATGAACCAGATCATGGCCGTGACGATGATCGGCACCATGACCAGCGTGCGGTGCCAGATCTGCCAGCCCGGGGTCATCGCTCCGACCAGGTAGATCATCGCCGTGACCAGCGGGTAGACCCCGAGAAAGACAAAAACCGCCAGGCGGTGGCGGCGGGGGGCCGGGCGGGCCGGTGCGGGCGGCACATCGGGGGAAGCGGCTGCAGGGGAGGACATGTGCAGGGGTTCCTATGTGAACGATACGTTCCGTTCTTATCTTGGCTTGGCCCCGGCGTAAAGGGGCGGTATGACGGGGCAGGACGCGGGGCCGGACCAATGCAGGGCCCCGGGGCGGAAGACATGCCGGCGGGGCGACAACCCGCGATCGGGCATCATGCGGGCAGGGAGGCCGGGCAGGAGTGACATGAAGGAGCCGCGCAGATCCATAGGCCCCCGGCGCAATCCCGAGACGGAAGCGGCCATTCTCAAGGCCGCTGCCGAAATCCTGGACGAAAAGGGCTTTGACGGGCTGTCGATGGAGGCCGTGGCCCGGCGGGCCCGGGCCGGCAAGGCCACGCTCTATCGCTGGTGGCCGACGCGCGGGGCGCTGCTGATGGCGACCTACCAGCAGCAAAAGCAATTCGCCGGCTATCCCGACACCGGCAGCCTGGAAGGCGATGTCGGCGCGCTTCTGGCCCTGCTGTTCGATCACTGGTCGCGGCCCGAGGGCCGGCTATTCCGCCACATCATCGCCGCGGCCCAGGGCGATGACGACATGCGCGCGGCGCTCGACAGCTACCGCGAATCGCGGCTGGACACCCTGGCCGAGATCTTTGACCGGGCCGCGGCGCGGGGCGAGCTGAGCGATGCCGTGCCCCGGCGCGACATGGCCCGGGCGGTGATGGGCATGGCTTGGCTGCACCTGCTGGTCGGCCGGATGGATGGCGATACGGCGGGGATGGCCCGGACCCTGGTGCGCGGCTGGGCGCGCTAGACGGCCGCCGGGCGATGGCGCGCAAAGCGGCACAGCGGCGCGCCGGCCCCTGCGGAACCCGGGCCGAACCCGGGCGCCTGTCACAAATCGTGTTTGAAATCGTGATCAAAAGCGGCTGATGTAACACCGAGTGTCTGCATACGGAGGTTTCTCATGCGCACGTCTTACGCGGCCCTGGCCAGCGCCTTCCTTTCCATCGGCGCATTGCCGGCATTTGCCGATTACGCTTTGACCATTCTTCACACCAACGATTTCCACGCCCGTTTCGAACCGATCAGCAAATACGACAGCGGCTGCTCGGCCGAGGACAACACCGCCGGCGAATGCTTTGGCGGCTCGGCCCGGCTGGTCACGGCCGTCGAAGAGGCCCGCGCGCGGTCGGACAACTCGATCCTGGTCGATGGCGGCGACCAGTTCCAGGGCACGCTGTTCTACACCTATTACAAGGGTGCGGCGGCGGCCGAGATGATGAACAAGATGGGTTATGACGCGATGACCGTGGGCAACCACGAATTCGACGACGGCCCCGAGGTCCTGCGCGGCTTCATGGATTCCGTGGACTTCCCCGTGCTGATGTCGAATGCCGACGTGTCGGGCGAAGAGTTGCTGGCCGACACGCTGATGAAATCGACGGTCATCGAGAAGGACGGCGAGAAGATCGGCCTGATCGGCCTGACGCCCCAGAACACCGACGAGCTGGCCAGCCCCGGGCCCAACATCACCTTCACCGACCCGGTTGCCGCCGTGCAGGGCGAGGTCGACAAGCTGACCGCCGAGGGCATCAACAAGATCATCGTGCTCAGCCATTCGGGCTATGGCGTCGACCAGAAGGTCGCGGCGGAAACCACGGGCGTCGATGTCATCGTCGGCGGCCATTCCAACACCTTCCTGTCCAACACCTCGGACCGGGCCGAAGGCCCCTATCCGACGATGGTCGGCGACACGGCGATCGTCTCGGCCTATGCCTATGGCAAGTTCCTGGGCGAGCTGAACGTGGTCTTCGACGATGACGGCGTGATCACCAGCGCCACCGGCGAGCCGCTGATCATGGATGCGGCCGTGACCGAGGATGCGGC
Source organism: Marinibacterium sp. SX1 (assembly GCF_050389775.1). Classification (NCBI taxonomy): domain Bacteria; kingdom Pseudomonadati; phylum Pseudomonadota; class Alphaproteobacteria; order Rhodobacterales; family Paracoccaceae; genus Marinibacterium; species Marinibacterium sp. SX1. The sequence goes on along the minus strand of NZ_CP177144.1, from coordinate 4,130,190 downwards.
GACCGTGTCGCGCATCGCCGAGCTGGCCAAGCCGCTGGAAGAGGTGCGGTCCGAAGTCGTTGCCGAGGCCGCCACCGAGATCGTCGGCGTGCGCGAGGAATGCCGGGCGATGGAATGCGCCATGGGCAACCTGATCACCGATGCCATGCTGGCCCGTGTGGCCGACCAGGGCATCGACGTGGCCATCGAGAACGGCGGCGGCATCCGTGCGTCGATCGACGCCGGCCCGGTGACCATGGGCGAGGTGCTGACCGTGCTGCCGTTCCAGAACACGCTGTCGACCTTCCAGGTCACCGGCGCCGTGCTGAAGGAAGCACTGGAAAACGGGGTCGGCCAGATCGAGGAAGGCGCCGGGCGCTTCCCGCAGGTCGCGGGCATGACCTATGTCTTCGATGCCGCCGCCGAGCCGGGCAACCGCATCGTCGAGGTCACCGTGGGCGGCGAGCCGCTGGACATGGAAAAGACCTATGGCGTGGTGTCCAACAATTACGTGCGCAACGGTGGCGACGGCTATGCCATGTTCAAGGACGCGGCCAATGCCTATGATTTCGGCCCCGACCTGGCCGACGTGACGGCCGAATTCCTGGCCGAAAACTCGCCCTACACGCCCTACAAGGACGGCCGCATCTCGGCCAAGTGAGGCCGCGCCCCGCCGCGTCGTCCACACGCGGCGGGGGAACTGGCGCCACGTCACGGCGCCGGTTTGCCGGTTTCATGTTACCCTGGCCGCAACGGCTCATGGCGGCGCGCCCCGGACCGGGCGCGCCGCCTTCTTTTTGAACCCACCGCCGCCTGGCCCCGACCAAGGGCCAGGACATGCCTACCGGGGCACAGCACAGAGGTGACACATGGCCGACGTAACGACAGAGCTGCCCGACGGGCTGACGGCGGTGCGGGATCTGCCCCGGTTCGAGAAGCGTGCGCCGGGGGTTACGGATCTCGATCACGTCCGGGCGCAATGGGCCAGGGGCCCGCTCGCCCGCGACAGCGTGGGCATCGTGCATGCCTTTCCGCAATCGGCGCTCTTTGCCATTCTCGATGACGACGTGACCCGCCAGATCGAGACCGAGACGCTGATGGCCCGGGGCATCCGCGCGGCGCCGGCCTGGGAATTCTTCGGCCATTCGCTGCTGACCTCGAACGGCGCACCGCACAAGCGCCGCCGGGGCGCCCTGGCCCGGACCTTTGCCTTTCCGCTGATGCGTGCGCTGCGGCCGCAGGTGCGCCAGGCCGTCGACGACCTGTTGGCCGAGGCCGGGCATGGGGCGGGGATCGGGTTGAGAGCGGGGGGCGGGCAATGGGCAGGGGCCGGGCAGGGGCCCGGGGCCGAACCGGGGGTGGACGCCGGACAGGGGGCCGGGGTCGATCCGGGAACGGACGCCGGACAGGAGACCGGTGGCGGGCAAGGAACCGGGACCGGACCGGGCGCCGGGGCGCAGGGCGAGATCGACATTCTCGACGCCCTGGCCGGCCCGCTGCCCGCCCGGGTCATTGCCCGCGTGCTGGGCGTGCCGGCCGACGAGGCACCGCATTTCGCCGGCCTGGTCTATTCGGCCATCCGCGTCCTGCAGAACCGCAACCCCGAGGTGATCGACGCGGCAGTGGCCGACCTGGACCGGCTCAACGCCTATGTCGGCGACCTGATGGCCCGCCGCCGGGCCGCGCCGCAACAGGATTTCCTGTCGCGCTTCGTGCGCGATGCGGCCGATCGGCTGGACGAGACCGAGATCCGCGTGCAGCTGGTCACCGTGATCTTCGGCGGCTCCGACACCACCCGCGCCCAGCTGACCATGGCCCTGGCCCGGCTGCTGGAACATCCCGAGCAATGGGCACTTCTCAAGGCCGACCCCGAAACCTGGGCCGGCCCCGCCGTCGAGGAGGCGCTGCGATACGATCCGGTGGTTGGCGGGCTGGGCCGGGTGGCGATCCGCGATTTCGCGCTGGAGGGTGCGCGCATTCCCCGGGGCACGATCCTGTCGCCCAACCTCGTCGCCGCCCTGCGCGACCCGGCCGTCTATGCCGAGCCCGACCGGTTCGACATCTCCCGCACCGACCACCCGCGCCATACCCCGGCCTTCGGCGCCGGCCCGCATCGCTGCCTGGGCGAGGCGCTGGCCCGGGTCGAGCTGGAAGAGGCGCTCAAGGGGGTGGCCGCGGCCTGGCCCGACATGGTCATGACCGGCGCACCACCCCGGCTCAGGGGGCTGTCGGGCACCCGGGGCATCACCCCGCTGACGATCCGGCCGCGTCCCTGATCCCCGTCAATGCCCCGGCCGAGCACGCTCCTGCTTCCTCGCGTCGTCCCAGCAGGTCGCTGAGCAGTGCCCTCGCTCCGCCCCTGGCGGTCGCGGGCCAAAGGCTCTCCGTTCACCCCGGCCGCCCGCGCTCCTGATCCCTCGCACCGCCCCTGCCGGGCGTAGGCCAGTCCCCTCACTCCGCCTCGGCCGGCCGCAGACCAAAGCTCTTCGTCCGTCCCTGTCGGCTGCCGGCGCCCGCTCCGTTCCGGCCGGTCGCGGGTCCGCCAGTGCCAACCGAGGCTCGACGGCCGGGCCGCCGGGCGGCTAACCTGCGCCCATGTGTGGACGTTTCGCCGTAACCCTGCCGCCCGATGCCATGGCCCAGCTCTTTGCCGCCCAGCCGGCCAACGACCTGCCCGAGGTGCCCAATTACAATGTCTGCCCGACGGTGCAGGTCCACGTGGTGCGCCTGGGCGAGACCGGGCGTTCCCTGCTGCCCATGCGCTGGGGCTTCCTGCCCCATTGGTACGCCTCCGAGACCGCCGGCCCGCTGCTGATCAATGCCCGGGCCGAGACCCTGGCCGAGAAACCGGCCTTTCGTGCCGCCTGTCGCGCGCGGCGCTGCCTGATCCTGGCCACGGGTTTCTATGAATGGACCAAGGACGCCGAGGGCAACCGCCTGCCCTGGTACATCCGCCGGGCCGATGGCGCGCCGATCGCCTTTGGCGGGGTCTGGCAGGATTGGGGCCGTGACGAGGACCGGCGCAGCACCTGTGCCATCGTGACCACCGGCGCCTCCGAGGCCATGTCGCGCATCCATCACCGCATGCCCCTGATCCTTGATCCCGAGGATTGGCCGCTGTGGCTGGGCGAAGCGGGCAAGGGCGCGGCCCGGCTGATGCGGCCGGGGGACGAGGAGCTGCTGAGCTTTCACCGGGTCCATCCCCGGGTCAATTCCAACCGGGCCAGCGGGCCGGAGCTGATCGAGCCGTTCGACGAGTCCGACTAGACCGCTGCGCGGCGGGAGGCGGCATGGCGACGGGTTCGCGACAGCGCGTGCCATGATCGGTGTCGTGGCCACGTTCGGTGCCGGCGCGACAACGGTTGCCGTCGCCCGGATCGGCCCCGCTGCGATGGCCTCAGGGGTTCAGCGCCGGCAGCGCCGCAACCCCGGCCCGGCCGGACCGGGCGACCCGGCGCAGCGCTGCACAGGCCTGCCGCGCCGCCGTCCAGCCGGCATCCTCGCCCGTCCCCCTGTTCGGCCCGTATCGCGCCGCCCCGATCCGGGCCAGCGCAGCATCCAGGCGGGCCCGGCCCGGGGCCAGCAGCGCCGGGTCGGCCATGGCCTCAAGCTGCGGTTGCCACACCGCCAGCGCCCGGTTCAGCGCGGTCAGGTCGCGCCGGGCCAGCGCCCGCGTGACCTGGTGATGGGCATGGTGTTCAGAGGCCCGCCAGCGCGCCACCTGCGTGGCCAGCCAGCGCCGGGCCAGCGGCAGGCCAAAGCGCCGCACGGCCTCCAGCAGGGCCAGTGCTGCCGTCACCAGCGCCACGATCAGGGCCAGCTGGCGCGGATCGGGCGGCAGGCGGGCCGGCTCGGGGCCGGGGGCCACGTCGAATGCATGCTCCGGCAGCTCGGCTCGCTCGATCTTGCCCGTTTCGATGTTGTACCAGTCGAAGGCGATGGCCGGCAGGCTGGCCGACCCGGCCAGCTCGGGCAGAAAGACCACCCGTTCCACCCGCTCGCCCGACAGCACCCCGCGCTCTTCGCGGTCGCTGACCCGGGGCTCGTCGGGATAGGCCCGCAGGCCGGGCGGGGTCTCGGCCCCGGTCAGCGGCGGGATCAGGATGGGCGTGGTGCCCGCGATGCTGGCCGTGACCACCCGCGTCACCGCCCCGCCGACGGCCAGGTCTTCGGGGATCTCGACGGTTTCCTCAAGGGTGAAGCCGCTGGCCAGGATCAGCGGCGACAGGTCTCGCGCGCCGTCGGGCAGGGTGGCCGTGAAGGTGATCGGCGGCAGCGGCACGGCCGTGGTCTCGGCATCGCTGGCCCCGCCGGTCGAATAGGTCACCTGCAGATCGCCGCCGGGCAGGGTCACCGGCCCCGGCACCAGCGGATAGAGCCGATAGCTGCGCTGGACGCCCGACCAGCTTTCGCCGCCGATGGTCTCGCTGGTCGGGCTGCTGGCCCGTTCGGGCAGGCGGATCAGCAGGCCGGGCACTTCGAAATCGGGAAAGACCGGGGGGGAGGGCATGAAGCTGGGCACCAGCACCTTGACGCGCAGCATCAGCGGCTGGCCGACGATGGTTTCCTCGGCCGACAGCTCGGCCGTGACCCGTGGCGCCTGCTGAGCGCGCGACGAGGCCGGGCTGATGATCAGTGCGCAGGCCAGGACGGCGAGCAGGATGCGCGAGGGCAAGGGGGAGCGGGACGGAAAGGGGTAGAAGGCGTGGGGCAGGATATCGGACGGAGCGGTTGAGAGGGCTGCGGACAGGCTGCTGGGCAGGACACGGGAGGGGAATGAGACGAGGAGCCGGGACGGAAAGGGGAAGTCGCGGGTCAGGACACCGGACGGGACGGTGGAGAGGACCGGTGACAGGATGCGGGGCAAGACCAGGGACGAGAAGTGCAGGAGCACAGTCAACAGGGCAAGGATCAGGACGGGGGAGAGAGTTGCGGACAGGACGATGAAGAGAACGAGGAAAGACAGGAGGGGCAGGGCGAGGAACACGACGAGAGAAAGCACCAGGCACGGGACCCGGGACATGCCGCAGGACCGAACGTGCGACAGGCCGGACAAGAGGCGCAGGCGCATCATGATCCGCTCTCCGACAGGTCGAAGCGAAAGCGGGATTTCAGGAAATCGCCCATGTCCGTGTCGATCGACTGCATCCATTGCTCGGCCGTGGGCATGCCCGCCTCGCCCTCGCTGGGCTGTTCGACCTGGGTTTCGGCGCCTTTTTGGGTCTCGTTGTCGAACACCGTGTCATCGGCCCCGATGCCCCGGTCCTCGCCGGTGTCCGATTGCTCCTGGGTGGTCTCGACATACTCCACGATGGCCTTGGCCACCTCGAGGTTGCGCTCGGCCTCGGCCCAGCCCGGGCGCCGTTCGAGCGCCGTCTCGAAGGACCGCACCGCCGGCCGGTAGCGCCGGAAGCGGATCTCGGCCAGGCCCTGCAGAAAGGCCGCGTCCGGCGTGTCCAGCTTGTCCAGGATGTCGATGGCCTCTTCGTACTGGCCGGCCCGGGTCATGGCGTAAGCCTTGCGGTACGGATCGGCATAAAGCGTGGCCGCCCGGGCGAAGTCGCGGGAGGTCTCGGCCCGCTGGCCCTGCTGGTCCGGGGTCCAAAACCAATCGGCCAGCCCGTCGGCCCGGGCCTGGCCGGGGCCCAGCAGGGGCGCCAGCAGGCCAGCCAGCAGGGCCATGCGCCAGCGCATCGTCCAGCCCCGGCGGAACCACAGCAGGGTCAGCAGGGCGACCGGCCAGGCCAGCCACCAGGCCCGGTCGTTCCATTGCAGCCGGTCGTCGTCGCGCAGGGCCGCGGCCTGGGCCGCGCGCAGCTGGCGTTCGATCCGCGTGATGTCGCGCCCGTCATGGGCCAGCGGGATGACCGGCAGGCCCGACAGCTGGGGCAGGCCGGTGCCATCGGGCGCGGCCAGCAGGATCAGCACGGGCACCGGCGGGTCTTCGAGCGCCGGGACGGCCGAAGGATCGACATCGTCGAGCACCAGCAGCACGGCCCCGGCCTCGTCGCCCAGGATCTCGGCCGCCAGGTCCACCGCGGCGGCCGGGTTGTCGCCGGCCTGGGGCATGACCTGGGGCTTGAGCCCTTCCAGCAGCGGGCGCAGGATGTTGGGGTCTTCGGTCAGCGGGGCCACCCGGTGGGCGCTGCCGGCATAGGCCACCAACGCCGTGCGCGCCCCGGCCCGGGCCTCGATCAGGTCGAGGATCTTGAACCGCGCCCGGTCCAGCCGCGAGGGCGCCAGGTCATCGGCCAGCATGCTGTCGGTCACCTTCAGCGCCACGACCAGCGGCGCGGTATCGGCGACCAGCGGATCGGGCAGGCGGCTCCAGGTCGGGCCGGCCGCGGCCAGGCCCAGCAACAGGCCGGTGACCATGACCAGGTCCAGCGGGTGGATGCGCCGGCGTCGGCCCGCCCCGGTGCGCAGGGCAGCGGCCAGGTGGGGGGCGATGCTGTCGGCCAGGGCCTCGGCCGCCCCGGCCCGGCGCGGGCGCAGCCACCACCACAGCAGGGCCACCGCCGGCAGGGCCAGCAGCCACCAGGGCCGCAGGAAGTGAAAGGCCTCGACCGCGCCGCTCATGCCGGCCGCCCGGCGCGCAGGCGCATCAGCAGGGTGGCCCCGACAAGCACCAGCAGGGCCAGCGCCAGGGGCAGGTGGGTCATGTCCTCGCGCGGGCGAAAGCTGAGCGAGTCGGTCTTGCGCGGGGTCAGGGTGTCGATCTCGTCATAGATCTCGGCCAGCGCGGCCTGATCCGAGGCATAATAGCTGCGCCCGCCGGTGGTTTCGGCCACCCGGGCCAGCGTGTCCAGGTCGACCCGGCCCTCGCCGCTGCCCTTGGGATCGCCGACACCGACGGTAAAGATCGTCACCCCGCGTTCGGCGGCGATGCTGGCCGCGTTGATCGGGGGCATGCGGCTGCCGGTGTCGGCCCCGTCGCTCAGCAGGATCAGCAGGCGGTCGTCGATCTCGGAGGCATCAAAGGTGCGCACGGCCAGGCCGATGGCATCCCCCAGCGCGGTGTTCGGCCCGGCCATGCCCACGCGGATCTGGTCGAGGAACCCGCCCAGGCTGGCCAGGTCCTCGGTAAAGGGCGCCTGAACAAAGGCCCGGGTGCCGAAGACGATCAGCGCCACCCGGTCGCCGTCGCGCTCGTCGATGAACCGGGCGATGACCTCCTTGACCGCGGCCAGCCGCTGCTGGCGCTGGCCGTCGGCCCCGGTGAAATCGCGCTCGTCCATCGAACCGGAGATGTCGAGCGCCAGAACGATGTCGCGGGCGGCGGTCTCGACGGTCACCGGATCGCCCAGCCGTTCGGGCCGGGCCAGGGCCACGACGCTCAGGGTCCAGATCAGCACGGCCGCGACCAGCTGCACCCGGCTGCGCGCCAGGATGCCGGCGCCATCGTGGGCCTCGATCCCGGCGGCGCGGGTGATCTCGCGGAAGAAGGGAATGCGGATGGCCTGGACGCGCTCGCGATGCGGCGGCACCAGCAAGATCACGGCCAGGGGCAGGGGCAGAAGGATCAGCAGCCAGGGATGGGCAAGGCTCATGGGCGTCCCCCGGCGGTGGGCGCCGGCCCGGGGCGGTGGCGGCGCAGCCAGTCGCGGGCCAGCGGCAGCAGGTCGGGCGCGGGCGGGCAGGGGCGATAGGGCGCCCGGGCCAGCACCTGGCCGGGGCCCTGGCTGAACCCGGTGCCGCCATAGCTGCGGTCGAGGAAGGCCAGCCAGTCGCTGCCCGTCAGTCCGGCGACCTCGGCCCGGGGATAGGCCGCCAGCGCCGCCCGGCGCAGGATCGCCGCGATCCGGGCGGCATCCGGCCCGGCCCCGTCCAGCGCCCTCAGCGCCGCCCGGCGATAGGCATTGGCCCGGTGCCGCGCCAGCAGGCGCGCAACGGCCAGCCAGACCAGCCCCAGCACGGCCAGCCCGACCCAGGCCCAGGCCGCGGTCTGCGGCCACATCGACACCGGGTCGGGCACCGGGGCCGGCTCCAGCAGGTCGATCAGCCCGGTCAGCGACAGCCCTTCGAATTCCTCGGTCATCGCCGCGCCTCCGCCAGCCCCATCAGCCGGCGCAGCTGGTCGCTGGCGGGCTGGTCGGTGGACAGCTGCAGCAGCGGCGCGCCATAGCGCCGCGACCAGCCGGCCAGTGCGGCCAGCCGGCCGTCGAGGAAATCGCTGACCGCCCGGCGCTGGCCATTGGCGCCCATGTCCAGCTCGGCCTGCTGGCGGGCATCCGAGATCGGCAGCCGGGCGCGATCGGGCAGGTTGCGCATCAGCGGGTCATGGACCTGGAACAGCAGCAGGTCGTTGTGGCGGGCCAGGGCGCGGATGTGGCGCTCGCTGTCGGGCGTCAGCCCGTCGAAATCGGAAAACACCAGGATCAGCCCGCCCGTCGCCGTGATCCGCCGAGCCGCGCGCAGCACCCGGTCGATCGGCAGCGGCGTCTCGACATGCAGATCGGCGCTGAGCCCGCGATTGGCCCGAGCCGTCGAGGCCAGCAGCCGGTGCAGCGCGGCGGCGCTGCGCTGGGGCCGGTGTTCGGCTATGGTCGTGTCGGTGAAGACCAGCCCGCCGACCCGGTCACCCTGGGCCAGGATGCGATGGGCGGCCAGCGCGGCGGCCTCGGCGGCGATCACCGATTTCATGTAGACTTGGCTGCCGAAGAACATCGACACCCGCTGGTCGACCAGCAGCAGGGCCGGGCGGTCGCGCTCTTCGGTATAGACCCGCACATGGGGGCTGCCGGTCCGGGCGGTGACCTTCCAGTCGATCGTGCGGATGTCGTCGCCATCGACGTAATCGCGCAGTTCCTCGAAATTCAGCCCCCGCCCGCGCAGCCGCGACCCATGGCGCCCGTTGAGCACCGACCGGGCCGGCTGGCGCGGCAGGAACCGCAGGTCGCGTGCCGCCCCGGCCAGCCGTTGCAGGCCCCGGGCGGTGACATGGATGCGCGGATCCTCGGCGATATCGGGCGGCACGGCCATCGGATCAGGGCAGGGCGACGAGGCGCAGGATCTCGTCGGTGATGGCGTCGGTCACGATGCCGTCGCCCTGGGCCTCGTAGGACCGGGCAATGCGGTGGCGGAACACGTCGGGCGCAATCGCCCGCACGTCGACCGGGTCGACGTAGTCGCGGCCTTCCAGCCAGGCATGGGCCCGGGCGCATTTGTCCAGCGCCAGCGAGGCGCGCGGGCTGGCGCCGATCTCGATCCACGAGGCCAGGTCGTCGGACAACCCGGCCGGCGTGCGCGTGGCCTGGACCAGGTCGGCCATGTAGCGTTCGATCTGGTCGGACACATGGATGCCGCCGATCTCGCGCCGCGCGTCAAAGACCACCGATTGCGGGATCGGCGCGGGCCGCTCTGCCGGGCTGTTGTCGCTGGCAGTCTCGCTGACCCCGGCGGCGGCGTTTTCCTCGCTCCGCACCAGCCGGATCACGGCCACCTCGTCCTCGACCGGGGGATAGGTGATCTGCACATGCATCAGGAAACGGTCCATCTGCGCCTCGGGCAGCGGATAGGTGCCTTCCTGTTCGACCGGGTTCTGCGTGGCCATGACGGTAAAGAGCGGCTCCATCGCATGGGTCTTGCCGGCCACGGTGACCTGGCGCTCTTCCATCGCTTCCAGCAGCGCGGCCTGGACCTTGGCCGGGGCGCGGTTGATCTCGTCGGCCAGCACGATGTTGGCAAAGATCGGGCCGGGATCGAAACGGAAATGGCCGCCTTCGGGCGTCTGGGCATAGACCTCGGTGCCGGTCACGTCCGAGGGCAGCAGGTCGGGGGTGAACTGGATGCGGCTGAAACTGGCATCGAGATTGCGTGCCATGGCCTTGATCGCCCGGGTCTTGGCCAGGCCGGGCAGGCCTTCGATCAGCAGGTTGCCATTGGCCAGCAGGCCGATGATCAGCCGGTCGATGACCGCGCGCTGGCCGATGATCGCCTCGCCCATGCGCCCGCGCAGCGCCTCGATGGCCTCGCGTGTCTGTGCCATGGTCCCGCCTCTCCTGAATTGTCCCGGGGTCGAGACTGCGCGGAAGCGGGGGGCATGGCAAGTGCGGATTTCCCTTGCGGAAGGCGGGCTGGCCGGGCGGTAGAGCGCCGTGATTCCAATGGGTTTCGGTTTGCGGGCCTTGGGCGGGGTCGTCCGGCCAAGAGGATATCCGCCGAGTACCCCGGGCCGGGCTTTCGGACCGGTGCGAAACCCGCCGCAGGCCCCGTGCCGGGCGTTCAGGTCGGTACGATATCCGCCGTCCGCGCCCATGCCAGGTCATGAGATCGGCACATCGTTCAGCGCGTGGCTCGGGCCGGGTGGTCAGGCCGACGCGCCATCCAGTGCCTGTCCCGGGCCATGCTTTCGGACCGGTTCTGCCTCTACCGTGCGCCCCGTGCCAGGCGTTCAGCTCTGCATGACATCCATAGCGCCCACCGAGCCGAACACTCACCCGCCGCGCAGCCCGGGGCCGGCCGATCAGACCGGCACGACATCCACGGCGTGGCTCGTGACATGGGCCCCGGCGGTGCGCAGCGAGCCCTTGACCGGCGCGACATCGGCATAGTCGCGCCCGATGGCCACGGTCACGTGGTCCTCGCCCACGCGCATGTCGTTGGTCGGATCCATCTCGACCCAGCCCATTTCGGCCCCGCACCAGGCCCGCACCCAGGCATGCATCGCATCGGCCCCTTCCAGCCGCTCCTCGCCCTCGGGCGGCTCGGTGCGCAGGAAGCCCGAGACATAGCCCGCCGGGATGCCCACGGCGCGCAGGGCGCTGATCATGATGTGGCTGATGTCCTGGCAGACCCCGCGGCGCGCGGCAAAGGCCTCGGCCGGGGTGGTGGTCACGTCGGTGGCCGACGGGTCAAAGGCGATCTCGCCATGCAGCGCGGCCGAGAGGCGGGTCAGCATCTCGTAGCTCGACAGGCCCGGTTCCAGCAGCTCGCGGGCAAAGGCCGCGATATCGGGGCTGGACGGGATGCGCGGCGAGGCGCCCAGGAAATGATGCGGCGCGCCCGGCGCGATCGAGGCCGTTTCGGCAATCTCGCGGGGCAGGGCGATCAGCGGGCAGGACAGATCGAACTCGCCGGGATCGAAGCTGCGCTCGACCCGGCCGGCAAAGCGGAAGGCATATTCGCTGAGCTGGCCGTCATAGGCCACCTCGGTGCGGGCATTGCCAAAGAAATCCTGGCCGTCGGCTCGGAAATCGGGGGCCGGATCGACCGACAGCATGCCCGAGATCAGCCGTTGTTCCGGCGTGGTCACCGGCTGCATGCGCAGGATCGTGCGGTTGGCCCCGGCCGGGCTCTGGTAGCTGTAGCGGATCGTCAGGCGGATGTCGTAGAGCACGCTCATCTGTCGCGGCCTCAATCGAAATAGAGCTGGCCGAGCGCATCGGAAATGCCCCGCAGCTCGTCACGCATCTGGCGGAAATCCGCGGCCGAGACCTGTTCGGGCGTGGCCACGGCCAGCCGGGTTTCCAGGCTGAGGATGCGCCGGGCGGCCTCGGTCATGGCCGTGCTGCCGGACCGGCGGGGGATGTGGGCCTGCTGTTCCTTCAGTCGGCTGACCTGGAACATCACCGACCGCGGGTTGTCGGTGTCGAGCGCCAGCAGGTCGACGACCGTGTTGCGGGTGACATCGACCGAATAGCGCCGGCGGTGGGTCATCACGCTGTCGCAGATCTCGATGGCCATGTCATAGCTGCCCGGCGGCGCGTCGCGATCGGAGAATTCCGCCAGCAGGTCGGTCATCAGCCCGGCCCGTTCCAGCGCCCGGCCCATGGTCAGGAAATGCCAGCCGGCAAAGCGGAACATGTTGTCATGGACCAGCCCGGTAAAGCCCGCCAGCTGGCGCAGCAGCTGGCTCAGCTTGCGGCTGGCGTCGATCTCGTCCGATGCGCGCAGGTCGCGGTCATCGGTTCCGTTTGCATCGGTGTCGGTATCCGGGGGCGTAGCTTGGCGCGTATCCGCGCCAGTGTCCTGGCCCGTGTCCTGGCCCGCATCCGTGCCCGCATCGGTGCCCGAGTTTGCGCCCGGGGCCTTGCCTGCATCGTCCGCGCCGGGCCCGTCGGGGCCATCGGTGGCAGGCGGCATGAGCGGCTCGTCCTCGGCCTCTTCGGCGGCCAGCGCCCGGGCGGTCTCGGCCAGCTCGTCCAGCGCCGTCCAGCCATCGGTGGAAAACCGGTCGCGCACCTTGGTCGCGCAGTTGCGCGCCTGTTCGAAGAGATCGATCAGGCTGTCGGGGATCGCCCGGTCCAGCCCGTGGCCCAGGCCCAGGATGAACGGCTCGACCTTGGTCAGCAGCGGCGTGGCCACCGGCCCGGCCTCGGTGCGGCGCAGGTGGTAAGCCCGCAGCGCGCGCAGGGCGAAATCGGCCCGTTCGACATAGCGGCCCAGCCAGAACAGGTTGTCGGCCGCCCGCGCCGGCAGCCGGCCCGGCAGGCGGCGGACAAAGGGCGTGGCATCGCTGTCGGCCAGGGTCGGGCGCTCGACCTCGGTGTCGGACACGACCCAGACATCGGCCACCGATCCGCCGTCCTGCATGGCCAGGGCCGTGGGGTCGTCGGTCCGGCCGATCCGCGCATAGCCGCCCGGCATGACCTCCCATCCCGACCGCGTGCGCGCGGCAAAGACCCGCACGATGACGGGCCGGGGCACCAGCTGGCCGTCGATCATCGCCGGGGTGGTCGACAGGGTCACGGCCTCCTGGCCGACCAGGCTGGCGCCTTCGGTTTCCAGCCAGTCGCCGATCGGCACATGGGCCGCGCTGCGGAACTTGCCCCCCAGCGCGGTCGAGGCATCGATGTCGAAGGGCAGCTTGGTCGACAGGGCCGGGCCGATCATCATCCGTTCGAGATTCTCGCGCACGTATTGCCGTTCGCTGGCCTGGCCGCACCACCAGGTGGCGATGTTGGGCAGCTTGAGTTCCTCGCCGGTCAGCTCGCGGCAGATCCGGGGCAGGAAGGCCATCAGCGCCCGGGCTTCCAGCACGCCCGAGCCCAGGCAGTTCATCATCGTGACCTTGCGCCCGCGCAGGGCGCTGACCATGCCCGGCGTGCCAAGCGCGCTGTCCTCGTCCAGTTCGAGCGGATCGGCAAAGCGGCTGTCCAGCCGGCGCCACAGCACCGACACCGGTTCCAGCCCGTTGATCGTGCGCACCATCAGCCGGCCGTCGACGACCTTCAGATCCTCGCATTCCAGCAGCATGATGCCCAGGTAACGCGCGATATAGGCATGTTCGAAATAGGTGTCGGTGTTCTGGCCCGGGGTCAGGATGGCCACGCGGCCCTCGGCATCCAGGCGCTGGTCGTAAAGCGCCGTGCGGAAGCTCTGGAAGAAGCCGGCCAGCCGTTCGATATGGGCCCGGGCGTAGAAATCGGGAAAGACCCGGGCCGTGGCCATGCGGTTTTCCAGGGCAAAACCCGCGCCCGACGGGGCCTGGGTCCGGTCGCCCAGGACGAACCAGCTTCCATCGGGCGAGCGGCCGATCTCGAAGGCCAGGAAATGCAGGAAATGATCCGATTGCGGTTCGGTCCCGACCAGCGGGCGCAGCCATTCGGGGTTCTGCGCCACCAGCCCGGCCGGGATCGCCCCGGTCTGCACCAGCCGGCCCTCGCCGTAGAGATCGGCGATCACCCGTTCCAGCAGGTCGGCCCGCTGGGCGATGCCTTCGGCGAGGCCCGCCCATTCGTCCTGCCCGATCATCACCGGGATATGGCTGAGCGGCCAGGCCCGTTCGGTCGAGCCGGCGTCGGAATACTGGCGGTAATAGACCCCGGCATCGCGCAGGTACTGGTCGCCACGGGCGAACCGCTGGGCCAGGGCCTCGGGCGGCAGGGCGGCCAGGTGGTTGATCAGCGGGCGCCAGACCGGCCGCAGGGAACCGTCGGGCTTGAGCAGCTCGTCCGCCACGCCGTCGGGCGCGTCATAGCCTTCGATCAGGCCGGGATGTCGTCTGCGGCCCTCGGGCCGCCACTTTCTCACGTCCGTTGTCCCCGTTTTCCCGGTTTTCACCGGTGGCACCTTTCCCCGGTGGCACCGATGTCCCGGTGCGGGCCAGGGGCCCGGCCGGAATGCCGTATCCAGTTGGTCACACGCGGCCCGCCCCGCAAGGGCCGAAATGCGTCAATTTGCGACCAGTCCGGACGCGACGATCACAGCCCGGGCATGCGCCGCAGGTCCAGTGTCATCGGGAAATCCGGATGGGTATGCTCCACGGCGGGCCAATAACTGCCCGGCGTGTGCCCGAACTTTTCGAAACGCGCAAGCCTGCGCGCGTCGGCCTCGTTGGTGTTGACCGGGAAGGTTTCGTAATTGCGCCCGCCCGGATGGGCCACGTGATAGGTGCAGCCTCCCAGCGCGCGGCCGGTCCAGGTGTCGAAGATGTCGAAGGTCAGCGGCGCGTTGACCGGCAGCACCGGGTGCAGCGCCTCGGCCGGTTGCCAGGCCTTGAACCGCACCCCGCCGACCCGCACGCCGCTGGTGCCGGTGGCCGTCAGCGGCACCTTGCGCTGGTTGCAGGCCACGATGTAGCGGTCGGGCTCGGTGGCCGTCAGCTTGACCTGCATCCGTTCGACCGAACTGTCGGTATAGCGCACCGTGCCCCCGATCGCCCCGCGTTCGCCCAGCACGTGCCAGGGTTCCAGGGCCTGGCGGATTTCCAGGTGCACGCCGTCGTAATCGACCTCGCCGGCAAAGGGGAAGCGGAACTCGGCCTGGGCCTCGTACCAGTCGGGGCGCAGGTCGAAGCCGTGGTCGCCCAGGTCGCGCAGCACGTCCATGAAATCTTCCCACAGGAAATGGGGCAGCATGAACCGGTCGTGCAGCGTGGTGCCCCAGCGCACCGGCCGGCCCTTGACCGGAGCCTTCCAGAACCGGGCCAGCAGGGCCCGGATCAGCACCTGCTGGGCCAGGCTCATCTGGGCGTCGGGCGGCATTTCGAACCCGCGGAATTCCACCAGGCCCAGCCGGCCGGTGGGCCCGTCGGGCGAGAACATCTTGTCGATGCAGATCTCGGCCCGGTGGGTGTTGCCCGTCACGTCGATCAGGATGTTGCGCAGCAGCCGGTCGACCAGCCAGGGCTGGGGCGCCAGGCCTTCGCCCGGGTCGGGGATCTGGCTGAGCGCGATTTCCAGCTCGTAGAGCGTGTCGTGGCGGGCCTCGTCGATCCGCGGCGCCTGGCTGGTCGGGCCGATGAAGGTGCCCGAGAACATGTAGCTGAGCGAGGGATGGCGCAGCCAGTGCAGGATCAGCGAGCGCATCAGGTCGGGCCGGCGCAGGAACGGGCTGTCGTTGGGGGTCTCGCCGCCGACGACGACGTGGTTGCCCCCGCCGGTACCGGTGTGCCGGCCGTCGATCATGAACTTGTCGGCGCCCAGGCGGCACTGGCGGGCCTCTTCGTAGACCGCGTTGGTGATGGCCTTGCAGTCTTCCCAGCTGTGTGCCGGGTGGATGTTGACCTCGATCACGCCGGGATCGGGCGCCACGCGGATGACATTCATCCGCGGATCGCCGGGCGGGGTGTAGCCTTCGACATGCACGGGCAGGTCCAGCGCCCGGGCGGTGGCCTCGACCCGGGCCAGGATTTCCAGGTAATCCTCGAGCGCCTCGACCGGGGGCATGAAGACACAAAGCCGCCCGTCACGCGGTTCGACGGCAATGGCCGTGCGCACGGCCCCGCCGGCCGGGTCGGTGCCATCCTCGGGCATCAGCTTCTGGCGGTTGAATTCCTGGCGTTCGCCGGTGTCCTGGCCCTTTTCGCTGGGCTGTTCGCGGCCCGGGGTGACATCGGGCAGGGCCGCGGCCTCTTCGCGGGCGATCCGGGCCAGCGTGTCGAGGATGTCGGCCTTCTGCTTTTCGACCTCGCTGAGGTAATCGGGCAGGTCGGCCCGTTCGACCGTCGGGTCGGTGGGATAGGTATAGGGATAGGCGTTGGGCGGGATATAGGGCAGCGAGCCCAGCGGCAGGCGGAAGCCCACCGGGCTGTCGCCGGGGATCAGGAACAGGTGGCCGCGCCGGGGGCGCCACAACTCGGACCGCCAGCGTTCGGCCCGGGCCTTGGATTGCCAGCGCTGGACGGGCAGGACAAAGCCCGCCGGTTCGGTCAGGCCCCGGGCAAAGACCCGGGCGATGCGCGCGCGGGCCTCGGGGTCCTTGAGCTTGGGATCGTCGGGGGTGACGTTGGGCGGCAGGTCGGCTTCCTTCAGGATCCATTCCACCGGATCCTCGAAGGCCGGCTGGACAAAGCCCGGATCCAGGCCCAGCTGGTCGGCGAAGGTCTTGAGGAACAGCCCGGCCTTGGCCGCCGTCACCCCGGTGCGCGCACCTTCGCGGGCGATGGTCGCCTCGTCCTTCCAGATCGGCACGCCGTCGCGCCGCCAGTAGAGCGAGAAGGTCCAGCGGGGCAGGGTCTCGCCGGGATACCACTTGCCCTGGCCGTAATGCAGCATGCCACCCGGGGCGAACCGGTCGCGCAGCCGGCGGATCAGCCCGTCGGCCAGCCCGCGTTTCATCGGGCCGACGGCGGCGGTGTTCCACTCGGCGCTCTGGAAATCGTCGATCGACACGAAGGTCGGCTCGCCGCCCATGGTCAGGCGCATGTCCTGTTCGGCCATGACCTTGTCGACCTTGTGGCCCAGGGCGTCCAGCGCCTGCCAGCTTTCCTCGGAAAAGGGCTTGGTAATGCGCGGATGTTCGGCCACCCGGCGGACATCCATTTCGAATTCGAAATCGGTCTTGGTGTCCTTGTGCCCCGAAAACCCGCCGACGATCGGCGCGGCGTTGCGGTAATGGGGCGTGGCGGCGAGGGGAATGTGGCTTTCGCCGGTCAGCAGGCCGCTGGTCGGGTCCAGCCCGATCCAGCCTGCCCCGGGCAGGTAGACCTCGCACCAGGCATGCAGGTCGGTGAAATCGTGATCGGTGCCCGACGGGCCGTCGAGCGCCTCGAGATCGGGTTTCAGCTGGATCAGGTAGCCCGAGACGAACCGCGCGGCAAAACCCAGGTGGCGCAGGATCTGGACCAGCAGCCAGGATGTGTCGCGGCACGAGCCCTTGCCGATGCTCAGCGTCTCGTCGGGTGTCTGCACGCCCGGTTCCATGCGCACGATGTAATCGATGCGCTCTTGCAACTTGCGGTTCAGCTCGACCAGGAAATCGACGGTCTTGGCCTTTTCGCGCGGGATCGTGTCGAGATATTCCTCAAGCGCCGGGCCGGTTTCCTCGGGCTTGCGGTAGATCGACAGGTCGGTGTCGATGTCGATCGGATAGTCAAAGGGCCAGAACTCGGCGCTTTCCTCGACGAAGAAGTCGAACGGGTTCCAGACCGTCATGTCGGCCACCAGGTCGACCTCGATCTTGAATTCGGTCACCGGCTCGGGAAAGACGAAGCGGGCCAGCCAGTTGCCATAGGGGTCCTGCTGGTGGTTGACGAAATGCCCGGCCGGCGAGACCCGCAGAGAATGCGATATGACCCGCGTGCGGTTGTGCGGGGCAGGGCGCAGGCGGATGATCTGGGGGGATAGCGTGACCGGGCGGTCGTACTTGTAATGGGTGACGTGCCGGATGCTTGCCTTGATGGCCATGTCAGCGCCCTGTCCTTCGGTCGATGAGATCGGTCCCCACCACCAGAGGCGAGCGCGGGGCGCTTGTAAACCCTGCGATTGCCGAAGCGGCAGGCCTGTGCCCGAGAACCCGCAGCGGCGCTTAGCCGTTAGTCGGCCGCCCCGCCGGGTCTTCCGGTCCGGCAGGGTGCGGCGGGTTCGGTTGTGCCTGAGGGGCTTGATCGGGCTTCGGGGGCCGTGGCCGGCTCCTTCACGGCCCGCCTGGGAGCGCAATGGTCCGGCCGGGTTGCGCCGGTCCGCGACAGTCGCTTGGTCGGCTGCCCTGCCAGTCGGGCCGGACCATCCTGTTTGGCACGGTGCGGCCCGTCCGGTCGGGCCCCGTGCGCGATGGCCGGTCCCGTCCCGGCGTGTCGGGTGGCTGCTACCCCGCCGTCGACATTTGCTGATTTGCTGTCGTTCGGCACGCCACAAAACGTCGGGAGACCCGACAAGGCCGGCTGCACATCTCTCGGCCAACAGCCGGCGCGCCAGGGTCAGCGCCAACATGGTCCGTTGCTTGTCATCCCAGAGGGCTGGAGCAACGGGCGGGCGCATGGGGGCCGGAACCAACCGACAGGCGCCCCACGGCCGGAAACGACCGGCGCCCGTCAGAGGGTCGGCGCCCGTCAGAGGGCCGGGATCGATCCGCCCGCGGGCCGGTGGCCGGGGTCAGGTGGCAGCGATCAGGTGGCCGGGGTCAGCTAATTGTCCAGCCACCACAACTCGCGGTAGCCCCGGCGCACCCGGCCGGCGGCTTCCAGCCGCGACAGGATGCGCGACACCGCCCCGCGCGACAGGACGCTCATGTCGGCCAGCTGTTCCTGCGACAGCGGGATTGCCGCCTCGCGGCCCAGGCTGGTCGTCAGCCGGCGCAGCACGGCGATCACCCGGTCCTCGGGCCGGGTGAGCATCAGGTCGCGGGCGATGCCCACGGCCACCTCGGCATTGGACGCCGTCAGCGAGGCCAGCCCGCGCCACAGCTCGGGATATTGCCGGCCGATCTCTTCCAGCGTGGCCAGCGGCAGGAAGGCCAGCCGGGTCTCGGCAATGGCCATGGTCGACACCACCCGCGGCTGGTGGGTCAGGGCCGCGCCCTCGCCGAACCAGGCCCCGGGGCCCAGCAGGTGACCGATCAGCGGCGTGGCCTCGGGGCTCTGCACCGAGATCACCCCCTGCAGCACCCGGTAGATGCCTTCCGGCGGCTCGCCCTGGCGAAAGATGTATTCCCCGCGCTGCACGGTCCTGAACCGGGTGTTGGCCAGCAGCTTTTCGATCAGCGGCTCGGGCATGGTCAGCATCCAGCTGGACGCGGATGGGGCCTGCTGCTGGTCAAGTGACATCGAAGGGTTCCTCCCCGGCTTCGCTTTCAAAACGGCGTTCTCCCGAACCTTCCCGTGACGATGCATCCTGCATCCGGGATCCGGCGGCTTTGGCCGGCATGGCGTGCTGGGCCGCATGTATGAATGTGTTTCGTTGAACGAACAATGGCCAGGTACCGGTTAACGTGTCCTGTTGGCCATGCCCGTCGGTCTTGTGATCCGGTCAGACCGGAGGGGCGCGCAGCCAGGCCGGGGCGGTCTCGGCGATGCGCAGGTGCCCGGTGCCCAGGCTGGACATGATCAGGGCCTGCAGGTGGCCCAGGGCGGCAGGCGGCTCGCAGCCCGCCGCGATCAGGGCCGAAAAGGCATCGCCCACGCCATGGGGCACCCCCTGTTGCAGGGGCGTCGTCAGCAGGCGCGGGGCCGGGTCGGCAGTCCCGGCGACATCCAGGCAGCCGGTCCGCCCCGGCCCGGCGGGCGCCGAGGTCACGATGACCCGGCAGCCGAATGTGCGGGCCGCGGCAAGGGTCTGGCCCTGCGCGTCCCGGGGCTCGGTGCCGGTTTCGCCCATCATCTCGCCCGCCTTTCCGTCCGGCCCGGTCCGGCCGGTCAGCCAGCCCAGTTCGAACAGGTTGGGCGTCAGCACATCGGCCCGGGGCGCCAGTTCGTCGCGCAGGGCCGCCGCCGCGCCGCGATCCAGGTAGAGCCCCTTGGGCGCATCGCCCAGCACCGGGTCGACAACCACGCGCAGCCCGGGCACCCGCCCGCGCATCCGGTCGATCAGCCCGGCGGCCAGGGCCACGTGGCCGGCGCTTGGCAGGTAGCCGGTCAGCAGGGTGTCGTGGTCGTCCAGCCAGCCATTGGCCTCGAGCGCGTCGATCATCGCCTGCAATTCGTCCACGGCCACGGGCCGGCCGGCCACGTTGGGCCAGCCCGGGTGATTCGACAGCAGGATCGTCGGCAGGGCCGTCACGCCCCGGCCCAGGGCCTGCAGGACGGGCACCGCCGCGGACAGCCCGACATGGCCCAGGGCCACCTGGCTCGACAGGGCGAGGACGCGGCCCGGCCCCTGCGTGTTCTGCCTGTCCATGATGATGCCTCCCGGGCGCTTGCCTGCGGACCCTAACGGCCGACTTCCCCCACGTCCATCCATGCCCCTGACCAAAGTCGTATTTGGGGGCAATCGCCCAATCCTTAACCTGTCCTCATCCCGGGAGGGGGAGAACGCAGATGAGTCCGAAGGATGACCGCAGCCGCAGCCGCGCCGGCCTGCGCGGGGTGCAGGACCGGCTGGCCGCCGGGCTGATCGGACACGAAAGGTTGATCGAACGCCTGATGATCGCCGCGCTGGCCGGAGGCCACGTGCTGATCGAAGGCGCGCCGGGCCTGGCCAAGACCCGGGCGGTCAACTGGCTGGCCCGGGCCGTCGGCGGCTCTTTTGCCCGGGTCCAGTGCACGCCCGACCTGATGCCCGCCGACCTGACCGGCACGGCGATCTTCCGGCCCGATACCGGCGGTTTTGAATTCGTCCGGGGCCCGGTCTTCCACAATGTCGTGCTGGTCGACGAGATCAACCGCGCCCCGCCCAAGGTCCAGTCGGCCCTTCTGGAAGCCATGGCCGAAGGCCAGGTGACCTCGGGCGGGGAGACCCACCGGCTGCCCGATCCCTTCCTGGCCGTGGCCACCCAGAACCCGATCGAGCACGAAGGTACCTATCCCCTGCCGGAGGCCCAGCTCGACCGGTTCCTTTTTCACGTCGCGCTGGACCTGCCCGGGGCGGCCGATGAACGCCGCATCCTCGACCTGGTCGAGGCCGAAAGCCGGGGCGACGGGCCGGGCGGCAGCGCCGATGCGCCGGCGCCCATCGGTCCCGACATGCTGCTCGAAGCCCGAAGCGAGGCGATGCAGGTCCACCTGTCGCCGGTCCTGCGCGACTACATCGTGCGACTGGTCATGGCCACGCGCGGGCCCGAGCTGGCCGAGGTTGTCGATTACGCCGTCTCGCCCCGCGGCTCGCTGGCCCTGGCCGCCGCGGCCAAGGCCCGGGCCTGGCTGGATGGCCGCGACCATGCCCTGCCGGACGATGTCCAGGCGCTGGCCGGCGATGCGCTGGCCCACCGCCTGGTGCTCAGCTGGTCGGCCCGGGCCGAAGGCCGCACGGCCCGCGCCCTGGTGGCCGAGATCCTCGACCGGACCCATGCGCTCTGATCCCCGGCTCCTCCCGGGCCGCGGCTTCGGCCGCGACGGAACGTGGCCCGACATGCTCTCCTCGTCGGGTCGCGTTCCACCTGGGGGCGGATCGTGCCGCCCCGGGCCATCGGATCGCCGGGCATGAGCGGGGCCGAGCTGCGCGCCGCCGACCTGGTCGCCCTGCGCGGGTTGGCCGGGGCCGCCCCGCGCCTGCCCGAGGGGCTGGGCGGTCTGCCCGGCAATTTCCGCGCCCGCCAGAAGGGCCAGGGCCAGGACGTGGCCGACATCCGGGCCTATGTGCCCGGCGATGACGCCCGGGCCGTCGATCGCAATGTCACCGCCCGGACCGGCACGCTGCACGTGCGCACCCACCATGCCGACCGCGACCGCACGCTGCTGCTGGTCGCCGATTTCCGGCCGTCGATGCTGTGGGGTGTGCGCCGGGCCTTCCGGTCGGTCGCCGCGGCCGAGGCCCTGGCCCTGCTGGGCTGGCGCGCGGTCGAGGCCGGCGGGCGGGTGGGGGGCGTGGCCCTGACCGCCCGGGGCAATATCGCCGTGCCGGCCCGGGGGCGCACCCGGGCGATGCTGGCGGTGATCGGCGCGCTGGTCCGCGCCCATGACCTGGCCCTGCGCGCGGCGGCGGACGGGCTGGACGACCCGCCGCTCGATGCCGCCCTGCAGAAGGTGCTGCGCATTGCCGGCCGGCGGGGCGAAATCTGCCTGGCCAGCGGGTTCGACACGCCGGGTGCGGGCCTCGACCTGGCCCTGGCCGAGCTGGCCGACCGGGGCGAGCTGCGCCGCATCCGCATCGACGACGGGCTGCGCGGCGGGCTGCCGGCGGGGCATTACCGGCTGGCCACCCCGTCGGGCCAGGCCGTGGGCGCAGTGTTCTCCGGGGCCGGGGACGGGCCGCCCGCCGGTCCCTCCGATCCGCTGGCCGATCCCCTGGCCGACCCGGTGATCGACCCGGCGCTGCCGCCGGCCCGCGCGCTGCAGATCCTGGACATGGCCCATGGCCGGCCCTGATCCCGTTGCCCAGTCTGATGCCCCCGTTGCGGCCGGTGCAGAACCTTCGGCCGGTGCCCCGGGTGCCGGTGATGCCGGTGCCATGCCCACGGTTGATGCCCCCGCTGCCGATGCCGTACCCACGGCCGATACCTCCGGTGCCACCGATGCGGCTGGGGCGGCCGATGCCAATGCTCCCGCGACTATGCCCCCCGCGACCGCCACCGATGCCGCACCCGCGCTGCTGACAGAGCCGCAGCCGCTGGTCGCCCCGCACGAAGGCGATCCGCTGGCCGGGCTCTACGGGCTGCGCCTGCCGCCCGATGTGCCGTTCCAGGGCCTGGCCGACCTGGCCGCCGCTTTGGGGGTCGGGCTGGCCCTGGCCGCGCTGCTGGCCCCGCTGGTCCTGCGCCTGACCCGCCCGCGCCCCGCCGCGCCCGATCTCGACAGCGCGATCGCCGCCCTGGCCGACCAGCCCGATGACATCCGCATTCCCGCCCTGCTGAACCTGGCCGCCCGTGACGCGCCACGGGCCGCCGCCCGGTTCCGCGCCGATCTCTACCGCCCCGGGGGCCTGCCCCCGGCGGCCGAGATCGAGCGCGCCCTGCGCGAGGATCGCTGAGATGGTCTCGCTCGCCGCGCCGCTGGCCCTTTTGCTGCTGCCCTTGCCCCTGCTGCTGCGCCGCCTGCTGCCGCCCCTGCGCGGCGGCGAGCCGGCGCTGATCGCCCCCGAGGCCACCTTTGGCTGGTTTGCCGCCCGCAGCCGGCAGGGCGGGGGCGGCGGTCCGGCCCGGCTGCGCGCCCTGCTGCCGCTGGTGGCCTGGGCCCTGCTGGTCTCGGCCCTGGCAGGCCCGCGCCAGGTCGTGCCCACCGCCGCGCTGCCCGTCTCGGGCCGCGACCTGATCCTGTCGCTCGACCTGTCGGGTTCGATGGTGCGCGAGGATTTCGCCCTGGACGGCCGGGCGCTCAGCCGGCTGGACGCGGTCAAGCAGGTCGGCGGGGCCTTTGTGCGCGGCCGGGGCGGCGACCGGGTGGGGCTGGTGATCTTCGGCTCCGAAGCCTTTGTCGCCGCCCCCCTCAGCCATGATGTCGAGGCCGTCGCCCGGACCATCGAAGAGGCCGTGATCGGCATTTCCGGCCGGGCCACCAATATCGGCGACGGGCTGGGCCTTGCGATGAAACGGCTGGAGGCCTCGGACGCCCCGTCGCGGGTGGTCATCCTGTTGTCGGACGGGGCCAGCAATGCCGGCGCCGCCCGGCCGCGCGACGTGGCTGCGCTCGCCGCGGGCATGGGCATCCGGGTGCACACCATCGCCCTTGGGCCGCTGGACATGGCCGCGGCCGAGGCCGGCACCCAGGGCGTGGTCGATGCCGCGACCCTGGCGGCCATGGCCGAGCTGAGCGGCGGCGAGACCTTCCGCGTGCGCGACATGGCCGATCTTCAGGCCGTGGCCCGGGCCATCGACGCGCTGGAGCCGGTCGAGCGGGGCGGCGTGCCGGCCGAGGTCTATCGGCCGCTGTGGATCTGGCCGGCCCTGGCCGGGATGGTCTGCCTGGTGCTGATGCCCTTGCGGGGGCGGGGCGGATGAGCGGGCGGGGCGGATGAGCGGGCTGGTCTTTCTGCGCCCGCTGTGGCTGCTGGCCCTGCCGCTGATCGCCCTGCTGGGCCTGTGGCTGTGGCGCCGGCCGGCGGCGCTGGGAGCCTGGACCACGGCGATCGATCCGGCGCTGCTGGCGGCCATGGCCCGGATCGGCCGGGTGCCCGAGGCCCGGCAGGGCCGGGTGGCGCTGGTGCCGCTGGTGGCCGCCGGATGGGTGGCCCTGGCCCTGGCCGGCCCGGCCGTCGACCGGCGCGACGCGCCCAGCTTCCGCAATCTTGACGGGGTGGTGCTGGTCATGGACCTGTCGCCCTCGGTGACCGGCGGCGATGCGCTTGCGTCCCTGCGCACGGCCGCCCGGGTGGTGCTGGCCCGGCTGGGAGCCCGGCCGGCGGGGCTGGTTGTCTTTGCCGGGGATGCCTATGTCGCCGCACCGCTGACCAGCGACACCCGCCAGCTGGGCCTGACCGTTGCGCTGCTGGACGACAGCATCGTGCCCGATCCGGGCAGCCGGCCGGGCCGGGGGCTGGTCCTGGCCGGGCAATTGCTGGACGAGGCGCGGATCGTGGCCGGTGATGTCGTGCTGTTCAGCGATGGCGGCGGGCTGGACGCCACGGCCGAGGCCGCCGCCCGGGCGCTGGCCGCCGGCGGGCACCGGCTGTGGGTGCTGGCGCCAGGCGGGGCGGATCTGGGCGGTGACGTGGGTGTGTCGGGCGCGGTCCCGGTGGCGGGCGAGGGCCTTGCGGCCCCTGCGGGCGCGGACAGGGGCCGTTCCGGTCCTGTGGGGGCAGACCCGGGCCTTGCGGCCCTGGCGCAGGCCGGCGGCGGCGAGGCCTTTGCGGCCGACCGGGCCGGGCCGCTGGTCGATGCGATCACCCGGGGCAAGGCCCGGCGCCTGGCCGAGACCGACATCGCCCTCGTCTCGCTGCGCGATCTCGGGCCCTGGCTGCTGCTGCCGGCCCTGGCCCTGCTGGCGCTGCTGTTCCGGAGGCCGGCATGAGCGTCCGGCCCGCCGCGCTGCGGCTCGGCCTGGGGGCCGGGGCCTTGGCCTGCCTCGGGCTGGCGCTGGTGCTGGGCGGCGGTGCGCCCTTCGGGCGGCTGGCCCTGGCGCTGGGGCTGACCGGGCCGGCCCGGCTGATCCTGGCCGATCCGGCCTGGCAGGCCACCGCCGCCGCGCGGGCCGGTGATCACGCCGCCGCGGCCCGCAGTTTCGCCCTTGCGCCGGGGGGTGATTTCAACGCCGGCGTGGCGCTGGCCCGCGACGGTCGCTATGCCGCCGCGCTCGAGGCCTTTGACCGGGCCGTGGCCGCCGATCCCGACGACCGCGAGGCGGCGGCGAATTTCGAGCTGGTCACGCGGATCTATGCCGGCACGGCCATCACGCTGGACGCGGCCTTTGCCCTGATCGAACGCGAGGACGACGGGCCGACAGCCGAGGCCCAGGTCGGCCTGGGCAATGTCCGCGCGGCGGGCAGCGGCGACGAAGCGACCAACGCGGGGACCTCGCTGTCGATGGCCGAGCTGACCTCGCGCAAGCGGCTGGGCGTGCGCAAGCAGTTCGACGACCGGTTCATGCTGGCCAACGACCGCTGGCTGCGCACGCTGTCGGACGTGCCCGGGGCCTTCCTTGCCGCGCGGATCGCCGAGGAACGCAAGCGCCGCATCGCCGCCGGGCTGGCCCCGCCGCCGGCGGAGGACGGTCAATGAGCCGGGCAGGCGCCTGTGCAGGCGCGTGGCATGCCCGCTTGGCTGTCGCCCTGGCGCGCCTGTTGCCGGCCCTGTGCGCCCTCGTGACCCTGGTGCTGTGGCCCGTCACGACCCGGGCCCAGGACGTCGGCCCGGGCGATCTGACCCTGGAACTGCGCATCGAGGACGGGCCCGCGGTGCCCTATGTCGGTGAGATGGTCCTGGTCACGCTGATCGGCACCTTCCGCCTGCCGATCATCCGCGAAGAGCTGATCCAGCCCAGGCTGGAGGGGTTCAGCTGGATGCAGCTGGGCACCGATTACTGGTCGGACCAGCGCGTCGACGGCTACCCGGTCAAGGTCTTCCGCCGGCGCATGGCCCTGTTTCCCGAACGGGCCGGGCCGCTGACCATCGGGGCCTTCACCCACCGGCTGACCCTGCTGGGGCCGCACAACAAATGGGTCGAACATGACATCCGCTCGGCGCCGGTCGACATCA
The DNA here is from genome assembly GCF_050389775.1 of Marinibacterium sp. SX1. Classification (NCBI taxonomy): domain Bacteria; kingdom Pseudomonadati; phylum Pseudomonadota; class Alphaproteobacteria; order Rhodobacterales; family Paracoccaceae; genus Marinibacterium; species Marinibacterium sp. SX1. The sequence continues at coordinate 4,104,327 of NZ_CP177144.1, read as the reverse complement.
CCGTTGCGCCCAAGCCCGAGGTCGAAGGCTGGTGGCTGCCCGTCCGCCAGCTGCGCGTGTCGGACGATTGGTCGAATGCGCCCGACCAGCTGGGCGCCGGCGAAGGCGTGCTGCGCGTCATCCGGCTGGAAGCCCTGGGCATCTCGCCCGACCTTCTGCCGCCGATGCCCGAGCTGAAGAGCCCCGGGGCGGTGATCTTTCCCCATCCCGAGAAACGGCTGGTCGACCTGTCGCCCCAGGGGCCGGTGGCCGTGGCCTTCTGGCGCTGGACGATCATGCCCCAGGACCCGCCGTCGGCCATTGTCGAGCCGGTCGAAATCCGGTTCTTCGACACGCTGGCCCGCGAGATGCGGCTGGTCACGATCTCGCCCCAGCGGGTGGCCATGGGCAGCGCGGCCATGGCGGCTCTGCCGCCGCCCCAGCCGCCGGGCCGGCCGCGTGCCGGGCTGGCGGTGGTGGCGCTGGTGCTGGGGTTGGGTGTCGGGCTTGGCGCGCTGGTCGCCGGGCGTCGGCCGGGCGGGCGGGCGCGGATCCTGTGGCAGCTGGGGCTGGACCCCGACCAGAGGGCGCTGGCCCGGGCGGCCCGGCGTGGCGATGCGCCGGCGGCCTGGCGCGCGGCGCGCCGGTTGCTGGCCCGCCATCCGGGGCCGGGCGCCCGCGCCGCCCTGGCCCGGTTCGAAACCGCGGTATTCGCCGATCCGCCCGCCGCGCCCGACCTGGCCGCCTTTCGCCGCGACCTACTGGCCGGCCTCTCCGCCTGATCCGTTTTCCCACGGAAAACGGCCCGGAATTTTCGAAAATTCCGGGGCTCGGGCGGTGGCCTGGCGCCGGGTGTTCACGCCCTGACCGATCCGGGGCATTTCCCCGCCCCATCGCCCGTTTCTTCGGCACATTCCGCTGCCATCCCGCCGGGTGTCTTGCCCCCGGCCGGGCCTTTGTCTCAGCTGCGGCAACATCGCCAGGACACGACCGAAAGGACCGCAGGAATGAACGAAGGGCAGGGCCAGCTGGCCGGACAACGGGCGCTGGTCACCGGCGCGGCCTCGGGCATCGGGCAGGCCTGCGCGCTGGCCCTGGCCGGGGCGGGGGCCGAGGTCATCGCCGCCGACCTGGCCGATTGCGCCGCCACAACCGCCCGCACCGGCGGGCCCGACGGCCTGCGCGTCGATGTTGCTGACGCCGACAGCGTGGACGCGCTTTACGCGGCGGCCGGTCCCCTGGATATCGTCGTGCATTGCGCGGGCATCCTGCTCGAAGGCCCGACGCTCGACATGGATGTCGCCGCGTTCGACCGCCAGGTGGCGGTCAACCTGCGCGGGTCCTTCCTGGTGGCCCAGGGCGCGCTGCGCGGCATGGCCCCGCGCGGGGCCGGTAACCTGGTGCTGACGGCCTCAGAACTCGGTGTGCTGGGCCGGGCCGATTTCGCGGGCTATTGCGCGACCAAGGCCGGGGTGATCGGCCTGACCCGGGCCCTGGCCCGGGAATTCGCCCCGGACATCCGGGTCAATTGCGTGGCCCCCGGGCCGACCGACACGCCGATGCTGGGCGCCGACACGATGTCGGCCGAATGGCGTGCCCGGGAGGCCGACAACCCGATGCAGCGCATCGGTACGCCGGCCGAAATCGCCTCGGCCGTACTCTGGCTGGTGTCGCCGGGCGCCGGTTTCATGACCGGCCAGACGCTCTGCCCGTCGGGCGGGGCGGTGATGCTCTGAAGGAGATCCCCATGATCCGTACCCCCATCCCCTGGCCGGGCGGCGCCAAGGTTGCCGTGGCCATCAGTTTCGACATGGATACCGACAGCCTGATCCACATCGAGAAAGGCCGCGCCGGGGTGAATTATCTCTCGACGATCTCGATGCTGCGCTACGGGCCCGAGGTGGCCATCCCGCGCATCCTCGACGGTTACCGCCGCTTCGGCCTGAAACAGACGTTCTTCATCCCGGCCTGGTGCATCGAACAGCATCCCCGGACGGTCGAGGCCATCGTCGAGGCCGGCCACGAAGTGGGCTTTCACGGCTATATCCACGAAGCGCCCAATGCGCTGCCGCCCGAAGAGGAACGATACTGGATGCAGCGCTCGATCGAGGTGATCGAGCGGTTCACGGGCAAGCGGCCGCGCGGCAACCGTTCGCCGCTCTACAACATGTCGCAGCATACGCCGGGCTTCCTGGCCGAAGAGGGCTTTCTCTACGACAGCTCGCTGATGGGCGATGACGTGCCCTACCTGCTGGCCCCGCCGCAGGGCGAGCTGATCGAGCTGCCGGTCAGCTGGGCCACCGACGACTGGCCGCCCTACGTGCATTCGATCGACCTGGACTACATGTTCCAGGTCATGTCGCCCGACCGCGCGATGGAAGTCTTCATGGCCGAGTTCCACGCCATGCTGCGGGCCGGCGGCGGGCTGTGGATCGCGGTCTGGCATCCCTTTGTCTCGGGGCGGCTGTCGCGCTGGCAGCGGGTGGAACAGATGATCGAGGACATGCAGGAGACCGGCGAGGTCTGGTTTGCCACGCTGGAAGAGATCGCCAGCCATTGCAAGACGCTCAACGACAGCGGCGCGCTTGCCCTGCGGCGCGAGACGCTCCCCCTTTACGGTGGGCAATCGCCGCTGCCGGATCCCCTGCCGTCGAGTATGCCCGGCGACTGATCCGCGCCCTTGCCCGGAACCGGGTGTGGGTGGCCGACGGACGGCCGGATATTTAAGAAGAGAAAGAAGCAGCAGGCCGGCGCCCTGTGCCGGCTGCTGCAATCGGTCGGCAAGGGCGCGATCTTCCTGCTTCTTTCTCTTTCCAAGTATTCCCGGGGGAGTCCTCCAACGGAGGACGGGGGCAGCGCCCCCACTTACCCCCGTGCGTGCAGGATCCGACCGATGATGTTGAGCAGCACCTGCGCCGCCAGGATCGATGTCGAGCCGGTCGGATCGTAATCGGGCGCGACCTCGACCAGGTCGATGCCCACGATCCTCTGGCGCTGGGCCAGGATCGCGATCAGCTCCAGCACCTCGTAATAGACAAACCCGCCGTGGCTGGGCGTGCCCGTGCCCGGGGCGATCGAGGGATCGAACCCGTCGATGTCGATGGTCAGGTAGAGATCCACCTCCGCCGGCACCCGCGCGGCCACGGCCTCGACGCCCAGGGCGCGGATCTGGCGGACCGACAGGATGTCGGACCCGCGCGCCCGGGCATCGTCATAGCCTTCCTTCGCCGTCGAGGATACGTTGCGGATGCCGAACTGGCTGAGCCCCGTGACATAGTCCTTTTCCGCAGCACGCCGCATCGGGTTGCCGTGGCCGTAGCGCACCCCGTGGCGTTCGTCGACGAAATCGAGATGGGCATCGATCTGCACCACGTGGATGGGCCCGTGATCGGAAAAGGCGTTGATGCAGGGGATGTTGACCGAATGATCGCCGCCCAGCACCACCGGCAGCGCGCCCGCCGCCAGGATCTTGCGCACCCCGTGTTCGATGGCCGCATGGCTGGCCATGGTGTCGGTATGCACGATATCCGCATCGCCCAGGTCGACGATCCGCGCGCCGTCCAGGTAGGTGACGTCGTCCTCGTGGTCGTAGGCCCCGGCATGGCCGAAGGCAAACAGCGTCGAGGCCTCGCGGATGCCCCGCGGGCCGAACCGCGCCCCGGCGCGCCACTGGGTGCCGAAATCGAAAGGCGCGCCCAGGATGCAGACATCGGCGTCGATCGCGTCCCAATCTTCGACATAGGGGTATTTGCCGAAGGTCGCGATGCCCACGAAGGGCAGGTTCAGCCGGCCGCTCTCGTAGCCGTGGCTCATTTGTCCGCTCCCTGGAAATAGGTCGCCGGGTCAAAGCTTTGCGGCCGGCCGGGCAGCGACAGCCGGGGCAGGGACGGCGCGGTTTCGGCAATGACCTGTCCGCGCCGCATGACCATGCGCGGGGCCGGGCGCAGGCGCAGGGCCTCCCAGGACGACGTGGCATCCAGCAGCACCAGGTCGGCGCTGCATCTCGGTTCCAGGCCCAGGTGGTCGAGCTTCATGATCCCGGCCGGCGCCGTGGTCACGTTGTCAAAGGCCCGGCCCAGCCCGGCCACATCGGTCATGTGCAGCACATGCGCCGCGAGGAAGGCCACGTCGCCCAGGGCGCAGCGGCCCAGCGGATACCAGGGATCCAGCACGCAATCCTGGGCAAAGCCCACCGTCACGCCGGCGGCCATCAGCTCGGGCACCCGGGCCATGCCGCGGCGCTTGGGATAGCTGTCGTAGCGGCCCTGCAGATGGGTGTTCACCGCCGGGTTCACCGCCACGTTGATGCCCGAGGCTGCAATCCGGGTGATCAGGCGGGCGGCATAGAAATTGTCCATCGAATGCATCGAGGTCAGGTGCGAGCCCGTCACGCGGTCATGCAGGCCCAGCCGTTCGGCCTCGTAGACCAGCGTTTCGATGTGGCGCGAATTGGGGTCGTCGTTCTCGTCGCAATGCATGTCGACCATCACGCCGCGTTCGGCCGCGATCTCGCAGAGCGCGGTGATCGACGCCCGGCCCAGCTCGGCGGTCTTTTCCAGGTGCGGCGCGCCGCCGACCACGTCAAAGCCCAGGTCGAGCGCCTCGCGGATCGTGTCGCCCATGGTCTCGCGGCAGTAGAACCCCATCTGCGGAAAGGCCACCAGCTGCAGGTCGATGTAATCGGCAACCTCTTCCTTGACCTCGGCCAGCGCCTTGGCCGCGACAAGGTCCGGGTCGGTCACGTCGACATGGGTGCGCACGGCCAGCAGGCCCTGGGATACGGCAATGTCGAAATAGCGCCGGGCGCGTTCCTTGTAATCCTCGAAGGTGAAATCCGGGGCCATGCGGGCCCAGAGCGCGATGCCCTCGGCCAGCGTGCCGCTTTGATTGTATTCACCGTTCAGCCCCAGCGACAGGGTGGCATCGAGGTGGAAATGGCAATCGACGAAGGGCGTCGAGACCAGCCGCCCGGCGGCATCGATGGTCTGGCCGCCGCTCAGGCCCGGGGCGATCCGGGCGATCCGGCCATCGGCGATGGCAATGTCCATCCCCGTCCGGCCGTCGGGCAGGGTGGCGTTGGTGATCAGCGTGTCGAAGCTCATGCGCGATATTCCATTCCGAAGGCGCCCGCGATCTGGCGGGCGAGCGAGGGGACCAGGGCCTCCACCAGCGCCTTGCCCTTCTCCGGCGAGGCGCCCGCCGCCGAGGACAGCGCCCCGGAATGGCAGACCGAATGCGGATCGAACGGGTAGACGTCGTAGGGCGGAAACTCTGCGGGCGGATGATCGGGGATCCGGTCGGCGCGCACAAGGTCGGGCCGCAGGTGCATCATCGACGAGGTTTCCATCACCGCCGCGTGTTCCAGCTCCCACGAGATCAGGCCTTCGGGAAAGAGCATCTCTTCGAGCGGTTCGTCGATCATGATCCAATAGCCCAGCTTCACGATCCGCGTGCCCTCGATCCCTTCGGCCCTGAGCATGCGCAGGGCCAGGTCCGAGGCTTCGGTGAGGAACATCTGGTTTTCCATGTGCCCGTCAAAGAGCACGATCCGCGTCAGCCCGTGGCGGGCGAAATCGCAGATCAGGTCGCGCACCATCAGCGTGTAGGTGTTGCCATCCAGAGCCGCGCAGCCGGGCATGTGGTTGCCGCCGCCCGATTTCGGCTGCGACTTGTAGCCATAGGACAGCGTCGGCGCGACCAATGCATCGAGATGGCCGGCCACCCGTTCGGCCAGCATGGTGGGCATCATCGCATCGGTGCCCAGCGGCAGGTGCGGCCCGTGCTGTTCCAGCGCGCCGGTGGGCAGGATGACGATCGGCGGGCCGGCCTTGATACGGGCGTCCAGCTCTTCCCAGGTCATGTGGTCCAGTCGTGTCATGTCCAGGCGGGCTCCTGTCCCAGCCGGTGCACGCCGACATCGCGGCCATTGGCCTTGCGATGGACCTGCCAGAAGGCCGCTTCGAACGCCCGGTTCAGCGCCTCGGTTTCCTCGTGGGCGGCCATGAAGGCGGGCATTTCCTCGCGCAGTTCGGCCAGAAGCTCGGCCTCGTTCACGCGCAGGCATTGGCCGTTCTCGGCCATGATCTCGCCGTTGACGATGGCATGGGTGATCGACCGGCCGTCCTCGCAATAGACCACGTGGTTGGCGATGTCGTTGAGCGGGGTGAATGGCAGGGTGTTGAGGTCGATGACCAGCATGTCGGCCTTCTTGCCCGGCTCCAGCGAGCCGGCCTGGTCGCCCAGGCAGGCCGAGCGGGCGCCGCCCAGGGTGCCCGCGCGGATGACGTCCTCGGCCGAGAGCCAGAAATCGGTGTCGGGCGTCTGCACGTTGTGGATCAGCCCCGCGGCATGCATCACCGGGAACATCCGCGTGGTGTCCGAGGTTGAAATCCCGTCCGAACCGAGCGCCACGTTCACCCCCGCGTTCAAGAGCCGCCGCACCGGGGCCACGCCCGCGCCCAGCTTCTGGTTGGAAATCACGTTGTGCACGATGGAACAGCCGGCCTCGCCTATCAGCTCGATATCCGCATCCGTCACCCAGATCGAATGGGCAATCGTCGTGCGTTTCTTCAGCAGACCGTGGCGGTGCATATGGGCGATCAGGGTTTCGCCAAAGAATTCCTGCCCGGTGACCGCCTGCACCTTGGTTTCCAGGATATGGGTGTGGAAGGGCACGTCATGGGCCTCGGCCAGCTCCATCGCCGCCTGCATCAGCTCGACCGTGCAGCGTTGGGGCGCGGACGGGGCCAGCATGAAGTTCAGCCGGCCGGACCGGCCATGCAGCCGGGTCAGCGCGTCCTTGCAGATGGCCAGCCAGTCCTCGGCCGCCATCGGCGTGCCGGCATCGGCGCGGGCCTGCACATCGGCGGGCACGAAATCGCGGGCAAAGGGGATCGTGTCGAGGAACGGCCGGTTGACCACATGCCCCGAGATCGTCGCACGCAGGCCCACGTCGTCATAGGCCTGAAACAGCGCGTCCAGCTGGTCGGGTGTCTGGTAGGGGCTTTCGTAAACATCGTCGGTCACGCAGGTCGTGCCGGTCTTGAGCGATTCGATGGCGCAGAGCGCGGTGCGCAAATAGACCAGCCGGGGCGACAGCACCGGCGCGCCGAGGATCGGATAGGCATAAAGCATCCAGACCTCGAGCGGCATGTTGTCATAGCGGCCCTTGTAGAGCGCCTCGTTCGAATGCATGTGGCTGTTGACCAGCCCGGGCATCACCAGCTTGTCGGTCCCGTCGATCAGCGTGTCGGCGGACGACAGGTCCAGCCCCGGGCCGATGGCCGCGATCCGGTCGTCTTCGATCAGGATATCGGCGGTAAAGGGCCGGGCGCCGTTCTCGGCATCCATCGACAGGATGCGCGCGCCCTTGATGGCAATGCTCATTGGTCTTCCTTCAGGACATAGGCAACCTCGGCCGGCCAGCTGGCATGGATCGTCGTGCCCACGTCCAGCGACAGCCGGTCAAGCTCGCTCTGTTGTTTCTGCACTTTCATCCCGGTGCCATCGGCCAGCTCCAGCAGGAGCGTCACGAAGGACCCGGTGAATTCCTCGGTCAGCAGCGTGGCCGCGACCTCGTTCTCGGCGCCCGTGGGCGTGGCCGACAGGGTCACGCGGTCGGCCGGCACCAGGAACACGGCCTTGTCGCCCGGCGCGGCCTGTTGGCCATCGGTGGCGCGGAACGGGCCGAGGGCGGTGTCGATGCGCCCGTCGGGGGCAACCTGGCCCGCGATGATCGTGTTGGCGCCCACGAATTCGGCAACGAAACGGTTGGCCGGCGCGCGATAGACATCCCTGGCCGCGCCGATCTGCTGCACCCGGCCTTCGGACATGATCGCCACGCGGTCGGCCAGGGCAAAGGCTTCGGATTGCGAATGGGTCACGTAGATGAAGGTGATGCCCAGTTCGCGGTGCAGGCGCTTCAGCTCGGATTGCATGTGCAGCCGCAGGTGGGCGTCGAGCGCGGACAGCGGCTCGTCCAGCAGCAGGATTTCCGGCTCCAAAGCCAGGGCGCGGGCCAGTGCCACGCGCTGGCGCTGGCCGCCCGACAGCTGGTCGACCTTGCGTTTGGCGAAATCGGAAATGCCCAGCCGTTCCATCCATTCGCCGGCCTTCCGGCGCCGGTCGGGCGCCGTGGCCCGGCCTTTCTGCTTCAGCCCGAATTCGACATTCTCGGCCACGGTCATGAAGGGAAACAGCGCGTAGGATTGCCAGACCATGGGCATGTCGCGTTCCCAGGGCGGCAGGTCGGTGATCTCGCGATCCCAGAGCCGGATCGCCCCGTCGGAAGGAAACTCCAGCCCCGCCAGCATCCGCAACGTGGTGGACTTGCCGCAGCCCGAGGGGCCCATCAGGGCCAGGAATTCGCCCTTTTCCACCGAAAAGGATGTCGGGTGCAGGGCGGTGTTGGAGCCAAAGCGCTTGGTGACGCCGTCGAGGGTAAGGATATGGCGCATGGAGACCTTCAGGATTTGCGGTCGCGGCGGGTGGCAAGCAATTGCGCCACGCCGGCAAGCGTCACCGAGATGAAGAAGACGATGGAGCCGATGGCATTGATCCGGGGTGAGACCTGGCCTTGCAGCAGCGCGAGGATGCGCACGGGCAGGGTTTCTTCGAGCCCCGAGACGAACCAGGCGATCATGAACTCGTCGAAGGACACGGCTGCGGTGATGGCCAGCGCGGCAAGGATCGAGGGCAGGCACCAGGGAATGGTGACCGAGCGCATCGTCGTCCAGCGCGAGGCGCCCAGGTTCCAGGCCGCCGGTTCGATGTCGGGCGACATGTCGGCCAGCCGCATGCGGATCAGCGCCATGGCGAAGGGCGCGCAGATGACCACGTGGCCGATCATGACGGCGCGCAGGGTGCCCACGAGGTTGACCATCGAAAAGAACGACAGCATGGCCAGGCCCAGGATCAGCACCGGCACCGTGGGGGGCAGGGCGGCCAGCGCCAGGTAGGGCGTCTTGCCGGTGAAGTTGAAGCGGTAATCGGTATAGGCCGTGGCAAACCCGATGAAGGTCGACACGACCGAGACCACGGCCGAGACCTTGAGCGACCGGATGAACCCCGCGATCACCGTGTCATCGGTCAGGATCGCCTGGTACCAGGTCAGCGAGAACCCGCCCCAGGGCAGCGAGGGGAAGCGGTCGGCATTGAAGGAAAAGACGACGATCGAGGCGATCGGCGCCAGGATGAAGACGAAGACGAGCACCGTCCAGATGACCTGCCAGCGGTCCCTCATTTGCGGCCTCCCGACCGCCCGTAGGCGGCAAAGAGCGATCCGAAGAGCACGACGATCAGCGTGACGACCATGGTCACGGCCACGACCGAGGCGCGTGGCCAGTGGTTGCCGGATTTGGTCTGGTCGACGATCAGGATCGACATGGTTGGCGGCTTGCCTCCGCCCAGGTAGGCCGGGCTGACGTAATCGCCGAAGCTGAGGATGAAGGCGAAGGTGCCGGCCAGGATCAGCCCGATGCGCGCGGCGGGGATGGTCACGGTGAACGTGGTCCTGAGCGGTCCGCAGCCCAGGTTGTGCGCCGCGCCGATCAGGTCGCGGTTGACGTTCGACAGGGCGAAGAGCTGGATCAGGATGACCAGCGGCAGGCAAAGCGTCAGGTAGCCGACGCAGGCCCCGAAGGTGTTGTTGAGCAACTCGAACGGACCAAGGCCCAGCCAGCCGAAGACCACGTTCAGCACCCCTTCGGTCGACAGGATGATCTTCCACGAATAGACGCGCACCAGGTAGCTGGTGAAGAACGGCGTGATCAGCAGGAACATGGCCCAGCGGCGGGTCGCGGGCCGGGCCTTGAAAGCCAGGAAATGGGCGGCCGGAAAGGCGATGACGCTGGCCATCACGGCAACCAGCAGCGCCAGTTCGAACGTATGCAGGTAGGCGGCCCAGAAATAGTCGCGGGTGAACATCCGCTCCCAGTTCTTCAGCACGAAGTCCGGGGTCAGGCGATAGTTCTTCACCACCCAGAAGCTCATCGAGATCAGCACGAGCAGGGGCGCAAGGAAGAAGGCGGTTTGCCAGATCAGCGCGGGGGCCGCCCAGAAGGCGGCGAAACCGTCGATCAGGCGACGGGATTTGCTTGGTTGGGCCATGGTGTCTTGGGCTGGGGGGCCGCGCCCGTGTCAGGCGCGGCCCGGTTGCATGGAGAGAGAGGCGACCGGCGGCTTACGACTTGAAGTCGGTGAAGGCGTCGGTCCAGTCCTCGATGTCCTGCTGGACCGGGGTCTGGCGGATGTTGATCTTGCCCTCGGCGTAATCGTCCATGACGTTGTTGTCCGAGAAGGTCAGGCGCAGGCGCTTGGCCGCTTCGGGGTTGGTCTCGTTCAGGACTTCCCAGCCCTTCTTCGACGGCACCGAGGCATTATAGGCCGGCATCGTGGCCGACAGGGCCTGGCCTTCGGGCGAGGTCATGTACTGGATGTATTCCCGGGCCAGGTCGGCCTTGGGGCTGTCCTTGCCGATGCACAGGCTTTCGGTCCATTGCACGCCGCCTTCCTTGGGCACCCAGGACGACACCGGCACCCCGTCGGCGGCCAGCAGTTGGGTGATCCAGTCGCCCACGCCGGGGATGATCGCCGCATCGCCGTTGGTCAGCGACGAGAAGGTGTCGGCCATGGAATAGAAACCCGTGGTGTTCGGCTTGACCTCGTCCATGAAGCCCAGCAGGGCGGCGAATTCGTCGTCGTTGATGTCGTAGGGATGGCCGACATTGCCCGCCCCGCAGCTGAGGCAGCCCATCGACGGCAGGTACCAGTCGAAATAGCCGACCTTGCCGCTGACCTTGGGATCCTTGAGCACCTGGTAGGTGTCGACCTCTTCGCGGGTCAGCATGTCCGTGCGGTAGGACACGCCGAGATAGCCGAAGCGGATGATGACCGAATAGAGGTCGTCGTCGATCCAGTGGCCGGGGAAATGCTGGAACTCGGGGAAGAAATCCTCGAACGGGTAATCCTCGGGGGTCAGCGGGTCGATGAACCCGCCCTGGACCAGCTGGATGACATATTCGGCATCCGACAGGATCAGGTCATAGGTGCCCACGGGCGACTGGTTGACCAGGGCCACCATGTTGTCGCCGCCGACATATTCCTTGGCCACGACCTTGATGCCGGTGGCTTCCTCGAACGGGCCGATCACGGCCGGGTCGGTATGGCCGGGCCAGGTCAGCAGGTTCAGCGTGCGGTCGCTGTCCTGGGCGCGCAGGATCGAAGGCGCGGCCAGCAGGGTGGCGCCGGCGCCGATCCCCTTGAGAACCGACCGGCGCTGGATCAGGCCGGTCCGGGGTGTGATGAGCTTGGTCATGGTATCTTCCCTGTCTGTCGTCTTGGGGCTCTTGGAATGGGTCGGCGATCGTCGGGGTCTGTCCGGGATCGCCGGGGCAAGTTCGGGTCGGGTTGGGGCAAAGGGGCAATCGCTAAGGGCAGGGGGCGGGCCGTCAGAACGTGTCGAACCCGGGCTGGCGGCTCCACAATTGCAGCACGGCCCGGCTTTCGCTGGCCATCAGCTGCCGGGCCGGCAGGGCGCGGTCGTCGAGATCGGCGCGCACCATCCTGGTCAGCGGGCCGAGGTCAAAGCCGATGGCCTCGCAATCCTGCAGAGTGGCCGCGTAATAGAGCTGATCGATATTGGCCCAGAACATCGCGGCCACGCACATTTCACAGGGCTCGCAGGTCGTGTAGAGTTCGCAGCCCGACAGGTCCCAGGTGCCCAGGTTGCGCCCGGCATCGCGGATCGCCTCGACCTCGCCATGCGAGGTCGGGTCGCATTTGTTGACCACGTTGTTCACGCCCACGCCCACGATCCGGCCGTTCTTGACCATGATCGCGGCAAAGGGTGCGGCGCCGTCTTCGAGCATGGCCTTGCAGCTGATCTCGATGGCGCGGGCCATGAAGTCGGATGGCTCCGGCATGGTCGATCCCCGGTCGTTCACTGATGTCACCCCTGTCACTGGGGCCACTGGGCGAGCCGGGTGACCCCATGTCAACGCGGAGGGTGCCAGCGGTCGGCCGCCGGGACGCGGCGCCCAGCGAATGGGCGCATTCTGGATCAAATGGTCAAATTTATGGCGGCGGGTGACGATGGGGCAGGCCGGCCCGCGCGCCGATGGGCAGCGGGCCGCCACCGACCGGGCAGGGGGCTTGCGGCCCCTGCCGGTGGGCGAGAGGCTTTGGCCCGGGCGCGGCCCCTATGCGGGCCGGCCCGGCGCATCTGCCCAACGGAGGATTGAAATGCTGATTGCCCACCTGTCCGATCCGCACCTGCGCGCGCGCGGAGAGCTCTACCAGGGGATCGTCGACAGCAATGCGCTGTTCGACCGGGCGCTCGACACGCTGACCGCGCTGGACCCGGCGCCCGACATGGTGATCATCGGCGGCGACCTCACCGACGAGGCCACGCCGGCCGAATATGCCACCGTGACCGAGAAGCTGGCCCGGCTGGACATGCCCGTCCATGCCATCCCGGGCAACCACGACACGCGCGAGGGCTTTCGCCGGGCCTTTGCCGGGGCCGGCCACCTGCCCGAAACCGGCCCGCTGCATTTCTGCATCGAGGGGCCGGTGCGGGTGATCGGCTTTGACGTGACCGTGCCGGGCGCCCATCACGGCCTGGTCGACGATCCGGCGGCCAGCTGGCTCGACCGGACCCTGGCCGAAGCGCCCGACCGGCCGACGCTGATCCTGATGCACCAGCCGCCGGTCGAAACCGGGATCACCTGCATCGATGCCTACAAGTGCCGGGGCGCCGACCTGCTGGCCGCGGTGATCAGCCGCCATCCCCAGGTCGAGCGGCTGCTCTGCGGGCATATCCACCGCCACATGCAGCAGGCCTTTGCCGGCACCCAGCTGATCTGCGCGCCCAGCACGGCCACGGCTATCGCCCTGCGCCTGGACCCGGGGGCGCCGGGGGCATCCTGGCTCGAACCGCCGGCCATGCTGTTACACGATGCCCGGCGGCCGGGGCCGATCGTCACCCATTACCTGCCCATCGGCCGGTTCGACGGGCCTTACGATTTCTTCTGATCCCGGCGGCTCCGCCGCCCGCCCAGCCGGCCCCCGCGGGCCGGTTGCCGGTGGCGGCCCGAGGCCACCCGGTCCCAACCCGTGTGCCGGTCGCAGCGCGTGTCTCAATGCCGTCTGGCCACAGACTGTACGCCGGTCGCGGCGCGTGTTCCGGTGCCGCCTGGCCACAACCCGCGCGACGGCTGGATCAGCGTGGCCCGGTACGGCCCAGCCGCGACGCGTGCATCAGTTAAGGCGCATGTCCCGGTGCCACCCGGCCACAACCCGTGCGGCGGTTGTGGGGGCGTGAGCCGTTGCCTTCTGCACGGGGCGGTCGGCCAGCCGCCCTGTCCGGCTCCGTTTCAGCCCAACCGGCATTGCCTGACCCGCATGCCCGCACCCTGGCCGGCCCCGACCCGCGCCCTATGGCCGGCTTGACCATCGCGGTCTGACCGGCCATGACATTGCCCGGCCCGGCCCCGGCGATCGACACCGGCGGCCGGGTCGGGAGGACGCCAGGGGATCGAATATGGCTGACAGACGGACCGCACCGGGCAAGACCGAGCCGCGCGAGAAATCGAAGAAGATCGGCTCGCTGACGGCCCTGTGGCCCTATATGCGGCCCTATCGCGGGCTGATCGCCCAGGCCCTGGCCGCGCTGGTCCTGACGGCCTGCGTGTCGCTGGCCCTGCCGCTGGCCGTGCGCCGGGTGGTCGACAATTTCCGCGTCGGCTCGTCCGAGATCCTCGACACCTATTTCCTGGCCGCGCTGGGCATTGCCGGCCTGCTGGCCCTGGGCTCGGGCCTGCGCTACGCGCTGGTCACCCGGCTGGGCGAACGGGTCGTGGCCGACATCCGCAAGGCCGTGTTCGACCGGGTCATCGGCATGAGCCCGGCCTTCTTCGAAAAGATCATGACCGGCGAGGTGCTCAGCCGGATCACCACCGACACCACGCTGATCCAGTCGGTCATCGGCTCGTCGATCTCGATCGCCCTGCGCAACGCGCTGATCTTCATCGGCGGGCTGATCCTGATGATGCTGACCTCGGGCAAACTCAGCGGGCTGGTCCTGCTGCTGGTGCCCCTGGTCATCGTGCCGATCCTGACCCTGGGCCGGCGGCTGCGCGCCATATCCAAGGAAAACCAGGACTGGATCGCCGCCTCGTCGGGCAATGCCTCCGAGGCGCTGTCCTCGGTGCAGACGGTGCAGGCCTTCACCCATGAGCTCGCCAGTCGCGCGGCCTTTGGCGATGTCACCGAAACCTCGTATGACGTGGCCCGCCGGCGCATCCGTGCCCGGGCGGCGATGACCATCATCGTGATCTTCCTGATCTTCTCGGGCATCGTCGGTGTGCTGTGGATCGGGGCCAACGACGTGCGTTCGGGCGTGATGACCGAAGGCACGCTGGTCCAGTTCGTGATCTACGCGGTCATGGTCTCGGGCTCGGTCGCCGCCCTGTCCGAGATCTGGGGCGAGCTGCAGCGCGCGGCGGGGGCGACGGAACGGCTGGTCGAGCTGCTGCACCTGGAAGACAGCGTGCAGGACCCGGCCGCGCCCCTGGCCCTGCCGCAGCCCGTGCGGGGCGAGATCACCTTCGAGGACGTGCAGTTCCGCTATCCCGCGCGGCCCGACCGGGCGGCGCTGGATGGCATCGACCTGACCGTGCGCGCGGGTGAGACGGTGGCCTTTGTCGGCCCGTCGGGAGCGGGCAAGACGACGATCCTGCAATTACTGCTGCGCTTCTACGATCCCGATGGCGGGCGCATCACGCTGGACGGGATCGACCTGGCCGCCGTGGCCCGCAAGGACTTTCGCCAGCACATGGCCCTGGTGCCCCAGGATCCGGTGATCTTTGCCGCCTCGGCCCGCGAGAACATCCGCTTTGGCCGGCCCGAGGCCAGCGATGCCGAGGTCGAGGCCGCCGCCCGGGCCGCGGCCGCCCAAGAGTTCATCTCGGCCCTGCCCGAGGGCTATGATTCCTACGTGGGCGAGCGCGGGGTGATGCTGTCGGGCGGCCAGAAACAGCGGATCGCCATCGCCCGGGCCATCCTGCGCGACGCGCCGGTGCTGCTGCTGGACGAGGCGACAAGCGCGCTGGACGCCGAGAGCGAACGGGCCGTGCAGGAGGCCGTCGACACGCTGGCCGAGGGCCGCACCATGCTGGTCATCGCCCACCGGCTGGCCACGGTGAAGAAAGCCGACCGCATCGTGGTGATGGAAGGCGGGCGGATCGTGGCCCAGGGCGGCCATGACGCGCTGGTGGCGCAGGGCGGGCTTTATGCCCGGCTGGCCCGGTTGCAGTTCACCGACGGCATCGCCGCCGAGTAACCCGTGCGAACCGGCACGCCCGATGTCCGCGTCCATGGCGGGCGGCGGCAGGGGGAGGGTGGGGCGCGCGCCCGCGTCGGGCGGTTTGCCGCCGGCAGGACCCGGGTGACGTTGCTTCCGGTTGCCCCCGCGGGCCGAGTGGCGTCACGTCAGAACGCGGCCAGTGCCTTGATCGCTTGGGGCTTTCCCATATCCTGTCGCCAAGGGAGACTGGAGCCGCAACGTGCTCCGACATGGGAGGATCAAGACATGGGCATGCCGACGCTGGCCGACAAACTGGCCTTCGAAGCCGAGATGGACTGGACGGACCGGGACGTGCCCCGAACGCTCTATGCCCTGCTCGAACGCACCACGCGGCGCTATCCGCAGAACAAGGCCACCAGCTTTCAGCTGACCTCGGGGCCGGACGACAAGGCCGAGACCCTGACCTATGCCGAGCTGTTCGACCGGGTCAGCCAGGCGGCCAACCTGTTCCGCGCCCATGGCATCGGCGAAGGCGACGTGATTTCCTATGTCCTGCCGACCTGCAACGACACGCTGATCACGTTTCTCGGCGGGGCCGTGGCCGGCATCGTCAACCCGATCAACCCCCTGCTGGAACCCAGCCAGATCGCGGCCATCCTGCGCGAGACCAATTCCAAGGCGGTGGTCACGCTGAAACCCTTTCCCAAGACCGACATCGCCCAGAAGGTGGCCGAGGCCGTCCGCCACGCGCCGGGCGTGCGCACGGTCTTTGAAATCGACCTCAAGAAATACCTCGCCCCGCCGAAATCCTGGCTGATCCCGCTGATCCGGCCCAAGGTCGAACCGGCGCCCAATGCCGATTATCTCGATCTCGACCGGGCCCTCGACGGCCAGCCCACGGCCCTGGCCTTTGCCGACAGCGCCGGCGACCGCCCGGCGTTCTACTTCCACACCGGCGGGACGACGGGCATGCCCAAGGTCGCCCAGCATTACTATTCGGGCGCCATCTACAACGGCTGGATCGGCGAGCAGATGCTCTATACCGAGAAGGACGTGGTGATGTGCCCGCTGCCGCTGTTCCACGTCTTTGCCTGCCATCCGGTGGTCATGGGCGTGATTTCCTCGGGCGCGCATGTGGTCTTTCCGACCCCTGCGGGCTACCGGGGCGAGGGCGTCTTTGACAATTTCTGGAAGCTTTGCGAACGCTGGAAGGTGACCTTCATCTTCACCGTGCCCACGGCCATCGCGGCCAAGATGCAGCGCCCGGTCGATGCCGACCTGTCGACGGTCAAATACGCCTTTTCCGGCTCGGCCCCGTTGCCCGTCGAATTGTTCAAACGTTTCGAAAAGGCCGCCGGGATCGAGATCATCGAAGGCTACGGCATGACCGAAGCCACCTGCGTGGTGTCGTGCAACCCGGTCGACGGGGTCAAGAAGATCGGCTCGGTCGGCATTCCCTTCCCCCATACCGAAGTGCGCATCCTGCGGGACACGCCCGATGGGCCGATGGCCTGCGGCACCGACGAGATCGGCGAGATCTGCGTGTCGAACCCCGGGGTGGTGGCCGGGTCGACCTATATCGAGCAGGACAAGAACCACCGGCTGTTCCACCATGACATCTACCTGCGCACCGGCGACCTGGGCCGGATCGACGCCGATGGCTACCTGTGGATCACCGGCCGGGCCAAGGACCTGATCATCCGGGGCGGCCACAACATCGACCCGGCCGAGATCGAGGAAGCCCTGCTGGGCCACGAGGCCGTGGCCTTTGCCGGGGCCATCGGCCAGCCCGATCCGCGCACCGGCGAGATGCCCTGCGCCTATGTCGAACTGGTCGACGGGGCCAGCGTGACGCCCGAAGAGCTGATGGAGTATTGCAAGGTGCATGTGCATGAACGGGCAGCCCAGCCCAAGCACGTGGTCATCATGGATGAGCTGCCCAAGACGGCGGTCGGCAAGATCTTCAAGCCCGACCTGCGCAAGGAAGCCATCGCCCGGGTCTATGACGGGGCGCTGGAACAGGCCGGCCTGCCGGCGCGCGTGGCCGAGGTGATCGACGACAAGAAACGCGGCCTGACGGCCCGGCTGGCCCGCAACGGGGCCGAGGCCGACGCGGTGTCGAAAGTGCTTGATGACTACGTCCGCCCGTGGGAGTGGTCCGACTGACGGACCACTGGCGGACCAGGACACCGGGACATTCATGGATTACGACAAGCTGATCGACGACGAGATCCGGGCCTTCATCGACCGGACGAACAGCTATTACCCGGCCGATGCCGTGACCCGCACGATCAGTGAACAGCGGCAGGTCTATGACGCCATGTGCCGGGCGTTCTTCCAGGGTTATCCCGAAGGCGTGGGCGTGACCGACATCACGGCCGACGGGGTGCCCTGCCGGCTCTACTCGGCGGGCGACCCGTCGGTCACGGTGGTCTATTTCCACGGCGGCGGCTTTGTCGTCGGCGGGCTGGACAGCCATGACGACGTCTGTGCCGAACTTTGCCAGCAGACCGGCTACCGGGTGCTGTCGGTCGATTACCGGCTGGCCCCCGAGCACAAGCACCCTGCGGCCTTCGACGACGCCTTTGCAGCGACGGCCTGGGCGGCCGGGCAATTCCCCGAGCCGATCGTGCTGGCCGGTGACAGCGCCGGGGGCAACCTGGCCGCGGCGGTGGCCCATCATGCCCGCGGGCGGCTGAAGGGCATCCTGGGCCAGGTGCTGATCTATCCCGGGCTGGGCTTCGACCCCGACAGCGCGTCGATGCACGACCATGCCGAGGCCCCGCTGCTGACCCGCGAAGAGGTGCTGTTCTATCGGACCATCCGCACCGGGGGTGGGCTGCCCAAGGACGATCCGACCTTCGCGCCGCTCGACGACAGCGATTTCGGTGACCTGCCCCCGACGGTGATCTTCACCGCCGATTGCGACCCGATCCGCGACGACGGCCCGCGCTACCGCGACCGCTTGCGCGCGGCCGGCGTGCCGGTGGAATGGATCAACGAGGAAGGGCTGGTGCACGGTTACCTGCGGGCCCGCGCCAGCTCGGAAAGGGCCCGCCACAGCTTTGAGCGGATCTCCCTGGCCATCGAGGCCCTCGGCCAGGGAATCTGGCCATACGGTTGATCCGGCGCCCCCGTCCGGCCGGCAAATGGCGCGGCTGGTGCCGGATGCCTGTGATCGTGGGCGAGGCGCAATCCTGAGGCCACCAGTCGACCGCAACGGCCGTGGGTTTGGGCTTTTCGCGCGAATTCAGTCCGATTGAGCGCGAAGGCCCGATTGTCGGCGGTCATTCCCGCAGGGCGGCAACGGCGCGGATCTCGACCTTGAGCTCGGGCCGGCTCAGCCCCGAGATGCCGATGATCGACCAGGCCGGGTAGGGGCTCTTAATGAAGCGCTGCTTGACCTCCATGAACGCGGGAAGCGTCTCTTCGATGTCCACGTGATAGCTGGTGACATCGACAAGATCGCCAAGATCCAGGCCCGCGATCCGCAGCAGCTCGGCGACGCGTTTCAAGGCCCATTCGGTCTGACCGGCAACGTCTTGGGGAGCGCTGCCATCGGGCCGGGCGCCGACCTGGCCGGAGATGAACAGGAACCCGCGCGATTTGACGGCCGGGGAGAAGCCGTATTTTTCGAATGCCGCCCGATAGCCTTCGAACATCTCGTTGCCTTGCGGGATCTGCAGAACTTCTGACGCCATGGTTGTGTCTTTCTGTTTGGGATGTGGAGGGCAGGGCCTGGCAGCCCGAACCCCGGTATGGGTTTTCTCACCCACAGGAACGCGGCCGCTGTGGGTGTCGCCCGCAACGATGGTGGTCTCAAGGCGCGGCCAATGACCAACTGGAGCCTGTACCGCCCGGCAAGGTTCTGGATGTGGGCGGGCATCGTGGACCTGTGGATGCCGGACCAGGCGTTCGACCAGTCTGCTTTCTCGAACCTGTCGAAAGCAATCTCACAGAAGCGGCCCGGCTTCCCTTTCGCCGTCAGGCGGACAACCTCGGCCTGCAGGCCACCGTCGAATAGGAACCGGGCGCCAACCTCGACCGATTGTGTCGATGAGCGGGGCCGTCGCCAGTGCACAAAAGCCAAGCTCGTCGCCAGCGCCGCCGTTGCCTGGGGGCGCTGCCCCCGTCGCCCAGGGGCGACTCCCCCGAGGGTACTTGACCCAAGAAGAAGACACGGGCGCGGCGCTCCTGTCTTCTTCTTGGTCCCAAATACCCGGCTCCGCAGCCGCCGCCCCGCGATGGTCCCGGGTCAGCGCGGACCGGTTCAGTGGCCGGCGCTTTCCATCTTGCGGTGAGCCAGGACCTCTTCGAGCCAACCGAGCTTCATCTCGGGCACCGAGCTGAGCAGCAGGTCCGTGTAATCGTCGAAGGGCGGGGCCAGGACTTCGCTTCTGGGCCCGTAGCGCACGACCTTGCCCTGGTACATCACGGCGATGCTGTCGGCGATGGCACGGACCGTCGCCAGGTCGTGGGTGATGAACAGGTAGGCCACGTTCTGCTTCTTCTGCAGGTCCAGCAGCAGCTTTAGGATGCCATCGGCGACCAGCGGATCGAGGGCCGAGGTCACCTCGTCGCAGATGATCAGCTTGGGATCGGCCGCCAAGGCCCGCGCGATGCAGACCCGCTGTTTCTGGCCGCCCGACAGTTCCGCCGGGTAGCGGTCGATGAACCCTTCGCCCATCTCGATCTGATCGAGCAGTTCCTGCACCCGGTCGCGTTTCTTTTTGCCGGTCATGCCGAAGTAGAATTCCAGCGGCCGGCCGATGATCGTGCCCACGGTCTGGCGCGGGTTCATCGCCACGTCGGCCATCTGGTAGATCATCTGCAGCTCGCGCAGGTCCTCCCGAGACCGGCCCGCAAGGGCGGGCGAGAGGGCGCGGCCGGCAAAGTCGATCTGGCCTTCGGCAGGGGGCAGCAGGCCGGTGATCACCCGGGCCAGGGTCGATTTGCCCGAGCCGCTTTCGCCCACCACGGCCAGGGTCTGGCCCGGCGACAGGGCCACCGAGACATCCTTGAGCACGTCGAACCTGGTACCGGCATACCGCGCGGTGATGTTGCTGGCCGTCAGCACCGGCTCGGCCGGAGCCTTTTCCGGATGGTCGATCTGGCGCACGGTCACCAGCGCGCGGGTGTAGTCTTCGCGCGGGGCCGTGATGATCTGTTCGGCCGTGCCATATTCGACCTTTTCGCCGTGGCGCAGCACCATGATGTGGTCGCTGACCTGGGCCACGACGGCCAGGTCGTGGGTGATGTAGAGCGCGGCCACGCCGGTGTCGCGGATGGCGTCCTTGATCGCCGCCAGCACGTCGATCTGGGTGGTCACATCCAGCGCCGTGGTCGGTTCGTCAAAGATCACCAGGTCGGGCTGCGGGCAAAGCGCCATGGCCGTCATCGCCCGCTGCAACTGGCCGCCCGAGACCTGGTGCGGGTAGCGGTTGCCGAAGGTCTCGGGGTTGGGCAGGCCCAGCTTGGTGAAAAGCTCGACGGCCCGGGCCTCGGCTTCGGCCTTGGTGCAGCGGCCGTGCTGAAGGGTGGATTCGGTGACCTGCTCCATCAGCTTGCGCGCCGGGTTGAAGGCCGCGGCGGCCGATTGGGCGACATAGGTCACCTCGGCCCCGCGCAGGGCGCGCAGGCCCTTCATGCCCCCCTTGAGGATGTCGCGCCCGTTGATCCAGACCTCGCCGCCGGTGATCTCGACCCCGCCGCGGCCATAGCCCATCGAGGCCAGGCCGATCGTCGACTTGCCGGCCCCGGATTCACCGATCAGCCCCAGGACCTTGCCCTTTTCCAGCGAAAACGACACGCCCTTGACTATCTCGATGTCGTGGGGCGCCTCGCCCGGAGGATAGACCGTGGCGCCGATTTTAAGGTTCTTCATCTCCAGAAGATCGCTCATCCCCGGCCTCCTTTCAGGCTGGTCGTGCGGTTCAGCACCCAGTCGGCCACCAGGTTGACCGAAATGGCCAGCGTGGCGATGGCCACGGCCGGGTAGAGCGCCGCGCCGATGCCGTAGACGATGCCATCGGCGTTTTCCTTGACGATGCCCCCCCAGTCGGCCTGGGGCGGTTGCACGCCCAGGCCCAGGAACGACAGGGTCGACACGAAGAGCACCATGAAGATGAAGCGCAGGCCCATTTCGGCGACCAGCGGCGACAGGGCGTTGGGCAGGATCTCGCGGAAGATGATCCAGCGATAGCCTTCGCCCCGCAGCTTGGCGGCTTCGACGTAATCCATGACCTCGATGTCCACGGCCACGGCCCGGGCCAGGCGATAGACCCGGGTGCTGTCGAGCAGGCCCATGACCAGGATCAGCATGGGCACGGTGACCGGCATGACCGACAGGACGACGAGGGCAAAGATCAGCGTCGGGATCGACATCAGCAGGTCGACGAAGCGCGACAGCACCTGGTCGGCCCAGCCGCCCAGCACGGCGGCGGTGAAGCCCAGCACGGCGCCGGTGGTGAAGGACAGGAAGGTGGCGGCCGTGGCGATGAAGATCGTCGTGCGGCCGCCGTAGATCATCCGGCTGAGCAGGTCACGGCCGATATTGTCGGTGCCCAGCAGGAAGTCTTCGGAGGACGGCTCCCAGACCCCGCCAACCACTTCGGCCATGCCGTAAGGGGCGAGGAGGGGGGCGAAGATGGCCACCAGGAAATAGCAGGCGGTCAGGATCAGCCCGGCAAGGGCGGCGATGGGTATTCTCATGCCAGGGCCTCGCTTTGCATGTCGGCGTATTGGTCTGCCAATGGGCGGGGACCGAGAAAATTCGTCGAATTTTCTGGGCCGGCGGCGGGGCGGGATGTCATCTGCGCCACGCTCATTTGGGATGCCTCAGGCGCGGGTTGGCCAGGATCGAGATGATGTCGGCCAGCATGTTCAGCCCGATGTAGACCGCGGCAAAGATCAGCCCGCAGGCCTGCACGACCGGCACGTCGCGTTTCGACACGTGGTCGACCAGGTACTGGCCCATGCCCGGGTAGACAAAGACCACCTCGACCACGACGACACCGACGACCAGGTAGGCCAGGTTCAGCATCACCACGTTGACGATCGGGGCAATCGAATTGGGAAAGGCATGTTTCCAGATCACCCGGAAGGTCGACAGGCCCTTCAGCTCGGCCGTCTCGATATAGGCCGATTGCATCACGTTCAGGATGGCCGCCCGGGTCATGCGCATCATGTGGGCCAGGACCACCAGCGTCAGCACGGCGACGGGCAGGGCGATGGCTTCGAGCCGGGTGAACACGTCTGCGTCAGGCCGATAGCCGATGGCTGTTGAGGGGAACCAGCGCAGCTTGACGCCCAGGAAGAACATCAGCAGGTAGCCGATCAGGAATTCCGGCAGCGAGATCGAGGCCAGCGTCACCGCCGAGATCAGCTTGTCGGGCCAGCGGTCGCGGTAGCGCACGGCCAGCAGGCCCAGGAACACGGCCAGCGGCACGGCGATGATCGCCGCCCAGAAGGCCAGGAACAGCGTGTTCGACAACCGCGATGCGAGGCTCTCGGCAATGTCCTGACCGGAGGTCAGCGCAGTGCCCAGATCCCCGTGCAACACGCCCGTCGCCCAGTCGAGATAGCGTGTCAGGGGCGGGTCGTTCAGGCCCAGGTCGCGGCGCAGGTTGGCCAGGGCCTCGGGCGTGGCCGACTGGCCGAGGATGGATTGGGCCACGTCTCCGGGCAGGATGATCGTTCCGACGAAGATCAGGATGGAGACGAGGAAGAGAAGCAGCAGGCCCAGCGCGATGCGCTGGGCCAGAAGTGTCACGACAGAGGACATCTCAGCCGGTAACCCACATCTTCATGGGCGCGTAGCTGTTCATCAGGGCATAGCCCGCCACGCCGTCCTTCCAGCCGGCGATCCGGTCGCTGGTGGCATCGAGGAAGTCGTTGAACATCGGGCAGATCAGCCCGCCTTCGTCATGCAGGATCTTGCCCATGTCGGCATACATCTGCGTCCGCTTGGCTTCGTCCAGCTCGCCCCGTGCGGCCAGCAGCAGCTGGTCGAACTGTTCGTTGTTGAACCGCGTGTCGTTCCAGTCGGCCGTCGACAGGTAGGCCGTGGTGTACATCTGGTCCTGCGTCGGGCGACCGCCCCAGTAGCTGGTGCAGAAGGGCTGGGCGTTCCAGACTTCCGACCAGTAGCCGTCGTTCGGCTCGCGCTTGATGTCCAGTTGCAGCCCGGCCGAGGCCATCGACTGCTGGAACAGTGCCGCGGCATCGGGCGCGCCGGGGAACGAGTTTTCCGAGGTGCGCAGCAGGATCGCCCCGTCGACACCGGCCTTGTCCATGTGGAACTTGGCCTTGTCCGGGTCGAACGGGCGCTGTTCCATTTCGGTGAAGAACGGATAGGACGCGTTGATCGGGGTGTCGTTGCCGACCGAGCCGTAGCCGAAGAGGATCTTTTCGACCATTTCCTCGCGGTTGATCCCGTATTTCAGGGCCAGCCGCACGTCGTTGTTGTCGAAGGGCGCGGTGTTGCAATGGGCGATGAACACGTAATGGCCCGGGCCCGAGGTCTGGTGCACGTTGATGTTCGGCGCGCGGGCCACCAGGCCGGCGGTGCGCGGGGGCAGGCGGTCGATCATGTCGACCTGGCCCGATTGCAGCGCGGCCACGCGGGCGGTGTTGTCGTTGATGACGATCAGCTCGATGGTCGCGGCATAGCCCAGATCACCCCAGTAGTTGGGGTTCTTTTCGGCCACGAAGCGCACGCCCATGTCCACGTCCTTGAGGATGTAGGGCCCGGTGCCGATGCCGGCTGCCGGATCGTCCACGCCCCCGCCGGGCTGGATGATCAGGTGGTAATCGGCCATCAGGTAGGGCAGGTCGGCCGAGGGGCTGTCCAGCCCGATGACCACGGTGTCGCCTTCGGCGGTGACCGAGCTGATCGTGCGCATGATCCCCAGCGCGCCCGACTTGGTGTCTTCGCCGGCATGGCGCATCAGCGATGCGGCCACGTCCTCGGCGGTCACCGGCTTGCCGTTCGAGAAGGTGATGCCCGAACGCAGCTTGAAGGTCCAGGTCGTGGCATCGGCCGAGCTTTCGAAGCTTTCGGCCACCTTGCCTTCGATCCCGCCGTCCTCGGACAGTTCGACCAGCGGCTCACCCCAGAGCCGGGTGACCATCAGCGCGACCTGGTTGGCGGCCAGCGCCGGATCGAGGCTGTCGGTGGTCGCCCCGCCCTGCACGCCGACACGGATCGTGCCGCCGGTCTGGGCGCCCTGGGCGCGCACGGCCTGCGACAGGAAGCTGTTGGCAGCGGCGGCGGTCAGCCCCAGCGCGGCGGCCCGGCCCAGGAATTCCCGACGGCTCATCAGCCCGGCCGTCACCCGGCGGGCATAGAAGGAAAGTTGACTTTTCATTGGTTTCAAACTCCCGTTTGATTACCCTGCGTTCTGTCTGCGCAGTTGGTTCCATTGCGCGCGGAGGATCGCGCAATCGGCCATGGCCCGCAAGCAATAATCAGTTTTGTGGAAATATGGCCCGCCGGACGCGGCCCTTCTGCCTGCCTGCTGGGCCGGGGGCGGGGCGCCGTTGTGCGGTAATCGCATTTTCTTTTGTGGCCGGTGCATTTACCCGGGGCGACCATGTTCCGGACCGGCCCGCACAGAGGCCGCAGGAAGGCCCTGCAACCACTCGCCCGTGCCCGCCGGAGTGGCCGTTTGCACCCGCCCTGAACGGCCAGGGCCGGACCCGGGATGCGCCCGGATCCGGCCCTGCTGATGAGTGGGAATGACGGCCCGTGACAGGCCCGCCGGACCCGGCGCATGCCCCCCGACGGGCGGATGATCATTCGCCCGCAGCGGGCGCAGGGGCAGGCCCGCCGGCCGGCCGCTCGCCCGTGGCGTCCGGGTCGCGTCGCGCGTCGCTCAGGCCAGGTGGTCGTTGAGGATGCTCAGGTCCAGCCCCGCGGTCGCGTCCAGCGGGTTGGAGGCGTCAAAGACGGTCTCATAGCCCATGTCTTCCAGCGCCGCGATTGTCGTATTGGACAGGTAATTGCCCGTCACGTCGATATAGCCGGTCATGATTTCGTTCTCGAAGGCATAGCCGTCCGAGCCGTCCTCGTTCCAATGGCCGCCCGCCGTGCCCGGCCCGCCCTCGGTTTCGATCGACGGGCCCGAGCCGCCGAATTCGGCGGCATAGGCCGTGGCCACGTTGGCGCCGTTGAAATCCGACGTGCCGTTGCCGTTGTTGGTCACCAGGCCCATGGCCTCCCACAGGGTGCCGAAGCCCAGGACATGCATCATCTCGTGAAAGACGATGTCGTTGAACATGTTGATCGCATCGAAATCGGCGGCATCGGCCACGTCGAATTCCATGATGCCCGTCGCCGGCAGCAGGCTGTCGGTGCGATAGGCCGTCGGTCCGGCCTGGCCCAGCACGCCGCCCGACCCGTCGATGTCCGCCAGCGAGGCATCGATGCGCACGTCGTCGACGATGTTGCTGCGGAAGATGCCAAAGCCCGGCACCCGCGCATCGGCGATGTCGCCGGTGATGATCGACGAGATCAGGTCGGCCGCGTCGATGAAGCTTTGCTTCAGCGCGTCGTCCCACTGGCCGCGGAAATCGATCTGGACGTTGAAGCCGTCGCCGTTCTGGGCGCCCGAGGTGTAGGTGTCGGTGATCAGGCGGCTGCGCAGCGGGCCGCTGCCACGCTCGCTTTCGAGGTCGGCACCAAAGATGACCTGGTTGATCAGGTCGCCGGCCGGCAGGGCGATGCTTTCGGCCTTGGGCATGGTGACCTCGGCCTTGGCGATCTTGACCTGGAAGCCGACGGTCATCAGGCCGCCGTCATCGTCCTGGGTGGCGCGCAGGGTGTCGCGGTCACCGCGCAGCGATAGGGTCTCGCCACGGGTCAGCGGCGTTGCGGTTTCGGCGGGCGTGGGCTCGGGGGTGTCCGTGTCGGTATCGGCAAAGACGAAGAGATCGCGGAGAGTGAGGTCATTTGAAAGAATGGAGCGCATGTCGGTGATCCGGTTTGAATAAATACAGGTAAATTGCGGCACAAAGGCCAGGTCGGCAGCTCATTTATCGGGCGAAGCCCTTTTTCAAACAAGTCTGGAATTGCCGAATTCGTGCGTTCTGGTTGCAATGGCATTAACCTGCGCATCCCTGGGGGGAGCCGGCACCGATGCGCCCGTTCGTCTGGCCTTGGCATGCGGACCGCCGGCCGGCCCGGCATGGCTTGCAGGCACCCCCGCATGGCCCGGGGGCGCGGCCTGTCAGGCCGGGGCATGGCGCCGGTGACAGGCAAAAGGCGCGGCCCCGGGGAGCCGGTCCGCGCCTTGCAGGGCCCGCCGGTGACCGGCGGGCAAAGAGGCCAGGCCCGCGTCAGAGATCGCGGCGGGCGATGGCGTCGGTCAGGTCGCGCTCATAGATCAGCGTGTCGCCTTCCCAGGCCTCCAGCCGGGCCGTGAGATGGAAGGTGGTGGCATCCGACCACATCTCGCAGAAGGTCTCGGTGCGGATCTGCCAGTCGCCCCGGCCGAGCTCTTCGGTCCAGTGGCACTTGCCCCGGGCCGACAGCGGATCGTCGGGGTGGATCGACCACCATTCGCGGGCCACGGTGCCGTTGATCAGCTTGTGATCACAATCCTCGACCTTGCCGAAATCGTCTTCGATCACCAGGGTCACGCGGCCGGTGACCTGGTCTTCCTCGATCCGGCGGACATGCGCTTCGGGGCGCAATTCGCGGGTCTGCCAGGGCGTTTCGGCATCGGGCGGCGGAAAGGCACATTCGTCGCCCTGGGCCAGCGGGCGCAGGGGCAGGGCCAGGCTGCCTTGGGTCAGGGTCAGTTCGGTCCGTTCGGGCGAGGGCCAGACCAGCGGCCAATAGGCCGATGAAATGGCCAGGCGCAGCCGGTGGCCGGCGGGCAGGCGATAGGCGATGTGGTCGAGGTCGAGCGTGACCTCGGTCGGCTCGCCCACCCCGACCGGGGCGGTCTCGCCGCTGCCGTTGCGGTGCGACAGGTTGAGCACGCCGTAGGTGATCCGCGTCGAGGCGCCATCGGGATGCACGTCGCACAGCCGCACGGCGATCTGGCCCTGGGGCCGGTCGCTGGCCAGGCGCAGGGTGACCCGCGGCGCGCCGACGATATCCAGCGCGGTCTCGGCGGGGGCGGCATCGAAACAGGCCGACAGGGCATCGTCGCGCCGCTGGTCTCCGGGCATTTCCGGGCCCAGCCAGATGGCGCAATATTCCCCGGCGGCCATGCCGCAGGTCTGGGGCGAGTTGATCACGGTCTCGACCGCGCCCGGCGCCGCGCCCAGCCCGTCGGCGTTCAGGTGCAGCACGGTTTGGGGCAGGTGCGACGTGGCGCCGGTGTCCTCGGCGATCCAGCGGCCGGGCCGTTCAAGGTACCATGTCGCCGGGCGCACGCCGTCCATCAGGTAGGCCCGGTAATCGGGGTCGTCCTCGACGCCGGTGTCGATGTCCTTCAGCCAGCGATCCCACCAGCGCAGGGCTTCCTGCAGGAAGCCGATCCGCGGCTCGGGCGCGGCGAAATGGGGATATTTATGCACCCATGGCCCGACGATGCCCTTGGCGCCGGGCACCTGTTCGACCAGCTGGGGCACGGCGTTCTTGTAGGCATCGCCCCAGCCGCCGACGGCCAGCACCTTGGCCTTGAGCCGCGAGAAATCCTCGCAGACCGAACCGTGCTGCCAATAGGCATCGCGGGATTGGTGGCGCAGCCAGGTCGAGGGCAGGAAGGGTTCGTTTTCCAGCCGGTCGAGCCAGAGCGCCCGCCAGTCCTCGCGCAGCATCGGGTCAGGCGCGCGCGAGGAATAGGCCCACATCGTGGCCCCCCAGCCGAGGTTCTCGTTCAGCAGGCAGCCGCCCTTGTAATGGATGTCGTCGGCAAAGCGATCGACGGTCGAACACAGGGTGATCACGGCCTTCAGCGCCTCGGGCTGAAGGTAGGCCAGCTGGAGCCCGTTGAACCCGCCCCAGGAGATGCCCATCATGCCGACCGCGCCGTTGCACCAGGGCTGGCGGGCCAGCCAGTCGATGACCTCGACGGCGTCGGCCTGTTCCTGGGCGGTATATTCGTCGGTCATCAGCCCTTCGCTGTCGCCATTGCCGCGCATGTCGACGCGGATGCAGGCATAGCCGCGCTTGGCGAAATAGGGATGGGTCAGGGCATCGCGGGCGGTGGTGCCGTCGCGCTTGCGATAGGGCAGGTATTCCAGGATCGCCGGGACGGGGTCGTCGCCGGCATCCACGGGTCGCCAGACCCGGGCAGAGAGGCGGCAGCCGTCGGAAAGGGTGATGCCGAGATCGGGGATCTCTTCGATGTCGCGGAGGGTGTTGGACCGGTCTGTCATGGGGCGCAGGCTGTGCCGGTCGCGGCCGGGGCTGTCAAGCGGGGCGCGGCCAGAGGCAGCCGTGGGGCAGGGCGCGGAGGCCAT
Organism: Marinibacterium sp. SX1; assembly: GCF_050389775.1. Lineage (NCBI taxonomy): Bacteria > Pseudomonadati > Pseudomonadota > Alphaproteobacteria > Rhodobacterales > Paracoccaceae > Marinibacterium > Marinibacterium sp. SX1. The sequence goes on along the minus strand of NZ_CP177144.1, from coordinate 4,075,628 downwards.
GAAATCAGGGGCTTGGTGCGGCGGATGGATCGGGCCGCCGGGAAGGGCCCGGAACAAATGCGGTGCAATTCAGCAAAGGCGGACGGGGAAACGGGGCCGGGGACCTTTGCCGTATTCGGGGAGAGACAGTGGTGGTGTGGGGGATTGGCCCGTTCCGAAGCATGGGCGCGCGGCCGGGGTGACGGGGGCACTGGTGCCGTGGGGCGCTTGGCAGGGTCCGGCGTGGCCGGGACGGGTGGGCGCCGGGCAGAAATGTCGGGGCGTCGGGGCGGATTGGCCAGGTTCGGGTCGGCCCCCGCGTTTTCGGCGGGGCGGCGCTGCAGCAGCAGGCACCGCCCGGGCCGGTTATTCGGACAGCAGCGGAGGGCTGGTGGGCGCGGCCGGGGACAGCGGTGCCGTGGGTTTGGTCTGGGTGATCAGCCGCGAGCTTTTCTCGCGGAAGACGTGGCTCCAGAGCCAGCTCATCGCCACGGCGACCCGGTGGCGGGCGCCGATCAGGAAGTAGATGTGGGCCACGCCCCAGAACCACCAGGCCAGCGTGCCCTTCAGCCGGATGAAGCCGAAATCGGCCACGGCGGCCTTGCGGCCGATGGTGGCCAGGCTGCCCCGGTGGCGATAGCGGAAGCGCCCCGGATCGCGGCGCTGGCCCAGTTGCGACAGCACCTTGCGGGCCACGTATTCGCCCTGTTGCTTGGCCGCGGGCGCAATGCCCGGGACCGGCTTGCCGTCGACGTTCGTCACCGCCGCCGTGTCGCCCAGCACGAAGATCTCGGGGTGGTCCTCGATCGAGAGATCCTCTTGCACGGCCACGCGCCCGGCGCGGTCGCCTTCGAGGCCCAGCCAGCGGGCCGCGTGCGAGGCCTTGACCCCGGCCGCCCAGATCGTGGTCCGGGCGGGGATGCGCTCGGTGCCGATGGTGATGCCGGAGGTATCGCATTCGGTCACCGGCACGCCGGTGCGCACCTCGACCCCCAGCCCGGTCAGGGCCTTCTCGGTATAGGCCGAGAGGCTTTCGGGGAAGGCCGGCAGAACGCGGGGCCCGGCCTCGACCAGCAGCACACGGGCCTGGCGCGTGTCGATATGGCGGAATTCCTTGACCAGCGATTGCTGGGCCAGCTCGGCGATGATGCCGACCAGCTCGACCCCGGTGGCCCCGGCGCCGACCACGGCAAAGGTCAGCAGAGCCTCGCGCTCGGCCGGATCGGTGCTGCGTTCGGCCTTTTCAAAGGCCGTCAGCACGCTGCGGCGAATCGAGGTCGCGTCTTCGAGGGTCTTCAGGCCGGGCGCGGCCTCTTCCCAGCTGTCATTGCCGAAATAGCTGTGGCGCGCGCCGGTGGCGAGGACCAGCGTGTCGTAGGGCACGCTGGCCCCGTCGGACAGTTCGACCGTGCGGGCCTGCTGATCGACGCCGGTGACCTCGGCCATCAGGGTTTCCACGTCGGGGCGGTCGCGCAGCAGGGTGCGGATCGGCCAGGCGATATCGGAGGTGGGCAGGATGGCCGTGGCCACCTGGTAGAGCAGGGGCTGGAAGAGATGGTGGTTGCGCTGATCGATCAGGGTGATGTCGACATCACGGGATTTCAGCGCCTTGACGCAGGCCAGGCCGCCGAAACCGGCCCCGACCACCACGACATGATGTTTGCGATCCATGGGGTCTCTCAAATTGCAAGACGCTCCTCCCATCCGCGGCCATATAGGGGTGTTTTGTCGCATTGGCCAGTGGCCAGGGCCGGGTTCGGCGAAATTTCCCAATCCTTGCAATACACTAAAGCGTGTGGTGGTAGGCCCGGCCACAGCCTGCGGGCTGTGCGGTCAGACCCGGATCGCGATCGCCACGTCCATCACGTTCGTGCCCGTCGGCCCAGAGACCAACAGCGCATCCTTGCCCGCCAGGTAGGTGCCGCTGTCGGCCGCGGCCAGCGCTTCGGCCGCGCCGGGACCCCAGGTGGCGCCGGTGACGATGCCGCCGGCGGCTTCGGTGGGGCCGTCGGTGCCATCGGTGCCGCCGACCAGGATGGTGATGTCGTCGCGCCCCGATATGGCCTCGGACAGGGCCAGGGCCAGGGCCTGGTTCCGCCCGCCTTCGCCGGGATTGGTGGGCAGGTGCACGGTGGGTTCGCCGCCGAAGATCATCACGCCCTTGTCCATCGCCGCGATGCGCGGGCCCAGGCTGCGGGCCAGCTCGTCGACATCGTCGTAGAGGGTTTCGCTGTTGGACAGGATGGTCAGGCCGGCGGCGGTGGCGGCCTCGGCCACGGCCGCGCGGGCGATGGCGTTCGAGGCCGTGCAGGTCAGCGTGCAGGCGTAATCGGGGGCCTCGGGCGGCAGGCCGATGCCCGATCCGATGACGGCCGGATCGTCGCCGGGCACGTCGGAAATGGTCAGCACGGTGGCCCGGGCGCCGGAGAAGGCCCGCAGCAGGCCGCCACCCTTGATCCGCGAGACCTTGCGCCGCTCGGCATTCATTGCCGTGATGTCCAGGCCGCGCGACAGCAGGTGGGCATTGAGGCGCTTGAGATCGTCGAGCGACACGCCGTCGACAGGGGCTTCGGCCAGGGCCGAGGCGCCGCCCGAGACAAGCAGCAGCAGGTGGCTGTCGGGGCCCATGTCGGACACGCAGTCCAGCAGGGCGCGGCCGCCGGTCAGCGAGCGGTCGTCGGGCACGGGATGGGCGGCTTCGATCACCGTGGCGCCCTCGGGCACCTCGTCGGCATGGCCGTCCTTGGTCACGACCAGGGCGGGCAGGTCGGGCCAGCGGTCGAGCGCGGCGCGGGTCATGGCCCCGGCGGCCTTGCCCACGGCGACGATGCGGTCGGGCCGGTCCATGTCGGCCACGGCCCGGGCGACCGAGGCATGGCCGCCCACGGCATCGACACCGGCATCCCAGAGACCGCGGAGCAATTGTTCGGGGGACATCAGTCTACCTCCATCCAGATCGTGACGGGCCCGCTGTTGACGAGCGATACGGCCATGTCGGCGCCGAAGCGGCCGGTGGCAACGGGGATGCCCTGCAGGGTGACCTGCCGGCAGAAATGATTGTAGAGCCGTTCGCCTTCGGCCGGCGGCGCGGCGGTGGAAAACCCCGGGCGGTTGCCGCGCGCGGTGTCGGCGGCCAGGGTGAATTGCGAGACGATCAGGGCCGAGCCGCGGATGTCGAGGATCGATCGGTTCATCTTGTCGTTCTCGTCGGGGAAGATGCGCAGCCGGGCGATCTTGGCGGCCAGCTTGTCGGCCTGGGCCTCGGTGTCGCCGGCCATGGCGCAGACCAGGATCATCAGGCCGGGGCCGGTTTCGCCGATGACGGCCCCGCCGACGGAGACGCGGGCTTCGGTGACGCGTTGAAGAAGGGCTCGCATGGGGTCAGTCCTGCCAGGTGATGATGTCGTCCAGCCCGGCCCGTTCGGTGCGAAAGCCGTTGGCCGGGTGGTCGGGATCGGCATAGCCGAAGGAAATGCCGCACAGGATCAGCCGGTCGCGGGGAATGGCGAAATGATCGTGCAGAAAGGGCGCATGGCTGGCCAGGGCGGCCTGGGCGATGGTGTCGACGCCCAGCGAGCGGGCGGCCAGGGTGAAGGCGGCAAGGAACCCGCCGCAATCCATCGCGCCATAGGGGCCCAGTTCGGCCGGCGAGGACAGGATGGCCAGGTGGGGCGCGCCGAAGAGGCGGAAGTTCTCCATCATCTGGCGGGCCGAGCCCTGGCGGTCGCCCCGGGCCACGCCGACGGCCTCGTAGAGCTGCCAGCCGCAGGTGCGCCGGCGTTCGCGGTAGGGGCCGGAATAGCCGGTGGGAAAGGGCAGGTCGGGCGCGGCGGGGGCGCCGGCGGCGATGTGTTCGGCCAGGGCGGCGCGGAAGTCTTCGGTGCGCCCGGGCGAGCTGATGGTCAGGGCCCAGGGCTGGGCATTGCACCACGAGGGCACCCGGCGGGCCGAGGCGACGATGCGGTCGATATCACCGCGGGGCACCGGATCGGGCCGGAACCCACGGCAGGAAAACCGCGCGGCGAGGATCGCGTCGAGCGTGTCATGGTCGGACATGTGCAGTAATCGGCCCCCCCTGTCGGCGGGCAGGATGACCCGGCGGTAGCCGAAGGGCAAGGGGGCGAAAAATCGCGCCGATTTGAGCCAGATCAAAGCGACCGCGATTCCGTTAGGGCAGGATGGGGGCATTCCGGTGTCCTGCCGTCCGGTGAGAGGGGCAAGGGACCGGGCACGTCCCTGCAGGGAACTGCGCTGGGGCCGGGCGTGCCCGCAGACCGGGATCAGCGTCACCTCGTCCGGAGGGAGAGCCGGGCGGGGTGACGCCATCTTTTTTGTCGTTAAATGGTGAGCTGGTGACGCATGGGCCGGCCCTCGGGCCGGGTCCATGCGGGTCGGGTGGCGTGGGTCGGGGCGCTTGGGGCTGGTCGTGCGGGGTGGCCGGCGCGGGGTATGCCATGTGCGTCGGGCCGGGCCGCCGACCGGCGGGGGCTGGCCGGGTTGCCGGCCCTTCCAGGCCGGCGCCCTGTTGACCGGCTGGCCGGTCAGAACCCGCCCTGGCTCAGCGCATAGGCATAGCCCACGGCCGCGGCCAGGCCGAGGCCCAGCACCACGGCGACCAGGATCTTGATGGCCGACCAGGGCCGTTCGCCGCGCACCTGGCCGGTGCGGCCGTTGACCACGAAGCGATAGGACTGGCCCTGGTAGCGATAGGCCGCCGTCCAGACCGGCAGCAGCACATGCTTGAAGGTCACGTCGGACAGGGTGGTGTCGATGTGGTGTATGCGCTGGCGGTCGCCGCCGATGTCGAACCGCACGTCGCGCTCGATCACCCGGTCCATGTGGGCCCGGGCCTCGGTGAAGGCATCGGTCAGCTCGACGGTATAGGCCTCGGCCCGGAAACCGGAGAGGTAATGCGGCTGGTAGGGTTCCAGCGCCGACAGGTCCCAGGGCTGCAGCGCGTCGGTGTAGCTCTTGGGCAGCGAGGTCGAGCCCAGCACGAGCACATCGTCGAAGAACCGCCCCACGGCTCCCGATTTCGGCCGCCAGCGGACCTTGGCCACCTGGACCTGTTCGCGCTTGCCGTCGCGCATGACGGTGCGCGTTTCGTAATAGACGATGCCCTGTTCGCCGCGATAGCGCGAGGCGGTCTGGGCGTCGAAGGTCCAATAGGGCACGTAGACCCCGTCCATCTTGCGCCCCTTGCGCGCGTAGTCCTTCAGCCCGTTGGGGGCGAACCACAACTGGCCCAGCCAGTCGTCCATGGCCTTGTGGGCCGTGCGTTCGTCGAAGGCAAAGGGCAGCACGCCGCGCGGCTTGATCTGGCGGTGGGTGCCGGTGTCGGTGACCACGGGCGTGGCGCAGAACGGGCATTGGCCGGCATGGGTGGCATCGTCGAGCGTGATCTCGGCCCCGCAATTGGGACATTTGGAAATCCGGGCCTCGATGATGTCGGCCTCGGCCACGTGGCCGGCGGCGGCGGCGGCGAAATCCTGTTCGCGCAGGGCGCCGCCCTTCCAGGGGCCGGCGTCGATCGGTTCCTCGTGGCCGCAGAAATCGCAGACCAGGGCGCCTTTCTCGGGATCGAAACGGTAATCGGCGCCGCATTGTTCGCAGGGAAAGCGGTGATCTTGCGGGCGGGACGGATCGGGCATGGGCGGGACCTGTTTCGGCTTGGGGTCCGGGCAGGGACGGTAGGGACGCAGCGGTGGGAAAGGCGCTAGAAGCGGATCCCGGCGCGGGCATAGCCGCTGACGCTGACGCCGCTCTGGGCGGCGGGGGCCGGTTCGGCCGGGGCGCGCGGGGCGGATGGCCCGCCAGGGCCGGTGCAGGCGGCACCGGCCAGCGCGGCGATCAGCAGCGGGGCAAACAGGCGCAGGCGCATGTCAGACGCCGGGCGGGGGCGGCGGCGGCAGGATGGTGAAGAGCTGGGCCAGCTCCTGCACGTCCTCGGCCGTCTTCCAGCCGTCCTGGCCCTGGGTCCAGACATGGGTGCCCCGGGTCAGCTCTCCGGTGCTGACCATGCGGCCCATCTGGGCCTTGGAGAACGGGCCGCGGGTCTGGCCGTTCTCGGCGATGTGCCAGACATGTTCGACCGGCGGGGGAGGCGGCGGCGGCGCGGCGGCGGCCGGTTGGGCAGAATGCGGGGCGTGGTGCTGCTGCGGCTGGGCCATCTGCTGGGCCATGGCAATGCCCATGCCCGCGCCCAGCCCTGCGGCCATGCCGCCGCCGGCGGGGTTCTGGGCCGCGGCGGTCATGGCCTCGGCGGCCGAGAACCGGGTATAGGCATCCAGGTCGCCGACGATGCCCATCGAGGTCCGCTTGTCGAGCGCCTTCTCGACGGCCGGAGGCAGCGAGATGTTCTCGATGTAAAGCTCGGGGATCGACAGGCCGTAACCGTCCAGCGTCGGCGCGATTTCGGTGGCGATCAGCTTGCCCAGGTCGGCGGTGTTGGCGGCCATGTCGAGCACGGGAATGCCGGACGAGGCGATCACGCGCGAGAATTCCTGGACGATGATGTTGCGGATCTGGAAGGTGATCTCGTCGGTGGTGAATTCGCCGTCGGTGCCGACGATTTCGGTCATGAACCGGGCGGGATCGGCGACGCGGATCGAATAGGTGCCATAGGCGCGGATGCGCACCGGGCCGAATTCGGGATCGCGCAGCATGATCGGGTTCTTGGTGCCCCATTTCAGATCGTTGAACCGCGTCGTGTTGACGAAATAGATCTCGGATTTGAAGGGCGAGCGAAAGCCGTGGTCCCAGTGCTGAAGGGACGTCATGATCGGCATGTTGTTGGTCTCGAGCATGTAGAGACCGGGGGTGAAGACATCGGCCAGCTGGCCTTCGTGGACGAAGACGGCCGACTGGCCTTCGCGGACAGTCAGCTTGGCGCCGTACTTGATTTCATGGCCCTGGCGTTCGAAGCGCCAGACCATGGTGTCGCGGGTGTCGTCGGTCCAGTGGATGACGTCGATGAATTGTCCGCTGAGGAAATCGAAGATGGCCATGGGGCTGGGTCCTTCTGGTTGGGCGGGGCTTACCCGGCAGATGCGGCGCGGGCGGCGAAAGATCGGGTGGCAGACGGGGCGGGACACCGAGGCACGCTCACAGGTCCTGCCCCATCAGTTCGCGGGCGATGATCCGTGCGGCGGCTTCGCCTTCGATGGCGCTCATGCCGACTTTCATGCGCGGATCGTAGAGCATGCGCAGCAGGAATTCGTCGTGGCTGGTCAACAGGGCGAATTCGTCGTCGTCGTTGAAGATCGACGGCCGGGCCTCGGGGCTGTCGTTGGCCGGGCCCAGGCCCTGGGCGATTTCCTCGTGGATGCAGGACAGGCGCAGCAGGTCGGGCAGCTCGGCCCGGATCAGGGCGATGGCCCGGGTATAGGCATGCGGATTGTCGCCCGAGGAAAAGGCCAGGACCGAACATTCGATGCTCAGCGGCATGGCCCGGAAAAACGCCAGCGTGTCGTCGGACATCGTGGGGGCCAGTTCGCGCAGGCGGGTGGTCAGCTGGTCCTTGTCGTCCTCGCCCATGACCAGGACGTGGAAATTGGTGCCGGTCTGCGACCGCGAGATCGGGTGGCCGGTGATCCGGCCCAGCCGGGCGGCAAAGCGGGCGACATCGGCGGCATCCTCGCGGCGCTGCTGGCTGGGCACGCTGGCCCCGAATTCGACATCGATGCGCACCGGCCCGTCCCAGCGGCGCAGCTGGCCCGACTGGCCGGCCCGTGTGCCGATGCCACCGGAATATTCGTCGTAGAACACGATCTTCTCGAAATTCGCGGCCAGCTTGTCGGGCGAATAAGGCGTGTCGGGCCCGCCGCCATCGGTGCGCAGCAGTCCGCGGGTCTCAAGATCGGCCTGCCGGCGGGCGTAATATTGCGACACCCGCAGCGAGGCATCCGATTGCTCGGTCGGCTGCGGCCGGGGCGAGGCCTGGGGTGCCACGGGATCGGGGCGCGCGGGGGCGCTGGCCGGCGGGATCTCCTCGCAGGCCGCCAGCGCGAGGGCCAACCCCGCGCCTGCCATCCAAAGCCCCCGTCCCATGCGCGTCAGCCGGGCACCGCGGTGCCGGCGTTGTCGCCGGTGCCGTCGCCCCGCGCCTTGGCCGCGGCCAGCGTGTCGCGCAGGTCGGATTCCATCTGCTTGAGGTCCTCCTCGGCGGCCGCGCGCCGGGCCTTGCCCTCGTCGGCGATCTGCAGGCTTTCCTGGATCGTGGCGATCAGGTCGGCATTGGCCTGTTTCACGGCCTCGATGTCAAAGACCCCGCGTTCCATTTCCTGGCGCACGACCTTGTTGCTTTCGCGCAGGTTGGCCGCATTGGCCGTCAGCAGCTCGTTGGTCAGGTCGTTGGCGTCGCGCACGGCCTTGGCCGCCTCGCCCGAGCGCTGGATGGTCACGGCCTGGGCCAGCTGGGTTTCCCAGAGCGGCACGGTGTTGACCAGGGTCGAGTTGATCTTGGTGACCAGCGACTTGTCGTTTTCCTGCACCAGCCGGATCGAGGGCAGCGATTGCATTGTCACCTGGCGGGTCAGTTTCAGGTCGTGCACCCGGCGTTCCAGGTCGTCGCGCGCGGCGCGCAGGTCGCGCAGCTCCTGTGCCTTCATGACCTGGTCGGCCTCGGGCGCCGCGTCGACCTCGGCCGACTTGGCCGGGATCTCGACGGTGTCGAGGGTCTTCAGCTTGGCCTCGCCGGCGGCGATGTAAAGCGCCAGCTCGTCGTAGAAATCGAGCGTGCGGTCATAGAGCATGTCGAGCGACTTGATGTCCTTGAGCAGCGTGTGCTCGTGGCCCAGCAGCTCGTCGGTGATCTTGTCGATCTGGCTTTGCACGGTTTCGAACTTGGCCTTGAACTGGGCGATCGGCGCGGCCTTGCCCATCAGCTTTTCCCAGAAGGTCCGCTCGCGCCGCACGTCCAGCTCGTCGACCGAAAAGCCGCGCAGGGTGGACACGATGTCGCGCAGGCTGTCGCCGGCGGGCCCGACATCCTTGTTGCGCACATCGGCCAGCATGGCCTGGCTGATCTGCTGCAATTCCGCCTGGGCGGCCGAGCCGAAGGACACGATGGAATTGGTGTCGCTCATGTCGATCTCGGCCACGCGCTTGCGGATGGCGTCCTGCGTCGGCGCATCCGCGGCCTCGACGGCCACGACCTCGCCGCCCGGTTCGACCAGCTGAACCTCGGTCACTTCGCGCACCATGGCCTCGCTGGCCTGGGCCTTCTGGCGGATTTCATCGGACATCGTTCAATTTCCTCGGTTACGTCGGTGGGGGGCGGGTCAGCCGTCCAGCCGGACCCCTTCCTGTTGCAATCGGTCGCGCAGCACGTCGATCTCGATGGTCAGGTCGGTGCGGTCATCCTGCAGCATCCTGGCGGTGCGCGCGGCGAAATTCTGTTCCAGGTCGTCGAGCAGGGCGATGTAATCGGCCCGGGCCCGGGTGTCGCGGGTGCGCAGGTAGAGATCGGCGAACTTGACCGAGGCATCCCGCGCGCCCATCAGGTAGACGCCCAGGTACTTGCGCCCGGCGGTCAGGTCGCGCGGGTCTTCCTCGACCGTGCGGATCATCTCGCGGGCGGTGGCCTGGAACCGTTCGACCCGGGCCTGCACGGTGCGGTCGCCGGCGCGGGCCACGGCCTCGGACATGGCGCGCAGGTAGGCTTCGGCCTCGTCGACGACCCGGGCCACGCGGGCCTGCTGGAAATCGTCGATATCGGCGGTGCCCTTGTCGCGCAGCGGGTCGATGCCGAAGGCCGCGACATAAAGCCCGCCGGCGGCCAGGCCGTAGATCAGCGCGGCCAGCGGTTCGCCATCGTTGCGGAAGGCCGCGGCGGCGGTGCCGGCGGCGGTCAGAAGGGCGGCCAGGATCTTGCGGGGCAGGGCGGGTTTGCGGGCGACCCGGCGGGCGTTGAAGGCAACCTCGGCGCGCAGGCCCTCGCGGGTGAGAAAGGCCGCCCCGGCCAGCAGGCCGGCGGCGATCAGCCCGGTGGCCAGGGCCATGGCGCCGCCCGACAGCGAGGTGGCGACCAGCACGACCGACGGCAGGAACAGGACATTGGTGCGGGCGCCGGCCGGATCGGCCTGGGCGCCGTGGTAATGCGGCCGGTCGGATGGGCCGCCGGCGCCCCCGGGGGCGTCGGGCTCATCCGCGCCGGTGGGGCTGTACTTGCCGCCGAAACGCTGCGCCATGGCTCAGAGACCTCCCAGCCAGCCCGAGGCCGTGCCGAACAGCACGACAAGCAGCGCCGCGTAGGCGATGTTACGGAAAGCGGATCGGGGCATGGGTGCGCCTCCTGGACGTCTGCAGTTGCAAATTAGGCCATTGCAGCGCGTGAGGCTACAGCAAGTTCCTGATCAGATATGGTTTCCCGTCCGTTGGACAAGGTTTCGCCGCCGGTGGTTGCGGGTGGAGGTGCCGGCGTGGCGTGGAGGGCTGTGCAGGGGCGGGGCGGATGAACGTGCAGGGGCGGGTGACCGGTCGTGGACCGGCCGGTTGGCGTGGTCCGGGGTGTATGGCCGGGCGCAGAGCGGGGTGGGTGGTGTGGCCCGGGGTGTGCCGGGCGCTGTGCCGGGTGGCTGGCATTGGTCGCGGGGCACGACCGGTCGCGGGGCAGGGGACCGGGCCGGGCGGCCCGGGGCGCGATGGCCCGGGATCAGGACCGCGGGCCGGAGCGCGGGCGGCCACCGCCGCCGGTGCGGCCGGAGCCGCCGCGATCGCTGCCGCGTCCGGCCGGGCGCCGGCCGTCACGGGGCGCGCCCTTGCCGCCGTCCCTGGGGCCGCTCTTGGAGCCGGTACGCCCGGGTCCGCCGCGGCCGCCCGTGGGGGCATCGCCCGGCCCGCCGGACGGGCCGGCTCTGCGCGGCCCACCCCTGGGCGCGGGTTTGCCGCCCTTGCTGCCCTGACCGCCCTTGCCGCCGCGCGGCGGGCCGGGCCGGGCGGTGCCACCCGCCGGTTCGGGCGTGTCCTCGCCATCGAGCCCCAGCTGGTCGCGCAGCACCTTGCGGCGCACTTCCTCGACCGCGCCGGTGCCCAGCTTGCCCAGCTGGAACGGCCCGTAGGAAATGCGGATCAGCCGGTTCACGGCAAAGCCCAGCTCTTCCATCGCCCGGCGGATCTCGCGGTTCTTGCCTTCGCGCAGGCCGACGGTGACCCAGGCATTGGCTCCCTGCTGGCGGTCGATGCTGACCATCATCGGCTGGAATTTCTCGTCGCCGATCCTGAGCCCCTTGCGCAGGGGTTCGAAATCGCTGTCCTTGGGCGCGCCCTTCATCCGCACGCGGTAACGCCGCAGCCAGCCGGTCGAAGGCAGTTCGAGCCGGCGCTTGAGCTCGCCGTCATTGGTCAGCAGCAACAGGCCCTCGGAATTGAGGTCGAGCCGGCCGATCGACATGACCCGGGGCAGCTCGGGGGGCAGGTCGTCGAAAATCGTCGCCCGGCCCTGTTCGTCGCGGGCGCTGGTCACCAGGCCGGTGGGCTTGTGGTAGAGCCACAGGCGGGCCGGTTCGGGCGCGGCGACGGGCTTGCCGTCGACGGTGATTCGGTCGGCGGGGGTGACGTTCAGCGCGGGGCTGTCGATGGGCTTGCCGTTGACGGCCACCCGGCCGGCTTCGATCATGCGCTCGGCTTCGCGGCGCGAGGCCACGCCGGCCCGGGCCAGGACCTTGGCAATCCGGTCGCCCGCCGGAGGGGTATCGCTGGGTTTGTCGCTCATGGGATGCTCATAGATCAATGCGCGGGCCGGAGGAAGCGCCCGTGTTGCCGTTGGCGTGGTGCCGTGGCGGTGGCATGCGGACACGGAGCGGGGCGGGGGACGGGCAGGGGCATGCAGGCACCGGGGCGGGTGAGGGCCGCTGAGGGGCGCGTATGGCATGGCCGTGGGCCACGCATGGGCCTGCAAGTGGAGCCAGGCGACTGGCCCCGGCGACGGGCAAGGGCGCGGCCGTGCTTGCACGAGGCCGCCCGACCCGGCAGGTAGGGCGCATGGTCTTCACTTCACATATGGGCCCGGCCCTGGCCGAGGCCCGGGCGGCGGCGGCGCGCGGCGAGGTGCCCGTGGGCGCGATTGTCCTGGGTCCCGACGGGCGCATCCTGGCCCGGGCGGGCAACCGCACGCGCGAGCTGAACGACCCGACGGCCCATGCCGAGCTGCTGGCCATCCGCGCGGCCTGCGCGGCGCTGGGGTCCGAGCGGCTGACGGGCTGCGATCTGTATGTCACGCTGGAACCCTGCGCCATGTGCGCCGCGGCCATCGCCGCCGCACGCATCGCCCGGCTGTATTACGGGGCGGCCGATCCGAAATCGGGGGGCGTGGCCCATGGTGCGCGGGTCTTTGCCCATCCCCAGGCCCATCACCGGCCCGAGGTCTATGACGGCATCGCCGGAGAGGCGGCGGCGGACTTGCTGCGGGCGTTTTTCCGGGACCGGCGACAGGGCTGACGGGCAGGTCGGGGCGCGGGGCAGGGGGTGTGGGCCGAAAGGCTGACGCAGGCGCGAAATGGTGCTAGGATGAGGCGTGGCCGGGGCGCATCGCCCGCCGGCCCGCGGTCAGCCCGACAGCCGCCAGACCGGATCACGACAGACCCAGGCAAGACATCCCCCGCAACGGACCTTGGAAAGGCAGCGCAATGCCCAGACCCAAGCCCCGGTTCAGGCCTACTTTCGACCCCGCGACCGGCTCCCCGAGCAGATCCCCGATCAGCCACGTGTCGGGACCCACGCCCGGTCCCGCGATCGGCTGCCCGTCCATTCCTACGGGCGGCTCTGCATCCGGCCCGCAATCCGAAACCATCCGCCGGCCGGGCACCCAGACCCGCCCCCGGACTCGCCCGGCCACCGGGGCACAGGCCGACCGGCCGAGGCTCTACAAGGTCATCCTGCTCAACGACGATTTCACGCCGCGCGATTTCGTGGTCAAGGTGCTGAGGGCAGTGTTCCGCATGAGCGAGGCCGAGGCCGGCGGGGTGATGCTGACGGCGCATCGGCGCGGGGCCTGCGTGGTGGCGGTCTATACCTGCGAGGTTGCCGAGATGAAGGCAATGGAAGGCTGCGAGACCGGCCGGTCCTGGGGCTATCCGCTGGCCTTCACCACCGAGCGCGAGGACTGAACCCCGAAGCCGGGGCCGGATATTTTCAAAGAGAAAGAAGCAGGGGCGCGGCGCCCTTGCCCGGCGGCGGTCCGGGCGTCATCGGTGTGCCCGGCCGGTTGCGGCGGCCGGGCGGGGGATCGGCGCCGGGCCGGTCAGATCTCGATGGCGGTCATGACCTTGGGTTCGATGACCTGCACGTCGGGCAGGGCATCGATCAGGGGCTGGGCCGATTGTTCGAGGATCGGGAAGGTCTTGTAATGGGCCGGGATCAGGGTCTTGAAGTTGAAGTAGCGCCCGGCGGCATAAGCGACCTTGGCCATGTCCATGGTGAAATGGCCGCCCGCGCAGAGGATGCCGATATCGGGTTTGTAGAAATCGCCGAACCAGTCCATGTCGGCCATGATGTCGGTGTCGCCGCTGGCATAGATCACGTGGCCTTCGCCGGCGATCATGTAGCCGACCTCGGACCCCGCGGCCTTCAGCCCGTCGGGGGTGGTGAAGGTCGAGGAATGCTGGGCCAAGACCATCGACACCTTGACCCCGCCGAGGTCGACCGTGCCGCCCTTGTTGAAGCCGATGGTCTCGATGCCTTCGGTTTCGCCCCAGACGCCCATCAGGTCGAACTGGCCCACGACGGGCACGCCCAGCCTCCGGGACAGGTTGATGGCATCGGCGGCATGGTCGAAATGGGCATGGGTCAGCAGGATATGGGTCGCGCCCGTCACGGCGGCCTCGTGCTGGTCTTCGGCCAGGACCGGATTGCCGGTCAGCCAGGGGTCGAGCAGCAGGACCTTGCCGCCGATCTCGATGCGGAAACTGCCGTGGCCCAGCCAGGTGATCTTCATGGGTGCCTCCATTCGCGGTGCCGCCCGGAGCGGGGATCGCGCCGGGCGGTGTCGGGTGTGGTGTCCGGGTCAGACTAGCACGCGGGGGTGGCAAGTCCATGACGGGCGGGCAAGATCCGCGTGGACGGGGCGGCCGGCAGGGGCTAGCCTCGGGCGTCGGGAGAAGGCGCCGGGGGAGGGCGGGATCCATGCAGGCGCGGTACCTGGTCGTCGTGGGGGCGGCCCTGACCCAGTTCGTGGTCATCGGGCTGCTGTTCAGCTTCGGGCTGTTCATCCCGGTGCTGGAGGCCGAGTTCGGCTGGTCGCGGACGCTGCTGTCGGCCTGTTCCTCGATTGCGTTTTTCATGATGGGCGCGCTGGCGCTGGTGGCCGGGCCGCTGGCCGACCGGCTGGGGCCGGGGCGGGTGCTGGCGGTGACCGGGGCGCTTTACGGGCTGGGCTGGGTTCTGCTGGCGCGGATCGGCGCGCCCTGGCAGCTGGTCGTGGTCTTTGCGCTGCCGCTGGGAGCGGGGCTGGCCTCGCATGACGTGGTGACGCTGGGCAGCGTGGCGCGCTGGTTCGAGGCGCGGCGGGGGCTGATGACGGCGCTGGCCAAGGTCGGCACGGCGCTGGGGCAGATGGCGGTGCCGCCGCTGGCCGCGGCGCTGATCCTGTGGCTGGGCTGGCGCGTGGCGGCCACGGGGCTGGGGCTGGCCGCCGGGGTGCTGCTGCTGGCCGCGGCCTCGGTGATGCGCCGGCCGCGGGACGGCGAGGTCAGCCGCGGCGCCGGGCAGGCGGCGCCGGCGGGCGCGGGGCTGGGCTGGCGCGAGGCCCGGGCAACGCGGGCGTTCTGGACGCTGTGCGCGATCCAGGCGCTGTTCTTTCCGGCGCTGATGACCGTGCCCTTCCACCTGGCCCTGCACGGGATGGACATGGGCCTGCCCGCGCCCCGGGCGGCGCTGCTGCTGTCGGTGATCGGCGCGGCTTCGATCCTGGGGCGGCTGGTCGTGGGGCAGGGGATCGACCGGATCGGCGGACGCAATGCCTTCGTGCTGTGCATGGGCTGCCTGCTGGCGGGGCTGAACGGCCTGACCTGGGCCGGCGCGCCGGGGCCGCTGTTTGCGGCGGTAGCGGTCTATGGCATGGCCCATGGCGGGCTCTTCGTGGTGATCTCGCCGATCGTTGCCGAATATTTCGGCATGCGCGCCCATGGGGCGATCTTTGCGGCCATTGTCTTTTGCGGCACGTCCTTTGCTGCCTTCGGCCCGGTTCTGGCAGGGGCGGCCTTTGACCGGCTGGGCGGGTATTTCCCGGCATTCCTGGGGCTCAGCCTCTGCGTGGCCCTGGCGTTGGGGCTGATCCTGACCCTGCCGCGCCCGGACACGGCCCGGGCGGGCTGAGACGCGGCCCTTGCCCGAAACCACCGTGGGGCGGCGGCGTTCTGCCGGATATTTTCAAAGAGAAAGAAGCAGGACAGGGCGCGCGTGCTGCTTCTTTCTCTTTCCAAGTATCCATACGGGCCGTGGCCATCGGCATGACGTCCGGCAAAGGCCGTGGCCGCATTCACGGGCGGCCACCCTTGCGGGCCATGGCCAGCGGCGGTAAATGCCCCTGAACGCCAGATGAGGGATATCGCCCATGTCGATCGACCAAGACACCGCCGCCCGGGTGGCCAAGCTGGCCCGCATCCGGGTCGAAGAGGACCGCCTGCCGGCGCTGGCCTCGGAATTCAACACGATCCTGGGCTTCATCGAACAATTGGGCGAGGTGGATGTCGAGGGCGTCGAACCGATGGTTTCGGTCACGCCCATGCGCCTGCGCCGCCGCGCCGATGCGGTGACCGACGGCAACCAGCAGGACAAGGTCCTGTCCAATGCCCCCGATGCCCGCGAGGGCTTCTTTGCCGTGCCGAAAGTGGTCGAGTGAGGAACGCGACGTGACAAATGACCTGAACAAACTGGGCCTTGCCGCGGCCCGCGACATGCTCCGCGCTGGCGAGGTCACCTCGGTCGAGCTGACCGAAGCCTGCCTTTCGGCCATCGAGGGCGCCGATGCACTGAACGCCTTTGTCCACAAGACCCCCGAGATCGCCGTCGAGCGGGCCCGGGCGGCCGATGCCCGGCTTGCCGGTGGGGACGCGCCGTCGATGTGCGGCCTGCCGATCGGGATCAAGGACCTGTTCTGCACCAAGGGCGTGCCGAGCCAGGCCGCGTCGAAGATCCTCGAAGGCTTCCTGCCGGAATACGAATCCACCGTCAGCCAGAACCTGGCCGATGCCGGCGCCGTCATGCTGGGCAAGCTCAACATGGACGAATTCGCCATGGGCTCGTCGAACGAGACCTCGGTCTATGGCAATGCCATCAACCCCTGGCGCCGGGGCAACGAGGACACCGCCCTGACCCCGGGCGGCTCGTCGGGCGGATCAGCCTCGGCCGTGGCCGCCGATCTCTGCCTGGCCGCCACCGGCACCGATACCGGCGGATCCATCCGGCAACCGGCGGCCTTCACCGGAACCGTGGGCATCAAGCCGACCTATGGCCGCTGCTCGCGCTGGGGTGTCGTGGCCTTTGCCTCGTCGCTGGACCAGGCCGGGCCGATGACCAAGTCGGTGCGCGATGCGGCGATCATGCTTGAAGCCATGTGCGGCCATGATGCCAAGGACAGCACCAGCGCCGAGCTGGCCGTGCCCGATTTCGAAGCCATGCTGACCGGCGACATCAAGGGCAAGACCATCGGCATTCCCAAGGAATACCGGCTCGACGGCATGTCCGATGAGATCGAGCAGCTGTGGAACGATGGCACCGCCATGCTGAAGGATGCCGGCGCCAAGATCGTCGACATCTCGCTGCCCCACACGAAATACGCCCTGCCGACCTATTACGTCATCGCCCCGGCCGAGGCCTCGTCGAACCTGGCGCGATATGACGGCGTGCGCTATGGCTATCGTGCCAAGCTGGACCAGGGCGACGGCATCACCGAGATGTACGAAAAGACCCGGGCCGAGGGCTTTGGCCACGAGGTTCAGCGCCGGGTGATGATCGGCACCTATGTCCTGTCGGCCGGGTTCTACGACGCCTATTACAACAAGGCCCGCAAGGTCCGCACCCTGATCAAGCGCGACTTCGAAGAGGCCTTTGCCGCCGGGGTCGATGCCATCCTGACGCCGGCCACGCCCTCGGCGGCCTTTGGTCTCGGGGAAGTGACCGAGGATGATCCGGTGCAGATGTATCTCAACGACGTCTTTACCGTTACGGTCAACCTGGCCGGGCTGCCGGGCATTGCCGTGCCTGCCGGGGTCGACCGCAAGGGCCTGCCGCTGGGCCTGCAACTGATCGGCCGGCCGTGGGAAGAGGGCGATCTGCTCAACACCGCCTATGCGCTGGAACAGGCCGCGGGCTTTGTGGCCAAGCCCGAGAAATGGTGGTAGCACCACGGATCGACAGGGCCGGGTGACCCGGCCCGTCATCCGAGATCGGGCCGGTTGCACGGGCCCGCATATCCATTACCGGGCCGGATCGGCCGGCCCGCGACATCTGCAAGGAGACGGGGCGGACCCGCTATGACAGCAGACCTGCGCACCGCGTTTCGCACCGGCATCAGCGCCTTTGCCCTTCTCGGGCTGGCCGCCTGTGCCCCCGAGATCCCCGACAGCGGGGCCGGTTTCGACGGCACGCCCCGCCCGGCGGCGACCGAACCCCTGGGGGCGCCCCTGCCGCCGCCCGATGCCATTTCCTCCGAAGCGCTGCCCGCCCAGCAGGTCACGCTGGCCCCGGCCACGCCTTCGGCCCCGTCGCTCAGCTCGGCCAGTTCCGACAATGTCGCCCCGGGGCTCAGCCCGACGGTGACCGGCGCGTCCTCGGCCAACCTGTCGACCGGGCAGGGCGGCACGGGCGGCGCCGACATCGCCGCCGAAACCGCCGCTGCCCTGGCCGCGGCCCAGGCCAATTCGGGCGTGCCCCCGGTCCAGGCCAGCCCGGAGAACGATGCGCCGGTGGCCCTGAACAACCCGGGCATTTCCGACGAGAACGATTTCCAGGCCGTGGCCGAGCGCGAATCCATCGCCTCCGATGCCGAACGCCTGGCCCAGCAGCGCGCCCAGTTCGAGGTCATCACGCCGACCGCCGTGCCCCAGCGCCCGACGGGCACCGATCCGAACATCGTGCAATATGCCCTGTCGACCCAGCATGCCAAGGGCACCCGGGTCTATACCCGCTCGGGCATCAACCTGGCGTCCAAGGCCCAGCGGAACTGCGCGAAATACCCGTCGCCCGACCAGGCCCAGATGGATTTCCTGGCCCGCGGCGGGCCCGATCGCGACCGGCTGGGGCTGGACCCCGACGGAGACGGCTATGCCTGCGCCTGGGATCCCGCGCCCTTCCGCCGGGCGGGCAACTGACCCCGATCGCCCATCCCTCGCCGAACCACGGGCCGCGGCGCGATGGCGCCCGGCCCGGGCTGATCGTCATCCATTACACGGCCATGGCCAGCGCCCGGGCCGCGCTGGACCGGCTGTGCGATCCGGCCTACGAGGTCTCGGCCCATTACCTCGTCGGGCTGGATGGCCGGCTGTGGCAGCTGGTCGATGAAGACCGCCGGGCCTGGCATGCCGGGCAGGGCAGCTGGCAGGGCCGGGCGGATGTCAATTCACGTTCGATCGGCATCGAGCTGGACAACAACGGGCGCCAGCCCTTTCCCGAACCGCAGATGCAGGTGCTTGAAACGCTTGTGGCCGGTATCCGCGCGCGCTGGGACATTCCGCCGGACGGGGTGATCGGCCATTCCGACATGGCCCCGGGGCGCAAGTCTGATCCCGGCCCGCGCTTCGACTGGGCCCGGCTGGACCGGGCCGGGCTCTCCCGCCCGCCCCGGGCGGTCTCGCCGGATCCGGCAGCCTCGTTCCGCGATCTCGCGATCTCTGCCGGCTACCCGGCCACGGCCGGCGAAGACGACCTGCTCCGCGCCGTCCGCCTGCGCCTGCGCCCCTGGGCCACGGGGCCGCTCGACCCGGCCGATGCCCGGGCGCTGGCCCCTGCTGCTTCTTTCTCTTTCTAAATATCCCTGCCCGGGGCCGGCCACATGCGCGCCATTGACCATGGGCCCCGCCCGGTGCATATCCAGCCCTCGCGCGGAGGGCCGGATGGCCGCGGGCCCGTCAGGGTTCGAGGAAAGTCCGGACTCCCTGAAGCAACGGTGCCGGGTAACGCCCGGGCGGGGCAACCCGACGGAAAGCGCCACAGAAAACAGACCGCCTCCGGCCTGGCCGGGGGTAAGGGTGAAACGGTGGGGCAAGAGCCCACCGCGCTCCTGGCAACAGGGGCGGCATGGCAAGCCCCACCGGGAGCAATGCCGAATAGGACCCCCGCGCCGCGTCACCTTCGGGCGATCCGGCTAGGCCCGCTTCAGCCGAGAGGGGTCGGGTTGGCAGCTTGAGGGCCGTGGCGACACGGACCCCAGAGGAATGGTCATCCAAGGGGGCAACCCCTGGACAGAATCCGGCTTACAGGCTCTCCGCGCAAATTGCTTCGCCCCCTTTGCGGGCGGGTGACATCCTCATTTCACTCCGGCCCGTGGGGCGTATCCGCGGTTTGATCCGCCCTGATCGGAGGCGCATTCCGAGCGGCCGCCGCGGCAGCACGGGTCATTTGCACATCGCCGCGCGCCCTTGCCGGGCGCCTATATTCCGCATGGCCCCCACGCGGCGGCACATGACATTTGCGTGCTGCTCCGCCCCCGGGCAGGCACGTCGCGTGTGAGTATCGCCCGACCCAGTGCCGGGCCGCCCGCAAATCGCTTGCCGCGTCGCGGGAACTTGGCAACGCACACCGCATCGCAGTCCAGGGGGCTGGGCGCAACGGCCAGCCCGTCGCGCCGATTTGGTCCGGCGCGTGCCGCGTCCCATCGGCGGCGCGCGCCATCACCGGCGGGTCAGGCCGAGCGCAGCAGCACCTTGTTGGAATCCAGCGCATCGGCAATCCGCGCATATTGCGTGCTTTGCTCACCCGACGCCGCGCTGCGCAGCAGCAGCGTCTCGGTCTCTTCCAGGATCGCCACCGCCTGGCTGTTCACCGCCGCCAGCGTCTCGGGGCGCACCGGCACCAGCGGCCGGGTCGTCTGGGCCACGATGGTTCCCGGCTCCTGGCCGGGCTGGCTGGCCGTCACCCGCGACCGGCCCGAATCGCGGTTGGTCCGCGCCAGGTCGGCCAGCTGGTCGGCCGTGTCGTTCAGGATCGAACGGATCTCGACGTAATCGGTGTCATCCGGCACTTCCTCGCCGATCTCGGCCAGCCGCTCGGCCAGGCAATCGACATTCAGCGTCTCGTCATTGAGTGCCGCGCAGAAAGCCCGGGCCGCGCTCAGCCCCTGCAGCACGTGGGTCAGGTAGGCCGAGGACCCGAACTGGCCGGCCGGCACGACAACGGTGTAAAGCGCGCCGGGCGCCGTCTGGGCAGCCAGCGGCCCGGCAATCAAGGGCGCAACGGCAAGGGAAATGGATGCAAGGCCGGCAGCGGCGCGGGATATAAACATGAAATGAACCTCCGAAAGAACTGCGCCCATTTAGAGCATGTTTTGCCCTGTCGCACAATTTGCCTGCGCATGGGGCCATGCCTTTTGCGTCCGGCAATTGAATTCGCCGACAAATCCGTCGCGGGTGGGCCGGCCCTGCACCTGCGTGCCGGGCGAATCGGTCTGAAATCAAAGCCTCCGGGCGATTGCCCCGCGACGTATGGGAATTAGCAGAAAAGGGCGAATTCCGCTGGCCTGACAAACGCATGACGCAACAATTGTGAACATCCGCGTCTCCGGCTATGGTACCCCATGGGATAGGTCAATTTTGGTTAAACAATGAAAACGTCATTTAAATCCGCCTGTATCGCCGCAGGCATCCTTTTCGCAAGCACCTCCACCCTTTTTGCCCAGACACCCGTCGGATCTCCGGCCCAGGCCCTTGCCGAAGCGCGCCAGCGCTTGGTCTGTGGCACCGGCACCGTGGTCGATGCCACCTACCTGTCCGGCAACCTGCTGCGCGCGACCTGCCGATCGCAGACCCCGACGCAGGGCCTGCCGGCCGAACTGCAGGGCACCGCGCTGACCGCCGGCCAGGTTGCCGCGGCAGCGGCGGCCGCGCTGCTGGTCGTCGTGGTGGCCACCGGTGGCGACAGCGACAGCACCACCACGGGCGAAACTGCCGGCTACAGCGGCGAGTGACCCGGCCACCGGCGTGACGGAAAGGTAGCCCGGATCATGGATCCGGGCCCCCCGGGCGTGACCGAATTCACGGTTGACTCAGGGCGAAATCTCCGTAAAACGCCGGTTTCACGAGACACACCCGGGCCCTGCGCGCCCGATGCAGGAGACCAACCATGGCGAAGCCCACAACCATCAAGATCCGCCTCAATTCGACCGCCGGCACCGGCCACTTCTACGTGACCAAGAAAAACGCCCGGACCATGACCGAGAAGATGACCGTGCGTAAGTACGATCCCGTGGCCCGCAAGCACGTCGAATACAAAGAAGGCAAGATCAAGTAAGCCTTTCCCGTTCCTTTTGAACGGTTTGCCAAGGCCACGCCCCGCGCGTGGCCTTTTGCGTTGCATCTGCCGACTGGCGTGTCATTCGGCCATATGTGTCGGCCCCGGGGGCTCGTTGGGCCAAGCCGCCGGGCGCGATGCCGTGCCTTGGGGGGCGTCCAGTGCGTGGCTTGCCGCAGGGCCATCCAGGCCAATGCTATTCCCGGGGTCATCCGGCCGACCCGCACGGCAGATCCACCCGGCCGGGCAAATTGCCCTCGGGCCATCGGGGCTTTCGCCGCCGGGCCGTCCGGCCGCTGCCAATCTGCAAGCTCAAGCCGGGTCATCCCGGCGTGGCCATTCCCATTTCCGCCCCGAAGCCGGGCCAAAACGGTCATCATTGCGGTGCAGGTGGGGCGGCATGTTCACCGACAGACAGATGCACGAGGGGATGTGACATGCTGCGCAAGATCTTCACGACGGCCGCAACCGGCCTTGTCCTGGCCGGGCTGCTGGCCGCCTGCACGCCGCCGCGCGGGGCCGGGTTCAACGGCATTGGCGCCGAGCCGCAGGCCACCGCCGCGCCGGAACCGCTGGTCTATGTCGACCAGTCCAGCTGGCCCTGATCACGCCTGATCGCCTCGGGGCGTTCACAGGCGCGCGCCCGGGCAGACGCGCGGTCTTTGACCACGCGGGCCCTGTCGGGCCGTGTTGTGCGCGGGGCGCTTGCAGCGTTGCGCGGCGCTCGGGGGCCTTGCTGGACAATCCCATGCGGGGCCGGTTGAAGCCGCCTCGCGCCCCGGGGCTTGTCCGATCTGCGCAGCGCCCTCGGTCCTGCTCCTGTTGTACCGTGCTGGGAACGTGGCAGGGCCACCGTGTCCGGATGCCGCTCAGTCTGTTTGGCGCCCGGCGGGCGATCGGGTGTCACGGCGCCTGGACGCAAGTTCAACCGGCGTCGCCTTCGAGCGCCGACCAAGATCGCTCCATGACCGGATCCACGGTTCAGGTCTCGTCGCTGCCGGGGCCGTTCTCCAGCTTGATGACCGCGTCCAGGGCGCTGTCCCAATTGGCTCGGCTGGCGCAGAAGATATGGGCGTCCGGCCGCAGGGCCACGTCGCTGTCCAGCCCGCCCGCCGGCACCATCATCCGCGTGCCGTCGCGCGACACCGTGGGCACCGAGGCGCCGCAGCCCGGGCAATAGCTGCGGGTAAAGCGCGTGCCCTCCAACCGGAAGTTCTGCACCGTCTCGCCCCCCGACAGCCAGTCGATCTGCGCGGCATCCGAGAAGAGATTGGCCGCATGGGCCGATCCCGTGGCCTTGCGGCAGCGCGAGCAATGGCACAGGAAGAAGCCCTTGAACGGCCCGGTGATCCGGTAGGTCACGGCGCCGCACAGGCACCCTCCGGTCGAAATCTCGCTCATGTCCGGCCACTCCTCCTGGCAATTGCCCGCCATTGGTAATGTCCGGCCCGCACCGGGATCAATGGCAAAGCCGCCACGGGTGGTGGAAACGGTTTGGCAATCGGCCGGGCAGGGGCGGCAGGTTGGGTATTGGGCGAAGGTGGAAATGGTCGGGGGGATGCGAAAGGGGAATGAAAAGGGCATGCGCAAGAGGGGAATGCGCGACGGGGAATAGGCGAGGCAAAGCGGCGGCAGCAATGCGACGGGGGAAATGGGCGTGGAAACCGGCGCGGGTAATGGCGCAGGCGGCAATTGGGGCCGTGGAACCGGATCGCCATGGGCAATGCCCCGGGTTTTGCCAAGCGGCATCGGTCAATCGCATCACCCGTTCGACACGTCCAACCGCGCGGGCCGGCCAACCCGATGGCCAAAGAAAAAGGGCCGGTCCCTTGGGCCGGCCCTTTCGGTGTCACTGAATGGCAGATCTGCCAGGTCTTATTCGCGCGACCCGAAGAGCTGCAGCAGCATGATGAACATGTTGATGAAGTCGAGGTAGAGGCTCAGCGCGCCCATGATGGCCGACTTGGCCAGCCATTCCTGATCGCCATGCGAGGCCATCTGGATGTAGGTCGTCTTGATCTGCTGGGTGTCGTAGGCGGTGAGGCCGGCAAAGACCAGCACGCCGATGACCGAGATCGCGAAGGTCAGCGCGTCCGAGGCCAGGAAGATGTTGACGATCGAGGCGATGACCAGGCCGATCACGCCCATGAACAGGAAGGTGCCCCAGCCGGACAGGTCCTTCTTGGTGGTGTAGCCGTACATCGACAGCGCGGCGAACATGATGGCCGTGATCAGGAAGACCTGGGCGATTGAGGTGCCGGTGTAGATCAGGAAGATCGAGCTGAGCGACAGGCCCATCACGGCGGCAAAGACGTAGAACAGCAGCTGCGCGGCAGAGGCCGACAGGCGGTTCACGGCGGCGCTCAGGCCGAAGACAAAGGCCAGGGGCGCGAACATGATCACCCATTTCAGCGGGCTGGCGTAGATCGCATAGCCGAACTGGGTCAGGTATTCGCCGGCGCCGATCTGGTATTCGGTCGGCACGTTGGTCACGGCCAGGCCGGCGATGGCCCAGGCGGCCAGCGCGGTGATCACCATGCCCACGGACATGGTGCCGTAAACCTTGTTCATGTGGGCGCGGAGGCCCTCGTCGATCGCTGCCGTGCGTATGCCAGCCGCGGACCGGACACCTTGGTATTCTGCCATTCTAGGTCTCCCTTAGGGTTCGTTAACGGGCGCGGCCTCTCGGTCGCGCGCACTCGAAGGGAAATATCGTGGCAAGCCGGCTCCGGTTCAAGCTTTTCCGGTGCGAATTCGACGGGATGTGTCGCGACCGACTGTTTCCGCTTCGCCCCGGGCGCAGGGGGCCGCCCGGCCCCGGCCGAAAGGCGCGGCGCGGGGTGGGTGGGGCGGCATTGGGGGGCGGCAGGGAGCGGCCCTGCGGCAATATGCCGACGCGGGACCGGCGGGGCTGCCGACGGGGGATCGTCGGGGTGCCGATGGGGGGCTGGCCGGATGCCGATGGGGGCTGCATGGCATGCCGGCTCAGGATCGAAAGGATCTTAGGGAGCACCCGAGCCCCGACAGGGGCCCGTCCGAGTCACTTCGGCCCCCTGGGGGCCGGTGCATCCGTCGCCCGGATCAGTCGCGCCAGTTGGCGGGCACGTCCCAGAACGGCCGGCCGGCCTCGGTGGCGGCGTCGCGCCGGTTGACACCGATGTCGCGCAGGGCGCTGTCGTCCAGCCGGGCCAGGGCGCGGCGCTGGCGCCACAGGGCATAGAAGGCAGCCAGCCGCAGGCGCGGGGCGGGGCGGGCAAGGACGGTGCGGCGGATCATCTGGGTCATCGGGAACTCCTATCGTTGATCGTTATGTCAGGGCGGTCATTCATCAATCATGTTGAACATATGGAGGATCGTGGTACATTCCGGAAACGAATGTTCGTGCGATAAGTCATCAGGGGTTGTGATATGAGAAACCTGGACATCACCACGCTGCGCTCTTTCGTGGCGGTGGCCGACGCCGGCGGGGTGACCCGGGCGGCGGGTTACCTCAACCTGACGCAATCGGCCGTGTCGATGCAGCTGAAGCGGCTCGAAGAGCTCTTGGGCATCGAATTGCTCGACCGGACCCGGCGTGGCGTGTCGCTGACGGCGGCGGGGGATCAGCTGCTCAGCTATGCCCGGCGGATGGTGGCGCTGAACGACGAGGTGGTGGCCCGGCTGACCGACCAGGCCTTCGAGGGCGAGATCACGCTGGGCGTGCCCCATGACATTGTCTACCCGGTGATCCCCCGGGTGATGCAGCAGTTCCACGCGGCCTATCCCCGGGTGAAGGTGCATCTGAAGACATCCTATTCGGCCAGCCTGCGCACCGAGTTCGCCCGGGGCGATTGCGACCTGATCCTGACGACCGAAATCACCGCCGGCGAAGGGGCCGAGACGCTGGCCCACCGTCCGCTGGCCTGGATCGGCGCGCCGGGCGGGTCGGTCTGGCGGCAGAAACCGCTGCGGGTGGCCTCGCAGCAGCATTGTGCCTTTCGCCCGCAATCGCTGGCCGCGCTGGACCGGGCCGGGGTGGCCTGGGAAACGGCCGTCGAGACCGACAGCGACCGGACGATCGAGGCGACGGTGGCGGCCGACCTGGCCGTGACCACGATGATCGCCGGGACCGAGCCGGCGCATCTGGAACAGATCCCCCATGGCGATGCGCTGCCCGACCTGCCGGTGCAGCTGATCAACATGTACACGGCCACGACCCAGACGGCGATGGTGGCGGAACTGGCCGACATGATGCGCCGGGGCTTTGCCGGGGCGGGGGGCGTGCGGGCCGTCGAGTCGGCGGCCTGACCTTCGTTAGTCGTTTGTAGTCAAACGATGAGGGCAGGCCTCAGGTGGTGATCACGACCTTGCCGGTCGCCTCACGGTTGCGCAGCAGCTCCAGCCCTTCGCCCGCGCGGTCCAGCGGCAGCACGTGGCTGACATGCGGGGTCAGCAGGCCTTCGGCGATCCAGCCCAGCAGGGTGTGCAGCGATCCGGTCAGCACTTCGGGCGCAAACCGCATGTAACCGCCCCAGTTCACGCCCAGCACCGACAGGTTCTTGACCATCAGGTGGTTCGACGGCACCTGCGGGACATCGCCGCTTGCAAAGCCGATGGGCAACAGCCGGGCCTCGGGCTTGCAGGCCCGAAAGGCCGCCTGGAAGGCCGCGCCACCCACCGGATCATAGACCACGTCGGCCCGGCCGAGGGCGATGATCTGCTCGCGCAGGTCCGGCGCCTCGATGTCGATCAGGTGATCGGCCCCGGCCGCCCGGGCGATGGCCAGACGTTCGGCGCCCCGGGCGCAGGCGATGACCGTCGCGCCCATCAGCTTGCCGATCTCGACGGCCGTCAGCCCGACACCCCCGGCCGCGCCCAGCACCAGGAGCGTCTCGCCCGGCTGCATCCGGGCCCGGTGGTCCAGCGCAAGGTGGCTCGTGCCATAGGCGATCGGAAAGGCCGCGGCGGCCTCGTAGGACACGTGATCAGGGAGTTTGACCGCCCGGCAGGCATCGAAATTGCCCATTTCGGCCAGCCCGCCCTGGCCGGAATAAACCGCCACCCGGTCCCCCGGCACCAGCCCGGTGACGTTCCGGCCGACGGACAGAATCTCGCCGGCCACCTCGAGCCCGAGCGTGAAGGGCGCCGGGGGCGTGTCTTGGTACGTGCCCTTGATCATGAGCAGGTCGGCGAAATTCAGCGCACAGGCGTGAATGCGCAGGCGGATCTGCTCTGCCCCGGGGTCCGGCAGCGACACCTGCGTCAATTCGGGCGCTGACCCAGCGGCAAGAACATGGTAAGCAAGCATATGGAATCCCTCCCTCATTGCGGATTACCCGCCGCGGGGGCTTCGGGCAAGCATGGCAAAGGTGGCGGTTTGCGGGTCGCCGTGGCGATGCACTTGGTATCCCAAGTACGCCGCAACAATGTGCACATAGGCGGAATTCCCCGGTGAAATCGTCGATTTGGATTCAATTTCTCGTAAACCGGGAAATCGCTCGCTTGTATTCAACCGAAAAGAACGTACACTCACGACACCGAGGAAGGCGAACTGGACGCTGGGGATATCAGTGCGCTGCCGGGAGGAGTTGTGCAGGCGCTCGGGCGGTACTTTGGCCGTATTACTAGGTAGCACGTGTCGCTTAAATAGTTAACTAAAGGAGAACCGAAATGACCCATCCCGTCGACGTGCATGTGGGCAAGCGCGTCCGCCATCGTCGCTGGCTGATTGGCATGACCCAGCAGCAGCTTGCGGAACGGGTCGGTATCAAGTTCCAGCAGATCCAGAAGTACGAAACCGGTGCGAACCGAATCAGCGCGTCCCGCCTTTGGGATATCGCCGATGCGCTCGAAGTGCCGGTCAGTTTCTTCTTCGAGGGCCTGCAGGACACTTCTGCCGAGGAAACGGCCAATGCCGATTCCGCCGTTCCCAACGACCTGTTGGGCGACAAGGAAGCGCTGGACCTGGTGCGGTCCTACTATGCGATTCCCGAGAACCAGCGCCGCCGCCTCTTTGAGTTGGCCCGTGTTCTGAGCGATGTAGCCTGATCTGCCACGTCCCGGCCGAGGGCGGATCCGTCCGGCCTCTGCTTATGCTTGTATTCAGTGGTCCGGGCTGGCACGACAATGCCATGTCCGGATTTTCCCTTACCGACCTCGACCTGGCCCATCTCATGGCAGACGCCGCGCGCGATGCCATCCTGCCGTACTTCCGGCAGCCCGGGCTTGATACCGACAACAAGGAAGCCGAAGCGGGCGGGTTCGACCCGGTCACCGTGGCCGACCGCGCGGCCGAGGCCGCGATGCGCCGACTGCTGGCCGAGCACAGGCCCGACGACGGGATCTGGGGCGAGGAATACGGCCAGGAACCGGGTACCAGCGGCCGGACCTGGGTGCTCGACCCGATCGACGGCACGCGGGGGTTCATCTCGGGCACGCCGACCTGGGGCGTGCTGATCGCCCTGTCCGAGGCCGATGGCCCGGTGATGGGCGTGGTCGACCAGCCCTATATCGGCGAACGGTTCACCGGTGGCATGGGCGTGGCCGAATACACCGGCCCGCGCGGGCGCCAGGCCCTGGCCACGCGGGCGACGGCGGCTCTGTCCGATGCCATCCTCTTCACGACCTTCCCCGAGATCGGCACGCCGGCCGACCGGGCGGCCTTTGACGCCGTGGCGGGCCAGGTCAAGCTGGTGCGCTATGGCATGGATTGTTACGCCTATGCCCTGCTGGCCGCCGGCCAGGTCGACCTGGTCATCGAGGCCGGGCTGAACGCCTATGACATCCAGGCCCCGATCGCCGTGATCGAAGCCGCGGGCGGCGTCGTGACCGATTGGGAAGGCGGGCCGGTCCACCAGGGCGGCCGGGCGCTGGCCGCGGCCAATGCCACGCTGCATGCGGCGGCGCTGGAACGGTTGGGCAGCGTCGGATGAGCGAGACCCTGATCCGGGGGGCCGACACGATCCTGACCATGGATGACGACCGGCGCGAGCTGGCCGGGGCGGATCTGCTGCTGCGCGACGGCATGGTGGCCGAGCTGGGCCACGGGCTGGTCACCGACGGCACGGTGATCGAGGCGCGGGGCTGCGTGGTGACGCCCGGGCTGGTCAACACCCACCACCATTTCTACCAGAGCCTGACCCGCGCGGTGCCCGGCGGGCAGGATGCGCTGCTCTTCGGCTGGCTGCGCCGGCTCTACCCGATCTGGGCGCGGTTCGGCCCCGAAGAGATCCATGTCTCGGCGCTGACCGCCCTGGCCGAGCTGGCCCTGTCGGGCTGCACGCTGACCTCGGATCACCAGTACATCCATCCCAACGGCGCCCGGCTGGACGATTCCATCGCCGCCGCCCAGGCCATCGGGCTGCGGTTCCAGGCCACGCGCGGGGCGATGAGCATCGGCGAGAGCAAGGGCGGGCTGCCGCCCGATGCGCTGGTCGAGGACGAGGCGGCGATCCTTGACGATTGCATCCGGGTGATCGACGCCTTCCACGACCCGATGCCCGATGCCATGGTCCGCGTGGCCGTCGCGCCCTGTTCGCCCTTTTCGGTCAGCCGCGAGCTGATGCGCGACGCGGCGCTGCTGGCCCGCGACAAGGGGGTGATGCTGCATACCCACCTGGCCGAGAATGCCGAGGACGTGGCCTATTCACTGGAAACCTACGGCTGCCGGCCGGGGCAATATGCCGAGGACCTGGGCTGGACCGGGCCGGATGTCTGGCATGCCCATTGCGTCAAGCTGGACGGCCGCGAGATCGACCTGTTTGCCGCATCGCGCACGGGCGTGGCCCATTGCCCCTGTTCCAATTGCCGGCTGGGATCGGGCATCGCCCCGGTGCGGGCCTTTCGCGATGCCGGGGTGCGGGTGGGGCTGGGCGTCGACGGATCGGCCAGCAACGACATGGGCAACCTGATGGGCGAGGCCCGCCAGGCGATGCTGTTGCAACGCGTGGTGCATGGCGGCGACGGGATGAGCGCCCGCGAGGCGCTCGAGATCGCCACCCGGGGCGGGGCGGATGTGCTGGGCCGGCCCGAATGCGGCCGGCTGGAGCCCGGCGCGCGGGCCGACGTGGCAATCTGGGACACCCGCGGCATCGAGGCGGCGGGCAGCTGGGATCCAGCGGCGCTGGTGCTGGCCGGGCCGACCAGGGTGCGCGACCTCTTGGTCGAAGGCCGGCGGGTCGTGGCCGACGGCGTGCTGCAGGGCGTCGACCTGGGC
Organism: Marinibacterium sp. SX1; assembly: GCF_050389775.1. Taxonomy (NCBI): domain Bacteria; kingdom Pseudomonadati; phylum Pseudomonadota; class Alphaproteobacteria; order Rhodobacterales; family Paracoccaceae; genus Marinibacterium; species Marinibacterium sp. SX1. The sequence goes on along the minus strand of NZ_CP177144.1, from coordinate 4,046,014 downwards.
GAGATCATCGCCGAGCAGGGCCGGCTGGTGCGCCGCCTGATGGCATGATCCGGGCCAGCCTCGGGGCGATGACGATCGGGCTGGCCGGAGCCTGTGCCGCGCCGGCCGATCCGCCGGTCATCGTGGGCCTGCCCGCCGGCGGGCCGGGCCCGCGGCTGTCACCCCGGGCGCTGGAGCTGATCAACCTGGAACGGGCCGGGCAGGGGCTGGCCGCGCTGGCGTTCGACCCGCGCGCCGGCGAAGCCGCGCTGGCCCATGCCGGCGACATGGCCGGGCAGGGCTTCATGGGGCATCCGGGGTCCGACGGGGCGTCGGTGGGCGACCGGCTGACCCGGGCCGGGCTGGCCTGGTGCCTCGCGGCCGAGAACGTGGCCCACGGATACGGCGATGCTGAAGGGGTCGTGGCCGGCTGGATGGGCAGCCCCGGGCACCGCGACAACACCCTGTCATCAGCCGTGGTCGGGGCGGTGGCCCGGGCGGGGCCGGACGAGGCGTCTTATTGGGTGGCCGTCTTTGCGACACCCTGCTGAGTGTGTGCTGCCGATTGCCGACGGTATGCTGCCGACAATGTGGTCCGCGATTGCAGTAGGGCACAGGGGCCGGGAAATCGAACGGATTCGGGGCGATTTGCGCTCTACCCCTATGCGGGCGGGCCGGGATGAGCAGGCCGCCGCTGGCTCAGCGTCTTCGGCCCGAGGCCGGGCAGGGCGGAAAGGGCAGGGCGGTTGACCGGGGCCGTGGCTGAGCGCCGGAAAGGGCCGCCCGTCAGACGGCCCGGGCGCCGCCGATCCAGACGGCTTCGATCGCCCTGTCATCGCCCATCATGATCGTCGGGAACACCGCTTCCCAGATGTCCTCGGCCCGCTCGGCCCGCTGGGCGATGGCCGGGGTCGAGGCCAGGTTCAGCACGGTCACATCGGCCTCGTAGCCCGGCGCCAGCCGCCCGATCCGGTCGCCCATGTGCAGGGCCTCGGCGCTGCCGGCCGTGGCCAGCCACAGCAATTCGGCCGGGTGCAGCGCCCGCCCGCGCAGCTGGGCGATCTCGTAGGCCGCGGCCATGGTGCGCAGCATCGAAAACGACGATCCGCCCCCGGTGTCGGTGGCCAGCCCGATCCGCTGGCCCTGGGCCATCAGCCCGTCCAGGTCGAACAGCCCCGAGCCGATGAAGGTATTGGAGGTCGGGCAATGCACCAGCCCGGCCCCCACCTCGCGCAGGCGGTCGCGCTCGCGCGGTTCCAGGTGGATCGCATGGCCATAGAGCCCGCGCCCGCCCAGCAAGCCATGGGCCTCGTAGGTGTCGAGGTAGTCGCGCGCCTCGGGGAACAGATCGGCCACCCAGGCGATCTCGTCGGTCTGTTCGCTGAGATGGGTCTGCATCAGGCAATCGGGATGCTCGGCCCAGAGCGCGCCCATGGCATCCAGCTGATCGGGCGTCGAGGTCGGCGAGAAACGCGGGGTGATGGCATAGGACAGCCGGTCGACACCGTGCCAGCGCTGCAGGAGGGCCTTGCTGTCGTCATAGGCCGATTGCGCCGTGTCGCGCAGGCCCTCGGGCGCGTTGCGGTCCATGCAGGTCTTGCCGGCCACCACGCGCTGGCCCCGGGCCCGGGCCTCGGTGAAGAAGGCGTCGACGCTGGCGGGATGGATCGTGCAGAAGGAACAGATCGTTGTCGTGCCATGGGCGGCGGTCAGGTCGAAATAGCGCGCGGCGATGGCCCCGGCATAGGCGGGATCGGCAAAGCGCATTTCCTCGGGGAAGGTATAGAGATTGAGCCAGTCGATCAGCCGCTTGCCCCAGGAAGCGATCATCGCGGTCTGGGGGTAATGGGCATGGGCATCGACGAAACCGGGCACCAGCAGGGCCTGGCCGTGATCGATCAGCTCGGCCCCGGGATGGGCCGCGCGCAGTTCGGCCGCCGGGCCGGTGGCCAGGATGCGGCCATCGCGGATCAGCAGCCCGCCGGCGCTGTCGACCCGGGCGGCACTCAGCGGATCGCCGGCAAAGGGGGTGCTGTCGAAATGCAGGACCTGGCCGGCCAGAATGCGTGTCGTCGTCATGCGTTTGTGCCCTATGTTGCAGCCGGACCGCCGCAAACCTAGCCCCGCCCCGGGCCAAGGTAAATCGGCCTCGGCCATTTACGGGCTGGCCATGCCGCACGGCATTGTCTAGGCCGCAGGCCCTGACCTATGGTCGCGAAAAGAGCAGACGGAGGCCGCGCATGTCCGACATGACAGACCCGCCCGAGACCGAAGAAGACACGCGCGAGGAACAGGCCTGGGCGCTGGACCGCAAGACCCGTGCGTCGATCCTGTACGCGCTGGATGTGGGCGACAAGGACCTGCTGGAAAGCCTGTTGCAGCCGATGCACGCGGCCGACATCGCCGACCTTCTGGAGCAGTTCAATCCCTATGACCGGGGCCGGTTCATCCGGCTCTATTCCGGCGACGTGCATGGCGACATCCTGTCCGAGCTGGACGAATCGCTGCGCGAGGAGGTCATCCAGTTCCTCGACCCCGACGTGCTGGCCGAGGCGGTGCGGAACCTGGAAAGCGACGATGTCGTCGACCTGATCGAGGATCTGGGCGATGCCGAGGCCGAGGCCATCCTGGGCGCGCTGGAAGACACCGACCGGGTGGCCGTGGAACAGGCGCTGGCCTGGCCCGAAGGTTCGGCCGGGCGGCTGATGCAGCGCGAGGTGGTCTGGGCGCCGTTGCACTGGACCGTCGGCGAAGCCATTGACTACATGCGTAATTCCGAGGATCTGCCCGACCAGTTCTACCATGTTGTGCTGGTCGATCCGCGGATGCGCCCGCTGGCCAACGTGACCCTGGGCCGGCTGATGGCCTCGCGCAGGGACGTGCGGCTGGAAGACATCACCGAGGAAGCCTTCCGGGTGATTCCGGTGACCCAGGACGAAGAGGACGTGGCCTATGCGTTCAACCAGTACCACCTGATCTCGGCCCCCGTCGTCGACGAGGACGGCCGGCTGATCGGCATGATCACGATCGACGACGCGATGATCGTGCTGGACGAGGAACACGAGGAAGACATCCTGCTGCTGGCCGGGGTGACCGAAAGCTCGCTGTCGGAAGGGGTGGTGCAGACCTCGAAGAGCCGGCTGCCCTGGCTGTTCGTCAACATGTGCACGGCGGTGCTGTCGTCGGTCGTGATCGCCCAGTTCGAGGCGACGATCGAGGCCTTCGTGGCGCTGGCCGTGCTGCTGCCCATCGTGGCGTCGATGGGGGGCAATGCCGGGACGCAGACGCTGACGGTGTCGGTGCGGGCGCTGGCCACGCGCGACCTGACGCCGGCCAACCTGTTCCGGGTGCTGCGGCGCGAGGCTACGGTCGGGCTGCTGAACGGGGTGGTCTTTGCGGTCTGCCTGGGGATCGTGGGCATGATCTGGTTCCAGATGCCGCAGCTGGGCCTGGTGATTGCCGCGGCGTTGATGGTCAACATGATGGTCGCGGCCCTTGCGGGGACGATGATTCCGGTTACCCTTGAGAGGCTGGGCGTGGATCCGGCGCTGGCATCGGGGACCTTCGTGACGACCATGACCGACATGATGGGGTTCTTTGCCTTCCTGGGGCTGGCAACTTTGGTGATGCTGTGAGTGATGTCGAGGATCTGGCCGGGGCCAAGGTCGCCGCGCGCCATGCCGGTTTTGCCCGGCGGCAGGCCGCCCATGACATGGCCGGGCCGGGCACGGCCGGGCGCCTGTCCGAGGTGCTGGCCGGTTACCGGGGGGTGCCGCTGTCGGGCTACATGCCGATCCGCACCGAGATAGACCCGTTGCCCGCGATGTCCGAGGCCGCGGCCCACGGGGCGGTCTGCGTGCCGCTGATCGTCGGCCAGGGCCAGCCGTTGCAATTCTCGCGCTGGGAGCCGGAGGCGCCGCTGCGCGACGGTCCGTTCGGGGCGCGGGTGCCGGCGGTCGAGGACCTGATGGAACCCGAGATCCTGATCGTGCCGCTGGTGGCCTTCGATCTCAATGGCAGCCGGCTGGGGTATGGCGGGGGGTTCTATGACCGCACGCTGGAACGGCTGCGGCGCATCCGGGCGACGCTGGCCATCGGCTTTGCCTATGACGCCCAGCAGAGCGACGGCCTGCCGGTCGATGCGACCGACCAGCCGTTGGACATGATCGTCACCGAAACGCGGGTGTTGCAGCCGGCCGGGGGCGGGTCGAGATTATTCGTCGAATAATCTCGGGCGGCGGGGTGGCGCTCAGCCGGCCACGCCGACCAGGTGTTGCAGCAGGATGTGGCTGCCCAGCCCGATCAGGAACAGCCCGCCGGCCAGTTCCAGCCAATGGCCCAGCCGCGCGCCGAGGTAGCGCCCGGCCAGCAGGCCCGCACTGCTCATCGCCGTGGTCGTCAGGCCGATGACCAGGGCCACGACCAGGATATTGATGTCGAGAAAGGCCAGCGAGGCCCCGACGGCCATGGCATCGACCGACGTGCCGACGGCCGTGGCCAGCAACAGGCCCAGCGATCGCGGCCCCGGGGCCGGCGTGTCGGCATCGCGCCGGGCGTTCAGCATCATGCGCAGGCCGACGCCGCCCAGCAGGGCGAAGGCGATCCAATGGTCGACCAGGCCGAGATATTCGTGGCTGGCCATGCCGAGCGCCCAGCCGATCACGGGGGTCAGGGCCTCGACCAGGCCGAAGATCGCGCCGCGGGTCAGGGCCACGCACCAGATCGACCGCCGCCCGGTGCCGCCCGCAGGCAGGCTGCGGCCATGGCCGACATTGGCGACGAGGGCATCGATGGAGAGGCTGACGGCCAGGAGGCCGATCCCGATGGGTGTCATGGTCTGATCTCCGCCCGGGCGCGAGGAGGGCATCCGCGCGCTGCCCGATCCGAGCGCGGATGTGTCGGTCTTGCAAGGCCTTGCGGCTGGACGCACCACGCACCGTTTTCGTGCGAGCCTGTTGATACGCCCCCGCCCGGTGTGGCGGCTGCTACTCCCCGGTCCGGCGGAGGTAGTCGGCCGAGTCGGATATGTCAATGAAATCAATGCCATGTGAAACTGCGAGGCAATTGCAACTGGGGGCTTCCGCTGCCCCTGGGGCACGTCAGCCGGCAGGTCTTGTCGGGTCCGGTGGGACGGGCGGGCAGGGGGTGTTTGGCGGGTCCGGACGAGGCCGGCGGGGCGGGCGGTCAGCGGGATCTGCGTGGTGGTTCGGGCCAGTGTCAGGGAGGCGGACAGACAGGCGGATATGAGTGGCTGAGCTGGGCGAGGCCGGAGAAGCGGATGGGCAGGACGGCCCAGGTGTGCACGCGGCTTTGGCCGGGCGGAGGGGGAGGGCGCCTGGAGATGCGCGTGGCGTTGGCCGGTGGAACTGCGCGTGCCGGGGGATGGAGGCGCGGAGATTGAGATGTCGGCTGGGCGTGCGCCGCAAGGGCGGGGGCATTTTGGCCAGGTGATGTCGGCTCGCGCCTGCGATGGGCCGCAGGTTTACCGGCGAGCTTGTCTTTGGCGAAACCGCCTGCCACCGAACAAGCCCGCCACTGATGCTGCACATCGCCCATACAGGCCGCCGTTGCGCCGCACGCCTGGCCCACCTCTGCCCCGCCCATCCCCGGCACCGCCCTGAACCACCGCCTCCGCTGCCCGTTTCGCGCCCATCCCGGGCGGCCGGGCCGGCTTTTCCCGGCCGCCCGGCTTGCGCCCGGGCGCGGCTCGGCCTAGAGCCTAGGGCATGAGATTATTGTTCCTGGGCGATGTCATGGGCCGGTCCGGCCGCAGCGCGATCGCCGAGCATCTGCCGAAACTGCGCGCCGAGTGGCGGCTGGATTTCGTCGTGGTCAACGGCGAGAACGCCACCAACGGCATGGGCCTGTCGGGTGATCACGCCCGGCTGCTCTTCGAGGCCGGGGCCGATTGCGTGACCCTGGGCGACCATGCCTTTGACCAGAAGGACATGTTGCAGGCCATCGAGGCCGACAACCGCATCATCCGCCCGCTCAACTATGCCAAGACCGCGCCGGGCCGGGGTTATCGGCTGTTCGAGGCCAGGGGCGGGCGCAAGGTGCTGGTCTGCCAGGTGCTGGGCCAGGTCTTCATGAAACGGGCCTTCGACGATCCGTTCTCGGCCGTCGACCAGGTGCTCAAGGCGCATCCGCGGGGCGGGCTGGCCCAGGCGGTGATCGTCGACATGCATTGCGAGGCGACGTCTGAAAAGATGGCCATGGGCCATTATTGCGACGGCCGGGCCAGCCTTGTCGTGGGCACCCATACCCATGTGCCGACGGGCGATGCCCAGATCCTGCCAAAGGGTACGGCCTATCTGACCGATGCCGGGATGTGCGGCGATTACCATTCGGTGATCGGCATGGACACGGCCGAGCCGATGCGCCGGTTCGTGACGGGCATGACCAAGGGCCGGTTCACCCCGGCCGACGGGCCGGCCACGCTGTCGGGGGTATTCGTGCGCACGGATGACCGCTCCGGAGCGGCGGAAGAGGTGCGCATGATCCGCGTGGGCGGCCGGTTGCAACAGGCCACGCCCGATGCCGATCCGTCCTGATCCGCACCATTCGGGCCATTCGCGCCACATGCCCTTTCTGGCCCGACACACGGCTGCCATGGTTGGCCGACCGATGAATTCCTTTGCTGCCCGCCCCACGACACCGGGCGCCATTCTTGCCCGAGCCAGGACACCGCGCGCCATGGCGGTCGGCGCTACGCCCCCGGGCGCCAATGCTGCCCGCCCCATGACGCCGGCGGCCATGGTCACCCGCCTCACGATGCCGGGCACACTTGCCGCCCGGCCCAAGACACCGCACGCACCGCCGGCGGCACAATCAAACCGGGGGCTCGGCGCGTGAGCCCGGCCGACCGGCAGGCCACGGATGGGGCACCCATGCCCGGCGCCGAACACGCGCCGGGCAAGACCCGGGCGCTGGCCTTCGCGGGGATGCTCTTCATCGGGCTGGGCTGGGGGCTGACCATGCCCCTGTCGAAAACGGCAGTCAGCACCGGGTTCGAGCATTTCGGCCTGATCTTCTGGCAATCGGTCATCGGGGCCACGCTGCTGGCGGGAATCAACCTGGCCCGGGCCCGGCCGATCGCCCGGGGCGGGGCGCAATGGCGGACCTGGATCGTCATGGCCTTCTGCGGCACGCTGGTGCCAAGCGCGGCCTTCTACGCGGCCATCGCCCACCTGCCTGCCGGGGTCATGGCCATCGTCATCTCGCTGGTGCCCATGCTGGCCTTTCCCATTGCCATGGCCCTTGGGTTGGAACGCTTTGCCTGGCGGCGGGCCATCGGCCTGGCCCTGGGCCTGGCCGGCACGTTGATCCTGATCCTGCCCGATGCCAGCCTGCCCGACCCGGCCATGCTGATCTGGATCCCCGTCGCGCTGATCGCCCCGCTGTGTTATGCCGTCGAGGGCAATTACGTCGCCCGCTGGGGCACCGCCGGGCTGGACCCGTTCCAGACCATGCTGGGCGCCTGTCTGGTCAGCGCCGTGCTGGTGCTGCCCGCGGCGCTGGTCAGCGGGCAGTTCATCTCGCCGCTGCGCAGCTATGGCGCGGCCGAGACGGCCCTGGTGTTCTATGCGCTGATCTCGATCATGGCCTATTCGGGCTATGTCTGGCTGGTGGGCCTGGCCGGGGCGGTCTTTGCCGTCCAGGTGTCCTACCTCGTCACGGCCTTCGGGGTCATCGCGTCGCTGGTCTTCCTGGGGGAACGGTATTCGCCGTTCATCTGGCTGGCCTTTGCCCTTGTCCTGGGCGGGATCTTCCTGGTGCAGCCCCGGCGTCAACAGGCGCTTGCAGAGGACGGTCCAATAGGGGAAACTGAGGCCCGGGCGTCCTAGACGTCAGGGCCCGAGGATATTGCAGACCACAACTTAATATGCAGCTTATTCAATTGAGTGAGACCGGCCAGGCCTTCCTGGCCCTCCTGATCGTGGCCGGCATGTTCGCGGCCTTCCTGCGCGAAAGGCTTCCGGCCGAGGTGGTCGCCCTGTGCGGTGTGTCGCTGATGCTGATCACCGGCGTGCTGCCCTATGCGGATGCCCTGCCGGTGCTGGCCAACCCCGCGCCATGGACCATTGCCGCGATGTTCCTGATCATGGGCGCGCTGGTGCGCACAGGCGCGCTGGATGCCTTCACCACGCTGGCCCAGGGCCAGGCCGCGGGCAATCCGCGCATGGCCGTGGCCCTGCTGGGGGCCTTTGTCATCCTGGCCTCGGCCTTCGTGTCGAACACGCCGGTGGTCGTGGTGATGATCCCGGTGGTCATCCAGATCTCGCGCTCGCTGGGCATCACGGCGTCCAAGCTGCTGATCCCGCTGAGCTATGCGGCGATCATGGGCGGCACGCTGACGCTGATCGGCACGTCGACCAACCTGTTGGTCGACGGCGTGGCGCGCAGCAAGGGCATGGAGCCCTTCACGATCTTCGAGGTCACGCCCATCGGCCTGGTCGTCGTGGCCTGGGGAATGATCTATCTCTATTTCATCGGCGCGCGCCTGCTGCCCGACCGCGATTCCATGGCCACGCTGCTGAGCGACCGCAGCCGGATGAAGTTCTTCACCGAGGCCGTCATCCCGCCCGACAGCAACCTGATCGGCCGCGAGGTGCTGGGCGTGCAGCTGTTCAAGCGCGAAGGCGTGCGGCTGGTCGACGTCGTGCGCGGCGATGCCTCGCTGCGGCGCAATCTCGAGGACGTGGTGCTGCAGGTCGGCGACCGGGTCGTGCTGCGCACGCAGATCACCGAATTGCTCAGCCTGCAGCGCAACAAGGAGCTGAAGCGGGTCGACCAGGTGTCGGCCGTGGCCACCGAGACGGTCGAGGTGCTGATCACTCCGGGCTGCCGCATGGTCGGCCGGTCGCTGGGCTCGATGCGCCTGCGCCGGCGGTTCGGGGTCTATGCCCTGGCGGCCCATCGGCGCAACCAGAACATCGGCCGCCAACTGGACGACCTGGTCGTGCGCGTGGGCGACACGCTGCTGCTGGAAGGCGCGCCGGAAGATATCCAGCGCCTGGCCGCGGAGATGGACCTGGTCGACGTGTCGAAGCCCTCGGCCCGGGCGTTCCGGCGGAGCCATGCGCCGATTGCCATCGGCGCGCTGGTCGGCATCGTCGTGCTGGCGGCGCTGGGTGTGGCGCCGATCCTGATGCTGTCGATCCTGGCCGTGGCCCTGGTGCTGGTGACCAAGTGCATCGATGCCGACGAGGCGTTTTCCTTCGTCGACGGGCGCCTGCTGGCGCTGATCTTTTCGATGTTGGCCATCGGGGCGGCGCTGGAAAGTTCGGGCGCGGTCGAGATGATCGTGGGCTGGGTGGCGCCGTTCCTGTCGATGATGCCTGCCGGGCTGGTGGTCTGGGCGGTGTACCTGCTGACTTCGGTGCTGACCGAGCTGGTGTCGAACAATGCCGTGGCCGTGGTGGTCACGCCGATTGCCATCGGCCTGGCCCAGGCGCTGGGGGTTGATCCCCGGCCGCTGGTCGTGGCGGTGATGATCGCGGCCTCGGCGTCTTTTGCCACGCCGATCGGCTACCAGACCAACATGCTGGTCTATGGTCCGGGCGGATACCGGTTCACGGATTTCATGAAGGTCGGCATCCCGCTGAACCTGACCATGGGCATGCTGGTCTCGGCCCTGATCCCGCTGATCTGGCCGCTCGACCTGCCCTGACCGAGCTCTCCCGCCCTTCCCGGGCGGGCTCGCGGCGCCCCGGGCCACAGGCGGCAGTTCCCTTTTCTCGGGCCGCGTGCCAGGCGCGGGCGGTGCGTCGGGTATTTGAGACCAAGAAGAAGACATGGGCGCGCGCTCCTGTCTTCTTCTTGGTCCTAAATACCGTCCGCAGGTGCCATCAGCGCAGGTGCCGGGCGGGGGCGTCAGAAGGGCCAGAAGAGCAGGATGGCCGGGATCGACACGGCGATGATCAGCAACTCCAGCGGCAGGCCCATCCGCCAGTAATCCCCGAAGCGATAGCCGCCGGGCCCGAGGATCAACGTGTTGTTCTTGTGGCCGATCGGCGTGAGGAAGGCCGAGGACGCGGCCACCGCCACGGCCATCAGGAACGGGTCGGCCGAAACATCGAGCGTGGCCGCCATCTGGATGCCGACCGGTGCCGCGACGATCGTGGTGGCCGTGTTGTTCAGCACGTCCGACAGGGTCATCGTCACCACCATCAGCACCGTCAGGATGGCCCAGGCTGGCAGGCCGTCGGTCAGGCGCACCAGCGTGCCGGCGATCAGCTCGGTGCCGCCGGTGCTTTCGAGGGCCAGGCCGAGCGGGATCATCGAGCCCAGCAGCACGACGACCGGCCATTCGATATGGGTGTAGAGTTCGGCGATGGGCACGATGCGGGTCAGCACGAAGCCCACGACGACCAGCCCCAGGGCGATGGGCAAATCGACCAGCCCGACGCTGGCCGCCAGCACGGCCGCCGCAAACAGCCCGATGGCCAGCCAGGTCTTGTCATTCTGGGTGACGGACAGGCCCCGCGTGGCCAGTGGCAGGCAGCCCAGCCATTCGGTCACATGCGCCCCGGTTTCGCGCGGGCAGAGCAGCAGCAGGATGTCGCCGGCCATGACCTCGGTCTGGCGCACCGACCGGGTGATCCGCGCGCCCTGGCGGGAAATGCCCATCAGCACGGTGTTCTGGCGCCAGTTCAGCCCCAGCCCCTGGGCCGTGCGCCCGTTGATCCGCGCACTTTCGGGCACCACGACCTCGATGACCTCCAGCCCGTCGCCCGCGGCCTTCAGCCGTTCCTCGCGCTGGCTGTCGGAAAAGGCCAGGTCCAGCGCCGTGCGGAATTCGTCCAGCGCCTCGGGCAGGGCTTCGAGCACCAGCGTGTCGCCGGCCTTGAGCAGGCTGCGCCGGGCCCGGCCATAGAGCCGCTTGCCATCGCGGATCAGGCCCAGCAGGGCCACGTCGGTCTTGGCCGCCGCGTCTTCCAGCTCGGCCAGGCGCTTGCCGATATGGGCGCTGCCCTCGGGCACGGTCAGTTCGGCCACGTAGGGTGACAGCATGTCCTCGCCCCCCGCGCCGCTGTCGCGCGCCGGGATCAGCCGCCAGCCGACCAGCGCGACAAAGGCCAGCCCGGCCAGGGCGGCCAGCCCGCCGACGGGGGCGAAATCGAACATGCCATAGCTCTGGCCCAGGGTCTGCTGGCGGATCGAGGCGATGATGATGTTGGGCGGCGTGCCGATCAGCGTGACCATCCCGCCCAGGATCGTCGCGAAGCTCAGGGGCATCAGGGTCGTCGCCGGGCTGCGCCCGGCCTTGCGCGCGGTCTGGATGTCGACGGGCATCAGCAGGGCCAGGGCGGCCACGTTGTTCATGAAGGCCGAGAGCACCGCGCCCACGCCGCCCATCATGGCAATGTGTCGAAACACTCCGCGGCTGGAATCGACCAGCGTGCGGGTGATCAGGAACACCGCGCCCGAACGCACCAGCCCGGCCGACACGACCAGCACCAGCGCCACGACGATCGTGGCCGGATGGCCAAAGCCGGAAAAGGCCTCTTCGGTGGGCACGACGCCCAGGACAACCCCGGCCAGCAGTGCGCCAAAGGCCACGAGGTCATAGCGGAACCGGCCCCAGAGCAGCAGGGCGAAGACCGCCGCGAAGAGGGCAAAGACGATGATCTGGTCGGTGGTCATGCGGCATCTGCCCCTTTTCGCCTGCGTCGGGGGCATCAAAGCGGCCGGGCGCCCAAAGGGCAACCGCCAGGCCGCTGCATACCCCGGTCGGACATCAACGCCGCGACGGGGGCGGGGGTTCCGGCCGCTGGGATTTGCGGGTCCGGGGCGGAGCATTCGGGGGAGAAGGGCCGACACCGGGCCGAGGGACGGACATTTGCAGGGCGGGCCCATTGACCAAGGGGCGGATTGTAGGCCGATCTTCAGGGCGCAAGGGCGCAAGGGCGCAAGGGCGCAAGGGCGCAAGGGCGCAAGGGCGCAAGGGCGCAAGGGCGCAAGGGCGCAAGGGCGCAAGGGCGCAAGGGCGCAAGGGCGCAAGGGGCGCAAGGGCGCTTAGTGGGGCCGGTTCCCGGGACGGGGGACGGCGCATGGCAAGCCGGTCGCCCAACGAGGGGCGACGCATGCGGGTCCGGCCCCCTCGGTGAGGGGGCCGGACAGGGGCTTACTGCGGCAAGGCGAAGGCGATCAGGTAATCGCCCCGGTCCGGCGATTGCCGGGCGCCGCCGGCCGAGATCACCACGTATTGCCGGCCATCCTCGGGCGAGACATAGGAAATCGGCGTGCCCTGCGAGCCGACCGGCAGCCGGGCCTTCCAGACTTGCTTGCCGGTGGCGCTGTCGAAGGCGCGCAGCCAGTAATCCTGGGTCGCCGCGAAGAACACCAGCCCGCCCTGGGTGGCCAGCGACCCGCCGATCGTCGGCATGCCCACGGGCAGCGGCAGGCGCATCTTGACCCCGAAGAGCACCGTGTCCTGCACCGTGCCCAGCGGCGCTTCCCAGGCCACCTGCTGGCTGTCCATGTCGATGGCCGTCAGCGTGCCGAAGGGCGGTTCCTGGCAGGGAATGCCCAGGGGCGACAGGAAGCGGTTCTTCATCACCGAATAGGGCGTGCCCTTGAGCGGCACGGCGCCCATGCCCGCGTTGACCGCTTCCGACCCGTCCGAGGCCTGCGCCCCGGTGTCCTGGGGCTCCATGTGGACCCACAGGCCCAGGCGCATGTCGTTGACAAAGAGCACGTTGGCCGTGGGATCATAGGACAGCCCGCCCCAGTTCAGCCCGCCCAGCGAGCCGGGATAGGACAGCGAGTAATCGGTGTCGGGCGCGGTGAACAGCCCGTCATAGCGGTAGCCCCGAAAGATCACCCGGCACATCAGCTGGTCGAAGGGCGTGGCGCCCCACATGTCGGCTTCGGTCAGGTGTTCGGCCCCGATCTGGGGCATGCCCACCGACACCGGCTGGGTGGTGGCATAGCGCTCGTTCGGGATCGTTGCCGGCTTGACGGGCATGTCGTCGACCCGGGTCAGGGGCTGGCCGGTCACCCGGTCCAGGACGAAGAGCTGGCCGACCTTGGTGCCGACCACAAGCGCCGGGGTGCCGTCGAAATCGATCAGCGTCGGCTGCATCGGCACGTCGTAATCCCACAGGTCGTGGCGCACGGTCTGATAGCGCCATTTTTCGTCGCCCGTCGTGGCATCCAGCGCCAGCAGCGTGCCGCCATAGGCTTCGTCCTCGGGGGTGCGCGCGACGCCCCACAGGTCGATGGCCGCGTTGCCCACGCCCATGTAGATCGTGTTGCTGTCGGCATCCCAGGTCATCGGCGCCCAGACGTTGGGCGTCGAGCGGGTAAAGATCTGGCCCGGAGCCGGCGCGTCGCGGTCGTCGGGATTGCCCGGGTCAAAGGCCCACCGCATCTCGCCGCTGATGGCGTCAAAGCCGCGGATCACCCCGCCGGGCATGTCCAGCGCGACATTGTCGGCCACCCGGCCGCCCACGACGATGGTGCTGCCCGCGACGGTGGGCGCCGAGGTCAGCGAATAGAGCGGCGACTGGGCATCGCCCAGCCCGGCCTTGAGGTCGACCATGCCGGCGGTGCCGAAATCCTGGCACAGCTCGCCGGTCTCGGCGTCCAGCGCGACCAGCACGGCGTCGATCGTGTTCATGTAGATACGCCGGGCGCAAGGTGCGCCGATCGTCGTGTCCAGCGGTGTGATCGGGGTGGAACCGGGCAGGGTGGGCTGGGGCAGGGCGGCCGTGGTGTCCAGGTAGCCCAGCCCGCGGCAGCGCACCCAGGTCCGGGTGTCGGTCGGGAAATCGTGGCGCCAGTTCTCGGCGCCGGTCGTGGCATTGACCGACAGCACGGTGTTGTTGGGCGTGCAGAAGTAGAGATCGTTGCCGACCATCAGGGGTGTGCCCTGGTCTTCGGCCCCGCCGCCGCCGGGGCTGACGGGAGTGTCGCCGGTATGGACCGTCCAGGCCACTTCGAGGTCCTGCACGGTATCGGGCGTGATCTGGGTCAGCGCGGCAAAGCGCGTGCCATCGGCATCGGCGCCGTAATCGGGCCAGTCGGTCCGGGCGTCGGCGGCCTGGGGAACCTGGCCGGTGGCCAGGGTCATGTCATGCCGGCCGTGGGGCAGGAACATGCCCCAGCCCATGGCGATGACGCCCACCAGGCCCAGGCCCGCCAGGGTCAGGAACGCGCCCGTGGCCGGCGCGCGGCCGGCGCGTTTCAGGGTCAGCGGGTGCAGGGCCATGACCACGACGAAGAGCACGAGGAAGGTGAAGATGCGGGCGTGCAGGGCCCAGAAATCCGGCCCGGCTTCCCACCAGGCCCAGGCCAGGGTGGCCACGAAGGCCAGGGTGTAGATCACCGCGCCCTGGCGCGAGCCGCGGGCGATCTCGGCGCCCGAGGCGATCAGGGCCAGGCCCATGGCCAGGTAGTACCAGCTGCCGCCGCGGGCGATCAGCATGCCGCCGCCGATGGCCAGGCCCAGGCCCATCAGGGCCAGGACAAGGCCCAGCAGGATGAGCAGCCCGGTCAGGGGCCGCGAGAGAGAGGGGGAGGTAAAGGTCATTTGGTCGTCCTGGATCAGGTCGTGTTCGTTTGTCCGAACCGGTCCGCCAGACGCCTCCGCCTCCCCCCGGAAACGGCGCGGCACGAATTGGAACATCTGGTTAATTGCAGCCTTCGGCGCCGGGGGCAAGGGCTGGCATGCACATGTATACTGCGCGGGTGCACGGGCTGGAGGCGGAGGCGTGCTGGTTGGGACGCGGGGGCGTTTCATCAGGGAGGCCGCAGGGGCCGGGCCGGAGCAGGGGGGCGGGCGCGATGGGCCAGGGGCCGGCGGAGATGGCGGCGGCGGTGGCCTGCAGAGAAGCTGGACGAATGGGCCGGACAGGTGGGCGCAACGGCCTGGCGCCTGTGAGACGGGGGCATGAGGGGAAGCAGGGGGCCGGTGCAGCACCTCGGCGCGGCCGTGAGGGCGGAGGTATCGATCGGCGCGGCACGGAGGGGGCACCGATCCGGCCGACGGGCGGCTTGGCAAAAACACGACGAGGCCCGGAGGAACAGGCGGATGGTCTGCCGTTGTAGCCACCCGGCTTTGCCAGGGCGCGGGACGGTTCGACGCGCGGAACGGGGTGGGGCGCTTGTGCCGCCCTTGCTCTTTGCCGGTGGGCTGGCCTATATGCACCGTCAGAATTTCAGCCCGAGACGTCCGCAGGAGAGTAGCACATGGCCGGCCATTCAAAATGGGCCAACATCCAGCATCGGAAAGGCCGCCAGGACGCGGCCCGGTCGAAGCTGTTTTCGAAGCTGTCCAAGGAAATCACCGTCGCCGCCAAGATGGGCGACCCCGATCCCGACAAGAACCCGCGCCTGCGCCTGGCGGTGAAGGAAGCCAAGGGCCAGTCGATGCCCAAGGACAACATCGACCGGGCCATCAAGAAGGCCACCGGCGGGGACGGCGAGGAATACGAGGAAATCCGCTACGAGGGCTATGGCCCGAACGGCGTGGCGATCATCGTCGAGGCGATGACCGACAACCGCAACCGGACGGCGTCGAACGTGCGGTCGACCTTTTCCAAGAACGGCGGCAACCTGGGCGAGACCGGCTCGGTGGGCTTCATGTTCGAGCGCAAGGGCGAGGTGACCTATTCGGCCGAGGCCGGCGATGCCGACGCGGTGTTCGAAGCGGCGATCGAGGCCGGGGCAGAGGACGTGGAAAGCTCGGACGAGGGCCACGTGATCTGGTGCGCCGACACCGATCTCAACGAGGTGGCCACGGCGCTTGAAGCCGGGCTGGGCGAGAGTGAAAGCACCAAGCTGGTGTGGAAGCCCACGACGACCACCGAGATGGACCTGGACAACATGCAGAAGCTGATGAAGCTGGTCGACGCGCTGGAGGACGATGACGACGTCCAGCGGGTGACGACCAATTTCGAAGCTTCCGACGAGGTCATGGAACAGCTGGCCTGAGCCTGCTTGTCGCGCCCTTGCAGGCGCGCCGCGCGGTTCTCGGGGTGGCCGGGGGGTGACCCGACCTGTCACCGGGTTCATGGGCGGGCCGGACAGGCAGGGCCCATGATCGTCACCCTGACCGCCCCGAGGTCCGGACAAGAGAAAACGGCTCCCGCAGGGGAGCCGTTTGTCGTTCAGCCGCCGATATAGGGCGCGCCCGGCTTGGGCCGCCAGAAGACCTTCTGGTTGTGCAGCTTGCCGAGCAATTCGTAGGTCTCGGTCAGTTCGGAGTCGATATCGTCCAGCTCGGCGGCACGGGTGGTGTCATCCATCTCTTGTGCCAGCAGGCGCATGCGCTTGAGCGAGAGGTCCTTCTTGGCTTGCTGCAATGCGTTCTCGATCAGCTCGAGATCCTGCAGACCCAGCTCGAAATGACGGTTGTACTTGCCCAACGTTCCTATCCCGATTGAAAGTTTCCGATAGGAACGCCATGCGCCAATCAGCGCCCGGGCGCAAGAGGGCATGCAAGCGACGTATCGGAATCCGACTGCGACATTTGCGGGATCGGGGGCGTGATCGGTCGCCAGTGGTGATTTTCGCGGCCATTGCATGCCGCTCGGGCAATCGCTGGGGCGGGGCGTTGAGCAATCCCCCGGGGCCCGATGTCGGGCGATTGCCGGGTAAGGCGTTGGGCCTTTGCCAGCCCAAGGTGTCGGGCGATCGGGCGGGCCAACAACGGGCCGCGTCGGGCGGGGACCGATCGGGCGGAGGATCTGGACGCAGCGGTCCGGCGCTGGTACCTGCGGACGGTCTGACGGAGGAACGGGGCATGATGGCGTCCTACCTGGCGGGGATGGCGCTTGGCCTGTCCCTCATCCTTGCAATCGGTGCGCAGAACGCCTTTGTCCTGCGCCAGGGCCTGCGGCGCGAGCACGTGTTCTGGGTCTGCCTGACCTGCGCGGTCTCCGACGCCCTGCTGATCATCGCCGGGGTGTCGGGCTTTGGCGCCCTGGCCGAGATGTGGCCCTGGTTCGCCCAGGCCATGCGCTTTGGCGGAGCGGCCTTCCTGCTGGTCTACGGTGCGCGCAGCTTGCTCAGCGCCTGGCGCGGGGGCGAAGCCCTGGAGGCTGCCGGGCGCGAGGCCGCCAAGCTGGGCCCGGTGCTGCTGACCATCCTGGCCCTGACCTGGCTCAACCCCCATGTCTACCTGGACACCGTTGTCCTGCTGGGCTCGGTCTCGGCCCAGTACCCCAGCGCCACGGGCTTTGCCCTGGGCGCCACGACCGGCAGCTTTGTCTTCTTCTTCGGCCTGGGCTACGGCGCCCGGGCGCTGGCCCCGCTGTTTGCCCGGCCCCGGGCCTGGCAGGTGCTGGACGCGCTGATCGGCCTGGTCATGTGGGCCATCGCCCTGAAACTCGTGCTGATGTAATGCACTTGCCCCTGTAATCCACTTGCCCCGGGCATGTAATCCGGTGTTGATACGGCCATGCCCGAATTGCGCCCCTCACGTCCGCTGGTGGGTATCCTCTGGATGCTGCTCACCGGTCTCTGCTTCGTTGCCGTCACCGCCCTGGTCAAGCTGCTGGGCCCGCGTATCCCGGCGGTGGAATCGGTCTTTCTGCGGTATGTCATCGGGTTGATCCTGCTGCTGCCCCTGCTGGGCCGGCTGAAGCTGGGCGAGATCACCCCCCGCCTGCACATGCTGTTTGCCGCGCGCGGGCTGGTGCATGCGGTGGGCGCGGGGTTCTGGTTCTTTGCCATGGCCCGCATCCCGCTGGCCGAGGTCACGGCGATGAACTACCTCTCGCCGGTTTACGTGACCATCGGCGCGGCGCTGTTCCTGGGCGAGCCGCTGGCCCTGCGGCGCATCCTGGCCGTGGGTGCGGCGCTGGTCGGCACGGCGATCATCCTGCGCCCGGGCTTTCGCGAGGTCGGGCCGGGGCAGATGGCCATGCTGGTCACGGCGCTGGCCTTCGGCTGTTCCTACCTGCTGGCCAAGGTGCTGGCCGACCGGGCCGATGCGGCGCTGGTCGTGGCCATGCTGTCGGTCTGGGTGACCATCGGCCTGGCCCCGGCGGCGCTGATGGCCTGGGTCTGGCCGACCTGGGCCGAGCTGGGCATCCTGCTGGGCGTGGCGCTGTTCGCGACGGCCGGCCATTACACGATGACCCTGGCCATGGCCGCCGCACCGGTGGCGGTGACCCAGCCGGTGACCTTCCTGCAGCTGATCTGGGCGACGTTGCTGGGCGTGTTGGTCTTTCACGAGCCGATCGACATCTGGGTGGTCGTCGGCGGCACGGTGATCCTGGGCGCAGTCAGCTACATCACCTGGCGCGAAGCCCGGATGAAGCGCCGGGCCGTGACCCCGGCGGTGCCGGCGACCAAGTTCTGAAGGCCTGGTGCCGGCGGGGCGGGGGGACCGGCCCGACCCCGGTCTGTGCGCGGGCCGGCGGGGGCTGCCCACCGGCCCACCGGCCTTGGCCCCGTCAGCCGTTGATCATCGCAAAGGCGGCGTCATAGCGGCCTTCGGCCTCGGCGTTGCGCTGGAAGCCGACGCGGTTGACCAGCACCTCGTCGGGAATGTCGTCGCGCGACAGCAGGCCGATGACCTCGTCGGTGAACGCCTGCAGCGGCATCGCCGCGGCCAGGCGCGACTGGCCCGGGGTGAGGTCGGTCGCCACCAGCGGCGGCGCGATCTCGTGGACATCGACGGGTGTGTCGCGCAGTTGGTGCCGCAGAGATTGTGTCCAGGAATGGATGGCGGCCTTGGTCGCGGAATAGACCGGGTTCGCGGCCTTGGGCACAAAGGCCAGCCCCGAGGACACCGTGATCAGCGCCGCATGCGGGCGGCTCCGGAGATGGGGCAGGAACGCTGCGGCCATCCGGATGGGCGCCGTCAGGTTCGTGGCAATCGTGCGTTCGGCCACGTCCAGATCGACCGGCGTTGCCGTGTAATCCTCGGCCTCCATGATGCCGGCGTTCAGGATGACCGTGTCCAGCCCGGGATGTTCGGCGATGAGCCTGGCCGGAAAGGCGGCGAGGGCCGCGTCATCCGTCACGTCCAGGACATAACCCGCCATGCCCGGGTTGTCGTCCAGCACGGCCTGCAGGCTGGCCTGCTTGCGGCCGGTGATGATGAGACGATTGCCCCGGGCCTGCAGCTCGCGGGCCAGGGCGTGGCCGATGCCGGAATTGCCGCCGGTGATCAGGATGGTGCGATCGGTAAGAGCCATGGTGTCTTGTCCTCTTGGTAACATGGCCCTTACATGTCGCTGCTGCTGTCGTTGAGAAAGTAGGCACCCAAAAGATTTATACTTACCCAAAAGAGAGTATGGAGCCGATGACGGAGAAATCCCTGCGCGACGAGCTGCAAGACATTGGCCCGACGGATCCCGCGGTGGATCGCCTGGTCGAAGAGATCATCGGCCGGGTGGCCGACAAGTGGACCATGCTGCTGATCGAGATCCTGACCGAACGCGACTGCTGCCGCTTCGGCGAGCTGTCCCGGGCCTGCACGGGCATCAGCCAGAAGATGCTGACCCAGACCCTGCGCGCGATGGAGCGTGACGGGCTGGTGACCCGCACGGTCTATCCGGTCGTGCCACCAAAGGTCGAATACCGGCTGACCGAGCTTGGCCTGGGCCTGAGCAAGGCGTTCTGCGGGGTCTGGATCTGGGCCGAGGAGAACTTCGACAGGATCGACCGGGCGCGCCAGGACTATGCCGCGCGGATGGCGGCCGAGGGATCATCGACGTAACGGACCCGGCGGGGTCTGGGGGCAGGCGACAAGGCCGCCATGGTCGACATGCGCGGCGGGTCAGGGGGAAGGGCGCGCCATGGGCCCATCCATGCGCTTGTCAAAACGGTCGGCCCCGTGCAATGGCGCGTCTCGGGGATGTCCTTGCCGATTGTCAGGATGCCTGGTTTGGCCACCTGCCCGAGGGCAGGCCGGACGGGGCATTGAGGCCCTGCGGCCACAAAGGTCCTGCGGCCAAGAAGGCGCTGTGACTCCGGAGGACTTGCGGCCACGAAAGCGCTGTGACCCCGGAGGACCTGCGGCTACGAAGGACCTGCGGCCACGGTTGCCATGCGGCCACGAAGGCCTTGTGACCCCGGAGGCCTCTGGCCCGTTGCCCCCCGCGCTAGCCGCGCGGGTCGAGCAGCTTGGCCAGGATGCCGTTGCGCGTGATCTGGCCCAGAAGGGCGCCGTCTTCGACCACGCCGACGGGCGCGCTGTGGCCCTGGGCGGCTTCCATCACCTCGCGGATCGTGGCCCCCGGCGGGACCGTGGCCGGCGGCGTGCCTTCGGCCGGTTCCATCACGTCGCGCGCCGACAGCACGCCCAGCGGGTTCATGTGGGCCACGAAATCGGCCACGTAATCGGTGGCCGGCTGCGAGAAAATGTCCTTGGGCGTGCCGTGCTGCACGATCCGCCCGCCTTCCATGATGGCAATCCGGTCGCCCAGCTTGAAGGCCTCGTCCAGGTCGTGGCTGACGAAGATGATCGTCCTGTCCAGCTTTTGCTGCAACTCGATCAGCTCGTCCTGAAGGCGCGCCCGGATCAGCGGGTCGAGCGCCGAGAACGGCTCGTCCATCAAGAGGATCGGCGCTTCGGTGGCAAAGGCCCGGGCCAGGCCCACGCGCTGCTGCATGCCGCCCGACAGCTCGCCGACCTTGCGGTCGCCCCAGTCACCCAGGCCCACAAGGTCGAGCTGGCGGTCGACCTGCTCGGCGCGGGCCTTGCGCGACATGCCAGCCAGCTCCAGGCCCAGGCCCACGTTCTCGCGCACGCTGCGCCAGGGCAGCAGGCCGAATTGCTGAAAGACCATGGCCACCCGCGACAGCCGGATCCGGCGCAGCGTGGCGGCATCGGCATGGCTGACATCGACCAGCCCGTCGCCGCTGTCCACGTGCACCGCCCCGCGCACCACCGGGTTCAGCCCGTTGACCGCCCGCAGCAGGGTGGACTTGCCCGAGCCGGACAGGCCCATCAGCACCAGGATCTCGCCCTGTTCGACGCTGAGCGAGCAATCGTGCACGCCCAGCACCTGGCCGGTGGTCTCCTGGATCGCGGCGCGGTCCTGCATCTGGTCCATCAGGGGCAGGGCCCGGTCGGGATGGTCGCCGAAGACGATCGACACCTTGTCGAAGGAAACAGCCGTGCCCATCAGTCGCGCTCCATCCTGAGAATGCGGTCGAGCATGATGGCCACGACCACGATGATGAACCCGCTCTCGAAGCCGAGCGCGGTATTGACCTGGTTCAGCGCGCGCACCACCGGCACGCCCAGCCCGTCGGCCCCGACCAGCGCGGCGATGACGACCATCGACAGCGACAGCATGATGGTCTGGTTCAGCCCGGTCATGATCTGCGGCAGGGCAAAGGGCAGCTCGACCTTCCACAGCGTCTGGGACGGCGTGGCGCCAAAGGCCTGGGCGGCCTCCAGCAGGGCCTGGGGCGTCGAGGTCACGCCCAGGTGGGTCAGCCGGATCGGCGCGGGCAGGACAAAGATCACCGTGGCAATCAACCCGGGCACCATGCCGATGCCGAAAAAGACGATGGCCGGGATCAGGTAGACGAAGGTCGGCAGGGTCTGCATCAGGTCGAGGATCGGCCGCATCACGCGGTACAGCCCGGGCCGGTGGGCCACGGCGATGCCGATGGGCACGCCCAGGCCCATGCAGACGATGCAGGCGCACAGCACCAGGGTCAGGCTTTCCAGGGTTTCTTCCCAGTAGCCCTGGTTGAGGATGAAGAGAAAGCCCAGCACGACAAAGGCCACCAGCTTCCAGCTGCGTTGCAGCCCCCAGGTCAGCCCGGCGAACAGCGCCACGATGACCAGCGGATGCGGGGTTTCCAGCGCCCAGAGGATGCCTTCGATCAGCCGGTCCATCACGTCGGACAGCCCGTCAAAGAACCAGCCCCCGTGCATCTGCAGCCAGTCGAAGACCGCGCTGGCCCATTTCCCCACGGGGATCTTGTTCTCGGTCAACCAGTCCATGCATGCCTCGCCGTTTGCGGTGAAAAATTCTGCGCAGAATTTTTGCAGGAAAATCGGGGATTTTCCTGGCGGCGCGGATCGGGCCCGCGCCGCCCTTGGCTGGGGTGGGGCGCCTTACTGCAGCGCCGCGGTCACCGCCGCCATGGCGTCGCCGCCGTCAACGGTCGTCACGCCGTCCAGCCAGCCGTCCAGCGCGCCGGCATTGGCCGCCAGCCAGGCCGTCGCCGCGGCCGAGGGCTCCTGGCCGTCATCCAGGATCGCGGCCATGATCTCGTTTTCCATGGCCAGCGTGAATTCGAGGTTTTCCAGCAGCTTGCCCACGTTCGGGCATTCTTCGACATAGCCGGCCCGGGTGTTGGTATAGACCGTCGCCCCGCCCAGGTTGGGCCCGAAGAAATCGTCGCCGCCGGTCAGGTAGGACATCTCGAAATTGGCGTTCATCGGATGCGGCTCCCAGCCCAGGAAGACGATCGGCTCGCCGCGCCGGTCGGCCCGGGCCACCTGGGCCAGCATGCCCTGTTCCGAGCTTTCCACCACTTCGAACCCGGCCAGGCCAAAGGCATCGCCCTCGATCATGTCCATGATCAGCCGGTTGCCGTCATTGCCCGGCTCGATGCCATAGATCTCGCCGTCCAGCGCATCGGCCTGGGCCGCGATGTCGGCGAAATCCTTGATGCCCAGGTCGGCCGCGGCCTTGTTCACGGCCAGGGTGTATTTCGCGCCTTCCAGGTTGGCCCGCACGGTGTCGACGGTGCCGGCCTCGCGGTAGGGGGCGATGTCGCCTTCCATCGTCGGCATCCAGTTGCCCAGGAAGACGTCGATGTCGCCCCCGGCCATCGAGGTATAGGTCACCGGCACCGACAGCACCTTGATGTCGGTTTCATATCCCAGCGCGTCCAGGATCACCGTGGTGGCCGCCGTCGTCGCGGTGATGTCGGTCCAGCCCACGTCGGAAAAGGTCACCGCCGTGCAATCGGCCAGGGCCGGGGTCGCCGCGCACAGAGCCAGCGCCGAAAGGGTCGTTTTCAGCTTCATTTTGGTCGTCTCCCTGTTCTTGTCTGCGGGGGAGGGTATTTTTTATTGATTGACGAGTCAATAAACGCTTCCTACCCTCTCCCCCGCGCGGCCCCTTGCGGGGGGCGTGCCGGGCCCCCTTGGCGGGCCGGCGGGGCCTGCGCAAGGGCTCGGAGACGTCACGCAAAAGGCCCCGGCAGGGGGCGCAGAGGAAGACCGCATGCCCAAGCTGGGGATGGAACCCGTCAGGCGCGACGCCCTGGTCAAGGCCACGATCGCCGAGATCGGCCAGGCCGGGTCGTTGGACGTGACCGTCAGCCAGATCGCCCGGCGGGCCGGCATGTCCTCGGCGCTGGCGCATCATTACTTCGGCGGCAAGGCCCAGATCTTCCTGGCCGCGATGCGCCACATCCTGACCGAATACGGCGCCGAGGTGCGCCGGGAACTGGCCGGTACCCCGGCCGGTGAGCGGGCCGAGGCCATCGTGCGGGCGTCCTTTGCCCCGGCTTCCTTCGCGCCCGAAAGCATCGGCGCCTGGATGACCTTCTATGTCCTGGCCCAGACCGAGCCCCAGGCCCTGCGCCTCTGGCGGATCTACCAGCGCCGGCTGCGCTCGAACCTGGTCCATGCCCTGCGCCCGCTCTGTCCCGCCCCCGAGGCCGCGGCCGATACCCTGGCCGCGCTGATCGACGGGCTCTACATCCGCGCCGCGCTCAACGATCCCGAGGCGCCCGGCGCCGCCTGCGACCACGCCCTGCGCGTGCTTGCCATGCTCAAGGACCAGCCCGCATGACCCAGCCCAACCTCCTGATCCTGATGGTCGACCAGCTCAACGGCACGCTGTTTCCCGACGGCCCGGCCGACTGGCTGCACGCGCCCAACCTCAAGCGCCTGGCTGCCCGCTCGGTGCGCTTTGCCAATGCCTATACCGGCTCGCCGCTCTGCGCGCCCGGCCGGGCCAGCTTCATGTCGGGCCAGCTGCCCCGCCGCACCGGGGTCTATGACAATGCCGCCGAGTTCCGCTCGGACATCCCGACCTATGCCCACCACCTGCGCCGGGCGGGCTATTACACCTGCCTCAGCGGCAAGATGCATTTCGTCGGCCCCGACCAGCTGCACGGGTTCGAAGACCGCCTGACCACCGACATCTACCCCGCCGATTTCGGCTGGACCCCCGATTACCGCAAGCCGGGCGAGCGCATCGACTGGTGGTATCACAACATGGGTTCGGTCACCGGGGCCGGCGTGGCCGAGATTTCCAACCAGATGGAATATGACGACGAGGTCGCCTACATGGCCACGTCCAAGCTCTACGACCTGGCCCGCGGCAAGGACGACCGGCCTTGGGCCCTGACCGTCAGCTTCACCCATCCCCACGATCCCTATGTCGCGCGCCGGAAATACTGGGACCTCTACGAAGACTGCGCCCATCTCGACCCGGTCGTGCCCGACCCGGGATACGACGCCCAGGACCCGCATTCGAAACGGCTCTTCGATGCCAACGACTGGCGCAAGTTCGACATCACGCCCGAGGATGTCCGCCGCTCGCGCCGGGCCTACTACGCCAATATCTCCTATCTCGACGACAAGATCGGCCAGATCCTGCAGGTGCTCGAAGACACCCGGCAAGAGGCCCATATCCTGTTCCTCTCCGATCACGGCGACATGCTGGGCGAGCGCGGCCTGTGGTTCAAGATGTCCTTCTTCGAAGGCTCGGCCCGCGTGCCCCTGATGATCTCGGCCCCGGGGCTGGAACCGGGCCGGGTGGACACGCCGG
Organism: Marinibacterium sp. SX1; assembly: GCF_050389775.1. Classification (NCBI taxonomy): domain Bacteria; kingdom Pseudomonadati; phylum Pseudomonadota; class Alphaproteobacteria; order Rhodobacterales; family Paracoccaceae; genus Marinibacterium; species Marinibacterium sp. SX1. The sequence continues at coordinate 4,021,319 of NZ_CP177144.1, read as the reverse complement.
TCTCCACCATCGACGTCACCCCCACGCTGGGTGACCTGGCCGGGGTCGACATGTCCGAGATCGCGCCCTGGACCGACGGCCAGACCCTGGTGCCCCTGGCCCGGGGTGTCGCGCGCGACGCGCCGGTGGCCATCGAATATGCCGCCGAAGGGTCTTATGCCCCGCTGGTCTGCCTGCGCCAGGGGCGGTGGAAATACATCCGCTGCGCGCTCGATCCCGACCAGCTCTTCGATCTCGACGCCGACCCGCGCGAACTGGTCAACCTGGCCACCGACCCGGCCCATGCCGACACGCTGGCCGCGTTCCGCGCCATGGCCGACGCGCGCTGGGACCTGGCCGCCTATGATGCCGAGGTCCGGGCCAGCCAGGCCCGCCGCTGGGTGGTCTACGAAGCCCTGCGCCAGGGCGGCTATTACCCCTGGGATTATCAGCCGCTGCAACAGGCATCCGAACGCTACATGCGCAACCACATGGACCTGAACATCCTCGAGGAAAGCCAGCGCTTCCCCCGGGGCGAATGACATCTTCTTCTTGGGAAAAATACCCTTTCATGCCCTATGACACCCAACCCCCCGCCAGCCATTTCATCAACGGCCGCTATGTCGAGGACAGCGCCGGCGACCTGATCGAGGTGGTCTACCCGGCCACCGGCGCCGTGATCGCCCGCATCCATGCCGCCACCCCGGCAATCATCGAAGAGGCCATCACCTCGGCCCGTGCCGCCCAGGCCGCCTGGGCCGCGCTGTCGGGCACCGAGCGCGGGCGCATCCTGCGCCGGGCCTCCGAGATCATGCGCGAGCGCAACCACGACCTGTCGGTGCTGGAAACCTTCGACACCGGCAAGCCCTACCAGGAAACCAGCGTCGTCGATGCGACCTCGGGGGCCGATGCGCTGGAATACTATGGTGGCATGGCCGCGACCCTGACCGGCGAGCACATCCCGCTGGCCGGCGGCGACTGGGCCTATACCAAGCGCGAGGCGCTGGGGCTCTGCGTGGGCATCGGGGCCTGGAACTATCCCACCCAGATCGCCTGCTGGAAGGGCGCCCCGGCGCTGGCCTGCGGCAATGCGATGATCTTCAAACCCTCCGAAACCACGCCGCTCTGCGCGCTGAAGGTGGCCGAGATCCTGCACGAGGCCGGGCTGCCGGCCGGGCTCTACAACGTGGTCCAGGGCATGGGCGCCGTCGGCGCCGCGCTGGTGACCGATCCGCGCGTCGACAAGGTCTCGTTGACCGGCTCGGTGCCCACCGGCCGCAAGGTCTATGCCGCGGCCGCCGACGGCATGAAACACGTGACCATGGAACTGGGCGGCAAGTCGCCCCTGCTGGTCTTCGAGGATGCCGATATCGATGCCGCCGTCTCGGGCGCGATCCTGGGCAATTTCTATTCCACCGGCCAGGTCTGTTCCAACGGCACGCGGGTCTTTGTGCAGAACGCGGTGATCGAGCCCTTCCTGGCCCGGCTGGCCGAACGGCTGAAGGGCGCGGTGATCGGTGATCCGCAGGACCCGGCCACCAATATCGGCCCGATGGCCTCGGCCCGCCAGCTGGAGATCGTCGAAGGCTACGTGGCCAAGGGCCTGGAAGAAGGCGCGCGGCTGGTCGCCGGGGGCACGCGGATCGCGGGCGAGGGCTTCTGGTTCCCGCCGACGGTCTTTGCCGACGTGACCGACGACATGACCATCGCCCGCGAAGAGATCTTTGGCCCGGTCATGTCGGTGCTGGGTTTCGACACCGAGGACGAGGCCCTGCGCCGGGCCAACGACACGCCCTTCGGCCTGGCCGCCGGGGTGTTTACCCGCGACCTGGCCCGCGCGCACCGGGTTGTCGATGCCTTCGAGGCCGGGACCTGTTACATCAATTCCTACAACGACGCCCCGGTCGAAATGCCCTTTGGCGGGGTCAAGATGTCGGGCGTCGGGCGCGAGAACGCCCGCGCGGCGATCGAGCATTACTCGCAGCTGAAATCGGTCTACGTGCGCATGGGCCAGCCGGAAGCGCCGTTTTGACCGCCGGGCCCGCCCGTGATGTGCGGTGCCGCGCATCGTTCCAAGTGACAGGGCGGCCGCGCGCCGCCCTGTTTCGCCGGCCATGGCCCGACCGGGTGTCGGGGCGGGGCCGGTCATCGTCGTGCCGGTCATCGACGTGCCGCCCGGTGCTGGGCGGCTCATCCTCGTGCGGCTCTTCCATGTGCCGCCCGTCGCCGTGCCGCTCATCCACGCACCGGCCATTGACGTGCCGCCCGTGGATGTCCCGCCCGTGGATGTGCCACCCGGGCCACGACACCAAGACACCCGATCAGATCGCGAGGGCGTGAGATGGAAGCCGATTTCGTCATTGTAGGGGCCGGCAGCGCCGGATGTGCCATGGCCTATCGCCTGTCCGAGGCCGGGGCCTCGGTGCTGGTGATCGAACACGGGGGCACCGATGCCGGGCCCTTCATCCAGATGCCCGCCGCGCTGAGCTACCCGATGAACATGGCCCGCTACGACTGGGGCTATCGGTCCGAGCCCGAACCCCACCTGGGCAACCGCGAACTGGCCTGCCCGCGGGGCAAGGTCATCGGCGGGTCGTCGTCGATCAACGGCATGGTCTACGTGCGCGGCCATGCGATGGATTACGATCACTGGTCGGAAAGCGGCGCGCGCGGCTGGTCCTATGCCGACGTGCTGCCCTATTTCCAGCGCATGGAAAGCTGGCACGACGGCGGCCATGGCGGTGATCCGTCCTGGCGCGGCACCGACGGGCCGCTGCATGTCACCCGGGGCACCCGCGAGAACCCGCTGCACGCGGCCTTCGTCGATGCCGGCCGGCAGGCGGGCTACCAGGTCACCGACGATTACAACGGCGGCCAGCAGGAAGGCTTTGGCCCGATGGAGCAGACGGTCTGGAAAGGCCGGCGTTGGTCGGCGGCCAATGCCTATCTGAAACCGGCCCTGAAGCGCGACAATTGCGACCTGGTCCGCGGGCTGGTCACCCGGGTGATCATCGAGGACGGCCGGGCCACGGGGGTCGAACTGGCCGGGCGCGGGCCGATCAAGGCCCGGCGCGAGGTCATCCTGGCGGCCTCGTCGATCAATTCGCCCAAGATCCTGATGCTGTCGGGCATCGGCCCGGCCGCCCACCTGGCCGAACACGGCATCCCGCTGATCGCCGACCGCCCGGGCGTGGGCGCCAACCTGCAGGACCACCTGGAAGTCTATGTCCAGATGGCGGCCAGCCAGCCGATCACGCTCTACAAGTACTGGAGCCTTTTGGGCAAGGCCCGGGTCGGCGCGCAATGGCTGCTGACGGGCAAGGGGCCGGGGGCGTCGAACCAGTTCGAAAGCGCGGCCTTCATCCGCTCGCGGGCCGGGGTGAAATATCCCGACATCCAGTACCACTTCCTGCCCATCGCCGTGCGCTACGACGGCCAGGCCGCGGCCGAGGGCCACGGCTTCCAGGCCCATGTCGGGCCGATGCGCGCCAAGAGCCGGGGCCGCGTGCGGCTGCGCTCGGGCAATGCCGAGGACGCGCCGGTCATCCGGTTCAACTACATGTCGCATCCCGACGACTGGACCGATTTCCGCGCCTGCCTGCGCCTGACCCGCGAGATCTTTGCCCAGGAGGCCTTCAAGCCCTACGTCAAGCACGAGATCCAGCCCGGCGCGGCGTTGCAGAGCGATGCCGATCTCGACGGGTTCATCCGCGACCATGCCGAAAGCGCCTATCACCCCTGCGGCACCTGCCGGATGGGCGCTGCGACCGATCCCCGGTCGGTGGTCGATCCCGAGGGCCGGGTCATCGGTGTCGACGGGCTGCGCGTGGCCGACAGCTCGGTCTTTCCGCGCATCACCAACGGCAATCTCAACGGCCCGTCGATCATGACTGGCGAGAAGATGGCCGATCACGTGCTGGGGCGCGATCCCCTGCCGAAATCCAATCGCCGGGCGTGGATCCACCCGGATTGGCAGCATGCGCAACGTTGATCGGGATCAAGGTGATGCATAGGTCGGGTGTCTAGAGTGATGCAGAACTGAAGAGGAAGGACTGGAACATGTCTCATACCCCGCATGAACTCGCCGACGAATTCCCCGACATGGTCGAACAGATCCAGGCCCTGAAAGGCTCGGATGCCCATTTCGCCCGGCTGCATGAGGAATACCATGCGCTGAACCGGGCGGTGCACCGGGCCGAGACCAATATCGAGCCGGTCGAAGACCTGGCCGAGGGCGAGATGCGCAAGAAACGCGCGGCGCTCAAGGACGAGATCTATGCCTACCTGAAGGAACACGCCTGAGCGGCGCGGACCGTCCCGGCATCAAGAGGAAAACGGGGGCCCGCGCGGCCCCCGTCGCCTGTCAGCGCACCTGGTAGGGCAACACGCCGCGGCGGTCGGATTCGATGGTCAGCCGGCGTTCCAGCGGCGGCACCGAGCGCTGGTGGCAGGTGGGCCGTTCGCAGATCCGGCAGGAAATGCCGATCGGCTCAAAGGCCCGGGCATTCGACATGTCGAGCCCGTCGGCATAGACCAGCGAGCCGGCATGGCGCACTTCGCATCCCAGCGAGATGGCATAGCGCCGGACCGGCGCGCCAAAGGCCCCGCCGGGCTTGGACACGTCGCAGGCAATCGAGATATAGCGCACGCCGTCGGGCGTTTCGGCCAGCTGGCGCAGGAAACGGCCGGGGGTTTCAAAGGCCCGGTGCACGTTCCACAGCGGGCAGGCCCCGCCGAAGCGGGCGAATTGCAGGCGGGTGGCCGAATGGCGCTTGGTGATTGTGCCGGCCTGGTCGACGCGCACGAAGAAGAAGGGAATGCCCTTGGCGCCCGGGCGCTGCAGGGTCGACAGCCGGTGGGCGATCTGTTCGATCGAAGCGCCGAAATGGCGCGACAGGCGTTCCAGGTCGTGGCGATAGTCCTGGGCGGCCTGCTGGAAGGTGCGATAGGGCATCAAGGCGGCGCCGGCGTAGTAATTGGCCAGCCCGATCTTGGCGATGGCCCGGGCTTCCTCGCTCTGGAACCGGGCGAAATCCAGGGTGGCCTCGAACAGCTTTTCCTGGCGCAGCAGGGCCAGCTGCAGCAGCAGCTGGAACAGCCGGGTTTCCGGCGCGGCGCGTGACGACAGGGTCAGCCGGCCGGTCTCGGGATCATAGCGGCGCAGGTCCTCGATGTCGTCCAGGGCGACGACGATGCGCATGTCGTTCAGCACGCCCTCGGCATGGGCGGCGATGCCCCCGGCGGTCTCGGCCTGGCCGGCAAAGCTTTCGGCCGCGCGGTCGACGGCGTCGATGTAATTGTCGCAATAGTGGAAGAAATCGCGCACCTCGTCCCAGGGCGAGGTCTGGACCCGGGCATCCTCGCGCCCCAGCGCCTCGTCCAGCGAGGCCAGCCGTTCATGGGTCTGGCGATAGGCCCGGTGCAGCTCGATGAAGGCCCGGGCCAGGGCGGGGGCGTTCGAGGCGGTCAGGCGCAGGTCGGCCATGGGCGGGGCGATGTCGGCAAAGACCGGATCGGCCAGGATCTCGCGCAGGTCCGAGACCAGCCGCTCGCTGTCGCCGGTCGACAATTCGGTGACGTCGATGCCGAACTCCTGGGCCAGGGCCAGGACAACCGTGGTCGAGACCGGCCGGTTGTTGTTTTCCATCTGGTTGAGATAGGGCAGCGAGACGCCGAGCTTGGCGGCAAAGTCCTTCTGGGTGAGGGACATCCGCGTGCGGATCTCGCGCAGCTTGGCGCCGGCATAGAGTTTCTGTGTGGCCATGAGCGGGCTTTGCAAAGGTTGGGTCGGCTGACCTTAGGTTTGCAAAGGCGGCGAGGCAAGATGGGGGCGCTGCCCCCGTCCTCCGTTGGAGGACTCCCCCGGGAATACTTGGAAAGAGAAAGAAGCAGGAAGGTCCGCGCCGCCTGCCATCGGTCCGGCCCGGTGGCGGGCGGGGCGGGCCGGGATGACGCAGCCGTGCCCACCGCCAGCCGCCATTGCGACGTCGGGGGCAGGCGGGGCGTTGCTGCTTCTTTCTCTTTCCAAATATCCGGCCGGACAGGACGGCCGGGAGATGGCTTCAGGTTGACAGGGCGAGCCTGCGTTCCCGGCGGATGACCATGATCACCGCGCAAAGCCCCAGAAGGGACGACAGCAGCATCATCCACAGCAGCGGATAGGCCCCGGTTTCATGGGTAAGCAGGGTGCCGGCAATGGCTGACAGCGCCGCCCCGCCGCCGATCATCAGCGACCCGCCCAGCCCCGACGCCGTGCCCGCCAGGTGGGGCCGGACCGAAAGCATGCCGGCCGTGGCATTGGGAATGGCCAGGCCGTTGCCAAGGCCGATGAAGGACATGCAGCTGAAGAAGGTCAGCGCCGAGCCGGCCCCGACCAGGAAGATGCCCAGGGCCAGGGCCATGCCGCCGGCGCAGGTCATGCAGCCCCACAGGATCATGCGGTTGATCCCGACCTGCTGGGCATAACGCCCCGTCAGGTAATTGCCGATGAAATAGCCGATCGCCGGGGCGCCGAAATGGACGCCCAGCCATTGCGGCGACAGGCCGAAGATCTCGCTGCCGACGAAGGGGGCGCCGCCGAGATAGCTGAAGAAGCTGCCGGAGCAGAGCGCGCAGGCCAGGGCGTAGCCCCAGAACCGGGGCGAGGTCAGAAGTTCCGGATATTCGCGGACCTGTTCGCGGAAGGTCTGGCCGGTGACCTGGGCCGTCTCGCCCTGGTCGGCCCAGCAGAGCCAGACGACCAGCAGGCCAAGGATGAAGAGCAACCAGAAGCTGCCCTTCCAGCCCATCAGCGCATCCAGGGCCCCGCCCACCGCCGGGCTGACCATCGGCGCCACGGCCATGCCCATGGTGACATAGCCGATCATGCTGGCCGCCCGGTCCTGGGGGTGGATGTCGCGGATGATCGCCCGGCTGAGCACCAGCCCGACGCTGACCACCGCCTGGCACATGCGGAACAGCAGGAAGACCGTGGCATTGGGCGCGAAGATGCAGCCCAGCGTTGCCAGCGAGAACAGGGCGAACCCGCCCAGAACCACCGGCCGCCGGCCGAGCTTGTCGGAAATCGGCCCGATGAAGATCTGCAGGGCGGCATTCACGCCGAGGTAGAGCGAGACGGATAGTTGCAGGACCCGGTAATCCGTTTCGAAATGGGCGGTCATGTTGGGCAGGCTGGGCAGGAAGATGTTCATCGACAGGGCCGAAAGCGCGCACATGATGATCAGCGTCGCGATATGCGGCGGCGAGCGGCGGTCGAGGAAGGTGATGGATGCATCTGACATGCAGTTGCCATAGTCCTGTAATCGGGGCTTGTCTATCGCGGCGTCTGTCGGTGCGTCTGTGGGTGCGCCGGGGCAGGGCGGGGGCGTGGCTGTGAATTAGCTGATTTGCATTATGCAATCATGCTTGTGGCAATTATTTGCAAATATGCCGTTTCCCGCTTTGGATGCGGCGGTGCAGCATGTATGGTCTGGCCAACAACGGGAAGAGGTGTGACCGATGAAGGACATTCTTGAGGAGCTCGAAGCCCGTCGCGACGCTGCCCGGCAGGGCGGAGGAGCCCGGCGGATCGAAGCCCAGCACGGCCGGGGCAAGCTGACCGCGCGCGAGCGCATCGACCTGTTGGTCGACGAGGGCAGCTTTGAAGAATTCGACATGTTCAAGGCCCACCGCTGCACCGATTTCGGCATGCAGGGCCAGCGACCTTACGGCGATGGTGTCATCACCGGCTGGGGCACGATCAACGGCCGGCTCGTCTATGTCTTTTCCCAGGATTTCACGGTCTTCGGCGGATCGCTGTCGGAAACCCATGCCGAGAAGATCTGCAAGATCATGGATATGGCCATGCGCAATGGCGCGCCGGTCATCGGCCTGAACGACAGCGGCGGCGCCCGCATCCAGGAAGGCGTGGCCTCGCTGGCCGGTTATGCCGAGGTCTTCCAGCGCAACATCGACGCCAGCGGTGTCGTGCCCCAGATCAGCGTGATCATGGGCCCCTGCGCCGGTGGCGCCGTCTATTCGCCGGCCATGACCGATTTCATCTTCATGGTGAAGGACAGCTCTTACATGTTCGTCACCGGGCCCGACGTGGTGAAGACGGTGACCAACGAACAGGTCACCGCTGAAGAGCTGGGCGGGGCCTCGACCCATACGAAAAAGAGCTCGGTCGCCGATGCGGCCTTCGAAAACGATGTCGAAGCCCTGGCCGAGGTCCGCCGGCTGGTCGACATGCTGCCCGCGTCGAACCGGGAAAAGCCGCCCGTGCGGCCGTTCTTCGACAGCCCCGACCGCGAGGAAAGGTCGCTGGACACGCTGGTGCCGGAAAACCCGAACCAGCCCTACGACATGAAGGAGCTGATCCTGAAGATCGCCGACGAGGGCGATTTCTACGAGATCCAGCAGGATTTCGCGGGCAACATCATCACCGGGTTCATCCGCCTCGAAGGCCAGACCGTGGGCGTGGTGGCCAACCAGCCGATGGTGCTGGCCGGGTGTCTCGACATCGACAGCTCGCGCAAGGCCGCGCGGTTCGTGCGGTTCTGCGATTGCTTCGAGATCCCGATCCTGACGCTGGTCGACGTGCCGGGCTTCCTGCCGGGCACCAGCCAGGAATATGGCGGGGTGATCAAGCACGGGGCCAAGTTGCTCTTTGCCTATGGCGAGGCCAGCGTGCCCAAGGTCACGGTGATCACGCGCAAGGCCTATGGCGGGGCCTATGACGTCATGGCGTCCAAGCACCTGAAGGGCGACGTGAACTATGCCTGGCCCACGGCCGAGATTGCCGTGATGGGGGCCAAGGGCGCGACCGAGATCATCCACCGGGCCGACCTGGGCGATGCCGACAAGATCGCCCAGCACACGAAGGATTACGAGGACCGCTTCGCCAATCCCTTTGTCGCGGCCGAGCGGGGCTTTATCGACGACGTGATCATGCCGCATGGCACGCGGCGGCGGGTCTGCCGGGCCTTTGCGGCGCTGCGCAACAAGCGCGTCGAGAAGCCCTGGAAGAAACACGACAACATCCCGCTCTGACGGGACAGGTCTCCGGGGAGGAGAAGAGCGGGGCTGGCCCGGCCAATCCGGGCCGCGCGGCCGGCCCCGCTGCCCGGGAGGATGACAAGGGTGGTCTGCAGCGTCAGGGGCGCTGGGGCGACCGGGGGGACTGGCCGGGGTGATGAAAGGCCCGAGAGGGTCGCCAGGCGCAAGCGGCGGTACGCGGGCAGACGCCGGGGTGAACCGGGGGCAAACCGGGGCGCAGGCGGGGCAGGGCCCGCAGGAGGATCAGCAGATGGCCGAGCCGAAATTTCACATGATCGCCGGAGGGCCGCGCCCGGTGGCGCCGTTCAGCCATGCGGTGGAAACGGATGGCTGGGTGATCCTGACCGGCCAGATGCCGACCGATCCGCAGGCGCCGGACGCGCCGCTGCCCAAGGGGATCGCGGCGCAGACGCGGGCGGTGATGGAGAACCTGCGCATCGTGCTGCAGGGTGTCGGGCTGGGGCTGGAGCACGTGGTGCAATGCCGGGGCTACCTGACCGAATTCGAACGGGATTACGACGTGTTCAACGAGATCTACCAGGGCTATTTCCCGGCCGACCGGCGGCCGGCGCGGACGACGGTGGGCGTGACGGCCCTGGCCGTGGGCGCGCTGGTCGAGGTCGATTGCGTGGCGAGGCGGCCCGATGCGTGACCGCTGGCACGTGGTGACGGCGCCCGGGCGCCACGTCCTGGCCCGGCGGCTGCCGGTGCGCTTTGACGTGGCGGCGCGGACGGTGCTGCCGAAGATGCGCAAGGAACGGCTGGCCCTGCAGGTGCGCCAGGACCTGTGGCGCGTGCTGAAGGACCTGCGGGGGTTTTCGCCGGTGGTCGAGGTGCGCGACCTGGACGACGGGGTCGAGGTGACGGCCGGGGGGGCGGTCGACGGGGCCTGCCCGCGGGCGGTGACCGAAGCGCGGATCGGCGAGATGCTGGAGGACCCGGCGCGGCGGGCCCGGTGGTGCCGCTGGGCGGGGGTGGTGCTGGCCGGGCTGGCTCTTCCGGCCCTGTCGGCCGGCCTCGCAAAGGCCGATCCGGTGCCGGTCGACGTGCCGTCGGGCCACGAGGTGGCGCTGGTCGACGTGCTGCTCGACGAGGCGCCGGGCGCGCTCTGGGCGCGGTTTCGCTTCGTGGCCCCCGAGCTGGGCCAGGATATCGGCCCCGATGCGGCGGCCGATGCCATGGATCACCTTTGCAGCGCCGTCGCGGTGCCTTACCTGTCGCACCACCGGATCCAGCCGGCACGCATCGTCGTGTCGCTGTCCGATCGCCCGGTGGCATTCGGCACGAAAGCGCCGGAGGCCACCCAGTATTTCGAAGCCTATACCTACCGGGATGGCACCTGCATCTGGGAGGCATTCTGATGCATCCACAATATCTTGCGCAACGTTTTGCGGAGGGGACGGCCTTTGCGGCATTCCCGTCACAGCCGCGCCCCGCGCGGGCGATTGCGTATATTTCCGCCGCGTTCTGCGCTAGATTGGCCCAAGGCCGCAACCAGGCGGCCCAAGTCGACATGGCGCGGCCGGCCCGAATGGCGCGGACCGCGCCGTCGAGCAACAAGAGCAGGAGCAAGGCATGTTCAAATCCATCAAGCTGCTGGCCCTGGCCGGCTTCATCGGCGCTGTCGCAGCCTGCGCCAGCAACGAACCCGAGGAATTCGTGGTCATCGAGCCCGAGCCGATCTCGACCGAACCGGTCTATACCGGCAAGTACAAGTAAGACCGCACTGGCGGGCGGGCGGGCCACGGGGCCTGCCCGCACCGCATCCCCGCGCGGGGCCGTCGCCCATGCAGCGATGCGACCCGCGATCCGATCCGCAGCCCGATCCGGGAGCCGTCCCGGCCCATGGTGGCCGGCATGCTGAAGCACCGCGGATTTCCCGGCCGGATGCCGGGCACCGATTACCAGTTCACCCTGCGCCGGGCCAACCCCAAGGGCGTGACCCGGCTGGTCGCGCGCGAGCGGTTCCGCGACCGCAAGCCGGCCGACAAGCGGGCCGATGCGGCCTTCATGGCCGCGCTCTGGGCCCAGTTCGGCGATGCGCCGTTCGAGCGGGGCAACCTGGATGCCGGCCGGCTGAGCTGGCTCTTCGGGCGCGAGGTGCTGGCGGCAGAGGATCCCTTTGATCCCGAAAGCTATGACGCGCTGCTGCGCATCGACGAGACCGTCGCGCGGGTGTCCTTTCCCGAGGCTTTCGAAGCGGGGGCCTGGGAGTGATGCGGCCGGCGGGGTTTGCAAGAGCGGATGTCCGCCGTGCGGCGGAACCCCGCGTATGGTCAGGCGGGGCGATGGAACCCTATGTCATGCGACGCGTTGGTGACGCGAAGCAGACAGAAGGAATATCTCCATGGCCGTCAAAATGGCAATCAAACCGGTTCTTGCAACTCTCGCCCTGTGTGGCGCCGTCGCGGCATGCGGCGAAACCACCGGCCAGCAGGCCCTGCTGGGCGGCAGTGCCGGCGCGCTCGGCGGTGCCGTCGTGGGCGCCAACCCGGTTGCCACGGCAGCCGTGGGTGCGGGCGCAAACGTCATCTATTGCGAAGCCAACCCGGGCAAGTGCAACTGATCCTGCCCTTGCCTTCGCGCCCCTGACCGGGCGCCCCGACAGCATGCGTGACACCGCCCTGGCCAGATCCGGCCGGGGCGGTGTCTTGCGTTTGATCTCCTCGAAATCGAAGGACCAGACATGTTCAAGAAGATCCTGATTGCCAACCGGGGCGAGATCGCCTGCCGTGTCATCAAGACGGCCCGCAAGATGGGCATCGCGACGGTGGCGGTCTATTCCGATGCCGACAAGAACGCGCTGCATGTCGAGATGGCCGACGAGGCGATCCATATCGGCCCGCCGCCGGCCAACCAGTCCTATATCGTGATCGACAAGATCATGCAGGCGATCAAGGACAGCGGGGCCGAGGCCGTGCATCCGGGCTATGGCTTCCTGTCGGAAAACCCGAAGTTCGCCGAGGCGCTGGACGCCGCCGGCGTGGCCTTCATCGGCCCGCCCAAGGGCGCGATCGAGGCCATGGGCGACAAGATCACGTCCAAGAAGATCGCCCAGGAGGCCGGGGTTTCGACGGTGCCGGGCTACATGGGGCTGATCGAGGATGCCGACGAGGCGGTGAAGATCTCGACCGAGATCGGCTATCCGGTGATGATCAAGGCCAGCGCCGGCGGCGGCGGCAAGGGCATGCGCATCGCCTGGAATGACGAGGAGGCGCGCGAGGGCTTTCAGAGTTCGAAGAACGAGGCGGCCAATTCCTTCGGCGACGACCGGATCTTCATCGAGAAATTCGTCACCCAGCCGCGCCATATCGAGATCCAGGTGCTGGCCGACCAGCACGGCAATTGCATCTACCTGGGCGAGCGCGAATGTTCGATCCAGCGGCGCAACCAGAAGGTCATCGAAGAGGCGCCCTCGCCGTTCCTGGACGAGGCGACGCGCAAGGCCATGGGCGAGCAATCCTGTGCTCTGGCCAAGGCGGTGGGCTATGCATCGGCCGGCACGGTGGAATTCATCGTTGATGGCGAGCGGAATTTCTACTTCCTGGAAATGAACACGCGGTTGCAGGTTGAACACCCGGTGACCGAGCTGATCACCGGGGTCGACCTGGTGGAACAGATGATCAAGGTGGCCAATGGCGAGCCGCTGACGATCACCCAGGACGATGTGAAACTGAACGGCTGGGCGATGGAAAGCCGGCTTTATGCCGAAGATCCCTATCGCAATTTCCTGCCGTCGATCGGGCGGCTGACACGCTATCGGCCGCCGGCTGAAACCGCGGGCTATGCGCCGGGCGTGGTGCCCGGGGCGGCGGTGATCCGCAATGACACCGGGGTCTACGAGGGCGGCGAGATCTCGATGTTCTACGATCCGATGATCGCCAAGCTCTGCACCTGGGGGCCCGACCGGCTGTCGGCCATCGAAGAGATGCGCGGGGCGCTGGATGCCTTCGAGGTCGAGGGGATCGGGCACAACCTGCCGTTCCTCAGCGCCGTGATGGACCACGAGAAATTCGTGGCGGGCAACATGACGACGGCGTTCATCGCCGAGGAATATCCCGAAGGGTTCGACGGGGTCGAGCTGGCCGAGCCGGTGTTGCGGCGGGTGGCCGCGGCGGCCGCTGCGATGAACCGCGTGGCCGAGATCCGGCGCACGCGGGTCTCGGGGCGGATGGACAATCATGAGCGGACCGTGGGCACCGATTGGGTGGTGACGCTGCAGGGCAGGCACTATGCCGTGGGCATCGCGGCTGATCCCAAGGGCGCCACGGTGCAGTTTGCCGATGGCGCGGCGTTGCGGGTGACCAGCGACTGGACGCCGGGGCAGACGCTTGCCGTCCTTGACCTGGACGGCGCGCCGCTCACGCTCAAGGTCGAGCCGATCACCGGGGGCTTCCGCATCCGTACGGGCGGGGCGGACACGAAGGTGCATGTGCGAACGCCGCGCCAGGCCGAGCTGGCCGCGCTGATGCCCGAGAAGCTGCCGCCCGACACGTCCAAGCTGTTGCTGTGCCCGATGCCGGGGTTGATCGTGAAGATCGATGTCGAGGTCGGCCAGGAGGTGCAGGACGGCCAGGCGCTGTGCACCGTCGAGGCGATGAAGATGGAAAACATCCTCAGGGCCGAGAAAAAGGGCGTGATTTCAAAGATCAACGCGGCGGCCGGCGACAGCCTGGCCGTGGATGACGTGATCATGGAATTCGAATGATCCACCGGGCCGCTCATATCCCGCGCAGGGCCTGCGCGACGGGCGGCCCGTGGAACGCGGTCGTGGAAACCGGCTGTTCATCCTTGTGGCCTAGGCTTGCGGGCGACAAGAGGCGGATGAAGGGCAGGGCGCGCCATGCAGCGCGGGCGACGGAGATTTGGGCGGGCCGGCAGGGCGGTGCGTTGGCCTGCGAATTGGCTGGCGGGCTGGCCTGTGAATTGGCCCGTGAGTTGGCCCGTGTGCCGGTCTGTGAGTTGGCTTGCGATCTGGGCGGTGCTCCGGCGGGCGATGGGCGCGGTGCTGGCCGGACTGGTGCTGGCCGGCTGCCGGCTGGATCGCGAGGACAGCCTGCGCGGGGAATTGTCGGCCTGGCTGAACCTGGGGCCAACGCTGGAATTCACCTCGCGCGGGACCTGCACGGGCGCGGTGTTCCTGCTGGACGACACCGCCATCGGCGAGGGGATCAGCCGGGCGACCTCGGTCGAGGTGGCGGTGCATTACCTGCGGGCCGGGCGGGCCGTGGCGCTGGAGCTGTTCGATGCCAGCCCGACGGTGGTGTCGGAACAGATCATGGCCGCCAGCCTGGACCAGGGGCTGGGCATCCTGTCGAACGGCGTCGGGCCGGCGCAGCGCTGCCTGTCCGAGCGGGCGGGCTGGGCGTTTTACCTGGCGATCACCTCGGAAGAGGCGTTGATGGTCTACGATCCCGTGGGCAATGCGGTGACGGTGGTGCATCTGCAGGCCGACATGCCGCTGGCCTTCTTCCTGCGGGGGAATGTCTAGACCGGGTACCGCGGTCGGATCATGCCGGTTGGGCGTTGCGGGGCCATGTGATCCGGTCACAAGTGGCCCCCGGCCACGCCGTCCAGATGGCTCAATCGGCGGCGCCGGTCCCGGGCTGGGCACGCCGGTCGCGGACCTCCTGCTGGCGCAGGGGGGTCTTGTCGATGATGCGGGTGATCTCGCGCACGGAATACGGGAAGGGCTTGCGCAGGTCGACAACACCGTCCTTGCCGATCAGCACGACCTGGAAACCGCGCGGGCGCAGCTTGGCGCGGATCGGGCCGGCGGCGGCGGGATCGACATCGGTCAGGATCACCACGTCGCGCTCGGCCAGCCGGTCGATCTCGGCCGTGATCATGTCGAGCTGCTGCTGGAACCGCGGGTCGGCCGGGGTGTCGGCAAAGACAACGACCGGCCGGGCCTGCCAGAGGAAGGACTCCAGCGCCAGCGTGCCGGCCTCGGTGATGGTTCCGGGCACCAGCGCCTGCGCCAGGATCTCCGGGTCGTCGGCAGCCCGGGCAGGAGGGGCGGCGACAGGGGCGGCAAGCGTCGCGGCAAGCGCGATGGCGATCAGTCTGGTCATGGTTCCGACTATAGACGGCGCGCGGGCGGAAACGACAAGTCACGATGCCGCCGCCCGCGAAAATTTTAACATTAAGGGCTTGCTCAGAGGTGGGGCGCGATGATGGCGGCGACCCTTGGATTCGGGCCGTTGGGGGCGGTCGTCGCGGAGTGGAGCCGCCGCCTCATGGATGTCATCCTGCATATCGGCGTGCATCGCACCGGGACCACGACGTTCCAGACCTACCTGCGCGAGCGGAGCGACATGCTGGCCGATCAGGGCCTGGCCTTCTGGGGGCCACGGCGCACGCGCAACGGGCTGTTCCATGGCATCCACGGCCAGGGCGCCGGGTCGGGCGCGCGGTTTCGCCGGGCCACCGGGCGGATCGCTCTGAACATCGCGCGCAGCCGGGACCGCGGGCGCGCGGTGCTGCTGGTCAGCGACGAGAACATGTCGGGCTCGGTCTGCGACAACCTGCGGGCCGGGGGGCTTTATCCCGGTATCGGCGAGCGGCTGACCCGGGTGCATATCGCCTTTGGCGGCAAGGTCGACCAGGTGGTGCTGACGATCCGCAGCCTCGACCATTACTGGAGCTCCGCCCTGGGGTATGGCCTGACCCGGGGCCAGCCGTTGCCCGATGCCGACCGGCTGGACCGGCTGGTCACCGCGCCGCGCAGTTGGCGCGACGTGATTGCCGATGTGGCCTGTGCCATGCCCGATGCGCGCATCCGCGTGGCGCCGTTCGAAACACTTGGCGGGCGGCCCGATGCCCTGCTGGCCGAGATCCTGGGCCGGCCGGCTCCGCGCGACGATGCCGACCTGTGGCTGAACCGCACGCCCGGCCTGGCGGCCCTGCGCCGGTTGGCCGGTGAGGGGCCGCAGAGCGGCGCGCTGCTGCCCGAGGGCGAGGGCCGCTGGCACCCGTTTGACCCGGCCCAGGCCGCGGCGCTGCGCGAGACCTACCAGGATGACCTGTTCTGGCTGGCCGCCGGAGCCGACGGGCTGGCCGAGACGATGGCCTATGCCGCGCCGGGCCCGGCCCGACAGGCGGCCCATGGCACCGGCGATAGCCTTGCGCCGGGCGCCGATCATGCCACCGGCAACACCCGCGCCCGTGACGTTGACCATGCCACAGATCCGGCCCGCCCCGCCGGGCTGGCACCCCCAAGCACCAAGACCGAGGCGGAGCCAAATCCGCCCGTGACCGACATGACAAGAGGACGTTCCAATGACAGCCAGCAAAGACGAATGGCGCCGCATCGCCGAAGGTGAGCTGCGCAACCGGACGGTCGAAGATCTGACCTGGTCGACGCTCGAAGGCATCGACGTTGCGCCGATCTACACCGAGGACGACCTGGGGACGGTCGACCACCTGGGCACGATCCCCGGCCAGGCGCCCTTTCTGCGCGGGGTCAAGGCCACGATGTACGCCGGCCGGCCCTGGACCATCCGGCAATATGCCGGGTTCTCGACGGCCGAGGAATCGAATGCCTTCTACCGCAAGGCCCTGGCGGCCGGGCAGCAGGGCGTGTCGGTGGCCTTCGACCTGGCCACCCATCGCGGCTATGACAGCGACCACCCCCGGGTTGTCGGCGATGTCGGCAAGGCCGGCGTGGCCATCGACAGTGTCGAGGACATGAAGATCCTGTTCGACGGCATCCCGCTGGACAAGGTGTCGGTCTCGATGACGATGAACGGCGCGGTGATCCCCGTGCTGGCCAGCTTCATCGTCACCGGCGAGGAACAGGGCCACGACCGGTCGGTCCTGGCCGGGACCATCCAGAACGACATCCTCAAGGAGTTCATGGTCCGCAACACCTATATCTATCCGCCCGAACCCTCGATGCGGATCATCGCGGACATCATCGAATATACCTCGAACGAGATGCCGAAGTTCAACTCGATCTCGATCTCGGGCTACCACATGCAGGAAGCCGGGGCGAACCTGGTGCAGGAGCTGGCCTATACCCTGGCCGATGGGCGCGAATACGTGCGCACGGCGATCAACGCGGGGATGGATGTCGACAAGTTCGCCGGCCGGCTGTCGTTCTTCTTTGCGATCGGCATGAATTTCTTCATGGAAGCGGCCAAGCTGCGCGCCGCGCGGCTGCTGTGGCACCGCATCATGACAGAGTTCGGGGCCAAGTCGGACCGGTCGAAGATGCTGCGCACCCATTGCCAGACCAGCGGGGTCAGCCTGCAGGAACAGGACCCCTACAACAACGTCATCCGCACGGCCTACGAGGCGATGTCGGCCGTTCTGGGTGGCACCCAGTCGCTGCATACCAACGCGCTGGACGAGGCGATCG
This sequence comes from Marinibacterium sp. SX1, assembly GCF_050389775.1. Lineage (NCBI taxonomy): Bacteria > Pseudomonadati > Pseudomonadota > Alphaproteobacteria > Rhodobacterales > Paracoccaceae > Marinibacterium > Marinibacterium sp. SX1. The sequence continues at coordinate 4,003,942 of NZ_CP177144.1, read as the reverse complement.
CGCTGCCCACCGAATTCTCGGCCCGGATCGCGCGCAACACCCAGCTGATCCTGCAGGAAGAGACCGGGGTGACCAAGGTCGTCGACCCGCTGGCCGGGTCCTATTACGTCGAGAGCCTGACCGCCGAACTGGCCGAAAAGGCCTGGGCGCTGATGGAAGAGGTCGAAGAGATGGGCGGCATGACCAAGGCCGTGGCCTCGGGCATGCCCAAGCTGCGGATCGAAGAGACCGCGGCCCGCCGGCAGGCGCTGATCGACCGGGGAGAGGACGTGATCGTCGGGGTCAACAAGTACCGGCTGGAGAAGGAAGACGAGCTCGACATTCTCGATATCGACAACGCCAAGGTGCGCGACGCCCAGATCGCGCGGCTTGAGAAGATGCGCGCGGCGCGTGACGAGGCGGCCTGCCAGGCAGCGCTGGACGAGATGACGCGCCGGGCGAAGGAAGGCGGCAACCTGTTGGAAGCGGCGGTCGAGGCGGCACGCGCCCGGGCGTCTGTGGGAGAGATCAGCATGGCGATGGAAAAGGAATTCGGCCGGCACCGGGCCGAGGTCAAGACGCTGGCCGGGGTCTACGGCGCGGCCTACGAGGGCGACGAGGGCTTTGCGGCCATCCAGAAGGCCGTCGAGGGCTTTGCCGCCGAAGAGGGCCGGCGGCCGCGGATGCTGGTGGTCAAGATGGGCCAGGACGGCCACGACCGGGGGGCCAAGGTCATTGCCACGGCCTTTGCCGACATCGGCTTCGACGTGGATGTCGGCCCGCTGTTCCAGACGCCCGACGAGGCGGCGCAGGACGCGGTGGACAACGACGTGCATGTCATCGGCATTTCCAGCCAGGCGGCCGGCCACAAGACGCTGGCGCCGCAGCTGGTGCAATCGCTGAAAGCCTACGGGGCCGAGGACATCATCGTGATCTGTGGCGGGGTGATACCACAGCAGGATTACCAGTTCCTCTACGACAACGGGGTCAAGGCGATCTTTGGCCCGGGTACCAACATCCCCGAGGCGGCGCAGGACATCCTGAAGCTGATCCGCGACGCCCGGGCGGCCTGACCCCCGGGTATCGCCAGATGTGATCACGAAACCGCGGGGCGTGCCCGAAAAACACGCCCTGCGCCGGCATGTACCCGGCGCAGGGCCATGGCCCGTTGCCCCCGACGCGATGTTTCGGTTGCAGTAGGTCCGGGAAACATGAGCTAGTCTGAACCATGGAACTTGATCATATCGTCGTTGCCGGCCCGATGCTGGAAGATGCCACCGACATGGCCGAGGCCGCGCTTGGCGTGTCCTTCGGGCCCGGCGGGCGGCACGAGGTCTTTGGCACGCACAACCGCCTGCTGGGCCTCGATGACGGGGTCTATATCGAAACCATTGCCATCGACCCCCAGGCCCCGCCGCCCGGCCGGGCGCGGATGTTCGACCTGGATGCCCACGAGGGGCCGGCGCGGCTGACCAACTGGGTCTGCCGCACGCGCAACCTGGATGACCGGATCGCCCAGTTTCCGGGGGTGGGCCAGGCCATGGCCGTGACCCGGGGCGACCTGAGCTGGCGCATGTCGGTGCCCGAACACGGCCGTCTGCCCTTTGACAATCTCTGCCCGGCGCTGATCCAGTGGCAGGGCGATGCCCATCCGTCGCAACGGCTGGCGGTGTCGGGCTGCCGGTTGCGGCGGCTGATCGTGCAACATCCCGAGGCCGGGGACCTGCAGGCGCTGCTGACCGCGCGGCTCGTCGATCCGCGGGTGGTGTTCGAAACCGGCCCGGCCGGCATGCGCGCCGAGATCGAAACGCCCGGCGGGCTGCGCATCCTGGCCTGAGGCCAGCGCGGGTTGGCCGGTGCCCTTGCCCGGGGGGGCCATCCCCCGGTCTGATGGCTGGCTTTTGGCTGACCGCTGTTGTCGGCGTCATGGCAAAGTCATGGCAAAGCGCCATGCCTTGGTCCTTGTCGGTTCCCGGCCCTGCGCAGCGTCCTGTGTCTGGCCCGAAGTGACCTCGCCCCGGTGACTTGCCCCATGCCATCGCCCTTGTCCGGCGACGCACCCACCTGGGGCCGGGCGCGATGGCCGGGCGGGGCCGGCAGGCGGTTGCCAGAGTTGCAAAAATTGCCATGAACGCGCTGACACCGCCGAACGGGCGGGATAATGTCCGGCCCATGTCGATCTGGTCCCGCATCACCGCCGCCATTGCCGCCCTGACCCAGGGCGAAGGCCTGGCCGAGGTCTTTGACCGCCTGCGTACCCCGCCCGAGCGCAGCGTGGCCTTTACCATTGCCGTCATCGCGCTGGGGGCCAAGATGGCCAAGGCCGACGGGGTGGTCACGCGCGACGAGGTCACGGCCTTTCGCGAGGTCTTTCAGATCGCCCGCGAAGACGAGGACAACGCCGCGCGGGTGTTCAACATGGCGCGCACCGACGTGGCGGGCTACCAGGAATATGCCGCGCGCATCCATGACATGTTCCAGCACGATCCGACGACCCTGTGGGACCTGCTGGAAGGGCTGTTCCACATCGCCCTGGCCGACGGGGTCTATCACCCCGACGAGGCGGCCTTTCTCGAGGACGTCTCGCAGATCTTCGGCCTGCCGCGCCACGAGTTCCGGGCGATGCGGGCGCGCTATGTGCCCGATGCGGCGCCCGATCCGCACACGGTGCTGGGGGTGACGCCCGACATGGAGATCACCGAGATTCGCAATGTCTGGCGCCGCCTGGTGCGCGAGACCCATCCCGACGCGATGCTGGCCCGGGGTCTGCCGGAAGAGGCGATCCGGCTGGCGGAAAAGCGCCTGATCGCGATCAACCGGGCCTGGGACGAGATCAACGGCTGCGCCGCGCGGGGCTGATCGGCGCGCACGGGGCTTTTGCGACGGGCGGCGGGGCCCTACATTGGGGGCATGAGACGCTTTGTGATCCTGATGGCGCTGCCCCTGGCGCTGGCGACAACCGCGCCGGCCCTGGCGCAGGCCACCGACCCCGAGACCGAGCCGCGCAGCTGGCTGGACGGGCTGCGCGACAACATGGACGATGCCCTGGGCGATCTTCAGGGGCTGGCCGAGACCTGGGGCCCGGCGATGCGCAGTTTCATCGAGGAAATGGGCCCGGCGCTGAACAACATGATGGACGAGGTCAAGGATTGGTCGCGCTACGAAACGCCCGAGATGCTGCCCAACGGTGACATCATCATCCGGCGCAAGCCCGATGCGCCCGACCCCGACGCACCCGAAGACCCGCCGGTGGACCCCACCGATCCTGGCGTCACGCCCGAGGAAGACCCGATCGAGATCTGATCGCGGCCGCTCCCGGGCCCGCGTCACGGGCCCGGCTGGTCATGATCGGGCAGGGGGCTGTTCTGCCCGCACCATCGGTCAGGCTGTTTGCCCCGCCCCATCGGGCAGGGGGGTTATTCGACCCGCACAATCGAGCAGGCGGCTTAATCCACCCGCACCGCCGGTTCAGCGCCAAGCGCCGAGGCGAGGGCGTTGAACCGCGATTCCGGCACTTCGCCAAAGAGGTCGCGTGCCTCGGGCGCAAGGCGCAGCTCCAGGATGCCGGCCTCGGCATCCCAGTTCAGCCCGGCCGTCGGCTGATCGCCGCGCAGCCAGAGCATCGCTCCGAAGCGCATCGCCCGGCCCAGCAATTCGGCCTCGGCCACGTCGGCCTCGGTCAGCAGGGGCAGCAGGCTTTCGACCCGCGAGCCGCTGCGCTTCTTGGTGTAGCGATGCAGCAGGGCCAGGGCCAGGAACACCCGTTCGCCATGGTCCAGCCCGCAGAGATTGGCCCGCGTGGCATAGTCGAAACAGGTTTCGGCCCGGTAATCGGGATGCGCCCGCCAGCTGACGTCATGCAGCAGGCAGGCGGCCTTGATCAGGCGCAGGCGCGCCCGGTCGGCATGGGGAAACAGCGGCAGGACAAAGCGGAACAGCGTGCTGCCATAGCCCGGGCTGCGGGCGTCCTTGGCCTCGGCAAAGCGGCAGGCCTCGATCAGCGGATCGCTTTCGCGCAGCTTCTGGGGCATCTGTTCATACAGCATGCCCTCGCGGATGCCATAGCTCGACACGGCGATGTCGATGGGCTGGAAGGTCTCGACGAGGCAGGTCAGCACGTCGATCGCATAGGGCACCAGTTCCATCCGCGTGCCCGAGACCTTGGCCATCGCGCGCAGGTCGTCGGATTCGGTCCGGGCGATCAGCGCGGCGGTTTCGGCGATGTCCTCGGCCGACATGGTATATTCGTGCAGCACCTTCAGCGGATAGCCGCGCCGGGCCATGTCGATCTTGGCAATGGCCCGCCAGGAGCCGCCGACAAGGAACAGCCGCTGGCGCTCGGCACCGAAGCGGGCGTGCAGATCGGCGACAACCTTGCGGATATGGTCCTGCCGGGCGCTGCGCCCGCCCTTGATGGTCTGCAGCTTGAGCGGCCCCAGCGCCGATGTCTCGCGGTCGCCCACGGCCCCGTCGCGCAGCACGGCCAGTTCCATCGACGATCCGCCGATGTCACAGACCAGCCCGCTGGCATCGGGCCAGCCCAGCAGCACGCCCTGGGCCGACAGCCGGGCCTCTTCGGCGCCGTCGATGACATGGATGTCGAGCCCGGTGCGCGCCTTGACCTCGGCGCAGAAATCCGGCCCGTCCTCGGCGTCGCGCACGGCGGCCGTTGCCGCGGCGCTCAGCGGGGGCATGTCCATGTGATCGGCCAGGGCCTGGAACCGGGCCAGCGCGCGCAGGGCGCGTTCGCGGCCTTCGGGGTTCAGCCGGCCGGTATCGGACAGGCCCGAGCCCAGCCCGCACATGATCTTTTCGTTGAAGAAATAGGCCGGTGACCGGGCGGCGCCGTCGAAGATCACCAGCCGGACCGAGTTCGAGCCCACGTCGACCACGCCCACGCGTGACAGCGATTTGACCGACGGGTCGTCAAACAGCGGGCGGCCGAAGGGTTCCCAATGTGGCATGTCCGGATCCATCTGCATGTTCATGGCAGACCTGCGCGTCGTTTGTCCCTGGGCGCAGGCTGCACCGGTTTGTTGTGCCGGGTCAATGCGCCGACGGGTTAATCCTCGGCATGGGTCAGGCTGGGCACATCCTTGGCCCCGGCCGATCCCCGCCCCGAGAGCGACGGGTTTTCCATGAAGAAGCGGTGGCAATTGAAGGCAAAGGCGCCATCCTCGACCACCGTGCGGCGGTGGCTGCCGTCGGGGTTCATGATCCAGCTCTGGGCGACATCGGCCAGGTTGGCGGCCATGATCTGGCTGACGATCTGGGCCTTGACCGTGTCGTTGTGGATTTCCACCAGGGTTTCCACCCGGCGGTTCAGGTTGCGGCCCATCCAGTCGGCCGAGGAAATCCAGACCCGGGCCTGTTTCGACGGCAGCCCGCCGCCGTTGCCGTAGCAGACGATGCGCGAATGTTCGAGGAACCGGCCGACGATCGACTTGACGCGGATGTTCTCGGACAGGCCCTTGATGCCCGGGCGGATGCCGCAGATGCCACGGATCACCAGGTCGATCTTCACGCCGCCCTGGCTGCCGCGATAAAGCGCGTCGATGACCTCGGGGTCGATCAGCGAGTTCATCTTGGCCCAGATCTGGGCCGGGCGGCCGGCCTTGGCATGCTCGATTTCGGCGTCGATGCCGGCGATCAGGGTCTTTTTCAGGTTCGAGGGCGAGATGGCCAGGTTTTCCAGCTTTTCGGGAAAGGCATAGCCCGACAGGTAATTGAACACCTTGGTCGCGTCGCGCCCCAGCTCGGCATCGCAGGTAAAGAAGCTGAGGTCGGTGTAGATGCGCGCGGTGATCGGGTGGTAATTGCCCGTGCCGTAATGGGTATAGGTCACCAGCTGGTCGCCCTCGCGGCGCACCACGGTCGAGATCTTGGCATGGGTCTTGAGGTCGATGAAGCCATAGACCACGTGGGCGCCGGCCCGTTCCAGCCGGCGCGACTGGCGGATATTGGCGGCCTCGTCGAAGCGGGCCTTGAGCTCGACCAGCGCGGTGACCGACTTGCCGTCCTCGGCCGCCTCGCACAGGGCGGCGACGATCGGGCTGTCGCGCGAGGTGCGGTAGAGCGTCTGCTTGATGGCCACCACGTCCGGGTCGGCCGCCGCCTGGGTCAGGAAGCGGACGACCATGTCGAAGGTCTCGTAGGGGTGGTGCAGCAGCATGTCCTTGCGCCGGATCGCGGCGAACATGTCGCCGTCATGGTCCTGGACGCGCTCGGGCACGCGGGGGGTGAAGGACGGCCACAGCAGGTCGGGCCGGGCCGAGATGACCAGTTCGGACAGGTCGGCCACGCCGATCATGCCCTCGATCTCGATGACCTCGTCGCGTTGGACATGCAATTCGCGCATGACCACCTGTTTCAGCTCGGACGGCGCGCCGGCGGTCAGGGTCAGGCGCACGACCTCCCCCCGGCGGCGGCGCTTGAGCGCAACCTCGAACTCGCGCACCAGGTCCTCGGCCTCTTCCTCGACCTCCAGGTCGCTGTCGCGCAGCACGCGAAAGGCGAAATGGGCGTTGACGCGATAGCCCGGGAAGAGTCGGTCGATGAAGACCAGCAACAGCTCTTCGAGCGGCAGGAACCGATGCGCCCCGGGTGTCGCCGGCAGCGAGACGAAGCGGTCGATCTGGTGGGGGATCGGCAGCAGGGCCTGCAGGCCGCGCTTGTCCCGGGTGCGCTCCAGCTGCAGGGCGAGCGAGAACCCGGTGTTGGGAATGAAGGGAAAGGGATGCGCCGGGTCGATGGCCAGGGGCGAGAGCACCGGGAAGACCTGGTTGAGGAACACCCCTTCGAGATGGGCCAGGTCGCCGTCGTCCAGCGCGTGGCGGTCGAGGATCGAGATCCGTTCCTCTTCCATCAGGGCCTTGAGGTCCGACAGCACGATCTGCTGGCGCTGCATCAGCTTGCGGGCGTCCTCGTCGATCAGCACCAGCTGTTCGGCGGGGCTCAGCCCGTCCTGCCCGGGCGAGGTATTGCCGGCATGGGCCAGCTCGCGCAGGCCGGCGACGCGGACGGTGTAGAATTCATCGAGGTTGTTGGCCGAGATCGACAGGAAGCGCAGCCGTTCCAGCAGCGGCACGCGGGTGTTCTCGGCCTCTTCCAGGACGCGCCAGTTGAAGCCCAGCCAGCTGAGCTCGCGGTTGAAGAACCGGCCCGGGCCGGTGACGTCGAGATCGGGCAGGGCGACCGGGTCGGGCAGGGGGGAATTCAGAAAATCGGCGTCGGACATCCTGGCTCTCTTCCGTCATTCGTCTGGGGCGGCCGCGGGCAAGCGGCCACCTTGGGGGCGTCGGGCCTAGCCCGCGTCGCGGGTGTTTCCAAGTACTTCGGTGGCCAGCGCCCGGGTCACGTCGCGCCGGGCGTCCAGCGCGGCCCGGTCCAGCCGGGCGACCATCTCGGCGGCGGCGGCAAAGGAGCGTTCCATGTGGCGGATGACATAGGGGATGACATCGGGCCGGGGCATCAGCTGGCGGTCGGTGAAATGCTTGACCAGCACGGCGGCCAGCAGCGCATCGTCGGGCGCTTCCAGCTCGGCATGGGCGGCGGCGGCGATGCGGCTTTTCAGGTCGGGCAGCACGATGTTCCAGCGCGAGGGCGCATCCCGCCCGGTCAGCAAGAGCGGCTGGCCGGCCTGGGCCAGCATGTTGTGCAGGTGAAAGAGCGCCCGTTCGCGCTGGCGGTTGCCGGCGATGTCGGGCACGTCCTCGACGGCCACGGGGCCCTGGGCCAGGGCGGGCACCAGGTCTTCGTCCAGCCCGGCCGCGGGCAGCAGTCGGCCGCCGTATTCGGCCGCCCAGACATGGGCCAGGTGGGTCTTGCCCGAGGCCCGCGCCCCGGTGATGGCCAGCTTGGCCCCGGGCAGGTCGGGCGCCCGGTCGATCAGGTCGATGGCCAGGGCGTTCGACGGCGCCACGAAGAAATCCTCGCGCCCCAGGGCGGGGCGGACGGGCAGGTCGAAGCTCAGCTGGCGGGGCATGTCAGTCATCGTTTTCTTCGGCGAGGCCGGTGTAGAGTTTGCTGTGCTTGTACTGGCTGGCGGCGAAACGCACCAGCACGCCGATGGCCGCGGCCACGGGCACGGCGACCAGCAGGCCGATGAAGCCGAAGATCGCCCCGAAGACCGACAGGGCCAGCAGCAGCCAGACCGGGTGCAGGCCGACCGAATTGCCGACCAGGTTCGGGGTCAGGAAATTGCCTTCGACGAACTGGCCGATCTGGAAGATCACGGCCACGATGACGATCATCCACCATTCGCCCCAGAACTGGAACAGGGCCAGCCCGACGGCCAGCGCTCCGCCGATCAGCGCGCCGAGATAGGGGATGAAGGTCAGCGCCCCGGCGATGAACCCCACGACCAGGCCGAAATCCAGCCCGACGATCATCAGGGCAATGGCGTAATAGGCGCCCAGGATGCCGCAGACCGTGACCATGCCGCGCACGAACCCGGCCAGGGTGCGGTCGATCTCCTCGGCCAGCCGGCGGATCGTCGGCGCGTGGTCGCGGGGCAGCAATTCGTCGATCCGGGCGACCATGTTGTCCCAGTCCAGCAGCAGGTAGACGGCCACCACGGGGGTGATGACCATCAGCACGACCAGGTTGATCACCGTCAGGGCCGAGCTGACCGCCGTGTTGACCAGCTCCAGCGCCCGGCTCTGGGCGGCCTCGCCGATCTTGACCAGCGTCTGGCGCAGCTGGCTTTCCTCGTTCAGCACCTGCGGGAACTTGGAAATCAGGAATTCCTGCAGGTCCTTGAAGAGCTGCGGCACCAGGTTGGCCAGGTCGACGGCCTGGCGCACCAGGGCGGGCAGCAGCGCCAGGGTGATGATTACAAAGATCGCGATGGCCCCGATGGTGATCACCCCGGTGGCCGCGCCGCGCGACAGGCCCCAGGATTCCAGCCGGTCGGCCACGGGATCGAGGAAATAGGCCACCGCCCCGCCGATGACAAACGGCACGAGCACGTCGCCCAGGAACCATAGCAACAGCAGGAAGACCGCTGCCACGATGCCCCAGTATCTCAGCTGAACATTGACCGGCAAAGCCATGCGGACCCTCTTCAATAGCTGCCCCTTGCTTGGCCCAGCCGTGGCCTGCTTGCAAGGCCTTAGGCGGTGCCGCCCGTCCGCCGTTGCCGGCAATTGCGCCACGGCCGGCTTTGGACTAGATCACCCGGGACCAACGCTTCATGAAAAGGCCCGTTCCATGCGCCTCTCCCGCTATTTCCTGCCTGTCCTCAAGGAGACGCCCGCCGAGGCGCAGATTGCCTCGCACCGGCTGATGCTGCGGGCCGGCATGATCAAGCAGGCGTCCGCCGGCATCTATTCCTGGCTACCCCTGGGCTTCAAGGTGTTGCGCAAGCTGGAAAACATCGTCCACGAGGAACAGATCCGCGCGGGCCATATCCCGATGCTGATGCCCACGCTGCAATCCGCCGAACTGTGGAAGGAATCGGGGCGCTACGATGCCTACGGGCCGGAAATGCTGCGAATCCGCGATCGCCACGACCGCGACATGCTGTACGGACCGACCAACGAGGAGATGATCACCGACATCTTCCGCAGCCACGTGTCGTCCTACAAGGACCTGCCCCTGACGCTCTACCACATCCAGTGGAAGTTCCGCGACGAGGTGCGCCCGCGCTTCGGCGTCATGCGCGGACGGGAATTCTTCATGAAGGACGGCTACAACTTCGACCTGACCAAGGAAGACGCGCTGCACGCCTACAACCGCCACCTGGTCAGCTACCTGCGCACCTACGAGCGCATGGGCCTTCAGGCGATTCCGATGCGCGCCGACAGCGGCCCGATCGGCGGCGACGACACCCATGAATTCCTGGTGCTGGCCGAGACCGGCGAATCCGAGGTCTTCTATGACAGCGCGGTGACCGACATCCGCCTGGGCGCCCGCGACATCGATTACGACAGCGTCGACCAGTGCCAGGCGGTGATGGAGGAATTCACCTCGCTCTATGCCCGGACCGACGAAACCCATGACGAGACGGTCTTTGCCGAGGTGCCCGAAGAGCGCCGGCGCACGGCCCGGGGCATCGAGGTCGGCCAGATCTTCTATTTCGGCACCAAGTATTCCGAGGCGATGGGCGCCACGGTGCAGGGGCCGGACGGCAAGCCGGTGCCGGTGCACATGGGCTCGCACGGGATCGGGGTCAGCCGGCTGATCGGGGCGATCATCGAGGCCAACCATGATGACAACGGCATCATCTGGCCCGAAGGCGTGACGCCCTATCATTGCGGGATCATCAACCTGAAACAGGGCGATGCCGACACCGACGCGGCCTGCGAGGCGATCTATGCCGCGCTGGCGGCCATCGGGCTGGAGCCGCTTTATGACGACCGCAACGAACGGGCGGGCGGCAAGTTTGCGACGATGGACCTGATCGGTCTGCCCTGGCGGATCACGGTCGGCCCGCGCGGGCTGAAAAACGGGGTGGTCGAGCTCACCTCTCGCCGTTCTGGCGAGAGCGAGGAGCTGAGCGCCGAGGATGCCGTCAAGAAACTGGCCGGGATCTACGAACCCCACCGGTCCGACATCGCGCATCCCTGAGCCCGGGGTCGGGCGGGCCTGTGGGCCATGGCCCGACCTTTCGGTCAGACGCGCAGTTCGCCCCGGTTCGGGTTGCCGGGCAGGGGGCGGACGGCCGGACGGCCAAGCCGGGCGGCCAGATCGCGGGTGCTGGCCCCGAGGTGGCGCATGGTGCAGACCTTGTCGCCGGTTTCGGCCCGGGTCAGCCACAGACGGCCGCGGCGGAACGACAGCGCATAGCCGCGGCGCGACAGCGAGTCGGCCAGGGCGGGCCAGTTGGTCGCCTGTTCGACAAGCGGACGGATCCAGCTGCGCATCAGGATTGTCGTTTCACTGTCCAACATCGGCGCATCCGGGTCGGCAGGCAGCCGGCCCAGCTGCGCTGCACGCTCGGCGTTCATTGCATCTTGAAGGGTCATGGCATCTTTCCTTTGCTGGCGCGACGAAGCCCCGTCGCGTGAAATGATCGTCGGGGCGAATTAAGGAAATGATGCGGTGCCGGGCGGGCCATGTCTGTGAAATACCTCTCATTTGGTAAATTTGTTTAATAAAACTCTAACCGGCCCCGACGGGTTCCCACCTGTTTTCCGCCGAAAATTCCCCAGCCCAGCAAGTGGCTTGACCCCGCCGGCGCCAGCCCCCACGGTCCCGGCGACTTTCAGCAGGAGCCGCCGATGGCCAGATCCCCGATGCCGTTTTCCCGTTTCGAATGGATGATCGCCCGGCGCTACTTGCAGGCCCGGCGGTCCGAAGGGGGCGTGGCGGTGATGACCTGGATCAGCCTGATCGGCATCACCCTGGCGGTCTTTGCGCTGATTGCCACGCTGGCCGTGCGGTCGGGCTTTCGCAGCGAATTCGTCGATACCATCCTGGGGGCCAATGCCCATGTGACGATCTACCAGATGGCCGAAACGACCGAGACCGGCCAGCTGGATCGCACGATTTCCGATTACGATGCCATGGCCGCGCGCATTGCCGAGGTGCCGGGCGTCGTGCGGGCCGCGCCGCTGGTCAAGGCCCAGGTGCTGGCTGCCAATCGCGGGCGCAACGCCGGGGTCGAGGTCTTTGGCATCACGCCCGAGGACCTGGCCGACCTGCCGGGCATCATCAATCCCGAGACCGGCAACGGCGATCCGTCGCGGCTGTCGCAGGGCATTGCCATCGGGTCGGGCGTGGCGCGCGAGATTGGCGCGGGCGTGGGCGACCGGGTGCGGCTGATCTCGCCCGACGGAGTCAAGACGCCGCTTGGCACCTCGCCGCGGTCGAATGCCTACGAGGTGGTTTATGTCTTCAGCGCGGGGCGTTACGACATCGACCGGACGCGCGTCTACATGCCCCTGTCCGAGGCGCAAATCTTCTTCAACCGCGAAGGTTTGGCGGACGAAATTGAAGTGATGGTCGAAGATCCCGAAGGGGTGGATCGGATGGGGCCTGCGCTGTTGGACGCAGCCGGGCAGCGGGCGCTGATCTGGACATGGCGCGATGCCTCCGGGGGCTTTCTACGCGCGCTCGAGGTCGAGGACAACGTGATGTTCATCATCCTGTCGATCCTCGTGCTGATTGCCGCGATGAACATCGTGTCGGGGCTGATCATGCTGGTCAAGAACAAGAGCCGCGACATCGGCATCCTGCGCACCATTGGGCTGAGCGAAGGCTCGATCCTGCGGGTGTTCTTCATCTGCGGTGCGCTGACCGGGGTGATCGGCACAGTGGCCGGCGTGGTGCTGGGCTGCCTTTTCGCGATCTACATAGATCCGATTTTCTCCTTCGTGAACATGGTGATGGGCGGCGGTGTCTGGGATCCGGCGATACGGGGCATCTATGCCTTGCCGGCGGAATTGCGGCCCGAAGACGTGGCCAAGGCGATCATCCTGTCGCTGGGCCTGTCCTTTGTCGTGACGATTTTCCCGGCGCGTCGCGCCGCCCGGCTGAACCCGGTGGAGGCCCTGCGCTATGAATGATGTCCTGACGCTGACCGGCCTGGTCAAGATCTACAAGAAGGGCCAGCCGGGCGAGATCCGCGTGCTCGACGGGCTTGACCTGAACGTGCGGTCGGGCGAGGCCGTGGCCCTTGTCGCGCCGTCGGGCGCGGGCAAGTCGACCCTGCTGCATATCGCCGGTCTGCTGGACCAGCCCGATGCCGGCGAGGTTGCGGTGTCGGGCCGGGCTGCCACCGGTCTGGACGATCGCGCGCGCACCGGCCTGCGGCGGCAAGACATCGGTTTTGTCTATCAATTCCACCACTTACTGCCCGAGTTCACCGCGCTGGAAAACATCGTGCTGCCGCAGCTGGCCAATGGCGTGTCCGATGCCGCCGCGCGCAAGCGGGCGATCGATCTGCTGGAAACCGTCGGGCTTGGCCCGCGGGCCGATCACCGGCCGGCCGCGCTGTCGGGAGGCGAACAGCAGCGGGTGGCCTTCTGCCGGGCGCTGGCTAACGGGCCGGGCCTGTTGTTGGCCGATGAGCCGACGGGCAACCTTGATCCCGACACGTCGGAACAGGTTTTCGGAGCGCTCATGACCCTCGTGAGAGAGGCCGGGCTGGCCGCGCTGGTTGCCACGCACAACCCCGAACTGGCCGCCCGCATGGACCGCACCGTGCGCCTGTCGCAAGGGCGGCTGGAGGGGTGACCTGCGGCCGTTCCTGACACTCTCCTGACACCCTGTTCCCTTGATGGGTAGTGTTAGGAGCTTGTCAGTTTCGCGTATTTTTCTGCGGTGATTGGGCGGATTTTCGTCGGATGATTCCAATTTTCCGATATTCCGCCTGATCGGCAGGTTTTGGCGTCAGCCGCAGATGCCCTTCAATTCGGCCCCCGGCCAGGGCAGGTAGACATCGCTTTCGCGGGCCTTCGGCAGATCGCTGATGTCGAACACGCGGGCCAGCATTCCATGCAGCCGCTCGGTCCGCGGCGCCTCGGGCGCCAACGCGCGACAGCAGACATATTCCTCGACGATCGTGCCCTGCTGTTCGTAACCATAGCTTAGGAAATCGGCGCTAGTTTCGACGTCGAAGAGATAGGGGTCATCGCTTGACTGGTGCTCGGCGGCGGCGCGCAGAGGGTGATAGCCGGTGACCTCCCTGTTCTGCCATTGCCAGGCATGGGTCAGCTCGTGGGCCAGCAGCATGGCCTCGACGATGTGCAACTGGTCGGGATAGCCGGTGAGGTAATCGTCGAGGTACCAGTCATGGGTAAAGAAGATCCGGTTGAACAGGGCCACGGCTGCCGGGCTGACGGTGACCATTTCTTCCTTGGCCGGGGGAAGGATGCGTTCCCGGCAGGTCTCCCGGGGGCGGGGCTTGCGCATGAAGGTGACGCTGCCGACCAAAGCGCCGCGCACCAGCCGCACGCGCCCGGTGTCCAGCGTGTCGCCATGCAGGCCCTGGGAAAAGGCGATCTCGGTCTGGGTCATGGGGCGCCCGCAGGCCGCCGCCAGGCACAGCAGCGCGACGAGCAGGGCGCGAAGCGCGCGGTTCGCACGGTGGTTGGGCCTGCGCACGGGGGCGCAGGGCTTGTCGTTAGGAGCCAGCACGGATCGAAAGTAACGGATCGGAAAATTCATTGGGACACACTCGAAACTTTCCGCCAGATTAACCAGCCTTTTCGGGCAGGTCGACCGGCCAGGGACGCTCCGAAGGGGCTGTTTGGTCGTTGCGGGTCAACGGCGGACTTGCCGCCTGCAGATGGGGCACATAGGCTTCGCGCGAGTATCGCGGGCCAATGGCGGCCCGTCTGTCCGAAGGGGGATTGAAGATGAAGAAGACGCTGCTCGGCGCGGTCGCGGCGCTTGGTGTGATGGTGACAAGCGCCATGGCCCAGGTCACGCTGACCCCGGCCAATCCGCAGCCGTCCGGGCTCAAACAGGGGCTGGGGGTGACCTATGCCTACCCGGTCGACATCAAGACGCTGGCCCAGGCCAAGAACGCGCTGGCCTCGGCGCCGGAACGGGGCACGCCGCTGACCGGTCTGACCTATCCCGACCGCGGTGCGCTGGCCAATGCGCTGACGTCCAAGCAAAAGACATCCGTGGCGGCGGCGATCAACGGCTATATCCGGTTCGACGAGGCCGGGGTCTATTCGCTGAAATTCTACACCAATGACGGGCTCGACATGCGGATCGGCGGGCAGCGTGTGGGCTATGAAACCGACCGCACCCCGTGTTCCTCGACGGGCAACAAGAAGGTGACCGTACCGCAGGCGGGCTGGTACCAGCTGACGGGCCTGTGGTTCCAGCGGCTGTCGACCTCCTGCCTGGAAATGGAGTGGACGACCCCGTCGGGACAAAAGGGCGCAGTGCCCAATTCGGCCTTCGGCTACAAGTAAGCCGCGACCATCGTTGAGCAAGAGGGGCGGGTCCGGTGGGCGCCGCCCTTTTTGGTGGTGGGCTATTCGGGCGTGCCGACGGCCAGGACATGGTAGAAATCGCGCGATAGCTGCCAACCGGTGTCGGGCGTGAGTTGCCAGACGTGGATGTAACGGCCGCGGATGGTGCGGTCGCCGAGGTCGACAAGGGTTTCACCGATCTCCACGGCCGCCGTGTCGCCATGCTGGCGGATTTCCTGGACTTCGGCCCGCAGGTTGGACGCGCCGTTTTCGAAGGCGGCGGCATAATGGGCGGCGATGGCCTCGGGGCCGACCAGTGGCGCGGATTGCGGCGGCAGCAGCGCGGCATCCGGGGTGTAGAGCGCGGCGATGGCCGTGGCGTCGGCGGAATTGTAGGCGTCGACGAAGATTTGCATCTGCTGGATGATCGGGTTGGCGCGGGGATCGGGGGCCGTCTCGGTTGCGGTGTCGGGCACGGCGTTGGGCTCGGTCGGAGTGGTTTGCTGGGCTGCGGCGGGCAGTGCGACGGCCAGGCAGAGGACGAGGGCGGGCAAGCGGATCATGAAGCACCTTTGACGATTGTGGTCCGGGGCAGGGTGACCCTGCGGCACGCCGGGTGCAAGGCCGGATCTTCTACATTCCGGGCGGAACCGGATGTCGTGTTTTCAAGGGCTTGCAAGGGCGCGTTTGCCGCCGTTTCATCGATGTGGCGATGTGGCGATGTGGCGATGTGGCGATGTGGCGATGTGGCGATGTGGCGATGTGGCGATGTGGCGATGTGGCGATGTGGCGATGTGGCGATGTGGCGATGTGGCGATGTGGCGATGTGGCGATGTGGCGATGTGGCGACAGCGCGGGACGCCATTTTCCGGCACGAAGCGGGGTTGGACATCTGGTCCAACATGATTTTCGTGCGGCATCGGTACACGATGAGCCCCTTGCGCGGGTAGGATGGGTGCTTGCACCCATCCTACGGGAAATCACACATCCAGCTCTTCAACGAAACGCGCGTTTTCCTGGATGTACTGGAACCGCAACTCGGGCTTCTTGCCCATCAGCCGTTCCACCAGGTCGCCCGTCTCGCCGGGTTCGTCCTCGTCGATCGTCACCCGGATCAGCTTGCGCGAGGCCGGGTCCATCGTGGTTTCCTTGAGGTCCTTGGCATCCATCTCGCCCAGGCCCTTGAACCGCGAGACGTCGATCTTGCCCTTGCCGCCCAGCCCCTTGGCCAGCCATTCGTCGCGCTCGGCCTCGTCGATGCAATAGACCCGCTTGGCGCCCTGGGTCAGCCGGAACAGCGGCGGGCAGGCCAGGTACAGGTGGCCATGGTCGATCATCGGGCGCATCTGGGTGAAGAAGAAGGTCATCAGCAGCGAGGCGATATGCGCCCCGTCGACATCGGCGTCGGTCATGATGATGACCTTGTCATAGCGCAGGTCATCGACGTTGAACCGCGTGCCCAGAGACACGCCAAGCGCCTGGGACAGATCGGAAATCTCGGCGTTCGAGCTAAGCTTGGACGACGCCGCGCCGAGTACGTTCAGGATCTTGCCGCGCAGCGGCAGCAGCGCCTGGGTCTTGCGGTTGCGGGCCATCTTGGCCGAGCCGCCGGCGCTGTCGCCCTCGACAAGGAAGAGCTCGGTCCCGTCGCGGGCGGAATTCGAACAATCGACCAGCTTGCCGGGCAGGCGCAGCCGCTTGGTCGCGCTTTTCCGGGCGGTTTCCTTTTCCTGCTTGCGGCGCAGCCGTTCCTCGGCGCGCAGGATCAGGAAGTCGAGGATCGCGCCCGCCGACTTGGTATCGGCGGCCAGCCAGTTGTCGAAATGGTCGCGCACGGCGTTTTCGACCAGCCGCTGCGCCTCGACCGTGGCCAGGCGATCCTTGGTCTGACCGACGAATTCCGGCTCGCGGATGAAACAGGACACCAGCGCGCAGCCCCCCGTGGCCAGGTCGTCGCGGGTGATCTGGGCGGCCTTCTTCTGGTTGGCCAGCTCGCCATAGGCGCGGATGCCCTTGAGGATCGCGGCCCAGAAACCGGCTTCGTGGGTGCCGCCTTCGGGCGTGGGTACGGTGTTGCAGTAGGATTGGATGAACCCGTCGCGCGAGGGCGTCCAGTTGATCGCCCATTCGACCTTGCCCGGCGTGTTGAACTTTTCGCGGAAATCCACGGTGCCGGAGAACGGCCGTTCGGAATAGGTCGTGGCGCCGTTCAGGGTCTCGCCCAGGTAATCGGCCAGGCCGCCGGGGAAATGGAAGGTGGCCTCGGTCGGGGTCTCGCCATCGTCGATGGCCGATTTCCAGCGGATCTCGACGCCTGAAAAGAGATAGGCCTTGGAGCGGATCGACTTGAACAGCCGCGCCGGCTTGAACCGGTGGTGGCCAAAGATCTCTTCGTCGGCGTGGAAGATCGTCGTGGTGCCACGGCGGTTGGGCGCGGCGCCGATCTTTTCGACCGGGCCCAGTGGCTTGCCGCGGGAAAACCGCTGTTCGAACAGCTGCTTGTCGCGGGCGACCTGGACGACCATGGAATCGGACAGCGCATTGACCACCGAGGCGCCGACACCGTGCAGGCCGCCCGATGTCTCATAGGCGTCGCCGCCGAACTTGCCGCCGGCATGCAGGGTGCACAGGATGACCTCAAGCGCGGATTTGCCGGGGAATTTCGGATGCGGATCGATGGGGATGCCACGGCCGTTGTCGCGGACCGACAGGGCGTAATCGGCCATCAGCTCGATCTCGATGCGGTTGGCATGGCCGGCGACGGCCTCGTCCATCGAGTTGTCCAGGATCTCGGCAGCCATGTGGTGCAGCGCCCGTTCGTCGGTGCCGCCGATATACATGCCGGGGCGCTTGCGCACGGGTTCGAGCCCTTCGAGGACTTCGATGGAAGAGGCGTCGTATTCGGAGGAGGCCCCGGAGAGGAGGTCGTTCATGGCCGCTGCTCGTGTTCTTTGGATTGACGGCGATTATTGCAGGAGCCGCAGGGAGGGGGAAGAGCGATTGTCCGACCCGGCCCCGGCGGAAACGCGACGGGCCAGGAAACGGGCAGCGGGGGTGCGGCAAAAGGGCGGATCAGCCGGTGCCGGACGGGCGGCTTCGGCTGCGCGGGACGTGTTCGTCGGCGGGATCCCTAGCCGGGGCCGGCGCCGGCGGGGCGGCACCGACGGCCATCGGGGCCAGGGCCGGGGCGCCGTTGCAATAGATGACCTGGGCCGCCTCAAAGATCGGCTGAAAGTAACACAGCGGTTCCCCGGGCGGGTCTTCGACGGTGACGCCGGGCAGGGCGTCGAGCTGGCGCGCGGCGACAAGGACCTCGGCCCGGCCAAACAGCCGGATGGCCGGCCGGGCGCGCAGCATCACCCGCTGGTGTGGGGCCAGGCGCAGGACCCGCCGCGGGCTGACCGTGCCAAGCGCGCCCGGCGCGATGCGGATCGGCAGAAGGCCCGGCAGTATGGCCAGGTCCTCGGGCGACAGCACCTGGTGCAGCATGTGGCGCAGGGGCTGGAACCCGGCGTCGCGGGTCAACACCATGTCACCGGGCACCAGCGCCGCAACGGGGCGGTCGCCGGTGGCCGTGGCAATGGAGGTCTCGGGCAGGCAGCCGATGGCGGGCCGCCCCGGTTGCGGCGCGTCTGGCGCGTCGGGGGCCGGCGCCGGGGGGCGCCCGGCCGGCAACCGGCGCAACCGCGTGCCCGGCCCGGGCAACCCGCCGTTCAGGGCCAGCCCGGCCACCGCTCCGCCGATGCTGAGCAGGCGCACCGGCCTGCAGGCGCCATCGGGGGCGATCATTTCCAGCCAGTGATCGCGGCGCACCAGCGACCCGGCGCGCCAGCGCACGGCCTCGTCCCGCATCACGTCACCGGCCAGCACGCCGGCGGTCCAGTCACCCGGCCCGGCCCCGGCGGTCACGCGGATATCGTGCAGCCGGGCCTGGGGCGCGATTCGCAACAGGGTCGGCCCGGGCGCAGCTCCCGGGGGCGGGTCGGCCAGGGGATCGGACAGCAGGTTGTCGATGGGCAGCAGGCGCAGCGGGAATGTCGGCACGGGCAGGGCTTTCGCAGAACGGCGGATCAATTGGGCCGAGCTTCGCGCAAAACCATGAACAAACCCGGAATCGCCGCTGCCCGTCAGGCCTTCTGCGCCATCCAGTCGCGGATCAGCCCGGCCACCTGCCCGGGCTGCTGGTGGCACAGCCAGTGATCGGCCTCGGCCAGCTCGACCCGGGTCAGATCGGTGCAGAGCTCTTCCAGCCCCTCGGTCGAGACCGGCAACAGGGCCGTGTCGCCGAGGCCCCAGATCAGCAGGTGCGGGCACTGGATGCGCATCCGGTCGACGGGCAGGGCGGGCAGGTCGTCCAGCGGTTCACCCGGCCGGGCGACCCTGAGGGGCGAGGCCCGGTACCAGTCGATCATGCGGCCCAGCCGGCCGCCGCCCTGCGACCAGGCGGCCAGGTAACCGGCCCGGCGCGTGTCATCCATCCAGCCCAGGTCCATGTGGGCCGAGAACAGCACAAGCAGCTTCTCGTAATCATTGGCCGCCAGGCGATCCTCAGACCCCGGCCGGCGCAGGGCGTCGATATATTGCGAGGCCTCCGACTGGGCCCCGCCCCGGGCCAGTTCGCGCTGGAAGGGCACCGGGTGCACGCCATTGGCAATGATCAGCCGCGAGACCTTGTCGGGATGGCGCATGGCCAGCCCATAGGCCACGGCCGCGCCCCAGTCATGGCCCAGCACGGCCAGCGGCGCGCCCAGCTGATCGGCCAGCGCGGCCATGTCGGCCACCAGCTCGGACCCCCGGTAATGGGCCACGCCCTCGGGCGACCAGCTGCGGCCATAACCCCGCTGGTCGGGTGCCACGCAATGGAACCGGTCGGCCAGCCGCGTTGCCAGGTCGGCCCAGGCCCCGCCGTATTCGGGAAAGCCATGCAGCATCAGCAGCGGCGGCAGGCCGGGATCGCCCCAGGTCCACAGGTGAAACGCCTCGCCGTTCAGCCGGCACATCCGTGTCTGCATGTCCTCTCTCCCTCCGCTTATCCCATTCTCGCCGTTTCCCGCCCTGCATCAACCCCGCGTCCTGTCCCGCATCACCGTCCCTCCGCCCGGCGCCAGCGCGCCCGTGCCCAAACGTCAACCTGCCACGGGCTGCGCGCTGTCCTCGCCAGGCGCCGACCTGCTGCTTCTTTCTCTTTGAAAATATCCATACCCGACACATGCCGCCCCCGTGCTGATCCCGGGTCAGGGCGCCGGGGCCTTGCCACGGACCGATGCGCGCCATAAGGCCGGTCCATGACCGCACCCATGACCCTTCTCCAGCACATGCGCGCCACGCTCGTGCTTGGCCTGCCGCTGATCGGCGGGCACCTGGCGCAGTTTGCCATCGGGCTGACCGACACGGTCATGCTGGGCTGGTACTCGATCGAAGCCCTGGCCGCCGTGACCCTGGCCAGCAGCTATTTCGTCGTGCTCTTCCTCTTCGGCGCGGGCTTTGCCTGGGCCGTCATGCCCATGGTTGCGACCTATGCCGCCCAGGATGACGAAACCGGCGTGCGCCGGGCCACGCGCATGGGGCTCTGGCTGTCGCTGATCTATTCCGCCCTGTCGATGCCGATGTTCTGGTGGTCCGAAGACATCCTGCTGCTGCTCGGCCAGACCGAGGCCGTGGCCGCCCTGGCCGCCGATTACCTGCGTGTGGCAGGCTGGGGCATCGTGCCGGCCCTGCTGGTCATGGTCCTGAAATCCTACCTCGCCGCGCTGGAGCGCACCCGGGTCGTGCTCTGGGTGACCGTGGCCTCGGCGGCGATGAACGGGCTGGGCAACTACCTGCTGATCTTCGGCCATGCCGGCCTGCCCGAGCTGGGCGCCGTGGGCGCGGCGATCTCGTCGATCCTGACCCATTCCACCGCCCTGGTCGGGGCCGTGGCTTATGCCGTCATCGCCCAGCCCCAGCATCAGCTCTTCGTGCGCTTCTGGCGGGCCGATTGGGAGATGTTCGGCAAGGTGCTGCGGATGGGCGGGCCGATCGGCATCACCACCCTGTCGGAGGTCAGCCTCTTTGCCGGTTCGGCCATGCTGATGGGCTGGCTGGGCACGGTGCCCCTGGCCGCCCATGGCATCGCCATCCAGCTGGCCTCGGCCACGTTCATGCTGCACCTGGGCCTGGCCAATGCGGCCACGGTGCGGGCCGGCCGGGCCCAGGGCCGGGGCGATCCGCTGGGCCTGCGCCGGGGGGCGGCGGCCTCGCTGATCCTGTCGCTGGGCGTGTCGCTGGCCACGATGGTGGTCTTCCTGGCCGCGCCCGAGCCGCTGATCAGCCTGTTCCTCGAACCCGACAACCCGCACCGGCCACAGATCCTGGCCATCGGCGTCGGGCTTCTGGTCATTGCCGCCCTGTTCCAGCTGATGGACGGGGCCCAGGTCGTCACGCTGGGCCTGTTGCGCGGGCTGCATGACACGACCGTGCCCATGGTCATGGCCGGGCTGAGCTATTGGTGCGTCGGCATGCCGGCGTCCTACCTGCTGGGGTTCAAGGCCGGCATGGGCGGGGTGGGCATCTGGCTGGGCCTGGTGCTGGGGCTGGCCTCGGCCGGGGTGCTGCTGCTGTGGCGCTTCTGGGGCCGGGCCGTGCACCGGCTGGAGGCAAGGGCCGCGGCCTGACCGCCCGCGCGGTTGTGGTAGGATGGGTGCTCGCACCCATCCTACGGGATCGTCCGGGGGGCGGGATCAGCCGCCCGAGGCGTCGCGCTTCAGGATCCGGTCGGACTTCTTGCGCACCAGCACGCTGCGCAGGTCGTGCATGGCCAGCAGCAGCGCATCGGTCACCTCTTCGAGCTGGGCGTCGCTGGCCTTGGTCTGCGCCCAGTGCGTCGTCGTGTTGAGGTAATCCACCGCCCGGTGGATGTCGTCGATGTCACGCCGGGCCAGCAGCGCCGTGCGCTCGGCCATCCAGCCCTTGATCGTCTCGATCTCGTCCGGGCTCAGCCCGCGGTCGCCATGAGGCTTGATCTCGCCGTTGCGGATATTGACCACCGCGATCTGGTCCATCTCGATCCGCCGGTGGCGGTTCTCGGTATCCACGCGAAAGACAAAGGCCCCGTTGTCGCGCACCCGGAAGTAGAACTCGGGCAGCTCTGTGCTCATGGCTTCAGGTCCGCGCAGAACCGGGCGATCCGGTCGCAGGCCTCTTCCAGCGCCGCGTCCGACGTCGCATAGCTGATGCGGAAATTGGGCGACAACCCGAAGGCCGCGCCAAAGACCACGGCCACCTTGGCCTCTTCCAGCAGCGCCTTGGCAAAGGTCTCGTCATCGTCGATCCGCGTGCCCGCCGCCGTTGTCCGCCCGATCAGCCCGGCGATCGAGGGATAGACGTAAAACGCCCCGTCGGGCACCGGGCAGGTCATGCCGTCGATGGCATTCAGCCGGGCCACCACCAGGTCGCGCCGGCGCTTGAACAGGTCATTGTTCGGCCCGATGAAATCCTGCGGCCCGTTCAGCGCCTCGACCGCCGCCCATTGCGAGATCGAACAGGGGTTGGTCGTCGATTGCGACTGGATCTTGCGCATCGCCGCGATCAGCTTTTCCGGTCCGCCGGCATAGCCGATCCGCCAGCCGGTCATGGCATAGGCCTTGGACACGCCGTTGACCGTCAGCGTGCGTTCGTAGAGCCCCGGCTCCAGCTGGGCCGGGCTGGCGAATTCGAACCCGTCGTAAACAAGGTGTTCGTACATGTCGTCGCTCATCACCCAGACATGGGGATGGCGCATCAGCACATCGGTCAGCGCCCGCAGCTGGTCGCGCGTATATCCCGCGCCCGTCGGGTTCGACGGCGAGTTGAAGATCAGCCACTTGGTCTTTGGCGTGATCGCCGCCTCGAGCTGCTCGGGCGTCATGCGAAAGCCGGCCTCGATGCCGCATTCCACGATCACCGGCTCGCCCCCGGCCAGGCGCACCATGTCGGGATAGCTGACCCAGTAGGGCGCCGGGATGACCACCTCGTCGCCGGGGTTCAGCGTGGCCATCAGCGCGTTGTAGAGCACCTGCTTGCCACCCGTCGACACGCTGATCTGCGCGGGCTTGTAGCTCAGCCCGTTCTCGCGCTCGAACTTGGCGCAGATCGCCTGTTTCAGCTCGATGATGCCGTCGGGCGCGGTGTATTTCGTGCGCCCGGCGTGGATCGCGGCAATCGCCGCGTCCTTGATGTTCTGCGGCGTGTCGAAATCCGGCTCGCCCGCGCCCAGGCCGATGACATCATGCCCGGCGGCGCGCAATTCGGCGGCCATGGTCGTCACCGCCACGGTCGGAGACGGTTTCACACGGTCGAGCGTCGCTGAGAGAAAGGACATCGGGGGGCCTCGGTTTGAATGTATGTCCGAACTGTCATAGGGTTCGCACCAGAGGCGATCAAGCGGCGAAAGCCGGGCGGAGGGCTAGGATGGACGACGAGATCCGGGACGAGGATATCGGCGAGGGTATCGCGGAAAACGAGGCGCTGGACGACGATTGGTACGGCCCCGACGCGGCCACCTTCGGCGACCGCATGGCCGGCGCGCGCGAGCAGGCCGGCATGACCCAGGCCCAGCTGGCCCGCCGGCTGGGGGTCAAGAAAGGCACCATCCTGGCCTGGGAGGAAGACCGGTCGGACCCGCGGGCCAACAAGCTGCAGATGATGAGCGGGCTGCTGAACGTGTCGATCATCTGGCTGCTGACCGGCGAGGGAGACGGCCCCGATGCGCCCGACGCGCCCGATGCGCTGGACGGCGACATGGTTGAAATCCTCGGCGAGTTGCGCCAGTTGCGCGGTCAGCTGCGGCAATCCGCCGACCGGGCGGCGCGGCTGGAAAAGCGGCTGCGCGCCGCGTTGCAGGAAAGCTGAACCATGACGGAACCCCGCGAAATTCGCGTGAAACGCCTGAAAATGCGGTCGATGCGCCGCGGCATCCGCGAGATGGACCTGATCCTGACGGCCTATGCCGACAGCCATCTCGATGCGATGAGTGAAGGCGAGCTTGATCTTTTCGATCAACTTCTTGGCGAAAACGATCAGGACCTCTATGCTTGGGTCACGGGACAGCGCCCGGCCGAAGGTCATCTTGCGGCATTGATCGAGGACATTGCCGGAACCTACCAGAAATAGATCGGTTTTTTCAGTTTAACCGATTCTTGGGGTTTTGTTGCCACTTTCGGTCCGAGCAGTTTGAGTCGGAGTGACACATGCGTATGGACAAGCCCCTGGCGCCTTCGGGACGGGCCGGATTCATGGCCGGGTATCTTGAGGCGTTGGCCTTGGTCGAGCGCCTGCACCGCCTTCTCCTGGACGTCATCAAGGATGAATTCGAACGGGTCGGTGTCCTGGAGATCAATGCGGTCCAGGCGCTTCTCCTCTTCAACATAGGGGATAACGAAGTTACAGCCGGCGAGCTGAAGAGCCGCGGCTATTACCAGGGTAGCAATGTGAGCTACAACCTGAAGAAGCTGGTGGAGATGGGCTATATGCATCATCAACGCTGCGAGATCGACCGGCGCTCAGTGCGCGTCCGCCTGACGCCACGTGGTCGCGAAATTCGCGACATCGTCGATCAGCTTTTTACCCGGCACGCTGAAGGGCTGCAGGAAAAAGGCGTAATAGACGCAGGTGGTATCGAAGAGATCACCGGCGCGCTACGGCGGGTCGAGCGGTATTGGACCGATCAGATCCGGTATATCTACTAACGGCCTCAATCGCCGGTGCCAGAACGGACCGGCGTCGCCAAGGCCACCGAGACGCCTTCGAGTTCGCGCAGCAGCTTGCGCACCATGGCGTCCTCGTAATCGGCAAAGCCCAGGGCGGTCTCGACAAAGGCGCCGGGCCCCAGGATCACGAAAGCGCGGAAATACGAAGCCAGCCCGGCGGTATCGTCGAGGCGGGCGTTGTCCTGTCCGATCCTGCCGCCGCTTGCCATGCCTTGCCCGAGCGCGCCGCTTGCGGTTCCGCCTTGCCCGGGTGTGCCGCTTGCGGTCCCGCCGGGTCCGGCCAGGCGCTGACCGGACCCGTCCTGTTGGCCCATGCCCTGACCGGCTCCGTTTTGTCCGACTATGCCTCGACCGGGGTCACCCTGTTTGCCTGTGCCTTGATTGGTGCCACCCTGTCCGCCTGCGCCCTGATTGGTGCGACCCTGTCCGCCCGCGCTTTGATTGGAACCACCCAGTCCGCCTGCGCCCTGATTGGTGCCACCCTGTCCGCCCGCGCCTGGGCCGAATCCGTTGTGTTGGCCTGGGCCTCGCCCGGTCTTGCCCTGTCCGCCCGCGCCTTGCCCTGCGTCGGACTGCACGCCCATGCCCTGATCGGCACCGCCCTGATCGACCCCACCTCGGCCGGCGGTGCCGGACCCGATGACCAGCGCGTTGACGGTGATGCCCGTGGCGGCCAGCGCGGGGCGCAGGTCACGGGGATCGGGCCCCATGTTGTGCTGGCCATCACCCGACACATCCAGCGTGCGCTTCCAGCAATGGGCACGCTCCTGCAGCAATGCGGCTCCCGATACCAACGCCGAGCCGATGGCCGTGCCGGGCGGGGCGGCCCGGCGGTCGGTGCCGGCCAGCGCGGCGATGACCCGGTCCAGCGCGGCGGCATCGCTGATCGTGGTCCAGGGCACCAGCGGGCGCTGGTATTCGGGCGCGCTCCATTCATAGATGGCCAGGTCGACCGGCGCGGCCGGCAGCGCCAGCAGCGCCGCGCGTACCTCGGCATGGTTCAGCGCGGCGGCCAGCCCGTCCAGCTGCATGCGGTATTCGCGGCTGTCGACCGAGCCCGAGACATCCAGCGCCAGGGCCAGCGCCTGCCGGCACTCGGCGGCCCCTGCTGCGCTGCCCGTGCCTGCCAGCCCGGCGCAAAACATCAGCGCGGCCAGCGCCCGGCGCGGTCGCCCGCTCACCCGGGATGCCCCGGGCCGGACGGCTCGGGCGCCCGGCCGATCACCCGGGGGCGCAATTCACGCTCCAGCTTGCGGCGCATGGCCCGTTCGTAATCCTCGAAGCCCCGGGCGACCTCGACAAAGGCCCCGGGCCCGCGGATGACCTCGTTGCGGTAGTAATTGGCCAGGCTGATCTCGGCCTCGGTGCCGGCCACGTCGATGGCCAGCCCGTTCACGACGACGTCGGCAAAGGCGAAATTGGCATAGGCGCGCGAAGGGGCAAACCCCTCGTTGTTCTCGCCGTCGCCGGCCAGGTCGACGGTCTGATGCAGGCAGGCCGGCCCGCGATCGAGCAGCCCGGCAGCAAAGCCCAGGGCATAGCCGATGGCGGTGGGAAACTCGTCGTGGCTGCGGGTCGAACTGCCGATGCTGCGCGCGACGCCCTGCAGCGTCTCGGGGCTGTCGATCAGGGTCCAGTCGACCAGGATCTCGTGGTTGTAGCGCCCGCTCCATTCGAAGGCCGCCAGGGCCACGGGCAGGTCACCGGCAAAGAGCGCGGCCTCGACCTCGGGCGCCAGCAGGGCCGAGGCCAGCCCGCCGCGCTGCAAGGCGTCTTCGGCGGCATCGACCGACGAGGACACATCCATCGCCAGCACCAGGGCCAGCCGGCATTCGGCGGCGGACAGGGGGCGGGCCAGCGGCATGGTCGCCAGGGCCAGCCCGACCAGCGGGGCAAGGGCGCCGGACCAGGCCCGGCGGGGCAGGGGCCGCCGGGCGGCCCCCTTTGCGGCCAGGGCCGCAGGAGATGCGGCGCGCCGGCTCACCAGTGTCCGGTGTTGTCCATGCTGGCCCAGGGTTCGGCCGGCTCCAGCGCGTCGCCATCCTGCAGCAGCTCGACCGAGATGTTGTCGGGAGAGCGCACGAAGGCCATGCGCCCGTCGCGCGGCGGCCGGTTGATCGTCACGCCGTTGTCGGCAAGGTGCTGGCACATCTCGTAGATGTTGTCGACGGCATAGGCCAGATGGCCGAAATGGCGGCTGTCCGAAGGCAGCTCGTCATCGCCGTCCCAGTTGTAGGTCAGCTCGACCGGGCAATCCTCCTGGCCCGGAGGCGCCATGAAGATCAGGCTGAACCGCCCGCCTTCGCTGTCGATGCGGCGGGTCTCTTTCAGGCCCAGCAATTCGTAGAATGCCATGCTCTTTTCCAGGTCCTTCACGCGAACCATGGTGTGCAGGTATTTGGTCGGCATAATGTGCTCCTCTTTGCCCATCATCGTAGTGCGACATTCCCGGGACGCCAGTGCGTTCCCGCCGCTTTGCCCGCCGATTTCAGAATTTCGACCGAAAGCCCAGCGAAAGCGTGAGTTCGTTCATGCTGTAGCGGGTGTCGTTCGAGTCCTTCTCGCCGGCGCGCAGCCTCAACATGGGGGCGAAGCCGGCGAATTCGACCTCGTGAAACATCATGTTGATCTCGCCGTAGATCGATTGGTCCTGCCGGCCGCCGGGCACGCGGATGAAGCCGCCCGAGATGAAATCGGGGTAATCGGTCTGGCCCAGGATCACCGCGCCGCTCAGGGTGACCGGTCCGACCGGCCGGCCCAGCTCGTATTCGGTGCGCAGCGAGCCCGAGGTATAACTGCCGTTGTCATGGGCTGCCGCGCTGTCGCGCCAGGCCAGGGTGACATCCAGCGTGTCGCCATTGCCCAGCCGTTTGCGCCAGCGCGCGCCAAGGCCCAGGATATGGGCGTCATTGGTGGCATAACGGGCCATGTAGCGGGTTTCGGCCAGCGCGCTGAGCGACAGCATGTGGCCGCCGCCCAGTTGCCAGGCATGGCTGAGATCGAGACGCGAGAAACGAAAACTGCGTTCGCCCGCGGCCCAGGCCTCGCCCAGGGTGACCTCGGCCGTGGCCGAGCCCCGGTCGCCGGTGGTCCAGACATGGCGCAGGCCGCCCTCGGCGAAGGTGGTGCCGAAATCGCTGCCCGAGGCTTCGGGCGCCTGGTCGCGGGCTTCGGCCGACAGGGCCACGCGCTGCACGTAGAGCCGGCCCATCAGGCGGGTGTCGTGCCGGGCGCTGCCGGCGATCCGGTAGGACGAGGCCAGGTCGACGGCGGTGATCAGGCCCGACAGGGCCTGGGCCGACCCGCTGAGATAGCCGGTGACCGGCACGCCGTCGATGATTTGCAGCGCGGTGTCGGCCCCCTTGTTCACGTTGCTCGACGGGCGGATGTCGACCTGCAGGCGCACCGACCATGGGTTGATCCGGCGCAGCAGCCGGTAATCCTTGGCCACTGCCGCCGCGGCAGTGTCGTCGGGCGCATGGATCGCCGCCCGGCGCAGCCAGAGCTGTGACAGCGAATAGCGGTCTTCCTCATAGGCCATCCGCGCGGCCAGCTGGGCCGAGCGGAAGCGGGCGGTGTCGGTATCGCCCAGCCGGAAGGCCCGCGCAGCGGCCTTGCGGCTGGCGGTCGGCCGGCCGAGGCCGGCCTCGGCCGTGGCCAGGACATAAAGGGCGACGAAGTCGTCCGGGTCGGCCTTCAGAAGGCCGCGCGCCAGCGCGATGGCCAGGCCGGGATCGCCGGCGCGCAGCGCGGCCACCGCCATGTCGCGGGCCTGGTCCAGGCCGATGGCCATCTGCTCCTGCGCCTGCGCAGCGGGAGCAGGGGCCAGGCCAAGCGCGGCGGCAAGTGCTGCCGCGCCCAGAAGGTCACGGCAGCGGCTGATCGCAGACCGGATCGTCATTCGCCGTGCCACACTGGCCGAGCACGAAGATGCCCTGCTCGTATTCGTTGGTCACACCCTCGATATGTTCGGAGGCATAGATCGCCCCCGCCACGGCCGAGGCATCCTGGCCGGAGAAGATCCCGCCATATTCGCCGACATTGTTGTTGGCGCCGACGTAGACGGTGCCGTCGAACGTGCCGTTCTCGGCAATCGAGCCGACACCCAGGTTCAGGTTCTGGGGCTCGACGGTCGGGTAATCCGGCAGGTCGCGGTCATAGATCACCCCATCGACCACGTTGTCGGCGAAATCGGCGGTGATGAAGACCTGGCCGGTGACCTCGGCGGCCTGGCTGGGCAGGACCGCATCGGGCGTGCCGTCGGCCACCGGGTTCAGGTCGGACCCGTCGCCCGGCCCGTTCACCAGCCCGACATAGGACCCGGCATAATGCACGATGCCGCCTTCCTGGCTGACATCGGGGGCGGTATAGGGCCCGGTGCGGCCGTAATCGGCACCCGAGAACAGGTGGTCGAACTGGCCGCCGGCCATGACCACCGCCGCCCGCGCGCCGTCGATCTCGCGCACATAGGCCGTGTGATGGCGGCCGAGCGAGCCTTCCTGCGAGGTATAGGCCTCGTAGCCGTTGCGATCGAGCGCCGCGGCACGGGTATAGGTGGCCTCGTAGGGGGTGTTGTCCAGCGACTGACCGCGCACGATCAGGGTCTGGCTGTCGGCATCATAGCTGATGCTGTCGACATCGCGGGAAATCGCCTCGGGGATGGTGGTTTCGGTCTCGGTCCCGTCGTCGGTGTCTTCTTCGAAGGGGTTGCCGCCACTGCATGCCGATACCGCAAGTCCCGCCGCGATCGCGACGATAAACCTGTTCATGCCTGTCTGCCTCGGTGTTAGTTCAGGTGTATTGTTTTTTCTGCACGTTTTCTTCAATTTTTCGCGTGATTGGCATGAAAGTCAATTGCCACGGGGCGCCGGGCGCCGATTCGTGGCGGGGCATTGTAGGATTGCCATACCGCAGCATATGGTGTTTCTTCGGGCGTTTCGGCCAGATATAGTAGGGGCCGAGTCGCATCGAAGGGAATACCGCCATGGGCCTGTCGCCTGACCAGCTTGCCGAAATCGCAGAACTGCGCAGTGAGGCGCGGCCGACGCTGCGGGCCACGGCCCCGGGGATCGAGGCTCATCTCTACGAGGCGCGGCCGGTGCTGGACCATGGCTTCGTGCGGGTCGTCGACTACATGGGCGATGACGCCGCGATCTGCCAGGCGGCGCGGGTGTCCTATGGCCGGGGCACCAAGTCGGTGCAGAACGACGAGGGGCTGATCCGCTACCTGATGCGCCACTGGCATTCGACGCCCTTCGAGATGTGCGAGATCAAGCTGCACGTCAAGCTGCCGGTCTTCGTGGCGCGTCAGTGGATCCGCCACCGCACGGCCAACGTCAACGAATACTCGGCACGGTATTCGATCCTGGACCGCGAGTTCTATATCCCGGCGCCCGAACACGTGGCCGCCCAGTCCGAGGTCAACAACCAGGGCCGGGGCGCGACGCTGGAAGGCGAAGAGGCCGCGCGGGTGCTTGAGATGCTCAAGGCCGACAGCACGCGGGCCTATGACAATTACCAATCCATGATCTCGACCGAGGGCCAGCAGGGGCTGGCGCGGGAACTGGCGCGGATGAACCTGCCGGCCAACATCTATACCCAATGGTACTGGAAGGTGGATCTGCACAACCTGTTCCACTTCCTGCGGCTGCGGGCGGATGCCCATGCGCAATACGAAATCCGGGTCTATGCCGAAGAGATCTGCAAGGTGGTCGCCGATTGGGTGCCCTTTGCCTACGGCGCCTTCGAGGAATACCGGCTGGGCGCCCAGACCCTGTCGGCCACGGCGCTGGACTGCGTTCGGCGCATGCTGAAGGGCGAAGAGCTCACCCAGGAGACCTCGGGCCTGACCAAGCGCGAATGGCGCGAACTGGACGCGGTCCTGAAGGGCTGAGGCCCGCGCCCCGGCCGGGCGGCGATCAGCCCGGCCGCCGGCCGCGATACAGCCAGAA
This sequence comes from Marinibacterium sp. SX1, assembly GCF_050389775.1. Classification (NCBI taxonomy): domain Bacteria; kingdom Pseudomonadati; phylum Pseudomonadota; class Alphaproteobacteria; order Rhodobacterales; family Paracoccaceae; genus Marinibacterium; species Marinibacterium sp. SX1. The sequence continues at coordinate 3,973,414 of NZ_CP177144.1, read as the reverse complement.
CCGGCGGATGTCGGCGTAAAGATCCGGGTTCAGCACATGGGCCAGATGGCCCCGATCCCGATACCAGGTGACATCGGCGTTGCGCACCCGCCGGGCAAAGCGGGCCATCGCGCCCGACGGGCTGACGGTATCGTGGCTGCCGTGAAAGAACCGGATGGGCGTCTGTGCCCGCATGGCGCGGACGCTCGGTCGCCACAGGGCCACGCCGGCGCCGTGATAGGCCAGCAGGCGGGGCGTGGGCGTGACGGTCGGCCCGACCCGGCGGCCATGGTCGTCCAGCGGCAGGGGCGGGCGCTTCTCGACCCGGCCGAACAGCAGGACCTGGAACAGCTCGAACCAGATCAGCGGCCAGGGCGCGCCGCGATGGGCCCGCCAGGCCCGCCAGATGTCGGTGGTCATCCAGATCGAGGCAAAGGCCACGTAGGGAAAGGGCGCCGGGGCCGCGATGGCAGCCAGGGTGACATCGGGACAGCTCAGCCGCCCGCGCAATTCGAAACAGACGGCCGACCCGGCCGAGATCCCGACCAGGTCGATCCGCGTGGCCGGGCTGGCGTTCAGGCGCCGGGCCAGGCGCCGGGCGGTGGCACGCACGCGCAGGGGCCGGTCCAGCGGCCGGCCGTCCATGCCGGGAAAGGCCAGCTCGACCAGGGCGGTGCCCGAAGGCAGGGTCTCGGTCAGCGGGGCAAAGACCTCCAGCCGGGTCAGCGCGCCGGGCACCACAACCAGGATACGGCGCGCCCGGTCCAGCGGCGCGCCGCTCAGGCGTAGTCCGTCACCATCGGGCAGGGAAGGCGGCACATCTTTCATGGCCGCGATGCAGACCAAGCAAGGCGGGCGCTGTCAATGCGGCAGTGGCCGGGTCGGGGGGTGGATGTATAGCAAGGCTATATACGCGCTGTCATGAAACTGTTACGTTTGCGCCATGACCCTGCGCACCGCCCTTTCCCTGATCATGCTGATGCCCTGCGCCACCCCGGCGCTGGCCGTGTCGCCGCTGGCCGAGGTGGTCTGCGATGAGACCGGGCGCATGCGCGACAAGCTGCAGCGCCAGTTCGGCACCCGCCAGCAGGCCACCGGCCTGCGCGGGCCGGAACAGGTGATGGAGCTCTGGACCGACCGGCGCGGCGACTGGACGATGGTGGTGACCTACGCCACCGGCCGGTCCTGCATCGTGGCCATGGGCGAGCATTGGCAACAGCTCGGCCAGGATCCGGCCTGACCGGCGCGTCCGAATCGCGCGGGCGGGCAAAACAATGCGTTTCCGAACCAACAAAAGGCTAGACTTGGCGCCCGGCGGCCCGGCAGATTGAAACCGGATGTTCACTTGCAACCGGGGGCCCAGATGCGCAACCACCAGACCCGCGGCCGGCGTGCCGCGCTGACCATCGTCACACTGGCGGCCATGGCGGCCCTGTCCGGGCCAGCCCTGGCCAGCGACGCGGCGACGATCCAGCAATCCTCGTCGGAAATGCCCGTGGGGATCTATGCCACCGGCAGCAGCGTCAATTACTGCCCCTCGGGCCTGCAGCCCGTGTCGGTCGACGGCACCACCAGCTGCGGCACACCGAACCAGCAGGTGACCTATGCCCAGGCCAAGCAGACGCCCTATCGGCGCAGCTATGGCAATTCCTATTCCTGTGCGGTGGGCGCCAAGGGCTGTTATTGATCGCCTGCCAATTCGCCCCGGGCGCGCGGTCAATAGGGCGCGCCGGGGTAATGGGGCGGAATTGGGCGCAGGGTGACAATCATCCCAAGCGGACAATCCCGAGGGCCGGCCATGGGCCCCGGGGAAGTCAGCGGCAAGTCGCCGACGGGGCGGGTTCCGGTCATGCACCGCGCAGGCCGCCGTTGCTCAGGTCATCGAAACACAGGTCATCGATACACGGGCACCCTGCCGGACCGCGGATGACACCACGCGGTGTTCAGGGCGCAAGACCCGGGGCAGTTTGCGAAAATGCGCCCGGGCGGAACCAGGGCGCAGCAAGTCTGTCGTCACGTTCAGATTATGATCCGAAACCGACAGGTTTCGCGCAATGAGCTGTTGATCCTGTCGAAAATTACGTTTTTACAATGGTTTGAGATCTCCGGCCATGGTGCGCCCGTCGCGGCCTTCGACGAGTTCGTACCCGATCTTCTGGTTGTCCGCGAGCCCTGTCAGACCCGACCGTTCCACGGCCGAGATGTGCACGAAAACGTCTTTTCCACCTTCGTCGGGGGCAATGAAACCATACCCCTTGGTTGTATTGAACCATTTCACGGTGCCAGTCGGCATGTCCCGTGTCTCCTTTCACCTTAGGTCCTGCACCCGCAAACGGGCACATCTTTCCATGCGGACGCCGTGCAGACCGACGGTCCGGGTTGGCAGAGACCGAGAGTGGCATGACGTTAACGCCCTTCGAGTGTCGCACGGCGCGGCAAAAAATCAAGAAAAAGACCTATGAATTCCATGCCGTGCCAATTATTTCGCCTTTCTAAAAGAGGAAAAGATATGCGGATATACGGATTAAAGAGCTGCGATACCTGTAAAAAGGCAATTCGGGCATTGCCGCAGGCGGAATTCGTCGACGTGCGCGCCGACGGGGTGCCGGCGGCTGTGATGGCGCGGGCGCTGGAGACCTTTGGCGAGGCGCTGGTCAACCGGCGTTCGACCACCTGGCGCGGGCTGGACGAGGCCGAACGGGCCCGGCCGCCGCTGGACTTGCTGGCCGACCATCCGACGCTGATGAAACGCCCGCTGATCGAGGCCGGCGAGGCGCTGCACCTGGGCTGGACACCGGCGGTGCAAGCGTCGCTGGGGGTCTGAGCCACCGGGGGCGACACTGGCCCGGGTGAGTAACAGAAAAGGGCCGCCGGCGAATGCGGGCGGCCCTTTTTAGGCAAGGTATTGGACTGGCGGGGGCAGGACGGGGTGAAACGGCCCGTCAGATTGGCCCGTCAGATTGGCCCGTCAGACTGGCCCGGGCGCGCCCATCCGGCGCCACAGCGCATCGAGCGACAGGAACCCGCCGCCGCGGGCGACTAGGTAGAGCAAAAGAAAGACCCAGAGCGTGCGCTGATCCATGATCAGGCTGCCCGAGGCGCCATCGAACCAGGCACCCAGGGTCTGGGCATCGGTCGCACCATGGCCATAGACATCGGTCAGCGACTGGACGACGACAAAGCCGATCATGCCAAGCGCGGCCAGCCGGGTGAACAGGCCCAGGACGATGAGCAGGGGCAGCAGGAACTCGGCCCAGGTGCCGACCAGCGCGACCAGCCAGGGCAGGATGCCCAGCTGGGTGACATCGTAGGACACGGCTTCCATCTGGCGGGGGAACATCTGGGTGTAGGCGCCGACCGACGGGTTGAGGAACCCGAAGAACCCGTCGCCCAGCTTGGTCAGGGCCGAGCGCCAGAAATACATCAGCAGTACGGCGGCAAAGGTGAACCGGGCCAGGACGGGCAGACCATGGCCGGCCAGGGTCTGGATGAATCCGAAGATCGAATTGTGCAGGGAAATCAGGCGGTTCATGGCTGCGGGTCCTTTGGCGTCAGGGTCGTGATGGCGGCGCCCTGCAACAGCAGGGCGATGGCTGGGCCGGGGTCGAACCCCGGGTGGTCGGTCTCGGCCCGGGCCTGGGCACTGGCCAGGTCGGCGCCCTGGGCCAGCGCCTCGACCAAGGCGCCGGCGCCCAGGGGCAGCAGGTGCGGGGCGGGGTCGAAATCGGGGCGCAGGATGATGATGTCCTGGGCGCCGGGCCGGGGCTTGGGCCCACCGGCCATGGCAAAGGCCCAGATGTCATGCACCGGATGGGCCGAGCGCAGCAGCTGGACGGCCGGGGCCAGGGACATGCGCGCGCCCATCAGCGCCTCGGGCGACAGGCAGGCCAGGGTGGCGGCATCGATGGGGGCGGCATCGGCGGCGTGGTAGGACCGGCGCATGGCCAGGTCGAGCCGGGCGATATCGGCCAGGTAGGGCAGGTGGGCCAGCTGGTCCATCGCGGCGACGAAATCGGGCATGGCCGCGCCGTAATGCATCATCAACGGTGTTTCGGGCGGATGGGCGCGCAGGTAGAGCCCGGCGAGCCCGTCCATGTTGGCCGGGCCGAGCAGGTTGGCCAGGGTCGGAAAGGCCGTGTGCAGGGCGCGGGTCAGCGACGAGGCCACGTTGTTGCGATAGACATCGAACCGCCGGCCGGCGGGCCGGGCCAGGCCATCGGTCAGGCCGTCGGGCACGGGGCACAGCGGGTCGCGAAGGGCCTGGTGAAAGCCGTCCTGGTCGACGGCCGGTACGTTGGGCACAGGGCAACGCGGGTCGTGCGGGGCCTGGTGACAGCTGTCCTGCTCGACGGCCTGCACGTCGGGCCCGGGGGACAGCGTGTCGCGCGGGGCCTGGTAACAGCCGTCCTGGTCGATGACCGGCACGTCGAGCCCGGGGCGGACAGGGCCGGGCATCAGGCCGCGCCGGCGGGCAGGGCCACGGGCGAAACGGCGGGCAGCGGGCCGGCAAGGGCGCGGGCCGCGCGGGTGGCCTCGGTGGCCAGGACGGGCCAGTCGGGCACGTCCGTATCCCATTCGACAAGCACCGGTTTCGGCCCGCATCCGGTTTGCGGGGGCGTGGCCGATTGTCCGCCGGCATGCCAGAGCGTGTAATCGAGCAGGGCCCAGACCGGATCGGCGATCTCGCGCCCGTGGCTGTCGATCAGCAGCGGCGCCCCGTGGTCGTCTTGGTCTTCGTCATGGCCGCCCAGGTGGATTTCCCCGACCCGCTCGAGGTCGAAGGCATCGATGTAGCCCTGGGGCGAAAAGCCCAGGTTGGTGGCCGAGACAAAGACATTGTTGATGTCCAGCAGCAGGCCGCAGCCCGTGCGCCGGGCGATCTCGGCCAGGAAATCGGGCTCGGCCCAGGTGCTTTCGGCAAAGGCCAGGTAGCTCGACGGGTTTTCCAGCAGCATCGGCCGGCCGAGCGCGTCCTGGACCTGGTCGACATGGTCGACGATCCGGGCCAGCGTGGCATCGGTATAGGGCAGGGGCAGCAGGTCGTTGAGGAAATGGCTGTCATGGGTCGACCAGGCCAGGTGCTCGGAAAAGCTGGCCGGGTTCAGCCAGGACACCAGGTGTTTCAGCCGGGCCAGGTGATCGCGGTCGAGCGGGGCCGCACCGCCGATCGACAGGCCGACGCCATGGACCGAGATCGGAAAGCGTTCGGACAGGGCGCGCAGCTGGGCCAGGGGGCGGCCGCCGTCTCCCATGTAGTTCTCGGCATGGATTTCCAGCCAGGCCACCGGGGCGGGATCGTCGATGATCGCGGCGTAGTGCTGGGGCTTGTATCCGACCCCGGCCGCGGCGGGCAGATGGGCGCGTGAGCTGTCGGGCATGGGGCCTCCGGTCTTCGGTCTTGGGTCTTGGCGCTGGGGCAACGGTGCGGCGGGGTGAACCCCGCCCTACAAGGGCGGGGCGTAGGATGGGTTCCCGGGGGAACCCATCGCCCGGGGCTCAGGCCGGCAGGTCGCGGTCGAGCGCGTCCAGCGAGCCTTCGCGCGCCGTGCCATCGGCCATGGCCGGCAGCTCGATCTCGGTGCAGGTGCCGCTGTCGACCAGGGTCCAGGCGTTGCCCTGGTAATCGACGGTCGAGGTCCCGGCGCAGGTCGTGCCCGGGCCGGCCGCGCAATCGTTCTCGCCGGCCAGCGAGATGCCATAGCATTTTTCCTTGGCCTGGGCCTCGGCGGTGGTGGCATGGGCGGTCAAGGCCGCGGCGATGGATGCGGCGACGGTCATCGTCTTGACGGGGTTGGGCATGGATCGTCTCCCTTGGGTTGCACTCGATGATGCTCCCAAGGTAGTCCGCCACGCCTCGCGCATGAAGTCACGAGCCTGTTGGTCACGGCCCTGTCAGGCAATGTCAGGGTCGATCCCTGCCAAGCGATTGATTTCAAAGGCCGCAAAAGCAAAACGGCCGGCATGTTGTCACATGCCGGCCGCTTGTCATCACGCAATGTTACAGAAGATCCGGCGGCGTCGCCTCGGTTCCCAGGGCCTTTGTTACAGCCTCCAGGCTCTGCACCTCGGTCTTTTTCTCGCCCAGCCGGCGGACCGACACGGTGCGCTCTTCGACCTCGCGCGCCCCCACGGCCAGGATCACCGGGACCTTGCCCACCGAATGCTCGCGGACCTTGTAGTTGATCTTTTCGTTGCGCGTATCGGCCTCGGCCCGGACCCCGGCGGCGGTCAGCTGGGCCACCACTTCGGCCACGTAATCGTCGGCCTCGGACGTGATCGAGGCCACGACCACCTGGCGCGGGGCCAGCCAGAACGGCAGCTTGCCCTCGTGGTTCTCGATCAGGATGCCGATGAACCGCTCGAACGACCCAAGGCAGGCGCGGTGCAGCATGAACGGCCGGTGCTTGTCGCCATCGGCGGCGATATAGCTGGCGCCCAGCCGTTCGGGCAGGTTGGGATCGACCTGGAAGGTGCCGCATTGCCAGACCCGGCCGATGGCATCGGTCAGGTAGAAATCGAGCTTGGGCCCGTAGAACGCCCCGTCGCCCGGTTCCAGCGTATACTCACGCCCCACGGCCTTGATGGCGTTTTCCAGCGCGCCTTCGACGTAATCCCAGCTTTCCTCGGTGCCCACGCGCTTTTCGGGGCGGGTGGCAAAGCGGATCTCGAAATCGTCGAAGCCCAGTTCCTGGTAGACATTGGCCAGGAAGTCGATGAAGCGCGCGCATTCCTCCTGGATCTGGTCTTCGGTGCAGAAGATATGCGCATCGTCCTGGGTGAACCCGCGCACGCGCATGATGCCGTGCAACGCGCCCGAGGGTTCGAACCGCGCACAGGACCCGAACTCGGCCAGCCGCAGGGGCAGGTCACGGTAGGATTTCAGACCCTGGTTGAACACCTGCACGTGGCAGGGGCAGTTCATCGGCTTCAGCGCGTTGATCCGCGTCTGATCCTTGTTCTTGGCGCTGGCATCGTCGTTCTCGCCGTCGCGGCTCTCATCGACCTCGACCAGGAACATGTGGTGCTGGTATTTCTCCCAGTGACCGCTGGCTTCCCACAGCTTGCGGTCGACGACCTGGGGCGTGTTGATTTCGCGGTAGCCGCCGACGCGCTGCTTGCGGCGCATGTAATCCTGCAGCTGGGTGTAGATCGTCCAGCCGTTCGGGTGCCAGAACACCTGGCCGGGCGCCTCTTCCTGCATGTGGAACAGGTCCATCTCGCGGCCCAGCTTGCGGTGGTCGCGCTTGGCGGCCTCTTCCAGCATGTGCAGATGGGCCTTGAGTTTTTCCTTGCCGGTGAAGGCCACACCATAGATGCGCTGCAGCATCTGGCGCTTGCTGTCGCCGCGCCAATAGGCCCCGGCGATGGACATCAGCTTGAAGGCATCGGCCGGCACCTGGCCGGTGTGCTGCAGGTGCGGGCCGCGGCAGAGGTCCTGCCAGTCGCCGTGCCAGTACATGCGCAGCGGCTCGTCGCCGGGAATGGCGTCGATCAGCTCGACCTTGTAGGGCTCGCCCGAGTCCTCGTAGAACTTCACCGCACGGGCCCGGTCCCAGACCTCGGTGGTCACGGGCTCGCGCTTGTTGATGATGTCCTTCATCTTCTTTTCGATTTCGCCCAGGTCTTCCGGCGTGAAGGGCTCGGCCCGGTCGAAATCGTAATACCAGCCGTTCTCGATGACGGGGCCGATGGTGACCTTGGTGTCGGGCCAGATCTCCTGCACGGCACGGGCCATGATATGGGCCAGGTCGTGGCGGACCAGCTCGTTGGCCTGGGCCTCGTCCTTCATCGTGTGGATGGCAATGTCGGCATCCGTGTCGATCGGCCACTGAAGATCCCAGTGCTTGCCGTTCACGGTGGCGGAGATGGCCTTCTTGGCCAGCGAGGTGGAAATGTCGGCAGCGATCTGCGCGGGCGTGATGCCGGCGTCATAGGAACGCGAATTGCCATCGGGAAGGGTGAGAGAGATCTGGGCCATATCGGCTCTCCTCGTCGGTCTGGCGCCCACGGAACGCCCGGTTGCGGGTTTGTAGCGGGGCCTGAGTGACGGGCAGGGGCCGGGTTGTCAAGACGGCAGGGCGACCGCGCGCCCCGCCGTCAGGTGGCGGATCACGCCAGCAGGATGGCCGCGGCGATGGCCAGGATGCAGACCCAGCCGCCGGTAAACAGCAGCGGGCGCAGGGGCATGCGGGCAAAGCCCGCGATGAAGCCCACCGCATGGGCGATGCGCAGCCAGAAGAAGGCCGCGCAGGCCGCGAGGGTCAGCCCGTTGGACACGCCGGCCAGGTGGGCGATCAGCACGACCACGGCGAAGGGCAGGAATTGTTCCAGCAGGTTGAGATGGGCACGGTAGGCGCGCTGGGTGATATCCGACATCTCGCTGATGCGGGCCATGCGGGCGAAGCTCTGGAAGGGCGCATCGGCCGGCCGCGAGGACAGCACGATGAAAGGCACCCAGAGCAGGGCGGCCAGGATTGCCGTCATCAGCAGCCAGAACAGCTCGGGCGTCAGCCCGGGGCCGGCGGCGCTCATGCCTGCATCTCGGGAAAGAAGCGATGGGCCTCGCCGGTTTCGAGAAAGGTCTTGATGCCCGACAGGAAGCGCGTCCAGCCATCGCCGATGCCCGGCTGGCCGGCGGGGATGTCATAATGTTCGACGGTCAGTTTCATGCCCGAGGCGGTCGGTTCGACCAGGTAGACACAGCGGCTTTCGGTGGTGTCGTCGCCCCAGGCCGGCAGGAAGACCATCTCGATCCGGGTCTTGGGCTCGATGGCAATCACCCGGTTGGACAGCATCGGCGCGCCGTCGGGGCGCAGATAGGCGATCTCGTCGCCCGGGGCCTGCATGGTCCCACGCGCGGCCTGGCAGGCGAAATGATAGCGGGCGACGATGTCACCCCGGGTCAGGGCATCCCACAGGGCATCCTGGGTGCAGTTGATGAAGGTCGACATGATGAAGTCGGGCTTGCTCATGGAGGTCTCCTCGAGTTGAGCTTTCAGATCCGTCAGCGCGGCAGCATGGGGTTGCAGGAAGGGATGCACCCAGCGGGTGATCATCTCCTGCAGGGGCAGGGCATTCAGGTAGTGGTATTTGAACCGCCCCCGCTTGCGCGTGACGACGAGATGGGCGTCCTCGAGCACCTTGAGATGCTTCATCACGCCGAACCGGCTCATGTCCAACTGCTCTTCCAGTTCGGTCAGTGTCTGCCCGTCCGTCGCTCGGAGCGAGTCCAGGAGCGCGCGGCGGGCAGGGTCGTTGAGGGCCTTGAAGATCGCGTCCATGGAATCGCTTATAAGTTACTATTTAGTCACGTGACAAGATGGTCACGTGAATGCCGGTCCTGTGTGGGTCCTGGGCGGGCGCAAATTTGGGCTGCGGCGGGCGCAGGCCCCGGGCGTGAGATGCGGCGCGAGATGGGGCGGGGGCAGGTGTGCGGGGGCAGGTGCGCGGGGCAGGGCGGGGAAAACCGGGTGGACGGCCGGCCTGCCGCGTGCATGATCGCGGCGCAGACCGGAGGGACATGATGCGCGAACCTGAATACCTGGACACGCCACAGGGCCGGCGGCTGGCCTATCACCGGACCCAGGGCGCGGGGCCGATGGTCGTCTTCCTGGGCGGGCTGAAATCCGACATGGAAGGCACCAAGGCGATCCATCTCGAAGACTGGGCGCGGGCCAATGGCCGGGGCTTCCTGCGGTTCGACTATTCCGGGCACGGCCAGTCCAGCGGGACCTTCGAGGAGGGCTCGATCGCCGATTGGCACGAGGACACGCTGGCGGCCATCGACGCGCTGACCGATGGCCCGCTGGTGGTCGTCGGATCGTCCATGGGCGGCTGGCAGGCGCTGCTCCTCGCTCGGGCACGGCCCGCGCGCCTCGCCGGGTTGGTGACCATTGCCGCCGCGCCGGATTTCACCGAAGACGGCTATTGGGCCGGGTTCACCGATGCCCAGAAGGCCGAGATCGAGGCCGGGCGACCTGTCGAGCTGCCGTCGGATTACATGGAGCCCTACATCGTCACGCGGAAGATGATCGAGGACGGGCGGGCCCACCTGGTGCTGCGCGCGCCGCTCGATCTGCCGTTCCCGGTGCGCCTGTTGCAGGGCACGGCCGACACGGCCGTTTCGGTGGCCACGGCCGTGGCCCTGCTGGACCATGCGACCAGCCCCGACATGCGGCTGCTGCTGGTCAAGGAGGCCGATCACCGGTTTTCCGACGAGACCTGCCTGGGCCTGATCGAAACGGCGGTCGACGAGGTCACCGGGTGAGCCGCCGGCTGTTGTTCATCACCCATGCCGACGTGGTCATCGACCCGGTGGTGCCGGTCACGGAATGGGGGCTGAACGACAGGGGCCGGGCCCGGCACGCGGCCTTTGCGACCAGCGAGGCGGTGGCCGGGGTCAGTGCCATCCATGCCAGCGCCGAGCGCAAGGCGCAGGACGGCGCGGCGATCCTGGGCCAGGCGCTGGGGCTGTCGGTACAGACGATGGCCGCGTTGCACGAGAATGACCGCAGCGCCACGGGCTACCTGCCGCGCGAAGCGTTCGAGGCCATGGCCGATGCGTTCTTTGCCCGGCCCACCGAGGCGGTGCGCGGCTGGGAACGGGCGGTGGATGCCCAGGCCCGGATCTGTGCGGCGGTCCACGAGATCGTTGCGGCGGATGCCACGCAGGGTGATATTGCCATCGTGGCCCATGGCGCAGTGGGCGCCCTGTTCCTGAGCGACAGGATGGGGGTGGCGATCAGCCGGGCGCAGGACCAGCCGGCCAATGGCGGTGGCAATTACCTGGCCTGCCACCTGCCGGGCCTGGCGCTGGATCACGGCTGGCGCGACATCGCGCCGGGGCATGACGCGGCAACGGGATAGGGCGGACCAGGCATGGGCATGATCGGCAAGGCGGTGACGGCGGGTCTTGTGGTCTTGTTGGTCTTGGTGGGCGCGGTGCTGCTGTTGGGCCCGCGCGAGCCGGTCGCCCTGCGCGCCGATTTCGACCCGCGCCGGTTCGGCGAGGGCGTGCAGGTCTATTTCGAAAGCGTCGAAAGCGCCTTTGACGACATCACCCCGGGGGTAGAAAAGCGCGTGGTCTGGGCCGAGGGCGGCTATGAACGGCGCACGCCGGTGTCGGTTGTCTATCTGCACGGCTTCACGGCCACGTCCGAGGAAATCCGCCCGGTGCCCGACCGGGTCGCCGCTGCGCTGGGGGCCAACCTGGTCTATGGCCGGCTGGCGGGCCACGGCCGGCCCGGCGATGCCCTGGGCGCGGTGACGGCGGTGGACTGGATGCAGGACACGGCCGAGGCGCTGGCGGCGGGCCGGGCGGTGGGCGAGAAGGTGGTTGTCATGGCCACCTCGACCGGGGGCACCCTGGCGGCCATGGCCGCGCTGGATCCGGCCATGGCCGAAGACGTGGCGGCGCTGATCCTGGTCAGCCCCAATTTCGGGCCCAACGAGCCGGGGGCCTTCCTGCTGGCCTGGCCGGGCACGCGGTGGTGGCTGCCGCTGGTGCTGGGGCCTCGGCGCGGCGAGGTGTCGGGAAATGCCGAGATCGCGCCCTACTGGACGGCCGATTACCCGTCGGTTGCGGTGCTGCCCATGGCGGCGCTGGTGGACCGGGCCGTGCGGCTGGATTACGGCGCGGCGCGGGTGCCGGCGCTGTTCTGGTTCAGCGAGGGCGACAAGGTCGTGCGCCCTCAGGCCACGCGCCGGGTGGCCGGGGCCTGGGGCGGGCCGGTGACGATGCGGACCGTGACCATGGGGTCGGGCGATGATGCCAACAGCCACGTGGTGGCCGGCGACCTGGTCTCGCCGGGCCAGACCGAGGCGGCGGTGGCCGGCATGCTGGGCTGGCTGGCCTCGCTGGGCATCGGCGGATGATCCGGCCCGGCCCGCCCCGCGCCCGCAGAGCGCCCGCCCACCCACCCCGCTCTGCGGGCGCGGGGCGGGCCTGATGCGGCGCCCGTGCAGCATGTGGAGCCTGGAGACGCTGGGCCGGGTGCGCCTGTCGCGGCATTTCTACATGCGCGATTTCCTCTATTCCGAGATCGGCAATTTCCACGAGATTCAGAACATTCCCGACGATCCCGACCTGGCCATCGCCTGCGGCCGGGCCTTCTGTGAGACCCTGCTGGACCCGCTGGAAGAGACCTTCGGCCGGATCGCCGTGCGCTCGGGCTATCGCTCGCCCCGGCTGAACGCCTTTGGCAACGAGCGGGGGCTGAACTGCGCGCGCAACGATTACCCGCTGGAATGCCACATCTGGGACCGGGGCCGGGGCGCTGCGCGGGTGGCCGGGGCGTCGATCGTCATTCCGTGGTTTGCCGATCGCCACGCAGAGGGGCGCGACTGGCGCGACCTGGCCTGGTGGCTGCACGATCATCTCGACTATTCCGAGATCTGGTTCTTCCCAAAGCTCTGCGCCTTCAACATTGCCTGGCGGCCCGTGCCGCAACGGCGGATCGACAGCTACATCGCCCCGCGCGGCTGCCTGCTGCGGCCCGGGGCGGCGCCGGGCGAAACCTTGCCGCAACGCCGGGCGCGGTACCGCGATTTCCCGCCGTTCCGTGGCGTGGCCTACCCGGGATAGGCCTTGAAGGCCGGGGTGAATGCCCTAATCTCCGGGCGCGAGGGGCGGGACAGGATCCCCCGAAGACCCCGATGTTGAGCAGGCCCTGATGAACGAACCCCTGGTGCTGATCCCCGGCCTGATGGCCGATGCGCGGGCCTTTGCCGCCCAGCTGACCGTGCTGTCGCGCGAACGGGCGGTCATGGTGGCCCCGGCGATGCTGGGCGAACGGGTCGAGGAAATGGCTTCGCACCTATTGGACCAGCTGCCCCGGCGCTTTGCCCTGGCCGGTCACGGGCTGGGCGGGATCCTGGCGATGGAATTGCTGCGCCGGGCGCCGGACCGGGTGATGCGCATCGCCCTGCTCGATACCCAGCCGCTGGCCGAAACGCCGCAGGATGCGGCGGCCCGCGAGATGCTGATCGTCAAGGCCCGGGCCGGGCGGCTGGGCGACGTGATCGACGCGTCCTTCCCGGCCGAAACCCTGGCCCCGGGGCCGGCCCGGCGCGATGTCCAGGCGGCGATCCGCACGATGGCCGAAGAGCTGGGGGCCGAGGTCTTCATCCGCCAGTCGCGGGCCCTGCAGCGCCGCCGGGACCAGCAATCGACCCTGCGCAAATGCCGGGTGCCGGCACTGGTGCTCTGCGGCGAACATGACAGCCTGACCCCGGTGAAACGCCATGAATTCCTGGCCGAGCTGATCCATCACGCCACTCTGGCCGTTCTTCCCGGTGCCGGCCATGTACCGATGCTGGAAACGCCGGATGCGGTGACCGATGCGCTCAGGGCCTGGCTCGCTGCGCCGATGGTGCTGCGGTAGGGGGGCGCTGCCCCCGTCCTCCGTTGGAGGACTCCCCCGAGGGTACTTGGACCAAGAAGAAGAACAGGGCGCGCGGTCCTGTCTTCTTCTTGGTCCAAGTACCTCAGGGCAACATCGCCGCCCGCGGGCGGGCCGAGGTCATCGCCCGGCCCGGATTGCGGGGCTCAGGCCGCGGCGTTGGTGTTGGCGGCGGCCTTGGGCGCGGGTTTCGGGCTGTTGGCGTCGATGAAATCCAGCACCAGCGGCCGGATGTTGTTGCGCCAGCTCTTGCCGGCGAAGATGCCGTAATGGCCGGCGCCGGGCTCGAGATGGCTGGCCTTCTTGTCGTCGGGCAGGCCGGTGCACAGGGCCAGGGCCGCGATGCACTGGCCGGGCGCCGAGATGTCGTCATTGGCGCCTTCGACGGTCTTCACGGCCACCGTGGTGATCTTGCCGATATCCACGGCCTTGCCGGCCACGGTGAAGACATTGCGCGCGATCTCGCGGTTCTTGAAGATCCGTTCCACCGTCGACAGGTAGAACTCGGCCGTCATGTCCATGACCGCCAGGTATTCGTCGTAGAACCGGTTGTGCGGATCGTGGTCCGAGGCCTCGCCCTTGGCCACCCGCTGGATCTGGTCGGTGAAGGCCTTGGAATGGCGGTCGGCGTTCATCGACATGAACGAGGCCAGCTGCAGCAGGCCCGGATAGACCAGCCGGCCGACGCCCTTGTACTTGAACCCGACCCGCTGGATCATCGTCTCTTCCAGCTGGCCCATCGTCACCCGCCGGCCGAAATCGGTGACTTCGGTGGGCGTGGCATCGGGGTCGATCGGCCCGCCGATCAGGGTCAGGGTGCGGGGCTGGGCTTCGGGCTCTTCCTCGGCCAGGTAGGCTGTGGCCGCCAGGGTCAGGGGCGCCGGCTGGCAGACCGCGATGACATGGGTGTCTGGCCCGAGGTGGCGCATGAAATCGACGAGGTAGAGGGTGTAATCTTCGACATCGAACTTGCCCGCGCTGACCGGGATATCACGGGCATTGTGCCAATCGGTGACATAGACCTCGCAATCGGGCAGCAGCGACAGGACCGTCGAGCGCAGCAGGGTCGCGTAATGGCCCGACATCGGCGCGACCAGCAACACCTTGCGCGCGCTTTCCTCGCGGCCCGAGACCCGGAAATGCAGCAGGTCGCCGAAATCCTTCTCGACCACGATTTCCTTTTCGACGATGTGGTCCTTGCCATCCGCACAGGTGATCGACCGGATCCCCCAGGACGGCTTGACGACCATGCGCGAGAAGGTCCGTTCGGTCACTTCGCCCCAGGCGGCGGACCAGGCCAGCAGGGGATTTGGCACCATGGCCATGGCCGGGTAGGAGGCAAAGGACTTGGCCGTTGCGCCCAGCCACTGGTTGGTGTTCCGAACCGTCTCCATGACGTCGTACGTCATCATGTACCGCATTGGGGGACTCCTTTTTGCCGGTCGCTCGACTAGACTGGCCGTGACTCGGTCCGGTTGTTGACGGACCATTCGCCGCTTTGTCCCGGCAGCAAAGCGGCACTACGCTGCATGGCAGCAAGGTATGGGGGATTTATTAAATTGACAACTGATACTCAAGAATTGGTTACGCCATCTGCCGAGCACCTGGACAAGCTCAAGGAAAACATGCGCCGGGTCGAAGACCTGTCCCACCGCCTGATCGACGTCATGGCCCACCGCAAGATCCACAACCCGGCGCTGGATGCGCCGAATCAGGATCTGTTCGCCAAGGCCGCCGCCGCCTACTGGACCGAGGCCATCCAGGATCCGGCCAAGATCATCGAACACCAGATCCGCTACTGGTCAAAATCGGTGCTGCATTTCGTCGAGGCCCAGCAGGCCCTGGCCAAGGGCCGCATTGCCGCGCCCGAGGATCCCGGCCCGCGCGACCGGCGGTTTTCCAACCCGCTGTGGGACAGCCACCCCTATTTCAACTTCATCAAGCAGCAATACCTGATCAATGCCGAGGCCATCCAGCAGGCCGTGCTGGACGTCGATGACATGGACGAGGTCGAAAAGCGCCGGCTGAGCTATTTCGCCAAGCAGATCGTCGACATGATGGCCCCGACCAATTTCCTGGCCACCAATCCTGACGCGCTGGAAAAGGCCCTGGAGACCGACGGGCAATCGCTGATCGACGGGCTGGAGAATCTGATCCGCGACCTGGAGGCCAACGACGGCGAGCTGGTCGTGCGGCTGGCCGATGAAAGCGCCTTCAAACTGGGTGAGAACATCGGCGCGTCGAAGGGCGAGGTGGTCTATCGCAACCACATGATGGAAATCATCCAGTACAGCCCGACGACCGAACAGGTCCACGAGGTGCCGCTGCTGCTGTTCCCGCCCTGGATCAACAAGTTCTACATCCTCGATCTCAAGGCCCAGAACAGCCTGATCAAATGGGTGACCGACCAGGGCTACACGCTGTTCGTCGTCAGCTGGGTCAATCCCGATCCCAGCTACTGTGACGTGGGCATGGAGCAATATATCGAGGACGGCTTCCTGACGGCCATCCGCGAGGTCAAGGCGATCACCGCGCAGAAACAGATCAACGTCGTGGGCTATTGCATTGCCGGCACGACCCTGGCCCTGACCCTGTCGCTGCTCAAGCAGCGCGGCGACAAGTCGGTCAAGTCGGCGACCTTCTTCACCGCGCTGACCGATTTCTCGGACCAGGGCGAATTCACGCCCTTCCTGCAGGATGATTTCGTCGACGGCATCGAGGTCGAGACAAAGGCCCGCGGCATGCTGCCGTCCTACATCATGGCCCGGACCTTTTCCTTTCTGCGGTCCAACGACCTGGTCTATTCGCCGGCCATCCGGTCCTACATGATGGGCCAGACCCCGCCGGCCTTCGACCTGCTCTACTGGAACGGCGATGGCACCAACCTGCCGGCCAGGATGGCCATGCAATACCTGCGCCAGCTCTGCCAGCGCAACGAATTCGCGGGCGAGGGGATCGACCTGCTGGGCCATACGCTCAGGATCCGCGATGTCGACGTGCCGCTCTGCGCCATTGCCTGCGAGACCGATCACATCGCCGCCTGGCGTGACAGCTACCGGGGCATCCAGCAGATGGGCTCGCGGTCGAAGACCTTCATCATGACCCAGTCGGGCCATATCGCCGGCATCGTCAATCCGCCGTCCAAGAAGAAATACGGCCATTACGTCAACAAGGATCTCAAGCTTGATCCCCAGGCCTGGCTTGACGGCGCCGAGTTTACCGAAGGCTCGTGGTGGCCGCGCTGGGAGACCTGGCTGAAGGGCCGGTCGGGCAAGCTGATTCCCGCGCGTGAACCGGGGGACAAGGCGCATCCGCCGCTGGGCCCGGCGCCCGGCCAATACGTCCGATCGGTCCCGGCCGAGTCGGCCTGAGCCGCCATCGGCGTTTTTTTACTGGTCTTTCCGGCCGTCGCCCCCCGGGTGGGGCGGCGGATTTTTCCGCCTGTCCAGCCAATGCCTTGGCCAGTCCCGGGCGGTCGGCGGAACCTTGCCGGATCGATGCCTGCCGAGGACATTCTTTCTGCGACGCAGCACTAATGCTTGAAATGCTGCATCGCAGCATATACTGTATGTCAGGAAGAAGGACGGGGTGGGCCCGGACGGAGAACCAGGAAGAGTACTATGGCTAACGCACAAGACTTCACCGCTATGATGAAAGACATGATGGGCGCATTTCCGGTCGATACCTCGGCCATGGAAGACGCGTTCAAGACCAGCGCCACGCTGAACGAGAAACTGTCGAGCGTCGCTCTGGAAGCCGCCGACAAGACCGCCGAGATCTCGACGGCCTGGACCAAGCAGACCATCGAAAAGCTCAGCGACCTGTCGAAAGCCAAGGCAGAGCCGGCCGATTACGCCAAGGCGCTGTCGGATTTCGCTTCGGCCACCGCTGAAATCTCGGCCGAGCACATGGCCGCCTACGCGGAAATCGCCAAGAAGGTCCAGATGGACACCGTCGAACTGATGATGGCCGCTGGCAAGGACATGACCGAAGACGCCACCGCCGCGATGAAAAAGGCCACCGACGAGGTGACCGCCGCCACCAAGAAGGCGACCACCGCAGCGAAGTAATTCGGTTGCCCACGGGCAATTTGCACCATCTCCTCCCCTCAGGTGCAATCGCAGGAAGGGGGCAGGCCACAGGGTCTGCCCCCTTTTTCATGGCCGGGTGACGGGCGCTTGCCGCAGCCGCATCACCGCGCCGGCCGACCGGCCCGCGGCACCGGCCGCAGCCCCGCGGATGACCGCATGCGGGGGCCGGTGAGGAATGCGGCAGCACGTTGGAAAAACGGGCTCTTTCTTTTCGTTCTGCGCTCGCATAGGCTTTGCTGCAACGCTGCATGACCGGGGAGGCTACCGTGGCCGAAACAGAGAAACCGCTTCTGATCAAGCGCTATGCCAGCCGGCGTCTCTACAACACCGAAACCAGCGATTACGTCACGCTGGAAGACATCGCGGGCTTTATCCGCGATGGCCGTGAAGTGAAGATCGTCGACCTGAAATCGGGCGACGACCTGACCCGGCAATACCTGCTGCAGATCATCGCCGAACATGAAAGCCGGGGCGAAAACGTCCTGCCGGTCACCGTGCTGAACGACCTCGTGCGCAGCTATATGGTGCCGGGCGGGGGGATGATGCCCCAGTTCCTGCAAACCTCCTTTGACATGCTGCGCGACAGCCAGTCGAAGATGCTGGACAACATGAACGCCATGAACCCGATCGCCAAGATGCCCGGGTTCGAGGCCATGAAGGCCCAGCAGGAAGCCTTTGTGAAAGCCATGACCGGCGGTCTGTCCGGCCAATGGTCGGGCCCGGGCGAAGAAGGCGCGGCCGAGAGCGAAAGCAAGGACGACCTGGACGCGATCAAGAAGCAGCTGGCCGATCTGCAGGACAAGCTGTCCAAGCTCAGCTGACCCGACGGGCCGTGCCGCGGCATGGCCCCGGTCCCGCCCCCCTCATTCCCCGCGAAACCTCGTCCGCGCCGGTTCAGCCGCTCTTGGCAACCGCGTGGTCGAAGAGCGCGTCCATCAGCTCCAGCGTGCCGGTGCCGGCCGGTTTCAGCCGCAGCCGCTGGACCATGGGCGCCAGGTAGTCCTTTGCACCCGCGGCAATCTCCAGCAGGTGATCTTCGGATTGCACGCCGGTCTCGTCGCCGGTGCCCGCGGGCAGTGCGCCGGGCATCAGGTCGAAGCCGCTGCGCCGTTCCATCCAGGCCACGTCGTCCTCGGGCACGCGGGCCCGCACCAGCGACTGGGCAAAGCGGAACTTGGGTGCCTTGTCGGCAGGTGTGTCCTCGGGCTTGGGCGTCCGGCCCAGCTTGAGACCCAGCCGGCGTTTCACCCGCTTGGCCACCCGTTCCATCCGCCGGTCCTCCTCGCGCATGAGCAGGCGGATCAGCAGCAGGCGGGCGCGGAACAATTCGCGCGACCCGGTGCGTGCGCCGCGTTCGCGGTTGTAGAGAAACAGCGCCGCCGCCGCGTCCAGCGTCAGGCTTTCGTTCGACCGGCGTTCGTCGAGCCGGGTGATGTCGGCCCCGACATGGCCGGCGAAATCGCGCACCACCGACTGGCCCGGAAAGCTGCGCGGGTCGAAGCGCAGGTAGGTCACGTTCTCGCGGCCAAAGACCTGGTCCATGGCGGCCAGCCGCCCGACATAGCGGGGCATCGGCACCTGGAAGGTCTCGACCCCGGCCTTCAGCCCCTGCTGGAAGGCCGACGAGGCATAGCCCATCGGCTCGCGCACGTAGGCCAGCAGGCGGATGCGGTCGCAATGTTGGGCCAGCAGGTCGCGCAGCTCTTCCAGCTGGTCCGGTTTCAGCCCCAGCACGCCCTCGGCCGAGATCAGTACCCGGTCGCGGCCCTGGTCCAGCGCGGCCACCAGGTCGGCCCGGTGCTGCTCGCGTTCGGCCAGAATCTGGTCGCGGTCATAGCCCTGGGCGCGGATCGCCCGGGCCGGAGCATCGGGATCGCGGAACAGCATCTGCAGGGGCATGGAGTGATTGGCCGTGGCCAGCTGCGCATAGGCCAGGCTGCCGTCGTCATAGCCTGCGAAACTGTGCTGGATCGAAGACGAACCGGTCTTGTCCATGCCGATGTGAAGAAGGACTTCGGTCATCTTGCCTCGGGTCTTGTTTGCGCCTGCATGTGCCTGGACGGGCCGCCTGAAATACACACGCCCCAAGCCGGAAGGCAAGGGGCGCGGGCAGGGCAGGCCGGCAAAGGGCCGCCAGTGTCACGTGGCAGGCCCTTTCGGGCGCGTGTCTCAGGTGCCGTAGGCGCGGATGTCGCCCATCACGGCCTCGACCGAGGCCAGCAGGATGTCGGTGATCACGTCCAGCTCGTCGCGGGTCAGGCGCACCGGCAGGCGCACGTCGCAGGCCTTCATCAGCATCGCGCGGGTCTGCGGCAGTTCGGGCAGGTCCTCGATGAACTGCCAGTTCCAGAACGCCCGGGCATTGTCGGTCGACATGCCGAAGACCTGCACCTTGACGCCCCGGGCCGCCGATTCATCGGCAAAGGCCCGGATCTCGTCGGCGCTCATGTTCTCCATGTTGAACTGGATCGAATCCGGCGCGCGCAGTTCGGGGCCCAGCGGGGCGGGCACGTCGATGAAGGGCGAGGCATTGAGCCGCTCGGCCACGTGATCGTGGTTGGCCCGGCCATCGGTAACCCGGCGTTCCAGCTCGGGCAGCTGGGCCCGGCTGATCACGGCCGACATGTTGTTGAGCCGCAGGTTGTAGAGCGGCAGCTGGTTCTGCCAGCGGGCAAAGGCCGCTTCCAGCTCGCCGTTGCCATGGCCGAAGCCCCGGTGTTTCTTCCAGTTGTGTTCGTAGGCGCCCGACATGATCACGGCCCGGGCGATCAGGTCGGCATCGTCGGTGATCATGATCCCGCCTTCGCCGGCATTGACCATCTTGTAGGACTGGAACGAGAAACAGCCGATCTTGCCGATCGTGCCGATCTTGCGCCCGTGCCACAGCGTGCCCAGCGAATGGGCCGCGTCCTCGACGACGGGCAGGCCGCGCGCGTCGCACAGCGCCATGATGGCATCCATGTCCGAGGTATGGCCGCGCATGTGGCTGATGATCACGGCCTCGACATCGTCCAGCTTGGCCTCGAAATCGGCCATGTCGATGCGGTAATTGTCGGCCACTTCGCACAGCACCGGCTTGCAATCGGCATGCACGACCGACGACGGCACGGCGGCGAACGTGAACCCGGGGATCAGCACCCGGGCACCCGGCGTCAGCCCCAGCGCCTTGAGCGACAGGAACAGGGCCGCCGAGCAGGACGACACGGCCAGCGCGTAGCGGCTGCCCATCATCGCGGCAAAGTCTTCCTCCAGCAGCGTGACGGCCGCGCCTTCGGAGGTATAGCGGAAAAGATCGCCCGACTGGAGCAACGCTTCGATTTCAGCGCGCGCGGCTTCGGGGATCGGCTCTGCCTCGTGAACGTTCGGAACGGTGACCATTTCGTTTTCCTTAACTGGATCTTTCGTAAATCTAAAACAGGATTGCGCCGGAACCAAGGCCAAAGACGGGCAGTCGGTGAATTGTCGGTTAAGACTGTGGCCCCTGGGCATCCCCGCGGGCCGCCGGTGGCCCGGGGTCACACCAGGGCCGCCCCGAGGCCCGTGGGCCCGGGGCCTCTGCCAGCCGCAAGATCGTCGGATCGGGTCGCCGGGCCGGGGCCCTAGATCCCCAGCTTGTCGCGCATGGCGTACCAGCTCATGGCCAGCGCCAGCAGCGGGCTGCGCAGGCCCGGCCCGCCGGGGAAGGCCGGGGTCGGCAGGGCGGCAAAGGTATCGAACCCCTCGGTCTGGCCCTGCACGGCCCGGGCCATCAGCATGCCCGCATGGGTCGCCGTGCCCACCCCGTGGCCGGAATAGCCCGAGGCCGTCAGGATGCGCGGCGACAGCCGGGCCATCCAGGGCAGGCGCTTCATCGTGATGGCCAGCGTGCCGCCCCAGGCATGGTCGATCTTCACGCCCTTCAGATGCGGAAAGATCCGTTCCATCGGCTTGCGCACCGTCGCCGCGATATCCTCGGGGAACCGATAGCCATAGCTCTCGCCCCCCCCGAACAGCAGCCGCCCGTCGGCCGACAGCCGGAAGTAGTTGATGACAAAGAGGTCATCGGCCACCGCCACGTCACGGGTCAGCACCTCGGCGGTGCGCGCGCCCAGCGGCTCGGTCGCGGCGATGAAATTGTTGATCGGCATGACCCGCGCCGCCACCCGCGGCTCCAGGTCGCCCATGTAGCCGTTGCAGCCCAGGATCAGGTGATCGGCCGTCACCACGCCCCGTTCGGTCTGCACCTTCACCTGCGCGCCGTCCTCGATCCCGGTCACCCGGCTCGTCTCGAAGATCCGTGCCCCGGCGCCCTCGGCCGCCCGGGCCAGCCCCAGCGCCAGTTTCAGCGGATGCAGATGGCCCGAATCCCAGTCGATCAGCCCGCCCTTGTAGACCGGCGACGGGCAGAGCGCCTGGCAGGCCTCGCGGTCCAGCACCTCGGTCGCGAAATGGCGATAGGTCCGGGCCAGGTGCTCGGCATATTCATGCAACTCGCGCACCCCGCCCCGGGTCGAGGCCATCTCGGCCACCCCGGGTCGCAGGTCGCATTGGATGTTGTGGCGCTTGATCAGCGCGCGCACCAGCCGGTTGGCATCGGCCCCCAGCTCCCACAGCTGGCGGGCCACGTCCGGCCCGTGCCGCGCTTCCAGCACATCCTGGGTCACCCTTTGGCCGCCGCCCAGCTGCCCGCCGTTGCGCCCCGACGCGCCAAAGCCCACCCGGTGCGCCTCCAGCAGCACCACCGACAGACCGGCCTCGGCCAGGTGCAGCGCCGCGGACAGGCCCGTATAGCCCCCGCCCACCACGCAGACATCGGCCCGCAGCTCTCCGTCCAGCGCCGCCCTCGGCTCGGGCAGGTCCACGCTGGCCGCGTACCACGACTGCGGATACCGGCCCGGCCGGTCATTGGCATAGAGCAGATCCATCGCCGCTTCCTGCTTCTTTCTCTTCAAAAATATCCGGCCGGACGCCCGGGCCGGGATCACACGTTCAGAAGAAGGTGCTCCCGTTCCCAGGGCGAGATCACCTGCAGGAATTCCTCGTATTCCGTCCGTTTCACGATGCCGTAGACCCGCGCGAATTCCGGCCCCAGCACCTCGTGCAGGTCACGCGCCTCGTCGAACAGGTCCAGCGCCGAGCCCAGCACCCGGGGGATGTCGCCCTCGCTGTCATAGGCATCGCCGGTATATTGCTCGGAGGGCTCGCGCTTCTGCATCAGGCCGAGATAGCCGCAGGCCAGCGAGGCCGCGATGCCCAGGTAGGGGTTGCAATCCATCCCCGCCAGCCGGTTTTCCACCCGCCGTCCGGCCGGGTCCGAGATCGGCACCCGGATGCCCGTCGTGCGGTTGTCGTGGCCCCAGCTCAGGTTGATCGGCGCGGCATGGTCCTTGACGTAGCGCCGGTAGGAATTGACGTAGGGTGCCAGCACCGCGATGGCATCGGGCAGATGCGCCTGCAGCCCGCCGATGAAATGCATGAAGGCCGGGGTCGACGACCCGTCCTCGGCCGAGAACAGGTTGCGCCCGGTGTCCATGTCCAGCACCGAATGGTGGATATGCATGGCCGAGCCCGGCTCGTCGGCGATCGGCTTGGCCATGAAGGTCGCAAAGCAATCGTGGCGCAGCGCCGCCTCGCGGATCAGCCGCTTGAAATAGAACACCTCGTCGGCCAGCTTGACCGGATCGCCGTGGCGCAGGTTGATCTCCAGCTGGCCGGCCCCGCCTTCCTGGGTGATGCCGTCGATCTCGAAGCCCTGGGCCTCGGCGAAATCGTAGATGTCGTCGATCACCGGCCCGAATTCGTCCACGGCTGTCATCGAATAGGCCTGGCGCGCCGCCGCCGGCCGGCCCGACCGGCCCATCATCGGCGCGATGTCCTGGGCCGGGTCGATGTTGCGCGCCACCAGGAAGAATTCCATCTCGGGCGCCACCACCGGCGTCCAGCCCTGGTCGTGGTAAAGCTGCACCACCCGTTTCAGCACGTTGCGTGGGGCAAAGGGCACCGGCGCGCCGGCGATGTCCAGCGCGTCATGGATCACCTGCAGGGTCCAGTCGCCGGTCCAGGGCGCGGCCGTGGCCGTGGTCATGTCGGGCACCAGCATCATGTCGCGCTCGACGAAACCGGCCTCGCCGGCCGCATCCGACCAATCGCCGGTGATGGTCTGGTAGAAGATGCTGTCGGGCAGGTGGAACATCTTCTGCCGGGCGAACTTGCTGGCCGGCACGGCCTTGCCCCGGGCGATGCCCGGCAGGTCGGCGATGATGCATTCCACCTCGTCCAGCCGGCGGTTTTCCAGGTATTCGGCCGCGGCTTGCGGCAGGTCGGACATCCAGTCGCTCATCACGCGCGCTCCTTGAGGAAGAACCGGGCCATCTCGTCGGCCACGTCCAGCCGGTCGGTCGGCTGGTCCAGCCGGGCCCGGGCATCGGAAATCAGGTCGGCGGGCACCACGCCCGGCGCCCGGTGGGTCAGCAGCCCCTCGACAAAGGCGCTGTCGAATTCGGGATGGGGCTGGCAGGTCCAGATCGTGTCGCCATAGCCCAGGATGGCATGGGGCGCGAAGGCATTGCCCCCCAGCACCCGGGCCCCGTCGGGCAGTTCGGTGACCTGGTCCTGGTGCCAGGCATTGATCGCCACGGCCCGCCCGTCACAATCATAGACCTGGCGGCCGACGGCCCAGCCGCCGGCGAATTTCTCGACCTTGCCGCCAAGCGCCTGGGCAATGATCTGGTGGCCGAAACACACGCCGACCAGCGGCCGGCCGCTGGCCTGGATGCGCCGGATGAAATCCTCGAGCGGCGGGATCCAGGGATGGTCTTCGTAGGCCCCGTGGCGCGAGCCGGTGATAAGCCAGCCATCGGCGGCCTCGGGCCCGTCGGGCAGGGCGGCGCCGTCGACGACGGCCCATGTCCGGAAAGAGAACCCGTGCCCGCCCAGCAGGGTCACGAAGAGCTGGTCGTAATCGCCGGTTTCGTCAAGAAGCGCATCGGGCGCATGGCCCGTCTGCAGGATACCGATTTTCATGAAGCACCGAATTTGATCAAATTCGAGGATAGGCCCCTTCGATACGGGTTTCAAGCCTCCTCAGGCGGTCTCGATCAGGGATTCCCAATGCTTCTCGGGATCCATCTCGCCGAAGACCGCGCATTCCTGGCGCTTGGTCATGACGAGGTAATCGATCAGGTCGGGCGGCAGGATGCGCCGCATCAGCGCGCTTTGTTCCAGCCGGTCGATGGCCCCGGTCCAGTCGGCGGCCAGGGCGGGGGCATCGGCGATCGCATAGGCATTGCCCGAGATCGGCTCGGGCGGGGTCAGCTCGTCCTCGATGCCGACGAGGCCGGCGCCCAGCACGGTGGCCAGAAGCAGGTAGGGGTTCACGTCGCCCCCGGCGCTGCGGTGTTCGATGCGCCGCGCAACGGGCGGGCCGCCGGGAATGCGGATGGCCGCCGTGCGGTTCTCATAGGCCCAGACGGCGGCGGTCGGCGCATGGGCGCCCGGCACCAGCCGGTCATAGGAATTGCCGAACGGCGCGAAGATCAGCGTGCTGTCGGGCATGGCCGCGAGGCAGCCGGCCACGGCTGATGCGAGCAGGTCCGTGCCCTTGGGCCCGCCGTCGGAAAAGATGTTGCGCCCCTCGGAATCCAGCACCGAGAAATGCACGTGCATGCCGTTGCCCGCATCGTCCATGTAGGGCTTGGCCATGAAGGTCGCGGCCATCTTGTACTTGCGCGCCAGGCCCTGGACCAGGGCCTTGAACAGCCAGGCATCATCGGCCGCGCGCAGGGCGGTCTGGTGGGTCAGCGTGACCTCGAACTGGCCGACACCGGCCTCGGCGATGATGTTGTCGGCCGGAATGCCCATGTCCTCGCAGCCGTCGTAGAGATCGGAGAAAAAGGCATCGAAGGCATCAAGTTCCTGGATCGACAGCACCGCGCCATGGGCCAGCCGGCGGCCCGAATGAGGATCGATCACCGGCAGCATGGTCTCGCCGCTGTCGTCGACCAGGGTGAATTCCATCTCGGTCGCGGCCACGACCTCCCAGCCGCGCGCGGCGTAGCGCGCCAGCACGGCTTCCAGCGCCGCGCGGGGGTCGCCGGCAAAGGGCCGGCCGCTTTCGTGGCGCATGGTCATGGGCACCAGGGCCGAGGGCCGGTCGAGCCAGGGCATGGGCACCGGCCCGCGCCCGGTGGGCACCAGCACGCCATCGGCATCACCGGTCTCGAAGACCAGCGGCGAATTCTCGATGTCATGGCCCCACAGGTCGACATTGAGCGCCGAGAACGGCATGCGCACGCCCTTGTCCATCCCCGCCAGGGCCCGCCCGGGCACGCGTTTGCCGCGCATCCGGCCGTTGAGGTCGCAGGCGGCGATGCGGATCGTGGGATAGGCGGTGGGGCTCATTTGGATTGTCCAGGTTAACGCAAGAGATTCGGCCGCACGCGCATCCGCGGCCGCCGTTCAGCGGGAAGGTGGCGGTTCAGCCGGCGGTTCACAAGGCCGAACAGCGCGATGACGATCAGGGTCAGCAGGATGAAATAGCCAGCCAGGATCGGGTAGGGCACGAAGGGGTTGAAGGTCTTGTCGGCGAAGTAATTGGCGTAATAGAGCGCGTCGCCTTCCTGGCGCCAGGCCGGGAAGCCGGAAAAATAGACCAGCGTCGTGGCATGGAAGAGAAAGATCGCCTCGTTGGTATAGGCCGGCCAGGCCAGCCGCAGCATGGTCGGCCAGACGATGCGCCGGAACCGCTTGATCCCGGTAAAGCCATAGGCGTCAGCGGCCTCGATGTCGCCCTTGGGGATCGACAGCAGCGCGCCGTGAAAGATCTCGCCCGAATAGGCGGCGGTGTTGAGGAACAGCACGATCAGCGCGCCCAGCCAGGCGGCGGTCAGCGGGCCGAAGGCCGGGTTGAGGCCCTTGAGGTTGAGAAAGAGGAAATAGGCAAAGAAGAACTGGATGAAGAGCGGCGAGCCCCGGAAGACAAAGATGAACCAGGTCGCCGCCTTGCGCAGGAAAAAATTCTGCGAATTTTTTGCCACCGCCAGGCCCGTGGCCAGCGCAAAACCCAGGACCAGGGCGAAGAGCCCGAAGTAGATGTTCCAGATCATGCCCGAGCCGATCAGAACAACCTGTTCGCACAAGGTGAAATCGGAGCGCGGCAACAGCCGCTCGCCTACGCCGACAGAGCGGAAGGCATAGGCCTGGACGGTTTCCCAGCAGCTCATGTCCGGCCTCCGGTCAGGGTGGGGCGGGCGGCACGACAAGCCGGGCGGGTGCCATGACGGAACAGGTCGTCGTCACGATGGGCGGGGCGGGTGCCATGACGGAACAGGCCGCCGGCACGATGGGCGGGGCGGGTGGCATGAAGGCCCCGGCTGGCGGGACGATGGCCCGGACAAAGGCTGTTGCGGGCGGAACAGGCCGGACGGGTGGCATGCCGGGCCAAGCCGCCCGCATCATGACGGCCCCGGCCGGCCGCTGGGCCGTCACCGGCCGCCATGGACCCTGCGGCACCCTGCGGCATGGTTCCGGGCGCCGTCGGCTGGGCAGACGGGCAGGCACTGCGGGGGGCGGTCATGCGGCGGCCTTTCTCTGGGCTTCGCCGCCGGCCGTGGCCTGGCCATGGGTCAGCCGGGCCATGATCCGGCCGAGCACGATTTCCGACACCCGGGTGAAGCCCAGGTAGAAGACCAGCAGGGCCAGGAAATACCACATCCGCCAGTCGCCATGGGGATAGGCCGTGAACTTGGGCGTCTTGGTCCCGCCCAACTCGCGGGCCCAGTAGACGATATCCTCGATACCCAGCAGGAACAGCAGCGGCGTGGCCTTGATCAGCACCATCCACAGGTTCGACAGGCCGGGCAGGGCATAGACCCACATCTGCGGCACCAGGATGCGCCAGAAGGTCTGGCGGTGGGTCATGCCATAGGCTTCGGCCGTCTCCAGCTGGGCCCGGGGCACGGCCCGCATGGCCCCGAAAAGCACGTTGGCCGCAAAGGCTCCGAAGACGATGGAAAAGGTCAGCACGGCCAGGAAGAACCCGTAGGTCTCGTGCATCCATTCCGGCGCCGTGCCCAGCGGCAGCTTGGCCGCCTGGCAGACGATGAAATCCGATCCCTGGCGCACGGGCTGGTCCCAGTCGGGGCACAGCACCCGGTGGCGCAGATATTCAAAGCCCTGGTCCAGGGCGATGACGAAGAACAGGAAGAACGCGATGTCCGGCACGCCGCGCACCACGGCGATATAGATCTTGCCCAGCCAGGCCAGCGGGGCCACCCGCGACCGGGCCGACATGGCCCCGACAAAGCCGAATCCCAGCGCCACCGGCGCGGTGATGGCCAGCAACAGCAGCACCTTGAAGAAGGCCGCATAGAACTGCAGGTGGACGCCCGTTGTCAGGTAGCAGGCCATCCACCGGGCATTGCCCAGCTGTTCGGGATCGGAGCAGAAGGAGAACATCGCGGATCACCCCGGCCCGCCACCCTTGGGGGGCGCGGGCCGGGGCCGGTCACTCAGTAGGTGGCCACGTCGGCGCTGAACCACTTGGTCAGCAGCTCGTTCAGCGTGCCGTCGTCCTTCATCGAAGTGATGGCCGCGTCGAACTTGTCCTTCAGCTCGCCGTCGCTTTCACGCAGGCCCATGCCCACGCCGCCACCCAGCGGCACCTTGTCGCCGGCAAACATCAGCTCGCCGCCCGAGGCTTCGACGATCGGCACGAGATAGTCGTAATCGGCCAGCACCGCATCGGCCTCGCCGTTGCGCACGGCGGCGACGGTTTCCTCGGGCGTGGCGAATTCGACCAGGGTCGCGCCGGTCTCGGCCACGTGGCTGGCCTGGATCGTGCCGGTCTGGGCCGCGATCACGCCGCCAGTCAGGTCGACGCCTTCCATGGCCGCGACATAGGCCGAGGCCGTCGGCGGGTAGTAATCCTGGGTGAAGTCGATGACCTCGTCACGCTCGTCGGTGATCGACATGCCCGCGATGATCGTGTCGTAATTGCCCGACACCAGGTTGGGAATGATCGAATCCCAGTCGTTCTTGACCCATTCGCAGGTCAGCTCGGCCCGGGCGCACAGCTCGTCGCCCAGTTCGCGCTCGAAACCGTCGATCTCGCCGGCATCGTTGATGAAGTTGTACGGAGGATAGGCGCCCTCGGTGCCCATGCGCACGGTCTGGGCCATGGCAAGGCCGGCGGACAGCGCCAGCACGGCGGTGCTCAGGATCAGGGTCTTCATTGTGGTTACTCCCGGTTTGTTATTGGTTTTACGCCGTGTGGGACAGGAACCCGCGCAGGCGTTCGGATTTGGGCGCGCCGAACAGCGCGTCCGGCGGGCCTTCCTCCTCGATCAGGCCCTGGTGCAGAAAGACGACATGGTCGCTCACGTCATGGGCCAGTTTCATGTCATGGGTCACGATGATCATCGTGCGCCCCTCGGCGGCCAGGTCCTTGATGACCTTGACCACTTCCTGTTCCAGCTCGGGGTCCAGCGCGCTGGTCGGTTCGTCGAACAGCAGCGCCTCGGGCTCCATGGCCAGCGCCCGCGCGATGGCCGCGCGCTGTTGCTGGCCGCCCGACAGCTGGGCCGGCCAGGCATCGCATTTGTCGCCAATGCCGACCTTGCCCAGGTAGGCCCGGGCGCGGCTTTCCACCGCCGCCCGATCATGGCCCAGGACGGTGACCGGCGCTTCCATGACGTTTTGCAGGATGGTCATGTGTGACCACAGGTTGAACTGCTGAAAGACCATCGACAGGTTGGTCCGGATGCGCAGCACCTGTTTCGCATCGGCCGGCCGGCGGGCCATCATCTCGCCGCGCCAGGCCACCGGCTCGCCCTTGAACAGCACCTCTCCGCGCTGGCTGTCTTCGAGCAGGTTGGCGCAGCGCAGAAGGGTTGACTTGCCCGATCCCGACGAGCCGATCAGCGACACGACATCGCCCCGGCGGGCCGAGATGGACACGCCCTTGAGCACTTCGAGCGACCCGTAGGCCTTGTGCAGGTCGCGGATCTCGATGACCGTGGGCGCGTCGCCCGCAATGGCGGCGGCCGGATGGTCAGTCTGTGAGGCGGCTGGCGAAGAGGCTGTCACGCAAGGTCCGTGGCTATGGGCGGTTGGCCCAAATACTGGGCAAATTCCTGGCACCTTGGCAATCCGCAAAACGCCGGGTCACCTGTGAAAAGCGGCGCGCGGGGGCCGGGCTGACGCCACGGCGCGCCGATTTTTCAGGCAGTGCCGGCGTCGGGATGGGGCGGCGTGGCCTCGGCCAGGTAGGCGGCCGGGTCGTGGCGCACCAATCCGCGCAGGTGCAGCGCGCGGCGCACCGGGTCGGGCAGGTCGGTGATGGCCGCCGTGATCGCCGCGGCGATGGCATCGGCATCGTTGCCGGGGGCAGTGATATAGGGCGTGCCCAGCGACGGCGCGGTATGGCCGACGATCTCCAGCCCGGCTGGCAGCAGGCCCAGCTCGTCCAGCATGGTCCAGCTGAGCAGGTCGATCCCGGCCATGTCGACCCGGCCTTCGGCCAGGGCGACAACGGTGCGGGCATGGCCGCCGGTGGCCAGGATCGGTCCGGGGGTGATGCCCTGTTCGACCAGCCAGGCCCGGGGATTGCCCCAGCCCGATTGCGAGAAGGCATCGTTGATGCCCAGCCGGGCGCCATCGCGGGGCCGCTCGCCCCGGCGCACGACAATGGCCGAGCGGTAATGGCCCGGCGGACAACCCGGCAGGCCGAAATCGGGGGTGCCGACCAGTTGGACCTGGTCATGCAGATGGGCGCGGTAGGGCAGCGAACAGGTCTGGCCAAGCAGCAGGTTGGGGGCGCGCCAGACCGGCCACAGATCGTCGGGCCGGCTCAGCCGGTCCGGCCCGTAGCCCAGCCGCGCCCGGATGGCCGCCCAATAGGCGTCATTGGCGGGCTGCACCGGGGGCATGTCGTAGAAGCCCAGGTAGACCAGCTGGTCCGGCCCAGTGTCAGAGCCAGTGTCGGGGCCGGAGTCAGAGCCCGTGGCCCCGGTCGTCGGGGTCATTCCCGGGCGGCCTTCTGGCGGGCGATGTTGCTGTCGCGGTCGTTGACGCCCAGCAGGCTGGCCACGACACGCAGCAGGGCGTCCTCTTCGGCCTCGCGATGGCCGTCGACCAGAGCGACTTCCCAGAGCTGTTCGATCACGGCCAACCGGTCCTCGTAGGGCACGGCTTCCTTGATCGCCCGGGTAAAGCGCACGGTGTCAGGCGCGCCGGCTTCCAGCTCTTCGGCGCGCTGGCGCAGGGCGGTGGCCTCGTCGGGCGACAGGGCATAGCGGGCGCACAACAGGGAATCGATGCGCGCGACCTCGTCGGGCGCGTAATAGCCATCGGTCCGGGCCACGCGCACCATCAGCGCAGCCAGCGCATGACGCGCATCATGATCGGAAAAGGGCTGCGGGGCCGGCTCTGTCAGGCGGCGGATGAGATCAGCGAACATGGCTTGGATATAGACCCGCCGCCGGGCGCAGGCAATTGGCGCCATGGCGCGGCGGGATGTTGGATGGGGGGACGTGTCAGCGGAGGGCGGGCACCTGCCTGGCCTCGGTGGCGAGGCGGGGGCGGTGCCTGTTGCGCGTTTGGGCTGGGCAGTCCGGGGGGGCGTGTCGGCGGCGCTAATTGTTGCCGGTCTTAATGCTTCCGCCAGTGCCTGTGCGTGTCACTTGCGCTTGTCGATCATGCGTCGTGACGGTCTGGGAGGCGCACCAGAGCCGGTGCTTGCCACGATGACCTGTACCTGACCAGGGCCGTTACGCTTGTCGCCCATGACAGGTTCGCTTGTGCCCGTGCTCGGCAGGTCACGCGTGCTAGGCGAGCCCCCGGGCGCCGTGTCTGGCCGGCTCCCGAGGGTCCAACATGCTTATTGCCCGTGGGCCGCCATCTCAGGCCAGCGCGGCCTCGGCCCGCGAGCGGGCGGCGGCATTGTCGGCAACCGACAGGCCAAGCGCCAGCCGGGCGGTCTCGACGATGGCCGTCTCGTCGTCGCGCACGTCACCATCGGCCATCACCACCTGCCACAGCGCGGTCAGCGCCTCGCAGCGGTGTTCGACATCCAGTTCCGAACGGATCAGCGCGGCAAAGGTCTCGGTGTCGGGGGCAACCGAATGCAGCTTTTCGCAGGTCGCCCGCATCTTGGCCGCATCAACCGCATCCAGCCCGAAGAGTTGCGACAGCACGCGGTCGATCAGGCTGATTTCCTCGAACTGGTAATTCCGGTCCGACATGGCGATCTGCACCATCAGCGCCCCGGTCGCCAGCCGGGCATCCGGATCGGGCAGGGGGGCCGGCTCGGAGGCGCGGAACGTGTTCAGCAATTGGGTCAGGACAGACATGGATCCCCGCTCGTCATGCGCCGCGGCCAGCGGGCCGGAATGACCGAACAGGCCGGCAGGCATCAGGGTGGGGGGAGAGGCCAGAGCGGAACGCCACATGTGTCACCTGTCTACTGAAATAAAAAGTCGTCATCTGGTCCATCAACGCGGTTAACAAATACCTTGTTCCAAAGGCTGATACAGATCGCGGGGCGAGTCCAGCCCCCAGATTCCCGCCATGATGGCAAAGGCCGCGCCCGGGTGGAGCGCGGCCTTTGCCGTTTCTTCAACGATGTCAGTGTCTTCGCCCGCCCGGCCCTCGGCCGGGCGCCGCGCCGGGGGTCACACCAGGCGCGAGGTTTCCTTCGCTGCACGGACGAAATCGTCGAACAATGGATGCGGCGCAAAGGGTTTTGATTTCAGTTCCGGGTGGAATTGCACGCCCACGAACCAGGGGTGGTCCTTCCATTCCACGATCTCGGGCAGGCGGCCGTCGGGCGACATGCCCGAGAATTTCAGCCCGACCTCTTCCAGCCGCTCGCGATAGGCCAGGTCGACCTCGTAGCGGTGGCGGTGGCGTTCCTCGATCTGGTTGCAGCCATAGATCCCGGCCACGCGCGAATCTTCGCTCAGCACGGCGTCATAGGCGCCCAGGCGCATGGTGCCGCCCTTGTCGTCATCGACCTTGCGCTCGACCTTGTGATTGCCCTGCACCCATTCCTTGAGGTGATAGACCACCGGTTCGAACCGCTTCTTGCCGGCCTCGTGGTCGAATTCCTCGGACCCGGCCTTGTCGATGCCCGCGGCGTTGCGCGCGGCCTCGATCACGGCCATCTGCATGCCCAGGCAGATGCCCAGGTAGGGCACCTTGTGCTCGCGGGCGAATTGCGCCGCCCGGATCTTGCCCTCGGTGCCCCGTTCGCCAAAGCCCCCGGGCACCAGGATCGCGTCATAGCCTTCGAGATAGGTCGCCGGGTCCTCGCGGTCGAACAGCTCGGCATCGACCCATTCCACGTTGACCTTGACCCGGTTGGAAATGCCGCCGTGGGTCAGCGCCTCGGCGATGGATTTGTAGGCGTCTTCCAGCTGGGTGTACTTGCCCACGATGGCCACGCGCACTTCGCCTTCGGGATGCGCGATCCGGTCGGCCACGTCTTCCCAGACATCCAGCTTGGGCTTGGGCGCCGGGTGGATCTGGAACGCGTCCAGCACGGCCTGGTCCAGGCCTTCACGGTGATAGACCAGCGGCGCCTCGTAGATCGATTTCAGGTCCAGCGCGGCGATCACGCTGTCGGGCCGCACGTTGCAGAACAGCGCCAGCTTCTCGCGCTCCTTGGCCGGGATCGGGCTTTCCGACCGGCAGACCAGGATGTCGGGCGCCAGGCCGATCGAGCGCAGTTCCTTGACCGAGTGCTGGGTCGGCTTGGTCTTCAGCTCGCCGCTGGCCTTGATGAAGGGCAGCAGGGTGAGATGCATGAAGACACATTGCCCGCGCGGCTTGTCCTGGCTGAACTGGCGGATGGCCTCGAAGAAGGGCAGGCCCTCGATGTCGCCGACCGTGCCGCCGATCTCGCAGAGCATGAAGTCGACTTCATCCTCGCCGATCTTGATGAATTCCTTGATCTCGTCGGTGACGTGCGGAATGACCTGGATCGTCTTGCCCAGGTAATCGCCGCGGCGTTCCTTTTCGAGCACGTCGGAATAGATCCGGCCCGAGCTGACCGAGTCGGTCTTGCGCGCGGCCACGCCCGTGAAGCGTTCGTAATGACCCAGGTCGAGATCGGTTTCCGCCCCGTCGTCGGTGACGAAGACCTCGCCATGTTCGAACGGTGACATCGTGCCGGGATCGACATTCAGGTAAGGGTCCAGCTTGCGCAGCCGGACGGAATAGCCCCGCGCCTGCAAAAGCGCGCCCAAAGCCGCGGATGCCAGCCCCTTGCCAAGGGAAGATACAACACCGCCGGTAATGAAAATGAAACGCGCCATCGTTCGGCCGCCCCCGTGATTAACTGCGTGATTATCTGCTCTCAGATAGCCTCAACGGTGGTCAAACACCGCTTCACCACGGGACTCCATCCTATCAGGATTCGCATGGAAAAGGCAAGAAAGCCGCTAGATGCTGTTGCGGCTTTTTCGCATGAGGCCAAGTCTAGTGGATTGCCGGGCCCGTCTTTCGGCGGGGCCCGGCCGATGATCCGGTTTGGTCCGGGATCAGTCTGCGCGCGGCACCAGCGGCGCCGTGTCGTCCGAGGACGGCGGCAGCAGGTCTTCGGCCGAGGGCAGTGTGGGCGTCGTGGCGGTGTCGCCGTCATCGCCCGTCAGCGGTGCGCCCGCCCGGTCGATGACCGAGGTGCCCGCCGCGTTTTCCGCCGCCAGGACGGTCAGCACGATCGAGGTGCAGATGAAGCCCGCGGCCAGGGCCCAGGTGACCTTGGACAGGGCCGTGGCCGCCGAACGCCCGGCCGTCGACGGCCCGCCCGATCCCATGCCGAGCCCGCCACCTTCGGACCGCTGCATCAGCACGACGCCGATGAGGGCCAGGGCCAGGAGGA
Source organism: Marinibacterium sp. SX1 (assembly GCF_050389775.1). Classification (NCBI taxonomy): domain Bacteria; kingdom Pseudomonadati; phylum Pseudomonadota; class Alphaproteobacteria; order Rhodobacterales; family Paracoccaceae; genus Marinibacterium; species Marinibacterium sp. SX1. The sequence goes on along the minus strand of NZ_CP177144.1, from coordinate 3,939,086 downwards.
GGTGGATGATGAGAACGACGTTTTCCATGGGGCCCCGTTTGGGTTGTTCGGTCAGGCTCGGATTTGATCGCGCGACATGTAGGCAAAACCTCTCCGGGGGGCAAGGGAGGAATCGGGCCTTGCCCGGGGCCGGCCGCAGCGGCAGGATGCCGGCATGCCCCATGATGACCACGACCACCCGCATGCCCTGTTGCCGCCCGATCCCGCCCTGCGCGTGCGGGCGCTGGAAACCCTGCTGACGCGCAAGGGCCTGATCGACCCGGCCGCGCTGGATGCCATCGTCGATACCTACGAGAACCGGATCGGGCCGCGCAACGGCGCGGCCGTCGTGGCCCGGGCCTGGTGCGATCCGGGCTTTCGCGCGGCGCTGCTGGCCGATGCCACGGCGGCGGTGACCGACATGGGGTTCTTTGGCCGGCAGGGCGAACATGTCGTGGCGGTCGAGAACACGCCCGAGGTGCACAACATGGTCGTCTGCACCCTGTGCAGCTGTTACCCGTGGCCGCTGCTGGGCGTGCCGCCGGCCTGGTACAAGTCCGATGCCTACCGCGCCCGGGCCGTGCGCGAGCCACGCAAGGTGCTGGCCGAATTCGGCGTGACCCTGCCCGAAGGCACTGCCGTGCGGGTCTGGGATTCGACAGCCGAGGTGCGGTACCTGGTGCTGCCCATGCGCCCGCCCGGCACCGAAGGGCTGGACCAGGAGGCGCTGGCCGGGCTGGTCAGCCGGGATTCGATGATCGGCACGGCGGTGGTGCAGGGCCCGGCCCCCGCGCCGGGGGCGGCGGCATGAGCCGGGTGCATGACATGGGCGGGCGGTTCGGCGACGGGCCGGTCGTGCCCGCGGCCCCCGACGAGCCGCTCTTTGCCGAGGACTGGCACCGCCAGGCCCTGGCCCTGACGCTGGCCACCGGGGCGCTTGGCAAGTGGAGCATCGACATGTCGCGCCGCGCCCGCGAGAACGTGGCGCCCAAGGATTACGCGCGGTTCACCTATTACGAGAAATGGCTGGCCGGCATGTCCGACCTGCTGGTCGAGACCGGGCTGGTCACCGCCGAGGAAATGGCCGGGCTGGTCGAGCCGGACGCCGTGGCGCCGGGAGAGGGTATCGCGCTGCGGGCCGATGCCGTGCCGGCGGTGCTGGCCCGGGGCGGGCCGGCCGACCGGCCCGGCGGGGTCGCGGCACGCTTTGCCCCGGGGGATGCCGTACGCAGCCTGCGGCCTGCGGCCAACCGGCTGGTCGATGGCGGCCACACCCGTCTGCCCGATTATGCCGCCGGGGCGCGGGGGCGGGTGGTCCTGCTGCATGGCACCCATGTCTTTCCCGACAGCAATGCCCATGGCCTGGGCGAGGCGCCCGAGCCGCTCTATGCCGTGGCCTTCCCGGCCGGCGAGCTCTGGGCCGCGCCGGAACATCCCGGCGACGAGGTGGTCTTGGACCTGTGGCAAAGCTACCTGGAGCCGGCATGACTCGGCCGCTGCCCGACGCCGTGCCCCAGCCGGTCTTTTCCGCGCCCTGGCATGCCCAGCTCTTTGCCCTGACCGTGCATCTCAACGAGAGCGGGCTGTTTTCCTGGCCCGACTGGACGGCCCGCTTCGGCGCGACGCTGGCCCGCCACGGGCTGGCCCGGGCGCAGGAAGAGGCGCGGGATGGTGTCCGGGATGGGGCAAGGGACGGTATAGAGGTCGAGGCTGAGAAGGGGACACAGGACGGGGCTCAATATGGGGGCCTTGACGGCGGCGACGATTACTTCGCCGCCTGGCTGGAAACCCTGGAAACCCTGTTGGCCGAGGGCGGCACCGCGCCGACCGCCGAGGTCGAGACCCTGCGCGCGGCCTGGGAAACGGCTTATCTGTCGACGCCCCATGGCGATCCCGTGCGCCTGGGCTAAGGCCGCCCGGCCGGCCCTGTTCCGGCCCGCACCCAGCCAGTCGTTTTCGGCATGGCCGCCACCGCGACGGAAAATCCGGTTTCACTGATCTGCCGCGAGGGCTATAGGGGCCGGGTTCCAATAGTCTCGGGAGAGATCGCATGGCAAACGTCGTCGTCGTCGGCGCCCAGTGGGGTGACGAGGGTAAAGGCAAGATCGTGGACTGGCTCAGCGAGCGCGCGGATGTGATCGCGCGTTTCCAGGGGGGCCATAACGCCGGCCACACGCTGGTCATCGATGGCGAGGTCTACAAGCTGCACGCCCTGCCGTCCGGGGTTGTCCGGTCGGGCAAGCTGTCGGTCATCGGCAACGGCGTCGTGCTGGACCCCTGGCACCTGATCAAGGAAATCGCCGCGATCCGCGCCCAGGGTGTCGAGATCACGCCCGAGACCCTGATGATCGCCGAGAACACTCCGCTGATCCTGCCGATCCACGGCGAGCTGGACCGTGCCCGCGAGGCGCAGAACTCGGTGGCCAAGATCGGCACCACCGGCCGCGGCATCGGCCCGGCCTACGAGGACAAGGTCGGCCGCCGGTCGGTCCGCGTGGCCGACCTGGCCGATGAATCGACGCTGGAACTGCGTGTCGACCGGGCGCTGGTGCACCATGACGCCCTGCGTCGCGGGCTGGGGCTGGAACCGGTGGACCGCGACGACCTGGTCGCCCGGCTGAAGGCCCTGGCACCGGAAATCCTGCCCTTTGCCGCGCCGGTCTGGAAGGAAATGAACGACCGCCGCCGGGCCGGCCAGCGCATCCTGTTCGAAGGCGCGCAGGGCTCGCTGCTGGACATCGATTTCGGGACCTATCCCTTTGTCACTTCGTCCAATGTCATCGCCGGCCAGGCCGCGACGGGCACCGGCGTGGGGCCCGGGGCCATCGATTTCGTGCTGGGCATCGTCAAGGCCTATACCACCCGCGTGGGCGAAGGCCCGTTCCCGACCGAACTGCTGGACGACACTGGCCAGCGGCTGGGCGAGCGGGGCCATGAATTCGGCACGACCACCGGGCGCAAGCGGCGGTGCGGCTGGTTCGATGCGGTTCTCGTGCGCCAGACCTGCGCCCTGTCGGGGATCAACGGCATCGCCCTGACCAAGCTCGACGTGCTGGACGGGTTCGAGACCCTGAAGATCTGCGTGGGCTACGAGCTGGACGGCCAGCGCATCGATTACCTGCCCACCGCCGCCGATCACCAGTCGCGGGCGACCCCGATCTACGAGGAAATGCCGGGTTGGAGTGAATCGACCGAAGGCGCGCGCAGCTGGGCCGACCTGCCGGCCAATGCCATCAAGTACGTGCGCCGGGTCGAAGAGCTGATCGGCTGCAACGTCGCGCTGCTGTCGACATCGCCCGAACGCGATGACACGATCCTCGTGACCGATCCCTTCGCGGACTGAGCATGAGTGACAAGCCCGCCCTCAGCTACAAGGCCCGCCGGCGCTGGTCGCTGGTCATCCTGCTGATCGGCCTGCCGGTCTACATGGTGGTGGCGGTCAGCGTGATGAACTGGCTCGGCCGTCCGCCGTTCTGGGTCGAGCTGGCGGTCTATGTCGGGCTGGGCATTCTCTGGGCCCTGCCGTTCCGCTTTGTGTTCAAGGGCATCGGCAAGGCCGATCCCGACGCGCCGGAGGACCTCTCCGCCCCGGGAACCGGGGACGGCTCGGCGCCGGGGGGCAAGCCCCCGGGCGGCAGCGCCTGATGTGGCGGGCGGTGCCTGTCCTTGCCGTCCTCGCCGGTCCGCTGGCCGCGCAGGACGACGGGGGATGGGCGCTGCTGGGCCTGGCCGAGATCACGGAAACGCCGGTGCCTGGTGACACCGGCGTGACCTACCGGATCGACAAGCGGTTCGATCCGGCCCTGCAGGCCGCGGCGGCGGCCGAATTCACCATTTCAGGCTATCTCGTTCCGCTGCTGGCGGAGCCCTATCTCGACCGGTTCCTGCTGGTGCCCGATCCGGCCGATTGCCCGTTCTGCGGCAATGCCGGCTATGGGCCGTCGCTGCCCGTCGACATGAAACGTGCCCTGCCGGACTTGCCGGAGGGCACGTTCCTGATCCTGTCCGGGCAGCTGGAACTGGATCGTTCGGCCGAGAGTTTCGACCTTTATCGCCTGGTCGATGCCGTGCGGGTGATGCCCGACGGCTGACCGCCGCGGCGCTCAGCCCGCGGCCTTGTCGGCCTTGTGCGCGACCGGGCCCGAGGGGCGGAAGCCGATCTGCTCGGAGGCGGTGAACCGCCCGCCCGAGGTTTTCTCGATCTTGCCCTCGCGCAGCAGCTGGCCAAAGGTGCGCAGCCCGTCCTCGCGGTTGAACCCGGCGGTTTCCACCTGCTTGACGCGGGTCATCAGCTGCGGGCGCGAGAACTGCTCGCGGCCCTCGACGAAGGACAGGTAGGCGGCGGCCGCTTCGAGCAGCTCGTGCAGGTCCTGGGCGCCGACCTCGCGGGCAAAGGCCACGAAGCCGCCGGCCTGGGCCGCGCCCGCATCGGGCTGGTCTTCGGCGGCGATGCGGCGGGGGCGGATCGGCCCGCGCTGGGGCAGGATCGTGTCGGCATCGACGCGCTGTTCGGCGACCAGCTTGAGCGGCGCGGGGCGGGCTTCGATCAGCGGCCGGCGCGGGCGGGCCGGCGGGGCCAGCTCGGCCCGGCGCGGACGCACGACATTGGCCAGGTCTTCGCGATAGGCGGCATCGGCCGGGGCGCGGGTATCGGGCGTGCCGTCATCCAGCGCATCCTCGGCTTCGGCTGCGGCCACGGCGGCGCGCAGGTGGGAATAGGCCTCGCGGCGCGACGAGCTTTCGGGCTCGTCCATCTGGTGATCGGCCTCGGCCATCAGCCGCGAGACCTCGGGTTCCTTGCGGTCGACAACGGCGGTGCTGCGCTCGCGGCGGATCGCGGGCAGGGGGGCGTCTTCGTCGGGCGGGTTCAGCGCGGCCTGGGCCTCGGCCAGTTCGGCGGCCACGGCGTCCAGCTCGGCCTGCAGGTCGGCCTCGTCCTCGTCGGACAGCGACGAGCGCGACCGGGGGGCGTCGGCCGGGGTGTCGGCTGCGGCTTCGGTCCGGGTCTCGGCGTCCGGGCGGATCTCTTCGAGGCTGCCCGAGGCGATGGCCTGTTCCAGGTCGGCCCGCTTGACCTTGATCACGCGGGTGACGGGGGCGGCGGGGGCCGCCGGGGCCACGGTATCGCGCGGACCGAGATCGCCCAGGATGTTGCGGATCGCCTCGTCATCGGCGTCGTCGTCGCCATCGTCGGTCTCGGCGTCCCAGTCGAGGCCGCTGAAGACGTTGGTGTCGTCTTCGGCTGCGGCGGCGGGTGCGTCGGCCTGCGGAGCGGCAGGTGTTTCGGCCACGCGGTCCAGCTTGTCGAGCAGGGCGGAGATATCGTCGTCGTCGCCTTCCTCCTCGTCGGCGACCGGCGCGCCCTGCAGGATCAGCGGGGCGGAGGCGTCTTGCGATGGGGTGTCTTCATGGGCTTCGTCTTCGTGGGCGACGTCTTCATCGGCCAGGTTGTCCAGGACGGTCTCATCCTGGTCCATGTCCGTCGCGGCGGTGTCGTCGGCCATGTCACCGGAGGCGTCCCAATCGGTATCCGCCTGGCCGGTGGCATCACCCTGTTGTGCCTGGTCGTCGGCCCAATCCCGGGCCCAGGCATCCTGCACGGCGTCCATGTCGCCGGGCGCTTCCGGCTGGGCCAGCGGGGCGAAGGGCGCGACATTGCTGTCCTGAATCGGATCGGCGGCGGGAAGGCCGGTGTCGAAGGCCATCAGCGCGTCGTCCTGCGGGGCAGGGGCATCCTGCGGCGCGGGATCTTGCCGCGGGATGAACGTATCCTGCGGGGCAAACGTGTCCTGGGCGACATCCTGCGCAGCGAAATCATCCTGCGCAGCGCCATCCTGCGAAGCATACGTGTCCTGCGAGGCGAACGTGTCCGCGGCGGGGGCGTCCATGACCGGCGCGTTGGGCACGAAGCTGTCCATCGGCTGGACCGGCGTTTCAAAGGTCACGTCCTGGGTGGCGTCGGGCCCCATGGACTCATCGATGCCGGCGGTCTGATCGACAGCCTGATCCTGGGCCATTTCGGGCGCGAAGGATTGCATCGGGGCGACCGGAACATCCTGCACCACCGGCGCATCGGCCGGCATGCCCGTCGCGCCATCTTCCTGCGCCATGTCCGCCGGTTCGGTCGCCAGCGCGGCATTGACGGCGCCCAGCGTGTCCTCGTCGGGGTCGATGGTCTCGGCCGCAGCGGTATAGATCGCCTCGTCCTGGCTGTCCTGCGCCAGGTCGGCCGCGTCCTGGGCCAGGCCGGCGCCGACATCGGGGGTCGTTTCGGGCCGTTCGGCCGCGGCGGCTTCGGCCCGGTCGACCACGGCGCGAATCCGCGCCAGCTTGGCCGCCAGGTTGTCGGGCGCGGGCATCATCGTCGGAGCGGCAGGCGACATGTCCTGGGCCAGCTCGGCGGCCAGCTCCTCGGCTTCGGCCAGCTCGGCGGCGTCGATCTCCTGTGCCGCGTCCGCATCGGCATCGGACGATCGCAGGGTGACCTGCGGCTTGTCCGGGGCCGGTTGCGCGGTGGACACGGTCGCGGGTTGCGGGGCGGCTTCGGCGGCAGGGCGCTCTGCCGCTTGCCCGGGCGCATCCTGTCCGATGGCCGGGGCCGTGGCCCGCAGGAGAATGCCGGTGCCGTCGGTATGGGCATCGACCCGGCGCGAAATCTCGGTCTGGGCGATCCGTGCGAGCATGTCCGCATCCGGCTGCGGCGGTTCCGCACCGAAGTACCTGTCGTCGGCGGCAAGGTCGCGGAAATATTCCGCGATGGCCTTCATCGTCCCGAAGGCATCATCAAATCCCTCGAGCGTGCAGGAAAATGTGCCGTAGGAGACGGTCAGGATCTTGTTTGTCTGAACCATGTGCTCGTCCTCTCTCTATGGACGCCTGTTTACCAAGACACTCGCGGCGGGAGCGGATCGAATCTGTGCCGATATGCGTATCATTTCGTGGCGAGATTGTGTCCAGTCCCCGAAATCGGCATTAAGGCCCCATGAACAACCGGCGTTAAGGCACCATGAACAAAGCAATCGTCACCTCAGGGTCCCCCGTCACCCTCATCGGGGGCGGAGACGTCCAGGCCGAGGATCTCGACCTGGCCCTGGCCCATGCGCCAGTCCTGGTTGCCGCCGATAGTGGCGCCGATGTGGCGCTGGCGCAAGGTCATGTTCCGCAGGCCGTGATCGGCGATTTCGACAGCCTGTCCGACGCCGCCCGGGCGCGGCTGCCGGCCGAAAGGCTGCACCACATCACCGAGCAGGAAAGCACCGATTTCGACAAGGCCCTGCGCAGCATCGATGCGCCGCTGGTCCTGGCCGTGGGCTTTCTGGGCGCGCGGGTCGATCACCAGCTGTCGGTGCTCAACGTGCTGGTCCGCCGGGCCGGGGGGGCGCCCTGCGTCCTGCTGGGCGCCGAGGAGGTCATCCTGGCCGCGCCGGCGTCCGGGCTGGCCCTGCCGCTGGCGGCGGGCGAGGTTGTCTCGCTCTTTCCGCTGAGCCCGGTGCGGGGCCGGTCGACGGGCCTGCGCTGGCCGATCGACGGGCTCGACATGGCGCCCGACGGCCGGGTCGGCACGTCGAACCGGGCCGAAGGGCCGGTGACGCTGGAGGTCGACGGGCCGGGGATGCTGGTCATCCTGCCGCGCCATTGCCTGGACCTGGTGATCAGGGCGCTGCATCGCCCATAGGCCCGGCTGCCCGGTCGACCATGCGCCGGGCCCGGCGCTGCAGAGCCTGTTCGCGCAGCACGACATAAAGTCCGGCGCCGACGGTCAGGGCGATGCCCGCGCCGGCCAGGGCATCGGGCAGATCGCCGAAGATGACCAGTCCGGTCACCGTGGCCACGGGGATTTCCAGGTATTGCATCGGCGCCAGGGTGGCCGCCGGGGCAAAGCGCAGCGACCAGGTCATCAGCAGGTGGGCCGAGGTGCCCATCACGCCCAGCAGCACCAGCAGGGCGGGCACCGGGCCGGCCAGCGTGGCCGGATCAAAGCGCAGCCAGCCGGCGCCATGCAGGACCACGGCCAGGGGCAGGATCAGCGCCGTGGCCATCAGCCCGTTGACGGCCTGCAGGCCGATCGGGTCGGTGTCGCGGGCAATGCTGCGGGTGACCAGCATGAAAAAGGCAAAGTTGACGGCCACGCCCAGGGGCAGCAGGGCGTACCAGCCAACCTCGACAAAGCTGGGCTGGATGACCAGCAGGGTGCCCAGGAAACCCACGGCACAGGCCCACATCCGCCGCGGGCCGACCTCTTCGCCCAGCACGTAACGCCCGAGCAGCAGCATGATGAAGGGCATGACAAAGGCAATGGCCACTGCATCGGCCAGGGGCATGTACTGCAGGGCGGCGAACATCGCCCCGATGCCGGCCATGTGCAGCAGGGTGCGCAGCCAGGCCAGGCCCAGCACCCGGCCCGACATCCGCCAGGCCCGGCCGGTGGCCAGCACCAGCGGCCAGAGCAGCAGGGCCTGCAGGGCGAAGCGCACGAGCAGCAGGTGGAGGATGCCGATATGGCCGCCCAACAGCTTGGTCACCGCGTCGCCCAGCGGGGCGACAACGCAAAATCCCAGCATCAGGAGAATGCCCAGCACGGGCCGGTCGGTCGACATGGCGCGACCCTAGGAACCGGCCGCCCCCGGCGCAAGCCTCACGGCGCGGCCCGGCGCCCGCGCTCCGGTTGCGGTCTTCCACACGCGCCCGGTGGCCTCACGACCTGCGCCGCCGACCGGGCTGCCGCCCCGGGGCACCGCGCCCGCGCTTGAACCCAGCGCCCGGTCCTCAGCAATTCGGCACGTTCACGGCCAGCCCGCCCAGCGAGGTTTCCTTGTACTTCTCGTGCATGTCGTGGCCGGTCTGGCGCATGGTCTCGATACAGGCATCCAGCGGCACCATATGCGCCCCGTCGCCGCGCAGGGCCAGGCTGGCCGCCGACACGGCCTTGATCGCCCCCAGCCCGTTGCGCTCGATGCAGGGCACCTGCACCAGCCCCTTCACCGGGTCGCAGGTCATGCCCAGGTGGTGCTCCAGCGCGATCTCGGCGGCGTTTTCCACCTGTTCCGGCGTGCCGCCCATCACCGCGCAAAGCCCGGCCGCGGCCATCGCCGCCGCGCTGCCCACCTCGGCCTGGCATCCCGCCTCGGCCCCGCTGATCGACGCGTTGTACTTGACCAGCCCGCCGATCGCCGCGGCGGTCAGCAGGAAATCGTCGACCTTCGTCGTCGTCGCCCCGGGCACGTGGTCCAGCCAGTACCGGATCACCGCCGGCACCACGCCCGCCGCCCCGTTGGTCGGCGCCGTCACCACCTGGCCGCCGGCCGCGTTCTCTTCGTTCACGGCCATGGCATAGACCGACATCCAGTCGTTGATCGTATGTGGCGGGGCCAGGTTCATGCCCCGTTCGGCCAGCAGCGCCTCGTGGATCTTGCGCGCCCGGCGCCGCACGTTCAGCCCGCCGGGCAGGGTGCCGTCGGTGGCCAGCCCCCGGTCGATGCACCCGCTCATCACCTCCCAGATCCGTGCCACGCCCCGGTCGATCTCGCCCGCCGGCCGGCGCGAGCGTTCATTGGCCCGCTTCAGGTCGGCCACGCTGCGCCCGCTCTCCCGGCACATGTCCAGCATCTCGGCGGCCGTCTTGAATGGAAAGGGCACCGGCGCGCCCTCGGCGCTGTCCTTGCCCGCGGCCAGCTCGGCCTCGGTCAGCACAAAGCCGCCGCCAACGGAATAATAGGTCTCCGACAGGGTGACATCGCCCTGGGCATCGGTGGCCATCAGGATCATGCCGTTGGCATGGCCCGGCAGCGCCCGGTCAAAATCAAAGACCAGGTCGGTCGCCGGGGCGAAGGCCAGCGCGCCCAGCCCCTCGGGCGTCACCTGTCCGGTCTCGGCAATCCGTGCCAGCGCGGCCTCGGCCCGCCCGGCATCGAAGGTCTCGGGCGCAAAGCCCGCCAGGCCCAGGATCACCGCCCGGTCGGTGGCATGTCCGACTCCGGTAAAGGCCAGCGACCCATGCAACGAGGCCCGCAGCCCGGCGAAGCGGAAGGGCGAGCCGCGCATCAGATCGAGGAACCGCGCGGCGGCCACCATCGGGCCCATGGTGTGGGACGAGGACGGGCCGACGCCCACCTTGAACATGTCGAAGACGGACAGGAACATCTCAGAGGGCCCTCCCTTCGGGCGGTTGCGGCGGTTCGGGCGCGGTGAAGGGCCGGGCGCCCATGCCCTCGGCCCGGGCCAGGGCGGCACAGCTCGGCCGGGTCTCCAGCCGGGCGCACATGTCCATTAGCCGGGGCAGGGCGGCCAGGTCGGGCCAGCCCGGCACGGCGGCACCATAGATCTGCAGCCAGCGCAGGATGCCCGCCACGTAGAGATCCAGCGCCGAAGGCTCGGCCCCGCAGAACCAGCCGCCGCAGCGCCCGACGGCCTCGGTCTCCAGCACTTCCAGGTGGCGCCCGATACGCCCCTTCAGCGCCGCGCGCATCTCGGGCCAGGCCGCTTCCGGCCCGTAGCGCGGGGTATAGAACGTCTGGATCACCTCGGGATGCAGCGTGTTGGCAATGAAGAACAGCCAGTTCAGCGCCGCGCCCCGGGCCGGATCGCCGGCCCCGGGCAACAGCCCGCCATGGCGCTCGGCCAGCCAGACCAGCGCCGCCCCGGTTTCCGACACCACCCCGTCGGGCGCCTCCAGCGTCGGGATGCGCCCGGCCGGGTTCAGCGCCAGGTAGGCCGCGCTGCGCTGCGCCTTGGCTCCCCGGTCCACCAGCTCGGTCCGATAGGGCTGGCCCAGCTCTTCCAGCGCCAGGCGCAGGATCAGCGAGGCATTGTCCGGGGCGTAATGCAGAACATAGGTCATGGCTCACTCCTTGCGCGCGGATCACCGGCCCGCCCGCCCGGAAACGACCAGCCATCGCCGGTTTTCGCAACCTGCATCTTCTTCTTGGCCCAAATACCCGGCCTGCCGCCGGCCCGCCTGCGCCACGCTGCCAATTGACGCGGCACCGGCGGCCACGGCCTCTCGCCCCCGGGGCCGGACTTGCCTATAACGGGTCGAAACCGCCCAGGAGGATGCCATCCCATGACCGGAGAACTCTCGCCCATCGACAAGGCCAAGTTCGTCGCCGCCCGCCGCGCCGCCGAGCTGGTCGAGGACGGGATGCGCGTGGGCCTGGGCACCGGCTCCACCGCCGCCTGGCTGGTGCGCTGCCTGGGCGAGATGGTCCGCGAGGACGGGCTGAAATTCCGTGGCGTGCCGACCTCGACCCGCACCGCCGAACTGGCCCGCCGGGTCGGCCTGAACGTCGTCTCGCTCGACGAGGCCCGCTGGCTCGACCTGACGATCGACGGGGCCGACGAATTCGACAGCGATCTCAACCTGATCAAGGGCGGCGGCGGGGCGCTGCTCCAGGAAAAGATCGTCGCGACCGCGTCCGATCACATGGTTGTCATCTCGGACATCTCGAAAGAGGTCGAAACCCTGGGCGCCTTCCCCCTGCCGGTCGAGGTCGTGCCCTTTGCCTGGCAGACCACCCAGGCCCTGATCGAAGAGACCCTGGTGTCCATGGACGTGCTGGGCCGGGCCGCGACGCTGCGCATGAACGGACACGTCCCCTATGTCACCGACGAGGGCAACCACATCCTCGATCTGCACCTGTCGCGCATCGGCAATGCCCGCCAGCTGGCGCTCGTGCTCAACCAGATACCCGGCGTGGTTGAAAACGGGCTCTTCATCGATATCTGTGACACGGTCGTCATCGGCTATGGCGACGGCAGGGTGGAAACGCGTGATATCAACCAGGGCACTGTGGAACATGACCGTCTGGATTTCGTCGAGACCGAAAACCTGTTCACGGATCTCGCCGACTGAAAGGGTAATCCCATGAGTTTTGATTTCGATCTGTTCGTCATCGGTGGCGGCTCGGGCGGCGTGCGCGCCGCGCGGGTGGCGGCGGGCGACACCGGGGCCCGGGTGGCCCTGGCCGAGATGGACCGCTACGGCGGCACCTGCGTCATCCGCGGCTGCGTGCCCAAGAAGCTGATGGTCTTTGCCTCGACCTATGCGCCGATGGCCGACGAGGCCCGGGCCTATGGCTGGCAGATGGAACGCGGCGCCTTCAGCTGGACCGATTTCCGCGCCAAGCTGGACACCGAGCTCGACCGGCTGGAAGGCGTCTATCGCCGGCTGCTCGACAATTCCGGCGTGACCAAGTTCGACGCCCGGGCGGTGGTGCGCGATGCCCATACGGTCGAGCTTTCGACCGGCGAGACTTTCACCGCCAAGCATATCCTGGTGGCCACCGGCGGCCGGCCGGTGCGGCCCGACCTGCCCAATGCCGAGCTGGGCATCGTGTCGGACGACATCTTCCACCTCGACGAATTGCCCCGCCGCATCCTGATCGTCGGCGGCGGCTATATCGCCTGCGAATTCGCCTGCATCCTCAACGGGCTCGGCGTCGAGGTCACGCAATATTACCGCGGCGCCCAGATCCTGCGCGGCTTCGATGACGAGGCCCGGGGCCTGATCGCCGAACAGATGACCGATGACGGCGTGCGGCTGAAACTGGGCACCAACATCGCCGAGATGCGCCGGGCCACCGCCGCCGAGATCGCCGGCGACGTCAGCGCCGAGAACGCCGGCATGGGGCTGCCGCCCGAGGCACGCGTCCAGCCGTCGGCCGGCGGCGACAGCGGGCCGGGCCCGGTCTGGGTGCGGTCGACCAAGGGCGAGGAAGAAGTGTTCGACCTGGTGTTCTTTGCCACCGGCCGGGCGCCCAATACCGGGGACATGGGCCTGGAAGAGGCCGGCGTCAGCCTGGGCCGCGGCGGCGCGGTCGAGGTCGACGCCTACAGCCAGACGGCCGTGCCCTCGATCTATGCCATCGGCGACGCCACCGACCGGGTCAACCTGACCCCGGTGGCCATCCGCGAGGGCATGGCCTTTGTCGAAACGGTGTTCAAGGGCAACCCGACGCCGGTGGATCACGAGCTGATCCCCAGCGCGGTCTTCACCCAGCCCGAGATGGGCACGGTGGGCCTGTCGGAAGAGGCCGCCCGCGAACAGGAGCCGATCGAGGTCTACTCGACCAGCTTCAAACCCATGCAAACCGCCTTTGCGGGGCGGCCGGACCGCGTCATGATGAAGCTGATCGTCTCGCAGGCCAGCCGCAAGGTGCTGGGCTGCCACATCGTGGCGCCCGACGCCGGCGAGATGATCCAGCTGGCCGGCGTGGCCGTAAAGATGGGTGCCACCAAGGAAGATTTTGACCGGACGGTTGCGGTTCACCCGACAATGTCGGAAGAAATCGTGACGATGAAAAGCCCGACCCGGTCGTCCTGATGTTCCGGCAATGCTGCATGGAACAGGGACGGACGGAACGACGGCGCGAGAGGGAAACGACGCATGGCAGGTAACAACGGCGGCCCCTGGGGGGGCGGGGGCGGCTCTTCGGGAGGCGGCAATCGCGGAAGCGGCAACGGCGGCAACAACAACGGCGGGAACAACGGTGGCGGTGGCCCCCGGCGGCCCGGCGGTGGTGACGGCAACCCGCCGATCCCCGAGATCGACGAGCTGATGAAGAAAGGCCAGGAGCAGCTGCGCGTGCTCATGGGCGGGCGCGGCAACGGCGGTGGCCGGGGCGCGGGCTCGGGCGGCTCGGGCGGCGGTGGCGGCCCGGCCTTCACCCGCGGCACGTTGCTGCTGGGCGGCCTGGCGGCCGTGGTGCTCTGGGGCCTGGGCAGCTTTTATACCGTGCGGCCCGACGAGCAATCGGTCGAGCTGTTCCTCGGCCGGTTCAGCCAGATCGGCGATCCGGGCCTGAACTTTGCGCCCTGGCCCTTTGTCACCGCCGAGGTCATCCCGGTGACCCGCGAACGCACCGAGGACATCGGCGCGGGCACGCGTGGCAACGAGGCCGGGCTGATGCTGACCGGCGATGCCAACATCGTCGACATCGATTTCCAGGTCGTCTGGAACATCTCGGATCCGGCGCAATTCCTGTTCAACCTGCGCGATCCCAACCAGACGATCGACGCGGTGTCCGAATCGGCCATGCGCGAGATCATCGCCCAGTCCGACCTGGCGCCGATCCTGAACCGCGACCGGGGCATCATTGCCGACCGTCTGCACGAGCTGATCCAGCAGACCCTGGACAGCTATGAAAGCGGCATGAACGTCATCCGCGTCAACCTCGACAAGGCCGATCCGCCGGCGCCGGTCATCGACGCCTTCCGCGACGTGCAGGCCGCCGAGCAGGAACGCGACCGCCTGCAGAACGTGGCCGATGCCTATGCCAACCGCGTGCTGGCCGAAGCCCGGGGCGAGGCCGCCCAGTTGCTGGAAGAAGCCGAAGCCTATCGCGCGCGCGTCGTGAACGAGGCCGAAGGTGAAGCCAGCCGCTTCGAGGCCGTGCTCGAGGAATACCGCAAGGCACCCGAGGTCACGCGCAAGCGTCTCTACCTGGAAACCATGGAACAGGTGCTGGGCGACGTCGACAAGGTCATCCTCGATGACCAGGGCGGATCGGGCCAGGGCGTCGTGCCCTACCTGCCGCTGAACGAAATCCGCCGCCAGACCAGCGGGGAGGGCAACTGATGAAAAAGACCACCTATATCCTGCCCGTCATCGTTGTCGTGGTGGCTGCCTTCCTGTCGTCGATCTTTATCGTCGACGAACGGGAAAAGGCGCTGGTGCTGCAATTCGGCCGTGTCGTGACGATCAAGGAAGATCCGGGCCTGGCCTTCAAGATCCCGCTGATCCAGGAAGTCGCCCGCTATGACGACCGCATCCTGTCGCTGGATGTCGATCCGCTGGAAGTCACCCCGCTGGATGACCGCCGGCTGGTTGTTGATGCCTTCGCGCGCTACCGCATCGCGGATGTGAACCGGTTCCGCGAGGCCACCGGCGCCTCGGGCGACACCGCCGTGCGGATGGCTTCGGCCCGGCTCGATTCGATCCTGCGCGCGCAGACCCGCGAAGTGCTGGGCTCGGTGTCGTCGGACGACATCCTCAGCTCGGACCGGGCGGCCCTGATGGTGCGCATCCGCGATGGCGCCGTCGGCCAGGCCCAGGCCCTGGGCCTGCAGGTCGTCGACGTGCGGCTCAAGCGCACCGACCTGCCGACGCAGAACCTCGAAGCGACCTTCGAACGGATGCGGGCGGAACGCGAACGCGAGGCCACCGACGAACGTGCCCGCGGTAACGAGGCCGCCCAGCGTGTGCGCGCCCAGGCCGACCGGACCGTTGTCGAGCTGACCTCGGAAGCGCGGCGCGAGGCCGAGATCATCCGAGGCGAGGCCGATGCCCAGCGGAACGCGGTCTTTGCCGAGGCGTTCGGCCGCGACCAGGAATTCTTTGAATTCTACCGGTCGCTGACGGCCTATACCCGGGCCCTGCGTGGCGAGAATTCCTCGCTGGTGCTGTCGCCCGACGGCGAGTTCTTCGACTACCTGCGTTCGCCGACCGGCGGCCGCGATGTCGTGCCGACCGCCCCGCGCCCGGCTGCCGATGTGCAGGCCGAGCAGGACGCCAACCTGCAGGCCGCCGAAGAGGCGCTGGAGGAAACCGAGGCCGCGACCCAGGCCGAGGAAGAGGCTGACACCGATGTCGACAACTTCCGCGTCGACGAGGTCGAGGACGCCGAAGAGGGCGTGAACGATTGATCGCAACGACCCTTCTCGCAATGGGATTGGTGCTCGTGACCGAGGGGCTGGCCTGGTGGCTGGCCCCTTCTCTTTTGGAACGGCTGCTGGACATGCTGCGCAGCCTGCCGGTGCCCGCGCGCCGGCAGCTGGGCCTGCTGGCCGTGGTCTCGGGCCTGATCCTGCTGTGGGCGGCGCACCAGATGGGGGCGCAAGTGCTTGGCGGGTCGGGTGCCATGTGACATAACTGTCACGCGCAAGTGAAGAATTGCGCGCGGCGAGGGTCTTTCGGACGGCGTTGCAGTCGCGATACTTGGACCAACCAATCCCGTCGGGTCGTGGGAGCAGAACCGGCCCGGCATACCACAAAGGAGAATGCAGAGGATGCAGCTTCAGACATCGACGCTGACACGCTTGGCACCGTCGCGGGCCTTCAACGTGATGGGCCTGTGGGTGATGGCCCTGGCCCTGATCCTGGCCCAGGCGGTCACGGCCCAGGGACGGCCCGACAGCCTGGCTCCGCTGGCCGACCAGATCAGCCCCGCCGTGGTCAACATCACCACCTCGACCGTCGTCGAAGGCCGCACCGGCCCGCAGGGCATCGTGCCCGAAGGCTCGCCGTTCGAAGACTTCTTCCGCGAGTTCCAGGACCGCAACGGTGGCGACAATTCCCGGCCCCGCCGGTCCTCGGCCCTGGGGTCGGGTTTCGTCATTTCCGAAGACGGCTACGTGGTGACCAACAACCACGTGATCGAAAGCGCCGACGAGATCATGATCGAGTTCTTCAACGGCGAAGAGCTGGAAGCCAAGGTCGTGGGCACCGATCCCAACACCGACATCGCCCTGCTGAAGGTCGAAGCCGAAGAGCCGCTGCCCTTCGTGACCTTCGGCGACAGCGACACCGCCCGCGTGGGCGATTGGGTGCTGGCCATGGGCAACCCGCTGGGCCAGGGCTTTTCGCTGTCGGTCGGCATCGTCTCGGCCCGCAACCGCGCGCTGTCGGGCAGCTATGACGATTACATCCAGACCGACGCGGCGATCAACCGGGGCAACTCGGGCGGCCCGCTGTTCAACATGGACGGCCAGGTCGTCGGCGTGAACACGGCCATCCTGTCGCCCAACGGCGGCTCGATCGGCATCGGCTTCTCGATGGCCTCGAACGTGGTGACCAAGGTGGTCGACCAGCTGCGCGAATACGGCGAGACCCGCCGGGGCTGGCTGGGCGTGCGCATCCAGGACGTGACCGACGAGATCGCCGAGGCCATGGGCCTGGAACAGGCCTCCGGCGCGCTGATCACCGACGTGCCCGAAGGCCCGGCGATGGATGCCGGCCTGCTGGCCGGTGACGTCATCACCACCTTCGACGGCGTCCAGGTCGAAGACACCCGGTCGCTGGTCCGCCAGGTGGGCAACACCGAAGTGGGCAAATCGGTCCGCGTGGTGGTCTTCCGCGATGGCACGACCAAGACGATCCTGGTGACCCTGGGCCGCCGCGAGGAAGCCGAGCGCACCGTGCCGGCCGCGATGGAGCAGATGCAGGACGAGGAAGCCGAGCGCGAGATCCTGGGCCTGACCCTGTCGGTCCTGACCGAAGAGGTCCGGGGCGAGCTGGGCATTCCCGAAGGTCAGACAGGGCTGGTTGTCGTCGATGTCGACGAGACCTCGGAAGCCTTCGAAAAGGGCCTGCGTGCCGGTGACCTGATCACCGAGGCCGGCCAGCAGAAGGTCGAGACCCTGGCCGCTCTGGACGAGCGCATCACCGAGGCCACCGAAGCCGGGCGCAAGTCGCTGCTGCTGCTGGTGCGCCGTGGCGGCGATCCGCGCTTCGTGGCGCTCAGCCTCGACGGCTGACGGGCGCGCATTGGGAAAACGACGCGGCCCGCGCGGGCCGCGTCGTGCCCCGCCGAAGGGCGCCGGCCCGGGTCTGTCCGGGCGCAGGCCCTGAGGTCCAAAGAAAAAAAGCCATGTGCCCGAGGGCGCATGGCTTTTGAGTTTGGGGAAAGAGGCAGAAGCGACACATGCCCGGATAAGGACAGATCGCCACCGGAGAAATCGGGCCGCCGGGACTTTGCAGCGCCGGACGGTAATGTCCGGTCTTGCAGGCGGGTCCGGTCATCGACTGAAAGGTCGCTCCGGGGTGGGCATGTGTCGCGGGTCAAATGGGTTCGGGTCAATTCCTTGTTGTCGTCAAAGGTCTTGTCGGCCAGCGCGTCGCGGGAGGACAGGCATCAGCGCCATGCGGCCGGGTCTTGGGACTTGGTGACGGTCGGGGCCTGAATATGGTCCGTCGCGTCGTCTTCTCCTTTCACTATCGTCTTTCGGTTCAATCGTTTCGGTCCAACTCGTGTCCGATCTGATGAACCCAGAATGCCCCAACGGCACGCACGGGTCTGTGAACGAGTTCACAGGAGCGCAAAAAATCCGAAAAAAGTTCAGGCCGGGCGGAGAAGGTCCCGGCTGCATGGAAGCAGGCCGCCGGGCGGGGGCGCCGGTTGGGAGGTGGGCGCCGGTTGGGGTGTGGGGGCCGGACGGGACAGGTCCCGGACAGGGCCGCGTGCCGGACCGGGTGGTGCGATGGACATAGCAAGGTGCCGGACAGGGCTGGGCGTCGGACGTGGCGCGGCGCGGCAGGAGCGAGGTTCGGACAGGGCGCGGCGTTGGACAGGTCGGAGTGGCTGGCCGGGCGGGATGCCGGATTGGGCAAGATGTCGGACGGGGCAGGGTACCGGATCGATTAGGGGGCTGGACCGGGCGGCATGCCGGGCCGGAAGAGATAGCTGGCTGGGAGGGGTGCCGGATCCGGCGAGGAGGCGGACGGGGTGTGGTGCCGGACGGGGGGACTGCCGGACAGCGGGACGTGCCGGTCTGGGTGAAGTGCCGTAGTGAACGGGCGTTGGACGGGGCGGGCGGCCGGCCCGCCGCCGCGCCACGATCAGGGATCAGATGAAATCGGGATCGGCGATCAGTTCCAGTGCCGGGCGGTCCAGCACCTTCAGCCCTCCGCGTGAGGCTTCGACCACGCCGTCCTTCTTCCAGCTCGACAGGGTCTTGGACACGGCTTCGCGCGTTGCGCCGACAAATTCGGCCAGCTCGGACTGCGACAGTTTCAGCCGGGCATCGTCGGCCGGCTGGGGCGTGTCGCCCTGGGTCAGGTACAGGATCTTGCGGGCCAGCCGCAGGGGCACGGGCAGGAAGACCTGTTCGTTGAGCTGGCGGTTCATGTAGCGCATGCGCTGGCCGGCCAGGTGGATCAGGTCGATGGCCAGGTCGGGGCTCTTGCTGATTTCCGACAGCACGTCGCTGTGGCGCACCCGGCGCAGCACCGACGGTTCCAGCGCCGCGGCCGTGGCCGTGCGCGGGCCGGGATCGAACAGGGTGATCTCGCCCAGCACGGCGCCCGGGCGCATGATGTCCAGGGCCAGCTTGCGGCCATCCTCGGAATAGACGGAGACCTCAAGCGCGCCTTCGGTCACGGCAAACAGCGCGTCGCCCGGGTCACCGGCCTCGAACAGGACCTGGCCCTTGGTCAGGCGGATGTCGGTGGCAAGGCCTTCCAGCATGTCGGTCAGGGCGTCGGAGGCGGTGGACAGGAAACCGTAGGCAGTACGCATGTGAACAATTCGATCCGTCGTTTCGCGCGGATCTTAGACCATCGATGCCGCCCTGTCGCGGCAATTTGCCGGGGGTTCGGCCGTGGTGGCGGGTGGCATGGCCGGTTGCCGGGCCGGTTGCGCGGCTTCTGCGCAGATCGGCCGGGGTCGGGCGGCATCGGCGGTCACTGCTGGGGCAGCACCGAGACAAGGCCCAGGTCGCGGGCCGATTTCAGCGACAGGATGCCCGAATCAAGCCCGTCGCGGGCCTGGTAGCGGCTGACGGCATTGCGCGTGGCGCTGTCCATCTGGCCGGTGACCGGCGCGATATAGAAGCCCCGGACCCGCAGGGCGCGCTGCAGCGAGGCGATGAACTCGGGCGTCATGTCCTCGGGGCAGGGGGTTTCGAACCAGGTTTCCTCGCGCTCGCGCACGATCTGCTGGCGGGTTTCGGTCTTGTAGATCGCCGGGCGGGTGACGGTGCCATCGGCCATGACCTCGGTCGGCTGCAGCAGCACATGGGCGGTGACCGTTTCGACCACGGCCGGGGTGACGATGCGGTGCCAGCAGGTGTCGGGCGGAGCGCCGGGCGGGGCGATGCGGGTCAGCTCGGCCGGCGGCGGCGGATCGGACGCGCCCTCCTGTCCCGGGCCGCAGGCGGTCAGCGACCAGAGGCCCAGCAGGGCAGGGGTCAGGCGGAAGGAAGGCATGGACGGCTCGGGCCTCGGCTGGGCTTTTCGCGGCAGGATAGACGCAAGCCGGGGGCGGGGCCAGCCCGGGCGGGCCGGAGTGTGGGGATCGTGCTGGTCCGGCTGGATGGTTGAGGGCCGGCCGGTGGGATCGAAGTGCGACCGGCGGGATGGGCATGGGGCCGGTGGCGGGTGATCGTGCGCCTCCGCCGGGACGACGACAGCCGGGATCAGGGCGTGTCGGGCGGGGGCAGGGGCGCGCCGGTGACGAGCATGTCGAGCATGTCCGAGATATCCTCGATCTCTTCGGCCAGCACATGGGTGACCGAATGGGCCCGCTGGATGCGCCCGGTCACGCGCAGCAGGCGCCCGGCGATCACCGCCCGGCGGAAGCGTTCGTAGATCTTGCGCCAGACGATGACATTGACCACCCCGGTTTCGTCTTCGAGCGTGACGAAGATCACCCCCTTGGCCGTGCCCGGCCGCTGGCGCAGGATGACCAGCCCGGCCACGGTCACCCGCGCGCCCTGCGGCGGGTCGTCGAGCCGGTCGGCCGGCAGGGCAGCCGGCGGGCGGGGCCAGTCGGGCCCTTCGGGGACGGGTGTTACGAACATGTGACCAACAATTAGAACGCGCCCGGCCCCGCGGCAAGCCGGGCGTGCCGGGCGGGCAATTGGCTCTGGCCCCGGGCGCGGGGCTTGTCTAGAGAAGGTCTGACCGACGAAAAGGACAAGGACCGGACCAGGACCCATGGCCAAGATTACCTATATCGAGCATGACGGGACCGAACATGTGGTCGACGTGCCCAACGGGCTGACCGTGATGGAAGGCGCCCGTGACAACAACATTCCGGGCATCGAGGCCGATTGCGGCGGGGCCTGCGCCTGCTCGACCTGCCATGTCTACATCCATCCCGACTGGGTCGAGAAAGTGCCCGCCAAGGATGACATGGAAGAAGACATGCTCGATTTCGCCTTCGAGCCCGATCCCGCCCGCTCGCGGCTGACCTGCCAGATCAAGGTCACCGATGCGCTGGACGGGCTGGTTGTCCAGATGCCGGAAAAGCAGATCTGATCATCTGACTGACTGAGTGTCGGCCCCGCTCCGGGGGCCGCTCGGCCGGGCCGCATGGCCCGGCTCGCCATCCTGCCCCGCCCGTTGGCTGGGGCGAAGACAGGACACTTCCCGGGGCATCAACGGGCGCGTCAGAGCGCCCGCCAGCCGATATCGCTGCGATAGAACCCCTCGGGCCAGTCGATGGACTCGGCCAGGGCATAGGCCCGCGCGCGGGCCTCGGCCAGGGTGGCGCCCCGGGCGGTGGCGTTCAGCACCCGGCCGCCATTGGCCAGGTATTGCCCGTCCTGCCGCACCGTGCCGGCGTGAAAGCACATCTCGAAAGAGGTCTCCGGCAGGGCCTCCAGCCCGTCGATCACGCTGCCCTTGTCATAGGCCCCGGGATAGCCCCGGGCCGCCAGGACCACCGTCATCGCATGGTCATCGGCCCAGTTGACCCGGGCCTCGTCCAGCCGGCCCTCGGCCGCGGCATGCATCAGGTCCAGTGCCTGGCCGCCCAGCCGCAGCATCAGCGCCTGGCATTCCGGGTCGCCGAAGCGCACGTTGTATTCCACCAGCCGCGACCGGCCGTTTTCGATCATCAGCCCGGCATAGAGCACGCCCTGGTAGGGCATGCCCCGCCGGGCCATCTCGGCCACGCAGGGCCGGATGATCTCGTCCAGGGCCTGGGCCGTGATCGCCTCGTCCATCACCGGGGCCGGGGAATAGGCGCCCATCCCGCCGGTGTTCGGCCCGGTGTCGCCTTCGCCCACGCGCTTGTGGTCCTGGGCCGTGCCGATCGGCAGCACCGTCTCGCCGTCGCAGAGCACGAAGAACGACGCCTCTTCGCCGGTCATGAATTCCTCGATGACCACCTCGGCCCCGGCGCCTCCGAAGGCCCCGCCGAACATGTCGTCGATCGCCGCGATCGCCGTGGCCTCGTCCATCGCCACGATCACGCCCTTGCCCGCGGCCAGGCCGTCGGCCTTGATCACGATCGGCGCGCCCTGTTCCCGCACATAGGCCCGGGCCGGCTCGGCCTCGGTAAAGGCCGCATAGCCCGCCGTCGGCGCACCGGCCGCGGCACAGACTTCCTTGGTGAAGCGCTTGGACGCCTCGAGCTGCGCGGCCTGGGCCGAGGGCCCGAAGACCAGAACACCTTCCTCGCGCAGCCGGTCGGCCACCCCGGCGGCCAGCGGCGCCTCGGGGCCGACGATGACGAAATCGATGGAATGGGCATCGGCAAAACCGGCCACCGCCGCGGCGTCCTCGATGTCGAGGCTGGCGCAGGTCGCGATCTGGGCGATCCCCGCATTGCCCGGCGCGACGATCAGCTTGTCGCACTTGGGGTTCTGCAGCACTGCCCAGGCCAGCGCATGTTCGCGCCCGCCGCTGCCGAGGATGAGGATGTTCATGGGCCGCCCCTTCTTTGCCGAAATCGCCATGTCGTGATCCGGCCCGCTCATAGCCCAGCCCATGCCCCGGGAACAAGCGTCCTTGCCCTGCGTTCCCACCACCGATCCACCTGCAACGGAGCATTCCCATGACCGAGACGACCGATCTGCTGAGCAAGTCCTACGTGGTCACGGCCCGGCCCGACCTGGCCGACATGCATTTCGTGCACCATGATGCCTGCCCGGTGCTGCCCGCCGGGGCCCTGCTGCCGCTGGGGGCCTTTGAACGGGCCGAACCGGCCGTTGTCCTGGCCGAACGGCGCTTTGCCGCCGTCCAGGCCTGTGCGCTCTGCTGCCCCGAGGCCCGCGAGATGCAGGCCGAGGCCGCCTGATCCATCCTGCCGGCTTTTCTCTGGCGGCCCGGCGGTCTACCCTGCGGCCCACCGGCGCCCGGCGCGCCGGGCGTGTAGCACGACATCGGCCACGTCATCCGCATGAACGCCATGCGGGGCGGGGCCGAGCGGGACCAAACAGGGCCGGACGGGGCGGGACAGGGCATGGACCTTTTCGATGACGCAGATGGCGGCAAGGATGCCGCGGACGAGGGCGGCAACGCCCCGGAATTCACCGTCTCCGAGCTGTCGGGCGCGGTCAAGCGCACCATCGAAGGCGAATTCGGCCATGTCCGCGTGCGCGGCGAGGTCGGCCGGGTCAGCCGACCGGGCTCGGGCCATGTCTATCTCGATCTCAAGGACGACCGGGCGGTCATCGCCGGGGTGATGTGGAAAGGCGTGGCCTCGCGCCTGACGACCCGGCCCGAAGAGGGCATGGAGGTCATTGCCACCGGCCGGCTGACCACCTTCCCGGGCCAGTCGCGGTACCAGATCATCATCGAGGACATCCGCCCGGCGGGCATGGGCGCGCTGATGGCCATGCTGGAAAAGCGCAAGGCCGCGCTGGCCGCCGAGGGCCTCTTTGACGCTTCGCGCAAACAGCCCTTGCCCTACCTGCCCGAGATCATCGGCGTGGTCACATCGCCCACCGGGGCGGTGATCCGCGACATCCTGCACCGCCTGCGCGACCGGTTCCCGCGCAAGGTGCTGGTCTGGCCGGTGCCGGTCCAGGGCGAGCGCTGCGCGCCCGAGGTGGCCCGGGCGATCGAAGGTTTCAACCGGCTGACGCCCGGCGGGGCGCTTCCCCGGCCGGACCTGCTGATCGTCGCCCGGGGGGGCGGGTCGGTCGAGGATCTCTGGGGCTTCAACGAGGAAATCGTCGTGCGTGCGGCGGCGGCCTCGCGCATTCCGCTGATCTCGGCCGTGGGCCATGAAACCGATACCACGCTGATCGACTTCGCCTCGGACCGCCGGGCGCCCACGCCCACCGCCGCGGCCGAGCTGGCCGTGCCCGTGCGGATGGAATTGATGGCCTGGACCGAAGACCAGGGCGCCCGGCTGACCCGGGCCCTGGGCAATGGCGTGACCCAGCGCCGCCAGCGCCTGGCCGACCTGTCCCGTGCCCTGCCGCGCCCCGAAAGCCTGCTGGACGGCCCGCGCCAGAAGGTCGACATCCTGGGGGACAAGCTGCCCGGCGCCCTGCGTTCGGGCATCCAGCGGCGCCAGCTGGCGCTGAGCGATCTGACCGGCAGCCTGCGCCCTTCGGCCCTGCGCCGGCTGGTCGGCGGCCAGCGCGACACGCTCGACCGGCTGTCGGCCCGGCTGGCCCCGGCGCTGGAGCGCTGCATCCGCCTGCGCCGGGCCGAGCTGACCCACCGGGCCGACCGGCTGCAACCGCGCCGGCTGGCCAGCGAACAGGCCAGCGCCCGGCGCGAATTCGACCGGCTGTCGGATCGCTTCGGGGTCGCGGCCCGGGCCCAGCTGGCCGATTGGCGCCGGCGCATCGACACGGCCGACCGCCTGCGCGAAACGCTCAGCTATCGCGCGACGCTGGATCGCGGCTATGCGGTGGTCCGCGCGGGCGATCAGGTGATCACCTCGCGCATTGCGGCGGCCGGTGCCGGGCCGCTCGATATCGAATTTGCCGATGGTGTCTTTCGAGCGGCGGAGATGGCCGCGCCCGACAGTCCGCCCCCGAGTGCGGCCAAACCGTCGGCCAAGCCCGCCAGACCAGCCGCCAAATCAACGCGCAAGCCGCCGGCGGATGACCCGCCCGACCAGGGCTCGCTGTTCTGATCTCGTCAGGGCAGGGCGCCGGTCACTGGCCGCCCATGCCCGCGCAGGCCGCGTTCAGGCCCATGACCCCGCGCACCGCGTGTCAGACCCCGATTTCGGGCCCGTAGCACAGCATGTCCTCGCCTATGTCCTGCGCCTCGTACAATTCCCGCGCCTCTGGGTCGTTCTCGAACCGCGCGATCAGCCCGTTCGGCCCCTGGTAGAAGGTCCAGCATTGCGGATCGGCCCGGTCCTCGTAGAGGAAACAGATCTGGCCGTCTTCCTCGTACCATGTCCCGTCCTGGCATTTACCGTCCAGGAACGACCAGACCACCCGCCGGTTGTCGAGATAGCGTTCCACCCCGTAGGCCGAACCATCGGCCCCGTAATACAGGGTCTTGCCCCGGGTGTAGTCGTCAAAGGCCTGGGCTCCCAGCGGGCTTTGCGCGGCGGCCGGGGCGGCAAGGAGGCACAGAATCATCAGGGCGCGTGTCATGGCCCCGAGTCTGACAGAAGCGCCGCCCCCCCGCCAGCACCCGTCCCATGTTGGGCAACCGATCCGCCGGTCCGCGCTTGTCTTCCGTGCCGCCCACATGTCCGTCCCACGTCTGGCATCCGCCCCGCGCAATGTGTCCGTCTCACGCCCGGCCGCCCCCAACCTCCCGCCCGTCAGGCAATGCGTGCAGCTCTGGCTCATCCCGGCGACCCGCCCGGCCTTCCATCCCCGGCAAAAGCGCATTAGGTGGGGTGGACCATCCCCGGAGGCCGCCCCCATGGCATTTTTCACGAAACTCAAGGACCGGCTGTTCAAATCCTCGTCGAAGCTCGAGGAAGGGCTCGACGCCATTGTCGAGGACGGTGCCTCCGACGCGCCGGCGCCTGCCGCTCCTCCGGCCGAACCGGCCGCCGCTGAGCCGCCCGTCGCGCCCACCCCCGTTGCGCCCGCCACGCCTGCGGTTCCCCCCGCCACATCTCCGGCCGCCGAAGCTGCGCCGGCGCCGATCCCGGTGCCCGCCGCCGAAGAGGCCGGCGGCCCCGGCCTGCTGGGTCGGCTGTTCAAATCCTCCGACGCCGCCGCTCCGCGCCGCGTGCTCGACGACGAGATGCTCGAACAGCTCGAAGAGCTGCTGATCACCGCCGACATGGGCGTCGACACCGCCCTGCGCGTCACCGCCAACATCGCCGAAGGCCGGTATGGCCGCCGCGTGTCGACCGACGAGATCAAGCGCCTGCTGGCCGAGGAAATCGCCCGCATCATGGAACCGGTCGCCCGGCCCATGCCGCTCTATCCCAAGCGGCCCCAGGTCGTTCTGGTCGTCGGCGTCAACGGCTCGGGCAAGACCACGACGATCGGCAAGCTTGCCAGCCAGTTCCGCGCCGCCGGCAAGTCGGTCGTCATCGCCGCCGGCGACACCTTCCGCGCCGCAGCCGTCGAACAGCTGCAGGTCTGGGGCGACCGCGCCGGCGTGCCGGTTCTGACCGCGCCCGAAGGCTCCGACCCCGCCAGCCTGGCCTTCGACGCCATGACCAAGGCCGAGGCCGATGGCGCCGACCTGCTGATGATCGACACCGCCGGCCGGCTGCAGAACCGCGCCGACCTGATGGAAGAGCTGGCCAAGATCGTCCGGGTCATCCGCAAGAAAGACCCCGAGGCCCCCCACAACACCCTGCTGGTCCTCGATGCCACCACCGGCCAGAACGCCCTGTCCCAGGTCGAGACCTTCAAGTCGATGGCCGACGTCACCGGCCTGGTCATGACCAAGCTCGACGGCACCGCCCGCGGTGGGGTGCTGGTCGCCCTGGCCGACAAGTTCGGCCTGCCGATCCATGCCATCGGCGTCGGCGAGCAGATCGACGATCTCGCCCCCTTCGATCCCGAGGAGTTCGCCGCCGCCCTCACCGGGCTGGGTCGCTGATCCCCCCATGGGCTTCTTTCTCTTTCCAAGTATTCCTCGGGGGTCCGGGGGTGGAAAACCCCCGGCGGCCGGGGCCGGGCGCTGCCCTTGACCACCTGGCTCCTCGACCTCGAAGGCACCCCGGCAGGCCATGACCTGGCCCTTGTCCTGGCCCTGGCCGCCGCTTTCCTGCATGCCGTCTTCGGTGCCCTGCAGAAAGGCCGCCACGATCCCTGGCTCAGCCGTGGCGCCATCGATGGCTGGATCTTCGTGCTTGCCCTGCCGGTCTGCCTCTTTGTCGTGCCCCGGCCCGAAGGCTGGGCCTGGGCCATCCTGGGCGGCGCGCTGGTCATCCATTTCTTCTACAAGCTCGGCATGGCCCTGGCCTATGAGCGCGGCGCCTTCACAGTCGTCTATCCCGTCGTCCGTGGCACCGGCCCGCTCTTTACCGTGCTGGGCGCCTGGATCATCTTCGGCGAAACCTTCTCGGGCCTGCAATGGCTGGGCGTGGCCGTCCTGCTCGCCGGCATCTTCGGCCTGGCGCTATATAACCTCGTCCATATCGACCTTGGCCGCGACACCCTGGTGCCCGCCCTCTGGCTGGCCGTCGGCACCGGCGCGCTGGTCGCGCTCTATACAACCTACGACGCCTACGGCATCCGCTATACCCCGTCGCCCTTTACCTTCCTGGCCTGGTTCTTCCTGATCACCGCCGTCGATTTCCCGGTCATCGCCTGGGTCCGCTGGCGCCGGATGCCCGTCCGCCCCGACCTGCGCCCGCTGCTCACCCGCGGCTTCTTCGGCGCCTTCGTGGCCTTCGGCAGCTTTGGTTCGGTCATGCTCGCCACCCGGCTGGACAAGGTCGGCGAAGCTGCCGTCCTGCGCGAGACCTCGACGGTCTTTGCCGCCCTGATCGGCTGGCTGGTGCTCAAGGAAACGGTCGGACCGCGCCGGATCGCCCTGATGAGCTTGATCGCGCTGGGCGCCGTGATAGTGGAACTTGGCGGATGAACAGACCAGAGGACAGCATGGCAGACACGCAGGAACGCCCGATCAACCCGATCCTCAAGCAGGTTCTGGAACTGGGGCCCACCATCGCCTTCTTCCTGATCTACCTGCGCCTGAAGGAGCAGAGCTTTACCTGGGGCGGCAACGAATATTCCGGCTTCATCGTGGCCACGGTGCTCTTCGTGCCGATCCTGCTGGTGGCCATGGGCATCCTGTGGAAACTCACCGGCCATCTCAGCCGGTTGCAGATCTTTACCGCCGTGATCGTCATCTTCTTCGGCGGGCTTACGGCTTATTTCAACGACGAACGGTTCTTCAAGATGAAGACCACCATCGTCTACGGCGTCTTCGCGACGCTGCTGGGCATCGGTCTGCTCCAGGGCAAATCCTACCTGGCCTATATCCTCAACGACATGATGCCGATGAAGGACGAAGGCTGGATGATCCTGACCCGGCGGCTGTTCTTTGTCTTCCTGGCCCTGGGCATCGGCAACGAATTCGTCTGGCGGACCATGTCCACCGACGCCTGGGTCAAGATCGAGACCTTCGGCTTTCCGATCTTGCTGTTCGCCTTCCTCTGGTGGCAGATCGTGGCCCTGCAGACGTACCTCATCCTGCCCGCCGACGAGAGCTGAGATCCGGCGCGGCGGGCCGGGCGGGCGGATCGCCGCCGCGCATGGGGCCGGTGACGGACGCGGGCTTGTCGCCGGTGGCGTCATCGGCAAGGCCCGGGGCCAGCTTCGTGTCAGCTCCCGTACCGGAAGCCATTGGGTGTGACCTTTGGCCCGGGGCTGCCATGCTGGTGTCTTCCATGCTGGAGGGCGCCATGCCGGGCACGGCCATTTGCGGCGGCTGGGCAGGCAAGACCTGGCCGGAAGCTGCCATCTGGGCGCTGCCATTCGGGGCAGGCGCCGATCGGTCCAGCATCAGGTAGCGTGGCGGCACCGGTGGCCGTCCGGCCGCGATCAGCCGGGCGATGGCCTCGCGCGCGGCGCGGCCGCTGCGAAAGGCGCGGGCGGGGCGGTAGGTGCCGGCATCGATCGGCGGAAAGCCCGGCGTGGCCTGCAGGTCCTCGCGCACCATGTCGCCGGGCCAGAGCGTTTCACAGGGCTGGCCATTGGCAAAGACGATCTCGTGCCCGGCCATCAGCACGTGGAAATAGCGCATCCCGTCGTCGCAGCCCTGTTCCGACACGCCGGGCAGGGCCAGGCAATCCTTGACGGGGATCAGCATCTCGCCACCGCCGCCCATCGGCGCGCCGCCCGGCGCACGGGGGACGCCTGTCTTGCACCCGCCCGTCTTATCCCCGTCCGTCTTGCCCCCGTCTGTCTGTCCCCAGGCCGCCGCGTCGCAGACAAGCACCCGGTGCTGGCGCGACAGGCGCAGGGGCCGCGAGGGCACGTTGGCGCCAAAGGCATCCCGCGCGATGCGCAGCGGCCGCCAGCCGGGGCTGTCGCGCATCTCGCCGGCCGACACCCGCCGCGAGGCGATCCACAGCACCGGCTGAAACCCGTGATCGCGGGTCAGCAGCCGGTCGCCGGGCCGCAGATCCTGCACCGGGCATTCGCCGAAATCGGTCATCATCTGGCTGCCGGTGGCAAAGCAGACCATGACCGTCATCATCGCCACCCCGTCGTCGAGATCGCTGGCCGCGACGAGGATCTTGTCGTGCAGGGCCAGGTCTTCGACATCCCAGAGCTCGGCGCCCGGTTCGAAATCATCGGCCACGGTCACCGGGTCGATGCCGTCCAGCGTGACGATCCCGGTGCCGGGATCGACGGTCACCTGGGTGAACAGCAGCCCGCCCTGTTCGCCGCCGATCGCCAGGACGGTATCGCCATGGGCCGTGGTGATGGCCTGCATGGCGCT
The DNA here is from genome assembly GCF_050389775.1 of Marinibacterium sp. SX1. NCBI lineage: Bacteria > Pseudomonadati > Pseudomonadota > Alphaproteobacteria > Rhodobacterales > Paracoccaceae > Marinibacterium > Marinibacterium sp. SX1. Next base: position 3,909,823 of record NZ_CP177144.1, on the reverse strand, counting down.
GATGTCGTTGACGATATTGTCGACCTGGCCGACCAGCGTAAAGCCGTGGTTGGCCCCGCCAAAGGCATTGGCATCGATGCGGAAGATCGTCACGTCGTCGTCGGTGCCGGCGACGAAGACATAGGTCTGTCCGTCGATCTCGGCAAAGGTGGCCGTGTCGGCGCCCATCAACCCGGTTTCCGCCGGCGCGATGAGGTCGCCGCTCAGGTCGTTGCCCCACATGTCGGTCTCGCCGGCGCCGGCCTGGTCGTCGAAACGACCGTTCTGGTAGGCTAGGTTGCCCGAGCTGTCCAACGTGAAGAGATAGAGCGCCCCGCCACCGTCGCTGGCCACGACAAACCCGGTGCCCGAGCTGTCGGTGAAGGATTCCATCATCGCCGGCGCGGTGGACTCGCCGGCCAGGTTGTCCAGCGCCTGGGCGCTGTTGTCGGCATTGTATTCGGTGACCTCGGTCAGCCCGCCGGTGGCCGGATCGATGGCATAGCTGACGATGTCATCGGCCGACAGCGAGATCACGAAGGCATTGCCGCCCACCTCGGCCACGGTCAGCCCCCGGACCTGGTCGAGATCGACGGTGCTGGTCAGGCCGGGCAGGGCGGTCAGCGAGCCGTCGGCGGCGATTTCGGAAATGCCGATCGTGTCGTTCACCGGATCGGCGGTGTAGACATAGGTCTTGCCGTTGGACAGGGTGATCGCTTCGATCGCGGTGATCTGGTCGTATCCCGCGCCTTCGGTCGAGGCCTGCAACGTGCCCAGGATGGCATCGGCATCGCTGGCCCCGGCATTGATCATCTGGCCATAAGTCGGCGAGGCCGGATCGTTGTCGATCTCGAAGGTCGAGATCCCGTCATGCACGGTGTCGCGTTCCGACGTGATCAGGATGACCTTGCCGTTGGCCAGCTCGACCAGCGCCAGGGCCTGGATGTTGTCGGAGATCGTGTTCGCGTTATCGTCCTGCAGGTTGTCGGTATTCTGCGGGTCGATATTGTCAGACGTTCCCATGTCCCGGGCTCCACAAGGCCCGGGGGGTATGGCCCGGTCCTGCTGAACGCGCGGTAAACACCGGCCCCTGAACCGGGACCATGGTTAGCCATGGGTGAACGCCGCGCTCAGGCGCCTTGCAGGAAGGGCAACGGCGCGGGCAGGGCGGGCCGGATCAGCAGGCGCGACCAGCGCGGATCGGGAGCCTGGGGCATGCCCCGGCGCAGCAGGTGCAGGGGGAACCGCTCGGGCTGGCGCAGAAGATCGTTGTAGAACCGCAGAATGCCCGGCCGCGTGTAGCTGGACCAGTGGCAGACCCGCCGGTCGGGCCCGGGCAGGGGATGGCCCAGCCGGTCGAGATGGCCCAGCGTATGCGGGCAATCGATCTGCATGGTCACGGCATTGGGCGCATCCAGCCCATGGCCGATCGACCGGTCACCCGGGGTCTCGGGCGCAATCAGCCGTTCGAAGAGGAAATCGAAGGCATCGTTCTCGCGGCTGATGACATTGAGGAAATCGACCCGCCGCCCGGCCGGCGTGGCCAGGGCCCGACGCGTGCGGTCCTGGAAACAGGCTCCGGTCATCGACACGATGCGGTCGACGCTGCCCGGGGGCAGGTCCTGCAGCGCCTGCAGGGCGACTTCGGTGCCCATGGAATGGGCGATGACATGCAGCGGCCGGTCGGGATTGGCCCGGTGCAGCCGGCCGATCATCTCGGCCAGGGCGCTGCCCGCCGCCCGGGCGCTGGCCTGCGCGGCCCAGAGCGCGCCCCGGGCGTTCCAGCCAAAGGCCACGCCCAGCCCCTCGTCGCGATGGCCGGTGCCAAAGCCCAGCCGGCGCGGCCAGCTCTGCATCCGCGTGTCTGAGGTGTTGGGATGCAGCGACAGGATGCGCCGGTGCGGGCAATGGTCGGGATGGCCCGGCAGGTACTTGTATCCGTGGATCATCACGATGACCGGCCCGTTTCCCCGGGCGGCCTCGTGAAGGCAGGGCAGGGCCTCGCCTTTCCCGGGAACCATCCGGGTTCCCTCTGCGTTGATCCTGATCATGGGCATGGCAGCGCCTCACACAAGATGTGGTGGCTGGTCTATGCGCCAGACGTATGACGCGGGCATGAAACTCTGGTTACAGGACCGTGACGGTGCTTGACCTGTTTCCGCATGAGGCGTATGCGCAACAGCATCTGATCGTGGCGATTTGTTACCGGATTGCGGGCCACGTTAAACATCCCGCTAAAAGGTCAGACGAAAGACCCCTTTCGCTTGGCCGCGTCTGGGGTTTTTTTGATGAGCTCCGCCAGCATGGATCTGCGGGGCCGGAAGGACATGACATGACCGACACCTGGAACAAACGCACCCTGGCCGTGCATGGCGGCACCAAGCGCAGCCAGTTCGGCGAGCTCAGCGAAGCGATCTACCTGACCCAGGGCTTTGCCTATGACAGCCCCGAACAGGCCGAAGCGCGCTTTCTGCAGGCCGGCGAGGATGAATTCATCTATGCCCGCTACGGCAACCCGACCGTGGCCATGTTCGAAGAGCGCATCGCCGCCCTAGAAGGCACCGAGGACGCCTTTGCCACGGCCAGCGGCATGGCCGCCGTTACCGCCTCGCTGATGTCGCTGCTCAAGGCCGGCGACCACGTGGTCTCGGCCAAGGCGCTGTTCGGCTCCTGCCTCTACGTGCTCGAGGAAATCCTGGGGCGGTATGGTGTCGAGGTGACCTTTGTCGATGGCGCCGACCTGGACCAGTGGCGCGCGGCGATGCGCGACGACACCCGGGCCGTGTTCTTCGAATCGGTGGCCAATCCGACGCTGGAACTGGTCGACATTGCCGGCGTGGCCGAGATCGCCCATGCCCATGGCGCGCTGGTCATCGTCGACAACGTGTTTTCGACCCCGGTCTTTTCGCGGGCGGTCGACCTGGGCGCCGACGTGGTGGTCTATTCGGCGACCAAGCATATCGACGGCCAGGGCCGCACCCTGGGCGGGGTGATCCTGGGCACGAAGGACTACGTGCGCAAGACGGCCGAGCCTTTCCTGAAACACACCGGCGCGGCGATGAGCCCGTTTACGGCCTGGGTGATGCTGAAGGGCCTGGAAACCATGGACCTGCGGGTGCGGGCCCAGGCCGAGGGTGCGTTGAAGCTGGCCCAGGCACTGGAAGGCCATGCGGCGCTGGAGCGGGTGATCTATCCCGGCCTGGCCGCGCATCCCCAGCATGCGCTGATGCAAGAGCAGATGGGCCAGGGCGGCACCGTGCTGTCCTTTGACGTCAAGGGCGGCAAGGACGCGGCGTTCAAGATGCTCAATGCCCTGGAAATCATCAAGATTTCCAACAACCTGGGCGATGCCAAGTCGATCGTGACCCATCCGGCCACGACCACCCACCAGCGCCTGCCCGATGCGCAGAAGGCCGAGCTGGGCATCACGCCCGGGCTGCTGCGCCTGTCGGTCGGGCTGGAAGATGCCGGCGACCTGATCGCCGATGTCACCGGCGCGCTCGCCGCGCTCTGACAAGCCCGTCTCGCCACCCCCGCCCGCAACCGTCGGGCGGGGAGTGCGCGGACCAGCTGTATCCCCCGATGAGTGTTCACCTGAGATCAATAAGGGTTAACCTTTATTGATCCGTTGCGCGCGTCGTTGCGTAATCCTTTCAGGTAGATGGAAATTCCGGCCGGAGGACCTATCTTCTGGCCTGTAACGGAGGTTCACGCATGACCATTCACGCACCGACCATGGACCGGCTGCCCGATGCCGACGAGGCGCAGGAAGCGCTGGCGGTCCTGCGCAGCTGGGCGCGGGGGGCCACCGATGCCGAGATTTCCGGCCTGGATCCGGCGATTGCCGGGCTGATCCCCGGCGCGGGCGCTGCCGGCTATCCGACCCTGTCGCGCCAGTACCCGGCCGATTTTGCCGTCGACGCCAATTACCGGGCCTCGCTGCCCGACCTGCAGAACGGGCCGTCCAGCCTGATCCGTGGCGCGCGCCAGCAGATCCAGCACGTGGGCATATCGAACTTCCGCCTGCCGATCCGGTTCCGCACCCGCGACCGGGGCGAAATGACGCTGGAGACCAGCGTGACGGGCACTGTCAGCCTGGAGGCCGACAAGAAGGGCATCAACATGTCGCGCATCATGCGCAGCTTTTATGCCCATGCGGAAAAGACCTTCAGCTTCGAGGTGATCGAGGCCGCGCTGGACGATTACAAGGCCGACCTGGAAAGCTTTGACGCGCGGATCATGATGCGCTTTTCCTTCCCGATGAAGGTCGAGAGCCTGCGCTCGGGGCTGCAGGGCTATCAATATTACGACATCGCGCTGGAGCTGGTGGAAACCGCCGGCGAGCGGCGCAAGATCATGCATCTGGATTACGTCTATTCCTCGACCTGCCCCTGTTCGCTGGAGCTGTCGGAACATGCCCGGTCGATGCGCGGCCAGCTGGCCACGCCGCATTCCCAGCGCTCGGTGGCGCGGATTTCGCTGGTGGTCGAAGAGGATGCGCCCTGCCTGTGGTTCGAGGACCTGATCGAGGCCTGCCGCCGGGCGGTGCCGACCGAAACCCAGGTCATGGTCAAGCGCGAGGATGAACAGGCCTTTGCCGAGCTGAACGCGGCCAATCCGATCTTTGTCGAAGATGCCGCGCGACTGTTCTGCGAGAGCTTGCAGCGCGACGGACGGATCGGAGATTTCCGGGTCATGGCCAGCCACCAGGAAAGCCTGCACAGCCACGACGCCGTGTCGGTGCTGACCGATGGCCCGACCTTCGAGGCCGCCAGCATCGATCCCCGGCTCTTTGCCTCGCTGATCCACGAGGGGTGAGCGGGGCGGGGCGTGTTCGCCGCCAATGATCTGGCTCTTGGCTGAAACGGATGTGTCGCATGCGTCTGCTCCCGGGGGGGCAGGCTTTGCATCACAGCCATTTGGGGCGTGGGGGCGGGTCACGTCGTTCGTCTGCCCGGTCGCGGACAGGCCAACGTCAGGCCGCGTGGTTTGATCAGATCGCGTAGCTTGCAGGGCGGAGCATCGCCGTGGGTGCCTGTGCGGCGTCGCTGCACGGCGGACACCGGCCGGCGGATAGCTGCCGGCCCGGCGCCCTGTGATGGCCGTTCCCGCCCCGATCCCGCCATTTCTCGGCGCGGTCTCATGCCGCGCTGCAGCAATTTCCTCTGCACAAGCGAATTGCCTTGCGCTATACTGGTCGGCGACTGGTAGTCGTCCGGGCACCGCCAAGAGGGTTGCGGCGCCCGGGCGGCCTATCTGCGGGGCGGCGCTCGGCCGGGCCCCGAAAAGACCCGAAATGCGAGGAACACGACATGATGACCTCCCAGATGCAGATGTCCGCAGCCATGATCCAGATGGCCGGTGATGCGATGGCGAACCAGATCAAGATGCTTCAGGCGATCAGCCTGTCGGCGGTCGAACTGCCCTACCGCAACTTCAAGATGATGAGCGACCTTGTTTCGGTGCCGTTCAATGCCGCAGGCTTCGGCACCCCGTCGCCCGCCGCCGCGCCCGTCACGGCGCCGGTGAAGGCCCCCGCCAAGGCTCCGGCAAAATCCCCGGCCAAGGCTCCGGCCGCCAAGGCCGCGCCGAAGCCGGCGGCCAAACCCGCAGCCAAACCCACGCCCAAGCCTGCCGCCAAACCGGCGGCCAAGGCTGCCCCGGCGCCTGCCGCAAAGCCGGCCGAAACCCCGGCACCGGCCACCCCGGCGGCCGCCGCATCCACGGCCGCAGACCCCAAGCCCGCCGCCGCTCCGAAACCGGCGGCCAAGGCCGCCAGCGCCGCCCCGGCCGCCGCGGCCACCAGCCCGGCCAAGGCCCCGGAAACGCCTGCAAAAGCAGCCGAGACGGCCCCCACCAAAGCGCCTGCCAAGGCACCGGCCCCGCGCAAGCCCCGGGCCAGCACGGCCAAGACCGCCGCCCGCACCACCACGGCGCGCAAGACGGCCCCCAAGACCGACGCCGCGACCAAGGCGCCCGCCAAGCCGGCAACCCGGCGCCCGCGCAAGCCGTCCACGCCGCCCACCATGCCCGGCGACGACAAGTGATCCACGCCGCGGCTTGACACCGCTGGCGGGGCGCGCCAACGCTTCGGCCCATGCTGGATCCGCGCCCCGTCGCCTATGTCATAGGCCTGCTTGTCACTGTCCTGGGTGCGACCATGCTCGTGCCCATGATGGCCGATCTTGTTGTCGGCAACGGCCATTGGCCGGCCTTCTTCGAAAGCGCCGTCATCTCCATGCTCGCCGGCGGCACCATCTCGCTGTGCTGCGCCAACAGCGTGCCCGAGCGCATGAGCCTGCAGCAGATCTTCATGCTGACCACCGGCGTCTGGGTGGCCTTGCCCCTGTTCGGCGCGCTGCCCCTGGTCATCGGTGAAACCGAGCTGACCGTCACCGATGCCTTTTTCGAATCGATGTCGGGCTTTACCACCACCGGATCCACCGTCATTTCCGGCCTCGATCACCTGCCGGCCGGCATCCTGCTGTGGCGTGGCATCCTGCAATGGCTGGGCGGCATCGGCATCATTGTCGTCGCCATGGTCTTCCTGCCCGAGCTGCGCGTCGGCGGCATGCAGATTTTCCGCTCGGAAGGCTTTGAAACCATGGGCAAGATCCTGCCTCGGGCAACCCAGATCGCCCGCCAGATCTCGTTGATCTACATTGCCATCACCATTGCCTGCATCATCACATATGTCGCCCTCGACATGTCGGTCTTCGATGCCATCGTTCATGCCCTGACCACCGTGTCGACCGGCGGGTTTGCCAATTACGATGCCTCCTTCGGCACCTTCTCGGGGCCGCCGGAATATGCCGCCTCGGTCTTCATGATCCTCGCGGCCTTGCCCTTTGTCCGCTATGTGCAGCTGATCAACGGCGACGGCGGGGCCATCCTGCGCGACAGCCAGGTCCGGGCCTTTCTCGGCCTGATCGCCGTGCTGGTCGTCGTGACCTCGGTCGTGCTGCTGTCGGTCTTTCCGCATCACTGGGAACAGGCCGTGCGCGAGGCGCTGTTCAACATCGTCTCGATCCTGTCGGGCACCGGTTTCGCCAGCGTCGACTACATGTCATGGGGTCCGTTCCTGATCGGCCTGTTCTTCTTCATCGGCCTGATCGGCGGTTGTGCCGGCTCGACCGCCTGTTCGATCAAGATCTTCCGCTACCAGCTGCTCTTTGCCTCGGTCCGCGCCCAGCTGATGAAGATCCGCTCGCCCCATGGTGTCTTTGTGCCTCGCTACGAAGGCCGCCCGGTCTCGGAAGAGGTGCTGAGCTCGGTCATGTCCTTCTTCGTCTTCTTCATCGTCTCGCTGGGCATCCTGTCGGTCGGGCTCAGCCTGACCGGCCTCGACAACATCACCGCCATTTCCGGTGCGGCGACGGCGCTGGCCAATATCGGCCCGGGGCTGGGTGACATCATCGGCCCGGCGGGCAATTTCGCGCCGCTCAACGATGCCGCGAAATGGATGCTGATCGCCGCCATGCTGATCGGCCGGCTTGAGCTGATGGCCGTCTATGTCATGCTGACGCTCAAGTTCTGGCGGGCCTGATCGGCCCGGGGACGCATCCGTCAGGGTTGCGGTAATCCCGCGGCATGCGACCTTTCATTGCAACTTCAGGGTGAGTTTCTCCTTTGGCGAGGCCCGGGGCTCGGGCATGATCCGGGCATCCGACCCACCTGTTTGTTTGCACTGCGAAAGGTATCGTCATGCGTTTTGGATTACGGACCCTTGCCACCCTGTTCACCCTGGCCGTCGCCGGCCCCGGCCTGGCCCAGCAGGCCACGCTGATCACCGGCGCGCGTATCTTCGACGGGGTGAGCGACACGCTGATCGACGGGCAGGACGTGCTGATCCGCGACGGGCTGATCGCTGCCGTTGGCGCCGGGCTGGACGCGCCGGAGGATGCCCGGGTGATCGATGCCCAGGGCCGGTTCCTGATGCCCGGCTTTGCCGACATGCATGCCCACCTGATGTTCCAGATGCCCTTCGGCGTGGCCTTTACGGCCGATCGGGAATACTGGGCCTACGTGGCCTCGACCGTGGCCGAGCAATACCTGATGCAGGGCTTCACCACGGTGCGCGACGTGGGGGGCAATTCCTTCTCGCTCAAGCGGGCCATCGACCAGGGCATCCTGACCGGCCCGCGTGTCTATCCCTCGGGGCCGATGATCTCGCAAAGCTCGGGCCATTCCGACCACCGCACCGATGCCGATGCGCCGTCGACGCTGATGGATGAGCCCAGCACGCCGATGAAGTATTTCCACGTGGCCCTGGCCGATGGCCGCGACGAGGTGCTGCGCACGGTGCGCGAGGTGCTGCGCCGCCGGGCCTCGCAGATCAAGATTTCGGTCGGCGGGGGCACCGGGTCTTTCGCCGATCCCCTTGATACGATGCAATATACCGATGACGAGATCCGCGCGGCGGTCGAGGCGGCCGAGGACTGGAACACCTATGTCACGGCCCATGTCTACAATTCCGACGGCATCATCCGGGCCGTGGAAAACGGGGTGAAATGCATCGAGCACGGCAATCTTCTGAGCCGCGAGGCGATGGAGCTGATGATGGAACATGATGCCTGGCTGTCGCCGCAGGTCATCGTCTATACCTTCCATCCCGCGGGCTACAACGACGAGCAGAAGGCCCGGCATGACGAGGCCTATGAAGGAATCGACCAGATGTTCACCCTGGCCAAGGAGCTGGGTTTCGAGAACATCGTCTTCGGCACCGATGTGATCACCTCGCCGTCGATGATCAAGCGGGCGAACGAAGAGTTCGTCTTGCGCACGCGCTGGTTCGACAATGCCGAGATCCTGCGCCAGGCGACGTCGAAATCGGCCGAGCTGCTGGATCTGTCGGGCCCGCGCAATCCCTATCCGGGCGCGCTGGGGGTGATCGCGGAAGGGGCCCATGCCGACATCCTGCTGATCGATGGCAACCCGTTGGAGGACATGTCGGTCATGACCGAATACGAAGAGCGGTTCGACCTGATCATGAAGGGCGGCGAGATCTTCAAGGACACGCTGTAACGCCGGCAGCCAGGGGTTCCCTGTAACGCCGGCAGCCGGGGTTTCCCTTGGGTGCCGGTCCGGTCGCGCCGGTGACGGGACACAGGGGCAGGGGGCATTGCCGTGCCAGTTGGCCCGCCTCCGCAGCCCGGAACATGAAAAGGCCGGGTGCCGTCCCATGCGAGGGACAGCACCCGGCCTGATCTGGTCTCGATCCGGTTCCGGTCGGCCGGGCGTCAGTCCCAGCAGCTGACCAGGACGGTCATGCCCTCGGCCAGCCGCATCAGGTCCTGCGGGGCCACGGCCTGGCCCGCGCTGCCACTTGCGGCGCCCAGCCCGGCCTGTGACAGCAGGGCGGTGATCGCCTCGGACTTGGCGGCAAAGCGCACATCGGCGGGCAGCTGGCGGGCGCCGCCCTGTTCGGGCAGCAGCATCCCCACGACCGATCCGCCGGCATCAAAGACCGGCCCGCCGGCATCGCCGGGCTGGGCCACCAGGGCCAGCCGGGTCAGCTCGGTCTCGCCGCTTAGCCCGCTGGTATCGGACAGCGTGCCGAAGGTCAGCGTCGGCGCGCCGAGGGCGCCGCCGAAGGAATAGCCGGCCACGGCGATTTCCGATTGCAGCCGGGGCAACAGGCCGGACAGCCGGGCGATTTCCATCGGCGCCAGCCGGTCGGTCGGGCGCAGAACGGCCACGCCCAGGGTTGCGTCGGACGTGGCCAGGGTGGCCTCGTAATCGTCGTCCAGGGTGATCCGCGTGCAGCCCTCGACCGTGGCCGCGCTGGTCACCACGGCGCCCGAACGGTCGACGAAAAAGCCCGAGCCCGTGGCCCGCGGCCGCCGCACCTGCAGCCCCGACACCAGGTCGACGCGCTGTTCCTGTTCGGCCCCGGCCAGCGGATCCAGCGTGCCGGGCAGGCGGGTAAAGCTGGTCTTGATCGCGTCCAGCACGCGCGCCCGGCGGCTGTCGTCTCCGGCCGGCCAGACCAGGACAAAGCCCTTGATCTCGCCGTCCTGCAGGCTGGCCTCGGCATGGGTCAGGATGCGCGCATTGCGGCCCTCGATGGTAAAGCCGTCGCGCCCGCGTTCGCGCGGCCCGTCCAGCGGCACGATCTCAAGCGTCTGCAGGATGTCGTAGAGCCCGTAGAGATTGGCCGCATCGCCCGGCTGGCTGATCAGCAGCAGGCGGATGCCATCGTCGGTGGTGGCGTCATAATGGGCCAGCGGCGATTGGTAGCGCGCGAATTCCACGGCCCCCAGCGGCATCTGCGCGGCGATGCCGGCCCGGATATCGCTGTGATAGGTCATGCCCACGCTGGTCAGGGGGGCGTTGTATTGCTCCATCAGCTGGGCGCGTTGGCGGGTGGTCAGCACGCCGGTCGCCTCGTGGCCGTTGAACCGCTGCCATTCGCCCATCGACCGCCGCGTGCCGGCGCCAAAGGCCCCGTCGATCCCGGCATTGTAGAACCCCGCCACCTGCAGCGCCCGTTGCAGGTCCTGGCGTTCGGGCCCGGACAGCAGCCGTTCCGACGCCCGCGCCTGGGCCGGGGTCTCGTCGACCGGTTCAGCCGGCGCCTGGGCCACCGGAGCCTGGCCCGCGGGGGCCTGCGCCGGGGGATCAAGGGGCAGGGCGGCCGGGGCATTGTCGAGCAGGTTGGTGCCCAGCGGATAGAACTGCCGGTCATAGGTGCTGGACCCGGTGATATAGCTGTCCCGCGGAATCTTGCCCTCGGACCGGTAGACCCGCAGCACCTGCTGGGCATCCTCGGGCGCATAGGGCCCCAGCGCGATGCCATACCACGATCCGCCCAGCCAGAACCCGTTGACGTCGGGCATCTCGGCCGCATAGCGGCGGGCGCGTTCCTCGGCGACGGTCAGGCTGGGGTGGGCCTCGATCTGGACCCAGACGGTCTGATCTGCCTGTTGCGCCACGGCGGCGCGAACCATGACGAGGACCGCCACGACGACCCATCCAATCCGTTTCTTCATGCTCAATCCTCGACTTTCCCGCGACTATGCGGGTCAATGGCCTGTTTCGGCCGTCTTTAACAGGAAACATGCAGATCTGAGCATGAAATGACAATGCAAGACAAGACATGTGGCCCCGTTGACCCGGCCGCGCGTGCCGCCTATTGAATGGCCGCCGATCCATCCGGGAAAGACTGACATGCTCGACGCCGCCACCGCCCCGCGCTCGTTCCAGGAGATCATCCTGCGCTTGCAGACCTATTGGGCCTCGAAGGGCTGCGCGATCCTGCAACCCTATGACATGGAGGTCGGCGCGGGCACGTTCCACCCGGCCACCACGCTGCGCTCGCTGGGCTCGACGCCCTGGGCCGCGGCCTATGTCCAGCCCTCGCGCCGGCCCACCGACGGGCGTTACGGCGAGAACCCGAACCGGCTGCAGCATTATTACCAATACCAGGTGCTGATCAAACCGTCGCCGCCCGACCTGCAGGACCTGTACCTGGGGTCGCTGGAAGCCATCGGCATCGACATGTCCCTGCACGACATCCGCTTTGTCGAGGACGACTGGGAAAGCCCGACGCTGGGCGCCTGGGGCCTGGGCTGGGAAGTCTGGTGCGACGGGATGGAAGTGTCGCAATTCACCTATTTCCAGCAGGTTGGCGGGCATGATTGCAAACCCGTCTCGGGCGAGCTGACCTACGGGCTGGAACGGCTGGCGATGTACGTGCTGGGCATCGAACATGTCATGGACATGCCCTTCAACGATCCGCAGACGCCGATCCCGCTGACCTATGGCGACATCTTCCGCCAGACCGAGCAGGAATATTCGCGCTGGAACTTCGACGTGGCCGACACCCAGGTGCTGCTGCGCCATTTCGAAGAGGCCGAGGCCGAATGTGCCCGCATCCTCGACCAGGCGCATGACGATCCCAAGACCGGCAAGCGCATCATCATGGCCCATCCGGCCTATGACCAATGCATCAAGGCCAGCCATATCTTCAACCTGCTGGATGCCCGCGGGGTGATCTCGGTCACCGAACGCCAGGCCTATATCGGCCGGGTGCGGGCGCTGGCCAAGATGTGCGCCGATGCCTTTGTCCGGACCGAGGCCGGCGGGGCCGTACCCGGGGCCGGCGCCGAGGCGGGCTGATGCGCTCAGCCCAGGCCCGGCAGCAGGTCCTTGAGCCCGGTGGTGATCATGCCCACGGCAATCGCCGCCAGGATCATGCCCATCAGCCGGCTCATGATCGCCCGGGCCGTTTCGCTCAGGTGCTTGCCGATATCGGCCGCAAAGTAGAACACCAGCCCCAGCAGGGCGACCAGCCCGGCAAAGACCACGCCAAAGGCGATCTTGTCGGCGGCCGTCTCGGCCTGGCCGGCAAAGACGATCAGCGTGGCGATGGTGCCCGGCCCGATGATGATCGGGAAGGTCAGCGGGTAGAAGGCCACCGAGGCGGCGTCGGGAAAGTTCTCCTGTTCCCCTTCGGACCCGTGGTGGGACGAGCTGTGATCGCCGTTGAGCATGTTCAGCGCGATCAGCAGCAGGACCAGCCCGCCGGCGGTGCGGAAATCGGCGATGGTGATGCCGAAGAGCTTCAGCACGGCCGACCCGGCCAGCGAGAAGACGGCGCCCATGACCAGCGCATAAAGCGCGACCTTGAGGGCAATGGCGCGCTGGGTCGCGACCGAGGCGCCTTCGGTCACGCCAAGAAAGATCGGCAGGTTGCTGATCGGGTTCATGATGGCGAAAAGCGCCCCGAAGAGCTTGATCGCATACGCGGTATCCATGGGCACCCTCGCTGGTCCGTGACTACCGGTTGGCTAACACGCGGCGGGGAAGGGCGAAAGGTTTCGTCATGAATGGCAAGATCATCGCGGGGTTCATCGTGCTTTCCGGGCTGGTTGCGGGCGCTGCGCTCTATTATCTTCAGGTCTACGGCTATTATTCGCGGGTCGAGGCCACCGGCAACGCCGATGTGACGCTGGTGTCGCTGGCTACGGGCGAGCCCGAGCCGATCCTCTACGACAGTTTCCAGGCGATCGACGCGACCTCGTCGCCGATCCGCTACCGGGCCTGTTTCACCACGACCTCCAGCCTGGCCATGCTGACCGAGACCTACGAGCTGGCCGAAGAGGCCACGCCGCGCAATGCGCCGGGCTGGTTCGATTGCTTCGATGCCGAGGAGATCGGCGGCGCGCTGGAACAGGGCAGGGCGCTGGCCTTCATCGGGGGCAAGAATGTCGAATACGGTGTCGACCGGATCGTGGCCATCACCGAGGACGGCCGGGGCTATGTCTGGCACGATCTGAACCATTGCGGCGAAAAGGCCTATGACGGCACGGTGGTGGGCGAGGATTGCCCGCCGCGGCCGACCGGCCAGTAGGGCGGGGCCATGCAGGTCACCATCCCCGATTTCCTGTCGCTGACGATCGGACTGGCGGTGTTCCTGCTGGGGGTGGAGCTGACCGAGCGGGTTGCGGCCCTGCGCCGGTTCAACATCCCCGAGGCGGTGACCGGTGGGCTGGCCGTGGCGGTGATCGTGCTGGGGCTGTATGTCTTTGCCGGGGTCGAGGTGGCCTTTGACCTGGCCACCCGGGATTTCCTATTGGTGCTGTTCTTCGCCGGGATCGGGCTGAACGCCCGGCTGGCCGACCTGGTGGCCGGAGGGCGAATCCTTGCGATATTGCTTGGGCTTACCATTCTGACAATTCTTGCCCAGACTGTCATCGGCGCCCTTGGCGCGGTGCTCTTCGGCTTTCCGGCCAAGTCCGGCGTGCTGTTCGGTTCGGCCGCGCTGATCGGCGGCCATGGCACGGCCATCGCCTGGGCGCCCGAGGTCACGCGCGTCACCGGGCTGGTCAATGCGCCCGAGCTGGGCGTGGCCGTGGCCACGCTGGGCCTGGTGCTGGCCGCGCTGGTCGGCGGGCCGGTGGCCGGCCACCTGGTGGCTCGACACGGGCTGACGCCCAGGGCCGAGGACCAGCCCCTGACCATCGGCATCCAGGACGATGCCGATGCCCGGGCCAGCCGCATCGACCACATGTCGGTCATGCGCGCGCTGCTCTATCTCAACCTGGCGATCATCGGCGGCTATGTCCTGCATGATGTGCTGGGCGGGCTTGGCCTGATGCTGCCGCTCTTCGTGCCCTGCCTGATCATGGGCATCGTCATCGCCAACCTGCGCAGCGCGCTCTTTCCCCGGGCCCGGCCCGTGGCCCGCACCGCCGCCCTTGGGCTGATCTCGGAATTTGCCCTGGGCGCCTTCCTGGCCATGTCGCTGATGAGCCTGCAGCTGTGGACCATCGCCGCGCTTGGCCCGGCGATTGCCGTGACCATGGTGCTGCAGGTGCTCTTTACCGTGGCCTTCGTGCTCTGGGTGCTGTTCCCGCTGCTCGGCCGGTCCTATGATGCCGCCGTGCTGGCCGCCGGTTTCGGCGGCTTTGCCCTGGGCGCCACGCCCACCGCCATCGCCAACATGACGGCCGTGACCAAGAGATTTGGGCCCTCGCCTATTGCCTTCATCGTGCTGCCCCTTGTATCCGCCTTCTTTGTCGACATTGCCAATGCCATCGTCATCCAGATGGTTCTGAACTTCTGAAGGAAGCCCCGTGCCCGACCTGCTGATCGAACTCTTCTCCGAGGAAATCCCCGCCCGCATGCAGGCGCGTGCGGCGGATGAGCTGAAGAAGCGCATGACCGACGGCCTTGTCGAGGCCGGCCTGACCTACGCCGGGGCCGCGGCCTATGTCACGCCCCGCCGGCTGGCGCTGACCGTGACCGGGCTGACCGCCGAAAGCCCGACGCTGCGCGAAGAGCGCAAGGGCCCCAAGGTCGGCGCGCCCGACAAGGCCATCGAAGGCTTCCTGCGCGGCGCCGGGCTGAGCCGCGATGATCTCGAAGAGCGCGACACGCCCAAGGGCGCGGTCTATTTCGCCACGATCACCAAGCCGGGGCGCAAGGCCGAGGACATCGTCGCCGACGTGCTGGACGCCACCGTGCGCAATTTCCCCTGGCCCAAGTCGATGCGCTGGGGCGCGGGCAGCCTGCGCTGGGTGCGGCCGCTGCATTCGATCCTGTGCATCCTGACCGACGAGACCGGCGCGCGGGTGGTCGAGCTGGACATCGACGGCATCAAAGCCGGCGACACGACCGAAGGCCACCGCTTCCTGGCCCCGGGCCGCTTTGCCGTGACCTCCTTCGAAGATTACGAAACCCAGCTGAAACGCCGGTCGGTCATCCTGAATGCCGCCGAGCGGGCCGAGACGATCTGGCACGATGCCACCAACATGGCCTTTGCCAACGGGCTCGAGGTCATGGACGATGCCGGCCTGCTGGCCGAAGTGGCCGGGCTGGTCGAATTCCCCGTCGTGCTGATGGGCGAGATCGGGGCCGATTTCCTCGACCTGCCGCCCGAAGTGCTGCAGACCTCGATGAAGGAACACCAGAAGTTCTTCTCGGTGCGCAACCCGCGCAGCGGCCGGATCGAACGCTTTGTCACCGTGGCCAACCGGACCACGGCCGATGACGGGGCAACGATCCTGGCGGGCAACCAGAAGGTGCTGTCGGCCCGGCTGTCGGATGCCAAGTTCTTCTGGGAAAACGATCTTCGCGTGGCCCGCGCCGATATGGCCACCTGGACCCGGGCGCTGGAAAACGTGACCTTCCACAACAAGCTGGGCAGCCAGGGCGATCGCATCCGGCGCATTGCCGCGCTGGCCGAAACCATCGCGCCGGTCACCGGGGCCGATGCAGCCGAAGCTCGCCGGGCGGCCGAGCTGGCCAAGGCCGACCTGTCGTCGGAAATGGTCTATGAATTCCCCGAGCTGCAGGGGCTGATGGGCCGGTATTACATCACCGCCGCCGGGATCGGCGAGGCCGTCGCGGCCGCGGCGGAAGAGCATTATTCCCCCTTGGGCCCCTCCGACAGCGTGCCCACGGCGCCGGTCTCGGTGGCCGTGGCCCTGGCCGACAAGCTGGATACGCTGGCCGGCTTCTGGGCCATCGACGAGAAACCCACCGGCTCCAAGGATCCCTTCGCCCTGCGCCGCGCGGCGCTGGGGGTCATCCGGCTGGTGCTGGAGAACGATCTGCAGATGGCGCTGGGTGAGATCGCCGCCGCGGCGCTCGGCGGGCATTCCGATGCCGAGGATGCCGCCGTGCTGGCCGACCTGATGGGCTTCATCCACGACCGGCTCAAGGTGCTGCTGCGCGACCGGGGCATCCGCCACGACATCATCGACGCCTGCCTCGACATGCCCGGCGCCGACGATCTGACAAAACTTGTCAAACGTGCCGAAGCCCTTGATGCTGTTCTGAAAACCGAAGATGGCGAGAACCT
This sequence comes from Marinibacterium sp. SX1, assembly GCF_050389775.1. Classification (NCBI taxonomy): domain Bacteria; kingdom Pseudomonadati; phylum Pseudomonadota; class Alphaproteobacteria; order Rhodobacterales; family Paracoccaceae; genus Marinibacterium; species Marinibacterium sp. SX1. Next base: position 3,893,535 of record NZ_CP177144.1, on the reverse strand, counting down.
TCTGCAGGGCTATAAGCGGGCCAGCAACATCCTGGCCCAGGCCGAGGAGAAGGACGGGGTCGAATATTCCTTCGGGGCCGATCCGCGCTTTGCCCAGGACCCGTCGGAAACCGCGCTGTTCGAAGCCCTCGACATGGCCGAGTCCGCCATTGCCCCGGCGCTCGGGCGCGAGGATTTCGCCGCCGCCATGGCCGCCATGGCCGGGCTGCGCGCGCCGGTCGATGCCTTCTTCGAGGCGGTCCAGGTCAACACCGACAACCAGACCGTGCGGCGCAACCGGCTGAACCTGCTCAGCCGCATCCGCAGCGTCTGCCTCTCCGTGGCAGATCTCACGCGGATCGAAGGGTGATCGCGCTCTGGACGACGGGGGCACTTGCGTGACGGCGGGGCAGGGCTATCTTGCCTCCCGAAGTGGATTCCGCAGTGCAGAATAATCCCGACACCACCCTCGTCACCCCCGACGCCCCGATCAAGAACTATACCCATGGCGGCCGGGCGAAGTGCCTGCAACGGCTTGTCCGGCTGGACATGCCCGTGCCGCGCACCGTTGCCCTGTCCTTTGCCGCCGTGCATCGCATTGCCGAAGGCCATCTGCCCGACATCGACCGCATCGTCGCGGCCTTCGACGGCAACCCGCTGCTCTGCGTGCGCCCGTCCTCCGAGGACCCCGATTGGGGCGGGCCGGGCGCGATCCTGAACATCGGCATGAATGCCGCCCGCCACGAGGCGCTGTGTCAAAGCCTGGGCAAGGTGGCCGCCGATGCGCTCTATGTCCGCTTCGTGCAGGCCTATGCGTCGAATGTCGCCCGGCTGGACCCGGATGTCTTCGACGATGTCGACGTGGCCGAGGAAGGCGCGCTGGACCGCATCCTGGACGCCTATGCCTTCGAGGCCGACGAGCCCTTTCCCCAGGATCCCGGCCGCCAGCTGGCCGCTGTCCTGAAATCCATGGCCCGGGCCTGGGAAGGCACCTCGGCCCGGCTGCTGCGCCAGGCCAAGGGCGCGCCGATGGATGCCGGGCTGGGCCTGATCGTGCAACAGATGATCCCCGGGCTGGGCCAGGACGAATGCGGTTCGGGCGTGCTGCAACTGGTCGACACGGCCACCGGCCTGCCCCAGCTGACCGGGCGTTACCTGAGCCAGAGCCAGGGCCGCGATGCCCTGGGTGCGGGGCGCAAGGCCTTGTACCTGCAGAAAGATCCCCGGGGCACCTCGCTTGAGGACCTGGCGCCGGCGGCCTTTGCCGCGCTCAAGGACCACGCCGCGCGGATGCGCGTGCGCCTGCGCGAAGAGATGCAGGTGGAATTCGTGATCGAGAACGGCCGGGTGCATATCCTCGACGGTGTGCGCGTGCCGCGTTCGTCGCGGGCGGCGGTGCAGATCGCCGTGCGGCTGGCCGAAGACGGCATCATCACCCAGCAGGAAGCGGTGATGCGGGTCGAGCCGAGGGCGCTGAACGAATTGCTGCACCGCCAGGTCGATCCGCGCGCCCGGCGCGACGTGATCGGCACGGGCATCGCCGCCAGCCCGGGCGCGGCCACCGGCCGGCTGGTCTTTACTGCGGCCGAGGCCCAGGCCGGCGCCGCCCGGCGTGAACCCTGCGTTTTGATCCGCCGCGAGACCGTGCCCGAGGACATCCGTGGCATGCATGCGGCCATTGCCGTGCTGACCGAGAAGGGCGGCATGACCAGCCACGCGGCGGTGATCGGGCGCGGGCTGGGCCTGCCGTGCATCGTCGGCGCCTCGGGCCTGCGCTTTCGCATGAGCCAGGAACAGCTGGTGGCCCCCGACGGCCGGGTCTTTCGCACCGGCGACATTATCACCATCGACGGCACATCGGGCCAGATCCTGGCCGGCGAGCCCGAGATGCTGGAACCGGCGTTGGACGATGCCTTTCAGACCCTGATGTCCTGGGCCGACGAGGCCCGCGACATTGGCATCCGGGCCAATGCCGACACGCCCGAAGACGCCCAGACCGCGCGCAATTTCGATGCCCAGGGCATCGGCCTGTGCCGGACCGAGCACATGTTCTTCGAACCCGGCCGGCTGATCGTCATGCGCGAGATGATCTTTGCCGAGACCAGCGATGACCGGGCGGCGGTTCTGGAACGCTTGCTGCCCATGCAACGGGCCGATTTCATTCAGCTTTTCCGCATCATGGAAGGCCAGCCCGTCTGTATCCGGCTGTTCGATCCGCCGCTGCACGAATTCCTGCCGACCACCCGCGCCGGCCAGCGCGACCTGGCCGAGGCGCTGGACATTCCGCTGTCGGACGTGGTGCGCCGGGCCGAGGAAATGGGCGAATACAACCCCATGCTGGGCCTGCGCGGCGTCCGGCTGGGCGTGACCGTGCCGGAAATCTACGACATGCAGGCCCGGGCGATCTTTGAGGCCACGATCGAGGCCAGCCGCGACGGCGCGCCGGTCGAGCCCGAGATCATGATCCCCCTGGTCAGCGCCAAGCGCGAGGTCGAGCTGGTCAAGTCGCGCATCGATGCCGTGGCCGCGGCCGTGCGAGCCGAGCGCGGGCGCAGCTTTGTCTACAAGCTGGGGGTCATGGTCGAAACCCCGCGCGCCGCCCTGCGCGCCGGCGAGATCGCCCAGCACGTGTCCTTCCTGAGCTTCGGCACCAATGACCTGACCCAGATGACCTATGGCCTGTCGCGCGACGATGCCGGGCGGTTCATGTCGGCCTACGTGCAGAAGGGCGTCTTTGCCGAAGACCCGTTCCACGTGCTCGACACCGATGGTGTGGGCGAATTGCTGCAGCTGGGGGCCGAAAGGGGGCGCGAGGCCTGTCCGAGCGTGACTTTGGGCATCTGCGGTGAGCACGGCGGCAACCCCGAATCGATTTCCTTCTGCAGGGACGCCGGATTCGACTATGTGTCCTGTTCGCCCTTCCGTGTTCCGGTGGCGCGTCTTGCCGCAGCCCAGCTGGCAATCGCTCACCAGATCGGGCAGGAAAAGGCCGCAGAATAACAGGATATGGGGTGTTTGCGCATGACGCGGCCCCATTTTCGACACATGTGAACCTTCTCGATCTGCCGTGAATTTGGGCAAAACTGGACGCACCGGGTCGTTTGGGCTATGTCGGCCGGGATTTGCGCCTTGGGGGGTGGCGAATTCACGTAGACAGACGAGGTACCTATGTTGAGAGCCATGTGCGTGCTCGCATGCATCTTGGGGCTGAGCCCTGCTGTGTCGGTCGCAGCGGATGCCGAACTGAAAGCCCTGATGAAGCAGGAGCGGACCCGGCTGATGGCGCTGCCCACCGGCCATGTCGAAGGGCTCGTGTCCAACACGACTCCGGGCAAGGCCCGCAACCGCAATACGCTGCCGAAGGCCCCGAAGATCGAATTCTCGCGCTCCTGGGTGGATGCGCTGCCCGAAGCGTCGGGGGGCAAGGACTGGGCCTGCCTGTCCGAAGCGCTGTATTTCGAAGCCCGCGGAGAAACGGTCAAGGGCCAGTTCGCCGTGGCCGAGGTCATCCTGAACCGCGTGGCCAGCGGGCGTTTTCCCAACAGTGTCTGCGGTGTGATCCACCAGGGCACGGGCAAGCGCTACCAGTGCCAGTTCACCTATACCTGTGACGGCCGGGCTGAGCATATCGCCGAACCCGCGGCCTATGACCGGGTGGCCAAGGTCGCGCGGCTGATCCTGGACGGCGATACCAAGCCGCTGACGGACGGGGCGACGCATTACCACACGACCAATGTCAATCCGCGCTGGTCGCGGATCTACAAGAAGACCGCGCAGATCGGGGTGCACCTGTTCTACCGCGACAATTACCGGACCGCCGACAACAGCTGACGTCGGCGCGCCCCCGGTGCCGGCCGGTTTTCGCTGGCCGCACCTTCACCCGGGCCAAGGTCCCTGTTAACAGCGCGCGGGCGCGGGTCCATATTGGACCGGCCCTGAACGGAAAACGGGATCTGCATGACCTCTGATCTTCATCTCGCTTTCGGATCCCTGTCGGATCGCGCCGAAGCCTTTCCGGCCAAGGGGCCCCTCGACCGGATCAGCGTCCGCGACCACGTGGTCGAGGTCGAGATCGGGGCGTTCCAGGCCGAGCGGGGGGCGACCCAGCGGGTGCGCTTCAACGTGGTGGTCGAGGTCGAGCCGGTCACCGTGGCCGTCGACGACGATGTCGACCGTATCCTGTCCTATGACCGCATCACCGATGCCATTGCCGAAAGCCTCGCCGAGGAACGGCTGAACCTGCTGGAGACCCTGGCCGAGCGGGTGGCCGAACGCGTGCTGACCGCGCCCCGGGCCATGCGGGTCTTCGTGCGGATCGAAAAGCTCGACCGGGGGCCGGGGGCGCTTGGGGTCGAGATCGTGCGCGACCGGCGCTGGCATCCCGGCGGCCCGCGCGACGACAGCCGGCCGCATCCGCGCCTGGTCTTCCTGTCCAACGACGCCCTGGTCTCGGACCACCTGGCCGGCTGGATCGACCGGTTGCAGGCCCAGGGCCGGCCGGTGATCTTCTGCGTGGGCGCGGGGACCAACCCGGTGCCGCATACCGGCCACCGCATGACCCAGCGCCGCGTCGACCTGCTGGCCATCGAACAGAACGCCTGGTGCCTGGCCGCCCGCGACGACCGCTGTGTCGTGGTCGCCACCCGGACCGAACTCGACTGGGCCATGCGCCATGGCCAGATCTCGGTCTGGGCGCCGTCCAAGATCGTGCTCGACGCGGTCGAAAGCCCTTCGGTCCGGGCCGATGACACCGTGGCCCTGGCGGCCTGGTTCGCCGGCCTGGTCCAGGCCGAGGATCTGCTGGTCGTCGGCGCCGCGCTGCCCGACCGATCCGATGCGCGGGTCAGCCTGCGCGCCATGCCCGTCCAGGAAGACGCCATCCCATGACCGATCTGCTCTATCGTCCCGTTGTCCGGTCCGGCCTGCCGCGCCCCGAGGGTGCGCTCGACCTGGCCGGTGGCCCGTGCTGGTTTACCGAAGTGCTCTGCCTGCCGCGCCACGGCGCGCCCTGGCGGGCTTCGGCCAGCGATCTGCCCGACGAACTGCGCACGCGGCTGACTGCCCCGCGCCCGCCGGTGGCCGGTCTGGACATGTCGCAGCCCCAGATCATGGGGATCCTGAACATCACTCCTGACAGTTTTTCCGATGGAGGGGCCCATTTCGACCCGGCTACTGCCAGAAAAGTGGCAGGAGCGATGATTGCCGCCGGGGCGTCGCTGATCGACATCGGCGGGGAATCGACCCGGCCAGGGGCGATGGCCGTGCCCGTCGCCGACGAGATCGCCCGGGTGCTGCCGGTGATCGAAGGGTTGCAACAGGTTACAGGCGCCGTGATCTCCGTCGACACCCGCAAGGCCGGCGTGGCGCAGGCGGCGCTGGCCGCAGGGGCGCATCTGATCAACGATGTCTCAGGCTTTACCTATGACCTCGAGCTGGGGCCGCTCTGTGCCGCCGACGCGGTGCCCGTCTGTGTGATGCACAGCCAGGGCGACCCCGAGACGATGCAGAACAATCCCAATTACGACAATGTCTTGCACGACGTCTTTGATGCATTGGAAGAACGTGTGCAGGCGCTTGAGGCCATGGGCATTCCCCGGTCGCGCATCGTGACCGACCCGGGCATCGGCTTTGGCAAGACGGTCGAGCACAACGTCGCCCTGCTGCGCGATATCGCGGTGTTCCACGGGCTGGGGTGCCCGATCCTGCTGGGGGTGTCACGCAAGGGCTTCATCGGCCGGATTGGCGAGGAACCGCGTGCCGATGCCCGCGCCCCGGGATCCATTGCCGTGGGCCTTGCCGCACTGGGCCAAGGCGTGCAATTCCTCAGGGTACACGACGTGGCCGAAACGGCCCAGGCCGTGCGCCTCTGGCAGGCTGTGCACGCCCCGGGCTGAGGCCGCCAAGACGACAAGAACGGGCGACAGGCAAAAAGGACAGGGGCGGCAGATGCGCAAGCTCTTCGGGACCGACGGCGTGCGGGGCACGGCCAACATGCATCCGATGACGGCCGAGATGGCGTTGAAGATCGGCACGGCGGTGGGCCATTACTTTGGCCGGGCCGAACGCGGGGTGCACCGCGTGGTCATCGGCAAGGACACCCGCCTGTCGGGGTACATGTTCGAAAACGCCCTGACGGCCGGGCTGACCTCGACCGGCATGAGCGTGCTGCTCATGGGCCCGGTGCCGACACCGGCCGTGGGCCTGCTGACCCGTTCGATGCGGGCCGACCTGGGCGTGATGATCTCGGCCAGCCACAACCCGGCCCAGGACAATGGCATCAAGTTCTTCGGCCCCGACGGGTTCAAGCTGTCGGACCAGGTCGAAAGCGAGATCGAGGCGCTGATCGACAGCGGCGTGCCGCTGGCCGCGACCGACCGGATCGGCCGGGCCAAGCGGATCGACGACGCCCGGTTCCGCTATGGCGAGCGGATCAAGGCCTCGCTGCCCCGGGGCATCCGGCTGGACGGGCTGAAGGTGGTTGTCGATTGCGCCAATGGTGCAGCCTATCGCGCCGCGCCCGAGATCCTGTGGGAACTCGGCGCCGAGGTCGTGCCTGTGGGGGTCACGCCCAACGGGCTGAACATCAACGACGGCTGCGGGTCGACCAAGCCGCGCGTGGCGGCGGAAACCGTGGTGGCGCACAAGGCCGACCTGGGCATCTGCCTTGACGGCGATGCCGACCGGATCATCCTGATCGACGAGACCGGCACCGTGGCCGATGGCGACCAGATCATGGCGCTCTTTGCCAGCCGCTGGGCCGCCGAGGACCGGCTGGCCCGCAAGACCCTGGTGGCGACGGTCATGTCGAACCTGGGGCTGGAACATTTCCTGCAGGGCCGGGGCCTGCACCTGGAGCGGACCAAGGTGGGCGACCGCTATGTTGTCGAACGCATGCGCGAGGCCGGGTTCAACCTGGGTGGCGAGCAATCGGGCCATATCGTCATGAGCGATTACGCCACGACGGGCGACGGGCTGATGGCCGGGCTGAACTTCGTGGCCGAGATGATCCGCTCGGGCGAGCCGGCCAGCGCGCTGATCCGCCAGTTCGAACGGGTGCCCCAGCTCTTGAAGAACGTGCGCTACGAGGCCGGGCAGGAACCGCTGGCCAAGGCCGCGGTCAAGGCCGCCATCGCCGATGCCGAGGCCGCGCTGACCGGCTCGGGCCGGCTGCTGATCCGCAAGTCGGGCACCGAGCCGCTGATCCGCGTGATGGCCGAATGCACCGACGAGGCCCTGTTGAAACAGGTGGTCGACGGCATCGTGGCCGAAGTCGAGGCCGCCCGCGAGCCGGCCTGACGTTAACCCTGGTGCGGGCTTTCGGGCCCGCCAGGGACCCTCTCTGCTAAAATGTCGCCCGAACGGGGTCCGCCGGACCTTGGCGGGCGCAGGGCAGGGAGATCCTTAGAATGATCAGAAAATTGCTGCTGATGCTGGTGGCGGTGATGCCGATCGCCGGGGCCTGGCCGGCCCAGGGCGCGGCACGCGGGCTCGAAGTGCGCCTTCTTGAACCATGGAATGGCCGCCGGGTGCCGGCCGGCCAGCAATGCCGGATGTTCGGCGGCGACGGGGCGACCCCGCCGATGCAGGTCTGGAACATGCCGGCCGAAACGGTTTGGATCGTGGCCCAGTTCAACGACAGTTCGTTCAAGCCCCTGTCGCGCGGCGGCGGCCATGGCCAGATCGCCTGGCCGGTCAGCTGGCCGGTGACCTATCTCTACCCGGTGCCGGGGATGAATGGCCTGCCGAAATGGGGGGCTTTTGTGGTTGAACCGGCGCGCACCATCGGGATCTATGCCTCGCCGGGTTACCTGCCGCCCTGTTCGGGCGGGCGGCGGCACAAGTATACCGTCGATATCCTGGCCGTGGACGGCGATGGCAACCTGTTGGAAGAGCGCCGGAACATTGCCATCGGCAAATATTGACCGGGCGGGGCGCCGCGGAATGGGCGCAGGGCCAACGGGCGGCCCGCAAGGGGGCCGCCCGCCAGGGTATCAGACCTTGTTCCGGCCCATGGCCAGGATGCAGACCAGCGTGATCGCCGCGGCGGCCAGCATGTAATAGCCCACATGGGCCATGCCATAGGTCGATTGCAGCCAGGTGGCGATGTAGGGCGCCAGCGACGCGCCGAAGATGCCCGCAAAGTTGAAGGTCAGCGACGAGCCGGTATAGCGCACCTCGGTCGGGAAGGGCGCGGCCAGGGCGGCACCGATCACGCCATATGTCAGGCCCATCAGGAACATGCCCAGGGTGACAAAGGCATAGATCCCGCCGACACCGGCCGTCAGCAGCGGCGCCAGCGTGAAGGAAAACAGGCCGATCAGCACCGTGACCACCAGCAGGAAGACATAGCGCCCGACCTTGTCGGCCAGCCAGCCGGCCAGAACGATGGCCAGGGCAAAGATGATCGAGCCGTAGATCTGGATGCGCAGAGCGTCGAGGAAGGGGATCTCGATGACCTTGACGTTGTAGGACAGCAGCCAGGCCGAGCAGATGTAGAACAGCACGAAGGTCACGAGCGCTACAAAGGTGCCAATGACCAGGCTGCGCTTGTGGTTGCGGAAGATCTCGGCGGCCGGGACCTGCACGCGTTCCTGCTTCTTCACGGCTTTCGAGAATTCCGGCGTTTCCGAGATCGACAGCCGCACCCAGAGGCCCAGGGCGATCAGCGCGATCGAGGCCAGGAAGGGCAGGCGCCAGCCCCAGCTCAGCAGGGCGTCCTGGTCGATGAAATGCAGCAGGATCCAGAAAAAGCCCGACGACAGGAACAGGCCGACCGGCGCGCCCAGCTGCGGGAACATGCCGTACCAGGACCGTTTGCCCGGCGGGGCGTTTTCCGTGGCCAGCAGCACCGCGCCGCCCCATTCACCGCCCAGGCCAAAGCCCTGGCCGAAACGGCACAGCGCCAGCAGGGCCGGGGCGGCCACGCCGATCTGGGCATGGGTGGGCAGCAGGCCGATGATCACGGTCGACACGCCCATGGTCAGGAGGGCGGCAACCAGCGTGGCCTTGCGCCCGATCCGGTCACCGAAATGGCCGAAGACCAGCGCGCCCAGGGGCCGGGCGAAGAAGGCGATCGAGAAGGTCGCAAAGGAGGCCAGCAGGGCCGTCATGGCATCGGCGCCGGGGAAGAACAGCGTCGGAAACACCAGCACGGCGGCGGTGGCGTAGATGTAGAAATCGAAGAATTCGATGGTGGTGCCGATCAGGCTGGCAAGAAGAACGCGATGGGGGGCGTTCTTCGGGCGAGCCGGAGCGGCGGCGTGGTCAAGTGTGGGGGAGGCATCAGACATGGGGTTCGTCCGCGTAATTATCTTTCGTGTTTGCGCCCGACAGGGCGATGAGTGTTGCGTCGGGTTCGGTATGCCTTTGCCGATCCGGTGGAAAGGTCCGAACTGGACCTGATTGACGGGGTTGCGGCGGGTGCATGGCTGGACCCTGAAACGCAAACGGACGACCCCATGGGGCCGTCCGTTGCTGGCGTGGTCCGATGGCGGACCGCACGCCTGGCTTGGTTACCGGTGCCTTGACCGGCGGTGAGCGTGGCTCAGTTCTTTGCCTTGTCGACCATCTTGCCGGCCGAGATCCAGGGCATCATGCCACGGAGCTTTTCGCCGGTGGCTTCGATCTGGTGCTCGTCGTGGATGCGGCGGGTCGCCTTGAAGAACGGCTGGCCGACGGTGTTTTCCTGCATGAAGTCACGCACGAACTTGCCGGTCTGGATGTCGGTCAGGACGGCTTTCATCCGGGCCTTGGTCTCGTCGTAGGGCAGGATCCGCGGGCCCGACACGTATTCGCCGTACTCGGCCGTGTTCGAGATCGAGTAGTTCATGTTGGCGATGCCGCCTTCGTAGATCAGGTCCACGATCAGCTTCACTTCGTGCAGGCATTCGAAATAGGCCATTTCAGGCGCATAGCCGGCTTCGACCAGGGTTTCGAAGCCCATGCGGATCAGCTCGACCAGGCCACCGCAGAGCACGGCCTGCTCGCCGAACAGGTCGGTTTCGCATTCCTCGCGGAAGTTGGTCTCGATGATGCCCGAGCGACCGCCGCCGATGGCCGAGCAATAGGACAGGCCGATTTCCAGCGCCTTGCCGGAGGCGTCGTTGTCGACGGCCACCAGGCAGGGCACGCCGCCGCCCTTGACGTATTCGCCGCGCACGGTGTGGCCGGGGCCCTTGGGTGCCATCATGATGACGTCGACGCCGGGCTTGGGCTCGATCAGGCCGAAATGCACGTTCAGGCCGTGGGCGAAGGCAATGGCCGAGCCTTCCTTCAGGTTGTCGTGCACGTATTTCTTGTAGGTCTCGGCCTGCAGTTCATCGGGCATGGTGAACATGATCAGGTCGCACCAGGCCGCCGCTTCGGCGATGCCCATGACCTGCAGACCTTCGCCTTCGGCTTTCGCGGCCGAGGCGGAGCCTTCGCGCAGGGCGACGACGATGTTCTTGGCACCCGAATCGCGCAGGTTCAGCGCGTGGGCGTGGCCTTGCGAACCATAACCCAGGATGGCGACTTTCTTGTCCTTGATCAGGTTGATGTCGCAATCGCGATCGTAATAGACGCGCATGATTTTCTCCTTCCGGTCTTTTCTTGTTGTACCGGGGGTTCTACCAAGCCTGACACGGATTGTGATTGCAGCGATTGAGCGTAATTCTGTCCGCGAGGAAGAATCATGCGCGTAGGGCCATATGGGCGAGACAATCATTCTTGACGACCTGGATCGGCGCATCCTGCGCCAGTACCAGGCCGACCCCGAGGCCGGCACGGCCGAGCTGGCCGAACGCTGCGGGGCGACATCGGCCACGGTCTGGCGCCGGCTTGAGCGCATGCGCGAGGCGGGCATCCTGCTGGGCGTCGAGGCGGTGATCGACTGGCACGCCCTGGGGTATGCCGTCGAGGTCAGCCTGCGGGTGACGCTCGACAAGACCGTGGCCCGGGCCTACGACGATTTCCTCGCCGCGGCCCAGGCCGTGCCCGAGGTGCTCGAGATCCAGACCTTCCTCGGCCGGGTCGACGTGCGCCTGTCGGTCATCGCCCGCGACCTGGCCCATTACCAGGCGCTCTATCGCGACCGTCTGCTGACCCTGCCGCATATCGCCGACATTGAAACGCTGATGCATATCGCCAGGCTCAAGAGCAACGAGGCCCTGCCGCTGTGATCGAACTGGATGCCATCGACCGCAAGCTGCTGCACGCCCTGGCCCAGGACGCCACCCAGAGCGCCGGGGCCCTCGGCCGCCGGTTCGGCCTGTCCCAGCCGGCGACCTGGCGGCGCATCCGCCGGTTGCAGGATGCCGGGGTGCTCAAGGGCCGGCGCCTGCGGCTGAATGCCGAGGCGCTGGGGTTCACCGTGCGGGTCTTCCTGGGGGTGAAACTGTCGCGCAAGGGCCAGCTGAACCTCGAAGATTTCGAACGCGCGGTCAGTGCCATCCCCGAGGTGCAATCGGTCGAACACGTGCTGGGCCTGTTCGATTACCGCCTGCGGGTCGTGGCCCGCGACCTGCCCGATTTCGAACGGGTGCTGCGCCGGCGTATCATGACCCTGCCCGGTGTCGGCGAGGTCGAGGCCAACGTGCTCTTGAGCGAGGAACGCCGGCCCGGTCCGCTGGGTATCGAAACCGGCGGCTCCGGGGCAGGTGGGGCTGGTGGGGCAGGGACTGGCGGGCCCGGTCAGGCCTGAAGCAGCACGGCCTCAAAGCGGGTCAGGCAGCGCCGGGCGGCAGACCGGCCGCGGGGGGCATCGGGGAAAAGGGCGATGATCTCGGCCGATCCCGCGTCGCGGGCCGGGTCTTCGTCGTCGCATCCCGGCAGCAGGCTTTCCGACAGCAGGCCATTGGCCCAGATCAGCTGGTGATCGTCGAAAAGCAGGTGGATGTAGTCGACCGTGCCGCCCTGGCGCAGGGTGACATTGCGCCGGTCGACCAGGTGCTTGGCCGCCACCAGCACCTCGGCATCGCCAAAGAGCAGCTCGATCGCCGCGCCGTCGCGCATCACCCGGTGGTTCTGCGACACGGTCACCGCGCCATGGTCGCCGAAGGTGCCCGGCGCGATGGTCACGGGGGCAAGGTGGCCCAGGGCCGGCACCCGCCGCCGCCCGATCCAGCGGATCGGCTGGGCGCCGTTGTCGGCCGTCAAAACCAGGTCGCCGACCTGCAGATCCTCGATGGGCACCTCGCCCCGGGGCGTAAGGATGCGCGCGCCGGGGGTGAAACAGGTCGGCGAGGCGGTATAATCGCCGGCATAGAAGTAATTGTCGCCGGCCTCGCCCGGATCGTCGGTGTCACCGTCGCCGTTGAGGTCGATATCCTGGTTGCGGTTCAGCGTCAGCCCGCCGGGCTGCTGCGACGCATCGGCCAGGTCGGTGCCCGGGGCGATGAACAGCCGGTTGATCGACGGCCCGCCATCGGACGAGACCAGGACGTTGGCGTTGAAGCTGACATACCCGTCGCCTAGGCCGCTGACATCCCCCTGCACGGTGGCGGTCTGGCCGGGGTTCATCGGGGTGTAGGTATATTTGACCGTGCCGGCCTCGTAATCCTCGAGGCTGTCGTAGACCGTCAGCCCGGTGATCGCGCTGCTGGGCGTGATTTCGCCCGCGGCATTGGTGTTGATGGCCGAAAAGACGATGATGTCGTCGTCTTCGAAGGGCTGGCTGCCGCCGGACACGGTTGCCGTGCCCTGGCCGTCATTGCCTGCCGTGGAATTGGTGTTGACCGAAGGGTTGTCGATGACATCGATGCCATAGACCACGAATTCCGCCATGGGTTAGCCGCCTTGCACACATGGGCGGGCCACTGCGCCCGCCGTAACATCCCCGGCGCCGGCGTTACCGTTAACCCCGTGAAAAGAACAGGGGCAAAGCATGGGGCGGGCCGTTACCCTGCGTAACAATTCCGTGGCAGGCCGCGTTTGGCCCTGTCCGGTGCCACGCGGCCCCGCAACCGCCCGGAAATCGGGCTTTGCCTTGCCCGCCCGGGGCGATAGGTCTGCGGCCAGGAACTGGCCAGGAGGTAATCCCATGTCCGCATTTCAAAGCCCGGTCGACCCCGATGGGCTCGAGGAATTCTCGGTCGTCTTCACCGATCGTTCGCTGAACCACATGTCGGCGGCGTTCCAGCAGGTGATGCGGGACATCTCGTCGATGCTGCGCGAGGTCTATGGCGCCGATGGCGTGGCGTTGGTGCCCGGTGGCGGGACCTACGGCATGGAAGCCGTGGCCCGGCAATTCGCCCGGGGCGCCAATGTGCTGGTCGTGCGCAACGGCTGGTTTTCCTACCGCTGGAGCCAGATCTTCGAGGCCGGCGGGCTGACTGCGTCGGCCGAGGTCATGAAGGCCCGGCCCCAGGGCAACACCCAGCCCGCGCCCTTCGCACCCTGTCCGATCGAGGATGTCGTGGCCCGCATCCGCGAGACCCGGCCCGACGTGGTCTTTGCGCCGCATGTCGAGACCAGCGCCGGCGTAATCCTGCCCGACGATTACGTCACCGCCCTGGCGGCGGCGGCCCACGAGGTCGGCGCGCTGATGGTGCTGGATTGCATTGCCTCGGGCTGTGCCTGGGTCGACATGAAGGCCACGGGCGTCGACGTGCTGATCTCGGCGCCCCAGAAGGGCTGGAGCGCGTCGCCCTCGGCCGGGCTGGTCATGCTGTCGGAGCGGGCGCTGGAGCGGGTTGCCGAGACGGAGTCGGACAGCTTTGCCATCGACCTGAAGAAATGGCTGTCGATCATGCAGGCCTACGAGGCCGGGGGCCATGCCTATCACGCGACGATGCCGACGGATGCGCTGCGGGCTTTCCGCGACACGATGGTCGAGACCCGGGACTACGGGTTCGACCGCCTGCGCGAGCGGCAATGGGCGCTGGGGAACGGCGTGCGCGAGATGCTGCGCGACAAGGGTGTCGGGTCGGTGGCGGCCGACGGGTTCGGCGCGCCGGGTGTCGTGGTCAGCTATACGGCCGATCCGGCGGTGCAATCGGGCAAGGCCTTCCTGGCCGAGGGCATGCAGATCGCGGCGGGCGTGCCGTTGCAATGCGACGAGCCCGAGGGCTTCATGACCTTCCGGCTGGGGCTGTTCGGGCTGGACAAGCTCTATGACGTCGATGGCACGCTGGCCCGGCTGAAACGGGTGATCGACCGGGTGCTCTGAACGTCGCCGGTGCGGTGGGTGCAAGCACCCACCCTACGGGGTGTGTGAATGGGTAGGGTGGGTGCTTGCACCCACCGTCTCCCGGAACGGGCGCTAACATAGGTACCCGGAACGGGCGCCAGTACAGTTACCCGGCACGGGCGCAAGTAACGTCGCCCAGCCAGGGCGCAAACACCCTCACCCCGAACGGGCGCAAACAGTTTGGACGGAAATGGGTGCGCGTCACCGTTGCCCGGAGCGGATGCAGATCAACGCCGCCCGCAACTGGAGAACATCACCCGCTCCGGGATGGGCGCAAGTTCCAGGCCGAAACGGAAGTAAATTTCCGCCGGGCCCAAATCATCGGGCCCGGAACCGGCGCACCCAACTTGGCCCGGCATAAACGCCCGTCACCGGCCCGAAACGGCGGCGCACATCCCCTCAGGCCGGCCGCCCAAACCCGCCCCGAACGCACCTCCCGGCCCGCGCCGGGCGCCTCACTTCAGGCCAAGGCCCAGGCCCATCAACCCGCGCCGGATCGGCGAGATGTCATGCAGCGCGGCAATGCCCCGGGCGCGCAGGTCGCGCAGCGGCTGGGCCGGCAGCATCGACGACCGGTTCAGCAGGTCCACCCCGGCCACGCGCAGCTGCACGTCCATCATCCTGCGCCGCCCGTAGCTGTCCAGCATCTCCGGATCGCCCAGCCGCTCGGGCGCCGCCCGGGCCAGGTCGAGCAGGCATTGCAGGTCGGCCAGCGACATGTTCAGCCCCTGCGCCCCGATCGGTGGGATCACATGGGCGGCCTCGGCCATCAGCGCCAGCCGCTGGGCCGTCATCCGCTCGGCCGTGCGGGCGATGATCGGCCAGGCCTGGCGCGGGCTGGCCAGCCGCAGCGGACCCAGAAGCCCGGCCGACCGGTCGCTCATCGCCGCTTCGAAATCCGGCACGTCGAGCGCCATCAGCGCCCGGGCCTTGTGGCCGTCTTCCATCCAGACCACGGCCGACGACGGGTGGCCGTCCTGGTCGGGCAGGGGCACCAGGGTGAAAGGCCCGCCCGACCGGTGCACCTCGGTCGAGACGTTCATGTGGGCGATCGGATGGGTCACCGCAAAGACCAGCGCGGTCTGGCCATAGCGCCGGGTCCGCGTGGCAATCCCCGCGGCCTCGCGCATCGGCGAGTTGCGCCCGTCGGCCGCCAGGACCAGCCGGGCCCGCACCTGGCCGCCATCGCTCAGCCCGACCAGCGCCTCGGTCGTGCGCGTGACCAGCCGGCGCGTGGCCGTGCCGGGCCGGAAATCGACAGTGTCCAGCGCGCGCAGACGGGCGACCATCTCGCGGCGCAGCAACCAGTTGGGCAGGTTCCACCCGAAGGGCTGGTCGGAAATGTCGGCCGCATCGAAATCGCGGATCACCCGTGCCGTGCCGTCGGGCCCGCCGGCATCGACGATGCGCATGACCTGCAGCGGCGTGGCAAAGGGCGCCAGGTGGTCCCACAGCCCGGCCTCGTCCATCAGGGCCCGACCCGGTTGCAGGATGGCCGTCGTGCGCAGGTCGGCGCCCTCGGCATGGCGGTCGGTCACCGGCGGGGCGGGATCGACGCAGATCACCCGGAAGCCCGCGGCCCCAAAGGCCGCCGCGGCGGTCAGCCCGGCCACGCCGCCGCCGGAAATCAGGATATCGCAGGTCTCTGCCATGATCGGCCTCTCCTTGGCGCCCCAGGTGCCGGGCGCGCCTGTCGGTCGTGCCCCGTCTCGTCCGGGCCGCCGGCGGGCGCCTGGCCGCCCGGCCCGGGCCACAACCTAGCCCGCCCCCCGGCCACGGGCCAGAGCCCGAGGGCCGGAATGCGTCACTCTGTCAGCTGTCGCAGGAAGGCCGTGAGATCATCGGTATGGTGGTGGATGTGATCGGCGGCCAGCGCCTCGGGGGCGACATGGATCGTGCGCATGCCCATGGCATGGGGTTCGGCCAGGTTGCGCGGATCGTCCTCGAACATGGCCCCGGTCGCGGTGTCCAGCCCGTCGAGGGCAAAGACCGTTTCAAAGGCCACCCGGCGCGGCTTGGGCTGGAATCCGGCATGTTCGACGCCATAGACCGCATCGAACAGCCCGGCCAGGCCGCGGGCTTCGAGCACGCGTTCGGCATAGGGCGCGGTGCCGTTGGTATAGACGATGCGCCGGCCGGGCAGGGCGGCGATGCAGGCGGCCAGCAGGGCATCGGGCTGCAGCGGGTGGAACGAGATGTCGTGCACATCGGTCAGGTAGGGCCCGGGATCGATGCCGTGGATTTCCATCAGCCCGGCCAGGGTGGTGCCATATTCGGCCCAGTAGAGCTTGCGCAGGCGGTTGGCCTCGTCGCGCGACACGCCGAGCGACGTGCTGACGTAATCGGTCATCCGCGTCTCGATCTGGTCGAAGAGGCGCGCCTGGGGCGGATAGAGCGTGTTGTCCAGGTCGAAGACCCAGGTGCGGACGTGGCCGAAATGTTGCTTTACCATGCCGACCTGTTAGGCCCCGCCGGGCGGCGTTGCAACCAATGGCGCACTTGAAGGCCCCGGCGGGAAGCCGATAAGGTCGGCCGACGGAGGACCGGGACCAGATGAACCAGAGCAAGACGACCCAGACGGATGCCTATAGCCTCGTTCTCGAGGCGATCGACATGGGGCTTTACAAGCCCGGCGACCGGCTGGTCGAAAGCGACCTGGCCGAGCGGTTCGGCGTGTCGCGCACGCCCATCCGCGAGGCGTTGCAGCGGCTGGAAACGCAATCGCTGCTGGAGCGCGACGGGCGGTCGCTGATCGTGGCCTCGCTGGACCACAACCAGATGGCCGAGCTTTACGTCGTGCGGCGCGAACTGGAAGGGCTGGCCGCCCGGCTGGCCGCGCGCCATGCCACCGAGGAAGAGATCCGCGTGCTGCGCGACATGGTCACGGCCGATGATGCGCTGGTCAGCGATCCGGCGGCGCTGTCGCGGGCCAACCGCCGGTTCCACAAGCAGATCCACCTGGCCTCGCACAACCGCTACCTGGTCCAGCAGCTCGACCTGGTGCACCGGACCATGGCGCTGATGGCCACGACCTCGCTGGCGGCCACCGGTCGGGGCGAGATCGCCCAGAGCGAACATGACGGCATCGTGTCGGCCATCGAACGGCGCGACGAGGATGCCGCGGACCTGGCGCTGAAGGAACATATCTCGATCGCCTTCATGACCCGGTTGAAACAGGATGCCGGTCAGCGCGAAAGGGGCTGATCGGGCGGGTGTTGGCGGGCTTTTGTATCGCCCGGCGGAGCGATGCCGGGCGCATGGGCGTCCGGGGGCAGGCCCAGGGCCAGGGGATCATCCGGCGCGCTGGCCACGGCGGTGGCCGGGGCGTCCTGCGGTCCAGCGTCTGATGGCGGGGCGGGGTCATCGACCGGTGACGCCAGCCCATGTTCGGTCTTGTCCCAGAAATAGGGCGCGGTGGCCAGTTCCCACAGGGCCTTGTAGGCCGCGGCCGAACCCAGCGGAAAATAGAACACCAGGCTGGGCACCCAGCCCAGCAGGTGGCGGCGGTCGGCCCCGCGCGTGGCCAGCGCCCCGGTGCCCAGGTTGATCACCCCGGCATAAAGCAGCACGCCCAGCAGCAGGGAGGTGCCGTTCTCGGGCAGGACCGCCCGGGCCGGATGCGGCAGGCCCAGCATCAGCAGCCAGAAGGACCACAGCACCGGGGCCAGCAGGAATTGCGATACCGTGCCCAGGAAGAACGCCTGGACCGACACGAAACGCAGCGCCCCCAGGTCGCGCCACAGCCGGCGCGGATGGCGCATGTGCACGAGATAGGTGACCATGAACCCCTTCAGCCAGCGCGAGCGCTGCTTGATCCAGGGCCAGGGCCGGCAATTGGCCTCTTCGCGGGTGACGGTCGGCATGATCTCGGTGACATAGCCGTAGCGGGCCAGCCGCACGCCCAGGTCGGCATCCTCGGTCACGTTATGGGCATCCCAGGCGCCGATCCGTTCCAGCACGCTGCGCCGGATGAACAGGGTTGTGCCCCCAAGCGGCACGACCAGGCCAAGCCGGGCGATGCCGGGCAGGATGACCCGGAACCAGCTGGCGTATTCCACGGTGAAACAGCGGGCCAGCCAGTTGCTGCGGGCATTGTAGAAATCCAGGATACCCTGCAGGCAGGCCACGTTGCGCGGGCATCGGGCAAAGCGGTGAGCCACCTGTTCCAGCTGGTCGGGCGCGGGCAGATCCTCGGCATCCCAGATGCCGATGATGTCGCCGTCGCAGAAATCCAGGGCAAAGTTCATCGCCCGGGGCTTGGTCGTCAGCCCGCCATAGGCCGGCACGGTGACAACGCGGATCCAAGGCGGCAGGGTGCTGCGGGCCAGGGCGGCCCGGGTGATCGCGTCATGTTCTTCGA
This sequence comes from Marinibacterium sp. SX1, assembly GCF_050389775.1. Classification (NCBI taxonomy): domain Bacteria; kingdom Pseudomonadati; phylum Pseudomonadota; class Alphaproteobacteria; order Rhodobacterales; family Paracoccaceae; genus Marinibacterium; species Marinibacterium sp. SX1. The sequence goes on along the minus strand of NZ_CP177144.1, from coordinate 3,875,029 downwards.
GCACCAGCAGGACCTCGACCAGCGCCTTGGGATAGGTCAGCGCCTGCAGCCGGGTGACCAGGCGTTCGGCCACGGCCTCTTCGCGATAAAGCGGCACCAGCACCGAGAATCGCGGCCGGTGGCGGCCGTCGGCAGGGATCGGGCCGGTCGGGGCGGTGGCGGTGGTGTCGTCTTCGAGCCGGTGGCGATGGGCGCGGGGGGCGGTGAGATAGGACACCAGCCCGGCGGTCTTGAGCGCGGCGACCAGCATCAGCGAGGCCATGGCCAGCAGGCTGAGCCCGGCGATGACCTGGTAGGGCAGGATCAGGAAGATACCCAGCACGGCCAGGGCCATGGCCAGCGGCAGGCGCTGCCAGGTCCGGGCCGCACGCCAGGACCGGCAGCTGTATTCCGGGGGCACGCGCGCCAGCGAGGCCGCGGCCAGGCGCGGGCGCAGCAGGCGGGCCAGATGCGCCTGGACCTGGCCGGCATCGGCAATGACTGTCAGCACGGCGGCCGATGGCCCCAGCGCGGCGCGCACATTGGCCGCGTCATCGGGATCGCCGGCCACGACAACCAGCGCATCGTTCAGCCGGGCCCAGGGCAGGGCGCCGTGTTTCATCCAGAAACGCGGCGCGCGCAGGCCGATCAGCGTGGGGTCGGGCGGATGTTCGGCCAGGTCGATCCGGGCCAGCCCCTGTTGCACCGACAGGGCGCGGGCCAGGTCGCCGTCGTGGGTCCAGCCTTCGGCCCGCAGGATGTCGCCCAGCCGCGCGGGCACCGATTGCTGGATGTCCAGCGCGCGGACAAGCTGTTCGGTGGTCAGGCTGCCGGCTTCGACAAGGTAACGGCCAAGCGGCTTGCGCGGAGGATCCTCGCAAGCAGGCTCGGGCGTCTTGACCAGTCTCAGATGGGCTTCGCTCATGCGCGCCCGGCCTCCCTCCGCTGTGGCGGAAGGATGATCAAAAGCCCTTAACGAATGCTTAACCGCCCACCGGAAAACCGGCGGGCGGGCTCAAACTGTCGCAATATCGGTCCGCTCGCGCACGCGCCCGGGCGGGGGCAGGCTCAGCCGACCTCGGCCTTGCGCGCGGCCATGGCGGCGGCAAAGCGTTCAAAGAGGTAATAGCTGTCCTGCGGGCCGGGGCTGGCCTCGGGGTGGTGCTGGACCGACCAGACCGGGCGGTCCGACATGCGGATACCGCAGTTCGACCCGTCGAACAGCGATTGGTGGGTCTCGATCACGCCGTCGGGCAGGGTCTGGGCGTCGACGGCAAAGCCGTGGTTCATCGAGGTGATCTCGACCTTGCCGGTCTCCAGGTCCTTGACCGGGTGGTTGGCGCCGTGGTGGCCGTGGTTCATCTTGACGGTCCGGGCGCCCAGGGCCAGGGCCAGCATCTGGTGGCCGAGGCAGATGCCGAAGACCGGCAGATCGGTCGTGTCCAGGACCTCGCGGATCATCGGCACGGCATATTGGCCGGTCGCCGCCGGGTCGCCGGGGCCGTTCGACAGGAAGACGCCGTCGGGGTTGTGGGCCAGCACCTCGGCCGCCGTGGCGGTGGCGGGCAGGACGGTGACATCGGCGCCGGCGGTGGCCAGGCAGCGCAGGATGTTGCGCTTGGCGCCATAGTCGATCGCCACGACCTTGTGCACCGGGGCCTCCTGGCGCGGATAGCCGTCGGGCCAGGCCCACCGCATCTCGTCCCAACGGTAGGATTGCGCGCAGGTGACCTCGCCCGCGAGGTCCATGCCTTCGAGCCCGGCAAAGCCGCGGGCGGCGGCGACCAGGTCCTCGATGTCGAAATTGCCGTCGGGATTGTATTCCAGCGCCACATGCGGCGCGCCCTGCTGGCGGATCGCCCGGGTCAGGCGCCGGGTGTCGATGCCACCGATGGCCACCCGGCCGTTGCGGGCCAGCCATTCGGTCAGCCGCTCGGTGCTGCGCCAGTTGGACGGCTCGGTCGGATCCCATTTGACGACCATGCCGGCGGCGGCCGGGGTGTTGGCCTCGTCATCCTGGGCGTTGACGCCGACATTGCCGATATGGGGGAAGGTGAAGGTCACGACCTGGCCGGCATAGGACGGATCGGTCATGATCTCCTGGTAACCGGTCATGGCGGTGTTGAAGCAGAGCTCGGCCACGGTTCGGCCCGTGGCGCCGAAGCCCCGTCCGTAGAACAGGGTGCCATCCGCGAGCGCAAGACAGGCGGTGGGCCGGGCGGGGGCGGTGCGGGACATGGGGCAGCTCCTATCGGGCATCGGCGGGGGAAATCGGCGCAGATCTAAGGGAGCGCCCGAAAGGGGTCAAGAGGCGGGCACGTTTGGCTGTCAACGGGGCCGCGGGGGCGGGTCACGGAACGGAATGCCCTGCGCATGGTTGAGAGGCCGGGGCGTTTTGTGTAAGTTCCGGGATTTGCAGCTCCTAGGGATGGGATGAGACAGATGGATATGCGTGCGCGGGTCAATGCGGCCCTGAAGCAGGCGATGAAGGACAAGGCGGCCGACCGTTTGGCGACGCTGCGTCTGATCAATGCCGCGATCAAGGATCGCGAGATCGCGCAGCGCGGCGACGGCGAGGAGGCTGCGGTCGGCGATGCCGAGGTGCTGGCGATTCTCGGCAAGATGGTCAAGCAGCGCCACGAGAGCGCGCGTGTCTACGAGGAAGGCGGGCGGCTGGACCTGGCCGAACGCGAAACGGCCGAGATCTCGGTGATCGAGGAATTCCTGCCCAAGCAGCTGGCCGAGGAAGAGGTCGACGCGGCCATTTCCGATGCCGTGGCGGCGACCGGGGCCTGTTCGATCCGGGACATGGGCAAGGTGATGGGCGAGCTGAAGGCGCGCCACACCGGCCAGATGGATTTCGGCAAGGTCGGGCCGCTGGTCAAGAAGCGTCTCTGCGCGGGCTGATCGGTCCGGCGCGGGGGCCTATGACAAGAGCGGCGCGGGCTGACGCGCGTGCCGTTGCGGTGACGGTCCCCGTCTGGCCGGGGCAGGTCAGGGGCGCCGAGGCCATGATAGGTTGGTGGCTCTGCCGGTGTGACGGATGACAGGGCGATGGCCGGCTGTTGACGCCAGAGACGGTGGTTGATTGAGGGCCATGGGGGCCCAGTCTGACCTTTGTTTGCAGTGCCTTGCGCCGGATGCGCGGTGGCGGGCCGAGCAACGGCGGCCTGTCCCGAGGACGGTGCAGGTGACCAAGGTTGGAGGGGGCGCTGCCCCCGTCCTCGTGAACGAGGACTCCCCCGGGAATACTTGAAAAGAGAAAGAAGCAGGAGGGCGGCGCCGGTTGGGGCCGCCTTTCTTTGTATTCGGGTGGGGTGCTTGGGGTCTTTGGGGCCGGAGCGCTTGGGACGGAGCGGTACGCTTGATCTGGGGCGTCTGGCGCTTGGGCGGTCAGGGGTGGCGGAAGAGGGCGTCGAGCTCGCCGTAGAGGGCCTTGCGTTCGTCTTCGGAGAGGAAGGCGCCGATCTCGACCTCGCGGCCCGGGCCGCGCAGGGTGACGTAATTGGGCACCGGGCCGCCGCGCACATGCAGGGCCGGGCGGGCCCAGTGGCGGTTGCTTTCCCATTCCTGGATATCGCCACGCGGATTGTGGCGGGTCAGCCGGGCGGTGTCATCGGTCAGGGTGAGGATTTCCAGGACCTGGGCGCGGCGGCGGCTGGCGTTGAGCGCGCGCCAGATGCCCCAGAGGGCGAGCATCAGGAAGGGCAGCAGGCCCCAGAGCAGGAAGGTGCCGAGCAGGGGCATCAGCGGAAGCAGAAGCAGGCCGAAGGTGATGCCGATGAACAGGGCGAATCCCCTGGGCGTCATGGATTGGTGCGGCCAGAGGTGCATCTGCCGCGGGCTGCGGTCGGACAGGTCCTGGGCGTCGGTCCAACGATAGGGCATGGGCCGGTTATATAGCGGCGGGACCGTCTGTCGAGAGCCGGAGGCAGGGCGCTATCGGCAATTTGAGGCCATGGGCCGGGGATGCGGCACGGATGGGCGAGCGTTGGGGGGGGCGGTGGGCCGGGGGGCGAGCGACGTGGCCGTTCTGACGCCGATGGCTGCCGCGGTGGTGGGCGAGGTTCGCGGAGGTTGTGACGTGACCGGGCTTGGGAGCGCGGGACTGGCCCTTGCCGCGTGGATGGCCCTTGGGCCTGGGGGCGCGGGCTTTGGCGCGTTGTTGGACCGGCGGACGCGACCAGCGCGGGTGCAGACGGTGCGGCGTGGATCGCCCAGGGGGCGAAGGGCTCCGGCGTGGGGCGTGGACGGACCGGGGGACGCGGGGAGCGCGCAGGGCGCAATAGGCCGGCGACAAAGGCCGTGGGACAAAAGAAAACCCCGGCGCGAGGGCCGGGGTTGTCCGTCTTTGTCTGGCCGGAGGCCGGGATCAGTGGGCGTGGCCCTTGTCCCAGTCCTCCTGTTTCGGCAGCTGCTCGAACGTGTGTTCGGGCGGCGGCGAGGGCAGGGTGAATTCCAGCGTATCGGCGTAGTCGTTCCAGTAGTTCGGGCGGTTTTCCACGGCGCCCTTGCGGACGGTGTAGATCACGATGCCGAAGAACAGCAGGAAGGACGAGAAGCTGATCAGCGCACCCCAGGACGACACGTGGTTCCACAGGGCGAATGCCTCGGGATAGTCGATGTAGCGCCGCGGCATGCCCTGACGGCCCAGGAAGTGCTGGGGGAAGAAGGTCAGGTTGACGCCGACGAAGAACAGCCAGAAGTGCAGCTTGCCCAGTTTCTCGGGATACATGCGGCCGGTGATCTTGGGCATGTAATAGTAGCAGCCCGCGAAGATCGTGAAGGCCGCGCCCATCGACATGGTGTAGTGGAAATGCGCCACCACGTAGTAGGTGTCGTGGTAGTAGCGGTCGACGCCGGCCTGGCTGAGCACAACGCCGGTCACGCCGCCCACGGTGAACAGGAACAGGAAGCCGAAGGCAAAGAGCATCGGCGTCTTGAACTCGATCGAGCCGCCCCACATCGTCGCGATCCACGAGAAGATCTTGATGCCCGTGGGCACGGCGATGACCATGGTTGCCAGCATGAAATAGGCCTGCTGGTTCAGGGTCAGGCCGACCGTGTACATGTGGTGCGCCCAGACGACGAAGCCGATGGCGCCGATGGCGATCAGGGCCCAGACCATCGGCAGGTAGCCGAAGACCGGCTTCTTCGAGAAGGTCGCGATCACGTGGCTGATCAGGCCGAAGCCCGGCAGGACCACGATGTAGACCTCGGGGTGGCCGAAGAACCACAGGATGTGCTGGTAGAGGATCGGGTCACCGCCCCCGGCAGGGTCGAAGAAGGTGAAACCGAAGTTGCGGTCCATCAGCAGCATGGTGATCGCGCCGGCCAGCACGGGCAGGGCCAGGAGGATCAGCCAGGAGGTGACGAAGATCGACCAGGCGAACAGCGGCACCTTGAACAGCGTCATGCCCGGCGCGCGCATGTTCAGGAAGGTCGTGATCATGTTGATCGCGCCCAGGATGGACGACGCCCCCGACAGGTGCACGGCGAAGATGGCGAAATCCATCGACATGCCGGCCTCGTTGACCGACAGCGGCGGATAAAGCACCCAGCCCACGCCCGAGCCGAGCTGGTCGTTGCCGCCCGGTGCAAAGACCGAGCAGACCGCCAGCGTGGTCCCGGCGACATAGAGCCAGTAGCTGAGGTTGTTCATTCGCGGGAAGGCCATGTCCGGCGCGCCGATCTGCAGCGGCATGAAGTAGTTGCCGAAGCCGCCGAAGAGCGCGGGAATGACCACGAAGAACATCATCAGGATGCCGTGGCCGGTGATCAGGACGTTCCAGAGATGCCCGTTCGGCGTACATTCCGCCGACCCGGGGAACAGCCGCGCCCCCTCGAGGCACATCAGTTGGACGCCGGGTTCCATCAGCTCGAGCCGCATGTAGACGGTGAAGCTGACCGAGACCAGCCCGACGAGCGCCGAGGTGATCAGGTAGAGAATCCCGATGTCCTTGTGGTTGGTCGACATGAACCAGCGGGTGAAGAACCCCCGCTCGTCTTCATGTTCGTGACCGTGAATGGCTGCATCTGCCATCTAGGTGCCTCCTGTTGCGTCACGTCACGGGGCCACCCCCAAGGCGGCCCGATATTCATTCAGGTATTAGAATGCCAGACCCTGTGCATCAATGCCGCAGGTTGACCCAGATCAAGAAAAATTGCCGCGCCCCCGCCCGGCGGGCCCTGTTGCCACGCCCGATCCGGGACCTTTTTCCAAGTTGACCCGGGCCGCTTGCCGGGCCTTGGCCGCCGCGTGCCTGTTGCGACCGGGTCGCGGGGCGAAAGCGCGGGCCGGGCCGGGGCGACTCGGCCCGGCATGGCCCCGAATGGAGCTGTGCGCGGTTTTCTTGACCTTGCGCCCCTGCGGCCGCACAAACGGGCGGAATCCCCCCTGAGCAAGGATGCACGCGATGGATTACGCGCCCGAACCCTATGCCGACGACAACATCTTCGCGAAGATCCTGCGCGAGGAAATTCCCGCCTTCCGGGTCTACGAAGACGCCGAGACGCTGGTGTTCATGGATATCATGCCCCGGGTCGACGGCCACATGCTGGTCATCCCCAAGACGCCCTGCCGCAACATGCTGGATGCCTCGGCCGACCAGCTGGCGGCCTGCCTGAAGACCGTCCAGAAGGTCTCGCTGGCCCTGCTGGGCGCGCCCTACGGGGCCGATGGGATCAGCCTGCAGCAATTCAACGAACCGGCCGGCGGGCAGGAGGTCTATCACCTGCATTTCCACATCCTGCCCCGGCGCGACGGGGATGCCCTGCGTCCGCCGCGCCAGCAGGGCGACATGGAGGCCATCGCCGCCGAGGCAGAGCGCATCCGCGCGGCCATAGCCGCCGCGGCCTGACGCCGCGAGAGCCTGACGGCGGGTCGATCTGTCGCCGGGCCAGTCTGAAACGGGTCCAGTCTGACGGCGGGCAAGTCTGAGGGCGGGCCAGTCTGACGCTGGGTGCGCCTGGTGCCGGGCGAGGCCACGGTAACACAGGGCACGGCCCAAACGACACGCGGCAAGGCCCAAGACTCCATTGGGCACAGCCCAAACGACAACGGGCGGCGCGGGTTTCCCCGCACCGCCCGTGCATGTCATCCGTGCCGGGGCACCTGTTCAGGCACCTGGCCCCGTTGGTCAGAGCCCGGGAATCAGGTCGAACAGCGAACGATAGCCGAAGGTGGCCCCGCGCTTGGCGCCGAAATCGATCGTCACGCCCGCGCCGACATAGGTTTCGCTCCCCGACGCGCCAAAGCCCGACAGCCTGGTCGAACCGACCTCGGCATAAAGCCCGGTCTGCGGCGTGACCTTGTAATCCAGGCCCAGCTCGATGCTGGTGACGTCGACGCCGAAATCGGAATTCACGTGGTCGATCCCGGCCCGGGCGCTCAGCCCGTTGCCGAAGGCATTGGCCACTTCCACGCCCATCATCAGCCCGCCTTCGCCTTCGATATCGAATCCCCCGGCATAGACCTCGGCGATCACGCTGGGCGCCAGCAGCATGCCGGCTTCCAGGCCATAGGTCGTGGCCGACACGCTCTCGATCTCGTCATAGCCGACATAGACCCCGAAAGACGCGGTTTCGCTGCCGTGATAGATGCCGTGGGCGGTCAGGTTCACCCCGTCGCCCAGGTAGTGATAGCCATAGTAACCGGCATCGACCTGGGCCGCGAAGTTGCGCGTGAAGCCCAGCTCGGCCTGGCCGCGCAGGATCGTGCGATTGACGTCGGTTTCCTCGGTAAAGGCCGAATAGCCCAGCTCGACCGACCCGCCGGTCAGTTCGACGGCCCCTGCGGGCACGGCAAGGGTCGTCGCGGCAAGCGCGAGGGCGCCCAGTGTCTTCATGTGTCTGCTCCGAAATGCCTGTCGGCGGTTCGCCCGCCGTTCCCCGATGGCTACGATGCCACCCGGCGCCGGTCAATTCGCTGCCTGCGCCCGGCCTTGCCCTGTGGCGGCGCGGCCACGTCGCGCGGGTCATGGCCCCGGACCCCATCATGCCCCGGGGTGGACTATGCAGCCGTGGCCAAGATGCAGGGGGCGGGGGGCGCCGAGACTTGCCGCAGGGGGCAGTCGGTGCTGCCGGCGCCGTGCCGCGCCCTCAAGCCCAACCATGCCACCGGGCCGGGCCATGCGGCGTGGCCGCTCTCCCACGCTCTGCGGCGCATGGCCGCCCCCCTTGCCGTTGCCCGCGCCCCGCGCAACACTGCGCCCGGAGGTTCCCCGCCCATGCCCCACGATCACGGCCATCATCACCACCACCATCACCATCATCACCACGTCGACAGTGCGACCGGTGACCGCCGGCTGGCCTGGGCCGTGCTGGTCAATGTCGGGCTGACGCTCGTCCAGGTCATCGGCGGGCTGATGTCGGGCTCGCTGGCCCTGATCGCCGATGCCCTGCATAATTTCTCCGATGCGATCGCCCTGATCATCGCCGTCCTGGCCCGGCGCATCGCCCGCCGCCCGGCCGATGCCCGGATGAGCTTTGGCTACGGCCGGGCCGAGATGGTCGCCGCCCTGGTCAATTACACCACGCTGATCCTGCTGTCGCTCTACCTGGCCTACGAAGGCATCACCCGGCTCTTCGCCCCCGAGCCCATCGCCGGCTGGACCGTTGTCTGGATCGCCGCCGTGGCCCTTGTCGTCGACCTGGTGACCGCGTTGCTGACCTATGCCATGTCACGCCAGTCGCTGAACATCCGCGCGGCCTTCCTGCACAATGTCGCCGATGCCCTGGGCTCGCTGGCCGTCATCGTTGCCGGATCGCTGGTGTTGCTGTTCCAATGGTACTGGATCGATGCCGTCGTGACCCTGATGATCTCGGGCTACATCCTGATGCATGTCCGCTCCGACATCGGCGAGGTCATCCGCGTGCTGATGCTGGCCAGCCCGCGCAGCCCCGACACCCACGACCTGATCGCTGCCCTGGACGCCACGCCCGGGGTCGACAGCCTGCACCATGTCCATCTCTGGCAGATGCAGGAAAGCGCATCCGCGCTCGAAGCCCATGTTGTCATCTCGGCCGGCGACTGGGACCGGGCCGATGCGATCAAGGCCGCACTCAAGCAGCGCCTGGCCGAGGAATTCGGCATCACCCATTCGACGCTGGAACTGGAATGCGCCCGCCATGCCTGCGCCGATGCCCAGCTGATCGGCCACCCGGCCTGACCTTGCCGCCCGCGCCGCGCCGGGCCAAATGCGCCCGGCCTGACTTCGCCGCCCGCGCCACGCCGGGCCAAACGCGCCCGGCCTGATCTCGCCACCCGCGCCGCGCCGGGCCAAATGCACCGGGCCTGACTTCGCCTGCCGCGCCGCGACGGGCCAAATGCGCCCGGGCTGACCTTCCCGCCCGCGCCACGCCAGGCACCCTGCGTCCAGCCTGACCTTGCCGCCCGCACGACGCCGGGCACCCTGCGTCCAGCCCGACCTCGCCACCAGCGCCCAGCTGCACCAGATTCGCCCGGCCTGCTGCTTCTTTCTCTTTGAAAATATCCGGCCGTTCGCCCCCACAGGCGCCGTCTCAGCCCAGGGGCGCCTCGCCGAACACCGTCTCGAACTGGCGCCGCAGGGCCACGTCCAGGTCGCCCATGGTCACCGGCAGGCCCAGGTCGACCAGGCTGGTCACCCCGTGCTCGGCAATGCCGCAGGGCACGATCCCCGAGAAATGCTCCAGCTCGGGATCGACGTTGATCGCCAGCCCGTGAAAGCTGACCCATTTGCGCAGCCGGATGCCGATTGCCGCGATCTTGTCCTCGCGCGGCGTCCCGTCAGGCATCGGCGGCTTTTCCGGCCGTTCGACCCAGACCCCGACGCGCCCTTGGCGGATGTGGCCCGTCACGTTGAACTCGTCCAGCGCCGCGATCACCCAGGCCTCCAGGTCGGCCACGAAACGGCGCACGTCGCGCCCGCGCCGGCCCACGTCCAGCATGACATAGACCACCCTCTGGCCCGGCCCGTGATAGGTATATTGCCCGCCCCGCCGCGTCTGGTGCACGGGAAAGCGGTCGGGCGTCACCAAGTCGCGCGCCTGCGCGCTGGTCCCGGCGGTGTAGAGCGGCGCATGTTCGACCAGCCAGATGCATTCCGCAGCCGTGCCGGCCGCGATGGCCGCCGCCCGGGCCTCCATGAAGGCCAGGGCCTCGTCATAGCCCGTCAGCCCGTCCGTGGTGATCCATTCGACCATGCCTGCCTCCCGCCAAAGCCTGACGGCGCACATGCCACGACCGGCCGGGCGCTGGCAAGATCCGGCCCCTCGGTCGAGCCCAGGGCCTGCCGTCCGGGGAACCGGCAGCCCCCCGCCGGCGTTATCCGGCCAATAGGCGGCTTGCCGCGTGCCCTTTGCGGGGCGGGGCCTGCCGGCTGGCCGATGCATGCCCCCTGCGCATAAGAAGGGGACCGGCTGCTTTTATCGAGAGGCTCGACCATGAAGATCAACCACGCGCTGACCTGTACCCTGGCCGGGGCGCTTGCCCTTGCGCCCGTCTCCCGTGCCACGGCCGATACTGGCAGTTTCGTCGCCGGGGCGGCGATCGGCGGGCTGCTGGGCCACCTGGCCACCCGCAGCTACCAGAAGAACCAGACGATCTTTCCCCAGGCCACGTCGCCATCGACAGGCGCGCAGGGCACCACGGCCTCGACCGGATCGGGCGGGGCGGCCAAGTCCACCGCGCCGGGCATCCCGGCCACGCAGACCGGCCGCGACGTGCAATCGGCCCTGAACTTCTTCGGCTTCGATGCCGGCAGCGTCGACGGCCAGGTCGGCCGCCAGACCCGCGAGGCCATTTCGCAATACCAATCCTACCTGGGCTATCCCGTCACCGGCCAGCTGACCGGGTTCGAGCAGGATTTCCTGGTCGAATCGCATCAGCGCGCGGCCGGCACCGGCGTTGCCCCGGGCTCGTCCGAGGCCCAGGGCATGCTCAAGGTCTACATGGCCGGGCTGGGCCAGACCGATGGCAACAGCGCCGTGACCCAGGGCGCGTCCGGCGGGCTGCCGACCTTCCAGGTCTCGGCCACGCCCGAATCGCTGGCCGATCATTGCGCCATGGTCGCCCAGAAGACCCAGGCCAACGGCGGCTACCTGACCGTGCAGACCATGCAGGCCCCGGTCGACGTGCTGCACGAACAATTCTGCATGGCCCGGACCGAGGCCATTGGCACGTCGCATGCCATGGCCACCAAGGTGGCCGATGCCGACAGCGCCGAGATTGCCACCCAATGTGCCGGTTTCGGCCCGGTCATGGCCCCGATGGTCACCGGGCTGGCCACCGAGCCGCGCCAGGACATCATCCGCGAAACCGCCGTCTACCTGTCGGATGCCGGGGCCGATCCGGCCCAGATGATCGACATCGGCGAGATCTGCCTGGGCGTGGGCTATGAGGCCGACGACATGGGCGTGGCGCTGGGATCGGCGCTGGTGCTGGTGGCGCTGGGGCAGGGGGCCTATGGCGAACTGGTCGGCCATCACCTGGCCGGCGGCTTCGGCACGCCGGTCGCCCCGGGCCGGGCGGTTGAATGGTATGACGCGGCCTTTGACGGGCTGCGCAACGGCCAGGCCGCGGTGTTCGATGCCGATGACCCGTCGCGGATCACCCTGCTGCAGACCGCCGTCGACCAGGCCTATGACGTGCCGCCGCGCCCGCAGAAGGCTTCGCAACCGGCCGACGGGCTGCCGACCTTCTCGACGGGCAACTGAGGCGCCCCGCGCCCGGGTCTTGGTCGGCCTTTGACCGGACCCGTCCGGTTTGTGTCTTGTCGGACGGGGCTCCCTCGCTCCGCCCGATCGGACCCATCCGGCCCCGTCGGACTGGCGCGGTCAGTCCGGCCCGTCTGACTGGTCGTCCCTGCCTGGTCTGACTGGGGTGTCTGGCCCGCCCGGGCCGTGCCCCATCGAAATTTGCCGTCAGGCCGCCGGCAATTGCGCGGCCTGGCGGATGACATCGGCATAGGTCTCGGCCTCCTGCGCGCCGGTGAGGACGAATTTGCCCCCGATGCACATGGTCGGCACGCCGCTGATGCCGTTCTGCACCCAGAACGCCTGTTTCCGCCGGACCAGATCGGCCCGCGCCTCGCTCGTCAGCACCTCGCGGGCTGCCTCGCCGTCCAGCCCGGCGGCCTGGGCGGCCCGTATTAGCACCTCGATATCCGAAACATCCTGCTGATCGGTAAAATATGCCGCGAACAGCGCCATCTTCAGCGGATGCTGCAGGCCCTCTTCGGCCGCCCAGTCCAGCAGCTGGTGCGCGCGGAAGGTGTTCACCATGCGCGAGGTGTCGTCGTAGTTGAAGGCAAAGCCCAGCTGCGCCCCGATCCGGCGCAGCCGGTCCCGCGCCCGGTGGCTGTCCTCGGCGCTGGTGCCGTATTTCTCGGCCATGTGTTCGGCCAGGTCCTGGCCCTCGGGGCCCATGTCGGGGTTCAGCTCGAACGGATGCCAGCGCACCCGCGCGCCGAGGCCGGTCATGGCCAGCGCCCGGCGCAGCTGGAGAAACCCTATGATGCACCAGGGGCAGACCACGTCCGACACGATGTCCACGTCGACCACATGCACGATGTCGTCCTGTTCCATGGCCGGGGCTCCCTTGCGCAAGCGGTTACGCGGCCAAGCCTGCGGACCAGCTGAAAAAACGTCAAGCGTCGGATGGGGGCGTTTTTGCCTCTTGATGTCGCCCGACCGCGCGTCTATACGGCGCGAACCAAGCCTAGGCAGTGCGGTCGTGGCGGAATTGGTAGACGCGCAGCGTTGAGGTCGCTGTGGGGTAACTCCCGTGGAAGTTCGAGTCTTCTCGACCGCACCATCTTTCAAGCAGCAGAGCTTGATCACCGGCAACCCACCATGGCAGTCCTCTAATTGACCCTCCAGCTGGCCCTCCAGGCCGTCGATACGGGTTCCGAGGACGGTGCGGCGCAGGCGGCTCGATGCGCCATCCTTAAACAGTTGCGACAAGGTCCCGACCGGCCCAATTCCAAACCGTCCGACGGCCGTAGCCAAGGGGCATTGCCACGTCGATGACGCGCATCATGAGAGAGCCGTGATCACGGTTCGTCGGGTTTGTCCCACGGAGAGGTGGCCGTGGTCGAACCTTTGCCGTGATGGCGGTGCGGGCGGTGAAAGCGGAATACTGGCGGCCCTGGACGGCCTGATGGGTATCAGCCTTTACGGCTCAGTCCGCGATCACCGTCAGCGCGTGCTCCAGCGTTTCGATACGCGATGTCGGTGCCAACATCATGTCGGGCGTGTCCTGGGCGGTTTACTCAGGCACGACCACAAGTGGTGCTCGATGGTTGAGGCGATGGTGAACGTCGGCATCCGCCCGGGGCGCCGACTGCCTTGATCGAGGCGCTTCAGTGGAAACACGGCAAGGCCGCGCGTATTCTGGTCTCAAAAGCTGCGAGCCGGACCCGGTTAGCGGGGCGGATATACAAGCGACTTCAAGGCGGTTCCGGATCCCATCAAGAACGGCCGGGCCTTCCTGGAACCCGTCGGCCAATTCCTCTTGGAATTCTCAGGTCCTCGATCGTGTTCGAGGTCTCGAAGGCGTCATTCTGCAGGGATGATCAGCGCGTTATCCCAACTTGGAAATCCAATGCGCCATCTCATCTTTCTCCTCCTCTTTCTGTCCAGCCTCACCGGCGCCGCGGCCGAGCCGGTCGCCGTCGGGTTTCGCACGCTCGCCGTTCCCGGCATCGAGGCCGTAGCCTGGTATCCGACGGATCAGGCCGCGCCGGTGTCGCTCGTGGCCGACAACAAGGTCTTCTTCGGCGTGCCGGTGGTCAGGGATGCACCGCTTGCGGGCGACGCGCATCCCGTGGTGCTGCTTTCTCACGGATATAGCGGGCTGTGGCGCAATCAGGCCTGGCTGGCAGAGCGGCTGGCCCGTGCCGGGTTCATCGCCATTGCGGCCAACCATCCCGGAACCACCTTCGCTGACATGGACCCGACCTGGGCCAGGCATGTTGATGCGCGGCCCGCCCAGATGTCCCGCAGCCTGGATGCATTGCTGGCCGACCCGGACCTGGGACCGCGGATTGACCGGGACCGGATATCGGTCATTGGCCATTCGCTTGGTGGCTCTACGGCTCTTCTGCTGGCCGGCGGCGTTTTCGATCCATCCCGGCTGATTGACGCCTGCGGCGACGACACCCGGAAGCTGCTTTGCATCCTCTATCGCGAAGGCGGGTTGTCAGCGGACATGGCGCCGGTCTCGGCGCGCGACCCGCGCATCTCGGCGGCCGTGTTGCTGGACATGGAAGGCATCCGCGCCTTTACGCCCGAAAGTCTGGCCGGGCTGCCGGTGCCGGTTCTGGCCCTGGTGTCCGGCATCGAGGACCCGGCCCTGCCGCTGGCATGGGAAGGACGGGCACAGGCCGCGTCGCTGCCGGCCGCAACCAGCCGATATGCCGAGATCATCGGGGCGACGCATTTCTCGTTCATGAGCGCATGCAAGCCGGGGGCGGCGGCGCTTTTGCAGGATGAGGCCTTTGTCTGCGCTGGCGAAACGGTGCCAAGGCCCGAGTTGCATGACGCAATCGCCCGGATGGTCATCCCGTTCCTGTCGAGCGATAGGCAGTTGGTGTCTGCCCTGCAATCGCCTTGAACGCGCGGTTGAAATTGGACTTGGTCTGGAACCCGGCGTCGAACATGACCTGGGTGACAGGCAGGTCGGTGTCGCGCAAGAGCCGCATCGCCTCGCGGACGCGGTAGCCGTTGACCAGGTCGGTGAGGCTGCACCCCATAAGACCATTCACGGCGCGGGAGATCTTTCGCGCCGGTATGCCCGAGCGGCGGGCGAGGCGGTCCAGCGTCAGATCGGGATCGCGGTAGAGCCCCCGTGCCAGCACCGCCTCGACCGCGGACAGGACCTCGCTTCCTGCGTCCAGATCCTCCTCGGTCTCCGGCTGCGTGGCTGCGGATGGGCCCGGCGCGACTTCCGGGGCGGTATCATTCGGCGTTGCAGCGCTGCTCCAGCCCAGGAGCCCGCCGGCCAGCCCCAGGATCATCACGCCCATCACGGCGGCAATCGCCGGACCGGCAACAGCGTGTTTGCCCCCGCTCAACGCCATCGCCACGACCGCATCCGAGATTGCGCTCAACAGCAGAAGGGCGGCGACCCCGATCCGCGCGGCCGAGATCGCCCATTCATCCCCGATCCGCACTTGCGTCAGGACCTCGCCCGGTAGCCGCAGGGTCAGGATGGCGATGCCATAGGCGATGAATTCCACGATCAGCAGGACATCCACGGCGCCGGGCCAAAGCCACCCGGACAGCACCACTGCGGGCGGCCAGAGCAGATGCCAAGGCGACGGCACCTGGCTCCGCAGCGACAGGAAGGCCGTCAGCGCGATGAGCGGCAGCACGGAGGCAAGCAGCGGCTGGACAAGATGGACCTCATGAAATCCGAGGCTCCACCGAAGACCGACTAGCAGGGTCTGGACGGCGCAGGCTGCAATGAAGATCAGGAACCATACCTCTCGGCTTCTGCGCAGGAACAGCCGCAGGAGAACAAGGAGCAGAAGGCCGGAAACGACGAAGGGCAGGGGTATAGCGGGCAAGGGTCCTCCTTGGGGGGCGGTGATGCGCGCTGACGCGAAATCACCCGATCCCGACCGGCTGCAAGCAAATCTTGGGGCATGCCCGGACATCTGCCGAAGCGCCAAGACGGTTCAGGCCAGAGAGCAGGACGCTGCGCAAGCGTTTATGTCGCGAGAGACGGAAAACAGCAATCGCGTGGCAAAGCCCTTCTGGGTGCAGGTTCCCGGCTCTCACGCCGACACGCCGGTCCGGTCTCCGCAGATCCGCAGACGCGTGTCCTGCACGAATGCGTTGGGTCGCGCGCGATCCAACGACAGGAAGATCATTCCCCTGCGTTGCCGCGTTCGAGGGGAAAGAACCGAACCTCTCCCTCCCGCATCGTGGCAAAACGTTCGGCATGCGCCGGGTCTTCGGCCAGTGCCTTTTCCAGGTCTTCGACTGGCTGCTGAAACGCCTCGGATGCCAATTGAAACGTGCCGAAATGCATGCCGATGCTATGGCCGGCCCGCAGGTCCC
Organism: Marinibacterium sp. SX1; assembly: GCF_050389775.1. NCBI lineage: Bacteria > Pseudomonadati > Pseudomonadota > Alphaproteobacteria > Rhodobacterales > Paracoccaceae > Marinibacterium > Marinibacterium sp. SX1. The sequence goes on along the minus strand of NZ_CP177144.1, from coordinate 3,859,003 downwards.
GGTGGGCCATGACGGCTTCGGCGGGGTTCATGTGCAAAGGCTTCATGAACCAGCGCGGCTCATAGGCGCCCATGCCCAGAAGCGCGACCTCCGGTGCGCCAAGCGTCTCTCGGATGTCCGTGAATTGCGACGAATAGCCGGAATCTCCGCCGAAGAAGACACTGCGCGACCCGCGTTGGATAAAGTAGCTGGCCCAGAGGCTCCGATCTCTGTCACGAAGGCCCCGTCCCGAGGAATGCTGCGCCGGCGTCATGACGATGCGGGTGGCCGACTGGACGTTGATCTCTTGCCACCAGTCCAGCTCTTCAACAGTCGTGATGCCGGCGTCTCGCAGCAAGGACCGGTTCCCCAGCGGCACGACAAACAGCGGTGTGTCACGCGCGTTCAACCGCCTGAGTGTCGGCAAATCGAGGTGATCGTAGTGGTTGTGGCTGATCAGCACCACGTCCACTTCGGGAAGCGCATCGAAGTCGACACCTGGCGGGCGCACCCGTTTCGGACCGAACCAGGACACCGGGCTGACCCGATCCGACCAGACCGGGTCGGTCAGGATGGTGACGCCTGGCAGTTGGATCAGGAAGGTCGCATGATTGACGAAAGTCACGGCCATGCCATCCTCGCCGAGGTCGTGATCAAGCTGCGGGGTGGCTCTGTTGGCGATCCCGGTCGGCCAGGACGGTCGACCCTCTGAGATCATGCCGAACACATCCCGAAGGCCGGGTTTCACCTGCTCGTCCAGCGTCGGGTTGATAAACCGTTCGCCATCGAAGTGATCTGAGGGCTGGAACACCATTTCTTCTCCGTCGTTGCCGGTCTGCTGAGCATCGGCTTCCTGCCCGCAGCCGGTGAATATCAGCGTCATGAGCATGATGCCCACGAGGCGCCGGGCGGGGCGGTCGATGTGGACAATCATTTTGAGGTCGAACCGATGAGCAGCGGCGTCTTCCCGATGAACTCGGGGGCCTTCGCCTGTGCCAGTATGAACCGGGCGACATCGGCGCGAGAAATGCGGTTGGCTTTCACACCGTGCAGGTCGGTCACGGCACGTATTTTCCCCGTGCACGGACCGTTGGTCAGAAAGCCGGGCCGCACGATGATCCAGCGCGCCACCTTGTTGCGGATGACGGCTTCCTGGCGGTCCTTGTCGGCATACATCCGGCGCAGGATCAACGGCATGAAGATCTTGTCGTAGAGAAAGCCGCCATGGCCCCTGCTGTCTCCTGTGCCGATCCCCGTGACCGTGATCAAAAGCTGGTCGGGCTGCAGGGCTGCCGCGATCTTCTCGGCCGCATTCGAGAACAGGCGAACCTCTCCTGTCACGTTCCGCGTCCCGAGCGTGTCACAGGCAACCTCCTGGCCCCTGACAGCCTCGGCGACGGCCGCTGCATCCTCGGCCGAGCCTTTTACGAGACAGAGGCGGGGATGTTCTTCGGTCATGGACGCAGGATCACGCACAAGCGCTGTTACGTCGTGACCGTCGGAAAGTGCTGCCCGAACAAGTTCAAGCCCGATACCGCGGGTTGCGCCAATAACTGCGATTTTCATGGGGAGATCTTCCTTTGGATGTGTTTGGTCGGAAAAGTCGGCTTCCGCGGTCGCTCTGGCAATCGGCTGTGCATGGGGCCGGATTTGCGCGTCCCGTTGTGGCAGGGCGGGGGTCCCGACTTGCGCGTCCGGGCACGGGGCAGGGCGGGTGGGGCGGGCAGGGTGGCCTTGCTGTGGCCATGGCGTCTTGCCCGCCTCTCAGATTCCCGGCCGCGTCCGGCCCCTGCTTCCGGCTGGGGGCAATCATCCCATTGGCCGGCCTGGGCAGGGCAGCCACCGCCCAGGCCGCGATGCGCCGGTTGATTGCCTCTCCGGACGTCCAAACGGCCCTATTCCGCGGGGACGGCCTTTGTGGCGGGGGCGCCGCGCAGCCGGCGGTTGGCGCGTTTCTCGCCCAGCATCAGCATGGCGGGGGTCACGATCAGCGTCAGGATCGTCGCGAACATCAGGCCGCCGGCGATGGTCGAGCTCAGCTCGATCCACATCTGGGTGGATGGCGCGCCATGGACGATCTCGCGCCGGAAGAAATCGACGCTGACCCCGATGACCATGGGCGCGAGCCCAAGCGCCGTGGTGCCCGAGGTCAGCACCACCGGCCGCAGGCGCTGGGCGCCGGTGCGCAGGGCGGCCTCCAAGGGCGACATGCCCGCAGCGCGAAGGTCGTTGTAGGTGTCGATCAGCACGATGTTGTTGTTCACCACGATCCCGGCCAGCGCGATGACCCCGATGCCGCCCATGACCACGCCGAAGGGCCGGCCCGTCAGCGTCAGGCCCAGCAGCACCCCGGCAATCGAAAAGACGATGGCGATCATGATGACGAAGGCCTGGTAGAAGCTGTTGAACTGGATCAGCAGCACCAGCATCATCAGCCCGATCGCCGCGATGAAGGCGCTGACCAGGAAGATCATCGCATCGGCCTGGTCCTCGGCCTCGCCGGCAAAGGACCAGGACACGGTGTCGGGCAGGTCCATCGCCATGATCGCGCCGCGCAGGGTGACGATCTGGTCGTTGACCAGCAGGCCGGGCGAGACATCGGCCGACAGGGTTGTCACCCGCTCCTGGTCGATCCGCTTGATGGTCCCGCTGCGGGGGGCGGGGGTGAAGCTGACGAAATTGGTGATCGGGATCAGCCCGGCATTGGTCGGCACCCGCAGGCTTTCCAGCTCGGCCAGCGAGCGTTCGCCGGCGGGGAACCGGATGCGGATGTCGACCGCGTCCTCGGCCGTGTCGGGGCGGTAATCGGCGATGGTGATGCCCTGGGTCAGCAGCTGGATCGCCTGGCCCAGCAGCGCGACGTCGGCACCGAACCGCGCCGCTTCGGAGCGGTCGAGGTGGATCTCCCATTCGACGCCGGGCAGCGGCGTGGTGTCGGTGATGTCGGTGAAGCCGCCGATCCGCTCCATCGCCGCGCGCACGGCCTGGATCGTCGCCACGCGGGCCTCGCCATCGCGCGAGACGACCTCGAGGTTGACCGGCTTGCCCTGCGACGGCCCGCCTTCCTGCACCTGGACCTGCACGTCGATGCCCGGGATGCGGCGCATCTCGGTGCGGATCTGCTCGATGATCTCGGCGGCCGGGCGGCGGGTGTCCCAGTCGGTCAGCTCCAGCTGCACGGTGCCGATGACCTCTTCGTCGGCCTGCCGGTCCGACCCGGTGCGCGCATAGACGCTGGCCAGCTCGCCGTACTCCAGCAGCCGGGTCTCGACCTGGCGCACCAGGCTGTCCTTCTCGTAGATCGAGAAATTGTCGCGGGCGCGGACCTCGACCTGCACGAAATCGGGCTCGGATTCGGGGAAGAAGGAAATGCCCGTGCCGAACTGGCCGTAGCAGATGAAAGAGGCGACCAGCGCCAGCACGGCGAAGATCACGGTCCGGCCCGGCCGCAGGATCGCCCATTCCAGCGCACGCACGTAGAGCCCGCCGGCGCCGGTCATCTGCCGGGGGTCGCCATGTTCGGCGGCGGCGATCTGCATCTGCTGGGCGGCCGTCTGCGGCTGGCGCTTGCCGATCAGCCCGCCGAGCACGGGGATGAAGATCAGCGCCATGAAGAGCGAGGCGGCCAGCGTGAAGATCACGGTGATCGGCAGGAACTTCATGAACTGGCCCACCGTCGAGGACCAGAAGAGCAGGGGGAAGAACACGCTGAGCGTCGTGGCCGTCGAGGCGATGATCGGCCAGGCCATGCGCTTGGCGGCGGCGGCATAGGCCTCCCTGGGCGCGCGGCCCTCGCTGAGCAGGCGGTCGGCCAGTTCGACGGTCACGATGGCGCCGTCGACCAGCATGCCGACCACGAGGATCAGGCTGAAGAGCACCACCATGTTCATCGTGTAGCCCATGAAGAACAGCACCGTGACACCGGCCAGGAAGGCCCCGGGGATGGCCAGCCCGACCAGGATCGACGAGCGCAGGCCCAGCGACCAGACGATCACGATCATCACCAGCAGCACCGCCGCGATGACGTTGGATTCCAGGTCGGCCAGCATGGTCTGCACCTGCTTGCTCTCGTCCTGCATGTAGTTGATGCGCACGCTGTCGGGCCAGTTGGCCTGTTCGGCCGCAATGGCCTGTTTCACCAGGTCGACGGTCTCGATGATGTTGGCACCGCTGCGTTTCTTCACCTCCAGCGCCAGCGCCGGCTGGCCGTTGATCCGGGCAAAGCTGGTCGGATCCTCGAAGGTGTTGCGCACCGTGGCCACGTCGGCAAAGGTCACGACGGTGTCGCCCGAGACCTTGACCGGCATCTCCATCACGTCGCCGACATCCTCGATCAGCCCGGGCACCTTCAGCACGATCCGCCCGGCGCCGTTCTCGATCGCGCCGGCGGCGATCAGCAGGTTGTTGCGGCTGATCTGGCTGGTCAGTTCGTCGAAGGACAGGTTGTAGGTCTCGAAGACGGTGGGGTCGATCAGCACTTCCAGCATCTCGACCCGCTCGCCGGCGACATCGACCTCGAGCACGCCCGACAGCCCTTCAAGACGGTCCTTCAGGTCATTGGCCAGCGCGTTCAGCGTGCGTTCGGGCACCGGGCCCGACAGGATCGCCGTCAGGATCGGGAAGAGCGCGGTGTTGACCTCGGTCACGGTCGGGTCGGTGGCATCGGTGGGCAGGTCGTTGGCCGCCCGGTCGACGGCCTCGCGCACCTTGTCCAGCGCGGTATCCGGGTCAAAGCCCGGATCGAATTCCAGCTGCACGCTGGCATGGCCCTCGGCCGCCGTGCCGGTCATCGAATTGAGCCCGGTCAGCGCCGCCAGCTCGGTCTCCAGCGGCTTGACCAGCAGCCGTTCGGCATCTTCGGGCGAAATCCCTTCGAGCGAGGTCGAGACATAGACCGTGGGGATCTGGACCTCGGGAAAGCTTTCCTTGGGGATGGTCCGGTAGGCCACGGCCCCGATGGTCAGGATGGCGACAAGCAGCAGCAGGACCACCCGCGTCCGGCTGAAGGCCGCGTCGATCAGCGCGTTCATCACTCGATCTCCGTGCCGGTGCCGCCGGGCAGCGCGACATCGGCGGCGGCCACGGTGTCGGGATCGGCCGTGGGATCGACCGTCTCGCCCTGCGACACGAAGCCCTGGCCGATGGTGATGATCCGGGCCTCTTCGGGCAGGCCGCTGATCCAGACACCATCGCGCTGCGCCCGTTCGACGACCACCTCGTGGAACACCACCTTGTCGGCCGCGTCGACGGTCTTGACGCCCAGCCGCCCGTCCTCGCTGAGCGACAGGATCGCCGGCGAGACGAAATGGGCGGTGACGTCCTCGGTCGGGATGCGCACCTGCACCGACAGGCCCGAGGCGATGGCCCCGTCGGGGTTGGGCACGGTGATCTCGGCGCGGAAGGTGCGGGTCTCGGCCACGGCATCGCGGCTGACATATTCGATGGTGCCGGTGCGTTCCTCGCCGGTGATGAAGGTCACGCCGGCCTCCTGGCCCGCGCGGATCAGGGCCAGGGATTGCTGGGGCACCTGGATGACGATGCGCAGCGGATCGGTGTCGAGCAGGATGCCGACCTCGTTGCCGGCCGTGGCAAATGCGCCGATCTCCAGGTCGAGGCTGTCGAGCCGGCCGTCAAAGGGCGCCCGGATCACCGCGGCATCCAGGCCTTCCTCGGCCTGGGTCAGCTGGGCCTGGGCGGCGGCCAGCGCCGCGCGGGTCTCGCGCAGGCGGGCGGCGGTGGCGATGCCCCGGTCGACCAGGGATTGTGTGCTGGTATTGTCCTCCTCGGCGCGCACCAGTTCCTGCCGGGCCTGCTGCACCCGGGCTTCCAGCTCGCGGGTGCTGAGCCGGGCGATCTCGTCGCCGGCGGCCAGCGTCTGGCCCTTGCGCGCGGGCAGGTCGATGACCTCGCCGGTGGTCTGGGGCCGCAGGATGGCGCGCCGGTCCGGCTGGGCCTGGCCCTGCGCGGAAAAGGTCTTGGTCACGCGTTCGGCCCGGCTGTCGCGAACCGACACGGCCACGGCCGCGGCGGCATCGACCGGCGCCTCGGCGGCATCGTCGGGCGCCGGCAGGATGATCCCGCTGCCCATCCAGCCGACCAGCGCAACCGCCAGCAAACCCGCCACCCACTTCGACCGCGACGACCCAGGCTCGTCACGGAAATCCAGCGGGGCGGGGGCTTGTGCGTTCTTGCTCATTGCACTTGCTGCAGTCGCAGCCACTTGGCGTCCTGCTCCTCTTCGAGACCGACCATCGCAGCGCTGTCCCGCCACAAACGCTCCTGGGCATCGCGATCCCGGGCCAGTTCGGATGGCGCGGGGAATGTCGGAATTCCCCTGACAAGAGACACGTAGACACCATCATCCGGAACGTCGAACCAGCCATTCGCGACATCCGCGAGCATCTGGCCCGAATGCTCGGGGGAGTTCATGTTGAATTCGGGGACAAAGAGCCCGATGAGCGGAAAGACCGTGTGCATCAGGACGCGCACGGCGACCCTCTGCAGCGCCGACGCGTCTCCGCCGCCGGCACCTCCGGTCAGCCCGGGATTGAAGGCAAAGATGTCGATACCGCGCGCCCGGACCTCGGGGAGCCGTGCGAAAGTCTGCGCTGTCATCAGGTTGCACAGCTTGGATGCGCAATAGGATCGCACGCCGGTGCCGGGTCCTTTCGGCGTCGGATGTGCCCATTCGTCAAGGTCAAGGCCCTTCGGCGCAAGCCGCTTGAACGGGGGATTGTGCATGTTGCTGGATGTGATCACCATCCGGCCGCGATCTGCCATGCGCGGCAGCAAGAGACGCGCCATCAGGTAATGTGCCAGGTGATTGACCGCGAAGGTCAGCCCATAGCCGTCCTCGCTCAGTTGGTCGGCTTCGGACCCGTGCAGGCCGGCGTTGAGAATGAGCACATCTATGGAGATCTCCTGAAGACGGTGTTCGAGCATATCGACGAAGGCCCGAACGCTCGCCAGGGAGGACAGATCCAGCGGCAGGACCTCGACGCCGGGCGGGACGTTGCGGTCAAGGCCACGCGCCCCCACGATGACGGTCGTGCCGGGCTCGGCCGCAAGACGCCGCAGCGTCCGGGCTCCGAAGCCACTGGTCGCGCCGGTCATGACGACGACTTTCCGATTGTTCGACGAACCGTCCAGGCTCATGGATCATTCCTTTCCGAGACTGCCGAGCAGCAGCGAAACATGTTGACGAAGAAGATGGTGCAGATCGGGCACCGGGACGTCCTGAAAGACGGTCCCCCAGAGCGCGAGCATCATGGCCGGCGCCATGGCCAGCCGGATCAGGATCGCGGCGGCGGGAAGGATCAGCCAAAGCCGAAAGGACGAACGTCGGGTGCTGGACAATGTTGGGCCTCGGCGAATGGCGACGTCTCGGGGCCAGATGTAGCGGGTCGAAGGTCAAGTGCGGTCAAGGCAATGTTAAGTTCGGTAAAATCCCCCCGTGCAGCCAAGCTCCTGTTGTATGAGGGCTGAAACGGGGGAAGAGATGGCGACGGTGACAAAAGTCCTGCTGGTCGATGACGACGAAGAGTTGACGACCTTGTTGCAGGAATACCTGTCGGAGGAAGGCTATGACGTGTCCACGACCTCGGACGGACGCGCGGCAGTGGCCGCCGCCTGCGGCAACGGGGTTGACCTGATTGTGCTCGACATCATGATGCCCCGCATGAGCGGGATCGAGATCCTCCAGAGGATCCGGGCGCGCAGTCAGATCCCCGTCCTGATGCTGACGGCCCGCGGCGATGACATAGACCGGATCACCGGGCTGAACCTGGGGGCCGACGATTATGTGCCCAAGCCCTGCTCCCCGGGAGAGCTCGAGGCGCGTATCCGGGCGATCCTGCGCCGCGCCGGACAACGCGGAAACGGCAGCATCCTTCCCCTGCGCGCGGGTCAACTGGTGCTGTTCCCCGGCAGCCGGACGGCGGAATGGCAAGGCCATCCGCTGGTCCTGACCGGAACAGAGTTCAGCCTGCTCGAAGTGCTCGCGCGGCAGGCCGGGCAGCTGGTCTCGAAACACGAGATATCAAAGCGCGTCTTCGGCAAGCCGGTCACCCCGTTCGACCGCCGCATCGACGTGCACATCAGCTCCATGCGCCAGAAGCTCGGGCGCCGCGACGACGGGCAATCGCATATCCAGTCGGTCCGGGGGCAGGGCTATCAGCTGCTGATCGACTGACATGCGCGCGTTGTTCCTGAAATACCTCGTCGTGATCGGGGTCTCGATGCTGGGCTCGATCCTGGCGATGATCCTGATCCTGAACGCGCTGCGGGCCTCTCCCGCCGCGACGAAACTGGAGATCCAGAAGCGCGAGATCGTCCTCGACCTGGCCCGCGCGATCCTCACCGACGAAGGCCCCGAGGCTGCCGCGCGATTTGCCGCCACCAGCGAAGCACAGCTGCCGCTTGGCCTTGCCATAACGCCCGATCCCGGCGCCTGCGCCCGGCCGGATACCGAGGAAAGCCGCGGCGTGCTGTGGGACGGCCGCTGCCATCTGGTGACGGTGGAGCCGCCCGACAAGCTGCTGCCCTACAGGCTGGCGCCGGTCATGCTGGGCCTTGCGGTGCTGACGGCCAGCATGATCGCCGCAGGGCTTCTGGCCCGCAACCTGGTCAGCCCGGTGGTCCTGCTGCGCGATGGTCTCAGCGCGCTGGCGCAGGGGCAGTTCGATGTCCGCATCGCCGGTGTCCTGGCCGCGCGCCGCGACGAGATCGCCCAGCTGTCCTGCGATTTCGACCGGACGGCAGAGCGCCTGCAAGAGCATCGGGATGCCCAGCAGCGGTTGTTTCACGACGTGTCCCATGAATTGCGCTCGCCCCTGTCACGGCTTCAGGCGGTGACGGGTATCCTGCGGAAAAGCCCGGCAAAACTCGACGCCATGCTCGACCGGATGGACCGCGAGATCGAACGGCTGGACGGGCTGGTCGGCGAGATCCTGACGCTCGCGCGGCTGTCGAACCGCTCCGGGACGGCCCTGCAGACCCAGAGGCTGGATGTCATCGAGATCCTGAACGACATCCTGCTCGACGCGACCTTCGAGGCACAGTCGCGCAACGTGGCTGTCACGACCGACCACCCGGGATCCTTCCTTGCCGACGTGGACGGAGAGCTGATCTATCGGGCGCTGGAGAACGTCATCCGGAATGCCACGAAATTCACCGCGCAGGGCACGGCGGTGGAAGTCCGTTGCGCGGTGACCGATGCGCATCTTGAGGTCGAGATCGAGGACAGCGGTCCCGGGGTCGACCGCAAGGAGCTCGACCGGATCTTCCAGCCGTTCTCCCGCGGTGGCGATCTGGCGCGGCCCGGCGGCTTTGGGCTGGGGCTTGCCATCGCCCGGCATGCCATCGAACGCCATGGCGGCCGGATCCGGGCGATGGCATCGCGACGCGGCGGGCTGATCGTGGCCATGGAGATCCCGATGCAACCGCGCGAACCGGATCGCCTGCAGCCGCTCCGCTGACCTCGTGCCGGGCCCGGAAATTTACCCAGCTTTACACAGTCTTGACCGCGGTTTACGGCCACGCCGCTAGAACCACCCCGAACAGGCAGGCAATCATCAGGGGTGAGCATGGGAAGACCTTTCAGCGGCGTGGCCGCACTGGCGCGGGCCGCGGGGATCGGGGTGGCATTGGCCTCACTCCCCTCAAGCATCACGGCACAGGAACGGCCGAACGGCTTCACGATCGGTGTGATCGGCGGCTTCGGCAACGATATCTACCTCGGCGGCGACAGCGATCAGTTCGTGCTCCCGGTGCTCAGGTACGAAAGCGAGGCCTTCTCCTTCGGTCTGCCCGATGGCCTTCGGGTCAGCCTGCTCTCGCGCGAGAACATGGTGCTCAGCGCCGTCGTGGCGCCACGCCTGTTCTCGCTCGTCGATGTCAACGCGACCGAGCTGCGCGGGATCGACCGGGACATTACCATAGATGCCGGGCTTCAGGCCCGCTTTTCCCTGACGGACAGGACCGAACTTGTCGCGCGCGGGCTGGTGGACGTGTCTGGCGAACACGACGGTCAGGAGGTGACCCTGTCCTTGCGGCACAACGTCCCGGTGAGGCGCATGGCGTTGAACGTCGCCGCGGGCGCGACATGGCGGAGCGGGGATCTGTCGGCCGAACTCTATGGCGTCTACCCGTGGGAGGCGCGCGACGACCGGCCGCGGTACGAGCCCGGCGCCACCACCGTTCCCTTCGTCTCAATGGGTGCGGTCTATCCTCTGACGCAGAACCTGCGCTTCATCGCCAACCTTCGCGCCGAGTTCCTGCCGGACAGCGTGAGCGACAGCCCGATCATCGACCAGAATGCCGCGGTCGGCGCACAGTTCGGTCTTCTCTACAGTTTCTGACCGACACTTGGATGATGCCCGCGCCCCTGACCGTCGCCGATCCGGCGGGGTCAGGGGCTTGGTGAGATCAGCAGGGGCGGCCTGTCCAAGGGACTGTTATACACTGACCTCAGAACGGCACGGTCAGCGCTGTCACCAGGCTCTGGTTCCAGCGGGTGCCGTTCAGTCCCTGGTGGCGGGTGAAGACAAAGTCGAACCGCGTGCCGTTGCGCAGCATCTTCGAGACGCCCAGCGAGCCCACGGCAAAGACCGGCTCGTCGGTATAGAGATCGAGGTTGTTGATGTATTCATACTCGATCCCCAGACCGAACTTCGGTGCCCAGCCGCCCGGAGGCACTTCCTTTTCCATTTTCAGATAGGCCCATGTGGTCCCGTAATTCTCGATCGGCCCGACCACGCCGGAGGACACCACGCCGAAACTGTCGGCCGTGGCTTCGACGAAATTGCGCTGGAACTGGATGCCGAGGGTCGGCCGCATGACCCATCCTCCGGGGATCCAGCCGATATCCTCGCGCCGGTACTGGCCGATGAATTCCGCCTGCGTGTAAAGCCGGTCGTCGCCCTGCACATGTTGCAGCGTCACGCCCGGCCCGGCGGCCACCCGCAGATCGGTTTCGCCCCAGGAATATTCGGCGCGGCCCGCGACACCCCATTGATCGTTGAACTTGCGGATGACATCGAAGCGCAGCCCGTGGCCCTGGCGATCGACGGTGCCCGACCCGACGATATCGGTGCCCGAGCTTTCCAGCAGCAGGCCCAGGCCGATCATCGTGTTGGCATCCGGGAACCGCAGGTATTCGATATCGGCGCGGCCCACGGTCGTGTCCAGCTCCACCGGGTTGGGCCGGCCATTGCCGAAGGTGCCGGTCACGCCGAAACGGATATAGGATTTGCCGTCGGCCAGCGGCACCAGGACGTTCAGCGGCGTGATCAGCGCCGAGGTCTCGTCGCGGTAGGTCAGGGGCGGGGCGCCGGGCACGGTCGCGGCCCCGATGGTCGAGCGCGACTGGCCGATCCGGGCCTGGACCGTGCCGAACTGGTCGCTGGAATAAAAGGATTCCAGCAGCCCGGCCTTGCCGAGATTGATCTGCGCCATCGCGCCCGGCGGCAGCGGTGGCCGGCCCGCCGGCGGGCCGCTCTGGGCGGCTGCGTGCGAGGCAATAAGGATCAGGCACGCGGCCAGCGCGCGTTTGGTGAATGTCATGGATTTCTCTCCCTCGTTCCGACCCTTCGCACGGGCGCCACGTCACCTCCGCAGGGGTGGGCCATGCGGATCTCCCCGAGGGCGCCCGGGGTCAGGACACGAGGTTAGCGGCCGGAATGGCCTTCAAAAAATCATTAGTTTTAATGGCATGCATCATCGCGGACGATCCGGATCTGTTTGGATGAGGGCTGGCAATCACCGGGTTGATACCTGGGCCGCCATTCACCGGATCAATGTCATCCATTCCCGGATTGAGTTTTTGAACCACCTCTGGGCGACCTATCCTCGCGCCGCAATCGCCGGCCGGTGTCGTGCCGGCGAAGATGGGAGGACAACTTGACCACATGTATCCGAACCGCGCTGCTTGCCACGGCGGCGGCGCTGCTGCCCGCGCTGGCCACGGCCCAGCAAGAGCTGATCTTTGCCACCACCAACCCGGAACAGGTGCCGCTCAACCAGGGGTTCCTGATCCCCTGGGCCGAGAAGATCAATGCCGAGGCCGGCGGTGCGCTGGAAATCGACATCCGGCACGGGCCGATGCTGGCCAATCACACCAATTTCTACGACCGCGTTGCCGATGATGTCGTGCAGATCGCCTGGGGCATGACCGTGTTCAACCCGGGCCGGTTCCCGCGAACGCTGGTGTCGACCCTGCCGTTCATGGTCGAGAGTTCCGAACAGGGCTCGGTCGCGCTGTGCCGGATGTACGAAAGCGGCGCTTTCGATGAGGAATTCACCGATATCGTGCCGCTGCTCTTCGCGGAATTCCCGCAATCCTCGCTGCATCTGAACAAGTCTCAGACCGACAGTTTCGCTGGGATCGCGGGCAAGAAGGTGATCACCTCAAGTCCGGCGGCGGCGGCCATCGTGGGGGCGAATGGCGGTGCACCGCTGTCGTTCAACATCACCGAGCAATACGAGGCGCTGCAGCGCGGCGCGGCGGATGGCACGATCCTGAACTTCACCGCCTTCCCGGCCTTCCGGCTGGACGAGGTGACGACGGACCACCTCGTCGCCCCGCTGGGCGGCGCGATGGGCATGGTGTTCATGGCGCGCTCCACCTGGGACGGTCTGTCGGACGATGCCAAGGCGGTGCTGGAAGCCCATTCCGGTTGCGAGGCCTCGCGCGGTTTCGGCCAGTTCATCGACCAATGGGAACAGGGCGCGATGGAGATGGTCGCCGCACAGGAGGGCCATACGCTGACCCATGCGTCAGAGGCCGACGTGCAGGCGATGATGGAAAAGCTGGGGCCGGGGATCGAGGCCGGTTTCGCCGAGCGGGTGCCGGGCGGCGCCGAGCTGATCGAGACATTCAGGCAGGAGCTGGCCGCAGCCGAGTGAGGCGCGCAAAGGGCAGGGAAGGGCCGGACGTTCGTCCGGCCCTTTTGCTTTGGGTCACATGGTAGAGGGCAGCCAGAGCGCGAGGGCGGGAAAGGCCACCAGCAGGACAATCTTGACGATATCGGCGAGGATGAAGGGCAGGACTCCCTTCATGACACGCGAGATCGGGACGTCCGGCTGCAGGCTGTTGAGCACGAAGAGGTTCAGCCCGAAGGGTGGCGTGATCAGGCCGATCTCGACAACCACCAGCATCAGAACGCCCCAGAAATAGATGTCGTACCCAAGGCCAAGGACGATCGGCGTGACCACCGGGACGGTGATGACCATGACCGCGAAGCTGTCCATCACCGCGCCCAGCACCAGGTAGAAGACCAGCAGCGCCGCCAGAACCAGCACCGGGCGCATGTCAAACCCCGCGATCCATTGTGCCAGAAGCTCGGGCACCTGGCCGAGGTTGACGAAGAACGAAAAGATCAGCGCGCCGAAGATCAGCCCGTAGATCAGCGCGGTGGTGGCCGTGGTTTCCGACATGACCGACAGGAACCGCCTGCGGTTCAGCTTGCCCCGCAGAAGCGCCATGAGGAAGGCGCCCACCGCACCCACGGCGGCGCTTTCGGTCGCGGTGAAGACGCCTCCGTAGAGCCCGCCGATCACGGTGCCGAACAACAGCGCCACCGGCAGCGCGCCTTTCAGCGCCGGGCCCAGCGGGTCGGGTGCGGCGACGGTGTCGGGTGCGGCTTCGGGATCGGTGCGGACGACGATCCAGATGGTGGCAAAGTAGAGCAGCAGGGCCAGCAGGGCAGGGACCATGGCGGCGACGAAGAGCACGGCGATGGATTGCTCGGTCAGCAGGGCAAAGAGGATGATCGCGCCCGAGGGCGGCACTAATGCGCCAAGCGTGCCCCCCGCGGCGACCACGCCGGCGGAAAAGCCGGGGCCATAGTGGCGCGCCTGCATCTGTGGCAGGGCGATGCGCCCGAAGGTGGCCGCGGTGGCGACCGACGACCCGCTGACCGCGCCGAACCCGGCGCAGCCGGCGACGGTGGCATAAGCCAGGCCACCGCGCACCCGGCCGAGAAGCGCGTTGGCCAGCCGGTAGATGTCGTCGGAAATGCCCGCCGCCACGGCAAAGCTGCCCATCATCAGGAACAGCGGCAGGGTGGCGATCTGGGCGTTGGTCAGGAATTCGGTCGCATCCGTGGCCAGCACCTTTCCGGCCGAGGCCGCGCCGATGAACAGCGCCGTGCCGCCCAGCCCCAGCAGCCCCGACACCGCCGCCAGCGGCAGCTGCGACAGGACCCCGAGCCAGAGCAGCGCAAACGCCACAGCCACGGCCAGGCCCGGCTTCTGCATGGCAAGCCCGGCGAGCCCGTCGAAATCGGCGATGGCCCAGCCGATCAGGCCGGCAACCGACAAGGCCAGCAGCCCGGTCACCAGAGCACCCGACAGGCTCGGTCCGCGCCCCCCGGTCCGCAGGCAGGCCCGCAGATCCCTGGCGGCATTCCAGAGCTGCACCGCCACCGCCATCCAGAGCGCGGCAGCGACCGCATAGCTGGTGGGGGCAAGCGGCCAGTTCAGCAGCAGCGTCGCCCGGCCCTGGGCCTGGAATTTCACCGCCTGGCCCCAGATGTGCCAGGCCAGCAACCCGAAGAACAGCGCCAGCAGCAGCGATCCGCACAGCGTCAGCCATTCGGACAGCCGCTCTCCGATCTGTCGGCCCAGCAGGTCGACCCTGAGGTTGACCCGCCGCACCGCACCCGCAGGCAGGGTCGCCGCGACGGCCACGGCGAAGACATGGCTCATGACCTCGTTCAGCGCCACGACGGCCGATCCCATCAGCCAGCGCAGCAGCACATCCGTCACGATCACCAGCGCGCCCAGCAACATGCCCAGCACGGCCAGCGCCGACAGCGCCGCGCCGGAGCGGTCAAGAATGGCGGGCGCCCGGGGCAGGGCCGCGGCCGCCGCCTCAGTCATCGCCGTCCAGCCGGGCCACCGCTCGGCACCAGCCGGCGGAGCCGCGTTCGACCTTGACCGGAAAGCACATCACCTCGAACCCGTAGGCCGGCAACTGGTCGAGGTTGGCGAGCTTTTCCATGTGGCAATAGGCGGCTTCGGCCCCGGCCTTGTGGCCTTCCCAGAACAGCGACCACTCGCCGGTCTCGCGGATCCGGGCCATCTGCGACATCAGCGGCGCGTCCCAGCTCCAGGCGTCGGTGCCGCAGACCCGCATGCCGCGCGCGGTCAGGTACAGCGTTGCCTCGCGGCCCATGCCGCAGCCGCTGGCGACGTAATCGTCCTGGCCATAGCGCGCGCCCGCGCGGGTGTTGACCAGCACGATATCGCCCGGTTGCAGGTCATGGCCGATGCGCGCCAGCTCGTCCTCGACTTCCCGCGCCGAGATCACGTGGCCGTCGGGCCGGTCGCGGAAGTCCAGCTTTACGCCCGGTCCGATGCACCAGTCCAGCGGCACCTCGTCGATGGTCATCGACCGCTCGCCGCCGTTCATCGTGGGATGGTAGTGCCACGGAGCGTCGAGATGTGTGCCGTTGTGCGTCGTCATCTCGACCCGTTCGACCGCCGCGCCCTTGCCGTCGAGCTGATGGTCAACGGGAATGCCGAACATCGCCTCGAATTCCGCGGCCCCCGCATCGTGGCCCACATGGGTGATCTTCGGCCCAAGTCCCGGTGGGTCGGATTTCACCCGGTCGGTCAGGGTTACGGACAGGTCGATGATCCTGCGTGTCATGGTCTCTCCTCCTGTTATCCGGCGGTCAGGCCCGGACGATCCTCTGGTCGATGGGCCCGAAGAGCGGTTGGCCGTCGGCGGTCTTCGCCTCCATCCGCACCCGGTCGCCGAAGGCCATGAAAGGCGTGGCGATCTGGCCGGTTCCGGCCATTTCGATGGCCCGCACCTCGGAAATGCAGGACGACCCGACCGTGGCATGATTGGCGTTCGACACCGTGCCGGACCCGATGATCGTGCCGGCAACCAGCTGCCGCGTACGCGCGGCATGGGCGACGAGGTCGTCGAAGCCAAAGGCCATCTCGCCCCCGCTGGCGGCCCCGAAAGGGCGGCCGTTCCAGTCGATCACCAGCGGCAGGTGAACCCGCGCGTCATGCCAGGCCGGGCCGAGTTCATCCGGCGTCACGGCAACGGGGGCAACCGAACAGGCGGGCTTGGCCTGGACCCAGCCGAAGCCGGTTTTCATCTCGACGGGGGCGATGGTGCGCAGGGACCAGTCGTTGATCTGGACCAGCAGGCGGATATGGGCCGCTGCCTGCGCGGGCGTGGCGCCCATGGGCACGGCATCGCAGATCACGCCGAATTCGCCTTCGAAATCGATCCCGTCGTCCTCGGAGGGCAGGGCGACATCCTCGGTGCCCGACAGGAAACGGTCGGACAGGCCCTGGTACATCAGCGGCCGGTCGCGCGGCGCGGGATCCATGCCGAAGGCGCGGGCCATCAGCTCGCCATGGGTGTCGAAGGCCGATGCGTCCAGCCATTGCCAGGCGCGCGGCAATGGGGCGAGGGCGCGGGACGGGTCGAACGGTTGACCTCCGCCGGTGTCGAGCGCCTCCTGTTCCGCGCGCAGGCCGGGTTCCAGTCTCGCCCAGTCATCCAGCGCAGCCTGCAGCGTCCGGGCTGTCTGGCTGGGTGCGCACCGGCGGTTGTCGCGGCTGACAAGGTGCAGGCGTCCGTCGGGTGTGCCATCCGGCAGGGTGGCCAGTCTCATGGGGTCTCTCCCTGTTGCGGGCGGTCTCAGGCGGGCCGGAAGGCCAGGCCTTCGCGCTCCAGCTGCGCGGTCATGTCGGCCTCGCGGGCCAGTGCGCGGGCGACGGCGGGGCGGGTCTCCATCCGGGCGGCATGGGCGGCCCATGTGGGGTAGTCTTCGGCCGGAAAGCCGGCTCCGGTGATGCGGAACCAGACCCAGTAGACATAGGCGTCCAAAATCGACCAGCCGCTGTCGTACCACCAGTCCTGTCCATTCAGCCGGGCCGAGACCACGTCGGCCATCGGCCGCATCGCCTCGATTGCCCGGGCCCGGACCGAGGCGGCGGCCTCGTCGCCATCGACCATGAAGCCGGGCATCCGGATCCGGGTGACCAGCGGGTGCAGCGTGGCGGCGCAGAATGCCAGGTCACCTGTCACCTGCGCTTCGGCCAGCGGATCCTCGGTCACCGGCAACAGCCCGGCCTTCGGGAACCGCGCAGCCAGGAACCGCGCGATTGCCACGTTCTCCGAGATCGGCACGCCATCGGCGACCAGCAGCGGCACCTTGCCCTTGGGGTTCAGCGCCAGATAGGCCGGAGCGCGGTGTTCGCCTTTCATGAAGCGCACCAGCGCCACGTCGAAATCGGCCCCGGCCTCTTCGAGCGCGATCAGGGGAACCCGGGCGCAGGTGCCCGGCGCGGCGTGCAGGGTGAATTCAGTCATCTCAGGCCACCCGACCGCCGAGCGTCTCGGCGAACCAGTCGGCGATGTAGCTGCGGCCAAAGCTCATGTTGTCGGCCCCCACATGTTCCACCCCGCCTTCGCGGTCGGTGAAGATCTTCAGCTCGCGCCGGGGGGAATTGACCAGCTGGTCATAGCTCTGGTGGGCGTAATCGAGGCTGATCTGGCGATCCTTCGCGCCGTGAGTGACCAGGAAGGGCACGCGGATCTTCTCCATCTGCCCGTTCAGATGCATGGCCCCGGCCCGGGCGAAGAAATCGTCGCGGTCGCTGGCGCCGAAGACCCATTGCACATGGGCCCAATAATGCGGCACCGGGTTCTCGCCCTCGCGTTTCAGCCGGCGGTGCTGCACCTCGATCCAGTTGTGATTGGCGCCCCAGACCGCGCCGCTGGCAAAGCGCGGCTCGTTGGCGCAGACGCGCGGCGCGTAATAGCCGCCGAGTGAAATGCCGGTCACGCCAACCTTCGCGCCGTCCACATCGTCGCGGGCGGCCAGCCATTCATAGACCGGCGTGCCCCAGCGTTCCGATTCCGGGAAGGCCGGCAGATCCTGCAGCCGCAGCGCCTCGCCGGTGCCGGGCTGGTCGAGCGACAGGCAGGAAATGCCACGCCGGGCCAGCGCCTCGGGCAGGCGCGAGCCCCAGAGCAGCTCCTTGCAGCTGTCGAGCCCGTTGAGGAACAGAACGGCGGGCGCGGGCCCCTGAACTCCGGCCGCGCGGGTGAAATAGCCTGCAAGCACCTTGTCGCCATAGGGGATTTCGACCCGCTGCGCGTTGATTCCCCCGAAGTAGATGTAACGCGAGAAGGCCTGGAGCCCCTTTGCATAGGTTTCTTCCCGGCCGGGATGGCCCTGTCCCTGCATCCGCTCGGCGGTGATGTAGTAAAGCGCGGCACGATAGAGCTTGTCGGAGGCGGACAGGAGCCGCCCCGCGGCCTCGTCCTCGGCGGCGAGCTCGGACAGCTTGTCGGCCTGGGCAACCCACTGCTCCATGAAGGCGCCGGTGCCCGCGTCCTCTCCGGCTTCGGCCTTTTCCAGCAGCGGCTTGCACATGTCCATGATCTCGCCCAGCTCGGCGCCGCTGGCGACCGCGATGGACATCGACAGGTTCCAGACATAATTCGGGAAATATTCAAAAAGGGCCATGCGGCGCTCCTGGGTCGTCGGATTGAGTTGGGGCAGGTCGGCTCAGATCGGCTCGGCCATCATGGCGATGGCGCGGCCCTGCAATTCGTTGACGTCGAAGGGCGGGACCTTGCCCATCTGCATGTCGCCGATGCGGATCGAGGTTTCGGCGACAAAGCGCGCGCGCTCGAAACGGCGGTCGCGATAGGCGGTAAAGGCGGCCTCGGGCGTGTCCTGTTCCGACAATTCCTCGGCCAAAACGATGGCATCCTCGATCGCCATGCCCGCGCCCTGCGCCAGATGCGGGGTCGAGGCATGGACGGCATCGCCCAGCAGCACGACCCGCCCGCTGTGCCAGGCGCCATCGAGAAAGATCACCTCGAGCGGGCGTCCGACAACGCCATCGTCGCGGGTCACGTCCTCGACCAGCCCGGCGATGATCGGCGGCGCGACACCCGCGCGTGCGCGCATGGCGGCGGCGGCACCGTTGGTGTCGAGCTTGAACCCCGGTTCCTCCTGCGAGAGCAGGAACATGTACATCGTATCGTCGCCAATCGGCACGAGGCCGGCGTTGCAGGGGCCGACGAACAGGTCGATGCCGGCAAGGTCGGGCATCTGCGGCAGGTTGTAGCGCCAGACCCACTGGCCGGTGTAGCGCGGCTGCGGCGCGTCGGCCATGATCTGGGTCCGGGTGCGGGAAAACACCCCATCGGCTCCGATGACGATATCGTAACGCCCGACAGTGTCGTCGGAAAACACCACGTCGACGCCGTCACCGTCATCGGACATGGCCTCTACGGTCACGCCCAGCCGGATGCCGACGCCCAGCTCTTCTGCCCGGGTGGCCAGCACCTTTTGCAGCGCAGGCCGGCGGATCCCGGCGTTCGAGGGATATTGTTCACCCGCCAGCCGCGGCGCGTCGAAATCGGCGACCTTGCCGGCGGGGCTGAAGATGCGGGTGCGGTCAAACCCGTAGGCCCTGGACATGTAGGCGTCGAGCAGGTCGAGCGAGGCCATCGCGCGCAGCACGTTGAATTGCTGGATGATGCCGACCCCGTAGACGGTCCATTCAGCATCCCGCTCGACGATCTCGACAGGAAACCCCTTGCGCCTCAGCGCGATGGCGGCAGTCAGCCCGCCGATGCCGCCACCCACGATCAGAATGGAATTGAGCTTCATGACGGTCCTCCCCCTTCAACTCGTCGTGGGGGACCTTAGTCAGGGCTCGGGCATGTGAAAAATTGAAAGGTGCAATCGGATGCATTCACCGTGTCAATGGGTTTGCATCCGCTGCACGGCCTGCGTGAGCGCATCGCGCAGCCAGATGATCCCGGGATCATGGGCGCGGTATTCGTGCCATTGCATATGTTGCGACAAGGGATCGAAGCGGAACGGCACGTCATGCATCACCAGCGGAAAGGCCTTCAGCGCCTTGCGCGCGATGTGTTCGTGCACGGTGGCGATGCGGTCGGTGCCGACGACCAGTTCGGGCAGCGCCGAGAAGGCATAGGTCGTGACCTCGTCCCGCCGGGTCACACCGAGCCGGGCCAGCATGTCGGATTCGACCGAATGCGCATTGTTGGGCGGAACCATGACCACATGGCCGGCGGCCTGGAAGCCCTCCGCCGTCAACGGGCCCTGCGCATGCGCACCCTCGGCCCAGGCCAGGCAGACGTAGCGGTCGCGATACAGCTCTTCGGAGGGGTGA
Organism: Marinibacterium sp. SX1; assembly: GCF_050389775.1. Classification (NCBI taxonomy): domain Bacteria; kingdom Pseudomonadati; phylum Pseudomonadota; class Alphaproteobacteria; order Rhodobacterales; family Paracoccaceae; genus Marinibacterium; species Marinibacterium sp. SX1. The sequence goes on along the minus strand of NZ_CP177144.1, from coordinate 3,838,834 downwards.
TCGGGCGAGCAGAATTGCTGGGGCGAGATCAGCAGGTCGGCCTCGCCGCGTTCCAGCATGACGAAGGGCTGTTCGGTCTGCGGCAGCAGGCGAAACCGCACGCGCGACCCTTGCGCATGGGTCAGCGCCAGCAGATGCGGCAGCAGGACCTGCATCGAGTAATCCGACAGCAGGATCGAGAACTGGCGGTCCGAATTCTCCGGGCGGAACACGGGGTCGGTCTCGATCGTGGCCTCGACCCGCACGAGGATGTCGCGGATCGCCTCGCGCATGCCTTCGGCGCGCGGCGTCAGCATCATCCGGCGACCGACCTGCACCAGCAGGGGGTCGTCGAAATAGGTGCGCAGCCGGGTCAGCGCATTGCTCATGGCCGACTGGCTCATGTGCATCCGGTCGGCGGCGGCGCTGACCGATTGCAGCTCCAGCAGGTGATCCAGCGCCACCAGAAGGTTGAGATCGAGCCTCTTGAACCGCATGCTTGCCCCTCCCAAGGCTGGCCCGTCGGCATCCTCCACCGTCGGATCATTCACGACCTCAATGCCTGCCATGGACAAGTTGGATCGCCTGAATACCAAAACTGGCACCACTTTCCGGCCCGGCGCAAGTCCTCTTGCGCGCCGGGTCCGGCGGCGCCATTCCATTCACCGCGTCAATGACCCCCATCCAGAGATACAATTTTTGAAATGCCAGGCCGATCACTAGGGTGACGCCGCAGATGGGGGCAGAGGGGAGGACGGCCGTGTCGGGTCCGGCTTTCCCATCGCGCCGCGAGCGATCGAGGATACCAGACATGAACATCATCGGACCGGACGAGCTGATCTTCGGCGTCGACAACATGGACGCCTGCAAGACCTTTCTTGCGGATTACGGGCTGACGGCCACGCAGGACGGCCCCGAGGGCGGCAGTTACGAGGCGCTCGACGGCACCGCCATCACCCTGCGCCACCGCGACGACGCCTCGTTGCCGCCGCCGCTGCGCACCAACAACATGCTGCGCCAGACGATCTGGGGCGTGACCGACCAGGCGGCGCTGGACGCGATCGAGGCCGAGCTGCGCAAGGATCGCGAGGTCACCCGCCGGAACGACGGCACGCTGGAAACCCGCGACGATTGCAATTTCGAGATCGCCTTCCGCATCACCACCCGGCGCAAGCTGGACCTGCCGGCCGAGATGATCAACTCGCCCGGCGCCACGCCCGGCCGCGCGCCCAACGTGATCGGCGCCAACGAGGATGCCCCAGCCAAGCCGCGCACGCTGAGCCATATCGTCTATTTCACGCCCGACATGGAAAAGATGGCCCGGTTCTACATCGACCGGCTGAATTTCGTGATCACCGACAAGTTCTCGAACACCGGGCCGTTCCTGCGGCCGCAGGCGAATGACGATCATCATGTGTTGTTCATGATCCAGACGCCGGAATACATGCAGGGGCTGGAGCACCTGGCCTTTCACATGCAGGGCCCGACCGAGCTGATGCTGGCCGGCTCGCGCATGGTGAAGAAGGGTTACGAAAGCTTCTGGGGCCCGGGGCGGCACAAGTTCGGATCGAACTGGTTCTGGTACTTCAATTCGCCGCTGGGCACCCATGTCGAATACGATGCCGACATGGACAAGCACGACGGCGACTGGATCCATCGCGAGACCGAGATGACCAAGGATGCCTCGCAGATGTTCCTGTTCGAGAATGTCGAGAAATGGGCGCCCGGCGGCCCGCCTCCGGGCAAGGGCAAGCCGTGACGCCAGGGGCGGCGGGGCTGTTGCTCTGCCGTATCGAGGATATCCCCGACGGCCATTCCCGGGGGTTCGACCCCGGGAAGACCGGGCGCGACACGATGTTCATCGTGCGCCGGGGGGGGCGGGTGTACGCCTATCGCAACGCCTGCCCGCATTACGACCGGGCGCGGATGGCGTGGAAGAAGAACGAATTCCTCAACGGCGACCGCAGCCATATCATGTGTGCGGCCCACGGCGCCCTGTTCCAAATCGAGGACGGCGCATGCGTGATCGGCCCTTGCCTGGGTCAGCGCCTGTCGCCCGTTTCCATCACCCTGCGCGACGGCTGTGTCTGGATGACAGAGCCGGACCTCTGACATGCAAGAGCCTGCGACATTGGTCCAAGGGCGCGGGCTTCCGGGTGAAAAGGCAACTGACGAATTGCTAACGTCAGGCCGGTTGCGGGGTCGACACATGTGCCGAAGGGATGATCCGCAGTTTTGATTTCGGCAGGTTCCGGGGGGCTTTCCCGTAGGGCAGGGCCACTGCGCGATTTCGCCCAAGGTGGATAAGCCCTTCGCGCTCCTCGCCCGCCAAGCGGCGGATGTGATCATCCGCGACCCGCTGGAACCCGGACCTTCAACGCTGTCATGGCGCTGGCCGAATGGGATCTTGTCCGAGGCAGTCGGGATGAAGGATGCCAATGCGCTCTGCCTCGTCGTTTGCGGCGCCATAATCTCCAACGCGGCGGACGGCAGGGGCGCTTGGCAGTCGCGGAGCCGGCGCATCGCTCCATTTCTCCGGTCCGCCGGCAGGGCCCAGACGTCGCCTTCAACTTCATGGAAGCGTCGAATCTGGCAACGGTTGGTCAAAACCGTCGTCGGCATCGCGTCGCGCAGGCGAATCGACATGGCCTTGCCGCGATCCAACAGGCGCAGCCATTGGCCCGGGATATTCTGCGACAGGAGCTGGTCCACCGTCTGGTCACGCATGTGATCGGCCGTGATTTGGTCGTCCTCATACAGCGCCGGCTTGCTCTGTCGGAAGAAGATGCACAGCCCATCTCGATGCGCCTTTGCGCTGAGGCCGCGCAAGAACAGATGTGCTGCTGCAAGAGGCTGCCCGAAGGAGCACGTTGTTTGGCTAGCGTCTTGGGTGTCTCGGCCGCAAAACCTATCCCAGTCATCAGGATTTCAGTTCGGTGTCCGCGGGCACGGACCATGGTATAGGCTCGGCGCAGGCCTGACCGGTTCGATGGAGGCAGCCGTATGGCCTCGAACGCGGGCGGCGCCCCTCGCAAGGGGCGGCCGCAGTGGGCATGTCATCCCACGATCAGCTGTTTCAGCTGCAGGGCCTCGTACTCCAGGGCCGTCAGGCGGAAATTGACCACGTCGCCGATCGACACCAGGCCGATCAGCGCGCCGTCCTCGATGACCGGCATGTGGCGGAACCGCCCGTCGGTCATCCGGCGCAGGACCCGCACCAGGGTCTCATCGGGGCTGCTGGTCTCGACCTCGGCCGACATCAGGTCGCGCACCAGGCGGGGCAGGGTCTCGCCCGGGGTTTCGGCCATCTGGCGCACGATGTCGCGCTCCGACAGGATGCCGACCAGCGCGCCCTGGCCATCGCGGACCAGCAGGGCACCGACGCCCTTGTCCTTCAGCATGGCCACGGCCTGGGCGATCGTATCGTCGGGCGCCAGCGAAAACAGCGCGCCGCCCTTGCCCGTCAACACGTCGCGCACCGTGGCCTCGGCGGCCGACAGGTTGGTCTGCAACGACTGGCTGCTTGTATGTTCCTGCGCTTCGGAATCGCGCGTCTTGGGGGTATATGAAGCTGGCATGGCGTTTTCTCCCTTGAACATGGTCAAGGGTATTGCAAATCGCGCACGAGTAAACGGATTCCGACAGGATGGGCTGCACTTGACCGATTTTGCGCTGACACCGCTGACCGCCACCGGGCTTTTCGTGATCGCCTGTATCGCCGGATACAGCTATCGCCGCGTGTGGAAGACCGAAGGCCCGCGCAGCCGGCTGTGGCTTTATGGCGTGATCGCCGCCCTGGCGCTGCTGACCCTGGGATTCGTGCCCATGCGCGGCGGATAGGCCGGCGGGGCCGGGGGCAGAGCGGGGAATGCGGCTCGGCAGGCGGCAGGAACGCGTGGGGGCGGCTGTGTGCGGGTGGTTGGTAGGAACACGGTCGGAGTGACGGACGGGCGGTTCTTGGGCTGGCGGCCCTTAGCGAATCCCACGGATGGCAGGAACACGGACGGGCGACCGCGCAAAAGGGCGCAGGACACGAAAAAGGGGGCCGAGGCCCCCTGTCATCCGTCTGATCTGCCGGCCCGTAATTTACCCGGCGGCCTGGCGTTCGGCGTCGAGCCCCTCGACCATCTTGCGCGCACGGGGGCATTCCAGCCGGTCGCGCAGTGGGCTGTCGGGATCGATTTCCTTCTTGCAGACCAGGCAATGATCCGCTCCGGCCACGGCGTTGAGCCCGCCGCAGCTGCCCTTGATCGTCCGCCCGGAAAACATCACGCCGACGGCCATGCCGACGATCACCAGAAGGAACAATCCGAAGGTCAGGATGAATGTCGACATCTAACGACCCTTCTTGCCGGTCCGCTGAGGTGGGTTCAGGCGCTCAGCGCCTGGAACCGGTTGGACGCCGTGACCTCGAAGCCCTTATTGGCCGCGTCGGCGGCACGGTCAACGAAGAGCACCGCCATGTCACGATCATTTGCGATCTCAAGCCCGCGCTCGCGGCCCAGCACCAGCAGGGCGGTGGCCCAGGCATCGGCCAGCATGGCGTTTTCGGTCAGCACGGTCACCGACGCGGTGTCATGGGTGACGGGCCGGCCGGTCGTGGCATCGATGATGTGCGAATAGCGCTGGCCGTCGTGGTCAAAGAAGTTGCGGTAATCGCCCGAGGTGGCCATGCCCATGTCCGACAGGCCGACAACTTTCAGCACGTTGCGGTCGACCGGGCTGGGCGATTCGATGCCGATCTGCCAGGGCTGGCCGTCGGGGTTGCGCCCGGCGGTGTAGAGATCGCCGCCGATCTCGACCATGTAATCGGTGATGCCAAAGCTCTCGATGGCCCGCGCCACGTGGTCGACGCCAAAGCCCTTGCCGATCGACGACAGGTAGACCTCGGCCCCCTCGGTCGTCTTGGTCAGCGCGCCGTCGCGGATCTCGACCGACCGCGCCTGGCCGCAGCAATCCATCGCCCGGGCGATGTCGGCATCGGTGGGCATGTCCTGGCGGGTGTGACCGGCGCCAAAGCCCCAGAGGTCGATCAGCGGGCCGACGGTCACGTCGAAACGGCCTTCGGACGCATCATGCACCTCGGCGGCGGCCTGCATCACATGGGCCAGCTCGGCCGAGACGGGCAGGGTGGTGCCGGTGGCCGCGGCGTTGAACCGCGAAATCTCCGACCCGGCATCCCAGTTCGACATCTGCGTGTTGACCTGGACCAGCGCCTTGTCGACGGCGGCCTGAAGCTCTGCCTTGTCGACGGCACGCGAATGGTCGATGGCCGCGATGGAATAACCGGTGCCCATGGTCAGCCCGGTCAGTTCGAGCAGCGACCACCCCTTCTTGCAGGCCGCAAGAGCGAGCGGCATGACCATGAAGCTACGGCGGGAAAGAAGAAGGGGATTCGACAAGGGGTCTACTCCGCTGAATTGCGTTGACGATCGGGCGCACGTTTCAACCGCTTCTGAGCCAGATCGCCCCGAGGTTCAACACTGAAATTCCCCGGCCGGGGCGGACGGGAGACAGGGCAGGGGCGGGCCGGGGATGGAAATCGCGGCCTGCGACCGAAGTCTAGGTTGCATATCGTCGCAGATCGCACTTTGGGCAGGCGGTCGCTGATTCAACGGAATTCGTCGCAGAGGGGCTAAACGGCTTTCAAACCGGACGCCGGTGTCGCATAAGGCAGCCGGAAAATGGACAGGACACAAGACGTGCAGCAACATTCGTTGAAAAAAGGTCTCGACGTTCCGGTGCTGGGGGCACCCGGTGATGCGATCGAGGACGCAGCGACGGTCCGGACCGTGGCCATTCTCGGACAGGATTACATCGGGCTGAAGCCCCGCCTCGCCGTTCAGGAAGGTGATGTGATCGCCGCCGGTGCGCCCGTCCTGGCCCACAAGGACACGCCGCAGGTCCAGGTGACCGCGCCGGTCTCGGGCCGGGTCAAGGCGATCAACCGCGGTGCCCGGCGCGCGCTGGTCAGCATCGAGATCGAGGTCGATCCCGCCGCGGCCGAGCCCCTGGATTTCTCGGGAATCGGTGACGACACCACGGGCGAGGGCATCGCCGAGCGGCTCTGTGCCTCGGGGCTGTGGACGGCGTTCCGCACCCGGCCGTATTCCAAGGTTCCCGCGCCCGACACCCGCCCGGCCGCGATCTATGTCACCGCGATGGACAGCGAACCGCTGTCGGCCGATGCGGCGATCATCATCAACGACGACGCCCCGGCCTTTGTCCGCGGCCTGGCCGCCGTCGCCGCGCTGAGCGACGGGGCAACCTACCTGTGCCACGAGACCGGCGCCCAGGTGCCCGGGGGCGATCAGCCCGGCATCACCGCCGCCGCCTTCTCCGGGCCGCATCCGGCCGGCCTGGCCGGCACCCACATGCATTTCCTCGAACCGCCCACGTCCAGCCGCACGGTCTGGACCATCGGCTATCATGACGTCATCGCCATCGGCCGGCTGATGCAGACCGGCCGGCTCGACAGCCGGCGAATCGTCGCCCTGACCGGCCCGCTGAGCCCGCGCCCGCGCCTGGTGCGCACGGTGTCCGGCGCTTCGATCACCGATCTGTGTGCCGAGGACCTGGCCGCGACCGACGTGCCGGTGCGCATGATCTCGGGCTCGATCCTGAGCGGCCGCGCGGGCGAGGGGGCCACGGCCTATCTCGGCCGGTACGCCCGCCAGGTCACCCTGATCGAGGAAGACCACAAGCAGATCCCGATGGGCTGGATTCGCCCCATGGCGTCCAAATATGCCTTCCAGCCCGTGCTGGGCTCGGCGCTGAGCGACAAGCTTTACGCGTTGACATCGAACCTCAATGGCGGCCGCCGGGCCATGGTGCCGATCGGCACCTTCGAACAGCTGATGCCGCAGGATTTCCTGCCCACCCAGCTGCTGCGCGCGCTGCTTGTCATGGACACCGACACCGCCCAGGCGCTTGGCGCCCTGGAGCTGGACGAGGAAGACGTGGCGCTCTGCGGCTTTGCCTGCCCCGCCAAGTATGAATATGGCATCGCCCTGCGCGACAGCCTCACCAAGATCGAGAAGGAGGGGTAAGGCGCATGGGTCTTCGCGCATTCTTCGACAGGATTGAGCCGTCATTCGTCAAGGGCGGCAAGTACGAGAAGTACTTTCCCATCTACGAGATGATCGAAAGCTTCATCTACACGCCCAAGACGGTCACGACCGTGGCACCGCATGCCCGGTCCTACATCGACATGAAGCGGATCATGACCTACGTGGTCATCGCCACGATCCCCTGCATTCTCTTCTCGCTCTACAACACGGGCCTGCAGACCAACATGGCGATCGCCGAATACGGCGCATCGGGCTGGCGTGCCGCGATCATCGAAGGCCTGGGCATCGGCTTCAACGCCGCCAACCCGCTGGCCAATATGCTGCACGGGCTGCTGTACTTCCTGCCGATCTACGTGGTCACTCTGGTGGCCGGGGGCATCTTCGAAGTCATCTTCGCCGTGGTCCGCAAGCACGAGGTCAACGAAGGCTTCCTGGTCTCGTCGATGCTCTACACCCTGATCGTGCCGGCCTCGACGCCCCTGTGGCAGGTGGCCCTGGGCATCATCTTCGGCGTGGTCATCGGCAAGGAAGTCTTTGGCGGCACCGGCAAGAACTTCCTCAACCCGGCACTGGTCGGGCGGGCGTTCCTGTATTTCGCCTATCCCGCCTACATGTCGGGTGACACGGTCTGGACCCCGGTCGACGGCTTTTCGGGCGCCACCGCCCTGGCCATCGGCGCCGCGGACGGCGTGGCGGCCCTGCCGCAGCACGGCATCACCTGGATGGACGCCTTTGTCGGCACGATCCAGGGTTCGATGGGCGAGACATCGACCATCGCCTGCCTTCTGGGCCTGTGTTTCCTGCTGGCCACGCGCATCGCCAACTGGCGGCTTGTCGTCGGCTGCCTGGCCGGCATGATCGCCTTTTCGTCGCTGCTGAACTGGATCGGTTCCGACAGCAACCCGATGTTCGCCATGCCCTGGTACTGGCACCTTGTCGTCGGCGGTTATGCCTTCGGCCTGGCCTTCATGGTCACCGAGCCGGTCTCGGCCTCGCATACCAACACCGGGCGGTTCATCTACGGGGCGCTGATCGGGTTCATGGTCGTCATGATCCGGGTCATCAACCCGGCCTTCCCCGAAGGCATGATGCTGGCCATCCTCTTCGGCAATGTCTTCGCTCCGCTGATCGACTACTTCGTCGTTCAGGCCAACATCAAACGGAGGGCAAAGCGCCATGCCTGAAGCAAATGAGCAAAAGGGCCTGATCCGCCGTTTCCTCGACGCGCCGGCCGATTCCGTCGGCAAGACCGTCTTTGTCGCCGTGGCGCTCTGCCTCGTGGCCTCGATGGTCGTCTCGGCCGCGGCCGTGGCCCTGCGCCCGGTGCAGCAGGAAAACCAGCTGCGCGACAAGCGCGTCAACATCCTGCAGGTCGCCGGGGTCTATGATCCCGACGTGCCCGTCAACGAGGCTTTCGCCAGCTTCGAACCCCATGTGCTGGACCTGGACACCGGGACCTTCACCGACCAGTTCGACATCGACAGCTTTGACCAGCTCGCCGCCTCCGGCGATCCGGCCATCGTCCGCGCGCTGGACGAGGATCCGGCCGGGCTGGGCGGCCAGATGCAGGCCTATCGCATGATCTACCTGCTGCGCGACGATGCCGGGGCGATCGACAAGGTCATCCTGCCGATCGAAGGCTATGGCCTGTGGTCGACGCTTTATGGTTTCATCGCCCTGGAAGCGAATGGCAACGACATCTACGGCCTGCAGTTCTATCAGCACGGCGAAACCCCCGGCCTGGGCGCCGAGGTCGACAACCCGCGCTGGAAGGCCCTGTGGAACGGCAAGAAACTGTTCACCGATGACGGCACGCTGGCGATTTCGGTCGCCAAGTCGCCCAACCCGGCGGGCGCGGAATATCACGTGGATGCACTGGCCGGCGCGACGCTCACGTCGCGCGGCGTGGACAACCTGGTGCGGTTCTGGATGGGAGAGGCCGGCTATGGCACCTTCCTGGACCGCCTGACAGCAGGAGAGGTCGGCTGATGGCACAGACTTACCGTTCTCAACTTGTCGATCCGCTGGTCGACAACAACCCGATCACCCTGCAGGTGCTGGGCATCTGTTCGGCCCTCGCCGTGACCTCGTCGCTGCAGGTCGCCTTTGTCATGGCCCTGGCCGTGACCCTGGTGACCGGCTTCTCGTCGATGTTCATCTCGATGCTGCGCAACCAGATCCCCAGCTCGATCCGCATCATCGTGCAGATGGTCGTCATCGCTTCGCTGGTGATCCTCGTCGACCAGGTGCTCAAGGCCTATGCCTACGAGATCTCCAAGACCCTGTCGGTCTTTGTCGGCCTGATCATCACCAACTGCATCGTCATGGGCCGGGCCGAGGCCTTTGCCATGAAGAACCCGCCGGTCGCGTCCTTCATCGACGGTGTCGGCAACGGCCTGGGCTACGGGCTGCTGCTGATGATCGTCGGCGTCGTCCGCGAGCTCTTCGGCTCGGGCTCGCTGTTCGGCATCACCATCCTGCCGACCGTCAACAACGGCGGCTGGTACGTGCCCAACGGCCTGCTGCTGCTGCCGCCCTCGGCCTTCTTCGTCATCGGCCTGATCATCTGGGCCGTGCGGACCTGGAAACCCGGCCAGGTCGAGGAACGCGAATACCGTATCCAGACCGTGGAGGCGCACTGATGGAAGGTCTTCTCTCGCTTGCCGTCAAGGCCATCTTCGTCGAGAACCTGGCCCTGTCCTTCTTCCTGGGCATGTGCACCTTTCTCGCCGTGTCCAAGAAGGTCGCCACGGCCATCGGCCTGGGCATCTCGGTCATGGTCGTGCAGGCTATCACCGTGCCGGCCAACAACCTCATCCTGAATTACCTGCTGGCCCCCGGCGCCCTGGCCTGGGCCGGCTTCCCGGATGTCGACCTGACCTTCCTCGGCCTGATCTCCTATATCGGGGTCATCGCCGCGCTGGTGCAGATCCTGGAGATGATCCTCGATAAGTACTTCCCGCCGCTCTACAACGCGCTCGGGGTCTACCTGCCGCTGATCACCGTGAACTGCGCCATCCTGGGCGGGTCGCTCTTCATGGTCGAACGCAGCTACAACTTTGCCGAGGCCACGACCTACGGGATCTCTTCGGGCTTCGGCTGGGCGCTGGCGATCACCGCCATGGCCGGCGTGCGCGAAAAGCTCAAGTATTCCGACATTCCCGACGGGCTGCAGGGGCTTGGCATCACCTTCATCACCGCGGGTCTGATGGCCATGGCCTTCATGTCCTTCAGCGGCGTGAAACTCTAAGGGGGCGGACATGGCAACTTTCTCACTGGGCGTCGTCCTGTTCACGCTGATCGTCATCGCGCTGGTGTCGATCATCCTGGCGGCCCGCTCCAAGCTGGTGAGTTCCGGCAACGTGAACATCACCATCAACGGCGAAAAGACCATTTCGGTGCCGGCCGGCGGCAAGCTGCTGCAGACCCTGGCGGCGGAAAAGATGTTCGTGCCCTCCGCCTGTGGCGGCGGTGGCACCTGCGCGCAATGCCGGGTCAAGATCCATTCGGGCGGCGGGTCGATCCTGCCGACCGAGGAATCCCACATCACCAAGCGCGAGGCGTCCTGCGGCGACCGGCTGTCCTGCCAGGTCGCGGTCAAGCAGGACATGGAAATCGAGGTTCCCGAAGAGGTCTTCGGCGTCAAGAAATGGGAATGCACCGTGCGTTCGAACGAGAACGTGGCGACCTTCATCAAGGCGCTGGTGCTGGACCTGCCCGAGGGCGAGGACGTGAACTTCCGTGCCGGCGGCTACATCCAGATCGAGGCGCCCGCGCACAAGCTGAAGTACACCGAGTTCGACGTCGAGGACGAGTATCGCGAGGACTGGGACCGCTTCAACCTGTGGCAATACGAATCGATCGTCGACGAGCCGATCGAGCGGGCCTATTCGATGGCCAACTACCCGGACGAGAAGGGCATGATCATGCTCAACGTCCGGGTGGCCTCGCCGCCGCCGGGGTCTGCGGGCATCCCCCCGGGCCAGATGTCGTCCTACATCTTCAACCTCAAGCCGGGTGACAAGGTGACCATCTCAGGGCCGTTCGGCGAGTTCTTCGCCCGCGACACCGAGAAGGAAATGGTCTTCATCGGCGGGGGCGCCGGCATGGCGCCGATGCGGTCGCACATCTTCGACCAGCTCAAGCGGCTGGAAAACCGCAACCGCAAGATTTCCTTCTGGTACGGCGCGCGGTCCAAGCGCGAGATGTTCTTCGTCGAGGATTTCGACCAGCTGGCGGCCGAGTTCCCGAACTTCGAATGGCACGTGGCCCTGTCGGATGCGCTGCCCGAGGACGATTGGAAGGGCTACACCGGCTTCATCCACAACGTGCTCTACGAGGAATACCTTAAGAACCACCCGGCGCCCGAAGATTGCGAGTTCTACATGTGCGGTCCGCCGATCATGAACAGCTCGGTGATCAACATGCTGCTCGAGCTGGGCGTCGACCGCGAAGACATCATGCTGGACGATTTCGGCGGGTGATCTTGGTTCGCGCGGGCCAGTACGGTTCGCGACACCGGCCCGTGGCTGACGGACAAGCACCAGCGGCCCGTGGCCGACAGACAAAGGGAAAAGGGGGCTTCGGCCTCCTTTTTCTATTGGGGCGGTGTCTTTTGCGGCCTGGCCCGTTTGCGGCATATCCCTTTTGGGGCTGTCACTTTTGGGGCCGGCCCCTAATGGGCCCGGGTCTAATTTTACGCCGGATCCCGATGAATGAGGTGCCCCTGGAATTGCAGCCGCATTGCGCCTTAACGTTGAGGCAATGAGGCCGACATGGGGACAGGCAACTACAGCGACGAGTTCAGGCAGGACGCGGTGCAAGCGCCGTCTTCCGTCCGGCCGTGTCACATTGCGAAACCCGCGCGGTCGGGGGCCATTGTCTGGCCGCCATGATCCCCCGCATCACGCCACCTTGCGGATAGCCCCGCTCAACGGGTGGAACAGCCCGTCGTCGCCCAATTGCGACATGAAGACGTTCTGGGTCCCGATGTTGTTCCCCGGCCCGTACTTCAGCCCCAGCTCACCGATATGCACCGTCGTCGGCTGCCCGAAGACGGTCGACAGGAAGCCTTGCCGCGTGGGTGTGGGGCCGGCGCCGGACAGCACCTTGCAGGCCGTCATGCCGATCACATAGCCCTCCAGATGCGAGAAATCGGGCTTGGTGTCGGGGTCATGCCGGTCAAGCGCCGTCCTATAGCCGCGTACAAGGTCCGACCGCTGGTCGGTCGGGATGGGCACGACCTGGCTGATCACCGTACCGGCCCCGTCGCGCCCGGCATGGCGCACGAATTCGCTGCCGTTCACGAAGGAAATCGTGCCGAACTCGGCCTCGACGTCCTGCTTGCGCAGCCCCTGCATGAACGCGGCCGTGGGCTTGGGCGTGCCGGCCATGAACACCATTTCGGGCCGGGCCTCGGCAATGATGCGGATCGCCTCCGACACGTCGCCCGTCGTCCGTTCATAGGGCGCAAAGACCTCGATCGAGGCGTTGTGGCGGCTCAGCGCGGCGGTCAGGGCCTCGCGCATCGACATGCCATAGGCATCCGCCTGCAGGAACATGGCGCAATCCTTCAGCTTGCCCCTGGCCGCGAAATGATCGACCAGCGCGGCCGCCTCGTCGGCATAAGACGCGCGGATGTTCAGCACATGGGTCCGCTCGGCCCCACGCAGGAAACCCGTGCCGGTGGCCGGCCCGATGAAAGGCACCTGGCCGCCCCGCGCGATCCGTTCGCTCAGCTTGGACGTGGGCGTGCCCACGGCGCCGACCAGGGCAAAGACCTCGCCCCCGCGCACCAGGTTGCGGACGTTTTCCAGCGCGCGATCCGGGTCATAGCCGTCGTCCATCGCCCGCAACACCGGGCGACGCCCGTGGATGCCGCCGGCGGCCGTGACCTGGGCAAAGGCCAGCTCGATCCCCTTGCGCAGGTTGGTGCCGTAAACCCCCAGCGGGCCGGAGAAATCCGCCGACTGGCCAAAGGTCACCGTGTCAGCCGTAACGCCGGGCTCGGCCGAAATATGGCGCACGAAATCCGAGGTTTCCTCGGTCAGCCGCCGGGCCTGTTCCTGGATCGACAGGATGCCGGTCTGGACCTTGCTCATCTCGGCATTGGTCGCCTGGGCGCATTCGTTGATCCGCTCGGTGGAATGGACCTGGGCATCGATGGCCTCGACCACGTCCGAGGCCAGTTTCGACACCTCGGCATTGGCAGCCTTGTTGGTCTCGACGGCCACGGTCATGTTGTCGGCCGCGCGGCTCATCTCCAGCGCGGTCTGCTTGACGCGAAAGGCCGCCTCGGAGGTGTTCTTGGACAGGCTCTTGACCTCCTGGGCGACCACGGCAAAGCCGCGCCCGGCCGGGCCGGCACGGGCGGCCTCGATACTGGCGTTGATCGCCAGCATGTTGGTCTTGAAGGCAATTTCCTCGATCAGGTCGACCAGCTTGACGATTTCCTGCGCCGCGCCGGCCACGTCCTTGGTGATCTTCAGCGCCTCATCCGCCCGATCGGACGCCCGCTTGACGCTTTCCTCCGACGCCGTGACGCGCTGGGTCACCTCCGCAATGGTCTTGCGGATGTCGTCGGCCGCCGTCACCACCGTCGCAAAGGTCTCGACCGCGTTTTCCGTGGCCTGCTTGCCATCGTCGCCGCAGGCGATCAGAGAGCGGATGACGGTGCCCACGGTGGTGTCGAAACGCTTGCCCACATCGCGCATCTCGTGCCGGCGCTTCAGCTCAAGCTGGCCTTCGCCGATGGTCTGCGTCTCGTTCTGGCGGATCAGCTTGAAATGAGTGGCACGCAGGCGTTCGACGATCTCGGCCAGGTCGGCCATGGCCCCGTCGGCCTCTTCGAGCCGCACGGGCTTGTCCTGCTCCTCGACCAGGAAGGTGTTGATCTGGTCGCCCAGGCTTTCGACCAGCGCCAGCAGGGGCGAGGGCGCAGGCGGGGCAAGTTCCTGGGGCATATCGGCAGTCTTGTCGCTGTCGCGGGGGGCGGACGCGGATTTGCGGGCAGAGCGGGTCAGGCGTTTCATGCGGCAATCATGCTCCGTCCGGGCATGGGAATGCCCGGCAACAGCCTGCGTGCGTCTTGCGTCATGGAATCCTCCGGTGCCGGGTATCGCCGAGCCGGACCTTGGGAGATTCGCCCTAACTTGCCGTTAAGCCGCACGGGGGCCTTGCGGCGGATTTGAACGACCCGGAGAATCTGTGCCTTCAAGCACGTATAGTACGTTCTTGCCGTATTGGTGTGCGCCAGGGCACTGTTCCTCTGCCCAGATCGGGATAGGCGGGCCATCGGCCGCACCTTACCTTGAGGTCAGCCACTGACAGGAGGACGCCATGAGCTGGAGCCCCGCACTCGACCCGACATGCCCCACCGGGGATGCCGTCGACGCCATCGAAACCCTGATCATCCCGCGCGCCCGCGACCTGGGCGATTTCGAGGTGCGCCGCGCGCTGCCGGCCCCCAAGCGCCAGATGGTCGGCCCGTTCATCTTCTTCGACCAGATGGGCCCGGCCGAATTCGTCACGGGGCAGGGGATCGACATCCGGCCGCATCCGCATATCGGCCTGGCCACGGTGACCTATCTCTACAAGGGCAAGTTCCACCACCGCGATTCCCTGGGCACGGATCAATGGATCGAGCCGGGCGCGGTGAACCTGATGACCGCCGGCCATGGGGTCACCCATTCCGAACGGGTCGACGGCGACATGCTGAAGAAACCCTATGACCTGTTCGGCATCCAGACCTGGATCGCCCTGCCGAAAGACCAGGAGGACGCCCCGGCCGATTTTGTCCATGTGCCCAAGGCCGATCTGCCGTTTCTCGAAGGCGAGGGCAAGGAAGTGCGGTTAATCCTGGGCCATGCCTGGGGCGAACGCGCGCCGGCCACGACCCCGTCCGAGATGTTCTATGCCGACGCCAGCCTGCAACCGGGCGCGGCGATCCCGCTGCCCGACGATCACGAGGACCGGGGCGCCTATATCGTCGATGGCACACTGGAAGGATCTGGAATCACTTATGAACAGGGGCAGATGATGGTCTTTCGCCCGGGCGACCGCATGTCGCTTCGCGCCGGGCCCCGGGGCGCGCGGGTCTTGCTGCTGGGCGGTGCCACGCTGGACGGCCCGCGCCACATCTGGTGGAACTTCGTGGCCTCTTCGCGAGAGCGGATCGACGCGGCAAAGGAGGCCTGGAGGGCCGGTGACTGGGCGCATGGGCGGTTCCGGCTGCCGCCGACGGACGACAAGGAATTCATTCCGCTGCCTTGACGTGGGGGGAGGGCAAGAAATGCCCCGTTGGCGCGTCGAAACCGCTTGACGGGGCCGCCACGCGGGCTTATCCCGCCCCTCACCACCGGCGAACGCGGGTGGCCAGCGCGGTTGTAGCTCAGTTGGTTAGAGTACCGGCCTGTCACGCCGGGGGTCGCGGGTTCGAGCCCCGTCAACCGCGCCACTTTCTCCGTTCCAAGTATCGGTCCGAAAGCAACTTGTACGTTTCGTGCAAGGGCTTTCTGCCGCTTGGTGCCCGGCGCGGGCGCCTGTGTCACCACGGCTGGCCCGGGCGTCGGGGCTGGCTGCCACCCTCGCATCGACCCGCCGCAACGCCGGTCGGACGGCCCCGAAAATTCCCCGCCGATTTCGCCAAAACCTGCTTGACGCCCCCGGCGCCTTTGCCTATTTCCACCTCCTACGCGCGGTTGTAGCTCAGTTGGTTAGAGTACCGGCCTGTCACGCCGGGGGTCGCGGGTTCGAGCCCCGTCAACCGCGCCACTTTCCCCCCTTTCACTGATTTCGGTCGTGATGTTCTGCCGAACCGGCAGGCCAAGGCGGGCGAACGTGGCTTTCCCGGCCCGGTCAGGGCAGGGCATATCCCAGCGCCGCTTCCAGATCTCCGTCCAGGTGATCGGCCAGCCAGGCCCGGTCCTGCGGGGCCATGTCGTCCGGCGTTTCGGGCCGTTCGACCCCGGCGGGCTTGAACTTGGAGCCCAGCCGCTTGACCACCGGCTTCACATCCCCCACACGCGCCGGCAGGCCCAGCCCGGCCCGCGCCCGGTCAAGGAAGACATCCGGCGCCCGCGTGGCCTCTTCCATGCGCACCAGCATCACGTTGTCATGCATCGACAGATAGGCCAGGTGACGCGCCAGCTTGCCCCGCCGCAAGGCGGCCAGGTTGGCATAGGGCAGGCCGGTCGCCGGGTCGCGGTCGGCCATCAGCGGCTGGCCCACCAGCGCCCGGGCGTTGTCCATGTCGAAATAGCGCGGCCGGTCGATCACGCTTTGCCAGGGCGCGCGCAGGAACTCTCCGAAGGTCAGCGCCTGCAGCGCCGGCACCGCATGCCAGGGCTTGCGGTGCATCGACAGCGCCCAATCCGCCGCCCCGCGCACGCAGATCACCACCAGCAGGTCTCGCGGCACGGCCAGCACCTGCGGCCCGCCATGTTTCCACCCCAGCGCTTCGCAAGGCGTCAGCCCGGTGTTGCGCCCCAGCAGGCGCTTGACGAAATTGGTCCCCGAGGACCGTTCGCCGACCACCTGGAACCGCTGTGGCGGCTGTTCGGCGCATTGCACGTGCAGCCCCTGCGCGGCGAAGCTTTCCGGCACCCATGGGCGCATCATCTGCCCGGCTCCCCTCAATTAGCATTTCTCAATCCCTGACATGCTACGCTAGAACATGGCAAACAAGAGGCAGAGCAGGAGCCTTGCGACATGCAGACCGCCGCAGCGTTGACCATGGTGCGCGACGACGCCTTCTTCCTGAAGGCCTGGCTGAACCATTACGGCACCCTGTTGGGGCGCGAGAATTGTTATGTCGTCAACCATGGGCGCGGCGCGGCCGTGGCCGAGTTGGCCCAGGGCTGCAACATCATCGGCATCCCCGGCGACCCGCACAAGAATTTCGACATCAAGCGCTGGCGCCTGCTGAATGGCATCGTCCAGGGCCTGCGCAATTACTACCGCCATGTCATCGTCGGTGATGTCGACGAACTTGTCGTGCTCGATCCGGCCGCCGGCACCGACCTGGCCAGCTGGCTGGACACCGTGCCGGAAAAGCGCGTGCTCACGCCGCTCGGCCTCGAGGTCATCCACCGCATCGACATCGAACCCGAGCCGATCGACGGGCCGATCCTGGGCCCCCGCCGCCACGTGCGCCCGGCGCCGCATTATTCCAAGCCCTGCGTCATCTCGGTGCCGACCAAGATCGCCCGCGGCGGCCATTTCACCCAGTATGACAAGCTGCACGCGCCGGAACATCTCTACCTGTTCCACCTGAAATTCTGCGATTTCGACGCCTATTGCGAGGTGATGAACCGGCGCAACGCGACCACGGCCGAAACCGGGGGCACGGTCAAGGACGTGGCCATTGGCCGCCATTGGTTTGCCGAAGCCCGGGGCGAGGATCGCGCAGTGTTCGAGTCCTTTGCCAAGCTGCAATTGCAGGGCGATTTCAACATGGGCCCGCTGCGCAAGAAGATGCACCGCAGCTTCCGCCCGCGCGGCGACACCGGCTATTACAATTTCGACCGGCCCGATTACGACACGCAATACCTGCTGCCCGAACGGTTCTCCGGTCTGATCTGACCGCGTTCAGCCGGCCGCGTCGATACCGTCCAGGAAATCGCGCAGGGCGGCCAGCGTGGCGTCGGGCGATTGCTCGATGAAGAAATGGCCGCCGGGAATGGCCCGGGCCTGCATCCGTGCCAGCCGGTCGCGCCAGGTGGCCGGCACATCGTAGTGCCGCGCCATGGCGCCCTCGGCCCCGTAGAGCACCAGCGCCGGGCAATGCACCTTGGCCTGCGCATCATCCGTATCATCGGCCAGGTCGAGGCTCAGCGCCGCCCGGTAATCGGCGCACATGGCCGCGATGCATTCGGGCCGCCGCCAGCTGGCGCGATAACTCTCCAGCGCCTCGGGCGCGAAATCCGACAGGCTGGCCTTGCCGAAACCCAGCAGGCAACGTTCGAAATAGGCGTCGGGGTCGGCGGCGATCATGGTCTCGGGGAAGGGCGATGGCTGGGCGAGGAAGAACCAATGGTAATAGGCCGCGGCCACCTCGTGGGTCAGATGCGTCAGCAGGTGGCGGGTGGGCACGATATCCATCAGGGTCAGGCTCAGCAGCCGCTCGCCATGGTCCAGCGCCAGCCGGTGCCCCGTCCGCGCGCCCCGGTCATGGCCAACCAGGTGAAACCGCTCAAAGTCCAGGGCCGTCATCAGCGCCGCCTGGTCGGCGGCCATGTCGCGAAACCGCATGGCCTCGGTACCCCGGGGCAGCGTGCTGTCGCCATACCCCCGCAGATCGGCCGCGATCACCGTGTAATCGCGCGCCAGCTCGGGCGCCAATGCCCGCCACATCGCCCGCGTCTGGGGAAACCCGTGCAGCAACAGAACCGGCGCGCCCCGGCCGGCCCGCGAATAGGCAATGCCCTGGCCGTTGACCTCGGCCCGCCCCTTTTCGAACCCGGGGATAGCGTCCCGTCCCATTCCGTCCTCCCTCTCCGCACGCGCCCCGCTCCGGGCCGGGCGCGCGCCCCTGTCTTCTTCTTGGTCCAAATACCCTTCGGCCCGCCGACCACGGGCGCTACGGCCGGACAATGCGCCCGGCCGCCAGGGGCTTCAGCCGGCCAGCGCCGCCAGCACCCTTGCCCAGGACCGCATGCCCTTGTGAAAGCTCTCGACGTCGTATTTCTCGTTCGGCGAATGGATCTGGTCGTCGTCCTTGCCGAACCCGATCAGCATCGGCGTCACCCCCAGGAGCCGCGCGAAATGCCCGGCGATCGGGATCGACCCGCCGCAGCCGATAAAGGCCGCATTGTCCGGCCATTCGTCCGACAGCGCCAGCCGCGCCGCCTCGAACGCCGGGTCCGACGTGTCGAACGCCCCGGCCTTCGACGCCCCGTGGCCCTTGAACTCGACGGTGCAATCAGGCGGCAGCATGCCCCGCACCATGGCCCGGAAATTCTCGCGGATGACCAGCGGATCCTGGTCGCCCACCAGCCGGAACGAGATCTTGGCCGAAGCCTCGGCCGGCAGCACCGTCTTGAACCCGTCACCGGCATAACCGCCCCAGATCCCGTTGACGTCGCAGGTCGGCCGCGACCAGATCTGCTCCAGCGCCGAATAGTCCCGCTCCCCCGCCGGCTCGCTCAGGTCGACCCCGCCCAGGAACCGCTGGGCATCGAATCCCAGCTCGGCCCATTGCGCCTTCAGCGTCTCGGGCAGCTCGGGCACGCCGTCGTAGAACTGCGGCACGGTGACACGGCCCTGGTCGTCATGCAGCGCGGCGATGATGCGCGACAGCACGCGGATCGGGTTGATCGCCGCCCCGCCGTACATGCCCGAATGCAGGTCCTTGTCGGCCGCGCGGATCGTCAGCTCCTCGCCCAGCAGCCCGCGCAGCATGGTCGTGATCGCCGGCACCCGGCTGTCGAACAGGCCGGTGTCGCAGATCAGCGCGAAATCGGCCGTCAATTCCTCGGCATTCTCCTTCATGAAGGGCACCAGCGACGGCGAGCCGCTTTCCTCCTCGCCCTCGAAGAAAAAGGTGATCCGGCAGGGCAGGGTGCCATGCACCGCCTTCCAGGCCCGGCAGGCTTCGACAAAGGTCATCAGCTGGCCCTTGTCGTCGGCCGAGCCACGCCCGCGGATCACCCGGCCCTTCGCGGTGTCCTGGACCTGCGGGTCGAACGGGTCACGGTCCCACAGGTTGAGCGGGTCAACGGGTTGTACATCATAATGGCCGTAGAACAGCAGGTGCGGCCCGTCGCCCTCGACATGGCCGACCACCATCGGATGGCCCGGGGTGGCCCGCTTCGTGGCCGTCACGCCCAGCGATTCCAGGTCGGCCACCAGCCAGTCGGCGGCGGCCTCGCACTGGGCCTTGTAGGCCGGATCGGTCGAGATCGAGGGGATGCGCAGCAGCGTCATCAGCCGGTCGAGGGCGGCGTCGAGATCGGTGTCGATACGGGACAGCACAGCGTCGAGGGACATGAGGAGGAAACCTTGTCAGTGGAAATTGCGCCGAGCCTATCAGCCCGGCAGGCGGCGTCCAGTGGGCCCGCGCCCGGCCCGGCGTCCCGCGGATCGCCCGCCTGTTTCCGATCGGCGCGCAAGGTTTCCCGGCCGCGCGGCGGGGCGGTTGATCCAGGTCAAGGATGCGACATAGGTGCAGGTTCTACTGACTTGATATCGCCAATCTGGATCTTTAATCATTCCAGAAATTCGATGCGAGGTGAGCCCGGGCATTCGCGAACCGGGGACGGGGCCTCACGGCCCGCAGAAGGAGACACGAAGGTGAACTACGCCGCCCAGCTGGATAGCGCTATCGACCGCCTGCACGAAGAGGGCCGCTATCGCACCTTCATCGACATCGAACGCCATCGCGGCAGCTTTCCCCATGCCACCTGGACCCGTCCCGACGGCACCGTCCAGGACGTCACCGTCTGGTGCGGCAACGATTACCTGGGCATGGGCCAGCATCCCGTCGTGCTCGACGCCATGCACGAGGCCATCGAGGCCTCCGGCGCCGGTTCGGGCGGCACGCGCAACATCTCGGGCACCACGGTCTATCACAAGCGGCTCGAAGCCGAGCTGGCGGATCTCCACGGCAAGGAAGCCGCGCTGCTCTTCACCTCGGCCTACATTGCCAACGACGCCACGCTGTCGACCCTGCCCAAGCTCTTTCCCGGGCTGATCATCTATTCCGACGCGCTCAACCATGCCTCGATGATCGAGGGCATCCGCCGCAACGGCGGGGCCAAGCGCATCTTCCGTCACAACGACCTGGATCACCTGCGCGCCCTGCTCGAAGCCGATGACCCCAAGGCGCCCAAGCTGATAGCCTTTGAATCGGTCTACTCGATGGATGGCGATTTCGGTCCGATCGAGGCGATCTGCGACCTGGCCGACGAGTTCGGCGCGCTGACCTATATCGACGAGGTCCATGCCGTGGGCATGTACGGCCCGCGCGGCGCGGGAATCGCCGAGCGCGACCGGCTGATGCACCGGATCGACATGATCAACGGCACCCTGGCCAAGGCCTACGGGGTGATGGGCGGATATGTCGCGGCCTCTCACAAGATGTGTGACGCGATCCGGTCCTACGCGCCGGGATTCATTTTCACCACCTCGTTGCCCCCCGCCGTTGCGGCCGGCGCGGCGGCGTCGGTGGCCTTTCTGAAACGCGCGCCCGAGCTGCGCGAACAGCACCAGACCCAGGCCCGGATTCTTAAGACCCGGCTGCGTGGCATGGGCCTGCCCTTCATCGACCACGGCAGCCATATCGTGCCGGTGATCGTCGGGAATCCCAAGCATACCAAGACCTTGTCTGACATGCTGCTTTATGATTTCGGGATCTACGTGCAGCCGATCAACTTCCCGACCGTGCCCCGCGGCACCGAGCGTCTGCGCTTTACGCCGTCGCCGGTTCACGGCCCGGACGAGATGGACAAGCTGGTGCATGCGCTGGACGCGCTGTGGTCCCATTGTGCGCTCAATCGCGCCGAATTGGCGGGCTGACGCCACGCGATCTTCGCAGGAAGAATGGCCTGTGTTAACGTCCCTTTAAAATAAGGCGGTATCGAATCGGGATGTGATTCGTAACGTCTAGGGACATGGGGCACACAGGCAATGATCGGGCGGCGTGATCCACGCAGGAATACCGAACATCCGAACGGCGATCTGGCCGACCGGATCAAAAGCTTCGATGATTTCGAACTCAAGCTCGGCGATGTCATGCGCGGTGAGCGGGCCACGATGGGCAAGTCGCTGCTGGACGTCCAGCGCGAGCTGCGGATCAAGGCGACCTATATCGCGGCCATCGAGAATTCGGATCCCTCTGCCTTCGACACCCCCGGTTTCATCGCCGGCTACGTGCGGTCCTATGCCCGTTACCTGAACATGGATCCCGAGGAATGCTTTGCCGCCTTCTGCGCGGAAAGCGGGTTCTCGGTGGCGCATGGCATGTCGGCCGAGGCGTCGAGCGTGCGCAAGCCGGCCGTGCCGCTGCGGGTGAGCCGCAAGTCGGCTGACGTGAATGATCCCTTCCTGTCGCCCAAGCTGCCCTTCGCCCCGTCGGGTACCAGCTTCTGGGCCGATTTCGAACCCCGCGCCATCGGCTCGACGCTGGTTCTGCTGATGCTGATCGGCGGTATCGGCTATGGCGGCTGGATGGTGCTGAAGCAGGTGCAGCAGGTGCAATTGTCGCCGGTGGAGCAGACGCCGGTGGTGCTGTCCGATCTCGATCCGCTCGAAGCGGCGACCGCCCGGGGCGAGGCTGAGGATCCGGCCATCGCACCGCCCTCGACCGAGGCGCTGGACCGGCTCTATCGCCCGGCCGCCCTGGATCTGCCGGTGCTGGTGGCCCGTGACGCGCCGATTTCGACTCTGGATCCCGACCAGGTTGGCACGCTGCGCCCAAGCGCGCTGCCCGATGTCGATCTGGCCGAGGCCGCGCCCGCGGTGCTGCCCGGCGAAGAGCAGGGGCCACTGACCCCGCAGGTGGTCGAGGATGCCGCTCCGGCGCTGGTCATGGTCACGGTGCGCCCGTCCTGGGTGCGTGTGCGCAGCGCCGACGGCTCGGTGATCTTCGAAGGCATTATGGAGCCCGGCGCGACCTGGGAAGTGCCCGCGACCGAAGAGCCGCCGACCCTGCGGGCCGGTGAATCCGGGGCGGTCTATTTCTCGATGAACGGTCAGCATTACGGCCCCGTCGGCCCGGCCGGCACGGTGACGTCGAACGTGCCGCTGTCGATCGGTGAAGTGTCCGAACGCTTTGCCGTGGCCAACCTTGAGGCCGATCGCGACCTGGCCCGCGTTGTGGCCGAGGCGCAGGGCATCCTCCCCGCCCAGTAAGCGGCCCGGCGGTGCCTGGTGCGCCGCCAGAGACCAGAGGGCGCATTGCCGTTTCCGTCCATGGGGCCTATCTAGCGAATAGCCATTTCCAGGAGGCTTTCATGTCGCTCAACCACGTCCGCCCGTGGCGCAACATCTACCGCCGCAAGTCGCGTCAGATCATGGTGGGCAACGTGCCTGTCGGCGGCGATGCCCCGATCTCGGTTCAGACGATGACCAACACGCCGACGACCGACGTGGCCGCGACGGTGGCCCAGGTTCAGGCCGCGGCCGAGGCGGGGGCGGATATCGTCCGGGTTTCGGTGCCCGACGAGGCATCGTCGCGGGCGCTGAAGGACATCGTTCGGGAAAGCCCGGTGCCGATCGTGGCCGACATCCATTTCCATTACCGCCGGGGGATCGAGAGCGCAGAGGCCGGGGCGGCCTGCCTGCGGATCAACCCGGGCAACATCGGTGACGAGAGACGGGTCAAGGAGGTCATCGCCGCGGCGCGCGACCACGGTTGTTCGATGCGGATCGGGGTCAACGCAGGCTCGCTGGAAAAGCACCTGCTCGAGAAATACGGCGAGCCGTGCCCTGAGGCGATGGTGGAATCGGGTCTGGATCATATCCGCATCCTCGAAGACAATGATTTCCACGAGTTTAAGATCTCCGTCAAAGCCTCGGATGTCTTCCTCTCCGCTGCGGCCTACCAGGCCCTGGCCGACGCGACCGACAAGCCGATCCACCTGGGCATCACAGAGGCCGGGGGGCTGACTTCGGGCACGATCAAGTCGGCGATCGGCCTGGGCAACCTGCTATGGATGGGGATCGGCGACACGCTGCGGGTGTCGCTGAGCGCCGATCCGGTGGAAGAGGTCAAGGTCGGGTACGAAATCCTCAAGAGCCTGGGGCTGCGGCACCGGGGGGTCAACATCATCTCCTGCCCGTCCTGCGCGCGGCAGGGGTTCGACGTGATCAAGACCGTGGAAAAGCTGGAAAAGCGGCTGGAGCACATCAAGACACCGATGAGTCTGTCGATCATCGGTTGCGTGGTGAACGGCCCGGGTGAGGCGCTGATGACCGATGTGGGCTTCACTGGCGGCGGGGCCGGGTCGGGGATGGTGTACCTGGCCGGCAAGGCGAGCCACAAGATGAGCAACGAGCAGATGATCGACCACATCGTGGAAGAGGTCGAGAAGAAGGCTGCTGAACTGGACGCGGCACCGGAGGCGGCGGAGTAGGTTTCATCTCCCTGGCAGAGGCTTGCGAGGCGAAGCTAAAGTGGGGGCGGTATGGCCGGGCATCGGATCTACGGGATGCGTTTTGGCGATCTCTACCCGCTCTACGTGGCCAAGGCAGGGCGCAAGGGGCGGACGAAAGCCGAGGTGGACGCGGTCTTCTGCTGGCTGACGGGCTATGGGCCGGACGTGCTGGAGCAGTTGGTTGCCGGCGACGCGGATGTGGCCCGGGTTTTTGGCGAGGCGCCGGCGATGAACCCTCAGCGGGAGAAGGTCACCGGGCGCATCTGCGGCGTACGGATCGAGGAGATCGACGAGCCGCTGATGCAGGACATCCGAAGGCTGGACAAGCTGGTCGACGAATTGGCGAAGGGGCGGCCGGTCGCGAAAATCCTCGATCGGTGAGAGCGGCGTAAACCGGGCTTTAACCGGTTCGGGCTTATCCCCGTTTCATGACCGCTTATCGACGACGCCGGGTGCCCGGCGGAACCTATTTCTTTTCCCTGCGCCTGGCGCGGCCAGGCAGTGCAGAGCTGGTGGACCAGATCGACCGACTGCGCGCGGCCTACGGGGTGACCTGCCGCGAGCGGCCTTTTGTCACCGAGGCGGCGGTGGTCCTGCCGGACCATTTGCACGCGATCTGGACGCTGCCGCCGGGGGATTGTGATTTCTCGACCCGCTGGCGGCTGATCAAGACGCGGTTCACGCGCAGCCTGGGGCGCAAGGCGCCGCGGGGGCAATCGCAGGAATGCAAGCAGGAATGCGGGGTCTGGCAGCGGCGGTTCTGGGAGCACGTGATCCGCGATGAAGAGGACATGAACCTGCACCTGCGCTATTGCTGGATGAACCCGGTGCGGCACGGGCTGGTCTCGCGGGCCGAGGATTGGCCCTATTCGTCGCTGCATCGGGACATGCGCAGCGGGCGCGTGCCGGCCGATTTGTGCGGCAGGGCGAAGGTGCCGGAGAACGTGCCGGCCGAGATGTGTTTCGGCGAATGATCCCGCGTAGGATGCCGCGATCCTGCGCCAAGGTGTTGGCTGTCCGATCCTTCGGAGGGCAGGGCAGTGCAATGGTCCTGCGGTGGGTCATGGTCTGGGTAGGATGGGTGCTGGCACCCATCCTACGGCGCGCGGGTTCAGCCGCGTTTGTCGGCGACCATGATGGCCATCTGATCGGCGGGCACGAAGCCGCGCAGGAGCTCGTCCTCCAGCACAAAGGTCGGCGTGCCATTGATCTGCAGCGCCTGGGCCAACGAGCGCGTCGTCGCGATTTCCTGCGTCACGGCATCGCTGTCCATGGCCTCCAGGATCGGATCGGCCTCCAACCCCAGGCCCTCGGCAATCCGCCGCAGGGCCACATCTGTCGGGTCGCCCGAGAATTCCATCAGCACGTCATGGACCTGAGCATAGGCATCATCCCCGGCCACGTGCTTGACCGCGATGGCAAACCGCGACGAGATGAGCGAAGCCTCGCCCAGGATGGGGAATTCCTTGATGATCACGCGGATGTTGCCATCTTCGGCCAGCAACTCGGCCACCTCGGGATGCGCCCGCCGGCAATAACCACAGCGGTAATCCAGGAATTCGACCAGGGTGATGTCACCGTCGGGGTTGCCCCCGACCCAGGAGAACCCGTCGTCGAAGATCGCATCGGCATATTGCGACACCAGATCGAAATCGGCCTGGGCCTGGGCCTGGGCCTGGCGCCCTTCGAGCACGTTGATCGCATCGACGATCGTCTCGGGGTTGTCAATCAGGTATTCGCGCACGGCCTCGCCGAAGGCGGCCTTTTCGGTGTCGCTCATGGCGTTGATGTCGAACGCCAGCACCGGCGAGGCGACCAGCGCGGCCGCGAGGCCGAGCGGTGCCAGCGTGGCATTCGGGGCGCGCGACGATTGCGTCGCGCGGGTGACCATTTGGCGGATCATTGTCATCTCCGTTTCTCGAATTGTTCGGCCGCGACGAGCACGTCATCGGCGCGTTGCCATGCAGGAGAGCCCCGGGGCAGAAGCCCGACGGCCCGTTGCGCGTGATAGCCGGCATCCTTCAGCCGCCCCTGTAGGGCATATCGTTCGGCCACGGCAAGCGAGGCCATGCCCGGCTGGCCTGTTTCCGCATAGGCCTGGCCCAGGTCCCGCAGCACCCGGGCATCGCGGAAATCCCGGGCCCGGGCCGCTTCAAGCTGTTTCAGCGCCGCCTTGGGTTGGCCATCTGCCAGCAGCGCGCGGCCATAGGCCCCGAGGATCAGCGGCTCGGAAGGCGCACCCCGGGCCGCGCGGGCATAGGCCGCGACGGCGGCCGAGGTCTGGCGGCTTTCCAGGAGGATCTGGCCCTTGAGGTCCCAGTAATAGGCATCGTCGGGCCGCTGGGCGATGGCCGCGTCGATCGCCTGGACCGCCGCCGGCATGTTGGAATTCAGGTGGTGGGCCACGGCCTCGCGCATGTGGCGCACATCGGCATAGGGCTCGGACCGGGCCTGGCGCAGGGTCCAGGATGGCGAGCGGGTAAAGGCCGTGAGCTTGCCGCGCATCCGGGCATACCAATAGCTGTCGCTGGCCGAAGGCGGGGCATCGTTGCCATTGGCCGCCACATAGGCCCGGGCCGCGCGGATGCGGTCGGAGGTCAGAGGGTGGCTGCGCATGTAGGGATCCTGGCGACCCTGGCTCAGCACTTCCTGGCCGCGGAAGATCTCGTGCAGCTCGACCAGCCCCTCGGGATTGATCCCGGCGGAGCGCAGGTAGCGCCCGGCGGATTGATCGGCCGAGGCCTCTTCGGCCCGGGTATGGGCCAGGAAGGACCGCAGCGCCGAGGATGACGTGCCAAAGGCCAGCCCGGTGGCCGCATCACCGCCCGCGCCGGCGGCCGCGGCGGCCACGGCCAGCGCCAGGCCCAGCCCGGCCACGGTGCGCGCCGATTTCAGGTTGGCCATGCGCCGGGCGATGTGGCCATTGGCGATGTGGGCGGCCTCGTGGGCGATGACGGCCTGCACGGCCCGGGCGCTTTCGACCCGGTTGATCAGACCGTAGTTCAGGAAGATCGTCTGGTTGTCGACGACAAATGCATTGAGCGCCCCGTCATTGACGACCAGCACCCGCACGCGCTTGGGATTCAGCCCCGCGGCCTGGAGAATCGGGGCCGACAACCTCGTCAGCGACATTTCGATGTCGGGATCGCGCAATAAGCCTATCGCTGCGGCAGGCATGGCCAGGCAGCACGTCAGGACCCAGGCAAGACAGGCGGCCGGGATTGACGCGGCCCGAACAACGCGGTGAAAACCCATGGCCGCACCATGGGAGAGCCTTATGCGAAACTCAAGCCGGTCCAATGTCGATCCCTTCATTGTGATGGATGTCATGGAAGCTGCCCGCCAGCTGGAAGAGGACGGACGCCACATCATCCACATGGAGGTCGGCCAGCCATCGACCGGGGCGCCGGTGGGCGCCGTCCGGGCGGTGCGCGAGGCGCTGGGGTCGGACGACCCGATGGGCTATACCGTGGCCCTCGGCCTGCCCGAGCTGCGCACGCGGATCGCGGCGCTTTACGGGCGCTGGTACGACATCGATCTCGACCCCGAGCGCGTCGTGGTGACCAACGGCTCGACCGGAGGGTTCATCCTGGCGTTCAACGCGCTCTTCGACAGCGGCGACCGGGTGGGCATCGGCGCGCCGGGCTATCCGTCCTATCGCCAGATCCTGACCGGCCTCGGGCTGGAGCCCGTCGACCTGATCACCCGGCCGGAAAACCGCTATCAGCCGGTGGTCGAGGATTTCGCGGGCCGGGACCTGGCCGGCCTGCTGGTGGCCAGCCCGGGCAACCCGACGGGCACGATGCTGGACAAGCCGGCGCTGGCCGCGCTGATCGGCGCCACGCAGGACCAGGGCATGTCTTTCATCAGCGACGAGATCTACCACGGGCTGGAATACGAACAGAAGGCCGTGACCGCGCTGGAAGTGACCGACGATGTCTATGTCATAAATTCCTTTTCCAAGTATTTCTCGATGACCGGCTGGCGGATCGGCTGGATGGTCGTGCCCGAGGACCAGGTGCGCATCGTCGAGCGGCTGGCCCAGAACATGTACATCTGCCCGCCGCATGTCTCGCAGCTGGCCGCGCTGGCCTCGATGGAGTGCGACGAGGAACTGCAGCGCAACGTCGATGTCTACACGCGCAACCGCCAGCTGCTGATGGAGGGCCTGCCGGGGGCGGGGTTCGACCGGATCGCGCCGCCCGACGGGGCGTTCTATGTCTATGCCGATGTTTCCGGGCTGACCGACAACAGCCGGGCCTTTGCCCGCGAGATCCTGACCGAGGCGGGGGTGGCGGTGACGCCGGGGCTGGATTTCGACCCGGTCCGGGGCGCGGGCACCCTGCGGTTTTCCTATGCCGGGTCGACCGAGGACATGGTAGAGGGGCTGCGACGCCTGAAGGACTTCATGACGGCGCGATCCTGAGGTAGAAGGGCGGCAACCGGGCAGGGGCGTCAGCGTCCATGTCCCAACCGCCCGACCGACCCGCCGGACAGGCGGGCGGTCCCGGGACCGAGCAGGAATGGAAACAGGACAGATGGTCAGGATCGCCGCCCTCGCGATGGCCGCGTGGCTTGCCGTGCTTGTCGCCCCGGCGGAAGCTCCGGCACAGGATGTCCCGGCCGGGGCGCAGGCACAAAACATCCCGGCGCGGGCACAGGATTTCTCGGGCCTGGCGCGGGTCGATGCCGGGACCAGCCGGATCGCCGACTTGCCCAAGGGCCGGGTCGACATCCGCCTTGGGCTGAGCCAGGGCGTGCCCTGGCGGCTGTTCACCCTTGATAACCCGCGCCGGCTGGTCATCGACTTCCGCGAGGTCGACTGGACCGGGCTGGACCTCGACGCGCTGGTGCAATCGGCCAAGGTGACCTCGGCCCGGGCGGGCACCTACCGGCCGGGACTGACCCGCCTGGTGCTGGGCCTGGCCGAGCCGATGGAGGTGCGCCAGGCCGGGCTGGCGGTGTCGGAAAGCAGCGGCCGGGGTGAGCTGACCATGCTGTTGCTGCCGACCAGCGCCGAGATCTTCAACGCCGCCGCCGGCGCGCCGCATGACCCGCGGTGGGACCTGCCGCCGGCCGCCGTGCTGACGCCTCCGCGCGAACGCGGGCCGGATGCGCCGATGCGCGTGGTGCTCGACCCGGGCCATGGCGGCATCGACCCGGGCGCCGAACAGGGCGACCTGGCCGAGAAGGACCTGATGCTGACCTTTGCCCGCGAGATCCGCGAAACCCTGCTGCGGGCGGGGGGATTCGAGGTGGTCCTGACCCGCGACGCCGATCATTTCGTGTCGCTCGAACGGCGGGTGGCCATGGCCCACGAGGCGCAGGCCGATGTCTTCATCTCGCTGCATGCCGATTCCCTGGCCGAGGGTCATGCCCATGGCGCCACGGTCTACGTGCTCAGCGAGGATTCGTCGGACAAGGCGTCCGAACTGCTGGCCCAGCGGCACGAGCGCGACGAGATCCTGTCGGGCGTCGACCTCAGCGGGACCGACGACGAGGTGACCGACATCCTGCTGGACCTGGCGCGCCAGGAAACCCGGCCGCGCACGCGGGCGCTGGCCCGGACCATCGTGACCGAAATGACCCAGACCGGCGGGCCGATGAACCGCCGGCCGCTGCGGCTGGCCGGGTTTTCCGTGCTCAAGGCGGCCGATATCCCCTCGGTCCTGGTCGAGATCGGGTTCCTGTCGAGCCCGCGCGACCTGGACAACCTGCAAAACCCGAAGTGGCGCGCCGGCATGGCCGAGGCGATCCGCGCGGCCCTGCAAAGCTGGGCGGTGTCGGATGCGGCGCAGAAATCCCTTGTCCGCCAGTAACGTCCCCCTGGGCCGCCCACGGGCCGACGGGGGCGGGGCAGGCGGCGCTCCGCGTCTCGCAGCGTCGTGCTTTGACCCTGCTTCGGCCGATCCTTATAATGTGCGACTTGAAACCTTTGAGGCAGGCGCGTGATCCGGTTCATCTTCTCTTTCTTCGGCGCGATCTTCAGCTTTGTCACGCTGGGCGTCGCCATGGCCGCGCTGACCGTCGGCGGCGTGCTCTACATGTACGGGCGCGACCTGCCGAGCTATGAATCGCTGGCGCAATACCAGCCGCCGACCATCAGCCGGATCTATTCCGGCGAAGGCCAGCTGATCGACGAATTCGCCCGCGAGCGGCGCCTGTTCACCCCGGCCGAGGACATCCCCGACCTGGTGAAACAGGCGTTCATCTCGGCCGAGGACAAGAATTTCTACATCCACCAGGGCTATGACATGCGCGGCATCGCCGCCGCGGGCGTCGAGGCGATCCAGTCGCGCGGCCAGAACGTGCGCGGGGCGTCGACGATCACCCAGCAGGTGATGAAGAACTTCCTGCTGTCGGGCGACCGCCAGGCCGAGCGCAAGATCAAGGAAATCATCCTGGCTTCGCGGGTGGAACGGGCGCTGTCCAAGGAAGACATCCTGGAACTCTATCTCAACGAGATCTACCTGGGCCAGAATTCCTATGGCGTGGCCGCCGCCGCGCAGACCTATTTCAACAAGACCCTGGCCGAGCTGGCCCCGCACGAGGCGGCCTTCCTGGCCTCGCTGCCCAAGGCGCCGTCGGATTACCACCCGGTGCGCCAGAAGGACCGGCTGCTGGCACGGCGCGATTTCGTGCTGAAGGAAATGTTCGAAAACGGCTACCTGACGGCCGAAATCTATACCAAGGAAGTCAACGCGCCGCTGCAATCGGTGCAGAACGGCGATTTCGAAAGCTTCCGCACGGCGCTGCCGCCGCGGGATTACTTCACCGACGAGATCCGGCGCCAGCTGAGCCTGTCGGAGGATTACATCGGTTCGCGCGACGAAGAGGAATTCTTTACCGGCGGCTACACGGTGCGCGCGACGATCGACGAGGAAATGCAGGTCGAGGCGGCGGAATCGCTGCGCATCGCGCTGGAGCAGTACGACCGGTCGCTGGGCATCTGGAACGGCACCGGCGAGACCATCGCGGCCGACCAGCTGACGACCGAGGCCGATTGGCGCGCGGCGCTGGCGGCGGTGCGGATCGGGCGCGACATCACCCTTGAAAACCAATGGTATCCGGCTGTGGTGCTTGAGATCCGCGGCGGCGACGCGCGGATCGGCATCGAAGGGGTCGACGAGGTCGAAGGCGGCCATTGGGTGCCGGCCAAGGATGCCCAATGGGCGCGCAAGCGGCGGGCGGACGGCACGCTGTCCTCGCGGGCCCAGGGCGCGGGCGACCTGGTCGAGGTCGGCGACGTGGTGCATGTGCGCCGCATGACCAGCGACGACGACGGGTCCTTCATCCGCTGGACCCTGCGCCAGGTGCCGCGCGTGCAGGGCGGTTTCGTGGCGATGGACGTCAACACCGGACGCGTGATCGCCATGCAGGGCGGGTTTTCCTATCAATCCTCGGTTTTCAACCGGGCGACCCAGGCGATGCGCCAGCCGGGGTCGAGCTTCAAGCCGTTTGTCTATGCCGCGGCGCTGGACAGCGGGTACAGCCCGGCGACGATCGTGGTCGACGCCCCGATCGAGATCAACACGCCCCAGGGCCTGTGGCGGCCCAAAAACGCGTCCAACCAGTATTACGGCCCGACGCCCCTGCGCACGGGGATCGAACGGTCGCGGAACCTGATGACCATCCGCCTGGCCCAGGAAGTGGGCATGGGCGTGGTGGCCGATTACGCCGAGCGCTTCGGGGTCTATGACGACATGGGCCGTTACCTGGCCAATGCCCTGGGATCCGAGGAGACCACGCTTTACAAGATGGTGTCGGCCTATGCGATGTTCGCCAATGGGGGCGAGCGGGTCGAACCGACGCTGGTCGACCGGATCCAGGACCGCTATGGCCGCACGGTCTATCGCCATGACCAGCGCGATTGCGTTGATTGCACCGCGCCCTATCTCAACCCCGGCCAGGCGCCGCAGATCGTGTCGAACCGCAGCCGGGTGATGAACGCGATCACGGCCTACCAGCTGACCTCGATGATGCGCGGCGTGGTCGAACGGGGCACGGCCGCCGGCGTGGTCAACCTGCCGGTGCCGACTGCCGGCAAGACCGGCACGACCAACGATGCCCGGGATGTCTGGTTCGTGGGCTTCACGTCGAACATCGCGGCGGGCTGCTACATCGGTTATGACAACCCGCGCCCGATGGGCCGGGGGGCCTATGGCGGGTCGATGTGTGGCCCGGTGTTCCAGCGGTTCATGGAAAAGGCCGTGGCCAAGTACGGCGGCGGGCCCTTCGACGTGCCGCCGGGCGGCCATTTCATCAAGATCCACCGCCTGACCGGCGCGCGGCTGCCCGACGATGCCACCGGCGATTACGTCGTGGCCGAGTATTTCCGCGATGGCGAAGAGCCGATCTTTGGCGTGGCCTATGACGGTGGCTTTGCCATGGGTTCCAACCTGCCGCTGGTCGAGGAAGTCAGCCGCGAGACCGGCCGGACCGTGACCACCTCGACCGGGGGCACGGCCTATGTCGGGCCCAAGGCCAATTTCGGCACGGTGAGTTCGGGCGGCCTGTACTGAGCAGGGCGCGTGCCCGGCGGCCGGATTGGCCGTCGGGGGAACGTTGCAACGTTTGTGGTGTGATGGTGCGCGTTGTCTGTCAGGCGCGGCCCGCCGCGGTGCATGTCACGATGTCGATCGCAGGTTGCATCACGGGCACGATCACGGGCGGGCAGGGACCCGCGCCGGTGCACGTCGCGTCCCGGGCGACACAGGCCGAGACTTTTCCCGCGAAAATCTGCCAGTGTGGGCTCAGGCGGTCAGGCCGTCCTTGACCGGCCACAACCGGGAGTGGATGTAGAACAGGGTCACGCCCGTGGCCAGCAGCGTCGCGCCAAGCGCCAGCCACAGCACCGGCCCCATGCCGGTAAAGCCGGTCAGGAGAGCATAGAGGAACAGGCAGGTCAGCGGCACGTGAAGGCCGACGAAAGTGGCGACCATGACCTTGGTCACGACACGTTTGCGATCCTGTAGACTATCCGACATCCAAACCCTGCCCATGCAAGAGAAACTTCCACCCCATGTATGACACCAAGCTCTCGGACGAACAAGTTGCCGGGCTGATTGTCTCCATGGCGGCGGGGGACCGCGCAGCGCTGGACCGGCTCTACAAGGGCACGTCCTCGCGGGTGTTCAGCGCGCTCATGCGCATCCTGCGCGACCGCAGCGATGCCGAGGATGCGCTGCAGAATGTCTATGTGAAGGCCTGGCGTGGGGCGCCGAAATTCCGCAGGGAGCGCAGTGGCTTGGCCTGGCTGCTGACGATCGCGCGCAACGAGGCGGTCGACCTGTTGCGCGCCCGGCGGCGGCGGGGCGAGGGGGTGGAACTGGTCGACGAGCCGGCCGATCCGGTGGCCCTGACCGAAACCCGTTACATCGTGCGCCAGAAGATCCTGGAATGCCTGCGCAAGCTGTCCAAGGCCCAGGCCGATGCGATCCTGTGCGTCTACCAGCTGGGCTATAGCTATCGCGAGATGGCCGACCGCGCGGGCGTGCCCGAAAACACGATACGCACCCGGCTGCACCGCGGGTTGCGGCTGCTGCGCCAGTGCCTGGACCGCGATGAGGATGATGCAGCCGATGAAATGGGGGCGCAGGGCGATGAGGGCTGAGGCGTCCCGGCTGGGGCTGACAGAGGGTGATCCTGCGGTGGGCGCAGTGTTTGGTTGGCCCATCGGGCGGGGCCAAAGCAGTGGTGGATCGGGCGCTCACGGCGATTACACGCATTTGTCGCAGGGTGAGAGGGAACTTTCGGGCGTCTGGCGTCGTCGGGTTAATGACTTTTTCATGACATGCGCTAAATTATGCGCTGAATACCGGAAAAGTCGCGCCGCAGGATGCCGGCGCCAGGATGACAGCAGCACGGGTGCGACCATGGCGCCCGGCATGGAACAGTTTTGCGGTCGGTCGGCGCGGATGGCGCGCCCCCGGCCAGGACGAAGAGGCAATGGCATGACACGGGGCATCGCCTGTTGGTGGGCATCGCATGATGGTCGGTATCTCATGACGCCGGGCATGGCAGATGGTTTCGCGCCGAGCCTGACGGCGCCCATGACGCCGGCCCGGGCCGCAGACGCGACATCTGTTGCTCCGACCCGCCCGGTGTGCGCCGGGATCGGGGGCACGGCATGACACAGGGCGACATCATCCTGTCGGCCGAACTGGCCATGGGTCTGCTGGACGGCCCCGACGCGGCCCGGGCCGAAGAACGCCTGGCCGGGGATTCGGCCTTTGCCCGCATGGTGGCCGATTGGGAAGACGACCTTGTGGCCGCCTTTGCCAGCCTCGAAGATCACCGCGCCCCGCCCGAGGTTCTGGACCGGGTCCGCGCCCGGCTCTTCGGTGTCGCCGATCAATCCGCGCCGGCGGGCTTTGTCCTGCCCTGGGGGCGGATCCTGGGCAGCATCCTGGCCGCCAAGGCCATGGTTGTGGCCGGTGTGCTGGGCTGGAACGCCTGGTGGACCAGTCATGTGCAACTGGCCACGCCCTTTGGTCCGGCGGTGCTGGACTGGCACCAGGGCCAGGACCGCGTGCGCCTGCGCCATGACAGCCCGGCCGAGTTGCACCTCTGGGTTGATCAGGGCGCGGGGCAGGGGCTGGTGTATCTTGGCCGCGAAGGCGATTGGATCACGTCCAGCGATGCACGGCAGCTGGTTGCGGGCACTGTGCTTCTGATCGGCCCCGGCCGCCCGGCGCAACCGGACGAACAGGCCATCCGCCTTGTGCTGGGCGAGGGCGGCTGAACCGGCCGCCTGGCGCAAACTGACGATCAGGCCATTCCTGGGAGGGTAGCAGCTGACGCGACCGCCCAGCGTAACCGAAGGGTAAAGAAATCCGCTTGCTGAAAGGCGAGGGGGCGGTTGAGCAAGCCGCCCGCCGCAAGCGGATAACCGGCCAATTTCCGGGTGAACGGTGCTGAGCCGGACTCTTCGGGCCGACATGCCTACATCGGGCGCTGGCCTTTGGCGCTCGGCGATTGTCCCGGATGTCATCTGATATTGTCGGTCGGTCAGGGGCCCCCGAGGGGAGCCCCTGCACGCCGGCGCAGGGATGCAGGGATTTGGCGTGCAGGGACCAGGACCGCTGCAGCGGCCCGGGGGATGATCTCGGGTTGGAAACACAACCCTGAGACCAAACCGGTGTCAGCCGGGGGGCAAGAGCCCCGAGGCCGGAATGAATTGTCCGCACCGGAAGAACCGGCGACCGGGGCGGACCTTGGGGGTGCCGGACCGTCCGGCGGGCTGCGCTCGGGAGAAAGCGCCTGTCCCGTCGTGGCGCCGCGCCGATGTGGCGCGCGCCCTGCTGGCCCGGCGAGCAGGTTGACCATGCCGTGTTCCGATCTCGGCCCATGGTGCCCCGAGTGAGAGGGCGCCCGGGCCCACCGCCACCCCGACCCGTCGGGCCGCCGCTGCCGTGACCCAACCATGGTTGGCAAGCGCGGCCCCGGGCGCGAGGCTCTGTCTGGAGGCGGTGTCGGTGACGGCCATGCCGGTCTTCAACCTTCCTGTTCCCCTGGATTTCCTTTGTATCATGAGGTTCACGACAGGCGGGCGCCAAAAGTTCCCTCGCCGCAGAAAATTTTTTCGAATTTTCTGGTCCCACCCGCGGACAAACCCGGGTTCCCCAGCCGGATCAACGGCTTGCCCCTGACCGGGTGCCCGCGAAAAGATCCCGACCGCCGGTATGGGCCCGCCTGCCGCACCCGCTTGCCCGGTCGCGGGTCATGAGATATCAGGCATGTCTGAGCATGAGGACCTGAAGCGATGCGCGCCGAGACCCAGAATATCGTAGCCGAGATCGAGAAATCTCTGGACCTGCTGGCCCAGCGGATGGACTACGAGACCGCGCCGCACCGGCTGGAGGAGTTCAACGCCCGGGTCGAGGACCCGGATCTGTGGAACGACCCCGAAAAGGCGCAGAAGCTGATGCGCGACCGCCAGATGCTGGTGGATGCGATGGGCGTGCATGACGGCATCCGCAGCGAGCTGACCGACAATGTCGAGTTGATCGAACTGGGCGAGATGGAAGACGATGCCGAGGTCGTTGCCGAGGCCGAGGACGCGCTGAAGGCGCTTGCCGAAAAGGCCGCCCAGAAAGAGCTGGAAGCGCTGCTGGACGGCGAGGCCGATGCCAATGACACGTTCCTCGAGATCAACGCCGGCGCCGGCGGCACCGAGGCTTGCGACTGGGCCCAGATGCTGCAGCGGATGTATGTCCGCTGGGCCGAAAAGCGCGGCTACAAGGTGGAATTGCAATCCGAGGAAGCCGGCGCCGAGGCGGGGATCAAGTCCTGTGCCTACAAGATTTCCGGCCACAACGCCTATGGCTGGCTGAAATCGGAAAGCGGCGTGCACCGGCTGGTGCGGATCTCGCCCTTTGGCAAGGGCACGCGCGAAACTTCCTTTGCCTCGGTCTGGGTCTACCCGGTGGTCGACGACAATATCGAGATCGAGGTCAACCCGGCCGACATCCGCATCGATACCTTCCGGTCATCCGGCGCCGGCGGCCAGCACGTCAACACCACCGACTCGGCCGTGCGGATCACCCACCATCCGACGGGCATCGTCGTGACCAGCTCCGAGAAATCCCAGCACCAGAACCGCGACATTGCCATGAAGGCCCTGAAATCGCGGCTCTACCAGCTTGAGCTGGACCGCCGCAACGCGGCCATCAACGAGGCCCATGAAAACAAGGGCTCGGCCGGTTGGGGCAACCAGATCCGATCCTACGTGCTGCAGCCTTACCAGATGGTGAAGGATCTGCGGACCGAGCATGAAACCTCGGACACCAAGGGTGTGCTGGACGGCGACCTCGATGCCTTCATGGCCGCCACCCTGGCCATGGATGTCGCCGGCAAGAGCCGCGCCGAAGCCAAGGCCGAGTGATCGCGCGGGGGCCGGCCCCGCGCCGCCCTGCTGCTTCTTTCTCTTCAAAAGTATCCCCACACGCCCTTGCCGCCAGCGCGCGGCCGGGGGGAAGGGCGCTTGGCCATGGACTGTTGCGCCACATCCGCTAGACCTGAGGGGCAAAGTTTCGAAAGGCCCCCAGATGCAGACGACCTTCCGCTCCGCCACCGACCTGGTCCGCGACATGCGTGCCGGCAGCCTCACGGCCGAGGCCCTGATGGAGGCCACGCTCGACCGCATCGACGCGGTCAACGGCCAGGTCAACGCCATCGTCTCGATGGCCGGCCGCCAGGATCTGATCGACCAGGCCCGTGCCGCCGATCGCGCGGGGCTGACCGGCCCGCTGGCCGGATTGCCCATTGCGATCAAGGATCTGGCCAATGCCGCCGGCTTCGAGACCTCGCAGGGCTCGCCGGTCTTCGCCGGCCAGATCGCGGCGAAGGACGACATCATGACCGCCCGCATCCGCCAGGCCGGGGCGATTGTCATCGGCAAGACAAACGTGCCGGAATTCGGCCTGGGCAGCCATACGTTCAACCCGGTGCACGGGGCGACGCGCAACCCCTATGATCCCGCGCGCTCCTGTGGCGGGTCCTCGGGCGGGGCGGCGGTGGCCCTGGCCACGGGCATGCTGGCCATCGCCGACGGGTCCGACATGATGGGCAGCCTGCGCAACCCGGCGGCCTGGAACAATGTCTATGGCTTCCGCCCGTCCTGGGGCCGGGTGCCTTCCGAAGCGATCGGCGACAACTTCCTGCACCAGCTGTCGACCCTGGGCCCGATGGCCCGCAGCCCGGGCGACGTGGCGCTGTTGCTCGATGCCATCTCGGGCCCCGATCCGCGCCAGCCCCATGGTATGGCCGTGTCTCCCACCGCCCCGCTGGATGCCGCCGCGCTCAAGGGCCGGCGCATCGGCTGGCTGGGCGATTGGGGCGGGGCGCTGGACTATGAACCGGGCATCCTGGATCTTTGCCGCCGGGCGCTGGACCAGATGGCCGATGCCGGGGCCATCGTCGAGGACCTGGCCCCGCCCTTTGCCCTGGACCGCATCTGGGACAGCTGGATCACCCTGCGGTCGTGGTCGGTGGCCGGGGGGCTGGCGCCGCTGGCCGGGCGGCGCGCCGATCTCAAGGACAGCGCGATCTGGGAGCTGGACCGCGGCCTGGCCCTGAGCGCGATGGAGGTGCATCGGGCCAGCGTCATCCGCTCTGATTGGTTCACCCGGGCGGCGGCACTGTTCGACAGCTATGACGCGGTGATCCTGCCATCGGCCCAGGTCTGGCCGTTCCCCGTCGACGAGCCCTTCAAGGCGCGGATCAACGACCGCGAGATGGACACCTATCACCGCTGGATGGAGGTTGTCGTG
Organism: Marinibacterium sp. SX1; assembly: GCF_050389775.1. Lineage (NCBI taxonomy): Bacteria > Pseudomonadati > Pseudomonadota > Alphaproteobacteria > Rhodobacterales > Paracoccaceae > Marinibacterium > Marinibacterium sp. SX1. Next base: position 3,800,419 of record NZ_CP177144.1, on the reverse strand, counting down.
CCGGCCAGCCTGCTGGGCCTGCCCGCCCTGTCGGTGCCCGTGGGCTTTGGCGCCGAGGGCCTGCCGATGGGCATGCAGATCATTGGACGGCGCGGGGCGGATGCGGATATCCTGGCCCTGGGCGCCGCCTGGCACGAGATGACCGACTGGCCCGGCCGGCGCCCCGCCCTGGGCTAGGGAGGACCGGATGGGGGAGGAGATGATGGCGGAGAACCGGGCAGCCGGCGCACCGGAGTTCCGGACGGTCAGCCCGGCCATCCTGGCCCAGGCCCTGCGCCTGGGCTGGCAGGATCTGCGCCGGGCACCGGTGTTTGGCCTGGTCTTCGCGGCGCTCTACATCGCCATCGGCTGGGCCATGGCTTGGGTCACAACGGCCACGGGCACCAGCTATTGGTTGATCCTCGCGGCCATCGGATTCCCCCTTGTCGGCCCGTTCGCGGCGATCGGGCTTTACGAGGTCTCGCGCCGGATCGAGGCCGGCGAGCCGCTGTGCTGGCCGCCGGTTCTGGGCGTGATCCGGGGCGAGGCGGGGCGGCAATTGCCCTGGCTCTGCGCTCTGATCGTCGTGGTCTTCCTGTTCTGGTTCTTCCTCGGCCACATGATCTTTGCCCTGTTCCTGGGCCTGGCGCCGATGACCAACGTGTCCTCGTCCTATGAGGTCTTCCTGACGCCGCAGGGCCTGCAGATGCTGGGCTTTGGCACGCTGGTCGGGGCGGGGTTTGCCGTGCTGCTCTTTGCCATGTCGGTGCTGTCGCTGCCGATGATGCTGGACCGCGAGGTCGATTTCATCACCGCCATGCTGGCCAGCATCGGCTATGTCGCCGCCCATCCGCTGGTCATGCTGGGCTGGGGCGGGGTGATCGCCGGGCTGACCTTCCTGGCCCTGCTGCCCTGGTTCCTGGGGCTTCTGGTGGTCCTGCCGCTGCTGGGCCATGCCTCGTGGCATCTCTATGATCTGCTGGCGGAGTAGGGCGGGCCGGCTCTTCCGTCTCTGGCGAGCCGGTCTCGCAAGGGACCGGAGAGCGCGGCCCGGGCCGGTTCAACGGAACTCGGCGTCGGGCTGCAACAGGCGCAGGTGGAAGGGCAGGACCTTGTCCTGGTCGATATAGCCCGTGGCCCGGGCCGCCGCCAGAACCGCCCCGGTATTCGCCTCGATATGTTCATAGACCATGCGCACGGCCCGCCGCCCGGTGACGCTTTCGCGCACCGTCCGCGTCACGTAACCCACCCAGAAATTGTTCTCGAAGGACGCGATCCGCGACAGGTAGTTGAACGAACAGGTCATCGCATGGCGCCGTGACATGACCGAGGCGATGCCGTCTTCCTGCCGGGTGACGAACCCCCGGAACTCGCGGCTGCGCTGGTCGACGGGAATGCCCTGGTGGCGCAGCGCGTCCTTGGCCTCGTAGCCGCGCACATAGGTCGCCCGGTCCTGCCGGTAGACATAGACCAGCCCGATAACAAACTGCGCGTCATTGACGAATGACCGCCGGGTGAAGCGATAGAACCCGCTGGGGAATTCGTCTTCGGGCACGTCCAGCGCCCCGGCGCCGACGAAACTGCCCAGCTCGTGGCCGGTCAGGATGTCGTTGGGCTGGCGCAGGGCATCGACCGGTTCCAGCAGAATCCGCGCATCCAGGTCGAAGAAGGCGCAGATCCGCGCCAGGATGTCGGGCCGCGGAAAGCTCTCTCCGGACAAGTACCGGTTGAATTGGGTCCGGTTAATACCCAACCTGCGGGAGAGTTCCGCAATCGATGGATAATCCTGTGACAGCAAGCGCAGATTTGCGCCGAACATGTTCCGCAGCTCCGACGGCGTCGGCGTGTCTGATGGCATCTTCTCTCCCACCCGGTTGCGATCCCTGCTTCGCAGGCGGTCTTTTGACCGCTGCTGTGGCTGAACTCACAAAAGAAGACGCGAAGTCGCGTCGGTACTGGTGCTGTTGCGCGTCATGAAATTACCAAAGGCGACACAAAATGCAATCGCATTAGCCAGAGATGGCGGTTCATGAAATTCGGAAACTCTTGCATGATAAAGTCCAGTTAAATGGGGCGCTCAGGATGTTTGGCGTAGTACTTTGGAGCGACCAGAAGGACAGCAAGGCGGTGATCTGGTGCGAGGATCACGGTGACCTGGCCTTCTGCAACGAGTCGGTCGATGACCGCGGCACGTTGCTGGACACCGGAGACCTGATCCAGTTCGACGTGCTGCACGACCACGACATGCGGCTGGCCCGCAATCTGCGGAAAGTATCCGAAGGGGCCTACCGGGGACTGGCCGATACCTTGCGGACACTGCCCGCCGAAGGGCCGGTCCCGGTCCCCGCCGCGCAGGGCGGCGGGGCCGATATCATCCCGCTCGACCGGCACCGATGTCACGTCGGCTGCGATTGCGGGGCCGATTACCTGCAGGGACGGGCGATCGTCTGACCCCGGGACGGGGCTTGCCAACCATTGAACGACCGTGACCCGGGTCAACGGGCACGACGGCCATGCCGCGCCGGGCGGTAAGGCACTTACCCCGGCACATCACTCACGAAGCATGTTGCAAAGGAAATCCGGCCGGCGCCTGGGATGAGCGCCGGCCGGTTTCACGGTGTTACAGGGTCCGCCCGGGGGCGGACCTGAGGAAGGCGCCGACGCTCTGGGCCACCATCAGGGGCGGCCAATGGGCATCGAGCGCGATCCGGACCAGGCGGTAGGACCATCCGGCCAGCAACAGGGCGGTTAGAAAGATCGACAAAAGCATACGCTTGCCTCCTCTGCCACTCTGCATCCCTGCGGCAAAGCTAGGGCCAGGACGGCGCAGGGCAAAGCATGGATGGGGCGGACCGGCAAAAGACAGCATTTTACCGCCCATCGCGTTTCCGTTCCCGCCACGGCCGGCTTTGGTTCCGGCGATTGTCCATCATCGGGCCTCTCGCCGGCGCCGGCCCGGATCGCCCGTGGGGCAGGGGGCGCCGCCCGTCTGCCGATCAATCGCCCGTGAACGGGGCGATTCCCCCCATCGGCCAGAGTGATCCGCCATGCCGGCGGATTTGACGCAATTTGTGTCACATTTTGCGTCACGGGGTGGAAACCATCGAGATATTGCGCCCTTGCCCTCGTGCTTCCGTATGGGCAAACTGGCCTGCAAAGGCCTTTTCCAGTTGAAAGCGGGCCGGCAAAGCCCCACCTTCAGCATCCATGACAGGAGATGGCCGAGGGTTGCCTCAACGGGACCAGTGCCGTCTTGCCAATGATAAGGACAGAGCATGAAAGAGCCCATCAACGCTTCCTATCCGGTCCTTCCGCTGCGCGACATCGTGGTCTTTCCCCACATGATCGTGCCGCTCTTTGTCGGCCGCGAGAAATCCGTGCGTGCCCTCGAAGAGGTGATGGCCGATGACAAGCAGATCCTGCTGTCCAGCCAGATCGACCCGTCCATCGACGAGCCGACGCATGATGGCATCTACCGGGCCGGTGTGCTGGCCAACGTGCTGCAACTGCTGAAACTGCCCGATGGCACCGTCAAGGTGCTGGTCGAAGGGCAGGCGCGGGTGCGCATCACCGATTTCCTCGAAAATGACGATTACTTCGAGGCCAAGGCCGAGTACCTGACCGAGATGCCGGGCGATCCCGCCGCCACGGCCGCGCTGCTGCGCACCGTGGGTGACGAGTTCGAACGTTATGCCAAGGTGCGCAAGAACATCCCCGAAGAGGCGCTGGCCGCCGTCGGTGACACGACCGAACCCGCCCGCCTGGCCGACCTGGTGGCCGGACACCTGGGCATCGAGGTCGACCAGAAGCAGGACCTGCTGGAAACGCTGTCCGTCTCGGAGCGGCTGGAAAAGGTCTATGGCCTGATGCAGGGCGAATTGTCGGTCCTGCAGGTCGAGAAAAAGATCAAGACCCGCGTCAAGTCGCAGATGGAGAAGACCCAGCGCGAATATTACCTGAATGAGCAGATGAAGGCCATTCAGAAAGAGCTGGGCGACGGCGAGGACGGTTCGAATGAAGTCGCTGAACTGGAAGCGAAAATCGCCGAAACCAAGCTGTCGAAAGAGGCGCGCGAAAAGGCCGATGCCGAGCTGAAGAAGCTCAAGAACATGTCGCCCATGTCGGCCGAGGCGACGGTCGTGCGCAACTATCTCGACTGGATGCTGTCGATCCCCTGGGGCACCAAGAGCCGGGTCAAGAAGGACCTTGGCCGGGCCGAGGCGATCCTGGACACCGATCATTACGGGCTGGAAAAGGTCAAGGAACGCATTGTCGAATACCTGGCCGTGCAGCAACGCTCGAAGAAGCTGAAGGGGCCGATCCTGTGCCTTGTCGGCCCTCCGGGCGTGGGCAAGACCTCGCTGGGCAAGTCGGTCGCCAAGGCCACCGGGCGCGAATTCATCCGTATCTCGCTGGGCGGGGTGCGTGACGAATCCGAGATCCGCGGTCACCGGCGGACCTATATCGGCTCGATGCCCGGCAAGATCATCCAGGCGCTGAAAAAGGCCAAGACGACCAACCCGCTGATCCTGCTCGACGAAATCGACAAGATGGGCCAGGATTTCCGGGGCGACCCGGCCTCGGCCATGCTCGAGGTGCTCGATCCCGAACAGAACGGCACCTTCGTCGACCATTACCTCGAGGTCGAATATGACCTCAGCGACGTGATGTTCCTGACCACGGCGAACTCCTACAACATGCCCGGACCGCTGCTGGACCGGATGGAGATCATTCCGCTGGCTGGCTACACCGAGGACGAGAAGCGCGAGATCGCCAAGACCCATCTGACGCCCAAGCAAATCAAGAACCATGGCCTGAAGGCCAAGGAATTCGAGATGACGGATGACGCGCTGACGGGGATCATCCGCACCTATACCCGCGAGGCGGGTGTGCGGAACCTGGAACGCGAAATCGCCAAGGTGGCGCGGAAGTCGCTGACCAAGATCATCAAGAAGGAAGCCGAGGCCGTGAAGGTCACGGATGAAAATCTCGATGACTTCCTGGGCGTGCCCAAGTTCCGGTTCGGCCTGGCCGAGAAGGAAGACCAGGTCGGTGTGGTCACCGGGCTGGCCTATACGTCGGTCGGCGGCGAGCTGTTGTCCATCGAGGCGCTGCGCCTGCCGGGCAAGGGCCGGATGAAGACGACGGGCAAGCTTGGCGACGTGATGAAGGAATCGATCGACGCGGCGTCGAGCTATGTCCGGTCGATTTCGCCGCAGCTGGGCATCAAGCCGCCGCAATTCGAACGCTGGGACATCCACGTTCACGTCCCCGAGGGCGCCACGCCCAAGGACGGTCCGTCGGCGGGTCTGGCCATGGTGACCTCGATCGTGTCGGTGCTGACGCAGATCCCCGTGCGCAAAGACATCGCCATGACCGGCGAGGTGACCCTGCGGGGCAATGCGCTGGCGATTGGCGGGCTCAAGGAGAAACTGCTCGCGGCCCTGCGTGGGGGCATCAAGACGGTGCTGATCCCGCAGGAGAACGAGAAGGACCTGCCCGAGATCCCGGACAACGTGAAACAGGGGCTGGATATCATTCCGGTCAGCCACGTGTCCGAGGTTCTGGAACATGCGCTGGTGCGCAAGCCCGAGCCGGTAGAATGGGACGAAGCGGCCGAGGAAGCCGCGGCTGCTGCCGCTGCCTCAAAGGCCGGTGGTGATGCGTCGTCATCGGCCACTGCACATTAAGCCGGATCTCTTTCCGCAGCGTAAAAGGCGCCCTTTGGGGCGCCTTTTTTTCTGGGCACGGGACACGAAGGGTGCCCGGAAAAGCGGGCTTTTTCCGTGCTGAACTGGTCAGCCCGGGGGGTGAATGCTAGGTTTTCCCTGAGCAACGAAGCAACCAAGCGGAGTTTTTCATGTCTTCCACCCTGCCGGGCCACTTTTCCGACGACCACCGTACGCATGATCCCTCGGGCGATCGGACCGACCCCGCGCCCGATGACGCTGTGGACACGGACGCGAACGAAGGTCCGGTCGGCGGGGCCGAAGGCGCGCGCGAAGCGGTTGAGCCTGACAATGCGGAAGAAGCGGTTGCGCCCGACGGCGTGGTTGTTCCGGGCTTTGCCGATGATAACCCCGGCGCCGACGCAACCGAAGGTACGCCTGACCCGGTTGTCCTGCACAGCACTCAGCCCGACGTCACCGCACCGGAACTGAAGCGAAACGAATTGTATGACCGGGTTGCCGAGCGCAGCGGGACCAAGCGCCGCGATGTGAAACCGGTGGTCAACGCCCTGCTCGCCGTGCTGGGAGAGACCCTGGCCGAGGGCAGGGGGATGAACCTGGAGCCCATGGGCAAACTGCGGATCAACCGCATCCAGGACAAGGCAAAAGGCCGAACGGTTGTCTGCAAGGTGCGCCAACAAGGTGACGCGACGGAGGGTGGCAACGACCCCCTTGCAGAGCCCGGCGAGACAGGCTAGAAGCCGGCCTCACGGGTGATTAGCTCAGTGGTAGAGCGCTTCGTTCACATCGAAGATGTCAGGAGTTCAAATCTCTTATCACCCACCACTCATTCTCTGAAATTGTCTCGGCCGTGCTTTCTTCTGTCGTCACATTTTGCGGCCAATGACGTTGGGCTGGCGGCGAAGACGGTTTCCTCTGGGGTGATGACAGAGTCGAAAACTTCAGTCAGCTCTGATTAATTCGCGCCGAGCGACCAAGGCAAAAACCGGAAGCGAGATTTACCCCGCTCAACACCTTGTCGCCATCTGGGGGGGGCGCCTTTCGCACGTCTCGGAGCAGCGCAGAGTTCGTTGGTCGGGTACCTGGATGCCCCATAAATACCTGTGAATGCCGCCCTATGTTGTAGTGATGCGTTTTGGAGACAGTGGCGGTATCTCAAGCGACTCCGAGGTCTCTGGAGAAACCAATAGCCTTAGGCGCGAAGAAGTGTGGGCTCCGGACCAAAGGTTGGTCTGACCGCGCCGTGTCTTGCACTCGGTCGTTTCAAAATGTTAGGAGCGTCGCACTCTGGTTTGCTTGCGTTTTCGCGGCCGTGTGGAGTAAATGGACGGCGGTAGCTCAGTGGTAGAGCATCTCGTTTACACCGAGTGGGTCGGGGGTTCGAATCCCTCCCGCCGTACCATGAACAGGCGCGTTTCGTTTTCCCGAATGGGCAAGGTGCGGCTATGCCATCAGGCAACATGCACGCCTTAAAACCCCTCGAAGCCTGATGCCGCTTGCCTCGATGTCTTGTGCTCACGATCCTCGAATGCGGTATCTTCCATTGCGGTTGGACTGTCGAGCTCCGCTTCGAACCCGCGCATAGCATCCGCGGCCCAATTGCCCGTGGAGGCAGGGAGCGACGCATCGTCTAGGGCAATGATGGGGTCCGGCGTCGGTGGCGAATGGACTAGCAAGTCTTGTTGAGGCACCGCGGATTCGGATCCCTCAATTCCGTCACGCATTCTGAACTTTCGCAAGATGGCCACCAACTGTTCCGACGTGGTGGACAGGGAACTGGCTGCAGCATTCGTTTGTTCGGCCATGGCTGCGTTCTGTTGCGTCACTGCGTCCAATTGGTTCACGCCACCCGAAATCTCGTTCAGACCCGATGCCTGCTCTCGGGCAGCGTCGGCGATGTCGGACATCAGGTCCTGCATTTCCTGAGTGCGCGACAGGATGTCGTCGAGCCGTTCGCCTGTCATGACCACGAGCCGGCTGCCCTCCTCAACCTGAGAGCTGCTCTCGGCGATGAGAGACTTGATCTCGCGTGCAGATTCCGATGCGCGCTGCGCCAATGCGCGGACCTCGGAAGCAACAACGGCAAAGCCTTTGCCGGCTTCTCCTGCACGGGCGGCTTCCACGCCCGCATTCAGGGCCAGAAGGTTGGTCTGAAACGCGATGTCGTCGATGACGCCAATGATCCGGCTGACGCTTTCGCTGGACTGTTCGATTTGGCGCATTGCACCGATCGCATCGCGCATGACCTGGGCACCGCTCTCGGCCTGTTGGCGCGTGTTTCGTCCAGAGCTCTCCGCTTGTTCCGCCCGGTCTGATGTGCGCCGCACGCTTTCCGACAATTGGTTCAGTGCAGCTGCAGATTCTTCCAAAGTCGCCGCCTGAGTTTCAGCCCGTGAGGCAAGGTCACCGGCCGCCTGGTCAATCTCACTGGCGCCGCTGCGTACGTTCCCGGCCGCATCCAAAACGTCGTTCATAGCCCCACCAAGATGCAATAGTGCCTCGTTGTAGCTTGTCCGCAGATCATCGTATTCAGCGGGGAAGGGATCGTGGCTGGGGCTCTCGATAGCCCGACTCAAATCGCCGGACGCCATGCGCTTCAGGCCGTCGCCCAGATCCGTCACTACCCTTGCCTGTACGTCGGCTTGTTTTCGCGCCAGTCCAGCCGTTGCTTCCTGTTCTTTCATCCGGTGATCATGTGTGGCTTCGTGCTTTTGGAGAGCGTCACTGAAGGAAGCGACATTGCGCGCAATGGCGCCCAAGGCATCCGGCATTTGGGTGTGCGGGACATCGGTGCCAAAATTGTCATTGGCGATCCGTTGAATGGCGTCATTCACGTCTTCGATTGGACGCAGGAGGGCAGGCAGTGAGGTGAAGAGTATGATTGCCACGCCCGCCGTCAGAAGCAGGGCGGCCGCGACACCGAGAGCGATCTTGTACGCGATGCCTTGGCGTGAGGCCGACATGGGCAAGGCGGTTTCGATGGCGCCGATTACGTCGCCGGAGGTCGATAGAATTGGAATCAGCAGGGTGTTGTAGATTTCGTTGTCGGTCTTCGCCTGGGAGTGGATCGCTGTGCCGTCTGCCTCAAGCAGAGCGGCACGTTCGGCAAGGTCAAAAGGAGAGGATGTGATGACCGTCTGCTGATCTCGATCAAATGCAGTGTATCGCAGGAACTGCGAAGTTTCGGCGTCCGGTAGGATGAGGGAAATGTGGCCGGAATTCTGACTGGGGAAGCCTTCGACAAGCGACGCTTGAGGTGCAGGTGATGCTTCATCCCAAACAAGTGACGCAAGATGTCCCTGAGCATCGAAACGCCGCTCGACGGGCACTCCGGCAATTCCGGCACCAAGCCGCGCGCCGACCAAGTTCGATAGCAACATTTGATTGGCGGTCCGCTGGTCCTTCAGAGCGATGGCCATGTTGACGGTGAGAACAGCGGCCAAGGCGAATAGGGACAGGGTGCTCGTGCACAGAACAAAAGCGAGTAGTCTTGTTCGGATCGTCAAGGAGCGAAACATGGCGGTCTCCTCATAGGAAATGCGTCGATTGCGGACGTCGCGGTTCTCGACACGAAACAACGGAACGCGCTTTGATGTCGCGATGCCGGATGCGAGTTGGATGAATGACGGGCCAATTCAGAACAGATCGACCTCTCCAGACTTGACGGCCGGAGCCTTGCGCGTTGGGCTCCGGGTTGCCGTATCAGCAGCCAGGGCGTCGATGGGTTCGATCACGACCTGCCCGGTCGCAGGCTTGTAGCGGACTTTTCGGCCGCGAATGCCGCCAAGATCTTCGCCCACCAACCGAAAACCCTCGTCACGTATGAACTGGCGGGCGAATGCACAGTTCGAGTCGCCGATCTTGGTCAACCCTTGTACGATATTCGCGCCACCGAAGAGCTGTGCTTCCAACCGGTCTCGCACCGCGCCCCGGCGAAGCAGAGCATTGACCAATTGTTCCATGGAATGCGCGCCGTATTTCACGTTGTTGGTCGAGTTCGGATCATTGCCGGGCAGAAGGAAATGATTCATCCCGCCGATGCCCAGAACCGGGTCCCGCATGCAGGCCGCGACACAAGAGCCCAGTAGAGTCGAAAGGACCTGGTTGGGCTTTTCCGCAAGTCTGAATTGGCCTTGGATCACATGGACGAGTTCTTCACGTGGCGGGATGGTCATGTGACACGTCCTTTCTCCGGCAGACCGGCTGCTTCGATAAGCGCTGGGCCGATGCGGTTGAGTGGGAGTTGTTGGATCACTGCGCCGATGTCCTGGGCCACACGCGGCATGCCGTAAACGACACATGTGTCGCGATCCTGCGCGATGGTGTGGCCACCTGCATTGCGAATACGAAGCAGGCCTTTTGCGCCGTCTTGACCCATACCGGTCAAGAGAGCAGCAACAACCCTGTCCCCGAGTCTTTCAACCGAATTGAACAATGCGTCCACGGACGGTCGATGGCCCGATTGTGATGGCGCAGGGTCGAGCTGACAGCTCAACCCGGTCGTTGACAAGGTGAGATGTGCCGGCAACCCGGGAGCAACATAGACATGTCCGGGCTCGATCCGGGCTCCGTCGCTTGCTTCGACGACCTTCGCGGCGCACAGCCGGTCGAGCCTTCGGGCAAATCCACTTACGAAGTCGTGGCCGATATGCTGAACTACGAGTGTTGGCGGGCAATCCGCAGGAAAGTGGGACAACACGGCTGTCAGAGCTTCGACCCCGCCGGTGGACGCGCCGATCACGGCCAGCCGTGAATTGGCTGTGTTGCGCTTTCCAACCTGTTGAAATCCAAAGCGCGCCGATCTTGCGGCGAGATCGTCGAGCATCGCTTCGATGCGCGAGGAATCGGGGAGTTCGAATGTCTGGCCAAGTGTTCTAAAACGCGCCGTGTCCGCATTGGTCGTGCACATGATGACACTTGTGCTGTCCAACGCATCGAGGAGAGCATTGTACATCGGGAAACCGCGGTTGGAGACCAGCTCCGCCGCAATTGCGACGACTGCCGGTTTACGGCTCTCAGTGAGATTGTAGGCGTCCGCGAAGGTCTTGCAATGTGCCATCAGGGTGAAGCGAGGATCACGTGCCACGGCCTTGATCAGGCGGCGTGACCGGATGGCGGACGGATCGATGAGCAGGAGGGTCGCGGTCATTGGCGCAGCCAGACTCATGTCTTGTCTCCTCTCCGTTCGGCCCGGCAAATCGCTGCCGTTCCCGTTCGATAAGCGGCAAAGGTTAAGGAAGCCTCAGTTTCTTCCAGGTTCCCGCTTGCAGGGCGCTTAAACTTTTTGGGGTTTGGCGCGCGGCTTCTCTTGGGGATTAACCTTCGCTTCAGCGCTTCCGGGTAGCGATAGGGGCATCACGGGATTCGAGAGTGATCTGACGATCGAGGTCGAGCCCATCCACGGGACCGGACGCAGGAGCTTTCATGACATCGTACAGCTTGAGGCTGAGGGATTGCGCGCAAGGCGGAACGGCATGCGGGCCTTGCCGCTGGCGGAACCGTTGGCCGGCCGTGCAAGACACAGGCAAGGTTCTGATCCCGTCTATCGAGGGTGCGGCACTGCCGGCCTGCCGAGTTCACAGGACAAGGGGACAGGGGAAATGAGCGGGACTTTGACGCTCGGGCAACGCCTCGACAGCACCGCGGCCAGTAGCCTGACAACGGATCTGATTGCCGCCATGGGATCGCCCATGACGTTGGATGCAAGTGGCGTGACTTTCTGTGGGACCCTTGTGATGCAGACGCTGTTGGCAGCCCGCCAGCAATGGCAGCAGGACGGCCAGGACTTTGCTGTGGCTGCACCGAGTGCCGAGATGTTGGAGGCCTGCCGTTTGCTTGGCGTTACACCGGATCAGATCGGCATCACCTCTGAGGATATGGGAGAGCCCACATGAGTTTGCGCGTCCTAGCGGTCGACGATTCCCGCACCATGCGGAACCTCCTCGACGCCGCCCTGACCCGGGCCGGTTTCCAGGTCGATTTGGCCGAGGATGGGGAAGACGGCCTGCGTCACTACGAGAGTTTCGGACCAGATGTCGTGATCACCGACGTCAACATGCCGCGGTTGGACGGGCTCGGGTTCATCGAAGCACTGCGCCGTCTGCATGTCGACCGCCTGGTCCCCATTCTTGTTCTGACCACTGAAAGCGCGCCTGAGTTGAAGGCACGGGCCCGTGCCGCCGGGGCAACAGGGTGGATTGTGAAACCGTTCGACGAGGAAAAGCTCATCTGGGCGATCGAACGCGTGGCTATCTCTGGAGGCAACGGATGAAAGGCGGAAGCGCAGACGATTTTCGCGATTCATTTTTCGAGGAATGCGAAGAGCTTCTCGAAGCCATGCATGATGGCTTTGACCAGATTGCCAACGAAACACATGATTCCGAGACCATCCACGCGGTGTTTCGTGCGGTCCATTCGATTAAGGGGGGCGCCGGAGCCTTCGGCCTGGATGACTTGGTGGCCTTTGCCCACCATTTTGAAACAGCTCTGGAGAAGGTTCGGTCCGGCGAGATCGAGGCCGATTATCAGGTGCTTGAGCTGTTCAAGCATTGTGGTGACCATCTGTCGGACCTGGTCAGTGCCGCAAGGGATGATGACGAAGTCTCCAAGGAAACCAGCGATGCGCTGGGCGAGAAGCTGAACGAAGTCATTGGGCACGACCCTTCGGAAGAGGAAGAACTGCCCGAGTTCGAACCGCAGACCTTGGACCTGGGCATGCTCGACCTCAGCGCGCCTCCATTGCCGGCCGGGTTTGAGGTACATTTCAAGCCTCATTCTGCACTGTTCGCGTCGGGCAATGAGCCCTTGCTGCTGTTTCGTTCGCTCGAGAAGTTGGGGGCGCTTGACGTCACCTGTGACCTTGCCGAGCTGCCGGCTCTGGAGAGCCTTGATCCGACGGGTTGCGTCCTGAGCTGGGTCCTGCGGATCGAAACCGACACAGATGAAGTGAGCCTCGAAGAGGTCTTCGAGTTCGTCGAGGATTGTTGCGATATCTCCATTCACCCGATCGAGGCGGAAGAAGGGGCCGAACCGTACAGCCTGCCGGCTCTCGAAGAAGAGGACGCCGCGCCTTTTCCTCCGCCCCCGACCGCACCGTCTGAAGATTCTGAACCTTCAGACGAGCTGTCGGGGGCGGACAATTCAAGCGCGGACACCCAGCCGCCGCCAGAGAAAGACCTCAAGGATATTCCAAAGCCAGCCAAGCCCCCAAAGGAGAAGTCCCGGGGCGGTGCTGCGACCATCCGCGTCGATCTTGAAAGGGTCGACAAGCTCATCAATCTCGTCGGAGAGCTCGTGATCAAGGAGGCCATGCTGTCGCAATCGATTGCTTGCTTGGAGCTGCCTTCTGAGAACGAAGTCTCAACTGGACTGGAAAGCCTCAAGCAGCTGGCGGGGGAAATCCAGGAAGGTGTAATGGCTATCCGGGCCCAGCCGGTGAAGCCGATGTTCCAACGCATGGCGCGGATCGTTCGCGAAGCTGCTTCGGCCACCGGCAAGCGGGTGCACTTCGTGACGCGCGGCGAATACACAGAAGTCGACAAGACAGTCATTGAAAGGCTTGTCGATCCATTGACGCACATGATCCGCAATGCTGTGGATCACGGGCTCGAAGACACCGACAAACGTGTTGCCGCGGGAAAACCGGCCGAAGGAACGGTCATCTTGTCTGCCGCCCATCGTTCAGGGCGTGTTGTCATTGATGTTTCAGATGATGGGGGCGGGATCAATCGGCCTCGTGTGCTTGAAATCGCACAGGAGAAAGGGTTGGTCCCCGAGGACGCAGACCTGCCGCCCAATGAAATCGATAACCTGCTCTTCATGCCTGGCTTCTCGTCCAAGCAAGAGGTGTCGGAATTGTCCGGGCGGGGTGTCGGCCTGGATGTCGCACGCTCTGAGATCCAGGCGTTGGGGGGGCGCGTTGCAATCCAATCGGCGACCGGAGAAGGGACGACATTTGCAATTTCCCTGCCGCTGACCCTTGCTGTGATGGAAGGCATGGTCATCGACGTCGCAGGCCAGACGATGGTGGTCCCGATCACCGCAATTCAGGAAACCTTGCAACCTCGTACCGTCGCCATCCATCGGATCGGAGCGCAGGGGCGTGTTTTGAAGAACCGGGATTCCCTTGTTCCAATCGTCGATCTCGGAGCGTGTTTCGAGTTCCGCGATGAGCCGGAAGACCTGTCCGACCACGTGCTACTGCTTATCGAGACAGAGAATGACAGGCGCTGCGCCCTTATTGTCGACAACATCCAGGACCAGCGCCAGGTCGTGATCAAGAGCCTCGAGACGAACTACCGACGGATCGACGGCGTGGCGGCGGCCACAATCCTTGGCGATGGCCGGATCGCGCTGATCATCGACCCTGACAGCATCGTTCGGGACGCCTCGATCCCGGCCGATCCTTCCTTTCAACAATTGAGGTGACCATGTCTGATCTTGCTGAACCCAAGACGCGCCAGGAACAGGAAGTGGTGGCCTTTCGGGTCGCTGAACAGGACTTCTGTTTCGACATCATGTCGGTCCGTGAAATTCGTGGCTGGACGGCGACAACGGTTCTTCCGCACGCGCAATCCTACGTGAAAGGCGTGATCAATCTGCGCGGTTCGGTTGTGCCTGTCGTGGATCTGTCCGCGCGGCTTGGTCTGGGTGTGACCGACCCGGGACCACGCCACGTGATCATCATTACCGTCGTTCAGTCGCAAACCATCGGCATCTTGGCCGAGGTTGTTTCGGACATCATCACTGTGCAGGAGGAAGACATCCAGCCGGTGCCCGACATCGTGGCGGACACAGTGAAGTCTTTCATATCCGGCGTTGTCATTGTCAACGGCGAAATGATCCGCAAGCTCGACCTGTCGCGCGTGCTTCCGGCTGCATCGGTCGAGATCTGATGTCCATTGGTCGCCATATGACCTCGGGGCTTTCCGCGATGGATGCCGGAATTGATGACGTCGCTTTCGCACGGCTGGCTGCCATCCTGCATTCGGAATGTGGGATCGTGCTGTCCGACAGCAAGAAAAGTCTTGCTGTTTCGCGTCTTTCAAAGCGTTTGCGGCAGGTCGGGGCTTCGGACTTCACCCAGTACTGCGACTTGCTTGAAAGCAGGTCGGGCGAGGCTGAACGGAAGGAAATGGTCTGCTTGCTGACAACCAACGTCACCAATTTCTTCCGTGAGGCGCATCACTTCCAAAGATTGAGCGAGGATGTACTTCCGACGTTGCTGGATAGGGCTCGCAAGGGCGAACGGGTTCGGATGTGGTCGGCTGGGTGTTCAAGCGGTCAGGAGCCATATTCTATCGCGATGACCGTTCTGGATGCATTGCCGGATGCTGGGTGCCTCGATCTGCGCATCCTGGCGACCGATATCGACAGCCGGATGATCAGCACGGGCAAGAGCGGGATCTATCGAGACTTGGAGAAAGCTCAGGTCACGGAAGCTCAGAGGCGCTCCTATTTCAACAAGGATGCGGATGGTACCGGCAACTGGCAAGCCCGCGACCATCTTCGGGACCTGATCACCTTCGCGGAGCTCAACCTGATTGGCGATTGGCCGATGAAAGGGCCGTTTGATGTCATCTTCTGCAGAAACGTCGTGATCTATTTCGACGCTGATACTCAAGCCAGGTTGTGGTCCCGGTTTGCCAAGCTATTGGCGCCGGATGGCACTTTGTTCGTGGGCCATTCCGAACGCGTCTCAGGACCCGCCGCATCGCAGCTGAAATTGGTCGGCACCACGCAATACAAAAAGATCTGATCAGAAATCAGAGAGAGTGAACCGAGGACCCCATGGGCATCAAAGACAAACTTCACGTCATGGTCGTCGACGACATGTCGGTCAGCCGCGGCCTCATTCTCCAGGCGTTGGACTGGATGGGCATTCAACATGTCGACTACTGCGTCGACGGTGAATCGGCATTGCGCAAGCTGGCTGCGCGCCCGGTGCACCTGGTCATCTCCGACTACAACATGCCCGGGATGGATGGTCTTGGCCTGCTTGAAGGTCTGCGAAAGGGGCGTACGACCCAAAGGATCGGCTTCATCCTGATCACCGGATCGACGGATTCCGGGTTGATGGAGCGTGGCAACAAGCTGGGCATGAACAACTACATCAAGAAGCCTTTTTCACCGGAAGCGCTGAAAGCCTGCATCGAACGCGTCGTTGGACGGCTTTGAGACCAGCCCAGGAGAAACGAACATGACCAAGATCCCGCTGGACGTCGCCTTGCGCAACATTTCCAACGAATTGGCACGTTTGTCGGCGATTGCCGCGAACGTTGATGAGGCTATGGGCGATGTGATCGTCAAGATCGGCGATGGAGACACGGAACATCAGGCCGCGCTGCAGGACGTGGATTTGTTGCGCCAATCTCTGGATTGCCTCGTTGTTCTGATGGGAAACCTGGCTGATCAGCAGGATGTGTCTACAGGCGTCTTGCCAGCACATGTTGGCGAAGGGGTTTATCTTCGTGATCTTCGTGATGCCTGCCTGACCTTCTACAAGGCAGGATGAACATCAATGAGCGTATCAAGCCAAGGGCAGGGATTGGTGCGATAGATCTGTCTCAGCAGTGTGGCACGCGGCTGCGGAGCGGACCTACTGTGACGGACACGCCGGGCTCGCGAAGGACCGTCAGTTCAAATTCAACGCTGTGCAACGCCTTCGTAGTACTTGGTCAGCTTGTCTGAACTTCCTTCGTCATCTGACAGAACGGCGAGGCCAATCCAATTCGCCGTTTGCATCACCCGAGTAGGAGAAGCCACATCCAGACGGTGAACAGCGAGGTGCCCGTGGCCAGCAGAACCGAAGACGCAGCCACCCGTTTTGCCCGGCCGTAGATGTTCGCGAAGATGTACGCGTTGAACCCGGGCGCCATGGCGGCATTCAGGACGGCCGAGCGGAACAGGTCTTCCTTGAGCGAGGTGATCGAGCCGAAGATCCAGACAAGAGCGGGATGCAAGAGGAGGGAAACAGAGCAGACAAAGGCAATGGTACGCAGATCGCCCTCGGGCTTGTACTGGACAAGAACGCCGCCCAAGGCAAAGAGCGCCCCGGGCAGGGCCGCACGGATGATCAGGCCAAGAGCGTCTTCGGCCACTACGGGCAATTTGATGCCGGAAAAGTTCACAAGGAAGCCAAGGAGGATCGCAACGATCAAGGCGTTCTTGAACATTGCCGTCAGGATCGATCGGGCGAAAGCGGGGCCCGGCTTGCCGCTGTTGCGGATGACCTCCATCGCCGTGATGCCGATCGCATAGCAGAAGGGCGCGTGGAAGGCGATGATGGCGTAATTGCCGGTCAGGGCGTCGGGGCCATAGGCCCTTTCCGTAATCGGCAGGCCAAGAAGAACCGAGTTTGAAAAGAGGCAGCAGAACCCGATGGCAACAGCGTCTTCCCATTCGCGTTTGAAGATGAACCGGGCTCCGGTGAGGCCGACGAGGAAACACAAGGCGGCGGCGGTGTAGAAACTGCCCAGAAGGCGGGGGTCAAAGCTGGCGGCGAGATCGATATGAGCGATGGCATTGAACAGAAGGCAAGGCACCGCGAAGCCCTGGGTGAACCGCAGCACGCCGTCGATATGCGTCTGGTTCATGTACCCGACGCGCGTCAGCAGGTAGCCCGAGCCGATCACGAGGAAGACCGGCAGGATGACTTCTATCAATGTCTGGAGCATGGATGCTCGAATTCTGGTTGGCCGTCAGCCATGGACGGGCAGGCTGAGAACAAGGCCGTCATGGGCCGGGGTGACATGCTCCGGCGTCTCGGCTTCGACGGCGGCGTAATCCATGTCCACGTGGAGGTTGGTCAGGATGGCCCGCGCCGGGGCGGCACGTTCGATCCAGCCGAGCGTCATCGCCAGGTGGGCATGTGTCGGATGGGGATCGCGGCGCAGGGCGTCGACGATCCAGACATCCAGGTCGTCGAGGAAGGGCCAGGCCGCATCGTAGATCTCGACCACGTCAGGCAGGTAGGCCAGGCCACCGATACGGAACCCCAGCGCTTCGATCGAGCCATGGCCGACACGGAACGGCTGGAACGGGATCGGCCCGCCGGGACCGTCGATGTCGAAAGGCCCGTTGATCGTGTTGAGGTCGAGGATCGGCGGATAGGGCGAGCCCGCGGGTTGGGCAAAGGCATAGCCGAAGCGCGACAAGAGGTCGTTCTGGGTGGCGCCATCGGCCCAGACGGGCAGGCGCGCGCGCATGTTGAAGACGATCATGCGCAGATCGTCGATGCCATGCACATGGTCGGCATGGGCATGGGTATAGACCACTGCATCCAGCCGGCCGGTCCCGGTGTCCAGCAACTGGCTGCGCAGGTCGGGCGAAGTATCGACGAGCACGCTGGTCGTGCCGCCCGGCCCATCGCGTTCGACCAGCAGCGAACAGCGGCGCCGCGCGTTGCGCGGGTTGCCCGGATCACATTCGCCCCAGATCCCGCCCAGGCGGGGCACGCCGCCCGAAGAGCCGCAGCCAAGGATCGTGAAGCGGAATTGATCCATCAGGCGGCCGCCCTGAAATCTGCGGCCTTGGCAAAGAGGCGCTCGAAATTGGCTTCGAGCTGGGCGGCGAAGTCGTGGTAATCCATGCCGAATACCTCGGCGCCCTTTCGTGCGGTCAGGGCCGAATAGGCCGGTTCATTGCGTTTGCCGCGATGCGGGGGCGGGGCGAGATAGGGCGCGTCGGTCTCGACAAGGATGCGATCGACCGGGGCGGCGGCAAAGATGTCGCGCAGTTCCTGGCTCTTGGGGAAGGCCGCGATGCCGGACATCGACAGGTAGAAACCCAGGTCGAGCGCGGCCCGGGCCAGATCGGCACCCGAGGAAAAGCAATGCATCACGCAGGTATAGGCGCCGGCGCGATATTCCTCGGCCAGGATGCGGGCCATGTCATCATCGGCGGCGCGCGAATGGATGATCAGCGGCAGGCCGGTCTCGCGGGCGGCCGCGATATGGATGCGCAGGGATTGCTGCTGCACCTCGGCGCTTTCGGCGGTGTAATGGTAATCCAGCCCGGTTTCCCCGATGCCCACGAACTTGGGGTGACGGGCCAGGGCGATCAACTCGTCGACACGGGCCAGCGGCTCTTCGGCGGCGGACATCGGGTGGGTGCCGGCGGCGTAGAAGACGGGCGCGTGGGCCTCGGCCAGGGCGCGCACCTTCGGTTCGTTCTTCAGCCGCGTGCAGATCGTGACCATGCGATGCACGCCCGCCTCGCGCGCGCGGGACAGGATCTGCGGCAGGTCTTCATCGAAATCCGGAAAATCGAGATGGCAATGGCTGTCGGTGATCACAGGCGCGTCGGTCATGGGAAAGCTCGTGGGGCGGGCTCAGCCCGCGGCAGTGTCTTGAATCTTGAAGACGGTATCCAGCACCAGCGCGGCGGGGTCAAGGTTGACCGCCTGTCCGTGCCGGCTGCGGGCGCTGACGGTTGCGGCCAATGCCGCCCAGGCGCGCGCTTTGTGCGGATCGGGCGCAAGGCGGCCCAGCACCTGCGCCTCGCCGCGCGCCGCTTCGGGCGCGGGGGGCTGCCCGGTCGCCCCGGTTCGGGCCAGCCGGGTCAGCAGGATGTCGATGAGGGTCAGCAACTGGTCGAAACTGTCGGCCGCGCCGCGCCCCGAGGCGCTTTCGGCCAGGGCCAGCGCGGCCTGGCGGTCAAGTCGGGGCAGGGTGCCCAGCAAGGCGACCAGCCGGCCATATTGACCCAGCCCGTCGAGCGCGAGCAGGCGCAGGGCGGCCCCGACCGACCCGGCGGCCAGGGCAGAAAGCGCGGCTGTATCCTCGGGCAGTTCGGCGCCCGCCTGTTCCAGCGCCTGTGTCATCTGCGGCGGCGACAGCGGGGTCAGGCGCAGGGTGCGGCAGCGCGAGCGGATCGTGGGCAAAAGCCGGGTGGGCTGATGGGCGATCAGCAGGATCGTGGTGCGCGCGGGCGGCTCTTCGAGCATCTTCAGCAGCGCATTGGCCGCCGAGACGTTCATTTCGTCGGCCGCATCGACAATGACCACGCGCCGCCCGCCATCGGCAGCGGACAGGCCGAAGAACCGTGTCAGCTTGCGGATGTCGTCGACGACGATCTGGTCGCGCAGGCGCCCCTGGTCATTTGCGCTGCGCGTGACACAGGCCAGCCCGGGATCGGCCCCGGCCAGCATCCGCCGCGCAACGGGATGATCGGCATCGATGTCGAGGCTTGCCGGCGGCGGCGGCGCGCCGAACAGCCCGTCATCCTGGACCGGCGGCGTGGCCAGCAGGAAGCGCGCGATCCGCCAGGCCAGGGTGGCCTTGCCGACACCCTCGGGCCCGGTCAGCAGCCAGCCGTGATGCATCCGCCCGGTGTTGAAGGCCGACAGGAAATCCTGTTCGGCCCGCTCCTGGCCGAACAATTGCGCGGTTTCGCGCGGGTGGGGCGCGCCCGGGGCCTGGTCGGGCGCGGGCAGGTCGTCGTCGCTCATGTCAGGTCCGAGGCCAGCTCCGGTGCGATCAGGTGGCGAATGTCGGCGGCGACCTCGTCTTCCGCCCGGTTGCCGTCGATCACGCGGAAACGGGCGGGAAATTCGGCGGCGAGGTCCAGGAAGCCTTCGCGCATCCGGGCCTGCAGGTCCAGCCCGAAATCCTCGAACCGTTCCTCGTGGCCCTGCCGGCCCTTGGCCCGGGCCAGCCCGGTTGTCGGGTCCATGTCGATCAGCAGGGTCAGGTCGGGCTCGTCGGCGATCATCAGCTTGTGCAGGTCGTCTACGACGGGCCGCAGCTGGCCGCGCGACAGGCCCTGGTACATCCGCGTGCTGTCGGCGAAGCGGTCGCAGATCACGACCTTGCCCGCCCGCAGCGCCGGCCAGATCGTGCGTTCCATGTGGTCGCGCCGGGCGGCGGTGAACAGCAGGATCTCGGTCTCGGCCGACCAGCGGTCGGGGTCACCTTCGAGCACGAGCGACCGGATTTCCTCGGCCCCGGGCGAGCCGCCGGGTTCGCGGGTCAGCACGACCTCGCGGCCCTGGTCGCGCAGATCAGCGGCCAGGCGCCGGGCCTGGGTCGATTTGCCCGAGCCGTCGATGCCTTCGAATGTGACGAATAATCCGCGACGGTTCAGGTCGCGGCGTCCGGGCTGAGCCATTTCTTGATCAACGCATTTGCGGCCGCGGTGACACGCACGAGGAACCCGCCGGCCGGCACGTCACCATCGGCCACCAGCGGCAGGGTCATTTCGGGAAGGCCCTCGGGCCGGACGACCAGCTCGCCCAGCGGCTGGCCCTTGCGGACGGGGGCGTCGACGGGGCCGACATAGACAACTTCGCCGTCCAGCTCGCCCGATTGTAGGATCGGCAGCAGCACGTCCCAATCGGCCTCGGGCACCAGCCCGACCGACGGTTCGCGGCCCATCCAGACCTCGGCCCGGGCCACGGGCACGCCCTCTTTGGCGATGGTCTTTTCGGCAAAGTGGCGGAAGGACCAGTTGACGATGGCCTCGGCCTCTTCGGCGCGGGCGCGTTCGGTATCCAGCCCGGTGATCACGAAGATCACCCGGCGATCGCCCTGGCGGGCCGAGCCGACCAGCCCGTAGCCCGCTTCCTGGGTGTGGCCGGTCTTGAGCCCGTCGGCGCCGATCTGCAGCGACAGCAGCGGGTTTCGGTTGCGCACGTTCTGCGGCGCGCGGCCGTCAAAGGCAAATTCGGTTTCGGCGAACATCGGGTAGAATTCGGGGAAATCCTCGATGATGTGCTGGGCCAGGATCGCCAGGTCCTTGACCGACATCATGTGGCCGGCCTGGGGCCAGCCGTTGGAATTCATGAAGGTCGAGCTTTCCATGCCCAGCTGGCGCGCCCGGGTGGTCATGAACCGGGCAAAGCCTGCCTCGGTCCCATCGGGGCTGAGCGCCTCGGCCAGCACGACGCAGGCATCGTTGCCCGACAGCACGATGATCCCGCGAAGCAGGTCCTCGACACGCACCCGGTCGGTGGTGTCCAGGAACATGGTCGAGCCCTTGTAGCTCATGGCATGCGAGGAAACGGGCAGGCGTTCGTCGAGCGACAGGCGACCGTCACGGATGGCTTCGAAGGCCACGTAAAGCGTCATCAGCTTGGACATCGACGCCGGCGGCAGCGGTTCGCTGGCGTTCTTGGACAAGAGCACGGTCCCGGTGGTCTGGTCCAGCACATAGGCCGCGCGGGCGGATGTGTCGAAGGCCAGGGCGGGCAGGGCGGCCAGACAGGACAGGCAGAAAGCCAGAACCGTGAGAAGACGCAAGGCGAGGTCCTTTCGTTACTTGGTCACGGCATAGGCATCCGTGAACCCGGTGTTCTTGATCTGCTTCAGCAGCGCCGTTTGCTCGGACCGGGTGTTGGACGGGCCGATCACGACTCGCCAGAAGGTTTTGCCGTTCGCTTCCTGTTTGTAAACCGTGGGCACCATGCCATCGGTGCGCATCATGTCGGCGGCACGATTGGCATTGGCCTCAACAGAGAAGATGCCGATCTGGATATAGGGTTTGGCCAGCTTCGAAGCGGAAGATGTTGTGGTCGCTGGGGCAGCAGCCGCGGTCTTGATCACGGTTTCGGGGGTTTGCGACTGGGGCGCGATCGTGGGCGTGTCTTCGCTCGCGTCGATTGCGGCCTGGGCTCCGGCCACCGGGGCCAGGGCGGTTTCCTCGACATCGGCGGCGGCGTTCAGCTCGGGCTCGGCGGGCGTGGCGGGATCGGCCGGCCCCTCTTCGCGGCGCAGGGCGGTGACGTTCAGGTCGACCGGCGCGCCGGCCAGCATGCCCAGGGCGGCGGCTGCATCCGACGAGGCCTGCAGGCGCGGGCCGGGGATGTCGCGTTCGCGGCGGAACAGCGCACCGATGACGAACTTGCCGTTGGCCGTGTTGCGGATGATCACCCGTTCCGGTTCCTCGACATCCGGATGCGCGACCCAGACCCCGCCCAGCGACGGCCGCCCGTCCCAGAGCCCGGCCTCGGTGACGTCAAAGACCTCGGGGGCCTCGACATCGCGTTCGACCAGCTTGGTTTCCGATACGGTGTCCTCGCCCGCGCCGGCCTTGGCCGGGTCGGTGAGGCGGTTGAGGCTCGGGAATTCCGAGCAACCGGCGAGGCCCAGACCGGCCGCGCCCAGAACGAGAACGCGAACCACGCCCGCGGTTTTGGTGGTGAATGTCATCATGTCTGCCCTTGCCCGTGTCGGCGCGGATGCGCTCTGCCCTTCCGCCCGGATCGTATCGCCCGGGTCGGATGTTTGCGGTCAAGGATACATGTGATGGGCCGGTCTGAAAAGGCTTCAGCGAATCGGGGTGGCGTTTTTGCCGACCGGCCTGTGGCGGCCCTGCCGGTTCGGGGCGTTTTGCGGGGAAGGGGACGGGGTGCAGGAACGGCGCGCGATGCCTTGCCTGCGACGGGCTTCGGCGATAAACGGCAGGGACCGGGGAGGTGGCAGAGTGGTCGAATGCGGCGGTCTTGAAAACCGTTGGGCGTGAGAGCGTCCCCAGGGTTCGAATCCCTGTCTCCCCGCCACGCAGCCCCTGCACACCGAAAACAGGCCCCTCGCGGGGCCTTTTTTGTGGGCAAACGGGTGTGCAGAGACCATCCCCGCGCCCGGTTTGATGGCGCAAACGGGTGCCGGCGTGCGACGGGCAAGCGGCCCCCAATCCGAACGCCACGAAATTTTCACAATTAGGCCCCGCGCAGCGCCCGGTTTCCGGTGTGTCTTGGCCGCAGGGTCAGAATGTCCCGGTATCCACCAGAAAAACCGCAATCGGAGCCAGCTTGTCTCCCGTCGTGACATTCATCATGGCCGCTGCCGCCTTGTCCCTGTTGTCCGCCACCACGCCCGCCCGGGCCGCGCCGCAGATCCGCCTGGTCTGTCCCGGCGGTCCCGAGGCCTTCTTCTGCCAGCCGCTCGCGGCGGCGTTGCGGGCCCGGTACGGGGCGGTCATCGTCTCGGACAGCCCGGGGAATGGCGTGTTCTCGGTGCACTTCGTGACCGAGGCGCGGGCCCATGGCACCCAGTCCGAGCCCCAGTCGGGGATCAAGTCTGGGCCTCAGTCCGGGCCCCTGGTCGGGCATCTGTCCGGCCATCTGGCCTGGCGCCGCGCCGATGGCGTGGCCGGGACGGGCCCGACGCTGACCCTGTCGGTGTCGGACGCCGGTTTGAATGACGCGATCCTCGGCCGCTTCGCCGACGACCTGCTGCGCTTCACCAAGCTCCCACTCTGAGCGATCCCCCGGCTTCAAGGAAAATCCCCATGTGCACCATGTGCCAAGCGCTCGATCCGAGCCTGACCGTCTATGATCCCCATGTCGACCCGCTGACCGATGGCGGTGTCGAAGGGACCGTCCCGGCGACCCTGAGTTATTCCATGGACGAGATCGCCGGCTACCTGACCGACGATTTCGTGGCCGGAGAGGACCAGCAGGCCTGGACCTTCGACGTGCCGGCGGATGGCGTGGTCACGGTCAATCTCGACGGGCTGGACGCCGCCGACCGGGCCGCCGTGCTCGAGGCGCTGGACGACTGGGCGGCCGAGACCGGGCTGAGCTTTGTCGAAGCGCCCGAGGCGATGATCACCTTCGACGAGACCGAAACCGGAGGCTACACCATCGCCTGGCAGCCCGATGCCGGGATCGCCGGGCCAGAGGCCATGACCGGTGTCGCAGCGGGCGGGGCGACCATGCCCGTCGGAGCGACCGCCGCGTCCAAACCGGTCTATTCGGTCGACCAGATCGCCGATTACCTGGCCGACGGGTTCTGGGCCGACAACGGCATGCAGGCCCGGTCGTTCAACGTGCAGGCCGGGGGCACGATCACCGTCAATATCAACGGGCTGGACGCCCTGGGCAAGGCCACGGCCCTGCAGGCGCTGGAGGCCTGGACGGCGGTGACCGGGCTGACCTTCACCCAGTCGTCGAGCGCCATGATCACCTTCGACGACAACCAGGCCGGGGCCTACAATTCCTCGTCGACCTCGGGCACGACGATCATCGCGTCGAATGTCAACGTGCATACCTCGTGGCAGGGTTACGGCGATTATTACCTGCAGACCTACATCCACGAGATCGGCCATGCCCTGGGGCTGGGTCATGGCGGGCTCTACAACGGGTCGGCCGATTACAACAGCCAGGCGCATTACGCCAATGACAGCTGGCAGATGTCGGTGATGTCCTATTTCTCGAACAACGAGAATCCCAATGTCTCGGCCAGCTTTGCCTACCTGGCCACGGCCCAGATGGCCGATATCGTGGCGATCCAGAGCCTTTACGGCACGCCGACCGACATCGAGACGGGCAACAGCATCTATGGCGACAACACCAACCTGACCCAGTACGGCATGGGGCTGGACACCGGCAAGGCGGTGACGATCTTCGACAGCGGCGGCATCGACATGATCGACCTGGGCAGCCGCTGGCAGAACCAGCGCATCGACCTGCAGGCCGAGGCCTTCTCGGACATGAACGGCAAGACCGGCAACCTGGCCATTGCCCGGGGCGCGCTGATCGAGAACCTGCGCACCGGTTCGGGGGTCGACCACATCACCGGCAACACGGCCGACAACACCCTGGAAAGCGGGGCCGGCGATGACACGATCCTGGGCCAGGGCGGCAACGACATCCTGGTCGGCGGGGCCGGGGCCGACACGCTGACCGGTGGCACCGGGGGGGATGTCTTTGTCTATGGCGCGGCCAACGAGGCCGGCGACACGATCACCGATTTCAGCCTGTCGCAGGGCGACCGCATCGACCTGTCGGGCCTGTTTGCCGCCCTGGGCTATGACGGCGGCGATCCGGTGGGCGATGGCATGGTCTGGCTGGCCGCCGCAACCGGCGGGTCCTGGCTGATGGTCAACGGCGGCGGGCTGGGCGCCCTGGCCATGGCCTTTCTGACCGGCATCGCGTCCACCGCCAGCGTGGCCGACATCATCGATGTCGACAGCGTGCCGGTCGGCCCCGATCCCGATGCCTATGACACGGTGATCACCCTGACCAACGCCTTTGTCCAGAACTGGACCGAAGAGGCCAGCATCATCCGCGACACCAACGGCGGCAACGACACGCTGGACCTCAGCGCGGTGACCTATGGCAGCCGGATCTACCTGGACGGCACGCCGGGCAAGGTCGGCAGCAAGGCGCTGACGATCGAGGCGGGGTCCGACATCGAGAACCTGCTGCTCGGCTCGGGGTCGGATTACGGCTATGGCAGCGACCTGAACAACGAGATCGATGGCGGCAAGGGCAATGATTACCTCTATGGCCGGGCGGGCGACGACCTGCTGATCGGCGGGCTGGGCAATGACAAGCTGTACGGCGATGCCGGCGACGACGTGATCACCGGCGATACCGGCAACGATTACCTCTATGGCGGCGATGGCGGCGACGACCTGTCCGGCGGCGATGGCAACGACCGGATCTATGGCGAGGGCGACGACGATGTCATCCGCTCGGGCGCTGGCAACGATTACCTCTATGGTGGCGATGGCGGCGACGACCTGACCGCCGGCGAGGGCAACGACCGGCTCTACGGCGACGAGGGCGACGACCTGCTGCGCGGCGATGACGGCAGCGATTACCTCTACGGCGGCGACGGCGATGACGACCTGGACGGCGGCGAGGGCAATGACAAAGTCTATGGCGATGCCGGCGATGACGTGATCACCGGCGGGGGCGGCAACGATTACCTCTATGGCCACGACGGCGACGACGCCCTGACCGGTGGCGACGGCAATGACCGGATATATGGCGATGACGGCAGCGACACGATGGATGGCGGGGCCGGCAACGACACGATCTACGGCGGGCTGGGCAATGACGTGATCGACGCCGGGGACGGGACCGACAAGCTCTACGGCCACGAAGGCGACGACGAGCTGGCCGGCGGAGCGGGCAATGACACGCTCTATGGCCATGACGGCGACGACACGATGAGCGGCGGGGCCGATGCCGACAAGCTCTACGGCGGGGCGGGCAACGACGTGATGACTGCCGGCGACGGCAAGGATTACCTCAAGGGCGAGGACGGCGACGACCGGCTGGACGGCGGCGAGGGGGTCGACAAGCTCTATGGCGGCGATGGCGACGATTATCTCGACGCGGGCGACGGCAACGACATGCTCTATGGCGACAATGGCGATGACGTGATCCACGGCGGCGCCGGCGACGACAAGATCTATGGCAAGTACGACCACGACACGATGTATGGCGGCGACGGGCTGGATTACATCAAGGGCGACAAGGGAGACGATTACGCCGACGGCGGTGCGGGCAACGACAAGATCTACGGCGACAACGGCTTTGACGAGCTGCACGGCGGCGACGGCGACGATTACATCAAGGCCGGCAACGACGCCGATTACGTCACCGGCGGCGCGGGGATCGACAAGATCTATGGCGACAACGGCGACGACACGGTGTTTGGCGGCGATGGCGACGATTACATCAAGCTGGGCAACGATGACGATTACGCCGAAGGCGGCACGGGCAACGACACGATCTACGGCGATGGCGGGCTGGACCAGCTGTTCGGCGGCGATGGTGACGATTACCTCAAGGCCGGCAACGACGCCGACCATGTCGAAGGCGGCGACGGGATCGACACGATCTTCGGCGACAATGGCGACGACACCATCCTTGGCGGCGCAGGCGCCGACATCATCAACGGCGGCGGCGGCAACGACGTGATTACCGGCGGCGCCGGGGCCGACGAGATCAAGGGGGGCAGCGGGGCGGATGTCTTTGTCTTCACCGCGCTGGACGAGGGCGGCGACTACCTCTCCGATTTCAAGCTGACCGACGACGACAGGATCTCGGTCTCGGGCCTGCTGGGCGGGGGCAGCGTGGCGGATGCGCTGGCCGACGAGCTGTTCGCCCTGGTGGCCGACGGCAAGAATTCGATGCTGACCTTCGACACCGGCGCCGGGATTGTCGATCTGGCCTATATCAAGAACCTGTCGGCCGACACCGTGCTCAGCGAGGACTGGCTGATCTGACGCCGCATCGGGGCGCAATCGAAAGGGCCGGGGGCAGGGCAGCCGCCGGCCCCTTTGCCTGCCCGGCAGGGCGCGCCGCACGGGCCGGTCGTGTCTGTGGGCGAGCAATCGCACTTTGACCGGCAGGGAGACCAGGCCGCCCTGGCCGTAATGGAAACCGTCCCGGGTTCCCCTGTGCCGGCGGACCAACGCCGGCCCTTCGGCCTGACCGGTCGCGGGCGGCGAGGGGGCATTCGCCTGTCCGGCCGTGGGCTCATGCCGCCCTTCCGCCTGTTCGCACGGGGGCGCCGCCGGATGGCCGGCGGCCCGACTGGGGCGCGGGCCGGGCAGGGGCCTGATCGTATGTCCCCTGACATGAACCCTAATATCCGGTTCCTTCGATCCGTGCCCACCGGATCCTCCGCCTCATTTACCGCGCGGCCGTTGGCGGCGAAGCTGGAGCCAGAGACGGACGCATTGACAGGTGGCGGGCGCGACAGACGGGCCGCCACGGTTCGGCAACCTGCCGGGCAAGACCGCGTCTTACCATTTTGTCTCGTGGGATTGGCATTTTGCGCGGGCCGGCCACCGCGCCCCGGGTGCGCCCGGGTCGCGGCGGCCGGCCACGGTAGACGGTTCGATGTTTTCAGATTTCATCCTTGCCAGCATGACCCAGGCGACCTTCGTGGAAACCACCCTTGTCGGTGGCGTCGGCGGGTTGGCGATCCTGGCCAATGCCGGGGCCGACAGCGACGAGAAGAGCTATACTGCGGTTGACGCGGTGGCGGTCGATGGCACGGATTTTGCCGTTCCGGTCTTTGAAACGGGTCTGGTCGACGAGGTGTCGACCGGATCCGGCCCGGACAGCCGCCGGGAAAGCCGCGCCCGGCGGCATCGCATGGGCGGTGTCACCTGGCTGGACGCCATCAGCCGCCTGCGCCTGACCGCCCAGATGGCCGCGCTGGCCGGGCCGGTCGTGTCGGTGGGCGAGCAATCGCTCTTTGACCGGCTCGGAGACCAGGCCGACCTGGCCGCGCTGGAAACCGCCTTGGGCGCCCTTGTGCCGCCCGACCAGGCCGCGGCGGTTCTGGATCGGCTGGGGATCGCATCCATCGGCGATTACCGCAGCGGGCGCCACCGGATTGCCGATATCTCGGCCGGGCCGCTGGCCGCAACAACCACGGCCGAGATCGTGCCGGTCGATCTGCTGGTCTCGGTCTTCGAGGGCGATACCTGGTGCGAGCACCTCAGGACCGCGGCGCGCACCCGGGCCGTCATGCGCCGCGAAGCCGCCCTGGACCCCACCGTCTCGGGGCGCCGGCGCGACGTTGTCGCCGCGCACCTAGCCGTTCTGCCCGACAGCATTCTGGTCGCAAGCCCGCTGCCCGGCCACGACGTGGCCGCCAGCCGTACCGCCCTGGCGGCCCTGTTCTGGTCGGCCGGATACCTCGTTCATTTCGAACCCGACCCCTGACCGGCCCGTCGGACCAGGCATTTCACCCGGGCGCATCCCGTGCCCGTCAAACACGGAGGCCAAATTGGCATTAGTGCGCTACATAACGGTCACGCCGGTGACCAATTTCTTCAAGCCCGCAACCCGCGCGTTCGGGAACCTGGCGATCATCGGCGATGCGACCGGCAATGGCCCGGCCGGCGTGCCGGTGGAAATCACCAACCCCGGCGAGGTGCAATCGCCCAGCCATGTTGACGGCAGCGGCGACCCCATCGTCGGCCCGGTCGATTCACAGGAATGGTTCGAAGGCAGCCTGGGCGCGGCCGTCCGCGTGGCCTTCCAGCAAAGCCCGGGGCCCAGCAAGGTCGTCGCCCTGCGCGCCGATCCCACCGACGGCACCCAGCTGACCGATGCCTTCACCGCCATTTCGACGCTGGATGTCCAGATCGTGGTGCTGGCCAATACCCCGCTGACCGACACCGATGGCACAACCGAGATCGAGGCCCTGGCCGGCCATGTTAACACCGTGTCCAATTCGGGCGGGGACGGCAAGGAACGCATCGGTGTGGCCATGCTGGGAGCGGGCACGACCGACACGGCGCTTGTCACCGGGGCGATGTCCATCGACCGCATGACACTGGTTGCCCACCATTCTGACGAAGATGCCGCCGCGGCCTATGCCGGCTGCATCGCCGGCTATCCGCCGCATATCTCGCTGTTGCTGAAACCGGTCGTTCTGAGCATGGATCAGCAATTCACCGACAGCCAGATCAGCGCCTTCGACGATGCGCGCGTCAACTGGATCACCGATCCGCTGCTGATCCCGGGCAAGTCGCTGATGATGGGCGAGTCCTACACGCTGGGCGCCGACAAGCCCTATGTCGACATCGTCCGGGTGATCGATGACATTTCGTTCCGGCTGAAGGCCATGCTGATCCGGTCGATCGGCAACCTGCGCATCTCGCGCCCGGGCCTGCGCGTCATGGAATCGCGGATTTCGGGCGTGCTGCAACCGCTGGTCCAGAACGAGGTCATCGTGCGCTTTGATGTCTTCACGCCGCTTCTCACCATCCTGGACAAGGCCCCCGAGGAACGCAGCGCCGTCGAGGCCCAGCAACTGACCGACGCCCGCAATGCCAGGGCCGTCAATTCCCTCATCTCAGTGGTCTACGCCGGTGCGATCCATCGGCTGAACCTGACCCTGAACTTTGTCTAGGAGACCAGATCATGGATTGGAACACCCGCCTTCAGGTTCAGGTCGGAAGCACGCCGATCTGCCCGATCGACAGTTTTCAACCGACGATCACGACGCCCGCGACGCCCATCCATTCGGTCGAAGCCGACAACGTGGGGGTGTCCTTTGGCCCCAGGACGGCCACGTTCACCATGGCCCTGCCGGCCATCGGCACGGCGGTGGCCGAACTGACGCGCATGGCGCTGGACCGCACCCGGTTCGAAATCACCGTGGCCGAGGCCGACGGCGATGACTGGAGCTTTGCCAAGCTGCTCTTTCGCGACTGCATCATCACGTCGGCCAACCCCAGCAACGTGATGATCCAGGGCGCGCCGGCGGCCACCTTCAACGGCATCATCCTGGCCTTCGGCGAAGACGCCGACATCGAGACCTGATCCGGACGGGCCCGCGCCATGGCAAAGAGCGATCAGCTTCCGGTCCTGCAATTCCCGGTCATGGTCGGGCCGGCGCCGTTGCTGGCAGTGACCAAGTTCACCGTGAACGAAGGCTATGAAACCGCGGCCCTGGCGCCCTCGGCCGGTCCGGGGGCCTTTCTGCAGCTGACCCAGCCAACGGCCAAGACCATCACCATCGCGGCCGAACTGCTTGGCCCGTGGCGTGCCCTGCGTCCGGCGCTGGAGGCGCTGGCCCTGACGTTCCGGGGGCTGGGCAGCGTGCTCGGCCCGGTCGAAGCCATCGCCGGCCTGCCGGTCGTCACCTCGACCTCGGTACATACCGACATGCAGATCACGTCGCTCAATTTCGAGGAAACATCCGAAAAGCGCGACGTGACCACCGTGACGATAGAGCTGAAACATGCGCCGCGCCGGGTCGAGGCGGCCGGGTTCCAGCTCGGTGCCGATGTCGTGGCCGGCGTGGCTTCGCCGCTGCTGTCGGCTTTTGCGTTCTAGGAGGCGGCGCCATGGATCCCTTTCTCCTGCCCAGCGGCCGCACCTACCAGCCCTTGCCCCTGGCCGCCGACGCCGCCTTTCCGGCCCGGGTGTCGCTGTCGAGCGCCGGCGTGAGCTATGTCATGCTGCTCTACCCCAATATCGATGCGGCGGGCTTTGCCGCGGCGCCGGACATCATCGCGCTGGACGGTGCGCGCGATCACCTGGTCATGCGCCTGGCGCTCGATCCGCCGGGCGGCGACCGCCGGACCCTGCGCATCCGCAAGGTGGCGCTGGGCCAGGAAATCGACTGCGGCCCGGTCTTCGTGGCCTTTCCCGGCCCGCCGATCGCCGTTGGCAACCTGCAGATCGCCAAGCGCAATCTCAATGGCACCGGCGCCCATGGCACCCGGATCATCGGGGGGATCGCACCGCGATGAGTGTCATTCTGAAACACCAGATCGACTTTCCCGAAGCGGCGATCACCGTGTCCAACGACCTGGTCCTGGGCACGCATCTGCTGGATGCGACGGTCAAGGCCAACATCCTGCGCGACGGGTTCGGCAGCGATTTCGAGATCGTCTTCGACGACCTGCCGCTGTCCTCGGCGCGGGAGCTGGCCGACCATCAGGACAGCGGGCTGCGCGTGCGGATCGCGCTGGGCTATTTCGATGCGTTCCGCATCGCGCCGCCGACGGTGATGGAAGGGATCGTGACAAAGATCACCTCGACCGTGTCCGAAGGCAAGCTGGTGACCAAGGTCGAAGGTTTCGAAAAGACCACCCACGCCCTGCGCGAGGTCAAGCAGGATCAGATCGGCCACGACCTGCGCGGCCAGACCGATGCGACCCTGGCCGAGGTTCTGGGCGGGTTGCTGGGCATCAATGCCCTTGGCGGGGCGGCGGGCAGCCAGCCCCTGTTCCTGCCGCCGACCCTGGCCCTGGGGCTGCGGGTGCAGAACCCGGCCTACCGGGGCGAGAACCTGCTGGAGGTCATCGACGACCTGGTCCGCCATGCATCGGGCGGCGGCGACGGACGGGCGCATTTCTATGTCTACGACGGCCAGCTTGTCGTGGGGCGCCCGCTCAACGCCATCGGCGCGCCGGTGCCCCTGGATCCCGGGCTGAACCTGGTCAAGTTCGAACCGTTCCGGCGCAAGGTCTCCAGCCCGGAAGGCACCAACCGCCTGTCGCCGCTGCCGGCCGGCGACGTCAACGGGTTCAACTTCACGATCGTCGGTGACCCGATGGTGCGCCCCGCCCAGGTTGTCCTGCCCCTGGTGCAGGGCTACGAGGCCAACGGCATCTTTCGCATCCATTCGGTGTCCCACCGCTATGGCAAGGACGGCTATACCTGTGTCGGCCGGGCCGTGCAGGGGGCCTTTGACCAGGAACCCGAAGATGCCGCCACGGCCTCGGCCACGCCCAGCGGACGTCAGATCGTGGCCGGGCTGACCGAACGCCTGCGCGAAGATGCCGCCACGCGCCCGCATATCGAAACCGGGCTGGTGCGCCAGGTGACGACCGATCAGCCGCAACGGGCCGAGGTCTTCTATCACCAGCGTTTCGAAGGATCGAACCGCCAGCCCAGCCTGACCGCCGATGTCGACCGCGATCCGCAGCGCGTGGTCAGCAACGTGCCGATCCTGTCGCCCTTTGCCTGGCACAAATGCGGTCTTGTCACCCCGGTCTACCCGGGGATGAAGCTGCTGCTCGGGCATAACCTGGGCATTGCCGGCGATGCGCTGTCCCTGGGATCGACCTGGTCCGAAACCCCGGCCCATGCCACGCCGGCGGCCGAAGAGGGCGATTGGTGGCTGTGCCTGCCGGTCGATCCCCAGCCATCGGGGCTGGACGGGCTGGGCCCGCCGTCGGACCAGACAAAGGCCACCAACGACCTGACGGCCCGGTCCGGCGACCGTGTCATAGAGGCGCGCAGCCTGACGATACGCATCGGGGACGGGGCCCTGGCCAATATCGGCATCCGCCCGGCGCCCGGCGCTGCCGACACCTGCGTGATCGAACATTCCGGCGGCACGACGATCACCATCGACGCCAATGGCAAGGTGACCATCGACGCCACCGAAACCGAGATCACGGGGGATGTCAGCGTCGGCGGCAATCTCAGTGTCGGCGGCAACCTGGAGGTCGGATGATGGGGCAGGCGGTTCTGGTGGCAGGCGGCATGCTGCAATGCAGCCACGGCGGCACCCTGCGGCTGCAATCGGGCGATGCGCGGATGACGGCCGGGGGCATGGACGTGGTGACCGCCACGATGGAAATCGGGCTGAGCTTTGCGCCCGGCGCGCCGGGGGTGCTGGTGCCGTGCCCTTTCCTCAGCCCGTCGAGCGCGCCGTCGCCCTGCGCCGCGACGCTGGCAGCCAGCGCGGGGATGGCGCAGGCCACCCGGATCGGGGGGCAGGCCGTTCTGCTGGCCGATGCCCGTGGCCAGGCCACCAATCCCAACGATCCGGGGGCCAGCTGGAGCGTGCTGGACGCCGGGCAGACCGTGGTGACCTCGTCATGACCGGAACCGAAGGCAATCCGTTCGGCTTTTCCATTGCCCTGCGCGACGGCGACATCGTGATGGACGGCGATGCCCTGCGCCTGTCGGACGGGCTCGACAACCTGGCGCAATCCCTGACGCTGCACCTGGCCACGCCCTTTGCCACCGACCTGTTCAATCCCCGCTACGGTCTGGACCTGACCAGCGTCTGGCACCGGGCCGACCGGCCGGTCAACACGCTGACCATCACCAAGGCGGAAATACACCTGAAGATCGTCGAGGCGCTCAGCCGCGATCCGCGGGTGCGCGAGGTGCGCGAAGTGGCCTTCGACGACAGCCCCCGTTTCCTCGAACTGGCGCAGGCCGGTGACCCGGTCGCAACGCCGCCCGCGCGGGGCGATGCCGTCGCCCGGCGCAGATGGCGGGCGGTTGTCGTCGTGGATGTGGGGATCGACGACACGGTCGCCCTGCTGACCGAAGGAGAAAGGTTGGGAACATGAGCGAGTTCGGCGTCACACCGGACGGGTTCGTCCTGAAATCCTTTGTCGAGATCATGGACGCGCGCCTCGATCTCTTGCGCGAGATGTTCGGCGACGGGGTCGATGTCGGTCCGGCCTCGCCGCTGCGCAAGCTGGCCGAGGCCGCGGCCTACGAGGATCAGGACCTGTGGAAGGCGGCCGAGTTCCAGTATTACGCCGGGTTCATGTCCACCGGTTCGGCCGATGCGCTGGACCTGATCGGCGAAGAGGTCGGGCGCAGCCGCCGTTACCTCCAGGCCACCGGCGCGGTGGCCTTCACCCTGCAGGGCGCCGAACCGGCGCGCAGCTATCGCCTGCCCCTGGGGCTGTTGCTGAGCGGCGCCAATGCCCAGGGGCCGGTGGTGCTGCGCACCCTGCAGGGCGTGACCTTGAGCGAAGACAGCGACAGCGCCACGGTGCCGGTGGTCTGCCTGGAACGCGGGCCCGAGCGGAACCTGGCGGCGGGCGAGGTGACGGCCGTCCATCCCGACTACCTGCCGCGGCTGTCCTTCGGGGCCGCCAGCGTGACGGTGGCCAATGACGCGCCGGTGACCGGCGGCGAGCTGCGCGAGGACGACAGTGTCTACCGGGCCCGGCTGATCGGCCTGCCGCGCACGGTCTGGACCCTGGACGCCGTGCAGGCGGCGGCGCGCGATGTCGACGGCGTGCGCGATGTGCGGCTGACCGACACCAACGGGGGCATCGACCTGACGCTGGGCTATTTCGGCGATTTCGAATTCGCCACCCGGCCCTTCGCCGAGCCCCGGCCGCTGGGCAGCCCCTATTTCTTCGACGTGCTCGTGGCGATCGAACCGGGGCTGGATTTCGACGATGTCGGCAGCGTCGAGGGCATCCGCAGCCGGGTTCGGCAGGCGATCGACCCAATCCGCCCGGTGTCGATCTATCCCAATATCGAACGGGCCTCGCATGTGCGTATCGGCGCGCGGGCCGACATCCTGGTGCGCTCCGGGGCCGACCCGCGCCAGATCCTGGCCGCCATCGAGGATCGCCTGGCCCTGCGGATCAATGCCCTGGGTCTGGGGCGGACGGTGCGCTTTGCCGATGTCATGGTCGACATGCGATCGGTGCCCGGCGTGGTCGATGTCCAGAACCTGCGCCTGCGCAAGCGGCCGGGGCAGTTCGGGCGGGTCCAGTTCGGCGCCCGCCGCGAGCTCGCCGGCGACGATGTCGAGGTGGCCATCGGGGCGAACATCGCGCTGGAGCCCGACGAGATCGCCGAATTCGCCATTGCCTCGGATCTGCTCGATGTCCGGCTGGAGGCCGTGTGATGGCCAATGATCTCGCCATATCGGCCATGGTCGGCGCCCTGCCGGCCCCCTATCGCAAGGGCGGTGAACACCAGGTCCTGCAGCTTGGCCGGATCGCCACCGAAGCCGAGGGCTTTGACGTGCGGGCCTATGATTTTGCCGATTACCGGGGGCGCTGGGGGCACGACCCCGAAGCGCCGCTCTACCTGCTGACCTCGCGGGATGGCACCGGGCCGCTGCCGGCGCGGCTGCAGGTGCAATTCGATGACGCGGCGGCGACCCGCACCCTGGCCGGGGCGGTGGGCCGGGCGGATGTCCAGATCACGCTGAACGCGGATTTCCCGGGCCTGGCGCCTCCCGAGATGTTGCAGCTGGGCACCGAGATCGTCGCGCTCACGGCCATCGCCGGCCCGGTCGCAACGGTGCAGCGCGGGCAGCCCGGTGGTGATCCCGCCCGGCCGCATCCGGTGGGCACCGTGTTGCGCCGGCGCGCGCCGGTCGGCCCGCCGGTCGACATCGCGGTGCCCCCGAACCTGGCGGCGGGCAGCGCCATCGTGGTGCCCGCGGCCGCCGTGCCGGCCGGTGCGCGGTTGCTGCGCTTTCGCGTGTCGCCGGCCCGGCCGGACGGGGCGGGCGGCTGGGACGCGCTGGTCCTGCTGGGCAACATCGCCCGGCTGGCCTGGGCCCTGGGCCGCGAGAAGGACGCGCTGCGCCGCACCTTCGGTGATATCCGCCGGTCGCGTTCGGTGGGCATGGCCAGGGGCGCGACGCTGGACCTGATCGGGCGTGACCTGGCCGTGCCGCGCTTTCCGCCCCGGCCGCATGGTGTCGACGACGACACCGTCGTGCTGCTTGATCTCGACGAGCTGGACGGGGCGGGACAGCTGGCGGACACCGTGGCCCTGCTGCGCCCGCCGGGGCATCCGGCCCAGCTGGTCGGGGCCGGGCTGGTGCCCAACGGCCGGTTCGGCGGCGGGGTGGCGGTGGGCGATCCCGGTGGCGTGATGATCCCCGACGCGCCCGCCCTGGATACCGGGCCCGGCGACGACATGACCATCGAACTGTTCGTCCGGCTGGCCGAGCGGCCCGGATCGACGGCGATCCTGGCGGCAAAAGGTGTCCTGGCCCCGTCCGGCGTGCTGTCCGCACGGGGCTGGGCCCTGGCCGCCGGGCCGTTCCGGGGCATCGACGGCAACCTGCGGTTTTCCGTTCGCGATGCCTCGACCCGGGTGGATCTCTTTGCCGATGTGCCGCTGGCACTGGATGTCTGGCACCATGTGGCGGGCAGTGTCGACCGGGCCGGCGGGCAGGCGCGGCTTTATGTCGACGGGGTGGAAACGGCCCTGGCGGATGTCTCGCAGATCGGCGGGCTGGCAAATGGGCGCCCGGTCGAGATCGGCGCCGCCTCGCTGGCCGGCACGCCCCGGCTCGGGATCCGGGCCGTGGTCGACGGCATCCGCCTGTCCCGCGTGGCCCGGACCGGCTTTGGCCCGGCATTGGGCGAGGATGACGACAGCTATGCCCGGCGTCTGGCCGTGTTCCGCAGCTGGCGGGTTCCCAGCGCTGCGGGCATCGCCGAGGCGCTCAACCGCGCCGGGCCCATCGACGGCGATCCGGCGCCGTTCATCATCGACGAGAGCGACCAGCCTACGGCCATCGCGCGGGCCGAACTGCGGGTCGTGCCACCGGAGGTCGCGGCGGGCACGACGATTGCGGCGGATGGCTTGACCGGTGCGCCGGAACCCTTGGCGCCGGACGACGGGGTGCCGTTCCAGCCCTGGATGCTGACCCGTCCGGTGGCGCCCAACCTGGTCACCGCCGGCGGCGATGCGGGGCGGATGATGCGCGACCTGGCCAACCGGGTGGAAACCCTGGCCGGACAGAGCCTGGCCGGGCAACTGACGGTCGAGGCAGCCTTTGACGCGGCGGCCGGAGGCCTGGCCGCCCAGGGCCGGCAGGTCCGGCTGCGCCATTCCGTCCTGCCGCCGCCCGTGCTGGCGGGGCTGGCCCATCGCGCGGGGTTCGACCATGTTGCGGCTCGGTCCACCGATATCGTGGCCAGTCACGTATCCGGGCCACGGGTCAACCTGGTGCAGGAAGCCGGCGCTGCGCGCTACACCGACCTGATCGTCGGGCAGGGCGTTCCGGTGCGGCTGGATCCGGTTGTCGGCGGCGCGCGGTTTGCCTGGTCGGTGATCCCCGGCGCGACCGGCCGGGCGGCGATCCGGGCGCATCCGGGCGACGGGGCGATCAGCGATGCCGAGGCCGCGACGCGGGGCCGGGTCGGGCTTGCGGGGCTGGCCCCCGGCACCGTGGCCCTGCGCGGCGATCTGACCCGGGCGGGCATCACGCTCAGCGCCATCCGGTCACTGCGCATCGGCCTGGACAGCCTGCCCGACGGCATGGAAATCGACGCCGAAGGGCAGGTGGCCGCCCTGGGCAGCCTGCCATTGCCCGCGCCGCCGGCCCGGTTCGACGAGCGGCTGTTGCACGATTGGGATCCGGCGGCGATGTTCGGCGACGCGCCGCAGATCGCCGATGCCGGCCATCGGCGCATGCTCTTTTCGCTGCGCGAGATACTCGACCGGCTCTTGCGCCAGCTGCAGGACCAGGGGGCCGCCATTGCCGGGCTGGTCGTGCAGGGCGGGTTCGATCCGACCGCCACCGACAGGGCCCTGGCCCAGGGACATGCCGTCGTTCTGAGCCATGACACCCTGCCGCCGGCAGAGCTGGGCGCGATGGCCCATAACGTGGGTGCGGCGCTTGTCCGCCATGACGCCGGCGCGGTGACGCTGGTCGCCCCGGCCAGCCCGCTCATGGGGATCGAGGCCGAGGGCCTGACGGGCCAGCCGGCGCCGGGCGAGATCCTTCTGGGCACGCCGGCGGGTTTTGCATTGTCGCTGCCGCCCGACCCGGGCGGGCGCGACGTGTTCTGGCACCTGGGCGGCGAGGGGATCGTTTCGGCGGATGCCCGCACGCGCCCCGAAATCACGCTGAGCCCCGGCGCGGCCGGGCGGACCGGCCTGCGCGCCGTGGCCTCGCTGCGCGGGCCGGAGGGCACCCAGCCGTTCACCTATGCCGTGCGGCTGAACCCCGCGCTGGAGGCCGCCGGGGCCAATATTCCCAAGGATGTCTATGACTTCGTGATGAACGTCCTGACCCATTTCTCGCCCATCGGCATTGCCATCGACACCACCGGCCTGCGGGCCCATGTCGCCGAGCTGACCGGCCAGACCCTGTCGCAACTGCCCCGCTACACCTTCCCCGATTTCAAGGACCGCTGAACACCACCGGAGTGAGTACCATGGCCAGTTTCTCGTATACCCGAAGCTTTGCCCACGTGCCGTGGCGCAACCACGAAGACGTCGTGGACGCCGAGGGCGACAATGGGTTCAACCGACGTTTCCAGGACCTGGAAAGCGAGTTCGACGATGTTGCGTCGACCATCGGCGACATCGCGGCCGAGGTCGACACGATCAGCGGCGGCCTGCCGCTGGCCGGGCGCCAGCAGTTCCTGACCACGCAATCGGTCAACATCCCGGGCAGCGATGTCACCGCGCCGGCGGTGATCGATACCTACGACAATGCCGATTTCCCCAGCGACGTGCCCAAGCTCTACTCGGTGCGCATCAGCCCGACGCTGACGGCCCCCCATGCCCAGGTCAGCCATCATTTCACCTATCGCCAGGGCGCCACGCAGACCGAGGTCGAGATCTGGTTCCGCAACGAGAGGAACCAGGCCACGGCCGTCATCGCCCAGATCTTTGTCCTGTCCTGAACCCGGAGATCCCCCATGCGAAGCCTTGCCATAGCCCTCTTGTTTGCCGGTCCTGCCCTGGGCCAGGAACTGGCCATCGACCCGTTCGGATCGCTGTTTCCCGGCGACGGGTCGACCAACGTGGTGCGGTCGATCGGGCAGAAGGGGATCTTCATCACCTTCGTGTCCTCCGGTGGCGGCCTGTTCCCGCCCGGCGACCCGGCCTTGCCGCTGCAACTGGGCGGGGCCAGCGTCAACGTGTCGATCGGCGGGGCGCCAGCCATGGCCTGCGCCCTGAACGATCTGTCGCCGGCGGCCGGACAATGCGGCTTTGCGGCGTCGGACGGGCCCTTTCCCAACGGCGTGCAGGACAGTCTGCAGATCGCGCTGGGAGACCTTGTGCCCCTGAACACGACCGTCAGCCTGACCCTGGGGGGCATCACCTCCAGCCTGCCGGGCGATCCGCCCTTCACGCTGAACACCTGGAGCTTCACGACACGCACCACCCCGATCATCCGCGATCCGCTGCTTGTCGAACTGGTGCTGGACGTGTCGGGCAGCATGAACCGGCCGGCGGTGCCCGGCGCCCCGGCGGGCGCCCCGTTGC
Source organism: Marinibacterium sp. SX1 (assembly GCF_050389775.1). NCBI lineage: Bacteria > Pseudomonadati > Pseudomonadota > Alphaproteobacteria > Rhodobacterales > Paracoccaceae > Marinibacterium > Marinibacterium sp. SX1. Next base: position 3,760,576 of record NZ_CP177144.1, on the reverse strand, counting down.
GCCGCGAGGCCATGCGGGACGGGATCGTGCCGCTGTTCATGCTGCTGGGCCAATACGGCCAGGCCGGCGACCGCATCGGCACGGTCTATTTCGACACGGCGGCCGTGCCCTTTGCTCCGGGCGGCGGCGACAACACGCTGGGTGTCCTGGCCGGTGCGGCCGATGGCATGCGCGACGACATCCTGGCGACCTACGGCGCCCCGACCGGCGGCGGGACCAGCATCGGCGCGGGCCTCCTGGCGGCCCAGATCGACGGTTTCGACACGATCACCCCGGCGCCGGCACTGCCCAACAACAAGGTTGTCGTGCTGATGTCGGACGGCGAACAGAACACCCCGCCCATGGTGGCGGTCCCCGGGGGCAGCCTGCAGGTCGACGGCCTGGCCTATGATCCCGACACGGTGATCTATCCGATCACCGCCGGGCGCATGCTGGCGCCGGGCTACACCCTTCAGGCCGATATCGCGGCGGCGGCCGGCGGGGCCTTGCCCCTGCATGTCGAGGACATGGCCGACACGATCCCGGCCGCCAATTTCGAGACCTATTTCGTCCAGAACCTTGCCGACGAGCTGATCGGTGACAAGGTCGAGATGGTGATCGACGACAGCGGCAAGCTGGCCGCGGGCGACGCCCTCGAACTGGCCGTGCCGGTGACCGAAGACGACGTGGCGCTGAGCTTTTTCTTCTCGGCCACCGATGCCGAGGAGCCGGGCAGTCCCCTGCGCGGGCAGGTGACGCTGATCGCCCCCGATGGCCGCCAGATCGACCTGCGGCGCTTCCTGCGGCGGGTGGGCAACCATGTGTCGGCCAAGGTGCCGCTGCCGGCGTTGACGCCCGAGGGGTTCGTGCGCAATCCCGGCGACTGGCAGCTGGTCTTTGACGCGATCGACCGCGACGTGACCTACCACGCCATGGTCATGCTGGACAGCACGATGATCTGGTCGGAATACCGGCTGGACGCGGCGATCCGCCCGACCGGCACGCCGATCCACATCCAGGTGGACCTGAAGGAAGGCGACGACCCGGTGACCGAGGCCGAAGCCCTGGCCCGGGTGCGCCGGCCCGATGTCGGGATCGGCGATTTCGTGGCTTCGGCCGATATCGGGCCGAACGACCTGACCGGGGGCGAGCCGTTCCGGGCCTGGCAGGGCAAGCTGACGGCGGTTCTGGCCGATCCCGAACTGGGCAAGATCCTGCGCGGGGTCAGCGAGGACGTCATCAAGCTGGTGGATGATGGCGACATGTCCAGCGGCGATGCCGTGGCCGGCGACGGCATCTACAGCGGGTATTACTTCGACACGATGGCCGAGGGCAATTATGCCATGGATATCGAGGTCACGGCCCTGGACCGCAACGGCGACCGCCTGCGCCGGGTGCGCAGCATGACCACGCGCACGGTCCCGGTGCCCGATCCGTCGGCCAGCAAGCTGTCGGTCTTCAGCGTGGACGAGGCGGCGGACGGCAGCGCCGATGTCGTCCTGCAGATCCGCCTCCTGGACCGGTTCGGCGCCATGCTGGGACTGGGCTATGGCGAAGGCGCCCTGAGGGTGGAGCCGGATCGCGGCCTGGTCGAGGATATCGTCGACCGGCTCGATGGCAGCTACGAGGTGCACCTGCACCTGCCCGCGCTGCCCGGGGGCGGCCCCGCGCTGTCCGGCCCGCCGGTCAAGGTGGGGGTCGGGGTCTTTGACACCCCGGCCTTCGCGGTGAGCTTCAAGGAACTGGGCGACGGCACCGCCCGCGACGAGGACGGTCAGGGCGCTCCGGACAAGGACCAGGCCGACACCTTTGCCCGCCTGTGCCGCGCGCTGATCGACACGCTGTGGCTGATGTCCGAACAATCGGTCAAGGCGCATCTGCCCGAGGCGCAGGGCCAGGGCCGGACACGGGCCGAGATCGAAACGATCCTGCGCGATGCCGTCCGCCTTGGGCGCGATCCGGCCCAGCAGCGCCAGTTGCAGCAGCTGTTCGACCGGGCGCTGAAGATTCTGGGCCAGTGATGACGCGGCGATGAGATGGAGGACGAGGACGACATCCTTCTGCCCGATGCGGCCAGCCCGTCACCGCCCGATCCCGGTGCGGCGCAGGCAGAAGGCGATGACCCGCCCGAAGCCGCGCCGCCGGAGCTGGTGCGCATCGAGTTTCCCGTGCGCGTGGTCGTCGTGGGCAGCCTGCGCCAGGCCGATATCGACAGGGTGACCGAAGCCGTGCTGGCCGAGCTGCAGGCGGCGATCGAAGGCGGGCCGTGACCGGCGGCCCCGATATCCTCAGCGCCGCGGTGCCCGTCGACGTCACGTTGAACGGCCGGCCCGACGCCCGCGCGGTGACCGACATGCAGGGCGCGGTGACGGCCGCGGTGCTCGACCAGCTGGCCGAGCTGCGCCGCGAACTGGGCCGGCGGGGCATCACGGATGTCTCGCGCGACGTGCTGGCCCCGCGCATTGCCGTCGACGGGGACCTGTCCGGCCCGGACCGCGAGGCGCTGACCCGGGCCCTGACCGCCGCGGTCAACGCGGCAATCGCCGAAAGCGGCATTGCCATGCGTCCCAGGTCGGTGCGGATGCGGGGCGGGGCGCCGCGTGCCCCGGCCCGGGCCCGGCCGGGCCCGCCGGCCCGGATCGCCCGTCGGGCCAGCCTGGTCATGACCGTCGCGCAATTCACCGAGTTCTTCGCTACATACGGCACCCAGAGCACCGACACGCTGGACATCCTGCGCGCGCTTTACGGTGACCGGGCCGAAGACGAGATCACGGTCACGACCCGTGTCGCGCAGATCAACCAGCCGCTCTACCTGGATGCCGTGGGCGAATGGCTGGCGCAGATGGCGCTGAGGGACACGCCCGAAGGCATGGTGGCCTTCTGGGTCTACACGTCGCGCAACGATGCCCCGGCGCGCATGGCCGACATGGGCCGCGACAGCCAGGGCGATTTCTCGGCCTTGACCCATCCGCTGTCCAGCACCCGGACCCTGCCGGACGGCACCGCCGTCGTCCTGCCGGGCGCCCAGGTCTTCTTTGCCTCGGCGGCGCTGCCCCGGATCGAGCTGGAAACCGTGCTGGACCTGCTGAGCGACACGCCGCTGGCCATCGAAATGCCCGTGCGCGAGCTGGATTTCCTGGCCGATCACGACAGTTTCGAACGCCTGCTGGGCGTGCCCTGGGCCGATTACGTCCGCGAATTCGGCGACGATCCGGCCGAGCTTTTGGCGCTGCCCTTCGAGATCCGCGCCCAGACCCATCATGATGCGGTGAACCACCTGATGCAGGCCCGTGTCGCGGCCGGGCTGTCGCAGGATACGGCCTTTTTCGGGGCCACGCGCATCCTTGGCACCCGGATGCTCGACAGCCTGCCGTCGGCCGCGCGGGCCCGACTGGGCGCGCTGACCAATGCCCAGAGCCGGGCGGTCACCGACGCGGACCAGTTCGGCACCTATCGTTTCGGATGGCGTGGCGCCTATCTCCATGCCACCTTCCGCCTGAGCGACGACCAGCGCGAGCGGGCGCTCTATCGGCCGGCGGCCGCAGCCGCGGCGGACCGCCTTGCCGGGCTGATCCGCAATGCCGATCCGCATGACATCGAATGGCTGGTGGCACTGGTCAACGCGTTCTTCGAAAGCTTCGGCAGTTCGGCCTCGCGCGGGCAGGTCGCGCTGTTCGATCTCACGCTTGACGAGCTGGACCGTCGCGGCTTGCTCGAAGGCCTGTTCTCGGTCGTGGAGCGGGCGCGCTATTACTCGGTGCATGCCGCGCTGGTGCGCTACACCACGGCCGGGCGTTACGCCGATCATCCGCTGGCCGTGGCCACGCGTGAGCTGCTCAATCGCCGGGCCCGCGAGATCGCGGCCCACGATTATGACATCGCGCGCAATGTCATGTTGCTCGACGGCCATCCCCGCCGCATCGTGGCCGCCGATGGCGTGGTCGGCGACCTGTCCGACCGGTATGTCCACGAGGTCGAGGGCGTCGAGCTGCGGCCCGCCGCGCTGGTCCGCCTGAAGGATCGCGCCCAGGTCGAGGCCGATCGCCTGGCCGCCGACATCCTGTCGGGGCGCGACACCGGCGACTACACCAGCGAAACCTTCGTGCGCACGGCCATCGTGCGCGCGGCCGAGGCGCTGGATCTTGGTGAGGATGCCTTTCACGAGGTCGTCAAGCAGACCAGCGCGCGGTTCCATGGTGTCGAGCGGGTCATCGAAGGCGGCATCGAGCGGACCTATGTCACCTGGTCGCTGGTTACCCGCAACCGGGGCGAGCGGGGATGGCGCGAGGTCGAAGGCAGCCGGCGGCGCGAACTGGCCGGCTATTTCCACGAGACCCTGGCGCTGTGGCGCATCATGCGCGGGTTCGAAGGGCTGCGCACGCTGGCGCTGGTCGTCGGCATCGGCACGGTGGCCATCGTCGGCGTGGTCTTCCTGCCCGAACTGATCGCCGTGGCCGGCGGGCTCAAGGTCGTGCTGGCCTCGATCGCCATATCCGAGCTGATCTACTTCGCCACGGTCATCTTCACCGACGTCGAGTTCAGCTGGGAAGGCGTCGCGCTGGCCGCGCTCGACGGCTATCTCTTTGCCCTGGGCTTCCGCTTTGGCGGGGTCGTGGCATCTGGGCTGAGCGGGCGGATCCTGTCGACGGGCATCCTGTCGACGCTGGGCCGGGCCCGGCTGGCCCAGCTGGCGGTGCGCGGGGCCGTGGGCGGCGGATCGACCGGCTTTCTCGTGCGCTTTGCCCATGACATCTACGACATCGGCACCGGCCAGCGCAACGGACTGTCATCGCTGGGCGATTACGCCCTGCACGTGGGGTTCGGCACGGTGCTGGGCGTGGCCGGCGAACTGGCCGTGAACGCGGCAATCACCCGTGTCCTGGCGGGGTTTGCCGCCTCGGTCCGGGCCGGGTCGGTCACCGCGATCCAGCTGGCCGAAGTGGCCGAGCGGCTGGGGGCCGAAGGGGTCAGCTTTGCCCGGTTCGCGGCCGAAAGCCTGACCATCGTCGATATCCTGGGCGGCCGGCTGGGAACCATGCTGGACGAGGCGATCGCGGGGCAGTTGGTGGCCCGGTTCCGGCAGGTCCTGGACCAGATCCGGGCCCATTACCCGGCCGCTTTGCAGACCCGCCGGCTGGTGCAGGGGCTGGAACTGATCGACCTGCAGCTGGGCGCCGAAGGGCTGGCCGGGCTGGAACGGCTGATCCTGATCGGAGGCCAGGAGCTGGACGGGAGCGCCGCGCTGGCCCTGGTGCGCCAGCTGCGTGCGGCCGGGGCCGCGCGGTCGCACGGGTTCTTCACCGCCCTGGGGCTGATCGACGATGCGGCCCTGCGCGGGCTGACCGAAGCGGGTGGCTTTGCCGAGCTGCTGCAATCGGAACGCGCCCTGGCCTATGCGCTGGATGCCAGCGACCTGTTCGGCCGCTTGCTGAACGCGCGGTTCCGGTTCCGTGTCGACCAGCTGGACAGCTTCCTGGCCGAACTCGAAGACCTGACCGTCGACCCGGTGCTGCGCCGGCGCATCATCGACGTGCTGCTGGACGCGCCCGATCTGCCCATGGGCGCCGTGCTGGGCGCGGTGGAACGGCTGGGCGCGTTGAACCCCGATGCCGTGCTGGGCCTGGCCAGCCTGTTCCGCAGCACCGTCCCGCAGGCCGAACTTGTCGCGCTGGTCGCACGCAGCACGGGGGACAGCCTGCCGCGGCTGCTGGCCCTGGCGCGGGGGCTAGGTCCGCAGGACATGACCGCCATGATCGATCGGGGCATGGCCCTGGCCGTGTCGCGGTCGGCCGGGGCCACGCGCATGTTGGATACCGCCGGCTGGACCCGGGCGGCCCGCATCCTCGATGACCGCTTCGCGGGCAGCGTGGCCCCGATGGTGGATTTCGCCGACCGCGCGGCCGCGGCGGGGCTGAGCGACGATGCCCTGCGCAACCTGCTGAGCGCGCTGGCCGACAACGGGTCGTACTCGAACGAAGGGCTGATGATCGTCGCCGAACGGCTGGGCGATGTCTCGCCCGGCCATGCCGGGGCCCTGGGCAGCCTCTTCGACCTGGTGTCCGAGGGGTTCACCCCCGCCGCCATCGAACAGATGATCGCCCGGCAGGCCGCTGTGGGAGCCGAGCCGCTGACCGGCTTGCTGAGCCTGCCGAATGTCCTGCGCGCCGACCTGGCCGAGGCCGCCCGGCGCGGGGCCCTGGAGCCGCTGGCCCGCAGCAGCGGGGTCGTGGCCAATATCCGCGGAGCCAGGGTGCGCCGCGATCATTTCTTCCCGTTGCTCGACGCCCGTCCGGGCGGGCCGGCGCCGGACCCGGCCCGGGTGATCGACGCCCTTGAACGGCTGCTGCGGTCGCACCCGGGCACCCGGCTGAACCGGATCAGCCCCAACATCATCAGCGCCGGCAACCTGCCGCGGTCCGATGCCCAGCTGCGTGCCGGGGTGCTGCGTCCTCTGGCCACCGAAGAGACGCTGGAGGCGCTGAACGCCCTGGCCGGGCGGCTGCGCCTGGGCACCGATGTCTTCACCGCCGGCGGCCGGTCGGGGAGTGGCACCGTCGATGCCGTGGAACTGGCCGCGCGCCTGGTCGGCGACAATGTCGATCCCCGGACCCTGCGCACGATCCTGGATATCGCCACGCCCAACCTGACCGAAATCGCCCGGCCGCCGGGCACGGTGCGGGTCGAATTTGCCCCGGCGGCGCGTGGCGGGCTGCGCCCGGACCTGTCGGTCGCGTTCCTCGATGCCTCCGGCCGTCCGGTGGGCCTGGCCGGGCGCGAGGTGGTGACCGTGTCGCCCGACTTTCCCCCGGGGCTGGACCCGGCCGCGACGCGGGCGCATTTCCTGCGCTCGCTGCGGGCCTCGGTCCATGGCAAGGCCCAGGGCGTGCCGACCAACGGCGTGGCCAACCGGGCCTCGGCCGAAGGCCTGCCCGTCGCGGCCCAGGAGCTGGAGGTCCAGGTGATCCGGCGCGACGCCAGCCAATTGCTGGATGTCCCGGCGGTCGAAGACATGTTAGGCGAGATGCAGCGCTTTGGTCAGGACGCATTGTTCAACTTTGTCGACCGGGTCCGGTTCTACGACATCTCGGGCAACCTGCGCGTGCTGTGGAGCAACCCGGCCCGCGGGGGGGCCGGTGTGGTCGAGGTCGCGGGAGGGGCGCCATGAGTTTCGAACATGTCATCCTGCGCGTGACGGCCGACCCGGCAGACATGGGGGCCGGGGCCTTTGCCCGCATGGCCCTGTCGGCCCTGGCGCCGGTGATCCGGCCGCTGAACGGGGCCGGGCCGGGGGTGTCGCCAACAGACCGGCCGGCGCTTGTCCCGGTGGCCGAACCGGCCGCACAGGCGCCCCGGGATCCGCCGTTTTCCTGTGACGCCGCGCTGTTTGCCCGGCCGTTCGGCGATGCGCAGGCTCCGGGCTGGATGGGCGCGCTGGCCTGGCCGTCCCGGCCTGAGGCCCCCGTGTGCATGGGGCTGGCCAGCCTGACGCTGGATTGCCGGGCCGGTGACGCCATGGTCGAAATCACCCTGCCGCTCTTTGGCTGGCCGTTGACCGATTACGCCCCGCAGCCCGATCCCGACATGCCCGGCGGCTGGTCCCTGGCGCCCGTCGCGGGGGCCGGCGGACAGACCGCCGACCGGGTGGCCTGGGCCGGGGCGCTGGCGGCGCTGAACGCCGCCATGTCGGGGATGGCCGGGCGTTTCTGGGCGATGGAAACCACCGGAATTGTCGATGTTGTTGCGTCGCAATGGATTTATTCAATAGTGCAGGATTTTAATCGGAATAATGCCGTCCGCGGATAGGCGGATTTCCGGCCTTCAATTGTGCTCCTGTTGCCGAATCGGGTGGTTTTGCCTATGGTGTGAATTAGTTTTTGTTTGCGTATCTTGCGTTCCTTGCAATTGTTTCTTGCATCCAACGTATTGGAAACGCCTTGTTCTTTGTGCTTGACGCCAATTGGCGTCAATTGCCGAAAATGAACTGGAGCGCCAATGTTGCTGAAATCCTTTCTGCCTGTCTGTGCCATTGGGTTGATTGCCGTTTTGCCGCAAATGACCCTGGCGCAATCCTCTGGAACCCAATCCTCTGAAACCTCGTCGGATGAATTTGTCATGGCGGGCGCCGATCAGCGTGTCAGCGTGCCGGTGGGCACCGAAACGCCGGTCATTGCCCTGACCTATGTCGGCGGCTTCATCGACAGCGAGGACCGTATCCGCACACGGGTCTTCGTCGAGGGCAACGCCGATGCGCGACGATACGTGCTCGAACTCTATCGCCCGGCCTACATGAAGGATGCGGGCACCTTTCGCACCGAATTGACCGAAGCCGAATTCAACCGGCTGCTGCGCTCGTTCGGGGATGAAAATGTCCTGGCAGTGCAGCAGGAAGAACTACTGGACAGCGTGCGGGCCGAAGTTGCGGCCCGGGGGCCAGGGCTGGTGCTGGACGACACCCACGATGCCCGCGTCGAGATCGAATTCCGCCTAGCCGGAGAGACGGCGGCCGGCGGCATGCTGGCGCCGGATCTGCGCAGCCTCGCGGTGCCGACCTCGGCGCTGGAGGTCGCGGCCCGGGCACAGCCCTCGGCATTGCGCAATGTCGCCAGTGGCGTGCTTGAGATCGAAGGGTTGTTGCGTCTGAAGACCCTGGAACGAGTTCAGTGAGATGAGGGCGGAGACATGAGGTTTCTGGATTTGCCGCTTGCCGCGGCCTGCATCGGGGTGTCCGCGTCGGCGGTCGGGGCCCTGGAGTTCAATTTCATTCCCCAGCCGGGCACATCGACCGAGGCCATCGAAGGGTTTGCGGCCGCCGGGCGGCTGTGGTCGGAGCGGCTGCATGACGACATGGTCGTGAACGTGTCGATCGGGTTCGAGCCGCTGCAGACCGGGGTTCTGGGCTCGACCGGCTCGGAACGCGTGTCTGTGTCGCTGGCGGATTATGCCGCGGCGCTTGAGGCCAATGCCCAGTCGGATCTCGATACGGAAACGGTGGCGACCTTCGGCGGGGCCTCGGACGTGGCCATCCTGATCAACCGGACGAGCGACAGCCCGAACGGGTCGGGATCGGCCGTGCCGTTTGTCGATGACGATGGCAGCACCAACAACCGGACGGTGCAGCTGACCCGGGCCACGGCCAAGGCGCTGGACCTGGTCGGGCCCTTCGACACGGGCATCGACGCAAGCATTTCGTTCAACAGCGATTTCAACTGGGATTTCGATCCGCAGGACGGGATTTCGCCCAATCATTTCAGCTATATCGCCGTGGCCGCGCATGAAATCGGCCATGCCCTGGGATTTGTCAGCGGGGTCGATATCCTGGACCTGAACAGCCCGCCGGGCGGGGGGACCTTCGCATCGGACCAGTTCGCCTTCGTCAGCCCGGCCGACCTGTTTCGCTATTCCGGCGACAGCCGGGCGGCAGGGGCGATCGACTGGACGGCCGACACCCGGGCCAAGAGCTTTGCGTCGGGCCCTGCCGCGCCGACCGATGGCGCGCTGTTTTCCCTGGGGCGCAACCAGGGCGACGGCCAGCAGGCCAGCCATTGGAAGGACAACCTGGGCATCGGCCTGATGGACCCGACGGCCGCACCGGGCGAAGACGGTCAGATCACCATGAGCGACATCGCCTTGTTCGACGCGATCGGCTATGAAACGACCGCCGCCGACGGGGTGACTGTGGCCTGCCACGTGGCAGACCTGGCCATACCGGACGCGGGCGCAGCCGTGACCAGTCGGTTCGACCCGGGCCTGGCGACGATGGTGACCGACCTGCAGGTCGACCTGGAGATCGCCCATACCTGGGTCGGCGACCTGGAACTGCGCATCATCGCCCCCGACGGCACCAGCGCCCTGCTGCTGGACCGGCCGGGCCGCGGGGCCTCGGGCTTTGGCTGCGGCGCGGATGATGTGCTGGTCCGGCTGAGCGACGATGGCCTGGCCCCGGCCGAGGAAGCCTGCGCCGCGACGGGTGAAGCGGCCATCAGCGGCGCCCTTACCCCCGTTGACAGCCTCGCCGGTTTTGCCGGTGCCGCGGGCAGCGGTGCATGGGAACTGCGGGTGCAGGACCACGTGGGCCAGGACAGCGGGACATTGTTGCGCTGGTGCATCGGGTCCGACAGCGATGCGCCGCGGTTCGCCTCGTCCAACTGACACCTTCAGCCAAGCCGGGGCCCGTGCCGCCATGACCCTCAGGATCATCTTGTGTTCCGACAATGCCTTGTTGCGCGACCTTCTGGCCGACCGGCTGGAGCAATCGGGCACGGCGCGCATTGTCGCCGCGGCCGAGGATCTGCGTGACCTTGCGGCCAGTTGCGCCGGGGCGGATGTGCTGCTGCTGGATGCCGGAACCAACAGGGATGCGCGACGGATGCACGATGTGCTGGCCGGCCATGCCCAGCTGCGGGCCCTTGTGTTCGGCATCGACGAAACCAGCCAGGCCGTTCTGGAATTCGCCCGGGCCGGAGCGGCGTCGATCCTGCCGCGCACCAGCGATCTGTCGGATGTCATTCGGGCCATCGACATGGTCCGGCGCAACGAGGTGCATTGCCCGTCGCCCATCGGCAATATCCTGATGCGCGGCCTGGCCCGTGGCGCGCAGCCGGTGCAGGAGCCGGGCATCGACCGGCTGACGCCACGCGAACGCGAAGTGGCCCGCTGCCTGCAACTGGGCCTGTCCAACAAGGAAATCGCCCGCGCCCTGCGGATCGAAATCGCGACGACCAAGAACCACATGCACAACCTGCTGGCCAAGCTGGGCGTGGATTCGCGGGCCAAGGCCGTGGCGGCGCTGACCAACCTGATGGAATGCGGGCCCTGCCACGGCGCGGCCCTGCTGACGGCGGGCCCCGGTCGCGGCGCCGGGTCGGCGACCTCCGGCGCACCGCCCGGCCGCCGCCGGGCATAGGCTCGCACCGGCCGCGGGGCAGGCGCGAGCCACGACAGGGTGGGGCGCAAGATGGTGCGGGGCAGGGCAGCCGCCGTGACCTTGGCCAGCCCGGTAAGGTGCACCGCCTCTTGGCCCAACCGGTCGGGGTGCCAGTGCCAGCCCCTTGGGCTGTCCGGTCAGGGGCACTGCCGCCGTGGCTTTTGCCAGTCCGGTATGGGGCATCGCCGCCGATCCCTTGGCCCATTCGGCCGGGGCGCCTGTGCCAGCGCCTTTGCTTGTCTTGTCGGCGGGACTGCCGCCAGCCCTTCGGCCCGGCCGGCCGGAACCCCGGTATCGGCCGCTGCGCCTGTCCAGACCGAGGCACCGTCGCCGGCACTGCAGCCTGTTTGTCCCGGGCACTGCCGGGGGTGCGTCACTGCGGCCACAGCTGGCGGAAAGCGGTTTGACCAACTATTTTGGTCAACTTAATCGGGCCGCGCACGATAGGAAGACCGGCTTCGCGTCTACCCAGGTGCATGATTCAGCACTCAACAGGAGACCGCGATGTCTGTTCGCCCTCTTGCGCCCACGGCCGCCCCCCGGCCGTGCCGTCGGCGTCTTGCCCAAACCACCGCGATTGTCGCGCTTGCCGGGGCCATGCCCCTGGCCGCCACGGCACAGGAAGACGAAACCTTCCTTGGCACGATCGTCCTGACCCCGTCGGGCTTTGACCAGACCATCGCCGATGCGCCGGGCAGCACGACCGTCATCACCGGCGAGGAACTCGAAAAGTCGAACGTCACCGACCTGACCGACGTTCTGGCCGGGGTGCAGGGCGTGGTGGTCACCGGCGCGGCCGACGACCAGGACATCAGCATCCGCGGCCTGCCCGGGCAATACACGCTGATCCTCGTCGACGGCCGCCGCCAGGGCACCCGCGAATCGCGGCCCAACGGCAGCGCCGGGGTGGAACAGAGCTGGATGCCCCCGGTCGCCGCCATCGAACGCATCGAGATCGTGCGCGGCCCGCAATCCTCGCTTTACGGCTCGGACGCCATGGGCGGGGTGATCAACATCATCACCAAGCCGGTGGCCGATGTCTGGTCGGGCTCGACGACGATCGAAACCACCTTGCCCCAGCATTCGCGCGACGGCACCTCGATGCAGGGCTCGTTCTACCTGACCGGACCGGTCACCGAACGCCTGGGCCTGCAGCTGTGGGGGCGGCGCTATTACCAGCAGGAAAGCAAGGTCTATTACGGGCCCGGCGAATCCGATGACGTCGACCTGACCGCCCGGCTGACCTATGCCTTCAACCCGAACCACGAGATCCAGGTCGAGGCCGGCCGGTCGCGGGTGCAGAACACCAACCTGATCGGCAATTCGGTCGATCCCGATTATGCGCGCGCGTCCAACAGCGAGGTCGAGCACACGCGCGAACATTACCTGATGGCCTATACCGGCACCTGGGGCCTGGTCGATGCCGACCTGTCCTTCCAGCAGGAGATCGGCAAGCGCCAGACCTGGTCGGGTGATGTCGGCGAGGACCTGACGAAATCCAGCCGCGAGCCCGAGATCACCAATTCGGTGGCCGACGCCAAGTTCACGCTGCCCGTCACCATGGCCGGCGAGCACATGTTCGTCTTTGGCGGCCAGTACCTGAATTCCTCGCTGCATGACCAGAACTCGGCCACCCAGAGCGAGGCGTACCAGACCTTCTCGGCCTACCAATGGTCGGTCTTTGCCGAGGACGAATGGCGCATCACCCCCGATTTCGCCCTGACCGGCGGGGCGCGGGTGAACAACCACGAGAATTACGGCACCAACATCAGCCCGCGGCTTTATGCGGTCTGGAACGCCACCGGCCGGCTGACCGTCAAGGGCGGGGTGTCGACGGGCTACAAGGCGCCCGATCTGCGCTCGACCTCGGAAGGTTATTACTACGCGACCCAGGGCGGGGCGGGGGCCATCGTCGCCAATCCCGATCTGGAACCGGAAACCTCGACCAGCTACGAGGTCAGCGCGATCTGGAGCGAGGCGACCTGGGAAGTCTCGGCCACGGCCTATCACACCGATTTCAAGGACAAGATCGAAAGCTTCAACACCGGCGAGTCGGTGGTTGTCGATGGTGAGACGCTGAACCGCTGGGAATGGCAGAACGTGCAGGACGCCCAGGTCCAGGGCTTTGAACTGGCGGCCAACTGGGATGTGTCAGAGGCCGTGGCGATGCGCGCGACCTATACCTACACCGACAGCGAACAGAAGACCGGCACCTATGCCGGCCTGCCGCTGACCCGCACGCCCGCGCATATGGCCAGCCTGCGGGCCGATTGGTACACGCCCGTTCCCGGGCTCGAGGCCTGGGCGCGGCTGGTCTATCACGGCGAAGAGATCAACGCCGGCGCGCGGATCGGCGAGAACGGCACGCCCTACAAGGTCGATGCCGATGGCAATGTGCTGGCCTACAAGTATGACGCCTACACGATGCTCGACATCGGCGCGTCCTATGCGATCACCGACAGCCTGACGCTGAACGGGGCCATCTACAACCTGGCCGACGTGCGGATCGAAAGCGCTGATTACAACACGGTGGCCGAAGGCCGGCGGCTGTGGCTGGGGCTGACGGCGACGTTCTGACGCCGGGCCTTGCGGTGGCCTGTCCGGCATCGGCCGGGCAGGGCATCGGTCGAAACGACGGGGATGCGCCGGGGCCGGCGCATCCCGCATGGCTCAGGCCATGGCAAAGAGCGGGTCATGGCGCACGGGGCGGAAGCTGCCGTGTTCGGCCAGCAGCACCTGCATCCCCCGCGTGGTCGCGGCCTCGACGCCTTCGGGCGGCACGATCATCGTCGTCCCCGTGCCGACAACCTGTCCGCCCTTCAGGATCGCCCGACCGCCGCCAAAGCTCATCACCGGCTGGCGTGCGGCCAGGTCGATCACCGTGACATCGGCATCGGCCCCGGGCGTGAAATGGCCCTTGCGCCCGGCCAGGCCCATCATCTGGGCCGGGGCCAGGGCGGTCTTTTGCACGAATTCGGCCAGGGTCAGGGCATTGAGATGCACCAGCGCCAGCCCGCGTTCACACAGGTCGTTGCGCGGCAGCCCGCCGCCATCGGTGGCCAGGGCGTCGATGGCAAAGCTCCCGTCGGGCCGCTTGAGCATGGCCAGGTTGGCGCTGGTCTCGGCCGGGTTGACGAAGAAGCTCATGCCGATGTTGGTCTCGGCCGCTTCCCAGGCGGCCAGCGCCTCGGCGCCGGTGGCCAGGAAGGTCACCCCGTCGCGATAGACATGGATATAGGCCCAGCCGGCCAGGATCGCCTCGGCCATGCCCGCGCGGGTGGCGTGGAACCCGCCGGCCTTGAGGTTGCGCTGGGTGGCCACGCTTTCGGGGATGCCGTTGGAACACTTGGCCGAATTGCCGTTGATCGGGGCCAGGTAGCTTTCGGACCAGATGTTGGGATAGCCGTTCAGCAGCTCGGCCGCGGCATAGGCCTCCTGGATCGCCGGGCCTTCGAAGCCGCGGGAATAGGAATTGACATGGGGCATCTGCAGCGGATGCCCGGCGGCCAGTTCGCAGGCCTGGGCCAGGCCCTTCATGTTCTGCGGCGTGTCCAGCGTGCCGGCGTGAAAGGCCACGTGGGCGCCTTCGCCGGCACAGAGTTCGATCACCCGGGCGGAGCCGGCCGGGGTCAGGGGGAAATGCCCGCCCAGCACCTTGAGCCCGACGGCCCCGGCCCGGCGGGCGGTGACCAGGGCATCCTGCAATTCGTCCATCTGCGGATCGGTGGTGTCGACGGTATGGCCGGGGCGGACATAGTCGATGCAGGCCAGGGTCAGCCCGGTGCCGGTGGTGGCGGCAATGTCCATCACGCTGTCGATCGGCCCGGCCATGTCGAGCGCCGTGGTCACGCCGGCCAGGGCCAGCATGTTGTGGCCCGCCGCGCCGCCCATCCAGCCCGAGACATGGACATGGGAATCGATCAGCCCGGGCAGGACGTGAAGGCCGGTGACATCCTCTTCGGCGGCGGCGGGGGCGGTGATCTGCGGGGCGACCTCGGCGATGCGGCCGCCGTCGAAGGCCACGTCATGGACACCGTCCAGGCCATTGACCGGGTCGACGACATGGCCGCCGCGCAGGATCAGATCGTAACTCATGGGGTTTCCTTCTGGTTCAGACCGACACCACGCGGCCCGGGGCCGTGCGGGTCAGCGGGCGCCCGGGGCGCTGGCCGGTCGGCTGGCCGTCGGACCAGACCGGGCGGCCGTTGACATAGACCCGGGCGATGCCGCGCGCCGGGCGGATGGGGGTGTCGAAGGTCGCGCCTTCGCGGATCTCGGCCGGGTCGAACAGCACCAGGTCGGCAAAGCCGCCCACGGCCAGCCGCCCGCGCCCGCCCAGCCCGAAACGGTCGGCGGGCATCGAGGTCATGCGCTGCACGGCCTCTTCCAGCGTGAACAGGCCCAGGTCGCGGGCATAGCGGCCCAGCACTCGGGGAAAGGTGCCCCAGACCCGGGGATGGGGATGGCTGCCGCCGGCAATGCCGTCGGAACAGATCATCGTCTGGCGATAGGCCAGGATGCGCTGAACATCCGTTTCATCCATGATGAAGAAGATCCCCGTGGCCGGCATCAGCCGGTCGACGGCGGCATCCAGGTCACAGCCCCACTCGGCGGCGATATCAGCCAGGTCGCGGCCGGCCATGTCGGGGAAGGGCGCGGATTCGGCAACGATGACCCGCGTGGCCTGGCGGTGCCGGCCCGAGTTCAGGACGGTCGACGAGGCGACCCAGGGCGTGGTGTCCAGCCCGACCGGATGGTCGCGGGCGAATTCCTCGATCATGGCCAGCGTGGTGACCGACAGCCCGTGATTGGCCAGGCCCGCGCATTTGTGGTGCGACACGTGCACGTCGCAACAGGCATCGCGCCCGACGGCAAAGGTCTCGTCGAGCGCCGCGATCACCCGGTCGCCCTCGTCGCGCATATGGGTCACGTAGATCGACCCGTGGCTTGCGGCGACCTCGGCCAGGGCGGCCAGCTCGGCGGTCGGCGCGGCGCGCGACGGGGCATAGAACGGGCCGGTCGACAGGCCGATGGCACCCTCGCGCAGGGCGCTGTCCAGCTGGCGGCACATGGCGTCGAGCTCGCCGGCCGTAGCCGGCCGGTCGAGATCGGCCATGGCATTGGCCCGCAGGGTGGAATGGCCGACCAGGCAGGCCGCATTGACCGCCGGCGGTCGGGCGGCCAGCCGGTCGTGATAGGCGCCGTAGCTGGGAAACCGGGGCAGGGCGTCCCCGATGATCATGCCCAGCTGCAAGGGCAGCGCGCCCTCGGTCGTGACCGGGGCGATGGAAAAGCCGCAATTGCCGTTGATCACCGTGGTCACGCCCTGGCTGACCATGAAGGGCATGTCGGGCTCGGTCAGCACGGCGGCATCGTGATGCACATGCGGATCGATGAAACCCGGGGCCAGCACCAGCCCGCGGCCGTCGATGCGCTCGGCCGCCTGCCAATGCGACAGCGGGCCGATGGCCGTGATGCGGTCGCCGGTCACCGCCAGGTCAGCGTCAAAGCGCGGCGCGCCGGTGCCGTCGATCAGCGCGGCCCCGTGAATGATCAGGTCAGCCTGCATGGCCCAGGTCCTTGTGCTGCGGTGCGATACGGTGCGGGAGACGGCTCAGTCGGGCATCGCCCGGCGATTGACCCAGCCGTCGCCGCACCAGCGGGCCAGCAGGTGCACGAAGATCACCGCGATCATCAGCGGCACGGCCACGGCCACCCAGACCGTCGAGAAGGGCAGCGCCTCGGCCATGGTTTTGGAATGGCGCAGCAGAAAGCCGCGCGCCGGGTTCAGCCCGGGGCCGAAGAAACAATAGACGAAGATCGGCACCAGGTAGATCAGCACCACGGCCGACCGGACGATCTCGGCCAGCACCTGCAGCCATTCGGGGCCGTTCTTGACCCCGTTCATCAGGGCGGGGTCAAAGCGGCGCTTGAACGCCATGCTTGCCCCGATCAGCCCCGCCCAGATCATCGAATAGCGGGCCAGCTCTTCGGTAAAGGGCGGGGGCTGCTGGAAGACGTAGCGCGCCACGACCTGCAGCAGAACGGTGGCCACGAGCACGATGATCGCGATCGAGGTGACCACGCTGGCCACCAGGTCAACCCCGCCGCTGATGCGCAGAACCACGGATTTCAACTTGCCGGTCATGGCGCTGTCTCCTTACTTGGACGCGGCCTTGGCGTCTTCCCACAGCTGGAACTGCTCGGGCGTCAGGGTCTCGCCCCAGAGCGGCTCGGCCACGGCGGCGATCTTCTCGCGCTCGCCCTCGGCCAGCGGGGTGATGGTCACGCCCAGCTCTTCCTGCTTGGCGCTGACGTTGACGGACCATTCGGCCAGCCAGGCGCGGTTGGCTTCGATCCCGGCTTCGATGGCCGTGTCGATCTGGGCCTTTTCCTCATCCGACAGCGATTGATACCAATCGTCCGAGATCACGATGGCCCGCGACGAGGGGAACAGGTCGGCCGGGGTGAAGTATTTCAGGAACGAGGTATGGCCGTTGCGGATGGCCGAGTTGGGCGGGTTGAAATAGCCGTCGGCCACGCCGGTCTGGATCGCGTTGGCGACCTCGGCCCAGGCGATGATCGTGCCGTTCGACCCCATCGCCTCGATCAGTTCAAGCTGCTCGGGGTTCAGCGCACGGAAACGCAGCTTGGTCACGTCGTCCATGGTCGAGATCGGCATCTTGGCATTGTGGAAGCCCATCGGCACGCCGATGTAGTTCAGCCCGACCAGCCGGATGCCGTTTTCCAGCAGCGGTTCGTTGAAGGCGGGCATCAGGTTGCCGGCCTCGATGGCGGCATCCATTTCCTTGTCGTTGGAAAAGTAGAAGGGCAGCGTCACACCCTTGAGCAGCGGCGACATGGCATAGGCGGTGGACGCCGCGGCGAGGTTGACCTCGAGCAGGCCCTGGGCCACCTGGTCCATGCGCTCCTTTTCCTTGCCCAGCGTTTCCGACGGATAGATCGCGACGGTGAAATCGGTGCCTTCGAGGGCATCGGCAAAGCCATGGGCAAAGCTGGCCTCGCCGCTGATGGCGGGATCGTCGGCCGAGTTCATGGCGATCTTGATTTCCGCCGCCTGGGCCGCCCCGGCCACAAGCGCCGCCAGGCCGAAGGCCGTGATGGGTCCGAAGAATTTCATGGTGTACCTCACTGTTGGTTATCGGTTCAGCGCAATCCCAGGGCAGTCGGGATCGCGAGGGAGATTTCGGGCACGAAGGTCAGCACGATCAGGATGCCGACCTCGACGAAGAAAAACGGCAGGGTGGCGCGGATCAGCTTCCAGTAATCCATGTCGACCACCGTCGAGAGGATCAGCAGCACCGCACCCAGCGGCGGCGACAGCAGGCCTGCGGTGATGTTGAAGCAGATCACGATGGCCAGGTGCACCGGGTCGATGCCCATCAGCAGGGCGGCGGGCACGAAGATCGGGGCGAACAGGGCCACCGCGGCCTTTACGTCCATGGCCATGCCGGCGCACAGGAAGATCACGTTGATCAGCATCAGGTAGCCGGTCGGGCCCAGGCCCCAGCTTTCGACCACGGCCTGGATCGCCTGGGGCCATTGCAGCAGGGCGGCGATGTAGGAAAAGGTCGAGATCGCGCAGAGCAGGATGAAGATGCCGCCCAGCATGACCCCCGTGCGGATCAGGCTTTCGCGCAGGTCGGCCAGGCCGATCCGGCCATAGGCCAGCCCGATCAGCAGTGCGGCCAGCACGGCCACGGCGGCGGCCTCGGCCGGGGTCATGAAGCCGAACAGCGTGCCGCCCAGGATGATCACCGGCAGCATCATCGCCGGCACGGCACGCACCAGCGAGGGCCAGAATTTCGGCAGGTCCATGTCCTTGCCGCCCGGATGATCGTCGCGATGGGCGTAATAGGCGTTCATGCCCATCAGCACGGCGGCCAGCAGCAGGCCGGGCAGAATGCCGGCGGCAAAAAGCGCGGTGACATTGGTTTCCATCAGCGCGCCGTAGAAGATCATGATCGACGAGGGCGGGATGATCGGCCCGATGATCGACGAGGCCCCGGTGATCGCCGCGGCGTAGTCGCGGGAATAGCCGCGCTTTTCCATTTCCGGCACCAGCGAATTGCCCAACGCCGCGGCATCCGCCGTGGCCGAGCCCGACACGCCGGCAAAGAAGACAGAGGTGGCCACGTTGACATGGCCCAGCCCGCCCTTGAGCCGGCCAAAGACCGACATGCAGAAATCGATCAGCGCGGCGGCCACGCCACCCCGGTTCATCAGGTCGCCGGCCAGGATGAACAGCGGCATGGCCAGGAAGGCAAAGCTGTCGAGCTGGCTGAACAGCCGTTGCGGCAGCACGGCGATGAACTGGGCCTTGTCGACGGAAACGAAGGTCAGGATCGCGGCCGAGCCGATCAGGTAGGCGATGGCGGAGCCGGCGACCAGGGCGACGGCAGTGAAGATCAGGATGAAAGAGGCAGGCACGCTTGGGTCCAGACAGTCGAAGATGTCCGGCAAGGCTGAGAAGATTTGACTTCGAAGAAAATAGAAAGTTTTTTATAATCCCATAGTATAAATCTATAGGTTGGTCCGGGCGGAGGCTGTGTGAAAGGCGTAACTCTTCAACGATTGCAGGTGTTTTGCGCCGTTTATGAAACCAGCTCGATCTCGGCCGCCGCGCGGCGGATGATGCTGTCGCAGCCCACGGTCAGCCGCCATTTGCTCGATTTCGAGGCAGCTCTCAAGCTGACCCTGTTCCTGCGCGACAAGGGCCGGCTGATTCCGACCGAGGCGGCGGATGCGATCTATGACAACAGCCGGTTCCTCGACGAGGGCATCACCCGGCTGCAGAACCGGGTGGCGGCGATCCGGCAGGGATCGGGCATGCGGCTGGCGATCATGAGCGTGACGCTGCTGGCTCCGCATTTCGTGCCCCGGGCCATCGCGCAGCTGTTGCAGGTCATGCCGGCGCTGGAGGTTTCGGTCAATTCGGGCACCTTTGCCCAGCAGCTGGCGCTGCTTCGCAACGGCCAGGCCGATATCGGGGTGGTGGCCGGTCGCGTGGCGGCCGACGACATCCAGGTCGAACGGCTGGGCCACGGCCGGATGGTGGCGCTGATCCCCGAGGACTGGCCACTGGCGCGGCAAGATCATGTCGAGCTGGCCGATCTGCGCGACCTGCCGACGATCCGGCTGACGGCGCGGGGGCCGATCGGGCGGGTGCTGTCGGACGCCCTGGCCGAACGCGGCCTGTCCTTCGACCGCCAGATCCTGGGCCATTCCCTCTTTCCCGCGCCGTTTCTCGGCGCGGCGCTGGACCGGGCGGTGATCATCGACGAATTCACCGCCCACAACCATCCGGTCACGGGCCTGCGCCAGTTGCCGCTGGAACCCGAACTGCGGTTCGACGTCTCGGCCATCTTCCGCGCCGAGACCGGGGCGTCGATCGCGGGCGACACCCTGATGCAGCACCTGCGCGTGCTGCTCGATGACTGGGCGGCGGGGCGGGGGCGAGGTTAGCGCAGCGGCGCGCAGGTCGGAGAGCGCCGCCCGCCCGGAAAACGATCCCTCCAAGTGATGAAAAAAGTCTCAAACCTTGTCCCGGCCCCCGGTCGCGTCGGGGCGGAGGCGGGCCAAGCGGTGTTTCAGCGGGTTGGCCGAAGATCCGCCAAAGTCTCCTCAACCATCTGAATTTATGCGTTTAATTCCCCTCTTTTCCCGCCCGCCGATCCCCGTTCATCGCCCTTTTCCTCAGCTCTACCATGGTTTTTTCTACTTTCCCCTCGTCCCGCCGGCCCGCAGGTGTGACGGGCAATTGAACGTCGGATCAGCCGGCCCGCAGCCTGGGCGCAGCCCTGCGCCAGGCGGAATTCGGACCTGCCGGACGGTGTGATCGAAACCGAGGAAGTGAAAATGACAGTCGAAAAAACCGACACGCTTGTCGTGGGCGCAGGTCAGTCGGGGATCGCGATGAGCGAGCATCTGAGCGACATGGGCGTCCCCCATATCGTTCTCGAACGCAACCGCGTGGCCGAAGCCTGGCGGACCCAGCGCTGGGATTCGCTGGTGGCCAACGGGCCGGCCTGGCACGACCGCTTCCCGAACCTGGAATTCGAAGATGTCGACCCCGATGTCTTTCCGCCCAAGGACCGGATGGCGCGCTACTTCGAAGATTATGCCACCATGATCAAGGCGCCGGTGCGCACCGGGGTCGAGGTCAAGAGCGTGCGCCGTTGCGAAGGCCGGCCGGGCTTCATCGTGACCACCTCGGAAGGCCAGATCGAGGCGCTGCGTGTGGTTGCGGCCACGGGGCCGTTCCAGGTGCCGTCCTTCCCGCAGATCGTGCCCGAGGATGCGGGCATCAAGCAGATCCATTCGCTGCATTACAAGAACCCCGGCCAGATGGCCGATGGCGCCGTGCTGGTTGTCGGCGGCGGGGCCTCGGGCTGCCAGATCGCCGAAGAGCTGCGCCTGTCGGGCCGCGAGGTCTACCTGTCGATCGGCGAGCATTACCGCCCTCCGCGCTCCTATCGCAACCGCGACTATGTCTGGTGGCTGGGCGTGCTGGGCAAGTGGGACGAGATCAAGACCAAGCCCAAGAAGAAACACGTGGCCTTTGCCGTCAGCGGCTATGACGGGGGCCGCACGGTCGATTTCCGCCGGCTGGGCCACCTGGGCGTGACGGTCATGGGCCTGACCGAAGGCTATGACAACGGCGTGCTGCGCCTGGCCGACGACCTGAAGGCCAACATCCTGGAAGGCGACCGGGCCTACCTGGAAGTGCTGAAGGAAGCCGACGAATATGTCGAGCGCAACGGCATCGACCTGCCGGCCGAGCCCGAAGCCTGGGAGATCGAGGCCGATCCGGAATGCATCAGCAACCCGATCCTGGAACTCGACCTGGAAAAGGCCGGGGTCAAGACGATCATCTGGGCCACCGGGTTCAAGTTCGATTTCAGCTGGCTGCAGGTGGATGCTTTCCACGAGGACGGCATGCCCTTCCACAAGCGCGGCATTTCGGCCGAGCAGGGGATCTATTTCCTCGGCCTGCCCGAGCTGACCAACCGGGCGTCGTCGTTCATCTACGGCACCTGGTATGATGCCAAGTACATCGCCACGCATATCGGCGTGCAGCGCAACTACGTGGCCTACGAAAAGGACTGAGGCGCCTTTTGCCGCCCGGGCCGACTGGCCCGGCGGCAGGGGCGGCGGGTTCGTGATCCAATGCGGGCCTGATGGCCGGCATCGGGTGAGGGGTCAGGTGGCCGGCATCGGGTGCAGGCCGATTGGCCTGACACCGCCACGGGCCGGCACGTCCGACCAAGACCCCGGGCCAACGAGGCCGACCAACACAGTGGGCCGATGGCTCGCCCAAGACCGCGGGCCCATGGCCCGACCCCCACAGCAGGCCACCCGGCCTGACAACCACAGCGGGCCGGAAGGCCCGACCAGGACCCCGGGCGCAGGGACGCGCCGCCCGGGGGCGCATCTCACCAAGCCGTCCCGCAACTCTCCGGCGCCGCGACCCGCCCCCAGAAAGGACCGCCCCATGAAGACCGTCATGTTCCTCAACGGCCCGAATGCCAATCTCTACGGGCTCGACCCCTCGGGCACCTACGGCACCGACAGCTTCCCCCAGATCGAAGCCGCCTGCATGGCCCGCGCGGCCGAGCTGGGCTTCAAGCTGGAATTCCGCCAGTCGAACCACGAAGGCGTGCTGATCGACTGGATCCAGGAAGCCCGGCAAAGCTGCGACGGTCTGCTGATCAACGCGGCGGGGCTGACCTATACCTCGGTGGCCATCCTCGATGCGCTGCTGGCCTTCCCGGGGCCGATCCTGGAATGCCACATGAGCAACATCTGGAAGCGCGAGCCCTTCCGCCACCATTCCTATATCTCCAAGGCCGCGACCGGCGTGATCGCCGGGCTGGGCGTGCGGGGCTACCTGCTGGGCCTGGCCGCCATGAACGACCTGATCGCCGAGGCTGACACCGGGGCAGGGGCATGACCGACACGCTGGTCTTCTACAGCGGGCCGGACCCGTTCGACGCCTGGCGCGATGCCCTGGCCCCGCACCTGGACGGGCATGTGCGCATCGAGAATGCCGATGCGGTCAGCGATCCCGACACCGTGCGCTTTGCCCTGGTCTGGATGCCGCCCGAAGGGTTCTTCGACCGGTTTCCCAACCTTGAACTGGTGATCAACCTCGGCGCCGGCGTCGACCGGCTGGTGGCGCGGGGCGATCTGCCCGACGTGCCGATCACCCGGCTGTCGGACCCCGAGATGGGCCGCATGATGGCCAGCTTCGTGCTCTTTGCCGTGCTGCGCCATGCCCGCGAGATCCCGCATTTCGAAGCGGCCCAGGCCCGGCGCGAATGGGCCTATCGTCATCCCCGCGCGGCCACCGACATCACCGTCGCCGTTCTGGGCCTGGGCGAGCTGGGCGCGCTGGCCGCGACCGAGATCGCCCGGCAGGGCTTCCGCACCCATGGCTGGGCCACCCGCCCGCGCGAGCTGGACGGGGTGACGGTGCATTGCGGCGATGACGCGCTGCCCGGCGTGCTGGCCGAGGCCGATGTCGTGGTCTGCATGCTGCCGCTGACCCCCGGCACCCGGGAGCGGCTGGATGCAGAGGTCTTCGCGGCGATGAAACCGGGGGCGGCTTTCGTCAATGTCTCGCGCGGCGAGGTTGTCGACGAAGCGGCGCTGGTCGCCGCGCTGCAATCGGGTCACCTGTCGGGCGCGACACTGGATGTCTTTGCCGCCGAACCGCTTGCCCCCGATCACCCGCTGTGGTCCTTGCCCGGCGTGCTGATCACCCCGCACCTGGCCTCGGTCGCCCTGCCCAAGAGCGCCGCGCCGCAGATTGCGGCCAACATCCGGGCCGTGCAGACGGGGGGTGACGTGGTCAACCAGGTGTCGCGGGTGCGCGGTTATTAGGCACTTGCACCGCAGCTTTCGCGGCGCCCCGGAAGGCGATTCCAGGGTGCCGTGAAAAGGCATTTGTTTTCAGTGTGTTATGATCTGGAACGGAAATGCCTAAGTAGCGAGTTGATTTTTGCAATTACTCCCCGAAGTCCCGGACGGGCAACTTCCGGACACGCCCTGCACGGGCCAAAGGATTGGAGACGACAGTGATGCGATGCGGGCCAGGCGGCAGACGATCACCGCCCAGCGGACCCTGAGCCGGGTCGGGATGCGGGGCCATGCCCCGCGGCCAGGACACCGGCCGAGCCTGACGGGCCGCCCGTCGCGTCATGTCGGATTCACCCGACAAGAGAAACTTGCAACCAATAGGACAACCTGCATGAAAAAACTGCTTCTGACCGCCACGGCGCTTGGCCTGCTTGCGCCGGCCGCCTTCGCCGAGACCCTTGTCGTCAGCAGCTGGGGTGGCAGCTTCCGCGACCTGATCGCCGACACCATCGCCAAGAAATTCACCGAGGAAACCGGTGTCGAGGTCGAATTCATCACCGGCGGCACGATCGACCGGCTGAACCAGGCCAAGCTGAGCAAGGACAACCCCGAAAGCGACGTGACCTTCACCACCTCGCATATCGGCTGGCTCTACAACAACGACGGGCTGTTCGAGGAACTCGACATGTCCCGCATCCCCAATGCCGAGAACCTGGTCGAGCAGGCCAAGATCAGCCCCTCGCACATCGGTGCCTGGGCCTATGTCTACACCATCGGCTACATGCCCGAGCTGCTGCCCGAAGGCATCACCTTCGACAGCTGGGAAGACCTGTGGTCGCCGGAACTGGAAGGCATGATCGCCGCCCCCGATTTCGACCCGTCGCACACGATCGCCGTGGCGTCCAAGCTGGAAGGCGTGGACATCGAGAACTGGCAGGACGCGACCGACAAGCTGCTGGCGCTCAAGCCGAACTTCAAGGCGTTCTACACCAACGACGCCAATTCCCAGCAGCTGCTGGCCACCGGTGAAACCGCCGTGCAGGTCATGCTGTCGATGAACGCCTACCACATGCAGTCCGAAGGGCTGGACGTGCAGCTGGCCATCCCCGCCGAAGGCGGCGTGCTGGGTGTCGATACCATGGGCATCACCGCGGGCACCGACAAGATCGACCTGGCCTACCAGTTCATCAACGCCGCGCTCGACCCCGAGGTCCAGGCCCAGATCGCCCAGATCAAGAAGGGCAGCCCGGTGGTGTCGAATGTCGAACTGCCCGAAGAGCTGGCCTCGCTGCCGGGCATCTTCACCACGCCGGAGCAATGGGAAACCCAGACCCTGATCATCCCGCACGAGCTGCGTGCCGAGAAGACCGCCGAATGGCGTCAGTGGTTCTCGGAAAACATGATCGCCGGCAACTGAGCCCCGAACGTCCCGGCGGCCGCGCCGCCGGGACACCCCCATAAGGACTGCATCTCTCTCCCATGTCGAAGCGCCCTTTCCTTGGCTGGTTTGCCTCGCCGTCGATCCTGATCGCTTTCGGCATCGCGGCTTCGTTCCTGGCCATCGTGCAATACAGCCTGCGCGCCCATGTGCCCGGATCGCTCGATCCCGGCGGCTTTACGCTCGATAACTTCACCACCCTGTGGAAGGCGGTCTATGGCCAGGCCTTCCTGAACACCGTCCTGCTGTGTTTCTGGACCGCGCTGTTCACCCTGCTGGTCGGCTATCCGCTGGCCTATGCCATGGTGCGCGCGAAATCCTCCGCCCTGCGCAGCGCGCTGCTGCTGACCTCGCTGACCCCGATGTTCCTGGGCGAGATCGTGCGGACCTATTCCTGGATGATCGTCCTGGGCAATCGCGGCTTCGTCAATTCGATGCTGCGGAACTGGGGCCTGATCGACACGCCGATCGACTTCATGTTCACCATGACCGGCGTGGTCATCGCGCTGGTGCATTTCACCCTGCCGATCGTCGTGGTCATGCTGGCCGCCGCGCTGTCGCATATCGACCGCAACCTCGAACGCGCCGCCACGTCGCTGGGCGCCGGGCGGGTGCGGGTGTTCCTGACGGTCACCCTGCCGCTGTCGATCCCGGGCATCGTTGCCGCGACCTCGACGGCCTTTGCCTGGACCTTCTCGGCCTTTGCCACGCCCCAGATGATCGGCGGCGGCCAGGTCCAGACCATTTCCACGCTGGTCTACCAGGTCGGCTTTGCCTCGTTCAATTTCCCGCTGGCCGCGTCGCTGTCGCTGGTCGGGCTGCTGTTCACCATTGCCGTGCTGGCCATCTTCAACACCGGAATCCGCCGGCTGGAACGGATCGGAGCGCATTGACCATGAAGAAATCCCTTCTCGACCACCTGCTCGACTGGTCCGGCCGGATCCTGCTGGTGCTGATCGTGGGCTTTGTCCTGCTGCCCTTCGTCGTCGTGGCCATTGCCTCGTTCAACGATGGCGCTTTCCTGTCCTTCCCGCCCAAGGCCTGGTCCTTCCGCTGGTATGTCAACGCCTTCGAATACGGTGATTTCGGCGCCGGCCTGGTCAATTCGCTCAAGATCGCGGCCATCGGGGCAACCATTGCCCTGGTCGCCGGATCGGGCTTTGCCTATGTGCTCGACCGTTACGATTTCCGGCTGAAAGGGCTGCTGAACGGCGTGCTGATGTCGCCGCTGATCATCCCCAACTTCACCATCGGTCTCGGCCTGCTGATCCTGTCGGCCGCCGCCGCGCTGCCCCGGTCGATCTGGCTGGTCGTTGCGGTCCATGTCATCATCGTGCTGCCCTTCGTGGCCCGGTCGGTCTATGTCTCGCTGAAGAATTTCGAACGGCGCTACGAACAGGCCGCGGAATCCCTGGGCGCCTCGCCGCTGCACGTCCTGCTGACCATCACCCTGCCGCTGCTGCTGCCGGGGCTGGTCTCGGGCGGGCTCTTTGCCGCGATCCTGTCGTTCAACGAGTTCACCGCATCGCTCTTCGTGGTCAACCAGAGCACCCAGACCCTGCCGGTCGCGATGTACAATTACGTCCGCGAATATGCCGATCCGACGCTGGCCGCCGTGTCCGTCCTCTATGTCCTGGTCGTGGCCATCGCGCTGCTGATCGTCCACAAACTCTACCGCCTCGAAAAGGTCCTAAATGTCGAGTGAGCCCCTCTCCAACACGCCGTCCGAGAGCAGGGAATACCCTGCCGTCCAGATCGACGGTGTCAGCAAGTCCTTCTCCGGCACCGTTGCCCTCGAACCGGTCTGGCTCAAGATCCGCCGGGGCGAGTTCCTGACCCTGCTGGGGCCGTCGGGCTGCGGCAAGACCACGCTTCTGAACCTGATCGCCGGCTTCCTCGAAGCCGACGAGGGCGAGCTGTTCATCAACCGCGACCTGGTCACCCAGGTGCCCCCGCACAAGCGCGAGATCGGCATCGTGTTCCAGAACTACGCGCTGTTCCCGCACATGAGCGTGGCGCAGAACGTGGCCTATGGCCTGCGCACCCGCAAGGTGTCCAAGGCCGAGACCGAAGAGCGCGTCCGCGAGGCGCTGGCGCTGGTCAAGCTCGAGGATTTCGCCGACCGCAAGCCCAAGCAGCTGTCCGGCGGCCAGCAACAGCGCGTGGCCCTGGCCCGGGCGCTGGTGATCCGGCCCCGCGTGCTGCTGCTCGACGAGCCGTTCTCGGCGCTGGACCGCAACCTGCGCACGGCCATGCAGGTCGAGCTGAAGGAAATCCAGTCGCGGCTGGGCCTGACCACGGTCTTCGTGACCCATGACCAGGGCGAGGCGCTGTCGATGTCCGACCGCATCGCCGTGATGTCGCGCGGGCGCATCCGCCAGATCGGCTCGCCGTCCGAGATCTATGACACGCCGCAGAACCAGTTCGTCTCGACCTTCGTGGGCGATGCCAACCTCTTTGCCGCCCGCCTGGTCGACAGCGGCGACGATGGCGTGACGCTGGATATCGAAGGCACCGGGCTGCATGTCTCGACCTTCCAGGAGGCGCTGCCCGAGGCCGGGCCGGTCACGCTGTTCGTGCGGCCCGAGCAATGCCGCCTGACCGAGGCCGGCGCGCCGGGAGCGATCCCGGCCAGCGTGGCGCTGTCGGTCTACCAGGGCAGCCATGCCGAGCTGCATCTCGATTGCCCCTCGGCCGAAGGCGGCCGGGTCATGCTGCGCGTGCCCGCCGGCGAGGCGCTGGCCGCGGGCACGCCCGTGGGCATCGCGCTGCCCGATCGCGGCCCGGCGGTCTATGCACGCGAGGCCGGGGCATGAGCGGGGTGAGCGAGATGCAGGCCGTCATCGCCCGCACACCCGGTGGCCCCGAGGTTCTGACCACCGTGTCCCGTCCCGTGCCCCGGCCCGGCCCGGGCGAGGTGCTGATCGCCGTGGCCGCGGCCGGGGTCAACCGGCCCGACGTCATGCAACGGTCCGGCGCGCTGCCGGCCCCGCCCGACGTGTCGGACATCCTGGGCCTGGAAGTGGCCGGCGAGGTGCTGGCCACCGGCGCGGAGGTGACCGGCTGGCAGCCCGGCGACCGGGTGATGGCGCTGGTCAAGGCGGGGGGCTATGCCGAACAGGTCGTGGCGCGGGCCGATCAATGCCTGCCGGTGCCCGAGGGGCTGAGCCTGCAGGAAGCCGCCGTGCTGCCCGAGGGGCTGTTCACGATCTGGCACAACCTCTTTGAACGCGGCGCGCTGAAACCCGGGGAACGGGTGCTGATCCAGGGCGGCGCCAGCGGCATCGGCACGCTGGCCCTGCAACTGGCCCTGGCCTGGGGCGCCGAGGTCATCGTGACCGCCGGCGGCCCAGAGAAATGCGCCCGGCTCGAAGAGATGGGCGCCCGTGCCATCGATTACCGCAGCGCCGACCTGGCCGACCTGGCCGCCGAGGTCCTGCGCCTGACCGACGGGCAGGGCGTGGACGTGGTGATCGACATCCTGGGCGGCGATGCCGTCAATGCCCACCTGGCCTGCATGGCCCCAGGCGGGCGGCACATCGGCCTGTCCTTCATGACGGGCATGGTTGCGCCGGTCGACCTGGGCCTGGTCATGCGCAAGGGCCTGTGGCTCAGCTCGTCCACCCTGCGGCCCAAGAGCGATGCGGAAAAGGCCTCCATTGCCGCGGGGTTGCGCGCGGCGCTGCTGCCGCTGGTCGGCCCGGGCAAGGTGCGCCCGGTGCTGTCGGCCGTGCTGCCCCTGGCCGAGGCGGCCCGGGCCCATGCGCTGCTCGAAGGCGGGGCCAATTTCGGCAAGATCGCCCTGGCGCCCGGCCTGCCGGCAGATGATGCCGACGCGGCCGGTGCGACGGAGGCGGCGCAATGACGATCCAGCTGTATTGGGGCTCTGCCTCGCCCTTCGTGCGCAAGGTCATGGCCGTGGCCCACGAACGCGGCCTGGCCGACCAGATCGAGATCCTCGACAGCGCCGCCCATCCGGTGGAGCGCGACAAGCGCATCCAGGCCTTCAACCCGCTGGCCAAGGTGCCGGCGGCGCGAGCCGGGGATGGCACCGTGCTCTATGACAGCCGGGTGATCTGCGAATATCTCGATGACCTGGCCGGCGACGGGCAGGGCCGGGTGTTTCCGCCCGCCGGCCCGGCGCGCTGGACGGCCCTGCGCCGCCAGGCCCTGGCCGACGGGCTGCTCGATGCCGCGCTGCTGGTGCGCTACGAGGCGCTGGCCCGGCCGGGCGATTACCAATGGCCGCTCTGGACGGAACGCCAGCTGGACAAGGTGGCCGATGCGCTCGATGCCATGGCCGCCGACCTGCCCGGGCCGGAATGCCACGACATCGGGGCCATCGCCTATGGCTGCGCGCTCGGCTGGCTGGATTTCCGCTTTGGGGATCTCGACTGGCGCCAGGGCCGCCCGGCGCTGGCCGAATGGCAGGCCGGGTTCGACACCCGCCCGGCCATGATCGCCACCCGACCCACGGCCTGACCGGCCATACCGACATCACCGGGCGGTCCGATCCCCGGCCGCCCGGCCAGACAAACGCCCCCGCAAGGGGCACAAGCCCGACGAGGACACACCGCCATGGCGCATTACCGTCACCGCAAGTTCAACACCAAGGACACCTATCCCGAGCAGAACCTCGACAACGACCTGGCCCAGGCCGTCGTTGCCGAGCCGGGCAAGACGATCTTCCTGCGCGGCCAGTGCCCGCAGGACCTGGACACCGCCGAGAACATCAAGAGCAACGACCCGGTGGAACAGACCCACAAGGTCATGAGCAACATCCGCCAGCTGGTCGAGGAATGCGGCGGCAAGATGGAACACGTGACCAAGCTGGTCGTCTACCTGACCGACGTGCGCCACCGCGAGGCGGTCTACCGGACCATGGGCGATTACATCAAGGGCGTGCACCCGGTCTGCACCGGGCTGGTCGTCGTGGCCCTGGCCCGGCCGGAATGGCTGGTCGAGATCGACGCCACGGCTGTCATCCCCGACTGATCGCCCGCCGGCCCGTCGCCGTCGCGCTGCGCGCGGGGCAGGGGCCGGCACAGTTCTGCGGCTGGGGGGCATGGTTGCCCCCGTGGATGGTCTCATGGCGCGCCCGGTGGGGCGCGCTGTGGTCCGCCCCACGGCCTCTCCGGTGGCCTGCCTCTTGTCCGCGCCCAACCAGCATGCATCATCCGTTTCATGCACCAATCCGGGGCGCTCGTGCCCCCAGGGAGACTTCATGACGTTTTCGATCATCGGCCATTGCCAGCAGACCGGCATGTTCGGCGTGGCCATCTCGTCCTCGTCGCCGGCCGTCGCCGCGCGCTGCGCCCATGCCCGGGCCGGGGTCGGCGCCGTGGCCAGCCAGAATGTCACCGACCCGCGCCTCGGGCCCCATACGCTGGACCTGATGGAACGCGGCGCCAGCCCGTCCGAGGCGCTGGCCATCGTCGAACGGGCCGGGGCACACATGGCCTATCGCCAGGTCCTGGCCGTCGACCGGACCGGGGCCAGCGCGATCTATTCGGGCACCCAGGTCCTGGGCATGTGGTCCGAGGCCGAGGGCCGCGATTGTGCCGCCGCGGGCAACCTGCTGGCCGATGCCGGCGTGCCCGAAGTCATGGTCCAGCATTTCGCCACCTCGACGGGCCACCTGGGCGACCGGCTGATCGGCGCCCTGCGTGCCGGGCTGGATGCCGGGGGCGAGGCCGGGCCTGTGCATTCGGCCGGGCTGCTGCTGGTCGACACCCAGAGCTGGCCGCTGGCCGAGCTGCGCATCGACTGGACCGAAGACTGCCCGATCGCCGCGCTGGAAGCGGCCTGGGCCGTCTATGAGCCGCAGATGAACGATTACGTCACGCGGGCGCTCGATCCGCGCGAGGCGCCGTCCTATGGTGTCCCCGGAGACGAGTGACTATTTTGCCCCATGCCCGGATGTGACCCGGGCCCCAAGATAGCCGAGGTCTCGCCATGCCACTCAGGTTCACCCTGCGCCAACTGGAGTATTTCATCGCCGTGGGCGAGGCGGGCAGCATTGCCCTGGCCGCCGACAAGGTGAACGTGACGGCCCCGTCGATGTCCTCGGCCATTGCCCAGCTGGAGGCCGGTTTCGGTGTCCAGCTGTTCACCCGCCGCCATGCCCAGGGCTCGGTGCTGACGCCCACGGGCGAGCATTTCTTCCAGCAGGCCCGGCTGGTGCTGGAAGCGGCGGGCAAGCTCAACGACATGGCCAACATCTATACCGGCAGCGTGCGCGGCTCGCTGCGGGTGGGCTGCCTCAAGACCTTTGTCCAGCTGATGGTGCCCCAGTTGCGCCGCAGCTTCGAGGACAAGTACGAAAGCGTCGATTTCAGCCAGGTCGAGCTGGACCAGGCCCAGATCTTCGATGCCCTGGGCGCGGCGCGGATC
The DNA here is from genome assembly GCF_050389775.1 of Marinibacterium sp. SX1. Taxonomy (NCBI): domain Bacteria; kingdom Pseudomonadati; phylum Pseudomonadota; class Alphaproteobacteria; order Rhodobacterales; family Paracoccaceae; genus Marinibacterium; species Marinibacterium sp. SX1. Next base: position 3,728,960 of record NZ_CP177144.1, on the reverse strand, counting down.
GACGTGGCCCTGACCTATGACCTGGCCCTGCCCAGCGACATCGACTTCCAGCCCCTGCGCACCCTGCCGCCCTATGTCATGGTCGATCTCGAACATCCCCTGGCCACGCGCAGCGAACTGACGGCCGAGGACCTGGTCGAACACGAGATGGTCCTGCTCGACATGCCGCACAGCTCGGATTACTTCCTGTCGCTCTTCCGCGCCCTGGGCCGCCGCCCGCGCATCGCCGAGCGCACCGCCGACATTGCCATCCAGCGCAGCCTGGTGGCCAACGGCTTTGGCTTCGGCATTTCCAACATGCGCACGGCCACCGAATATTCGATGGACGGCAAGCCGCTGAAATTCATCCCGCTCAACACGCCCGTGCCGCCGCTGCAGCTGGGCATCGCCATGTCGCGCGCGGCCCATGTGTCGCGCACGATCCAGGCCTTCATCGACCATTGCCACGAAGCCGGCGACGCCAACAAGCTGCCCGGCGTGACCACCTGACGAAAGACCCCCTCCGCCCATGACCCGTGACCTTCCCGGCATCCCCGACATCCTTGGCCGGCTGATCGGCTTTCCCACCCTGTCGCGCCAGTCCAACCTGGACCTGCTCGACTATGTCGAGGGCCTGCTGGCCCCGGCCGGCGCCCGGCTGGAACGGTTCGTGTCCGACGACGGCACCCGGGCCAACCTGCTGGCCAGCATCGGCCCGGAGGGCTCGGGCGGGGTGCTGCTGTCGGGCCATTGCGATGTCGTGCCGGTCGAAGGCCAGGCCTGGTCGCGCGATCCCTTCACCCTGCATGCCGAGGACGGGCGCTATTACGGCCGGGGCACGGCCGACATGAAGGGCTTCCTGGCCGTGGCCATCCACGCCATGCTGCGCGCCGCCGGCGATGATGGCGGCGCGGGGCTGGCCCTGCCGATGCACCTGGCGGTGTCCTACGACGAGGAAATCGGCTGCCTGGGCGTGCGCGGCATGCTCGACATCCTGGCCGATCGGGCCGACCGGCCGGCGCTGTGCATCATCGGCGAGCCGACGGGCATGCAGATTGCCACCGGCCACAAGGGCAAGACCGCCCTGCGCGCCTGTTGCCACGGCCAGGAAGGCCATTCGGCCCTGGCCCCCGACGCGCTGAACGCCCTGCACCTGGGCGCGGCCTTTGTCGCCCGGCTGCAGCAGCGCCAGGCCGACCTCGAGGCCGGCGGCGCCCGCGATGCGGCCTATGACATTCCCTATTCCACGGTCCACGTGGGCATGATGCAGGGGGGCACGGCGCTCAATATCGTGCCCAACCGCTGCGACCTGGATTTCGAGATCCGCAACGTGGCGGCCGACGATCCGCAGCTGATCCTGGACGGCATCGCCCGCGACGCCGAGGCCGTGGCCGCCCCCCATCGCAACCGCTTCCCCGAGGCGCGGATCGAGATCGAGCAGGTCTCGGGCTATCCCGGGCTCGACACCCCGGTCGACGCCCCGGCGGTGCGCCTGCTGCAACGGCTGCTGGGCCGCGACGACGATCCGATCAAGGTGGCCTTCGGCACCGAGGGCGGGCTGTTCCGCCAGTCGCTGGACGTGCCGGTCCTGGTCTGCGGGCCGGGGCACATGGCCCAGGGTCACAAGCCCGACGAATATGTCGCCGCCGACCAGCTCGACCTCTGCGACCGGTTCATCGCCGCACTGGCCGCCGCGCTGGCCACGCCCGATACCGAGGCCCTGCGCGGCTGACCCGGCCACGGAGGCGGTGAGCCGCGACAAGGCCCGGCCGCCCGCGGCCGGTCCGCGGCGCCGCTTGGGGCGGTGATTGTCCCAAAGGGGGGCATCCTCGCCCGGCTGGTCCATCACCCGCGCCGTGGTCGGCCCGATGCCCTTGCCCTGTTCAGCCCGATGCCCCCAATAGGCCGCTCCCACTCCCGCTCCCGCTCCCGCTTTCGCGCCCCTCGCCAAGGCCGGCCCGCCGCCTGTGAGAGGCCCGACCCGCGCCCATCCACCTGCCAGGCCGGCGAAAACCGGCCCGTTGGCCGGTGCCGATTTTCATAGGACCGGCCCGCGCTTTACGCTACAGGGCATGACCACCACAGACCTGACAGGACAACGCCCCATGAGCATTCGGATGACCTCCACCTTCATCAAGCCGATGCATCCCGAAGGCCGGCGCTTCGTGGCCATCTTCGCGGTGGTCACCCTGGGCCTCTGGCTGCTGTCCGAATTCCTGGGCCTGGTCGGCCTGGGCCTGACCGTCTGGTGCTATTACTTCTTCCGCGACCCCGAGCGGGTCACCCCCCGGCGCGACAACCTCATCGTCAGCCCGGCCGACGGCATCGTCTCGATCATCGAACCGGCCATCCCCCCGGCCGAGCTGGGCATGCCCGCCGAGCCGCTGACCCGCGTCAGCGTCTTCATGAGTGTCTTCGACTGCCACGTGAACCGCCTGCCCATCGCCGGCGAGGTCACCGGCATCGCCTATCACCCCGGCCAGTTCCTCAATGCCTCGCTCGACAAGGCCAGCGACCTGAACGAACGCAACAGCCTGCGCATCCGCGTCGCCGACGGCCGCGAACTGGCCGTCGTGCAGATCGCCGGCCTGGTCGCCCGGCGCATCGTCTGTTTCATCGAGCCCGGCGCCCGGCTGGAGACCGGCGAACGCTTCGGCCTGATCCGCTTCGGCTCGCGGCTGGATGTCTACCTGCCCGAGGGCACCGAGCCGCTGGTCACCGTCGGCCAGACCATGATCTCGGGCGAGACCGTGCTGGCCGAGCTCTCCGCCCCGCAACCCCAGACCTGAAGGCCGATTGACCATGCCCGGAACACCCTCGTCGGAACTGTCGATCAACCAGCTTCTGCCCAACATGCTGACCATCTCGGCCATCTGCGCCGGGGTCTCGGCCATCCGCTTCGGCGTGCAGGGCAATTACGTCCTGGCCGTCCAGCTGATCCTGGCTGCCGCCGTGCTCGACGGGCTGGACGGGCGGCTGGCCCGGGCGCTCGACAGCCAGAGCCTTGTCGGGGCCGAGCTGGATTCGCTGGCTGATTTCGTCAATTTCGGCGTTGCCCCGCCGCTGGTCCTGTATTTCTGGGGCCTGCACCAGTCGATGCCGAACATCGGCTGGCTGGCCGTGCTGTTCTATGCCATCTGCTGCGTCGTGCGCCTGGCCCGGTTCAACGTGGCCAATACCCGCGACGCCGCCCCGGCCGACAACCGCTATTTCACCGGCGTGCCGTCGCCGGCGGGCGCGCTGCTGGTCATGCTGCCGCTCTACCTGTCCTTCGCCGTGGCCGACGAACGCATCCTGCCGGGCTGGGTGATCTGCCTGCACATGGTGCTGATCGGCAAGCTGATGATCTCGAATTTCCGCACCTGGTCCTTCAAGGCCCAGAAGATCCCGCGCGCGCGGGTGCGCTTTTTCTTTGTCGGTTTCGCCCTTCTCGGCGCCGCCTTGCTCATCTTTACCTGGGTGTCGCTGGTGGTGCTTTGCCTTGGCTACGCGGCCGTGGTTATCATCGTCGCGATACAGAACAGGCGTGGCACCACACAGGAGACCTGAGCCCGTGGACATCGAAACGGTGGGCAATTCCTATGCCCGATGGGCGCTATTTTACGATCAGACCTTCGGCGCGGTGACCCAGACCGGCCGGCGATCGGCGGTGTCGCTGATCAACGAGATCAACCGCGGCACGGGCCATGTGCTCGAAGTCGGCGTGGGCACCGGGCTGGCGCTGGATTTCTATGCGCCGCACCTGCGGGTGACGGGGATCGATTTCAGCGAGGAGATGCTGGAAAAGGCCCGCGCGCGGGTGGCTGATAAGGGGCTGAACCACGTGCAGGAACTGCGCCAGATGGATGCGCGGGTGCTCGATTTCCCCGATGACCATTTCGATGCGGTGGCGGTGATGCACGTGCTGTCGGTGGCCCCCGAGCCCGAGCGCGTCATGGCCGAGATCGCCCGGGTCTGCAAACCCGGCGGGCGGGTGGTCATCACCAACCATTTCCAGCGCGACACCGGTTTCCTGTCGCGCGTCGAACGGCTGGCCGCGCCGCTGTCCAGCCTGCTGGGCTGGCATTCCGATTTTGCCATGGACCGGGTGCTGCAGGAAGACCGGCTGTCGGTCGAACAGACCCGCCGCCTGCCGCCGATGGGCATGATGACCCTGCTGGAGCTCTCCAAGGCCTGAGCCATGGGGCCCCTGGCCCGAGGCAAGCGTGCTGTCGGGCCGGGGGGGCAGGGTCTCGCCGGGGCCGGAGTGCGGACGGCGAAGCGCGTGCCATCGGGCCGGCGGTGCAAGGGGCGCGGCGACGGTGCCGCCGGGCCACGGGTACAAGCGCCACGGCAAGGTTGCTGCCGGGCGACGGACCAAGGCTCGGCGGCAGGGATGCCGCCAGGCCAGCGGCGACAGGGGGGCGTCAGGCGGTGAAGCGGAAGAACACCGGCTGGTGATCCGACCCCTGGGCAACCATGTCGACCCAGGCCTCGCCGACCCGCGCGGCCAGTTCATGGCTGGCAAAGCAATGATCGATCCGTTCGGCACCGCCCGCATGCACGATGGTCACGCCCTCGTCCTCGGCATGGCCGGCCGCAACCCAGGCATCGGCCAGCCCGTGGGCATCATGGACCCGGCCGTGGTGCTGCGATTTGGCCCCCAGCATCAGGTCGTATTCGGCGCTGTCGGGGGTAAAGTTGAAATCGCCCATCAGGATCACCGGTTCGGGCATCGGCGGCGCCGGCCGGTCGAACCAGCCGTCGTCGAACGGCCCGCCCCAGCTGGCCCCGTGGCGCGGTCCGTTCAGCAGCAGCTCTCGGGCAAAGGCCACCTGCGGCAGGCGCGTCGACGGGCCGATATGGTCGAAATGCACCGAGGCAAAGCGGATCGGGCCCAGCGGCGTGTCGATCACCGCCTCGATCAGCGCCCGGCGCGAATGCACGAGGCCGGCCAGCGCGGTCTTGGGCAGCGGGTGGTTCGTCACCGACAGCAGCGGCCAGCGCGACAGGATCATGTTGCCGAACTGGCGCCGCTTGTTGATCACCCGGCCGTCGACCATCTCGGAGGCATCGGCATCGATCCCCGGCCCAAAGGCCCAGAACAAGTGCGGCAGGCGGGCGGCGATCTCGGTGGCCTGGTTAACGTCACCGCTGCGGGCAACATGGGTTTCGACCTCTTGCAGGGCGATCAGGTCGGCGTCGCCCAGTTCGGCGACGATGCGGTCGATGTCGTATCGCCCGTCTTTTCCCTTGCAATACTGGATGTTGTAGGTGGCGCAAAGCATCTGCGTTGGTCCTTTGGGTCAGAGAGTATGATCGAGCCGGTCGCGCAGGCGGTCGCCCAGCAGGCTGATGGCCAGCGCGGTCAGGAAGATGACGGTCGCCGGCAGCGCGGCCAGCCACCAGTGCAGCACCATGTGCCCGCGGCTTTCGTTCAGCATCAGGCCCAGCGAGGTCATCGGCGGCTGGATCCCCAGGCCGACAAAGCTCAGCCCGGCTTCCAGCAGGATGGTTTCGGGCAGGTTGATGGTGAATTGCACGGCAATGGCCCCGGCGATGTTGGGCGCCAGGTGCACGAGGTTGACCCGCCAGTCGCGCAGGCCCATCGCCCGGGCGGCGCGGGCATAGCCGCGGGTATTGGCATCCAGCACCAGCCCCCGGGCCAGCCGGGCATAGCGCTCCCAGCCCTGGAACCCCAGCAGCAGGACAAAGAGCGTCAGGTTGTTGCCGAAGAACGCGATGATCAGCAGGGCAAAGATCAGGAAGGGCAGGGCCGACTGGGCATCGACCAGGGCCATGACGGTTTCTTCGAACCAGCCCCGCCATTGCGCGGCCAGCACGCCCAGGGCCGTGCCCAGCACGGCGCCGATGACGGTGCCGGCCAGGGCCACGATGGCCGAGATGCGGATGGCGTAGATCATCCGCGACAGCACGTCCCGGCCAAGGTGATCTGCGCCCAGCAGGTGATCGGCCGTGCCCCCCAGGAAGACCGGGGGCGACAGCCGGGCCAGCAGGTCCTGTTCGGCATACCCATGGGGCGCGACCAGCGGGGCCAGCAGGGCAAGAGCCCCCATGGCCACCAGCCAGCCGACCGCCAGGGTCAGGGCCAGGGGGCGCCTAGCGGCGCGAGAGGCGGAGCTGGGGATTGAGAAGGACATAGGCCATATCCACGAGGAAATTCGCGATGATCATCGCGCCGGAAAACAGCAGGACCAGCGCCTGGACGACGGCCAGGTCGCGGGCGGTGATGGCATCGATCAGCAACCGGCCGATGCCCGGCCAGGCAAAGATCCACTCGACGATGATCGACCCGCCGACCAGCCCGCCGGCGATGAATCCCATGACGGTGACCAGCGGGATCGCCGCGTTGGGCAGGATGTCGCGCCGGATGACGGCGCCCATCGGCCAGCCCTGGGCCCGGGCGGCCAGCACATGCGGCAGGGTGATGACCTCCAGCGTCGCGGCCCGGGCATAACGCGCGATGATCGCCGCATTGGCCGTGGCCAGCGTCAGCAGGGGCAGGACAAGATGGCCGGCCGTGCCATGACCCGACGAGGGCAGCAGGCGGAACTCGACGGCAAGAAGCCAGATCAGCGCCACGCCCAGCACGTAGGACGGCATGGCATAGCTGGCCACGGCCAGCGACATCACCAGCCGGTCGGGCCAGCGCCCCTGGCGGAAGGCGGCCAGGATGCCGGCGGGCAGGCCGATGACCAGCATCACGGCAAAGGACAGGCCCATCAGCAGCAGCGTGTTGGGCAACCGCTCGGCAATGATGCCCGCGACCGGCCGGCCATCCGAGAAGGACGTGCCGAGACGGCCTTGAAAGAGGCCGGAGAGGTAGCTGGCGTATTGCGACAGCAACGGCTGGTCCAGCCCCCACAGGCGCCGGTAATAGGCGATGATCTCGGGCGGCGTGGTCTCGGGCGAGAATTGCGACAGCACCGGGTCGCCGGTCACGCGCAGCACGAAGAAGGTCACCGTCACCACGATCCAGGCCGTGATCACGGTGCGCAGCAGGCGGGTCATCAGGATCTCGCCCATCAGGCCGTCACCTCGCGGTGCTGCGGCGCCCGATCGCGCGCCGCGTCGGTTGCCGGCGGCCGGTCCAGGTGGCACGACACCTGCCGCCCGTCTCCCGCCGGGCGCGGTGCCGGCGCTTCAACCCGGCACCGGTCCATGGCCCACGGGCAGCGCGGATGAAACCGGCAGCCCGGCGGCGGGGCCGAGATGTCGGGCGGAGTGCCGGTCAGCCGGCTGCGGCGGGCCGTGCCCGGCGCCGGGCTCAACAGCGCGCCGATCAGGGCCCGGGAATAGGGATGCAGCGGGTGGTGAAAGACCGCGTCGGCCGGGCCGATCTCGACGATCTCGCCCAGGTAGATCACCGCGATCCGATCACTGACATACCGCACCACGCGCAGGTCATGCGAGATGAACACCCCGGTCAGCCCCAGCTCCCGGCGCAGCTCGGCCAGCAGGTTCAGCACCTGGGCCTGGACCGAGACATCCAGCGCCGAAACCGGCTCGTCGAACACGGTGAAGAGCGGATCGACCGACAGCGCCCGGGCGATGACAACGCGCTGGCGCTGGCCGCCGGACAGCTGGTGGGGATAGCGCGCGGCATGGGCGGCTGACAGGCCGACCCGTTCCAGCCAGTGGAGCGCCGCGCGCCCGGGATCGGCGGCCAGGCCATGGGCGCGCAGGCCCTCGGCGATCTGGTAGCCGATCGTCAGCCGCGGGTTCAGCGCCGACATCGGGTCCTGAAAGACATATTGCAGCCGCGCCCGCGACTGGCGATAGGCCCGGCGGCCCCGGGGCGCGGGATCGTCGCCCCCCACGGTGACATGCCCGGCCGTGGGCCGGTCGAGCCCGGCCAGCAACCGGCCGAGGGTGGACTTGCCGCATCCCGATTCCCCGACCACGCCCAGCATTTCGCCCCGGGCCACGCGGAAGGACATGCCGTTCAGGATCTGCGGCCCCGGCCGGCGGATCAGCCGCCCCGTGCCCGGCGCGGCAAAGCGCAGCGCCGTGACATCGACCAGTGGCGGAGGCGGGGGCAGGGCGATGCTCATGCCGGGCCCGCCAGGGTGCCGGCCGCCGTTGATCCCGCCCCGAACCCCAGGTGGCACAGCGTCTCGTGCGGCCCCTGCTGATGCATGAAGGGCCGGGTGGTGCGACAGGCCGGGGCCGCCAGCCCGCAGCGCGGGGCCAGGGCACAGCCGGTCTGCCCGCCGGCGCCGCCGGCCGGAGGCTGGCCGGGCAGCGGCGTCAGCGGCGCGCGGCCGTGTTCGGGCGGGATCGAGCCCAGCAGCGCGCGGGTATAGGGATGGGCCGGGGCGGCAAAAAGCCGGCCCACCGGCGCGCGTTCGACGATCTGCCCGGCGTACATCACGGCAACCTGTTCGGCCATCCGGGCAATGACCCCGAAATCATGGCTGACGATCAGCAGGGCCATGCCCTGGTCCCGGCAGAGATCCTGCAGCAGGTCGAGGATTTCCAGCTGGGTCGTCACGTCCAGCGCCGTGGTCGGCTCGTCGGCGATCAGCAGGTCGGGCTGTCCGGCCAGCGCGCCGGCGATCAGCACGCGCTGGTTCTGCCCACCCGACAGCTCGTGGGGATAGCTGCGCATCCGCCGGGCCGCGCCGGGGATGCCCACGGCGTCCAGCAGGCGGATCGCCTCGGTCTCGGCCGTCGTGCCGGTCAGGCCCCGGTGCAGGCGCAAGAGCCCGGTCAGGAACCGCCCGATCCGGCGCATCGGGTTGAGCGCGGCAAAGGGATCCTGGAACACCATGGCCACCCGGCGCCCCCGCGCCCCGGCCATGGTCCCGGTGCGCCCGCCCAGCCGCACCGTGCCGGCGGTCTGCGCCAGGCCCGGCGGCAGCAGGTCGAGGATGGCCAGGCAGGTCAGGCTCTTGCCCGATCCGCTTTCGCCGACGATGCCCAGCGTCTGGCCGGCGTCCAGCCGCAGCGACACGTCGGCCACCAGCGGTGACCCCGCCTGCGGCCCGGCCTTCGGCGCGATGCAAAGACCCGAGACATCGAGCAGGGAAGAGGCGGTGGCCGCCTCTTCCGGTGTCATCGCCACATTCATCCGAAGGTCAGGTTGTTGGGCCGCAGTTCCATCCATTCGAACGTCACCGGGCGCCAGTTGATGTTCGCCCTCACGCCGTACAGCTCGTAGGGCCGGTAGAGCGGAAAGCCCGGCGCCTCGTCGTCGAAGATGTCCAGCGCGCGCTGGAAGGCCGCCGTGCGCTCGGGGCTGTCGGGCGAGGTCTTGATCGTGTCCAGCAGGCTGTTGAACTCGTCGGGCGCCTTCCAGCCGTAATTGGCCTGCACGTTCGAGGTCGGCCCCCAGTCGGTGGTCAGCGGTGCGACCGGATCGGGCAGGGGAAATCCGTTGGACCAGTTGCGCGTCATCAGGCCTTCGCCGGTAACCTGGCCCCAGTTCTCCATGATCACCAGCTCGACGTTCAGCCCGGCCTCCTGCCACCATTGCTGCATGACCTGGGCCGCGGCGACCGAATTGACGTAATAGTCGTTGAGCGTGCGGAAGGTGATCGTCTCGCCGCTGTATCCCGCTTCGGACAGCAGCTGTTTCGCCGTGTCGATCTGCTGGGCATAGGCCGGGCGGGCGGCATCATAGGCCGCACCCTGCGAGGGCATCTGGAAACCGTTGGTCACGCCGGCCTTGCCCTTCCACAGCGCCGTGTTCAGCGTGTCGCGGTCGACGCAGAGCGACATGGCCTTGCGGATGCGCTTGTCCGACAGGATGTTGTCGACCTGGTTGTGCACGATCAGGTGGGTGTTCTCGATCGTCGCGCCCCGGGCATCGACATCGTCGTAGCGGGCCAGCAGGTCCAGGTCGTCCGGCGACAGCGCACAGGCGAAATCGTATTCGCCCGAGATCAGGCCAGCCACGCGGGTGGCGGTTTCGGGCACGACGACAAAGGTGATGGTGCGCGCCGTCGGGCGGCCGCGATAGTAATCGTCGTTGGCTTCCAGCACGATCCGGTCGCCCCGGATGAACTCGCGCATCTTGTAGGGCCCGGTGCCGATGGGCGCCTGGCCGAACCCGTCCAGCCCCATGTCGCGGAACGGCCCCTCGGGCACGACCCAGCCGATCCAGGATGCCAGCCGCTTTTCCATGGCGTAATCGGGCCCGGCGGTGACAAATTCGACGGTCCGGTCATCCAGCGCCGTGACCTCGACGAGGTCGGGCCGGAAATAGGCAGCGCGCGGGGTCATCGGCTCGGCCCCGAACATGCGGTCCTCGCCGAAGGAAAACGCCACGTCCTGCGCGGTGACCCGTTCGCCGTTGTGGAACAGCACGTCGTCGCGGATCGTCACGCGCACACGCTGCGGGTCCAGCCGTTCGATGCCGGTGGCGATGGCCGGCTGGATGCGGTTGCCGCTGCCCTCGGGATTGCCGAGGTAGTCGCGGTAGAACAGCGTGTCGAACATGGCGTTGACCACGCGCATGCCGACATTCGAAATCGCCTGGATCGGCTCGAAATTGTCGACCAGCGCCTGCACGGCGATGGTCACGTCGGGGCGGTCGGACTGGGCCAGGGCGGGCAGGCCAAGGGCGGCGCCGGCGGCAAGGGCGCCACCGCCGGCCAGCACGGCACGGCGGTTGGGAAGCAGAAGGCGGGTCATCGGGGTCTCCGTTGTGGCAACAGGGGCGGGCCGGATGGGCGGCGGGCGTGGCCGGGTGGCCCGGGCATGGCGCCGACAAGCACCCCGGGCCATGACATTTCGGTGACGGGCCGCGGAGGAAGGGCCGGGTTTTATGAAACCTTTACGCACAGCCGGTAAGAGTGCGGCGCTGTGACGGGGCCGGGGTGCGACGTGCAAAGCGATGGGGGCAAGCGATCAGACGAAGGCCGCGCCGGCTGGCGCGACTGGCTTGGCCATTTCCGCCACGAGATTCGCGAAGGCCGCATCCTGCCGGGCAGCCGTCTGCCCTCGCTGGCCGAGTTGCAGGCGGATTACGGGCTGACCCGGTTCGGTGCCCGCAAGCTGATCGACACCATGCGCGAGGAAGGGCTGGCCCAGAGCTGGCACGGCCGGGGCAGCTATGTGGCCGAGCGCCCGATCCATTACCGCATCTCGCCGCTGACCCGGTTCAGCGCCAATGCCAGCCGCGAGGGGCGGACCAGCCGGGCCGACCTGCTGGACCGGGGCGAGCGCAAGGCCCAGGGCCGGGTGGCCCGCATGCTGGGCGTGGCGCCGGGCACCCGGCTGCCTTACGCGGTGCTTCTGGGCTATCTCGACGACCGGCCGGCGGTGCTGGCCCGGCACAGTTTCGCCCCCGACCTGGGCGGCGACATCCTGGCCGTGCTGGACCATTGCCAGGGCAGCATCGGCCGGGCGCTGGCGGATGTGGGCCATGCCGAGTTCCGCCGCACGACCACCCTGATCGAAGCCCGCCTGCCGACCCGCCACGAGGCGCTGACCCTGGACGTGCCACCGTCGCAGCCTGTCCTGGTGACCACGGCCCTGAACGTTGCCGCCGGCCAGGATCGCAAGCTGGAATTGTCCCAGGCGGTGGCCCGGGCCGACCTGATCGCCTTCGAAGTGCCCGACAGCGGGGCCTGAGGTCCATGGCCCGCTTTGCGGGCAGATGCCCGGCAGATGATCAATAGCCGCCTTGTTGGGCGTCACACTGGCGCAAATATGCCTAATTTGTGGGCGGTATCCCGTATGGGGGCGGCCCAACGCGGCGGGCGGGCTTTCGCGGGCGAGCCATGCGGTCGACACAGGAGGCCAAGGGAGGAACCAACCTTGGTGCAAGGAACGTTCCGGTGAAACAACTTCTGCTGGCCCTCGTCACGGGCCTTGTGTCGGGTCTTGTCCTTTCGGCCCGGCCGGCCTTGGCCGAGCCTCACACGATCTTCCTGATGGATGTCTCGGGCAGCATGGAATTCCCCGTGGCCGGGGCCAAGCGCATCGACCTGGCGAAATCGGCCCTGCTGGGCACCCTGGCCACCGGGCGCTATCCGGGGGCTGAACTGATCATGTGGAACACCGGCAAGCAGCGCGAGGATTACGGCGACGGGGCCAAGCTGGCCGGCGAGGTCATGGCCGCGCCGCAGGGCGACAGCGGGTCCTACCTGGGCTCGGCCTTTCTCAGCATCCGCGACGCGGGGTACCGCTGTTCCCATGTTGTCTTCGTCACCGACGAATATCCCGACGATGCCCATGCCTTTCGCCAGGCCATCACCGCCCTGACCGGGCCGCACGGGCTGAACGCGGTAACCGTCTACGTGGTGAACCATGCCGAGAGCTATTATTACGCCGACCGCTTCGCCGCGGTCAGCGACAGCCGGCGCTACCGGGTGATCGACGGCAACCGCCATGGGTCGCTGGCCGATTACCTGCAGGCCAACCCGGTGACCGACACCTGCGGCACGCTGTCGTGACGGGTCGGCCCGGCCGGGCTTGATCGCGGCGGCCGGGCGGGCGACACAGGAGCACGATGGATCAGCAGGGGAAGGCCGGACGTGGGCGAAGCGGTGACGATTGCGCGGATGGGGCCGGAGGATCTGGCCCTGGCGCTGGACTGGGCGGCGGCCGAGGGCTGGAACCCGGGGCTGGACGACGGGCGGGCCTTTCTGGCGGCCGATCCCCACGGGTTCTTCACGGCCCGGGTCGGAGGCCGGCCGGTGGCGGCGATCTCGGTGGTGAACCACGGGCCGGGCGATGCCTTCCTGGGGCTCTACATCTGCCATCCCGACCTGCGCGGCCAGGGCATCGGCCTGCGGCTGTGGCGCGAGGCGCTGCAGCATGCCGGCGACCGGTCGGTCGGGCTGGACGGGGTGCCGGCGCAGGAAGCCAATTACGAACGGTCGGGCTTTGTCCGCGTGGGCGCCAGCCTGCGCCACGAAGGCCGGGTCGAAGGCCGCCAGACCGCCGGGCTGCGCCGGGCCGGGGCGGCGGATGTCGCCGCGCTGGTGGCGCTGGATGGTGCGGCCAACGGCTATGCCCGGCCGGCCTTCCTGGGCGAATGGGTGGCCCCGCGCGAGGGCCTGCGCGAGACGATCGTGATGGAGCGTGACGGAGAGATTGCCGGCTTTGCCACCTGGCGGGCCTGCCGGGCGGGCACCAAGATCGGGCCGGTCATCGCGCCCGACACCGGCGCGGCGCTGGCGCTGATCGGCGAGATCGCGGCGCAGCGGCCCGACGGCCCGCTGATCATCGACCTGCCCGAGGCCAACACCGCCCTGCGCGGCGAACTGGAACGCGCCGGGTTCCAGGTGCCCTTTGCCACCGCGCGCATGTTTCGCGGGCGGGTGCCGCAGACCGGGCCGGACCTGCAGGCCATCGGGACGATGGAACTGGGCTAGCCGTCGCTTGAGCGTCTTGCCGGGCCCTTGCCGTCGGTCCGGGGGAAATCGACCAGCCCTTCGGGGCGGGGCGCATCTGGATCAAGGCGGGGATCGGGGCCGGAGGAGCGGGCGGGAAAGCGCAGCTCGTCGGTGATCGCCGCGCGCAGGCGGGGATGCAGCCCGCCGCAGCCCAGGCCCCGGGCGCGACTGTCGGCGGCCAGCAGATCGGCCAGCAGGCGGCTCATGTCACGGCCCCGTCACCGGCGGAGGCCGCCGGACGGGCGGGCAGGGCAATGGCCAGCAGGTCCAGCGCCGAGAGCACGGCCTCGGTCTTGTGGCCTTCGCACAGGATCAGCACATCGACCAGCGCCCGGCCGGTATCGCCCCGGCGCAGAGCGGCCACGGCGCGGACCAGCCGGCATTCCTCTTCGGTGACAATGGCCGCGCAGCTGGCGCAATCGGCGGTGCTGAAGGCAAAGACCGATTGCCGGGCCGAGCGGATCGTGTCCAGCGCGCCGAGCAGGCGGCCGACGATCAGCGGGCCATCGCAGGCCGCGTCGCAGCGGTGGCCGGCCGGGCCGTAGAGCGCGGTGGCCCGGTCCATGGCGGCGCTCAGGGGGACGTCCTGCGGTTCGGCGAAGCTCTGGAACAGGTGGCGGGCGGCGGTCAGGAGGGTGACTTCGGCCGCGTCGAAATCCAGCCCGGCCAGCGCCCGATCGCGGCCCGAGGGCCGGCGCCCGCAATCCAGCGGGCCGGCCGGGCGGGGCAGGGCGCGGCGCGGTTGGTCGGAGCTGCCGGCGCGGCGGTCGGCCGGGGCGCGCAGCATGTGGCGGTAGGGATCGCGGGTGATCCTGTGGTCCGGTTCGGTCATCTCGTCCCCTTGTTGGCAACGCGGGCGGGCCCGCGCGGGAATGGGTGAAGACCTGGCTGACCGGTCGGGGCCACTGGGTGACCTGTATCTGACTCTTTCTGTCGGAAATTTCAAGAGGCCCGGACAAGGCGCCGCACCCGGCGGGCGCGCCCTTGCCGGTCGGCCCTGCGGGACCGGCCGGCGCGGCGATCACGCGCTGAACGGGCGGGGATCAGGACGCGATGAGGAAATCGCGCAGATCGGCGTCGAACCGGGCCTGGCAGGTCAGGTTCAGCGCATGGCCGCCCTGGGGATATTCGATCAGCCGGGCGCCGTGGATGGAGGCCTTCAGCCGGTGCGACTGGGCCACGTCGACAAGGGCATCGTCGGTCGAGCAGAGCAGCAGCACCTGCGTGGCCCCGTCGCCGTCACCGGACGGCCAGTCGCCCAGCCGGAAATCGCGCAACGCGCCGATCCGGGCGGCCAGGTTGGCCGCGCCCTGGAAATGGGCCGCGGCATGGGCTTCTTCGGCGGCGATCTTCTCGGGATGGGCGGCGATCCAGAACGGCGGGTAGAGGAAATTCTGCTGCAGCGCGACAAAGGCCTCCAGCCCCTGGCCGGCCAGGGTGTTCAGCCTGATGTCGAAACAGCGCGCGGTGTGGGCGTCGATCTCGGGCCAGGCATTGATGGCCACCAGCCGGTCAAGGCGGTTGTCCGGCCGGCAGGCCAGGTCAAGGCCCACCAGCCCGCCCAGGGCATGGCCCACCAGGTCGAACCGGTCGATCCCGGCGTCATCGCAGATGGCCAGCACGTCATCGGCCATGGCCGCGATGCTGGTCGTCCCGCCCAGGTCGCGGGCATTGGCCCCGGTGCCGGCCTGGTCATAGAGCACAAGGTCGACCTCGGCGGACAGGCTTGCGACATGGGGGGCCCAATAGCCCGCCGCCCCGCCCAGGCCGGAGACCAGAACGACGGTGCGGGCGCCCGGGCGCCCGCACCTGAGAAGGTCGTATTTCATCACTTGATGACCGCAACCGTGGCGATTTCGACCAGGGCATCGGGCTTGACCAGCCCGCATTGGATGCAGTAGCGCGCCGGCTTGTCGCCCGGGAAATACTCGGCATAGACCTCGTTGACCGCGCCGTAATTGGCCCAGTCGGTGACGAAGATGTGGTTCATCACCACGTCGTCCATCGTGCCCCCGGCGGTCTCGACGACCGACTTGATGGTTTCCAGTACGTGGCGGGTCTGGGCGCTGGCATCGCCCACGTGGACAACGTTGTTTTCCTTGTCGAAAGGCAGGGTGCCCGAGACATAGACCACGCCGTCGGCCAGCACGCCGGGCAGGTAGGGGGCCAGGGGTTTGCCCGATCCTTCGGGGATGACGGGGGTCTTAGGCATCGATGCTGTCCTTCTGGGTGGTGGTGAGAGCAGTGCAGAAATCCGCCGTGCTGCCGACCCATCCGAAGAAGGTGGCCACGTTGTAGACGGCGGCGTCGCGGACGAATTGCGGCCCGGCATGGTGGGTGGCGTCGTCGAGCATCAGGCAATGGTATTCCAGGTGGAAGGCATCGCGCAGGGTGCTTTCGACACAGACATTGGTGGCGATCCCGGTAAAGACCAGCCGGCGGATCCCGCGCGAACGCAGGGCGCTGTCGAGCATCGAGTTGAAAAAGCCCGAATAGCGCGGCTTGGGGATGACCAGGTCGCCGTCCTGCGGGGTCAGCGCATCGACGATGTCGTAATCCCAGCCGCCCTTTGCCAGCAGCGTGCCCATCAGCTCGGGCTTGCGGCGCATGGTCTTCATGGCGTTGGACTTTGCCAGGTTGGGCGACAGCGGCCCGCCGGCCTCGACATAGCCCGCGTCCCAGCCGTTTTGCAGGAAGGTCACCAGCACACCGGCCTCGCGGCAGGCGGCGATGGCCGTCGAGATGTTGCCGATGCAGCCCTCGGCCCCGGTCAGGTCGAACCCGGCCAGGTCGAGATAGCCGCCCGGGGTGGCATAGGCATTCTGCATGTCCACCACGATCAGGGCGGTGTCGCTGGGGTCGAAATCGAAATTCTCGGGCGCGGCGATGGCCGTCGTCATGCGGAAACCTCCATGGGGATGTGCTGGCGCGTCTTCATCAACGGCTGCACCTTGGCCCCGAAGGTCTCGGTGCCTTCAATGAATTCGTCGAAGGTCAGCAGCACGCCACCGGTTCCGGGCACCTCTGCCACCTCGTCCAGCATCCGCGCGACATTTGCATAGGAACCGACCAGCGTGCCCATGTTGAAATTGACCGCCGAGACCGGGTTGGTCATGTGCCGCACGTTGGTGTCGTCGCCCGAGGTCTTGTCGGCCGCACCCTGCAGGCCCATCCAGTCCAGCGCCTCCTGGTCGGCCCCGGCCTTGTATTTTTCCCACTTGGCAAAGGCCGCCTCGTCGGTCTCGTCGGCGATGACCATGAACAGCACGAAGGACGACACCTCGCGCCCGGTCTTCTCGGTGGCCTTCATCAGCCGCTCGGTGTTGCCGCGGAAGGCCGTGGGCGTGTTGACCCCCATGCCGAAGCAGAAATTGTAATCGGCGAACTCGGCCGAGAATGCCATGCCGGCATCCGACGACCCGGCGCAGATGACCTTCATGTCGGCCTGCGGGCGCGGGCTGAGCCGGCAATCGTTCATGGTGAAATGCTCACCCTTGAAATCGCTCTGGCCGGTCTCCCAGAGCTCGCGCAGCACGGTGGCGTATTCCGACAGGTACTGGTAGCGCGTGCCGAAGAACTCGTCGCCCGGCCACATGCCCATCTGTTCGTATTCGGGTTTCTGCCAGCCGGTCACCAGGTTGACGCCGAACCGGCCGCCGGAAATGCTGTCGATGGTCGAGGCCATCCGCGCCACGATCGCCGGGGGCATGACCAGCGAGGCGGCGGTGGCATAGAGCTTGATCTTGGTCGTGGCCGCGGCCAGCCCGGCCATCAGGGTAAAGCTTTCCAGGTTGTGATCCCAGAACTCGGTCTTGCCGCCGAAGCCCCGCAGCTTGATCATCGAAAGCACGAAGTCGAGCCCGTATTTCTCGGCCGTCTGGGCCACGGTCTTGTTCAGCTCGAACGTGGGCATGTACTGGGGCGAGGTCTCCGAGATCAGCCAGCCGTTGTTGCCGATGGGGATGAATACTCCGATTTCCATGTGTCTGACTTTCCTTGCTGGGGTTTTGACCAGTTAGTCAAATTTTTGCCGGGCGCGAAAAGGGAAGTGACGGGCAGGGCGGGCCGGGGCAGAGGGCTGGGTAAAGCATGGGCGCGCGGCTGCGCGGGCGCCTATGGATTGGGCGCTGTGGAAACGCGGTTTCGGGGTGTGAGGGTGCCGATTGCGGGGATGGGGGCCGGTGCGGGCGGTCCCATGATGCGCCGGGGCCGAGTCGGCCGGGGGTTTTGGGGGCGGGCCTTGGCAGGCCGGGTGCCGATGCGGGGGACGGGATGGACCAGTCGCCGATGGGTCCTGCAGAGCCGGCCGGATGGGCTGGACCCGCCATGAGGGATCGGGGGGCCATGGGAGCCGGACCGAACGCGGTCGACCGGGCGCCGAAGGGCCGATCCCGGCGGATCGCATGAGCTGGGCGAGGCGGGGCGTACGGGCCGTGCGAGCCGGAGCAACCGAACCGCACGTTGGGATTGCACCCGAAGGGCTGTTCCCGATCCCCGGTTGGGCGGCCGTCAGCCCTCGGCGCGGCGGTGGCGGCCGACGGGGATCATCATCGGCCGGCCCGACACCGGGTCGGGCATCATGCGGGCCTGCAGGCCAAAGACCTCCTGCACCATGTCGGCGGTGAGGATCTCGCCGGGCGTGCCGGCGCCGTGGATGCGCCCGCCCGCCATGGCCACCAGGTGATCGGCATAGCGCGCGGCCAGGTTCAGGTCGTGCAGGACCATGACAATCGTCGTGCCCCGGTCGAGGTTGAGATCGACCAGCAGGTCCAGCACCTCGACCTGGTGGTTGATGTCCAGGTAGGTCGTCGGTTCGTCCAGCAGCAGCACGCCGGTCTTCTGGGCCAGGGCCATGGCGATCCAGACCCTCTGGCGCTGGCCGCCCGACAGCTCGTCGACGGCCCGCTCGGCCAGGTCGGCCGTGCCGGTGGCATCCAGGGCCTGGGCCACGGCGGCATCGTCCTCGGCCGTCCAGCGACCCAGCAGGCCCTGGTGGGGATGGCGGCCGCGCCCGACCAGGTCGAGCACGGTGATGCCCTCGGGTGCGGTGGGCGATTGCGGCAGCAGGCCCAGCCGGCGGGCCAGTTGGCGGGCGGGCATGGCATGGACCGACCGCCCGTCCAGCAGCACAGTGCCCGAGGCCGGCACCAGCAGGCGCGACAGGGCGCGCAGCAGGGTGGACTTGCCACAGGCATTGGCCCCGACGATGGCCGTGATCCGGCCCGGCGGAATGTCCAGGCTCAGCCCGTCGAGGATGCGGCTGTCGCGGTAGCCGGCGGCCAGGTCGCGGGCCTCCAGGTGGGCCTGGCCGGCGTCGCGCGGCGCGGCTTGGGGCGGGGTCTGGCCGGTGGCTTCGGGAACGTCCTGGCCAGTGGTCTGACCGGCGTCCCGGGACACGGTCCGGGCATCGGATGCAGAGGGGTGGGCTTGGGTCATCAATGGCCTCCGGTCCGGCTGTCGCGGATGACGAGATAGACAAGGTAGGGCGCGCCCAGCACGCCGGTGACAACTCCCACCGGATAGCGGGCGGGCAGGAGGAACTGGCCGGCGTAATCGGCCAGCAGGACCAGCAGCGCGCCGATCAGCGCGGCGGGGATCAGCGGCGCCCGGCCGCCGCCGGTCAGGCGGGCGGCGATGGGTCCGGACAGGAAGGCCACGAAGGCGATCGGCCCGGTCGCGGCGGTGGCAAAGGCCACCAGCCCGACGGCCGCACAGATCGTCACGACGCGCGTCCGGCCCACGGCCACGCCCAGCCCGGCGGCGGCATCATCGCCCAGCCGCAGCGCATCCAGGTCGCGCGCCCGGGCCAGCAGCAGCCCGCCGCAGACCAGCAGCGCCAGGGCCAGCGGCAGGGCCTGGTCGAGCGTCGCGCCATTGACGCTGCCGGTCATCCAGCGCAGCGCCTCTTGCAGCGACCAGCTGGGCGCCTGGGTCAGGATATAGGCCGTCAGGCTTTGCAACATGGCCGAAATGCCGATGCCCACCAGGATCAGCCGGGCGCCGGCGACGCCCTGGCTCCAGGACAGCAGGTAGATCAGCAGGGCCACGCCCAGCCCGGCGGCCACGGCAATGACCGAGACGGCCGGCCCGCCCTGGCCCAGGATGACGATGGCAAAGACCGCCGCCGCGCTGGCGCCCGAGCTGATGCCGATGATGTCGGGGCTGGCCAGCGGATTGCCCAGCATGGTCTGGAACGACACCCCGCCCAGCCCGAAGCACAGCCCGGCCAGCAGGGCCAGCACGGCCCGGGGCAGGCGCAGCTCGCGCACGGTGAAGGCCGCTCCGGCCACGTCCTCGCCGGCCAGCACGCGCAGCACGGTGCCCGGCGGGGTCAGGCTTTGCCCAAGGATCAGCGCCAGGGCCACGGCCGCGGCGATCAGCCCGGCCAGGATGGCCAGCAGGCGCAGCCGCCGGGCGCGCCGGTCGCGGCGCAGGGCGGCCACGCGGCGGGCGGTGGGGGCAGGCTGGGCAGATGCGGGAGACATGGCAGGGCCGGAGGGCATCACAGGGCGCTCACTTTCTTCCGGCGGACGATCCAGATGAAGACCGGCGCGCCGACAAAGGCCGTGACGATGCCCACGTCCAGCTCGGCCGGGCGGGCGATCAGCCGGCCCAGCACGTCGGCCAGGGTCAGCAGCACGGCGCCGCCAAGCGCCGAGGCCGGCAGGATCCAGCGGTAATCCACGCCCAGGACCAGCCGGGCCAGGTGGGGCACGACCAGCCCGACAAAGCCGATCGGCCCGCAGGCGGCGGTGGCCGCTCCGCACAGCAGCACGGCGCCGAGGGCGGCCATCAGCCGGGCGGCCATGACGTTTTCGCCCAGCCCGGCGGCGGCCTCTTCGCCCAGGGCCAGCAGGTTGAGCCGGCGCGCGGCGGCCAGCGACAGGACCAGCCCGGCGGCCAGGAAGGGCAGGACCGGCAGGATCTGGTCGGTGGTTGCACCGCCGACCCCGCCGACCAGCCAGGATTGCACCAGCCCGGCAATGTCGCCCCGGGGCAGCACGACGGCCGTGGTCAGCGAACTGAGCGCGGCGGTGGTGGCCGCGCCCGACAAGGCCAGCTTGAGCGGCGTCGCCCCGCCCGGGCCGAGCGAGGCGATCAGGTAGACCCCGCAGGCCGTCAGCCCGGCCCCGGCGATGGCCGTCCAGATATACAGCCCGGCGCTGTCGATGCCGAACCAGGCCAGCCCGATGACAACGGCCAGCGCCGCCCCGGCATTGACGCCCAGGATGCCCGGATCGGCCAGCGGATTGCGTGTCAGCCCCTGCATCACCGCCCCGGCCAGGCCAAGGGCGCCCCCGGCCAGGGCGGCCAGGATCGTGCGCGGGATGCGGCTGGCCACGGCGGCCTGGGCCATGGTGTCGACCTGCCCGGACAGGGCGGCCAGGATGTCGCTCCGGGTCACGTCGCGGGCGCCGAAGGTCAGCGACAGCAGCACGGCCAGCCCCATCAGCCCGACCAGGGCCAGCGCCCAGCCCAGCCGGCGGCGCAGCCCCTGGCGGCGCAGCGCGGCGGGGGCCGCCGCAGGGCCCTTTGGGGCCTGTGTCGCATGTCCTGTCATCGGGTTGGTCCGCTGTCCTGCCCGGGCCGGGCGCCGGGGCCGCCGGTCATCGCCCGGGGCCGGCCGCCGGGTCCGCTCAATCCGCGCCGGCCTCGGCCGCGGCGGCCAGGGCGGCGACGTAATCGTCCAGCACCCAGGGTATGCCCAGCGGCGTGGGATGGGCGGCCGTGCCCTGCGGGTCGTTCTGCAACAGCACGATCGACTGGCGCGAGATCGCGCCCATCCGCCGGGTCAGCAGGTGGGTCGACAGCCGGTCGATCAGGGTCTGGGTGCCATAGGTCACCACGATGTCGACATCGTTGAGATCGTCGATGCGCTCGGCACTGATCTCGCCGGCAAAGCGCCCCGTGGCCGAGGCCTCGATCACCGCCCCGGGCGATTGGAGGCCCAGGTCGTGGAAGAACCGCACCCGGGTGTCATTGTCGGTGTAAAAGCTGATCCGGCTGAGATCGCGCGGATCGAGATGGGTAACAAACAGCGCCGTCTTGCCCTGCAGCACCGGATGGGCCGCGGCGGCCGCGGCAATCCGGGCGTCCAGATCGGCGATCAGCGCCTCGCCTTCGGCCACCATGCCCATGCCCGCGCTGTTCATGCGGATCATCTCGCGCCATTCGGTTGTCCAGGGCTGGCCGGGATAGGCCACGACCGGGGCGATCTTGCTGAGGATGTCGTAATCCGACTGGCTGAGCCCGGAATGTGCGGCCAGGATCACGTCGGGCCGGGTGGCGGCGACAGCCTCGAAATCGATGCCGTCGCCCTCGTCGAACAGTGGCGGCACCTCGGCGCCCAGCTCGTCCAGCCGGGCCTTGACCCAGGGCATCAGCCCGTCGCCGTCGTCATCGCCGAAATTGGCCGCCGCAAAGCCCACGGGCACCACCCCCAGCGCCAGCGGCACCTCGTGGTTGGCCCAGTTCACCGTCACCACCCGCTGCGGCTTTTCGGTCAGCACCGTCGTGCCGAAGGCATGGGAAATCTCGATCGGGTAGACCTGGGCGGGCGCGGCGGCCGTGGCGGGCGCGGGATCGTCGGCCAGGGCCGGGCCGGCGGCCAGCGAGGCCAGGCCAAGCGCCAGCAGGGCGCGGCGGGAGAGGAACGGGAAAGCCGGCATGTCAGGTCTCCGTTTGGGCTGGACGGGCGGGGTGGGGCAGGGGTATCGGCAGGATCGAAGCGGGGTCAAGCGATCAGCCCGTATGCAAGGCGCCCGGATCAAGGGCCGGGCGCGCTTTGCGACAGGCGGTGACAAATCCGACAGGATCGTCCAATACGCCGCTTTCGCCGCCTTGCTAGAGAGCCGCGGGCCGAAGACCGCGGCCAGGCCATCAGCGCCCCGCGGCCGGACGCCCCGTTCAAGACCCCGTTCGCGCAGTATGACGCAGGCCCCGCCGGGGCCGATGTCGCCACCGGTTCCAGCCCGATGCCCGAGCCAGGCAGACAGCCAATAACAGACACGACACCGACCTTGGAGCACGAAAGACGTGACAGCACGACCTCATTCCCCCGCCAGACGCAAACGCCGGATCGGGCATCTCAAATCCGGCTGCGCCCTGGTCTGCCTGATGGCGCCCGTCGCCGCCCTGGCGCAGGCGTACGATGAGGTCGTCGAGCTCGATCCGATCTCGGTCGAACAGGCCGAGGCGGTCAGCGATGCCACGACCATCGTGGCCACGACCACGGCGGCCGGCTCGGGCATGCCGACCGACATCCTGAACACGGCCTCGTCGGTCTCGATCATCACCGAGAAGGAAATCGAGCGCCGCGACGCCACGACCGTCGAACAGGTGCTGCAATACACCCCGGGCATCTCCACCGATTACTACGGCCGCGACGACCGGTTCGACTATTTCAAGATCCGCGGCTTCGACGCCTATCTCTACCGCGACGGCCTGCTGGTCGGCGAGAATTTCGGCGGCGTGCGCGAAGAGCCCTATGCCTTTGAACGGGTCGAAGTGCTCAAGGGTGCCAATTCCACGGCCTTCGGCGTGTCCGACCCGGGCGGCGCGGTGAACTTTGTCACCAAGACCCCGACCGGCGAGCGGCTGCGCAACGGCTACCTGACCTACGGCTCGTTCAACCACAAGGAAATCGGTTTCGACATGGGCGACCGCATCGACGAGGCGGGCACGCTGTCGTGGCGGTTCACCGGCAAGATGCAGGATGCCGAGGCCGAGACCGACTATTCCAACGACGACGAGACGTTCTTCATGGGCGGTCTGGCCTGGCGCCCGAGCGCGGCCACCAGCCTGACCATCGTGGCCGATTACCTCTACCGCGACGGTTATCCCAACAGCTCGGGCTATCCCGCCGGGCTGGATTTCGAGCGCGACCTCTTCCTGGGCGAGCCGGATTTCAACTATCTCGACACCGACCGCAAGACGGTCACCGCCAAGTTCGACCATGATTTCGGCAACGGCCTGACCTTCGGTTCGACGGCGCGCTACTCGGACACCAAGAGCGGCTTTGGCTATGTCTTCCTGGGTTCGATCACCTCGCTGGCCGACACCACGGTCAGCCGCTACTATTTCGCGGACGAAGGCTCGACCCGCGATTTCGTGGCCGATGCCCACCTGATGTACGAAACCGCCTTTGGCGCCTTCGAAAGCCGCACCCTGGGCGGGATCGAGTTCCGCGATACCTCGGATGAGAGCAAGCTGTGGTACACGGCGGCGGCCGATATCGACTGGACCAACCCGGTCTATACCGGCGGGCTCGACCTGAACAACACGACGCCCTACCAGCACACGCTGACCGACACCCAGACCCAGTCGGTCTATCTGCAGGAAGAGCTGACCTACGACCGGTTCATCGCCAATCTCGGCCTGCGCCACGACTGGATCCAGATCGAGCAGACCGATTACCTCTATGGCACCCAGGCCTCGGGCGATTACTCGGAAACCACGGGCCGGGTCGGGCTGACCTACCGCATCACCGACGGGCTGTCGGTCTATGGCTCCTACGCGGAATCCGTGGTGCCGGCCTCGGTCGGGATCGAGCCGGAGCGGGGCAAGCAATACGAGATCGGCGTCAAGTATCGCCCGGCGGGCATGCGCGCGCTGTTCACGGCTTCGGTCTATGACCTGACCAAGTTCAACATGACCGTGACCAACCCCAACACGCTGCTGGAAGAGACCATCGGCGAGGCCAACGTCAAGGGCTTCGACCTGGAGGCCAAGGCCGAGCTGACCGACCGGCTGTCGGTCACGGCGGGGTATTCCTATCTCGACAGCGAGATCCTGCAATCCGACAACGGCATCTACGACGGCAACCAGCTGGGGTCGGTGCCGCGCAATTCCGGGTCGGTCTGGGTCGATTACCTGGTGCCGGGGCAGGGTGCATTCGGCGATCTGAACCTGGGCCTGGGCGCGCGCTACACCGGCGAATACTTCCGCGCCGACGACAATGCGTCCAAGACCGATGCGGCGGTGATCTTTGATGCGGCGATCAGCTACAACCTGACCGATCAGACCCAGCTGGCGCTGAACGTGCAGAACCTGCTGGACGAAAAGCACGTGGCCCAGGGCGGGTTCACGACGGATTACTACAACGCCGGCCGCTATGTCAGCCTGACCCTGCGCCACGCTTTCTGAGCGGAGCACATTCAGGGATGAACGCGCCCGTCCGCCGGTTTCGGCGGGCGGGTTTTTTCATGGCTGGTCAAAGGAGGAAGCGGGGATGCGGGCGGCCTGTTGGCCCGACGCCGCCCGCCACACCGGTCGGACGGTCAGCCCAGCCGCTGGGCCCGGCGCCAGGCCGAGGGCGTGGTGCCTTCGTATTGGCGGAAGACGCGGGTCAGGTGGGCCTGGTCGGAAAAGCCGAACCGGGCGGCGATCTCGGCGATGCTGTCGTCCTGGCCGGCCAGTTCCGACTTGATCAGCCGCACCCGCCGTTCCTGCTGCCATTGCTGGGGCGTGGTGCCGGTGGTCTTCTTGAAGGCATGGCTGAACCAGCTTTCCGACAGGCCCACCGCATCGGCCATCGCCGCGTTGCTCAGCCGCGCGCCGGCGCTGGTGTCGACCAGCTCGCGCAGCCGGCGCATGTTGGCCGGGGTCAGCCCGCCCAGTTGCAGCGGCGTGTCGTCGGGCTCGTCGCGGGGCAGGTCGAGCAGGCCGGTCACCAGGCTCATGGCCAGGCTCTCGGCAAAGAGCGGATTGCGCGACGGGTCGGAAATCTCGCGGACCAGCAGCCGGGCGATGCTGGCCAGATCGCCGAGGTCCTGCAGCTCGACCGGCCGGGCGATGACGGCCCGGGCCATCGACGCGCCCAGCGACGGGGCCAGCCGGTCGAGCAGCCAGTCGCGCTGCAGGTGCAGGTCGAGATGGGAAAAGGCATGGGTCTGCGAGAAATGGGTCCAGAGCGGCTGGCCGCTGGGCACATAGGACGCCCGCAGCATCGGCCGGCCGCGCAGCGAGCCTTCCTCGGAGCGGTCCGAGATGCGCACATGGCGCGAGACATCGTTGAAGAACAGCACGATGCGCGGGTCGGGCGAGCTGTAATAGCCCTTGGCCCCGGATCCGGCCTCGGCATGCCAATAGACCCCGCACATGCCATCGAAGGACCGCCAGCGCGCGGGCGCGGTGGGGCGGATGCCATGGGTATAGGCGGTCATCGAGACGACATAGCTCATGGGCAGTTCCCGTCTAAACTCGCAGGTCGGGGAAGGCTGGCCCATCCGGCCCGTGCCGCGCCGGCGGGCCGGGCCGCCACGGGGCTGTCGTCGGGTCGTCGGAAACTCTGGCGTCCGGTCGCCAATGGCTTACCAGACGGCCCCGCCACGTCAAGCGCGCGGCCGGTGGGATGGCCCGGGCAGGGTGGCCTGCCCGGGCGGTTGGTGCAAAAGCGCGGCATCACTGGAAGGTTATCATCACCGAGAACTGGTAGGAGGCATCGGTCAGGCCCTGCGGGGCCTTGGGAAAGCGCCGGGCCCGTTGCACCGACTGGATCGCGGCCTGGTCGAAGGCGGGGTTGCCCGAGCTGCGATAGACCGAGACGCCCATCAACTGGCCGTCGCGGCTGACCCGCAGGGACACGCCGACCTGGCCGCCCCGGGCCCGGCCCGCCGGATAGCGCTTGGCCCGTTCGATGCGGCTGCGGATCTTGGCGCCCCAGACCTGCAGCATCGAGGCTTCCTGCTGTTTCGACACGCCGGTCGACACCGATTTGCTGCCCGCCCCGGCCTGGGCGCCGCCACCGGCGCCGGCGGCCTTCTGTTCGACCTGCCCGCGCGAGGATTGCTGGGCGGTTTCGGCCGGCTGGGCCGGTTTCTGCGGCGCGGGGCGCGGTTCGGGCCGGGTGTCGGGCAGGTCGGGCTGTTGCGGCGGCGGGGGCGGCGGCGCCTCGGGCGCGACCATGGCCGTGTAGGGCTCGGGCGGGGTCAGGTCCTCGGGGCGCGTGAGCTCGGGCAGGGCGACAAGGTCGATGGCCGGCGCGGGGGGCGGTTCGAATTCCACCGGCGCCGGGGTCTGTTGCGTGGTCTCGGCCACCACTTCGGGCGGGCGTTGCCAGTCGGCGACCATGGTTTCGATCTGTTCGGTCGCCCCGATCAGGGTGACAAATTCGTCGCCGCCCACGCCCGAGGCCTGGCTGCCCTTCTCGGGCATCTGCACGAAGAAGATCAGGTGCAGCGCCACGGCCAGCACGACGAAGACCAGCGGTTCGAGACGGCGCAGGATCATTGGCCGACCATCACTTCGACGCGGGTGACCCCCCGGGCCGAGATCTCGCCCAGCAGCCGGGCCAGGGTGGTGGCCTCGACCCCGGCATCGGCCCGGATCTGCAGTGGTTCGTCCCTGGAATGCAGCTCCTGCAGCCGGTCCAGCGCGGCCTGGCCGGTGACCCCGTCATAGCCGGTCAGCCCGGCCCGGTCGACATAGAGCCGGCCGTCGGCCTGGGGTTCGCCGGCCTCTGGCACCGTCGGCAGGGTGACGTCAAAGGGCTCGGGCGGGGTGACCTGCGAGATCATCATGAAGAAGATCAGCAGCATGAAGACCACGTCGATCATGGGCGTCAGCCCGGCCTCGCTGCGATCGGTGCGGCCGCTGCGGCGGCGGTGATGGGCGTTGCGGAAGTTCATTCGACCAGCACCAGCGTGGCAAAACCGGCGGTGCCCAGCAGGTGGGACACGTCGACCACCCTTTGCAGGGTGGCTCCGTCGCGCCCCTGCAGGATGATCGTGTCGGTCGGTGCCTCGGTCATCTCGCTCAGCCGGGCGCCCAGCTCTTCGGGCGCGGTGTCGACGCCGTTCAGGCGCAGGCCGGCGGGCAGGATCTCGACCAGGCGGGGCGGGCCGGAATAGCCCTCGCCGGCCCCGGCCAGGGGCAGCGGAATGGCCTGGTCGAGCCCGAAGCGCGAGGCCAGCATGAAGAAGACCAGCAACAGGAACACCACGTCGATCATCGGCGTGAGCGACGGCTTGCGGCGTTTGCGGACGGGGCGGAGGCTGTCCATGGGCGGCTTACTCGGCCGCCAGCGCCGCGGGCTCCGCCTGGCTGTGACGGGGCGCGACGAAAATGCGGGTCACGCCGTCCTCGACATCGGCGGCCATGCTGTCGACGATGCCTTCGAACCAGGCCAGCGCGGCCGAGGCCGGGATCGCCACGGCCATGCCGGCGGCGGTGGTCAGCAGGGCTTCCCAGATGCCCCCGGCCAGCATCGCCGGATCGGCGCGCGAGCCGGCTTCCTGCAGGGCCTGGAAGGCGGTGATCATGCCCAGAACGGTGCCCAGCAGGCCCAGCAGCGGGGCGATGGTGGCGATCAGTTCCAGCGGGCGAAGGCCGGCCATGGCCCGGGTGATCTCGCGCTTGGCCACGCGGGCGGCATCCTCGCGGGCGGCCTCTTCGTCATAGGTCTCGCGGGCGATCAGCGCGGCGTTGATGCATTTCGAGCGCAGCGACCGGCGGCCCCGCACGATGTCCTTGGCGGCATCGATGCGCCCGGCCTCAAAGGCGGCAACGGCGTCGCGGGCCTTGCCCCGCGACCAGGCACCGATGAGGAACAGGCGCCAGATCTTCCACAGGATCAGGGCCAGGGTGATGACCGACAGGGCGGCAATGGCCCAGATCATCGGCCCGCCGTCGCGGATGAAGCCTATGGCCGGTTCCGACATGGCCATGGTGTAATCCAGCACGGCATCGGGGTTCTGCACGGCGTCGATGAAACTGTCGGGCAGGTCGGGCAAGGGGGCGTCCGGCGCGGGGGCATCGGCCGGGGCGGCGGCCACGTCGGTGCCCGGGACGGGCGCGGTGCCGTCGATGGGCAGGGGGGCGGTATCGCCGGTGGGCGTGGTGCCGGCTGGCGCGTCGGGGGCGGTGTCGGCGGTCGTGTCGGCGGGGGGCGTTTCGCCGGGCGCGACGGCGGGGGCATCGGTGCCCGTGGCCGGTGTGGCGTCGGGGACGGGGCTGTCGGCCGGGCCGCCGATCACCGGGCTTTGCTCGCCGGTGGCGGGGCTGTCCATCGTGGGAAGCTGCGGGGCATCCGTCATCGGCGCGGGCGCCTGCACTTGCTGTTCGTCTGCCACCTTCGGCCTCCATTGGTCTTTAGCCGGATCACCCGAATGGCCCCGACTCATCAGCGGGTCATTAGCCTAGTATTTTTATCAAGTAAAACCCCGCAGGCCGAGAACCGCCCCTTCCGAATGGCAGCCAACCGCCTACGGCATGGGTGTTTCGGGGCGGTTTCGAAGCTGGACGGATGGATTTTCCGACAGCCGAGGGTGGTCGGTGGGCAGGGGCGGCCATGGGGCAAGGACGGCGCCGGGCCAAATGCGGGGGCGCCGGTTGGGGCTGACGCAGGTGGGAAGACGTGGGTGGTGCGAGGCCAAGGAGGAGAGTGCCGAACTCGCTGGTATGGGGGGCAGGAGTGACAGCGCCATGCCAAGCGCGTTGCCGGGCAGGGCCGGGGCCAGTCGGGCGGGGCCGAATGCGGTGGGCGTTGCGCGCCGGGGGATCGGGCGAACGCGTCAAGGGCATGTGCAGGATGACCCAACCTGCAAAAGGCCGCGCGAAGGATGACCCCGCCCGCGACACCGGCCGCGGGCGGGGATGGTCGGTCAGAATTCGCGCAGGTTGTCGCGCAGCAGCTGATGCCTGTACTCGGTGCGCACCAGGCCACGTTTCTGCAATTCGGGCACCAGGCCGTCGGCGATTTCCACCAGGTACTTGCGGCTGACCCGCAGGACCGGCGTGGTCAGCAGGAAGCCGTCGCCGCCCACTTCGGCCATGGCCTCGCCCATCTTGTCGGCCACCTCGGCCGGCGTGCCGATCAGTTCCAGAGACGACACCAGCCCGCCGCCCTGGGCCGCGGCCAGCTCGCGCAGGGTCTTGCCGCTGCCCCATTGCTGGAACTTGTCCAGCGTGCCGCTCTCGCCGTTGGTCACCAGCTTTTCAGGCAGCGGTTCGTCCAGCGCATAGCCCGAGAAATCGATTTCGGTGATCGCCGAGATCGAGGCCAGGATGTCGTTGACGAAATGGTCCGACGTCGTCTCGCGCTCGTACTTGATCCGCGCGGCCTCTTCGGTTTCGGCCAGGGTCGGCGTGATGCAGAACAGCACCTTGATGTCGTCGGGATTGCGCCCGAATGTCTCGGCCCGGGCCCGGATGTCGTCGCGAAAGGCCTTCATGCCCTCGGCGCCATTGGCCACCGAAATGATCGAATCCGCGTGCTGGGCGGCAAAATCGCGGCCCCGGGGCGAGGCGCCGGCCTGGACGTAGACCGGGTGTTTCTGCGGCGAGGGCACGGTGTTGAGCGGGCCGCGCACCTTGAAATACTTGCCCTCGAAATCGATGCTGCGCACCTTGGCGCTGTCGGCATAGACCCCGTTCTCGCGGTCGAGCACCACGGCATCGGCATCCCAGCTGTCAAAGAGCTGGCGGACGACATCCATGTATTCATCGGCCATCTCGTAGCGCTCTTCGCGCGGGGGCAGGACATCCATGCCGAAGTTCTGCGCGGCCAGGTCCTCGGCCGAGGTCACGACGTTCCAGCCGAAACGGCCGCGGGTCAGGCTGTCGATGGTCGAGGACAGCCGGGCCAGCATGAAGGGCGGATAGGCCATGGTCGACATGGTGGCCACCACGCCCAGGTTGCGCGTGGCCATGCCCATGGCCACGGCCAGGGGGGCCGGATCGTGCTTGGGCGCCATCATGCCGTTGGCCAGCGAATACTTGCGGTCGCTGCCGAAGGTCTCGGGGA
The DNA here is from genome assembly GCF_050389775.1 of Marinibacterium sp. SX1. Classification (NCBI taxonomy): domain Bacteria; kingdom Pseudomonadati; phylum Pseudomonadota; class Alphaproteobacteria; order Rhodobacterales; family Paracoccaceae; genus Marinibacterium; species Marinibacterium sp. SX1. The sequence goes on along the minus strand of NZ_CP177144.1, from coordinate 3,698,888 downwards.
CCATCAGCTTGTCCTCGATCATGATGTAGTCGAAGCAGGCCCGTTCCAGCGTCTGGGCCATTTCGATGTAGAACTGGCCGTCCCACGGATACCCGCCCTGCCCGAAGGGCGCGCGCCATTCGTCGGGGGTGAAATTCATGAACCATGCCAGGTGAAAACGCGTGTCCGTCATGTGTCGGGTCCTTGGGTACTTGGGGGGACGGGGAAGGGATGAATTCGCGGGGTACCAGGGCGCGCCGGCGGGTCAGCCGGCGGCCTGGGCCTCGTCGTGCAATCGGCGCACCAGCCGCAGCTTGGCCTCGAAATCCGAGGTCACGACCGAGCCGAAGCGATGCGGCGCATGGGGATCGTGGCGCGACTTGTCGACGGCGATCACGCGGGTGCCCAGGTGAAAGGCCTCGGACAGGTCGTGGGTGACCATGACAACGGTCATCCGGTGTTCGCGCCAAAGTTCCAGCACCAGCGTATGCATCGCCCGGCGGGTGCCGGGATCGAGCGCGCCGAAGGGTTCGTCGAGCAACAGCACCTTGGGCCGGGTCATCAGGGCCTGGGCAATGGCCAGCCGCTGCTGCTGGCCGCCCGACAGCTGGGCCGGATACAGCCCGGCATGGCCGCCCAGCCCGACCCGGTCGAGCATGGCCTGGGCCCGGTCGCGCAGCTCGGCCCGCTGCATCCCGAAGAGCCGGCCGGTCAGGGGCGCGGCCAGCCATTCCGGGCCCATCATCACGTTGCGCAGCACCGTGCGATGGGGAAAGACCGAATAGCGCTGGAAGACGATCCCCCGGTCGGGCATCGGCTCGTCGGCGATGGGCACGTCGTCGATCAGGATGCGCCCGCGGCTGGGCTTTTCCTGGCTGAGCAACATGCGCAGCAGGGTGGTCTTGCCCGCGCCCGACGGCCCGACGACGGCCAGGAACTCGTTGTCGTCGATGGTCAGGTCGATGTTTTCCAGCACCACGGTCTGGCCGTAGGACTTGGAGACCTTGTCGAAACGGATCACGGCCATCAGCTGCCCTCCCGGAAGCGCGTCCAGGGGATCGCGTCGTGGATCAGGCGCAGGGCGTAATCCATGGCAAAGGCCAGGAAGGTGATCCAGACCACGTAGGGCAGGATGACATCCATCGCCAGGTAACGGCGCACCAGGAAGATGCGATAGCCCAGGCCGGCCTCGGCCGTGATCGCCTCGGCCGCGATGACAAAGAGCCAGGCCGCGCCCAGCGACAGGCGTACCGAAGAGACCAGGCGCGGCAGCACCTGGGGCAGGACCACGCCCAGGATCATCTGCCAGGTCGAGGCGCCCAGGGTCTGGGCCTTGACGATCTGCTCGCGCGGGATCTCGGCCACGCGCAGCATCACGTCGCGGATGATGAAGGGCGCGATGCCAAAGACGATCAGCACGGCCTTGGACAGCTCGCCCAGCCCGAAGATGATGAACAGGATCGGCAGCACCGCCAGCGGCGGCACCAGCGACAGGGCGGCGAAGAACGGTTCGAACGTCGCGCGCAGGTAGGGGATGAACCCCACGAAGATGCCCACGACCAGCCCGACCACTGCCGAGATGCCCAGCCCGATGGCCAGCCGCGACAGCGAGGCGGCGGTATCGGCCCAGAACAGGCGCTGGCCGGTCATCCGGTCGATGTCGAAGATCAGCCGGGACATGGCGGCGCGGAACGCCTCCAGCCCGGGCATCAGCTTGTCGCCCGCGTCGACCGCATGGCGGGCGTCCGACGCGATGGCATAGGCCGCGATCACGGCGATGAACGGCAGCGCCCCCAGCAGGATCTTTGCCCTGCGTGACGGCAGCCGGTTGACGGCTCGACCCATGGGTGCCTCTGGCTCAGAGCGCGCCGGCGGCGCCCATTTCCGCAAAGCTGGCATCAAAGCGCAGTTTCACGTTGTCGGGGCTGCCCAGGGTGGTGCCGCCGACCTCGATGCCGATGTCGTCGACGCTGGATGCGCCCTGGCCAAAGAGGCCCTGCTCAAAGCTGAAGGTGCGCACGTTGTCCATCGTGGCCACGGTGTCTTCGGATGCCAGGAAGGCCGCCGCATCGCCCGGGGTGTAGAAGAAATGGGTCTGGTCGACCTGCACCTGCAGCCCCGGCACGTCGGTGCCCATGGCCGAGGCCATGACGTCCATCATCTCGTCGCTGCCCTCGGCCATGGTGGCCATCGCCTCGTACCAGGCGCCGGTCACGGCCTTGGGGAAATCGGGGTAATCGGCCAGCGTGTCGGTCTTGGCGATGAAGACATCCATGATCTCGCCGGGGATCTGCGAGCTGTCGAACAGCACCTTGCTGTCGGGCACGGCGTTGAGCATCTCGGTCGCGATCGGGTTCCAGGTGGCGACATGGGCCATGTCGGGCTGGGTGACATAGGCCGCGCCGATCTCGGCATCCGAGATGTTGACGCTTTTCACCCGCCAGGGCTCGGTGATGCCGGCGGCATCCAGCGCCCGGTTCAGCAGGTAATGCGACACCGAGTATTGCAGCAGCCAGACCTCCTGGTCGAGCAGGTCCTCGACACTGTCGGCCCCGCGCGAGATCAGCATGTCGTTGCCGTCGGAATAATCGGTGATCAGGAAGATCGAGGTATCGACCCCGCCGGCGGCGGGCATGGTCAGCGCGTCCATCCCGGCCACGGCCACGGCATCCAGGTCACCGGCGATGAACTGGTTGATGGAACCGACGTAATCGTTGATCTGGATCAGCTCGACATCGATCCCGTATTTCTCGCCCCAGCTGTCCATGATGCCCTCGGCGCGCATCCAGGCCAGCGGCATGAACCCGACATAGACCACGTAACCCACGCGGAACGTGTCCTTTTCCTGGGCCTGCAGGGCAGGGGCGGTCAGGGCGATCGAGGCGGCAGAGGCAAGCAGGACAAGCGAACGGGGCAGGCGCATGAGAGAGTCTCCGGGAGAGGGGGAGGTTGATTGACACCTTAACTAAACGAATGATTAATACTCGAAATCAAGTTTTTTTACTGTGTAAATTATGTGCTATTAATCGGGTGATGAGTTCGCTTGGCGGGCTGGATGAGAACAGGAGAGCGCCCTTGACCAAGACCGCGACGCGACGGCGGCTGGATCCGGCGGTTCGGCGGGTGCAGATCCTCGATGAAATGCTGCGGCTCTGTGCGAATCGCCATTTCGCCTCGATCTCGATGCGCCAGCTGGCCGCGGCCTGCGACGTGAACATGGCGCTGCTCTACCATTACTTCGACAGCAAGGAGGGGCTGGTCCATGCCGCCCTGCGCCATGCGATCGACGATTTCCTCGTGGCTTTCGACGACCTGCCCAAGGACACCGGCGCCCCGCTGGGCGCGGCCGATGTCTGGTTTCGCGCCACGGCCGAGGCCGCCCCGCGCCTGACGCGCATGGTCAAGCTGATGTCGGATTTCTCGGCCCAGGACAGCCGCGATGCCCGGGCCATGGAAATGATCGACGAATTCTATGCCCGCGAGCGCGAGACCCTGCGCCAGTCGATCGAGGCGGGCATGGCCGAGGGCCGGTTCCGCCGGGTTGATGCCGAACGCACGGCCAGGTTGACCTCGATGGCCATCGACGGGGTGTTCTTTGGTGGCCCTGCGCGCAACGACCTGAACTACGCGCGCAACCTAGCCGACCTGCGTGACCAGCTGCTGGATTACCTGCAACCGCCGTCCTGAACCCCGGCGGTTTGTTTCGGCGGGCGTGACAGATCGAGGGCATCGGGCCGAAATGTGTTCGAATGGCCATTTTTCGGCCATGAGACCGCAAACTGCCTTGACGGCTGCAATCCCTTGGCGACATTTTGCCGATCGTGGGGATCGATACGCCGGATCGGCAGGGCCGACCGGTAATGCGATGACAATGTGAGGTCCGGCATTTGCCGGGGGGCAGGTTTGCCCGAAACGCGCCCGGGGCCGGTCACGCGGCTGGACGGGTGCAGATTTGCCAACCCCCGTGGCTTCGGGAATGCCGATGCACGGGCGGCGGCGGGTAGGGACATGTGACGTATCGGGCCGCGGCGACTGCCGGGGCACGGGATCGGCCGTTCGCGCGCCGGGGAACTGAAGACGACGAAGGCAGAATATCCGACATGCGAAACATCCATGCATGTGACCAGAAGACCGCCCCTCCTGTCACGGCTCACCACACGGCTCACCAAACCGGCCCCCGCATCCTTGTCACCGGCGATTGCCGGGGGTGCGGCGTGCCGTCCGCGATCACGCGGATGGTCTTTCGCGGGCTGATGCGGCTGGGCCTGCCGGTGCGGGTGGTCGACACGGCGACAGGGCCGGCAGGCGCGCTGCATGCCGATCTGCGCGAACATGAGAGCCTGGGCGCCGGGGCCGATCTTGTCATCCATGTGGACCCGGCGGCCGGGGCGCCTGACGGGCAGGGCGGGCTGCAGGTGGCGCTGCCGGTGACCCGGGCGCCCGGCGCCGAGGCGCTGGCCGGTTTTGACATGACCTGGACGATGACCCGCCGCCAGGCCGAGGTGCTGGCCGGCGCCGGTCTGGACGCCGGGTTCCTGGGCTTTGACCTGCAGGACAGCGCGCCGGGCTATGCGCCGCTGCCGGCCTTGCCCGACGCCCGCCGCCGCATCCTGGTGCTGGCCGGCCGCTCCGGGCCGTCGCGCGACCGGCTGGTCGGGGTGCTGGCGCGGCTGGATGCCTCCTGGCGCGAGACCGGCACGCGCGGCCTGTGCGTGGCGGTGGATGATCCGTCCCGGCCGCTGCCCGGGATCATCGCGGCCCATGAGGCGCTGGACCCGGTGCCGGACCTGGCCGACGGGGCCGGTATGTGGGGGCCGGACAGCCTGTGCCGCCTGGTGGCGGCCTGCGACGGCGTGCTGAGCTGCGACGACGAGCCGGCCCAGGCCTGGCCCTTGACCCGCGCGATGTGGCTGGGCCTGCCGGTTGCGGCGCCCGCGGGGCTGCGTCTGGCCGATACGGGCGAGGGGGCGGAAGGGGGCGATGCCGACGCCCTGGCGGGTCTCTGTGCCCCTGCCGATGCCGCGCGGCACGACCGGGCCGCCCAGCTGCGCCAGCTGCATTCGGTCGCGGCCTTTACCGACCGGCTCGACAGCCTGCTGCGCGCGGTGACCGACCAGGCCGCCATGCCCGTCCCGCGGGCGGCCGAGTAACCCGATGTCCGAACAGGCCCCCAACCGCTCCGGCCCGGCCCCGGCCGGCAGCGACGCGACCCGATCCGGCGCCGCGCAGCCCAAGACCCCGGCCAGCCCCGAGCGGCCCGAGATCCTCGCCGGCACCTGGTTTCCCGACGGCTGGACAACGCCCTACCTGCGTGGCCGCTTTCCGGCCCTGGGCGGGCCGGCGCGCCTGCACCTGGCCGTTCACCTGCCGGCCACCGACGCGCCGGGCGGCGCAGCGGTCGTGCTGCGCCTGGGCGCCCGGGTGATCGCCACGCTGCGCCCCTCCGACGGGCGTTTCTGGACCGAATGCGACGGCATCGACCTGCCCGGCGCCGAAGACATGACCTGGCTGGACCTTTCGCTGCGCGCCGCACATCCCACGCGCCCGGGCAAGGGCGACAACCGCACGCTGGGCGTGGTCCTGCGCGACTGGCAGGTCAGTGCCGCGTCGGACGTTGCCCCGACCGGCGACAACAGCGGGGGCACGGCGCCATGACCGATTTCTTCGCACCCGCCGACCGGCTGCTGCCCCTGCTGGGGCTTGCGCCCGCCGACGAGGCCACCCCGGCGGACGATGGCGAGGCCGCCGCCCCGGCGGCTGATGTGGATGACGCGCCCACCGTGGCCGTCGATCCCCGCCTGTTGCGCTTTCTCGTCGAACTGGCGCTGGAGCCCTATGACATCGACGGCGCCGATCCGGCCCTGGCCGACGCGGCCGGCACGCTGCTGGATTGGCAGCGCCTGCGCGACGGGGCCGAGTTCTTTCGCCGGCAGGGCTATTTCGAGGGCGCCGATCCGCCGCCGGTGATGTTCGATGCCGCCTGGTACATGGATTTCTATCCCGACGTGCGCCTGCTGATCGCCCAGGGCGCCTTTCCTGATGCGCTGAGCCATTACATGCATCGCGGCCGGGACGAATGGCGCGCGCCCAATGCCCGCAGCCTGGCCCGCGTGGCCCGCTGGCGCGACCTGATCCGCCAGGTGGATCCGCGATGACCCTGCGCAGCGCCGGTGCCCTGGCCGCCCAGGCCTATCTGGATGGCGGTTACCTGCCCGCCGCGAGCGCGCATGCGGCGACGGGGGCGGATGTGCTCTATGGCGAAGAGCTGGTCGACCTCTATGGCCTGGCCCCGCCGGCGGCACAGCGCGCCCTGTTCCCGCTGATCGATCCCGGCCATTACCGTCAGCTCTATGGCACGGCCCCCGGCGCCAACCTGCTGGCCGATTTCCTGGCCGCCGGGCCGCTGGCCCGCAGCCGGCCGCACCCGCTGGTCGATCTGGGGTTCACGCTTTACCTGCGGCCCGACCTGCAGGATGTGCTGACCCGGGCGCGGGGGTTGATGGCGGTGATGGGCGAATGTGGCATCACGCTGGGCCCGGTGCTGCCGCTGGGCGCGCCGGTGGCCGAACAGCTCGACCTGCTGCGCCGGCCCGAAACGCTGGTCCCGCTCTGTGGCTGGTTCGACGAGGCGTTCTATCGCCGCCATCACGCCGATGTGCCGCCCGGTGCCTGGGCCGCCCTGCGCCATTTCCTGGCCCATGGCGATGCCGCGCTGCGCCGGCCTTCGGTGCGGTTCGATCCCAGGGCCTATGTGGCCGCCTATGCCGGACCGGGCCGGGCGATTGCCCGGCCGTTGTACCACTACCTGTCGGCCGGTCGGTTCGATGGCTGCCTGCCCCTGCCACGGCCCGAACCGGATGATGCTCCGGTCGCGGATGGGGACAGGGATCAGGACCGGGGCAAGGACCGCCTGGCCCGGTTCCGCGCCGCGGCCGAGCGGCTGTGCCCCGCACCGGCGGAAGGGGATGCGCGCCCGCCGGTCCCGGTGCTGGCCCGCTATAGCCCCCTGTTCGAGCCCGGCCCGGCGCTTGAGGCCCTGACCGGCCAGCCTGTGCCCTGGGCGGGGATCACCGCCGCCCGTCCGCTTTATGCCGATCATGCCCAACCGGCCGCGCCCGGGCGGCTGGGCTATTACGATCCGCGCGTGGCCGGCACCCTGGCCGAACAGATGCGCCTGGCGGCCGATCACGGCCTGTCGGGCTTTGTGCTCGACCATTACCTCTGGGACGATGGCTGTGCCTTTCCGGCCGGCTACGCGGCGTTTGCCGGCATGGCAGAGGCGCCGCTGCCCGTGGCCCTTGGCTGGCCCCTGCGCGATGCCGCCCGCGCGGCCCGTGCCCCCGCCGGGGACCTGCCCGGTCCGGCCGCGGCCGACCGGCTGGCCGGTGATATCGCGCGGCTGTGGCAGGCCGGCCGGGCGGTGCTGGTCGATGACCGGCCGCTGCTGGTCCTGCGCCAGCTGGACGGGATCGAGGATGTCGCCGGCCTGTGCAGCCTGATCGCCGGGGCCTGCACCGCCCAGGGCATGCCCGCGCCCTGGATCCTGCTGGCCGGTGTGGATGGCGAGCGGGGCGGGCCGGCGCCCTGGTCGGACGACCTGCGCGGCGCTGTCCTGCCCGGCCCGGCCGAGCTGGCCCGGCTGGATGTGCCCGCCGATGACACGGCGCCCGATCTGCCGCCGGGCCTGGCCGGCCGGGTGCTGCCCTATGAAACCGTGGCGCTCGATTGCCTGCGCCGGGGCCTGGCCGCCGGCGGGCCGCTCTGGCTGCCGGTCGGGGCCGATACCACGCCGGTCGCCCCCGATGCGCCGCTGATCCTGCAGGACAGCGGGCCCGAGCCGCTGGGCATTGCCCTGGAAACCGCCCTGCGGGGCCTGTCGGGTGCGGGGTCTGATGCCTTCGTGCTGCTCGATGCCTGGAACGACTGGCACCAGGGCGCCGTGCTGGAACCCGACGGCCGGCTGGGCGATGCCCGCCTGCGCGCCCTGCGCCTGGCCCGCGCCCGGGCCGCCGTCCCGCCGCTGCCCGAAGCCCAGCCAGGCGTGCCGGCGCTGGCCGTGATCCTGCATGTCTATTACACCGATGTCGCCGCCGAGATCCTCGACCGGCTGGCCCGGATCGACACGCCCTTCCGGCTCTACGTCACCTGCCGGCCCGGGATCGCCGCTGACCTCGCCGCCCTGCTCGAAGCCGCCGGCCTGCAGGCGCGTGTCTTCGAAACCCCCAACCGGGGCCGCGATATCCTGCCCTTCCTGACCATCCTCCCCGAGGTCCAGGCCGCCGGGCATGCCTGTTTCCTCAAGCTGCACACCAAGAAATCGCCCCATCGCCAGGATGGCGCCGACTGGAGCGACGACCTGCTGGACCAGCTCTGCAATCCGGCGACCATCGCCGCGACGCTGCGGCTGATGGCCGATGATCCGGGTGTCGGCCTGGCCGGCCCGCGCGATCACGCGCTGTTGCTGCGCAGCTACCTGATGGAGAACGAGGCCCATGTGCTGGACCTGATCCGGCGGATGCAGGCCCGGCCGGCCGAATGTGCCGAACAATGCCGGTTCATCGCCGGGTCGATGATCTTTGGCCGGTTCGCGGCGCTGGGGCCATTGATGCGGCTGGGGCTGAGCGCCGAGGATTTCGAACCCGAGGACGGCCAGTTGGACGGCACGCTGGCCCATGCGGTGGAACGCACCATGGTCGTGTCCTGCCGCCAGGCCGGGCTGCGCATGGCCCTGCTGGACCCGGGCGAGGACCGGCCGGCCGGGGCACCGTCCTTCTACCAGGACAGGGACGGGGCATGGGGATGAAAACGGGAATGAAACAGGACAGGTCCGGCGCACGGGCATGAGCCGGGCGCCGGCCGGGCGGCCCGGGAACAGGGCAAGACGGATTTCAGGACAAAGAACAGCTGATGGACTTTTCGACAACCAAGACCCAGGCCGCATTGATCGACCGCGCGCGCCAGGCGGCCGAAGCCTTTGACCCGGCGCTTACACCGGCCGGGCGGGGCTTTTGGCCGGCGGCCGGGGCCGAGGGCTGGCTGGGCCTCTGCCTGGACCGGGACCATGGCGGCCAGGGGCTGGGGGCCGTCGACACCGTGCTGGTGGCCGAGGCGCTTGGCCGGGGCGGGCTGTCGCGGGCGGCGCTCTTTTCCATGGGCGCGCATCTCTTCGGCTGTGCCATGGCGCTTCAGAACCACGCCGGGCCGGCGCTGCGGGCGGCCTGGCTGCCCCGCCTGGCCAGCGGCGCGGCCATCGGCGCGCTGGCCCTGACCGAACCCCAGGGCGGGTCGGACACGGGCAATGGCCGGGTGCTGGCGGCGTTCGATGCCGACGGGCCGGGGCTGACCCTGACGGGCACCAAGACGCTGGTGTCCAACGGCCCGCTGGCCGATCTTCTGGTGGTCAATGCCACCCGCCAGGGCGCGACATCGGCCCTGCAGAGCAGTGTTCTGGCCGTGCCGACCGACCTGCCGGGCCTGCGCGTCACGCCATTGACCAGCCATATCGGCCTGCGCGAGGCGCCCATGGCCGAGATCCATTTCGACAATGTCCGGCTGGACCGCGACCACGTGCTGGGCCGGCCGGGGCAGGGCCTGGGCATCCTGCTGTCGGTCATGCGCTGGGAGCGCAGCTGCATCCTGGCCGGGTTCCTGGGCGCGGCCGAGCGTGACCTTGTCGCCGTGACCCGGGCGCTGAGCGGGCGGCAGAATTCGCGCGGCCGGCTGATCGCCCAGCAGGCCGTGGCCCATGCCCTGGCCGAATTGCGCGTCGAACAGGAAATGGCCCGGCTGCTGCTCTATCGCGGGGCCGGGGCGCTGGAGGCCGACGAGGGCGCGGTGATCTACCCGGCCATGGCCAAGCTGGCCATCAGCCGGGCGCTGGTGTCCTCGGCCCGGGGCCTGCAAGAGCTGATGGCCGGGGCCGGCTGGCTTGACGAGATGGGCCTGGCCACGGCGCTGACTGACGTGATGGGCACGCTGTCGGCCTCGGGCACGTCGCATATCCAGCTCAATGCCATCGCCTCGGGGCTGGAACGATGAGCGTTGCGCTGATCGCCCCGGGCGCCGGGCTGAGCTGGCCGGGCGCGAGCCGGGCGGGCAAAGGTGGCGACGCGGGACGCGCGGGCAGTGGGAATGACGCGGATCACGTGGGCAAGGGGGGCGACGCGCTCACAGGCCCCGTCGCAGGCAATGGCAGCGGCACCGTCAAGGGGCGCGACGTTGGCAATGACGCCGCCATGGCCAAAGGCGGCGCGCTTGTCGGCCCGGACCTGATCCGGCGCACCGCCGGGCTGGCCGGCTGGATCGCCGGGCAGGTGGCCCCGGGCGACCGGGTGGCGATCTGCCTGCCAAAGGGCCCGTCGGCCGTGATGATCATGCTGGCCGCCTTTGCCGCCGGGGCCGTGGCCGTGCCGCTCGATCCCGCCGCCCCGCCGACGCGGCTGCGGGCCATGCTGGACGACCTGGCGCCGGGGCTGGTCTTTGCCGCCGGGCCCATCGCCGCCACGCTGGGCGACGGGCCGGGCACCCGGATCGAGACCGCGCCCGATGCGCCCGACACTCTGCCCATGGCCGCGCCCATCGCGCTGGTGGCCCCGGCCGATGACCAACCGGCCATGATCCTGATGACCTCGGGTTCGACCGGGCGACCCAAGGGTGTGGTGCTGAGCCATGGCAACCTGGCCACCTTCATCGACTGGGCCGTGGCCACGTTTGCCCTGACCGGCGCCGACCGTTTCCTCAGCCTGGCGCCAATGCATTTCGACCTGTCGGTCCTGGATATCCACGCCGCCCTCCGGCTGGGCGCGCGGGTCCACCTGCTGCCCGATGCCCGGGCCGGCTTTGCCCAGGAGGTCATGGGCGCGATCCGCGATCACCGGGTGTCGGTGCTGTATACCGTGCCGACCCAGCTGCGCCTGCTGACCGGGCTGCGGGCCTTTGAACGGGCCCGGCCCGAGGGGCTGCGCTGGCTGCTGTCCGCCGGCGAGGTCCTGCCGGCGGCCACCCTGCGCCAGCTGGTCACCGCCCTGCCGGACACGCGGTTTGCCAATCTTTACGGGCCGACCGAAACCAACGTGATCTGCTGCCACGTGGTCGAGGGCATCGACCCGGGCTGGGTCGACGTGCCCATCGGCCAGCCCTGTGCGCATGCCGCGATCACCATTCGCGATACGGACGGCCGGCCGCTGCCGCCGGGCGAAGAGGGCGAGATCTGCGTGGTGGGGCCGTCGGTCATGGCCGGCTATTGGCAACGCCCCGAATTGACCCAGGCCGCGCGGCTGGACGGGGCGCCCGACAGCTATCGCACCGGTGATTACGGGCGGATCGGGCCGGACGGCGGGGTGGTCTTCCTCGGCCGCCGCGATGCCCAGGTCAAGGTGCGGGGCTTTCGCGTCGAAACCGGCGAGATCGAGGCCGCCGCGCAGGACATCCCCGGCGTGGCCCTGGCCGTTGCCCTGCCGCAGGTTTCCCGCGATGGCACCACGCGGATCATCCTGGCCGTCCTGCCGGCGGGTGTCGGGGCAGGGTCCGAGGCGGACGGGGCGGTGCCCGAGACGGACGGGGTGGCGCCAGCGAAGGACGGGCCGGCGCCCGCAACGGAAGTGCCGGCGCCCCCGACGGACGGAGCGGTGCCGATGACGAACGGGCCGGCCGTCGACCTGACAACCGCCGTGACCGCCGCCCTGGCCGAGCGCCTGCCGCCGCAATCGCGGCCCGCGCAGGTGGTGCCGGTCGATGCGATGCCACGCACGAGCAGCGGCAAGATCGACCGACGCGCCCTGGCCGATCAGCTATTTCCCCCCGCCGCTCTGGCGGGACGTTCATGATCACCGAAATGACAATCAGAGAGTAACCATGGAAGATTTTCTGAAAAACTGGATTGCCGCCAATACCGGGGCCGATGCCGCGACCCTGGCGCGGGATACGCCGTTGCTGGCGGCGGGCATGCTGGATTCGCTCAAGCTGATGGAAATGATCACGGCCATCGAACAGGAGACCGGCCGCGAACTGCCCCTGGAAGAGGTCGTCGAGGAGAATTTCGAGACGCTGGATGCGATCCTGGCCATGGTCTCGCGCAGCGCCGCCTGACCGCGCGGCGCCCTGGCCGGGGCCATGGCGGAGCCACCCACGCGGCGCCTAGCCGCGCCGGGCCAGCCCGTGCATCAGCGCGCGCTTGGCGTGGTGGATGCGGGTCTTGACCGTACCCAGTGGAATGCCTTCGATCCGGGCGATGTCCTCGCAGGTCATGTCTTCGAAATAGGCCAGCCGCAGCACCACCCTTTGCGCCGGTTTCAGCCGGGCCATGGCGTCGCGCAGGCGGTGGGCATCCTGGGCGGCTTCGACCACGGTCTGGGCATCGGGCGCCTCGCTGACCCGGTCGGGCAGGATGTCGACGAAGGACAGAGGGGCCGAACGGCGCATCCGGTCGACCAGCTTGTTGCGCGCGATGGCAAAGAGCCAGGTGCGCACGCTGGAGCGCCCGCCGTGGCGGGGCGGCTGGTTCCAGATCAGCAACATGGTGTCGTGCACGATGTCTTCGGACAGGGCCTCGTCCTGGCAACGGCTGCGCAGGAAGGCCCGCAGGGCATCGTTGTGGCGTTCGTAGAATGCGCGCATTGCGGCGCTGTCGCCCCGGGCGATGCGGGTGAGCAGGGCGGCATCGTCATCTGCGGCGGCGGCGGGCAGGCCGGGGGCGGGCGGGGCAATCGGGCGGGCAATGGCGGACATCCGGGACCTCGCGGTGGATCGGCAACGGGAAAAGGCGACGGCCGGCACCCCGGAGCGGGGCGGGCGTCGTTGCGACAGCTACGGGCAGAGGTCTGGAGCATCACCGTTGGCGCCAGCGTTGTAACCGGCGTGGGACGGCGTTGTTTTTCACCCCGGTGCCGTGGAAACGGGCAGTTGGAGCGGGTTGGCCGGATCGGAGAGGGGGGCGGCCCGGTGGGCGGGAAAGGGTGAGGGCCGGACCGGCAGTACAGGGTGGTCAGACGACAGAGGGTGGCGACCGGGTGGTCAGACGACAGAGGGTGGCGACCGGCCAGACGCCTGCGACCAGACAGAGAGCGGCGAGCGGACCAGAGAGGGTGGCCGGAGCGATGGAAGGGCCGACCGACCGTCGGTGTCAGTTGCGGATGGCCTGCCCGCGCTCCGCAAGCGGGCTGTGACACACCCCGTCACGCGCTGGATCGACACCCACGTCCCGTCGCCGGTTCGGCCAGTGACGGGGGCGCCCGGTCCGCTCAACGGGGGCCGGTCGGGGCGGCCGGGTCGGGGCGGTTGGTCAGTAAAGCTTGCCCCGGGCGGTCACCGGCCAGAGCGTTTCGACGACACCGCCGCGCAGGCCGACATACCAATCGTAAAGGTTGCAGGTCGGGTCGCAATGGCCGGGCACCAGCATGACCCGGTCGCCCGGCGTCAACAGGCCCCGGGGATCGCTGATCGTGCCATGTTCGTCCGACGCCCCGGTATAGCGCAGCCCGTCGCGGTCGATGCGCGGCAACCCGCTGTCGACCGACAGGGCCTTGAGCCCGGCGTCGCAGATCGCCCGGTCGGGGCCGGGACGGCTCATGACCTCGGCCATCACGAACAGGGCGTTTTCCATGCCGCCGGGCCGGCTGCCATCGGCCCCGGTGACGCGGTCGTAATCGGCATCCATGAAGACATAGGACCCGCATTGCAGCTCGTTGATCTCGCCCAGCCCGGCATCCAGCGTGAAGGACCCGGTGCCCGCCCCACCGATGGTCTCGCAGGCAAATCCGGCCTCGGTCAGCGCCGTGCGGGTCAGGGCCGTCGCACGGGCGGCCGCATGGGCGGCCTCGGCCCGGGCCTGCGGATCGCGGATGTGCTGCAACGCGCCCTGGTAGGCCTGCAACCCGTTGAAGGACAGCCCCGGGGCTTCGTCGATCCGGCGGGCCAGTTCGACGGCGGCCGGCCCGGGGGGCAGGCCGCAACGCCCGGCGCCCACGTCGATTTCCACCAGCACGCCGATCCGGGTGCCCGCGGCCTCGGCCGCATGGGACAGGGTGGCCACCTGGCCGGCATCGTCGACACAGACCTGCACCCGGGCCCGTCCGGCCAGGGCCGCCAGCCGCGCGGCGCGGCGCGGGCCGTGGATCTCGTTGGACACCAGCACGTCGGTGATGCCCGCCCGGACCAGCGCCTCGGCTTCGGACACCTTTTGGCAGCAGATCCCGCAGGCTCCGCCGCGCTGCATCTGGATGCGGGCGATGTCGGCCGATTTGTGGGTCTTGGCATGGGCGCGCAGGCGCAGCCCGTGGCCGGTCACGAACGCGCGCATCCGGGCGATGTTGCGGTCAAAGGCGTCCAGGTCGATGACCAGCGCCGGGGTCATCACGTCGCTCAGCGCGTCGCCGGGGCGGGCGGGAATGTCAAAGCCGATCTCTGCCGTATCCGGGATCATGCGGCTGTCCTTCCCTGTCGTTCTGCCTGCGACGCTTGGTAACCCGAAGCGGCCCGGCGGTGCAATTGCCGCCGGGCCTGAGGGCTCAGGCCACGTCCTCGCCCAGGTAGGCGCTGCGGATGCGCGGATCGGCCAGCAGGTCGCCGGCCGGGCCTTCGAGCACGATGCGCCCGGTCTGCAGCACATAGCCGTAATCGGCGATGCGCAGGGCCATGGACGCGTTCTGTTCGACCATGAAGATCGACACGCCGGTCTTGTTGACCGTGGCGATCAGTTCGAGCACCCGGTCGACATACTTGGGCGACAGGCCCATCGTCGGCTCGTCCATGATGATCAGCTTGGGCCGGCCCATCAGCGCCCGGGCCATGGCCACCATCTGCTGTTCACCGCCCGACATGGTGCCCGCCTTCTGGCGGATGCGCTCCTTCAGCCGGGGGAACAGGTCGAGCACGCGCTCGTAATCCTCCTGGATGCCGGCCTGGTCCTCGCGGACATAGGCCCCCATCAGCAGGTTTTCCCGCACGCTCATGTCGCCGAACAATCGCCGCGCCTCGGGCACGGTCGAAATGCCCGCGCGCACGATCTCCGAGGTCGGCGCGCCGGTGATGTCCTTGCCTTCCATCGTGACCGACCCGGTCTTGGGGACCTGCAGGCCCAGGATTGTCTTCATCGTGGTCGACTTGCCCGAGGCATTGCCGCCCAGCAGGCAGACGATGGATTGCTCGGGCACGCTCAGCGAGACATCGAAATGCACCTGGACCGGCCCGTAGAAGGAATTGCAGTTCTTCAGTTCCAGCAGCGGCTTCTTCATGACGCGCCTCCGATTGCGGGCATCAGCTCGGCCTCGGCCGGGGTGTCGCCGCCGATCGTCGAATGGCCCAGGTAGGCCTCGATCACCTTGGGATCGTTGCGCACCTCGGCCGGCGTGCCCTGGGAAATCACCTTGCCGTTGTCCATCGCCATCACCCGGTCCGACAGCTGCATGACCATGTTGAGCTTGTGCTCGATCAGCAGGATCGTCCGGCCCTGGGCCTTCAGATCGCCGATGATCGCCTGCATCTCGGCCGTTTCGCTTTCGTTCATGCCCGCAGTCGGCTCATCCAGGATCAGGATGCGCGGATGCAGGGCCAGCGCCCGGGCGATCTCGACCCGGCGCCGGTTGGCATAGGACAGCGAATAGGTCGGCTGATCGATCCGCGGTGTCAGCCGCTCGCCGAAGGTGGCCACGATCTCGCGCACCTCGGCGCGCATGGCCCCTTCCTCGTCGCGCACCGATTTCGGCCGCACCAGCGCCTTGAGGATCTCGACCAGCGGCGCCACGACCGGCGTGCGCGAGCGCGCCGCCCGCAGCCGGGTGTGGCAGCCGATCAGCACGTTGTCCATGACCGTCAGGTTGCCGAAGACACGGCCGTGCTGAAAGGTCCGGGCCATGCCGATCTCGGCCATCTGGTGGGGCGAGAACCGGGTGATGTCGGTGCCGTCCAGCATGACCTGGCCCTCGTCCATGCGGTCCTGGCCCGAGATCAGGTTGAACAGCGTGGTCTTGCCGGCCCCGTTCGGCCCGATGACCGAGAGGAATTCGCCCTCGGCCACGTGCAGGTCGACATGGTCGACGGCCGTGATGCCGCCGAAGCGCCGGGTGATGCCCGTCGCGGTGAGAAGTGGTTCGGTCATGGTCAGCCGCTCCCCAGAAGGCCCTGAGGCCGGAACCGGATCAGAAGGATCAGGGCCACGCCGTAGAACATCATGCGATACTCGGCCAGCGCGCGGAACATCTCGGGCAGGGCCGCGACGAGGATCGCGCCAAGCACCGCACCGGTGATGTTCCCAAGGCCGCCGAGGATCGCGATGGTCAGGATCAGGACGGAAATCAGAAGGTTGAAGGTGTCGTAGTTGATATAGCTGAACTGGTGCGCGGTGACCGCCCCCGAGATGCCGGCGATGAAACCGGCAAAGCCGAAGGCCAGCCCCTTGTAGTAGTTCGACGCCACGCCATAGGTCTCGGCGGCCACGGTATCCTCGCGGATGGCCCGCCATGTCCGGCCCAGGTGCGAGCTGAGCAGCCGCGATTGCAGCAGGCCGGCGATGATGACCAGGGCCAGGACAAACCAGTACATCGCCCGGTTCGAAAACAGCGGGATGCCGAAGAGATCCAGTGGCGGGATGCCGTAAAGACCCATCGACCCGTTGGTCACCGAGGTCCAGTTGAGGATCACCAGGGCCACGATCTGGCCCAGGGCCAGGGTGCCGATCGACACGTAGTGACCGCGCAGGCGGAAGGCCGGATAGGCCAGGGCGGTGCCCACGATGGCCGTGACAAAGCCTGCGGCCACCAGGCCAAGCGCGACGGGCAGGCCCTTCATCGTCAGCAGGGCCGAGGCATAGGCCCCGATGGCCAGCAGCGCGGCATGGCCGATCGAGATCATGCCCACCGTGCCCGCGATCAGGGTCAGCGAGATGCCGGCCAGCGCGTAGAGGAAGGCATTGGTCATGACCTGGGTGATGTAGGGCTGGCCGGCCAGGGGCACGGCCACGGCCAGGGCAATCAGCACGGCCATCAGCCATTTCGGGATCTGCACCGGCTTGTTGCGGGTGACGAAGGTGCCGGTCATCGGCTCGGCCTGGCGTTCCCGGGCCTTGGCGAACAGCCCGTTGGGCTTGAACAGCAGCATCAGGAGCAGCACGGCAAAGGCAAAGAGATCGCGGTAGCTGGCCCCGAAGAAGGCGATGCCATAGCTTTCGATCAGGCCCAGGATCAGCCCGCCTCCGATGGCACCCGGCACGTTGGCCATGCCGCCGATGACGATGGCCACCATGCCCTTGAGCATGATCTGGAACGAGGTGTTGGGATCGATGTTGTTGTAATAGAGCCCGACGAGCAGCCCGGCGATGGCCCCCAGTGCTCCGGCCACGCCAAAGACCGTCATGTTGACGCCGTTGATGTTGACGCCCATCTGCTTGGCCGCGTCATCGTCCTGGGCCGTGGCCCGCACGGCCATGCCGATCTTGGTGTAGAACAGGAACCCGTAGAGCAGCGCGGCCGACAGCACGCCGGTCACGAAGATCACGATGTCCAGGGTGCCGATCGTGCCGGTGCCCAGCGGGATGCGCCAGTCGGGCAGGTTGGCCGACAGCGCCCGGGGCGTGGGCGAGAACAGGATGTGCACCAGCTGGTCCAGGATCAGCCCGACGCCGATCGTGGCCAGCAGCGGGGCGATGCGCGACTGGCGGTTGAGCGGCCGGATGGCCAGCCATTCGATCAGCGCGCCGATCACGCCGCCGCCAAGCGCCACGACGATCACGGTCAGCCACAGCGGCAGGCCAAGGCCCATCAGGCAGGTCCAGCCGATATAGGCGCCCACCGTGAAGACGGCGCCATGGGCAAAGTTGATCAGGTTCGCCACGCCGAAGATCAGCGCCAGGCCGACGGCCATCAGCGCATAGATCGACCCGATGACGACGCCGGCGATCGTGAAATCGAGCCAGGCGGTCTGGATGAATTCTAGCATTGTCTAAAGGGCTCCGCACGGGACGGTCGGGCAATGACGCCCGTCCGCGGGCATTGGGGTGGGGGCAGGACGGCGCGCGACAGGGGCGCCGTCCGGGAGAGGCTTGTGTGGGGGCGGATCAGTCTTCGTAGATCTCGAAGGCACCGTCCTTGACGATCAGCGGCGTGATCACCGGGCCGGACACCCGGCGGGTCTCGGCATCAAAGGCCACCTCGGGGAACATCACCGCCGGCAGGCCCGAGATCTGGCCCAGCCCGTCCTTGATCTCTTCGCGGGTGGTGCCGTATTCGCGCATCACCGCGGCCAGGATGTTGATCGCGTCATAGGCCATGGCGTTGAAGCTGTTGGGCTCGTGGCCATAGGTTTCCTCGAAGGATTTCACGAAGTCCTGGATCTCGGCCCGGGGGAAGCTGGGCGAGAAATAGGCCGTGGTATAGACACCTTCCGAGGCATCGCCGGCCAGTTCGATGAAATCGGGCGAGAAGATCGAACCGACACCCAGCACGGGCACCTCGATCCCCGCGTCCTTGACCTGGCGGGCGATCAGCGCGCCGTCGGGGTAGTAGCTTTCCATCATGATCCCGTCGGGCGCGGCCGACTTGATGCGCGTCAGCGTGGCGCGGAAATCCTTCTCGTCGGGCAGGTAACCTTCGGCCGCGACGATCTCGCCGCCGAGGGCTTCGAAGGCCTCGACAAAGAGGTTCTTGGCCGTGGTGCCCCAATCGGTGTTCAGGTGCAGCACGGCGATCTTGCGCATGCCCAGCCCTTCATAGGCGAATTCGGCCAGCAGGGGCTGTTCCTGGCTCTGCGGGATCGACGACGACCAGATGTAATCGCCGGCCTTGGTGAAATCGGGATGCGAGTTGGTGAACCCGAACTGAACCAGGCCCGCGCGCTGGTAGAGCGGCGAGGCGGCCATCGAGGAAGTGGACGAGAAATCACCGACTTCCACGACGATCTTCGGGTCGTTGATGAACTTCTGGGCGATGGCCACGGTCTGGCGCGGATCGTTCTGGCTGTCTTCAAAGACATATTCCAGCGGCGTGCCATTGATGCCGCCATCGGCGTTGATCGCGTCGAGCGCCAGGTCGAACCCTTCGACCCAGGCCTGGCCATATTGCGCCGCCGGGCCGGTCTTGGGGCCGGTCACGCCGATGGTGATCGTGTCCTGGGCGGCGGCCGCGCCGGCCATGGCCAGCCCCATGGCCAGCCCGCCAAGGCCGCGCCGGGTGATGCGGAAGGAAGAGGTCTTTGTCATGTCAGGTCCCTGTTTCTTAAGTGTTTGGAATGGTTTGAAAGTCGTTCTTCATCAACTGGCCGAAGCATTGGAACCGGCGGCCGTCAGGTCGGCCAGCGTGTCCGTGTCCAGCCGGATCTCGGCCGCGCCGAGCAGGTCGTGCAGCTGGTCGAGGCTCGTGGCCGAGGTGATCGGCGCGGCCACGGTGGGCTGCGCCATCAGCCAGGCCAGCGCCACCTGGGCCGGCGTGGCGCCCAGGGTCTCGGCCGCCCGGTCCAGCGCGGCCAGCACGCGGTGGCCCTTGGGATTGAGATAGCGCTCGACATCGCCGCCCCGCGCCCGGTTGCGGGCGGTGTCCTCGGGCACGCGGTACTTGCCGGTCAGGAAACCGCTGGCCAGCGAGAAATACGGGATGGCCGACACCTGACGCTCGGCGCAGAGCGCGGCCAGCGAGCCTTCGAAGGCCCATTCATAGGTGTCGCGGTCATAGAGGTTGTAGGGCGGCTGCAACGTCTGAAAGCGTGGCAGGCCGTGGGCCTCGGCGTGATCCAGCGATTGCTTCAGCCGGGGATAGAGGAAGTTCGACGCGCCGATGGCCCGCACCTTGCCGTCGCGGATCAGCCGGTCATAGGCGCCCAGCATCTCGTCGGGCTGGGTCAGCAGGTCGTCGCGATGGGCCTGGTAGAGGTCGATGCAATCGACACGCAGGCGCTTCAGGCTGCCTTCGACCGATTTCAGGATGTAATCCGCGCTGAGATCCGCGCCGCCCGGCGTGCGGGGCGAGCCGCATTTGGTCGCCAGCACGACACGGTCGCGCTTGCCCGTGGCGGCCAGCCAGTCGCCGATGATCGTTTCGGATTCACCGCCCGAATTGCCGGGCAGCCAGAACGAATAGACATCGGCCGTGTCGATCATGTTGAAGCCGCGGTCGGTGAAGGCATCGAGCAGCCGGTGCGACATGGCCGGATCGGCCGTCCAGCCAAAGACCGAGCCGCCAAAGGCGATGGGGGCGACGTAAAGGTCCGACTGGCCCAGGCGGCGGCGGGCGGGGGTGGCTATGGCGTCCATGATCGTCTCAGCGTGCGGTCTTGTTGACATGTTCGGGGGCATAGAACGGCGTCGGTTCCAGCTCGTGTTCCTCTTCCCAGGCCTGGAGCCCGGCGAAGATCGGGTCGAAATCCTCGGTGAAGAGGCGCCGGGTGATGGCCGTGACCAGCCGTTCGGGCGCGACATCCAGCGCCGGCACGTCCAGCGCCATGAACCCGGCGCTCATGTGCGAGGCGGCGTTGAACAGGTGGATGCGGTCCAGCGGCGTCTCGTCGCGCGATTGCAGCTCGAACCCGTCGCCGAGATAGGGATGCAGGCCCAGGTGCGGCCGTTCCATCCCGGGCGGCGGGGCATAGGCATCGCGCCACAGGCGGATCGCGCCGTTGATCGAGGCAAAGAGCGGCTCGGCCGACAGGTCGACGCGAAAGCCGGTGCCCAGCAGCAGGAAATCGTAATCACCCGAGGGGCCGTTTTCGACCTCGATGCGCACGCCGGTTTCGCTGGGCGTGGCGCTGCGGAACCGGGTGCCGAAATGCAGGCGCATGCCGGGCTGCGCCAGGCAGCGCAGCATGGTTTCATGGGGCGGCACGCCGGTCATCAGGTCGAGATAGACGGCCAGCCGCCAGCGATCGGCATCGGGCAGGGCCTGCCAGCCTTCCAGGAAGCCCATGGCGCTGGACGGCCGCCCCTTGTTGAGCTGCGGCAGGGCCGGGCGGCGCGACAGCACGTCGACCGAGGCCGCCCCCCGTTCCAGCGCCGTGGCCACGTTGTCGAAGGCCGAGGCGCCAACGCCTAGGACGGCGATGCGCTTGCCCTTCAGCCGGTCGAAATCGATGTCGTGCATAGTGTGGGCCATGCGGTCGGGGCCCAGCTCGGCCGACACCCCGGGCACGCTGGCCCAGCCGCCGGTGCCGGCCCGGCCGGTGGCCACGATGACATGCTTGGCATAAAGCGTCGTGCCATCGGCCAGGGCAACGGCCACGTGGTCGGCCGCCGGGCGCAGGTCGACGGCCTCGGCCCCGTTGCGCACCGGCAGGGCCAGCACCCGGCGCACCCACAGGACATAATCCTGCCAGTCCTGGTTGGGGATCTTGTACAGCGCGTCCCAGGCCGCATCGCCATGGGTGGCGCGATACCAGCTCTGGAAGGTCAGCCGGGGAATGCCGGCGCAGATGCCCGGCAGCTGCTTGGGCGAGCGCAGGGTGGGCATGCGCGCATAGGTCACCCAGGGGCCTTCGCGGCCCTCGGGCGCGCGGTCGAGCAGCTCGAAATCGGCGATGCCCGCGAATTTCAGCGCCACGCCCACGCCGATGCCGAACTGGCCGGCGCCGATCACCAGCACGTCGCGCAGGGGCTTGCCGTCGGGGCCGGGTCGCGGGGCGGTCCAGGTCTTGCGCGGCAGGCCCAGCCGGTCGAGATCGACGGCCAGCCCGGCCTCGAGGGCGGTCAGCCCGGTGTCATTGGCCGGGGCCGGCGAAAGGCCCGGCGCGTTCAGATCGCCGGGCGCGGCAAAAGCAGTCATGTCGGTCTCGCTTCCTGCGTGGTCTTGGTCGTATCGGTCCGGTCGGAGGGGCGACCGGGCACCGGCGTCCGGCGTCCTGCGGGATCTTGTGCCGGTTTTTGTCCCTGGCGCGCCGATGCCGCCGTTTCATCCAGCCTAGCCCCGCCGCCCCGCAATTTTGACGCGTCCTCGGCAGGGGCGCGGGCATTTCGCACCTGCAGAATTCGACGATCCCCGCTCACGGCGACGTGAATTTGCGCGTGGCGCGGGCTTTCATCAAACCTGACGCGCCACGCAGGGCCCTGGCGGAACCGTCGCGCGGGCCGGGCAGGGGATTCGCTGCGCTGCAGCCGGGCGGAAGCCGGGCAGGCAGAGGCGGGCGAACAGGGCCGCAGGGCGCGGCGGAGGAGGGCATCGGCGTGGTCCAAGGGGCGGACCACGGGGCAGGGATCAGACATAATGGGTCGGGATCTGCCCTGTGCTCTTCACCTCTTCCATCGAGATGTAGGACGACACGTCAAAGAAATTCACCCGCGCCACCAGGCGCTTGTAGATGATGTCCCAATGTTCGACATCGGGCAGCACGACCTTGAGCAGGTAATCGATGTTGCCGGTCAGGCGCTGTGCCTCGACGATCTCGGGAATGTCGGCCACGGCGCTGCGAAAGTTCTCCAGCCAGCTGGTCGAATGGTCGGAGGTGCGGATCAGCACGTAGACCGTCGTGGGCACCTGCATCTTGCGCCGGTCCAGGATCGCCACGCGGCGCATGATATAGCCATCCGAGGTCAGCCGACGGATGCGGCGCCAGCAGGCGGATACGGACAGGGCCACGCGTTCGGCCATGTCATTGACCGGCAATTCGGCATCTTCCTGCAGCAATGCCAACAGCTTACGGTCTCGGTCGTCGATCATCGGGCGCAGCCTCGTTTTCTGGTCGGGCCTCCCCCCTTGGGAGGTGACGCTACGAAACCCCGGGGCGAGGGCCAGTGTAAATGCCGTCCAGCCGCGCTTTGGTCGCAGGATGCGCAAGTTCGGACCGGCCGTGGCGCCGGATCTGCACAGAAATTGCGCAGGCCCGGGGCGCCGGGCGCCACCGCGGCGCGGGGCAGGGACCGGGCGGATCGGCGCGAGTCGCCCCTGCGGATGGTTCGGCGCCCCTCTGCGCGTGGTTTGACCGGCGGGGGCGTTGCGCCGGCCCCGCACGCAAACGAATCGCGCAGAACCAGGATCTACGCAAAATCCTGTCGCATGTCCTTCTATAATCTCGACGCAATCGGTGCGGGCCGTCCCCAGACCGCAATTCCGTGCCACCAACCCTTCTCTCGAGACCCGGAACATTCCATGCCATTCGCCCCCTTCCGCGACGCCCTGCGAAGGCCCGATCCTGTTGCGGCGCTGCGCGCCGGGCTGATCGGCGATGAAATCGCCATCGACACGCCCTTTGGCCGGCAGGCCCTGCTTTATGCCGATTACACCGCGTCCGGGCGCGCCCTGCGCCAGGTCGAGGATTTCGTGGCGGACCATGTCCTGCCCTATTATGCCAACAGCCATACCGAAGCGTCCTATTGCGGCGCGGCAATGACCCGGATGCGCGAGGCCGCCCGGGCCGAGATTGCCCGGATGACCGGCTGCGGGCCGGATTGCCACGTGATATTTGCCGGCTCGGGCGCGACGGGCGGGATAAACCGCATCGTCGGTCTGCTGGACGTTGCCGCTCTGGTGGCGGACGGGGGCCGTGCGGAGATCGTTATAGGCCCATACGAGCACCATTCCAATATCCTTCCGTGGCGCGAGACCGGGGCGCATGTGGTCGAGCTGGCCGAGGCCGAGGACGGCGGGCCGGACCGGGCGGCGCTGGCCGCGGCGCTGTCGGCGGCGGCGGGGGCCGACCTGGTTGTCGTGGCCCTGTCGGCGGCGTCGAATGTCACCGGAATCCTTGCGGATACAGAGGAACTGACCCGCCAGATCAAGGCTGCCGGGGCGTTGGCGGTCTGGGATTACGCGGCCTGCGCGCCCTATGTGCCCATCGACATGGGGCAGGGCGAGACGGCCAAGGATGCCATTGTCTTTTCACCCCACAAGTTCGCCGGCGGGCCGGGATCGAGCGGTGTGCTGCTGCTGCGCGACACTCTGCCGCGCCGGGCCCGGCCGACGGCCCCGGGCGGCGGATCGGTGCGCTTTGTCTCGCCCTGGGATCACGCCTACAGCGCCAGCATCGAGGCGCGCGAAGAGGCCGGCACGCCCAACATCATCGCCGACATCCGCGCGGCGCTGGCGCTGATGGTCAAGGAGGCCGTGGGCACCGATGTCATCGCCGCCCGCGATGCGGCCCTGCGCCAGCGCGCGCTGGACGCCTGGCGCGCGGTGCCGCAGATCGAATTGCTGGGCAATCCCCGGGCGGCCAATGCCCTGCCGGTCTTTTCGTTCCGGGTGCGGGCGCCGGGCGGGGGCCATGTGCATCACCAGCTCTTCACGCGCATGCTCAGCGATTTCAGGGGGATACAGGCCCGGGGCGGCTGTGCCTGCGCGGGGCCCTATGCCCATCGGCTGCTCGATCTCGACCGGGCGGAATCGCTGCGCATCTTCGACCGGCTGGGCGCGGGGCAAGAGCTTGACCGGCCGGGCTGGGTGCGGCTCAACCTGGGTTACCTGCTCAGCGACGACCAGGCCGGGCGCATCATCGACGGTGTGGCCAGCCTGGCCCGCCAGGCGCCCGAGCTGGCCTGCCATTATGCCTCGGACATGGCCACCGCGCGGTTCCGCCCGCTGGATGCGGCGGAATAGTCGCGCGGCGCCGGCCAGCCCGGGACGGAGACAGACCGGCGCGGGCGCTTCCGGCCGGATATCACAAGGGAAGACCAGATGATTGACGTGATCGACCTTCTTGCCGGGCTGGCGCCCGACGCGCACATGCGCGCGGCGCGGCCGGTGGCCCGCGAGAATGCGCAAAAGAGCCATTACGCGCTGATGGGCGCCCCGGCGGCGGGCATGATGCCCCTGTCCGAGCGGCTGGCCGTGGCGGCCTTTGTGGCCGGGCTGCACCGCGACGGGCCGGCGACCGGCCATTACACCGCCCTGCTCGAGGGGTCGGAGGCCGCCGAGCTGGCCCCGGCCGTGGCCGAGGCCACGCTGAGCGGGCTGGCCGAAGGGCCCTATGGCGCCTATCCGCCCGGCCCGCTCAGCGCCGAGGACCAGCCCGGGCCGGTCTTTGCCGCCGATGCCGGGGCGCTTGGCGCGCGGCTGGCCGTGGCCTTCGACTATGTCCACATGCTGGTGTTTCATCCGCGCGATGCCGCCCGGGCCGACATGGAACGGCTGGCCGCGGCCGGCTGGTCGGCCACCGATATCGTCACCCTGTCGCAGCTGGTGTCGTTCCTGTGTTTCCAGATCCGCGCCGCTGCCGGTCTGAAGACCCTGGCCGCAACGCTGTGAGTGCCTCTGCGAAGGAAAGCCCGATGACCGACATCCTGACCCATGACCATGCCGAGCCCGATGCCTTTACCCGCGACGAGCTGGGCTGGCTGCCCTGGCTGGCGCCGCTGGAAGAGCCCGATCTGACCGAACGCCAATGGGAGGCGCTGGTTCAGAAATCTCGGTCCAAGATGCCCTATTTCATGTTGCTGGCCCGCGACCCGGACATCCTGGAATACCGCACGCGCACCGACATGGACATCTTCTACAATCCCGAGGCCGGATTGCCGCGGGCCGATCGCGAACTGGCCGCCGCTGCCGCCTCGCGGTTCAACGGCTGCATCTTCTGCGCCTCGGTCCATGCCCGTTTCGCCGCCCATCATTCCAAGCGGCCCGAGGACGTGCAGCGCCTGCTGGACGACGGGGTGGGCGCGCGGATCGATCCGCGCTGGGATGCCATCATCGACGCCGCCGCCGCGCTGTCGGCCACGCCCTCGCGGTTCGGTCCCGACCATGTCGCGGCGCTGCGCGCGGCGGGGATCGACGACCAGGGCATTGCCGATGCGATCTATGCCATTGCCTTCTTCAACTGGGCCAACCGGCTGATGCTGTCGCTGGGCCTGCCCACGCCGCCGGCCGGGGGCTGAGCATATCGCCGCCCGGCCCATTATGGGGCGGGCGGCACCGCGCCGGGCCAGAGGGCCGGGGGGCCGGGCAGGGCGCGGCTGGCGCACACGCCGGGGCAGGACGACACGGCGATTCGGCCCGCAGGGCCCGAGGAGGTTGCGCGCTGCCCGGTTTTTGGGCAGACAGGTCGATGTTGCATCGTTCGTGTCACAATGATTCCGGGCCGGGCTTGCCAGGCCGGTCCGATCCGAAAAAAGAACATGCGAATGATCACGACCAACTTCCTGCGGGGACCTTTCATGAAAACCACTTTGCAGATCTCGGCGATCGCGCTGGCCGCATCGGCCGCGATGGCCGGCATGGCCCGGGCCGAAACCCTCACCATTTCCTGGTGGGGCTATAACGGCGACAAGCTGAACGCCAACATCATCGAGCCGTTCAAGGAGAAATGCGGCTGCGACGTGGTCTTTGAAACCGGCAACAACGCCGACCGGCTGGGCAAGCTGACCGCCCGCGGCGGCAAGGGCGTCGACGTCATCTACCTGACCGACAGCTATTCCCAGCTGGGCATCGAAAGCGGCATCTTCCAGGAACTGGACCGCTCGCGCCTGCCGAATGTCGAAAAGCTCTATGACATCGCCCAGGCCCCGCAGGGCAATTACGGCCCGGCCTATGCCGTCGGCCGCGCGGGCATCGTCTATGATGCCGAGAAAGTCGAGCCGATCACGTCCTGGGGCGACCTGTGGCGCGAAGACCTGGCCAGCGCCGTGACCCTGCCCGGGATCACCACGACCGCCGGCCCGATGGTCGTTGTCATGGCCGGCAAGCATGCCGGCGTCGACGCCTACGACGACACCGACGCGGCCTTCGCGGCGATCGAAGAACTCAAGCCCAACACGGTGAAGAACTACAACACCGGGTCGGAAATGGTGAACCTGATCTCGACCGGCGAGGCCTCGGTGGCCATCGCCCAGGATTTCACCCTGGCCTCGATGCAGGCGGCCGTGCCCTCGATGGTCTGGGCCGACCTGGACGACGGCGACATCGCCACGCTCAACACGGTGAACATCCCCACCGGCGCGGCCAATGTCGACCTGGCCTATGACTTCATCAACTTCATCCTGTCGACCGAGGTCCAGCAGGTGAACGGGGAACAGGGCGTCGATGCGCCGGTCAACACCGAGGTCGAACTGACCCCGGAACAGGCCTCCATCTGGACCTATGGCCCCGAGGCGATCGCCTCGCTCAACCGCATGGATTATGCCAAGATGAACGCGGCCAAGACCGACTGGATCGACCGCTGGAACGAGATTTTCGGCATGTAAGGCGCCAATTCGCCTTCGACCTTGCGACGGGCGGCCAGAGTGACCGCCCGTTTGCTTTCCGCCCTGCCGGGTGCGGCCAGGATCCGCACCCACCGACCACCGAGGTACCATCATGCCCGCCCGCCTGCGCGCCTGGCTGCTCGTGACCCCCGCGACCCTGCTGGTCGTGCTGTTCCTGGTCCTGCCCGTGCTTTCGACGCTCGCCACCACATTCGGCGATCCCAACGGGGTCCTTGCGCCCTATGCCACCTTCTTCAATTCGCGCTTCCGCATGACCGTCCTGTGGCGGACCATGGAAGTGGCCGTCATCACCACGGTCGTGTCCGTGGCCGTGGGCTTTGCCACGGCCTGGGTCGTGGCCAAGGCGCCGGGCCGGGCGCGGTCATTGCTGATCATCGCGGCGGTCTTCCCGCTGCTGACCGGCGTGGTCGTGCGGTCCTTTGCCTGGCTGGTCATCCTGGGCAAGAACGGCATCCTGAACAATTTCCTGATCTGGACCGGGCTGATCACCGAGCCGCTGTCGATGCTTTATACCCAAGGGTCGGTCATCGTGGCGATGATCTATCTCTTCGTGCCGCTGATGATCCTGACGCTGGTCGGCGTGCTCGAAGGCATCCCGCAGGACCTGACCGATGCCGCGGCCTCGCTGGGCGCCACGCCCGCGGCGACGTTCCGACAGGTCATCCTGCCGATGGCCGTGCCCGGGCTTATCGTGGGATCGGTGCTGGTCTTCACCGGGTCTTTCACATCCTATGCCACGCCCCAGCTGCTGGGCGGCGAGCGCCAGATGATGATGGGCACCTTCCTTTACCAACGGGCCATGGTGACATTCGACTGGGTCGGAGCCTCGACCATCGCGGCCGTCATGGTCGTGGTCACGCTGGCCACCGTCATGATCATGTCGAACCTGGCGCGCAGACTGAACCCGGTGGCCGGCTGATGCAGACACGTACCCATCCCCTTCTGATCGCCTTCGCGGTCCTGGTCTTCTTCTTCCTGCTGGGCCCGCTGGTCATCATCATCGGCTCGGCCCTGTCCGAGACCAGCTACCTGACCTTCCCGCCGCAGGGGCTGACCCTGCACTGGTTCGAAAACATCTTCGAGATCTCGGCCTTCCGGCGCACGATGATGACCTCGTTCATGCTGGCCGTGGGCGGCACCGCCCTGTCGATGCTGATCGGCATTCCGGCGGCTTATGCCCTGGCCCGCTACCGGGTCGAGGTGCCGCGGTTCCTGGGCAATGTCTTTGTCCTGCCGATCCTGATCCCGGAAATCGTGCTGGGCTTTTCGCTGATGAAATCGCTGGCCACCGGGCTGGGCCTGCCGATCACCCTGTCGCTGCTGGTGGGCCATGCCCTGCTGGTGCTGCCCTATTGCGTCCGTGTCGTGGGCGCCTCGCTGAACAATTTCGATTTTTCCATCGAAGAGGCCGCCGTGTCGCTGGGCTGCACCCGGACAAAGGCCTTCTTCGTCGCCGTCCTGCCCAATATCCAGGCCGGCATCATCGCCGGGTTCATCCTGGCCTTCATCACCTCTCTCAATGACGTCTCGGTGTCGATCTTCCTGACCGGGCCCGGCGTCTCCACCCTGCCGATCCAGCTTCTCGCTCACATGGAACAGTTCTTTGATCCGACCATCGCGTCGGTCTCGGTCCTGCTCATGTTCGTCACCGTGGCCGTCATGGCCATCGTGGAACGCACCCTCGGCCTGACCTTCCTGACCAAATGACCGTATCCCTGACCCTCGACAACGTCTCCGCCCATTACGGCTCCACCAAGGTGCTGGAGGATCTTTCCCTTCACGTGGGCGAGGGCGAGCTTGTCTCGCTGCTGGGCTCCTCGGGCTGCGGCAAGACCACCACGCTGCGGCTGGTGGCCGGCTTCCTGCAACCGACGGCCGGCACGATCCGGCTGGGCGACCGCGACCTGACCCGCCTGCCGGCCCATGCCCGCAACATCGGGCTGGTGTTCCAGACCTATGCGCTGTTCCCCCACCTGACCGTGCGCGACAACGTGGCCTTTGGCCTGAAACAGCGCGGCGTCGGCAAGACCGAGCGCAATGCCCGGGCCGACGAGATGATCGGCCGTGTCGGGCTTGACGCCCTGGCCGACCGCCATCCGGCCAACCTGTCGGGCGGCCAGCGCCAGCGCGTGGCCCTGGCCCGGGCGCTGGTCATCGAACCGCCGCTGCTGATGTTCGACGAGCCGCTGTCGAACCTCGACGCCAAGCTGCGCGTCGACATGCGCGTCGAGATCCGCCGGCTGCAACAGGCCAACGGCACGACGGCCGTCTACGTGACCCATGACCAGGAAGAGGCGTTTTCGATCTCGGACCGGGTGGCGATCATGAATGCCGGGCGCATCATGCAGCTGGACACGCCCGAGGTGCTCTATTCGAAACCGGCCAATGCCTTTGTCGCCGATTTCGTGGGCTTCGAGAACATGATCCGCCTGCGTGTCGTGGCCGAGGCCGGCGATGCCGTGCGGGCCGAGATGGAGGGCGGCGGCACGCTGGACCTGCCGCGCGGGCAATTCACCGTGCCGGGCAAGGATTTCATCCTGGCCGCGCGGCCCGACGGGCTGCTGGTCACGCCCGAGGGCGCCGGGTCGGGCATTCCGGCGCGGCTGGGCCTGCGCACCTACCTGGGCCGGGCCTACCAGTACCAGTGCGAGACCGTCGGCGGCGTGTCGGTCATGGCCAACGGCCCGCTGTCGGCGCCCTATGACAGCGGCATGGGCGCGGTGCTGGTGCCCCAGCCCGACCAGTGCTGCCTGCTGCCGGTCGAAGAATGAGCCCGGCCGACCCGCGCCCGGGCAGCGATGCGTCGGGTCTCGTGGCCGATCGCCTGCTGGTCGATGCGCGCATCCTGACCATGGATGCGCAGGCCCGCGAGATCGGGCGCGGCTGGGTCGCCCTGTCCGGCGACCGGATCGCGGCGCTGGGGCAGGGCGATGCGCCCGCCGCCCTGGCCGGGCTGCCGGCCGAAGACATGGCCGGCGACCTGCTGATGCCGGGCATGGTCAACCCCCATGCCCACCTGGCCATGACGCTGTTCCGGGGCCTGGGCGAGGATGTCGACGACCGGCTCTTCCGCTACATCCTGCCGCTGGAACGGGCGCTGGTGACGGCCGAGGTGGTCGAGGCCGGCACCCGGCTGGCCGCGGTCGAGACGATCCGGGCCGGGGTGACCACCGTGGCCGACATGTATTATTTCGAGGACCGGGTCGGCGCCGTGCTGGACGCCGCCGGGCTGCGCGGGGTGGTCGGCCAGACCCTGGCCGATTTCGACGCGCCCGACCATGACACGATGGACGAGGGCTTTGCGCGGCTCGACGCGCTGGCCGATCTGTATCGCGACCATCCCCGGATCACGGCCTCGGCCGCGCCCCATGCGCCCTACTCGACGGACCTGGCGGTGATGAGCCGGGTGGCGCAATGGGCGGCCGATCATCCCGGCCTGCCGGTCCAGATGCACCTGGCCGAAACCCATGCCGAGCTTGACTGGGCCCAGAGGACCCACGGCTGCACGACGGTCGAGGTGACCGACCGCGCCGGGCTGCTGGGCCCGGCCCTGGTGGCCGCGCATGTGATGTACCCGACCGAAGGCGACATTGCCCTGCTGGCCGAACGGGGCGTGGGCGTGGCCCATAACGCCCGGTCGAACGGCAAGGCCGGGCGGGGCATCGCCCCGGTGACCGCGCTGCGCGCGTCCGACGTTCCCGTCGGCCTCGCCACCGACGGGCCGATGTCGGGCAACACGCTGGATCTCTTTGCCCAGATGGCCCCGGCGTCGATGTTCCAGAAGATCGCCGGCGGATCGCGCAAGCCCTTGCCCTGCATCGACGTTCTGCGCATGGCCACGATCGAGGGCGCCCGGGTGCTGGGCATGGACGACCGCATCGGCTCGATCGAGCCGGGCAAGCAGGCCGACCTGGTCCGCATCTCGCTGGATGACCCCCGGCTGCACCCGATCTACGACCTGGCCTCGGCCCTGGTCTTTGCCGCCCTGCCGACGGATGTGCGCGCCACGATGGTCGCCGGCAGGTGGCTGATGCAGGACCGCCGGCTGACCGGGCTGGACGCCGACAAGGCGCTGGCCGATGCGCTGCAGGTGGCGACAAGCTTCAAGGCGCGCATCGCCGAGATTGACAGGACCAAGACATGACCGACCAGATCCTTTCCCATATCGATGACACGATGCAGGCCCGGCTGGACCGGCTGTTCGAGCTGATCCGCATCCCCTCGGTGTCGACCGATCCGGCCTTTGCCCCCGACGTGGCCCGGGCCGCCGACTGGCTGGCCGCCACCCTGCGCGAGATGGGCGCCGAGGCAAAGGTCTGCCCGACCATCGGCCATCCGATGGTCGTGGGCCATCTGCCGGGTCCGGCCGATGCGCCGCATGTGCTGTTCTACGGCCATTACGATGTCCAGCCCGCCGATCCGCTGGACCTGTGGGACACCGACCCGTTCGAACCGGTGCTGAAACCGGTCGACGGCGATACCCATATCGTCGGGCGCGGGGCCTCGGACGACAAGGGCGCGCTGATGACCTTTGTCGAGGCCTGCCGGGCCTATGTCGAGACCGTCGGCGCCCTGCCGATCCGGGTCAGCTTCCTGTTCGAGGGCGAAGAGGAAAGCGGCTCGCGGTCGCTGCCGGGGTTCCTGGAACAATCGGCCAGTGAGCTGGAATGCGACATCATCCTGGTCTGCGACACCGACATGTGGGACCGCGAGACGCCGGCGGTGACCACCATGTTCCGCGGGCTGGTGGGGCAGGAGCTGACCATCCGCGCCGGCGACCGCGACCTGCATTCGGGCATGTTCGGCAATGCCGCGGCCAATGCGCTGGCGGTGATGGCCGATGTGCTGGCCAGCCTGCGGACGCCGGACGGAGGCGTGGCGATTGAGGGCTTCTATGACGGGGTCGAGGAGCTGGCGCCGGAGACTGCCGCCGAATGGGCGGCGCTGCCGTTCGACGAGGAAGGCTTTCTGACCGGCGTGGGGCTGAAGGTGCCGGCCGGAGAGGCCGGGCGGCCGGTGCTGCAGCAGGTCTGGGCGCGGCCTTCGTGTGAGATCCACGGGATCTGGGGCGGCTACACGGATCCGGGCTTCAAGACGGTGATCCCCTGTGAAGCTCATGCCAAGGTCTCGTTTCGCCTTGTCGCCGGGCAGGAGCCCGAGAAAATTCGTACGAATTTTCTGGCGCACGTACGAAGCCGGTTGCCCGAGGATTGCACGGTCACCTTCGAAGACCACGGCCTGGCCCCGGCCTGGGCGATGGACCCGTCCAACCGCTTCCTGGCGCCTACGCTCGATGCGCTGGCCGCCGAATGGGGCCGGTCGACGACCTGCGGCACCGGCGGGTCGATCCCGATCATCGGGGCGCTCAAGGACGCCCTGGGCGTGGATGCCCTGCTGGTCGGCTTTGGCCGGTTC
Source organism: Marinibacterium sp. SX1 (assembly GCF_050389775.1). Classification (NCBI taxonomy): domain Bacteria; kingdom Pseudomonadati; phylum Pseudomonadota; class Alphaproteobacteria; order Rhodobacterales; family Paracoccaceae; genus Marinibacterium; species Marinibacterium sp. SX1. Next base: position 3,666,397 of record NZ_CP177144.1, on the reverse strand, counting down.
GACAACCGCATCCATTCGCCGAACGAGAAATACGACCTGTCCAGCTTTCGCGGCGGCATGCGCAGCTGGGTGCGGATCATCGAAAGGCTGGCCACATGCAAGTGATCATCGACACCGACCCGGGCATCGACGATGCCATCGCCATTCTCTACGCCCTGCGCCATCCCGGCCTCGACGTGCTGGCCCTGACCACCCTGGGCGGCAATGTCGGCCTGGGCGTGACCACGCCCAATGCCGGGCGCATCGCGGCGCTGGCCGGGGTGGATGTGCCCGTGCATCCCGGGGCCGATGTGCCGCTGGGCCGCGAGCCGCGCTCGGAAACCGCGATCCATGGCAATGACGGGCTGGGCGGGGTGGCCTTTCCCGATCCGCTGGCCCCGCCGTCGGACGAAGGCGCCGTGGCGGCCATGGCCCGCATCCTGATGGCCGCGCCGGTCGGCACGGTCGACCTGCATTGCCTCGGCCCGCTGACCAATGTCGCCCTGCTGCTGGCCGATGCCCCCGAGGCCGCCCGGCGCATCCGCCGGGTCATTGCCATGGGCGGGGCCGTGGACGAGCCGGGCAATGTCGGCCCAAAGGCCGAGTTCAACATCGCCCATGATCCCGAGGCCGCCGCCCGCGTGCTGGCCGCCGGGCTCGACCTGACGCTGATCCCGCTGGACGCCACCCGCCAGCTGCGCGCCGATGCGGCATATCTCGACCGCCTGCGCGCGGCGGACAACGCCCCGGCCCGGGCCACGGCCGACCTGATCGACGCCTATTTCGTGCAGACCGCCCACCAGGCCAAGGGCGCCGAAAGCCGCCCGCTGCACGATCCCTGCGTGCCGCTGCTGGCCTGCCACGAAGCGCTGTTCCACGTCGAGCCAAGGGCGCTGGACGTCGACCTGGACACCGGCGCGCTGGTGCCCGGCGATTGCCGCATCCGCGTGGCCATGGGCCTGCAGGCCGACGCCCTGCGCGATGCCCTGCTGGACGGCCTGTCGGCATGACCGCCATGCGCCTCGATGTCTGGCAGAGCCTGCATGACGACCTGCATCCGGGCGTCCAGCCCGACCAGGAGACCTTTGCCGTGGCGCTCGGCCCGCGCCAGGTCCTGCTGCCGATCCGGGCGCTGCCCGACAGCGACCGGGGCGTGGCCTCGCTGATCCTCAACCAGGCCAGCTTTGACGTGCTGGACGCCCTGGCCGCGACCGTGGCCGAGGGCCTGCGCGCCCATGCGCCCGAAATCATCGTGGCCGTGCCGACGCTGGGCCTGCCCCTGGCCGAGGCCGTGGCCCGGCGGCTGGGCCACCCGCGCATGGTGCCGCTGGGGAATTCGCGCAAGTTCTGGTACGACGATGCCCTGTCGGTGCCGATGTCCTCGATCACCACGCCGGGCGGGGGCAAGCGGCTCTATCTCGATCCGCGCATGCTGCCCCTGCTGGACGGCCGCCGGGTGGCCGTGGTCGACGACGTGCTGTCGACGGGCAGCTCGATCGCCGCCGTGCTGGACGTGCTGGCCCTGGCCGGGGTTGTGCCCGTGGCCCTGGGCGCGGCGATGCTGCAGGGCGAGAGCTGGGCCGGCAAGGTCGGCGACATGCCCGTCTGCGCGGCCTTCCGCACGCCGATCCTGGCGCGCGCCGGGGCAGGGTGGGTGGCCCCGTGACCGACCGCGCCCCGACCTCCGGCTTTGCTTCGACGGCCGCCGCAAACGCCGCGACCTCCGCAACCGCCCCCGATCCCGCGACCCGCGAAATCACCGCCGCGGGCGAGGCCGCCCTGCGCCGCGAGTTGATCGACGTCTCGCTGGGCCGGACGCCGGCCGACACGCTGCTGCGCCTCGGCCGGCTGCTCGACACCCACAGCGGCCTGTGGCGCCCGGATGTCGAGCTGGCCATCTGGCGCGGCCGGGTGGCCTTTGTCGGGTCGCGCGGCAGCTATCCCGGCACCGCCGGCCAGACCATCGACCGCCCCGGCCTGTCGGCCGTGCCCGGGCTGGGCGAGGTGCACAAGCATATCGAAAGCAGCCATGTCACCCCCGAATACGAGGCCGCGCTGGTCCTGCCCCGGGGCAACACCTGGACCTGCGAGGCCAGCCACGAGTTTTCCAACGTCGTGCCCGCCCGCACCCTGGATTTCTGGCTGGCCGCCCGCCGCGCCGGCTCGCCGCTGAAGATCTTCCCGCTGCCCGGCTCGGCCGTGCCGCCCACGGCCTGGGAACACGGCGCCCATCTCGATGGCGACGACCAGAGCCGCTTCCTGGCCGAAAGCCTGATGGTGGCCGGGCTGGACGAGGTCATGGACTGGCCCGCCGTGCGCGATGCAGCCAACCCGGCCCATCCCCGGCTGTGGTCGATGATCGAGGCCACCTGGCAGGCCCGGGCCGTGGTCGAAGGCCATGCGGCGGGCATCCGGGACCTGCCCAACATCAATGCCTTCTCGGCGTCGGGCATCACTTCGGACCACGAGGCCTGGACCGCGCAGGAGGCCTTTGACAAGCTGCAGGCCGGGCTTTTCGTCGAGATCCGCATCCACACCGGGGCCGAGATCATCGCCGGGCTGCTCGAACGCGGGCTGCGCGACTGGTCGCAGGTGGCGCTGGCCACCGATGACCGCCCTGCCGCCGACGTGCTGGACGGAGGCGCGACGGACCGCAACGTGCGCATGGCCATCGAGGCCGGGCTGCCGGTGGAAACCGCCGTCCAGCTGGCCACGATCAACCCGGCCCGCCACATGCGCCTGACGCCCTGGGTGGGGTCGGTCGCGCCGGGGCGCTTTGCCGACCTGGTGCTGCTGTCGGATGCCGACAGCTTCCGCATCGCCGAGGTCTGGGCCGACGGGCGCCAGGTCTCCGAGGGCGCGCGCTACATCGGGCCGCTGCCGCGGATCGACTGGCCCGACTGGGCCCGCCAGACGGTCAATATCGGCCGACCGCTCGATGCCGCCGATTTCGCGATACCGGCCGATGCAGGCCGGGAGAGCATGTCCGCCGCCGTGCTGCGCCCGTTCCACTGGGATGACGATTTCCTGACCTACACGCTGCCGGTCGCCGACGGCACCGTCCAGCGCGACCCGGGCCGCAACATCACCAAGTTCGCCATCGTCGATCGCTATTCCGGCCAGGCCGGCGTGTCCCGCATGTTCTGGCTGGGCTGCGGCCCGCGCGATCCCGGCACGGCGCTGTGCTGTTCGATGGCCCATGACAAGCACAACATCTGGGCCGTCGGCTCCTGCGATGCGGCCATGGCCCTGGCCGTCAACACCTGCGCCGAGATGGGCGGCGGCTGGGTGCTGGTTCATCACGGCCAGGTCGTGGCCACCGTGGCATACGAGATCGCCGGCCTGATGACCGCCCGCCCGGCCGAGGCGCTGCAGGCCGACATGGCCGCGCTCTATGCCGCGGGCGACAAGGTCGACTGGATGTTCGAGCCCAGCTTCCATCCCCGCTGGGGCCCGGGCTTTCCCGAACGGCTGGCCTTTGCCACGCTGACCTGTTCGCCCTGGCGCTGGAACCTCGTCGCGCCCTCGGCCCATGCGCCGCAGGGGCTGGTGCAGGTGCAGACGGGCCAGACCCACCCGGTGGTCTGGTAGCGCGCCGGCCCGGGTGCCCCCCGCGCCGCCGCACCGCCCGCCCGGTGTTGCGTTCAGCGCACAAGTCCACGGCAAAGCGCATCGCTTTGCCGTGCCGCGACCGGGGGTGGGGCAAGCCGGCTATGCAGTTGAAAAACCTTCTGTTAGGACAGCTCTACCCGGTTTCCGGCGCTCTTGCCCCCCTGCGGGCGGGGCGCGCGGCAGGCAGACCGGACCGGCCTGGCTGACCCCGGGCCATAGCCAAGGGAGCGCCGGCCCCGCCTGCCGGCCGCCGTGCCAGCGGAATGCCGTCGAATGCAGCGCCGAACCATCGACCCCAAGGCCGGCCCGCCGGTCACCGGCCGGACCTCCGATGTCCCGGCCCATGCGCAGACCCCCGATGGGGCGGCCGGCGAGCCAGGCGAACCACGGGGCCGGTCGATCCCGCTGAAACCGGCCGTCCTGCTGGTGGTCATGGCCATCACCCTGCCGGTCCTGCTGGCCATCATCCAGATCAACTACCGCTCGACCGACCGCGTGGTGCGTGACCATGCGATGGACCTGGTCGAAACCTTCCGCGCCGAGACGGTCGAGGACATCGCCGGTGAGTTCCGAACCTTCACCGCCCTGATCGCCACCGCTGCCGAGCTGGGCGGGCAGGAGCCGGGCTTTTTCGGCAACAACCGGTCGCTGGGCTACCTGCTGCGCGTCCTCCAGCACAGCCAGACCGCGATCAACGCCTATGTCGGCATGGCCGACGGATCCTTCCGCCAGGCCCGCCGGATCAGCGATCCCTCGATTGCCATCCATGACAGCCTGCCGCCGCCGGGGGCCGAATTTGCCTGGCGCCTGCTGGAACCGGAGCCGGACCGGCCGCTGTTGGACCGGTACGTGTTTCTCGACGGCGAGGGCCGCGAGCTGGGCGAGGTCGCGGTCGGGACAGATTATGACCCGCGCGAACGGCCCTGGTATCGCCAGGCCGCCGAGGCCGGCACGACCACGATGACCGATCCCGAGATCTTCTGGGCCTTCGGGCTGGTCGGCTTTACCGTGGCTGCGCCCTTTGGCCAGGCCCCGGGGGCCGGGCCGGATGGGGCTGATGCCCCCGCCGGGGCCGGTGGGGCGGGTGGAGCTGGTGCGTCTGCCGGGGCCGGTGGGGCGGGTGGAGCTGATGCGTCCGCCGGGGCCGGTGCAGCCGCTGTGGCCGCCGGGGCCGCTGGAGCGGGTACGACGGCCGGGGCGGATGTCCCCGCAGCAGCCGATGCGCCCGGGGCCGATGCGCCTGCGCCGGCTGGCGCACCCGATGCCCCCGCCGCGACCGATATGCCCGATGCGCCTGCGGGGGGCGTTGCACCCGATGCGCCCGTCATTGCCGATATCCCCGATCTGCCCGCCATCCCCGCCGAGGATGCGGGCGGGCCGGTCGATCCGGCCGGTGTCGTGGCCATCGACGTCACGCTCGACAATTTCTCGGCCTACCTGGCCGACAACCCGCTCAGCCCCAACAGCGTCAGCTACCTGCTCGACGATGGTGGCAACGTGCTGGCCGCTTCGGACCGGTCGATGCAATACGGCGACGACAACCGCGCCCTGCGCCTGCCGCATGTCACCGACCTGGGCGACCGGCTGGTCGCCCTGGCCTATGCCAACCGCCCGCAACAGGCCGCCGACGAGGTCTTCAGCTATGTCCACGAGGGGCAGGAATACATCGTCGGCCTGTCCGACTTCGCCGATGACCTTGGCAAGCCCTGGCGGCTGATGGTCCTGACGCCGCTGGCTGATTTCACCGCCGAACTGACGCGCAACAACCGCCACATGATGATCTTTGGCCTGGTCGCCGTGGCCGTGCAGCTGCTGATCATCTACCTGGTGGCCAGCCTGGTGGCCTCGCCCCTGCGCCGGCTGTCGGCCAAGGTCGCCCGCATCCAGGCGCTGGAACCGGGGGACGACCTGCCGGCCGTGCACTCCTCGGTCCGCGAGATCGCCGCGCTGTCGCGGGCCATCGACACGCTCGACATCGCCGTCCAGGCTTTTGCCCGCTTCGTGCCCGTGGGCCTGGTGCGCCAGCTGCTGATGTCGGATCAAAAGCTGGACATCGGCGGGCAGAGCAAGTTCCTGACGATCTTCTTTTCCGACATGGAGGGCTTTTCGGCCCTGGCCGAGCGCATCGCCTCGCGCGAGCTGCTGCAACGGATCTCGACCATGCTTGAACTGGTCTCGGGGCAGGTCCACCGCGAACGGGGCACGATCGACAAATTCGTCGGCGACGGGGTGATGGCCTTCTGGGGCGCACCGGCGTCGCTCGATGATCACGCCTGGCATGCCTGTGTCGCGGCGCTGCGCATCCAGCAGCAGCTGGAGCGCATGAATGCCGGCTGGCGGGCCGACGAGGCCCCGCCGATGCGCCTGCGCGTGGGCATCCATTCCGACAGCGTGCTGGTGGGCAATGTCGGCTCGAAGGAACGGATGAGCTATACCGTGCTGGGCGATGGCGTGAACATCGCCGCCCGGCTGGAAGCGCTGAACAAGGAATACGGCACGCTGATCTGCATCAGCCACGACACCTTCCGCGAGGCCGGCGACCGGCTGTGCGTGCGGCCGGTCGACGAGGTGTCGGTCAAGGGCCGGCGGGCGCGGATCACGGTCTACGAGCTTCTGGGCGCCTACGAGGCCGGGGGCGAGCTGGAACCCGATGCGGCCGACCTGGCCCTGGCCCGGGCCACGCGGGCGGCTTTCGATGCGCTGGTGGCCGGGGATCGGGCCGGGGCGCTGGCTGGCTACCGCGCGGTGCTCGACCTGCGGCCCGAAGACCCGGTGGCCCGGGTGCATGTCGACCGGCTGACCGGCGAGACGCCGGCGCGGCTGGCAGAGGTGGCCCGTGACGACAGCTGATGCCACGGCCTTTCGCCCCAGCGCCTATTCGGCGCTGGTCATCCGCCAGTTGCTGCGCCATCGCGACCGGGTGGCGGGGGCGCGGGTGCTCGACCTGGGCTGTGGCGGCGGCGTCCTGCTGGCCGCGGCGCGTGACCTCGGCGCGGCGGGGCTCTGTGGTGTCGACATAGAGCCGGCGGCGCTGGCCGAAACCACCCGCCTGCTGGCCGAGCCGCCGCCGGGTGGCCCGGTGGCCGACATCCGGCCGGGCAGCCTGTTTGGCCCCTTTGGGGGCGAGCGGTTCGACATGGTGCTGGCCAACCTGCCGCATTTCCCGATGGATCACGCCGCCATCGACACGCGCCTGCCCAGCTGGAGCGATGGCGGCGATGACGGGCGGCGGCTGCTCGATCCGGTCATCGCCGGGCTGGGTGACCACCTGGCGCCCGGAGGCATGGCGCTGGTGGCCCATAACGCCTTTGTCGGGCTGCCGGCCACCCGGGCGCTGGCCCGGGACCACGGGCTGGAGGCCCGGGTGATCGACGGCATGACCGTGTCCATCGCCCGCGAAAAGCTCACCCACATGACCCCGGCGGTGCTGACGCGCGAGATGGGAACGACCCTGCATCAGTTCGGCGGCCATGTCTTTGCCGAGGTGCTGGTGCTGCGGATCGCCCGGCCCGGCGATCACCCGGACCCGGCCGACGGCTCCCGCGCCCGTCCGCCGACGGATCACCCCGGGTGAGGCGGCACGGGCTGGCCCTGTTGCTGGCGCCCTTGCTGTGGCTGGCCTGCCTGGTGCCCGGCTGGGCGCTGACCCCGGACGAGGCCCTGGCCGATCTGCTGGCCCGCACCCGGGCCGACCTGCCCGGGGCCTGCGCCGCGCCCGAAGACGCCCTGGTGCGGGTGCTGTGCTCGGGCCGATTGCGCGTGGGCGTGCGCGACAGCTATCCGCTGTTCGCGACCCGGCTGGGCGCCGAACGCTTCGGCTATGACATCGACGTGGCCCGCATCCTGGCCGCCCGGCTGGGCGTGACGCCCGAATGGGTGGCCGTCACCCCGGCCACGCGGATTTCCACCCTGGCCGAGGGCGGGGCGGACGTGGTCATCGCGACCATGGGCCACAACACCCGCCGCGATGGCCAGGCCCGGTTCATCCGCCCGCATTACTACCGGTCGGAAACCATCATCGTCGGCCCGCGCGACCTGGACGTGGCCGACTGGCCCGACCTGCGCAACCGGACGGTTTGCACGACGATCGGCAATTACGCCAATGCCCAGATCGTCGCCCGCGACCTGCGGGTGATGCTGTTCGACGGGGCCGGGCGGCTGCCCGCCGCCCTGCGCGACGGCACCTGCCTGCTGGCCTCGCATGACGACAGTTTCTTTGCCTCCTACTTTGCCGATCCCGATTTCGCCGACCGGTTCACGCCCAAGCTGGGCTTTGACCCCGTGCCCTGGGGCATGGCCGTGGCCCGCAGCGGTGCCGACGACCTGGCCAGGGCGCTGGAGCTGATCAGCCAGGTCATGCATCGCGACGGCGATTTCCTGGCCCTGGCCCGGGCCGACGAGATCTTCACGGCCTTCCTGGAAGACCAGCAGGCGCTCTGGGCCAGCCCGGCCTGCGCCGATCCGGACCGGCTGTCGCCCGGCTGCCTGATCCCCGCGCTGGATGCCACGCCTAACCCCACGCGCTTTGCGCCCCGGGTCGAGGCCGCGCTGGCCTGGTCCAAGGAGACCCTGGGCGTGGCGCCGACCCTGCCGATGCTGATGACCCAGCCGGCCTGGAACCTTTTCCTGGCGGGCATGGTCAATTCGCTGGTCCTGGTGGCCGGCGCGCTGGTGGCCACGCTGGCCTGTGCGCTGGTCGTGGGCTGGCTGTCGGCCGTGCGCTGGCGCGGGGTGCGGGTGCTGGCCTGGCTGCTGGTCGTCACGCTGCAATCCTCGCCCGTGCTGCTGACGCTGGTTGTCGTCACGGCCATCGCCCATGCCCTGTTCACCTTTTCGGCCGCCGTGGCCCTGGGCGCGGCCATCGTGGCGCTGGGGCTGATGAACGGCTGCAACGCGGGCCAGGCCATCGGCGAGGCGGCCGACAGCCTGCGCCGCGAAGAAGGCCTGGGCCGGGGGCTGAGCTGGCCGCTCTACCGCGCGGCGGTGGCCCGGTCGATCACCCAGCTGCTGTCCTTCCTGGTCAACGCGGCCAAGGGCACGCCGGTGGCCAGCTTTACCGGCGCGCCCGAATTGCTGGCCGCGCTGACCGACATCACGTCCTTTGCCGCCGGGCGGGCCACGACCTATACGCTGGTCCTGCTGTTCTACATGGCCGTCGTGTCGGTGGTGGTCTGGGGCTGCAACCGCCTGCGTGCGCGCATCGCGGGCGGCGGCGTTGCGGAGGGGCGGTCATGAGCCTGCTGGGCGAACTGCTGGCCTCGGATTACCCGCGCGACCTGGCCCGGGGGATGGTGGTGAATTTCCGCATCGCCGGCATGGCGCTGGTCTTCGGGCTGGTGCTGGGCCTGCCGCTGGCCCTGGCCCTGGCCGGATCGCGCGGCTGGCGACGGCTGGTCGGCCCGTTGATGGGCGTAATGCGCGCGGCGCCGACCTTTGTGGTCATGTTCTTCCTGCTCAATGTCATCCCGTCCGACCTTGTGATCGCGGGGCTCTACCTGCAGCTCACCGGGCCGCTGATCGTCGCCCTGTCGCTGGTGCCCTATGCCGCGTCCTATGCCGCCGACAACGGCAGCGAGGCGCTGCTCAGCCTGCGCCGGGGATCGGCCGAAGGCGCCTTGCTGTTCCTGCCCAACATCGTGCGGGCCTTCCTGGTGCTGGTCATGTCGTCCAGCACCGGCGCGGCGATCGGGGTCAACGAAGGCGTGGCCGTGGTCCTGCGCGAGGCCGACCGCTGGCCCGACCTGGGCGACAAGCTGGTCGTCTTCGGCATCGGCGTGCTGGCCTTTGGCCTGGTGTTCCAGACAGGCTTTGCCCTGATGCGGCCCGTCGTGGCCTGGCTGGGCCGGCGGTACGGCCGGGCACGGGCGGCCTAGCGCCCCGCAGGGGCGGCGGCCTTTCGGCGTGGCGGCGGCCCGCTCCGGCTGTCGCCCAGTTGGGCCGACGGCCCATTCTTCCCCTCTGGCCGGCGTCCGGGTGCCCATCGCGAAAATTCTTTGAACCGAGGTCCTGCGCGGCACGACTGATGATCAGCAATGCAGGCAAGGGCATTGCCGGTCTTTCAAGGAGTATTTTCTTATGGCAATTGAGAACGTGGCAAACCCCGGCACCGAAAGCGATGCCAATGACCTGGTCCTGGGCAGCAGCGGTGCGGATATCATCGACGCCCTGGCCGGCGAGGACATCGTGGCCGGTTTTGGCGGCGACGACGTCATCCGCGGCGGCGACGATGATGACACCCTTCTGGGCATGGATGGCGACGACACGCTGATCGGCGATCGCGGCAACGACATCATGGACGGCGGCGACGGCGACGACCGGATGATCTGGAACAACGGCGACGGCTCCGACGTGATGGAAGGCGGCGACGGGTTCGACACCGTCGAGGTCAACGGGTCCTCCGATGCCGGCGACGTGTTCGAGATCGCGGCCGGCGAGGATGGCCGGGTCGATTTCGCGCGCACCAATTTCGGCAATTTCACCCTGGATATCGGCACGACAGAAGTGCTGGAGGTCAACGGCGGTGGCGGTGACGACGTGATCACCGCGGGCGAAGGGCTGGCCGACCTGATCCAGTTGGTGCTGTCGGGCAATGACGGCAACGACCAGATCACCGGCGGCGACGGCGACGACCTGTTGTCGGGCGGCCGGGGCGACGACGTGCTGGTCGGCGCCCGGGGCAATGACATCATGCAAGGCAATGCCGGCAACGACCGGATGATCTGGAACAACGGCGACGGCTCGGACGTGATGGAAGGCGGCGTCGGGATCGACACCGCCGAGGTCAACGGCTCGGGCAGCAACGGCGATGTCTTCGAGATCGGCGCGGGCGAGGATGGCCGGGTCGATTTCGCGCGCACCAATTTCGGCAATTTCACCCTGGATATCGGTACGACCGAGGTGCTGGAGGTCAACGGCGGCGGCGGTGACGACGTGATCACCGGCAGCGAAGGGCTGGCCGACCTGATCACGCTGGAACTGTCGGGCAATGCCGGCAACGACCAGATCACCGGCGGCGACGGCGACGACCTCATGTCGGGCGGCAAGGGCAATGACGTGCTGGTCGGGGCCAAGGGCAACGACATCATGCAGGGCAATGCCGGGGCCGACCGGATGATCTGGAACAACGGCGACGGCTCCGACGTGATGGAAGGCGGCACCGGCAAGGACACCGCCCAGGTCAACGGCTCGAACGGCAGCGGCGATGTCTTCGAGATCGCGGCCGGCGAGGACGGCCGGGTGGATTTCGCGCGCACCAACCTGGGGGAATTCACCCTGGATATCGGCACGACCGAGGTGCTCGAAGTCTTTGGCGGTGGCGGTGACGACGTGATCACCGGGGGCGAAGGCCTGGCCGACCTGATTTCGCTGCGCCTCTTCGGCGGCGAGGGCAACGACCAGATCACCGGCGGCGACGGCGACGACCTGCTGAACGGCGGAGCGGGCAACGACGTGCTGGTGGGCTTTCGCGGAGCCGACGAGATGAACGGCGGGGCCGGCCAGGACACGATGATCTGGAACAACGGTGACGGGTCGGATGTCATGAACGGCGGCAAGGGGCTGGACCGGGCCGTGGTCAACGGGTCGGACGGCGGCGACGATGTCTTCGAGCTGAATGCCGATGGCGCCGATTTCGACTTTGCCCGGACCAATTTCGGCCAGTTCACCATCGACATTTCGACCACCGAGATCATCGAGCTGAACGGCGGCGGCGGCAATGACACGATCATTGCGGCCGAAGACCTGGCCACCACGGCCGTGCTGCAGCTGAACGGCGGGACGGGCGACGACACGATCACCGGCGGCAATACCGACGACCGGATCGACGGCGGGGCGGACAACGACCTGCTGACCGGCGGCAGCGGGGCGGATGTCTTTGTCTTCTCGGGTGGCGACGACGTGATCACCGATTTCGAACAGGGCGTCGACCTGGTCGAGCTGGCCGTCGAGTTGCCGCTGGGCTTTGACGTGGCCGGCAGCCTGGAACAGGTCGAGGATGACGTCGTGCTGACCATCGGCACCGACAGCCTGACCTTTGCCGATCAGCAGCTGGACCAGTTCAGCGCCCAGGATTTCGGCCTGTAACGGGCCGCAAAGGGACGGTTTGCCCCGTCTTTCGCAATCTCCGGGGCAAACCTGGACCCCGTCGGCCCCAGCCGGCGGGGTCCGTCTTGTCGTGGAAAGAGAAATACGGATGATGCAAGTGACAGCAAGCGAGACGATGCGGGGGAGGATCCGGTGCAGGATGCAGAACTGCTGACCCGCATCGGCCAGGGCGACCGGGCGGCGATGAAGGTCTTCTACGAACGCCACCAGGCCGGGCTTTACCGGTTCATCAAGCTGCGGCTGGGCGATGCCTTCGAGGCGGCCGACGTGATGCAGGAGGCCTTTCTCGAGGTCTGGAAGGCGGCCGGGCGGTTCCGGGGGCAATCGTCGGTCAAGACCTGGCTTTACGGCATCGCGCGCAACAAGGCCGTGGACCGGGTGCGCAAGGCCCAGCGGGTCAGCCTGCGCGACGCGCCCGACGACACGCTGGCCGATGACAGCCCCTCGGCCCAGGCGGTGATGGAAGCGGCGGCGGATGCGCGCAAGCTGAAGGCCTGCCTGGGCAAGCTGCCCGAGGTGCAGCAGAGCGCGGTGCGGCTGGCCTTCTACGAGGACCTGTCATACCCGCAGGCGGCCGAGGTCGAGGGCGTGCCGGTGGGCACGATCAAGACGCGCATCCACCATGCCAAGAAGCTGCTGATGCGCTGCCTGACGCGCGAGGCCGTGACGGTGTGACTGCGGCCGGCGAAAGCCGGGGCGAAGGCCGGCGGGACAAAGGCGGGAAGCCTGATTGGTAACAGTCGGGCGACAGGAGTGACCCCAAAAGCAAAACGCAGCCCATCGGGGATGGACTGCGCGGAGACGGGGGCGGGCTTGGCCGGCCCGGGGACGGGCCGGCGCGCGGTTCAGTCGGCCTGGACATGGGCCACGAGGGCCGGGCTGTCGGCAAAGGTCTGCAGGGCGGCGGCCCGGGCGGTGTCATCGTCATAGGCCACCTGCCACAGGCCCAGGGCGCTCGGCCCGTCGACGATGCGCCCGCCGGTGGCATCGAGCAGCCCGCGCAGCTCGGCCTCGGTGGCCTGGGGCGCAAAACCCACGGTCAGGACAAAGGCCGCCGCGGTCGGGCCGCTGGCCGTGCCATAGCCCGCGCCGGGCCCGTCGATCAGGGGCGTGGCCAGGAATTGCCAGCCGATCACCGCGGCCACCGCCGCACCGGCCGCCACCGCCCATGTCGGCGTCCGGCGAACGGCCGGTGACGGGGCAGGGGCCAGGCCCCGGGTCTGTGCATCCTGTGCGTCCTGCGCGGCCATGGCCCGTTCCAGCCGCTTCCAGCCCAGCTCGCCGGGGGCCAGCTCGTCCTGGTCCTGTTGCATGACATTGCGGAGCCCCTGCATCACGGCCAGCTCGGCGGCCAGGTCGGGATCCGCCGCCGCCGCCCGGTCGATCGCCGCCCTGTCCGGGCCGGGCAGGCGCCCGGCGATATAGTCCAGCAGCGCCTCTTCGCCGGGGCGGTCTTCCCCGTGGTCCCCATGTCCGGACATGTCCAGAGCTCCTTCGTGTTGTCCCGCGCCGGTCCATCCCGGCCGGCCCTGACATTGGGTCGCATGACAGGGCCGATCGGTTCAAATTTCAAGCGCCGGATCGTGCTCCGGGGCACATTTTCCTCAGCAATCCGGCCCGGCCACGACCAGCCCCGCGCCATAGGTCGCATCGCGCCCGGGCTGGCCCAGGTCGATCGTGCTGGCCCCCAGCCGCTGGCGGATCGCCCCGGCCGGTGCGCCGTAGAGCGCGGGATCGGCGGCAATGCGCGCGGTGACGAAAGGCACGGCCATCGAGGTGCCCGAGACGAAATGGCCGGCGCCCCCGGTGTCGACATAGATGTCGACGCCCGGCGCGGCGGCATCGACATGGGCCCCGCGCACGGCCTTGTCATAGATCCGGCCCCGGGCGTCCACGGCCGTCACGGCCACGACATTGGGCAGGGCGGCGGGATAGCGCGGCGCCGCCCCGGCGCCGTCATTGCCCACTGCCGCCACGATGATCATGCCCCGGGCCACGGCCCGGTCGACCCCCCGGTCGAGCAGCTTGTTGTAGGGCCCGGCCAGGCTGATGTTGACCAGCCGCACATCATGGGCGGCCAGCCAGTCGAGCGCGCGGAGCAGGCTGTCGACCCCGGCCTCCTCGCGGCCCCGGGCCGAACGCCCGATGACATCGGCGGCGTAAAGCGCCGTGCCCTGCAGGCGGCGCGGGTCGAGCAGGACGGCGGCGACCTCGGTGCCGTGGCTGTCGGGGCCGGGCGCGCCCCGGGCGAAATCGCCGGTCTCGATGCGGGTGCCGGTCCGGGCGGCCAGGGCCGGATCGACGCCGGTGTCGAGCATGCCGATCGGGCCGCGCGCCGGGCAGCCGCCGGCGGGCCAGTGCATCAGCGCGCTGGCATAATCGAACCGGTCGGCGACGGTGGTCTGCGGGGCGGGCGTCGCGGCGGCGGGCACATAGGCATGGTTGACCCCGGCGGTGGCCGCGGGCTCGATGGCCTCGAGCGCGGCAATCGCCCCGGGCCCGTCCAGCGGGGCGGGGATCTCGTAGCGCAGCATCCACAGGCCGATGCCGGCCAGCTCGACCCGTTCGCGAAAGCCAAAGCCCTGTCCCCGGGCGCCTCGGTCCAGCCGGTCGGCAGCGGCCCGGCCGGGCACCAGCGCGACGATCTCGCGGGCGTCGACCACGTTGGCCGCATCGGCCCGGATCTGCGAGGCCGGCGGCGGGTCGGGATGGTCGGCGACACAGCCGGCCAGCAAGGCCACGGCCATCACCAGCGCGGCCAGCGGCCTGGCCGTTGTCCCTTGCTGTTCTCGCTTCATGGCCCCGGCCTCCCTGCTTGTGCTGCGCCTGTCCTGCTTGCCCGATTGGGCCGGAAAAGCCAGCCTTTTCCGGCGCGCATCCCCCATCCGGCCGCGTTCCGCCCCCGGAGCGGCCCGGTTCGGCCCGGATTTGACGCGATCTGCGGTGCGGGGCGGCCTTGGGGCCGGATAGGGACGCGCGGGTGGGCCTACCACAATCTGTGCCTCGGGCCTTACCCGGGGGCAAGTCTGGTGTCCGGCTGAAGAACACCCCGGAACCCACGGAAAAGACGACACAAAAATGGCACACTCCCGGCAGGCTTGGTGACAAGGTATCTCAGGCGGGGCCGGTTTGCGTGTTATGGTATGTCCGTCCGGCGGTGCAACGACATCGCCCGAGGCTTCGAGCAGTCAACGAAGAATGAGTGAAAAAGGACCGACCATGAAAGCAATGCATCTTGCGCTTGCCGCCACCCTGGCGGCCACGTCCCTTGTCGGCGCGACCTCGGCCTCGGCCGAGCTGCGCCTGGCCAACCGGTTTGCCAATGCCCTGTCGAACTCGGTCGACACGATTGCCGGACTGGGCAGCAGCCTGGGCGGATCGGGCGAGGCCGAAAAGGCCGGCCTGCCGGCGTCGGGCGATGTCTTCCACATGTACGGCCAGTCCGGCGGGTGGTTCATCTTCCACAACAGCAGCAGCGGCACCTGCCTGGCCGAGAAGTTCGACGCCAACATGAACGCCGTGCAATTCGGCAAGACCAGCGACGAGACCGAGGCCTTCATGGCCGTCTATACCCAGCTGCCCGACGCCTTCCGCCAGGGCCGGCAGAAGACCACGCTGACCGTCGGCGACCTGAGCCAGACGGGCAAGCTGGGCCGGCGTCAGCGGGCCGGGGGGCAGGCCTA
The DNA here is from genome assembly GCF_050389775.1 of Marinibacterium sp. SX1. NCBI lineage: Bacteria > Pseudomonadati > Pseudomonadota > Alphaproteobacteria > Rhodobacterales > Paracoccaceae > Marinibacterium > Marinibacterium sp. SX1. The sequence continues at coordinate 3,651,020 of NZ_CP177144.1, read as the reverse complement.
TACCGGGGCCTTCGTGAAATCGCCCAGCCAGGATTTCATCACCAGCGCGGGTTACGTGACCAGCACGGTCAAGATGTGGGGCAAGGAGCTGGAAACGGTGATCAGCCTCGACGGCAGCGCCGAGGCGCTGCAGGCCACGCGCGAATGCGAGGCCAATGCCGGCATCCGGCCGGTGGCAGACGAGACCGCGCAGGGGGCGTAAGCCTCCGCGACGGGACCGCGGCGCGCAAACAGGCCGGCACCTACGATCGGCGCGCCCGCGAGGGGTACGCAACGGGACAGTGAAAGGCCCGGCAGGTTCAGCCTGCCGGGCCTTGTCATGTGGAGGGAGGGCCGATCAGCGCAGAGGTGCGACCGGATGCGGCGGTCACGTCGAACAGGCGCGACCGGGTGGATTGACGGTCCAAAGCCGGTGACTGCGGGGCGGTCGTCTGATGGGACTGACGGGGTGGACCGGCCATGAAACAGCTGCGATCACGGCCCGGTCATCGACAGGCGTGACCGGGCGGAGCAGCCATCGAACAGGGGCGATCAGGGGGATCAGCCGTCCGACAGAGGGGACCGGGCGGACCGGCCATCGAACGGCCGTGACTGCGCCCGGCCACCGTTCGGGGGGCACCGGGCGCGGTCAGGTCTGACCGGGCGCGATCAGGCGCCCTGGGCCGCGGCGCGGATGGCTGCGATGTTGGCGCCATAGGGCGCGGGATCGTCGACCGACCCGCCGCGGAAGACGGCCGAGCCGGCCACCAGCACATCGGCCCCGGCGGCGGCGACCAGCGGCGCGGTGGTCGGATCGACCCCGCCGTCGATCTCGATATGGATCTCGCGGTCGCCGATCATCTCGCGCAGGCGGCGGACCTTGGCTGTCATGTCCAGGAACTTCTGGCCGCCGAAACCGGGGTTCACCGTCATCACGCAGACCAGGTCGGCCAGGTCGAGCAGCTCGGCCACGGCCTCGGCCGGGGTGCCCGGGTTCAGCGCCACGCCGGCCTTCATGCCGGCCGCACGGATGGCCTGCAACGTGCGGTGGATATGCGGGCCGGCCTCGACATGGGCGGTCAGGATGTCGGCCCCGGCATCGGCATAGGCATCGATGTAGGGATCGACCGGCGCGATCATCAGGTGCACGTCCATCACCGTCTTCACATGGCGGCGAAAGGCCTTCACGGCCGGCGGGCCGAAGGTCAGGTTGGGCACGAAATGCCCGTCCATCACGTCGACATGGACCCAATCGGCGCCCTGCGCCTCGATGGCCCGGATCTCGCGCCCGAAATCGGCGAAGTCGGCGGACAGGATGGACGGTGCGATCTTGATGGAACGGTCAAACGGCATGAGAGCCCTCCCCGGGGTATAGCCCTGTGGCATCGGTGCGCGCAGGTGGCAACCTGTGCGGCGGCAGACAGGCTGTCTCATACTGAGACGCCCCGGCCGGGGCAAGCCGGGCCGGGGCGTCAAGGATGTGCTCTGCCCCCGGTCAGGGGGCAGGGATGGCCGGGATCAGGCGTCGAAGCGGTCGGCGTCCATCACCTTGGTCCAGCAGGTGACGAAGTCGTTGACGAACTTCTCGGCGTTGTCGTCCTGGGCATAGACCTCGGCATAGGCCCGCAGGATCGAGTTCGAGCCGAACACCAGGTCGACGCGCGTCGCGGTGAACTTGACGTCGCCCGTGGTGCGCTCGCGGATCTCGTAGGTGCCACCTTCGACCGGGACCCAGCTGTAGGACATGTCGGTCAGGGTGGTGAAGAAATCCGGGGTCAGCGCGCCGACCTTGTCGGTGAAGACACCATGGGCCGAGCCGCCGTGGTTGGTGCCCATCGCCCGCATGCCGCCCATCAGGCAGGTCATCTCGCCGGCGGTCAGGCCCATCAGCTGGGCGCGGTCCAGGAGCATTTCCTCGGGGCTGACGACATAGTCTTCCTTCTGCCAGTTGCGGAAGCCATCGGCCAGCGGTTCGAGCGGATCGAAGCTTTCGGCATCGGTCATCTCGTCGGTGGCATCGCCCCGGCCCGGGGTGAAGGGCACGGTGACGTCATAACCGGCCGCCTTGGCCGCCTGTTCGACACCGACATTGCCGGCCAGCACGATGACATCTGCCACCGATGCCCCGGTCTCGGCCGCGATGGGTTCCAGCACCGACAGCACGCGGGCCAGGCGCTCGGGCTCGTTGCCGGCCCAGTCCTTCTGGGGGGCCAGGCGGATGCGGGCGCCGTTGGCCCCGCCGCGCATGTCCGACCCGCGATAGGTGCGGGCGCTGTCCCAGGCTGTGTTGACCATGTCGGTCAGCGACAGGCCGGCCGCGGCGATCTTGGCCTTGACGGCATCGACATCATACGAGGTCGAGCCGGCGGGCACCGGATCCTGCCAGATCAGGTCTTCGCTGGGCACGTCGGGACCGAAGTAGCGGACCTTGGGGCCCATGTCGCGGTGGGTCAGCTTGAACCAGGCGCGGGCGAAGGTATCGGCAAAGTAGTCGGGATCGGCGATGAACTTCTGGCAGATCGCGTTGTAGGTCGGGTCGACCTTCATCGCCATGTCCGCATCGGTCATCATCGGCATGCACTTGATCGAGGGGTCCTCGACGTCGGCGGGCATGTCCTCTTCCTTGATGTCGATCGGCTTCCACTGGTTGGCCCCGGCGGGCGACTTGGTCAGCTCCCATTCGTAGCCGAACAGCATGTCGAACCAGCCCATGTCGAACTTGGTCGGGTTGGTCGTCCAGGCGCCTTCGATGCCCGACACCACGGTGTCGCGGCCGACGCCACGGCCCTTGGTGTTGAACCAGCCCATGCCCTGGGCTTCGAGGCCGGCGGCTTCGGGGTCGGCCGACAGGTTCTCGGCGTCACCGTTGCCGTGGCTCTTGCCGATGGTGTGGCCACCGGCGGTCAGCGCCGCGGTTTCCTCGTCGTTCATCGCCATCCGCGCAAAGGTCTCGCGGATCATCGACGCCGTGCGCATCGGGTCGGGGTTGCCGTTCACGCCCTCGGGGTTGACGTAGATCAGGCCCATCTGCACGGCCGACAGCGGGTTGGCCAGCGAGGTCGGATCGGTCAGGTCGCCGTAGCGGTTGTCGGACGGCGCCAGCCATTCCCGCTCGTCACCCCAGTAGGTGTCCTTTTCGGGATGCCAGATGTCTTCGCGACCGAAGGCAAAGCCAAAGGTCTTCAGGCCGGCCACTTCATAGGCGATCGTGCCCGACAGGATCATCAGGTCGGCCCAGGAGATCTTGTTGCCGTATTTCTTCTTGATCGGCCACAGCAGGCGGCGGCCCTTGTCGGTGTTGACGTTGTCCGGCCAGGAGTTCAGCGGCGCAAAGCGCTGGTTGCCGGTGCCGCCACCGCCACGGCCGTCAGCCAGGCGATACGAGCCGGCCGCGTGCCATGCGACCCGGGCGAACATGCCGACGTAGGAGCCCCAGTCGGCCGGCCACCATTCCTGGCTGTCGGTCATCAGCTTGCGCAGGTCATCCTTCAGCGCTTCGACGTCGAGCGATTCCAGTTCCTTGCGGTAATCGAAATCGGTGCCCAGCGGTTTGGTCTTGATGTCCTGCTGGTGCAGGATGTCGAAGTTGAGCGCGTTCGGCCACCAGTCCGTCACGGTCTTGCCCGATGCGGTCATGCCACCGTGCATCACCGGGCATTTGCCGGCGGGGATATCGTTGCCGTCCATGTTGTACTCCTTTGCTGACAAGGCCGGTGTCGCGGCCTTCTGGTCGTTGGCTGTCGTGCCGACGGAACCCGGTGCGGCGCCCTCTGTCGTCCATCCGGAGCAGGCACCGGAGCGTCTCCGTTCAGCGCCCCTGATACCATGTCTGACCATAAAGTTAAGTTGTATTTCCTGATCGTCATGATAAGTTTTTCCTATGATAAATCTGACCATGAAACACCTGCGATATTTCGAGGCGCTGGCCCGTCACGGCCATTTCGGACTGGCCGCCGAGGCCTGTTCGATCTCGCAGCCGGCGTTGTCGGTCCAGATGAAGGAACTCGAAGCCCTGCTGGGTGCGCCGCTGATCGACCGCACCGCCCGGCGCATCCGGCTGACCGGGCTGGGCGAGCTGCTGGCCGAGCGGGCGCGCGAGATCCTGCGCCAGGTCGACGAGATCGAAGACCTGGCCCGCACGGCCCATGGTTCGCTGTCGGGGCGGCTGCGGCTGGGGGTGATTCCCACCGTTGCGCCCTATCTTCTGCCCCGCCTGATCGGGGCCTTTGCCACCCATTTCCCCGATCTCGATCCGCGCCCGCGCGAGGCGGTGACCGGACGGCTGATCGACGATCTGCTCAAGGGCCGGCTGGATGCGGCCATCGTGGCGCTGCCGGTCTCGGAACCGGCGCTGGAGGAACGTGCGCTCTTTGACGAGGAATTCGTGCTGGTCCGGCCGCTGTCGGAGGCCAACGAGCCGGTGCCCGCGCCGGACACCCTGCGCGAGATGCGCCTGCTGCTGCTGGAAGAGGGCCATTGCTTCCGCGACCAGGCGCTGTCGTTCTGCCAGCTGACGCCGTCGGTCACGCGCGAGCTGATGGAAGGCTCATCGCTGTCGACGCTGGTGCAGATGGTCGGGGCGGGGATCGGCATCACGCTGATCCCGGAAATGGCCGTGCCGATCGAAACCCGTTCGGCCATGGTTTCGGTCGCCCGGCTGTCGCGGCCCCGGCCGACGCGGACCATCGGCATGGTCTGGCGCCGCAGCTCGCCGCTGGCCGATCACCTCGACCGGGTGGCCGACGTGGTGCGCGATGTCGGGCTGGAGATGGGGGCGGACCTGGGCGGTGGTTCCGGGGCCCGGGCCGGTGGGATGGCCCCGGGCTGAAGCCGCGCGCCGGGTCGGCCGGTCAGGCCGTGTCCAGGCGGAACTTCAGGAATTCCTGGCCGTCATGCACGACCCGGCCCATCGGCTGGGCGCCCAGCCGGCGCAGCGCGCCGAGGTGGCGGCGCGACGGGGGCAGCAGGAAGGTCACGTAAGGCATGCGCGCGTCCCGGCGGGCGAAATCCAGCGCCTGGGCGGTGATCCGACGGCCAAGCCCAAAGGCGTCGCCGGTCAGCACCAGTCCGAAATCCCATTCGCCGTCTTCCTTCTGGAACCCGCCCCAGCCGACATATTGCCCATCGGCCAGGAAGGCCCAGTGACCCAGCCCGTCGCGCAGCCAGCAGGCTTCCTTGGCCGCGACAAAGCGGGCGGCCATGGCGGCGTCGAAGGGGTCTGTCAGCAGCGGCAGGTGGGCGATGACCCGCGGATCGGACATGTGGGCGACCAGCAGGTCCGGGTCGATGGCCGGCAGGCGGGCAAAGGTGATGACCGGCCCGCCGGGGTGCGGGGCGGTGTCGGCGGGCGGTTGGGCAAGAGGGCGCGTCATGGCCTTGGTTCCTGGCTTTCGTGTCGTGATCACAAAGGCCAGCGCGCCGGCACGGTCAAGCGTGCAAGCGCCGGCCGGGCGCTCACCTGTGATCACGAATGGCGGAAGGGCCCGGCGGTCGGGCCGTTTGGGCGGGCGCGGTCGCGGAGCGCGCGGTTTGTTGGAGAGAGGTGTCCTGCCGGGCAGGGCCGTCGGGTCGAGGTCCTTCCGGCAAGAGGGTCGCGGGCGCGGGAGCCATTCGGCGGTCGCCGGATGTCCGAGGGGCGAAAGTAGAGTGCAGGGTGGGCCCGAATGGCAAGGCCCGGTTGCTGGGTGGGGTTTGGTCCGGGGATGGCCCTGTTGCAACGCGCTGAGTGCAAGGCCGACGGCCGGTGTCGCTGCTTGGGCCATTGCATGGCCGGCGCCGCGACCGGGCTAAAGCACCCCGGCGCTGCGGATGTCGACCCGGGCGAAATCGATCAGCGCCCGGACCTTGCGCGGCAGGGTGCGGCCTTCGAGATAGGCCGCCGACAGCGGATGGGCCGGGCCTTCCTGTCCTTCGAGCAGGCGCACCAGCCGCCCGTCCTCGATCGCCCGGCCCAACACGAAGCGCGGGCAATAGGCCACGCCGCGCCCGGCCATGGCCAAGTCGCGGGCGACATGGGCCGAATTGACGCTGAATCCGCCCGACACCGCCACCTCGACCGGCCGGCCCGCGTGGCGAAAGGCCCAGTGCGACGGCCGGCGGCGGTTGGTGTCGACGATGCAATCGTGCCCGCCGAGGTCCTCGGGCCGCTGCGGCGCGCCGTGGCGGGCGATGTAATCGGGGCTGGCCACCAGCCGGTTCTCGATCTCGCCCAGCCGGGCCAGTTTCATCGATGACACGTCCGTCTCGCCGATGCGAAAGGCCAGGTCGATCCCCTCGCGGGCCAGGTCGGTGTAGCTGTCGCTCAGCCGCAGGTCGATGCTGAGCCCGGGGTGGGCCCGGGTGAACCGGATCAGCAGATCCTTGACATAGACCTCTCCGAAATCCAGCGGCGCGCTCAGCCGCAGCGGGCCGGTCAGCCCCTGCGCACCGTCGCCATCGCCGTCACCCACGGCAGCCAGCATCTCGGACAACTCGTCGAGCAGGGCCGGCGCCCGGCGCATCAGCTCTTCGCCCGCCGGGGTCAGCCCGACCCGCCGGGTCGTGCGCTGGAACAGCCGCACGCCCAGCCGGGCCTCGAGCTCGGCCACGTATTTCGATGTCAGCCGGTTCGACAGGCCCAGCCGTTCGGCTGCCCCGGTAAAGGACCCGCTGCGTGCGGTGGCCACGAAGGCGTTCAGCCCGTCAAGAAGGTCCATGGGTTATTCGGAACATGATGTGGATAGTCATTCCATACCATCTCCATTTCATGCCGGCCACGCAAGGCGCATATTGCCGGTATCACCACGCCGCCCGGGGAAAGGAGCCCGCCCATGTCCGCCACCGAAGGTCTTCGCCGTCTCAGGGACAGCCTGCCGTTGTCGGCGCGCATGCCTGTTGTGTTCCTGGGCCATGGCAGCCCGATGAACGCGCTCGATGACAATGCCTATTCGCGCAGCTGGGCCGGGCTGGGCGAGATCCTGCCCCGGCCGGCAGCCATCCTGGTCGTGTCGGCCCATTGGATGACCCGGGGCAGCACGCTGGTCGATGTGTCGGCCATGCCCCGCACGATCCACGATTTCCACGGCTTCCCCGAGGCCTTGCATGAACAGCTCTACCCGGCCCAGGGTGCTCCGGAGCTGGCCCGCGAAGTGGCCAGCCTGCTGGCCAGCCACCATGCCGAGGGGGATGACCGCTGGGGGCTGGACCATGGCGCCTGGTCGGTGCTCAGCTGGCTTTACCCGCAGGCCGATGTGCCGGTCTTTCAGCTGTCGCTCGACATCACCCGTGATCTGCCCTGGCATGTCGAGACCGGCCGCCTGCTGTCGCAGCTGCGCGACCGGGGGGTGCTGATCCTGGGGTCGGGCAATGTCGTGCACAACCTCAGGGCCATGCGCATGGGCGGCCGGCCGCATGACTGGGCGGTGGAATTCGACAGACATTTCGCCGAACGCCTGGCCGACCGCGACATCGACGCCCTGGCCGACCGGGCGGGGCAGGGCGAGCTGTTGCGCATCGCCCATCCGTCGCTGGAACATTACCTGCCGGCGCTGACCGTCGCCGGGGCGGCCGATGCACGCGACGATCTGGTCTTCATGACCGACAGCATCGACCTGGGGTCGGTCTCGATGCGCAGTTTCGTCTTTCACGCCTGACCGGGAAAAGGAGCACCGCCATGCTTGTCGATGGCAAATGGACCGAAGATTGGCAGCCCGTGCAAAAGGCCGACGACCAGGGGCGGTTCGTCCGCCAGGTGTCGAGCTTTCGCCACTGGATCACGCCCGATGGCCGGCCCGGCCCGACCGGCGAGGGCGGGTTTCGCGCCGAGGCCGGGCGCTATCGGCTCTATGTCGCGCTGATCTGCCCCTGGGCCTCGCGCGCGCTGATGGCCCGGGCGCTGAAGGGCTTGCAGGCTCTCATCCCGGTCACCGTGGTCAACCCGGTGCTGACCGACCAGGGCTGGCGGTTCGGCGGCTATCCGGGCGCCGATGACGACCCGCTTTTCGGGGCCGGCCATATCCACGAATTGTACACCCGGGCCGATCCCCGGTTCACCGGCCGGGCCACGGTGCCGGTGCTGTGGGACATGGCCACGGGCCGGCTGGTCAACAATGAAAGCGCCGACATCCTGCGCATGCTGGACACGGCCTTTGAAGAGCTGGTGCCATCGGATCTGCGGCTCTATCCGCAGGACCTGGCCGCCGGGATCGACGCGCTGAACCCGCGGCTCTACGATCTGCTCAACAACGGGGTCTACAAGGCCGGGTTTGCCACGACCCAGGCCGCCTATGACGAGGCCGTGGCCGGGGTCTTCGAGATGCTTGACGCGCTGGAAGACCAGCTGACCGGCGATTTCCTCTTTGGCGACCGGCTGACCGAAAGCGACATCCGGGCCTTTGTCACGCTGATCCGCTTTGACGCGGCCTATCACGGGCTGTTCAAGACCAACCGCCGGGCGATTGCCGCCTATCCGCGCCTGTCGGCCTACCTGCGGCGCATGCTGGCCCTGCCCGGGGTGCGGGACACGGTGAACATGGATCACATCGTGGCCGGTTACTATTCGATCAAGGCGCTCAATCCGACGGGCATCCGGCCGGTCGGGCCGGACCACGTTGCCGCGTTGCTGGCCGGGGACTGAAGCCGCGCCGGGGATGGCTTCGGCGGAATGGAATACTTTTCACCTAAAATGACCGGCGATGGGAGGACCCTGCGCCGGTCTTTGTGTGGGCGCCATTCGCGTCGCGCGTGGCGCGGCGAATCGCGGGGCCGCAGGCGTTGGTCGCGGGGGTTTCCCGGGGCATCGCGGGCCGATTTGCATGAGGAATGGGGTCGGGAAGCAGGGTCTGGTGCCTGCGGAACGGGCAGGAAAGAGACCTTGCTCATATTTTCCGCGCGGGCGATACAAGTCATTGTTTTAGGCTTGAAATATACCGGGAAGGGCAGGCCTGGACGACAGCGATGACCCTTCCTGCGCAGGCTGGCGACAGAAAATTTCTAGGCGATTGGGAAATTTGCAGTAATATTCACCTAATCAGCCATGCGAGGCGCCATGACGATCACAGCTTCCACGCCCATGTTGCAGCCCGGCGCCCAGCCCGGGTCCTCGGCCCTTCCGGCCCGCGTCCCGGCACCCCCGGGCACCGCCGCAACCGCCCGGATGACCGAGCTCTGTGCCGATATCCGCGCCCGGCGGGCCGAGTTCGACCGGCTGCGCCACATCCCGGCCGACGTGGTCGCGGGGTTCAAGGAAATCGGCATCTACCGGGCCTTCGTGCCGGCGCGTTTCGGCGGCGATGCCCTGACGCCGATGGATTTCCTGGCCATGATCGAAACCCTGTCGGCGGCCGATCCCTCGGCGGGCTGGGTGGCCAGCTTTGGCGTGTCCTCGACCTATCTCGCGGCCCTGCCCGAGGCGACCTTTGCCGAGATCTACGGCGGCAATCCCGACACGGTCTTTGCCGGCGGCCTGTTCCCGCCCCAGCCCGCCAGCCGCGTGGCCGGGGGCATCGAGGTGTCGGGCCGCTGGTCTTGGTGCTCGGGGTCGATGGGCGCGGACCTGCTGGGCGGGGGCATCAAGCTGGACGGCGAAGGCTCGCCCCTGCCGCGCACGGCCGTCATGCCCCGCGCCAGCGTGACCATCGACGAGACCTGGGACACGATCGGCCTGCGGGGCACGGGCAGCCATGACCTGGTGGCCGACAAGGTCGTCGTGCCCGAGGACTGGACCTTTATCCGCGGGTCGAAATCGACGATGGACGACACGATCTTCCGCTATCCGGCCATGGCCCTGGCGGCCCAGGTGCTGGCCGTCGTGGCGCTTGGGGCCGCGCGCGAGGCGCTGGATCACATCCGCTCCGACGCGGCGCAGAAGGCGTCGATCACCGGCGCGCCCGGCCCGGGCCAGCGGCCCTATGTCCAGGCCCACCTGGCCCGGGCCGAGGCCACGCTGGCCGGCGCCCGCGCCCGGTTCTACGATGTCACGGCCCGGGCCTGGGACGAGCTGCAGCACCAGCCAGAGGTCAGCCGCGACACCCATGTCCAGCTGCGCCTGGCCTCGACCATGGCTGCCCATGACGGGGCCGAGGCCGCGCGCCAGGCCTTTCTGATGGGCGGGGCCAGCGCGATGATGGCCGGCCACCCGCTGGGCCGTCTGATGGTCGATGCGGCCTGCGTGGCCCAGCATGCCTTCATGGGCGAAGGCACCTGGACCGCCGCCGGCGCGGCCATGTTCGGGGAGCAGACGCCCCCGGGCTTCCCCTGAGTTTCCAAGAGGATCCAACCAGATGAGCGACACGCCGAAACTGCGCACCCTGCTGTGTTTCAACAACCACGCGGCCTTCTTCTCGCTGCCCTTCGACCAGATCGGCCCGGTCTGGAAGGCCACCCAGGAGCTGATGGCCGGGATCGACCAGATGGACGGGGTCGAGATCGTCGGCACGTTCGACGATGACCAGACCATGGTCGGGGCCTCGGTGGGCTTTCCGTTCACCTGGTACATCCTGGCCGATTTCCCCGACCGCGAGGCCGTGCAGGCGGCCTGCAACCTGCTGCGCACGATCGTGGTGGGCGAGGGCAACGACCGGCTGTGGAAATACATGACCGTCGAGGCCCGCATGGGCCGGGCGCTGGAAATCCCCCGGCTGTGATCCGGGCGGCCGGCGGCCCGCGGGGGTGGCCGGCCGGGGCGACAGGGGCCGCGAGGCCCGACAGGTGACAGAGGAACAGGGGGCACCGGGGTGGACGAGACAGCAGCACAGACAGCGGTGATCACCGGCGGGGCAAAGGGTTTTGGCGCGGCGGCCAGCCGGGCCCTGCACGCGGCGGGATACCAACTGGTCATCGCCGATCTCGACGGCCCGGCGGCCGAGGCGCTGGCTGCCGAGCTCGATGGCACGGGCGCGACGGTGATGGCCGTGACGATGGACGTGGCCGCGCCGGGGGCTTTCGACGACCTGCTGGAGCGCGTCGTGACGCGCTGGGGCGGGGCCGAGGTGCTGGTCAACAACGCGGCGGTGACCCAGGCCCGGCCGGTGCTGGAGATCGCGCCGGACGAGTTCAACCGAATCATGGCCATCAATGCCGGGTCGACCTTTGCGGGCTGCCAGGCCTTCGGGCGGCATTTCAAGGACCGGGGCTATGGGCGGATCGTCAACATGGCCTCGCTGGCCGGGCAGAACGGGGGCACGGCCACGGGGGCGCATTACGCGGCGTCCAAGGGCGCGATCCTGACCCTGACCAAGGTCTTTGCCCGCGACCTGGCGCCGTTCGGGATCACCTGCAACGCCATTTCGCCGGGGCCGATGGACACGCCGATGGTGCATGACATCGTGGGCGACCGGATGGAGGGTTTTCTGGCCAACCTGCCCGTGGGCCAGCTGGGCGCGCCCGATTTCGTGGCCTCGATGGTGCGCATGCTGTGTTCGCCCGATGCGGCCTTTGTCACGGGCGCCTGCTGGGACGTCAACGGCGGGCTCTACATGCGCTGAGCCGCGCAGGTGCCGGGGGCGTCCGGTGGGCCGGTGCCGAGGCGCGGGGCTCAGGGTGTTGCGGGGCCGGTGCGCATATAGGCAGGGGCGCTGCGGGGCAGGGTGCCAGGGCCGGCGTGCGCCCGACCTGCCGCCGCTTTGCCCATGGCCCGGGCGGGGCACGCGGCGCGGCGCTGTCTGCCCTCGGCGCGGGCTTGACGACCGGCCCGAAGCCGGGGACGACTTGGCCAGCCGTTCGGCCCGCCGCGCTCACGGCGGGCCGAACGGACGGGATGCGAAACGGGCCACCGAAAACGGGCCACAATCAAGACGGGCCACAATGAAGCAAGACGGGCCACAAGACCGATGGGCCACAAGAAATGGGCCACAAGAAAAACGAGCCGGGCAACCGGGCCGATGAACAGACACCAGACGATCCACCAACAGGGATGACCCAATGAAACACCTTCTCTCCGCCACGGCCGTCAGCCTGTGCCTGGCCGCCGCCGCAAGCGCCCAGACGGTCCTGACCGTTGCCAACTGGCTGCCCCCGGCGCATCCGCTGGTTGCCGAGGTTGTCGTGCCGATGACCGAACAGATCGCCGAGGCCACCGGCGGGTCGGTCACGGCCAACATCCTGCCTGCGCCGCTGGGCCCGCCGCCTGCGCATTTCGATTTCGCCGTCAATGGCGTGGCCGACATCACCTTTGGCGTGCAGGGCTACAATGCCGGCCGGTTCAAGACCACGAACATCGCCGAGCTGCCCTTCCTGGGCGACAGTGCCGAGGCCGTGTCGGTGGCCTATTGGCGGGTCTTCGAGGCCATGCTGAAGGACGCCGGCGAATACGACCAGGTCAAGGTGCTGGCCGTCTTCACCCATGGCCCGGGCGAGATCTTTCTGAAATCCGGCGACGTGGCCTCGGCCGACGTGCTGCAGGGCCAGAAACTGCGGGTCGGCGGCGGCATCGTGCACGAGGTGGCCACCACCCTGGGCGCCGTTCCGGTCGAAGGCCCGTCGTCCAAGGCCTATGAACTGCTGAGCCAGGGCGTGGCCGACGGCATCCTCTTCCCCTATGAATCGGTGAGCTTCTTCAAGCTGATCCCCCAGCTGACCGATGGCATCTCGGTGCCCGGCGGGCTGTACAACACCTCGTTCTACATCGTCATGAACAAGGCCAAGTGGGACAGCCTGACGCCCGAGCAGCAAGAGCAGATCGACAGCGTGACCGGCGAGGCCCTGGCCCGCATGGCCGGCCAGATGTGGGACAAGGCCGATGCCGCAGGGCTGGCCGCGATGGACGGCCAGGTCGATGTCGTGCCGGCCACCGAGGCCCAGATCGAGGCCTGGACCACGGCGCTGCAGCCGGTGGTCGATGCCAAGCTGGCCGAAGTGGGCGAGACCGGGGTGGATGCCCAGGCGGCCTATGACATGCTCAAGGCGGAAATCGCCAAGGTGTCGGGCGGCGAATGAAGCCCGCCACCTCCATGAACGACACCGACGTGCCGGCAGCCCCGCTGCTGTCGGCCCGCCGGTTCGGCCTGCGCACGCTGCTGGCCCTGCTGGCCGGCGTGCTGCTGGTCACGCTGATGTCGATGACCGTCATCGACGTGGTCGGGCGCTACGTGTTCAACGCGCCCCTGCGCGGGGCGGCCGAACTGACCGAGTTGTTGCTGGCCTCGGTGATCTTTCTCGGCCTGCCGGCGGTGTCGCTGGCCGATGAACACGTGACGGTCGACCTGGTCACCGATCGCATGCCGGCCTGGATCCAGCCCTGGCGCAAGGCCCTGACGGGCGTGTTCTCGGCCGCGGTGCTGTGTGTCGTGGCCTGGCGGATCTGGGTCTATGCCGGCCAGATCGGCAGCTATGGCGGATCGACCTCGACCCTGCACATCCCCCTGGCCCCCGTGGGCTATTTCTGCGCGGCCTGCACGCTTTTCGGAGCGCTGCTGACCCTGGTCGTGCCCCTTGTCCGCCTGGCCGCGCGCCGGGACGGGCCCAACCTGAACGCGGAAGGCTGACGGTCATGGAACACTGGCCCGTGGGCATTGCCATCGTCGGGGTCCTGCTGCTGCTGGGCGTGCCGATTTCCTTCGCCCTGGCCGGGGTCGGCATGGTCGGCGTGGCCGCGATCATCGGCTGGACACCGGCCCTGTCGCTGCTGGGCTCGACCTTCTTCGACAATGGCCGGGACTATTCGCTGTCGGTCCTGCCGCTGTTCCTGATGATGGGCAATTTCGTCGTCCAGTCGGGCATCGCGACCGAGCTCTACAATTCGGCCTATGCCTGGCTGCGCCACCGCAAGGGCGGGCTGGCCACGGCCACGGTCATTGCCTGCGGGGCGTTCTCGTCGGTCTGCGGGTCGTCGATGGCCACGGCCGCCACGATGACGCGCATCGCCCTGCCGTCGATGCGGCGTTTCGGCTATCCCGACCAGCTGTCCACCGCCTCGATCGCCGCCGGCGGCACGCTGGGCATCCTGATCCCGCCGTCGGTCATCCTGGTGTTCTACGGCATCATGACCCAGCAGGACATCGGCAAGCTGTTCCTGGCCGGGCTGATCCCCGGGGTCATCGGCATCGTCGGCTATTCGATCGCCGTGCGGATTTCCATCGCCCTGCAGGGTATCGACCTGCCCGTCGAACCCAAGCTGCCGCTGGGCGCACGCATCCGTGCGCTGAAGGGCACGGCCGGGGCGCTGGTGCTCTTTGTCTTTGTCATGGGCGGGATCTACCTTGGTGTCTTCACGCCCACCGAAAGCGCGGGCATGGGCGCGGGCGGAGCGCTGCTGCTGGTCGTGCTGTCGGGCAAGTTCAGCTTCGAAGGCCTGGTGGCCGTGCTTTATGACACGATGAAGACCACGGCGATGATGTTCTTCATCCTGTTCGGCGCGCTGACCTTTACCAATTACGTCAACATGTCGGGCATGACCCGCGACATCCAGGCGTTCCTGGCCCTGTTCGGAGACACGCCGACGGTGACCATCCTGGTGATCCTGTGCATCTACCTGGTGCTGGGCTGCGTGCTGGAAAGCCTGTCGATGATCATGCTGACGGTCCCGGTCTTCTATCCCATCGTCGCGGCTCAGGGCGTCGACCTGATCTGGTTCGGCATCTTCGTGGTGATGGTTACCGAAATTTCATACATCACCCCTCCAGTGGGGATGAATGCCTTCGTGCTGCGGTCTGTCGTGCCTGACGTCCGGCTGGGCACGATCTTTCGCGGGCTCGGGCCCTTCGTGGCGATGGACGTCGTGCGCGTCGGTCTGCTGACGGCGGTGCCGGGGCTCGTGCTGCTGCTGACGTGAGGTAGGACAGATGAAAATCGCAATCGTGGGCGCGGGCAATATCGGCACCGCCATGGCCGCGCTGTTCGCATCGGCCGGGGAAGAGGTCACGCTGGTCGCCCGGGGTGCCCGGCTGGATGCCGTGGCGCGCGACGGGGTCTGCCTGGACGACCGGGGCACGCTGCATGCCGGGCCGGTCCGGGCGGTGACCGCGCTGGACGGGGTGCAGGACGCGGTGTTCCTGTGTGTCAAGGCCCAGGACCTGGGCGATGCCGTGGCGGCCAATGGCCGGGGCATCGGGCCGGACACGCTGGTCATCCCGATGATCAACGGGCTGCCCTTCTGGTTCTTCTACGATGCCGGCCGGGCGGTGCCCCTGGCCGATCCCTCGGGCGCGTTGGCGGGGCACCTGCGGCCCGAACAGGTGCTGGGCGCCGTGCTGCTGATGACCGTTCAGACCGAGGCCTCGGGCCGGGCGGTGTCGACCAACACCCCGACGCTCAGCCTGGCCCCGGTGGTCGACGGTGCCGACCTGGCGGCGGTCGACCGGCTGATCGGCGTGCTGAACGGGGCCGGGGTGCGCACCGACCTGGCGCCCGACATCCGCCAGAAGGTGCTGGTCAAGCTTTTGGCCAATATCGCGACCAACCCGCTGTCGGCCCTGCTGGGCTGCAACCTGGCCGAGATCGGCCGCACCGGCGACCTGCTGGCCCTGGCCTTCGGCCTTGCCGACGAGGTCCGGGCCTGGGCGGCGGATGAGCTGGGCCGCGATCTGCCCGACAACGACTGGCTGGGCGCGCTGCTGCTTGATGCCGGGGATTTTCCGACCTCGATGCTGCAGGATGCCCGGGCCGGCCGCCGGCTGGAACTTGATGCCATCGCCCGCGCGCCCCTGGCGCTGGCCGGCGAGGGGGCGATGCCCCTGTTGACCGCCCTGGTCGCGGCGCTGGACGCCAGCCCGCGCCTGCCGCTGGACGGGCCCGCCGCGCAGGAGGCGCGGGCCGGGCTGATTTCCCTCACGCATCCCGAAAGGATCCAGGCATGAACGATGCGACACCGATCGAGGCCGCTCCGACCGAAGCCGAGCTGCGCGTGCAGCTGGCCGATTTCTACCACCTTGTCAGCTATCTCGGCTGGACCGAGCTGATCTTCAACCATATCTCTGTGCGCCTGCCGGGCGAAGATCACGCCTACCTGGTCAACCCGATGGGCCTGCATTACGACGAGGTCACGCCCGAGAACCTGCTGGTCGTGGGTGTCGATGGCCAGCTGAAACGGGAAAGCCCCTACAAGCCCAACCCGGCCGGCTTTGCCCTGCACGGGGTGATCCACCAGTTCCGCGAGGATGTCGGCTGCATCGCCCACACCCATACCACGCCGATCTCGGCGATCACGATGAAGGGCTTCGGGATCGACCACGACAGTTTCTACGGCGCCCAGCTCTACGGCCGCGTGGCCTATCACGAATTCGAAGGCATCACGATCTACGACGACGAGCGCGAGCGGATGCTGCAATCGCTGGGCCGGAAACACGTGCTGGTCCTGAAGAACCACGGCATTGCCGTCTGCGAGGCCGACATTCCGCTGACCTTCTTCCTGCTCTGGACGGTCCAGCGCGCGGCCGAGATCCAATGCGCGGCCTCGGCCATTCCGGGGCCGAACACGATCCTGGCCGAAGAGGTCAAGGCCAAATGCGCGGCCGATGCCCAGCGGCTGAAGGAAAGTGCGTCCTTCGCCACGCTGCTCTTCGATGCCATGGTGCGCAAGATGAAACGCGACCGGCCGGAATTCGCCTGACCCGGTTGCGCCGGGGTGCGGGCGGGGTGCGGGCCGTTTGCCATCAAGGGCTTGCGGTTGTGCGACGATCCTCGGGGATCGCCCGGGGTGAACCGGTAGGATGGGTGATTTCACCCATCCTACGGGCGTCCGGCGCAACATAATCGGCCGCGCGGCGCGACATATTGACATCGCGCGGCGCCCGGCCAAGTCTGCCGCTCGCGGGCCGGCGCGGTAACGGGCGGGCCCATCCATCTGGTCGGACAGGACAAACGGATTGGGCGACAGAGCAAAGACCAAGGGCCGGCGCACCTATGGCGTCATCGGCCTGGGCAATTTCGGCAGCACCGTGGCCACCGAGCTGCAGCGCTTCGGCAACCATGTCATCGGCATCGACATCACCGAGGCCCGCGTGGCCGCCCATGCCGACAAGCTGTTCCAGGCCCTGATCGTCGATGCCCGCGACGATGGCGCCCTGCGCGAGGCCGGGCTGGGCGATTGCGATGCGGCGGTCATCGCCATGGGCTCCGATCTCGAGGCGTCGATCCTGGCGGCCATGAACCTCAAGCTGATCGGCGTGCCGACGGTCTGGGCCAAGGCCACGACGCGCACCCATCACCGCATCCTGGGCAAGCTGGGCGTCGACCGCATCGTGCATCCCGAGGTCGAGGTCGGCCAGCACGTGGCCCAGGTCCTGCACAATCCCTTCGTGCGCGACTATGTCCGCCTGGGCAACGGCTATCACGTGGTCAACTTCCGCATCCCCGAAAGCCTCGAAGGCCGCAGCCTGGCCGAGCTGCCCCATGGCGAGACCTACAACCTGCGCTGCATCGGGGTCATGCGGGGCACCGAGTTCATCGGCCGGGACGGCAGCGCCTGCACCCTGGAACGCGACGACCTGCTGTTGCTGCTGGGCCAGCGCAAGGACCTGCTGAACTTCGCGGCGAGCCTCTGACCATGGCCCCGCGCCTTGCCCGGCTGATGGGCCGTGTCCGCCGGATCAGCCTGCCGCCGCCGGCGCTGCTGGTCGTCTTCTACATGGGCTTCATCGTGCTGGGCGCGCTGCTTCTGTGGCTGCCCGTCTCGCATCACGGGGCGGTCGGCCTGTCCGAGGCGGTCTTTACCTCGACCTCGGCCGTCACCGTGACCGGGCTGGTGCTGGGTGACACCGGCACGGTCTTCACCGGGTTCGGGCAGGCCGTCATCGCCGTGCTGATCCAGCTTGGCGGGCTGGGCCTGATGACCTTTGCCGTGCTGCTGCTGGGCGCCCTGGGCATCCCGGTGGGCATGCCCCAGCGGCTGATCCTGCGCGAGGATCTCAACCAGACCTCGCTGTCCAACCTGACCTACCTGTCGCGCATCATCCTGGTGATCGCCCTGGTCTGCGAGGCCAGCGGGGCGCTGTTGCTGGCCCTGGTCTTCGTGCCCGAATTCGGCTGGAACGGGCTGTGGCAGGCAGTGTTCCATTCGGTCTCGGCCTTCAACAACGCGGGCTTTGCCCTGCATCCCGACAGCCTGTCGCGCTGGGTGGGCAACCCGCTGGTCAACATCGTCATCCCGGCACTGTTCATCCTGGGCGGGCTGGGCTTCATCGTGGTCGGCGACATCCGCCAGAAGCGCCAGTGGCGGCGGCTGACCCTGCATTCCAAGCTGATGCTCGTGGGCACCGGGGTGCTGATCGTCTGGGGCGCGGTGATGTTCGGCCTGCTGGAATGGACAAACCCGGCCACGCTGGGCGGCCTGTCGACGGGCGACAAGCTCTGGGCCAGCTGGTTCCAGGGTGTCACCCCGCGCACCGCCGGGTTCAACACGATCGACACGGCGGGCATGCATGACGGCACGACGCTGATGACCATGATGCTGATGGTCGTCGGCGGGGGCAGCACCTCGACGGCCGGGGGCATCAAGGTGACCACGCTCTGCGTGCTGCTGCTGGCCACGGTGGCCTTCTTCCGGCGCAGCAAGACGCTGAACGCCTTCGGCCGGTCGCTGGGCGGCGAGGAGGTGGTCAAGGTGCTGGCCCTGACGACGACATCCGGGCTGGTGGTGTTCACCGGGCTGTTCGTCATGTCGATCAGCCATGACGGGGATTTCCTCGACCTGGCCTTCGAGGTCACCTCGGCCTTTGGCACGGTGGGCCTGTCGCGGGGCACGACGGGCACGCTGGACGGGCTGGGCCGGGCGGTGATCATCGTGACCATGTTCATCGGCCGGGTCGGGCCGCTGGCCATCGGGTTCTTCCTGGCCACGCGCAGCGCGCCGCGGGTGCGTTATCCGGCGGGCCAGATCTACCTGGGCTGATCGGCGGGGTTTTGCTGTGGGGAGGCCGTGGCGCGACTGGCGCGCTATGGGCGTGGTGACACGCCGCGCGATCCGGGCCCGGGCGGCAGCGGACAACGGTGCCTTGTTGGGAAGCGGCGTAATGCTGGCAGCGGGTGCCAATATGGCGAGGGCCGTCGTGCTGGCTGCGGCCACCAAGCGGGCAACGGGCGCGCTACGGGCAACATTGGCCACATGGCATGGCCCGTCGCCCGGGCCGGTCAGCCCAGCTTGTTGAAGACCTTTTCCAGCAGCAGGTTCAGCACCATCTGCTCCTCGCGTGACAACTCGGCAAAGGCCTGGCCAAAGATCTCGTCGGCAATCGCCCGGGCGCGGCGGCGCATGGCATGGCCGTCTTCGGTCAGCGACACTTCGGTGCGCCGGCCGTCCGACGTGCCCGGAGCGGTGGTGACCAGGCCCTGGGCCGTCATGCGCTGGATGATCTTGGTCGCCGTGTTCGGCTTGATGATGCAATAGGTCGAGATCTCCGAGACCGACAGGGTCTGGTCCTCGTAAAGCGACATCAGCACGCGCCAATAGGCGATATCCATGCCGATATCCTTCAGCCGGGCTTCCATGACCTGCATGTAGCGGGCCGAGGTCTGGGTGATCCAGTAGAACGGCCAGTCGGCCTTGTGAAAGCCGGCTTCGTGGGGGGGACGGGGATTGCGGTCGCTGTCGGTCATGTCGGTCGGCTCGATCCGTGTGGCCAGGGAAGGGCGCGGCCCGACCGGTTTAGCCCAGCCGGGCGGGTCGGGGGAAGCGGGTTTCGTCGCCGGCGGGTCGAACCGGGCCGACGGGGCGTGATCCGGAGGGGGCGGGACGGTTGGGTTGAGCGTCAGGCACCGGACGGACAGGGGAGCGTGGCGGATGGGCCGGGGCATAGGCCGGGTGGACCGGGGACATGCGCGGCATACCGGGGATATGCCGGGCGAACGGGGGCGGTGCCGGGCGAACGGGGCCATGCCGGGCATATGCGGACGGTGTCCGGCGCACCGAGGGCCAGGCCGCGCGAACCGCGCCACCCGGGTCGATCTCGGCGGATCGGGGCCGGCGGGCGGCCGGGCGGGGGCGATTGCGGCGAATGGGATCTTGGCGCGGGGCCGGCGGGCGGCTATCACCAGAGGCCCGCGACAGGCGGGGGCGGGCCGTGCAAGATTGCGGCCGGCCTTCCCGCCGTGCCACGCAGACCGAGGAGCAGAACTTGGACCAGAAGACCGCCAATGCCGCCCGCATCGCCCGGACCATCGCCACCGAGATCGGGGCCAACCCGACCCAGGTCCAGGCCGCGGCCGACCTGCTGGACGGAGGCGCCACGGTGCCCTTCGTGGCGCGCTACCGCAAGGAGGTGACCGGCGGGCTGGATGACACCCAGCTGCGCACCCTGGCCGACCGGCTGGGCTATCTGCGCGACATGGAAGCCCGGCGGGCGACGATCCTCGACACGATCAAGGGGCAGGGCAAGCTGACCGACGACCTGGCCCGGGCCATTGCCGGGGCCGAAACCAAGGCCGCGCTCGAAGACATCTACCTGCCCTACAAGCCCAAGCGCCGGACCAAGGCCATGATCGCCCGCGAAAACGGGCTGGAACCGTTGCTGGTGGCCATCCGCGAGAACCGCGGGGCCGATCCCCAGGCGCTGGCCGAAGGTTACCTGGGCGAGGCCGTGCCGGGGGTCAAGGAAGCGCTGAACGGGGCGCGCGACATCCTGGCCGAAGAGCTGTGCGAAAATGCCGATCTGCTGGGCCGGCTGCGCGAGTTCATGCGGGCCGAAGGCGTGATCTCGGCCCGGGTGGTCGAGGGCAAGCAGGAGGCCGGGGCCAAGTTCTCGGATTATTTCGACCATGCCGAGCGCTGGCAGGACATCCCGGCCCACCGGGCGCTGGCGATCCTGCGCGCGGCCAAGGACGAGGTGCTGGTCGTCGACATCGCGCCCGAGCCCGAGACCGGGGCCGAACGGGCCCAGGCCATGGTCGCGGCGCAGGTCGGCGTGTCCGGTGACGGGGCCGGCGACAAGTGGCTGCGCGATGCGGCCGGCTGGACCTGGCGGATCAAGCTGGCAACGTCGATGTACATCGACCTTCTGGGCGAGCTGCGGGCCCGGGCCCATGAAGAGGCGATCACCGTCTTTGCCCGCAATCTCAAGGACCTGCTTCTGGCCGCCCCGGCCGGCTCGCGGGCGACGCTGGGGCTGGACCCGGGCATCCGCACCGGGGTCAAGGCGGCGGTGGTCGACAGCACGGGCAAGGTGCTGGAAACCGCCACGCTCTATCCGTTCCAGCCCAAGCGCGACGTGCGCGGCGCCCAGGAGGCGATCCTGCGCATGGTGCGCCGGCACGGGGTCGAACTGGTGGCCATCGGCAATGGCACGGCCAGCCGCGAGACCGACCAGCTGGTGGCCGACACGCTGAAACTGCTGCCCGCCGAGGTGAACAAGCCCACCAAGGTCGTGGTCTCCGAGGCCGGGGCCTCGGTCTATTCGGCCTCGGAACTGGCGGCGAAGGAATTCCCCGATCTCGACGTGTCCCTGCGCGGTGCGGTGTCGATCGCCCGGCGGCTGCAGGACCCGCTGGCCGAGCTGGTCAAGATCGAACCGCAAAGCATCGGCGTGGGCCAGTACCAGCACGATGTCGACCAGCGCCGGCTGGCCAAGGCGCTGGAAGGCGTGGTCGAGGATGCCGTGAACGCCGTGGGCGTCGATCTGAACATGGCCTCGGCGCCGCTTCTGGCCCATGTGGCCGGGCTGAGCCAGACGCTGGCCGCCTCGATCGTGGCCTACCGCGATGAACACGGGGCGTTTCCCTCGCGCAAGGCGCTGATGAAGGTGACGGGGCTGGGGCCCAAGGCGTTCGAGCAATGCGCGGGCTTCCTGCGCATCCGCGAGGGCGAAGAGCCGCTGGATGCCTCGTCGGTGCACCCCGAGGCCTATGGCGTGGCGCGGCGCATCGTGCAGGCCTGCGGGCGCGACCTGCGCCAGATCATGGGCGACCAGGCGGCGCTGAAGGGGCTGCGGGCCGAGGATTTCGTCGATGACAGCTTTGGCCTGCCGACCGTGCGCGACATCCTGGCCGAGCTGGAGAAACCCGGGCGCGACCCGCGGCCCAGCTTCAAGACGGCCAGTTTCACCGATGGGGTCGAAGAGATCACCGACCTCAGGCCGGGGATGATGCTGGAGGGCACGGTGACCAACGTGGCGGCCTTTGGGGCCTTTGTAGATATCGGCGTGCACCAGGACGGGCTGGTGCATATCAGCCAGCTGGCCGACCGGTTCGTCAAGGACCCGCACGAGGTGGTCAAGGCCGGCGACGTGGTCAAGGTGCGGGTGACCGAGGTGGACGTGCCGCGCAAGCGGATCGGTCTGTCGATGCGCAAGGATGGCGGCGCGGGCCAGGACGGCGGGCGCGGACAGGGCCGCAACGAGGCCCGGGGCGACGGGCACAAAGGTGGGCGCAACGGCGGGCGCAACGAGGGCCGGGGCGGCGGCAAGCGTGGCGGCCCGGGCGGATCGGGCGGCGCGCCGCGCGGCGGGTCCTGGGGGCCGAAGGGCGGCAAGGGCGGTTCCGACGGAGCCGGCCAGGGCGCCCTGGGCGCGGCGCTGTCCGAGGCCTTCAAGAAGCGCTGAGGCTGCGGCCCCGGGCCGGGCCGGACGACACAGGCGGGGCGCGTCGGGCGGAAGGGCCTGGCGCGCTCTTGCCGTGTTGGAGGTGCGGGTGCAGGGGCACACCGGTCGTGTTGCAGGTGCGGATGCAGGGGCACACCGGCGGGCGGTTTGCGCGGGTCGGGCCGGTCGGGGCTTGTGCCGGTCGCTGGGGCGCGGGCAAGACGGGGCAGGCCCGGCGCCGCGTGCCGGGGGAGATCATCGAGGATCAGGGTGTTGAGGACAAAGGCATTTTCGGGCGGGACATCGGCGGCCGGTGCCGCGGCCGGGCGGATCGTGACGGTGCTGGCGCTGGCCTGTGCCCTGGCGGGCGGCCTCGCCGGCCAGGCGGCGGCGGATTGCCCCGAGGGCACATGGGCGGCCAATCTCTATGACGGCCCTGGCGGTGGGCTTTACGACGGGCCGGGGGGTGGCATGTATGACGGCCCCGGCGGCGGCATGTACGACGGGCCGGGCGGTGGCATGTACGACGGTCCCGGTGGCGGCATGTACGATGGCCCGGGCGGCGGGCTGTACCAGGGCCCCGGCGGGGGGCTTTATGCCGGGCCGGGGGGCGGGCTGTACCAGGGGCCGGGCGGAGGGCTGTATGACGGGCCCGGCGGTGGGCTTTACCGGGGCCCGGGCGGCGGTCTTTATGACGGGCCGGACGAATATTGCAGCAACCGCCCGCCGTTGCCGGTCTTTGCCATGGTGCTGGAACAGCTGGGTTTTGCCGAAGAGGCGGCACTGATCCGCGGGCGGCTGCGCTGAGGACATGATGGCGGCGGGGGAGGGTGTCGCGCCGGAGGCGCGCGTTGTTTGAATCGCCGGAGGCGCGCGTTGTTTGAATCGCCGGAGGCGCGCGTTGTTTGAATCGCCGGAGGCGCGCGTTGTTTGAATCGCCGGAGGCGCGCGTTGTTTGAATCGCCGGAGGCGCGCGTTGTTTGAACTGCCGGAGGCGCGCGTTGTTTGACCTGCCGCAGGCGCGAGGTGCTTGGATTGTCGCAGGCGAGCGTTACTCGGTGGGCCGCAGGCGCCTGTTGTTTGGCCCGCCTGAGGCGCGCGGTACTTGGCCAGCCTGAGGCGCGGGGGTCTGTCGTCCCGTCAAATCTGCTCGGTCTTTCAACCGATCGGCGTCGCGTGTGTGGTCAACAGCCAGCGGCGCGCACTCGTTTCACCCGCCATGGGCGTACGCCTTTTTCACCCGTACAAACCGTTCCCGCCCGGCCCCCGGCGCCCCGGCTTGTCGCGCCGGGACCCGGTGCGCCGCGCGGCCTAGAGGCGCAGGTCGGAGGCCGGGGCCGGAAAGACCGACTTGAGATCGACCAGCACGCTCTGCGGCCGGCCGAAGGCACGCAGGGCGTCCGGCCCCATGGTGCGGAAGGCATCGTGGGCCACGGCCAGGATCACCGCGTCATAGCGCCCTTCGGCCGGCGCGCCGACCATCTCCAGCCCGTATTCCGCCCGGGCGGTGACCGCATCGACCCAGGGGTCGTGCACATCGACCTCCAGCCCGTAGTCGCGCAGCTCGGTGATGACATCGACGACCCGGGTGTTGCGCAGGTCGGGACAGTTTTCCTTGAAGGCCAGCCCCAGAACCAGCACCCGCGCGCCGACCAGGCGGATCTTGCGGCGCAGCATGGCCTTGACGGTCTTCTGGGCGACAAAGGCCCCCATGCCGTCGTTGATCCGCCGCCCGGCCAGGATGACCTCGGGGCGATAGCCCAGGGCCTCGGCCTTGTGGGTCAGGTAATAGGGATCGACGCCGATGCAATGGCCGCCGACCAGCCCGGGCCGGAAGGGCAGGAAGTTCCACTTGGTGCCCGCCGTGTCCAGCACGTCACCGGTATCCAGCCCCATGCGGTCGAAGATGATGGCCAGTTCGTTGACCAGGGCGATGTTGAGGTCGCGCTGGGTGTTCTCGATGACCTTGGCGGCCTCGGCCACGCGGATCGAGGGCGCGCGGTAGGTGCCGGCGGTGATGATCGCGGCATAAAGCGCGTCGACGGCCTCGGCCGCGGCGGGGGTCGAACCGGAGGTGACCTTGAGGATCGTCGGCAGCCGGTGTTCGCGATCGCCCGGATTGATGCGTTCGGGGCTGTAGCCGCAGGTGAAATCGCGGTTGAAGGTCAGGCCCGAGACCTCTTCGAGCACGGGCACGCAATCTTCTTCGGTGGCCCCGGGGTAGACGGTGCTTTCATAGATCACCATGTCGCCGGGCTTCAGCGCCGCCCCGACCAGGCGGGACGCGCCGAGCAGGGGGCCGAGATCGGGCCGCT
Source organism: Marinibacterium sp. SX1 (assembly GCF_050389775.1). Classification (NCBI taxonomy): domain Bacteria; kingdom Pseudomonadati; phylum Pseudomonadota; class Alphaproteobacteria; order Rhodobacterales; family Paracoccaceae; genus Marinibacterium; species Marinibacterium sp. SX1. Next base: position 3,626,305 of record NZ_CP177144.1, on the reverse strand, counting down.
TGTGGGCATCGATGGGCGTGGGCACGGTGACGATGAAGACCGTGGCCGGGTCCAGATCGCGCGGATCGGCGGTAAAGCGCAGCTGGCCGGCGGCGGCCAGGTCGCGGGCGGGCACCTCGCGGGTGGCATCCTGGCCGGCCTGCAGGGCGGCGATGCGGGCGGGGTCGATGTCAAAGCCGATCACCGGGCGGATCTTGCCGAACTCGACGGCCAGGGGCAGGCCGACATAGCCCAGCCCGATGATGGCAATGGGGGGAAGGCGGTCGGGCGAACTGGACGTCATGGGCGGCACGGCATCGGTGGATGTGGGCAGGGAAGGGCGGGACACGGGCCTAGCGCTTTTCGTAATAATCGAGGAACCAGTCGACGAACCGGGCGATGCCCTGGCGCACGTCGGTCGCCGGGCGATAGCCGGTCAGGTCCTGCAACAGCCCGGCATCGGCCCAGGTCGCCGGCACGTCGCCTTTCTGCATGTCCATCAGGTTGCGCTTGGCCGGGATGCCCAGGGTGTCTTCGATGGCATCGACGAAATCCAGCAGGCGGACCTTGTCGGAATTGCCGATGTTGACGATGCGGTGGGGGGCGACGGGCGACAGGCTGTCGTTGGGCGCGATGTCCTCGGGCGAGGCCGGGCGTTGGGGCACGGCGTCGATCAGCAGGCGGATGCCGTTCACCAGGTCGTCGATATAGGTGAAATCGCGGAACATCTCGCCGTGGTTGTAGATGTCGATGGGCCGGCCTTCGAGGATGGCGTCGACGAATTTGAACAGGGCCATGTCGGGCCGGCCCCAGGGCCCGTAGACCGTGAAGAAGCGGAACATCGTCGTGGGCAGGTTCCACAGGTGGGCATAGGAATGGCCCATGGCCTCGGTGGCCTTCTTGGTTGCGGCGTAGATCGTCAGCTGGGTGTCGGCCTTGTCGGTCTCGGCATAGGGCATGCGGGCATTGGCGCCGTAGACCGACGAGGTCGAGGCCATCAGCAGGTGGCCGACCTCGAGCCGGCGGGCGGCTTCCATGACATTGAACGTGCCGACGATGTTGGCGTCGATATAGGCCCGGGGGTTTTCCAGGCTGTAGCGCACGCCGGCCTGGGCGGCGAGATGGACGATGACATCGGGGCGGAACTCGTCGGCCACCCGGTCGAGGGTGGCGGCATCTTCCAGCATGGCCTCGGTGGCGGTGAAGCCCGGGGTCTGCAGCAGCATGGCATGGCGGCGCTGCTTGAGCGTGACATCGTAGTAATCGGTCATGCCGTCGTAGCCATGCACGCGGAACCCGTCGGCCAGCAGGCGCCGGGCCAGGTGAAAGCCGATGAAACCGGCGCTGCCGGTGATCAGGACCGACTTGAAGGCGGAGGGCTTGACGGCGGGGGGCTGTGGCATCCGGGGCCTCGAAAGCTGGGAGATTGCGGGTGTCGGTTGCGCGGGCGGGTCGGTTTTCGGTATCCGCCCCGGCGCGGCGGTGCAAGCCGGGGCGCGGGGAACGGGGCGTTTGGCCCCTGGAACGCACGTGACCGTGACCGGCGAAGCGCGGTTCGGGGGATACCGTGTGGCGTGGTCGGGCGGGGCGCGGCTCTCCGGCCTCTGGCGAGGCCGGCTCGCAAGAGACGGATCGAGCGGGGCGGCCGGCATCCCCAAGGAGACCGGGTCATGAAAGGGCCAGCCGCCCACAAACCACGGCCCCATCAAAAAAGGCGGCCCCCCGAAGGGGACCGCCGGCGTAACGCGAGAGGAAGGGCGTTACTTGTGGTTGGAATAGGCGTGCTTTTCATGCACGGCGGCGATGATGATCGTGCCAAAGGTCACCACCAGGGCGGCCAGCAGCAGAAAGGCCATCACGCCGGGCTTGTCGGCAAAGGTAAAGACGGCCTCGGCGCCATCCCAGCTGTCGAAGGGTACGGTGTTCATGATGTCGCTCCTGTCTTACTCGGCCGGGGTCGGCACGGGATCGGTGGTGTTGACCGGTCCGGGAATGAAGTTCTCGGGATAGGCCTCGACCGGGACCTTGACGATGTCGAGACCCATTTCCTGGATGTGATCCGGCACGCGCAGCAGGCCGAAGACCTTGAGGATGTAGGACGCCACGTAGCCCGGGATGAAGCCCAGAAGGCCCATCACGATGGCCCCGCCGACCTGGCCGAAGAAGTTCACCGGCGGTGCGCCCTCGATCACGTTGGGATAGCCCGAGGCAAAGATCCCGCAGGCCACGACGCCGATCAGGCCGCCGATGCCATGCACCGGAAAGGCGCCCACGGCATCGTCGATGCCGAACTTCTCCAGCTGCACGGCCACCATGGGCACGACAAAGCCGCCGAATGCGCCCAGCAGGAAGGCCAGCGGCGGGTAATAGACATCAAGGCCGGAGGCGGCGCAGAAGATGCCGATCAGCGCGCCGGACATCATCCAGAACGGATCGCGGGTCTTGACCCAGGCGCCGATGATGCCGCCGGCCATGCCCATCAGGGTGTTGAAGGCAAAGGCCGACAGGGTCGTCGGCTGGCCGTAGATGTTGATCCACTGCTCACCCGGCATGTAGATGATGCACCCGCCCAGGAAACCGAAGAAGCCCACGATGATCAGCATCAGGCCGGTGATGGTGAAGGGGATGTTGTGGGCCTTGATCGCGTTGGCCGTGCCATCGGCATTGAACTTGCCCACGCGCGGGCCGAGGTTGATCAGCACGCCAAGGGCAAAGAAACCGGCGACCATGTGCACGACACCGGCCGCGCCCACGTCGTGATAGCCCCATTTGACCGTCAGCCAGCCCGCCGGATGCCAGCCCCAGGCGCCGCCCAGGATCCACACGACCGAGCCCAGCAGGATGGCCAGGATCAGGAAGCCCGCGGTCTGGATGCGCTCGATCACCGCGCCCGAGAAGATCGAGGCGGTCGTCGCGGCAAAGAGCGTGAAGGCCGCCCAGAAGATGCCTGTGGCATTGTCGGTCAGGTTGGGGCCCATCGACAGGTCCCAGGGCAGGCCGGCCGCGCCGTCGGCAGCGGGGATGAAGCCGTTGTAGAAGGCCAGGTAGATGTACCAGCCGAAGAAATAGAAGGTCGGCACCATGAAGGCGAAGGCCAGGATGTTCTTGATGCCCGAGGCCAGCACGTTCTTCACGCGGCTGGCGCCCATCTCGTAGGCCAGAAAGCCTGCGTGGATGGCGATCATCAGGGCGGTACACCACCAGTAGAAGATTTCGGAGTTGATCGTGCCGGACATGCCCTGCGCGGCTTCGAGCGCGGCGATCTTCTCCGTCAACTCGGCGATTTGTTGTTCCATTGTCTCTATCCCAATCGTTTCCACGGGCGTTTCCGCAATGCGGCTCACCCCTTGCGCCAGAGTGAAGAATGTTTCCCCACAGACAAAATGGCGACTCGGAGCGCGGGGGGCTAATCCGGGGCTTTGCCCGAATGGCCACCCCCGGCCGCGGAAAGCGCCCATGGAATGGGCAAGCCGTAAACGGCAAATGCCACATTCGATGACAATTCCACTGTGACGAATAAAAATTTCCCCTCGGTAATATCTATCCGTGGACAGGACCTGATTCGTCGGCTCTGTCTGAAGGCAGATCCGGGCGGCGAAATCGGCCCGTGACGGAAAACCGACAGGGAAACGACTGGAAAAGGGAATGCCGCAGATGGATATCGAGGAATTCGTCGAGCAGGACGGCCGGGACGAGATGATCCGGCAGGTGCGCGCCAAGATCGACGCGCTGGGGATCGAATATCTCTACCTGCAATTCGTGTCCGTCACGGGCAAGGTCATGGGCAAGGGCATCCCGGCCGACCATTGGGAAAGCGTGGCCAAGAAGGGCTTTCAGCTGGTCTATGGCTCGACGATGAACCTGTTCACCAACCGGGCAGGCGACTACATGGGCTATGGCCCCGAGGCGGCCGAGCTGGTGGGCATCCCGGAACCGGACACCTTCATGCAGCTGCCCTGGGCGCCTGAGATCGGGCGGTTCTTCTGCACGCTCTTCCGCAACCGCGAGGAAAAGGTCGACCCGGGCGCCTACCTGACGGCCGATTGCCGGGGCAACCTGCGGCGGATGCACAAGGCTTTCACCGAGAAACACGGGCTGCAGCTGCGCATGGGCACCGAGCCCGAGATGATGTGGCTGAAATACGACGAGGACGGCAAGCCCGGGCCGGGCTATTCCAAGCCCTATTGCTATCACATCGACCAGTTTGAATCGCTGCGGCCCGTGTCGATGCAGGTGATCCGCTACGCCCGCAAGATGGGGCTCGACATGATCCAGGGCGACCACGAGGACGCGCCCGGCCAGCTGGAACTGAACTGGACCTTCGACGATGTGCTGCGCAACGCCGACCGCCTGACGACCTACCGCCAGCTCTGCGCCCAGGTGGCGCGTGAGCATGGCATCTTTGCCTGTTTCATGACCAAGCCCTTCATGGGCGTCTCGGCGAGCGGTTGTCACCACAACATGTCGCTCTGGACCGCCGGCGAGGACGTGCTGAAGAAGACGGGCAACGATCCCGACAACCTGCCGGGCATGGCGGGCAATTACATGTATGTCACGGGCGGAGATAACACCTTCATGCCCGACACCGATGACCCGCAGATGCCCGGGGCCACCGGGCTCAAGGCCATCGGCGGGGTGGTGGCGCATCTTCAGGCGCTGACGGCGATCGGGGCCTCGACGGTCAATTCCTACCGCCGGCTCTGGGACACCGGCTTCTGGGCGCCGGTGTTCAGCGACTGGGGCTTTCAGAACCGCACGACGGGCCTGCGCGTCTCGGCCCCGGGACGGTTCGAATACCGCAGCGTGGACAGCATGGTGAACCCCTATCTCATGGGCTCGACCCTGCTGGCGGCGATGGATGACGGGCTGGACAACAACCTCGATCCCGGCGCGCCCGAAGAGCGCAACATCTACGAGGCCATGGCCGAGGGCAAGAAGGTCAAGAAACTGCCGATGAGCCTCGGCGAGGCGCTGATCCATCTCGAAAACGACGAGGTCGTGCAGCGCGGCCTTCCGGGCGAGATGTTCCGGCTGTACCATGAATACAAGTCCGACGAATGGGCGCGGTTCATGTCGACCGTGACCGATTGGGACAAGGACACCTACATGGAGTGCCTGCCGTGATGATGGCCCTCGACGATGCGCCTTTCCTCGACGTGGCCAACCCGGCCTTCTCGCTGCGCTCCGAGCCGGTGCGCAAGGCGCGCGAGGCCAGCTGGTTTGCCCGGACGCCCTACGGGCTGGCGGTGTTGCGCCACAAGGAGATGGGCGAGCTGCTGACCCACAAGGCGCTGATCCAGGGCTCGCAGAACTGGCCCGAGCTGAACGGGGTGACCGAGGGCGTGTTCCACGATTGGTGGAACCGCTCGATCCTGGTGACCGAGGGCGAGGATCACTGGCGGCTGCGGCGGCTGGTGAACCCGGCGTTTTCGCCCAAGGTGGTCAAGGCTCTGATGCCCGACTTCGAGCGCATCGCCCATGATCTGGCCGACGGGTTCATCGCGCGGGGGGCGTGCGATTTCATGGCGGAATTCGCGGACCCTTACGCGGCGCGCGTGCTCTGCCTGCTGCTGGGCCTGCCCGAGGACCGCGCGCCCTTCATCCTGCGCACCTCGGCGACGATGGGGCTGGCCCTAGGGGTGACCTTTCCCCAGGTGGCCGACCAGGTCGAGGCGGCGACGATCGAGCTGGGCGACTACATTGGCGAGGTGCTGGCCGAGCGCCGCGACAACCCGGGCGACGATATCCTGTCGATCATGGTCCAGGCCACGGCCGATGGCGACCGGCTCACCCCGGAGGAGCTGCACAACCTGGCAATGATGCTGGCCTTTGCCGGCGTGGACACGACGCGCAACCAGCTGGGGCTTGGCATTTCCATGTTCATGGATCACCCCGACCAATGGGAGGCCCTGGCGGACGACCCGTCACTCGACATGGCGGCGGCGACCGAGGTCATGCGGATGCGACCGACGATCACCTGGGTCACGCGCGAGGCGGTGGAGACCTTCGAATACCGTGACGTGACAATCCCGAAAGGCACGGTGATCCATCTCTACTCGGAAAGCGCGGGCACCGATCCGGCAGTGATGGCCGGCGCGCCCTTTGACATCACCGAGAAGCGCGCGCGCAACTACGGGTTCGGCGGGGGCATCCACCATTGCCTGGGCAACCTGGTGGCGCGCAATGACATGGCCGTGGCCTATCGGGTCCTGTCGGCCCGCATGTCCCCGCCCCGCGCGGATGGCGTGGCCAGTTGGCTGGCGGACAGCGGCAACACTGGTCCGATCTCGCTGCCCATCCGGTTTGATCCGCGGTAGGGCGCGCCCTTTTCTGAAACGTCGCTGCGGCGTTGATGTCGGGTAGGGTACTTGGACCAAGAAGAAGCCAGGGCGACGGCGCTTACCCCCATCCGTTGCGTAGGGTGGCCCGGGCAAGGGCGCCGCGGCCCTGGCTTCTTCTTGGCAGAAATACCCTACGCCTCGTTCGCAACCCGCGCAGGTTTCGGAAGGCCGGGCGGGGCGGGGCCACGCGGGCCTTGTAGCTCAGGCCAGCCGGGCGGCGATCTTGTGGGCGGCCAGCGTGCCGATCATCATCGAAGGCGCGTTGGTGTTGCCCGAGGTGATGCGCGGCATGATCGAGGCATCCGCCACGGCCAGCCCTTCGGTGCCATGCACCGCCATTGTCAGCGGATCGACGACCGACATCTGATCGGTGCCCATGCGCGCCGTGCCGACCGGGTGATAGATGGAATCCGCCGTGGCCCGGACCAGCGCATCGAGATCGGCGTCGGTTTGAATGGCGGCCCCGGGGCGCAGCTCGGGCCCGGTGATCGCCGCCAGGGCAGGGGCCTTGCAGAGCTCACGCAACAGGGTCAGACCCCGGCGCAGCATGACCCGGTCGGCCGGGGCGGAGAGATAGGCCGGGTCGATCAGTGGCCTGGCCCGGGGATCGGCCGAGGCCAGCCGCAGGCTGCCCCGGCTCTCGGGCTGCAGCTGGGTCACGTCGATGGCGAAACCGTGGCCGCGGTCGTCGGCCGTGGCGCCATCGAAGGCCAGGGCATTGATGAAATGCAGCTGGGTGTCGGGCGCCGCGCTGGCCGGATCGAGCCTCAGGAAGGCCCCGGCCTCCAGCCCCTGTTGCCGGCCCGCCCCTTGCCCTGTGGCCAGGTAGCGCGCGCCGGTGGCCAGGTTGGCCGGGAACCGGGCATGGTCCCACAGCGACAGCGGCGCGGTCATGCGGTGCTTGACCTTGACCTCAAGGTGGTCGTGCAGGTTGGCCCCCACGCCCGGCAGGTCGGCATGCACCGGCAGGCCCAGGGCCCGCAGGTGATCGGCCGGGCCCAGCCCCGACAGCATCAGCAGCTGCGGCGTGCCGATCGCCCCGGCCGCCAGCACCACCTGGCCGGCCCGGATCTCTTCCTCGGCCAGGCGCACGCCTGTCACCCGCGCCCCGCCCAGCAGGCCCAGCACTTGGGCTCCGGTCCGGATGGTCAGGTTGGGCCGGCCCCGGGACCGGCCCAGGAACCCCGCCGCCGCCGAATGGCGCCGGCCGTCGCGCACGTTCAGCCGGTAGAGCCCGAAGCCCTCCTGCCGGCCGTCGATCACCGGATGCACGGCATGGCCCATCTCGCCCCCGGCCGCGACAAAGGCCGCATAGGCCGGGCCCGAGGCCGGCACCGCCGGTTGCATGATCGCCTCGACCTCGTCCAGCACCGGGGCCATTGCCGCCCAGTCCCAGCCCGCGCAGCCCCAGGCATCGTAATCCGACGGGTGACCCACCACCCAGACCATGGCATTGATCCCCGACGACCCGCCCAGCACGCGCCCGCGCGGCACGTAAAGCCGGCGCCCGTCCATATGCGCCTGGGGCACGGTGTCGTAATGCCAGTTCCAATAGGGCGCGGCGATGGCCTTGGCCACGCCGGCGGGCATCGTCAGCAGCGGATTGCGGCCCGCCGGGCCGGCCTCGAGCAGGAGAACCTCGCAGGCCGGATCGCGCGACAACCCCTCGGCCAGGGCACAGCCCGCGCTGCCGGCGCCCAGAACGATGACGTCGAAGCCCTTCACGCCAGCAATTCCCTTAGCGCCGCATCGACGAATGCCGTGTCGGGGGCAAAACGCCCGCCGCCGGCATAATGGCCCCAGATGCTGTCGATCACCCGCAGCTCGGCATTGGGCATCCGCGCCACCTCGGCCGCGTTGTCCTCGGGCGGGAAATAGAGATCGGTCCGCCCCGGCATGATGATCGACGGCGCCGTGATCGCCCCCAGCGCCGCATCGCGATCGCCGTTGTAGAGCGGGTTGGCCGAGATGTCACAGGCCTGCCAGGTCGCGATCAGCGACAGCATGTCATTGGCATCGCGCGGGAAATAGGCCCCGTCCCAGGCCCGCTTGAGGTAATCTTCAAGCGACGAGAACCCCAGCTCGCGCCAGCATTCGCGGCGATACCATTCCTGGCTCAGCGCCCAGCCCGCCCAGGCCCGGCCCTGGGCCGTGAACCCGCGCCAGGGCTGTTCCTTGTAATATCCCCCCCGAAAGGCCGCATCGGCGGTCAGCGCGTGTTTCATGCCTTCGAGGAACACATGGGTATGGGGCGCGGTGATCGCCTGGCCGCAGAAACAGGACATCGCCCGCACCCGGTCGGGAAAGAGCGCCGCCCAGTGATAGCTCTGCTGGCCGCCCATCGACCAGCCGCAGACCAGCCGGATTTCCTCGATCCCCCAGAGCTCGCGCAGCATGCGCTCTTGGAGCATGACGTTGTCGTAATGGGTGACCATCGGGAAATCCGGGCCCCAGAGCGGCGGATGGGTGTTGGACGGCGAAGAGGACAGCCCGTTGCCCAGGGTGTTGGGCACGATGATGAAATAACGCTCGGGATCCAGCGCCATGCCCGGCCCGATCAGCGGCGGCTGGTCGTCATGGGTGCCGGCATAGCGCGTGGGATAGACGATGACATTGTCGCGCGCCGCGTTCAGCGTGCCATGGGTGACATAGGCCAGGGTGGCATCGGGCAGGGTCAGGCCCGATTGCAGCACGACAGGCCCGGCATTCCAGGTGTGATAGGCGCTCATGTCGGTTGCTCCGTTGATGCCGGCCGCGCGGGGGCCGAAGGGATGCCCGCCGCCCGGCACCAATTGTCGAACAGCCGCCGGACATTGGCCGCGAAGATCTCGGCATGGGCGCCGACCTGGGCCTCGAACACCGCCGCCCCGCCGGGTCCGAAGGCCCGGTCGAGCAGCGCCGCGGCCGAGGGTAGCTGGGCCCAGTGGGTGATCGTGCCGGGCAGCACCTCGGGATGGGATTGCACCGAAAAGGCCCGGGCCCCGACGCGCATGCCCTGCACCGGGCAGGCCTCTGACCGGGCCGTCAGCCGGGCGCCCGGGGGCAGGTCGGTGACCTGCACGCCATGCCACTGGGCCACGGGGAAGGGCGCGGCCATGCCATCGAAAAGCTCCGCATCGGGCAGGGGCATCACCTCGCAGACGCCGGTTTCGGCCCCGCCATAGTCACATCGCCCGCCAAGCGCGTCAGCCAGCAGCTGGTGGCCCAGGCAGATGCCGAAATAGGGCAGGCCCCGGTCGAGAACCGCCTCGCGGATAAAGACCTTTTCGGCCACCAGCCAGGGAAAGCGGTCTTCCTCGAACACATCCTGCGCTCCGCCCATGACCCACAGCGCATCCACCCCGTCGAGCGGGGGCAGCGCCGCGCCCGCGTCCAGCTGGATCGTCGTGATGTGATGGCCGGCCGCCTCGATCAGCGGGGTGAAGGCCGCCGGATGGGTGCCGGGATCGTGCTGCAGCACGAGAAAATGCATGGGCGGTTCTCCATCGCTTGCGGTGGCTGCCCGATCCTTGGGCAAAGCCGCCTGTCGGCCCCAGAAATCCCACCAACGGCCCGTGACGTCCAGAAAAAGAAGTTGCTTCCTGGGAAAGTCATATCACCATGAGGAAAAAATACGCAGCAAGGCAACGGTAAAGTCGCGACGACAGGACGGGGAAACCAGGAATGCGGATTTGTGTGATCGGAGCGGGCCCGTCGGGGCTGGCGCAACTCAGGGCGTTTCAGTCCGCGCGGGAAAAGGGCGAGGAAATCCCGGAAATCGTCTGTTACGAAAAGCAGGCCGATTGGGGCGGATTGTGGCGTTACGATTGGCGCACCGGCGTCGATGAATATTCCAATCCCGTCCATGGCTCGATGTACCGCTATCTGTGGTCGAATGGGCCGAAGGAAGGTCTCGAATTCGCCGATTATTCCTTTGACGAGCATTTCGGAAAGCCGATTGCATCCTACCCGCCGCGGGCCGTGTTGTTCGATTACATCGAAGGCCGGGTGAAACGGGCCGGCGTGCGCGACTGGATCCGCTTTTCGACCGTCGTGCGCGACGTGACCTATGACGGCAAGATGTTCACCGTCACCGCGCGCAACGGCCAGACCGACACCGAAACGCGCGAGACCTTCGACCATGTCATCGTCGCCTCGGGCCATTTCTCCTTCCCCAACGTGCCCTATTACCCGGGGTTCGAAGGCTTCAACGGCCGCATCCTGCATGCCCATGACTTCCGCGACGCGCGCGAGTTCGAGGGCAAGGACATCCTGATCCTGGGCACGTCCTACTCGGCCGAGGACATCGGCTCGCAATGCTGGAAATACGGGGCCAAATCGATCACCGTGGCGCATCGCACCGCGCCGATGGGCTATGACTGGCCCGACAACTGGGCCGAGGTGCCGGCGCTGGAGCGGGTCGAGGGCAAGATCGTCTTCTTCAAGGACGGCACGTCCAGGACGGTCGACGCGATCATCCTGTGCACCGGCTACAAGCACCATTTCCCGTTCCTGGGCGATGACCTGCGGCTCAAGACGGCCAACCGGCTGGCGGCGTCGGATCTTTACAAGGGCGTGGTCTATACCGGCAATCCGGCGCTTTTCTACCTGGGCATGCAGGACCAGTGGTTCACCTTCAACATGTTCGATGCCCAGGCCTGGTGGGTGCGCGACGTCATCATGGGCCGCATCGCCCTGCCGGATGCCGCCGCCATGGAAGCCGACTGGAAGAAGCGGCAAGCGGACGAGGATGCCGTGCTCGACGATCACGGGGCCATCGTCTACCAGGGCGATTACGTGAAGGAGCTGATCGCCGAGACCGATTACCCGTCCTTCGATGTCGAGGGCGCCAACCAGGCGTTCTTTGAATGGAAGACGCACAAGAAGAAGGGGATCATGTCGTTCCGCGACCATGGCTATGTCTCGCCGATGACCGGGACGATGGCGCCGCCGCACCATACGCGCTGGAAGGATGCGCTGGACGACAGCCTGGAAAGTTATCTGCAGACCGCGGCGGACGCGGCGGAATAATGGGCCTGCTGGAACGGCCGGGCGAAAGGTCGGGCGTTGTGCATCCCGGCCTGCCCTACCTGCCGCCCGGGACCGAACGCCACCTTGTCCCCGGTGGCGGGTCCCGGGCGGTCCAGGTTTCGGCCGGCGACGAGATCATCGTGATCGACCGCGAAGGCGGGCAGGCGGGCGAGCTGCTGGCCTTTGGCCGCGACGGCCGGGCCGATGCCGGGCTGCTTGGCGCGCGCGGGGCGGTCCCGGCCGATGGCCTGCGCGCGGCGTTGCTGGCGAGCCGGTCCGGGCGGGCGGTGGCCGGGGTGCTGAAAGAGGCGGGCTGTGATCTGGACGAGGCGCGGGCCATTGCGCTTCACGGACCGGAGAGCCGCCCCGGCGACAGCATCAGCTTCACCGCCCAGGGCGATGCGCTGATCGTGCTGGCCGCGCCCGGCGGGCCGATGCAGCCCCAGGCCCAGGATACGCCGACCGAGCTGCTTCTCTACATCCGCCGGCCCGCCCCGGCCGCGCGCCCGGTCTTCCACGCGCCCGATCCGCTGGGCGCACCGCTGACCGACCAGGTGATCCGCCCCGGCCAGGCCCATGTCTACGAGGTGCCCGCCGGCGCCTATATCCAGATCCTCGACGTGCAGGGCCGGGAATGTTCCGATTTCCAGGCCTTTTCCAGGCGTTCCATCGACCGGGGCCAGCCGCGCGAGATCGACCCGACGGCCACGCGCACCATGACCGGCTCGGTCTACCCGATGCCCGGGCTGCATGCGAAATACTGGAACACCGATCTCGAACCGCTGGTCGAGATCGTCCAGGACACCTGCGGCCGCCACGACACCTTCGGCCTGGCCTGCACCGCGCGCTACTACGAAGACGCGGGCTATCCCGGCCATGTCAATTGCACCGACAACATCAACGCCGGGCTCGACCCCTATGGCGTGGCCCCGCGCGGCGGCTGGCCGGCGATCAACTTCTTCTTCAACACCCAGCTCGACGCCACCCATGCCATCGAGACCCAGGAACCCTGGTCGCGCCCGGGCGATTACGTGCTGCTCAAGGCTCTGACCGACCTGGTCTGCGTCTCGACGGCCTGTCCCGACGATATCGACGCGGCCAATGGCTGGACCCCGACCGAGATCCAGCTGCGCACCTACATGACGCCCGAGCCCGTGCCGCGGTCGATCGGCTGGCGCAAGACCCCGGAGGACGATGTGCAGCAGACGAAGGAAACCGGCTTTCACGCGGCATTCGCGCGCCACACCCGCGATTTCACAGAATATGCCGGCTATTGGATGCCAAACAGCTTTCCCGGTGTCGGCACGCTGGGCGAATACTGGGCCTGCCGCGACAAGGCGGCGATCATGGACCTGTCGGCCCTGCGCAAATACGAGGTCACCGGCCCCGATGCCGAGGCCCTGATGCAGCTTTGCGCGACCCGGAACGTGGCGAAACTGGCCGTGGGGCAGGTGGTCTATACCGCGATCTGCGCCGATCACGGGGGCATGATCGACGATGGCACGATCTTCCGGCTGGGCGCGCAGAACTTCCGCTGGGTCGGGGGCACCGACGACAGCGGGCTGTGGCTGCGCGAGATGGCCGAAAAGCACGGGCTGAACGCCCAGGTGCGCAATTCGACCGACCAGCTGTGCAATGTCGCCGTGCAGGGCCGGCTGTCGCGCGCGATCCTGTCCGACATCTTCTGGACCCCGCCGGCCCAGCCGACGGTCGCGGAACTGGGTTGGTTCCGCTTCACCATCGCCCGGCTGGGCGGCTATGACGGCACGCCGGTGGTGATCAGCCGCACGGGCTACACCGGCGAGCTGGGCTACGAGGTCTTCTGCCATCCCGGCGACGCCACGACGGTCTTTGACGCGATCTGGGAGAAGGGCCACCCGCAGGGCCTGCAGCCGCTGGGCCTGGCCGCGCTGGACATCCTGCGCATCGAAAGCGGGCTGGCCTTTGCCGGCCATGAATTCGACGACCAGACCGATCCCTTCGAGGCCGGCATCGGCTTTACCGTGCCGCTGAAGAACGACGTGCAATTCATCGGCCGTCCGGCGCTGGAAGGGCGCAAGGCCGCGCCGCAAAAGAAGCTGGTCGGGCTGGAGCTGGAGGGCAGCGAAGTGCCCGCCCATGGCGATTGCCTGCGGCTGGGCCGGGTGCAGGTGGGGGTGATCACCTCTGCCACGCGCTCGCCGATCCTGGGCCGGACGATTGCCCTGGCCCGGGTCTTTGCCGACCATGCCGCGCCGGGCACGGCGCTTGAGGTCGGCCAGCTGGACGGCCACCAGAAACGGCTCAAGGCCGTGGTCGTGCCGTTCCCCCATTTCGACCCGACCAAGGCGCGGGCCAAGGGGGATTATGACTGAACTGGAAACCCGGGTGCGCGCGCTGTCGTGCTGGACCGATCCCACCGATATCGCGCCGCTGACCGGCGGGATCACCAACCTCAATGCCACCGTCGTGGACGGCGGGCGCAAATACGTCGTGCGCCTGGGCCGGGACATTCCCGAACACGGCATCCTGCGCTGGAACGAGATCGCCGTGGCCCGGGCGGCGGCGGCGGCCGGGGTGTCGCCCGGTGTGGTCCATGCTGAGCCGGGCGCCGTGGTCTTCGATTTCGTCGACGGCGAGGCCCTGACCGAAGAGGCCCTGCACGACCCGGCGACCCTGGCCATGGCCACCGACCTGGTCGCCCGGGTGCATCGCGATGTCACTCCGCGCCTGCGCGGACCGGTGCTGACCTTCTGGGTCTTCCATGTCTGCCGCGACTATGCCGCCTTTCTGCGCGAAAACGGCTCGCCCCACGGCCCGGCGCTGGACCGGCTGATGGCCGAGGCCGCGCGGCTGGAAGAGGCGGTCGGGCCGGTGCGCCCGGTGCTGGGCCACAACGACCTGCTGCCGGCCAATTTCATCCGCGACGGCCAGGCCATGTGGCTGGTCGACTGGGAATACGGCGGGTTCAATTCGGCGCTCTTCGACCTGGGCGGGCTGGCCTCCAACGCCGGGCTGCCGCCCGAGGCCGAGGACGAGATGCTGGCGCGGTACCTGGGCCACCGGCCCGACAGGCCCTTCCGCCACAGCTATGGCGCCATGCGCTGCGCATCGCTCCTGCGCGAGACAATGTGGTCGATGGTGTCCGAGATCACCTCGGAGCTCGATTTCGATTACGCGGCCTACACGGCCGGGAACCTGGCCCGCTTCGATGCCGCGCTGGCCGCCTGGAAAGACATGTCATGACCGATCTTCCCGCAACCGCCCAGGCCGTGATCATCGGCGGCGGCATCATCGGCTGTTCGACGGCCTATCACCTGGCCCGGCTGGGCGTCGACGTGGTGCTGATCGAACGCCACAGGCTGACCTCGGGCTCGACCTTCCATGCCGCCGGGCTGGTCGGCCAGCTGCGGTCCTCGGCCAATATCACCGAACTGCTGGGCTATTCCGTCGACCTTTACGACCGGCTGGAAGCCGAGACCGGCCAGGCCACGGGATGGAAGCGCAACGGCGGGCTGCGCCTGGCCTGCAATGCCGAACGCTGGACCGAGGTCCGGCGCCAGGCCACGACGGCCCGCAGCTTCGGGCTGGACATGCAGCTGCTGACCCCGGCCGAGGCCCGCGATCTCTGGCCCCTGATGGATGTGTCGGACGTGGTCGGCGCGGCCTACTTGCCGACCGACGGCCAGGCCAACCCGTCGGACATCACCCAGTCGCTGGCCCGGGGCGCGCGGATGAAGGGCGCGGTCATCGCCGAGCAGACCGAGGCCACCGGCCTGCGCATCGAAGGCGGCGTCATCCGGGGCGTCGAGACCGCGCGGGGCTACATCGAGACGCCCAAGGTCGTGGTCTGCTGCGGCCAATGGACCCGAAGCTTTGCCGCGCGCTACGGCGTGAACGTGCCGCTGGTGTCGATGGAGCACCAATACCTGGTGACCGAGCCCATCGCCGGGGTCACCCCCGATCTGCCCACCCTGCGCGACCCCGACCGGCTGACCTATTGGAAGGAAGAGGTCGGCGGGCTGGTCATGGGCGGCTATGAACCCAACCCCAAGCCCTGGGCCGTGAACGGCATTCCCGAGGGCTTTCATTTCTCGCTGCTCGACACCGATATCGACCATTTCGAACAGATCATGGAACAGGCCCTGGGCCGGGTGCCCGCGCTGGAAACGGCGGGCATCAAGACCATGGTCAACGGCCCGGAAAGCTTTACGCCCGATGGCAATTTCATCCTGGGCGAGGCGCCGGAACAGCGCGGGTTCTTTGTCGGCGCCGGGTTCAACGCCTTTGGCATCGCCTCGGGCGGCGGGGCGGGGATGGCGCTGGCCGAATGGGTGGCCAAGGGCGCGCCGCCCTTTGACCTCTGGCCCGTCGACATCCGCCGGTTCGGCCGGCCCCACCGCGACACGGCCTGGGTCCGCGCCCGCACGGCCGAGGCCTATGCCAAGCATTACACCATGGCCTGGCCCGCCGAGGAACATGCCTCGGGCCGGCCCAACCGGCGCTCGCCGCTCTATGCGCAGATCGCCGCGCGCGGGGCGGTCTTTGGCGAGAAGATGGGCTGGGAACGGCCAAACTGGTTTGCCCGGCCCGGCGAGGCGGCCCGGGATGTCTATACCTATGGCCGGCCCAACTGGTTCGGGGCCGTGGCCCGCGAACACCGGGCCTGCCGCGAGGCGGCGGCGCTCTTCGACCAGAGCTCCTTTGCCAAGTTCCTGCTCACCGGTGCCGATGCCGAGGCCGCGCTGAGCTGGATCGCCGCCGGCGACGTGGCCGGGCCGGTCGGCGGGCTGACCTATACCCAGATGCTCAACGACCGGGGCGGGATCGAGGCCGACGTGACCTGTGCGCGGCTGTCGGAGACCGCGTTTTACATCACCACGGGCACCGGCTTTGCCACCCGCGATTTCGACTGGATCGCGCGCAACATCCTGCCCGAGCACAGGGCCGAGCTGGTCGACGTGACCTCGGCCCACGCGGTGCTGTCGCTGATGGGCCCGCGCGCCCGCGACATCCTGTCGGCCGTCACCGCCGACGACGTGTCGAACGCGGGTTTTCCTTTTGGCACCGCCCGGACGATCTTTGTCGCCGGCGCCCCGGTGCTGGCCCTGCGCCTGTCCTATGCCGGCGAGCTGGGCTGGGAGCTGCACATCCCGTCGGAATATGCCATCGCCGTGCATGACGCCCTGCAGGCCGCCGGCGCGCCCCATGGCCTGGCCGATGCCGGCTATCGGGCCATCGAGACGCTGCGCCTGGAAAAGGGCTATCGCGCCTGGGCCGGCGAGATCGGGCCCGACACCACGCCGATCGAGGCCGGGCTGGGCTGGGCCTGCCGCAAGACCACGCCCTTCAAGGGCAAGGCCGCGCTGGATGCCCTGCGCGGCCGGCCGCCGGCCAAGCGCCTGGCCACCTTCACCGCCGGGCCCGATACCGTGCTGCTGGGCCGCGAGACGATCTATCGCGACGGCGAGCGGGTGGGCTACCTGGCTTCGGGCGGGTTCGGCCACACGATCGGCCGGGCCATCGGCATGGGCTACCTGCGCCACCCGCCGGGCGTCACGACCGACTGGATTTTGACCGGCCGCTACGAGCTGGACGTCGCCGGAACCCGCATCCCGGCCGAGGTCACGCTCAAGCCCCTTTACGACCCCGACAATCTTGGGCTCAAGTCCTGAGACGCCACAACAGGAGACACCCATGTCCGGCCCGATGACTTTCGACACCCTCCGATCCAAGGTGGAGGCGGGCGAGATCGACACCGTCCTGGCCTGCATCGTCGACATGCAGGGCCGCCTGATGGGCAAGCGGTTCACGGGCGCGCATTTCATTGCCAGCGCCTGGCAAGAGACCCATTGCTGCAACTATCTCATTGCCACCGATCTCGAGATGGCCACGCCCGAAGGGTATGCCACGACGTCCTGGTCGCGGGGCTATGGCGATTACGTCATGAAGCCCGATCTCGACACGATCCGCCCGCTGCCCTGGCTGGATGGCACGGCCATGGTGATCTGCGACCTGCTCGACCACCACACCCACGAGGAAATCCCGCAATCGCCCCGGTCGATCCTCAAGGCCCAGGTGGCCCGGGCCGAGGCCCTGGGCTTTGCCCCGGTCTGCGCGACCGAGCTGGAGTTCTTCCTGTTCGAGGGCACGCTGAAGGAAAACGCCGCGCGGGGGTATGCCGGGCTGGTGCCGATCAGCGATTACAACGAGGATTACCACATCTTCCAGACCTCGAAGGAAGAAGGCGTGATGCGCCCGGTGCGCAACCACCTGGTCGCCGCGGGCATTCCGGTCGAGAATTCCAAGGGCGAGGCCGAGGCCGGGCAGGAAGAGCTGAACATCCGCTACGATGCCGCGCTGAAGACCGCCGAATACCACACGATCGCCAAGCATGCGGTCAAGGAAATCGCCTGGGGCCAGGGCGTGTCGGCGACCTTCCTGCCGAAATGGGCGGCCGACAGGGTCGGGTCGTCCAGCCATGTGCACCAGTCGCTGTGGTCGGGCGGGCAGAACGTCTTTCACGATCCCGACGACCCGCTGGGCATGTCGGCCACGATGACGGCCTACATGGCCGGCCAGCTGAAATATGCCGCCGAGCTGACGGTGTTCCTGGCGCCCTATGTCAACAGCTACAAGCGGTTCGCCAAGGGCACCTTTGCGCCGACCAAGATCGCCTGGTCGGTCGACAACCGCACCGCCGGGTTCCGGCTCTGCGGCGATGGCACCAAGGCCGTGCGCGTGGAATGCCGGATCGGCGGGTCGGACCTGAACCCCTACCTGGCCCTGGCCGGGCTCCTGGCCGCCGGGCTGGCCGGGATCGAGGAAGGCCTGCTGCTGGATCCGCCGGTCACCGGCGATGTCTATGCCTCGGCCGATCTGCCGGATATCCCGACCACCCTGCGCGATGCGACCGAGGCGCTGCGCGGCTCGGCCATGCTGCGCGCGGCGCTGGGCGATGCGGTCGTCGATCACTACGTGCGCGCGGCCGAATGGGAACAGGAAGAATTCGACCGGGCGGTGACGGATTGGGAACTCAAGCGGGGCTTTGAACGGGCATGACCTTCGATTGCATCTCACCCATCGACGGGACGCTTCTGGCCTCGCGGCCCTACCTGGCGCTCGATGCCGCCCGCGAGGCCGCCCGGCAGGGGGCGGACGAGCAGCGCGCCTGGGCCGCGCGGCCGCTGGCCGAGCGCATCGCCCTGGTGATGAAGGGCGTCGAGGCCATCGGCGCGATGAACGACGACATCGTGCCGGAACTCGCCCGCCAGATGGGCCGTCCGGTGCGTTACGGTGGCGAATTCGGCGGCTTCCGCGAGCGGGCGGCCTACATGGCCGAGATCGCCGAAACCGCCCTGGCGCCCATCGCCATCGAGGACAGCCCGGCCTTTCGCCGCTACATCACCCGCGAGCCGCACGGGCTGGTCCTGGTCATCGCGCCCTGGAACTATCCCTACATGACGGCGATCAACGCCGTGGCCCCGGCCCTGATCGCGGGCAATGCCGTGGTGCTCAAACATGCCGCCCAGACCCTGCTGGTCGGTGAACGGCTGGCCCGGGCCTTCCACGGCGCGGGCATCCCCCCGGGCGTCTTCCAGGCCCTGGCCATGGATCATCCCACCGTCGAGACCCTGATCGCCGAGAAACGCTTCGGCTTTGTCAATTTCACCGGCTCGGTCGGGGGCGGCCGGGCCATCGAACGGGCGGCCGCCGGCACCTTCACGGGCGTCGGGCTGGAACTGGGCGGCAAGGATCCGGGCTATGTCATGGAAGATGCCGATCTCGATGCCGCCGTCGACACGCTGATCGACGGGGCGATGTTCAACTCGGGCCAGTGCTGCTGCGGGATCGAACGGATCTATGTCGCCGCGCCGCTCTTCGACAGTTTCGTCGAAAAGGCCCGGGCCATCGTCGAAGGCTACGTGCTGGGCGATCCGCTCGACCCGGCCACGACGCTGGGCCCGATGGCCCATGTGCGCTTTGCCGACACCGTGCGCGCCCAGCTGGCCGATGCCATCGACCGGGGCGCCACGCCGCTGATCGACCCGGGCCGCTTTCCGGCCGCCGGCGGGGCCTATGTCGCGCCGCAGATCCTGGTCGACGTGACCCATGACATGGCCGTCATGCGCGAGGAAACCTTCGGCCCGGTGGTCGGCATCATGCCGGTGTCCGGCGACGTCGAGGCCATCGCCCTGATGAACGACAGCGATTACGGCCTGACCGCCTCGCTGTGGACCGCCGACATGGCCCGCGCCGAGGCCATCGGCCGCCAGCTCGAAACCGGCACGGTCTTTCTGAACCGGGCCGATTACCTCGACCCGGCGCTCTGCTGGACGGGCTGCAAGCAGACCGGCAAGGGCGGATCGCTCTCCGTCCTGGGCTACCAGGCCCTCACACGACCGAAATCCTACCACCTGAGGACATTGAAATGACGCTCACGGCCAACTGGTCCTATCCGACCACCATCCGCTTCGGTGCGGGCCGCATCCAGGAACTGGGCGCGGCCTGCGCGGCCGCCGGCATGACCAGGCCGCTGCTGATCACCGACCGGGGCCTGGCCGCGCTGCCGGTCACCGAAACCGCCCTGGCGGTGATGCAGGCCGCGGGGCTCGGCCGGGCGCTCTTTGCCGAGGTCGATCCAAACCCGACCGAAGCCAACCTGGCCGCGGGCATCGCGGCCTACACCGCCGGGGGCCATGACGGGGTGATCGCCTTTGGCGGCGGCTCGGGGCTGGACCTGGCCAAGACCGTGGCCTTCATGTGCGGCCAGGACCGGCCGGTCTGGGATTACGAGGATATCGGCGATTGGTGGACCCGGGCCGATGCCTCGGCCATCGCCCCGATCATCGCCGTGCCGACCACGGCGGGCACCGGGTCGGAAGTGGGCCGGGCAACGGTGCTGACCAATTCCGAAACCCACATGAAGAAGATCATCTTCCACCCCAAGATGCTGCCCGCCCAGGTCATCTGCGACCCCGAGCTGACCGTCGGCATGCCCCCGGCCATCACCGCCGGCACCGGGATGGATGCCTTTGCCCATTGCCTCGAAGCCTATTGCTCGCCGCATTACCACCCGATGAGCCAGGGCATCGCGCTGGAAGGCATGCGGCTGGTCAAGGAATACCTGCCGCGGGCCTTTGCCGATGGCACCGACATCGAGGCCCGGGCCCAGATGATGGCCGCCGCGGCGATGGGCGCCACGGCCTTTCAGAAGGGGCTGGGCGCGATCCATGCCATTTCGCACCCGGTCGGCGCGATCTACAACACCCATCACGGCACGACGAATGCGGCGGTCATGACCCAGGTGCTGGCCTTCAACCGGCCCGAGATCGAAACGCGCATCGCCGCGGCGGCGGCCTACCTGGGCATCGACGGCGGGTTCGACGGGTTCGTGGCCTATGTCACCGGGCTGATCGCCGGTCTGGGCATCCCGTCCTCGCTGAGCGGGCTGGGCATCTCCGATCCCGACATCGACGAGCTGACCCGCCTGGCGCTGACCGATCCGTCCTGCGGCGGCAATCCGGTGGCCCTGACCGAGGCCAATCTCAAGCCGCTCATCGCCGCCTGTTTCGAGGGCTGACGGGCTTGGGTGCGGGAGGCCCCGCCGGCCCCGGCCTTGCCCCGCGCCCCGCGTGGGGGCAGGGCGCCCGGCCAATGGCCCCGCGCCGTCCCACATCAGGCCAGGGCGCCCGGTCGGCCCCCCCGCACCGTCCCGCGCCGGGACAGGGCACCAGGGTGATTGCCCCACGCCATCCCGCGACATGGCTGCGCGCCCGACCGATGGCGCCACACCATCCCGCGACGACGCAGGCCACCCGCCCATGCCCCGGCCGGCACCCACGCCCATTCACCCGACCGCGACGGTTGAACCGGGCCGCGATTTGGCCCAGAACCCCGCCCACCGCCTTGGGAGGGGCATGACATGAGCAAGAAGACCAAGGTGGCCGACACCCACCTGACCCAGGACCCCCATGCCATCCGCGAGGTGCGCGAGAAGAAGCTTGAGGTCGCCATCGGCCGCCAGGTCCGCGAGCTGCGCAAGCGCCAGCGCCTGACCGGCTCGGAGCTGGCCGCCCAGACCGGCCTGTCGGTGGGCATGCTGTCCAAGATCGAGAACGGCGTGATCTCGCCGTCGCTGGCCACCCTGCAAACCCTGGCCAACACCCTGCGCGTGCCCCTGATCCAGCTGTTCTCGGGCTTCGAGGAACCGCGCGGGGCGATGCACGTCAAGGCCGGGCAGGGCGTGGAAATCGCCCGTGCCGGCACCCGCGCGGGGCATCAATACCGCCTGCTGGGCCATATCGGATCGAATGACAGCGGCGTGGTGGTTGAGCCCTATCTCATCGATCTGACCGACGAGAGCGACCGCTTTCCGACCTTCCAGCACGAGGGCATCGAATTTCTCTACATGCTCGAAGGCACCGTCGATTACCGCCATGGCGACCAGCTCTACCTGCTGGAACCCGGCGATTCCCTGGTCTTTGACGCCGATGCCCCCCACGGCCCCGAAGTGCTGGTCGAACTGCCCGCGCGCTACCTGTCCATCATCACCTACCCGCAACAGAAATGACCCCTTTGCCCATGGTTTGGGCAGGGTGCGCATGGGGGTCTCGACTTTCTGTGTGGTGAAGTTTTTTTCTTGCAGGGAAATCATCGCCGGTCTACGGATCTGTCAACACGGCCATGTCGGCCGGATCCGGACCAGAGGTGAACCATGTGCGGCATTGTCGGCCTTTTCCTGAAGAACGATGCGTTGCGTCCCAGGCTGGGCGAGATGCTGACGGACATGCTGATCACCATGACCGACCGGGGGCCCGACAGCGCCGGCATCGCGATCTACGGGGCCGAGGGCGAAGGGGTGAAGATCACCGTCCAGTCCGATGACCCGGGTGCCTTCGACGGGCTGGATGCCGCGCTGGCGCAGGTGACCGGCAGCCCGGTGACGATCAAGATCCTCGACACCCATGCCGTGCTGACGCTGCCCGAAACGGCGGCCGATACAGCGGTCGCGGCGCTGGAAGACCGTGGCCTGCGGGTCATGGCCCGGGGGGCCTCGATGGAGATCTTCAAGGAGGTCGGCCTGCCGCGCGACGTGGCCGAGCGGTTCGCCCTGCGGGCGATGGGCGGCAGCCATGGCATCGGCCATACGCGCATGGCCACCGAAAGCGCGGTGACGACGCTGGGCGCGCATCCGTTTTCGACCGCCTCCGACGAATGCCTGGTGCACAACGGCTCGCTGTCGAACCACAACAGCCTGCGCCGGTCGCTGGCCCGCGATGGCTTTGCCGTGAAGACCGAAAACGACACCGAGGTGGGCGCGGCCTATATCTCGTCGCGCATCGCGGGCGGGGCGACCCTGGGCGAGGCGCTGGAAGGCACGTTGCAGGACCTCGACGGGTTCTTCACCTTTGTCATGGGCACGCGCAACGGGTTCGGCGTGGTGCGCGACCCGATCGCCTGCAAGCCGGCGGTGCTGGCCGAAACCGAGGATTACGTGGCCTTCGGGTCCGAATATCGCGCCTTCGCCGACCTGCCGGGGATCGAGACCGCAAAGGTCTGGGAACCCGAGCCGGCCACCGTCTATTTCTGGGAACGCTGAGAATGGAGACTGCGCTGATGCCGTCCGAGAGCGGGGTCACGACCCTGGACATGAGCGCCACCGAGCTGCGCGAGATCAACGAGACGCTGCAATCGGCGGCCGGGTCGAACATGGCCTTCGAGGTGGTCAACACCCGCGGTGCCCATGCCATCGCCGTCGGGCTGGATGCGCCGATCCATGTGACCGTGAAGGGCTCGACCGGCTATTACTGCGCCGGGATGAACAAGCAGGCGACGATCCACGTCGAGGGCTCGGTCGGGCCCGGCGTGGCCGAGAACATGATGTCAGGCACGGTGATCATCGAGGGCGATGCTTCGCAATATGCCGGGGCCACGGCCCATGGCGGGCTGCTGGTGATCAAGGGCAATGCGTCTTCGCGCTGCGGGATTTCCATGAAGGGGATCGACATCGTGGTGCACGGGAACATCGGCCACATGTCGGCCTTCATGGCGCAGAAGGGCAACCTGGTCGTGCTGGGCGATGCCGGGGATGCCCTGGGCGACAGCCTGTATGAAGCGCGGCTGTTCGTGCGCGGATCGGTCAAGTCGCTGGGCGCCGATTGCGTCGAGAAGGAGATGCGGCCGGAGCACATCGACCTGCTGGCCGACCTGCTGGCCAAGGCCGGCGCCGATGCGAAGCCGCAAGAGTTCAAACGCTACGGCTCGGCCCGCAAGCTTTACAATTTCAACATCGACCACGCCGGAGATTACTGAGGCCATGGACAAGACCCCCCGGACCCTCCCGCGCCAGTCGTGGACCTTTTCCAACGAGGTCAATTCCGAGATCCGCCGTGCGGCGGCGACGGGCATCTATGACATCCGAGGCGGCGGCGCCAAGCGGCGGGTGCCGCATTTCGACGATCTGCTGTTCCTGGGCGCCTCGATGTCGCGGTATCCTTTGGAAGGCTATCGCGAGAAATGCGAAACCGGCGTGACGCTGGGCACGCGATTTGCCAAGAAGCCGATCGAGCTGAAGATCCCGATCACCATCGCGGGCATGTCCTTCGGCTCTCTGAGCGGTCCGGCCAAGGAGGCGCTGGGACGCGGTGCCACGATGGCCGGGACCTCGACCACCACCGGCGACGGCGGCATGACCGAGGAAGAGCGCGGCCATTCCGAGAAGCTGGTCTATCAATACCTGCCGAGCCGCTACGGCATGAACCCGGACGACCTGCGCCGGGCCGATGCGATCGAGGTGGTCGTGGGGCAGGGCGCCAAGCCCGGCGGCGGGGGCATGCTGCTGGGGCAGAAGATCACCGAACGGGTGGCCGGCATGCGCGACCTGCCGCAGGGCATCGACCAGCGCTCGGCCTGCCGGCACCCGGACTGGACAGGGCCCGATGACCTGGAAATCAAGATCCTCGAGCTGCGCGAAATCACCAAGTGGGAAAAGCCGATCTACATCAAGGTCGGTGGCGCGCGGCCCTATTACGACGTGGCGCTGTCGGTGAAGGCGGGCGCGGATGTGATCGTGCTGGACGGCATGCAGGGCGGCACGGCAGCGACGCAGGATGTGTTCATCGAACACGTGGGCACGCCGACGCTGGCCTGCATCCGGCCGGCGGTGCAGGCGCTGCAGGACCTCGGAATGCACCGGAAAGTGCAGCTTGTGGTCTCGGGCGGGATCCGCACCGGGGCCGACGTGGCCAAGGCGCTGGCGCTTGGTGCGGATGCGGTGAGCATCGGCACGGCGGCGTTGATCGCGCTGGGGGACAACGATCCGAAATGGGAAGCCGAGTACCAGGCATTGGGGTCCACCACGGGCGCCTATGACGACTGGCACGAAGGGCAGGACCCGGCCGGCATCACCACGCAGGATCCCGAGCTGATGGCCCGGCTGGATCCGGTCGAGGCGGGGCGACGGCTGAGGAACTACCTCAACGTGCTGACGCTGGAATGCCAGACGCTGGCGCGGGCCTGCGGCAAGAGCCACGTGCACAACCTTGAGCCGGAGGACCTCTGCGCGCTGACCATCGAGGCCGCGGCCATGGCGCAGGTGCCGCTGGCGGGAACAAGCTGGATCCCCGGCAAGGGATTCTGAGTTTGATTGCCTGGCTGACAGTAAACACTGATTTGGCGCAGTCTGTAATAGCGTTGTGTGCAATCGTAGTTGCAGTTGCCAGCTTATACGTCGCTTGCAGAGCTAACCTGCTTCAGTGGCGGCACAATCAGTTGAGCGTGCAGCCGGATGTTAGTCTTGGATGCGGTGATTACGAAAACTATTTATACATTTGCTTGGAAAACAGGGGGCTGGGACCCTCTAAAGTCGGCGAGTTGCAGGTTCGATCGGCCTCAAAACTCATGGATCAAGATGACATTTGGAAATTCGTCCCAGCTCTTCCTGACGGCGTGGCTTGGAATGACTACATCGGAAAAATTCAGGGTCGTTCCCTGCCAGCAGGGGAGTCCGTGATGGTGCTAGAATTAAAAGATGATCGATTCAAAAGTTGGCGTGAATTCGAAGACTACAAGTGGAAATTTAGAAAGTCTCTTTCCGATGTAAGCTATGAGTTGACCTATTCAGATATCTACGGTCGCCAATTCTCTAAGGCCGGGGACTTTAGTTGGTTCGGCAGGATGCTTGGGGAGGAACACAAACTGAGATCGGAAAGATCAATGAATAAAAAGAGGAAGAAACAATGACCGACCTCGCCGCCTTCGCCCGGGACAAGGGCGTGAAGTATTTCATGATCTCCTTCACGGATCTCTTCGGCGGCCAGCGGGCGAAACTCGTCCCCGCCCAGGCCATCGCCGACATGACCGAAGAGGGCGCGGGCTTTGCCGGCTTTGCCACCTGGCTCGACATGACCCCCGCCCATCCCGACATGCTTGCCGTGCCGGACCCCTCGACCGTCATCCAGCTGCCCTGGAAGCCCGAGGTCGCCTGGGTCGCCGCCAATTGTGTCATGGAAGGCGCCGAAGTCGCCCAGGCCCCGCGCAACGTCTTGCGCAAGCTGGTCGCCGAGGCCGCCGCCGAGGGTCTGCGCGTCAAGACCGGGGTCGAGGCCGAGTTCTTCCTGCTCACCCCCGAGGGCACGGCCATCTCGGACGAGGCCGACACCGCCGAAAAGCCCTGCTACGACCAGCAGGCCGTCATGCGCCGCTATGACGTGATCGCCGAGATCTGCGATTACATGCTCGACCTCGGCTGGGGCCCCTACCAGAACGACCACGAGGACGCCAACGGCCAGTTCGAGATGAACTGGGAATTCGACGACGCCCTGGTCACCGCCGACCGCCATTCCTTCTTCAAGTTCATGGTCAAGTCCGTCGCCGAAAAGCACGGGCTGCGCGCCACCTTCATGCCCAAGCCCATCGCCGGGCTGACGGGCAACGGCTGCCATGCCCATGTCTCGGTCTGGACGCCGGACGAGGCGACCAACGCCTTTGCCGACGACACCATGGAGCTGGGCCTGTCGGAACAGGGCCGCGCGTTCCTGGGGGGCATCATGACACATGCCACCGCCATGGCCGCCATCACCAACCCGACGGTCAACAGCTACAAGCGCATCAACGCGCCGCGCACGACCTCGGGGGCCAGCTGGGCGCCCAACACGGTCACCTGGACCGGCAACAACCGCACCCACATGGTCCGCGTGCCCGGCCCCGGCCGTTTCGAACTGCGCCTGCCCGATGGCGCGGCCAACCCCTACCTGCTGCAGGCCGCCATCATCGCCGCGGGCCTCTCGGGCCTGAAGACCAACGCCGATCCGGGCCCGCGCCACGACATCGACATGTATGCCGAGGGCCACACGGTCAAGGACGCCCCCAAGCTGCCGCTGAACCTGCTGGATGCCATCCGGGCCTTCGACGCGGATGCGACATTCAAGGACGCTTTGGGACCAGAATTCGCCGCCTCCTACATCAAGATGAAGCACCAGGAGTGGGACAGCTTCGTCTCGCATTTCTCAGCCTGGGAGCGCGAGCACACGCTCGACATCTGATCACATGACCTATTCCGGTTTCCGCATCCTGGCCGAGGCCCTGCGCGGCCATCGCGGCTGGCGGCCCCTGTGGCGCGACCCCGACCCGCAGCCCGAATACGACATCATCATCGTCGGCGGCGGGGGTCACGGGCTGTCGACGGCCTATTACCTGGCCAATGTCTTTGGCCAGGCCCGGGTGGCGGTGCTGGAAAAGGGCTGGCTGGGCTCGGGCAATATCGGGCGGAACACGACGATCATCCGCTCGAACTACCTGCTGCCGGGCAACCAGCCGTTCTATGAATTCTCGATGAAGCTGTGGGAAGGGCTGGAACAGGATTTCAACCTCAACGCCATGGTGTCCCAGCGCGGGGTGCTGAACCTCTATCATTCGGATGGGCAGCGCGATGCCTACCGCCGGCGGGGCAACGCCATGATCCTGTCGGGGGCGGATGCGGAACTGCTCGACCAGGGGCAGGTGCGCGAGATGTACCCCTTCCTCAACTTCGACAATGCGCGCTTCCCGATCAAGGGCGGGCTGCTGCAGCGCCGGGGCGGCACGGCGCGCCACGACGGGGTGGCCTGGGGCTATGCCCGTGGAGCGGATCGCAAGGGTGTCGACATTATCCAGAACTGCGAGGTCACCGGTTTTCTCATAGAAAACGGTGTCTGCCACGGGGTCGAAACCACGCGGGGCCCTATCAAGGCGGGCAAGGTTGGCGTGGCCGTGGCCGGATCGACGGGCCGGGTTATGGCCAAGGCGGGCATGCGCCTGCCGATCGAAAGCTTTGCCCTGCAGGCCTTTGTCACCGAGGGGCTGAAGCCCTGCATCGACGGGGTGATCACCTTTGGCGCGGGGCATTTCTATGTCAGCCAGTCCGACAAGGGCGGGCTGGTCTTCGGCGGCGACATCGACAGCTACAATTCCTATGCCCAGCGGGGCAACCTGCCGGTGGTCGAGGACGTGGCCGAAGGCGGCATGGCCCTGATGCCCATGATCGGCCGGGCCCGGCTGCTGCGGTCCTGGGGCGGGATCATGGACATGTCGATGGATGGCACGCCGATCATCGACAAGACGCCCGTGGACGGGCTCTACCTGAATGCCGGCTGGTGTTACGGCGGCTTCAAGGCCACGCCGGCCTCTGGTTATTGCTTCGCCCACCTGCTGGCCAAGGACACGCCGCATCCCACGGCCGAGGCGATGCGGCTGGACCGGTTCGAAACCGGCCATGTCATCGACGAAAAGGGCGTTGGCGCCCAGCCCAACCTGCACTGAGGCCCCGCGATGAAGGACGTCCGAATTCAGAACGGAGGGCCGCGCCTGCCTGGGCAGGCAATGAGATGCGGCGCCTCGATCAGGATCCGCGCCCGGCGGCACGCCGGGCTGCCCCCGGCCGCCCCTGTCGAACCGAAGGTTCGCCTTCGGCGAAACGGTGGGGGCATGGCCCCCACCCGCGGCCGAGGCCAGCCCTTTACAACCATGCCGACCCTTTCCGAGACCTGTCCATGCTGATCCCGCATCCCATCCTTGGCCCGCGCGACGCGCAGGAATTCACCTATCTCGGCGATGCCCGGCTGCTGGACCGCCCCGACGGCATGGCCCCGGGCGCGGCGGAGGCCTTTCACGATTACGTCTACCTGCGCGACAACCCGGCGGGCGTGCACCGCGAGCTGTGGTACCACGAACATGGCGACCGCTCCTGGCTGGTGGTCACCCGCGATACCGTCACGCACGAGATCCTCGGCGCCGACCTGGTGAAGGGAGCCGCGTCATGAAGCGCATCGACGGCGGGCTGATCGACCGGGGGCAAGAGCTGTCGTTCCGCTTTGACGGCCGGGCGTACCAGGGGTTCCAGGGCGATACGCTGGCCTCGGCCCTGCTGGCGAACGGCGTGCAGCTGATGGGCCGCAGCTTCAAGTATCACCGCCCACGCGGGGTGCTGACCGCCGGGTCCGAGGAACCCAATGCGCTGGTCGAACTGCGCGGCGGCGCCCGGCGCGAGCCCAACACCCGGGCCACGGTGGCCGAGCTCTTTGACGGGCTGGAGGCCACCAGCCAGAACCGCTGGCCCTCGCTGGCCTGGGATGCGCTGGCCGTCAACGACCTGCTGGCGCCATTCCTGACGGCGGGCTTCTATTACAAGACCTTCATGTGGCCCAAGGCCTTCTGGGAAAAGCTCTATGAGCCGGTGATCCGCCGGGCGGCGGGGCTGGGCAAGCTGTCGATGGACCCCGATCCTGACGGCTATGACCGGGGCTTTCTGCATGCTGACCTGCTGGTCATCGGCGGCGGGGCGGCCGGGCTGGCTGCCGCGCTGACCGCCGGGCGGGCGGGGGCGCAGGTGGTGCTGGCCGACGAGGATTTCCGGCTGGGCGGGCGGCTTCTGGCCGAGAGCCAGCCGCTGGACGGACAGCCGGCGGCCAGCTGGGTCGCGGCGGCCGAGGCCGAGCTGCGCGCGATGGACAACGTGCGCATCCTGACGCGCACGACCGTCTTCGGGGCCTATGATCACGGGGTTTTCGGCGCGGTGGAGCGGGTGTCGGATCACCTGGCCGCGCCGGGTCCCGTGCGGCAGACCCTGTGGCGGATCACGGCGAAACGGGCGGTTCTGGCGGCCGGCGCCATCGAGCGGCCGATCGCCTTTCGCGACAATGACCGGCCGGGGATCATGATGGCCGGGGCGATGCGCGCCTATCTCAACCGCTGGGCCGTGGCGCCCGAGGGGCGGGTGGCGATCTTTACCAATGGCGATGACGGCCACCGCACGGCGGTCGACCTGGTGGCCAAGGGCGTGCCGGTGTTTGCGGTGATTGACGCGCGGGCCGAGGCGCCGCGGTTCGGCGATTATGCGGTAATCGCGGGGGCGCAGGTGACGGGCACGCTGGGCCGGCGGGCGCTGCGGGCGATCGAGGTGACGGGGGCCGACGGGGTGGGCACCTGGCTGGAATGCACGGCGCTGGGGGTGGCCGGCGGGTGGAACCCGACGCTGCACCTGAGCGGGCATCACCGGGCCCGGCCGGTCTGGGATGACGCGATCCAGGCCTTCGTGCCGGGGCAGGGCGGCCCTGCGGGCCTTGCCGCCGCTGGCGCGGCGGCCGGGCGCGGCGGCTGCGCCGCCGCACTGGCGGACGGGCACAAGGTGGCGGCGGAGGCCCTCGCTGCGCTCGGGTTCGCGACGCCCAAGGTGGATCTTCCGGTGGCCGAGGACCTGCCGCAGGCCATCGCTCCGCTCTGGCATGTGCCGGGCAAGGGGCGGGCCTGGGTCGACCAGCAGAACGACGTGACCGTCAAGGACATCCGCCTGGCGCACCAGGAAAACATGGTCTCGGTCGAGCATCTCAAGCGTTGGACGACGCTTGGCATGGCCACCGATCAGGGCAAGACGGCCAATGTCACCGCGCTGGCCGTCATGGCCGAGCTGACCGGCCGGACGATCCCCGAGACCGGCACGACCACCTATCGCCCGCCCTTCAGCCCGGTGTCGATGGGCGTGCTGGGCGGCGGTGACACCGGCGCGCGGTTCCGGCCCACACGCCTGCCGCCGACCCACCATTGGGCCGAGACGCAGGGCGCGGTCTTTGTCGAGGTCGGCCAGTGGATGCGCGCCCAGTACTTCCCGCAGGACGGCGAGACCCATTGGCGCCAAAGCGTCGACCGCGAGGCCCTGGCCGTGCGCCGCGACGTGGGCCTGTGCGATGTCACCACGCTGGGCAAGATCGACGTCCAGGGGCGCGACGCCGGGGCTTTCCTCGACCGGATCTATTCCAACGCCATGGCCAGCCTCAAGGTCGGCCGCGTGCGCTATGGGCTGATGCTGCGCGAGGATGGCATGCTGTTCGACGACGGTACCTGCGCCCGGCTGGCCGAGGATCATTACGTCGTCACCACCACCACGGCCAATGCCGGGGCGGTCTATCGCAACATGGAATTTGCCCGGCAGGGCCTGTTTGCCGGGATGGACGTGCAGATCCTGTCGACCACGGATGCCTGGGCGCAAATCGCCGTGGCCGGGCCGAAATCGCGGGAGTTGCTGGAGCGGATCGTCGACGGTGCGGACCTGGCGAACGCGGCTTTCCCCTTCATGGCCTGCGCGCCGGTGACCGTGGCCGGCGGCCTGCGCGCCCGGCTCTTCCGGATCTCGTTTTCCGGCGAACTGGCCTATGAGCTGGCCGTGCCCGCCCGCTATGGCGCGGCGGTGATGGCCCGGCTGATGGAGCTGGGCCGCGACCTGGGCGTCACGCCCTATGGCACCGAGGCGCTTGGCGTGCTGCGTGTCGAAAAGGGCCATGCCGCCGGGGCCGAGTTGAACGGCCAGACCACGGCAGCGATGCTGGGGCTGGGACGGATGGTGTCGGTCAAGAAGGACAGCATCGGCGCGGTCATGTCGCGCCGCCTGGCGATGGAGGCCGACAGCCGCCTGCTGGTCGGGCTGAGGCCTGTCGATCCGAACGACCGGGTCGTGCCCGGCGCACATCTCTTTGCCGAGGGCGCGGAACGCGCGACGCAGACCGACGAAGGCTGGGTCACCTCGGCCTGTTTCTCGCCCCATCTCGACAGCCATATCGGCCTGGGGTTCCTTCGGGACGGGGCCGGGCGCATGGGCGAGACCATCGTCGCGGCCAACCCGCTCGAAGGCAGCGAGGCGCGGCTGACGGTCGTGGCCCCGCATTTCGTCGACCCCGAGGGAGGGCGCCTGCGTGACTGACCTGGTTGCAACAAATGCCTTTGGCGGCACGGCCCCCCGGGTGCAGCGCCTTGGCCCGGTGACGCTGAGCGAGCGGATGGATATCGGGCTGGCCTCGCTGGCCTGTGCGGGAACGCCGCCCGAACCCTTCGGCATGGGGCTGGCCGCGCCGGGCCGGGCGGTGGCCGGCGAAGGCGTCGGCAATTTCTGGATGGCGCCGGGTCAATGGATGATCGAAGGCACGGGCCGGGGCGATGACGATTTCGCCGGCGCGCTGCTGGGGGAGGTGCCTGGGGCCATCGTGACCGACCAGACCGATGGCTGGGTGATCCTGGACATCGACGGGCCGGCGGCGGCGATCGAGCAGATGCGCGAGCGGCTGGTCAACCTTCCGGCCGGGGCGCTGGCCCCGGGCGGCGCGACGCGCACGCTGCTGCACCACATGACGGTCTTCGTGATCCGCCGCGGGCCGGACCGGCTGACCGTGATGGGCATGCGGTCTTATGCCGGCTCGCTCTGGCATGCGCTGGCCGAGGTCGCCGGGCGCCTGGAGACGGCAGAGGGCTGATCCGTCCCGCGACGGCGCCGGCCCGGGCGCGCGGATTGCCCTTCAGACGCCCTTGGCCAGAACCCGGCCCAGGGCATCGAGGAACAGGTCGACCTCGTCCGCCGTCAGGCAGAGCGGCGGGCGGATCTTGAGCGTGGCCCCCCATTTGCCCGCCGCCCCGATCAGCACGCCTTCGTCGCGCAACCCGTTGATGATGCGCGTGGTCGCCCCGGCGTCCGGCCCCGCAGGGCCGCGGATGTCGACGCCCAGGAACAGCCCCACGCCGCGCCTGTCGCCGATGACCTCATGCGCCTCGGCCAGCCGGGCCAGCCCGGCCTTCAGCCGGTCACCCGCGCGCAGGGCGTTGTCCTGCAACCCTTCGGCCGAGATCACCCGCAACACGGCATGGCCGGCGGCGGCGGCCACAGGATTGCCTCCGAAGGTGTTGAAATAGCCCGTGTCGCGGCAGAAGGCGGCCAGGTGGTCGGGCCGCGCGGCCATGGCCGCCATCGGAAAGCCGTTGCCCATGGGCTTGCCCATCGTCACGATGTCGGGCGTGACCCCGTGGCGCTCAAATCCCCAGAAGGACGCGCCGGTGCGGCCAAAGCCGGGCTGGACCTCGTCGGCGATGAACAACCCGCCGGCCGCGCGGGCGGCGGCCACGGCCGGGGCCAGCAGGCCCGGCGGGTCGGCATAGACCCCGTCGGAGGAAAAGATGCTGTCGGCCAGAAAGGCGGCAACCCCGTGGCCCCGGGCCGCCAGGTCGGCCGCCGCCCGGGCCACCTCGGCGCCGAACCTGTCCGCCGGGCCGGTGTCGGAACCGGAGCCATAACCGGGGCCCATATCGGGCGCAGGCACCAGGGCCACCCAATCGGGCACATCGCCGCGTTTCAGCGCCGAGGGCGACACCGCGGTCACCAGGTCGGTGTTGCCGTGATAGGCCGTCTCGGTCACGATCACGCCCCGCGCGCCGGTCACCGCCCGGGCCACCCGGATCGCCAGGTCGTTGGCCTCGGAGCCCGAACAGGTCATCACCACATTGGCCAGGGTCTCGGGCAGGCGGGCCTTGAGCGCGTCGAGGTAATCGTCGACCACGCCCACGACGTAGCGCGTGTTGGTGTTCAGCCGGGCGATCTGGTCGGTCACGGCCGCAACGACGGCAGGATGCGAATGGCCGACCGACGGCACGTTGTTGTAGAAATCCAGGTAACGCCGGCCATCGCGGGCCTGCATCCAGGCCCCTTCGGCCGCGACCATCTCGATCGGCTCGCGGTAGAACAGGACCGAGGCCGCGCCCAAGTTGCCCAACCGCCGGGCGACGGGCGGCGATTGTGCCGCCGCGCCCGGATCAAAGGCGTTCATGTCGAGGATCTGGCGCTTGCCCCCGGTCATGCCGGCTGTTCCGCCAGGTAGGCCCGGGCCAGCGCCACCGTGCCCTGGGTAAAGGCATCCAGCCCGGCCCAGGCCGCGGTTTCGGTTTCCGCATGGCTGGCGATCCAGGCGGTCAGCAGCAGCCGGCGGAACAGGATGAAGGTCGGCAGCATGGCCTCGTGCTCGGCCCCGAAAGGCGCCACGCTGCGATAGCCCCGCAGCCAGGCCGCCTGCAGGTCGGGGATGTAATCCTCGGTTTCCAGGAAGGAAATCGCGGCGGCAAAATCGTAGGCGAACCAGGAAAACCCGCAATCGTCGAAATCGATCACCCCCAGCCGGTCGCCTGAGACCAGCAGGTTGGCCAGCCGCAGATCCGCATGGACCAGCCCGAAGCGGTCCGGCCCGGCCCCGTAGGCCGCGAGCCGGCTCCGCAAGGTGGCGGAGAGCCGGTCCAGCACCGCCTGGCCTGCAGGGTCCAACCCCAGCGCGGCCCGCCAGTCGCCCCAGAGCGGTGCCGGGCCAAAGGCCGTGTCCCAGTTCCAGGTCTTGCGCGTGAACCCCGCCGGCGGGTGCCAGCGCCGGGCCTGGCCATGCAGCCGCGCCGAAATCGCGCCCAGCATCTCGAACCCGGGCACCAGCCGCGCATCGGCATCCGGCTCGGCCCCCTCCATGAAGGCAAACCCCACCACGTGCCGGGTCTGCGCCCCGTCCTGAAACGCCGCGATCTGGCCGCCTCCGGCCAGCTCCAGCACCTCGGGCGTGTCAACCGTCCCCTCGGCCCGCAGCGCCCCGATCCAGGCCAGCTCGCTCTCGATCTCGGCCCGGGTGTGGTAATCGGGCCGGTGCACGCGCAGGATGACGGGCGCCGGGCGGGCCGGATCGCGGGCCAGGAAGGTGGCGTTTTCCGACAGGGTCAGCAGCTGCACATCGGTGCCGGGGCCCAGCCCCCATTGCCCGGCCAGCCCCAGCGCGCCCTGGCGCAGCCGTTCCACGAAAGCCTCGTCGTATAGTCCGGTCATCTGCCTGCCTGCCTCATCTTTCGGCGTTCCCCATCCTCGCTAAGATCCCCGGCCGCCCGCGACAAGCCCGAGCCTTGCCCCGCCGGCCATGCCCCGGGTTCAGTGGCCGGGCGCTGCCGCAAAAGCAGCCACAATCACCAGGGAAAGCGACCAGGAAGGAACCGGCATGCTGACATCCATCGCGGGCAAATCCACCATCGTCACCGGCGGGTCAAAGGGCATCGGCCTGGGCATCGCCCGGGTCTTTGCGGCCCAGGGCGCGCGGGTCATGATCGCCGCCCGCGGGGCCGAGGCCGGGGCCGCAGCCGTGGCCGCCATCGAAGAGGCCGGTGGCACCGCGGCCTTTCACCAGACCGACGTGGCCGATTGGGACAGCGTGCAGGCCATGGTCGCCGCCACCCGCGCGGCCTTTGGCGGGGTCGACATCCTCTGCGCCAATGCCGGGATCTTCCCGCAGGTCAAGCTGGTCGACATGTCGCCCGAGGATTGGGACGGCGTGATGAACACCAATCTCAAGAGCACCTTTCTCTGCGTCAAGGCCTGCATCCCGGCCTTCGAGGCTGCCGGCCGGGGCCGGGTGGTGCTGACCTCGTCGATCACCGGGCCGGTCACGGGCTATCCCGGCTGGGCCCATTACGGCGCGTCGAAATCCGGCCAGCTCGGCTTTCTCAAGACCGCGGCGATGGAACTGGCCCGCTATGGCACGACGATCAATGCCGTCATGCCGGGCAACATCTATACCGAGGGCCTGCAGGACCTGGGCCAGGACTATCTCGACACGATGGCCGCATCGATCCCGCTCAAACGGCTGGGCGCGGTCGAGGACATCGGCAATGCCGCGCTGTTCTTCGCCTCGGACGAGGCCGGTTACATCACCGGCCAGCAGATCGTCGTCGACGGCGGCCAGATCCTGCCCGAGAGCCTTGAGGCCATCGACGAGATCTGATCCCCGGCTACCGGCTCGGGGTGGGTGTGCACGGTCAGGTTGTGTTGTCACAAATGAGCACGCGACACTTGCCTTAAGCTTTTGTTAATACTTGCGGTGCCTGATATGCGGAAATCGGATCAAATCCGGGTCTCCGGATCGGGTCCGGACAGGGTGTGCCTCGGGCGATTGTCGGGGCGCGCGGCAGGGATGCGGCCGCCGACCTTGGCGCTGACCTGGCCAGAGACATCGAGCGCCGAGTTGGGGCGCTGATTTGGCCGGTGACATTGTGCGCCGACTTTGGCCGTGACGGCTGGCGGCATGGGCGGCCGTGCCGGCTGTTGCCGGGGACGCCCCGGCCCGGGCGATTGGCAAGGGCGCCGGCGGCGGGTCGGCGGCCCAGGGGGCGCCCGTTGGGTGTGACGAGGAACGTGGTGATGCAGCAAGGCAAACCGATGTCCGGCCCGGCGCTGCTGCGCCTGTCCCTGATTGCCATCCTGCCGGTGCTCTGGTCGCTGATCGCCGGGCCGGCCGCCACCGCCACGCCCTGGATCCGGGCGCTGGAATGGGGCGCCGTGCTGGTGGTCGGGCTGATCCTTTTGCGCTGGGTCTTCACGGGCCAACCGGCCGGGGCGGGGCTGCGATTGCCGGGCCTTGCGGGCCTGCGCCGCAGCGAGGTCGAAAGCTTCTTCCAGCAGCGCCCCGAGGTCACTGTCATCCTCGATCCCCAGGGTCGCATCCTGCGCTGCAACACCGCCTTCCGCGCCCTGGTCGACCTGCCCGAAGACCAGCTGACCGGCCGCCGATTCGACGAGATCGGCGCGTTGCAGGGCGTGGCGGAATACGATTTCTGGGAAGACGCCCGGCACAGCGCCGACCGGGGCAAGGCCTGGAGCCAGCAGACCTGGGGCCAGCGCGCCGACGGCAGCCTGTTTCCCGAACAGATCATGGTCCGGGCCCTGCGCGATGCCGCCGGGGCCGTGACGGGATATACCTTCGCGGCCTTCGATGTGTCCGACCTGGTCATGACCAAGAAGGAACTGGAACGCAGCGCCCTGCAGGATCCGCTGACCGGCCTGTTCAATCGCCGCTACCTCGAGGCCGAGGCCGAGCAGGCCATCGAACGCTGCCGCGGGGCAGGCCAGAACCTGGGCCTGCTGCTGCTCGATCTCGACGATTTCAAAAGCCTCAACGACCGGCGCGGTCACCAGTTCGGCGACGAGGTGCTGACCCATGTGGCCGAGACCCTGCGTGGCATCGTGCCCCTGGGCGACATCATCTCGCGCCTGGGTGGTGACGAATTTGTCGTTGTGGCCGAAGACGTTGCCGGCCCCGATGCGGTGCATGCCCTGGCCGAGGAAATCCGCGGCGCGCTGTCCTTGCCCTTTGCCATCCAGGACGAGACCCTGCGGCTGAGTGTCAGCGTCGGCGCCAGTCTCTTTCCCGAGGACGGGCTGCATTTCGAAGAGCTGCTGGGCCGGGCCGATGCGGCGATGTACCAATCCAAGCAGCTGGGGCGGAACCGCGTGTCGCTCTTTGCCGCCGCCCGCGCCGCGCTGGAACGGCCCTCGACGGCCGAGTTCCATGCCGAGGATCTCGACGATGCGGTGGGCGACGATTGTTTCGTGCCCTATTACCAGCCGATCGTCGATCTCGCCACGCGCGAGATGATCGGGGCCGAGGCGCTCTGCCGCTGGCAGCATCCGCGCCATGGGTTGTTGCGCCCGGCGGCCTTCATCTCGACGGCCGAGACCAATGGCATGATCCGCGAGATCGACCGGGCGATCATCCGCAAGGTCTGCGCCCAGATGGCCGATTGGAACGAACGCGCCCGGGGGCGGCTGCCGATCTCGGTCAATGTCTCGGCGGCCACGCTGACCGAGCCGGGCTTCGTGCGGTTCCTCAGCGATTGCTGTGAGGAATTCGGCGTGTCGACGGGCGACCTGGTGATCGAGCTGACCGAAAGCATGTTGCTGCTGGCCGATGACCCAGGCCGGCGGTCACTGGCGCGGCTGCGCGAGCTGGGCCTGCAGATCGCGTTGGACGACTTCGGCACGGGCTTTTCCACGCTGTCGCTGCTCAAGGACCTGCCGGTCACGCGGCTGAAGATCGACCGCAGCTTCGTGGCCCATATCGACACCAACCGGCGCGACCGCGAGATCGTGTCGAGCATCGTGTCGCTGGGCCATGCGCTTGGCACCGACGTGGTGGTCGAGGGGGTCGAGACGGAAAGCCAGGCCGAGATGATCGCCGGGATCGGCGACACGATTGCCCAGGGGTATCTCTTTGGCAAGCCGATGCCGGCCGCCGAACTGGCGGCTTGCGCCAATTGGAACTGCGACGGGATGGCCAGCCGGGCGTGACATGCGCAGGGTGTACGCGGGCCCGTGGTGCTCCGTGTGAGCGCGGGCCTTTGGTGTTCCGCGTAAGCGCTGGCCCATAGTGCCCGAGTTGAACGGGGGCCGATGGTGCTTTGGATGAACGTGGGTCTGTGGCGCCCGTTGTGAACGCAGGCCGGTCGTGATTGGGGTGAACGCGCCTCTGAAAGGCCCGGGTGATTCGCCTTAAGGTTGTTTTGTCGTTCCGGCGAAGCGGTTTCCCGGCGTAAAGCTCCGGCCACGGGGGCCCATTCGGTTTTCACGCAACGGCAGGAAAGAAAAATCCCGGTCGCGATCTGCGCCGGGTTTATGGGGTTGGATCTGCGCCGGGTTCTTGGGGGCTGAGCGATGGGGGCTTGGTCGTCCGAGGGCAATCGACCAGAACCGGGGGCAACGGTGCTATCTCCGGAAGATGGGCTTGACCGCTGCAAGGCCGCGTGGTCCCGATCTGAGGCCTGAGGCCTGAGGCCTGAGGCCTGAGGCCTGAGGCCTGAGGCCTGAGGCCTGAGGCCTGAGGCCTGTGGCCTGTGGCCTGTGGCCTATGGCCTATGGCCTATGGCCTATGGCCTATGGCCTATGGCTGTTCGCTTCGAGGGCCAGGCTGCCGGGCCAGTGCCCGGCCAAAATACACACTGCGCGCGAACCTGGAGTGACCCCATCGGATCAAACGCGGTCCGGGGCGGGGGGACTCAGTGTCGGCGGGCGGTGCCCGGGGGGCGCAGGGGCAGGGTGGCTTCGACGGGCCGATCGTCCAGTGGCCCCGACGCCGCGCCGCCTTGGTGCAGGTCTTCGGCCGGGTTGCCCGACAGGGCTGAGCCGCCGGCCGCATCACCCAGCTGCGTGGGCATGTCGATGTTCTGGTCGGGCCGGTATTGCGGCTCAAGCAGGGTGGTCAGCGCGCCCAGGGCCCGGGCAAAGCGCACGACCACCGTCTGGTAGCCGTCCATCACCCGCGTGGCGATCACCCGCAGCCCGCTCAGCACCACGCGCGACAGGCTGAATGTCACCCCGGAATCGGCCAGCACCGTCGGGTCGGGCCGTCGGGGCAGGTACTTGACCAGCATCTCGACGAAGGGCGCGCAAAAGGTCTGTTCAAGCGGAGAGGCGGATTTGAACCGCATCTGGTGCATCACGTTCCCGAAGGAAAGGTCCATCCGGGCGACAAACCATTGCCCGGTAGCCAGGTCGCGAAACAGCGAGATCGCGATGGCGCTGTCGTCAGTCTGGAATGAAGTTGGCATCTGCCCGTCGTCTGCTTGTTACACGTTTTGGTTGATCAGGTTTTGCCCGCAGAACCTTGAAAAATCGTTAACCGTGAGAGAAAGGGGGCGTCACAGGGAAATCA
This sequence comes from Marinibacterium sp. SX1, assembly GCF_050389775.1. Classification (NCBI taxonomy): domain Bacteria; kingdom Pseudomonadati; phylum Pseudomonadota; class Alphaproteobacteria; order Rhodobacterales; family Paracoccaceae; genus Marinibacterium; species Marinibacterium sp. SX1. The sequence continues at coordinate 3,587,202 of NZ_CP177144.1, read as the reverse complement.
CGTTTCGTCATTCTGGGTGGTATCACCGTCCGGCGCCGCGGAATCGGCATCGGGGTCTTCGAGAATCTGCAGCGAGCCGTAAAGGTGGGTCACCTGGTCGGCATCGTCGATCGCCACCCGCCCGCGCCCGCGGCACAGCCGGTCCGACCCGTCGGGCATGGTGATCCGCTCGACGAAATCCATAGGCGTGCGGTTGCGCATGGTTTCGGATTGCGCCTTGCGGATCCGCTCGCGCGCCTCGGGCGAAAACCGGTCGAGAAAGGCATCCGAGGTCGGCACGCTGTCTTCGGGATAGCCCAGTATCCTGTGCAGGTTGGGGCTCCATGTCGGCACGTCGAACTCGATGTCGGTGCAATAGAACCCGACCTCGTTCTCGACGGACATTTCCTCGTGGAACTGGGCCAGAAGCTCTTCGTAATAGGACCGCGAGCGGTCGCGCATGACGCCGATGACCGTGGCCACCTCGCCGGCCTGGTTGGTGATCGTGTAGGCCGCCGCTTCCACGACGACCAGCCGCCCGTCGGGCCGGATCAGCCGCACGCGGTACTGAAAACCCTGGCCGGTGGTCTGGGCCAGTTCGAGGTGGCGGGCGACCTGTTCGCGATCGTCGGGATGGTAATAGGACAGCGCGCTGTCCAGCGACCGTTGCGTGCCGTCGTAATCGACGCCGTGGATGCGCGCGGTCTCCTGGCTCCAATAGGCCGTCTTGGTGCCCGGATCGTATTGCCAGGTGCCGACAGAGCCGAAATGGCTGAGCACGCGCAGGACGGGGCGCACGACGGTCTCGTCGGTCACGGCCAGCACAACCAGCCCGATCAGCTGGTCATCGCCGGAAATCAGCGGCGCCACCGACAGGATCTTGGAGCCGGTGTCGGTCTCGAAATTGAAGCGCCGGGGCTTGCGGTCGACCAGCGCCTGGGAACAGATCTCGATCAGCGGCGGATAGCCCGCGGGCAGGTTGATCTGGCTGAGATGGCCATAGGAATGGCCCCGGTCGCGGATGCCGAAATCGGCCAGCGCCTGGGCCGAGGCATGGCGGATCAGCAGCCCCTGGTCGAGCATGATGGCCTTGGCCGGCAGGGCGTGGATCAGCCCGCGCAGCTCGGCCGAGATCCGTTCCAGCTGGGCCGTGTTGACCAGCAGCTCCTCGTTGACCGTGATCAGCTCTTCGTTGGTCGACTGCAGTTCCTCGTTGGTCGTCTCGAGCTCTTCGTTGGTCGATTGCAGCTCTTCGTTGGCCGATTGCAGTTCTTCGTTGACCGATTGCAGTTCCTCGTTCGAGGTCTGCAATTGTTCGATCGTCACCTGCAGCGTCTCGCGCGACCGCGCCAGCTCGGTTTCCAGGTGGGTGACGTAATCGCTGGATTCCCCCTTGTCGGGCTCGGCCTCGGGGCGCATTTCGGTCACGAAACCGATCAGCACCAGGTCTTCCTCGCGGTCGTCGAGGGCGGGCAGGGGATAGGCCACCATGCGCACCATGTCGAAATCGCGCCCCGAGATGTTGTGCCACTGGCCATAGCGCATTTCGCGCTGTTTCAGCGTGACCAGCGTCATCGAGGCGGATTCGAAGGCCAGCGGCTTGAGCAGCACGTTCAGCGTCATGCCCCCGGCGATGGGCCGGGTCATCTCGGCAAAGGGCGCGATATCGCCGTAGATCTTCAGGACCGACCGGTCGCGGTTGGTCACCAGCCCGTTGCGCACCACGGCCCGGGCCAGCACGTCGAACCGGGCCCAGCTTTCGCCCTGGTGATCGGCCGGCACCGAGCTTTCCTGCGTGCGCGGGTACATCTGCGGCGACGAGGGCACCAGGTTGCGGCCCATCTTGTTGGTCAGCCGGTTGGACCGCTTGCGGAAGATCTTGGCCGTGGGCTCGACCTGGACAAAGATGTCTTCCTGCACGCCGGTCGTCTCGGACGTGCCCAGCAACAGCATGCCGTCGGCCTTCAGCGCATATTGGATGCGCGTCAGCACCCGTTCCTGCAGGCGGGCCGAGAAATAGATCAGCACGTTGCGGATCGACACCAGGTCGACCGAGATGAAGGGCGCATCCTGAAAGACGTTGTGGCGCGAGAACATGACGAAGTTCTTGAGCTTCGGCTTGACCAGCAGGCTTTCCTGGCCGAACTCGAAATAGCGGTTGAGATATTCGCGGGGAATGTCGCTGGCCGCCGCCGGGGGATAGCTGCCCTTGCGGGCCACGGCCAGGGCGTGCTGGTCGATGTCGGTGGCAAAGACCTGCAGCGCGTCGTTCTCGATATTGTCCAGCCCGCCCAGGGCCTCGATCACCAGGATGGCGATCGTATAGGCCTCTTCGCCGGTGGCACAGCCGGGCACCCAGACGCGCAGCGGCTCCTTCGGCTGATCGTCGTCGGCGGCGGCACGCTCGCGCAGCAGCTTGGCCAGGGCTTCGAACTGGTCGGGATCGCGGAAGAAGCTGGTGACCGAGATCAGCAGGTCGCGATAGAGCGCATCGACCTCTTCGACCGACCGCCGGCACAGCTCGACATAGGCGTCGAAATCCTCGATGCCCTTGGCGATCATGCGCCGGTGGACGCGCCGGTTGATCGTGCTTTCCTTGTACTGGCGAAAGTCGACCATCGTATGGGCCAGCAGGATCTGGTAGAGATCGGTGTTCCGCGTGCGGTCGTCCTGGATCAGCCGCAGGCTGGACAGGTCGCGCGGGCGTTGCAGGATCAGGCCCAGGTGCTGGCCGATCTGCTGGGGCGGCAGGGTCAGGTCGACACAGCCGGTGCGGATGGCCGAGACGGGCATGCTGTCGTATTTCGAACTGCCCGGCTCCTGGGCGATGGTGATGCCGCTGGCCTCGCGGATGGCCTGGATGCCATAGGTGCCGTCGCTGCCCGTGCCCGACAGCACGATGCCGATGGCATGTTCGCGTTTCTCCTGGGCCAGCGACTTGAACAGCCGGTCGGCCGAGGGCTTGGGCGCGGCCGGGTGGCCCAAAGGCTTGCGCAGCACGAAGGACCCGTTTTCAAAGACCACGTCATGGCCCGGCGGCGGGATGTAGATCGTGTTGGCCTGCGGCAGGGTCGGGTTCTGGATTTCCTCGACGGCCAGCGAGGTCTCGCGCGACAGCAACTGGACCAGCATGCTCTTGTGGGTCGGCGACATGTGCTGGGCGATGACGTAACAGCAATTCTGCCCGGTCGGCAGGTTCTGGGCCAGCAGCGACGTGGCTTCAAGGCCGCCGGCCGAGGCGGCAATCGCCACGATGTCCTGCGGTGCTGTCTCGGACTTGGTATCCGGCGCCACTTCGTTCCCCCCACGCGTCCCGTCGACATGTTCGTCTTGTTTGGCGCAAGCTTAGCATACCTTTCTCAACCTAGTAGCGAAAACTGGTCCGGTGAGGGCAGGCTTTTCCCCACCGTGGCCAATTGGCGCAGCGGGCGCCGTGCCGCCGCCATGGTTCGGGCGGCGGGGGCGTGGGCGTCGCCGGGGCGGGCGGCTGCGGGCCAGCAGGCAAAGGCCCCGGGCGGGGTCAGCGGATCGGCCCGGTCTCGCGGATCGTGGTGCGGTGCATCTCGCGAAGGTGGCGGGCGCCGTCAAACCCGGTGCCGGCATGCAACACGCGCCGGTTGTCCCACAGCACCGCGTCGCCCGGTTTCCAGCCGTGGCGATAGAGGAACGCCGCCCGGGTGGCATGGGCTTCGAGCCGGGCCAGGTATTCCCTGGCGCGCTCGGCCTCCCAGCCTTCGATGCCGATCGTCGTCCGCGAGCCGAACCACAGCGCCATGCGCCCGCTGCGCGGATGGTGGCGCACCAGCGGGCAGCGCAGGATGAGCGGCCCGGCCGGATCATCCGCCGTCCCGTCGCCGGTTGCGTCCGGCGCGGCCACCGCATGCAACGCGATCAGCCGCTGGGCCTCGGCCTTGTCGGTCGGGGGCAGGGCCTCGTAGGCGCTGTACATGCAGGCAAAGACCGTATCCCCCCCGACCGGCGGGGTCTGGCGGCAATAGAGCAGCGAGGCCCGGGCCGGTTCGCTGCAGCATTGGTGATCGGCATGCCAGAACAGCGCCTCGGGCGGGGCCTGGCCGGGCCGGGCGTCGGTATTGGCGATGACGAAGATCTCGGGCTGGCCGTCCAGCCGGGCCTCGCCGGTGCCGGCGGTCTCCAGCTCGCCGAAGGCCCGGGAAAAGGCCACCTGCTGGGCCGGGGTGATCTGCTGGCCGGGAAAGACCAGCACGCCCCAGGTTTCCAGCAGGTCTTCGAGGGCGTTCAGCGTGTCGCCCCTGGGGGCATCGTCCAGCGCCAGGCCACGGACCTGGGCTCCGATGCGCACGCCCAGCGGGGTGACATCGAAACGCGGGCGATGGGGCGGAGCGGCGCGGGTGGGACGGGATTGCCTGGGTTTCAGAACCAATTCCTTTCCTGGCGGGCCGCGGGGGCAAGCCCCGGGCATGGGACCCCCGGCCCGGGCGCAGGGCGGAAACCGGGCCGTCCCCGGCGCCTCGGCCGGGCCGTGTCGGCCTGCCTCGGGATCGGGTGAACCGATCCTGCCGCGCCGCAGCGGCGCGCGCCACGGCCATTGCGATGGCGGGTGGGGCGGCGCCTGTCATATCGGGCCGGCCTGCGCAAAAATTGCGCAGACGGGGGTTTGGCTATCGCCTGGGTTGTGCTTGGGACGCCCTCGGGGCGGTCCCGGCGCGTTCAGCCGGCGGGCTTGGGCGCGGCCTTCGGGGAAAAGGCACAGCGGTCGGGCTTGATGTCCAGCAGCGGGGTGCCATCCAGGCAATCCAGGCTGCGCACCACCAGCACGTTGCCCTCGACGCGCACCAGGTCGACCATGCAGGTGCCGATCGGATTGGGCCGCACCGGCGAGCGCAGGGCAAAGGTGCCAAAGGTCCGGTCGGAATGGCCGGGGTTCTGCACGACGAGATCCCGGCGCGACCGGTCCAGCCAGTAGAGCACCTCGATCCTCGGGTAATCCTCGATGCCCTGCAGGGCCTGGTCCCAGGGCGGAAAGATCTCGATCCGGCATTCCGGCCCGTCCGGCCGGCCCTGGCGCGGGCAGAGGCTGCGGTCGGTGAACGGCGTCTGGATGCGCCCGATGAATTGCAGCGTGGCATCGACACCGGCCTGGCCGGAAACGGCGATTTCCAGCGGGCGGATGTCGGCATGGTCAGAGGACATGGGGCACGGCTCCGGGATCGGGGACGGGGATCGGGGCCAGAGTGCCGACAGACGCGAGGCAGGGCAAGTGGGGGTATTCCGGTGCCGGTGTTCGGGCGGGGCGCGTGGGTGGCTGGCAGCACCGGACTTGTTGATGGGGAACGCCGCCTGAGATCCGGCAGACACATCGCAGGGGAAAGGTGGCTTGCGGCGGCGTTTGGGCAAGGCGGCAATCGGGGCAGGGCGCGGTTCACGGATGTAGGTCGAGGATCGTTGAAAGAGCGACGGCAGACGTACGGCAAGGCAGGCGGTGGGCTTGCGGCACCGGTGTCTGCATGGGCGGCACCCAGGGCTGGATGCGGTCACGGGCCGGAACAGGGTCGGACAGGGCCAGGTCGGCGCATCGGGCAGGGCATCACACCGGCCATGCGCCGGTCCCGGAAAAGGTGTCGCAGGCGACGATTGGGGGTGCATCTCAGTTAAAGGTGGATTATCTGCGATTCTTGTGCAAATTTTCCCATCAGGTGGAGGAGAACGCAGGACATGCAGTCCGACAGCGGCATATTGGGAGCGGCCCTGGGCCTGATCCTGAGCGGTGACGCCGATCTGATCGAGATCGTCGGCCTGTCGCTGCGCGTGACGCTGAGCGCTGTCCTGCTGTCCTGCGCCATCGGCCTGCCGCTGGGCGCGGCCGTGGGGGCCTGGCGCTTTCCCGGCCGGGGCCTGCTGGCCGTGCTGCTCAACGCCCTGATGGGCCTGCCGCCGGTTGTCGTCGGCCTGGCCGTCTATCTCATGCTCTCGGCCTCCGGCCCGCTCGGCCCGCTGCGTCTACTTTATACCCCGGCTGCGATGATCATCGCCCAGACCATCCTGGTTACGCCGATCGTCGCCGCCCTGACGCGCCAGGCGGTCGAGGACCTTCAGGCCGAGTATGGCGAACAATTCGCCTCGCTCGGTGTCGGGCCGATGCGCCGGTTGTCGGCCCTGCTGTGGGATGCCCGGGTCGGCCTGCTGACCGTTGCCCTGGCCGGGTTCGGCCGGGCCGTGGCCGAGGTCGGCGCGGTGATGATCGTCGGGGGCAACATCAACCATGTCACCCGGGTCATGACCACGACGATCGCCCTGGAAACCTCCAAGGGCAACCTGCAGCTGGCCCTGGCCCTGGGCGTCGTGCTGCTGGGCCTGGCCCTGATCGTCAATGCCGCCGTCATGGCCGTGCGCGGGCTGACGGCCGAGGTGGCCCATGCGTGACATGGTCGATCCCGTGCCCTTTCCCCTGGCCACCGGCGCCGCGACGCCGCTCCGGACCCCGGCGCAGGACGCGCCCGATCCGGCGCCGATCCTGGAAACCCGCGACCTGCGCTATGTCGCCGGCGGGCGGGCCCTGATCCACGGGCTCAGCCTGGCCATCCGGCCGGGCCGGCGCACGGTGATCCTGGGGGCCAACGGCGCCGGCAAGAGCCTGACCCTGCGGCTGATGCATGGCCTGCTGCGGCCCAACCGGGGCGAGGTGCTGTGGAACGGCGCGCCGCTGGATGCCGCCGGCCGGGCCGAACAGGCCATGGTCTTCCAGAGGCCGGTGATGCTGCGCCGCACGGTGCGGGCCAACCTGCGCTTTGCCCTGGCCGTGCGCGGCTTTGCCGGGGCCGAGCGGGCCGAACGCGAGGCCCGGGCGCTGGAAACCGCCCGGCTGCAGGACCTGGCCCATCGCCCGGCCCGCGTGCTGTCGGGCGGCGAACAGCAGCGCCTGGCCCTGGCCCGGGCCCTGGCCTGCGAGCCGCGCATCCTGTTTCTCGATGAGCCCACGGCCAGCCTGGATCCGGCCTCGACCCATGCGGTCGAGACCCTGATCGACGAGGCCCATGCCACCGGGGTGACCATCGTCCTTGTCACCCATGACCAGGGCCAGGCCCGGCGCATGGGCGATGACGCGATCTTTCTGCACGAAGGGCGCGTGGCCGAAACCGGCCCGGCCGCCCGCGTGCTGACCGCTCCGCGATCCGGCCCGGCCCAGGCCTGGATCGGCGGGCGGCTGTTTCTCGACCCAACCCCCTGAGACACTCAAGACAACGGAGTTTTCCATGTTCCGACGCACATTTGCGGGCCTCGCGGCCGCAACGATCCTGGCCCTTGGCACCCCGGTGCTGGCGGCCGACGATTTCATCGTCGTGCAATCGACCACCTCGACCCAGAACTCGGGCCTGTTCGACCACCTGCTGCCGATCTTCCAGGACAAGACCGGCATCGAGGTGCGCGTCGTGGCCGTGGGCACCGGCCAGGCCATCAAGAACGCGGCCAATGGCGATGGCGACGTGCTCTTTGTCCATTCCAAGCCCTCGGAAGAGAAATTCGTGGCCGATGGCGACGGGGTCGAACGGTTCGACGTGATGTACAATGATTTCGTCATCGTCGGCCCGGCCGATGACCCGGCCGGCGTGGCCGGTTCCGACGATGTCACCGCCGCCCTGACCCAGATCGCCGAAGCCGGCGCGCCCTTTGCCTCGCGCGGCGACGACAGCGGCACCCACAAGGCCGAGCTGCGCCTGTGGACGGCCGCGGGCATCGACGCGCCGGCCGCTTCGGGCGAATGGTACCGCGAGACCGGCTCGGGCATGGGCGCCACGCTGAACGCGGGCACGGCCATGGGCGCATATATCATGACCGACCGGGCGACCTGGATCGCCTTCGGCAACAAGGGCGATTACCAGATCGCCGTCGAAGGCGACCCGCGCATGTTCAACCAATACGGCATCATCCTGGTCTCGCCCGAAAAGCATCCCGGCGTGAAGGCCGAGCAGGGCCAGGCCTTTGTCGACTGGGTCATTTCCCAGGACGGCCAGGCCGCGATTGCCGATTACAAGGTCGACGGCCAGCAGCTGTTCTTCCCCAACGCCGGGGAATGACCGCCGCGTGACAGGTGATCAGGGCGAGAGCCAGCGCACGACGCCGGCCTCGCCCAGGTCATAACCGCCCATGGCGAGGGCCTTGCGCTGCAGGGCCTCGCCGCGGGCAAAGGCCAGCAGGTCCTGGACCGGGTCGGTGAAATAGGCCCGCCGGTCGATCAGCAGGTCGAAATTCTCGGTCAGGATCGGCCGGAAGGCCAGGTTGAACTGGCGGGCCATGGCCTCGATCCCAAGCGCGGCCTCGGCCTCGCCGGCGGCCACCGCCGCCGCGGCATCGCTTTCGGTGCGCGCCGGGGCATCATAGGGCCGCAGGTCGGACGGGGTGAACCCGTGTTCGTCAAGCAGCCGGTCAAAGAGCGCCGCCGCCCCGGCGCCGGGCTGGCGCATGACCACGCGCAGCCCGCGCAGATCGCCGAACCCCGCGACGCGGTCGGCCACCTCGGGCGCCAGGATCAGCCCGCGCGCCCGTTTCGCCCAGCCCACCAGCACGCAATCGCGCAGGCCCCGCGCGGCCACGCTGCGCCGGTTCCAGCCGTCATCCTCGGGCAGGTGCAGCCCGGCCAGCGCGGCCCGGCCCTGGTCATAGACCTCCAGCCCCTCGGCGCTGCCATTGAGCAGCGTGGCCAGCCCGGCGCCGGATTCGCGCACGGCCCAGTCCAGCAGCGGATCATGCGAGCCGGTCAGGACAGCCGGCCGCTCGGCCGGTTCGGCCGGGCCGTCGCCGTCGATCCAGGCTTGCAATTCGGCCCGGGGAAACAGCAGCTTGCCGGTGATCCGCCGATGCGGGATCTCGTCGGCCGCGGCCAGGTCATAGACCTTGCGTTCCTTCACCCGCAAAAGATCGGCCACCTCGCGGGTGGTCAGGTAGATCGGGGCCTCCGCCCCGGGCGAGCTGTGCGATTCAGGAGCCATGATGTCTTCCTAGACCAGCCCGGGCCATCGGCCAATGGGGCGGCGCATGGGCATCGGCGTCGGGTTGCCCCGCTCTGGTCGGGGGCGGCGGCTGGTTGCCACGTGGAATGGCGTTGTGGTGCGGGACTTTGGGCGCGGCGTGCGCGGGCCGGTGACGTGCCTCACGCTCTGCCGGTTGTGCAAGGGGCGGCGTCGTGGCCGGGTTGGGGCGGTGAGGCTTGGCACAGGGGGCGGACGCGTTTCCCCCGGCGGGTGGCGTATCCTGAGCGGTGCGAGGCTCTACGGGGCGCGTTGCGCCCGGCCCGGTCCAGCGACACGGGCGGGGCAGGGCGGCAGGCGCGGCGCATGGTGCTGCCTGACGAAGGAGCGCGGGGCATGATTGGAACGCGGGGCGCAGGGGCGGCGGGGGCGGCGGGGGCGGGCATCGCAGATGCCCGCCCCCGCCGGTCGGATCGCGTCAGCGATCCGAAACAGCTGGTTGGGGCCTTAAAGGTCGAGGAACACCGTTTCGCCGTCGCCCTGCAGGCGGATGTCGAAGCGATACTGGCCCGGCCCGGTCTTGGCGGCGATCAGGGTGTCGACGCGCGGGCGCTGTTCGATACGCGCCAGAAGCGGGTCGGTGCTGTTGTCCTCGTCCTCGAAATAGATCCGGGTCTGCAGGCCGATGTTGATGCCCCGGGCCACGATCCACAGGGCGATATGCGGGGCCTGCCAGCCGCCGGTGCGGGTCGGCGTGCGCCCGGGCTTGACCGTGCGCAGGGTGAATTCACCGCTCTCGGCATCGGCTCCGAACCGGCAATGGCCCGTCACCTTGTCATCGGCCCCCGGCTGACCCGGATAGCGCCCGGCCGCATCGGCCTGCCAGCTTTCGATCAGCGCATCGCGCAGGGCCCAGCCGGTGCCGTCGATGACCTGGCCGCGGATCTCGATGATCTCGCCCTGGCAGCCCTCGGCGATGGGCGACAGCCCGATCTCGCGGTCATAGGCCCCGGCATTGCCGCAATAGCTGGGCATCAGCCCGATATGCACGTAGGGTCCGGCGGTCTGCGAAGCGGTTTCGACCAGGGTGTTCAGTTTCTGCACCATGTCACATGCCCTCCAGCTTGTTCTCGAACATGCTCTGACGGCGCCCGCGCAGGACGATGTCGAACTTGTAGGCCAGGTAGTCCATCGGCTTGGACTGGGCCATGTCCAGCGGCGCGACCAGCGCGTCGAGCTGGCTGCGCGACTTGATCGTCGCGGCGATCGGGCAGAGATCGATCAGCGGGTCGCCTTGGAAATAGAGCTGGGTGATCAGGCGCTGGCCGAAGGCATGGCCGAAGACCGAGACATGGATGTGCATCGGTCGCCAGTCATTGCCCCGGTTGGGCCAAGGATAGGCGCCGGGACGGATGGTCAGGAACTGGTAATGGCCGTTCTCATCGGTGATCGTCCGCCCGCAGCCGCCGAAATTGGGGTCGAGCGGGGCAAAGTAGCTGTCCTTCATGTGGCGATAGCGCCCGCCGGCATTGGCCTGCCAGATCTCGACCAGGGTATGGGGAACGGCGCGGTTGTTCTCGTCGACGACACGGCCGTGGATCAGGATACGCTCGCCCACCGCCGGAGCCGCGCCACGGGTCCAGTTGAGGATCAGGTTGTTGTCCAGAGGGCCGAGGATGTCATGGCCGAAGACCGGGCCGGTCTCTTCGGTGATCGAGCTGTCGGCGCTGAGCAGGGCCAGTTTCGGCGAGCGCGGAACGGTGGTCTTGTAATCGGGATCGAAGGCGACGGGATGCGCCGCGCGGTTGCGTGGGATGAGCGGTCCCTGGTCAGTCATCTGTGGCTTCCTCCATTTCAGCGAATGTCTGCTTGGCCAGCTTGATGGCATGGTTGGCCTTTGGCACGCCGGCATAGATGGCCACGTGCAGGAAGGCCTCCATGATGTCGTCGCGGCTGGCGCCGGTATTGGCCGTGGCCCGGACATGCATCGGGATTTCCTCGAAATTGCCGGTGGCCGCCAGAAGGGCCAGGGTCAGCATCGAGCGTTCGCGCGGCGGGATGGCCTGGCCGGCCCAGACCGTGCCCCAGGCGCCTTCGGTGATCAGCTGCTGGAACGGTTGGTCGAACTCGGTCTTGCCGGCCTCGGCCCGGTCCACATGGGCGTCTCCGAGCACCGAACGGCGTACGGCCATACCTGTGGTGTAGCGATCGGACATGGACAATCCCCTCCTCGTCTTCGTGCCATGGGCGGGGCGCGTCAAGGCGGCCCCTTGGTCGATCGCGGGCAGTTTGACATGAATTGAGGGAAGGCAAAAATGGAAAATCGCCGGGTTTACTTGTCAGGATTGGCAAGTAACGGGTCTTTGCGCTGCGATGATGGGGAGGGGCGTCGCGGTTCAAGCGGCGCATTGCCTGTCACGCCAAACCGGCGCGTTTGACGTCGTGGAAAACCGGCGCGCCTTTGCCATCCCGCCCAGGCCGGCGCGTTTTGCTTGTCGCGCCCTGGCAGGCGCGCCGCGCCGGTCACGTGCTGTGCCGGTTAGGTGTTGTGCAGGTTGCGCGTTGCGCCCGTGCGGCCCGGCGATCAGGGATCGGCCGAGCCGTGCACGGCAAACTGGCCCAGATCGGCCTCGCGGGCCTCGATCACCCGGTAGGCCTCGCGCACGCCGGCCGGCGTCAGCTCACGCGAGACGGTCAGCAAGGTGTTGGCCTCGTGCTCGTCGCACAGATCGCCCATCTGGGCGATTTCCTCGGCCGCGACGGGCCGGGCGGCCTCGACCGAGGGCGCGCCATAGAAGGTCACGAAATGATGGGCCAGCAGGTCGGTCAGGGTGGCCACCTCGGCCGGTTCCAGCGTGGTGACGGCTACGAAGGTCACCCGCCCGCCGGTTTCCAGGCCGAACCAGCCGTTGGCAAAGGCCTGGCGGGCCTTGCCTTCGAGGTCGGCCTCGGTCCAGTCCGAGAATTCGAAGCCCCCCGAGATGCACCATTCCCCGGTCCGGGCCGGGTTGTTGTAGACGCGGCTGTCGCTTTCGTCGAAATGGATGGCACGGGCGAGTTTCAAGGCATGTCCTCCAGCAGGTGGGTCAGCGGAACCAGGTGGGTGGTGTCGTCGCGGGCGATCAGCAGGCCAAAGCTCTCGTCGGTGCCCAGCACCTTGCCCGGGTGGTCGGCCAGCGTGCTGGCCTGGCCGATATCGGGCACCAGCCCGCGCCATTCCTCGTGCAGCACCCGGTTGCCGTCGGCCTCCCAGCGGCCGATCCAGTTGAGCGTGTGGCGGGCCCAGGCCTCGAGCAGGGCCTCGGGCGTGACCTCGCCGCAGCCTTCCTCGTAGAGCGCGGTGATCTGCGGATCGGCGCCGCCTTCGGTCAGGGTCAGGCGCAGGTCGAGGGCCACGACCAACCAGTCGGGCGGCCCGGCGGCAGGGCCTCCGGGATCGGCGGCATGGGCCCGCAGCCGGCCGCAGGCCGCGCCGTTGAGCAGGATCGTGCCGTCCCAGCGCAGCTCGACGGCCACCTCGGGCGGCGACAGCGCGCCCAGGGCGTTCTGGAACCCCACGCCGCAGAGCGGCAGCATGATCATGGCCCGGGCCAGGTCGACCTCGGGCGCAAAGACCAGGGCGGCCTGCATCGCGGCAGGGGTGACCCGCCAGGTCATCAGACCGGCGTCGCAACCCTGCATGGCCGCCTGGCAGGCCGCCCGCGCCGGATCGTCGGCGCAGGCCCGCGCCGACATCAGCGGCGGCAGCAGCAGCCCGCCCGGGCCGGTCATGCCATGCCCTGGGCGACCAGCGCCTCGGCCACGGCGGCAAAGGCCCGGGCCTGGGCGCTGTCGGGGGCCGAGACGACCACCGGCGCACCGCCGTCCGAGGCCAGGCGGATCTCCAGGTCGAGCGGGATCTCGGCCAGCAGGGGCACGCCCAGCTTGGCCGCTTCGGCGGCCACGCCGCCATGGCCGAAGACATGCTCTTCATGCCCGCATTTGGAACAGACATGGGTGGACATGTTCTCGACCATGCCCAGGATCGGCACGTCGAGCTGGCGGAACATGTCTATGCCCTTGCGCGCATCCAGCAGGGCCACGTCCTGGGGGGTCGACACGATGACCGCCCCGTCGACATGGGCCTTCTGGGCCAGGGTCATCTGGACATCGCCGGTGCCCGGCGGCAGGTCGACCAGCAGCACATCGAGCGCGCCCCATTGCACCTGGGTCAGCATCTGCTGCAGGGCGCCCATCAGCATCGGCCCGCGCCAGACCACGGCCTGGTCGTCATTGGTCATCAGGCCCAGCGACATCATCGTCACGCCGTGGTTGCGCAGGGGCAGGATGGTCTTGCCATCGGGCGAGGCCGGCCGGCCGGACACGCCCAGCATGCGCGGCTGGGACGGGCCGTAGACATCGGCATCCAGCAGGCCGACGCGCCGGCCCTGCTGGGCCAGGGCGCAGGCCAGGTTCGAGGTCAGCGTGGATTTGCCCACGCCGCCCTTGCCCGAGGCCACGGCAATGATCCGCTCGACGCCCGGCACCTTTTGCGGGCCCTTGGGTTCGGCCGGGCGCTGGGGCTTGAGATCGGGCGGCGGCGGGGTGGATGCGGTCATGACAACCGACACGCCCGCCACCTCGGGCATCGCGGCCAGCCGGGCCTCGGCCTCGGCCTTGACCGGCTTGTAGGCCTCGGCCCGCGAGGCCGGCACGTCCAGCACGAAGCGCACCGCGCCTTCGGCCGACACGGTCAGCGCGCGCACGACGCCGCTGGCGACGATGTCGCCGCCGGCAGGGTCGGCAATGGTCTTCAGGACGGCGAGAACGGCCTCGCGCATGGGCTTATTCTCCCTCGATCGAGCCGGTGACCTCGTGGGTCAGGCCGAGCTCCTCGATGGTGATCACGGCCTTGACGGCATAGGTCTTGCCGGCTTCGCCCTTCTCGCGCACGGCGGCTTCGATTTCCTGCTGCGAGGTCACGCCGACCTGCTTGAGGAACTTGCGCATCGACATGTTGAATTCGTCGGTCATGGTCTGTGTCCTTTCATATCTTCGGGGACATGGCTGTGTTTCGTTGCGGTTGACCGGCAGGCCGGCCCGGCCCTAGGTTGACCCCATGGGCCTTCGCCGCGCAATGATCCTGATGGCGCTCTGCCTGTCGCCCCTGCCGGGCGCGGCCGAGGACGGCCCGGTCCGGCTGCATGTGCCGGCGGCCCTGGCCGAGACTGGCCTGCTTGGACATATCCTGCCGCGCTTCTCTCTCAAGACCCGGGTGCGGGTCGTCCTGGTCGACGATCCGGCCCAGGCCCAGGTCCTGCTGGGCGACAGCGGCCGGCCGGTCTTTGACGGGCCGGGCGGGGCCTGGCGGATGCAGCTGGCCCCGGCGCCGGGTCCGGGGGCCGAGCGGCTGGCCGGCTGGCTGACCTCCGAGGTCGGGCTGAACACCGTGCTGTCCTTCACGCCCGAGACCGGTCCGGGCTTTGCCGCGCCACAGGTCGTGGCCGCGCCGGAGGCCGCGACGATCCTGGCCGGTGATGCCCGGCTGGGGCTCGACGTGTCGCGCCGGGCCTGTGCCCGCTGCCACGCGGTCGAGGAGGCCGGGCGCAAGACCGATATCGGCTCGACGCCCAGTTTCTTCGTGCTGCGGGCCTTTGCCGACTGGGAAGACCGTTTTGCCGCCTTCTACGCGCTCAACCCGCATCCGGCCTTTACCCAGGTCGCCGAGATCACCGCGCCCTTTCCGCCCGACCGGCCGTCGCCCATCGCCCCGGTCCACATGACCATCGACGAGCTCGAGGCGCTGATGGCCTATGTCTCGCGGCTGGCCCCGGCGGACCTGGGCGCGCCGTTGCAGGCGCAGGACTTCTGAACCGCAGCCATGGCTGATCGGCCGGGCCGGACCCGGCCGCGGAGGCAGGGCCATCAATGGTCCCGCCGCTTGCTCAGGTAATCGTCGGTGGTGCGCGGCCGGGGCCGCTCGCCGCCGGCAAAGGGGTTGTTCTGGGCGTGGTACTGGGCGTTCACCCGGCAATCGTCGCACATCTGGATCATCCGCAGCGCATCGCCCTGGGCGAACATGGCATGGCCGGCCAGCTTCTCCATCACCCGTTCGACCGTCGATTTCACCCCGAAGAGCGAGCCGCATTCGACGCAGGCAAAGGGCTCTTCCTCGTTCAGCACTTCCTGTTCCAGGGCCGTGTCGGCCAGGTTCAGGCGGGGCTCATAGGTGATGGCATCCTCGGGGCAGATATTGGCACAGAGCCCGCATTGCAGGCAGGCGTCTTCCTGGAAGCGCAGCTGGGGCAGGTCGGGATTGTCGCCAAGCGCGCCCGAGGGGCAGAGCGAGACGCAGGACAGGCACAGGGTGCAGGCATCGGTATCGACCAGCACGGCGCCGTAGGGCGCGCCTTCGGGCAGGGGCAGGGCGGTGCCGGCGGGATAGAGCGCCCGGGCGGCCTGGCGGGTGATCTGGCGGCGGGTGCCCATCGGGCGGACCGGAGCATGGGTGACCGCCGCGGCCACCTGGTCGAACAGCAGGTCCGACAGCGCATCGGGATCGGCCAGGTCCAGCAGGGCCACCCGGGCCGGGCCGCCGATGGCCGCGGCCAGGGCAACCTGGGCGGTCAGCGCATCCCGGTCGGCGCCCGGCCCGGGCAGCAGTGCCACATGGGCAAAGCCCGCGCCCAGGGCGGCCACGGCCTCGGCATGGCCGAAGGCGCCGATCGCCGGCAGTTCCATCGGCACCACGTCGGCGGGCAGGCCCCGGCCATGGCGCGCGGCCAGGCGGATCATCTCGGCGCCATGGGCATCGGTGACCAGCAGGCGCGGGTCGTGGCCGCCGGCGGCCAGGTAGGCCCGGGCCAGCGTCTGCACCCGCAGCATCGTCTCGTCCACGGCCGGCGCGTCATAGCTGATCGCCCCCGACGGGCAGGCCGCCGAACAGGCGCCGCAGCCGGCACAGATCATCGGGTCGATGCCCACGTGGTCGCCCTGGGGCGTGATCGCCCCGGTCGGGCACAGGTCGAGACAGGTCGTACAGCCGGTCTGGCCGGCCCGTTCATGGGCGCAGAGCAGCGGTTCGGTGCGTACGTAGAGCGGCTTTTCGAAGGTGCCCAGCAGGTGCGACGCGGCCAGGACCGCCGCCGCGACCGACGGCGGATGGGCCGGGTCGGCCCGCAGGTAGCCTTCGCGTTTCTCATGGGCCGGGAACAGCGGCAGGCCGCCGCGCAGGTCGAGGATCACGTCACATTCCGCGCTGCCCCCGTCACGGGCCGCGCCCGGCTCGGGCGTGCCCCGCCCGCCGGGCCGAAGCTCGCGCACGCCATCGAGGGTCAGGTTGAACTGTCCCAGCGCGCCCCGGGCATTGCGGATGCGCCCGATCATCACGTCATGGTCGCGCGGATCGGTCAGCGCCTGGCCGTCGGCCAGCAGCAGGGTGACCGACAGGTATTGCGCCAGCGTCGCCGCGGCCTCGATCGCCACCTCGGCCGCGCCGCTCTCGGGCGCCAGCACCAGGCACAGCCCCTCGGAGACCACGTCCATCGTCTTGGCCGGCCGCGCGGGCAGCTGGGCCTCGGCCAGGAGGGCGGCCATCTTGGGCAGGGTCGGCGCGCTGTCGGCGGTCCAGCCGGCCCGGTCGCGCAGGTCGACCAGCGGCGCCGGGTCGGTGCCCAGCTCTTCGGCCAGGTCTTCGAAGATCCGCGCCTGCTGCTGGCAGGCAATCATCGTCTCGCCCCGGGTCAACCCGGCCTCGGCCCGGCCGATCTCGCGGGTGCAAAGAGCCGAACAGGCCGGTGCCACCTCGATGCCGGTGGCCCGGGACAGGGCCTCGGAATCGATGGTCATGCTGCCCGAACAATCACATGTTATCAGATGCTTGACCATGTTTTTCCCGTCCTGCTCGCGCCCCTGTGGCGCTTGGCTCACGCGCGGTCCCCGCGGGCCCCCCGGGGGCCCCAAGCCGCTGCGCGCCAGAGCCTAAACGCGTTTTCAGACCGGCGGCAACCGCTTTTCTCGCCGCTCACCGGGCGTCAGCCGGCCCATCCGGGGCGTCGCGATTCGCCGGCCGGGGCGGAACAATTTCCCGACATTTTCAGTCGAGATGGACAATTCGTCCCGCGCCGTCCCGGCGGCCTTTCACGGCGGGCCAAATTGACCCGAAAGGGCGATGAATGCCGTCGTGCACCGTTTTCCCCTTTCGTTCGTGCCCGGGGCTGATTCAATAAGCGCGGGGAGGGACCGCATACGTGATCCGCAATGAAAAATCCTATCGCACGATGCCCATGGGTGTTGTTGTCCGGCGCAGGCCCGGTGTGACCCGTTGGGTGGCATGGGACTGGCGTGCCGTGGCGGTGCTGCCCGGTGCGAGGCCGGCCGATTGGGTGGAATTGCGCCGCGAAGGTCCGGCCGTCGAATACCATGCCGCCACGCCGGTGCTGGAACTGCACGGTGCGGAAACCGAATCCTACCGCCACAACCTGGCCTCGGACATGCCCGGGCTCTACGTGGTCATGCGGCCCCAGAAGGCCGAGCCGCCGTTCCGCGTGCTGCTGGTCACGGCCTCGCCCTTCGAGGCTCAGGATTACGCCGAGAGCGGCGAGGACCTGGTCGAAAAGGTGCCGATGCCCGACGGGCTGATCGCCTGGATCGAGGCCTTCATCGAGGAATTCCACCGCGAAAGCGTTTTCGTGAAGCGCCGGCGCGACAAGACCCGGGTCGACCAGGTCGAGGACGGCATCGGCGATGCGCGCATCGCCCAGCCCGGCGATGTCTATCGCTCGCCCGCCGCCCGCCGGAGGCGCCTGTCATGAGCGATTTCTGGGCCCGCCGCAAAGCCGCCGTGGCCGCCGAGGCCAGGGCCGAGGCCACCGCCCAGGCCGTGGCCGAAGAGGCCCGCCACGATGCCGCCCTGGCCGAGCGCAGCGATGCCGAACTGCTCGATGCGGCCGGCATGCCCGATCCCGACACGTTGCAGGATGCCGAGGCGATCCGCCGGTTCCTGGCCGCCGATCTGCCCCAGCGCCTGAAATCCCGCGCCCTGCGCCGGCTGTGGCGCACCAACCCGGTGCTGGCCAATCTCGACGGGCTGGTCGATTACGACGACGATTACACCGATGCGGCCATGGTCCCCGATGTCATGCGCACGGCCTACGAGGTCGGCCGGGGCATCGCGCCCAGGATCCGGGACATGGCCCTGAATGCCGGCGAAGCCGGCCCCACGACATCCGGCGACAAAGCCGCCGTGGGGGCGAAGACCGACAGCGGCGCAGCCGCCACCGATACAAGCGGCGTAGCCGCCGACGATACCAGCGGCGCAGCCGCGACCGGTGACACCCGTTCCACCGCCGAGGCACGTGGCGCAGCCGCGCCCGAGGGGCCCGGCCCCGAGGCCGCCCCGGCCGAGGATCTGCCGCCGGCCCCGCGCCGGCGCATCCGCATCACCTTCGACGACCAGCCCGACATCCAGCAGGAGACAGCATGAGCGCCGCGCCCGATATCGCCCGCATCCCGGAAGAAGACCGCCTGCGCGCCGATCTCTACAATTTCCTCGGCGTGCTGCTGGCCAACCCGGCCGACCAGGGCATCCTGGACCAGGCTGCCACGCTGCAGGGCGATGAATCCACCGATCTCGGCCGGGGCATCGCCGGCCTGGCCCGCACCGCCCGGGCCACCGGGCCCAAGGCCGTGCGCCGCGAGTTCAACACGCTGTTCATCGGCCTGGGCCGGGGCGAGCTGCTGCCCTATGCGTCCTATTACCTGACCGGCTTTCTCAACGAGAAACCGCTGGCCGCCCTGCGCCAGGACATGGCCCGCAACGGGCTGGCCCGGTCGGACACCGTGTTCGAACCCGAGGACAACATCGCCTCGCTGATGGAAATGATGGCCGCCATGATCGTCGGCCGCTTTGGCCCGCCCGCCGGGCTGGAGGTCCAGAAGACCTTCTTCAACCGTCATATCGCGCCCTGGGCCGGCCATTTCTTTGCCGATCTCGAAGCCGCCAAGAGCGCCGTCTTCTATGCCGCGGTGGGCACCACCGGCCGGGCATTCATGGATATCGAGGGGGAGGCCTTTCGATTGAGCGGGGCCTGACCCCCGTAACGAACCGGCGGCCCGCGGGCCGCCACAACCCAGGTGTGAGAGAAGGAGTGCTCACGTGACCACGAAGAAAGAGGCAGCGAGCCGCCGCGACTTTCTCAAGCTGGCCGGAACTACGGCGCCGATCGCGGCCGCCGTGGCCGTGACCGGCGCGACCCAGGCCGAGGCCGCCGAGCCCGACCCGGCATCGGACCGGATGCAGGATACCCTGCACACCCGGGCCTATTACGACAGCGCGCGGTTCTGAGAAGACCGCCGCACAGATGAACCGGGCCCGCGCCCGGACCCGGCCCGGGGCGGGCAGGGGTCCGGCCAGGGGCCGCACCAAAGCCAAGCGAGCGGGGCGGAACGGTCCCGGCGAGCAAGGGGAGACGAGAGACATGCTCAGGAAGAAGACAAACGGTGCCGCGCGTCGACCGCAGCGCACCAGCATCCTGTCCGACATGGCCGAAAAGACCGTCGATCGCCGCAGCTTCCTGCGCGGCTCCGGCCTGGCCATCGGCGGGCTTGCCGCCATCAGCGCCACCGGCGGCACCGTGAAACCGGCCCAGGCCGCGGCGGCTGCCGCCTCGGGGACGGTGGACCTCAAGAAATCCGTCTGCACCCATTGCTCGGTCGGCTGCACGGTCATGGCCGAGGTGTCCGACGGCGTCTGGATCGGCCAGGAACCCGGCTGGGACAGCCCGTTCAACCTGGGCTCGCATTGCTGCAAGGGCGCCTCGGTCCGCGAGCACGCCCATGGCGAGCGCCGGCTGAAATACCCGATGAAGAAAGAGAACGGCGAATGGGTCCGCATCTCGTGGGAGCAGGCCATCGACGAGATCGGTGACCAGATGCTGCAGATCCGCGAGGAAAGCGGGCCGGACAGCGTCTATTGGCTGGGCTCGGCCAAGCATTCCAACGAACAGGCCTATCTCTTCCGCAAGTTCGCGGCCTACTGGGGCACGAACAACGTCGATCACCAGGCCCGGATCTGCCATTCGACGACCGTTGCCGGCGTGGCCAACACATGGGGCTACGGCGCCATGACCAACAGCTACAACGACATCCACAATTCCAAGGCCATCTTCATCATCGGCGGCAACCCGGCCGAGGCCCATCCCGTCTCGCTGCTGCACCTGCTGAAGGCCAAGGAACAGAACAACGCGCCGCTGATCGTCTGCGACCCGCGCTTCACGCGCACCGCGGCCCATGCCGACGAATACGTGCGCTTCCGGCCCGGTTCGGACGTGGCCCTGGTCTGGGGCCTGCTGTGGCACATCTTCGAGAACGGCTGGGAAGACAAGGAATTCATCCGCACGCGCGTCTGGGGCATGGACCAGATCCGCGAGGAAGTGGCCAACTGGGGCCCCGACGAGGTCGAGCGGGTCACCGGCGTGCCGGAAAGCCAGCTGCGCCGGGTGGCGCGGACGCTGGTCAACAACCGCCCCGGCACCGTGATCTGGTGCATGGGCGGCACCCAGCATACCAACGGCAACAACAACACCCGGGCCTATTGCATCCTGCAGCTGGCGCTGGGGAACATGGGCACCGCCGGTGGCGGCACCAACATCTTCCGCGGCCATGACAACGTGCAGGGCGCGACCGACCTGGGCGTGCTGGCCGATACGCTGCCGGGCTATTACGGCCTGTCGGCCGGGGCCTGGGCCCATTGGGCGCGCGTCTGGGACGAGGACATCGACTGGCTCAAGAGCCGCTTTGCCGTGATGCAGGGCGCCGATGGCAAGGATGTCGAGATGATGGGCCTGACCGGCATCCCGGTCAGCCGCTGGATCGACGGCGTGCTGGAAGAAAAGGAAAACATCGACCAGCCCGACAACACCCGGGCCATGGTCCTGTGGGGCCACGCGCCCAACTCCCAGACCCGCCTGCCGGAAATGAAGACGGCAATGGAAAAGCTCGACCTGATGGTCGTGGTCGATCCCTATCCGACCGTGTCGGCCATCCTGCAGGACCGCACCGACGGGGTCTACCTGCTGCCGGCGGCGACCCAGTTCGAAAGCTATGGCTCGGTCACGGCGTCCAACCGGTCGATCCAGTGGCGCGAACAGATCGTCGACCCGCTGTTCGAATCCAAGCCCGACCACGTCATCGTGCACAAGTTCGCCACCAAGTTCGGCTTTGCCGACCGGCTGTTCCGCAACATCGAGGTCAACGGCGAGGAACCCCTGATCGAGGACCTCACCCGCGAATTCAACAAGGGCATGTGGACGGTGGGCTATACCGGCCAGTCGCCCGAGCGGCTCAAGCTGCACATGGCCAACCAGCACACCTTCGACCGCACCACGCTGCGGGCGAACGGCGGGCCCTGCGACGGCGACTTCTACGGCATGCCCTGGCCCTGCTGGGGCACGCCCGAGATGAACCACCCGGGCACGGCCAACCTCTACGACATGTCGATGCCCGTGGCCGAAGGTGGCCTGACCTTCCGCGCCCGGTTCGGCGTGGAACATGATGGCGACAACCTGCTGGCCGACGGTGTCTATTCGGTGGGCTCCGAGATCCAGGACGGCTACCCGGAATTCACCATGCAGATGCTCATCGACCTGGGCTGGGATGGTGACCTGACCGCCGAGGAACGCGCCTCGATCGAGGCCGTGGCCGGCTATGTCGCACCGGAAACCGCGGGCGACGGCCAGGAAGAGGTCGGCGAGACCAGCCAGACCGGCGAACGGCCCAGCGATTATGCCGAGCAGGTCGGTGGCGTGAACTGGAAGACCGACCTGTCGGGCGGCATCCAGCGCGTGGCCATCGCCCATGGCTGTGCGCCCTTCGGCAATGCCAAGGCCCGCGCCGTGGTCTGGACCTTCCCCGACCCGGTGCCGAAACACCGCGAGCCGCTCTATTCCAACCGCCGCGACCTGGTCGCCGACTACCCGACCTACGAGGACCGCAAGTTCTGGCGGGTGCCGACGCTTTATGCCTCGATCCAGAAGAACGACTTCTCGGAAGATTATCCGATCATCCTGACCTCGGGACGGCTGGTCGAATATGAAGGCGGCGGCGACGAGACCCGGTCCAACCCCTGGCTGGCCGAGCTGCAGCAGAACATGTTCATCGAGATCAACCCCCGCGATGCCAACAACCTGGGCGTCCGCGACGGGGCGCAGGTCTGGGTCGAAGGCCCCGAGGGCGGCAGGATCCGGGTCATGGCGCTGGTCACCGAACGGGTCGGCTCGGGCGTGGCCTTCATGCCCTTCCACTTCGGCGGGCATTACCAGGGCGAGGACCAGCGGGGCAAATATCCCGAAGGGTCGGACCCCTACGTGCTGGGCGAAAGCACCAACACCGCGCAGACCTATGGTTACGACAGCGTCACCCAGATGCAGGAAACCAAGGCAACCCTCTGCAAGATCTGGGCCGCGTAAGGAGACATCGAGACATGGCACGCGCAAAATTTCTCTGTGACGCCGAACGCTGCATCGAATGCAACGCCTGTGTGACCGCCTGCAAAAACGAGCACGAGGTGCCCTGGGGCATCAACCGGCGCCGGGTGGTGACGATCAATGACGGCAAGCCGGGCGAACGCTCGATCTCGGTGGCCTGCATGCATTGTTCCGACGCGCCCTGCATGGCCGTCTGCCCGGTGGATTGCTTCTACCAGACCGAAGAAGGCGTGGTCCTGCATTCCAAGGACCTCTGCATCGGCTGCGGCTATTGCTTCTACGCCTGTCCCTTCGGCGCGCCGCAATACCCGCAGGCCGGCAACTTCGGCTCGCGCGGCAAGATGGACAAGTGCACCTTCTGCGCCGGCGGCCCGGAAGAGAACAACTCGACCGTCGAGTTCCAGAAATACGGGCGCAACCGGATCGCCGAGGGCAAGCTGCCGCTCTGCGCCGAGATGTGTTCGACCAAGGCCCTGCTGGCCGGTGACGGTGACGTGGTCTCGGCCATCTACCGCGAACGCGTGGTGGCCCGGGGCTTCGGCTCGGGCGCCTGGGGCTGGGGCACGGCCTACGACCAGAAGGGCGGCTGAGCGCGGGGCCCGCGCGGCCCCGTCGAAACCGCAAGGTGAAACAGGAAGGGCAGGGCGGTCGGGCGATCGCCTTGCCCTTCGTCCCCGAGACGCCCGGCCCGGAAGGGCCGGTGCGGCGACGATCCCCCCGGCCCGGGCAGCACAGGGCGTTGGACAGGGAGTATCCGGCATATGACCAACAGATCCACGGGCTTCGGATGGTTCCTGGCCCTCATCCTCATATCCGTCGGCCTGGCCGTCACCCTGATGCAGCCGGCAACCGCGCCGGACCCGCAGGTGGCCGCCCGGATCGAGGCGCGCCAGGCCACCGGCGGCGCGCAGACACTGGACGACATCCTCGCCCGCCAGCGCGGCGAGACCGTCAGCAACGATTTCCGCAAGCTCAACATCGGCGACCCGGATCATGCCGCGCCGATGACCGGCCAGCTGGGCACGCTGGGCGGGGCGTCCGACCCCGATCTCTGGCGCGCCCTGCGCTTCAACGAGGCCGATATCCGGGTCTCGGCCGGGGGCGACGTGGCCAAGGTGCTGGTCCAGGACGGCGGCATGACGTGGTACGAATTTCGCAAGGGCCCGCTGATCACCTATGGCGGCTGGCTGCTGCTGGGCACCATTGCCATCCTGGCCGTGTTCTACCTGCTGCGCGGCCGCGTCCGCGTCGAAGGCGGGCTGGCCGGGCGCACGGTGCAACGGTTCAAGTTCATCGAACGCGCGGCGCACTGGACCCTGGCCGGTTC
Source organism: Marinibacterium sp. SX1 (assembly GCF_050389775.1). Lineage (NCBI taxonomy): Bacteria > Pseudomonadati > Pseudomonadota > Alphaproteobacteria > Rhodobacterales > Paracoccaceae > Marinibacterium > Marinibacterium sp. SX1. The sequence goes on along the minus strand of NZ_CP177144.1, from coordinate 3,563,488 downwards.
GTTCATCCTGCTCGGCCTGACAGGCCTGCTCAGCCTGATGGGCCGGTTCTACATCGCGCCGCATTTCGGCAAGGAGGCCAATGCCATCCTGCTGACCTGGTCGAAATACATCCACAACAACGTGGCCTGGGCCTTCATGGTGGCGCTGGTGCTCGTCTTCGTCATGTGGGTCTGGCACAACATTCCCGACAAGACCGACATCACCTGGTTCAAGCAGGCCGGGGGCATCATCGGCGACAACCACCCGCCGGCCAAGAAGTTCAACGCCGGTCAGAAGATCATCTTCTGGTCGGTCATCCTGCTGGGTGCGTCGATCTCGCTGTCGGGCCTGTCGCTGCTCTTTCCGTTCGAGCTGCCGCTCTTTGCCAAGACCTTCGGGTTGATCAACGACATCGGCGTGCCGGGCTGGTTCGGCCTGTCGCCGCTGCCCGTCAACCTGGCGCCGCAGGAGGAAATGCAGCTGGCCCAGGCCTGGCATGCCATCGTGGCCTTTGTTCTGATGGCCATCATCATCGGCCATATCTACATCGGCACGCTGGGCATGGAAGGCGCGTTTGATGCCATGGGCAACGGCCAGGTCGACGAGGCCTGGGCCCATCAGCACCATTCGATCTGGCTGGACGAGGTCAAGGCCCGCGAGACGGACCCGGCCGACGCCGCGGCCCGGGGCGCGACCCCGGCGGAATAGGCCGGTGCCGGTCGCGGTCTTCCGGCCCGGCCCGACGCCGGCCGCCGCCCCGGCCGATGGCCGGCCGGGGCACGGCGCGGTCGTGCGGCTGGCCGGTGGCCGGCCGGAGTGCGGGGTGTTCGTGCGGCGGGCCGGTAATCGAGCGGGGCGCGGGGCGGTCCGGCGGCTGGCCTGCCTGATCATCACCCTGTCGCTCGGCGCTCCGGCCGCCGCGCAGGACTTCACCACGCTCAAGGGCCATGGCGGTCCGGTCATGGGTATTGCCGTGGCGCCCGACGGGCGCATTGCCACGGCCAGTTTCGACAATTCCGTGGGCCTCTGGCAGGACGGGGTGCCGGGCTGGCTGGAGGGCCATGCCGCCGCCGTCACCGCTCTGGTGTTCACACCGGATGGCGGGCTGGTCTCGGCAGGCGACGATTTCACCATCCATCACTGGCCGGGCCCGCTGACCGCCGCCACCCCGCCGGCGCCGCGGGTGATCGGCCGGCACCAGGGCAAGATCCAGGCCCTGGCCGTCACGCCTGACGGCCGCTGGCTGGCCAGCGGCAGCTGGGACGGCACGTTGCGGCTGTGGCCGCTGTCGCCGGGGGAGGAAGGCGCATCCGGCCCGTCATCTGCTGCATCGGACGCATCCGGCCTGCCGTCCGCCACGCCCGACGCACCCGGCCCTTCGCCCAGCACACCCGGCGGGCCCCGCTTGTCGCCCGGCGAAGCCGGGCCGCCGCGCAGCCTGCACGCTCCGGGATCGGGGATCAACGCCCTGGCCCTGTCATCCGATGGCACGCGCCTGCACGCTGCGACAACGGCCGGCGAGATCCTGGCCTACGACCTGACCGGCCCCGACGATGCGCCGCCTTTGCCCCTGGTGCGCCACGGCTTCGGCGTGAACGAGCTGATCGCCGGGCCGGGCTGGCTGGCCTACGGCGCCGTCGATGGCGGCACCCGGGTCATCGATCCGGCCACCGGTGCCGCGCTGGCCGATTTCTCGCTCGACCGCCGGCCGATCCTGGCCATGGCCTTTCACCCCGCGACCGGCCAGCTGGCCGTGGGTGACGGGCAGGGCTATATCATGGTTGTCGACACGCGGGACTGGCGCATCGCCCGCGACTACCGCGCGACGCGCAAGGGCCCGGTCTGGGCGCTGGCCTTTTCGCCGGATGGTGCCATGCTCTATGCCGGCGGGCTGGACGACGTGGCCTATGGCTGGCCGGTGGCCCTGCTTGAGGCCTTTGACGCGACCATGGGCCAGGAGCGCAGTTTCCTGCGCGAGGCCGGGACGATGAGCAATGGCGAGCGCCAGTTCATGCGCAAATGCTCGATCTGCCACGCCCTAGACGACGGGCCGTCGCGCAAGGCCGGGCCGACGCTCTACGGGCTGTTCGGCCGGCGGGCGGGCAGCGTGGCGGGATATGCCTATTCACCCGTTCTCGACGGGTCCGACATCGTCTGGCAGGACGCGACGATCGATGCCCTGTTCGACGCCGGCCCCGACCATTACATACCCGGTTCAAAGATGCCGATGCAGGTGATTGCCGCGCCGGACGACCGGGCCGACCTGATCGACTTCCTGCGGGAAGCCACCAAGAAGGACTAGACAGATGAAAGCCATCCTTGCCGGTTTCGTGGCCATGGCCTTGATTGCCATCGGCGCATATGCTGGGCTGACACATATGGGCCTGACCTCGCAGGCGCGCAATTCCGGCGCGGATGTCAGGCTGGATTGACCGACGGGCCCAAGACGTGACGGCCCGACAAACGGGGGAGCCATGACCGAGTTCACAGCCGAACCCTATGGCGAAACGCTCGCCAGCGCGTCGATCCTCGTGATCGACGACGAGGTGGGCATGCGCAACTTCCTGACCAAGATCCTGCGGCCGCGCTGCAAGCGGGTGGAACAGGCGGCGTCGCCGGCCGAGGCCTCGGCCCTGCTGGACGAGGCGCATTTCGACGTGGTGATCCTGGACAACATCCTGCCGGGCAAGAAGGGGCTGGACTGGCTGGTCGAACAGCGCCGGCTGGGGTTCTTTGCCGACACGGTGATGATCACGGCCTATGCCGACCTGGAAACGGCCATTGCCGCGTTGCGGGCGGGCGTCAGCGATTTCGTGCTGAAACCGTTCCGGGCCAACCAGATCCTGAATGCCGTGGCTCGGACGCTGGACCGCAAGATGCTGCGCCAGGAAAACCGGCTGCTGCGCCATGAACTGTCGGCGGATACGGCGGCCGGGCGCGGGCCGCTGATCGGCCATTCGGTGGCGCTGACGGCGGTGCGCCAGATGCTGCACAAGCTGGCCCCGCTGCAGACCCCGGTGCTGTTCACCGGGGCGTCGGGCACGGGCAAGGAAATCGCCGCGCGGACCCTGCACGCCCTGTCCGACCGTGCCGAGGCGCCCTTCGTGGCGGTCAATTGCGCGACGATCGCGCCGGACCGGATCGGCGAAGAGCTGTTCGGGGTGATCGAGAAGGGCGACAAGCGGGCGGCCGGGCTGTTCCTGCTGGCCGACGGGGGCACGCTGTTGCTGGACGAGGTGGCGATGATGCCACCGCAATTGCAGGCCATGCTGCTGCGCGTGCTGGAAGACCGGCGGATCCGGCCGGTGGGGGGCGAGCGGGACATTCCGCTGAACCTGCGGTTCTGCTTTGCGACCAATGACGACCTGCCCCGGGCGGTGGCCGAGGGGCGGTTCCGGGCCGACCTGTATCACCGGATCAACATCGTGACCGTCGACATGCCGCGGCTGCAGGAGCGGTCGGAGGATATCGTCGAACTGGCCACGCATTTCATGCAGAGCTTTTCCCAGGCCCTGGGCATGCCGGCGCTGGAGCTGGACGAGGAGACGCTGCTGAAGCTGCGGCGCTACGACTGGCCGGGCAACGTGCGCGAGCTGCGCAACCTGATCGAGCGCTCGGTCATCCTGGGGGCCTTTCCGCCGGAATTTGCCGGGCGGGGCGAGGTGACGGGCGAGCGGGCCATCGAAACGCTGGACCTGGTGATGCAGCGCCACATCCTGCATGTGCTGGACCGCTGCGACGGCAACCGGGCCGAGGCTGCGCGGCGGCTGGGTGTGTCGCGCAAGACGATTGACCGGAAATGCGCGTCCTGGGCGATGTGACCGTCCCGCGGGTATCGTGAGATCAACGGGAGGGGGCATGCGCTGGTGACGGTAGGGCCTTGTGCCTGCGTGGCGCCTGTGGCCGGCGGGTGAAAGGCCGGTCGGGGACCGGCCTTGCCTCCGGCGGGGAATACTTGAGAAGAGAAAGAAGCAGAAGCGCGCGCCCGGTTGCCCGAAGGCGCGCGGGGCGGTCAGGGAGCGTTTGAGTGGCGCCGCAACTGGCCGCGCATTGGCGAGGTCGCAGCGGATGGATGGCGGCGGCGCGGCCTGTGGCACGGGGGGAAAGACGGTATCGGGCGCGGGACCGCCTGTGCCCCGTTGACCAGCCGCGCGGAGGATCGGGGCAGTGGCACCGTCCTGCTGCTTCTTTCTCTTCTTAAATATCCGGCCCTCCACCGGCCAGATGCGCAACTTCGGGCAGGATCGGCAACGCCTTACACCGGGGGATCGACCACCGGCAGCCAGATGCGGAACTCGGCCCCGCCACCGTCCAGGTTCGACGCTTCGATGATCCCCCCGGCGCGCTGCACCAGCGTCTGGCTGATCGACAGGCCCAGCCCGGTGCCTTCGCCCTGCTTGGTTGTGAAGAACGGATCAAAGACCTTGTCGCGGATCGTGGCCGGCAGGCCGGGCCCGGTGTCGCCCACCACCAGCATCGCCCCGCGCATCCCGTCGCGCAGCCCCGGCGCAAGGCGCAGGGTCAGCCGGCCCGGCCCGTCCATGGCCTGGGCCGCGTTGACCATCAGGTTGACCACCACCTGCTGCAGCTCGCCCGGATCGATGCGCACCGATGGCGTGGCGGGATCGCAGGATTTCACCACCTCGACCCCGCTTTGCGACAGCACGTGGTCGACCAGCAGCAGGCAATCGTCGACCACCGGACCCAGCTCGACCGGCTCGCCGTAGCCCGAGAACTCACCGGGCCGGGCAAATTGCAGCAGCTTGCCCACGATGGCCGAGATCCGGGTGACCTGGCCGTCGATCAGCGCCAGCTCGGTTTCGACCTCGGCCGCCGCCGCCGGGCCGAGGCTGTCGCGGATCACGTCGACATTGCCCTGGATCACCGCCACGGGGTTGTTGATCTCATGGGCCACGCCGGCCGTGATTTCCCCGATCGAGGCCAGCTTCTCGGACATGACCAGCTGGCGGAAGGTCTCTTCGAGCCGGTCATTGGCCAGGCGCAATTCGGCCGTGCGGTCCTCGACGGCCATGTTCAGCTCGTCCGCCCAGGCCCGCAGCCGGGCGTCGCGGTCCTGGATGCCGTCGAGCAGCAGGTCGAGATGGGCCGCGACCTGGCCGATCTCGTCGCGCGTGCCGATATTGCCGTTGCGCGCCGACAGATCGCCGCCCTCGACCCGTTTCATCGTCTGGGTCATCCGTTCCAGCGGGGCAAAGATGCCCTTGGCCAGCCACAGGAAGACCGGGGCCGACAGGGCAAGCACGGCGAAGAAGGCGGCCATCATCCAGACAAAGGCCTTGCGCTTGGCCGTGGTGAAGGGCGCTTCGAGGAAACCCACGTAGAGCATGCCGACCCGGCGGCCGAAACTGTCGGCCAGGGGCAGGTAGCCCGAGATGTACCAATCGTTGACCACAAAGGCCCGGTCGAGCCAGGTGCGGCCTTCGTCCAGCACGCCCTGGCGCACGGCGGCCGACACCCGGGTGCCCAGGGCGCGGACATCCTCGAAGAGCCGCACGTTGGTCGACACGCGCACATCGTCGAGAAACAGCGTGGCCGTGCCCTGTCGGTCGCCGCCGGTCACGGCGTTGAGATAGACCAAGGCGTTGACCCGGTCGATGAACTGAAGGTTGCGGTTCAGCAGGATGCCCCCGACCAGCACGCCCGCATGTCCGGGCTGGGCCACGGGCACGGCGGCATGGATGACCATGCCGCGATCCTCGGTCCGCCGGTCGGTGGGCCGGGCGGCCTCGGTCTCGATCAGGTCGATCCGGGCGCGTGCGTCAAGCTGGCCGGGAAAGCCGGCCAGCACCCCGGGCGGAAAGATGTCGATCTGACTGTCGGGCAGCCCGGCCAGGGCCGAGGCGATGACCGGCCAGCGCGCGGCGGCCGGGCCGGCCTGGGCATCGGGCAGGTAATAGAGGAAATCCAGCGACAGCCGGGCGCGCATGGCGGCGAGATAGGTCTCGGCCGGGCCGTCCAGGGCGGTGACAAAGGCCGTCGAGCGGGCGATGCCTTCGAGCCCGGTGGCCGTGCCGGTCATCAGCCGGTTGAGATATTGCCCGGCGATGCGCAGGTCGCTTTCGACATTGGCGATGAGCACGTCGTCGTAATCGGCGGTCCAGCGGGTCATGCCGAGAAACAGCAGGAACGGCATGAGCACGATGAGCGGCAGGAGCGCCAGGATCAGCAGGCGCAGGCGGACCGAGGTCATCGGCAGACGGGGCCGCGCGGGGCGGGCCGGCGGCGGGCAAGGAGGACGGGGCGGCGGATCATGGGCCCACAGAGGCCCAGGACGACCGCGCTGGCAAGGGTCAATCGCCGCCCATGACGACCACGGCGGCCAGCGCCAGGCCCAGCCCGGCCACCTGGCGCGACCCGAAGGGCTCGTTGAAGACCAGCCAGCCGAGCCCGGCCAGCAGGACCAGCGTGGCCGAGGAATAGAGCACGGCCACCGAGGCCAGCGAATGGCTGCGCATCAGGACAAACCAGCCAAAGGCCGGCAGGCCATAAAGCACGAGGCCGATCCAGAACAGGCCTGAGCCAAGGCCCGAAGGATGATGGGTGGAGAGCTTGATGCAATAGTCGCCCGGGCAGGTCAGAAGGGTAACGGCCAACAGGAACAGGACGGTGGTCACGGGAACACCTCGTCAATAACAGGTTGAAAACAAACGGTCATAAAAATTGTGTCCCAAGTCTGCCACATCGGGGCCCGGACTGGCAAGCATGGCGCGCCGGTCGGGTGGGGTGGGGCCGGGCCGTTTCGGGTGAGGACGGGCAGCCCCTTGGGCGGATGGCGGGTTTGGTCTGGCCGTTGGGGACGGGGCCAGGACAGGGCGCCGGAGAGGCGGGCCGGGGGACAAGGGGAGACAGGTCGCGCGGCGCAGGCCGGTTGGCGGGCGCGGCTGGGCCGCGAAGGGTGGACCAGGAGCGGGCAGTGGTTGCGAGGGTGCCGGGTCGCACTGGGGAGACGGGGCGAATGGTGCGGACCGGATGGCAGTGGTGGGTCGCGATGGGCAGGCCACGAATGGGCAGTCGTCGTATGGCGGCCGCGGGCCAAGGAGAGACAGTTCGCGAGCCGGTTGGCGGGCGCGGCCGGGCCGCGAGGGGTGGACCAGGAAAGGGCAGTCGTCGCGAGAGAGAGTCCGGTCACATAGGGGAAACGGGCCGAACGGCGCGGACCGGATGGTGGGGATCGGGCCTGGGCGGAGCAGCGTCGAGGGGGCCGGGCGCCAAATGGAACCCGGTCGTGCGGCAGGGGCCTGCGACTTTGGCATCATGGAATACCATCGTATCCCCTGTAACATCGCGACCATGGGGCAGGCCGCCGGGCCTGCCCGGAGGAGAGCGGCCGGGGCATGGGCCCTGGCCCGGACGATCGCGAACATGCGGGCTTCCGCGTGAGAAATGGGAGGACAGATGGGACGTATCCTGCAGGGAGCGGCATTGGCCCTGGCAATGGTGTCGGTGCCCGTTGCGGCGCTGGCCCACGGGCCGTCGCGCCAGAAGGTGACCGAAACCGTGGCCGTGACGGCCGCGCCCGACGAGGTCTGGGCGCGGATCGGCGATTTCCAGGACATGAGCTGGCATCCGGCCGTGGCAAAGACCGTGGGCGAGGGCGGCAACGAGATCGACGCCACCCGCGTGCTGAGCCTGGGCGCCGAGGACGGGCCGGTGATCAACGAGGTGCTCTACAAGTACGACGCCGACAAGCGGACCTATTCCTACCGGATCACCGAGGTCGACGTGAACGTGCTGCCGGTGACGAATTATTCGTCGCACCTGACGGTCAAGGAGGGCGAGAACGGCGGCGCGCTGATCGAATGGCGCGGGGCGTTCTACCGGGGCTATCCGAACAACGACCCGCCGCCCGAGCTGAACGACGAGGCGGCCATCGCGGCGGTGACCGATGTCTACCGGGCCGGGCTTGAGGCGCTGGCCGCAGAGTTCGGAGCGGCGAACTGATCGGAAGGGCCGGAACAATGGCCCGGGGCCGGCGGCAGGCCGGCCCGGGGCGCACAGGCGGGCAGGGCGCGGGGCGATGGACCCATAGCGCCCTTTCGGCGTTCGGGGCGATGGTTGGCCGGTCGTGTGCTGCGCGCCGTTCGACGGAGGGCCTGTGCCGGGCGACAGACGGGTCGGGCTTGGCATTCGGCGGTTCGGGTCGGGCAAAAGACGGCATGGGCCGGGTAACGCACACCTATGGCCGGGCAGCAGACGGTCCGGGCCTGGTGACAGACGGTTTGGCCCGGGCGAAAGACGGCTTGGGCCAGATAACGCACAACTCGGTCCGGGCAGCAGGCGGTTCGGGTCTGGCAACGGACGGTTTGGGCCGGACAGCAAGCGGTTCGGGCTCGGTAACTGGCAATTCGGGCCGGGCAACAGGTCGCTTGGGCTTGGCAACAGGCCGCCTGTGGGGGGCAACCGATGTCCGACCCGTTGGCGCGTGTAAAATGGCGCTTGGCCCATGGCGTGGCATGGCACAGGCGCCCGACGGCGCAGGCCGTTCGACGAATGGCCGCCCCGCTCTTGCGCCCCGGACTGCCGCCATGGTGCTGGCCGCGATACTGGCCGGGCCGGTCGCGACATTGGCCGGGGCCGGGCCGCTGGCCTACGTGACCAACCAATCCGACGACAGCCTGTCCATCGTCGATCTCGACGCCGGCCGCGAACGCGCCCGGGTGCCCGTGCCGGGCAAGCCCGCGGGCGTGGCCGTGGCGCCCGATGGCCGGGTCTGGGTCACCAGCCCCGAGGCCGGGCGGCTGGGCGTCTATGATCCGGCCTCGGGCCATTTCGACCAGATCGAGCTGGGCGGCGGGCCGCTGGGCCTGGCCGTCAACCCGGTCAGCGGCGCGGTCTATGCCGCCGATTGGCATGGCGACCGCCTGTCGGTTGTCGTCGACGGCCGCCACCTGGCCGACTGGCCCACCGGAGACAGCCCCTCGGGCGTGGCCGTCACCCCCGACGGCCACCAGATCCTGACCGCCGACCGCGATTCCCACCAGCTCAGCCTCTTTGACGCCGATGGCACGCGCCGGGCGGTGGTGGCCGTCGGCGAACGGCCCTTCGGCGTGACCATCGACGCCCGGGGCCGGCTGGCCTATGCGGCCAATGTCGGGTCCGACGATGTCTCGGTCGTCGACATCGCCGCCGCCCGGGTCGTGGCCACCATCCCCACCGGCCTGCGCCCCTACGAGGTCGCGCTGGCCGCCGGGCGGGGCTTTGTCACCAATTCCTACGGCGACAGCGTCACGGTGTTCGACCTGGACAGCCACGAGGTGCTGGCCGAGATCGCCGTGGGCGAATACCCTGAAGGCATCGACGCCAGCGCCGACGGGCGCCGGATCTACGTGGCCAACTGGATGACCGACACGCTCAGCATCATCGACACCGACAGCCTGCAGGTGCTGGGCGAGATTGCCGTGGGCGCCGGGCCCCGGGCCTTCGGGAGCTTCCTGTCCGAATGACGCCCCAGCCCCGCCGTCGCATCGCCCTGTCGCTGATCGTGGCCTATGCCGTGGCCCTGGTCGCGCTGCTCGGCCTGGCCGGGCTGACCTTCCTGGGCTTCCGCGCGGCGCGCGAACAGATCGAAACCGCCGGCCAGTCGCTGCGCCAGCTGGAAACCGCCCGGATCATCGAGGCCGGGTTCAACCGCTACCTGCTGGATCTCAACCGCCACCCGCCTGGCGCGGATGGCCGCGACAGCCCGGCGGCGGGCAACCTGCGCGGCACGCTGCTGGTGCATCGGGGCATCGTGGCCGAGGAAATCGCCGCCGCCGCCACGCCGGCCGAAGAGGCCCGGGAACGCGCCGAGATGGTCCGCGCGCTGCAGTTGTCGACGATCTTCGAGGATATCGAGCGCAAGACGATCTATGCCCGGGCCCAGCTGGCCGGCACCGGCGAGCGGCTCAGCGCGGCGGACATGGCCGTTCTGGTCGCCCCGGACGAAGCGGCGATCCGGCGCATCCTGGCCCAGATCATCGCCGACGAGCAGGCCGAATCCGCCGCCGCCCTCACGCGGCTGGAAGACCTGCGCAAGCGCTACCTGACCCTGGGCGGCTGGCTGGCCGGGCTGGGCCTGCTGGTCGTGCTGCTGGTCGGCGTGGCGGCCTATCGCCAGCTCCTGCGCCCGATCCGTGCCCTGACCCGCGCGGTCGAGGGGCAGGGCGATGCGGATGCGGCGAGCCTGCCCGGCCCGGCCGGGCCGGAGAGCGATGGCCCGGCCGATGCCGCCCGCGCTGCCGGCGATGCCCCCGAGGCTCATGCCGGAGGAGTGACCTGCGGTGCCTGCGCGATCGACGCTGGCACCGCGACGGAGGTTGCAAACCGACACGGCACCGCCACGGGCGACACCCACGAGGTCATGGCCGGCCATGCAACCGGCGCCACCCTGGGGCCCGGCGCCCGACCCGCGACCGGCAAGGCACAGCCCTCCGATGCCACCGTAAAACCGGATGCCCACGCGCCCGTACCCGCCGCGCCGATCCGCGCGCCCAGTGACCTGCCCGGGGAATTCGCCCTGCTGGCCGACCGGTTCAATTCCATGCTCGACCGGATCGACAGCGAACAGGACCGCCTGCGCACCCAGGTCGAGGCGGCCACCGCCGACCAGGCCCGGGCCAATGCCGAGCTGCGCCGGATCGACAGCGCCCGCCGGGCCTTCTTTGCCAATATCAGCCACGAGCTGCGCACGCCGATCACGGTGCTGCTGGGCGAGGCTCAGGTCGCCCTGAAATCCGACGACGGCCACCGCGCCGCGCTGGAACGGATCTCGGCCAGCGGCGGGTTCCTGCGCCGCAGGCTCGACGACCTCCTGGCCCTGGCCCGGTCCGAGGACGGCACGCTGCAGCTTGACCGCGTGCCCTTCGACCTGGCCGACGAGGTGACCGCCGCCGTGGCCGCCGCCCGGGCCTTTGCCGAGGTCAACGAGGTGGCGTTGGACCTGCTGGTCACCGGCGACCGCGAAGTAATGGGCGATGCCTCGGCCCTGCGCCAGGCCGTGCTGGCGCTGATCGACAATGCCGTGAAATTCTCGCCGCCGGGCGGGCGGATCACCGTGCGGCTGGGCGCCGACCGGCTCTGTGTCAGCGACGAGGGCCCGGGCTTCGGCGACACCGACCCGATGGACCTGTTCGACCGCTACGTCCAGGGCGGCAGCGGCAAGCTGCGCGGGGGCACCGGGTTGGGGCTGGCCATCGTGGCCTGGATCGCCGACCATCACGGCGCAAGGGTCGAGGCCGAGAACGGCCGGGAGAGGGGGGCCGTGGTGCGGTTGATCTGGACATGAGCGAATTGCGCATCCTTCTGGTCGAAGACGACGTGGGCGTGGCCCGCATGCTGGAACGCGGGTTGCAACAGGCCGGCTATGTCGTCGACTGGTCGCGCACGCTGCACGATGCCGTGGCCCAGACCGGGCGGCTGGCCCATGACCTGGTCGTGCTTGACCGCATGCTGCCCGATGGCGACGGGGCGGCACTGTGTGCGGCCCTTCGCAAGTTCGGCCACCCGGCCCGGGTCTGCATGCTGACCGCGCGCGACGCGCTCGAAGACAAGCTGCGGGGGTTCGACGCGGGGGCCGATGATTACCTGGTCAAGCCTTTCGAGTTCGACGAATTGCTGGCCCGGCTGCATGCGCTCGGCCGGCGCGGCCCGGCCGAACGGCCCGAGCTGCGCCGCGACGAGGCCAGCCGCAGCCTGGTCCTGGGCGCGCGGCAGGTGCGGCTGACCAAGCGCGAATGGGCGCTGGCCCAGCCCTTGCTGGACCGGCGCGGCGAGACGGTGCGGCGCGAGGATCTGCTGGCCGCGGCCTGGGGCGGCGAGGATGCGGTGTCGGCCAACACGGTGGATGTCTACGTGGGTTACCTGCGGCGCAAGCTGGCCGAACTGGATGGGGATGTGCGCATCGAGACATTGCGCGGAGAGGGCTTCCGGCTGAGCGGTTGAAGGGGATTTCCTGATGACCGAAACGCCCGGATTTGCTAGTCCTTTCAACTAGGGAGCGGCAATCAAGCCATGAGCAAGCGAATGGGAGGAACCAGCGCGCCATGACCGAGAAATATCTGTGGGCCGGGGGCGCGGCGGTGGCCGGCCTGGTGATCGGGCTGGCCATGAGCGGCGGATCGGGCAACGAGGCGGCGGTGAGCCGGCAGATGGACGAGATGCGGGCCGAACTGGCCGACGCCGTGGCGGCCGTGTCGGGCAAGGTCGACGAGCTGTCGGGCGGGCTGGCGGCCAACGAGGCTTCGGTCGCGGCCCTGTCGACGGGGCTGACGGGGCAGTCCGACAGCCTGGCCGATCTGGGCGCCCGGGCCGAGGCCAATGCCGCGGCGCTCGACGGGCTGAACGGCGTGCTCGAAGCGCTGTCGGGCGATCAGGCGGCGCTGGGAGAACGGGTGTCGGGCATGACCGGCGACATGGGCGAGATGCGCGGCGAGCTGATGGCCGCGATGAAGGACACGCTGGCCGCCGCCGCGGCCGTCGGGATGACCGGCGGATCGGGTGGTGGTGCGTCGAATGCGGGCGCGACACCTGCGGCGGCCCCGGCGCCCGAAGCGGCGTCTGAACCTGCGCCCGAACCCGAAACGCAAACCGCCGAGGCACCGGCCTCTGAACCGGCTGACGACAGCGCGCGGATGGCCGAGCTGCAGGCGCAGGTCGGCGACGATGGCCTGGTCCTCGCCGTGGGCCAGGCCGTGGCCGTGGGTGACCGCCAGGTCTTTCTGTCGCGCCTGTCGGACCAGGGCGCCCATCTGCGCATCCGCGGCCAGGAGCCGATCCTGGCGGCCATGGGCGGGGCGCCGGCCGAGCTCGGGGGCAATTGCACGATCCGCCTGGCCGGGATTGCCGGTGGCCGGGCCTACATGACCGGCGCCTGCGCCGAGGAAGCGGCCGAAGCGGTGGCCGACGTGCCGCCCGTCGAGGTGCCCGACACGGCCGAGCTAGCCCTGGCCACCGGCCAGACCGGGCTGTTCGGGGATTACCGGGTCTTCCTGTCGCGGCTCGATGCGGGCACGGCGCATCTGCGCATCTTCACCCTGACCGGCCTGAGCGAAAGCGCCACCGTCGCGGCGCACCAGCCCCACATGTTCGGCCCCGGCTGCGGCATTGCCCTGGCCGGGATCGACGGGCGCACGGCCCGGTTGCAGGCGGCTTGCGGCGATGCGGCCGGCGGCCTGTCCGACCTGCGCGCCGCCGTCGCCGAGCCCGCCGCCGAACCGCAGGCCGAAGCGGCAGCCGCCCCGGCCACGCCCGCACCCGCCGCCGACACCCCCGAGCCGGTCGAGGCGGCAACCCCGGCCCCGCGCCTGGCCGATGGGCTCAGCGCCGACGGGCTGGAACTGCGCGTCGGGGAAACGGCCATCGTGGGTGATGTCCGGCTCTTCGTGCAGCGCCTGCCCGGTGATGCGGTGCAGCTGATGCAGGTCGGCCAGGGCACTGTCACGCTTGACCGGTTCCGCCCGCTCGACCTGGGCAATGGCTGCGCCCTGTCGCTGACCGGCGTGCAGGACGGCGCGGCCTATGTCGAACCGACCTGCGCCGAGTGATCCCCTGGTCCCGCGCCGGGTGATCCGGCGCGGGGTAGGGTCCGTCCGGCAGTGGCCGCGGGCTTGACCGGCCCGATGCGGGCTGATCGGTATGATCGGGCCGGGCACGTTGCTCCTTTGTCATGGCTGTTTTGCAATTCGTCCCGTGTGGTGATCCGCGCGTGGTGGGTGGGATCGGGTGATCCCCGTATCGCGACCGGACTGCGATGAACCCTGGGCATTGCCCCGCGAAGATCGCCGTTCAGCCGAACACCTCCCCCCGGCATGCGACCGGCCCGCAAGGCCAGGGGTCACGCGGATGTGACCGAAACGCCCGCCGAGGGGCCGGTTTTCTACGACCATGACGCCATCGACAGGCCGGGGGCCGCCGTGTCAGCCTTGGTCCCGAACGCAGAGCGGGAGGAGGAGCCATGCGTCTGTCGACAACCGGGGCCGTCATCGGGGTCAAATTCCGGGCCATGTACCGGGCCAAACACAGCGCAAATCACGGGTACGGGCCGGGTGGCGGGGCGCGCCTGTCCGACAGCCGATCAACAGGGCCGGGGGGCGCGGGGCGCCTGTCCGACGGCCGGTCAACAGGGCAGCGCAGGGGCCGGGCGATGCGGGCCGTCGTGCTGGCCGCCGGGCTGGTGATGGCCACCGGAACCGTTCCGATGGCCGGCGCCGCCGCGCAGGACCGCATGGCCGCGCCGGAACAGCCCGGCGAGACCTGGGCCGAGATCCGCGCGGCGATTTTCCCCGAGGACCTGGTGATCGCCGAGGCCGGCGAGGCCATCTCGCTCGAAGCGCCCTATCGCGCCCATGATGCCGCCGCCGTGCCCGTGCGCCTGCGCATCGATCCGGGCCCGGGCCGCCATGTCGACAGCCTGACCCTGATCGTCGACGAGAACCCCGCGCCGGTGGCCGCGACCTTTACCCTGGGCGAGGCCATGGGCCCGGTGATCGAGATCTCGACCCGGCTGCGGGTCAATGCCTATTCCAACGTGCGCGCGGTGGTCGGGCTGAGCGATGGCAGCTGGATGCAGACGGCGCGTTACGTCAAGGCTTCGGGCGGCTGTTCGGCCCCGGCCACGGGTGATCCGGCGGCGGCGCTGGCGGCCATGGGCAAGATGAAGATGCGGCTCTTCGATGCGGCCGGGTCGGCGACGGGCGGTGACGGGCGGCTGGATGCCCAGGTGATGATCCGCCATCCCAACAATTCGGGGTTCCAGCTGGACCAGGTCACCCAGCTGTACGTTCCGCCCCGGTTCGTCGACCGCATCGCGGTGTTCGAAGGCGACCGGCCGCTCTTTGCGCTGGAAGGCGGGATTTCCCTGAGCGAGGATCCTTCGCTGCGGTTCCGGTTCACTCCGGCGGGCACCGGGCCGCTGCGCGTCGAGGCCGAGGACACCGACGGCGCGGCCTTTGCCCAGAGCTTTCCACTGGACGCGGCGTTCTGATCTGGTGGCCGTCGCCCGGATGCTTGCATCCGGGCGCCCTTGGCCGTGATGCGGATGCTTGTTTCCGGGCGCCCTTGGCCGTGAACCGGATGCTTGCTTTCGGGGTGCCCCTGGCCGTGATGCGGATGCTGGCATCCGAGGTGCCATTGGACATGATGCGGATGCTTGTTTCCGGGCACCTCGGGTTGTGACCCGGATGCTCGCATCCGGGGTACCCCTGGCCGTGATCCGAATGCCGGCTTGCGGGGCGCCCTTGGCCGTGATCCGCTTGACCCTGTGCGGGGTGCCCCTGGCCATGATCCGCGTGCCTGCATTCGGCTACACCGTGCGGCCGGCCCCGGATGCAAGCATCCGGGCAGGGCGGGGTCACTGGAAGCAGAGGATATCGGCTTCGATCTGGGCGCGGCGCATGTCGGCGACCATGGCCTTGTGGCGGGCCGAGGCGCGGAAGGGGGCGACCTTTTCGCCGCCGACCTGGACGGTGCGCAGGATCGTCTCGGCCTTGACGTAATCGTCATAGGGCAAAAGCCGGGCGACATGGTCGATCGAACAGGAGCATTTGGCCAGCATTTCAGCGGTTTCGCCGTTGGTGCTCATGCAGGCAAAGACATAATCGGCCCGGGCCACGGTGGGGTAATCGTTCAGCACCGGGGTCTGGGCCATGGCGGGTCCGGCCAAGAGCAGGGCCAGGGCGGCGCGGGGCAGTGAGAGGCGATCAGCTTTCGACATCAAGGCTCACCTCTTCGACAAAGACCGGGGCGTCGGCCGGGCCGGCCACGGCCGACAACCGGGCGAACATGCCGGGCAGGCTGTCATCCAGCAGCAGGCTGATTTCGAGATTGGTATAGTCCCCCAGCGCGGCCGTGTTGGGATCACCGGCCAGCGGGCGCATGACCAGCCGGGTGCCGTCGGGCCGGGTTTCCACCTGCATCCCCCGGGCCATGCCGTCGCGCATGCGGTTGCGCAGGTAGAAGCTGGATCCGCCGGTGTCGCGCGACAGGTCCTGCAGCACCTGTTCGAGGAAGATGATCAGCACCGGGTTGCCTTCGACCGACTGGAAGGGCGGCAGGCTGCGGCTGGTCCCGTCGCGGGTCAGCACGGCCTCGACATCGCGGCGCCGGTCGTCGGCCCCGGGCGCGGTGGCCAGGGCGATATGGCCCGTGGTGGCCCGTGTCTCGCCGCTGGTGCTGTCGGTGCGCAGCGCGCGCACGGTGTAGTCGAGCGGCGCGCCGGGGGGCAGGGCGGCCATGTGGGCCGTGCCGAACAGCAGGTCGATCTGGGGCGGGGTCTGGCCCGTGTTCGTGGAGGCCGTGTTCGGGGTTTCGGGGGCGGATTGTGTGGCCGCGGCCTGGGCCAGCCGGGCGGCGGGCGGTGCATCGGCCTGGGCTGTGATCCGGCCCGTCAGTTGGGCAAGGGTCTGCTCCGCCTGGTGGGTGACGGCCATGCTGGCCGGTTGGGCAACGGCGCGGTCCGAGGGCTGAGCGAGGGCATGGCCGACCGACAGGTCAACGGCCTGGCGTTCTTGATGGGCGGCGGCCTGGCCGGGCGCGTCGGCGATGACCAGCCCGGGGGCCGCGTCGGCCTGCTGGGCGCGGGCCGGGGCGCCGGGCAGGGCCAGCAGACCGGCCAGGCCAAGGGCGCCGGCCCTGCGGATGAAATCTTTGGTCACGGGTCGGTCTCCTCCTCTTCCTCCCCCGGGCGCGGCGGGCGCCTGGCCGGCCGCTGCCCCGATCCGATCGGCACAGGCCGCGGCCTGCGCCTTTTGTCCCGGTGGAAGTCTAGCCCCGGCCGGACGATCATGGCCAGACCCTACGCCCGGGCGGAAAGGAGCCGGAGCATGCTGGAACTGATCGTCATCGCCTGCCTGGCGCGGGATCCCACCCATTGCCGCGCGCATAACCTCACGCTGCTGACCCCGGGGCTGAGCCCGTCGCAATGCCTCTATTCGTCGATCCCGCGCGTGGCGCGCTGGCAGATCATGAACGAGGCCTGGCAGGTGCAGTCCTGGAACTGCGCCATGATCACCACGGAAGAAACCACCTGAGCCAGTCCGACCAACGGCCAACTTGGCACCGCCGGCCGGGGGCGTTAGCGTCGCGGCCGAAGACCTATCGGAGGGACGTCAGAATGAGAACGCGCGCCGCGGTTGCCCTGGAAGCCGGCAAGCCGCTCGAAGTCATGGAAGTGAACCTGGAAGGCCCCAAGGCCGGCGAGGTTCTGGTTGAAATCAAGGCCACGGGCATCTGTCACACGGATGAATTCACCCTGTCGGGCGCCGATCCCGAAGGGCTGTTCCCGGCGATCCTGGGCCACGAGGGCGCGGGCGTGGTGCTGGAAGTCGGGCCGGGCGTGACCAGCCTGAAGCCGGGTGACCATGTCATCCCGCTCTACACGGCCGAATGCCGGGAATGCGAATATTGCCTGAACCCCAAGACCAACCTGTGCCAGAAGGTGCGCGCGACCCAGGGCCAGGGCCTGATGCCCGATGGCACCTCGCGGTTCTCGATGCTCGATGGCACGCCGATCCTGCATTACATGGGCTGTTCGACCTTTGCCAACCACACGGTCCTGCCCGAGGTGTCGCTGGCCAAGATCAACCCCGACGCGCCCTTCGACAAGGTGTGTTACATCGGCTGCGGCGTGACCACGGGCATCGGCGCGGTGATCTACACGGCCAAGGTGGAAATCGGCTCGCGGGCGGTGGTCTTTGGCCTGGGCGGCATCGGGCTGAACGTGATCCAGGGCCTGCGCCTGGCGGGCGCCGACCAGATCGTCGGTGTCGACCTGAACCCGGCCAAGGTCGAGATGGCCACGCGGTTCGGCATGACCGATTTCGTCAACCCCAAGGATGTCGAGGGCGACCTGGTCGCGCACCTGGTCGAGCTGACCAAGGGCGGGGCGGATTACACCTTTGATGCCACCGGCAACGTGGGCGTGATGCGCACGGCGCTGGAATGCGCGCACAAGGGCTGGGGCGAATCGATCATCATCGGCGTGGCGCCGGCGGGGGCGGAGATTTCCACCCGGCCGTTCCAGCTGGTGACCGGGCGGTCCTGGCGGGGCACGGCGTTCGGCGGTGCACGCGGGCGGACCGACGTGCCGAAGATCGTCGACTGGTACATGGACGGCAAGATCGAGATCGATCCGATGATCACCCACACGCTCAAGCTGGAAGACATCAACAAGGGCTTTGACCTGATGCATGCCGGCGAATCGATCCGGGCCGTCGTGGTCTATTGATCCGATGCTGCCGTTGCTGGTCCTGGCGTGCCTGACCGGCGCGCCGGGCGACTGCGAGACGGTAACGGCCGGCACCTGGCCGGACGAGGCAACATGCCAGGCGGCGGGGAGAGCGTATCTCCCCGCCGCCGGCGTTTCGAAACAGGCCTGGACCTGCGGGACCGACGGGTTCTGGCTGGCCGAGGTGGCGCCCGGGGTCTACGTGCACAAGGGCGCCCAGGCCGAGCCGGGGCCGGGCAACGGGGGCGACACGGCCAACATCGGCTTTGTCATCGGCGACGATGCGATCGCGGTGATCGACGCGGGCGGGTCGGATGCGGTGGCCGGGGCGCTGCTGGCCGGGATCCGGGCGCGCAGCGATCTGCCGGTGAGATGGCTGGTGCTGACGCATATGCATCCCGACCACGTGATGGGGGCGGGGATGATCGCCGGGCAGGGCGCGGGGGTGGTGGCTCATCCGGCCCTGGCGGCCGGTCTCGCGGCCCGCTACGCCCATTACCACGCGGCCTATGCCCGCGACATCGGGCCGGGCTGGCAGGCGGCGGAGGTGCCGCCCGAGATCCGGGCGGCGCCGGACGAGATCGACCTGGGCAACCGCGTGCTGGAGCTGCGCCGGCATGCCACGGGCCACACGTCCAACGACCTGAGCGTCTATGACCGGCGGACCGGCACATGGTTCCTGGGCGACCTGGTGTTCCTGGGACACATGCCGTCGATCGACGGCGACCTGCGCGGCTGGCAGGGCGCGATTGCCGCCGCCGGGGAGCGCCCGGCCGACCGGGTCGTGCCCGGCCATGGCCCGGTCGCCGCACCTTGGCCCGGGGCGGCCGGGCCAACGGCGGCCTATCTCGATGCGCTGGTGGCCGAGGTGCGCGCGGCGCTGGACGGGGGCGTGGCGCTGATCGACCTGCTGGGCGCCGGACCGCAGGCGACGATCACGGCGCCGGACAGGCAGGCCGGGCCGGGGGCGGGCACAGGCGCCGGCCCGGATGGCGACACGGGAACCGGCAAGGAGGGCGCTGCGGAGGCCGGCACACATGCCGGTCCCGAGGCCAGTGTGGCGGGCCAGTTTGACCCTGCGGAACCCGGCGCCTGGCTGCTGTCCGACACCTTTCATCCACGCAACCTGACAAGCGCCTATCGCGCCCTCGAATGGGAGTGAGGAACGCGGCCCTACCTAAGTCTTAGATTCTGAGATTTTCGGTTGCAACGTCGCGTCTCATCGGTTCACATCGGTATACGGGGACAGCCTGAAATCTGTCAAATCGTTGAAAATCAACGGTTAAATCCTCTGTCTCTGTCAAGACCCGCACGGATCCGCGTCAAGGAGGAATGATGCTGATCCGCGTTTCTGAATGGGAGGAACCATGAAAAAGCTTGTCGCATGCCTGCTTGCCGGCACCATGATGTCCGGCGCGGCACTTGCCAATGACAGCGTTCTGTCGCTGCAGTCCAACCCGAACGACTGGGTGCTGCAGACCGGCGATTACGCCAACACCCGCTATTCCAAGCTCAGCCAGATCAACCGCGACAACGTGGGTGACCTGCAGGTGGCCTGGACCTTCTCGACCGGCGTCCTGCGCGGCCATGAAGGCGGCCCCCTGGTCGTGGGCGACATCATGTATGTCCACACGCCCTTCCCGAACAAGGTCTACGCGCTCGACCTGAACGCCGACGGCCGGATCATCTGGAAATACGAACCCAAGCAGGACCCGGATGTCATCCCGGTCATGTGCTGCGACACGGTCAACCGTGGTCCGGCCTATGCCAATGGCATGATCTTCCTGCACCAGGCCGACACCACCGTCGTGGCGCTGGACGCCAAGACCGGGGCGGTCAAGTGGTCGGTCGTCAACGGCGACCCGTCCAAGGGCGAAACCAACACGGCCACCGTGCTGCCCGTCAAGGACAAGGTCATCGTCGGCATCTCGGGCGGTGAATTCGGCGTGCAGAGCCACGTGACCGCCTATGACATGGAAAGCGGCGAGCAGGTCTGGCGCGCCTATTCCATGGGCCCGGACGAGCAGATCCTGTTCGACCCGGAAAACACCACCGAACTGGGCAAGCCCGTGGGCGCCGACAGCTCGCTGAACACCTGGGAAGGCGATCAGTGGAAGATCGGCGGCGGGGCGACCTGGGGCTGGTATTCCTATGACCCGGAACTGGACCTGGTCTATTACGGCACCGGCAACCCCTCGACCTGGAACCCGGCGCAGCGCCCGGGCGACAACAAGTGGTCGATGACCATCATGGCGCGCAATCCCGATACCGGCGTGGCCAAGTGGGTCTACCAGATGACCCCGCATGACGAATGGGATTACGACGGCATCAACGAGATGATCCTGACGGATCAGGAAATCGACGGCGAGATGCGCCCGCTGCTGACCCATTTCGACCGCAACGGCCTGGGCTATACGCTCGACCGTGAAACCGGCGCGCTGCTGGTGGCCGAAAAGTTCGACCCGGTCGTGAACTGGACCACCGGTGTCGACATGGACCCGAATTCGGAAACCTACGGCCGCCCGGCCGTCGTGGCCGAATACTCGACCGAGCAGAACGGCGAAGACGTCAACTCGACGGGCATCTGCCCGGCGGCCCTGGGCACCAAGGACCAGCAGCCGGCGGCCTATTCGCCCAAGACGGAACTGTTCTACGTGCCGACCAACCACGTCTGCATGGACTATGAGC
Organism: Marinibacterium sp. SX1; assembly: GCF_050389775.1. Classification (NCBI taxonomy): domain Bacteria; kingdom Pseudomonadati; phylum Pseudomonadota; class Alphaproteobacteria; order Rhodobacterales; family Paracoccaceae; genus Marinibacterium; species Marinibacterium sp. SX1. The sequence goes on along the minus strand of NZ_CP177144.1, from coordinate 3,542,600 downwards.
CGTTCCGCGTGTCCTACACCGCCGGTCAGCCCTATGTGGGCGCCACGCTGGCGATGTATCCCGCGCCCAACAGCCATGGCGGCATGGGCAACTTCATCGCCTGGGACAACATCAAGGGCGAGATCGTCTGGTCGCTGCCGGAGGAATTCTCGGTCTGGTCCGGCGCGCTGGCCACCGCGGGTGACGTGGTGTTCTACGGCACGCTCGAAGGCTACCTGAAGGCGGTCGACGCGACCACCGGCGAAGAGCTCTACCGCTTCAAGACGCCCTCGGGCATCATCGGCAACGTGATGACCTATTCCCACAAGGGCAAGCAGTACGTCGCGGTGTTCTCGGGCATCGGCGGCTGGGCCGGGATCGGCCTTGCGGCAGGCCTGGTCAATCCGAACGACGGCCTCGGCGCCGTGGGCGGATATGCCGGTCTGAGCAGCTATACCGCTCTGGGTGGCCAGATGACGGTCTTCGCCCTGCCGGATTGAGGCACGGCGCCTGATGACCTCGCGGGCGCCCGATCCGGGCGCCCGCTTTGTCTCAGATCCTGAGAAAACGACAAAAGTACTACTTCGATTGTCCGGGCGATCGGGCAGGATAGGTCTGAAAAGACACGTGATTTCCGTGCCCGAGCGCATCCCAGAAAGGAATCAGATGAAACCCATCCACCACGCTCTGTCCGCCGGCCTGGCGCTTGTCCTGACCGCCGTGCCGGTCCTGGCCCAGGATGCAGAGATCGACAACCTCACCGCCGCCTACGAGGAGGGCGGCAAGTATTTCACCGAGGATGACGTGCCGACCTACAACGTGGCCGAGGATGGCACGGTGGATTGGTATACCTTCTCGGGCTTCCGGCGCTACCATGCCGAATGCCATGTCTGCCACGGGCCCGACGGCGAAGGCTCGTCCTATGCTCCGGCGCTCAAGGACAGCGCCGTGGACATGGATTACTACGATTTCGTCTATGTCGCCGTCGAGGGCCGCAAGGTGGTCGATGCGGCCGACAACCAGGTGATGCCGGCCTTCGGGTTGAACAAGAACGTGATGTGCTACCTGGACGATATCTACATCTATCTCAAGGCGCGCGGCGCCGATGCCATCCCGCGCGGCCGGCCGGCCAAGAAGGCGGCCAAGTCCGAGCAGTTCGTCGAGGATGAAAACGCGTGCATGGGCTGATCGGTCACCTCGCGCGCAGGCTGGCCCGGCCCACGGGCCTGCTTTCCGCCGCCGCCCTGGGGCTGTGCCTCGTGGCGGCGGAGGCCGGGGCCGAGACGGATACGTCGGACCTGGTCAGCAAGGATTTCTTTCGGGTCTGTGCCGATCCGGCGAACATGCCCTTTTCCAACCAGCAGGAAGACGGGTTCGAAAACCGCATCGCCCAGCTCTTTGCCGACAAGATGGGCCGGCCGGTGCAATACACCTGGTTCCCCCAGGCCGTGGGCTTCGTGCGGCGGACCCTGGCCATCGGCAAGTGCGACGTGGTGATCGGCTTTGCCCAGGGCCACGAGCTGGTCCTGAACACCAACCATTACTACACCTCGGCCTATGCCATCGTCGTGCCGCAGGGCAGCGAGATCGCCGATGTCGACCACCTGGGCGACCCGCGCCTGCAGGGCCGGGTGCTGGGCGTGACGGCGGGCAGCCCGCCGGCCACCCACATGGCGCGCTACGGGCTGATCGGCGATGCCCGGGGCTACAAGCTGATGGTCGATCGCCGGTCGGAAAGCCCGGCCGAACAGATGCTGGCCGACCTGCAGGCCGGCGAGATCGAGGCCGCGGTGCTCTGGGGTCCGCTGGCGGGCTATTACGCGCGCGAGACCGGGGCCGAGGTCGTGGTGACCCCGCTGCTCAAGGAAGACGGCGCGCCGCGCCTGTTCTACCGGATCACCATGGGCGTGCGGCAGGGCGAGCTGAGCTGGAAGCGCGAGCTGAATTCGCTGATCCGGCGCAACCAGGACGAGATCGATGCCATCCTGACCGAATACGGCGTGCCCCTGGTCGACGAGTTCGGGCGTGCGGAGTGAAGCGGCTGTCCTGATCTGCCTCCTGGCCGGTCCGGCCCTGGCCCAGGGCGTGCCCGAGCCGCCGGGCTACAAGCTCGACGATTACCGCTCGCCCGTGCCCGACACGCTGCAAGGGGCCCAGGTGGTCGATACCCCGGCCGCCCGGGCGCTGTGGCAAGATGGCGGGGCGGTCTTTGTCGATGTCTTCCCCCGTCCGCCCCGGCCTGACAACCTGCCCGAGGGGACGCTCTGGATCGACAAGCCCCGGGCGACGATCCCCGGCGCGGCCTGGCTGCCCAACACGGGCTACGGGCGCATGCCGCCGGGGATGAATGCCTACCTCGAACAGGGGCTTGACGCGGCCACCGCCGGCGACAAGGCCGCCCCTGTGGTGTTCTTCTGCCAGATCAATTGCTGGATGTCCTGGAACGCGGCCAAGCGGGCGATGACGGAACTGGGCTATGCCCGGGTCATCTGGTATCCCGACGGGCTCGACGGCTGGAGCTTCGAGGACCTGCCCCTGGACAAGATCCAGCCCTGGGCGCCCTGATCCCCGTGGCCCGTTTGGGGGCCCTTTTCTGAAATGTTGCACCAGCTGGCTGAAGTCCGGCCGGATATTTAAGAAGAGAAAGAAGCTGCAAGCGCCGCGCTCCTGCTTCTTTCTCTTTCCAAATATCCGGCCGAACGCCTGTCTACCTTCGGTGATCTCCGGCAAGGGCGCCAATCGTGGGATGGGTCATTGACCCATCTCTGCCAGGATCAGGCGGGCGACGGCGAAGGCGCGTTTTTCCAGCAGGACGGGGCTTTCGCAGACATAGGTGATCGACCGCTGGCGGTCCTGGTAGATCCGCGTGTCCCAGTAGATCTCGTCTTCCAGGGCCTCGTAGGCATCCCAGGCGTCATTGGCATCGGTATCCTCGGCCACGGCCAGCAGGCGGGCGGCCTCTTCGCGCTTGGTGTCGATCTGTTCCGACAGGCCGCGGTGTTTCTCGGCAAAGCGGCTGATCCCGCCGATGATGCGATATCGCTCGGTGTCGATCTCCTGGAACGCCCCGGCAAACAGCCGGGTCAGGCGTTCGTCACGGGTTTCGGTCTCGGTGGCCTCCAGCCCGGCCAGCAGCGGCGCGATCCGGTCCAGCGACACGCCCCGGGCGGTCAGCAGGGGCACCAGCTCGGCCAGCTGGGCATCCTGGCGCCAGGCCGCCGTTTCGGGCAGGGCCGGGCCGGTCCACATCTGGCCCCAGGACATGTGTTCGACCTTGCGCTGCACGCAGGGCCAGTTTTCGTCGCCGAAGGCCCGGGCCGGGCCGGCAGGGGCCAGGCCCAGGCCCAGAAACAGCCCCAGAACCAGCCGCGGCACAAGGGTGAGTGTCGGGCGGCGGGCCGCAAGGCCGGGGATCGCATGTCTGGATGTCATCTGTCTTGTCCTCCCTCGGGCGCACCGGCGCCCGGTCCTGTCATCGCCGCTTGCTCATCAGCCCGCGCGACGGGTTGTAGGCCCAGAGCGCCGCGCCCAGGAACAGGGCGCCGGTGGCCACCACCACGGCCAGGGCCAGCCAGTTGATCTGAAGATAGAGCGCAAAGCGGATCAGTTCCACGCAATGGGTAAACGGATTGAGCTGGCCGATCTGCCACAGCAGCACCGAGCCTTCGCGCACCCGCCAGAGCGGGTAGAGCGCCGACGAGGCGAAGAACATCGGGAAGATCACGAAATTCATCACCCCGGCGAAATTCTCCAGCTGTTTCACCGCCGACGAGATGAACAGCCCGATCGCCCCCAGCACGATGCCCGACAGGACCAGCGCCGGGGCCGCGGCCAGGTAGCCGGCCCAGGGCGGATCCACCCCCCAGATCCGGGCGATCAGCAGGAAGGCATAGACCTGCAGCAGCGACACCATGACCGAGGCCAGCAGCTTGGCCGACAGCAGGAAGCCGCGCGGGTAGGGGCTGACCAGCAGGGTGCGCATGGCCCCGGTCTCGCGGTCATAGACCATCGACAGCGAGGATTGCATGCCGTTGAACAGCTGGATCATGCCGCAGAGCCCGGGCACGACATAGACCTCGTAATGCACGTAGGTCACGTAGGGCGGCGTGATCGACAGGCCCAGCACGGCGCGAAAGCCCGCGGCAAAGATGAATAGCCAGACCAGCGGGCGCACCAGCGCGGCGAAGAACCGTTCGCGCTGCTGGACAAAGCGCAGCATCTCGCGCCAGAAAATCCCGCGCAGGCAGATCCACCAGCCGGTCACGCGGGTATCTCGGCCGTGTCAGGCGGGGCGGGCGTGGCGGCATCGGGGCCGGTCATGGCCAGGAAGGCCTGTTGCAGCGTGCCGTCCCCGGCCAGCGCCCGGGCGGTGTCGCGGGCCAGCACCCGGCCGCGATGCAGCACGACCACAGGGTCGTCGGGCCAGATCTCGTCGATCAGGTGGGTCGTCCAGAGCACGCCGGTACCATCCTCGGCGGCCAGCCGGTGCACATCGGCCACGATATCGGCCCGCGACTGGACATCCAGCCCGACAGTGGCCTCGTCGCACAGCAGCAGCCGGGGCCCGTGCAGCAGGGCGCGGGCGATTTCCACCCGGCGCAGCTGGCCGCCCGACAGCCGGCCGACCTTGTCGCCGGCCCGGTCCGCCATGTGGATGCGATCGAGCAGGGCCATCATGCGCGGCTCGACCCGTGCCCAGGGCAGGCCATGCAGGGCGCCCTGGTAGCGAAAGTTCTGGGCCACGCTCAGCGAGACATCCAGCGCCCGGGTCTGGAACACCACGCCGGTCGCGGCCAGCGCCGCGCGGGGCGCGCTGTCGACCGGATGGCCGCAGATCGAGATCCGGCCCCGGCGGGTGGTGAACAGCCGGGTGACCAGGTTGAACAGCGTCGACTTGCCCGCGCCATTCACGCCCAGCAGGGCAACAAAGCGCCCGCGCGGCACGTCGAGCGACACGTCGTCCAGCGCCGTGCGCGGGCCGTAGGAATGGCTGACGCCCGCAACCGAAAGGGCGGGCGCCTGCGCATCGGGTGACAGGTCGGACGCGGCCAAGGTTATTCCTTGCGCTTCTCGACGACCTCGAACTGCTTGTTCAGCTCGATGTCGTACTGGCCATCGGCGCAGAAGACATCGTCCAGCTCGTAGCCTTCGTCCTCGATCTCGATGTCGTCGGGATCCATTTCGCATTCCAGGTTGTCGAGCACGTCGAGGATGGCTTCCATCTCGGCTTCGCTGGGCATCTCGTCGGCCAGGACGGGGGCAGGCAGGGCCAGAACCGCGCCAAGGGCGGCGGCCAGGGCCAGGGCAGAGGCAGGTTTACGGGTCATTGGATCGAAATCTCCACACGTTGACTGTCGCCGGTCGAGCCCGGGATCTTGAGCTCGTAGCGGCCGGGCTTGATGGCAATGAAGGTGAACCTGATGGTACCTTCATCATCGAATTCGAAACTGTCCAGCGCCATCGGCCGGATTTCGAGATCGTTGATGACAACCTCGTTGATCCAGATCGCGCGGAAGAACTCGGGGCCGACAAGGGCCAGCTCCTGGCTGCCGTCGGCTTCGATGTACATCGTGTAATAGACCCCGGATTTCAGGGCCATGGGACCTTCGGACAGCGGCTGGCCGGCCGAGAGCGTCACGCGGGGCAGTTCCTCGCGGTTGCACTTGGCCAACAGGCCGGCAAAGCCCAGGTTGTCGCACAGCGGGGCGGCGGCAAGCGGGCCGGCCACAAGGGCAAGGGCCGCGGCGGCAATCAGGTGTTTCATTCTCTCCTCCCTGGAGTTTCGGTGCAGCCCCGGGGCGGGGCCAGGTGTGGGGTCATCCTTGTGGCCCGGCTTGGGGGCCATGTCTCAATGCCCTGTGCCGGGGCGGTACGGCGTCGGGCGGTCGTTGGTCCGGCGATGGTCCGGCCCGGGCTGTCCGTATGGCGGTGACCCGGTTCCGCCTGTCAGCCGGGCGATCCAGCTCGGTTCGTCATCCGGGCGTTGATCCGGCCCCGCCCGGCATCAGGGCATTGTTCCAACTCTGCCCGTCGGTCTGGCCAGGACCCGTTTCCGCCCGTCAATCGGGCGAGACAACCACGCCCCAGGGCTGTTCGCCCACGGGGATCGACTTGATCACCTTGCGCGCGGCAACGTCGATGACCGACACGTCGTTGGAATTGCCATTGGTCGTGAACAGGTATTTCTCGTCGGGCGTGAACCCCAGCTGCCAGACCCGCTGGCCGACCAGCAGGTAATCGACCACCTCGTCGGTCTCGCCGTCGATCACCGCCACCCGGTTGGCCGGGCCAAGCGCCACGAAGACCGTCTTGCCATCGCCGGTCACCCGCACGCCGACCGGCTGCAGCGCCTCGGGCACGATGCCCGGCACTTCGAAACCGATCTTCTTGGTGATGTCGCCGCTGGCCGGGTCGATCACGCTGACCGTGCCGCCGATCTCGGCCGAGACATACAGCTTGGCCCCGTCATCGGTGAACTGGGCAAAGCGCGGCCGGCTGTCGACCAGCGTGTTGATGTCCAGCTCGTAGGTCTCGGTGTTGATGAAATGGGCCATGTTGGTCGTTTCCGACGTGTTGACCACGTATTTGCCGTCGGGCGACACGCCCATGCCCTCGGGTTCGACACCCACCGGGATCTCGGCCAGCACGCTGTGCTTTTCGACATCGACCACGGTGACGATGTTGTCGTCCTCGTTGGCGATGTAAAGCGGATTGCCCGAGGGATGCAGCACGAACAATTCCGGGTCCGGCCCGGAGGGCAGGGTGTGCAGCAGCTCCATCGTCTTGGGGTCGTAGACCTCGACCGTGTCGTCATCGGAGGCGCAGAGGTACAGCTCGTGGCCCGAGGGCGAAATGGTGATGCCCCGGGGGCGCTGGCCGGTGTCGATCGTGCGCAGCACTTCGAGCGTGTCGGTGTCGATCAGGGTGACCGAATTGCCCCGTTCGTTGGACACGTAGGCAATGTTGGCCAGGGCGGGGCCGGCGGCGAAAAGCGCGGGCAGGAGATACTTAATCGGCAAGGGAACACTCCGTTTCGGGTTCGTCGTAGCCCAGCGTGTCAAGCTGCGTGCGCTGGTGCAGGAATTCGTCCTGCGGCGAGACCGAGACGACCAACGGCCCGTCGGCCAGCATGATCCCCTGGCGCAATTGCTGGTTCCACGGCCGGAACGACAGGGGCAGGCCCTTGAAGCCGGGGATCTCGAAATCGTCCGAGCGCAGGTAGGCCCGGATGGTGTCGGGCGCGGCGCTGTCGGTGCGGGTGACGGCCTCGCCGATGACGCGCAGGGCCAGCCAGGCCAGGTAATCGGGGCCGGTCATGTGGCGGTTGGCATGTTTCTCGAACCGGGTCTGCAACTGGGCACCGCCCCAGGCCTCGGACCCGGCGTGCCAGTCGCGGGCGCGCAGCCCGGCATCGCCGGCGACCGGCCGGGCATCCCAGGTGCGATAGGGCAGGTAAAGGCCAAAGACCTCGTTCTCGTCCGCCGCGATGACCACGTCGTGGCGCTTGGCATTCTGGGTGAAGACCGGGATCTGGCGTTGCACCAGCACGTGCCCGCTGTCGCTGCTGCGCGCGCCGCCGGTGTCCTCGAAGACCCGCTCTTCGGTGATGTCGGCACCGAACTTGCGCGCGGCCCGGCGATAGGCCTCGGCCATGGCGATGTCTTCGGGGTGCGAGCCATGGATCAGGAACCAGCGGGTCCATTTTTTCCAGACAAGGTACTGCGCCAGGGCATCGGCCTTCATCGCCCGGCTGGGCGCGACATGGAACAGGTTGGGCCGGCATTCGGCCAGGCGCAGGCTGTCGTCGGTGGCCCGGATGTTGAAGACCAGCGCCTCGGGCACGGCCCCGGCGATATCGCCCAGGAGCGGGGCATCGGCGGCCACGGCGAAGAAATCGATGCCCTGGGCCCGGGCCTCGGCCACGGCGGCCACGGCGTCGTCGGGAGCGGTGGGGATGACCGTCAGCTCGTAGGTCTGGTTCAGGAAACGGCCGGTCGTGGAATTGTCGGCAATGGCCACCTCGGCCCCGGCGATGGCCTGGTCGTCGGCCGGATCTTCCAGCCGCGACAGGGGGATGGGCGCGTCGTCATCGCGGACCAGCACCAGCCCGATGCGGGCATTGGCCTCGGCCCGGGCCATGCCCGTTCCGCCGAACCCGACCCCGCCCAGGCCGATCCCGCCGGCAAGCGTACAGACGAAGGCCGCGCGAACGGCCCGCGTGATGCTACGGCGCATGAACTCCCCCTCTGCCACTGGTGGCATGATCTACTCCCACCATCGATCAAGCCGGGCGCCGGCCGTTCCGTCAACCCGGGGCGAAACCCGTGGCCGGGCGCTCTCACATTCTGAGAGCGGGTCTTAGACCAAAGTAGGATTTTCCCGACGGGCTAGGATCTTAGCCCCGTTTCGGTCTATGCTGCGCGCGGTGGGCCGACCGGGCGGCCTGCCTGGACCGTGGGGAGCGGCATGCACAGACGCAAGCTTGTGGGACTGGCCCTGGCGGGGCTGGCATCAGCGGCCGGTGTGGCCATGGCACCGGGTCGGGCGGCGCGGGCGGGCACGACGAATACCGCGGGCGATACCGCGGATACCGTGCCCTCGGGTGCCGCGCAGGCGTCACCGGCAAGCGTGGCCTTTTTCGGCATCACGCTGATCAACACCAGCCTCGAAGCGGTGACACCCGCCGAAGAAGCCCGGCGCCGGGCGGCCGAGGACCAGATCGTCGCGGCCATGACCGACAGCGGCCGGTTCACCTTTGTCGATACCGCGCCGGTCGCCGGGCGGGCCGATCTCTTTGCCAATCTCGCCCAGTGCAACGGCTGCGACAGCGGCTTTGCCCGTGACCTGGGCGCCGACCTGGCCATGACCGGCGAATTCCAGAAGACCTCGAACCTGATCCTGTCCTTCACGCTCTACCTGCGCGACGCGCAGAGCGGTGCGCTGATCGGTGGCGGATCGGCCGACATTCGTGGCAATACCGATGACAGCTGGCGCCGCGGGGTCAGCTATATCCTCAGAAACAGGATCCTGAAATGAAACGCTTTCTGCTGTCCGCCTGCGCCGCCCTTGCGCTGTCGCTGCCGGCCGTTCCGGCGGCCGCCCAGGACCTGCCGGTCCTGCGCATCGCCGTGCTCAAGTTCGGCACGGTCAACTGGCTGATGGAGACGATCACGGCCAACGGTTTCGACACGGCCAACGGCTTTCGCCTGGACACCGTGCCGCTGGCCGGCGGAGCGGCCACCTCGGTGGCCTTCCGGTCGGGCGATGTCGACATGATCGTCGATGACTGGGTCTGGGCTCTGTATCAGCGCGACCGGGGCGTGCCGATCGAATTCGTGCCCTATTCCAACACGCTGGGCGCGCTGATGGCCCGGCCGGGGATCGAGACGATCTGCGATCTCAAGGGCAAGTCGGTCGGTGTGGTCGGCGGCGAGACCGACAAGAGCTGGTTGATCCTGCAGGCCCTGGCCACGCGCGATTGCGGTTTCGACATCACCCGCGAGGCCAAGGTGCTGTTCGGCGCGCCGCCGCTGATGTCGCAGCAGCTGGAAAGCGGAGCGGTGGATGCGGTGTCGACCTATTGGCATTTCGCGGCCAAGCTCGAGGCCATCGGCATGCCCCGCCTGGTGGGCGTGCAGGAGGCCATGGTCGAGCTGGGCATCGACCCGGCCCCGCCGATGATCGGCTTTGTCTGGGACAGCGCGCGCAGCGACGGTGACACCGTGGCGGGCATGTTGCGCGCGGCCGAGGCCGGGCGGGCGGCGCTGGCCGATGACGCGGCCTGGGAGGCACTGCGCCCGATGATGCGGGTCAAGGATGACGCCGAGTTCATCGCCCTGCGCGAAGCCTTCCAGGCCGGTCGCCCCGGGCCCTGGACCGATGCCGAGACCGACGCCGCGCGGGCGCTCTATGACCTGCTGACCGAGCTGGGCGGCGAAGGCTTCCGGGCCGAGGCCGGGCCTTTCGATCCGGGCGTGTTCAACGATCCCACGGCTGCCACGCCGGATGCCGGCTGATCCCGCGCCCCGGGGCGGCGCGCGCCCCGGGCACGGCGGCACGGTTCCGGGGCGGGCGGTGCCCTGGCCGCTGGTCTCGCTGGGTCTGCTGCTGGTGGCCTGGGCCCTGGTGGCCATGGTGATGCAATCGGATCTGCTGCCCGGGCCGGGCGCGGTCTGGCAGGCTTTCGAGCGGGAATGGCGGCTGGGCTACATGGCCGACATGGGCGCCACGCTGGGCCGGGTGGCCGCGGCCTTTGCCCTGGCCATGACGCTGGGCTCGGCGCTGGGGATCTGGCTGGGCATGACGCCCGGGGCCGACCGGCTGCTGTGGTCCTGGGTGATCTTCTTCCTCAACGTCCCGGCTCTGGTCACCATCGTGCTCTGCTACGTCTGGTTCGGCCTGACCGAAACCGCCGCCGTGACGGCCGTGGCCATCAACAAGATCCCCAACGTCGCGGCCACCCTGCGCGAAGGCGCCCGGGCGCTGTCGACCGACCTGGACGAAATGGCCCGGGTCTATCGCCTGCCGCGCCGCGACCGGCTGCGCCATGTCGTGCTGCCCCAGCTGGCGCCCTTCTTCGCCGCCGCCGCCCGGGGCGGGCTGGCCCTGGTCTGGAAGATCGTGCTGGTCGTCGAGCTGCTGGGCCGGCCCAACGGCGTGGGCTTTGAAATCCATTCCCAGTTCCAGCTCTTCGACGTTGCCGGCATCCTGGCCTATGCGCTGGGATTCATCCTGGTCGTGCAGGCCATCGAATGGCTGGTCCTGGCGCCCTGGGAACGGGCCACCCGCCGGTGGCGCCGATGAGCGGGCTTGATGTCGCCCTGCAGGGCAAGGCCTTTGCCGGCCGGGCGGTGCTCGGCCCCATCGCCTTCCGCCTGGCGCCGGGCGAACGGGCCTGCCTGCTGGGCCCCTCGGGTATCGGCAAGAGCACCCTGCTGTCGCTGATTGCCGGGCTGGATGACGATTACGACGGGCGCATCGATCCCGGGGCAGGGCGGCTGGCCATGGTCTTCCAGGCCCCGCGCCTGCTGCCCTGGCGCACGCTGGCCCGCAACATTGCCCTGGTGCCCGGGGCCGGGGGCATGGACCGCGCCCGCGCCCTGCTGGCCCGGGCCGGGCTGGCCGAGGCCGCCGATCACTATCCCGAAAAGGTCTCGCTGGGCATGCAGCGCCGTGCCGCGCTCTGCCGCGCGCTGGCCGTCGATCCGGGCCTGATCCTGCTCGACGAACCGCTGGTCTCGCTCGATCCCCGGGCCGCGGACCAGATGCGCGCCCTGCTGCGCGACAGCCTCGACCAGACCGGCGCCGCCGCCCTGCTGACCACCCATGACCGGCGCGAGGCCCTGTCGCTCTGCGACCGCATCCTGGAGATCGACGGCAGCCCGGCCCGGCTGGTGCGCGACCGGCCCTCGCCGCTGTCGCGCCGTGACCGGCTGGATCCCGACCGTGTCGAAGCCGCCCTGCGCGCGATGTTCTGAGACCGGCGCCGGGGTGGGGCGCAGGTCCCCTGCTTCTTCTTGGTCCAAGTACCCTGTTGGTCCGCCGCCTTCAGCGCGGCAGGGCGACAAGGTGATTGTCGAATGCCAGCGGATGGCGGGCCAGCGCCACCATGCCCGTCCGGCCGATCCGGCTGACCCGGCCCAGCCCGTCGGTGGCCAGCGCCCCCAGCGCCCCGGGGGCCACGCCACAGACATCGTCCTGCGGGATCTGGCTCTCGAACCCGGTCTCGGCGTCAAAGACCTGCAGCACGCTGCCCCGGGGCGAGGTCACGGCAATGCGCCGGTCGCCGTCAAAGAACGCCACCGACCCGGCATAGCCGTCCATCGCCATCAACCGCCCCTCGGGCACCGCCAGCAGGTCCAGCCCGCGCCCCGGGTGGAACACCGCCAGCAGCGGCGCCGGGTCGAACAGGTCGCCCTGCCACTGAAAGGCACATGCCACCCGCCCGTCACCGGCCGCCGAGATGTGGCGCAGGGAATTCCGGTGCAGCGCCGGGTCCAGCGCGGCCTGTTCCAGGATCTCGCCGGCCTCGGACAGGATCGTCAGGTTCGGGGCCATGTCCTCCAGGTTCAGCTTGTCGCGCCCGCTGTCGGGATGGGTGCGGATGCCGCCATTGGCCACGGCCAGCCGGGTCGTGCCGGGGATGCGCAGGATCTCGTGCGGGCCGATCCCGCCCGAGGCCACCTCGCCGATGCGCGCATAGCCGGCGTCGCGGTCCCAGATGCCGATCCGGCCCTCGCCGGTGGCATAGACATTCTCGGGCGTGTAAAGCCGCGTGCCATCGCGGGAAAAGGCGCCATGGCCATAGAAATGCCGGCCCTCTGGCGCCTCGATCCGGCTCAGCACGTCACCCGTGCGGCAATCCAGCACGATGCCATAGGTGCCCGGCCGCCGGGCGATGGCCACGGCCTCGGCCACGTGGGGATGGGCGGCGGCGGCATGGCCGCGCGCGGGCAGGGGGATGTCAAAGGCGATCTGGCCCTCGGTGTCCAGCCCGACCAGGGCGAAATCGCCCGCCGGGGTGCGGGCCGCGGCCAGGTAGGACGGCCCGCCGGCCGCCGCCCAGCCGGTCGTGGCCAGCGAGGTGGCCGCAATCAGCGAGCCCAGAAACGTGCGGCGATCAGGCATGGTCAGTCTCCGTCCAAAGCGTTGAACCCGGCCGACACCCCCAGCGCGCTGCCGATCTCGGTGCCCAGCTCGGTCTGGATGTCGCGGATCTCCTGGACCAGCGATTCCACCCGGAAGCGCTCCATCGGATCGGCCACCCCGGCAAAGACCGGGTCGTCCAGCTCGGCCGCGCGCCTCCGGGCGGCGGCAAAGGCCACCTCGGTGCGCGGGGTGGGATCGTCGGCCAGGGTGCGCGCCATCTCCTGCAGGGCGGCCAGCGACAATTCGACATTGCGCTGGCTGCGCCCGGCCAGCCGGGCCTCGGCCCGGTTCGGGCGCGGCCGGTCAAAGCTGCCCAGGGGCCGGCCCAACCGCTGGTCACGGGTGAATTCCAGCCCGCCCAGCAGCGCCGTATAGGCCTTGCGCGCGGCATCGGCCTGGCTGGGATAGACCGGGTTCTCCGGCCCCGGCCGGGTCAGGATCTCGGCATAGCCCTGCCAGGCCTCGTCCAGCATCAGTGCCGTGTCGGCCAGCCCGCCGGCAATCGCCGTGGTCAGCGCGCAGGTATAGGCATCAGCGGTAAAGGCCGGATCGTACAGCAGCCGTTCCAGGGCAAAGAGCCCCTGCGCCGCGATCGACACCTCGCGATAGGCCGCCCGGTCATAGGCCACCGGGTCTTCATCGGCGATCAGCCCGAGCAGGGCCTTGCCCGTGCGGTTCTTGGGATCGGGCCAATAGGCCACGGCCAGGCCCAGGTTCAGCTGTTCGATCGGCCCGAACTGGATATGGCTGATACCCATCCAGGCGTCAAAGGCCTGCTGGTAGGCCGCCCGGGTCTCGTCGCCCAGGCAATCGGCGGCGGCGGTTTCGGCCAGCGCGGCGGTGTCTTCGGCAAAGGCATGATGGCCGGGCAGGATATGGCCGGCGGTCAGCTCTTCCAGCCCGGCCAGCGCCGGCCCGGCCACCAGGGCCAGCGGCAGGAACGGGGCGGTGAGGGTTGCCATCAGGCGGGGGATCTTCATTCAGAGGCTCTCCAGGAAACGGACGAGGGCGTCACGGTCGGGCTTGGCCATGCCGATCACGGCCTGTTTCTGCGGCTCGGCCTCGCCGCCATGCCACAGGATCGCCTCCATAAGCGACCGCGCCCGCCCGTCATGCAGGAAATAGCTGTGGCCCGACACGGTTTCGGTCAGCCCGATGCCCCAGAGCGGCGGCGTGCGCCATTCCCGGCCGGTGGCCCGGGCCTCGGGCCGGTTGTCGGCCAGACCGGGGCCCATGTCATGCAGCAACATGTCGGAATAGGGCCAGATCAGCTGAAAGCTCTGCTCGGGCTGGTTTTCCAGCCGGTGGGTCACGAACTTGGGCGTGTGGCAGGCGATGCAGCCGGTGTCATAGAACACCTGCTTGCCGCGCAGCACCTGCGGATCGTCCACCGCCCCGCGTTCGGGCACGCCGAGGTTGCGCGAATAGAACGACACCAGCTCCAGCCCGTCCTCGCCGATCTCGACCCCGCCGGTATCGGCGTCATTGCCATCGGGCGCGCCCATGCAGGCGGTCTGGGCGGCGGTGCAATCGCCGGCGCCAAAGGGCAGCAGGCTGGTGGATATGCCGATGTCGCCCGAAAACGCCGCGGCCGATTGCTCGCGGATCGAAGGCTGGCCGGCCTTCAGCCCGAACCGGCCAAGCATCGGCCGGTCATGGTCAAGCGACCAGACGATGTTGGGCCGGCCGGAAATGCCGTCGCCATCGGCATCGTCGGGATCGGCCAGGGCCAGGATATCGGCCGCCGGAATGGCATCCAGCAGGCCCAGCCCGATCATCTGCGGGGCGATCCGCGCGCTGGCCATCAGGTCGTCGCGCATCGGGCCATAGCCCGGATCGGCCAGGGTCAGCGTCGGGCGGCGCAGGCTGATCGTCTCGCCCCCGGCGAGGGTAATCGGCTCTTCGTCATAGGTGATCTGTACCCGGGCCTCGGCGGCATGGCCGGCAATGCCGAAATCCTGCAGCTGGCCGCCATAGACCGGGTCGGGCATGTCGGCCAGGTAGCCTTCGATCGCCGGCACCGGGGCCAGCCCGTCATGGGGCACCGACAGGCGCACCAGCATCGACACGGCCGAATCGTCGGGGCTTTCGGGCGGGTGGCCGCGCCCGTCCTTGAGGTGGCAGCGCTGGCAGGACCGGGCATTGTAGAGCGGGCCCAGCCCGTCGGAGGCCAGCGTCGACGACGGCGCCGAGACCCAGAGCTTCTTGAAGAGCCCGTTGCCGACGCGGAAATCCAGCTCGCGTTCAAAGGACATGTTGGCCGAAGGCTGGCTGAAGGCCTCGGAGGTATCGCGCCGGCGGACCGAGGCCGCGCCGCCCTGCTTGGTCTCATAGGTCTCGGGGGTGGTGAAATCGCCGGTCGGGCGGGTCACGGCATCGATGCGGGCCTGTTCGGCCTCCGTGCGCGGCACGATGACGACATGCGGATCGTCCAGGGCATGCCCCTGCGCGGCCAGCGGGCCGGAGAGAAGCGGCCCGGCAAGGGCAACGGCGATGGCGGTAAAGGGCAGGTATTTCACGGGCTGACAGCTTATCATTGCTTTTGGCACGGATTTCTTATCTTTATGGTCGGGAAAGGGAAAGGCGAGACCTTTCCGCGGGATCACGGGTCAACGAGGCTGCGGCATGGTGCCACTTCGCATAGTAAGGGACGATCTGGGCTGGGAAGATGCGGCCTGTCCGCCCATGGCCGAGCCGGGGCCGGCGCTGCGCGGCTTTCTCGACCGGCTGCGCTGGGTGGCCTTGGGCTGCCGGGCGGCGGCGCGTGTCGACCTGTTCGAAGCCTGTGCCGTGCTGTCGTCGGACCGCCACGTGGCCGATACGGCCCATGCCGAGGTCCTTGTGAAGGGCATGTCGCAAGCCATTGGAAAGCCTGCGGTTTTCTACCGCCCTGGCGTGGCCGAGATTTCCTTTGACGAGGCCTGGATCCTGCGGATCGTTGTGGCGATGGACGGGGGCGACGATGCCAGCCTGCTGTTCCTCTTGCGCTCGCGGGTCCATCCCGCGGCCTGCCGCAACCTGGGCTTTCTGCTGCGCAACGCCCGCGACCGGCTGGCCGTCTGACCGGCCGCCAAGGCCTGCCGCGGCGGGCGTGAAACGGGGCGCGGGCCCCATGCTCAAATCATCGTGACAAGCTGGATTGCGGGTGCCCGGAGGGGCGGCCTCAGCCTGCGGTTGCTAGGCGGGTCGTGCAGGCGGATGCCTGAGTGTTTCCGTCGGTCCGGGTGTGGTTAATGTTGACTAATGCGCTCGGTAAAGGCCCGGAATTCCGACGAAATTTCTTAGGATTAGAATTATTCTAAAAAGGTCTTGGCAAATCCTGCGGCGTTGTTATGTAGGGGTCAACGGACGAGCCGATGCGCAGCCAGTCCACCGCTTCCCCCAATACGAGGATCAGGAAATGACCCAGACCGCCGCAGCCCTGTCGACCGATGCCAAAGCCCAGATCGTCGAGGCCCTGAACCAGTCGGTTGCCGAAACCGCCGTGACCACCATGCTGGCCCAGAACTTTCACTGGAACGTCACGGGCATGGGTTTTGCCCCGCTGCACCACCTGTTCGAAGAAATCTACGAAGACCATTTCGCGGCCCAGGACGAGCTGGCCGAGCGCGTGAAGATCCTGGGCGGGTTCGCCGAAGGCACGCTGGCCGGCATGCTGAAACGGTCGAAAGTGGCCGAGCATGAAGGCACGGCCACAGCGCGCGAGATGATCGAAACCATGCTGGCCGCCCAGGAAACCCTGGCCGCCACCGTGGCCGGCGCCGGTGAACTGGCCGCCGGGCATGGCGACGCGCTGACCGAGGACCTGTGCATCGCACGCGGTCAGAAACACGAGAAATTCGCCTGGTTCCTGCGCGCCCACCTGGGCTGAGCCGGACGGGCGGGCGGCCCTGCTGATCCATGCCGGCCGGTTTTCGGGCCGGGCGGGAAAGGGGCGGTCGCCGGGGTGATGTCAGGGGGGTGCCCAGGGCATTGCCGACACAGATGCCGGGCCGTGAACATGGCCCGCGACGGGCAAGCGGCGGGCCAGCCACCGGGACGGTCGCCAGATCGCCGCACCCGTGCTAGACAGATCTTCCGGGGCCGTTCGCGGCCCCGGTCGGAAGGTCCCCAGGAACGCAGCCAGGTTTCCCAACCACGCAGCCAGGATCCACCCAGCCACGGACGACGGTCCCTACACCGTCCCGCAGCCAGGCAGGCCCAGCCACGCAGTCAGGTCACCCCGCAACGTCCCCAGGTACTTCGTTTCCGGTGCGGCGTCCGAGTGTCTCGGGCGCCGCATTTCGTTTCGGACCCTCGTGGCCCTTGCGTCCAGCGGTAGGATGGGTGCGTGCACCCATCCTACGGGTTGGCGCCGCGCAGCCGGTCGGGGCTGATCAGCGGCCTGGTCTTCTTCTTCGCACAGCGCCGCAGGTAGGCCGGCGCCCAGTGCAGGTAACGCCCCATCCGCAGCTGCTGGTCGATCAGCAGGGCCACGAAGGCGCGGCGGTGCTTGTCCTTCTTGAGCGTCTTGAACAGGGACTTCTGGTCCTTGGTCATCGAACAGCCGATGCAATGGCCCGCGCGCTTGAACTTGCACACGCCGATGCAGGGGCTGGCCGGTTTGCTCATCTTGCGCACCTCGTGTCGGGGCGGGCGACCCGGGCCGCCCGGCCCCCTGACGGGACCGTCGGGCCGGTGTTACTGGAACACGGCGTCGGGGTTGTCGAGGCTGTCGGAGCCTTCGAAATCGATCTGGTCGACCCCCAGCGCGGCCACGGCCCGTTCGATCGAGGCGGTCTGGTCGACCAGCGCGTTGACCGCGCCCATGATCAGGGCTTCGCCCTTGTCGTTGCCCCGTTCCAGCATCATGTCATAGGAGAACCCGGCCTCGGCCGCGGTCTTCATTTCCGACATTTCCATCATCGTCGCGTCCAGCTTGGCCTTCAGCTCGGCATCGACGCCGGCATCGGCCTCGGCCACCAGCGACGACAGCGACGCGCCGGTCACCACGGTGCCATCGACCCGGGTATAAGCGCCCAGGTAGACATTCCGCACGCCCAGGGCATCGTAGAAATGGCTGTTGTAGGTGTTGTCCGAGAAGCAATCATGCTCTTCCTCGGGATCGTTCAGCATGACGCCCAGCTTCATCCGTTCGCCGGCCTGTTCGCCGTAGGACAGCGAGCCCATGCCCGTCAGCATGGCCGAGATCCCGGCGTCTTCGTCGGCCAGCACGGTGGCCCGGGCCTCGCCGCCTTCGGCCCATTGGCCGGTGATCCATTCCAGGTCCGAGACCAGCAGGTCGGTCGCGGCCTTGAGATAGGCGCCACGGCGGTCGCAATTGCCGCCGGTGCAGGCGTCACCCGTGGCATAATCGGTCCAGGGCCGGTTGCCCGCGCCATATTCGGTGCCGTTCAGGTCCTGGCCCCAGAGCAGGAATTCCACGGCGTGATAGCCCGTGGCCACGTTCGATTCGACCTCGTCGGCCTCGTGCAGCGCGCCTTCGAGCAGTTCGGGCGTGATCTCGGTGGCATCGATCTCTTCGCCCGACAGGGTGAAGGTCGGGTTGGCGATGACGTTGAGCACGGCATATTCGTTCTCTTCGGTCGCCCCGCCATAGGTCGCATCGACGTAATCGATCAGGCCTTCGTCGAGCGGCCAGGCGTTCACCTTGCCTTCCCAATCGTCGACGATGGCATTGCCGAAGCGGTAGACCTCGGTCTGCTGGTAGGGCACGCGGGCTTCGAGCCAGGCCTGTTTCGCGGCCTGCAGGGTTTCGGCCGACGGCTCGGCGATCAGCGCGTCAACGGCGGCCTGCAGGGCCTTGGCCGTGATCAGGCTGTCCTCGTAGCCGGCATGGGCGATGTCGGCATAGGTCGTCAGCACATCGCTCTTGGAGGTCTGTGCAAAGGCCGGCACGGCGGTCAGCGCGGTGGTGCCCAGGATGGCGAGGGTCTTGAAGTTCATGGGTGGCTGTCCCTTGTCATGGCAAGCGGCCCGGCCAGGGACCCCGTTGCGCGGGCCTTGGCGAAGGGCTGCGAATTGTGCCGGAATGTTGAGTTAACTAGTCGGGTAAGTCAATCCCGATTGTTTGCGTCGGATATTGTTTGGCCGGGAAATTCGCGTGATGGGGGCGTATCTTACGTCGACCGTGGGCTGGCCGGTGGCGGTGTTTGGATGGGGCAAGGGGGCCACCGAGCACCCGAAGGACCGGTATGCATGATCCGGCATGTGGGGCGGCGCGCGACATCCGGCAGGCGACACAGGCCGATGCGCGTGGCCATCAGAATGTCTCAGGGCCAAGCCGCTCCCCGAAGGGGCCGGTCGGAATGACAGAGCGCCGGACGGGCGGCGCGGGGGCGCGCGGCCGGGCAGGCCGCACGCCCGTTCCGGCCCGGGTGCGGGACCCGGGCCGGGGCAGGATCACTTCCAGCCGATCTCGTTGTAGATCCGCAGGGCGGCGGGCAGGTGGCCGGCCACGTCGGACAGATCGACATCATCGGGCTTGAAGAAGCCAAGCGCGGCGACCGACGGGCTGAGGCCCACGCCCGGCACGGCCGGGTATTCGTCGTTGCCGGCCGAGAAGTACTTCTGGGCCTGGTCGGAGGCCAGGTATTCCAGGAACAGGATGGCGTTCTCGCGGTTCGGGGCATTGGCGGCAACGCCGGCGCCCGACAGGTTCATGTGTGCGCCATTGCCGGCCTGGTCGGGGAAGACCCAGCCGATCTGGTCCATGGCTTCGGTCACGCCCTTCACGTCGGTGCGGATGGCCCGGCCGAAGTAATAGGTGTTCGACAGCACGATGTCGCATTCGCCCGACACGATGCCCCGCAGCTGGTCGGTGTCACCGCCCTGGGGATCGCGGGCGAAATTGGCCAGCACGCCCTCGGCCCAGGCCTTGGCCGCTTCTTCGCCCTCGTGGGCGATGACCGAGGCCAGCAGGGTCTGCATGTAGACATTGGTCGAGGACCGGATGCAGATCATGCCCTTGTACTCGGGGTTCGCCAGGTCGGCATAGGTGGCCGGCGGGTGGGGCACGTCGTTCTTGTCGTAGAAGATGATCCGCGCGCGCTGCGAGAAGCCGAACCACTGGTTCTCGTCATCCTGCAGGTAGCCCGGGATGCGGCGTTCCAGCACGTCGCTGTCGATGGTCTGCAGCACGCCGGCTTCCTTGGCGCGGGTCAGCCGCGAGGTGTCGACGGTGATCAGCACGTCGGCCGGCGAGTTCTGGCCCTCGGCTTCCATGCGCGCGATCAGCTCGTCGGCATTGCCTTCGATGCGGTTCACGCGGATGCCCGTGGCCTCTTCGAAATCGGAATACAGCGCCTCGTCGGTGTCGTAATGGCGCGAGGAATAGAGGTTTACTTCACCTTCGGCCCATAGCGCGGCCGGAGCGGCCGTCACGGCAAGCGCAATCGCGGCGGTGGCCGCCTTGAGGGGGGATGTCGGCATGGGTCTCTCCCGTTACGTGACCCGGCCTGGGTGCCGGGCCTTCCTTCCGTTGTGCGTTCTTTCCTTATTGTTTTGGTAAAGTAACGCGCCGTCACAACTAGCGGCTGTGGAGAGGCTGTCAAGTCACAACGGGGTGGGCCTGGTTCAGCGGCGTGCCGAGCAGCGGAAGACGGCCTTCGCGGATCGAGATCGGCCCCAGCGGGGCGCCATGGGTCACGGCGGCCACGGCACCGCAGAACCCCGGGCCGGTGTCGAGATTGACCAGCGCCCAGTCGGGCGCCGGGGGCAGGGGGCCGCGGCTGTGGATCACCCGGGCGGGCAGGTCGGGCAGCAGCGAGACATCGAAACTGTGCAGATCGACGCTCAGCCCCGCGCCGGTGGCCTTGATCACGGCTTCCTTGCGGGTCCAGCCGTTGAAGAACCCGCGCATCCAACCCTGGGGCAGCAGGCGGCGCATCTCGGCCTGTTCCAGCGGCGAGAAGGCCTTGACCGCCACGGCCGGGTTGATCGGGCGCATGGCCTCGATGTCGACGCCGATCTCCAGCGTTTCGTTGTCGGGCGCCACGACCAGCGCGGCCCAGCCGCCGGCATGGCTGAGGTTGAAGGCCGGCCCGTCGCGCAAGACCGGCTTGCCCCGGCCGCGTTCGCGGAATTGCAGCAGGCCGGGGGCCTGGCCGGTATAGCCGGCCAGGATCTGGCGCATCCGCCCGCGGCCGACGGCAAAGCGGGTGCGGTCGGTGGGCTTGATGAAGCTCTGCGCGCGCAGGCGCTCGGCATCCGACAGCGGCCAGGTCAGTTCGTGAACCGCCTCGGGGCCCCGGTCGAGGTGCCACAGCCAGAGATCGACATGGATCGACACGGCCCGTTCACGGCGCCTGCGTGACCAGCAGGCGGCGGTCCATCGACTGGATCAGGGCCTGGTTCGTCTCGGCATGGCGCTGCAGGGCCTCGGCATATCCTTCGGCCGATTCCTCCATCGGGCGCAGCCCGTCGAACAGCGGTTCGGTGGAATGGATGGCCACGACCTCGGACTTGCCAAGCGAATTGTCCTGGACGGTGAAGACCAGCCGCTGTTCCTGGCGGTCGGGATCCACGGGAAAGGCCACGCGCACGGGCACCGGCCCGTCGCGGCCGGCGCGCAGGCTGGCCACGTCGTTGTCTTCGAGCATGAGGTTGGGCAGCAGGTGATAGACCTTGCCCGAGACATCCATGACCGAGACCGACAGGAAGCCGTCGGTCATGTCGGCGGGGATGACAACGTCGATCACCGGGTTCTCGCCGACCAGGAAATTGTCGGACGGGTTGGGCGCGCCGGTCTCGCCGATCGTATAGTCGAAGCCCACGCCGCCGGGCGGGGCATCGGGCAGGTGATCGTCGAGCAGGCACAGCGTGTGGTTGCGCACGTCGAGATCGAGCACGACGGGCCGGTCGCCGGCCACGGCGCGCAGGGCGTCGAACAGCCCGACGCGGGTGGCTGTTTCGGCCACGCGGCCCTGCACGGTCAGCCCGTCATCGGGGCCGAACCCGGCCGGCCCGGCGCCCGACAGGCTCAGCGGTCCGCAATCGGCCATGTCGCGCAGGATCTCGCGCACGGCGGCGGGATCGAGGAAGATGTCGCGCAGGGCAATGTCGACGGTGCCATCCAGCGCCCCGGGCAGGCCCTCGGCAAAGGCCGCCTCGACCCGGCCTTCGACCTCGGGATCGGCGGTGTCGCCGGTGATCGACACATGCGCCCCGTCAGCGGCCAACTGCCAGCTGTCGAGCGGCGCCAGAAGGTCCATCGCGGCGAGGATATCGCTGTCCCAGCTGGCCGGGATGTCGCCCGAGGACAGGGTCAGGTCGGCGCTGCCGCCCTGGGCGGTAAAACCCTCGGCCAGCTGGTCGCGCATCTCTTCGCCGGGCACGTGGCCGATGGCCGTGGGCGCGCCTTCGGCCGGGTGGGTCAGGACCAGCGTATAGGGATTGGCCGGCGGGAAGGCCGGGCCAAGCAGCCCGTCCAGCGCGCCCGTCACATAGGCCCCCGCGGCGGCGGCCGACACGACAACCAGCGCCCCGGCGGCCATCAGCCCGCCCCGCCCACGCCGCGCCGGGGCGGGCGCTGGTGCGGCCTGTGCACCCGGCGCGGGGGGCGATGCGCCGGGCCCACCGGTAGCGGGGGGCGTCGAGGTGCCGGGCGATGTGGTGGTCGACATGCCGGTCGCAGAGACCGGCTGGCCCATGGCCGGGGCCGGCTCGGCCAGGGCGATCTCGGGTTCGGCCACTGGCGGGGCGACCAGCGCCGAAGGCGCGCCGGTGGGAATGATCGTGGCCTCGTCCAGCAGCGCATCCTCGGGCGCATCGAGGAAATCCAGCACCGCGCGGGCCGAGGCAAAGCGGTGATCGGGTTCGGGCGCGGTCATCCGGTCGATCAGGCTTTTCAGCGGTTCGGGCACGCCCGACGTATCCAGCGGCCGGGTCTTGGACTGGATGATCTCCATCGGGTTGTTGCCCAGCCGGGGCGGCGCGCCCCGGAAATTGGCCAGGAGCAGCGCGCCCAGCGAATAGAGATCGGTGCGCGCGTCGGTCCGGCCATGCAATTGCTCGGGCGCGGCATAGGCATACTTGCCCGCGAACTCGTTGCCCACGATGGTCTGCGCGCCGGGGTTGGTGTCCTTGGCAATGCCGAAATCGATGATCACGGCCTGGGCCGGGTCGCCATCGCGCAGGATGATGTTGTCGGGGCTGAGATCGCGGTGCACGATGTGGCGGGCATGGGCGGCCTCCAGCCCCTGGGCCACCCGCCGGCAGATCACCAGCAGGTCGTCGGCCGACATCGGCCCGTCGCGCATCCGTGCATCCAGCCCCGGCCCGTCGACGTAATCCATCAGCAGATAGACCCGCCCGTCGCTCATGCGGTGGTTTTCGGAATAGCGCACAACGGCGTCGTGGCGCACCTCGCGGATCTCTTCCTCGCGGCGCAGCAGGATCAGGTAATCGTCATTGGTCGAGAATTCGGCCTTGAGCACCTTGATGGCCATGGGCCGTTCGGAAATCACGTTCCGGGCCTTGTAGACATCCGAAGTGCCGCCCCGGCCCAGCAATGCTTCGATCCGGTAGGTGTTGTTGATCACGTCGCCGGGTTGAAAGGCATCGGCGGGCCGGGATTGGGTCATGCGTCGTCGTTCCGCCCTGGGGCAGGGCCCGGCCTTAGCCGAGCGCCTGGAATTCGACCCGGCGGTTTTCATCCGCCCGCGGGTTGTCGGCGTTGAACGGCGCGGTTTCCCCCATGCCGATGGCCTTCAGGCGGGTGTCTTCGATCCCGCAATCGTTGATCAGGTGGCGCTTGACCTCTTCGGCCCGCAGCAGGGACAGCCGTTCGTTGTAGGACGCCTTGCCCGAGCTGTCGGTGTGGCCGATGATCTGGAACACCGCCACGTCGACCGATTTCATCGCTTCGCAAAGCTGGCCCAGCTTGACCTTCTGGTCGGGCCGGATCGCCGCGCTGTCGTAATCGAAGGCGATCTGGATGTTGACCTGGTCCTCGCGGGCGACCTCGTTGTATTCGCCCGCCGCGGCGGCGGTCACGGCGGCCTCTTCGACGGCATCGTCGGTGGCCCCGCCGGTTGCCGGCACGATGACCAGCCCGCGTGTCTTCTGTTTCTGGAACGCCTCGGAAATCTCTTCGGCGGTCATTTCCGTCCCGGCCGATTGCGCAACGGCCGGGGCCGCCAGCGCGGCAAAACCGGCGACAAGGGGAACGGACAGGCAGGCAATAATGCGGCTCATGGAAGAACCCTCCTATAAACAAATGAAATGAAAAGCAGTCTTATTGGCAGTGAACGTAACGGAATGCGGGCGCGGTCTCAACGGTTTTGGCCGGGTGTTGCCCGCGCAATATGGCGCAAATCGCGCCCATATGCGGGGCTGGCGGATCATGGTCGCGATGGTGGATGGGGGTGCGGGGTGGCCCGGGGATCGCGGCGATGAATGGGCCAAGCTCCGCAAGGTGCAGGCCAGGGATCGCGTCGGGGTGGGGGAAAAGGTCCGGTCAGCACCGCCCCGGGTGCGGGTCTGGCGGTTGCCCAGGCCACGCGATGTGCGGGTCGGGGCGCGGGCCGATGTCCGGACCGGGCGCGGCAAAAGGGAATTGGCAAAGCCCCGGCAAAGCTGCTTAACTCGACGCGCTGCGGGCGGCCGGGCGAGGCCGGGCGACACGGGGCCCGCCGGCGGGCCACCGGCGGCACGAGGGCATCGAGACAGGGACGGGACCGGGCGATCATGCGACTTGTACCGGCGATCATCATTGCCGTGGCGCTGATCCTGGCGCCGGTCATCTGGGTGGGCACGACCTACCTGCTGCAATCCGGCCAGGGCGGGGGCGACGGCTTTGGCGCCTCGGCCGTCGATTCCGGCGCGCGGATCGAGCTGGAGCGCATGCGCCAGCAGCTGGAAGACGTGCAGGCCCGGATGGAACGTCTGGAACAGGAACTGTCCTCGGCCATTGCCACGCTGCAACGCCCGGTGACCCCGCCCGGCGACGGTGACGGGTTCGACGACGGGTTCCGGCCCGACACCGGGGCCGACAACGATATCCTCGACGCCTATGCCCAGGTCGTGCTGATCGCCGACCGGCGCAACGTGAACAGGGGGTTGCAGGTGGCCGGGCCGGATTACCTCGAAGCGCGGCTGGGCCGTCCGCGCGAGGTGCTCAGCGACAGCTGCGAGGAGATGACCAATGTCAGCCTGGCCTCGAAGCTGGTGACCGAACAGGTCGGGCCGATCCGCGTGCGCATGCTGCAACCGGCCATCGAGTCGCTGCGCCGGGTCTTCGAGAACGTGCGCCAGACCGATCCCGATCTCTATGCCCGGATCAACACGGCCGGGGCGCTCTGCGTGCGGCGCATCCGGGGCACCCAGAACCGGCTGTCGACCCATTCCTACGGGCTGGCCGTCGATCTCAACATCGATGGCCGGCTGGATACGCTGGGCGACGGGCGCACCCAGCTGGGCCTGACCATCCTGGCCGATTTCTTCCATGCCGAAGGCTGGGTCTGGGGCGCAGCCTTCGGGCGCGAGGACAGCATGCATTTCGAGATCAGCCGCCGCCAGCTGGATGAATGGCTGGATGCCGGGTTGCTGTAGGGCGGGCCTCTGGCCCGCCGCCACCTTGGCCATGCCACGCGGTGGGCGGGGCAGCATCGGGACGGTCCGCAAGCGGCCGGGTGGCCGGGCGCGGGGCATCCGCCCGATCGTTGCTCTGCTGATCCCCGCGCCGCTCATCTGCCCGATCTCCTGCGCCGCGCCCCGGGGTCAGTCGTCCAGCCCGTAGGCCAGGCGGATGCCCCGCTTGGTGCCCGGGCCGATGTCGCCGTCGATGGCACCCTGGTAGAACCCGAATTCCGTCAGCTGTTCCTGCAGGGCCCGGCGGGTCTCGCCGGTGAACATGTTGGGCCGTTCCTGCAGGATCTTCAGCACGTCCGGGCTGCCCGACCGAAGCGCGGCATAGAGATATTGCGCGGCCTCGTCCGGCCCGGACCCGGCCACCAGCCCGTCATCGATCAGCGCGGCATAGTTGAACTGGGCCTGGGGGTGGCGCAGGTCGGCGGCGCGCCGGAAATAGTCGATCGCCCGCGGCGGATTGGCCGGCAGGCCCAGCCCGCCCTGGTAATACAGAAAGCCCAGGTCGTTGATCGCATCGGCGTAATCGGCCTCGGCCGCGGCATTGTACAACTCCAGCGCCCGGTCGTAATCGACAACCACCGACAGCCCGCGTTCATAGAGCTTGGCCAGCTCGAACTGGGCTTCGGGTGAACCGGCGGCGGCGGCCCGTTCCAGGAAATCGGCGGCGGCGTCGGGATCGAACCGGTCTTCGTTGGGGTTCAGCCGCATGTAGGCCAGGCCCAGCATCGACCGCGTGTCGCCCTGTTCGGCCAGGGCCAGCAATTGCTGTTCCTGGTCGGGTCGGATGCCGGCCCAGGCATCCAGCGCCGAGCCTTCGGTGCCCTGGATCTGGCCCTGTCCCGGCCCGGCCAGGTAGAAGGGCACGCCGGTCAGCGAGCCATAGGTATGGGGTTCCTGCAGGTTGCCGGTCATTTCCAGCACCTTGTCGCGGACCTGGCGGAACATCAGGCTGATTTCCAGCCCCGGTTCGACCATCTTTTCCATCAGCGCCGTGGCATAGGGGCTGTGCACGCCGACGCCGTCCAGTGCCACCTGGCCGTCACGGGCGGCAAAGGCCACCAGCGTGCCCCGGTCGGGATCGGCCGGGGCCAGCCCGCCCGAGGATCCGCCCGGCGCGCGGGCGCTGTCGGTCACGCTGCCCTCGGTCTCGGTCGCGGCGGCCAGGTCGATGGCGCCGCCCAGCGGGTTGTCGCGGCAGCTGTCGAGGATGACGATGCGCATCTTGCGCGCCCGGTCGACGGCCGCCAGCATCTGCTTGAGCGAGACCGACTGGCGCTGGACATCGAGGTTCGACCGCACCTGGGCATCGACGGGGATCATGAAATTCTCACCCGCGACCTCGACCCCGTGCCCGGCGAAATAGATCAGCGCCAGGTCGGCGGTTTCCGAGCGAAAGGCGAAATCGTCGAGCTGCTGGCGCAACTCGGCGCCACCGGCATCCAGCGACAGGGTGACATCAAAGCCCATGGTGCCCAGCGTGGCGGCCACGCCCCGGGCATCGTTGATCGTGTTGTCCAGCCGGCCGATGGTTTCATAGTCGGACATGCCGATCACCAGCGCCTGTTTCTCGGTCGCCGCCCGGGTCGGCCCGGCCAGCACCAGCGCGGCCCCGAGGGCCAGTATCGCAATGAGGAACGGAAGATCGCCCGAAACACGGCGCAGGACAGGTTGCATGACGCACCTTTTGGTAAAATGAACTTGGCTCAATACGGTATATATCAGAACCCCGGCCGAAAATTGCCAGTGCCTTCGGTCAAAAAATTGCGTTCAGGGGTGTTGGAGGTATCGAAAATGTCGCCCGGCTGGCCGGAACGGGGCGGATGTCACTCCAGCAGGCGGAATTCGACCCGCCGGTTGCGGGCCCGGTCGCCGGGGGTGTCGCCGGGCACCAGCGGCCGTGTCGCGCCGAGGCCGGCCACCTCCAGCCGGTCGGCCGGCACGCCCCGGGCGATCAGCGCATCGGCCACGCCCCGGGCCAGCGCCAGGCTGCTTCGTTGCTGCTGGGCGCGGCTGCCACCGGCTCCGACATGGCCCGCAATGCCCAGCCGATGGGGTGCACAGCGGTGGGTGATGTCGGCCAGCCGGTCGATCGTGCGGCTGTCGCGCGGCGGCTGGCCGGTATCGTCAAAGGTGATGTCGTTGAGCCGCGACAGGGCGCTGATCCGGGCGATGCATTCCGGCCGGCTCATCTCGGCGCCGCGCGCGGCCAGGATGGTCTGGCCCGGTTCGGGCGGCCGCGTGCCGGGGGCGTTGCGCTGAAAGACCAGCTCGAAGGTCACGAAGACCAGCGGCAGGATCTTTACGTTGGCCGTAGATTCCAGCTGGGCCCGCCCGCCGTCCAGCCCGAAGGGCGCCATCGGCACGGCGACCGGCGTGATGGCATGCACGGCCACCCGGTCATGGTCCAGCAGGGTGATGTCGAGCGGCACGTCAAAGGCCTGTTCGGCCCCGTGCAGCGACAGGGTGACGGGCAGGGTCAGGGCCAGGTGACGGTCGAGGCCCAGCGTGGCCAGGTCGGCCTCGGCCAGCCGCGCGGTGATGACGGCCTCGCGGTAGAGATAGGTTTCGAAGAAGATGAACCGCAGGCGCACGTTGCGGATATCGATGCCGGTTTCCACGGTTTCCAGGTCGACGGCCAGGCGTATCTCGCCGTCGGGGGTGATCTGGCCGGACAGGGCGGTAAAGCCGTTGTCCTCGGCCACGCGGTCGTTCTTGACCGAGGCAAAGCGCAGGCGCGAGGCGTCCGGGTCCAGCGTCCAGCCGTGTTCGAACGGGTCATGGCCCCCCTGGGCGGGCGCGGGGCCGGGCAGGGCGGCCGCCAGCAGGGCCAGCGCCAGGGCAAGGGCGAAACGGCGCAGGGCCGGCATCTGGACCATCGGGCGATCGGGCCTTGGTGCAATCTGGACGTGCATGATCCCCAGCTGTAGCAGATATCTGGTGTAGAGGAACCGTTAAGGGCTTTTCTGTATGACGAAGCGACGGGCGGGGCTTGCGACACGGGGGCGGGCTTTGCATGATCCGCCCGTAGGCGGCCGTTTCCACGGCCGGAAGGGAGGGTATGGATGCGCATGATGTGCCGGCACGCGCGGGGGCTTGCCGCGGGTGTCGTTTCGGGCGCTTTTCGGTCGGTTGTGTCCTGGGCAGGCGCTTGCGGGGCGGTTGCGCCCTGGGGCTGCCGTCTTGTCCTGTGTCTGGGCCTGCTCTTCGGCTGGGCCGGGGCGGGGCTGCGGGCCGAGGAGCGGATCGCGCTGGTGGTCGGCAACGGCGCCTATGGCGCGGTGTCCTCGCTGGACAACCCGGCCAGCGATGCCCGGCTGATGGCCGAGGCGCTTGGCGGGCTGGGCTTTGACGTGACGCTGCTGGTCGATGCCAACCAGGTCGAGATGAAGCGCGGCATTGCCCAGTTCGGCCGCGCCCTGCGCTCGGCCGGGGCGGATGCGACGGGGCTGTTCTATTATGCCGGCCACGGGGTGCAATCCTTTGGCGCCAATTACCTTTTGCCCGTCGATGTCGCGCTGAGCGATCCGGCCGACCTGGATCTCGCCGGGGTCGATGCCCAGACCGTGCTGCGCCAGATGTATTCGGCGGCCAACCGGACGAACATCTTCATCCTCGATGCCTGCCGCAACAATCCCTTTACCGAGATCCCCGAATTCAACGACCCCGGCCTGGCCGAGATGCAGGCCCCGCGCGGGACGTTCCTGGCCTATGCCACGGCCCCGGGCGAGGTGGCCTATGACGGCGAGGACGGCAACAGCCCGTTCACCCGCGCCGTGGTCGACGAGATCGGCCGCCCCGGCCAGTCGATCGAACGCATGTTCCGACAGGTGCGCATCGCGGTTCTGGAAACGACCGGCGGCCGGCAGACGCCCTGGGACAGTTCCTCGCTGACCAGCGAATTCGTGTTCAACCGGGGTGCCGCGGTGATCAGCGCCGAGGAAGAGGCCGCCCGCGCCTGGGAGGCCGTGCGCGCGGATGGCGACGTGGTCAAGCTGATCCTGTTCCTGCGCACCTATCCCGACAGCGCCCATGCGGATGACGCCCAGTCGCTGCTGACCGAGCGCATGCGCGACCGCGCGCCGGGCGAACGCCCGGGGGAAACGGTCGTGGTGGTCGAACCGGCCCCACCGGCCGAGACCGGCCCGCAGGATACGGCGCAGGGCGCAGCGCAGGATCCGGTGCAGAATTCGGCGCAGGCCGCAACGCCGGAGCCCGACCCTGACATCGGCCTCACGCACGAGGAACAGATGTTTGCCGCCGCCCGGGGCGATGGCACCCGCGCGGCCTTCGAGGCCTATCTCGCGCGTTATCCCGGCGGCCGTTTTGCCGACATGGCCCAGGCTGAGCTCGAGGCGCTCGGCGGCGGGGCCGGCGGGGCGCCGCAGGTGGTGGCCTTTGGCGATCCGCTGGTCTCGGATGTGCCGCAATTGTCGGGCCGGTCGATTTCCCAGGTCATCCGTGGCTCGCCGATCTATCCGCCGATCCCCGGCCTGCCCGAGGTGGTCTGGCAGAACAAACCCTGTTCGAACTGCCACCAATGGACCGAGGCCGCGCTTTGCGAACAGGCCAGCCGGTACCTTGTGGCCCGGGCCGAACGGGCACTGGACAAGCCGCATCCCTTCGGCGGCGCCTTCAAGACCGCGCTGCGCGACTGGGCCGCCGGCGGTTGCCGTTAAGCCCCGCGCGGGCCGGGGTCATTCCGGCCTGGTTGTCACGAAGAAATAGACCCATTCGCCCTTGAAATCCGGGTCCATCGCCCGGGCCTCGGCCACCCGTCCGCGCAGCCAGTCGAGGTAGGGTTCGGCCGGTTCGATCATCGGGCGCAGCCCGTCGTAAAGCGGGATCGAAGCGGCGAAGGCCACGGCGATTTCCTGCCCGAAGGGCGGCCCGACATACAGCTTCAGCCCCGGGTCCGTATCCCGTGCCGCGCCGACGCGAAAGGTGCTGGCCAGCCGGGCATAGACCAGTTCGGTCGTGTCGTTCGGTGACAGGTGCAGCACGTTCCCCTCGGCATCGAAGTAATCGATATAGACAAAGGCATCGTAATCGGGCGCGGTCAGGTCGAACCACAGCAGCTCGCCATCGGTGAATTCCAGCACCCGCGCATGCAGCGTCTCGCCCAGCAGCAACGGGTTGGTCGCCTGGTCGGTCGATTGCGCCAGCCCGACCCGGCTGATCCCGGCCAGCGCGCCGCATTGCGGGCGCGGCAGCAGGGCCATGTTGTCCGACACGCCGATATCACCGCCCATCTCGGCGCGCAGCGCGTCCAGCACCCCGGCGCGCAGCCCGTCCTCGGGGATATGGCCGTCGACGCGCAGGCTGGCCGTGTCGGGATCAAAGGCCAGCTGCAGCCGCGAACAGGGCACCCCGGCCAGGAGCCCCTCAAGCCCGTCGCGCAAGGTGGCCGCCGCGGGTGCCTGGCCGGGGGCGACAAAACTCTGGAAGGCGGCGAAGGACACCGGATCGACCGGCCCGCCATCGGAGGGAAAGGCCAACATGGCCTGCATGCGCTCGGGCTGGGGCAGGGTTGGCGACAACGGCCGGGCCGGGGCGGTGCCGGGGGCCAGGCGCCGGGGCTCGGGGTCTTCGGGCGCGGCGGGCCGGGCAAGGGCGGCCACGGCCGGGGCGGCGTCCAGCCGGGCGGTGCCGGCCGTGGCCCGGCTGGCCTGGCCGCGCGACGGAAAGGCCCGGCTGACCGATGGCGTGACGGCCTGGGCCTCGGCCCGGGCAGGCTGGGCCGAACTGGCGGGATCGGGGGGCAGGGCCGCGGCAATGGCCGTGGTGCTGGCCGGGCGGGCGTTGTCCAGCGGCAGGGTCTCGGGCAGGGCGGGATGGGCGGTGAAGGCCGCGGCCTGGGCCGGGTCCAGCCCCTGGGGCCGGGGCCGGGCGGGCGGCAGGCCGGTGGCCGGGGCCTCGGCAGTGGTGGCCAGGGCAAAGGCCGGCCGGGCCTGGTCGATGACCGATGGCGCGGGCAGATGACTGCGCGCGGGCCGGGCGGCGGGCGGCAGGGCGCTGGCCGGGCTGACATCGGGGGCCGTATCGGGCAGCCGGGCATTGGCCGGCGCGGCGGCGGCCAGGCCTGAAAAGCGCGGCGCGGCTGCAACGATCCGGGCTCCGGGCGCCGATGCGGCGGGCAGGGCCTGGGCCGGCGGATCGGCGGCCTCGGCAGGCGCGGCATCCGCCGGCGCATCGGCCAGGTGCAGGGCCGGTGGCGGGGCGGGACGGCCCCGGCTGACCGGGATGGCCCCGGGCGGCGCGGTATCGCCCCGGGCCTCGGCGGGCGTGGCCGGATCGGCCTGGGGCGCGGTCTCTTCGGCCCGGGTGCGGTCCAGCCGGTAGGCGGTGACCTCAAGCTCGGTCTCGGGGCGGGGCGGTTCGGGCAGGGGCGCGGGGGCCAGGAAGGCGGCCAGCCCGGCCAGCGCCCCGGCATTGATCAGGGCCGAGGCCAGCAGGCCGGCGGGCCAGGCGATGCGCCGGGCAGTCACGGTGCGCCCTGGGCGGTGGCCGGTGTCACGACCAGCACCGTGTCGGCCACCCCGGCGGTCTCGGCCAGGGACAGCAGGGGCAGGACAAAGCGCAGCTCGGCATCGCGATGGGCGTTGAGCCGCAGCAGCAGGTCGGGCCGGTCGGCCAGTGCGCCCGCGATCCGTGCGGGCAGGGCGGCGCGGTCGATCGGCGTGCCGTCCCAGGCCAGCGCGCCATCGGCGGAGACCGACAGGGTGACCCCGCCGGCCGGCATGTCGCGGCCCGTGCCGGCCAGCGGCGGGGCCACGTCGAACGGGGCGGTGGCATCCATCCGCCCGATCAGCATGAAGAAGACCAGCAGGAAGAACACCACGTCGATCAGGGCGATGATCGTCTCGCCCTGGGCCGGGCGTGCCGGGCGGGCCAGCTTCATGGGCCTGTCCCCCGGATCGGGCCCCGGATCCGGCGAGGGACACTCACGGGCTGGCCTCCAGCCGCACGACGCGCAGCCGGGTGATCCCGGCGGTGGTGGCCAGGTCCATGACCGAGACCAGCGCCTGGGTGCGGGCGGCGGGGGATGGCAGCAACAGGACCTGGGTCAGCGGGGCTTCGGCGACCTGGCGGGCCAGTCGATCGGCCAGGGCTGTCGGGTCCAGCCGCTGGCCGCGCAGCACGGGCACGTCATCGGCGCCGATGCGGATCAGCAGCGTGCCGGCCCCGGCGCCCTGACCCGGGCTGGCCGTGGGCGCATCCGCCGGCGCATCGGACCGGCGCGCGGCGGGGATCATGTCGAGATCGAGATAGGTCGAGGTGACCATGAAGAAGACCAGCAGGATCAGCATGACATCGATCATGGGCACCAGCGAGATCAGCGCGCGGGGCCGGGCCGGGCGGGAGAGGGTCGGCGCGCCCATCGCGCTAGTCGTCCGGTGCGGCCAGGCTGAGCAGCCGGCCGACGGCGCTTTCGATGGCCAGCGCCCCGCGGTCGATCCAGCCGGCAAAGAGCCCGGCGGCCACCGCGGCGGGAATGGCCACCAGCAGCCCGGCGGCGGTGGTCAGCAGGGCCTGCCAGATCCCCCCGGCCAGGACCGAGGCATTGGCCGCGCCTTCGGCCATCTCCAGTTCCTGGAAGGATTGGATCATGCCCAGAACGGTGCCCAGCAGGCCCAGCAGCGGGGCGGTCATGGCGATGATTTCCAGCAGCCGCACGAGACGGTTCATCCGGGCGACCTCTTCGTTGCCCAGCCTTTGCAGGTCGGCATCGAGCCGGGGACCGGTGCGCCCGGCGTCGAGATCCTGCATCGCAGTGGCCAGCAGCCGGTCGGCGGGGGCCGCGCCGGAGGCAACGGCGGCCATGGCCTCGGCCCGCTCGCCGCGCTGCCAGTGGCGCAGCGCCCGGTCGCGGCGATCGGCGCCCCGGGTGACCGGCCAGAGGTCGACGATCTTGACCACGATCAGGGTCAGCGACAGCACGGACATCAGGCCCAGCACGGCAATCACCGGACCTCCGGTCCCGACGGTCTGAAACAGCGCGGGCATCGCCTATTTCACCAGCGGCGCCGGGGTTTTGCTGTCGAGCACGAGCAGCGGGAAGCAATCCATCTCGTCCTCGTTCTGCGGCTTGCAGGAGGTCAGCTCGTGGAACAGCACCTCGGAAATGTCGGTGCAGGCGAGGTCGGGGATCTCGAAGAGCTTGAGCGTGGTGCGGGCGACGGGCAGAGGGGCTGCGTCGATGGCCAGCAACCGGTCGATCACGCCATTGCCGTCGAGGATGGCCAGCGACATCTCGAAGCCGTCATAGGATTTGCCGGTGCGGTTGCGGAACAGGAAGAACGCCCGGCAGCCGCCGGTGTCGATCTCTTCGAACTTGTTCAGCTCGACCGTCAGCGTGCCGTCATCGGCGGCCTGGGCGCGGGAGGGGCCCGGCGCGGCCAGGGCGATGCAGGTGGCGGCAAGGGCGGCAAGGATGCGGGACGCGATGGGCATTGGGGTCTCCTGCGGTCGAGAGGGCGGTGCGTATGGGCGGATCATGACGGGCCGGATCAGCGGCGCGGATCGGGGGATGGGGCGGCGCAGGGGCCGGGCCGGAGGCGCGCAAGAGGGGCAGCGGCGGGATCGGTGCCGTGGGGCGGGACGGCCCTCGGGGGTGGCATCCATCCGGCGATGATGCGGCGACCGAAACAGGCGCCGACACGGCCATTGGGCCAGCCATCGAGATGGGCACCGACACGGGCATCGAATGGCGGTCCTTCTTCGGAAATCCCACGAAATCAATTGACTTTGAGAAGACGATAAGGCTGACTTCACGTCAAGGAATTGTTTTGATGTTTGTTTGTGCCGTGATTGACAATTGCCAATTTACGAATGTGTCCGGTGTTGATTTCGGGCACGGGATGCCTGGGGAGGTATGATGGATTTGCGCGCGCTCCTCGAGCCGAGGGTCAGCGAGCCGCCGAGCGGCGACAATCTGGAATACGATCCGGTTTTCACGGAAATGGAACTGGCTGCCCAACCGGGCGAGGAACGCCAGATCGGCGACGAGGTCACGGCCGCCGAAGACCCCGATTACCGCGAGATGAAGCGCACGGCGCTGGACGTGCTGGAGCGCAGCCACGACCTGCGCGCGGCCATCGTGCTGGGCGACGCGGTGCTGCGGCTTGACGGGCTGGCGGGCTTTGCCGAGGTCACGGGCTATCTGCGGGGCTGTGTCGAGCAATATTGGGACAGCTGCCACCCGCAGCTGGACGAGGATGACGACAACGATCCGACGATGCGCATCAACGCCCTGCAGGGCCTGTCCGGCCAGCCCGGCGGGCTGGGCGGGCCGTCGCCGGTCTTTGCCTCGCTGCGCCGGGCGGCGCTGACCGACAGCCGGGGGTTCGGGCGGTTCTCGCTGCGCGACATCGAGATCGCCGAGGGCATCGTGCCGCCGCCGGCGGGCATGGATCACCTGCCTGACACCGGCTCGATCGGGGCGGCGTTCAAGGACAGCGATGACGCGGTGCTTGAGGCCACGCTGGCCGCGGTGCGCCAGGCGCGCGAGGACATCAAGGCGATCAGCGCGGCCTTTGACAGCCACACGCCCGGGCAGGGGCCGGAATATGATGAGCTGGTCAAGCTGCTGGGGGCGATGGAACGGCGGCTGACGTCCTACAGCGATGCCGGCGCCGGGACGGCGGGCGACGCGCCGGCCTCGCCCGGCTCTGACATGCCGGTCTCGGGCACGCCCGCGGCGGGGGCGCCGGCCGTGCCCGGCACGATCAATTCAACCGCCGATGTCTCGGCCGCGCTGGACCGGATCATCGGCTATTACCACCGCAACGAGCCGTCGAGCCCGATCCCGATGCTGCTGGAGCGGGCCAAGCGGCTGGTGAACGCCGATTTCCTGACGATCATCAAGGACATGGCCCCCCATGGGCTGGACAATGTGCAGACGATCGGAGGGCTTGACGAAGATGATGATTGAACCGCCCGGAATTGAATTTTCCCGCTGCCGCCAATTTATTTTGAACCGCGCGGCGCCGGGACACGACCAAAGGTAATTCAGGAGCAAGAGATGGCCGAAAGTTCACAGAAGTTCATTGCGCGCAATCGGGCGCCCAGGGTCCAGATCGAGTATGACGTGGAGCTTTACGGCGCCGAAAAGAAGGTGCAATTGCCCTTTGTCATGGGGGTCATGTCGGACCTGGCGGGCAAGTCGGAGGTCGAACAACCTCCGGTTGCGGACCGCAAGTTCCTGGAGATCGACGTCGACAATTTCGACGACCGGATGAAGGCGCTGGCCCCGCGGGTGGCGTTCACCGTGCCCAACACGCTGACCGGCGAGGGCAACCTGGCCGTGGACATCACCTTCGAGAGCATGGACGATTTCACGCCCGCCGCGATTGCCGCCAAGGTGGAGCCGCTCAAGGAGCTGCTGGATGCGCGCACCCAGCTGTCCAACCTGATGACCTACATGGACGGCAAGACCGGGGCCGAGGACCTGATCGCCAAGATCATCCAGGATCCCGCCCTGCTGAAGACGCTGGCCGCGCAGCCGGCGCCGAAATCCACCGAGGAATAAGGACAGGCACATGGCAGAAGAACAACTTCAGTCCGAAGCCGGTGGCGCCGCCACGGCCTTTGGCTCTTCGGAATTCGAGGCGCTGCTGCAAAAGGAATTCCGCCCCAAGTCGGACCAGGCCAAGACGGCCGTGGAAAGCGCCGTCAAGACGCTGGCAGAACAGGCCCTGGCCAACACGGCGCTGATCTCGGACGACGCGCTGCGCTCGATCGAAAGCATCGTGGCCGAGATCGACAAGAAGCTGACCGAGCAGGTCAACCTGATCCTGCACCACGAGGAATTCCAGCAGATGGAGAGCGCCTGGCGCGGGCTTCATTACCTCGTCAACAACACCGAAACCGACGAGATGCTGAAGATCCGGGTCATGAACATTTCCAAGAAGGACATGCACAAGACCCTGCGCAAGTTCAAGGGCACGGCCTGGGACCAGTCGCCGATCTTCAAGAAGGTCTACGAGGAGGAATTCGGCCAGTTCGGGGGCGAGCCCTATGGCACGCTGGTGGCCGATTACCATTTCGACCATTCGCCGCCCGACGTCGAACTGCTGGGCGAGATGTCCAAGATCGCCGCCGCCGCCCATGCGCCGCTGATCACCGGGGCCAAGCCGTCGCTGTTCCAGATGGACAGCTGGGGCGAGCTGGCCAATCCGCGCGACCTGACCAAGATCTTCCAGACGCCCGAATATGCCTCGTGGCGGAGCCTGCGCGAAAGCGAGGATGCCAAGTATGTCGGCCTGGCCATGCCGCGCTTCCTGGGCCGGCTGCCCTATGGCGCCAAGACCGACCCGGTCGAGGCCTTTGCCTTCGAGGAAGACACCGAGGGCGCCGACAGCTCGAAATACGGCTGGGTGAACGCGGCCTATGGCATGGCCGTCAACATCAACCGGTCGTTCAAGAATTACGGCTGGTGCTCGCGTATTCGCGGCGTGGAAAGCGGCGGGGCGCTGGAAAACCTGCCCAGCCATACGTTCCCCACGGATGACGGCGGGGTCGACCAGAAATGCCCGACCGAAATTGCCATTTCCGACCGACGTGAAGCGGAATTGGCTAAAAATGGAATGATGCCGCTCATTCACCGAAAAAACTCGGACCTGGCGGCATTTATCGGCGCGCAGTCGCTGCACAAGCCGGCAGAATATGACGATCCGGACGCCTCGGCGAATGCGAATCTTGCGGCAAGACTCCCATATTTGTTTGCAACGTGCCGGTTCGCTCACTATCTAAAGTGCATGGTCCGGGACAAGCTCGGATCCTTCAAAAGTCGCAACGATATGGAGGGTTGGCTCCAAGGCTGGATTGAACAATACGTCGATTTGAATGCAGATATTTCCTCGGAAGCTGAAAAGGCCCGGAGACCGCTGGCAGCAGCGGAAGTCCTGGTCGAAGAAGTGGAAGGGAACCCCGGATATTATTCCTCGAAATTCTTCCTGCGACCACATTACCAGCTGGAAGGACTTTCGGTCTCCCTGCGGCTTGTTTCCAAGCTGCCTTCCGAGAAGGGCGCCTGATTTTGCGATGGTGGCCTTCCGTTAACACTCAAAACTGATTTTCCCTGCCGGATTAGCCTCCGGCCCGTACACCACAGAAAGGTTGCGAAATGGCTGAGAACTCCTTTATGCACATCGGTGATATCGAAGGCGAAGGCACCGAAAAGAACCACATCAAGTGGATCCCGCTGAAATCGGTCGATTGGGGCCTGGAGCGGACTCTGGACATGGACGACCTGTCGACCACCCAGCGCGGCTATGCCAACGCCAAGTTCAACAAGATCTCGGTGACCACCGAACTGTCCTGCGCATCGGCCAAGATCATGACCTCGGTTGCCAACGGCACCGTGCGCGACGACATCAAGATCCACCTCTGCCGCTCGGGCGACGACCCGTCGAAAGGGATGGAGCCCTACCTGATCTTCACGCTCAAGCATGCGGTCATCGACACCTATTCGGTGAACGGTGGCGAAGAGCAGGTGCCCGAGGAAAGCTGGGCCGTGGCCTATCGCCATATCGAGATCGAGTACAAGATGGCCGATCCGAAGACCGGCGCGCTCAAGCCCAAGAACAAGTTCGCCTGGGACCTGCTGCAAGGCATCGCAGGCTGATCACGGCCTGACCGGCCCGGCCCGCCAGGCGCCATGTGCGCCGCGGGCCGGGCCGACCTGTTTGACTTACATGTGCATAGAATTTCTGCGGGAGAGCGTGGGCCCATGACGCCGGAAGAGCATCTGAAAGCCGGAGACCTGGGATCGACGCTGGCCAGCCTGCAGGACCGGGTGCGCAAGGATCCGTCCGACGCGCGGCTGCGGATCTTCCTGTTCCAGCTGCTTTGCGTGCTGGGCGACTGGAAGCGGGCGATTGCCCAGCTGAAGGTATCGGCCGAGCTGGACCCGGGGGCCGAGATGATGGCGCGGACCTACCGCGAGGCGATCATCTGCGAGGTCTATCGCGACAAGGTCTTTGCCGGCGAGAAGGACCCGATGATCATGGGCGAGCCGCGCGAATGGCTGGCCCTGCTGATCGAGGCGCAAAAGGTGCTGGCCGCGGGCGAGCCGGGCAAGGCCGCCGAGCTGCGCGCCCGGGCCTTCGAGGATGCGCCGGCCAGTGCGGGCATGGCCGACGGGGCCGGGTTCGACTGGGTGGCCGATGCCGACATGCGGCTGGGTCCGGTGCTGGAGATCATCGTCAACGGGCGGTATTTCTGGCTGCCCTTCGACCAGATCGGTGCGCTGACGATGGAGCCGCCCAGCGATCTGCGCGACGCGGTCTGGACGGCGGCCACGCTGCGGCTGGTCACCGGGGGCGAGGTGCCCGCGCTGATCCCGACGCGCTATCCCGGCACCACGGCGCTTGGCGACGATGCCGCGCGGCTGGCCAGGGCGACCTCCTGGGTGGATGCGGGGGGCGAGACCTTCGTGGGCCTGGGCCAGCGCCTGCTGACGACCAGCGCCGGCGACCTGCCGCTGTGGGACCTGCGCGCGCTGACCCTGCAACCGGCCGAGGAGGAGGCGGCACGTACCGCCGATGGCTGACAAGACGCTCACGGACCGGCTGCAGCCTTCGCTGCTCGACCGGCTGACCGACCATGCGCCCGGCGACCTGAAAGAGCGCCGCGACGAGCGGGTGATCGACGTGGCCCGGCTGCGCGAGATCATCCAGCGCGACCTGAGCTGGTTGCTGAACACGACCAACCTGGAAAGCACCTTTGACGCCGACCTCCTGCCCAACGTGGCCCGGTCGGTCCTGAATTACGGGCTGGCCGAGGTGTCGGGCGAATATTCCACCGCCCGGCGGGCCGAGCTGATCCGGGCGTCGATCGAACGGGCCATCGGGTTGCACGAACCGCGGATCATTCCCGGCTCGGTCGACGTGACCCTGTCGCCCGACGATGCCCGGGGCGAGATGACCGTGGCCTTCGACATCCATGCCGACATGTGGGCCCAGCCGCTGCCGCTGGAATTGTACCTGCGGTCGGTGGTCGACGTGACGACCGGCGAAGTGTCGGTCGAGCGGCGGGTGTAGGCGATGGATACACGGCTGCTGCGCCATTACGAGAAAGAGCTGCTCTTCATGCGCGACATGGGGGCGGAATTTGCCGAGGCCTTCCCCAAGATCGCCTCGCGGCTGGGCATGGAAGGGGTCGAGGTCCTTG
This sequence comes from Marinibacterium sp. SX1, assembly GCF_050389775.1. Lineage (NCBI taxonomy): Bacteria > Pseudomonadati > Pseudomonadota > Alphaproteobacteria > Rhodobacterales > Paracoccaceae > Marinibacterium > Marinibacterium sp. SX1. The sequence goes on along the minus strand of NZ_CP177144.1, from coordinate 3,503,210 downwards.
ATCCCTATGTCGAGCGGTTGTTGCAGGGCGTGGCCTTTCTGTCGGCCCGGGTCCAGCTTGAGCTGGAACTGCAATATCCCAACATCACCCAGCACCTGCTGGAGATCGTCTATCCCCATTACCTGGCGCCGACGCCGTCGATGATGATCGCGGCCTTCGGTGCCGACGTGACCAATACCGCGCTCAAGGACGGCTATACGCTGCCCCGCGACAGCGCCCTGCGCAGCCGGCCGCTGGAAGGCGAGACCACGCCCTGCGAATTCCGCACCGCGGCCGATGTCACCCTGTGGCCGATCGAGGTGGCCGAGGCCGAATATATCGACGGGCGGGGCGAGCTGGTGGCCGCCGGGGTGACCGCCGGGCGCGAGGCCCGGGCGGCCGTGCGCCTGCGCCTGCGCCGGCTGGACGGCGAGCCGATGTCGGCCCTGCCGATGGACCGGCTGACCCTGCATCTGAGCCCGCAGGCCGGCAATGCCTGGCTGCTGCTCGAATTGCTCTGTTCGCAGGTCACCGGGCTGACCGGCCGCTCGGCCGACCGCCGGGCCGACTGGCGCCTGCCGCTGCCCGGCGGCGCCGTGCGCCAGCGCGGCTTTGAACCCGACGAGGCGCTGTTGCCCCGGCCGCGCCGCACCTTCGACGGCTACCGGCTGTTGCAGGAATATTTCGCCATGCCCGAGCGGTTCCTCTTCGTCGAGCTGCAGGGCCTGCGCCCGGCGTTGGAAAAGGCCGAGGGCGATGCCGTCGACATCTATATCCTGCTGCGCGACGGCCGGCGCGAGATGATCCCGACCGTGGTGCCCGGGGCGTTCGTGCTGAACGCGGTGCCTGCGGTCAATCTCTTCCCCAAGCGCTGCGACCGGGTCCATCTGTCAAGCCGCGACACCGAGCACCATGTGGTGCCCTCGCGCACGGCGTCGCTGGATTACGAGATCCACAGCCTGCATTCGGTGACCGGCATTTCCACCGGCACCGCCGATGACGTGACCTTTCGGCCGTTCTATTCGGCCGACGATTTCACCGCCGCCGGCGAAAGCCACCCGGCCTATTACACCATCAGCCGAAAGATGCGGCAGCGCTCGGAACGCGAGCGTCTGCGGGGGGTGCGCACCAATTACCTCGGCTCGGAACTGTATCTGACCCTGATCGACCGGGCCCAGGCGCCCTATGGTGCGGCGCTGGACCAGGTGGCCGTGCAGGCGCTGTGTTCCAACCGCGACCTGCCGTTGCTGCTGGCCACCGGGGGCGATGACGTCTTTCACCTGCCTGATGGCGGGCCGGTCACCCGGGTCAGCCTGCCGGTCACGCCGACGCGCCCGTCGCCGACGCTGGCCCAGGGCGACACGGCCTGGCGCCTGATCAGCCATCTCAGCCTGAACTACCTGTCGATCTCGGACACCGGCCGGGGCGACGGGGCGGCGGCCCTGCGCGAGATGATCGGGCTGTACGCGCCGCTGGGCGACAAGGTGACCGAAAAGCAGCTGGAAGGCATCACCGGCGTGACCAGCCGGCCCATCGTGCGCCGGATGAGCGACGAGGTGTTGTCGACGGCCGTGCGCGGGCTGGAGATCACGCTGCATTTCGACGACAGCTTCTTCGAGGGCTCCAGCGTCTATGTGCTGGGCGCCGTGCTCGAACGGTTCTTCCGCAAGTATTCGACCCTCAATTCCTTCACCGAAACCGTCCTGAAGACCCGCGAACGGGGAGAGATTTCCAGATGGCGCCCAGTCAGCGGCCTGGCCCGGATCATCTGAGCCTCTACGACCGGCTGGTCGAGGCGCCCGAGGAACATCACCTGTTCCAGGCCCTTCGGGTGATCGAGGCCCACCATTCCGACGCGCCGCGGCTGGGCGAAAGCCGGCGGCCGCGCGAGGATCGCGTGCGGCTGGGCCAGGAGGCCGAGCTGGCCTTTCCGACATCGACCATCGCGGCCTACACGAAGGGCCGCGAGGGCCGGCCCGACAAGCTGACCAACCGGTTCTTCGGGCTCTTCGGGCCGCACGGGCCCTTGCCCCTGCACCTGACCGAATGGGCCCGCGACCGGCGGCGCAATCACCGCGACTGGACGCTGCAGGCCTTTGGCGACATGCTGACCCATCGCATCATGTCCCTGTTCTACCGGGCCTGGGCCACCGGCCAGCCGGCGCCCAGCTACGACCGCACCGACCGCGACGATGGCGTGGCGCGCAAGGTGGCCGCGCTGGCCGGCTATCACGGCGACCACCTGCATGACCGCGATGCCGTCCCGGGCCTGGGCCGGCTGGCGTTTGCCGGCCACCTGTCGCAGGGTCCGCGCAATGCCGAGGGGCTGATCGCCATCCTGTCGGCCTATTTCGACGTGCCGGTTGCGGTCGAGGAATTCGTCGGCACCTGGCTGCAGCTGGAACCCGATGACCAATGGGAGCTGGGCCGGCCCGCCGCCCTGGGCCAGAGCACGTCGATCGGCAGCCGGGTCTGGTCGCGCTCGGCCAAGTTCCGCATCCGCATCGGCCCGCTGTCGCGGCCCGATTACGAACGGCTTCTGCCCGGCGGCCCGGCGCTCGACCGGCTGACGGCCATCGTGCGGTCCTATGCCGGCGATGCGCTGGAATGGGACATCAACCTGGTGCTGAAGGGCAGCGAGGTGCCGCGCGCCTCGCTGGGCGGGAATACCCGGCTGGGCCTGATGAGCTGGACCGGCGCGCGCCCCGATCCCGATGCCGTGCGCCCCGATGCCGGGGATCTGTTCATCTATCCCCGGCTGCACCCGGATGGCGACAGGGCGGGGGTCGCGGGACCATGAGATACCAGGGGCGCCGGGCCAACCGGGCGCGATTTGAACGACAGGAACGACAAGGGAGTACGAGATGACGGAAATCAGCCGCGTTGCCTTGTTCGGCAAGCTCAACACGCTGGGCTACCAGGCAGTCGAAAGCGCCACGGTCTTCTGCAAGATGCGGGGCAATCCCTATGTCGAAATCGTGCATTGGCTGCACCAGATCCTGAATGCCCAGGACAGCGACATCCACCGCATCGTCCGGCATTACGACCTGGACCCGGGCGCCATCGCGACCGAGATCACCCGCGCCCTGGATCGCCTGCCGCGCGGGGCGACGACCATCTCCGACCTCAGCGAACACCTGATGGATGCGATGGAACGGGGCTGGGTCTGGGGCTCGCTGCTTTACTCCTCGAACCAGGTGCGCACCGGCCACCTGCTGCTGGGCATGCTCAAGACGCCGCCCCTGCGCAACATCCTGCAGACCATGTCGCCCGAGCTGGGGCGGATCGGCCCCGATGACCTGGCGGATCATTTCGGCGCGGCGACCGACGGCTCGCCCGAAGGCGCGATGCGGCCCCAGGACGGATCGCAGACCGGCGGCGGGGCGCATCCGGGCGAGGCATCCGATGCCATGCATGCGCCCCAGATGGGTCAGGGCGAGGCGCTGGAGCAATTCTGCACCGACCTGACCGAACAGGCGCGCAACGGCGAGATCGACCCGATTGTCGGCCGGGACGAGGAAATCCGCCAGATCGTCGACGTGCTGATGCGCCGGCGCCAGAACAACCCGATCCTGACCGGCGAGGCCGGCGTGGGCAAGACGGCCGTGGTCGAGGGCTTTGCCCTGCGCATCGCGCGCGGCGACGTGCCGCCGGCGCTGAAGGACGTCAAGCTTCTGGTGCTGGACGTGGGGCTGTTGCAGGCCGGGGCCTCGATGAAGGGCGAGTTCGAGAACCGCCTGCGCCAGGTCATCGACGAGGTGCAGGCCAGCCCGGTGCCCATCGTCATGTTCGTCGATGAAACCCACACGCTGGTGGGGGCCGGGGGGGCTGCGGGGACGGGCGATGCGGCCAACCTGCTGAAACCGGCGCTGGCGCGCGGGACCCTGCGCACCATCGGGGCCACGACCTGGGCCGAGTACAAGAAATACATCGAAAAGGACCCGGCGCTGACCCGCCGCTTCCAGGTGGTGCAGGTGGACGAGCCGGGCATTCCCAAGGCCATCCTGATGATGCGGGGCATTGCCTCGATGCTGGAGAAACACCACCGGGTGCAGGTGCTGGACGAGGGGATCGAAGCGGCGGTGACGCTCTCGGCCCGCTACATTCCCGCCCGCCAGCTGCCGGACAAGTCGGTCAGCCTGCTGGATACGGCCTGCGCCCGGGTGGCGGTGTCTCAACATGCCGTCCCGGCCGAGGTCGACGACAGCCAGCGCCGCATCGAGGCGCTGACCACCGAGCTGGAGATCATCGACCGGGACGAGACCGCCGGTTACGACGTGGCCGACCGGCGCGAGGCGGTGACGGCCGCCAAGACCGCCGAGGAAGAGCGCCTGGCCGGTCTGACCAAACGCTGGGACACCGAAAAGGAGATCGTCGAGACCATCCTCGATCTGCGTGCCCAGTTGCGGGCCAAGGGGGAACCTGTCGATGCGGCGGATCCTGCGCCCGAGGTCCCCGGGGACGACGAGACCGTCTCGCGCGATGCGCTGATGAACAAGCTGCTGCACGCGAAAGAGCGCCTGGCAGAGGCCCAGGGCGACAGCCCGCTGATCCTGCCCATCGTCGACGCCCAGGCCGTGGCCAGCGTTGTCGGCGACTGGACGGGCATTCCCGTGGGCCGCATGGTCAAGGACGAGATCCAGACCGTGCTGAGCCTGGAGGACCACCTGGCCAAGCGGGTCATCGGCCAGGATCACGCGATGAAGATGATCGCCAAGCGCATCCAGACCTCGCGCGCCGGGCTCGACAACCCATCGAAGCCCATCGGGGTCTTCCTGCTGGCCGGCACCAGCGGCGTCGGCAAGACCGAAACAGCCCTGGCCCTGGCCGAGATCCTCTATGGCGGGGAACAGAACGTCATCACCATCAACATGTCCGAATACCAGGAAGCCCATACCGTCAGCTCGCTGAAGGGCGCGCCGCCGGGATACGTGGGCTATGGCGAGGGCGGGGTGCTGACCGAAGCGGTGCGGCGCAAGCCCTATTCGGTGGTCCTGCTGGACGAGGTCGAAAAGGCCCATCCGGATGTGCACGAGATCTTCTTCCAGGTCTTCGACAAGGGCGTGATGGAAGACGGCGAGGGCCGGATCATCGATTTCAAGAACACCCTGATCCTGCTGACCTCGAACGTGGGGTCGGACCTGATCATGGATCTCTGCGCCGATCCCGAGCTGATGCCCGAACCCGAGGGCATCGCCAAGGCCCTGCGCGACCCGCTGCTCAAGGTCTTTCCCGCCGCGCTGCTGGGCCGGCTGGTGACGATCCCCTATTACCCGCTCAGTCCCGACATGATCGCGGCGATCACCCGGCTGCAGCTGGGCCGCATCCAGAAACGCGTGTCCGAAAGCCACGGCGTGCCGTTCGACTATTCCGACGGGGTGGTCGAGATGATCGTCGAGCGCTGCCAGGAACTGGAGAGCGGCGGGCGCATGATCGACGCCATCGTGACCAACACCATGCTGCCCGAGATTTCGGCCGAATTCCTGCGCCGGATGATGGAGGGCGGCGAGATCCGTAAAGTCTCTGTTGATACGAGTGAGGGAGAGTTCGCCTACACGTTCGAATAGGAGCTTCGGAGGAGGAGCCAGGGATGCAATTCGTGATGGAGGCCGGCGGCTACAAGGTTGTCGAAAAGATGCGGCTGAAGAGTTCGAAGAAATATGTCGAGCTGTCGGGCGATGCCACGTTCAGCTGGAAGAACGAGGGGATCGCCGCGATCTCGGACAAGAGCCGGGGGGCGTACCTGGCCGAGGTCGGCAAGACGATCCAGTCGGCCTACAAGAAGGCGCTGACCGCGGTGACCAAGGCGATCCAGGCGCTGATCGACGGGGTGGAAAAGAAGATGATGGCCATGGAACTGGCCTTTACCAAGAAACACGCCAAGTCGCCGCCGACGGGCAAGGAGGTCGAGGCGGCGCTCAAGCAGATGAACGCCTTCAAGGACAGCGAGCTGGTCAAGATCGGGGCCGAGGCGCAGAAGCTCTACCAGGAGGCCGTGGCCCGGCTGACCCGGCCCGCGCACGAGGCCGGTTGCAAGAAGATCCAGGAAGGCGCGACGCTCAAGAAGGATCACGGCAAGCTGGCCTGGACGCTGGTCAAGTTCGTCGTCGTGGCCACGGCCATCGCCTTTGCCACGGTGGCCACCATTGCCACCGGGGGCGCAGCGGCGGTGGTCATCGTGGCGGCCGCGGCGCTGATCACCAAGGGGCTGTCGCTGATCGTGTCCACGGCCAAGGACCTGACGGCCTATGCCAAGCAGTACCGGGCCAATGTGGCGATTGCCGCCGACGAGGTCGCGACCGCCGAAAAGGCCATCGACAAGGCGCTCAAGGCGATCGAGGCGGCCAATGCCAACCACGAGGCGATGACGCTGAAGGTGGGCCAGGTGAAACAGGAATTCCTGGTGGCGATCAAGAAGCTCGACGGTGACAAGAGCGGCGACAAGAAGGTGCAGGAAGCCCGCAAGAACCTGGAACAGGGACAGTCGGACATCCTGAAGTTCGAAACCCAGCTGGGCGGCAAGCCGGCCGATGTGCTGGCCGCGCTGAAGACGGCCAAGCAGGACCTGGTCAAGGCCCAGCCGCGCAAGGTGCCCGATCTGGATACGTCGAACCGCTGGGCCGATTTCTTCAAGAACGCGGCCGATGTGACGTCGAGCGCGGTCAAGGCCTTCTGACCCGGGGCAAAGCCTCGCAATCCGGCGGCCGGGCCGGGGCGGGCACGAACGACAGGCGGGCGCCCGGGCCGGGGCGGCCGCACCGGCCGGTGACGGACGGCATGAACGGCGACCATGCGTGAACGACAATAAACGTGAACGGTAGACTTGCGTGAACGGTGAACAGGAGCGGAGACAGACCGCCATGGCAGACAGGACGGACAGGGGCGAGATCACCAGCCAGGCGGCGGGCCGAAATGGCACCGCCGCCCCCGGACCCGTGGCCGCCGGCAGGGACAATGGCGCCGGTGATACCGGATCAGTCACCGGTCCCGCTCCGACGGGCAGCACCGGACATGGTGCGGTGTCGGGCGCAGGTCTGGAACCGCTGGGCCGTGTTGGGCCCGAACCCGTGTCGGCCACCGGTCGCGGTACGATGGGCCACGCCGGCTCCGACACCGGGTCTGGCGCCGGTCGTGATCCTGCGGATCAGGCCATTCATGGTGCCGGGCCCGTCACCGCTCGTATTCCGGCGGGTGCTGGTGGTGGCGACGCAGGGCCGGGCACCGGTGCCGAGCCCACCCTGCGCGACCGCGTCCGTCATTTCGTCGAACTGCCCCAGGTCGCCAACGGCATCCTGGTGATCATCATCGTCAATGCCATCACCCTGGGCATGTCGACCTCGGACCAGGTCATGGATGCGGCCGGCGGTTTCCTGACCGGCTTTGACCGGGTGATCCTGGCCATCTTCGTGGCCGAGATGCTGCTCAAGCTCTATGCCTACGGCTGGGGGTTCTTCCGCAACGCCTGGAACATCTTCGACCTGGTTGTCGTCGGGCTGGGCCTGCTGCCCAACCGGTCCGAGCTGTCGGCCCTGCGCGGGCTGCGCGTGATCCGGGCCATGCGCGTGCTGTCGGCCGTGCCCCAGATGCGGGCGGTGGTGCAGGCGCTGTTCGACGCGCTGCCCGGCATGGGCGCGGTGATCGTCATGCTGTCGATCGTCTATTACGTCTTCGGGGTCATGGCCACGCTGATGTATGGCGATGCCTTTCCCGACTGGTTCGGCACGCTGGGCCGTTCGGTCTATTCGCTGTTCCAGATCATGACGCTGGAGAGCTGGTCGATGGGCATCGTGCGCCCGGTCATGGCGGAATTCCCGATGGCCTGGGCATTTTTCGTGCCCTTCATCGTGCTCACGGCCTTTTCGGTGCTCAACCTCTTCATCGGTATCCTGGTCAACACGATGCAACAGGCCGTCGAGGCCGATGCCGAGGCCGAGTTCGAACGCCTTCGCGAGCTGGTGCGCTCGGAAACCGACGTGGTCGATGAACACGTGCTGGCGCTGCGCGACGAGATCCGCGCGCTGCGCGGCGAGATCGGCACGCTGAAACAGGGAGGCGGGTCATGAGCGACAGCCAGAAGTTCATCGCCCGCAACCGCGCGCCGCGGGTGCAGATCGAATATGATGTCGAGCTCTACGGCTCCGAGAAATCGGTCCAGCTGCCCTTTGTCATGGGGGTGCTGTCGGACCTGTCGGGCAAGTCCCATGTCGAGCCACCCGCCGTGGCCGACCGGGCGTTCCTTGAGATCGATGTCGACAATTTCGATGCGCGGATGAAGGCGATGGCGCCGCGGGTGGCATTCGCCGTGCCGAACACGCTGACCGGCGAGGGCAACCTGGCGGTCGATCTGACCTTCGAGGCGATGTCCGATTTCGAGCCCGGCGCGATTGCCGCGCGGGTCGAACCGCTGCGCGCGCTGCTCGAGGCGCGCCGCCAGCTGAGCGACCTGATGGCCTACATGGACGGCAAGGCCGGGGCAGAGGCGCTGATCGAGACGATCCTGGCCGATCCGTCGCTTCTGGCCGCGCTGGGCGGCGCCGCGCCCTCCGGCTCGCCCGAGGCCGACGCAGCCCTGGCCACCCTGCGCAGCCTCGCACCGCCCGCCGATAAGGGCCCGGCCGACACGACCGGCGAAGTCCTGTCCGCCCTCGTAGCCACACCCGTGTCCGAGGCGGAGGAGGACGATACGGCGGACGTTCTGGCCGGCCTGGCGTCCGCGCCGGTGGAGGAGGCGGCAGAGGATGATGTCGGCGCTGTCCTGGCGGGGCTGTCGTCTGCGCCGGAAGAGGAGGCCAAGGGGGATACGACCGGGGACGTTCTGGCCGGTCTGTCGGAGATGGCGCCCGCGCAGGCAGAGGAGGACGACACGGCAGCGGAGGTGTTAGCGGGCCTGGCATCCGCCCCGGAGGAGGACAAGACAGAGGATACCACCAGTGATGTACTGGCCGGGCTGTCGTCTGCGCCGGTAGAAGAAGCCGAGGCGGATACGACCGGGGACGTTCTGGCCGGTCTGTCGGAAATGGCGCCCGCGCAGGCAGAGGAGGACGACACGGCAGCGGAGGTGCTGTCGGGCCTGGCAGGCGCTCCGGTGGAGGAGAAGACAGAGGATACCACCGGTGATGTATTGGCCGGGTTGTCGTCTGAACCGGCAGAGCAAGACGCGGAGGATACCACCAGCACCGTGCTTGCCGGGCTTGCAGCGTCCGAGCCTGTCGATCCCGGGGACACGGAAGTTCTGGATGACGTCCTGGCGGGCCTGCCATCCGCGCCGACCGTGGAAGACGCCGGTGAGGACACGGCAGATGTGCTGGGCGACCTGGCACGCGCCCCGGTCGATGAGAACGACCCCGCCGAAGATCATACGGCGATCCTCGGAGCCATTGCAAGCGCACCACAGGAGCCGACCGGGGATGACAGAGCTGCGGCGGCCTTGGCCAGCCTTGAACCGGTCGAGGAAGAGAAGGCCGAAGACGACGGCCTGGCTGACATCATTGGCGGGATGAGCGCCCCTGCGCCGGACACAGCGGAAGAGGATACCGCAGGGACTGCGTTGGCCAGCCTTGAGCCTATTGCCGATGATGCGCCGGCAGACGACGGCCTGGATGACATCCTTGGTGGGATGAGTGCTCCCGCGCCGGAAACAGCGGAAGAGGACGCGGCAGGAGCAGCCTTGGCCAGTCTTGAACCGGTTGCCGATGATGCGCCGGCAGACGACGGCTTGGATGAAATCCTTGGCGGGATGAGCGCCCCCGCGCCGGATACAGCGGAAGAGGATACCGCAGGGGCTGCCTGGGCCAGCCTTGAACCGGTTGCCGATGATGCGCCGGCAGACGACGGCCTGGATGACATCCTTGGCGGGATGAGCGCCCCCGCGCCGGACACAGCGGAAGAGGATGCGGCAGGCGCGGCCTTGGCCAGCCTTGAGCCCGTCGCCGATGATACGCCGGCAGACGACGGCCTGGATGACATCCTTGGCGGGATGAGCGCCCCCGCGCCGGACACTGAGGAAGAGGATGCGGCAGGAGCAGCCTTGGCCAGTCTTGAACCGGTTTCCGAAGCTACGTCTGATGATGACGGGTTAGGGGACATGCTGGCTGATCCGGGTGGGGACGCCGATGTGGGAGCGTATGTCGGTGCCGTTGCTGCCGAAACGGGCGACGGAGAGGCAGACGACATGGACGATGTTCTGTGGAACCCGGTTGACGCTGTCGATGCAGAGGGAGGCATGTCCAACGCCAACGCCAACGCCAACGCCAACGCCAATAGCGGAGCCGACGCCGATGCTGATGGCGGGGCGCTGGATGGTCTGGACGACTTGCTGGGTGATCTCGCCGGGCCGGATGCGGGGGGATCGGATGCCACGGCTGGTGCGTCTGCAGAGGCGACCGAATTGGGCAATGGTCCAGGTGATGCCGGTGCAGCCACCGGGTTGGATGAAGGGGCCGGTGATGCCTCCGACGCGCTGGGCGAATTGGATGATTTGCTGGGCGATCCGGGTGGGGCAGACATGGCCGCACCGGATGCGCCGACCGACGCCGGGGGGGCGGCTGGATCGGGGGATGCCGCAGTAGGGGCCGATGAAGCGGAGAACGCTGCAGCCGCCGCGCTGGGCGATTTGGATGACTTGCTGGGTGATCCGGGGGCGACGGATCTGGCCGCAGCTGTGGCGGCCGCAGAGGCGTCGGGGCAGGCGGATGGATCGGGGGCCGCGAGCGCCGCGCCAGATGCGGATGACGCAGACAAGGGCGCGGCCGACGTGCTGGGCGATCTGGATGACCTGTTGGGAGATCTGGGTGGGGCCGAGGCTGTTTCGGATGGGCCGGGCAGCCTGGGTGCCGGGCAGGGTGCAGGTGCCGGAAACCAGGCTGGCGGCGATTTGGGGATGGCCGCAGATGCCGGTGGCCAGGCCGATGTCGCCGGGCTGGGTGCGGATGCCATTGGCAAGGACGGTGCCGCCGGGCAAGGCGCAGATGCCGGGGACCAGGGTGCGGCGAACAGTGACCAGGGCGAAGAGACCGCCACGGCGGCGCTGGACGATCTGGATGATCTGTTGGGCGACCTTGGCTTGCCTGCGGGTGGCGCGGCGGATGCGGGGGGTGGTGAGGGTGATGCCTCTGCGCAGGGCGCGTCTCCCGAGGCGGCTGCCGGGCAGGAACAGCCCCCGAGGCCGACCGAGCCCGAGCTGGTCTTTGGCACCATGACCGGCGACCGGCCGGCGCCGGACATGCTGAACCGCAAGCGCTTCCGCATCGCGCTCTTCGGCGATTTCAGCGGCCGCGCCGCGCGGGGGCAGATCGAGACTGGCGCGGCTCTGGCTGCCCGGGCGCCGGTGATGCTCGACCCCGACACCGTCGAGGACATCATCGAGGGCTTTGCCGAAGACATGGTCCTGCCGCTGGGCCGGGACGGGGCCGGGGTGCACCTGCCGCTGAGCGGGCTGGACGACCTGCACCCCGACGAGATCTTTGCCAATGTCCCGCTCTTTGCCGAGCTGAAGGCCCTGCGCGCGCAGCTGGGCGCGGGGGCCACCGCCGATGCCGCGCTGGCCCGGCTGAAGACCTGGGCCGAGACCCATGACATGCCGCTGGCGCCCAGCCGGCGACGCTCGGCCGCCACCGCCGTGCCTGCCGATTGCCGGCTGAGCGATTTCCAGCGGCTGATCGGCGCCAGCGCCCCGGCGCCGGCCACGGCCGGCCCGCTGGACGAGATGATCGCCCGCATCGTCGGCCCGCACCTGCGCCAGGCCCCCGACGGCCAGGCCATCGCTGCGGTGGATGCATCGGTGGCCGCCGCCATGCGCCTGATCCTGCACCACCCCGACGTGCAGGCCCTGGAAGCCCAGTGGCGCAGCCTCGACTTGCTGGCCCGCTCGGTCGAGGCCGACGACCGGCTCGACATCATGCTCTATGACATTTCGGCCGAGGAAATCGCCGCCGACCTGGCCGCCTCCGAAGACCTGTCGGACAGCGGGCTGGTGCAGCTGCTGACAGGCCCGCCGCTGGACGAGGACACCGGGCGGGGCGGCTATTCGGCGCTGATCGGGCTTTACACCTTCGAGGAAACCCCGGTGCATGCCCAGATCCTGGGCCGGATCGCCCGGGTGGCGGCCCATGTCGATGCGCCCTTTGTCTCGGCCCTGTCGACCGGCTTCATGGCCACGCCCAGGGACGACCGCCACCCGCTGGTGGCCGAGGCCTGGGACACCCTGCGCGCCATGCCCGAGGCGGCCTACCTGGGTCTGGCCACGCCGCGGTTCATGCTGCGCCGGCCCTACGGCGCCCGGACCGAGCCGACCTATGAATTCGACTTCGAGGAATTCACCATGGCCGAGGGGCTGTCGGGCCTGTTGTGGGCCAACCCGGTGGTGCTGGTGACGATCCTTCTGGCCCGCAGCTATCGGCGCAACGGCCCGGCGCTGGACCTGGGCAGCGTCATGTCGCTGGGCGACATCCCCTACCATTACGTCACCGACCGCCATGGCGACCAGGTGGCCTTGCCCTGCACCGAGCGCAACCTGACGCTGGCCCGGGTCGAAGAGGTCATGGCCCGGGGGCTGATGCCCGTGGTCTGGATCAAGGGCCGCGACGAGATCCGGCTGGGTTCGTTCAATGCCCTGGGCGGCGCGCCCCTGCGCGGACCCTGGAGCGACCTGCCGCCACCGGAGCCGTCGCCACCGCGTCCGCCCCGGCCGACGACGGCGGCCACGGGCGGGGAAACCGCGCCCTCTGTGACCCAGGACACAGACATGATGGCCGAACTGGACGATCTTCTATCTGATTTCGCAAACGACGCGCCGGCCGTGCCGCCGGCGCAGGCCGGCGATGGCGATATTGACGCCGAACTCGCCGCTTTATTGGAGGACCTGTAGATGCTGTTATTCGACGGCACGACAAACGGGGCGGGCCGGCCATGACCGTCAGCAAGCCACATGACGACGCCATTGCCTGGATGTCGGGCGATTACGGCGCCCAGGACCTGCAGTTCCGCAAGGCCATCGTGCGCGAGGGCATGAGCCGGCTGACCGAGATGACGGTGTCGTTCCAGTCCAAGACCAAGGACCTGGACCTGACCCAGTTCATCGGCAAGGCGATGAAGGTGCACCTGAAGACCCAGGACAAGAACGAACGCGAGTTCGGGGGCATCTGCGTGTCGGTCGAGAACCTCGGGCTGCGGGCCGGGGTGCGCCAGTACGTGGCCGAGATCCGGCCGTGGTTCTACCTGCTGACCCGCACCCGCGACTGCCGGGTGTTCCAGAACCTGACCACGCGCAACATCGTCGAACAGATCTTCGGCGAATACGGCTTTACCGATTTCACCTTCAAGCTGTCCGACAGCTATGACGTCCGGCAATATTGCGTGCAGTACCGCGAAAGCGATTTCGCCTTCATCAGCCGGCTGCTGGAACAGGAGGGGATCTATTATTTCTTCGGCACCAAGTCGGGGTCGGCCGAGCCCGACCAGCTGACCTTCTGCGACAGCAAGAGCTCGCACAGCCCGGTGCCCGAACTGGCCAAGGTGCCCTTTGAGGCCATGACCAACGCGTCCAAGGGCCGCGAGGAGAAGATCACCGAATGGGCCGCAACGCGGGCTGTGACCTCGGGCAAGGTCACGCTGAACGATTACGACCTGTTCAAGCCCACGGCTTCGATGGTCACGACCGAAGCGGCGGGCTCGCGCCAGTTCCCGCGCGACGACATGGAGATCTATGATTACCCCGGCCGGTTCCGGGGCGAGGGCAACACGCCCAAGGACAAGCCCGTCACGTCGGAAAGCGACCGTGCGCAGCGCCGGGCGCGGGTGCGGCTGGAAGCCGAGACCATCCGCCACAAGACCTGGCGCGGGGCGTCCAGCGTGCGCACGATGGGCGTGGGCCACAGCTTTGCCCTGACCGATCATCCCGACAGCGCGGCCAATACCGATTACCTGGTGATCCGGGCGACCCATTACGTCCAGACCGACATGGACGTGGCCGACGAGCCCACCGATTACGATCTCAGGGCGGCCAACCTCGACTTTCCCGAGGGTATTGCCGATTTCGCCTATGCCGCGACGATCGAGACCATCGCCCTGGCCGAACCCTACCGCGCGCCGCTGTCGACGCCCTGGCCGATGATGTCGGGCCTGCAGACCGCGCTGGTCGTCGGGCCTTCGGGCGAAGAGATCTATACCGACGATTACGGGCGCATCCGGGTCCAGTTCCACTGGGACCGCGAGGGCAAGAAGGACGAGACCTCGTCGTGCTGGGTGCGCGTGGCCACGCCCTGGGCCGGCAAGAACTGGGGCTTTGCCGCCGTGCCGCGCATCGGCGAAGAGGTCATCATCCAGTTCGAGGAAGGCGATCCCAGCCGGCCGATCTGCGTGGGCATGCTCTACAACGAGGTCAACCCGACCTTCTATTCCAAGAAGACGACGGCCACCCAGGTCGGCATCCGCACCGACAGCACCAAGGGCGTCAACGATGCCCAGGCCTTCAACGAGCTGATGTTCGACGACGAGAAGGACAAGGAAATGATGCGCCTGCAGGCGCAGAAGGACCACCAGTTCCTGACCAAGAACATCTCGCGCATCGGGGTCGGTCTGGCCAAGGCCGACGAGCTGAAGGATTACGCCTTCAAGAACGCGGCCGATGCGTCGCTGCTGCAGGTGGTCAAGGCCAACATGGAACAGGAGGTCCAGGAGGGCGATGCCTTTTTCTACGTGACCAAGGGCAGCCAGGAAAAGGTCATCCACAAGGATTTCAAGACCACGGTCGAGACCGGCGATACACTGCTGGACGTGGTCAAGGGCAAGCTGCTGGAAACCATCAAGGACAACCACGAGACCACGGTGCAGTCGGGCAACCAGACCAACACCGTCGAGAAGGGCAACCAGACGATCGCGATCGACACGGGCAACCAGACGACAACGGTCAAGAAGGGCAACATTGCCGTGACCGCCTCGCTGGGCAAGATCGAGATCGAGGCCAAGCAGAAGATCGTGCTCAAGGTCGGCCAGTCGTCGATCACGATCGACATGTCGGGCGTGACGATCGACGCGCCGATGGTCGACGTCAAGGCCAAGGGCATGGCGACGGTCGACAGCAAGATGACCACCGTGAAGGGCGCGGCGATGCTGACCCTGAAGGGCGGTATCACGATGATCAACTAGGGCATGTCATGAGCGACCGGTTTTCAGGAATGATCAAGGTGCCGCAGGAACCGGCGGCGAAACTGCTGGCCCGGGCGGGGGCCCGGCTGACCGTGGCCATCGAGGCGCCGGCCAGCGCCGGGGTCGATGCCGTGCTGGCCGAGCTGGAGGCGCGGGGCGAACTGTTCGACATGCTGCACCTGCTGGCCGTGGCCCTGCCGCCGCGCGAACGGGTGTGGTGGGCCTGCCTGGCCGCGCGCGATTACGTCGGACCGGCCAGCGAGCGCGACCCGCGCCCGCTCAGCGCCGCCGAGGCCTGGGTCTTTGACCCCAGCGACGACAACCGCACGGCGGCCAGCGATGCCATCGACGCGGCCTATGTCGACGACAACACCGTGCATTGCGCCATGGCCGCGCTCTATTTCGACGGCACGCTGGGGCCCGGCGACCTGGCCCGCTTTCCCGCCCCCGCCGGCGCGGCCGAGGCGGCGGCCTTCGGGATGAATATGGTAGCGCTTGGGGAAATGTCTGATAGGTTTGAGGAACATGGCCTTCTTCTGGTCGACAGGGCCGTCGACATCGCTCGCGGAGGGAACGGGCGGCTCGAAGAAACGGGGAGCGCGTAAGTCAGGCATGAGCACGTCCAGATCGAAGGCAATCAGGTCCATCCGGCGCGGCCGGACCGGCCGCTGAGAGCGCCCATGTCCGTCACCGTGTCCTTCCAGCCCACAGGCCCCGTGCCCGGCAATGCCGGGCCGGTCACCATGTCCGGGTCCAGCCTGACCATCGGGCGCGGCCCGGCCAATGACCTGGTGCTGCCCGACCCCGACCGCATGCTGTCCAAGAGCCATTGTGTCATCGAGGACCAGGGCGGCAATGTCGTGGTCATCGACCTGTCGACCAACGGCACCTTCCTGAATTATGCCAAGGTCCCGCTCGGCCCGGTGCCGACGCCGCTGTCCAATGGCGACGTGCTGACGCTGGGGGTGTTCGAACTGGTCGTGTCGATCGGGGCGATGGCGCCCTCGGCGCTCGATCTGGGGCCGGATCCGCTGGGCGATTACCCGGTCTCGCCGGGCCGGGCCGAGCTGTCGCCCGATCCGCTCGACCTGCTCGACAGCCCCGGCGAGGGCGGCGACGTGCTGGATGAACTGCTGGGCGGGGCCTCGGTGCCGACGGGGCCGGCCCAGCTGAACCCGGTCGATCCGATCGACGAGTTGCTGCCGCCCGACGGGGCCGGGGACGACGATCCGTTCTTACGCCCGCCCGCCGACGGGCGCGAAGGGCAGGGGGCGAGCTTTGGCGCCCACAGCCCTTCGGCCAGCGACAGTTTCACCCCGCCCAGCCCCGGGCGGGCGATCATTCCCGACGATTGGGACGATTTCCTGGCCCCGACGCCGGCGCAGGGTGGTGGCGAGGACGGCCTGCCAGGGACGGATGAGCCGGTCCCGCCGGTGGCCCCGCTGGACGATCCCTTTGCCGAGTTCGACGTGCCGCCGCCCGCTGCGGCCCCCGCGCGCCGGGGGGCGCCGGAGGTGCCGGATGCCTTGCCCGATGTGCCGCCCGCCGGCGCGCCCGAGACCCCGCCGGCCCAGCCGCCGCTGGCACCGTCAGGCCAGCCGCCCTTGAAGCCGCCGACCCAGCCGCCCGTCGCGTCGCCTGGCGCGACCGAGCCCGAGGCCCCGCGCGACCCCACCGCCGTGCCGCGCCCGCCGCATGCCAACGCGCCGCCGCCGCCGACCGTGCCGCTCGCCGCGCCTGCGGCGACGTCTCCCGCCACACCATCGACCCCTGCCGCGCCCACACCGCCCCCCGCCGCGCCCGCATCGGTCGGCGAGAGCGCCGCCGTCCGGGCCTTTCTCGACGCGCTTGGCGCCGACGACATGGACATCCGCGACGAGGATCTGCCCGAGACCATGGCCCGGGCCGGGGCGATCATGCGCGAGCTGGTCACCGGCATCCGCGAGATCCTGATGACCCGGACCTCGATCAAGTCGGAATTCCGCATCGAACAGACGATGATCGCCGCAGGCGGCAACAACCCCCTGAAATTCTCGGTCAGCCCGGAGCAGGCCGTCGAGGCCCTGCTGCGCCCGCGCCGGCGGGGCTACATGGCCCCCGAGGCCGCCGCCCGCGAGGCGCTCGACGACATCGCCGCCCACGAGGTGGCCATGGTCGCCGGCATGGAAAGCGCCATCCGCTCGGTGCTGGGCAAGCTCAGCCCGGCCGTGCTGTCGGACCGCATCGAATCCTCCGGCCTGCTGGGCGGCATCCTGCGTGGCGGGCGCAAGGCCCAGTACTGGGACATCTACGAGAAGATGTTCGCCGAGATTTCCGACCAGGCCGAGAACGACTTTCACCATTTCTTCAGCCGTGAATTTGCAAAAGCCTACCAGGAACAATTGAACCGCCTGAAGGCCCGGGACGACCAAGGTCAGGATCACGACCGGGATGGCATCGCGCCGCCCGCCGGCCCGGATTGACCGCCCGGCCCGCGGGCCCGGCGCACCACCCCCGCCGCCCGCGGGGCCGACAGCAGGACCCGCCAGCGGGCGGGCAGAACAGGAACACCCGCATCCGGCGGGACGCAGGAGAACGACACCCATGTCCTGGGACAGCAAGGTGCTCTGGACCGAAGGCCTCTTCGTCCAGCCTCATCATTTCCAGCAGGCCGACCGCTATGCCGAGGCGTTGGTCAACGGGCTGGCGCGCCGGCTCAGGCCCTATGCCTGGGGGGTGTCGACGCTGGACATCGATTTCGACGTGCTCAAGGTCGGCCAGTTCGCCCTGAAGACGGCCACCGGGCTGACCCAGGACGGCACGGTCTTTCGCATACCCATGGCCGACGATCACCCGCCGGCGCTCGAAGTGCCCGAAACGGTCAAGGATTGCATCGTCTACCTCACCGTGCCCCAGCGCCGCCAGGGCGCTTCCGAGGTCGACCTGACCGGGGCCGAAAGCTCGGCCAGCCGGCTGCGCCCGGCCGAGATCGAGGTCACCGACACGATGAGCCAGGAGCGCAAGCCGGTGATGCTGGGCGTGGGCAAGATGCGCCTGCAATTCGCGCTGGAGGTCGATGACATGGCCGACCGGCTGGCGATCCCGGTGGCGCGCATCATCGAGGTGCGCTCGGACCGGGAAATCGTGCTGGACCAGTCGTTCATCCCGTCCTGCCTGGATATCCGGGCCAGCCAGACCATCGCCGGGTTCTTCCGCGAGCTCGACGGGCTGCTGTCGCATCGGATGACGGCCCTGGCCGGGCGGCTGTCCGAGGGCGGCGCGGCGCGGGGCGTGGCCGAGGTGTCGGACTTCCTGCTGCTGACGATCATCAACCGGCTGATCCCCCAGGTGCGCCACATGGGCGGGATCGAGAACCTGCACCCCGAGGAGGCTTTTCGCTTCCTGGCCGGGATTGCCGGCGAATTGTCGGTCTTCATGACCGTCGAGAAGGTCGCGCCCGACCTGCCGCCCTATACCCATGACAACCTGACCAACTGCTTCCTGCCGGTCATGCGCATCCTGCGGCAATATCTCAGCTCGGTGCTGGAGCAGACGGCCATCCCGATCCCGCTGGAACTGCGCAAATACGGCATTTCGGTCGGGGTCATCGCCGACCGCAAGCTGATCGGCAACGCGGGGTTCGTGCTGGCCGTCGATGCCGAGATCCCGACCGAGGACGTGCGCCGCCACTTTGCCGGCCAGGCCAAGATCGGGCCGGTCGAAGAGATCCGCCAGCTGGTCAATTCGGCCCTGCCGGGGATCACTCTTCGCCCCCTTCCGGTGGCGCCTCGTCAGATCCCGTATCATGCCGGCGTGGTCTATTTCGAACTCGACGGCGACAGCCCCTATTGGCGCAAGATGACCACGTCGGGGGGGATCGCGGTGCATGTCTCCGGCCAGTTCCCGGGGCTCAAGATGGAGCTCTGGGCGATCCGCAACACCTGAGGGGGAGCCGATGGCGGACAAGGATCCATTTGCCGAACCGGGGGATACCGACAAGACGGTGATCCGGCCCAATCCCGGCGGCCGCCGTCCGGCCGCCGCCCAGCCGGCCGATCCCTTTGCCCCGCCGCCCCCCGCGGGCGCCGCGCCGGCTTCGGGCGGCTTTGGGGGCGGCCATGGGGGCGGCCAGGCCGGCGGTCATGGTGGTGGTCACGGCGGTGGTCCTGGGGGCGGGCAGGGCGGCTATGGCGTGCCCCACGGCCACCGGCCCCCGCCCGGCGGCGATGGCGTGGCGGCCCAGGCCATGACCGGCATGAACCAGCTGGTGGCCTGTGCATCGACCTTGTTCTCGCTGATCAGCCGCATCCGCAATCGAGCCCAGCACATGGACCCGGACAAGCTGCGCCAGTCGGTCGTGGCCGAGGTGCGCGCCTTCGAGAACCGCGCCCTGCAGGCCGGCATCCAGGCTCAGACCGTCAAGGTCGCGCGATATGCCATGTGCGCCACGATCGACGATGTCGTGCTGAACACGCCCTGGGGCGGCCAGTCGGACTGGGGCCTGCAATCCATGGTCGGCACGTTCCACCGCGAAACGGTGGGCGGCGACCGGTTCTACGACCTGCTGGCCCGGCTGGAAAAGGACCCGGCCAACAATATCGACATGCTGGAATTCCTCTACATGTGCATGTCGCTGGGCTTTGAAGGCCGGCTGCGCATCGAACAGAACGGCTCGGAAAAGCACCTGCGCATCCGCGAAGGCCTGGCCCGCATCATCCGCGCCCAGCGGGGCCAGGTCGAACGCGATCTCTCGCCGGCCTGGAAGGGCGTGCGCAAGCCGTTCCGCGTGCTGTCGGCATGGCGCGTGGTGTGGATCGCCGTCGGCGTGACCGCCCTGCTGATGCTGATGGAATTCGGCGGGCTGTCCTATGCGCTGTCGGTCCAGACCGAGCGGGTGATCGGCCAGCTGGCCATCATCGACGCCGGTCCGCCCGCACGGCTGGAACGCCGCGCGCCGCCACCGCCACCGCCGCCGCCCGCGCCGACGGTCGAAGAGCGCATCGCCAAGGTCGAAGGCTTCCTGGAGGTCGAGATCGACGAGGGCATCGTCGAGGTCTTTCAGAAGGGCAACACGCTGATCATCCGCATCAAGGGCTCGGGCATGTTCGCCTCGGGCTCGGACCAGTTGCAGGACCGGTTCCGCGATGCCGTCGACCGCGTGGCCGATGCGCTCAACGACGAGCCGGGGCCGGTCATCGTGACCGGCCATTCCGACAACGTGCCGATCCGGTCGTCGCGCTTCCCGTCCAACATGGCCCTGTCGCTGGCCCGGGCCAAGTCGGTCATGGCCGGCATGGAACAGCGGCTGGACGATCCTTCCCGGCTGTCGGCCGAGGGCCGGGCCGACAAGGAACCGATTGCCGACAATGCCACCCGCGAGGGCCGCGCCGCCAACCGGCGGATCGAGGTCCTGCTTGTCCAGGAGACCGACGGATGATCCTGCGCACCTTCTTCCGGCTGTTCCGCTCGATCTATTTCGTGCTGTTCTTCGTGGCCGCCGTCCTTGGCGGGGCGTTCTGGTATTTCGGTCCGCTGATCGGCAATGACGACTGGCGGCCCTTTGCGGCGGTGATCCCGCGGGTGGTCGTGATCTGCGTGATCGCGCTGCTCTTCGGCACGGCGATGCTGATCGTCGCGCTGACCCGGCGCAAGCATGACGACGACATGGCCGAAGAGATGGTCGAGGCCATCGACCCCGGCGAGGCGCTGATCACCGCCGAGATGGACGAGCTGAAATCCAAGTTCAAGACGGCCATGGCCGAGCTGCGCAAGTCCAAGGGCGGGCGCAAGACGCTGAACGAGCTGCCCTGGTATGTCATCATCGGCCCGCCCGGCGCGGGCAAGACCACGGCCATCGTCAATTCGGGCCTGCAATTCCCGCTGGCCGAAACCCTGGGCAAGGCGGCGATCGGGGGCGTGGGGGGGACGCGCAACTGCGACTGGTGGTTCACCAACGAGGCCGTGTTGATCGACACGGCCGGGCGCTACACGACGCAGGAAAGCGATGCCGAGGCCGACAACAAGGCCTGGCTGGGCTTCCTGGGCCTGCTCAAGAAATACCGCCCGCGCCAGCCGGTCAACGGGGCCATCGTGGCGATCAGCCTCAGCGATCTCTACCTGCAGGACGAGCTGACGCAAAAGGCCCATGCCCAGGCCGTGCGCCGCCGGCTGCACGAGTTGCGCGAACAGCTGGGCGTGCGCTTTCCGGTCTACGTGCTGTTCACCAAGGCCGACCTGATCGCGGGCTTTGCCGAATACTATGACATCCTCGGCAAGGAAGAGCGCGAACAGGTCTGGGGCTTTACCCTGCCGCTCAATGCCGGGGCGACGGACGAAGGGCCGATGGGCCATTTCGACGGTGAATTCGCCCGTCTGCTGGGCCAGCTCAACGCCCAGCTGCTGGAACGCATGCAGGGCGAGACCGATCCCCAGCGCCGGGCGCTGGTGGCGGGTTTCCCGGGGCAGGTGGCCTCGATGCGCGGGGTGGCCCGCAGCTTCCTGGGCGAGGTGTTTCAGGACAACCGCTATGAAACCCGCCAGATGCTGCGCGGGGTCTATTTCACCTCTGGCACCCAGGAAGGCACGCCGATCGACCGGCTGATGCTGTCGATGGCCCAGACTTTCGGCATCGGGCGCCAGGCCATCGGCACGGGGCAGGGCACTGGCCGGTCCTATTTCCTGACCCGGGTTTTCGACGGGGTGATGTTCCCCGAGGCCGGGCTGGTGTCGGCCGATGACAAGGTCGAGCGGCGCTATCGCTGGGCCCGGGCCGGGGCCATCGCGGCGACCGTGATCATTGCCCTGACCACCGGCGCGCTCTGGGCGCGCAGCTACCTGGGCAATGTCGCGCTGATCACCGATGCGGGCGATCACGTGGCGGCCTATTCGGCGGCCGCGGCCACCCTGCCGGGCAGCCCGGTCAGCGACACCGACCTGCCGCCGGTGGTCGACGCGCTGAACCAGCTGCGTGACCTGCCGGGCAACCCGGCCGTCACCGCGCCCGAGCCCGACCGCGCGCTGACCTGGGGGCTTTACCGGGGCGAGGTCATCGGCACCCAGGCCGCCCAGACCTATCGCGCGGCGCTCAACCAGCGGTTCCTGCCGCGCCTGCTGCTGCGGCTCGAAGAGCAGATGACGGCGAACATGAACGATCCCGAGCTGCTTTTCGAGGCGCTCAAGATCTACCTGATGCTGGGCCTGCAGGGGCCGATGAACGCCGACCTGGTCGAACAATGGCTGACCGACGACTGGGACTTTGCCTATCGCGGCCCGGCCCGGGCCCAGCTGCGCACCGACCTGGGGGTCCACCTGGGCGCGCTGCTGTCGCAGCCGATGCAAGAGATCGCCCTGAACGGGCCGCTGGTCGAACAGGTCCAATCTGTGCTGACCCAGCTGCCCCTGGCCCAGAGGGTCTATAACGGCATCATCGCCTCGGAAAAGGCCACCTCGCTGCCCGACTGGCGCATCACCGACGTGGGTGGGCCGGCCGTGGCCCGGGCCATGGCCCGGTCGTCGGGCGCGCCGCTGAACGCGGGGATCGAGGGCATCTTTACCTATGACGGGTTCTACGATGTCTTCCTGCCCGAAGCCGTCAGCGTGGCCGAACGGGTGCAATCCGAGGCCTGGGTGCTGGGCGAACAGGGGGCGCTGCTGGAAAACCAGAACGCCCTGCTGGCCCTGTCGCGCGATGTGCTGGATCTTTACTACAACGATTTCATCACCCGCTATGACACCCTGCTGGCCGACCTCGACATCATCCCGATGGAAAGCCTGGTCCATGCGGTCGAGGTCACCAACGTGCTGTCCGGTTCGACCTCTCCGATCCGCAACATCCTGACCGAGATCTCGCGCGAGACGCGGCTGACCGAGGACCGTTCGGCGTTGAACAACGAGGCGGTCAGCGAAGGGCTGGACCGGATCATCTCGATCGAAAGCCAGGCCGCGCTGTCGATGCAGGGCCAGATCCTGCTGGGCGCGCTGATGGAAACCGCGACGAGCCCCACGGGCGAGCCGCTGCCGCCGCCCGGGGCCTATGTCGAGGAGCGGTTCTCGTGGCTGCACCAGATGGTCGCCCGGCCACAGGGGCAGGGCTCGCAGCTCGACGAGCTGCTGTCGATCCTCAACGAGGTCTACAAGGAGCTGCAGAACATGTCCTTTTCGGGCGTGACATCGGGCAGCCAGACCGGCGAGGCGATCCAAGTCTTTCAGCAGACCGCCGCCCGGCTGGAAGGGCCGGTGCCCCGCTGGGCCACCCAGATCGTCGCCGGGTCGTCGGGCATTGCGGCCGATGGCACGCGGGCCTCGATGAATGCCAAGTGGCAGGCCAACGTGCTGCCCTTCTGCGAACAGGCCCTGACCGACCGCTATCCCTTTGCCCGCCGGGCCCGGGCCGACGTGGCGCTGCAGGATTTCACCCGGCTCTTCGCCCCGGGCGGGCTGATCGACGGGTTCTTCACCGACAACCTCTTCCGCTATGTCGACACCCGGACCCGGCCCTGGAGCTGGAAGCGGGTCAACGATGTCGACCTGGGCATCTCGCAACAGGTGCTGGAGCAGTTCCAGAACGCCGCCGAGATCCGCGATGCCTTCTTCAACGGCAATGCCACGCCGCTGGTCCAGTTCCAGATCACGCCCGAGGCGCTGGATCCCAAGGCCCGCTCGGTCGTGCTGTCGATCGACGGGCAGAACGTCGAGTTCGACCAGCGCTCGGGCCAGCCGCCGCCGACGGCCGTAACCTGGCCCGGCGCGGTGGGGTCGGCGCGGGTGACCTTCGAGCCGTCGCGCAACACCACCGAAAGCGTGCTCGACCGCAACGGTCCCTGGGCCTGGTTCCGCCTGCTCGACGCCGCCGAGGTGCGCCGCACCAACGTGTCCGACCGCAAGCGCGTGATTTTCAATGTCGGCGGGCGCATCGCCATCTTCCAGCTGCAATCGGGGTCGGTCCTCAACCCCTTTGCCCTGCCGGCGCTGGCCAAGTTCAGCTGCCCCAAGTCGCTGTGATGACGGCAGGTTTCGGCGCATTCGGCAAGATGCCGGCGGTCGGCGATTTCTTTCGCCTGGGCCCGCCCGCGGGGTTTGTCGAACCCTGGGACGGCTGGGTGCAACAGGCCATGCTGACCGGGCAGGCCGCCCATGGGCCGGGGTGGGACGGGCTTTACATGCAGGCGCCGATCTGGCGCTTTACCCTGGCCCCGGGGCTGGCCGGGCCGCAGGCCGTGCTGGGCGTGGTCATGCCCTCGGTCGACCGGGTCGGCCGGCGCTTTCCGCTGACCCTGGTCGGCGGGGTCGGCCGCCAGCCGGCCGGTCCGTTGCATTTCGCCAATGACGGGCTATTTGCCGCGATGGAGGACCTGGCCCTGGCCGCGCTTGACGACGGGATGACGCGCGACCGGCTGGGCGAGGGGCTGGGCGCGCTTCCCGCGCCGATAGTCCCGTCAGCGTTGACAAGGCTGACCCGGGCGGGGCAGACAGTAATTGGGATCGGGGCAAGTCCTCTTCAGGCCGGATTGGCGGCCGCGCATGTCGGAGCGATCGCGGGTGGACAAAGCCTGTGGTCGGCAGAGCTGGACGGGGTGACCCGCATGATGCTCTGCACGGGCTTGCCTGGAAAGGCTGAGGTCCCGGCGCTCTTCGACCCTGCGGCGGCGCCCTGGAACGAGGAGGTCGGTGCGTGAGCGCATCTGATTATCGCTACAATGCCCGCACCCATGTGGGCCTGCGCCGCAAGGTGAACGAAGACGCCGTGCTGGCGCTGCCCGACCAGGCGATCTGGGTCGTGTCCGATGGCATGGGCGGGCACGAGGCCGGGGATTTTGCCTCGGGGCTGATCGCCGACACGATCGCGGCCATCCCCGAAGGCCTGGACCCCGCGGCGCGCATGCAGGCGCTGCGCGATGCCATCGCCCGGGCCCATGACATGATCACCCGCGAGGCCGACAGCCGCGGCCGGGGCGTGATCGGGGCAACGGTGGCCGCGCTGATGATGGCCAATGGCCATTTCGTCGCGCTCTGGGCCGGTGACAGCCGCATCTACCGTCTGCGCGGCGGTCGGATCGAGATGCTGACCAAGGATCATTCGGCCGTGGCCGTCTTTGTCGAGGCCGGCACCATGACCTGGGACGAGGCCGAACAGCACCCGCATTCCAACGCCATCACCCGGGCCGTCGGCGTGGGTGAGACGGTCGAGCTGGACAAGGTGCGCGGCGAGACCGAGAAAGGCGACCGCTTCCTGCTGTGTTCCGACGGGCTGACCAAGTATGCGACCTTTGGCATGCTGGAAAAGGCCCTGGGCGAGATGCCCATCGAAACGGTCACCGATCACCTGGTGTCGGTGGCCCTGTCGGGCGGCGGGGCCGACAACATTTCCGTAATCGTGGTGGACGTATTGTGAAACGAGTTCCGGCGCTGATGGCGCTTGTCCTGGTGGCCCTGGCCGGCGCCGGCCTCGGTGTTCCGGCACGGGCGCAGCTGCTCAACGACTGGCGCGTGGCCTGTGGCGCCGACAAGGGCGCGGTGCGCAAGGAGGGGACCGATTGGCATTTCGCGCCCAGCCGCGATTTCTGCCCGGGCTCGGGCGGCAGCATCCGCGACGGCCAGCGCAGCGAGATCACCACGCGCAAGGTCAAGGCCACCACGCGCGGGGCCTGGCTGTTCTCGACGATGCTGACCTTCCGGTCGGGCCGTTTCGAACCCTTCGACCTCTTCCGCATCAGCGACGGGCGCAAGGGCTGCACGGCGCCGCTCAAGGTCAACGTGACCGAAAACGGCCAGATGCGCTTTGTCTCCGGCGTGCCCGAACCCAGGACGCGGGGCTGCGTGACGCGGGTGACGACGCTGGCGCCGTCCGAACGGGTGATCCGGCGCGACGGCACGGAACACCTGCTGGAGATCCTGGTCAATTTCGACGGCCATGGCGGGTTCGAGACGACGCTCTACCTCGACGGCCGCCAGGAGCTTTACGGGGTCTACGTGCCCGGCGATCCCGAGCCGCCGCGCAGCCAGACGTTTTCGTTCCGCCACGGGGTCTATGCGCGCGAAGCCTTTGATTTCTCGATGGTCTCGCGCGGATTGAGCGTGCGCGAGGTGCGGCCCGACTGATCCCGGCCGTCGGCTGCGAGACGGGCCGGACCCCGGCCCGAAGAGCCCGCCCTCGGGCAGCCTGCAACGCGGCCCGTCATCGGCCCCCTCACACCCCCAATCGGCCCCCTCACACCCCCAGCAGCCCGTCGCGCAGCCCGTCATCGGCCAGCAGCTCGGCGCTGCTGCCCTGCCAGGCGACCTGGCCGCGACGCACGATGTAATGGCGATCGGCCAGGCGCAGCAGGTCCGACAGGTTCTTGTCCACCACCAGGATCGACAGCCCCTCGTCGCGGATCGCCCCCAGCGCGGCCCAGATCTTCTGGCGGATCAACGGGGCCAGCCCCTCGGTCGCCTCGTCCAGGATCAGCAGGCGGGGATTGGTCATCAGCGCCCGGCCGATGGCCAGCATCTGCTGCTCGCCGCCCGACAGCAGGCTGCCCATCGATCCGGCCCGGTCGGCCAACTCGGGAAACAGCGCCATCACCCGGTCGACGGTCCAGGGATCGGCCCGGCCCAGGTGGTTCGAGGCCGTGGCCACCAGGTTTTCCATCAGCGTCAGGTTGGGAAAGATCTGCCGGCCCTCGGGCACCAGCCCCAGGCCGAGGTTGGCGATGCGAAAGGACGGCTGGCCGATCAGTTCCTGCCCGTCCAGCGTGATCGACCCGCCCGTCGCCGCCACGATGCCCATCAGCGCATGGATCGTCGTGGTCTTGCCCATGCCGTTGCGGCCCAGCAGCGTCACGACCTGGCCCGGGGCGATGTCCAGCGACATGCCGAACAGGGCCTGCGACGGGCCGTAATGGGCGGTCACCCCGCGCAGGCTCAGCATGCGTCCTCTCCCAGGTAGGCCTCGCGCACGCGGGCATTGCCGCGGATCTCTTCGGGCGTGCCGGTGGCGATGACATGGCCGTAGACCAGTACCGAGATCCGGTCGGCCAGGGCAAAGACCGCATCCATGTCATGTTCGATCAGCAGGATGGCCTGCCGGCCCTTGATCCCGCGCAGCAGCTCGACCATGGCGGCGGCCTCCTCGGTGCCCAGCCCGGCCATCGGCTCGTCGAGCAGCATCAGGCGGGCTTCGGCGGCGAGGGCAATGGCGATTTCCAGGCTGCGGTGTTCGCCATGCGACAGCGCCGAGGTCGGCATGTCGGCCCTGGCCCCCAGCCCGACCCGCTCCAGCAGGGCCCGGGCCGGATCGCGCAGGGCGGGGATCGACCGGGCCGGGCGCAGGAAGCGGAACGAACTGCCCTGGCGGGCCTGCACGGCCAGGGCGACGTTGTCGAGCACCGACATGTCCATGACCAACGAGGTCACCTGGAAGGACCGGGCCATGCCCAGCCGCGACCGGCGATGGGCGGGCAGGCGGGTGATGTCGCGGCCGGCGAAGGTGATCGTGCCGGCATCGGGATATTGCAGCCCGCTCAGCTGCGAAACCAGCGTGGTCTTGCCCGCCCCGTTGGGCCCGATCACGGCATGCAGCTCGCCCTCGGCCACGGCCAGGGTCAGATCGTCGGTGGCCCGGATGCCGCCGAAACTCTTGTGCAGGCCGCGGATGTCGAGAAGGCTCATCGCCCGTCCTCCGCGTCAGTGCCGCGGGTGCCATCGGTCCGGGCGGCGGGGCCATTCGCATGCCCGTCGCCTTGTCCGTCCCCCGAAGTGTCGTTTTGCCGGTCGCCGCGCCTGTCTTCTTGTCCGTCGTCCCGACCGTTGCCCGGGTTGTCCGCCGCGCCGTCATCCCGCCCACCGATCCGGCCGAGCAGACCCAGCAGCCCGCCCCGGGCAAAGAGCACCACGCCGATCAGCAGCAGGCCGAAGGGCAGGTGCCAATGCACGGTCAGCGACGACAGCACCTCTTCGAGCACGATAAAGGCCGTGGCCCCCAGAACCGGCCCCAGCGCCGTGCCGGCTCCGCCCAGGATGACCATGAACATCAGCTCGCCCGACCGGGTCCAATCCATCATGTCCGGCGAGATGAACGTCGTGAAATTGCCCAGCAGCGCGCCGGCATACCCACAGATCGCGCCCGAGATGACATAGGCCGTCAGCCGGTAGGCATAGGTGTCGAAGCCCAGCGTGCGCAGGCGCTCGTCGTTGCCCCGGGCACCTTGCAGCACCATGCCAAAGCGCGACCGGGTGATCAGCCGGACCAGCCCCATGACCAGCAGCAGCGAGACATAGGCCAGCCCGTAAAGCTGCAGCGGATCGTCGAGATCGAGCCCGGGCAGCTGGCTGCGCGTGTCGATGACCAGCCCGTCGTCGCCGCCATAGGCCTCGACCGACACGATGAGGTAATAGACCATCTGGCCAAAGGCCATGGTGATCATGATGAAATGCACCCCCCGCGTGCGCAGGCAGATCAGCCCGGTCAGCAGGGCAAAGAGGGACGTCACGCCCATGGCCAGCGGGATCTGGGCCAGGCCCGACACGGCCCAGTCGCCGGTCGCGTCATAGAGCCAGTGATGGGCCGGGATGCCCACGGCATAGGCCCCCAGCCCGACAAAGGCCGCATGGCCGAAGGAGATCATGCCGCCGTACCCCAGGATCAGGTTCAGCGACACGGCGGCCATGGCCAGGATGACCAGCCGCGTGGCCAGGTCCAGGTAAAACGCCTGGCCGGTCAGGTGAAAGACCGGCGGCAGCACGGCCAGTGCGGCCAGAACCGCGATTGTCAGGATGCGCCGGCCCATCAGCGCATCCGCGGCGGAAACAGCCCGGCCGGCCGAAAGGCCAGCACGGCGGCCTTGATGATGTAGATCAGCATGGCCGAGATCGCCGGGGCCGAGGTTTCGGCGGCTTCGGCCGACATGACCAGCTTGAAGAGGTCATCGAGGAAGGACCGGCCCAGCGTGTCGATCAGCCCGATCATCAGCGCGGCGATGAAGGCGCCTTTCATCGAGCCGATGCCGCCCACGATGATCACGACAAAGGCCGTGATGATCACCGAATTGCCCATGCCGATCGAGGCTTCGGTGATCGGCGCGATCAGCATGCCGGCCAGCCCGGCCAGCACGGCGCCCAGGGCGAAGACCAGCGAGAACAGCATCTGGATGTCGATACCCAGGGCCGCGACCATGGTGCGGTTCGAGGCTCCGGCCCGGATCAGCATGCCCAGCCGGGTCCGGTTGACCAGCCAGAACAGCCCCGCCGCGGCGGCCAGCCCGGCGCCGATGATCAGCAGGCGAAAACTGGGCAGGGTCAGCGCGCCCAGGCGGACCTGGCCCTGCAGCCAGCCGGGCAGTGGCACGGCAATGCCCGCCGGGCCCCAGATCATCTGGGCCAGGGTGTCGATGACCAGGATCAGCCCGAAGGTGGCCAGGACCTGGTCGAGATGGTCGCGGTCATAGAGCGGCCGGGCGACCAGCCGTTCGACCAGCAGCCCGATCACCGCCGTGACCGGCAGGGCCAGCAGCACGCCCAGCAGGAAATGCCCGGTCCACAAAGTCAGCGAGGCGCAGATGAAGGCGCCCAGCATGTAGAGCGAGGCATGGGCCAGGTTGACGAAATCGAGGATGCCGAAGACCAGCGTCAGCCCCGAGGCCACGAGGAACAGCAGCAGGCCCAGCTGAAGCCCGTTGAGAAGCTGGATGAAAAAGAGGGTCGGGTCCAAGGGATCAGGCTCTCGGTGGCAGGGCGCGGCCGGGCGGAACGCCGGGGCCGGCCGCGCCTGTCATGTGTCATTGGGGGCGACGCCGGGGCGTCACTTCATCTTGCACTCGGCCGCATAGGGGTCGACGGCGTCTTCGTAGACGGTTTCGACGACCTGCGTGGTCCAGGTGCCGTCCTCGTCGATGACCACTTCGCGCAGGTAGAAGTTCTGCACGGGCATGTGGTTGGTGCCAAAGGCGAAATTGCCCCGGACGGAGTCGAAATCGGCGGCTTCGAGCGCGGCGCGGATGCCGTCCTTGTTGTCCATGTCGCCGCCCACGGCCTCGACGGCCGAGGCGATCAGCATGATGGCATCATAGGCCTGGGCGCCGTAATAAGACGGGTAGCCGCCGTACTTTGCCTTGTAATCGCTGACGAATTTCGCGTTGGCCGGGTTTTCCAGCGAGGGATCCCATTGCAGGGTCGACCGGCTGCCCAGCACGGCCTGGAAATCGGCTTCCTGCAGCTTGGGCAGCGACAGGGCGTCGACGGTGAAGACCGAGTAGAGCGGCAGCTCGTCCTTCAGCCCGGCCTGGTCGTATTGGCGGATAAAGGCCCCGCCGGCGGCACCGGGATAGAAGACAAAGAGCCCGTCGGCCCCGCTGGCCCGGGCCTTGGCCAGTTCGGCCGAGAAGTCCAGCTGGGCATCGGCGCCCCACTTGGTCAGGTCCTTGCCGACGATCTCGCCTTCGAAGGTGCGTTCGATGCCCGAGACCATGTTCTTGCCGGCGGCATAATTGGGCGCCATGACATAAAGTGAGCTGACGCCCTGGCGGTTGAGCACCTCGCCCATGGCCATCGGCACCTGGTCGTTCTGCCAGGAGGTCGAGAAGAAATTCTCGTCGCAGAGCTTGCCCGCGATCTGGCTGGGCCCGGCATTGGCCGAGACCAGGAACTTGTCGGCGTCCAGCACGGTCTTGCGCGAGGCCAGCAGGACGTGGCTCCAGATGTAGCCGGCGACGAAATCGACATCGTCCTGCTTGACCAGCTTGTCGGTGACCTGCTTGCCGGTCTCGGGGGCAAAGCCGTCATCGCCGAAGATGATCTCCAGCGTGCTGTCCCCGGCCTTGCCGCCGAGATGGTCCATGGCCAGGTCGACGGCGTTCTTCATGTCGTTGCCGATGACGGCGGCGCCGGTGGTCAGCGTGGTGACAAAGCCGATGCGGACGTCATCGGCCCGGGCCGGGGCCGTGACGGCGGTCGTTGCGGCGCTGGCAAGCAGCGCCATGGCGGCGATCTTGTTCATCTGTCCTCCCAAGGATGCCCTCTGCGGGTCTGGTATTTGGCATTTATTGTGAGGGTTTTGGGCGGATGCGCAACGAAAAATCGGGCGGGTGACCCGGGGGGATGGGGGCGCGGGGCGGTGGCGGATGGGGGCGGTGCGGTTGCCGGTGCGCGGCGAGGGCCGATGGATGGCGCGCTGCGATAGCCGGAGGCAAGTGCGTGGTGGTGGCCGATGGCTGGTGCGTTGCCCGAAGCTGGTGAGTGACGTGCGGTGGGATCGCTGGTGAGCGGCGTGTGGTGCGACGGTCGGTGATCGGCGTGAAGGCCGAAATGCTGGGTACGGAGCGGTGGTTGGCGCTATGGCGCGTGACAGACGGGGGCGACCAATGGGTGGCGCAGGGCGGGCCCGGTCACATCGGGTGCGCGGTGTGTTGGCCCAGGAGAGGTGATGGTGCCGTGAGCGCAGGGCGATGAGGGATGGGGGACGCGTGGTGCAGGGGATGTCGCACGGTGGCCCGTGCCGCGCGCGGCGGGTGTTGGGTGCAAGCACCCAACCTACGGCGGGGGCGCAACCGCCGCAGGCGCCCCGTGGGGCGCCTGCGGCCGGGCCCAACGCCCGGGGCGGCGCGGCTGTGCCGCGCGGGGCCGGGGGGCGGGAGGGCCCGGCCGGGCGCCGGTCAGAGGCGGCGACCGCTGTCGGGGGCGAAGAGGTGCAGGTTGGCCGGGGCCACGCGCAGGAACAGCCGGCCTTCACCCAGCTCGGCGGTATTGTGCACGTTGACCACGAAGGGATGGGAATGGACCTTGCCGTGCAGCAGCCGGTGCGCGCCCAGCTCCTCGACCAGCTCCAGGTCGAAGGGCAGGGCCGCGCCGTCCTGGGCGGCGACCAGGTCGACATCCTCGGGCCGCACGCCCAGCGACACCGCGCCGCGGTAATCGCGCGACGGGCCCACGGGCAGCGCGGCCCCGGCCAGGTGCACGGACCCGTTGCCGCTGTAATCGGCCGGCACCAGGTTCATCGGCGGGGCGCCCATGAAACTGGCCACGAAGGCCGAGGCCGGCTGGCGGTAGATCTCGCCCGGCGTGCCGATCTGTTCGATCCGCCCGCCGTTCAGCACGACGATCCGGTCGGCCATGGTCATGGCCTCGACCTGGTCATGGGTCACGTACATGGCCGTCACGCCGATCCGCCGCTGCAACGCGCGGATCTCGACGCGCATCTGGTTCCTGAGCTTGGCATCGAGGTTCGACAGCGGCTCGTCGAAGAGGAACAGGGCCGGCTCGCGCACGATGGCCCGGCCCATGGCCACCCGCTGGCGCTGGCCGCCCGACAGCTGCGAGGGCTTGCGGTCGAGGTAATCCGACAGGTTCAGCATCTCGGCCGCGGCGCGCACCTTGGCGTCGATCTCGGATTTCGCCGTGCCCCGGTTCTTCAGCCCGTAGGCCATGTTCTTGTAGACCGTCATGTGCGGGTAGAGCGCATAGTTCTGGAACACCATGGCGATGTCGCGCTCGGCCGGATCCAGGTCGTTGACCTCGCGGTTGCCGATGGTCACGGACCCGCCGGTGATGTCTTCCAGCCCGGCGACCATGCGCAGCAGGGTGGACTTGCCGCAGCCCGAGGGGCCGACCAGCACGATCAGCTCGCCATCGGCAATGTCGAAGCTGGTGGGATGCACCGCCAGGGTGCCGTTGGGATAGGTCTTGGTGACTTCTTGCAGACGCACGTTGCCCATGGTCCGTTCTCCTATTTGTCGCTTTCGGTGAGGCCCTTGACGAACCAGCCCTGGAAAAAGACCACGACCAGGACGGGCGGCAGCACCGCCAGGATGGCCAGCAGGTTCGACCGGCCGAATTCGGGGATGTGATTGCCTTCCAGGCCCTGGGTGATCTGCTTGATGCCCTGGACGAGCGTGAACTTGCCCTCGTCGGTGACGATCATCGTCGGCCACAGGTACTGGTTCCAGCCGGTGACGAACATGATGATGAAGATCGCGGCGATCATGGTCTGGGACAGGGGCACGAGGATGTCGATGAAGAACTTCATCGGCCCGGCCCCGTCGATCCGCGCGGCCTCGACCAGTTCCTCGGGCACCGACATGAAGAACTGGCGGAAAAAGAACGTCGCCGTGGCCGAGGCGATCAGCGGCACGATCAGCCCGGTATAGCTGTTCAGCAGGCCCATCTTCTGGGTGACCTCGTAGGACGGCAGGATGCGCACTTCGAGGGGCAGCAGCAGGGTGGTGAAGATCAGCCAGAAGGCCAGGGTGGCAAAGCGCAGGCGGAAATAGACGATGGCATAGGCGGCCATCATCGACACGATGATCTTGCCGATGGCAAAGCCCAGGCCCAGGATCAGCGAGTTGCGGAACATCGACAGGCCGGTGTTGTCGCCGGAAAACGACATCGACTCGAACAGCGCCTTTTTCAGGTTGGGCCAGAACTGGTCGCCGATCTCCAGGGACGGGCCGGTGCGCATGATATCGGCATCGGGGATCGTGCTCATCTGGATCAGCATCAGCAGCGGGGCCATCATGACGAAGGCGCCGATGATCAGCACGACATGATCGCCCAGGGTCTCCCAGCGGAAGCGCTGGCGCCGGGGGGCGGGGATCGATGCGGCGGGGGTATGCGTGGTGTCAGCCATGTCGCGCCTCAGGTGTAATGGATCCGGCGTTCCACCATGCGGAACTGGAAGATGGTCAGGGCCAGCACCAGCACCATCAGGACAACCGATTGCGCCGAAGAGCCGCCCAGGTCCTGACCGCGGAAGCCGTCCAGGTAGACCTTGTAGACCAGGGTCACCGGGTTATCGCCGGGGTTGTTGCGCAGGATGGTGTCGATCGTGCCGAAGGTGTCGAACAGCGAATAGGTGATGTTGATGATCAGCAGGAAGAAGCCCGTGGGTGCCAGCAACGGAAAGGTCACCGTCCAGAACCGGCTGAAGCCCGAGCGGTTGTCGATCAGCGCGGCCTCGCGCACGGCCCGGGGGATCGATTGCAGGCCCGAGAGGAAGAAGATGAAATTGACCGGGATCTGTTTCCAGACCGAGGCGATGACCAGCGCGATGGCCGTGTCGTAGTAGTCCAGCCGCACGCGGAAATCCCAGCCGAAGAGGGCAAAGAACTCGGTCAGCGGGCCCCAGCGCTGGTTGAACATGATCAGCGTGATGAACCCGGCGACGGGCGGGGCCACGGCATAGACCCACATCAGCAGCGTGCGATAGGTCTTGGCCCCGCGGATCACCTTGTCGGCCTTGACGGCCAGCAGCAGGGCCAGCGACAGGGAAAAGAAAGTGACCAGCACCGAGAAGACAACCGTGAACCAGGCGATCGAATGGTATTCGCCGCTGCGGAACAGCCGGGTGTAATTGTCCCATCCCACGAAGGTCGATCCAAAGCCGAAGGGATCCTGCAGGTAGAAGGACGATTTCAGGGCCTGCCAGGCGGGCCAGTAGAAGAACAGGCAGATGATAGCCAGCTGCGGGATCAGCAGCAGGACGGGCAGCCAGGGATTGGTGAATCCAGCGCGTTTCAAGATGGGGCCCCGAATATGGTCTGGTAGGAACGGAAACTGGCGGCCACGGATGCGGCCGCCAGCGGGATCGGATGAACCGGGATCAGTTCACGGTCTGGGCGAAGCGGGCCAGCAGCTCGTTGCCTTCGGCTTCGATCGTGGCCAGGGCGTCCTCGATCGTGGTCTCGCCGTTCAGGAAACGGGCGATCTCGCGGTTTTCGATGTCGCGGATCTGGACGTAGAAGCCCATGCGGTAGCCGTGGGTGTTGTCACCGGCCGGCAGCGACAGCTGCAGGATGCCGGTTTCGGCGGCCGGGAAACGCTCGTAATGGCCGTCGGCCTTGGCCATTTCATAGGCGGCCGTGGTGATCGGCACATAGCCGGTTTCACGGTGCCACATGTACTGGACTTCCGGCGAGGTCAGGAATTCGAAGAAGGCGGCAGTGGCCATGTTCTCTTCGTCGGGCTGACCGGCCATCGCGAACAGCGACGCGCCGCCGATGAACGACTGGCTGCCGCCCGGGTTGATCGAGTCCCAGTAGGGCAGGAAGCTGGCCGACCATTCGAAGGGCAGGTCCATGGCGGTCAGGCCGCCAAAGTCACCCGACGAGCCGATGTACATCGCGGCCTGCTGGTCGAGGAAGACAGCCTTGTTGTCGTCCCAGCCGGTGCCGTAGAAGCCGAACAGGCCCTCGTCCAGCCATTCTTTCACCTTGGTGAAGTGCATGGCCATTTCCGGCGAGTTGATCAGGATCTCGGTGCCTTCGGCGCCCAGGTAGCCGTTGTCGTTGGTGGCAAACGGCAGGTCGTTGCGCGAATGGAAGTTCTCCACGAATTCCCAGGGCAGGTGCGTCTGGACCATCGGGATGTAGCCGGCTTCTTTCAGCGCGGGCGCGATGGCTTCGAATTCCTCGTAGGTCGCGGGGGCTTCGACGCCGGCTTTCGCCAGGGCATCGGTGTTGAAATACAGCACCGGCGAGGACGAGTTGAATGGCATGCCGATCATCTTGCCGTCGGCATCGGCGTAGAAGTAACGCACGCCCGAGATGTAATCTTCGATGTCGAAATCGGCACCGGCGTCGGTCAGCAGGTCCTGGACCGGAACGGTGGCGCCCTTGGCGCCGATCACGGTGGCGGCGCCGGCGTCGAAGACCTGCAGGATGTTGGGCTGTTCGCCGGCGCGGAAGGCGGCGATGCCGGCGGTCAGGGTCTCTTCGTAGCCGCCCTTGAACACCGGGGTGATCTTGTAGTCGGATTGCGACGCGTTGAACTGGGTCGCGATCTCGTTGACGACGTCGCCCAGGTGGCCGCCCATGGCATGCCACCAGGTGATTTCGGTCTGGGCGCTTGCGCTGCCGGCAAGGCCCGCGACGGCCACGGCGGCAGCCACGGCTTTCGAGGTAAAGGTCATAAGACAACTCCAGGTGTTTTCACGGGACCTCGTTGTCGGTCCCTTGACGCGGCCTCGTAGGGGCGTTGGGAAACGGATGCGTGACGCTTTGATGAAGCTAAGATGACAGGCGCCGTTCGCCGGGCGGGACGCCACGTCCGGTGGGGGCCTGTGCCTGTTTCGGGGCCGGCGCCTGTGGATAAGGGCGCGGCGGACCGGGCGCGGGCTGGTACTTGGCCCGGCGCTGGCCCATGAAGGGCCGCAACGGAAGTAAGTCGGAAGGGCAGGACGACAATGTCTGACATCAACGCAGGGACGGGCGCCACAGGCGAGGGCACGGGGAACACCGCCGACACAGACGCGGGCCGGGATATGGGCAGCGCCATGGGGCAGGACACGGGCAGCGCCTTGAGGGAAGACGCCGGCCGGCCCACGGGCCGTGCCACGGGCCAGGACGCCGGCCAGGACACGGGCGGCACCACGGAACATGACACGGGACATGACGGGGGCCGGGACGCGGGCAGCGCCATGCCCGGGGATACCGACAGCGCCACGGCCCGGGACACCGCTCGGGACGCGGGGGATGCCGACATCCTGGTGATCGGCGGCGGCATGGCCGGGGCCTCGGTCGCGGCGATGCTGGCCGGTTCGGCCCGGGTCATCCTTCTCGAAGCCGAAAGCCAGCCGGGCTATCACACCACCGGCCGGTCCGCCGCGATGTACGAACCGACCTATGGCCCAAGGGCCATGCGCGCGCTGACCCGGGCGGGGCTCGATTTCTTCACCAACCCGCCCGAGATCTTCGGCGAGGGACCGCTGATATCGCCCCGGGCCTCGCTCTTCGTGGCGCCCGAAGAGGAACGCGCACTGCTGGAAACCACCCGCGACGAGGTCGGGCGCGACCAGTTCGAAGACCTGGATGCCGAGGCGATCCGCCGGGCCGTGCCGGTGCTGAAGGCGGGCTATGCCGTCGACGGGGCGCTGAACCATGGCGGCTCGGATATCGACGTGGCGCGGATGCACCAGGGCTTCCTGCGCATGCTGCGGGCCGGCGGGGGCACGGTTGCGACCGATGCCCGGGTCGAGGCCCTGACCCGCGACGCCGATGGCCTGTGGGAGGCCCGCACGCGCAAGGGCAGCTGGCGCGCGCCGGTGGTGGTCAATGCCGCCGGGGCCTGGGCCGACCAGCTGGGCGAAATGGCCGGGGCCGAACCGATCGGGCTGGTGCCCAAGCGCCGCACGGCGTTGATCGTCGCCGCGCCCGAAGGCATGGACGTGCAGGCCTGGCCGCTGGTCGTGAACGCGGCCGAGACCTGGTACATGAAGCCCGATGCCGGCCGGTTGCTGATCTCGCCGGCCAACGAGGATCCCCAGATGCCCGCCGATGCCCAGCCCGACGAGCTGGACGTGGCGATCTGCATCGACCGGGTGATGACGGCCTGCGACCTGGATATCCGGCGTGTCGAAAGCCAATGGGCCGGTCTGCGCAGTTTTGTCGCGGACAAGGAACCGGTGGCCGGCTGGTCCGACGTGGTGCCGGGGTTCTACTGGCTGGCCGGGCAGGGCGGCTATGGCATCCAGTCCGCCCCCGCGCTGGCCCGCTTTGCCGCCGCCCAGCTCCTCGGCCGGCCGGTACCGGCCGACATCGCTGCCGAAGGGCTGGACGCCGCGCAGCTGGCGCCGGGCCGGCTGGCCGGGGCCGAGCGGTTCACCGGCTGATCCTTGGCGCTGGCAGGCGGCCGGGGCGGATGGTGCGCCGGCCGGTGGCGGGCAGGGGGCGCGATGTCCCCGCCGGCCATCTGCCGGGCCACG
This sequence comes from Marinibacterium sp. SX1, assembly GCF_050389775.1. Classification (NCBI taxonomy): domain Bacteria; kingdom Pseudomonadati; phylum Pseudomonadota; class Alphaproteobacteria; order Rhodobacterales; family Paracoccaceae; genus Marinibacterium; species Marinibacterium sp. SX1. The sequence goes on along the minus strand of NZ_CP177144.1, from coordinate 3,465,442 downwards.
CGACGCAACGGGCGATCGCATGGCGGGACGCGCCGAGGCGTCGGCGACCGCCTGCCGTGTTGTGCGATGCGCGTCCTGGGCCGGAGAATGTGACCACCGGACGCCTGCCGGGCTCGTGATGTGACGGCCGGTCGCGGACAGGCCCGCGCAAGGAACCGACCGACTGCCCGTCCACGCGGGGCCGGGGGGAACGGCTGTCAGCCGATGGCCGGACCATGGCGTGGCGAGGGGTGTGAACGGCCCGCCTCAAGCGATTCGCAGCCTCGTCCGGGCCCCCCGGGCCCCCTTGTTTCCTTGAAGACCGGCGGTTTTCGCCGGCCAAACCCCCTCAATCGCCGTTAGCCGCTTGCACAGGTCCGGCCCGCCACATAGAAGGTGCCAAATTTTCGCGCGCCGCGTGGGGGCTCCCCGCGGGGTTGAGCCATGGGGAAAGACGATATGCAGGTTACCGAGACGCTGAACGAGGGTCTGAAACGCGGCTACGCCATCACGGTGTCCGCGGCCGAGCTGGAAGAAAAGGTCATGGAAAAGCTGACCGAAGCCCAGCCCGACATCGAGATGAAGGGCTTCCGCAAGGGCAAGGTGCCCCTGCCGCTGCTCAAGCGCCAGTTCGGCCAGCGTATCCTTGGCGAAGTCATGCAGGAAAGCATCGACGGCGCCATGAACAAGCATTTCGAGGACAGCGGCGACCGGCCGGCCCTGCAGCCCCAGGTCAAGATGACCAACGAGGACTGGAAAGAGGGTGACGACGTCGAGGTCGAAATGACCTACGAAGCCCTGCCGGCGATCCCCGAGGTCGACCTGTCGGTGATCTCGCTCGAGAAGATGGTGGTCAAGGCCGACGAGGCCTCGGTGACCGAAGCCCTGGAAAGCCTGGCCGAGAACGCCCAGGATTTCGAAGCCAAGGACGGCGCGGCCGAAGACGGCGACCAGGTGGTCTTTGACTTCGTGGGCAAGGTCGACGGCGAAGCCTTCGACGGCGGTTCGGCCGAAGATTACCCGCTGGTCCTGGGCTCGGGCAGCTTCATCCCCGGCTTCGAAGAGCAGCTGGTCGGCGTGAAGGGCGGCGAGGAAAAGGCCGTGACCGTGACCTTCCCCGAGGAATACGGCGCCGCTCACCTGGCCGGCAAGGAAGCGGTCTTTGACTGCACCGTGAAAGAGGTCAAGTCGCCCAAGGCGGCCGAGATCGACGACGAGCTGGCCAAGAAGTTCGGCGCCGAGGATCTCGAGGCCCTGAAAGGCCAGATCACCGAGCGCCTGGAAGCCGAATATGCCGGCGCGGCCCGGTCGGTCCTCAAGCGCAAGCTGCTGGACGCGCTGGACGGCGTGGTGTCCTTCGACCTGCCGCCGAGCCTGGTCGAGGCCGAGGCCAAGCAGATCGCGCACCAGCTGTGGCACGAGGAAAACCCCGACGTGCAGGGCCATGACCACGCCGAGATCGAGCCGACCGACGAGCACAACACCCTGGCCGAGCGCCGCGTGCGCCTGGGCCTACTGCTGGCCGAGCTGGGCCAGAAGGCCGAGGTCGAGGTTTCGGATGCCGAGATGACCCAGGCGATCATGGCGCAGGCGCGCCAGTACCCGGGCCAGGAACGCCAGTTCTTCGAGTTCGTCCAGCAGAACGCGCAGATGCAGCAGCAGCTGCGGGCGCCGATCTTCGAAGACAAGGTGGTTGACTACATCTTCGAACTGGCCCAGATCTCGGAAAAGGACGTGACCAAGGACGAGCTGAAAGAAGCCGTCGAGGCACTGGAGGAAGAAGACGCGTAAGCGCTTCTTCGCACCTGAGGGGACATCATGGTGAAAGGGCCGGCCGCTGCGCCGGCCCTTTTCCATTGGGGACATGGTTGGCCGTTGTCGGCAGGGGCGGTTTGGCCGGGGGTCGTGTCGGTCGGGTGGTCTGCGGAATGCCCGTTTTTTGGGCGCCGTTAACCATGGTCGAGGATTTCCGGGATTCACGAAGTATAAGGTCTTTTCATTTACGCTGCATCGCAGCATGAACGCATTGTCCGTCCGGCGCCGTAATTCAGGGGCGTCCGGGCGGGAGAAAGTCCTAACAGACCGTACGCAGGATCAACCGGACTTTTGGGGAGGAGCCAGATGGTTTCGCCATGGCGAAGCCTTGTCGAGCGGTAGCCCAAAGGAGATACGAATGATCGCTCTTGTATTCGTGACCTGCCTGCAGACCAGCCCCACGGTCTGCGAGGAACGCAGCCTGCTGTTCAGCGAACAGATGACGCCGATGGCCTGTCTGATGAACGCCCAGCCCCACCTGGCCGAATGGACGGCCACCCATCCCGACTGGCGGATCAGCAGCTATCGCTGCGGCACGCCGGAACAATTCCGGCGCCACAAGACCGTCTGACCGCCGCTCTGCCCGGTCGGGGAGCCGGGCAGGCGCGCGCGCTGTGGAGGATGCGGCTCTTGGCATGGGGCGATGGTGGCGCCCACGAGACAGGCGGGGACGCCCCCGTCCGACAACACCCGCCGCCTTGTGCCCTCGGGACTTGGCCCCAGTACGAATCGCCGGGACCCCAAAGGAAAAGGCGGGGAAATCCCCGCCCTACATCCGCCACTGCCTGATGTTGCCCGTGCCCGAAAGCACCGGCTCAGCGCAGGCCGGTCTCTTCCAGCATGTCGAGGCGCTTGGCCTCGTAGTAATATCCCTTGGCGTACCAGCCCACCGCCTCCGACGGGTTGCCGTCGGACACCAGCCAGGCGCCGCGCAGGTACTTCACCGCGTATTCCAGGTTGGTATCGGCATCCAGCAGCCCCTCGGCATTGCCGCCATAGCCCATCCCCCGCGCGGTGGCCGGCAGGATCTGCATCAGCCCGTAATAGGGCCCGTTGCGCGCCCAGGGCCGGTGGGTGCTTTCGCGGATCACCACGCGGTGCACCAGGGACCGGGGCACCTCGTAGTGGTCGGCCCACTTGTTGATCTTTGCCCGAAGCTCCGGTGTCTCGTTGGGATAGAGCGGAGGTTCATTGGCGGCGAATTGCAGCTTGGCGGACGTGTCGTCCTGCTTGCTGCTCGTGCATCCTGCCGTCGCGAGCGTCGCGGCCATGACGGCAATGATCAGGGGGCGGATCAGATGGGTCATGCGGTCTAATAACCCGGTCCAAAACGATCTGCCTAGCCTTCAATTCCCTCCTGTCCACCCTCATCGGCAAGGATCTGCCCGCCGGCCCGCTTCTGCGGCACGATCCGGCCATTGCCGGGCTGCGGGCCTCGGCCCGGCCGGTTTGGCTTGAAACGGCCCGGAAAAGCGGGGCCGGAATGCGTCCCGGCCCATGTGGCAGACGGGGATTCGCGGCGTGTTCGGGCAGGGCATGTGGCCCGCGCGACCGCCCGGTGGGGCGGGCAAGCCCGCCCGGCGGGGCAATGCCGAAGGGCTGAGACAGGAAAGGGCCGCCCCGGTTTCCCGGCGCGGCCCCTGGTCCGTCAACAGTGATCCAAAGTGGATCAGGCGTTGTTCGTGTCGTCTTCCGAAGCTTCGGCGGCATCGGCCACCGGGCCCAGGTCGTCGTCGTCGGACGCGGCCGAACCGATGTCCTCGAACAGCTCGGCAATCTCGAATTCCGCAGCGGCTTCCTCTTCGGCGGCCAGCTCCTGGATCGACTTGCCCGACGCCTGCAGCTCGGCCTCTTCGGGCGAACGCGCGACGTTCAGCTTGATGATCACTTCGACCTCGGGGTGCAGCGTGACGTGCACGTCGTGCAGGCCCAGGTCCTTGATCGGCTTGGCGATCAGCACCTGCTTGCGGTCGATCGAGAACCCGTCGGCCGTGGCCGCGTCGGCCGCGTCACGCGGCGTGACCGAACCGTAGAGCGAGCCGCCGTCGGAGGCCTGGCGAATCACGACGAACTGCTGGCCGTCCAGCTTTTCGCCAAGCGCTTCGGCTTCCTTGCGGGTTTCCAGGTTGCGTGCTTCCAGCTGGGCTTTCTGGTCTTCGAAGGCGGCGATATTGGCTTTCGAAGCGGTCAGCGCCTTTTTCTGGGGCAGCAGGTAGTTGCGGGCATAGCCCGGCTTGACGTCGACGACTTCGCCCATCTGGCCAAGCTTGGCGACCCGTTCGAGAAGGATGACTTGCATGTGCTTGCTCCTTACTTGACCGCGTAGGGCAGCAGGGCGAGGAAGCGGGCGCGCTTGATGGCGCGGGCCAGTTCACGCTGCTTCTTCGCCGAGACGGCGGTGATACGCGAGGGCACGATCTTGCCGCGCTCGGAGATGTAGCGCTGCAGCAGACGAGTGTCCTTGTAGTCGATTGCGGGTGCATTGTCGCCCGAGAAGGGGCAGACCTTGCGGCGGCGGAAAAACGGTTTTGCGGCCATGGTTTAGCTCCTGTTTCTCAAGCGATCAGCGGCGCTCGCGGCGGTTGTCCCGCTCGTCGCGCTTCTGCATCTGGATGGACGGGCCTTCGGCGTGTTCGTCGACCTTGATGGTCAGCACGCGCATGACGTCGTCATGCAGGCGCATCAGGCGTTCCATTTCCTGGATGGCCGGCGCCGGTGCATTGGTCTTGAGAAAGGCGTAGTGGCCCTTGCGGTTCTTGTTGATCTTGTAGGCCATCGTCTTCACGCCCCAGTATTCCTGGTCGACGATGTGGCCGCCGTTGTCGTTCAGAACGGCACCGAAATGTTCGATCAGCCCTTCGGCCTGCGCGTTGGACAGGTCCTGACGCGCGATGAAGACATGCTCGTAAAGCGGCATGTGCACTCCTGCTTCTATCTGGGCGCATTTCATAGGCGGGACGGTCGGGCCCCGCGGTCCCACCACGAGAGACTGCGCGTTTCATGCGTGATGCGGGGAGATGCCCCTATACACGGTTCTGTGCAGGGATCAAGCGCCATCGCCCCGGGCGGGTCTGTCGGGGCCGGGCCGCAACCGCCGGTGGCCGCGGGGCGGGCAGACGGGAGGGATGCCATTCCATTTTCCAATGCTTGCCCCAAAGTTGCCGTGAAATCCTGCAGGATCGCGGCATGGGGCGCGGTCTGGTTGTGCCTCGCACCATGACGTGCAGGAGCACATTAACGATGACATCCCTTGATCCGACCATGATTTCCGAGCCGGTCGTTCCCTCGCGGCCCCGGCGGAAGTCGACGCAACGCCCGGTCAGGCTGACCTTCGACACCCGGCGCAACGTCCAGCGGATCATCTTCCAGGTTGCCGGCACGCTGCTGGTCATCTGTTCGGCCGTGATGTGGATGCTGCCCGACCCGGCCGGCATGACCGACATGGCCCATCTGCGCATGATGAAGCTGGTGGCCTCGCTGTTCTTCCTGTTCTGCGGCGTGGCGCTGTTGATGCGCAACCACGACGAAACCAAGCCCGAGGTGCATTTCGATGCCCGCCGGCGCGAGCTGCGCATCACACAGCGCAACAACCAGGGCCGCAGCGAGACGATCCTCAGCCGGGGCTATGACACCTTTGGCGCGGTCTATATCTCGTCGGGGGCGATCGACCTGTGGGACACCGACGGCACGCCCTTCCTGACATTGCCCGTGCCCGATGCCGGCATGCGCGCCGAGCTGCGCGACCAGTTCGGCCCGCTCTGCGCCTAGGCCGCGATACACCCCCGTTTTCAGCCCGTTACCACTCCGGCGACGATCCGGCGCCGTCCTCTTGTTTCGGGGGCGGCGTCGGTCGTCCGGCGGATCCGTGCCCAAGCGGCAGGCAGGGCTGTTCGCCGTTTCACAGGTCCTGTGGGGAATTGTGCAGTTGCGGCACGACCCCGCCACAGCACATGACTGGCACGGATGTTTTTTCAGTCGACATGGAGACTTCACATGAAAACCCCCCTTCTGGCCGCCGGTTTCGCGGTCGCGGCAGCCACCGCAGCCTTTGCCGAGCCGGAGAAATACGTGCTCGACCCCAGCCACAGCCAGATCGTGTTTTCCTATAACCACCTCGGTTATTCGACCGGCTACGGCATGTTCTCGGGCTTCGAGGGCGAGATCATGTTCGACGCCGAAGAGCCGGCCAATTCGTCGGTCACCGTGTCGATGCCGGTGATGTCGATGCTGACCGGCTGGGAAGGCCGGTTCGACCATTTCATGTCGGATGACTTCTTCGGGGCCACCGAAGACGAGATGGTGACCTTCACCTCGACCTCGATCGAAGTGACCGGCGAGGATACCGCGCTGATCACCGGCGACCTGACGCTGAACGGCGTGACCAAGGAAGTCGTGCTGGACGCCAAGCTGAACCAGGCCGGCGACCACCCGATGGAAGGCAAGCCCTGGGCCGGTTTCTCGGCCACCACCACGCTGGTGCGCTCGGATTACAATGTCGGCGCCTTCGCGCCCTACGTCAGCGACGAAGTGGCTGTCGAGATCTCGCTCGAGGCGATGAAAGCCGAGTGATCCGCGCCGCCTTCGGGCGGATGACGGCAGAAAGCAAGACCGCCGGTCCCGTCATGGGGCCGGCGGTTTTTTAGTTATGGCGGGCGAGGTGCGGTGCCCGGACGCGGAGGGGCGCAATGCCCGGGATCGGGAGAATGTGGCGCCCGGGCGTGATGCGGGAGCGCGCGGCACCTGGCAGCTGGGGCATGGTGCCCGGGACCCGAGGGGCGCACCGCCCGGGTGCGGTGGGGGCGCGCCGCCCGGGTGCGGTGGGGGCGCACCGCCTGGGTGCGGTGGCAAGTGTATTGCGCCCGGGTACAGGCGGAGGGTGTATTGCGCTTGGATGCGGGCGGAGAGAGCGTTGCGCCCGGGTGCGGCGGAGCGCGTTGCGCTTGGGTGCCGGGGACCGTGCTGCCCGTGTGGCGCGGAAGTGCCCACCGCCCGGGGCGATCAGCGCCCGGGCCGGCCAAGGCACGGCCCGGGCGAAGGGCGGGTCAGCCGCCGGCGCCGCGCGTGGCGGTCAGGGCCACGTCGATGGTCACACCGAAGGCCAGTGTCTTTTCATCCTTCACGCCGCTGCCGATGCCGAAATCCATCCGGTCCACCTGCATCTGGCCGGCCATCCGCGCTGTGTCGCCGTCCAGTTCCAGCGTGAAGGGCAGCTCGGCCGCCACCGGCGTGTCGCGGATGGTCAGCGTGCCCGGCGCGACATAGCCGTCTTCGGTGCGCAGGATCTCGGCCACGAAACTGGCCGTGGGGAAGGCCTCGGCGTCGAAATACTCGCCGCCCATGGCCTGGCTGGTCACCGTGCCCAGGGTCAGCGAAGGGATGGCGACGGTCACCTCGACCGTGCCGGCCGACCCGGGCGTGTCGCGGGGCTCGAAGCTGATGGCGGCAGTCCAGTCGGCAAAGCTGCCCGTCACCTCGGAGCCCATCTGCTGCACGGTGATCTGCAGGCTGCCCTCGTCGACCGTCCAGTCCGAGGCGACCTCGGCCAGCGCGCCGCCGCCGGTGGCACCGCTGGCATGGCCATAGACCCCGGCATAGCCGCCCCCGACCAGCGCCAGCCCGGCCAGCACCAGCGCCAGGACCGGCGGCACCAGGCTGTGACCATGGGCCGGAACCGGCGTATCGGCGCCCCGACCGGTGACCATCCGGCGCAGGGTGGCGTCGCGATCGATCACATGATGTTTCACGGCCCCGGCCACATGTAACAGAACCGAGACCAGCAGGACCTTGGTCAGAACCTCGTGCACCCCGCCCGCGATCTCGGCCCAGGCCGCATCCTTGGGCACGAATGGAAGGGACTGCCCAAAGGGCCACCAGATGGGCGCATAGCCCGTCGTGGCGGCATGGTGAATCCAGCCCGACAGGGGCACCAGGACCAGGCTGCCATAGAGCAGCCAGTGCACCGTTTCGGCCAGCCCGGATTCCAGCTTGCGATCGGCGTTCAGCAGGCCGGGCCGGGGTTGGGTCAGGGCCCAGGCGATCCGCGCAAGGGCCACGAAGAACACGGAAACGCCCAATGTTTTATGCATCGAGAACAGGAAGACGGTGCGCAGGATCTGCGCTTCGGTGACCTGGACCTGGGGATCCAGGATCTGGTGCGACAGGTTGTTGGCGATCAGGCCGATGGGCCAGGCAGCCAGGATCAGCAGGGCGGTCAGCCAGTGGAAGGTACGGGCCACCGAGCCATAGCTGCTGGCGGTGTTAGCGGCGGGCATTGAAACTCCTTTCGGGGCGGGCGTTGCGGGCCATGGGCCATTCCCGACCTTTCCTATGCCGTTGCGTCATTTCCGCAAGCATCCTCCGCGCACATATGCCGTGCAAACTGGCCATGGGTTGTGTGACGCCCGATGGCGGTCTACATGACCGTCCAATCATCAGATGGGTTTGAGGGCAGATGACACTCGCATTCGTGTTCCCGGGGCAGGGGTCCCAGGTCGTCGGCATGGGCAAGGCCCTGGCCGAAAGCTATCCGGCCGCCAAGGCCGTGTTCGAAGAGGTCGACGAGGCCCTGGGCGAAAAGCTCAGCGCGTTGATCTGGGATGGCGATATCGAGACCCTGACGCTGACCGAGAACGCGCAACCGGCATTGATGGCCACGTCGATGGCCGCGCTGCGGGCGCTGGAAAGCGAAGGTGTCGATGTCGGCCGGGCGGCGTTCGTGGCCGGCCATTCGCTGGGCGAATATTCGGCGCTGGCCGCGTCGGGCCTGTTCAGCGTGGCCGATACCGCGCGCCTGCTGCGCACCCGGGGCGAGGCCATGCAATCGGCCGTGCCGGTGGGCCAGGGCGCCATGGCCGCCGTGCTGGGGCTGGGCTTCGAGGCCGTCGAAGAGGTGGCCGCGCTGGCCGCCCAGGGCGAGGTCTGTGCCGCGGCCAATGACAACGATCCCAGCCAGGTTGTCGTGTCGGGCCATCGTGCCGCCGTCGAGCGCGCTGCCGAGATCGCCAAGGAAAAGGGCGCCAAGCGCGTCGTGATGCTGCCGGTCAGCGCGCCGTTCCATTGCGCGCTGATGGAACCGGCCGCCCATGCCATGGCCCAGGCCCTGTCGTCCGTTCAGCACGGCACCCTGCGCGTGCCGCTGATCGCCAATGTCGAGGCGCGCCCGGTCACCGATCCGGCAACGATCTGCTCGCTGCTGGTCGACCAGGTCACCGGCAACGTGCGCTGGCGCGAAAGCGTGGAATACATGGTCGCCCATGGCGTGACCGAGCTGTGGGAACTGGGCGCCGGCAAGGCGCTTTGTGGCATGGCCCGGCGCATCGACCGGTCGCTCGGCTCGCGTGCCATCGGCACGCCCGAGGATGTCGTGGCCGCCGTTGCCGCGCTGGCCGAAACCCGTTCGGCAGAAGCCGTATCTTGAAAGCCTGGCCCGGCCCGGGGCAGCTCGTGACGAGCGGCCCGGGCATACCAAGGGCCGAAGGGGAGAAATTTCCATGTTCGATCTGACGGGCAAGAGCGCCCTGATCACCGGTGCGTCCGGTGGAATTGGCGGGGCCATCGCACGGGCCCTGCATGGCGCGGGTGCCAACGTGGGCCTGTCGGGCACGCGGACCGAGCCGCTCGAGGCGCTGGCCGCCGAGCTGGGCGACCGGGCCTTCGTGCTGCCCTGCAACCTGGGCGACGACGCCGCCATCGCGGCGCTGCCGAAACAGGCCGCCGAGGCGATGGGCGCTGTCGACATCCTGGTCAACAATGCCGGCATCACCCGCGACAACCTCTTCATGCGCATGTCCGACGAAGACTGGGACACCGTGCTGGACGTCAACCTGACGGCCACGTTCAAGCTGTGCCGCGGCGTGCTGCGCGGCATGATGAAGGCCCGCTGGGGCCGCATCGTCAACATCTCGTCGGTCGTGGGCGCCACGGGCAACCCCGGCCAGGGCAATTACTGCGCGGCCAAGGCCGGCATGGTCGGCATGTCCAAGGCGCTGGCCTACGAGGTCGCCTCGCGCGGGATCACGGTCAACGCCGTGGCGCCGGGCTTCATCGAGACGGCGATGACCGAAAAGCTGAACGACGACCAGCGCGCCGGCATCCTGGGCAACGTGCCCGCCGGCCGGATGGGCTCGCCCGAGGAAATCGCCGCCGGCGTGCTCTATCTCGCCAGCGCCGAGGCCGGCTATGTCACCGGCTCGACGCTGCATGTGAACGGCGGCCTGGCCATGGTCTGACGGACCGGCCGGCCCCACTCGGGGCCGGTGATTCCCGTCTTTGCTACATCACAGCGCCTCTGCCCGACGGGCGGGGGCGTTCAGGACGGCGAAAACCCATCGCGATGGCCGCCTTTTCCTGCTGTTTTCCAAGGATCACGCCGATTTCGGGGCGGGATGACACCAACCCCGATTCCCCATGCCCGGCAGGGCGCGGGCTGGCGCGCGTGGTATGCCAAGGGGTTCCCATCGCGGCATTGCCGCCGGGATTGGGCGCAAAATATGGCATGTGCCTGCAGGCCATGACGTGGTGAAAGCGTGGTTGCATAAACGTTTGCCTTCCCCATTTGGTATGCTATAGGCCACGCACATTTGGCCACGGCGGACGATGCGTCCGGTGTGGTTGCCCCGGTGTTGCCGGGACAGAGCTGCCCCTTGCAAAGGGGGGCAAAACAGGCCACCCGGTCGGGTACAGGCATCACATCAGGGCAAACCGCCCGGAAGGAATGAGGAACAGACATGAGCGACGTCGAAGATCGCGTGAAGAAGATCGTTGTTGAGCATCTGGGTGTGGAAGAGGACAAGGTGACCGAAAATGCGTCGTTCATCGACGACCTCGGCGCGGACAGCCTCGACACCGTGGAACTGGTGATGGCCTTCGAAGAAGAGTTCGGCATCGAGATCCCCGACGACGCCGCCGAGACCATCCAGACCTTCGGCGACGCGGTCAAGTTCATCAAGGACGCCCAGTAAGGGCGATCCGGTGCCCCGAGGGGCGCGGACGAGGTGGCGCTTTCCCGGCGGGAGGGCGCCATTTTTCGTTTCCCGGCGACGCAGCCCCTTGCAGCGGGCGCCCGGCGGGGACAGGTTGGGGGCGGCAGCACGCCAATCCCGATTTCTCCCGAAAAGACTGCATGATCCGAGCGATTCCGAACATCAACACAGCCAGGCTGACCCTGCGCGCCATGCGGCCCGAGGATTTCGACGGCTTCGCCGCGCTCTGGGCCTCGCCGATCACGGCGCGGCATGCGGCGGGCGGGCCGATGAGCCGGTCCAAGGCCTGGGGCGTGTTCCTGCGGATCACCGGCCATTGGCACATGACGGGCTTCGGCGAATGGGCGATCGAGGACCGGGCCTCGCGCCGGGTGATCGGCCAGGCGGGTTTCCGGTTTTCGGTGAGTGAACTGGGCGAGGATTTCGATGCCTACCCCGAGGCATCGGTGCTGCTTCTGCCCGAGATGCAGGGCCAGGGGCTGGGCGCCGAGGCGCTGTCGGCCGCACATGACTGGTTCGACCGCGTGGTGACCGGCCCGCTGGTCGGCCGGGTGCGCGACACGGACCCCGCCGGCAAGGTGCTGGCGGCACGAATGGGATACGGACGCCTGCGGGTGGTCGAGGACGGGGCCGGGCAGGTGCTTCTGCTCCGGCGCAATTCTCCGCCGGCGGGATGAAAAAAAGGGCCGAACGCGGTTCCCCTTGCCCATGGGCGGGGGGGCGCGGTATGAGCGGTTCGCACAAGAGAGAGAGGCAAGAGGGCTGAAATGCGCAGAGTGGTTGTGACAGGGCTGGGTCTGGTGACGCCCCTGGCAAGCGGTGTCGAAGCCAGCTGGTCGCGTCTGATCGACGGGAAGTCGGGGGCCGGGACCATCACCCGTTTCGACGCGGACCACCTGGCGACGAATTATGCCTGCGAGGTTCCCCGCGGCGACGGGTCGGATGCGACGTTCAATCCGAACGAGTGGATGGAACCCAAGGAACAGCGCAAGGTCGATGACTTTATCCTCTACGGCTATGCCGCCGCCATCATGGCGGTCGAGGATTCGGGCTGGACCCCGGCCGAGAAGGAAGACCGCGAGCGCACGGGCGTGATGATCGGGTCGGGCATCGGCGGGCTGAACTCGATCGCCGAAACCTCGCTGCTGCTGCGTGACCGCGGCCCGCGGCGGGTGTCGCCGTTCTTTATCCCCGGCGCGCTGATCAACCTGGTCTCGGGCCAGGTCAGCATCAAGTACGGGTTCCAGGGGCCGAACCATGCGGTGGTGACGGCCTGTGCGACGGGCACCCATGCCATCGGCGATGCCGCGCGGCTGATCCAGTACGGCGATGCCGACGTGATGGTGGCCGGCGGGACCGAAGCGGCGATTTCCGAGATCGGGATTGCCGGGTTCAACGCCTGCAAGGCCCTGTCGACCAAGTTCCGCGATACGCCCGAAGTGGCCAGCCGGCCCTATGATTCCGACCGTGACGGCTTTGTCATGGGCGAAGGCGCGGGCGTTGTCGTGCTGGAAGAATACGACCATGCCGTGGCGCGCGGGGCCAAGATCTATGCCGAGGTGCTGGGCTATGGCCTGTCGGGCGATGCCTATCACATCACCGCGCCGTCCGAGGATGGCGACGGGGCCGAACGGGCGATGAAGGCGGCGCTGAAATCGGCGCGGCTGGAAGCGGATGCCATCGACTACATCAACGCCCATGGCACCTCGACCATGGCCGACACGATCGAGCTGGGCGCGGTCGAGCGCATCCTGGGCAATGCGGCGGGCAAGGTGACCATGTCGTCGACCAAGTCGTCGATTGGCCACCTGCTGGGCGCGGCCGGGGCCGTCGAGGCGATCTTTTCGATCCTGGCGATCCGTGACCAGGTTGCTCCGCCGACAATCAACCTGGACACGCCGGCCATCGACACGCCGCTGGACCTGGCGCCCAATGCCAAGGTCGAGCGCGAGATCAACATCGTGCTGTCCAACAGCTTTGGCTTTGGCGGGACCAATGCCAGCGTGATCTTCGGAAAGGCTGCATGATGTGGCGCAGCCTGGCGTCCAATGTCCTGACCCTGCTGATCATCGGCCTGTTCCTCGTGGGCGGGCTGGTGCTGTGGGGTCAGGAAAGCTATCGCGCCGAAGGGCCGCTTGAGGCGCCGATCTGCCTGCGGGTGGAACGCGGGTCGAACATGACCCGGGTGTCGAAATCGCTGGTGGACCAGGGCGCGGTGAGCAGCGAGAAGCTGTTCCGCATCGGGGCGGATTACGCGGGCAAGTCGGCTGACCTGAAGGCCGGCAGCTTCCTGGTGCCCGAAGGCGCGTCGATGGAAGAGATCGTCGAGCAGATCACGCGGGGCGGGGCATCGACCTGTGGCACCGAAGTGGTCTATCGCATCGGCGTGACGCGGATCACCGCCCAGGTGACGACCTATGACCCGGCCGAGGGCGGCTTTGTCGTGGCGGCCGAGTTCGATCCGACCGAAGGCACGGCCCTGCCGCAGGAATACAGTGCCGCCCGCGAGGAAAGCGACACGCGTTACCGCATGGTCGTGGCCGAGGGTACGACCAGCTGGCAGGTGGTCGAGGGGCTGAAGGCGATGGACATGCTGGACGGCACCATTGCCGAGGTGCCCGACGAGGGCATGCTGGCGCCCGACAGTTACGAAGTGGTGAACGGCGGCGCGCGCCAGGCGCTTCTGGACGAGATGGAAGCGGTGCAGCTGTTGCGCGTTGGCGCGGCCTGGGAAGGCCGGAGCGCCGATGTGCCGGTCGACAGCCCCGAGGAATTGTTAATCCTGGCCTCGATCATCGAGAAGGAAACCGGCGTTCCCGAAGAACGCGGCCAGGTGGCCAGCGTCTTTGCCAACCGGCTGGAACGGGGCATGCGGCTGCAGACCGACCCGACGGTGATCTATGGCATTACCCAGGGCGAAGGCGTGTTGGGCCGTGGGTTGCGTCAGAGCGAGCTTCGCCGCGCAACGCCTTGGAATACATATGTCATCATCGGCTTGCCGCCGACGCCCATCGCCAATCCCGGCATGGCCAGCCTGGAAGCGGCGGCCAGCCCGCAGGCCACCGATTACCTGTTCTTCGTGGCTGACGGCAGCGGCGGCCATGCCTTTGCCACCACGCTGGACGAGCACAATGCCAACGTGGCCAAGTGGCGCCAGATCGAGGCGGAACGGGCCGGGAATTAACCTTTGCCGCCTCCGGTCGGACCGGGGGTGGTTTTCACGATTTGGTAATCGTTCCGGGCGGTTAGAGCCCGTTGTTGCGCAACGCGTTGACTTTGCGAGCGGACGCAACTATAGATTGTGACATGCTGGACAAGCTGTCGGAAACGGCCCCCGGGGATACCCGGGCGGCCGTTTTTTCGTTTGCGCGTTCGCGACGGGGACAAACCAGAACCGATAACAACCCCAAGAGGCAGACAATGACTCTGATTACCCAACAGGACCTGACCAAGGATACCGAGAGCACGGCCGACCTGCTGCGCGCGCTGCAGGAAAGCCTGAGCGACCTGCGCCGCACGGCGGTGGCGCTGAAACAGAAGATCGACAGCGGCGAGCCCCAGGACCTGGCCGCCGGCGCGAAGGAGATCGCGGCGGTGGATCAGCTTGCCCGAAATTGCATGAAAACGGAGGTGAGCCTTGCTGAAATCTGCAACCGGAAAGCCGGAATCGTGCGCGGGGGATACGCGCTCGACCTTGACGTCGCTCGAGCTGAGATCGGGTGCCGCCTTGGTCGCCTCCGCACCTGCTGCGGCAAGGGCTGAGTTTCTCGACGGGCTTGGGGAGGGCGCGCTTTGCGCCCTTCCTTACCTGTTCGAGTTCTGGGCGCTGGATCACCAGATGCCGCCCGAGGGCGATTGGCGGGCCTGGGTGGTGATGGGCGGCCGGGGCGCGGGCAAGACAAGGGCCGGGGCGGAATGGGTGCGCAGCCGGGTCGAGGGGGCCAAGCCGACCGACCGGGGCCCGTGCCGGCGCATCGCGCTGGTGGGCGAGACCTTCGACCAGGTGCGCGACGTGATGATCTTTGGCGACAGCGGGATCATGGCCTGTTCGCCGCCCGACCGGCGGCCGGACTGGAAGGCCGGGGAGCGCAAGCTGGTCTGGCACAACGGGGCCGAGGCCCAGGCCTTTTCGGCGCATGATCCCGAGGGGCTGCGCGGGCCGCAGTTCGACGGGGCCTGGGTGGACGAGCTGGCCAAGTGGAAGAAGGGCGAGGAGACCTGGGACATGCTGCAATTCGCGCTGCGGCTGGGGGAGGATCCGCGGGTCTGCGTGACAACGACGCCGCGCAACGTGGTTGCGCTGAAACGGTTGCTGGAGACGCCGTCGACGGTGGTGACCCATGCGCCGACCGAAGCCAACCGGGCGAACCTGGCGGCGTCCTTCCTCGAAGAGGTGCGGGCGAGATACGCCGGCACGCGGCTGGGCCGACAGGAGCTGGACGGGGTCATGCTGACGGATGTGAAGGGCGCGCTCTGGACCGGGGCGATGCTGGATGCGGCGTTTGTCGAGCAATTGCCCGAGCTGGACCGGGTGGTGGTCGGGCTGGACCCGTCGGTGGGGGGCAGCGATGCCTGCGGGATCGTGGCCGTGGGGGCCGTGACCCAGGGGCCGCCGCAGGATTGGCGGGCCTATGTGCTTGGCGATTGCACGGTCGATGGGGTGTCGCCCTCGGGCTGGGCGGCGGCGGCGCTGCGGGCGATGGAGCGGTTCGGGGGCGATCGGCTGGTGGCCGAGGTGAACCAGGGGGGGCAGCTGGTGACCGAGGTGCTGCGGCAGGTCGATCCGCTGGTGCCCCTGAAGACGGTGCATGCGGCGCAGGGAAAAGGCGCGCGGGCCGAGCCGGTGGCGGCGCTCTACGAGCAGGGCCGGGTGCGCCATGTGGGCGGGCTGGACCGTTTGGAAGAGCAGATGATGCAGATGACGGTCAGGGGCTTTGAGGGGCGGGGATCGCCGGACCGGGTGGATGCGCTGGTCTGGGCGCTGTTCGAGCTGATGATTGAGCCGGCGGCACGGTGGCGCAGGCCGCGGGCGCGGGTGTTGTAAGAGGGGCCCTTGCCGGAAGTTGGGAAGGTGGCGGGGGCTGGGCCGGATACTTGGGAAGAGAAAGAAGCAGGAGGTGGGGTGCCTTTGCCGGAGGGCGGGACGGCGGTGGAGGTGGGGCCGGGTGTTGCGGTGGGACAGGTTCAGGAGGTGGGATTTGTTGATGGTCGGGTGAATTCCTGACGGGGACGGAGCGGCGGGTCGCGGGGGCGAGCCGCCGTTTTGCTTTTGGGGGCAAGGGGTTGGCGGGGTGTTGCGGGGGCGGCGCGCGGTCTGTTCGAGAAGATTTACCGAAATTGCGGGAAAACCTCCGCGAGCCTGGTTGGCGGCCCGTTCGGGGCGCGAGGGACCGCAGGAAGGAGCATCTGGCATGGTATTCGACTTTCTTCGCCGCGATGGGGGCGCCGGGGCGCAGGCCCGGACGGGCGCAGCGCCGGAGCGCAAGGCCAGCGCGGCCGGATCGCTGGTGGCTTGGCACAGCCAGGGCCGGGTGGCCTGGTCGCCGCGCGATACGGTGTCGCTGACCCGCTCGGGCTTTGTTGGCAACCCGGTGGGCTTTCGGTCGGTCAAGCTGATCGCCGAGGCCGCCGCGGCGCTGCCGCTGGTGCTGCAGGACCGGGTGCGGCGCTATGATTGCCACCCGCTGGTCAGCCTGGTGCGTCGGCCCAACGCGGCCCAGGGCCGGGCCGAGCTGATGGAGGCGCTCTATGGCCAGCTGCTGCTGTCGGGCAATGGCTATGTCGAGGCCGTGCTGGGCGAGGATGGCGCGCCGCTGGAACTTCATGTGCTGAGGTCGGACCGGATGGCCGTGGTGCCGGGGGCGGATGGCTGGCCGGTGGCGTATGAGTATGCGGTGGCCGGCAAGAAGCACCGCTTCGACGTGACCGGCCGGCCGGTGATCTGCCACGTCAAGATGTTCCACCCGCAGGACGACCATTACGGGCTGTCGCCGTTGCAGGCCGCGGCGATGGCCGTCGATGTGCACAATTCGGCCTCGCGCTGGTCGAAATCGCTGTTGGACAATGCCGCGCGGCCCAGTGGGGCGCTGGTCTACAAGGGGGCCGAGGGCCAGGGGCTGATGGGCGACGACCAGTTCCGGCGGCTGTCGACCGAGATCGAGACCTTTCACCAGGGCGCGCGCAATGCCGGGCGGCCGATGCTGCTGGAAGGCGGGTTGGACTGGAAACCGATGGGCTTTTCGCCCAGCGACATGGAATTCCAGAAGACCAAGGAAGCCGCCGCGCGCGAGATCGCGCTGGCCTTCGGGGTGCCGCCGATGCTGCTGGGGATCCAGGGCGATGCGACCTATGCCAATTACCAGGAGGCCAACCGGGCGTTCTATCGCCTGACCGTGCTGCCTCTGGCCACGCGGGTGGCGGCGGCGCTGGCCGACTGGCTGTCGGGTTTCACCGGCGAGATGCTGGAGCTGAAGCCCGACCTGGACCAGGTGCCGGCGCTGTCGGCCGAGCGCGATGCGCAATGGGCGCGGGTGGCCCAGGCCGATTTCCTGTCGGATGGCGAGAAACGCGCGTTGCTGGGCCTGCCTGTCCTGGCCGAGGCGGATGCGGATGGCTGACGACAGGCGCGTCTTCGAGACCTTCGAATGTGCCCCGGGGCTGCGGCTGCAGGCGCATGAGAAGGTCTGCCAGATCCACCACGACATGCTGTGTCAGCGGCTCGACCGGATCGAGGACATGATGACGCGGCTGGAAAAGCGGCTGTGGCTGGCGGTCTACGGGGTGGCAGCGGCCATCCTGGCCCAGGCCTTTCAGTCGATCCTGTCGGTAACCCCCTGAAACCAGGAGAGATGACGATGACCACGGAAATGGGGCTGGAGCACAAGTTCGCCCGGTTCGGAGAGGCGATCGAGGTCGAAGACGGCACGCGGATCGCGGGGTATGCCAGCCTGTTCGGCGCGCCCGACCAGGGCAATGACGTGGTTGCGGCGGGGGCCTATGCGGCCTCGCTGGCGGCGCTGAAGGCAAGGGGCGGGTCGGTCAAGATGCTGTGGCAGCACGACCCTGCCCAGCCGATCGGCATCTGGGACGAGGTGCGCGAGGATGGCCGTGGGCTGTTCGTGTCCGGCCGGCTGCTGGAGAGCGTCGAGAAGGGCCGCGAGGCACGGGCGCTGATCGAGGCCGGGGCCATCGACGGGCTGTCGATCGGCTATCGGACCCGGCGCGCGACCAAGAACGACAAGGGCCAGCGGGTCCTGACGGAACTGGAGCTTTGGGAAGTGTCTCTGGTGACCTTTCCGATGCTGCCCAGTGCGCGGGTGGCGGCCAAGGGCGACGAGCCCGGGGCCGGGGACGCCTTGCGCGAATTGGCGGCGGCCTTCGATGGCGCGCGGCTTGAACTGGCGCGGCGGTGACGCGCTTCAACCCTCACCTGAAAGGAAGGACAGGCCGATGAGCAAGACCGAAGCGCAGGCTGCGGTCGGCGAGGAGATGCCCCTTGTTCACGAGGTGAAGCAGGCGGTGACCGGCTTCGTGAGCGAATTCAAGGGTTTCCAGACCGAAATCGAAACCAAATTGCAACAGACGGAAGAGCGACTGACCATGCTGGATCGTAAAACTCAAATTGCTGCGCGTCCGCAGCTGGCCGGCGCGACGGATGCCGGTGCGCCGCATCAGAAGGCCTTTGACGCCTATGTGCGCAGCGGTGACGACGACGGGCTGCGCGGCCTGGAATTCGAGAGCAAGTCGCTGTCGACGGCGGTGAACAGCGATGGCGGCTACCTGGTCGATCCGGCGACCTCGGAGGCGATCAAGTCGGTCCTGTCCTCGACGGCCTCGCTGCGGGCGGTGGCCTCGGTCGTCAATGTCGAGGCAACGTCCTATGACGTGCTGATCGACCATACCGACGTGGGTGCGGGCTGGGCGACCGAGACCGGCTCGGTGAGCGAGACCGACAGCCCGGTGATCGACCGGATCACCATTCCGCTGCACGAGCTGAGCGCATTGCCCAAGGCGTCGCAGCGGCTGCTGGACGACAGCGCCTTTGACATCGAGGGCTGGCTGGCCGGGCGCATTGCCGACAAGTTCGCGCGGGCCGAGGCGGCGGCGTTCATCTCGGGCGATGGCACCGACAAGCCGCGGGGCATGCTGACCCACACCAAGGTCGACAACGACAGCTGGGCCTGGGATTCGATCGGCTACGTGCCGACGGGGGTCGATGGCGGGGTCGGCACGGGCGATGCGATCATCGAGCTGGTCTATGCGCTTGGCGCGCAATACCGGGCCAATGGCACCTTCGTGATGAATTCGAAGACCGCCGGCGTGGTGCGCAAGCTGAAGGACGGCGACGGGCGGTTCCTGTGGGCCGACGGGCTGGCCGCCGGCGAGCCGGCGCGGCTGCTGGGCTACCGGGTGCTGATCGCCGAGGACATGCCGGACGTCGCCACCGGGTCGTTCTCGATCGCCTTTGGCGATTTCACCGCCGGCTACACCATTGCCGAACGCCCCGACCTGCGCATCCTGCGCGATCCGTTCAGCGCCAAGCCGCATGTACTGTTCTACGCGACCAAGCGCGTGGGCGGTGACGTGTCGGACTTTGCGGCGATCAAGCTGCTGAAATTCGCCACGTCGTAAGCGGCGAAGACGGGGCCGGGTGACCGGCCCCACCAGGCGGGCGCGTGTCGGAAGGTGCTTCACGTCGTCCAGCTGCTTCCCTCCGTCCGAGCGGCGTGGAGCGGCGCGTGCCCGCCTGAGGGTGAAGGGCCCGTGACCGGGCCGGAAGACGGCCGGGCCGGGGATTGCCGGGCCGGAACCGAACCGGGCCGGGACAGCCCGGGACGCGCCGGCCGGGACCCGGGGCGGGATGCAACGCGCGGAGTAATGCATGATGTTGATCGAGGAGACCACCTTTGCCGATGCGGCGCTGCCGGTGGAGGAATTCAAGGCGCATCTGAAGGTCGGGACCGGCTTTGCGGATGACAGCCTTCAGGATCAGACGCTGATCACCTTCCTGCGCGCGGCCATCGCGGCCATCGAGGCGCGGACGGGCAAGGCCCTGCTGGTGCGCGACTGGGCCTGGACCATCTACGAATGGCACAATGCCCTGGGCGAGGTCTTTCCGGTGGCGCCGGTGGGCGCGATCACCGAGATCCGGTCCATCGAGGGCGATGGCGACGAGGTTGTCCTGGCGCCGGGCCTGGTGCGGATCGAGGCCGATACCCACCGGCCGGTTCTGCGGCCCAAGGGCACGCTGCTGCCGCATGTGCCGACCAACGGTTCGGTTGTGCTGCGCTTTTCGGCGGGCATGGCGGCGGATTGGGCCGGACTGCCGGCGGACCTGGCCCATGCGGTGCTGATGCTGGCCACGCATTATTATGAATACCGCGACGACACGGCGCTGAGCGACGGCTGCATGCCGTTCGGCGTGACCAGCCTGATCCAGCGCTACCGCCCGCTGCGCCTGACCCTGGGGGCCGGGCAATGAACCGGCCGCGGCTGAACCGCAAGCTGGTGCTGGAAAGCCCCGACATGGCGGCCGATGGCGCCGGGGGCCTGTCGCGCAGCTGGGTCGAGCTGGGCACGCTATGGGCCGAGGTGGCCGCCCGGTCGGGGCGGGAGCGGGCCCAGGCGGGGCTGCCGGTCTCGCAGATGTCCTATCGCATCGTGGTGCGCGCGGCGCCCATGGGCAGCGACGCCCGGCCGCGCCCCGACCAGCGGTTCCGCGAGGGCGCCCGGGTCTTTGCCATCCGGGCGGTGGCCGAAGAGGACGCGGCCGGGCGCTACCTGGTCTGTTTCGCCGACGAGGAGGTGGCCACATGAGCTATGGCGTGGCGGCCGCCCTGCAGAAGGCGGTCTATGAGCTGCTGGTGACCGATCCGGCGCTGGCCGGGCTGATCGGCACCGGGGTGTTCGACACGGTGCCCAGCGGGCCGGTGCCGCCGACCTACGTGGCGATCGGCCCCGAAGAGGTGCGCGACCGGTCCGACGGGACGGGGCCGGGCGCGGTGCACCGGTTCACGGTGTCGGTGATCAGCGAGGCCGAGGGCTTTGCGACGGTCAAGACGGTGGCCGCGGCGGTGGGCGATGCGCTGAACGGCGCCAGCCCGGCGCTGGACCGGGGCCGGCTGGTGGGCCTGTGGTTCGAACGGGCCTCGGCCCGGCGGACCGGCCAGGCAGAGCGGATCCGGCGGATCGACCTGCGGTTCCGCGCCCGGGTGCAAGACGACTAACCCCCTATTGGAACGGGAGAAATACGATGGTTGCCCAGAACGGCAAGGATCTTTTGATCAAGGTGGACATGACCGGCGGCGGTCAGTTCGAAACGCTGGCGGGCCTGCGGGCGACGCGGATCAGCTTCAACGCCGAAAGCGTCGACGTGACCAGCCTGGAAAGCCAGGGCGGATGGCGCGAGCTGCTGTCGGGGGCCGGGGTGAAATCGGCGGCGATCTCGGGGTCGGGCGTGTTCCGCGACGATACGACCGACGAACGGGCCCGGCAGATCTTCTTTGACGGGATCACTCCGGACTTCCAGGTGATCATCCCCGATTTCGGCATTGTCGAGGGGGCCTTTCAGGTGACCTCGATCGAATATGCCGGCACCCATGACGGCGAGGCGACCTACGAGCTGGCGATGGCCAGTGCCGGGGCGCTGACCTTCTCGGCGGCCTGAGCCATGGCCAATCCCTGGACGGGGGAGGTTGCCCTGGTGATCGACGGGCAGCCGCGGGTGATGAAGCTGACGCTGGGCGCGCTGGCCGAGCTGGAAAGCGCCCTGGGCGAGGGATCGCTGGTCGAGATGGTCCGGCGGTTCGAAGGTGGCGGTTTCACGGCGCGTGACGTGCTGGTGCTGCTGGCTGCCGGGTTGCGGGGCGGTGGCCACGAGATCGGTGCGGCCGAGCTGGGCCGGGCTGATATCGAGGGCGGACCGATGGTGGCGGCACGCGCGGCGGCCGAGCTGCTGGCCCGGGCCTTTGTCCTGCCCGAGACGACGTGACCACGCGGCTGGACTGGCCCGCGATGATGCGGGCCGGCATGCTGGGGCTGGGCCTGAAACCGGCCGAGTTCTGGGCGCTGACCCCGGCCGAATTGCGGCTGTTGCTGGGGCAGACCGGGGCGGCGGCTCCGCTCAACCGTGCGGGTCTGGACGCGCTTCTGGCGGCCTACCCGGACCAAGTGAAGGAAGGCGAGGATGACGGATCTGGACGGGATCGAGGCGCTGGATGACCAGGCCGAGGCGCTTGGCGACAGCCTGGGCAATGCCGCCGGCATGGCGGCAAGTTTCGACAGCGAGCTGCGCCGGGTCAACGCGGCCTTCGCGGCCACCGGCGCGGGGATTGCCGGGCTGGAACGGGGGATGTCCAAGGGCTTGCGGCGGGCCTTTGACGGGGTGATCTTTGACGGGATGAAACTGTCCGATGCGCTGAACACGGTGGCGCAATCCATGATCCAGACGACCTATTCCGCGGCGATGAAACCGGTGACCGACCATGTCGGCGGGCTGTTGGCCAGCGGTGTCGGCAGCCTGGTGAACGCGGCCTTGCCCTTTGCCAATGGCGGGGCCTTTGCGGGCGGGCGGGTGACGCCCTTTGCCAGCGGCGGGGTGGTGTCGAGCCCGGTGGGCTTTCCGATGCGCGGGGGCATGGGGCTGATGGGCGAGGCCGGGCCCGAGGCGATCATGCCGCTGGCGCGCGGCCCCGACGGCAAGCTGGGCGTGCGTGGCGGCGGCGGGGGCACGGTCAACGTGGTGATGAACATCCAGACGCCGGACGCGCAGAGCTTCCAGCGCAGCCAGGGCCAGATCGCCGCGCAGATGAGCCGCGCGCTGAGCCGTGGCAATCGCAATCGCTGAGGAGGGATCCCGATGAATTTCCACGAAGTCCGCTTTCCCGCCTCGCTGAGCTTCGGCTCGGTCGGGGGGCCCGAGCGGCGCACCGACGTGGTGACGCTGGCCAACGGGTTCGAAGAGCGCAACACGCCCTGGGCCCATTCCCGCCGGCGCTATGACGCCGGGCTGGGCATGCGCTCGCTGGACGATATCGAGACGCTGATTGCCTTTTTCGAGGCCAGGCGCGGGCAGATGTACGGGTTCCGCTGGAAGGATTGGTCGGATTACAAGTCCTGCGCGGCCAGTGCGGCGCCGGCCTTTACCGACCAGGTCGTGGCCCTGTCGGACGGGGTCAGCCGCCAGTTCCAGCTGGCCAAGACCTATCGGTCGGGGGCCTTCACCTATGCCCGGCCGATCGCCAAGCCGGTGGCCGGCACGGTGCGGCTGGGCATCGAACAGGACGAGCTGCAGGAGGGCATCGACTATACGCTCGACACGGCCACGGGCCAGGTGATCCTGGCCCATCCGCCGGCGCCGGGACAGCAGATCCTGGCCGGGTTCGAATTCGACGTGCCGGTGCGGTTCGACACCGACCGCATCCAGACCTCGGTGGCATCGTTCCAGGCCGGGGATGCGCCCAACGTGCCGGTGGTCGAGGTGCGGGTCTGATGGCGGGGATGGATGCGGCATTTCGGGCCCACGTGGAAAGCGGGCTGACGACGCTGGCGCGGTGCTGGGCGCTGACCCGGCGCGACGGCGTGACCTTTGGCTTTACCGATCACGATTGCGGGCTGGCCTTCGAGGGTATCGACTTCAAGGCCGATACCGGCCTGTCGGCCCGGGCGTTGCAGCAATCGACGGGCCTGTCGGTCGACAACACCGAGGCGCTTGGCGCGCTGAGCGATGCGGCGGTGACCGAGGCGGATATCGAGGCCGGGCGGTTCGACAATGCCGAACTGCGGGCCTGGCTGGTCAACTGGGCCGACCCGGAGGTGCGCTGGTTGCAGTTCCGGGGCACCATCGGCGAGATGCGGCGGACGGGCGGGGCGTTCACGGCCGAACTGCGCGGGCTGACGGCGGCGCTGAACCGGCCGCTGGGGCGGGTCTATCAGAAACCCTGCACCGCCGTTCTGGGCGACCGGGCCTGCCGGTTCGACACCGGTCAGCCGGGCTATGCCACCGAACGCGAGGTGGCCGAGGTCGAAGAGGCGCGGTTCTTCCGCTGGCCCGACCTGGACGGGTTCGACGCCGATTGGTTCACGCGCGGGCGGCTGGAAGTGCTGAGCGGCGCGGCCCAGGGCCTGTGGGCGGCGATCAAGCGCGACGTGGCGCGCGACGGCGGGCGGGTGATCGAGACCTGGGAGCCGATGCGCGCGCCGGTGGTGGCCGGTGACCGGGTCAGGCTGGTCGCAGGTTGCGACAAGCGGTTTGAAACCTGCCGGCTGAAGTTCAACAACCTGCTGAACTTCCAGGGCTTTCCCGACATTCCGGGCGAAGACTGGGTGATGGCCGTGCCGAAATCGACCCGGCCCAACACGGGTGGCAGCCGGCGATGACGGGATCGGCGGCGGTGGCAGGCACGGTGGATACGGTGGGCACAAGGGTGGTGGAGGCGGCACGCGGCTGGATCGGCACGCCCTACCGCCACCAGGCGTCATGCCGGGGTGCGGGGGCGGATTGCCTGGGCCTGGTCAGGGGCATCTGGCGCGATCTGCTGGGGCCCGAACCGGTGGCCGTGCCGGCCTATTCGATGGATTGGTCCGAGCCGCAGGGCGAAGAGCGGCTGTGGGCGGCGGCCCTGACCCACCTGGTGCCGCTGGCCCGCGACGGCCAGGCGGCGGGCGACGTGATCCTGTTCCGCATGCGGGCGGGATCGGTGGCCAAGCATCTGGGCATCGTGTCGGTGCCCCACGAGAGGTTCATCCACGCCTACAACCGGCGCGGCGTGGTCGAAAGCCCGATGAGCGGCCCCTGGGCCCGGCGCATCGTGGCGCGGTTCGCATTTCCGGAAAGGGACGGCTGATGGCGACTATCCTACTTTCGGCGGCAGGCGCCGCCATCGGCGGGTCCCTGGGGGGCACCGTGGCCGGCCTGTCGACGGCCGTGCTGGGCCGGGCCGTGGGCGCGACCATCGGCCGGGTGATCGACCAGTCGCTGCTGGGTGCGGGGGCCGATCCGGTCGAGACGGGCAAGGTCGACCGGTTCCGCCTGACCAATGCCAGCGACGGCCAGCCGATCACCCAGGTCTATGGCCGCATGCGCGTGGGCGGCCAGGTCATCTGGGCTTCGGATTTCCAGGAAAGCGCATCGACCTCGGGCGGGGGCAAGGGCATGCCCAAGGCGCCCAAGACGACGCGCTACAGCTATTCGGTGTCGATTGCGATTGCCATCTGCGAGGGCGAGATCGAACGGGTCTCGCGGGTCTGGGCCGATGGCGAGGAAGTGCCGCGCGAGGATCTCAACATGCGGGTCTATACCGGCACGCCCGACCAGCTGCCGGACCCGGTGATGGAGGCGATCGAGGGCGAGGGCATGGTGCCGGCCTATCGCGGCACGGCCTACGTCGTGATGGAAGACCTGGCGCTGGAACCCTATGGCAACCGGGTGCCGCAATTCTCGTTCGAGGTGATCCGCGGTGAACAGCCCGGATCGGATTTCCACGACGACGACCCCGAACATGCCGCCCGGGCGGTGGCTCTGATCCCGGGCACCGGCGAATACGCCCTGGCCACGACGCCGGTTTACCTGAAGACCGAGTTCGGCGAACGCCGGGTGGCCAACCTCAACGCCGTCTCGACGGTCACCGACATGGCCTATACGGCCGAGGCGCTCGAAGGCGAATTGCCGGGCTGCAAGTCGGTGTCGATGGTGGTCTGCTGGTTCGGTGACGACCTGCGCTGTGGCGAATGCCGGTTGCAGCCCAAGGTCGAACAGCAGGAGATGGATGGCGAGGGCATGCCCTGGTCGGTCTCGGGGCTGGGCCGGTTCGACGCCGACCTGATCGCCCGGGTCGACGACCGGCCGGTCTATGGCGGCACGCCGTCCGACCAGGCCGTGGTCGAGGGGATCCGCCACCTGCGCGACCAGGGCCAGGAGGTGATGTTCTACCCGTTCATCCTGATGGACCAGATGGAAGGCAACACGCTGCCCGATCCCTGGACCGGGGCCACCGGCCAGCCGCCGCTGCCCTGGCGCGGGCGGGTGACCCTGTCGGTCGCGCCGGGCCGCGCGGACAGCCCCGATGGCACGATTGACGCCGATATCGAGGTCGGCGCCTTCTTTGGCACGGCCTCGGCCGGTGATTTCCAGGTCGGCGACGGCGTGGTGACCTATACCGGCCCCGAGGAATGGAGCCTGCGCCGGTTCATCCTGCATTACGCCGCGCTCTGCGCCGCGGCCGGCGGGGTCGAGGCCTTTTGCATCGGGTCGGAAATGCGCTCGCTGACCCAGATCCGAGGCGCCGGGGGCTTTGCAGCGGTCGAAGAGCTGCGCAGCCTGGCGGCCGAGGTGCGCACGATCCTGGGGCCCGACACCCGGCTGGGCTATGCCGCCGACTGGTCGGAATATTTTGGCTACCAGCCGCAGGACGGCAGCGGCGACCGGTATTTCCACCTGGACCCGCTCTGGGCCGATCCGCAGATCGATTTCATCGGCATCGACAATTACATGCCCCTGTCCGACTGGCGCGAGGGTGAGGACCACCTGGATGCCGGCTGGGGCCATGTCTACAACCCCGAGTACCTGGCGGCCAATGTCGAGGGCGGCGAGGGCTATGACTGGTTCTACCATTCCGACGCCGCCCGGGCGGCGCAGATCCGCACGCCGATCAGCGACGGCGACCATGACGAGCCCTGGATCTGGCGCTACAAGGACATCCGCAACTGGTGGGCCAATGCCCATCACGAACGGATCGGCGGCCAGCGCCAGGCCGCGCCCACCGCCTGGCTGCCCCAGTCCAAGCCGATCTGGTTCACCGAGCTGGGCTGTGCGGCCGTCGACAAGGGCACTAACCAGCCCAACAAGTTCCTCGATCCGAAATCCTCGGAATCGAGCCTGCCGTATTTCTCGACCGGCCGGCGCGACGACCTGATCCAGATGCAATACCTGCGGGTGATGCTTGACTACTGGGCCGATCCCGCGCGCAACCCGATGTCCGAGGAATATGAGGGGCGGATGCTGGATATCGACCGGTCCTTCATCTGGGCCTGGGATGCGCGGCCCTTCCCGGTCTTTCCCAACAATGGCGATCTGTGGTCGGACGGGGCCAATTACCGGCGCGGGCACTGGATTTCCGGGCGGATCGGCGGGCGGTCGCTGGCTTCGGTCGTGGCCGAGATCTGCCGGCGGGCGGGGCTGACGGCCTATGATGTCTCCGAGCTGTGGGGCTATGTGCGGGGTTATGCGGTCGAGGATGTGGGCGATGCCCGGCAGGCCCTGCAACCGCTGATGCTGCGCTACGGCTTTGATGCGGTGGAACGCGACGGTGTGCTGAAATTCGTGCTGCGCGACGGGCGCGGGGCGGTGGCGGTCGAGGCCGATGAGCTGGCCGAAAGCGCCGATGTCCCCGGGCGGCTGGAACAGCGGCGCGAGGCCGAGGCCGAACTGGCCGGGCGGGTGCGCCTGCGTTTCGTCGAGGCCGAGGCCAACCATGACATCGTGGCCGAAGAGGCCGTGCTGCCCGACGATGCCACCCATGCGGTGACGGCCAACGACCTGCCCATGTCGATGACCCGGGCCGAGGGGCGGGCGGTGGCCGAACGCTGGCTGGCCGAGGCGCGGGTGGCCCGTGATACCGCCCGGCTGGCGCTGCCGCCATCGGCCCTGGCCCTGGGTGCGGGCGACGTGATCCGCCTGCCGGTCGAGGCCGGCGAGACACCGGCGCTCTACCGGGTGGACCAGGTCGAGATGACCGACCACCAGGTCATCGAGGCGGTGCGGATCGAGCCGGGCATCTACGAGCCGTCGGACGCGCCCGAAGACCTGCCCAGCCTGCGGGCCTTCGTGCCGCCGATGCCGGTCGAGCCGCTGTTCCTAGACCTGCCGCTCATCCGTGGCGACGAGGTGCCCCATGCGCCGCATCTGGCGGTGACGGGCAATCCCTGGCCGGGGTCGGTGGCCGTTTACGCTTCGGACACGGATGAGGCGTATAGTCTGAGCGAGGTCATCGACACGCGCGCAACGATCGGCGTGACGGAAACGCCTCTGGATGCGGCGCCGGCGGGCCTGTGGGACAATGGCGCGGCGCTTCAGGTGCGGCTTTACAGCGGCACGCTGGAAACCCGGCCCGAGGCGGCCCTGTTCACCGGGGCCAACCTGATGGCCATCGGGGCTGGCAGTGCGGCCGGCACCGGCAATGACTGGGAGCTGTTCCAGTTCCGCGAGGCCGAGCTGATCGGCCCCGATACCTACCTGCTGACCGGGCGTCTGCGCGGACAGCTGGGCACCGACGGGATCATGCCGGACGTCTGGCCGGCGGGATCCAGGGTGGTGCTGCTCGACGGTGTTCCGGGCCAGATCGATCTGGCCGCGGCCGCCCGGCGCATCGCCCGGCACTACCGCATCGGCCCGGCCCGGCGCGGCTATGACGACCCGTCTTATACCCATGTGGTCGCCGCGTTCGACGGAGTGGGCCTGCGACCCTATGCGCCCTGCCACCTTGCCGCCGTGCCAACGGCCGACGGGCTCGAACTCAGCTGGGTGCGACGCACGCGGATCGACGGCGACAGCTGGGAACTGGACGACGTTCCGCTGGGCGAGGACAGCGAGACATACCGGATCCGCATCCGGGCGGGACAGACGATCCTGCGCGAGGCAACGGCGGACCGTCAGGGATGGAGTTACGCAGCGGGTGATCTTTCGGCGGACCTGGCCGCGGGGGCCGACGCCTGGGAGGTCGCCCAGATATCGCAACGCTACGGGCCCGGGCCCTATGCCCGATGTGCCCTGACGGAGGCACCATGAGACCCATCCTGCACGGAGACGTAAGCGACGCGGCCCGCGTCTTGCTGGCCGCGCCAGACGAAGGACGAGAACGGCTGTGTCGCCGGATGATCGCGGAGGCCGATGCGGCGCTTGTCCATGTGAACCTGACCGGCACCCTGCACCCGGCCTGGGGCAACGGCTCGCTGACATCGGCGGCCCGCAAACGGCGCTTGGCGCCGGCGCCATGGGGCGGCGATGCGGATTACTGCCGGTGCATGGAAACGGTGCTGGCCTGCCTGATCGAACATGACGTGGCCGGCCATTGACGGGGTTCTGACGGGGCATTGAACGGCCATGCAGAGTGGCGCCTTGTTCGCCGTGCCGCCCGGGCCAGGGGTCAATTTTCCGGGAAACACCGGCCGGACCGAGACATTGGTCCTATTTTGCTGCGTGATCCGGACCATCACGGATTTGCGTTTTGGGAAAACTCGCTTATGTGCCTAACCTGTGGTCCAACCCAGGGAGAGTGACCCATGGCCGAACCGAAGTCCAAGATCGCCCGCGTGGACCCCGTATGGGATGAGATCACCCGCGATGCCCACCAGGCCGTCCGCGACGAGCCGCTGATGGGCGGGTTGATCCATGCCTGTATCCTGCACCATCGTTCGCTGGACCGCGCGCTGAGCTATCGGTTCGCGGCCAAGCTCAGCTCGAACGAGATGTCGATGGTCATCCTGCGCGAGATCGCCGACCAGGCCTTTGAGGCCGACCTGTCGCTCGTCGAAAGCGCCCGGGCCGACCTTGTGGCGATCTATGAACGCGATCCGGCCTGCCACCGGCTGTTGCAGCCGGTGCTCTATTTCAAGGGGTTCCAGGCCGTGCAGGCCTATCGCGTGGCCCATTGGCTGTGGCAGCAGGGCCGTCACGACCTGGCCTATTTCGTGCAGATGCGCGTGTCGGAGCTGTATTCCATCGACATTCACCCGGCGGCGACCGTGGGCAAGGGCATCATGATCGACCATGCCCATTCCATCGTCATCGGCGAGACCGCCAGCGTCGGCGACAATGTCTCGCTGCTGCACAGCGTGACCCTGGGTGGCACCGGCAAGGAAGACGGTGACCGGCACCCCAAGATCGGCAATGGCGTGCTGATCGGGGCGGGGGCCAAGGTGCTGGGCAATATCACCGTCGGCCATTGCTCGCGCGTGGCGGCGGGTTCGGTTGTCCTGCAGGACGTGCCGCCCTGCAAGACGGTGGCCGGCGTGCCCGCCCGGATCGTGGGCGAAGCCGGTTGCGACCAGCCGTCGGTCAAGATGGACCAGATGTTCCACGGCAAGTGATCGCGGGCCCCGTCTGACGCTCCAGCCGGGCGAGCAACAAAAAAGCCACCCCGAAGGGTGGCTTTTGTCGTTTCTGTACAGGGGCTTATGCCAGCATCAGCAGCGGGCTTTCGATGTTCTCGGCAATCGCCTTGAGGAACTCGGCCCCCAGCGCGCCGTCGATCACCCGGTGATCGACTGACAGCGTCACCGACATCACCGTGGCCACGCTCAGCTCGCCATCCTTGCCCACGACAGGCTTCTTGACCCCGGCACCCACGGCCAGGATCGACCCGTGCGGCGGGTTGATGACGGCGTCGAAATTGTCGATGCCGAACATGCCCAGGTTGGAAATGGCAAAGGACCCGCCCTGGTATTCATGCGGCGCCAGCTTGCGGTCGCGCGCACGGGTGGCCAGATCTTTCATCTCTGCCGACAGGGCCGACAGCGATTTCTGGTGGGCATCGCGCAGGACCGGCGTGAAGAGCCCGCCTTCGATAGCCACGGCCACGGCGACGTCCGAGGGCTTGAGCTTGATGATCCGGTCACTGGCCCAGACGGCATTGGCCTCGGGAACCGCCTGCAGCGCCAGGGCGCAGGCCTTGATGATGAAGTCGTTGACCGACAGTTTCACGCCCTTGTCCGCCAGCTGGCCATTCAGCTCGCCCCGGAATTTCAGCAGCGCGTCGAGCTGGATGTCGCGGCGCAGGTAGAAATGCGGGATGGTCTGCTTGGCCTCGGTGAGGCGGGCGGCGATGGTCTTGCGCATGCCGTCGAGCTTGACCTCTTCGGTCTCGCGGTCGGCATACATCTTGATGACGGCGTCGGTCGACGGCCCGGCCGGTGCGGCGGCGGCTGCCGCGGCGGGGGCAGGGGCCGCGGCTTCGGCCTTGGGCGCGCTGGCCGCCGGGGCGGCGCTGGCGCCTTCGACATCGGCCTTCACGATCCGGCCATGGGGGCCCGAGCCCTTGATGCCGGCCAGGTCCAGCCCCTTCTGGGCCGCGATGCGGCGGGCCAGGGGCGAGGCAAAGATCCGGCTGCCATCGGCGGCGGCGGGGGCCGCCGGGGCGGGTGCGGCGCTGGTCGCGGGCACCTCTTCGGTCTCTTGCGAGACCGCCTCGGCCGAGGTGGGCGAGCTGGCCGCCGGGGCAGGGGCGTCGGCGATGTCGTCGGCGCTCTCACCCTCTTCCAGCAGCACGGCGATGGGCGTGTTGACCTTCACGCCTTCGCTGCCTTCGGCGATCAGGATCTTGCCGATGACGCCTTCGTCGACGGCTTCGAATTCCATCGTCGCCTTGTCGGTCTCGATCTCGGCCAGCAGGTCGCCCGACGACACGGTGTCGCCTTCCTTGACGAGCCACTTGGCCAGCGTGCCCTCTTCCATCGTCGGCGACAGGGCGGGCATCAGGATTTCGGTAGGCATCGCACTAACTCCTTACCGATAGGTGACTTTTTTGACGGCTTCGATCACCTCGTCGGTGGTCACCAGCGCCAGTTTCTCAAGGTTGGCCGCGTAGGGCATGGGCACGTCCTTGCCGGTGCAGTTGATCACCGGGGCATCGAGGTAATCGAAGGCCCGTTCCATGATCGTCGCCGACAGGTGGTTGCCCATCGATGCCACCGGCCAGCCTTCTTCGACGGTCACGCAGCGGTTGGTCTTCATGACCGAGGCCAGGACGGTGTCGTAATCCAGCGGGCGCAGGGTGCGCAGGTCGATGACCTCGGCGTCGATGCCGTCCTCGGCCAGTTTCTCGGCCGCTTCCATGGCATAGGTCATGCCGATGCCAAAGCTGACGATGGTCACGTCATTGCCCGACCGGGCGATGCGCGCCTTGCCGAAGGGGATGGTGAAATCGTCCATGACCGGCACGTCGAAGGATTTGCCGTAGAGGATCTCGTTTTCCAGGAAGACCACCGGGTTGGGATCGCGGATGGCGCTTTTCAGCAGGCCCTTCGCATCGGCGGCAGTGTAGGGCATGACGACCTTGAGGCCGGGCACCTGGGCATACCAGGCCGCGTAATCCTGGCTGTGCTGGGCGGCCACGCGGGCGGCGGCGCCGTTCGGGCCGCGGAACACGATGGGCGAGCCCATCTGGCCGCCGGACATGTAGAGCGTCTTGGCCGCCGAGTTGATGATCTGGTCGATCGCCTGCATGGCGAAGTTCCAGGTCATGAATTCCACGATGGGCCGCAGCCCGCCCCAGGACGCGCCGACGCCGATCCCGGCAAAGCCGTGTTCGGTGATCGGCGTGTCGATCACGCGCTTGGCGCCGAATTCGTCCAGCAGGTTCTGGGTGATCTTGTAGGCGCCCTGGTATTCGGCCACCTCTTCGCCCATCACGAAGACCGTCTCGTCGCGGCGCATTTCCTCGGCCATGGCCGAGTTGAGCGCTTCGCGCACGGTCATCTTCTGCAGCTCGGTGCCCTCGGGCCAGTCGGGGCTGGTGTCGGGCTGGGGCGCTTCGGGCGCCTTGGCCGCGGCGGGGGCCGGGGCAGGCGCCTCTTCGCTCTCTTGCGAGACCGCCTCGGGCGCCGCAGCCGGCGTGGTGTCGATGTCGTCGGCGCTTTCGCCTTCTTCCAGCAGCACGGCGATGGGCGTGTTGACCTTCACCCCTTCGCTGCCTTCGGCGATCAGGATCTTGCCGACCGTGCCTTCATCGACGGCTTCGAATTCCATCGTCGCCTTGTCGGTCTCGATCTCGGCCAGGATGTCGCCCGACTTGACCGTGTCGCCTTCCTTGACCAGCCACTTGGCCAGGGTGCCTTCCTCCATCGTCGGAGAGAGGGCGGGCATGAGAATTTCGGTTGCCATGGTCTGTCTCCTCCTCAGGCGTTCTGCGGTGCGACATCGGTGATGATGTCGGTCCAGAGTTCGCCCGCACCCGGTTCGGGGCTTTCCTTGGCGAATTCGGCCGAGGCATTGACCACCGCCTTGATGTCCTTGTCGATCGCCTTGAGATCGTCTTCGGTTGCATGTCCGCCGGTCAGAAGCAGGTCGCGCACATGTTCGATGGCGTCCTTCTCGTCGCGGATCTTCTGCACTTCCTCGCGGGTCCGGTACTTGGCCGGGTCCGACATGGAATGGCCGCGGTAGCGGTAGGTCTTGACCTCGAGGATGTAGGGCCCGTTGCCCTCGCGGCAGTGTTTCACCGCCTTCATCCCGGCCTCTTTCACGGCCAGCACGTCCATGCCGTCGACCGCCTCGCCGGGGATGCCAAAGGCCTCGCCCCGGGTGTGGATGTCGGCCGACGAGGTCGAGCGTTTCTGGGCCGTGCCCATGGCATATTGGTTGTTCTCGATGACGAAGATGACCGGCAGCTTCCACAGCGAGGCCATGTTGAAGGTCTCGTAGACCTGGCCCTGGTTGGCCGCGCCGTCGCCGAAGTAAGTAAAGGTCACCCGGCCGTTGTCGAGATATTTGTCGGCAAAGGCCAGCCCGGCACCGAGCGGGACGTTGGCGCCGACGATGCCGTGGCCGCCGTAGAAATGCTTGTCGGTCGAGAACATGTGCATCGACCCGCCCTTGCCCTTGGAATAGCCGCCTTCGCGGCCGGTCAGCTCGGCCATCACGCCGTTGGGGTCCATGCCGCAGGCCAGCATGTGGCCGTGGTCACGGTAGGTCGTGATGCGCTTGTCGCCTTCCTCGGCCGCGGCTTCCAGCCCGACGACCACGGCTTCCTGGCCGATGTAGAGGTGGCAGAAGCCGCCGATCAGACCCATGCCGTAGAGCTGGCCGGCCTTTTCCTCGAATCGCCGGATCAGCAGCATGTCCTTGTAAAAGGCCTTGAGCTCGTCTGCTGAAACGTTTGGTTTCTTTGTGGTTCTCCGGGCTGCCATCGGCTGTGCTCCCCTCCGCAGAAGAAATAGTTCAACGTTAAACTATCTATTATCGCAAATCCCACGCGCAAGCGAGGGTTAATGTGACGCGGCATCGGCATGCCCCGTCTGCGCTCAGTTCATGGGGGAAGCTAGTGCCATGATTTGGCTGACAAGGGGGGATTTCAGGACCCCTGGCCCGGTGGCCGGCGGCGCAGGCCGTGCGGATCGGGCGGTGGCCGGGGGCGACGATCGGTGGCTGGTCGGAAGGATCAGAGAAAGGTGATCGAAAGGATCAGCGGATGGTGGTCGTAGGGATCAGCGGATGACGATCTCGTCGGCGCGCAGCAGGCCCAGCACGTTGCGGGCCTGTTCGTCGAGCAGGTCGAGATCGAGATAGGTGTCCGACAGCCGGCGGGTCAGGTTGTCCATCCGCTCGACCTCGGCGTTCAGCCGGTCCAGGTCGGTCCTCAGCGCTTCGGCCTCGGCGGCGATCTCGACCCGGCGGAACAGCCCGTAATCCCCCTGCACGGCGGCAAAGGTGAAATAGATCCCCAGCGCGAAGGCCAGGGTGAAATAGATCAGCGCGCCAAAGGACGGTCGGTTGCTGCGGGGTACGCTCATGTGCCTCTGTGCCCGGATTGTTCTTGTTGGGCTTGGCCCAGTATCGCACAGGCGATTCGCCTTGTGAATCCCCTATTTGCGCCCCTGCCGGTGATCCGCCCTTGCCGGACGTCGCGTCGGCCCGGCCCGGTCGCAGGGTATTTGGGACCAAGAAGAAGACAGGGGGACCGGCAAGCGGACAGGGGGCAAGGATGACCGGGGAGCCAAGCAGAAGAGGGGATGCCGCGCCTGGCACCCCCTCCTGCTTCTTTCTCTTTCCAAGTATTCCCCGCCGGAGGCATGCCGCCCCCGGGGCGGCATTCAGCCCGCGACGGAGGCCGCGTGGATGGCGTCGACCGCTGCGCCGAGGGTCGTGTCGAACTCTGCATCGCTCTGCTGGGCGGACAGGCCTTCGGTCAGCGCGCGCGAGAAGCTGGCGATGATGCCGCTGTTCTCGGCCAGCTTGGCATTGGCCTCGTCGCGGGAATAGCCGCCCGACAGCGCCACGACCTTGAGCACCTTGGGGTGATCGACCAGCGCCTTGTAGGTGTTGGCCACCGTCGGCAGGGTCAGCTTGAGCAT
Source organism: Marinibacterium sp. SX1 (assembly GCF_050389775.1). Lineage (NCBI taxonomy): Bacteria > Pseudomonadati > Pseudomonadota > Alphaproteobacteria > Rhodobacterales > Paracoccaceae > Marinibacterium > Marinibacterium sp. SX1. Next base: position 3,430,604 of record NZ_CP177144.1, on the reverse strand, counting down.
GACGACCTCGCCCTCGGGCAGGGCATCCAGCTTGGCCAGGATCTCGGTCTTCAGGATCTCTTCGGCCTCGGCCTTGTCGGCGATGGAAATCGTCACTTCCGGCTCGATGATCGGGATCAGCCCATGGCCCAGGATCTGCTGGCCGACCTCGAATTGCTGGTCGACGATGGCCTTGATGCCCGCCGGGTCGGCCGCATCGACGACGGACCGCATCTTGGTGCCGAACATGCCCTTGGCCACGGCCCGTTCCAGCACCGCGTCCAGCCCCGGCATCGGCTTCATCAGCTTCACGCCGTTCTCGGCATCGGCCAGGCCCTTGTCGACCTTGAGGAAGGGCACGACGCCGCATTCTTCCCACAGGTACTGGCCGGTCGGCGTGCCGTCGATCTCGCGGTCCATGGTCTGTTCGAACAGGATCGCGCCGACGATCTTGTCCCCGGTAAAGGCCGGCGACTTGATGATCCGTGCGCGCATCTCGTGGATCAGGTCGAACATCTCGGCATCCGAGCCATAGGCGTCTTCCTCGATGCCGTAGAGGCGCAGGGCCTTGGGGGTGGAGCCGCCGCTCTGGTCGAGCGCGGCGATGAAGCCCTGGCCTTTGGAAATCTTGTCGGTCTGGGTCGGGTTGGGCATTTTCAATGTCCGTTTTTTGTAAATGATCCGGGCGCGATCCGCGACCGCGTCCCGTGCTTAAGTCATTGAGTCAGCGTCATGCAAATAGGTTAGCGCAACCACATGACGCGCGCGCGACGTTCAGCCCCCGAGGGCGGCGACGCCGGGCAGAACCTTGCCTTCCATCCATTCCAGGAAGGCCCCCCCGGCGGTGGAGATATAGGTGAACCGCGCGGCCGCGCCGGCCTGGTTCAGCGCCGCGACGGTGTCGCCGCCACCTGCCACCGAGGTCAGCCCGCCGGCGGCCGTCAGCGCCGCGGCCTGGCTGGCGGCGGCATTGGTCGCGGTGTCGAAGGGCGGGATTTCGAAGGCGCCGAGCGGGCCGTTCCAGATCAGCGTCTTTGCCGTGTCGAGCGTGGCCGCGATGCGGGCCACGGTCTGCGGCCCGGCGTCCAGGATCATGGCATCGGACGGGCAGGCATCGGCGGCCACGGTTTCATTGTCCGCCCCGGCCTTGAACTCGCGGGCAACCACGACATCGCCGGGCAGGATGATCTCGCAGCCGGCGGCCTCGGCCTTGGCCATGATCTCGGAGGCGGTGGCCGTCATGTCATGTTCGGCCAGCGACTTGCCCACGTCGATGCCCTGGGCGGCCAGGAAGGTATTGGCCATGCCCCCGCCGATCACCAGGTGATCGACCTTGCCCACCAGGTTGCCCAGCAGGTCCAGCTTGGTCGACACCTTGGCCCCGCCGACCACGGCCACCACCGGGCGCACCGGATCGCCAAGCGCGGTTTCCAGCGCGGACAGCTCGGCCTGCATCAGTCGGCCGGCACAGGCGGGCAGCAGCCGGGCCAGGGCCTCGGTCGAGGCATGGGCCCGGTGGGCGGCCGAGAAGGCATCGTTGCAATAGATGTCGCCGAGCGCCGCGAAATCGGCGGCCAGGTCGGGGTCGTTCTTTTCCTCGCCCGGGTAGAACCGGGTGTTTTCCAGCAGCACCACGCCACCGGGCGCCACGCCGTCGATGGCCGCCGCCGCCGCGGGGCCACGGCAATCGGCGGCAAAGGTCACGGGCAGGCCGCAGGCGGCCTCCAGCGCCGGCACGACGGGGCGCAGCGACATCTCGGGCACGTGCTGGCCCTTGGGTCGGCCGAAATGGGCCAGCAGCACCGGCGTGCCCCCGGCGGCGACGATATCCTTCAGCGTCGGCACGATGCGGTCGATCCGGGTGGCATCGCTCACGCGGCCGCCGTCCATGGGCACGTTGAGATCCACGCGGGTCAGCACGCGCTTGCCTGCCAGATCCATGTCGTCGAGGGTTTTCCAGGCCATGGGGGGCTCCTCCGGTCACGTTTGGTCAGGCGTTTGTTCTCCGGTTCGGCCCTGTCGGTCAATGCCCGGCTTGGCAATCGGCCGCCCGGCGCTTAGGTATCGATCCGACTGTGACAGGAGAGACCCATGGCCGAGATCAAGGATCCGGAGAACACCATCATCATCGAGCTCAAGGGCGGCAACGTCGTCATCGAGCTTCTGCCCGACGTGGCGCCCGAGCATTCGGCGCGCATGAAGGAACTGGCCCGGGGCGGCCAGTACGACAATGTCTGCTTTCACCGCGTGATCGACGGCTTCATGGCCCAGACCGGCGACGTGCAGCACGGCGACATGGAAGACGGGTTCAACATCCGCATGGCCGGCACCGGCGGATCCGACCTGCCCGACCTGCCGGCCGAATTCTCGCGCCTGCCGCATGACCGGGGCACCCTCGGCGCGGCGCGCTCGCAGAACCCGAACTCGGCCAACAGCCAGTTCTTCATCAACTTCAAGGACAACCATTTCCTCAACGGCCAGTACACCGTCTATGGCCGGGTCATCGAGGGCATGGAACATGTCGACGCCATCGTGCGGGGCGAGCCGCCTGCGACCCCCGACCGGATGATCAGCGTCAAGGTGGCCGCAGATGCGTAAGCTGGCGCTGGCCCTGGCGGTGCTGGCGGCCGGCCCGGCCGCGGCGACCGACCTGCAGATCGAAATCGGGGGCGAGGCCAATGGCACCGTGACCGTCGAGCTTTTCGACGACGTGGCCCCCGGTCACGTCGAGCGGATCACCACGCTGGCCAATGAAGGCGCCTATGACGGGGTCTACTTTCACCGGGTGATCGACGGGTTCATGGCCCAGACCGGTGACGTGGAATTCGCCAAGGAAGGCCAGGACATGCGCATGGCCGGGCGGGGCGGATCGTCCTACCCCGATCTCAAGGCCGAATTCTCGGACCAGAGCTTTGATCGCGGTGTGCTGGGCATGGCCCGGTCGCAGAACCCCGACAGCGCCAACAGCCAGTTCTTCATCATGTTCGAACCGGCGCCGCATCTGAACGGCCAGTACACGGTTGTCGGCAAGGTGACCGACGGCATGGACGTGATCGACGCCATCAAGCGCGGCACCGGGCCCAACGGCGCCGTCGTAGGCGAACCTGACCGCATGGTCAGCGTGACCGTCGTCGAGTGATCTGACCAACCGGCAGGGGCGCGGCCACAGCCGGCCGCGCCCCTGCCGTTCCTGCCGGTCCGGTGGCCCCTGCGCCCTTTCGGGGTGATGGCCCGCCGGCGCATGCAACATCCCCCAGGTTGATCGCCCACCGGCACAGGCTTGACGCCGGATTGTCGCCCGGCGAGTGGTTGCAAGCCCCCGGACAGACGCCCTGCGCGCTTGCAACAGCCGGGGCAGATGTCGTGCCAGTTCGGCAGCCCCCTGACAGATCTCCTGCAGTTGAATGCCCCCCGGACCGCTGTGCTGTCGGTGCTGCACGGCCATGGGCAGATGCCGTGGCGATGCCATGTATCACGGGGCCGAAAGAGCGGGCGCATGCGCAATGCGGGGCTGGTCGAGCGACGGCGCCGGCACAGCCCCGGACCATCGGCGTGCCGGCCCGGCATGGGCCTTTGCAGGCGGGCAGGGCGCCGGTGGTGTATTTCCCAAACACAGCAGAGACCGTCAGACACACCGGTCCCGCAGGCCGTGCGACCGATGCCTGCCCGGCATGCGCCTATTGCTGCCGGCTGTCCGGTGGCCGACCCGCGAAACGCAACGGGGCGCCGCGGCCCGTTGGCCGGCGGCGCCCCGCAAGGCAATCGTTGGTGAGGGGCCTCAGCCTTCGGCGGCCGGGGCTGCTGCGGCCGGTGCCGCGCCGGCGGGCTTGCGGCCCTGGCTCAGCGGATCGTCCTGGCGCTGGACCGAGCCCTCGAAATGGGCGCCGCTCTCGATGGCGATGGTCTTGTGGATGATGTCACCCTCGACCCGGGCGGTGGCCGTCAGGCGGACCTTCAGGCCCCGGACGCGGCCGACGATGCGGCCGTTGACGACGACGTCGTCGGCGGTGACCTCACCCTTGATCGTCGCGGTCTCGCCGATGGTCAGCAGATGCGCGCGGATGTCACCTTCGACGGTGCCTTCGACCTGGATGTCGCCGCTGGTCTTGATGTTGCCGGTGATGTGCAGGTCCGAGGACAGGACCGAGGCCGGCGGCTTGGCCTTGGGCGGCGAGGAGGGCTTGTAATCGGTCTGACGCGGGGCCGACGGCATTTCCGGCGCAGCCGCGGGCGCGGGCTTGTCGCCTTCGGAGCCCTTCGGGCCGGGCTCGTTGATCTTGCTCTTAGAAAACATTTTTCGCAGCCTTGATGTAGGTCATGGGATTGACGGGAGATCCGTTGACACGGACTTCGTAATGCAGATGCACGCCCGTCACACGTCCGGAAGCTCCCATATCACCAATCCGGTCCCCGCGCGAGACCCTTTGCCCGACCTTCACGCGGATTTTGGACATATGCGCATAGCGCGTCTCGATGCCGAAATCATGGCGGATGGTGACCAGCCGGCCATAGCCCGATTGCCAGCCGGCATGGACGACAACGCCCTCGCCGGTGGAATAGATCGGCGTGCCCGTCGAGGCCGCGAAATCGACGCCCATGTGCATGCGCCGGCCGCCGGTCTTGGGATCGCGGCGATAGCCGTAGCCGCTGGTGAAGCGGAAGGCATCCTTGACCGGGGTGGCAAAGGGCGCCTTGGACGCCGCGATGCGGTAGAGGTTCAGCGTGTCCATGTGCTGCAGCGCGCGGTTGGCGCGGATCTCGTCGGGGCCGGGCTCTTCGCCCCGGGTCGAGAAGCTGAGCGGGGTCAGCGGCCCGCCCTGGCCGGAATAGCCCCGGCGCACCTGTTCGATCAGCCGCTCGGGGGGCAGGCCGGCCGAGCGGAACATCTTGTCCAGCGGCTCGACCGAGACCTGCATGGCCTCTTCGATCTGGCGGAAGATCATGTCGTTGCGGTCCTGGATCAGGTCCAGCTCGCGTTCCAGGTCGTCGGCCCGGGTCAGGGCCTGGGCCGCATCGGCGCGGATCTGGTCGCGCTCGCGGGCGGTGCGTTCCAGCGCCTCGGCCAGGATCTCGGTCGGCGCGCTGTTGCCCTGGGCCGCGGCGGGCGCGCGCGGGTCGTCGGCCATCTCGGCCTCCAGCGCGGCAACCTGGTCGCGGGCGCTCTCGCGGGCCTTCATCGTGTCGCGCAGGGTCGACTGGATGACCTCGATGCCGGTTTCCAGCTCCATCCGCCGGGTCTCCGAGCTGAGCAGCTCGGATTGCATCGACGAGATCTGCGTCAGGGCGGCGTTGAACCGCTCCTGGGCCGCGACGGCTTCCTCGGCCCGGGCATCGCGCTGCCCGGCCAGGGCATCCAGCCGCTCGCGGTAGGTTTCCAGATCCCGCTTGGCCTGTTCGCGGTAGCTGCCGGAGCCGATGCTGTCCATGACCACGATCGCTGTCGCCAGGATCGCCCAGCACACCACCACGCCACCGACCGTATAGGCGGCCAGCTGCGTGACAGGGCGAAGGCGAATGAAGCGGGTGTCCGTATCAGATTTCAGAAAGACGCGCCGTTCCGGGAACCAAGGCTCCACGACACGGTTTATCTTTACAGCAAAACGCTTTTGCACGCTGTTCGTTCCTGTCCCATCCCCGTGTGGCGCACCGCCCCGTGGGGTGGCCTCGCCATGGGCAGGGTGCATACAAGCCTCGTGGCAAGCGGGCAACATTATTGTGTTATTTGTCAGCTAACCTGCGGGGAAATGCCGGCTGACCGGCAAGATATTGCCGGTCTTACCCTGCGTCTCACAGCATATGGATGCGATTCTCAGCGGAAACTGGGCGGAATCTCGTCTGCAAGGGGCCAGTAGAAATCGGGCGGGAGCCCGGCCTCGCCGCGTTTTTCCTCGTTGAAAGGTGGTTTGAGGGCGCCGTGGAAGTACTGGCGGACGAGGTCATGAAAGGCCACCTTGGGGTCGAGATTGTCGCGGCCGCACAGGAAATGGAACCATTTTGCCCCGTAGGCCACGTGGCCGACTTCCTCGGAATAGATGATCTTCAGGGCCTCGACCGCATGGTCGATATTTGCCTTTTCGAAAATGGTGATCATGCCGGGGGTGACATCCAGGCCCCGGGCTTCGAGCACCATGGGCACGACGGCCAGCCGGCCGGGCAGGTCGGTGGCGGTGTCCTCGGCGGCGCGCCACATGCCGGCATGGGCGGGCAGGGCGCCGTAATGGCTGCCCAGGTCTTCGAGGCAGTCGCACATCAGGTTGAAATGCTTCGATTCCTCGTCGGCCGCCCGGACCCAGTCGTCATAAAAGCCGGGAGGCATGGGCACATGGCCGAAGCGCGCGATGATGTCCCAGTGCAGGTCGACGGCGTTGAGTTCGATGTGGGCCACGGCATGCAGCAGCGCGATGCGCCCGGCGGGGCTGCCGGGCTTGCGCTTGGGCACGTCCCGTGGATCGCGCAGCTCGGGCGTGGCGGGGCGGGCGGGCTGCATCGGCGGGCGGGCCTCGCCGACCTCGGGCATGTCACCGGCCGCGCGGGCGGCAAACCATTCGGCCGCATAGCGCCGCGACAGGGCGGTCTTGGCCCGTCCGTCGGCGGTGGTCAGAACATCGGTGGCAAGTTCGGCAAGCGGGCGCATCTGGGTCTCTGTCTGGTCGTGAAGGGCCGGGCGCCCTCTTCTGGGCCGTTCCGCCGCGTGGTGCAAGTTGCGGCGGGTATTTAGGACCAAGAAGAAGACAAGGGCGCGCGCTCCTGTCTTCTTCTTGGTGAAAATACCGCTACGGTGTCATTCGCCAGACGGGCGACGCCGGGCAGGGGCGCCGCGCCGGCCAGGGCCTGTCAGAGCGCGCGGACGGCGGCGAGCACGTCATCCACGTGGCCGGGCACCTTGACCTTGCGCCAGATGCGCGCGATTTGGCCCTGGGCGTCGATCAGGACGGTCGTGCGTTCGATGCCCATGAAGATCTTGCCGTACATCTTCTTTTCCTTCCAGACTCCGTAGTCCTCGCAGGTCGTGCCGGTTTCGTCCGAGACCATGATCGTCTTGAGCCCGTGCTTGGCGACGAACTTGTCGTGGCTGGCCACGCTGTCCTTCGAAATCCCCACCACTTGCGCGCCGGCTTCGGCAAAGTCCTGCAATGCTTCGGAAAACCCGATGGATTCCTTCGTGCAACCCGAGGTATCATCGCGCGGGTAGAAAAACAGCACGACGGCCGAGCCGCGCAGGTCGCTCAGGCGCAGCGTCTCGCCGCCGTCGCGGGGCAGGGTGAAATCGGGTGCGGTGTCTTGCGCGTCCAGCATTGGGGGCCTCCGGGGTCTGGTGCAGCCGTCAGGTCCAACGGCCGGGCGGAGATTAGAGCAGGTCAGGCCGGTGTAAAGGTATCCGGTGCCAGGAGACATGCGCAGCCGGCCCCGGTGGGGCCGTGGATGGGATGACGTCCCTTGGTGGGCAATGGGACAACGACCCTTGGGGGTCAATTGGGACGGCCCGATATGGGGTCAGATTGCGCGGCCCGGCGGGGAGCGGTTTGAAACGCCCGGCGGGGGATCAGGTCAAGACGGCCCTTTGGGGGAACGTTGAAAACGCCCGTTCGGGGAACAGTTCAAGGCGCCCCTTCGGGGACTAGGTCAAGACGCCCCTTCGGGGCGGTGGAAAGTTCAAGACGCCCCTTTGGGGCGATGGAAAAGGATCGCCATTGGCGGTGGACAGCCACGAGCCCCCGACCCCGGACAACCGGGCCGAGAGCCGCGCGCCGCAAGGCGCGGGCGGGGCGGAGCCGTGTGACGGGTCGCAGGCCGTGGGAGAGGGGCCGGCCGGGGAAGGCGTCCGCGCCGCCGGCCGCCGGCCGTTCCGCAATTGCCGGGCCCGGCCGTCGCTCTGGCGGCGGCTGCTCTGGCGCCAGACCTGCCGGCTGACCCTGCTGGGCGGGCTGGTCGCCCTGATGGCCGTCATGTTCGCCGGCCAGACCCTGACCGCCCCCGACTGGCTGCGCCATGTCGTGTCCGACCGCGTGGAGCGCGCGCTGGACGACACCGACCTGAAGGGCGCCCAGGTCGCGTTTGCCGAGATGCACCTGGTCATCCGCAAGGGCTGGCGCCCGCGGGTCGGGGTCAGCGACCTGCGCATCGCCAATGCCGATGGCCAGGTCCTGCTGGACCTGTCGCGGGCCGAGGCCAGCCTGGCCATGCGCCCGTTGCTGCGCGGCCAGGTCAACCCCAAGAAGATCACCCTGACCGGCGCCCGGGCCGTCTTTCGCCGGGCCGCAGACGGGGCCGTGGCGCTGGATTTCGGCGACAGCGGCGAGGTGGTCGAAGAGGCCGAAAGCCTGCCCGGCCTGATCCAGGGCTGGGAGGACCGGCTGACCGCCGAGCCGCTGACCGCCCTGACCGAATTCGAACTGTCCCAGCTGACCCTGCGCTACGACGACGCCCTGTCGGGCCGCAGCTGGACCATCGACGACGGCCGGCTGCTGCTGGAACGCCATGGCGACCGTCTCAGCCTGTCGGCCGGGCTGAACCTGTTGTCGGGCCGGGACGAGGCCGCGCGGGTCGAGGCCAGCTATGACAGTTCCATCCGATCGCGGGCGGCGACCTTCGGCATCCAGGTCACCGACGTGGCCGCCGAGGACATTGCCATGCAAAGCGCCGCGCTCGGCTGGCTGGAACCCCTGCGCGCGCCGATCTCGGGGGCATTGCGCGGGGGCATCGGCGAGGGCGGCGAGATGCTGCCGGTCAGCGCCACGCTGGGCATCGGCGAAGGCGTGCTGCAACCGACCGAGGCGACCCGGCCGATCCCCTTCCACGGCGCGCGCAGCTATTTCACCTTTGACCCGGCCAATGACCAGCTGACCTTTCAGGAGCTGTCCTTTGACAGCGCCTGGGGCAGCGGATCGGTCGAGGGCCGGGCCTGGATCGAGGGGCTGGAGGAAGGCCGGCTGGACGCGCTGACCGGCCAGTTCGCCGTGGGCGCCCTGACGCTGAACCCGGCCGATGTCTATCCCGCGCCGCTGGAACTGACCGGGGCCCATGCCGAGTTCCGTCTGCGCCTGCATCCGTTCGACCTGACCCTGGGCGAGGCGCTGATCCACGACGGGGACAACCCGGTGCGTCTGGATGGCCGGCTGCGGGCCACGCCGCTGGGCTGGCGCTATGCGATCAACGGGCGCATCGGCGAGATCGAGGCCGCCCGCCTGCTCGAGATCTGGCCCCAGGCCGCGCTGGCCAAGCCGCGGATCTGGGTCAATCGCAACGTTCATGCCGGGCGGCTGCTGGATGTCGACTGGGCCGTGCGCGGCCGGCCGGGCCAGGCCGAGCCCGATGTCTATGCCGATTTCGAATTCGAAGGCGGCGAGGTCGAATTCTCGCCCAACCTGCCACCGCTGACCGGGCTGGCCGGCCAGGCCAGCTTTGCGTCCAACCGGCTGGTCGCCACGGCGACCCAAGGCCAGGTCATGGCCGATGCGGGCGGCGCGCTGGACGTGGCGGGCACGGCGTTCATCGTGCCCGACGTGGCCGTCAAGCCGGGCACGCCGGCCATCGTGCGGGTCCAGGGCCGGGGCACGCCGACGGCCGTGTTGTCGCTGCTCGACCGGCCGCCGCTGAGCGTGCTGTCGAAATCCGACCTGCCGGTCGACCTGGCCCGGGGCAGCGTCGAACTGGCCGGCACGCTGGCCCTGCCGATGCAGGAGGTCATCACCCTGGCCGACATGCAATACCATGCCAGCGGCACGATACGCGACGTGACCAGCGAGGTGCTGGTCCCGGGTCACCCGCTGAGCGCCGAGGCGCTGGAGGTCTTTGTCGACAATGACGGCGTGCGGATCGGCGGAGAAGGCGAGATCAGCGGCATCCCGGCCAGCTTTACCTGGACCCAGGCCCTGGGCGTGCCGGGCGCGGGCAGCCGGGTGACCGGCCGGGCGCCGCTGACGCCCGAGGCCGTGCGGATCTTTCGGCTGGGCCTGCCCGAGGGCATGGTCAGCGGCCGGGCCATGGCCGACCTGGCCGTCGACCTGGGCGGCGGCCAGCCGCCGCGGCTGTCGGTGCAATCGGATCTCGACGGGCTGGGGCTGAGCGTGCCGTCGCTGGGCTGGTCGATGTCGCGCGGGGCCACCGGCCGGCTGAAGGTGGCCGCCACGCTGGGCAGCGCGCCCCGGGTCGACATCCTGTCGCTGACCGGCGGCGGGCTGGCGCTGAGCGGGCGGGTGACGACCAAGGCCGGGGGCCAGTTCGACCAGGCGATCTTTGACAGCCTGCGCATCGGCGACTGGCTGAATGTCTCGGCCACCCTGACCGGCCGCGGCGCGGGCCGCAGCCCGGCGGTACGCATCAATTCCGGCAGCCTCGACCTGGGCGGGGCGACCTTCGGCAAGGACGAGGGCACGGCCAACGGCGACAGCCCGCCGCTCTCGGTTTCGCTGGACCGGTTGCAGATCGCCAGGGGCCTGGCCCTGACCGGGCTCCAGGCCCAGCTGACCACGGCGGGCGGGCTGGCCGGCACCTTTACGGGGCAGATGAACGGCGGCACGGCCCTGTCGGGCAAGATCGTGCCCGAGGCCGGGCGCAACGCCTTCCAGGTCACCTCGGCCGATGCCGGGGGCATCTTCCGCGACGCCGGTATCCTGAAACAGGCGCGGGGCGGGGCGCTGAACCTGATCCTGCGCCCGGCGCCCGAGACCGGCAGCTATGACGGCACCCTGCGCGTGACCAACACCAGCGTGCATGAAGGCAGCGGCATCGGGGCCATTCTCAATGCCATCAGCCTGGTCGGGCTGATCGACGAGTTGGCCGGCAACGGCATCACGTTCTCCGAAGTCGATGCCAGCTTTCGCCTGTCGCCCAGCCGCCTGACCCTGCTGAGCGCCTCGGCCATCGGCCCGTCGATCGGGCTGTCGCTGGACGGGATCTATGACCTGGCCAGCGCCACGCTCGACATGCAGGGCGTGCTGTCGCCGCTCTATGCGCTCAACGCCATCGGCAGCGTGCTGACCCGCAAGGGCGAAGGGCTGATCGGGGTGAATTTCGATCTGAGCGGCCCGGCCTCGGCGCCGCGCATTTCGGTCAACCCGCTGTCGGCCCTGGCCCCGGGGTTCCTGCGCGAGCTGTTCCGCGATCCGGCCCCGACCGTCAGCAAGAGCCGCACCGATGGAGACCTGTCGGGCGGGGCGGCTGGACAGGAGGCGGGCCAGGAACCGGGGCAGGGCGCGGCCAGTCCCGATCCGTCCACCCCCGCACCGCTGCGCGTGGCGCCCGAACCCCAGCGCGGGTCGCGGATCAAACCGCTGAGCGGGTCGGAACGCTAGGCCCCGGCCGGGCCGGCACGTGGCCCGGGCCGATGATCCCATGCGCGGTCTGAGGACCGATTTCATGCCCGATCCCCTGCTCAGTGACATGCCCGGCCCATGTCCCTGTGACATGTCGGGTCTCTTGCCCGTCCCGCGTTCGTCTCTTGTCCGGGTCATTGGCCCCGTCACATGTCCGGTCCTGGCCCTTTGCCCCAAGACTTCACCCCGTGGCCCCGTGTCTTGACCCCGCGGCCCGATGGGGGATTGCAATTCCCGCCGATCCCGCGCATGGGGCGCGGCCATGAAACTCAGCGATTTCGATTTCGACCTGCCCGACGACCTGATTGCCACGCGGCCCGCCCGGCCGCGGTCTTCGGCACGTCTGCTGGTGGCCGAGGGCCGGGACATCCGCGATGCCCGTGTCTTCGATCTGCCCGACATGCTGCGCCCGGGCGACCGGCTGGTGCTGAACGATACCCGGGTCATTCCCGCGCGCCTGTCGGGCCTGCGCCGCCGCGACACCGCCCAGGGCCCGACCGAGGCCCGGATCGAGGCCACGCTGCTGGGCCCGCGGGCCGATGGCACCTGGGCCGCGCTGATCAAGCCGCTCAAGAAGCTCAAACAGGGTGAGACCGTCGATTTCGGCGCCGGGCTGACGGCCGTGCTGGAGGGCGTGGCCGATGGCCAGGGGCACCTGCGCTTTGGCCTCGTCGGGGACGATTTCGATGCCGCGCTGGCCCGTGCCGGGGCCATGCCCCTGCCGCCCTACATCGCTGCCCGCCGGCCGGCCGATGCCCGCGACCGCGAGGATTACCAGACCATCTGGGCCGAACATTCCGGCGCCGTTGCCGCGCCCACGGCCTCGCTGCATTTCGACGATGCGTTGATGCAGGCCCTGGCCGCCCGGGGCGTGGACTTCACCCGCGTCACCCTGCATGTGGGCGCCGGCACCTTCCTGCCGGTCAAGGTGGACGATATCCGAGATCACAAGATGCATGCCGAATGGGGCCGTGTCTCGGACCAGGCCGCGGCCGAGATCGCCGCCACCCGGGCCGCCGGCGGCCGGGTCATTCCCGTCGGCACCACCGCCCTGCGCCTGATCGAGACCGCCGCCCGCGAGACCGGGGCCATCGCGCCCTGGCAGGGCGAGACCGACATCTTCATCCACCCCGGTTTCCGCTTCAACGTGACCGATGCGCTGATGACCAATTTCCACCTGCCGAAATCGACGCTGATGATGCTGGTCTCGGCGCTGTTGGGGGTCGACGAGATCCGCGCGGTCTATGCCCATGCCCTGGCTGCGAAATACCGCTTCTTTTCCTATGGCGATGCCTCGCTGTTGATCCCGGCGCCCACACATGCGTCAAAAGCGACCTGACCCCGGTCGCGTCTGACCCCGACGTGACGGGGGCGAATCGCCCAGACCGGGCAGGACGGAACGAATGACGAAGGAGATCCGCAGATGATGCAGGTTCTTTCCAGCACTTGGGCGCTGATGCTCGGCATGATGCTTCTGATGGTCGGCAACGGCATCCAATCCACCCTGCTGGGCGTGCGCGGCGGCATCGAGAGCTTTTCGACGCTTGAGATGTCCTTTGTCATGGCCGGGTATTTCGTCGGTTTCCTCGGCGGGTCGCGGCTGGCTCCCGAGATGATCCGCCGGGTCGGCCACGTGCGGGTCTTTGCCGCGCTGGCCTCGCTGATCTCGGCGGTGATGATCCTCTACCCCTATCCGATCTTCACCAATCCCATCGCCTGGACGATCGGCCGCTGCATCGTGGGCTTTTGTTTCTCGGGCGTCTACGTCACCGCCGAAAGCTGGCTGAACAACCAGTCGACCAACGAGAACCGCGGCCAGGCCCTGTCGCTTTACATGATCGTCCAGACCCTGGGCATCGTCGGCGCCCAGGCTGCCCTGCTGATCGGCGATCCGGCGGGGTTCGAGGTCTTCATCATCGCCTCGGTTCTGGTGTCGATCTCCTTCGCGCCGATCCTTCTGTCGGTCACGCCGACCCCGGCCTATGAAACCTCAAAGCCGATGACCCTGCGCCAGCTCTTCGAAAGCTCGCCGCTGGGCTGTGTCGGCATCTTTCTGCTGGGCGGGGTCTATTCCGGGCTCTTCGGCATGAGCGCGGTCTATGGCGCGGCGATCGGCCTGACGCTGGTGCAGATCTCGACCTTCGTGGCGACCTTCTACATCGGGGCCATGCTGCTGCAATATCCCATCGGCTGGATGTCCGACCGGATCGACCGGCGCTTCCTGATCATGGTCACCGGCCTGATCGGCGGGGTGGCGGCCATTGTCGGCATGTGGGCTGACGAAGGCTTCTGGATCCTGCTGGGCGCGGCCTTTGTCGTCGGTGGCATGACCAACCCGCTCTATTCGCTGCTGCTGGCCCATACCAACGACCATATCGAATACGAGGACATGCCCGCCGCGTCCGGCGGCCTGATCTTCATCAACGGGCTGGGCGCGATTGCCGGGCCGCTGATCACCGGCTGGCTGATGGGCCCCAACGTGGTCGGGCCGTCGGGCTTCTTCCTGTTCATCGGCGCGCTTCTGCTGTGTGTCGCGGCCTATGCGGCCTATCGGTCGACCCGTCGTCCGGCCGTTCCGGTTGAGGATACCGGCGCCTATGCCGCCGTGACCCAGACCCTGACCCCGGTGGCCATGGAAGTTGCACAGGAAATGGTCATCGAGGCCGAGCAGGACGGCGACGAGCCCGAGCAGGCGGCCTGAGGCGAGCGGAAACCGGCGATATGTCACCGAGGTTGCAAATCGTGACTGTTCGCCGGGCCCTGCACGTCGTTAACTGATTCTAGGAACCGTGAGCGCGAATACGGAGGAACATCGCGATGGTGGGTGCGGAAGAGGTCCTGGCCTTCTGGCTGGACGAAGTCGGCGAAGACGGCTGGTACAAGCAGGACGAGGCTCTGGATGCGCAGGTGCGCGACCGGTTCGGCGCGGCCTGGCAGGCGGCCTCGGAAGGGTCGTATTCGCTGTGGCTGACCTATCCCAGCGGGGCGCTGGCCTATATCATCCTGACTGACCAGTTCCCGCGCAACATGTTCCGCGGCGATGGCCGGGCCTTTGCCACCGACCGCGCGGCGCTGGCCGCGGCCAAGGTGGCCATTCACAAGGGCTGGGATTTCAAGATCGACGAACCGGCGCGCCAGTTCTTCTACCTGCCGCTGATGCATTCCGAGAGCCTGTGCGACCAGGAACGCTGTGTCCGGCTGATGGCCGATCGCATGCCCGAGACCGGCGCGCCGAACCTGCTGCATGCCCGCGCCCATCGCGAGGTCATCCGCCAGTTCGGCCGGTTCCCCTATCGCAATGAGGCGCTCGAACGCTCGACCACGGCGAACGAAGACGCCTATGTCAGCGCCGGCGGCTACGGCCAGACCGTGCGCGAGCTTCAGGCCGCAGGCTGAGTTTCTCTCCCGGGGCCGGCCACCCAGCCGCCCCGGTGCCCTTTGCCTGCTGCTGTTCCGGGGCGTGTAGGGCGGGGCTCGCCCCGCCGCCCCGGCCACTCTCCAGGCGGCTAATGAATATCGCCGCCGGCCGCTTCCCGCAGGCTACTGCGTCCCGGCGCCGTCGGGTATCTCCGTCCCGGCCGTCAGCGCCCCGCGCATCATGTGCAGTCCCAGCCGCATCAGGTCCAGCATGTCCTGCCGCGGATCGCCCGACAGGCTTTCCGGCAATTCTCCGAATTCGGCCACCCGCGCCTCGATCCCGTCGATCCGCCCCTGGATCTCGTCCAGCCGCGCCCGCGTCGCCGCCAGCGCCGCATCGGCCTGGTCGGTGGCCCCGGTGGCCAGGCTGTCCAGGTCGCCGCGCAGCCCGGCCACGTCTTCGCGCAACCCCTCCAGCTCGATCGTCACGGGCTCGATCCGTGCCACCGCGTCCGAGGCCCGCTCGACCACCCGTTCGGCGCTGCGGCTGACCTGCAGCGCCAGGAACAGGCACAGCGCGACGAGGATCAGCGTCGCATTCAGCAAGGCCAGCACCAGATCCTTGAGAACTTTACCCATTGGCTTACCTCCGGCATTGTCGAAACCAGCATCCGTCGCCACTGTGACGGGGTCAAGACGGCCCGCGCCGCAATTGTCGTGGGCTGCGCCATTGAAGGCTCGGGAATAATAGTTTAACGCTAAACTAATTTCCAGGCGCCGGGTCAGGAGGACAGGACATGGCCGAGAAATCCTATGACGTCATCGTAATCGGGGCCGGGCCGGGGGGCTATGTCGCCGCCATCCGGGCCGCCCAGCTGGGTCTGAAAACGGCCATCGTGGAACGCGAGCACATGGGCGGGATCTGCCTGAACTGGGGCTGCATTCCGACCAAGGCCCTGCTGCGCTCGGCCGAGGTCTTCCACCTGATGGAACGGGCCAAGGACTTTGGCCTGTCGGCCGACAAGATCGGCTATGACATCGACGCCGTGATCAAGCGCTCGCGCGGGGTGGCCAAGCAGCTGTCCGGCGGCGTGGCCCACCTGATCAAGAAGAACAAGGTCGACGCCATCATGGGCGAGGCGAAACTGGCCGGAAAGGGCCAGGTGAGCGTGACCACCGACAAGGGCACCGAGACCCTGAAGGCCGCCAACATCATCCTGGCCACCGGCGCCCGCGCCCGCGAACTGCCCGGGCTCGAGGCCGATGGCGACCTGGTCTGGACCTACAAGCACGCGCTGATGCCGCCGCGCATGCCCAAGAAGCTGCTGGTCATCGGGTCGGGAGCGATCGGCATCGAATTTGCCAGCTTCTACAACACCCTGGGCGCCGACACGACGGTGGTCGAAGTGATGGACCGGATCCTGCCGGTCGAAGATGCCGAGATCTCGGCCTTCGCCAAGAAGCAATTCGTCAAGCAGGGCATGAAGATCATGGAAAAGACCATGGTCAAGCAGCTCGACCGGGCCAAGGGCAAGGTCACGGCCCATATCGAAACCGGCGGCAAGGTCGAGAAACACGATTTCGACACGGTCATCTCGGCCGTGGGCATCGTCGGCAATGTCGAAGGCCTGGGCCTGGAGGACGCCGGCATCAAGGTCGACCGCACCCATGTGGTGACCGATGAATATTGCCGCACCGGGGTCGAGGGCGTCTATGCCATCGGCGATATCGCCGGCGCGCCCTGGCTGGCCCACAAGGCCAGCCACGAAGGCGTCATGGTGGCCGAGCTGATCGCCGGCCAGCATCCGCACCCGGTCAAACCCGAATCCATCGCCGGCTGCACCTATTGCCAGCCCCAGGTGGCTTCGGTCGGCTATACCGAGGCCAAGGCCAAGGAACTGGGCTACGACATCAAGGTCGGCCGCTTCCCCTTCATCGGCAACGGCAAGGCCATTGCCCTGGGCGAGCCCGAAGGCATGATCAAGACCGTTTTCGATGCGAAAACGGGCGAGCTGCTGGGGGCGCACATGGTCGGGGCCGAGGTGACGGAACTGATCCAGGGCTACGTTGTCGGCCGCCAGCTGGAAACGACCGAGGAAGACCTGATGCACACGGTCTTCCCGCACCCGACCCTGTCGGAAATGATGCACGAAAGCGTGCTGGACGCCTACGGCCGGGCGATCCACTTCTGATCGCTCGCGCCCGCCCCGGCCCATCCTGCGGCCGGGGCGGGGCGGATCCTAAAGCTCGTAGGGCGTCCCGTCGATGATCAGCCGGGCCGCCCGCATCCGCCAGGCCGTGTCCTGCGCCTGGTGCCCCTGAACGGTCAACTCCATCCCCGGATGCAGCGCCAGTCCGATCGGCTGGTCATTGGCATTGGCTGGCGGTGTCGGGAAATCCACCGTCCATTCCTGGCCTCCGGCCGTGACAATCAGAACATTGGTGTCGCCCCGAGCCTCGACCCGGTCGAGAAAGCCGGTGATCTCGGTCATCCCGTTGTCCAGCCGCCGACTGCCATCGGCCCGCGCCAGGGCGGGCAAGGCAAGGGCGGGCAGGGCGGCAAGTGCGCTGGCAAGAAGGTCTCGGCGGGTCGGCATGGCGGGGCTCCGTCTGGGTCGTGTCGTCCACAGCTTAGCCGGTCCTGCCGTGGTGAACAGAGGCCCGGCGCTGCGCTTTGGCGGATGCGGCAGATTTGCGCTGCGCGCAACGCCTGCGGCGGCGGTATTTTTACCAAGAAGAAGACAGGAGCGCGCGCCCTTGTCTTCTTCTTGGTCTCAAGTACCCGGCGCAACCTCGGGGCCAGCGCATGGCCCGGGTAGACGCGCCCCGCCGGATGCGTTTTCCTGCCGCCATGGTCAGCCTCAATCGCGTCGTCATGCAGAAATCGAGCCGCGCGCTCATCAAGGCCCTGGGCCCCGAGCGGCTGGACGTGGCCGAAGTCTCGGGCAAATGGGGGCGCAGCTTTGCCTTCCGGTCCTATCGCCAGTTCCTCTATCCCGAATGGGACATCTGCGCCGGGCCTTATGCGCCGGATGGCCAGCCGCTGAAAGTCGACCTGGTGCTGGCCAACCAGGTCTGGGAGCATCTCGACCGGCCCTATGCCGCCACGAAGAACGTGCGCAAGATGCTGCGCAAGGGCGGGCATTTCTGGGTCGCCGTGCCCTTCTTCGTGCCGTTCCACGCCGCGCCGATGGACAATTCGCGCTGGTCCGCCCGCGGGCTGAAGAACCTTCTGATCGAAGCCGGCTTTGCCGAAGACGCCATCCAGGCCGATCAATGGGGCAATCGCAACGCCGCCCTGCGCAACCTGGACCCAGGCAAATGGCCGCCCGATTACGACGCGGACCGCGATTCGCTGGACAACGATCCCGAGATGCCGATCTGCGCCTGGGCCCTGGCGCAAAAGACCTGAGGCCGGGGGCTGGCACCCACGCCGCGATGCCCTATATCGGCCAAGGCCCGCTGGGGTGATGCGGCCGGGGGCAGGGTGATGCGCCTTGTCGGAAGTTTACCTTTTGTTCTCAGTTTCCGCTTGGCCCCGGCCCGGCGATCGCCTACCTTTGCGCCATTGAGGGACCTGCCATGCCTGACCAGAAATTCATCGAAGTCCGCGGTGCGCGTGAACACAACCTGAAGTCCATCGACGTGGACATCCCCCGTGACGAGCTTGTCGTCATCACCGGCCTGTCCGGCTCGGGGAAATCGTCGCTGGCCTTCGACACGATCTATGCCGAGGGCCAGCGCCGCTATGTCGAATCGCTCTCGGCCTATGCCCGGCAGTTCCTCGACATGATGGAAAAGCCCGATGTCGATCACATCTCGGGCCTCAGCCCGGCGATTTCCATCGAGCAAAAGACCACGTCCAAGAACCCCCGGTCGACCGTCGGCACCGTCACCGAGATCTACGACTACCTGCGCCTGCTCTTCGCCCGTGCCGGCACGCCCTACAGCCCGACCACCGGCCTGCCCATCGAGGCGCAGCAGGTCCAGGACATGGTCGACCGCATCATGGCCATGGAGGAGGGCACCCGCGCCTACTTGCTGGCCCCCATCGTGCGCGACCGCAAGGGCGAGTACCGCAAGGAAATGCTGGAACTGCGCAAGCAGGGGTTCCAGCGGATCAAGGTCGACGGCACCTTCTACGAGCTCGACGAGCCGCCCACGCTGGACAAGAAATTCCGCCATGACATCGACGTGGTCGTCGACCGCATCGTCGTGCGCGAGGGCATCGAACAGCGGCTGGCGGACAGCCTGCGCACTGCGCTCGACCTCGCCAGTGGTATCGCCATCCTGGAAACCGCGCCCGCCGCCCGCGAGGCCGACTCGCAAGAGACGGACGAGCCTGTCCGCGTCACCTTTTCCGAGAATTTTGCCTGCCCGGTCTCGGGCTTCACCATCCCGGAAATCGAACCGCGCCTGTTTTCCTTCAACGCCCCCTTCGGCGCCTGCCCGGATTGCGACGGCCTGGGGATGGAGCTTTTCTTCGACGAACGGCTTGTTGTCCCCGATGTCACCCTGAAAATCGCCGATGGCGCCCTGGCCCCCTGGCGCAAGGGCAAGTCGCCCTATTTCCTCCAGACCATCGAAGCCATCGCCAAGCATTATGAGTTCAACAAGAACGACCGCTGGAAGGACCTTCCGGCCCATGTCCAGCAGGTCTTTCTGCATGGCTCCGGCGACGAGGAAATCCAGTTCCGCTATGACGAGGGTGGTCGGGTCTACCAGGTTGAGCGGGTCTTCGAAGGCGTCATTCCCAACATGGAACGCCGCTACCGCGAGACCGATTCAAACTGGATCCGCGAGGAATTCGAGCGCTACCAGAACAATCGCCCCTGCGGCACCTGCCATGGCTACCGCCTGCGCGAGGAAGCGCTGGCCGTCAAGATTGCGGACCTCCACATCGGCCAGGTTGTCCAGATGTCGATCCGCGAGGCCTATGACTGGACCCTTTCGGTTCCCGAGAGCCTGACCGCCCAGAAGAACGAGATCGCCCGCGCCATCCTCAAGGAAATCCGCGAGCGGCTGGGGTTCCTCAACAACGTGGGCCTCGAATACCTCACGCTGTCGCGCAACGCCGGCACCCTGTCGGGCGGCGAAAGCCAGCGCATCCGTCTGGCTTCCCAGATCGGGTCGGGCCTGACCGGCGTGCTCTACGTGCTCGACGAGCCGTCGATCGGCCTGCACCAGCGCGACAACGACCGGCTGCTCCAGACGCTCAAGAACCTGCGGGACCAGGGAAACACGGTCATCGTTGTCGAACATGACGAGGAAGCCATTCGCGAGGCCGATTACGTCTTTGACATCGGCCCCGGTGCCGGCGTGCATGGCGGCCAGGTCGTGGCCAAGGGCACACCCGCCGAAATCACCGCCGACCCGAATTCGGTGACCGGCCAATACCTTGCCGGCACGCGCGAGATCGCCGTGCCCGCCGAACGGCGCAAGGGGAAGAAGGGCAAGAAGAAGCTGACCGTGGTCAAGGCCACGGGCAACAACCTGCAAAACGTCACCGTCGATTTCCCGCTGGGCAAGTTCGTCTGCGTCACCGGCGTGTCGGGCGGGGGCAAATCGACCCTGACCATCGAAACCCTGTTCAAGACCGCCTCGATGCGCCTGAACGGGGCCCGCCAGACGCCCGCGCCCTGCGAGACGATCAAGGGGCTGGAACACCTCGACAAGGTCATCGACATCGACCAGCGGCCCATCGGCCGGACCCCCCGGTCGAACCCGGCGACCTATACCGGGGCCTTTACGCCCATTCGCGACTGGTTTGCCGGCCTGCCCGAGGCCAAGACCCGGGGCTACAAGCCCGGGCGGTTCAGCTTCAACGTCAAGGGTGGGCGCTGCGAGGCCTGCCAGGGTGACGGCGTCATCAAGATCGAGATGCACTTCCTCCCCGATGTCTATGTCACCTGCGAAACCTGCCAGGGCGCGCGCTACAATCGCGAGACGCTCGAGGTCACGTTCAAGGGCAAGTCCATCGCCGATGTGCTCGACATGACCGTCGAGGATGCCCAGGGTTTCTTTCAGGCCGTGCCGTCGATCCGCGACAAGATGGATGCGCTGATGCGCGTGGGTCTCGGCTATATCAAGGTTGGCCAGCAGGCCACGACGCTGTCGGGCGGCGAGGCACAGCGGGTCAAGCTGGCCAAGGAGCTGTCCAAGCGATCCACCGGGCGCACGCTTTACATCCTCGACGAGCCGACAACGGGTCTGCATTTCGAGGACGTGCGCAAGCTGTTGGAAGTGCTGCATGAACTGGTCGACCAGGGGAACACGGTCGTGGTGATCGAGCACAATCTCGACGTGGTGAAAACCGCAGACTGGCTGATCGACATCGGCCCCGAAGGCGGCGATGGCGGCGGGACGGTGGTGGCCACGGGCACGCCCGAACAGGTGGCAGAGGTCGAGGCCAGCCACACCGGCCGGTATCTCAAGCCCATGCTGAACCCCAAGCGCGTTGCCGCCGAATAGGCGCCGCACTTCCGCCCGAATGATCCCCCAGGCTCCGGCGTGACCACACGACCGGAGCTTTTGCCTTGCCTGCCGTCCTTGCCCGTCCTGCCGCCCTGTTGGCCATCCTCGCCGCGCTGGCCCCGGCCGCGCCCTTGCGCGCGGGGCAGCCGCTGCACGAAAGCCTCGTGGAATGTTCGGTGCTCATCGATCTTCTGCTGGGCGAGCAGAGCTTTGTGCCGGGCGAGAACGAGATGATCGATCTCTATGTTGCCGGTTCGGCCTTGATGATGGCCGAGGCCACGCGCCGCAGCTCGCCGGCCTATGTGCGCGACATGGCGACCACCAAGCGCAGCCTCTGGCACGACCGCTGGGATGCGGGCGATTGGGACAACCCGGCCAACCGGGAGGAGCTTGTCGAGTGGTGGACCTATTGCTTCAAGCTGGCCGACCATCTCGACCTAAAACTGTGACCGGCAGATCATGCCAAAACGCCGGACCCATCGGGCCCGGCGTTTTGCGGTCCGTCCGTCGGGCGATGACCCGGCGGTCCGTCAGTTCAGGATGTCGGCCACGGCACCGACAAGGTTCAGCACTTCGCGCGTGTCCTTGTTGATGCGATAGACATAATTCCCGGCGGTCACGTAATAGCCGTT
The DNA here is from genome assembly GCF_050389775.1 of Marinibacterium sp. SX1. Taxonomy (NCBI): domain Bacteria; kingdom Pseudomonadati; phylum Pseudomonadota; class Alphaproteobacteria; order Rhodobacterales; family Paracoccaceae; genus Marinibacterium; species Marinibacterium sp. SX1. The sequence goes on along the minus strand of NZ_CP177144.1, from coordinate 3,408,847 downwards.
GTTCAGCCCGTAATTGCCGGGATTCCGGATATAGGTGTAATCGTTGATGTACTGGCCGGGGTTGTATTTCTTGGCCTGGCCCGGCGGCACGCAGGGCGGGTTTTTCTTGGCCAGCCCGGGCGGGCAGCTTGCGGTCGGGGTGACCTGCACCACGTTGCCCTTTGACTTGTGGCTGTTGCCATGGCCGTTGCCCTTGCCGTTCCCGTTGTTGGCCAGCGCGGCCCCGGCGGTCAGGCTCATCGAGCCGGCGAGCAGGGCGATCAGGATCGGTTTCATGTTGTGGCCTTTCGCTTGGGTCGTCGTCGCACAGCGTGGCGCGACCTTCCTGAGCTCTCAACCCCCGGATGCGCGGTCGGGTTCCATTGGGCGGAATGCGGGCGGGCGGGGCCGGTGCGATCGGCCGGTTTCCGCCCGCGCCGGGGCTGGCGGGTGATCAGTTGAGGATATCGGCGATGGCGCCGACGAGGTTGAGCACCTTCTGGGTGTCCGGGTCGATGCGATAGACGTAATCGCCCTGGGTCACGTAGCGGCCCGTGGGCACCAGCCCGTAACGGCCCGGATCGCGCACCATCGGGGCGGGGCCGGAGATCTTCTGGCCCGGGGCGTAATGGGCCGGGGCCGGTTTGGCCGGCTGCGGCGGGGCCTTGGCCTGTTGCTGCTGGTGCTGGTGCTGGGGTTGCTGTTTCGGGGGCGTCTTGTCCTGGGCATGGCCCTGTTGCTGGTCCGGCTGTTGCTGGCCGGGGGCCTGTTTGCCGGGTTGCTGCTGGTTGCCCTGTTGTTGCTGGTGCCCCTTGTCCGGCCCCTGTTGGCCGCATTGCGCCTGTTGGCCCTTGCCGCAGGCCTGTTGCGGCTGGCCGCCCTGAGGTTGGGCCATCGCGACGGTGCTGCCAAGGGTGAGGCCGGCGGCCAGCAGGGCGATTGTCAGCGGTTTCATTTCGGGCTCCTTCATGTCTGCTCGCGGAGGGTGGTCCATCCGTCAGGGCTGATACGAAGGGGCGCGGGGGCTTCCGTCGGTGGGGCGTCGGGGCGGCGGGCAAACCGGAGGGTTTCCGCCGATCGGGTGGGGCGGTGAGCGCCCGGGGTGGCGACCGACGGCGCGGGCTGCACCGTCGGGTTGGGATACTTGGAAAGAGAAAGAAGCAGCAGGTCGGCGCGATCAGCCGCCGTGGCCGCGGGTTTCGAACCGGGGCAGCATGGCCGAGAAATCCTTGCCCGCGCCGTCTTCTTCTTCGACGAACCGGGCATAGAGCGCCTGGGCCAGGGCGCCCATGGGTGTGTCGGCATCGGCGGTGGCGGCGGCCTGTTGGGACAGGCGCAGGTCCTTGAGCATGAGGTCGGCGGCGAAACCGGGGGCATAGCCATTGTCGGCCGGCGAGGTCGGGCCGACGCCGGGGGCTGGGCAATAGGCGTTCATCGACCAGCTGTAGCCCGAGGAGGTCGAGACCACGTCGAACATCTTGTCGCGGGCCAGGCCCAGCTTGTCGGCCAGGGCAAAGGCTTCGCAGGTGGCGATCATGGTGACACCGAGGATCATGTTGTTGCAGATCTTGGCGGCCTGGCCGGCGCCCGATCCGCCGCAATGCACGGCCTTCTGACCCATGATGTCAAAGAGCGGGCGGGCCATGGCAAAGGCGGCATCCGAGCCGCCGGCCATGAAGGTCAGCGTGCCCGCCGCCGCGCCGCCGATACCGCCCGAGACGGGGGCGTCGACCGAAAGAAGTCCCGCGTCTTCAGCCTGTTGCGCGACGATCCTCGCGCTGTCGACATCGACGGTCGAACAATCGACAAGGGCTGATCCGGGGGCCATGGCGGGAATGACCTGGTCGGCCACGGCGCGCAGGATGGTGCCGTTGGGCAGCATGGTGATGACCACCTCGGCCCCGGTTGCGGCCTCGGCGGCGGATGTGGCGGCGGCCGCGCCGTCGACGGTGATGCCGGCGGTGTCGAACCCCGTGACCTGGTGCCCGGCGGCGACCAGGTTGGCGGCCATCGGCGCGCCCATGTTGCCCAAACCGATGAATGCGATTTTCATGGGCCTGTCTCCTCTTGGAACGTGATGTCATCGGCGCCCAGCGGCGCCAGCATGGCCGCGACGCGGGCCGGGTCGAGCGTGTCGAGCGTGTCGCGCCAGTGGGGGTTGCGATCCTTGTCGATGATCTGGGCGCGGATGCCTTCGAGGAAGTCACCCTGGTCCATGGCCCGCCATGTAAAGCGGTATTCGCCGGTCAGCGCGTCGCGGATCGTGGTGGAGGCATCCAGCCGGTCCAGCAGGCCGAGCGTTGCGGCCATGGCCAGGGGCGAATTGCGCCGGATCGCCTTTAGCGCAGCGGATGAGGTGTCGCTGTCATCCTCTTGAATTCGCTGAGAAATATCTGTCACGTCGCTGCCTGCGAACAGGCGGTCGATGCGCGCGGCCTCAGCGGCCAGGGGCGATGGCGGCGGGGCGTGGTCGGGGATGCAGGCGGTGTCGCCGGTGGCTTCGAGCCGGGCGATCAGGGCGGGCCAGTCGGCCTCGGGCAGGTAGCGGTCGGCAAAGCCCGCGTGGATGGCATCGCCCGGACTCATGCGCGCGGCGGTCAGGCCGAGATAGGCGCCCAGCCGGCCGGGCGCACGCGACAGCAGGTGGGTGCCGCCAACGTCGGGCACCAGGCCGATGCCGCATTCGGGCATGGCCATGCGGGAACTGTCGCCGACGATGCGGATGCCGCCGTGGCAGCCAATGCCCACGCCGCCGCCCATGGTGAAGCCCTGCATCAGGCTGATGACCGGCTTGGGGTAATCGGCCAGGCGGGCATTCATGCGGTATTCGTCGCGCCAGAAGCGGCGGCCGAATGCGTAATCGCCGGCCAGGCCGGTGTCGTAGAGCCGGGCGATATCACCGCCGGCGCAAAAGGCCTTGTCGCCCTGGGCATCGAGGACGACCAGGTCCACGGCCGGATCGTCGGCCCAGGCGATCAGCGCGGCGTCGATGGCCAGGCACATGTCGTAGCTGAGCGCGTTCAGCGCCTTGGGGCGGGTCAGGGTGATGCGGCCGGCGCGGCCGATGATGCGGATATCGGTCTCGGCCATGTCAGTGCCCGGCCAGCAGGCTGCGGGCGACGATCAACCGCATGATTTCATTGGTGCCTTCGAGGATCTTGTGCACCCTGAGGTCACGCACCAGCTTTTCGATGCCATAATCGGCCAGGTAGCCGTATCCGCCATGCATCTGCAGGCATTGGTCCACCACGCGCGAGCCGGTCTCGGTGACAAAGGCCTTGGCCATGGCGCAGAACTTGGTGGCATCCGGCGCGCCCTGGTCGAGCTTCCAGGCCGCCTGGCGCAGGAAGGTGCGCGCGGCCTGCAATTCGATTTCCATCTCGGCCAGGCGGAATTGCAGGGCCTGGAACTGGTCGATGCTGCGGCCGAAGGCCTTGCGTTCGGCCATGTAGGCCAGGGTCATGTCGAGGGCGGACTGGGCGGCGCCGAGCGAACAGGCGGAGATGTTCAGCCGGCCGCCGTCGAGGCCCATCATGGCATAGCGGAAGCCCTGGCCTTCCTCGCCGACAAGCGCCTCGGCGGGGATCTCGCAATCGTCGAACTGGACCTGGGCCGTGGGTTGGCTGCGCCAGCCCATCTTGTCCTCGGGGGTGCCGAAGGACAGGCCGGGCGTGCCGGCCTCGACATAGACGGTCGAGATGCCGCCCGGGCCGGCCGCGCCGGTGCGCACCATGCAGACATAGGCATCGGAATAGCCGCCGCCGGAGATGAAGGCCTTGGTGCCGGTCAGGCGATAGCCGGTGTCGGTGCGCTCGGCCCGGGTGGTCAGGGCGGCGGCATCCGAGCCGGAGCCGGGTTCGGTCAGGCAATAGGACAGGACCGTGTCCATGGTCAGCACGCCGGGCAGGACCCGGGCCTTGAAGGCATCGGAGGCAAAGCTGTCGATCATGCGGGCGCACATGTTGTGGATCGACAGGAAGGCCGCGACCGAAGGACAGGCCATGGACAGGGCTTCGAAGACCAGCGTGGCATCCAGCCGGCCCAGCCCGCTGCCGCCGCTGTCCTCGCTGACATAAAGCCCGCCAAAGCCCAACTCGGCCAGGCGGGGCCAGAGATCTTTCGGGATCGTGCCCTGGCGCTCCCAGAGGCGGGCATGTGGCGCGATGTTATCCTGTCCGAAGCCATGGGCCATGTCGAAGATGGCCTGCTGTTCCTCGCTCAGTGCAAAATCCATGGCACGCTCCCCCTCGTGGCCCGGTTTATTGAACAGATGTTCCATTGCTAGCCTTTGCAATGGGCAAGGGGCAAGTCGCAGGATCGCAAATCGGTCTTGCAGATTTGCCGGGGTGTCGGTCGAACGGGCGGGCAGGGCGCGACAGGTCCCAGAAAATTCGGCGAATTTTCTGGGACCTGTGGGCGACGGCCGCGCAGGGATCACGCCGCTGTGGCCGGCGGGCGGTTGCACAAGGTGATGCGCGGGCCTAAGCCGACCGGGCAGCAGCACAAGCAGGGGCAGGCACCATGGCCAGACGCAAATTTCCGCAGATGAACGCGATGCTGGACGAGCTCGACGTGGCTCTGGTCGACAAGCACGAGATCCGCGCCGAACGCGCCCGGCTCGAGGCCTTCGAGGCCCGGGGCGGGCTGGATGGCCCGGCCTATGCCCTGTCGCCCGGCATGGCCGATTTCGACATCGCGCAGCTGGTGGCCGATTACCGGGCCCATGCCGATGATCTCGACCGCCTGCGCCGGGCCAGCACCACGGGCTATGCGCCGGACAACGGCTATTACGACACGCCGGATGCCGAGGCGCTCTACCTGATGATCCGGCGGTTCAACCCGGCTCGGGTGATCGAGGTCGGCTGCGGCAATTCCACGAGGGTCACGCGCCAGGCCCTGCGCGACGCCGGATCGGACGGAACGATCACCGCCATCGATCCCTGGCCGCGGGCCGATATCGCCGGGGTCGTCGACCGGTTCGAACAGGGCTATGTCGAGGCCGTCGATCCGGCGCTTTTTGCCGAGCTGCAATCGGGGGACGTGCTGTTCATCGATTCCAGCCATGTCGTGCGCATGTCGAACGACGTGGCGCATCTGTTCTGCCGGATCATCCCCGCGCTGCCCTCCGGCGTGGTGATCCATGTCCACGACGTGTTCCTGCCCTACGAATACCCCAAGCGGTTCTTCTACGATTGCCCGGGCTGGGGTGAGCAATACATGCTGCATGCGCTGTTGCAGGGCGGGGGGTATGACATTCTCTGGCCGGGCTTCTACCTGCAGAAGGAACGCCCCGACGCGGTCGAGGCGCTGCCGTTCCTGGCCGGCGGGCGGGCGCAGAGCTTCTGGATGCGCAAGCGCTGAGGCCCGCGCGGTGGCGTTTCCCGCGCGGGAAACGCCGTCGCCCGATCAGAGCAGGCGCACCTGGGTGCCGACCTCGACCAGCGGGTACAACTCTTCGACATGCTGGTTGTAGAGCCCGATGCAGCCCGACGAGCTTTGCCGGCCGATCTTGCGGGTGTCATGGGTGCCGTGCACCAGGTAGGCCGGCCAGTCGAGATACATGGCCCGCGTGCCCAGCGGATTGCCCGGCTCGCCGCCTTCCATGCGCACCGGCAGGGTCGGATCGCGTTCGCGCATCGAGGCGGTGGGCGTCCAGCTGGGGAATTCGGTCTTGCGCACGATGCGCGAATAGCCGCGGCGGGTCAGCTCTTCGGACATCGGCACCGACGAGGGATAGAGCCGGTAGGAATAGCCGTCGCCCGACCAGTAATGCACGGCCCGGCTGGTGATGTCGGCCAGCAGGCAGCCGACGCCCAGCTCGTCGAAATGGTCCTGCCAGTTCTGCGTCGAGAAGGACGAGATGTTGCGCTGAACCGGGGTCTGGTCGCGGATCGCCGGCTCGTCGGTGGGGAAGGCGTCGGTCGACTGGGCGCGGGCCACGGCGGGCGTTGCCAGCGCCGCGGCGCCGGTCAGCAGGATCTTGCGGCGGGACAGCCGGGGGTCGGACATGGTGCTCGGTCCTCTTTCATCTGACACATGAGGCATTTGGCATATATTTACGCCGATCCGGTCGATCCGGCCAGCGGCAGGGCGGCGAATTGATCGCCCCTCACAAAGTTTTCACCGTCCGCGCCCAGAGGTCTGGCGGCGTATCGGCGGCGGCTGGCAGCGTTTCGGCAGAGGTCCGGAGAAGTCCCGGGCGAGGCCCGGCACCGTCATCGCGCCCCATGCGCCGGCCGATTCAGACCTTGTCGGCCTGTTCCAGCAGCGCGGCAAAGCTGGTCTCGGGCTGGCCCAGCAGCGCAAGGGCGCCGGCCTCGGTGTCCTGGATCAGGGGGATCACGCCGTCGAACGGCTCCCACGAGCGCAGGATCAGCTGCGACATCTCGCGGGCGATGCGGGTCGGCGCATAATAGACAAGCAGGGTTTCGATTCCGCCGCTGGCAAAAACTTCGACCTTCTTGGCCTGGACTTCGAAGAGCCGGGTAAAGTCTCTTTCAAATCCGGTGATGGCTTCGAGATCGACCAATTGCTTCTGGCCGGGCCGGCAATCGGGGTGTTGCATGTATTCGCCGAATACGGTCAGCGTATCATCGGCGCGAAGCATACCCTCGTAATGGACATAGACCAGCCCACGGCGCGGGAGAATTCGAAAACTTACAGACATTCCAGTTTGTTGCGCCCAAGTAGAAAGGGGACCGGCAATCGCCGATCCCCTCTGAAAACACGCTTTGACGAAATGGTCAATGTGGTGATTGACCTTTGTCAATCCAACGTCAATCCATGGCCTTGAAATTGAATTCGCCGCCATCCTTGATGCCCGAGAACCAGCGCGCCGTGACGGTCTTGGTCTTGGTGTAGAACCGGAAGGCGTCGGGGCCGTACTGGTTCAGGTCGCCGAATGCCGATTTCTTCCAGCCGCCGAAGGTGTGATAGGACAGCGGCACCGGGATCGGGAAATTGATGCCGACCATGCCGACATTGACGCGATGGGCGAAATCGCGGGCCGTGTCACCATCTGCGGTATAGATTGCGGTGCCATTGCCATAGGGATTGTCCATGGTCAGTTTCAGCGCTTCTTCATAAGAACCGGCGCGCACCTGCGACAGGACCGGGCCAAAGATCTCTTCCTTGTAGATTTCCATGTCCGGGGTGACATTGTCGAAAAGGGTCGGGCCGACGAAGAAACCGTTTTCATATCCCTGAAGCGAGAAATCGCGGCCGTCGCGGACCAGTGTTGCGCCCTGGTCGACACCGCTGGTGATCAGGCCCTTGATCCGCTCTTCGGCGGCCTTGGTGATGACCGGGCCGTAATCGACGTCGTCGCCGGCGGTGTAGGGGCCGACCTTCAGCTTGTCGATGCGCGGGACCAGCCGTTCGATCAGCGCCTCGGCGGTCTCTTCGCCGACGGGCACGGCCACCGAAATGGCCATGCAGCGTTCGCCGGCCGCACCAAAGCCCGCGCCGACCAGCGCGTCGGCGGCCTTGTCCATGTCGGCATCGGGCATGACGATCATGTGGTTCTTGGCGCCGCCGAAACATTGCGCGCGCTTGCCGTTGGCCGTGGCCCGGCCATAGATGTACTGGGCAATCGGCGTCGAGCCGACAAAGCCCACGGCGGCGATCGTGTCATTGTCGAGGATCGCGTCGACGGCTTCCTTGTCGCCGTTGACCACCTGCAGCACACCTTCGGGCAGGCCGGCTTCGCGGATCAGCTCGGCCAGGTAGAGCGCCGTCGACGGGCAGCGTTCAGACGGCTTGAGGATCATCGCGTTGCCGCAGGCCAGGGCCGGGGCCATCTTCCACAGCGGGATCATCGCCGGGAAGTTGAACGGGGTGATGCCGGCCACCACACCCAGCGGCTGGCGCATCGAATATAGGTCGATCCCCGGGCCGCCATCGTCGGTATATTCGCCCTTGAGCATGTGCGGTGCGCCCATGCAGACCTCGACGACCTCCAGCCCGCGCTGCACGTCGCCCCGGGCGTCGGGCAGGGTCTTGCCGTGTTCGCGGCTGACCAGCTCGGCCAGGGTGTCCATGTTCTCGTTGATCAGCTGGCCGAACTTCATCATCACCCGCGCGCGGCGCTGCGGGTTGGTCGCGCCCCAGGCGATCTGCGCCTCGGCAGCCTTGGCAATGGCCGTGTTGACTTCCTCGACGGTGGCCAGCGGAACCTTGGCCTGGACCTCGCCGGTGGCGGGGTTGAAGACCTCGGTGAACCGGCCCGACGTGCCCTGGACACGTGCGCCGTTGATATAGTGGCAGATCTCTTCCATCTGGTCTCTTCCCTGAATGGTCTGACAGTTGCGGCGCATCCTAGTCTTGCAGAAAAGGGCTGAACAGGGGCAAGATCTCAAAAAGGTATTGCAGTTTTGCAAAGGGAAGGGGGATCGGAATGGAGCCGCATTGGGACGACGTAAAGGTCTTTCTGGCCGTGGCCCGGGCGGAAAGCCTGTCGGGGGCCGGGCGCAAGTTGAAGATGGATCCGGCCACCGTGGGCCGGCGCATCCTGCGGCTGGAAACCGCCGTCGAGGCGCCGCTCTTCCGCAAGTCTCCCCAGGGCTATGCGCTGACCCCGGCGGGCGAACGGCTGCTGGCCCATGGCGAGCGGGTGGAACAGGCGATGCGCTCGGGCATGGATGCGATCACCGGATCGACCGACCGGCTGACCGGACAGATCCGCATCGGCGCGCCGGATGGCTGCGCCACCTACCTGCTGCCCCAGGTCTGCCTGTCGATCGCCGAGGACAATCCCGACATCGACATCCAGATCGTGGCCCAGCCCCGGGTGGTCAACCTGTCCCGGCGCGAAGCCGACATGGCCGTGACGGTCAGCCCGCCCACCGCCGGCCAGCTGGTGGTGCAGAAGATCACCGATTACCACCTGCACCTGGCCGGGTCGGCCGATTACCTGGCCCGCCACCCGCTGGCCGGCACCGGCGATCTGCGCGGCCGGCCGATGGTCGGCTATATCCCCGACATGATCTTCGATGCCGAGCTGGATTACCTGCACGAGCTGGGCGTCGAACGGGTGGCCCTGGCCTCGAACTCTGTGCCCGTCCAGCTGCGCATGACCGAAGGCGGGCAGGGGCTTTGCGTGGCCCATGACTTCGCGCTGCCCTCGCATCCGGGTCTGCGCCGCGTGCTGACCGACGATATCTCGCTGACCCGGGCCTTCTACCTGGTGCGCCACCAGAGCGACCAGAAAAGCGAACGTCTCAACCGCTTTTCCCAGCTTCTGGCCGAGCGGTTGCGGGCCGAGGTGCTGCGTCTGGAAGCTGCGGCTTGACTTTAACTTTTATTGCGGCAACGCTTTAGGAATAGAAAGAAAAATACCAAACGAAACTGGCATGGGAGGAGACGCATGCTTGTTCACCAGATCCTGAGGTCCAAGCCCGAGGCCGGGGTTGTGACCGTCACCCCCACGACCCCCATTTCCGAAGCGGCGACCATCCTGGCCGAGCGCCGCATCGGCACCGTCCTGGTCAGCGAAGACGGCAAGACCCCCCTGGGCATCCTGTCGGAACGCGACATCGTGCGCGAGCTGTCGCGGGCGGGGGGCGGCTGCCTGACCCGGCCGGTCAGCGATTACATGACGCGCAACCTGATCACCTGCACGGCCCAGTCCAACGTGGCCGAGGTGCTCAAGAAGATGACCGACGGCCATTTCCGCCACATGCCCGTGCTGGACGAGGACGGGGCGCTGATCGGGCTGATTTCGCTGGGCGACGTGGTCAAGGCGCAGCTGCAGAAACTGGAAATGGAAAAGGATGCGCTCGAAGGCATGATCATGGGCCACTAGCCCGCTTGCATCGGCCACGAAATTTTGTTTCGGTGCAACCCGGTACGCAAGTGGGAGGACCGTCATGCGCGTCGGGTTGTATCCGGGAACATTCGACCCGGTCACGCTGGGTCATATCGACATCATCCGCCGCGCCTCGGCGCTGGTGGACAAGCTGGTGATCGGCGTGGCGATCAACCGGGACAAGGGGCCGCTCTTCTCGCTGGAAGAGCGTGTGTCGCTGCTGGAACCCGAGCTGGCCAGCCTGTCCGAACAGACCGGCACCCAGATCGTGGCCCATCCCTTCGAGAACCTGCTGATCGATTGCGCCCATGATGTCGGCGCGTCGATCATCGTGCGCGGGCTGCGGGCGGTGGCGGATTTCGAGTATGAATTCCAGATGGTTGGCATGAACCGGGCGCTCGACGATTCCGTCGAGACGGTGTTCCTGATGGCCGAGGCCCGGCATCAGGCGATCGCGTCCAAGCTGGTCAAGGAAATCTGCCGGCTGAACGGTGACGTGTCCAAGTTCGTACCGCCGGCGGTACATGACGCGCTGGTCCGCCGTCTGCACGGTTAGTCGCGAGGCGGCCTTGCAAGAGGCCGATGAGCCGGGCGGGGCGGTGTGTATCGGGCGCGATGCCCTGGACCGAAGCGCCGGGCGGGGCACGGGTCCGTGGCCATCCGCCGGGCGGTGGTGACGCCCGCGACCAATTTCACCCGATCACCCCAATGAAAAAGGGCGGGAAAGATCCCGCCCTTGTCCTGTGCTCTACCGGCCCCGCGGCCGGCGCATTCAGACCTTGGCCATCGCCACGGCCGTATCGGCCATGCGGTTGGAAAAGCCCCATTCGTTGTCATACCAGGTCAGGATGCGCACCATCGTGCCGTCCATGACCTTGGTCTGGTCCAGGTGGAAGATCGACGAATGCGGGTCGTGGTTGAAATCCATCGACACGTTTGGCTTGTCGGTATAGCCGAGGATGCCTTTCAGCGGCCCGTCCGCTGCCGCCTTGATCGCGGCGTTGATCTCTTCGACGCTGGTCTCGCGCGCGGCGTTGAACGTCAGGTCGACCACCGACACGTTCGGCGTCGGCACCCGGATGGCCACCCCGTCCAGCTTGCCGTTCAGCTCGGGCAGCACCAGCCCCACGGCCTTGGCCGCCCCTGTCGAGGTCGGGATCATCGACATCGCCGCCGCCCGGGCGCGATAGAGATCCTTGTGCATCGTGTCCAGCGTCGGCTGATCGCCCGTATAGCTGTGGATCGTGGTCATGAAGCCCTTTTCGATGCCGATCGCATCGTTGAGCACCTTGGCAACCGGTGACAGGCAATTGGTCGTGCAGGAAGCATTCGACACCACGACGTGATCGCCGGTCAGCTGGTCATGGTTGACCCCGTAGACCACCGTCAGATCCGCGCCCGACGCCGGCGCCGAGACCAGCACCTTGCTGGACCCGTTCTGCAGATGCGCCGCGGCCTTGTCGCGGGCGGTGAAGATCCCGGTGCATTCCAGGGCGATATCCACGTCGCCCCAGGGCAGGGCGGCCGGATCGCGTTCGGCCGTGACCTTGATCGGCCCATAGCCCACGTCGATCGCATCGCCCGCCACCTTGACCTCGGCCGGGAACCGGCCGTGCACGCTGTCGAACTGCAGCAGATGCGCATTGGTCTCGACCGGGCCGAGATCGTTGATCGCGATCACCTCGATGTCGCTGCGCCCGCTTTCCACGATCCCGCGCAGCACGTTGCGCCCGATCCGTCCAAATCCGTTGATGGCAACTTTGACTGTCATCTGTCCTCTCCCGGCTGGCGGGCCGCCGGACCCGCAATGGCGCCGATGCGGCGCCGGTGATGAAGGCGTGTCTTGTTTGCGCTAACAACGCAGGTAACAACACGGCGCGCCCCGCCTTGTCAACCGCCCGCGCGGGCGATCGCCAATGGGCTCAGCGCCAGAAGGCCATCCATTCGATCAGATCGTAAAGCTTTTTTCCAAGGAAGATGGTGTGATCGGTCCCGAAAACGGCCAGGTCCAGCACAATGGCGACGCTGATCACGACCGCGAGAAAAAGCGCCAGGCTGTTGGTCATCGGGACATCCGCAAAAGGAAAGGCCCGGCCAGATATGCCTGACCGGGCCTCGTGCCGCAAGTTCGCAGCCTGTTCGTCGTTGCCGCGTGTCCGGGCGGGGCCGTTTCCGACGCCGCCGCCCGGGCCAGGGCCGGGTGGCGCGGGGCCGGCTCAGGCCGCCGCCAGCGCCGATTTCTGCAGCCGGCCCATGGCCACGGCCACGTCGGCCATGCGCGCCGAAAAACCCCATTCGTTGTCATACCAGGCCAGCACGCGCACCATGCGGCCATCGACGACCCGGGTCTGGTCGGGCGCAAAGATCGAGCTTTCCTCGGTGTGGTTGAAATCGACCGACACCTTCTGTTCGCTGTCATAGGCCAGCACGCGGGCCATCTTGCCCTTGACCGCAGCGGCCACGGCGGCGTTGACCTCTTCGGCCGTCACGTTGCGCCCGGCGCGGAAGGTCAGGTCGACGGCCGAGACATTCGGCGTCGGCACGCGAATCGACGACCCGTCCAGCTTGCCCTTCAGCTTGGGCAGCACCTCGCCCAGGGCCTTGGCCGCACCGGTGGTGGTGGGGATCATGGCCATGGCCGCCGCGCGGGCGCGATAGAGGTCCTTGTGCCGGCGGTCGATCGTCGACTGGTCGCCGGTATAGGAATGCACGGTGGTCATGATGCCGTGTTCGATGCCAAAGGCCTCGTCCAGCACCTTGGCCAGCGGGGCCAGGCAATTGGTCGTGCACGAGCCGTTCGACACCATGGTCGTGTCGGCGCTGAGCTCGTGGTCGTTGACGCCATAGACCACGGTTTTCTGGACGTTCTTGGCCGGGGCCGAGATCAGCACCGCGCCGGCGCCCTGGTCCAGGTGCACGGCAGCGGTCTCGCCGTCGTTGAACTTGCCGGTGCATTCCAGCACCACGTCGCAGCCCGACCAGTCGATCTCGGCCGGGTCATAGGTCGAATACATCTGGATCGGGCCCTGGCCCAGGTCCATCGTGCCGTCGCCGACGGTGATCTGGCCGGGGAAGCGGCCGTGCACGCTGTCATAGCGCATCAGGTGGGCGGCCGTGTCCAGCGGGCCGGTGGCATTGACCTTGACGACGCGGATGTCGTCGCGCCCCGACTGGGCGATGTGCGAAAGGGTGCAACGGCCGATGCGGCCAAAGCCGTTGATGCCAACATGGATGGTCATGAAACGCGCTCCGAAAAAGGGTTTCCTTGGCCGTGATATAGACGCTGCACAGCAGCGCGAAAAGCCAAAAACAGCGTGTTTTTAGTATGTTAGCGCAAACCAATGCCGGTTGCGCTAACGCTTGCCTTGGGGCGGATATGCTCTAGGGTTCCCGGCGACACCGGCCCCGGGCCGGCGGATGGACAGGCTGGGCAAAGGCAAGGAACCAGGGCATGAGCGGACTTCTCGCATTGTTGGACGACGTGGCGGGGATCGCCAAGGTGGCGGCGGCGTCGGTCGACGACGTGGCGGCCCAGGCGGCCAAGGCCGGGGCCAAGGCAGCCGGGGCGGTTATCGACGACGCGGCGGTGACGCCCAAATACGTGCACGGGTTCGATGCCAGCCGCGAGATCCCGATCATCTGGCGCATTGCCAAGGGATCGTTCCGCAACAAGCTGGTCATCCTGTTGCCCATCGCCCTGCTGCTGTCGCAATTCGCGCCCTGGGCCATTGCCCCGCTGCTGATGCTGGGCGGAGGCTACTTGTGTTACGAAGGGGCCGAGAAGGTCCTGCATTCCTTCCTGCCCCACGAGGGCCATGCGCCCGAGGTCAACCCGGTGGATACCGATCCGGCCCACCTGGAAGAGGAAAAGGCCAGCGGGGCGATCAAGACCGATTTCATCCTGTCGGCCGAGATCATGACCATCGCGCTGTCGGCGATTCCCGACGGCCATTGGGCCTGGGTCGGGCTGGTTCTGGCCATCGTGGGCATCGGCATCACCATCGTGGTCTATGGCGCGGTGGCGCTGATCGTGAAGGCCGATGACTTCGGGCTCTACCTGGCGTCCAGCCCCTCGGGCGCGGTGCGGGGGATCGGCCGGGGCATCGTGCATGTCATGCCCCATTTCATGAAGATCCTGACCATCGTCGGCACGGCGGCCATGCTCTGGGTCGGCGGGTCGATCGTCATCCATTCGCTGGAACAGCTGGGCCTGAGCGCCATCGGCCATGCCATCCACGGCGTGGCGGCCTTTGTCGGCCACCTGGTCCCCGAGAACCTGACGGCCACGGTCGAATGGCTGGTCACGGCGCTGATCGACGGCATCTTCGGCGTGGCCCTGGGCGCGGCGCTGATGCCCCTGGCCGAACATGTCATCCAGCCGGTGATCCGGCTGTTTGGTGGCGGCGACAAGGACGGCGCCGCCCACTGAGCCAGGGCGTCGGGCGTTTGATCCGGGGCGCGCGGGCGTGTCCCGGTCAGGTTTGGGGTGTTCCGGTTCGGTGCGTGCGGTCCCGTCCGGGGGGTGTTTTCCAGTCCGGGGAAAACGAAAGCCGGGCAGAACGATTGGCCAAGGTGGACGCGTGGTGGCCTGGGCAGGACCGCGGGGCACATCACGGCCCGGTTTGGCCCGGTTTGGTGTGTGCGCTCCCGTCCGGCGAACATCGAAGCCGGTCAGAACGATTGGCCAAGGCGAGACCATGGTGGCAAGGGCAGGACCGTGGGGCGCATCACGGCCCGGGTTGGCCCGGTTTGGCGTGTGCGCTCCCGTCAGGCGAACATCGAAGCCGGTCAGAACGATTGGCCAAGGCGGGACCATGGTTCCAAGGGCAGGACCGTGGGGCGCATTACGGCCCGGGTTGGCGCGCGTCGATCTGCGCGATTCAGCCTGGCGAGCGTCGTGCGGACCCGTGATCGCGGCCCGGTCCACTGGGCACGTTCCGGTGTGTGCCATCCAGTCCGATGATCACGCAACAAACCTGCCCGGCCCGGCGCATCCGCGGGCCAGGGCGTTCCGGGGTGACAGGGGCGGGGCCGCAGGGCGCCCGCCCGATGGGTCAGCCTTCGACCTCGTCGACCGACTGGGCGTTGAGCTGGCCGTAATTCTGTTCGCCGATCCGGTCGTGCAGCTCGATCTGGGTTTCCAGGAAGTCCACGTGGCCTTCCTCGTCGACCAGCAGTTCCTCGAACAGGGCCATCGACACGTAATCGCCGACCTCGTTGCAATACTTGCGGGCCTCGGAATACAGCGCCACCGCATCCATTTCGCCGGCCAGATCGCAGGTCAGCGTCTCGCGCACGTTTTCGCCGATGCGCAGCGGGTCCAGCGTCTGCAGGTTGGGGTGGCCTTCGAGAAAGATGATGCGGTCGATGATCTTGTCCGCGTGATGCATCTCTTCGATGGATTCGGCCCGCGATTTCTTGGCCAGCTTGCCATAGCCCCAATCGGCCTGCAGCCGGTAGTGCAGCCAGTACTGGTTGACCGCCGTCAGCTCGGCCCTAAGAGCCCTGTTGAGATATTCGATGACCTTGGTGTCGCCCTTCATGCGCCTTGTCCTTCTCGCGGTACCTGGGTTTCAACCCGCGCAGGACCGCGGGTACCTCTAGGTTATCGCTTTGGCGCATGGTGGCAACAAACAGATGCATGCACCCGCCGCAATCGGGCTTTTTCCCGAGCGCGCGGTAGACCTTGCCGGGGGTGATGATCGTCGCCGGATCGGCGCTGCGCATCCAGTCGATGGCCGAATTGATGTCGGTGTCGCTGATGCGCTGGCAACTGCAGATGATCATTCGTTAGGTCCCGGTCGCTTGTGCCTTATAGATGACAGAATTACTCGGGAAGTCAATTCCGATAAAAACGCTCATCTTCAGCAAACCGTGAGCGGGCGGCGATCTGCCGCTGACTGCCGTGGTTTTGGTCGTGTTCAGGGGGCTGAGATGGACAGACGGACGGGGCGCAAGCGGCAGATGGTGATCATGGCGGATCGGGGCGGTCAGGGTGTGGCGCGGCCGACCGTCAAGCAGACCGGGGAAAGCGGCAAGCGCCCGGTGAGTAACGGATGAGACACGCCCGATCCGGCCCGGGCAAGGCAAGCCGACATGGCCGGAACGATGGGGGACGGGCAGGCGGGGTCAGATGCGGCCGGGAAAGGCGGACCGGGGGCCAGGGGCCGGGCCGCCCATGGGCCACAAAAAAGGCCCACCGGCGGGTGCCGGCGGGCCTTCTGGATGTGATCGGGGCAAAGGATCAGGCGAGCAGAGCCTTGACCTTGCCAACCACACCCTCGGCAGTGATGCCGAATTTCTCGTAGAGCACGTCGGCCGGGGCCGAGGCGCCAAAGCTGTCCATGCCGACGAAGCCGGCCTTGGCGTCGCGGCCACGTTCGCCCAGCAGCCAGCGGTCCCAGCCCTGGCGCACGGCGGCCTCGATGCCCACGCGCACCGGCCCGGCGGGCAGCACGCGCTTGCGATAGGCTTCGTCCTGCTGGGCGAAAAGCTCCATGCAGGGCATGGACACGACGCGCGTGCCGATGCCTTCGGCCTGAAGCGCCTCGCGGGCTTCCAGGGCAATGGCCACTTCCGAACCGGTGGCCATCAGGATGACCTGCCGCTTGCCCTCGGCTTCGGCCAGGATATAGGCGCCCTGGGCGGTGAGGTTCTTGGTCTTGTGCTCGGTCCGCACGGTCGGCAGGCCCTGGCGGGTCAGCGACAGCACCGACGGCGTGTCCTGCTGGGTCAGCGCCAGTTCCCAAGCTTCGGCGGTTTCCACCGTGTCGGCCGGGCGGAAGACCAGCGTGTTGGGCGTGGCCCGGCTGATCGCCAGGTGCTCGACGGGCTGGTGGGTCGGGCCGTCTTCGCCCAGGCCGATCGAATCGTGGGTCATGACAAAGACCGTCGGCACCTTCATCAGCGCGGCCAGGCGCATGGCCGGACGGGCGTAGTCGGTGAAGCACATGAACGTGCCGCCGTAGGGCCGGATGCCGCCATGCAGCGCCATGCCGTTCATCGCCGCGGCCATGCCGTGTTCACGGATGCCGTAATGGATGTAGCGGCCCTTGCGGTTGTCGGTGTCGAAGATGCCCAAGTCGCCGGTCTTGGTGTTGTTCGACCCGGTCAGGTCGGCCGAACCGCCGATGGTCTCGACCATCATCGGGTTGACCACTTCCAGCACCATTTCCGAGCTCTTGCGCGTGGCCACCTTGGGCGCGCTCTCGCTGACCTGCTTCTTCAGCGCGCGGATCGTGGCCGACAGGCGCTTGGGCGCTTCGCCGGCGATGACCCGGTTGAACCGGTTGCGCTTGGCTTCGCCCTGGGCGGCCAGGCGGTCGTCCCAGGCGGCCTTGTCCGCCGCGCCGCGCTTGCCGATCTCTTCCCAGGCCGTCTTGACCTCGTCGGTAACCTCGAAGGCACCGGCGGGGGCGCCATAGGCCTTCTTGGCATCAGCAATCAGCGTTGCATCGGTCAGCGCGCCATGGCCCTTGGACGTGTCCTGGGCCGAGGAGCCGATGGCGATATGGGTCTTGCAGGCGATCATCGACGGTTTCTTGGTCGACTTGGCCGCCGTGATCGCGGCGTCGATCGCCTCGGGGTCATGGCCGTCGATTTCCTGGACATGCCAGCCGCTGGCCTTGAACCGCGCAACCTGGTTGGTGCGGTCGGCCAGGTCGACGGTGCCGTCGATGGTGATGTTGTTGTTGTCCCAGAACACGACCAGCCGGCCCAGTTCCTGGCGCCCGGCCAGGGCGATGGCTTCCTGGCTGACGCCTTCCATCAGGCAGCCGTCGCCGGCGATGACATAGGTGTAGTGATCGACCAGCGACTTGCCGAACCGCGCCCGCAGGCTGGCCTCGGCGATGGCAAAGCCCACCGAATTGGCGATGCCCTGGCCCAGTGGGCCGGTCGTCGTCTCGATCCCGGCGGCCAGGAAGTTTTCCGGGTGGCCGGCGGTCTTGGCGCCCCACTGGCGGAAGTTCTTGATCTGGTCCAGCGTGATCTCGTCGGAGCCGGTGAGATAGAGCAGCGAATAGATCAGCATCGACCCATGGCCGGCCGACAGGATGAACCGGTCGCGGTCGGGCCATTGCGGATTGGCCGCATCGAACTTCAGATGCTTTTCAAAGAGCACCGTGGCCACGTCGGCCATGCCCATCGGCATGCCGGAATGGCCGGAATTCGCGGCGGCGACGGCATCCAGCGTCAGGGTGCGGATGGCGGCCGCCTTGGCCCAATGTTCGGGGTTGGCATTGCGCAGCGCAGTGAGATCCACCGGGACACTCCTTGATTTGATCTCTGTTCGACGCTGAATACCAAGCGGGGCGCAAAGTGCAAGCGCGCGCCCCGGGTCAGCCGGGCCGCCCAAGTGCTTGATTGCAATGGCTGGGCAATTCTTGTTCCCATTCGTTAAACTGGACCGCGCCGGCCGGACGCGCGATTCGCGGTCCGGTCCGGGGCAGGGAGCAAACGACAACCGCACGAAGCAAGGTGACGGGCATGAGCGAAATCGAGGAATTGCAGGGGCGGATCGTCGCCGCCATGCAGCGGATCCGCACCGGGCTGGACGGGCTTGGCCCGGCGGTCGACGCCCCCGAACCGGGGCTGGCCGAGGCATTGGAAGAGGAACGGCTGGCCAATGCCCAGCTGGCCGAGCGCATCCTGTCCCTGCGGGCGCGCCATGACACGGAACTGGCCACGCTGAAAAAGGAAATCGAGGCCCAGTCGGACGCGATGGCCCGGCTGGACATGGATGTTCAGCGCCTGCGCCAGGCCAATGACCAGCTGCGCGACAGCAATGCGCAGCTGCGTGCGGCCAACGAAGAGGGCGTCGGCGCCCCCGACCTGATCAACAAGGCCATGCTGGCCGAGCTGGAAGCCCTGCGTGCGGCGCGGGCGGCCGAAACCGCCGAGGCCGGGGCGATCCTGGCCCGGCTGCAGCCGCTGCTGGCGGCGGCCAATTCGACCCTGGCCAATGACACCGACGAGGAGGACGCCTGATGCCCGAGGTGACGATCCAGATCGGCGGCCGTGATTTTGCCGTGGCCTGCCAGGAAGGCGAGGAAAGCTACCTGCAATCGGCCGCGGCCATGCTGGACGAAGAGGCCCAGGTGCTGGCCCAGCAGATCGGGCGCATGCCCGAGGGGCGGATGTTGCTGATGGCCGGGCTGATGCTGGCCGACAAGACCGCGGCGGTCGAAGACCGCATCCGCGAGGTAGAGGCCGTGCTGGCCGAACGCGATGCCGAACTGGCGGCCTTCCGCGATGCGCCGCCGCCCGAGCCCGAGCGTGTCGAGGTGCCGGTGGTGCCGGCCTCGGTGACCGACACGCTGGCCGAACTGGCCGCCCAGGCCGAGGCACTGGCTGCCGAGGTCGAGGAAAAGGCCGAAGGCGAGGCGCCGGCCGACGAAACCACGCCGCCGGCCTGAGCCCGGCACCGGGCCGTGGGCGGCGGTGATCCGCCCACGGCCCGCCCCTTTGCCACCCCCTTTCCCGGGCCGCGGATTTTCCGCGACGGATCGACGGGGCTCCTGCGTTTGCTAGGGACAAGACCCTAAAGACAGGAGCGGATTATGAAATCCTTGTTGATCGCTTCCCAGGTCCTGGCCGTCACGGCCGCCTCGGCCTTTGCCCAGACCACCCCCGACACCCAGGCGCCGACGACGCCGCCGGCCCGCGAACAGGCGGCCGAGCAGGGCGCGGCCGGTGGGGCCATGGGCCACGGGAAGGGCAAGGGCCCGCGGCCCGAACACCAGGCCCGGGGCGAGGGCTATCACCATGGTCAGTATCCCGGCCAGATGGGCATGGGGCAGGGGATGGGCCAGGGCATGCGCCCCGGTGGCATGCCCGGCATGATGCCTCCGATGATGGCGCCCATGATGCCCGGCTACGCCATGGTGCCGGGCTATGTCATGGTGCCGGTCATGCCGCCGATGATGCCCCAGATGATGCCGATGCCGCAAATGATGCCCCAGATGATGCCCGGCATGGGGCCGCAGATGGGCCAGCAGATGATGCCCCATCCCGGCGGCATGATGGGCGGCCATGGCCCGCAGGGCGGCAAGCCCGGCATGGGTGAGCACCGGCGCATGTCCGGCAAGGAAGTTGGCCCCGGCCAGGCCCGTGGGCCGCTGCGCCACCCGCCGTTCTTTGCCGAGCTGATGGCCGATGGCGAAATCTCGCGGGCCGAGTTCGATGCCAAGGCCGACCAGATCTTCGGCCGGCTCGATGCCAATTCCGACGGCGTGATCACCCGCGACGAGCTGCCCCGAGCGCGCCGCGACCAGGCGGGCGCGCCCGGCCAGCCTCCCGCGGCAGCGGCGGATGACACCGCTCCGGCCACGGCCGACGAATAGGCCGCGCGGCGCCTGACAGCGCGGAGCCTGACAGCGCAGAAACGGAAAACGGCCCCCGGGACATCTCCCGGGGGCCGTTTGCATCAGGATCGGCCGTGCCGGGTCAGGCCCGGGCGAGCGGCGTTCAGGCGTTGGCTTCGCGGATCTTGTTCGCCGCGTCCTTGTCGTAAGTCACGCCATTGTCTTCGAACAACGTGTCCAGCTCGCCCGACAGGGTCATTTCGGTGATGATGTCGCAGCCGCCGACAAATTCGCCCTTCACATAGAGCTGGGGGATCGTCGGCCAGTCGGAGAAATCCTTAATGCCCTGGCGGATCTCGTCATCGGCCAGCACGTTCACGTCGGTGAAATCGACGCCCATGTAGTTCAGCACCCCGGCCACGCGGCTGGAAAAGCCGCATTGCGGCATCGACTTGGTGCCCTTCATGAAGAGCACCACGGTGTTGGCGGTGATCGTGTCCTTGATCTGCTGTTCAGCACTCATGTTCTTGTCCCTTTACGGTCGAAGGTGGGGTCGCGGCGGGGGCCGGGCGATCTGCGGCCCGGCGGCCCCTGCGGTCGGTCAGTCGGGCGCCTTGGTGGTCAGGGCCAGGGCATGCAATTCGCCCTGCGCGCCGTCCATCTTGCCCTTGAGCGCGGCATAGACCGCGCGCTGCTGCTGCACCCGGTTCTTGCCGCGGAAACTTTCGTCGATCACCTCGGCCGCGTAATGGTTTCCGTCCCCCGCGAGGTCGGTGATGGTGATCCTGGCCTCCGGAAAGCTCTCCCGGATCAGAGTCTCGATTTCATGGGCTTGCATGGCCATGGCGATGGTCTCCCTGCTCGGTGAGAAAATGTAGGCCGTGGCCCGGCCCGGTGCAAGACGCAGGGCAGGCCCCGCATGCGCGCCGGTCCGGGCGGCGGCGGCTCAGCCCACGGCCTCGGCAAAGGCCCCGCGATAGAGCGCGGTCAACTCGTCCAGCGGCGCTTCGCTGCTTCCGAACTTGACGCTGTCGCCGGCGAACTTGCCCACGGTCGAGATCTGCACCCCGGCCTGGCCGGCGCGGATCATCAGCTCTTCGGCGCAATCCCAGTTGCAGGCGATCAGGTAACGGGCCTGGTCCTCGGCAAAGAGCGCCGGGGTGCTGCCGTCGTCGATCTGGATGCCCACGCCCGAGGCTTCGGCCATCTCGAAGGCGGCCAGCGCCAGCCCGCCGTCGCCCAGGTCGGTGCAGGCGCGGATCAGGTCGACATTGGCGCGGATGAACTCTCCGTTGCGCTTTTCGGCGTCCAGGTCGACGGTGGGCGCGGTGCCGTCCTCGCGGTTGAACACTTCGGCCAGCAGGGCCGAGCGGCCCAGGTGGCCGGTGGTCTCGCCGACCAGGATGGCCAGGTGGCCGTCACGGGCGGTGCCGGCGATCATCTGGTCGGCATGGGCGATCAGCCCGACCGCGCCGATGGTCGGCGTCGGCAGGATCGGCTCGCCGTCGGTTTCGTTGTAAAGCGACACGTTGCCCGACACGATGGGCATGTTCAGCGCCTCGACCGCCGCGCCGATGCCCTGGATGGCGCCGACGAACTGGCCCATGATCTCGGGCTTTTCGGGGTTGCCGAAGTTCATGTTGTCGGTCGTGGCCAGCGGCCTGGCCCCCACGGCGCAGAGGTTGCGCCAGGCTTCGGCCACCGCCTGCTTGCCGCCCTCGACCGGGTCGGCCACCACGTAGCGGGGCGTCACGTCCGAGGTGAAGGCCAGCAGCTTGTCGGTGCCATGCACGCGGATCACGCCCGCGCCCAGCCCCGGGTTGCGCACGGTATCGGCCATGACCATGCTGTCGTATTGCTCGTAAACCCATTGCTTGGCGGCATAATTCGGGCTGGAGATCAGGCCCTTCAGCCCGTCGATCGCGTCGATCTCCGGCACGTCGGCCATCGGCTCGGGCGCCTCGGTCGGCTCCCAGGGGCGGTCGTATTCCGGGGCCTCGCCCGACAGCGCCTTGAGCGGCAGATCGGCCTTTACCTCGCCGCCATGCATGACGATGAACCGGTCCTCGGGGATGGTTTCGCCGACGATGGCGAAATCCAGGTCCCACTTGTCGAAAACGGCCTTGGCCTCGGCCTCTTTCTCGGGGCGCAGGACCATCAGCATGCGTTCCTGGCTTTCCGAGAGCATCATCTCATAGGCCGTCATCGCCTTTTCGCGGGTCGGCACCCGGTCGAGGTCCAGCTTGATGCCCAGGTTGCCCTTGTCGCCCATTTCCACGGCCGAACAGGTCAGGCCTGCGGCGCCCATGTCCTGGATCGAGATCACCGCGCCGGTGGTCATCAGTTCGAGGCAGGCTTCCATCAGGCATTTCTCGGTGAACGGGTCGCCGACCTGCACCGTGGGGCGCTTTTCCTCGATGGTCTCGTCGAATTCGGCCGAGGCCATGGTGGCCCCGCCGACACCGTCGCGGCCGGTCTTGGCGCCCAGGTAGACGACGGGCATGCCCACGCCCGAGGCGGCCGAGTAGAAGATCTTGTCGGCGTCGGCCAAACCGGCTGCAAAGGCATTGACCAGGCAATTGCCGTTGTAAGCGGCATGGAACCGCACTTCGCCGCCCACGGTCGGCACGCCAAAGGCATTGCCGTAACCGCCGACACCGGCGACGACACCGGCCACCAGCGATTTCGTCTTGGGGTGGGCCGGCTCGCCAAAGCTGAGCGCGTTCATCGCCGCGATGGGCCGCGCGCCCATGGTGAACACGTCGCGCAGGATGCCGCCCACGCCCGTCGCCGCGCCCTGGTAGGGCTCGATGTAGGACGGGTGGTTGTGGCTTTCCATCTTGAAGACCACCGCCTGGCCATCGCCGATATCGACCACGCCGGCGTTCTCGCCGGGGCCGCAGATGACCTGGGGGCCCTTGGTGGGCAGGGTCCGCAGCCATTTCTTCGACGACTTGTAGGAACAATGTTCGTTCCACATGGCCGAAAAGATGCCGATCTCGGTGAAATTCGGCTCGCGATCGAGGATTCGCAGGATATCCGCGTATTCCTCGGGCTTCAGCCCGTGAGCTTCGATCAGTTCCGGCGTGATTGCGGGCTCCGACATGGCCTGCGCTTCCTTTGTCCCGTTCCCGTTGATGGTCCTTTACCGAAGCGCCGCGCAAGGTGAAAGCCCCCCACGCGAAAGCCCCCGGGCGTGATGCGCGGGGGCCTTGGTCTGTTCGGGGCATGTGCCGGGCGGATGCGGCCGGCGGCCCGGGGGCAATGTCACCCCCACAGGTCAGGTCAGTTTTCGACCTTGGCCGCTTCGCGGGCCTCTTGCTGCAGGGCGCCGTTGGCGTCGATCCAGCCTTTCAGCTCTTCGGCGGTCCACAGGACGGTCAGCTCACCGGTGGTTTCCCACTTGTCGTCCAGTTCGAATTCCCAGCCGGCATATTCGTCGTTGAAGCTGTCGTCGAAGGTGACCAGGATCATCCGGTCGCCATCGGCTTCGGTGGTGGCCGACGACACGACGCCGATCATTTCACCGTCCGAGGTGTAGACCGGGTTGCCCACGAAATCGAGCGTCTCTTCATAGACACTGTCGGTGTTGTCTGCAGCCGGCGAGTCTTCGGACACAACCGTGGCGCTTGCGGCGGTTGCGATGCCAAGGGCGAAAATCGAAGTCATAACAAGGCGTTGCATTGTACATTCCCTTCCGTGTTGCTCTGGTTGGTCAACCGCGGGCACCCGGATAGGTTCCAAGAAAATTGCACATAAACACATCGGCCCGGTCCGAAGGAAACATATCGCCCCGCTCCGAAGGGGTGCGTCGGCCCGCTCCGCCGGCCCGGTTTCGCGCCCCCGACTGGGCCCGCAATGCCCCGCAAAGGACGCGGCCCGCAAACGACAACCGCCCCGTCGCGGGGACGGGGCGGGCAGGGCTGCGGCGCCATCGCGCAAGGGTCGGGCGGGGCGTCAGCCCGGCGGGTTCTCCTGCTGCTGCACGGCGGCCCCGGCGGCCGCGGCAATGGCCTTGCGCTCGTCGTCGGACAGGTCCTCGTCTTCGAGCGCGGGAATGGCCACGCGCACCTCGCGGCGGGCGAACTCGATGTCGTTCTCGCGGAAGGCATTCTTGACCCGGTTGTAGATCTCCTTGCGGATCGTGAACTGGGTGCCCGGCTTGGCCATGAACTTGCCCCGGATGATCATGCCGACATCGTCGAAATCGAACACGCCCTGGCTTTTGAACGGCTCCAGGAAGTCGTCCTTGTACAGCTCGTCGGCCATCATCTCGGCGCCGATCTTCTTGAAGATCTTCTTGACCTTGTTGGGATCGGTGTCGAACGGCACGGTGAACTTGAGCTTCATGATCACCCAGTCGCGGCTGTAATTGGTCAGCTTGGAAATCTCGCCATAGGGGATCGTGTGCACCGGTCCGCGGTGGTGGCGCAGCTGGAACGAGCGGATCGAGATCTTTTCGACCGTGCCGGTGGTGCCGCCGACATCGACATATTCGCCGACCCGGAAGGCATCGTCGATCAGGAAGAAGATCCCGCCGACCACGTCCGACACCAGCTTCTGGGCGCCGAACCCGATGGCCAGGCCCAAGATGCCGGCCGAGGCCAGCAGCGGCGTGGTGTCGATGCCCAGCGAGCCGATGGCCAGCAGGGCAAAGACCACGACGATGGCCACCTGCACGGCCGCCAGCACCAGCGGCAGGACGGTGGTCAGCCGCGAGCCGCCCGCGCCGCCGCCTTCGCCGCCGGTCTCGGTTTCGGCCGGGTTGCCCATCGAGGTCTGTTCCCGCGCCAGCCGGCGGTTGACCCAGAGCGCGGCCAGTTCGAAGGCGATGTAGCCCACGGCACAGGTCATCACGAATTCGATCAGGTCGGCGCCAAAGCTTTCCTGGCCGGTCAGCTTGATGTTCCAGATGTCGCGGATGATCATCGCCACGGCGGCAACCAGCACGACTCGCCCGATGCGGATATAGCTGCGCTTGGTCGCCTCGTGGGCATGTTCGGCCACCGGGCCCTCGCCGATCATCGGCGGCACCAGGTGACGGGTCAGGCCGCGGATCATCGTGTCGAGCAGCGGCGCGATCAGCAGCCAGAACAGCGTCTTGTAATGGGCACCGCCCAGCAGCAGGGCGATTTCGTTCATGCCGATCAGCGTGTTGACCACGACCCACATCACGACGGAAACGATCACCGCGTACCAGGGATAGGCCCGCGAGATCATCTTCTCGTAGCGGGTGGGGGATTCCGGATTGCCCAGCATCATGCCGATCAGGGCCTCGCGGGCCTGCATGGCGATGATGATGATGTAGACATAGACCGCGCTGTCGAACCAGAAGCCGATGCGTGTCAGGCCCGGCTCGACCCCGAAGCGCGCGTTGAAGGCGACGACGAAGATGGTCAGCCCGCTGAGGAAGACCAGGCCGACGATGTTGCGCTGCAGGTAGCGGGCCCAGTGGTCGTCGACCGTGAGCAGGCGCTTGTCGGGCCGTTTCGGAGCCAGGACAAAGCGCCCGATGGCCGCGGCCAGGCGGGGCATCCAGATCAGGTAGATGGCAAACGGCCCGGCAAAGATGATCTGTTCGGGGCTCAGCAGCAGCCGTCCGGCGATGCGGATGACCAGGTAGAAGGCCGCCAGCCCGATCAGCTCGCGGATCAGCCGCCGAGCGAGGAAGCTGACCGTGTCGAGCAGGCCGCTGTCCTCGTCGGTCTCGGCCAGCGGTTCCTTCTGCCAGCGGCGGAACAACATCGATACCAGCCGTTCCGCGCCATAGGCCAGCGCCAGGACCACGGCCATCAGCAGGAACATCACAAAGGCCCCGCCGACCCCGTAGGTGTCAAAGAACGCGCCCAGGGCGCTGACCTGGCCCGACAGCAGCATGGGCAGGCGCTGGATGGCCATGGTGATCGACCCGCTGAACGCCTGCCAGGCGCTCATGATGTCATGTGTCAGCGTGTCGGGCCCGGTCGAGGCGGCATCGGCGGCGGCCACGGCATCGAGCCGGTCGAGCAGCATGCTGCGCACCTGGTCGTCCGACATCCGCGCGACCATGGCCTCGATGGCCTGGGGCGTCAGCGGGTCGGGCAGGCTGGGCGTGGCGGGGGGCGCCGACGACCCGCCCGAGGACGAACCGGGCATGTGCTGGGCCTGGGCGGACAGCGCGAAAACGGCCGTCACGGCGGCCAGCAGGATGATCCTGGCAAAATGGAACATGGGGACACCACCTGTGGGCGATTAACCTGAATACGCGGCCAGCCTAACGAGCGGCGGCCTCCGGGCAAGGCCGCAGGCCGGGCCGGGCCGAGAAAGGCGCACGATTGTGTGATCGGGGGAACGGGTGGGCCGGGCAGGGGCGCGCGGGCCAGCCACGGCATTTCCGCCGGGGCCAAAAAAAAGGCCGAGCACTAAGCTCGGCCGAAGTCCAACAGGGAGGTATGAAGGTGATGCTCAGCTGAGCGTTCCCACCTTCAATTGCGCATTTAGGGGGCGGGATGCGAACGATCAAGAGCGATCGGCCGAATCGAGGTCAACTCCGCTATGCATCTGGTGCATGCCTTGACCTGTTCCCAATGCATGGCTGGCCGGTGCGGTCCGATCGGACCCCGGAGAAGACAGTCCAAGACCTAGCGCGCAAAGGCAAAAGACAAGATGACGCCAGATGGCGTCAGGTCGGCGCGGCGCGATACTGCGGGGCTGAGCGCACCATCACGTTCAACCCGGGCGCGAAACGCCCGGGGCCCGGCCACCTCAGGGGCGGGGTCAGCTGGGGATCAGACCTGTTCCAGCTCGCGCAGCTGCTTGCGGTGGGCGATGATCTCGTCCTGCACGAAATCGCGGAAGGCCGCGATGCGCTGCGAATGGCGCAGTTCCTCGGGATAGGCGAGGAAGGTCGGCACGGGGGCCGATTCCAGGTCGGGCAGCACGCGGACCATGGCCGGGAAATCCTGGGCCAGGTAATCGGGCAGGATGCCGATGCCCAGGTTGTTCAGCACGGCCTGCAGCACGCCGAAGTAATTGTTGACCGTCAACAGCGAGCGCGGATTGAAGGTCATCAGGTGCTGGGTCAGCAGCGCGCCGGCGGCGACCTGGGCGGACCGCGTGTTCTGCGAGATCAGCCGGTGTTCGGAAATGTCGGAAATCTCTTCCGGCTCGCCTTCGCGGTCGAGGTAATCGCGCGAGGCATACAGCCGCATCTGCACGTTCATCAGCTTCTTGCGGATGAGATCGGCCTGGCTGGGCTCTTTCATGCGGATGGCCACGTCGGCCTCGCGCATGGGCAGGTCCAGCACCCGTTCCTCGAGCATCAGGTCGACCTTGAGATTGGGATATTTCTCGTAGAGCTTGGGCAGGCGCGGGGCCAGCCACATGGTGCCGAAACCGGTCGTCGTGGTCACGCGCAGCTCGCCAAAGACTTCTTCCTCGCTGTCGCGGATGCGGGCGGCGGCGGCTTCCAGCCGCTTGGACATCGACCGGGTCGCGTCGAACAGCAATTCGCCCTGTTCGGTCAGGATCAGCCCGCGGGCATGGCGGTGGAACAGGATGGCGCCAAGGCTTTCCTCCAGCGCGCGGATCTGCCGGCTCACCGCCGATTGCGACAGGTTCAGCTTGTCGCCGGCATGGGTGAGGCTGCCCGCATCCGCCACCGCGTGAAAAATTCTCAGCTTGTCCCAGTCCATCTCTTCGCTTTCATCTACACGAGACCGTGTTTCCTGACACTGCTACCTACGCCTTAAGATAAACCTCACAAGAGGTCTTTCGACAGAAAACACTGTTCAGGTCAGTATAGTTGACCTAACCTTCCCTTACGGTGATCAATAATTGACCCGGACGGGAGGAGCCAGATGACTCAGCAAAAGATTTCCCTAAACGATCGGTTCGACCTGACAAAAAGCCCGGTTCTGCTCAACGGTACGCAGGCGCTGGTCCGGTTGATGATGATGCAGAAGATGCGCGACAGGGCGGCCGGGCATGAAACCGCCGGGTTGGTGACGGGCTACCGCGGATCGCCGCTTGGCGCCGTCGACCTGCAGATGCTGCGCGCGGCCAAGCCATTGGCCGAACACGACATCACCTTTCAATCCGGCCTGAACGAAGACCTGGCGGCCACGGCGCTCTGGGGCAGCCAGCAGGCCGCCCTGCGGGGCGAGAACCGTTTCGACGGGGTGTTCGGCCTGTGGTACGGCAAGGGCCCGGGCGTCGACCGGTCGGGCGATGCGATGAAACATGCCAACATGGCCGGCACCGCGCCCCTGGGCGGGGTGCTGATGGCCATGGGCGACGACCACACCGGCGAAAGCTCGACCGTGCTGCACCAGTCGGAATGGGCGATGGTGGATGCCTATATCCCGGTGGTCAGCCCGGCCGGCGTGCAGGAAATCCTGGATTACGGCATCTACGGCCTTGCCCTGTCGCGTTTTGCCGGGGTCTGGGTCGGGCTGAAGACCATGAAGGACACGATCGAGACCACCGCCGTGGTCGATGGCGATCCCCAGCGCATGCAGCTGGTGACCCCCGATTTCCCGATGCCCGAGGGCGGGCTGAACATCCGCCTGCTCGACACGCCCGTGGCCCAGGAAACCCGGATGATCGACCACAAGCGCTTTGCCGCCGAGGCGTTTTCCCGGGCCAATGGCATGGACAAGCGGATGTGGGGCAAGCCGGGTGCCAAGATCGGCTTTGTCGCTGCGGGCAAGAACTGGCTGGACCTGATCCATGCCATGTCGCTGCTGAACATCGACGAGAACGAGGCCGAACGGCTGGGCATCACGCTTTACAAGGTCGGCCAGACCTTCCCGCTGGACATGCAGGGCTTTCACGACTGGGCCGAGGGGCTGGACCTGATCGTCGTGGTCGAGGAAAAGCGCAAGCTGATCGAGGTGCAGATCAAGGAGGCGATATTCGACGACCGCCGCGGCCGGCGGGTCTATGGCTGGTACAAGGGCGGCTCGGGCGCGATGCACCGCGAAGAGCTGTTCCCGACGCGCGGCGCGCTGGATCCGATCCTGATCGCCCAGACCCTGGGCGACATCCTGGTCGAAGAGGGCCGCGAGACCGACGGCATCCGGGCCGGTCTGCAGGCGCTGGACGAGGCGCGGCGCAACGACAATGCCCAGGAAATCGCCGCGCGCATCCCCTATTTCTGCTCGGGCTGTCCGCACAATACCTCGACGAAGGTGCCCGAGGGCTCGCGGGCTTATGCCGGGATCGGCTGTCACTACATGGCCCAATGGATGGACCGCGACACGCTGGGTTTCACCCACATGGGCGGCGAAGGCGCGAATTGGATCGGCGAGGCGCCGTTTTCCACGACGAAACACGTGTTCCAGAACCTGGGCGACGGCACCTACAACCATTCGGGCGTGCAGGCCATCCGGGCCGCCTTGGCCGCCGGCACCAACATCACCTACAAGATCCTCTACAACGACGCCGTGGCCATGACCGGCGGGCAGGCCAACGAAGGCGGGCTGTCGCCCCAGCGCATCGTGCGCGAACTGCAGGCGATGGGCGTGGGCGAAGTGGTTGTCGTCTATGACGAAAAGGAAGACGTCGACCAATCGACCTTTCCCCGTGGCATGGCGTTCCACGAACGGGCCGAGCTGGACAACGTGCAGAAACGCCTGCGCGAGGTCGAGGGCGTGTCGGCCATCGTCTACATCCAGACCTGCGCGGCGGAAAAGCGCCGCCGGCGCAAGCGCGGCAAGTTCCCCGATCCCGACAAGCGGGTCTTCATCAATACCGACGTCTGCGAGGGGTGCGGCGATTGCGGGGTCCAGTCGAACTGCGTGTCGATCGTGCCCAAGGAAACCGAGCTGGGCCGCAAGCGGGCGATCGACCAATCGTCGTGCAACAAGGATTTCTCCTGCCTCAAGGGCTTCTGCCCGTCCTTCGTGACGCTCGAAGGGGCCAAGCCGCGCAAGGAGGCCACGACCGATCTGGACCTGCCCGACATGCCGGAACCGGCCTTGCCGGTCATCGACGGGACCTGGAACGTGGTGATCACGGGCGTCGGCGGCACCGGCGTGGTGACCATCGGCGCGGTGATGGCGCAGGCGGCTCAGATCGACGGCAAGGGCGCGGGCATGATGGAAATGGCCGGGCTGGCCCAGAAGGGCGGCGCCGTGCACATCCATTGCCGGCTGGCCGAGAAACCGGGCGATATCAGCGCCATACGCGTGGCCACCGGCGAGGCAGACGCGCTGATCGGCGGTGACCTCGTGGTCAGCGCCGGGGCCAAGACGCTGGGCCTGACCCGGCCGGGCCGGACCGGGGCAGTGGTCAACAGCCACGAGATCATCACCGGCGATTTCACCCGCAACACCGAGTTTGCCCTGCCGGCGGACCGGCTTGAACTGGCCCTTCAGGCACGGATGAAGGACAGGGTCGCGCTGTTCGATGCCTCGGACCTGGCGCGGTCGGTGCTGGGGGATTCGATCTATTCCAACATGATGGTCTTCGGCGCGGCCTGGCAGCGCGGGCTGGTGCCGCTGAGCCATGGCGCGATAATGGCCGCGATCGAGCTGAACGGGGCGGCGGTCGCGCGCAACCAGCGGGCCTTCGAGATCGGTCGCTGGGCCGTTCTGCACCCGAACGAGGCCGCCGAGCTGCTGACCGACAAAGTCGTGCAGCTGCCCCGGTCGCTGGAAGATCGCATTGCCTTTCGGGCGGATCACCTGGTGGCCTATCAATCGCGGCGGCTGGCCCGGCGCTATCGCGAGAGGGTCGATGCCGTGACCGACCGCGACCTGCGCGAGGCCATGGCCCTGGGCTATCACAAGCTGTTGGCCTACAAGGACGAATACGAGGTCGCGCGCCTGCTGCTGGACACCCGAGCCAAGGCCGAGGCCGAGTTCGACGGCGATTTCTCGATGTCCTTTCACATGTCGCCGCCGGTGCTGGCCCGGCCGGGGCCCGACGGCCGGCCGGCCAAGCGCCGCTTTGGCGCATGGATGACACTGCCGTTGCGCCTGCTGAGCTGGATGAAGCCCCTGCGGGGCGGGCCGCTGGACCCGTTCGGGCGCACCGAGGAAAGGCGGATGGAACGCGCGCTGATCGACCAATACGAACGTGACATGGGCGAGGTGCTGCCCCTTCTGTCCGCCGCAACCCGCGACGCGGTCATCGCGCTGGCCCGGCTGCCGCTCGACATCCGCGGCTTCGGACCGGTCAAGCAGGCCAACGAACGCAAGGCCGCCAAGCGCCGCGAAGAGCTGCTGTCGGTCATCCGCGCGGGCGGTCCCGATGTCGCGAGCGCGGCCGAATAGGGCTGTCATCGGGGTGTCGTAAAGCATATGTTAGTATCCCGGACCGCAAATTGGTCCGGGAGGCTGACGGAGACACAGATGCCATCGCGTCGACACGTTGTTCGCGATATTACCTATGCGAATTCGGCCGAGACCAAGTCCGGCCGGGCCATGATCCGGCTCATGGAAAACACCACCGGGCGGATCGGCCTGATCAAGCGCGCGAACGGCTACGAATCCGAGGTGGCCGCAGGGCGGGATTTCTGGGCCGTGATGGTCGAACGCTATGGTTTGACGCTGGATGTCATCGGCGGGTCGCTGGATCACATCCCGCGCACCGGCCCGCTGATCCTGATCGCCAATCATCCCTACGGCATTCTCGACGGGCTGGTGATGGGCCATATCCTGTCGGTCACCCGGGGCGATTTCCGCATCCTGGCGCATCGGGTGTTTCGCAAGGCCGAGGATCTCAACCGGATCATCCTGCCGATCTCGTTCGACGAGACCAAGGAAGCCGTGCGCACCAATATCGAAACCCGCCGGGAATCGCTGCGCTACCTGGGCGATGGCGGGGCCATCGGCATCTTTCCCGGGGGCACCGTGTCGACCGCGGCCAAGCCGTTTTCACGGCCCATGGATCCGGGCTGGCGCGGGTTCACCGCGCGGATGGTGGCCAAGAGCGATGCCACCGTCGTGCCGATCTTCTTCGAAGGGTCGAACTCGCGGCTGTTCCAGCTGGCAAGCCATATCCACTACACGCTGCGCATGGGATTGCTGATCAAGGAGTTCCGCAAACGGGTCGATGCGCCCGTGCGGCTGGTCGTTGGCAAGCCGATTTCGCGCGAGGTGCTGAACCCATTGGCAAAAGACAGCAAGGCGATGATGGATTTCCTGCGCAAATCCACGTATGAGCTGTCACCGAAGCCGCTTCGTTCCGACGAATACGGGTTCGAATTCGAAGAGAAACACCGCGCGTGACCCGCGCCTGAACCCCGAGAGCCCCGCAAGCGCCATGTCCGTCGGCATATTCGATTCCGGCCTGGGCGGCCTGACCGTCCTTGATGCCGTTGCCAAGCGTCTGCCCGACGTGCCCTTCCGCTATTACGCCGACAGCGCCAATGCGCCCTACGGCGTGCGCGAGGCCGATGACATCCACGGGCTGACCCGCGATGCGGTGACCTGGCTGTGGGACAATGGCTGCGACCTGGTGATCCTGGCCTGCAACACGGCCTCGGCCGCCGGCCTGCGGCGGATGCAGGAAGACGGCGTGCCCAACGGCAAGCGCGTGCTGGGTGTCTTTGTGCCGCTGATCGAGGCGTTGACCGAACGGCAATGGGGCGACAACTCGCCGCCGCGCGAGGTGGCCGTGCAGCACGTGGCGCTCTTTGCCACGCCGGCCACGGTGCGCAGCCGGGCCTTTCAGCGCGAGCTGGCCTTCCGGGCGATCGGTGTCGATGTCGAGGCGCAGGCCTGCGGCGGGGTGGTGGATGCCATCGAGGACGGCGACCTGATCCTGGCCGAGGCGCTGGTGCGCAGCCATGTCGACGCGCTCAAGCGCAAGATGCCCGAGCCCGAGGCCGCGATCCTGGGTTGCACCCATTACCCGCTGCTGCAGGAGGCCTTTCAGGAGGCGCTGGGGCCGCAGGTCAAGGTGTTCTCGCAGGCCGACCTGGTGGCGGCCAGCCTGGCCGATTACCTGGCGCGCCATCCCAACATGCTGGGCGAGGGCCCGGGCGGGTTCGTGACCACGGGCGATCCGCGCAAGGTCAGCGACCGCGCGACGCAGTTCCTGCGACGACAGATCGCCTTTTCCGCCGTCTGATCACGGCCCGATCCGTTTCTTCCCTGTCCGGGGGCCGGGCCATCGCCCCGATCCGCCCCCACATGAATCAAAGGTCCGCACATGACCCATTCCATCGCCATCCTTGGCGCCTCCGGCTATACCGGGGCCGAGCTGGTCCGGCTGATTGCCGGCCATCCGTCTTTTGAAATCAAGGCCCTGTCGGCCGACCGCAAGGCCGGCCAGCCGATGGCCGAGGTATTTCCCCACCTGCGCCACCTGGACCTGCCGGACCTGGTGAAGATCGACGAGATCGACTTTTCGCAGATCGACCTGTGTTTCTGCGCCTTGCCGCACAAGACCAGCCAGGCGGTGATCTCGGCCCTGCCGCGCGATCTGAAGATCGTCGACCTGTCGGCCGATTTCCGGCTGCGCGATCCGGCGGCCTATGAGAAATGGTACGGCAATGCCCATGCGGCACTGGAGCTGCAGAAGGAGGCGGTCTATGGGCTGACCGAATTCTACCGCGACGAGATCCGGGGCGCGCGGCTGGTGGCCGGCACGGGCTGCAACGCGGCCGCCGGGCAATTCGCGCTGATGCCGCTGGTCAAGGCCGGGGTGATCGACCTGGACGAGATCGTCATGGACCTGAAGGCGGCGGTGTCGGGGGCCGGGCGGTCGCTCAAGGAAAACCTGCTGCATGCCGAGCTGTCCGAGGGCTATCACGGCTATTCGATGGGTGGGACACATCGTCACCTGGGCGAGTTCGACCAGGAATTCTCGCGGGCGGCCGGGCGCGAGGTGCGGGTGCAGCTGACGCCGCATCTGCTGCCGGTGAACCGGGGTATCCTGATGACCTGTTACGTGCGGGGTGATGCGGCCGAGATTCACGACACGCTGTCAAAGGCTTACGCCGACGAGCCGTTTGTGGTCACATTGCCCTTCGGCGAGGCGCCCAGCACGCATCACGTGCGCGGATCGAATTTCTGCCATGTCGGCGTGGTTGCCGACCGGGTGCCCGGGCGGGCAATCGTGGTCTCGGTGATCGACAACCTGACCAAGGGCTCGTCGGGCCAGGCATTGCAGAACGCCAACCTGATGTTAGGTGAAGAGGAAACCTCGGGGCTGATGATGGCGCCGATCTTCCCGTGATGGCTTGAGGAGGCGTCATGAAGGGGCTGAAGAAGAAACGGCGGGTGCAGGTGATCGTGCTGGCCTTCGTGGCGCTGGCCGTGTCGACCGGGCTGATCGGCTATGCGCTGCGGGACGGCATCAACTATTTCCGTGCGCCGAGCCAGGTGGTCGAAGAGCCGCCGCAGGCCTCGGAGGTGTTCCGCCTGGGCGGGCTGGTCGAGGAAGGCACGCTGGTGCGTGGCCAGGGGGAAACGGTGCGGTTTTCCGTGACCGATGGCGGGGCGTCGATCCCGGTGACCTTCACCGGGGTGCTGCCCGATCTCTTCGAGGAGAACCAGGGCATGATCGGCACCGGGCGTTACATCAACGGTGTCTTCGAAGCTTCTGAAATCCTTGCCAAACATGACGAGACCTACATGCCCAAGGAAGTGGTGGATGCGCTGAAGGAACAGGGTGTCTACCAGGAACCGGAAAGCTGAGCGCCCCGTTCTGAAGCGGCGCGCGGGCGGGACCGGCGCGCCGGATATTTAAGAAGAGAAAGAAGCAGGAGCGCGGCGCAACGTACGCCGGCGGCGCGGGGCGTTAAGCTTTGCGGTGGCAGGGTCTTTGCGGTTTTGACGCGGAGAGGCGGCCATGCAGACAGTGCGCGAGATAGCCGAAGAGATCGTTGCCCGCGAAGGCGGTTTCGTCAACGACCCCGATGACCCGGGCGGGGCGACGAACCACGGGGTGACCATTCACACGATGCGGGGGCTGGGGCTGGACCTGACCGGGGACGGGCGGGTCAGCGAAGAGGATGTGCGGGCGCTGAGCCGGGGGCAGGCGGTGGATATCTTCATCCGGCATTATTACCAGCGGCCGCGGATTGCCGAGCTACCCGCCGAGATCCAGGCCAGCGTGTTCGACATGTATGTGAATGCCGGGGCCAACGCGGTGAAGATCCTGCAGCGGCTACTGCGGGAGATGGGCTATGCGGTGGCCGTCGACGGGGCAATCGGGCCGCAGACGATCGGGGCGGCCGAGGATGCCGCGCGTCCCGATCCGCTGGCCCTGCGTGACGCCTATGGGGTGGCCCGGCGGAACTACTACTTTCGTCTGGCCGACCAGCGCCCGGCCAGCCGCAAGTACGCGCGCACAAGGGCGGGCGGCAAGGGCGGCTGGATCCGGCGGGCCGAGGAGTTCCTGTCGCCGGCCTGGCACCTGAGCGGCGCGGAATTCGAGGCGAGGGTTGCGGCATGGGGCTGATCGAGGGAGCGATGGGGCTGGTCTTTGGCGGTGGGCGCAACGTGGTGGCCGAGACGGTCGAACTGTTTCGCGAGAATTCCGACAAGGGGGCGATGCGGGCAAGCGCGGTGCAGGGCCAGGCCATGGCCCAGATAGCGGCCGAGTTCCTGCCCGGCCGGCGCAGCCGGTTCGACGCGGTGATGGACGGGATCAACCGCGTGCCCCGGCCGGCCATGGCCTTGGGAACATTGGGGCTTTTCGTGTCGGCCATGGTCGATCCGCTGTGGTTTGCCGAGCGGATGCAGGGCATTGCCCTGGTGCCCGAGCCGCTGTGGTGGCTGTTGGGCGTGATCGTGTCCTTTTACTTCGGGGCGCGTCACCAGGCCAAGGCACAGACCTTTCAGCGCGAGATTGCCCAGACGATGAGCCGGGTGCCGGAGGTGATGCAGAACGTCGCCGCGCTGCGCGAGATGCGGGCCGATACGCCGGGGGCGGCTGATACCGGGCCCGATGCCGGGCTGGCGCTGAGCGTCGTGGCCGGGGGCGAGAACCCGGCGCTGGAGGCCTGGAAGGCCGGGCGGGCGCAGGCGGCCTGACGCGGCCCCGCCCTGACGCAGGCGTGACCATCTGCGCAGGGCGGGGCGGGCGGAAAGCGATTGGCGGCGCCCGGGCGCGGATCTATACCTGAGGGCATGATCACAGAACTCGGCCATTTCGCCCTCGTGCTCGCCTTCCTGGTCGCCATCGTGCAGGCCGTTGTCCCGTTGATCGGGGCGGCCCGGCGCTGGCCCGGCTGGATGGCCGTGGCCGAGCCCGCGGCCACCGCGCAATTCCTCCTGACAGCCGCCAGTTTCGGCGCGCTGACCTGGGCCTTCGTGACCTCGGATTTTTCGTTGCAGCTGGTGGTGCTGAATTCGCATTCGGCCAAGCCGATGCTCTACAAGATCAGCGGGACCTGGGGGAACCACGAAGGGTCGATGCTGCTCTGGGTGCTGATCCTGACGCTGTTCGGCGCGATGGCCGCCTGGTTCGGGGGCAACCTGCCGCCGACGCTGCGGGCGCGGGTGCTGGCCGTGCAATCGGCCATTGCCGTGGCCTTTTTCGCCTTTATCCTGTTCACGTCGAACCCGTTCCTGCGCATGGCCGTGCCGCCCTTTGACGGGCAGGACCTGAACCCGTTGCTGCAGGACCCGGGCCTGGCCTTCCATCCGCCGTTTCTCTACCTGGGCTATGTCGGGCTTTCGATGTCCTTCTCCTTTGCCGTCGCCGCGCTGATCGAAGGCCGGGTCGATGCGGCCTGGGCGCGCTGGGTGCGGCCCTGGACGCTGGCGGCCTGGGTCTTTCTGACCATCGGCATCGCGCTGGGGTCCTGGTGGGCCTATTACGAGCTGGGCTGGGGCGGGTTCTGGTTCTGGGATCCGGTGGAAAACGCGTCCTTCATGCCCTGGCTCTTTGCCGCGGCCCTGCTGCATTCGGCCATCGTCGTCGAAAAGCGCGAGGCGCTGAAGAGCTGGACGATCCTGCTGGCCATCCTGGCCTTCGGCTTTTCGCTGATCGGCACCTTCATCGTGCGGTCGGGCATCATCACCTCGGTGCATGCCTTTGCCAACGATCCCGAGCGCGGGATTTTCATCCTGATGATCCTGGCCGCCTTCACCGGCGGGGCGCTGACCCTTTTCGCCGTGCGCGCCCAGGCCATGGAGGCCAAGGGCGTCTTTGGCATGGTCAGCCGGGAAAGTGCGCTGGTCGTCAACAACATCCTGCTGGCCGTCAGCGCGCTTGTGGTCTTTGTCGGCACGGTCTGGCCGGTCGTGGCCGAGATGGCCTTTGACCGCAAGCTGTCGGTCGGGCCGCCGTTCTTCGACACCGCCTTCACGCCCTTTGTCATCGTCATGGCCGTGATCCTGCCGGTCGGGGCGATGCTGCCCTGGAAACGCGGCAACCTGCGGCGCACGATGCAGCCGCTCTGGCCGGTGCTGGGCCTGTCGGTCGCGCTTGGCGGGCTGGCCTATGCCGTGACCACGGGCGAAAGCGCGGTCGGGCCGATGGGCGTCGTTCTGGGCGTCTGGGTCTTTGCCGGCGCGCTGATCGACCTGTGGCGGCGGACGGGGCGCGGCGGGATCGACCGGCTTGGCCGGCTGATGCGCGTGGCCCGGGCCGATTGGGGCAAGGCCGTGGCCCATGCCGGGCTGGGCATCACGATCTTTGCCATCTGCGGGCTGGTCGCCTGGCAGAAGGAAGACATCCGCGTGGCCTATCCGGGCGAGCCGTTCACCGTCGGGCGCTATGACATGATCCTGCATGATGTCACCAGCCAGCGCGGGCCGAACTATGCGTCGATCGTCGGCGAGGTGCATGTCTTTGTGAAGGGGCGCGAGCTGACCCGGCTGTATCCCGAGAAACGCAATTACACCGTCGCGAGGATGCCCACGACCGAAGCGGCGATCGACTACCGCGTGCTGCGCGATCTCTACGTGGTGATCGGCGACCGCCAGGCCGACGGCGGCTGGACCATGCGCACCTATATCAAGCCCTTTGCCAACTGGATCTGGGCGGGCTGCCTGATCATGGCCCTGGGCGGGGTGCTCAGCCTGAGCGACCGGCGGTTCCGCGTGGCCGCCGGGGCACGCAAGGCCCGGACTGCGGGTGGAGTGCCGGCGGAATGAGGCTGCTGCGCTGGATCTGCCTGTCGCTGGCCCTGCTGGCGGCCATCCCCGCCGCGGCGGTGCAGCCTGACGAAGTGCTGGCCGACCCGGCGCTGGAAGCCCGGGCGCGCGAGATTTCCAAGGGCCTGCGCTGCCTGGTCTGCCGCAACGAGAGCATCGACGAATCCAATGCGGACCTGGCCCGCGACCTGCGCCTGCTGGTGCGCGAACGGCTGGTGGCCGGCGACAGCGACGCCGAGGTCGTGGCCTTTGTCACCGACCGCTACGGCGAATATGTTCTGCTGCGCCCGCTGGCCACCGGGGCCAACTGGGTGCTCTGGGCGGCGGGGCCGCTGATGTTCCTCCTGGCCGCCGGCACCGCGCTGGCCTTCCTGCGCGGGCGTGCGCGGGCAGAGACCACGGCCGAGGCCGGGCTCAGCCCCGACGAGCAGGCCCGGCTGAAGGCCATCCTGGAGAGTGACGAGGCCCAGGGCCGCTGACGCGGCGTTCTGCTGGCCAAGAGAGGCGGCGCAACCCACGATGCGCCGCGACAGGGACGGAGACCAACCCCATGGACTATACGACGATCACGCTGGACATCCGCGACGCCGTTGCGGTGATCACGCTGAACCGGCCGGAGAAATACAACGCCTTGACCGCCCAGATGCGGGCCGAGCTGACCCATGCCGTACGGGCCGCCCCGGCCGAAGGCGCCCGGGCGATCGTGCTGACCGGCGCGGGCAAGGCCTTTTGTTCGGGCCAGGACCTGGGCGACCGGGCCAATGCGGCCGATGCCGATCTCGAACGCACCCTGCGCGAGGAATATGGCCCGCTGATCCTGGCCATCACCGAAAGCCCGGTGCCGACGATCTCGGCGGTCAATGGTCCGGCGGCGGGTGCAGGGGCCAACCTGGCCCTGGCGGCCGACGTGGTGATCGCCAGCGAAAGCGCCTATTTCCTCCAGGCCTTCACCCGGATCGGCCTGATGCCCGATGCCGGCGGCACCTGGTTCATGCCGCGCAAGGCCGGCCTGGCCAAGGCCATGGGCGCCGCGCTCTTTGCCGAAAAGATCCCGGCCCGGCAGGCCGAAGACTGGGGCCTGATCTGGGAAGCGGTCGAGGATGACGGGTTCGAAGCCCATTGGCAGGCCCGCGCCGCCCACCTGGCCAATGGCCCGACCGAGGCCTTCAAGGCGGTCAAGACGGCCATGCGCCAGAGCTTCGAGAACCCGCTTGAGGCGCAATTGTCGGTCGAGGCCCAGCTGCAGGGCGCCTGTGGCAAGACCCGCGATTTCCAGGAAGGCGTGATGGCCTTTCTCGAGAAACGGCCCGCCAGGTTCGAAGGTCGCTGAGGGGGCGCTGCCCCCGTCCTCCGTTGGAGGACTCCCCCGGGAATACTTGGAAAGAGAAAGAAGCAGGAGCGCGCCGCTTGCTGCTTCTTTCTCTTTGAAAATATCCGGCACGCCGGTGACGCCGGACCGACAATGCAGAAAAAAGCGCCCCGGAACCGAGTCCGGGGCGCTGGTGTCTTCGGATGTCGCCGCGATCAGCGGTTTTCGATGTCCACGTAGTCGCGCAGCGTTTCGCCGACATACAGCTGGCGCGGGCGGCCGATCTTGTGCTCGGGATCCGACAGCTGTTCCTTCCACTGCGAGATCCAGCCCACGGTCCGCGACAGGGCGAAGATCGGGGTGAACATCGAGGTCGGGAAGCCCATGGCCTCGAGGATGATGCCCGAGTAGAAGTCGACGTTCGGGAAGAGTTTCTTGTCCGCGAAATACGGATCTTCCAGCGCCTGTTTCTCAAGCTCCTTGGCCACCTGCAGGATCGGGTTGTCCTCGACACCCAGCAGGTCGAGCACCTCGTCTGCCGATTGCTTCATCACCGTCGCGCGGGGATCGAAGTTCTTGTAGACGCGGTGGCCGAAACCCATCAGGCGGAACGGATCGTTCTTGTCCTTCGCGCGGGCGATGAACTCGGGGATCTTGTCGACCGTGCCGATTTCCTTGAGCATCTCCAGGCAGGCCTGGTTGGCGCCGCCATGGGCCGGGCCCCAGAGGCAGGCGATGCCGGCCGCGATGCAGGCAAACGGGTTGGCACCCGAGGACGAGGCCAGGCGCACGGTCGAGGTCGAGGCGTTCTGCTCGTGGTCGGCGTGCAGGGTAAAGATCCGGTCCATCGCGCGGCTCAGGATCGGGTCAACGACATATTCCTCGGCCGGCACGGCAAAGCACATGCGCAGGAAGTTCGACGCGTAATCCAGGTCGTTGCGCGGATACACGAAGGGCTGGCCCAAGTGGTATTTATAGGCCCAGGCCGCGATCGTCGGCATCTTGGCGATCAGGCGGATCGAGGCGACCTCGCGCTGCCAGGGATCGTTGATGTCGGTCGAGTCGTGGTAGAAGGCCGACATCGCGCCGACCACGCCGACCAGGATGGCCATCGGGTGGGCGTCGCGGCGGAACCCGCGGAAGAAATACTGCATCTGTTCATGCAGCATCGTGTGGTTGGTCACGCGGCTTTCGAAATCTTCCAGCTGCGTCGCGGTCGGGAGCTCTCCGTAAAGCAGCAGGTAGCAGACTTCGAGGTAATGCGACTTGGACGCCAGCTGGTCGATCGGGTAGCCCCGGTGCAGCAGCTCGCCCTTGTCACCGTCGATGAAGGTGATGGTGCTGCGGCAGGACGCCGTCGAGGTGAAGCCCGGGTCATAGGTGAAGACGCCCGCGCCGCCATAGAGCTTGCGGATGTCGACCACGTCGGGCCCGGCGGAAGGCGAATGAATGGGCAGGTCGATAGACTGTCCATCGAGGGTCAGCGTCGCTGTCTTGCTGGGTTCTGTCATTGGGACTCCCTCCTAACAGGGGCGGGGCCCGGTATGGTCCCGCTCGGAACAGGGCCCGCGCGGCGAGGCGCAGGCCCGAATGGCATGGGGCGGGGCCTAGCCCGCCGCATCGGTGAGCCGGGCGATCGTTTCCTCACGTCCCAGGAGCACCATCATGTCGAACACCGAAGGCGTTGCGGCCCGACCGGCCAACGCGGCCCGAAGCGGTCCGGCCAGCTTGCCGAACTTCATCCCTTGCGCCTCGGCGAAGCCATTGAGCACGGCCTCCAGCGTGTCACGGGACCAGCTAGCATTTTGCAACTGCGGCGTCAAATCGCTCAGCATACCACGGGATACAGAATCGAGGGCCTTGGCGGCTTTCGGTTCGGGTTCTATCGGGCGATCGGTTAACGCGAAGTGTGCCTTTTCAAGAAGATCGGGAAATGTCTTCGCGCGATCCTTCAGGCAATACATGGCCGTTTCCAGCGCCTCTGCCTTGGCCGGAGCCAGGGCGGGCTGGCCGGCGGCGACCAGGTAAGCCTCGATTTCCTGCCGCAGCGCGGCATCATCGCTGACGGCGATGTGCTGGCCGCAGAGGTTTTCCAGTTTCTTGGTGTCGAACCGGGCCGGGCTCTTGCCGATTCCGTCGAAATCGAACCAGGATTGTGCCTGCGCATCCGTAAAGAATTCGTCATCGCCATGACTCCAGCCCAGCCGGGCCAGGTAATTGCGCATGCCGGCGGCCGGATAGCCCATGGCCTGGTATTCCTGGGCCCCCAGCGCGCCGTGACGTTTCGACAATTTCTTGCCGTCGGGCCCGTGGATCAGCGGGATATGCGCCCAGACCGGGACGTCCCAGCCCATGGCGTCATAGATCATCATCTGGCGCGCGGCATTGTTGAGATGGTCGTCGCCCCGGATCACATGGGTCACGCCCATGTCGTGGTCGTCGACCACCACGGCCAGCATGTAGACCGGAGTGCCGTCGGCGCGCAGCAGGACCATGTCGTCGAGCTGGTCGTTGCGGATCGTCACGTCGCCCTGGACCTGGTCGCGGATGACCGTCTCGCCCTCCAGCGGGGCCTTGATCCGCACGACAAAAGGCGCGTCGGGATGGCTGGCCGGGTCGGCATCGCGCCAGGGCGAGCGGAAGAGCGTCGAGCGGCCCTCGGCACGGGCCGCCTCGCGGAAGGCCGCGATTTCGTCCTGGGTGGCAAAACACTTGTAGGCCTTGCCCTCGGCCAGCAGCTGGTGGGCCACTTCGGCATGGCGCGCGGCGCCGTCGAACTGGCTGACCACCTCGCCGTCGTGGTCGAGCCCCAGCCAGGCCATGCCCTGGAGGATGGCCGCCGTTGCCTCGGGGGTCGACCGTTCGCGGTCGGTGTCCTCGATTCGCAGCAGGAATTTTCCGCCGCGGCCGCGGGCATAAAGCCAGTTGAACAAAGCGGTTCGCGCGCCGCCGA
Organism: Marinibacterium sp. SX1; assembly: GCF_050389775.1. Taxonomy (NCBI): domain Bacteria; kingdom Pseudomonadati; phylum Pseudomonadota; class Alphaproteobacteria; order Rhodobacterales; family Paracoccaceae; genus Marinibacterium; species Marinibacterium sp. SX1. Next base: position 3,366,456 of record NZ_CP177144.1, on the reverse strand, counting down.
TATGCAGGAAGCCGGTGGGCGAAGGCGCGAAGCGGGTGATGACGGGAGAAGTCTCGGAGCCGGTCACGGGGAGGCGTTTACCTTTTGCTAACCAAGCGAATGTAGGATCTGAGCCTGTCTAGCGACCCCGCAATGAAGGGGCAAGATGCGCGAACTGGTCCGGGTAGAAACGGCCCTTTGGGGACAGCGGGGCTTTCTGTTTCCCTGGTCGCCGGTTTGCGTCGCGGCCGGAATAGGGCTCTATTTCGGGCTGCGGACAGAGCCCGGCGCGATCTGCTACGCGATCGCGGCCGGGCTCTTCGTCCTTCTGGCGGGTGTGGCTTGGCGCTGGCCGGGGGCCTGGGCGCCGTTGCTGACCGGGTTGGCGCTCTGCGCCCTGGGCTTCGGGCTGGCCGGCCACCGGGCCCACCAGGTCGGCGCGCCCCGGCTCGAATTTCGTTATTACGGCCCGGTCGAAGGGCGCATCGTGGCGCTGGATCGCTCGGCCTCCGACGCGCCGCGCATGACGCTGGACCGGGTGGTCCTGCGCGACATGAACCCGGCGCGCGTGCCGGCGCGGGTGCGGCTGTCGCTGCACGGGCCGGGGGCCGATCTGCGGCCGGGCCAGCGGGTCATGACCACGGGCCACCTGTCGCCGCCCCAGGGGCCGGCCGAGCCGGGCGGGTTCGATTTCCGCCGCCATGTCTGGTTTCAGCGCCTTGGCGCGGTGGGCTATACCCGCGTGCCGGTGCTGATCGCCGGGCCGCCCGATGCCGAGGGGTTGGCCATGCGGATCTTTGCCCTGCGCATGGCCGTGTCCGCCCATATCCGCGCCCGGCTGCCGGGCGAGACCGGCGGCTTTGCCGCGGCGGTCACCACCGGCGATCGGTCGGGCATCGGGCAGGCCGCGCTGGAGGCGTTGCGGGCGTCCAACCTGGCCCATCTGCTGGCGATCTCGGGGCTGCACATGGGGCTGCTGGCGGGGGTGGTGTTTTCCGGGCTGCGCCTGGCCCTGGCGCTGGTGCCGCGACTGGCGTTGCGCTGGCCGATCCGCAAGATGGCCGCACTTGGCGCGCTGGCCGCGGCGGCGGTCTACCTGGCGCTGTCGGGGGGCAACGTGGCCACCGAACGGGCCTTCATCATGGTTGCCGTGGCGCTGGTCGCGGTGCTGTTCGACCGGCGCGCGCTGTCCTTGCGGGCGGTGGCGCTGGCCGCGCTGATCGTCCTGGCATTGCGGCCCGAGGCGCTGTTGTCCCCGGGATTCCAGATGTCCTTTGCCGCGACGACGGCGCTGGTGGCGGTGTTCACGGGCCTGCGCGGGTTGGAAAGCCGGCTGTTGCCGGGCTGGGCACGACCGGTGATGGGCGTGGTGCTGTCCTCGGCCGTGGCCGGGCTGGCCACCGCGCCGGTGGCGGCGGCGCATTTCAACGCTCTGGCGCCCTATGGGTTGGTGGCCAACCTGGTGTCGGTGCCGGTGATGGGCACGATCGTCGTGCCGGCGGCAGTGGTCGCGGCCATCCTGGCGCCGCTGGGGTTGGAAGGGCCGGCATTGCAGGTGATGGGGCTGGGGCTGGACTGGATCCTGGCCGTGGCCGGAGAGGTGTCCTCCTGGCAGGGTGCGCGCCGGCCGGTCGTGGCCCCGGGGCCGGCGGTGCTGCCGATGCTGAGCCTCGGGGCGCTGTGGGTCATCCTGTGGCAGGGGCGTGCGCGATGGGCCGGGGTGCCGGTGATGGTCGTGGCGCTGATGGTCTGGTCCGACGCCGGGCGGCCGGCGGTGCTGGTCGCTGATACCGGCGGGCTGGTCGGGGTGATGACCGAAGGCGGCCGGGCGCTCAGCCGGCCGCGCGGGGCGGGCTTCGTGGCGGGGATCTGGCTGGAGAACGATGGCGACTTGGCCGACCAGTCCCAGGCGGCGGCGCGCTGGCCGGCCGATGACGACCCGGCGGCACTGATCCGGCGGATCGGGCTGGAGGGCGGGACCCTGATCCATGTGGCGGGCAAACGCGCGGCGCGGCAATTCGGTGGCTGCAAGGCGGGCGACCTGGTGATTTCGACCGAGCCGTTGTCGGTGCTGGCGGGCAAGACGGCGGGGACGGGCAATGCGGAAGGGGGAGCGGCGCAAACGGGCAATGGGATCGGGTCGGCGTTGTGGACGGGGGCCACGTTGCAAGTCGAGGAAAGTGGGGTGGCGTCAAATAGCGGGGCGAGTGGGGTGACGGCGCAGAAGAGCGGCACGGGCGAAGTGGGAGCAAGTAGTGGCGGCGCGAGGGGAGAAACATCGCAGAAGAGCGGCACAGGCGGACTGAGGTCAAGGAGTAGCGGCACGAGGGGAGAGACGTCGCAGGAAGCTATCGCGACGGGGAAGTCATCGGCCCACAACGCGCAGGGATGCGAGATCTACGACGCCCGGCGTCTGCGCGACACCGGCAGCCTTGCGGTCATCCCCGGGCCAAAGGGGCTGCGCATCGTCACCGCGCAGGAGCTTTCCGGTCACAGGCTGTGGAACGGGGCATCACCGCGACTGTGGCCAGGGGCGTTTCAATGAAACGCTGAACAGCGAGAACGAATGTCCCGACCGCAAACCCGGGAAGAGCACTCCACCGAACCTCGGCCGGTGAAGTGGCTTGGAGATGGGGATCAGCAGGATCAGGTGAGAAGGGGTCGTGATCAGCACGAACGGATCAGCAGGAGTGGATCCGACGGTGGTGATCAACCCGACTGGACCCGCAGGTGCGGATCAGCAGGGGGTGATCAACCTGAGCGTACTAGCAGGGCAGACCAGACGGTGGTGATCAGCGCTAACGGATCAGCAGAAGCGGGCCAGATGGGTGCGATCAACCGAGCGGACCAGTCTGAACGGGTCAGAAGGGAGCAATCAACCCGAGCGGATCCGCAGGAATTGATCAGTAGGAGCGGATCAGCCCGACCAGGCGGCCCTGCACCTTGACCTGGTCCTCGGGGAAGACACGGGTTTCATAGGCCGGGTTGGCGGCCTCCAGCGCGATGGCATTGCCCTTGCGGATATAGCGCTTCAGCGTGGCCTCGTGATCCTCGACCAGCGCCACGACGATATCCCCGTTGTCGGCCGTCGAGGTTTCGCGGATCACCACGATGTCACCGTCGTTGATGCCCACGCCGATCATCGAATCGCCTTTGACCTCAAGTGCGTAATGCTCGCCCTGAGACAGCATCGTGCCCGGCACTGCGATCTGGTGCGAGGCATGGCTGATCGCCTCGATCGGCACACCGGCGGCGATGCGGCCCATCACCGGCAGTTCGACCGCGGCAAAGGCCGCCGGCTCGACATTGGCCGCCACGTGGCTTTCGCCCTGGTCGCCGTCGATCACCCGGGGATGGAACCCCGTGGTCGGCGCGCCGCCCAGGCTTTCGGGCAGCTTGAGGATTTCCAGCGCCCGGGCCCGGTGCGGCAGGCGGCGGATAAAGCCCCGCTCTTCGAGCGCCGTGATCAGCCGGTGAATGCCGGATTTCGATCGCAGATCCAGCGCTTCCTTCATTTCGTCGAAACTGGGGGGCACGCCGTCGCGCTGCACCCGCTTGTTGATGAAATCCAGCAAATCCAACTGCTTCTTGGTGAGCATGCGCCGCTCCTTCAGGACCTTGCGTTTACATATGTTCTACGCATGTTCCCGTTTTGTGTCAACAGCCTTCCCCTCCGGCATCTGCCCTGCGGCGTTTTGCCCGGCCGCCGCAGGGATACCTGTCAGAGCGGCAGGTAATCGACCGTCTCGCCGATCTCGCGCGCGGCGTCGCGCGGTGGGCGGACCAGCAGCGCATTGGCCCGGGTCAGCACGCTGAGCAGACCGCTGTCCTGGCGGTCGAAGGCCTGGATGCCCTCGGGGCCGAGCGTGGCGCGCATGTAATGTTCGCGCGGGCCGTTGGGGCCAAGCGGCTGGCTCAGCACGGCCTGGCGGCGCGGGGCCGGGGCCTTGCCCAGGCCCAGGAAGCCGTCGATCATCGGCCGCAGGAAGACCTCGCCGCAGACCAGTGCCGAGACCGGGTTGCCCGGCAGGCCGACCATGGCCGCGCCGTCGATGCGCCCGGCCATCAGCGGTTTGCCCGGGCGCATGGCCACCTTGTAGAAGCTCTGGTTCATGCCCAGCTGGGCGGCCACGTCGCCGACCAGGTCGTAATCGCCCACAGACGCGCCGCCGATCGTCACCACGAGGTCGGCGCCCCGGGCCAGGTCGAAGGCCGTGGTGAGCGAGGCCGTGGTGTCGCGGGCGATGGGCAGCAGGTGCACCTCGGCCCCGGCGGCCTCGAGCATGACCTTCAGCCCGAATGTGTTGGACGCGATGATCTGGTCGGGGCCGGGATCTTCGCCGGGCAGGACCAGCTCGTCGCCGGTCGAGATCAGCGCGACTCGGGGCCTGCGCGTGACGGTGACCCGGCCGATGTTCATCGCGGCCAGCAGGGCCACGTCCATCGGGCCCAGCCGGCGCGGCGCGTCGACCTGCGTGCCGGCGGTGAAATCGGTGCCGGCGGGGCGGATGTTCAGGCTGTCCTCGGGCTCTTCCAGCAGCGAGATCAGCTTTCCGTCGCGGCGCACGTCTTCCTGGATGACCACCCGGTCGGCGCCTTCGGGCACCGGCGCGCCGGTAAAGATGCGCACGGCCTGGCCGGGCCCGACCCTGCCGTCATAGCGCCGCCCGGCCACGGATTCACCGACCACCAGGAATTGCGCATCGCGCATGGCCTCGACGGATTTCAGCGCATAGCCATCCATGGCCGAGGCCGCAAAGGGCGGCTGATCGCGCCGGGCCTCGACCGGGGCGGCCAGCACGCGGCCGCCGGCCCGGGCCAGGTCGATGGTTTCGGTGTCCAGCGGGTCGACCAGGGCAAAGAGCTTGTCCAGCGCCTCGGCCACGGCGATCATGCCCGTTGCCGGCCCGCTCATGGCGCCTCGTAGCGGCCGGACTTGCCGCCGTCCTTCAGGCGCACGTGGATGCCGCCGATTTCCATGCCCTTGTCGGCCGCCTTGACCATGTCATAGACCGTCAGCGCCGCGGTGGACACGGCGGTCAGGGCTTCCATTTCCACGCCGGTCTGGCCGGTGGTGCGCACCGTGGCCTCGATGCGCACGCCCGGCAGGTCGGGATCGACGGAGAGGTCGACGGCCACCTTGGTCACCGGCAGCGGGTGGCACAGCGGGATCAGGTCGGCCGTGCGCTTGGTGCCCATGATGCCGGCCAGCCGGGCCACGCCCAGCACGTCGCCCTTCCTGGCCGTGCCCTCGGCAATCAGCGCCAGGGTGTCGGGGCGCATCCGCACCCAGCCCGCGGCCACGGCGATGCGATCGGTCACGGGCTTGTCCGTGACATCGACCATGTGGGCATCGCCCTTGCCGTCGAAATGGGTCAGCATCAGCGGCCCCCGGCGGTCAGCGGATCGGCCAGCAGGGCAATGGTGGCCGCGGTCACGTCGTCCTGGCGCATCAGCGCCTCGCCGATCAGGAAGGACCGGGCGCCGTAGCGGGCCAGGTCGGCCAGGTCCTCGGGCGTGGACAGGCCGCTTTCCGACACCAGCAGGCTGTCCGTCGGCGCGAATTTCGACAATTTGCGCGTGGTGTCCAGCGTGGTTTCGAAGGTGTTGAGATCGCGGTTGTTGATCCCCAGCATGGGCGCTTCCAGCGGGATCGCCCGTTCCAGCTCTTCGCGGTTGTGCACCTCGACGAGGATATCCAGGCCCCATTCGCGGGCCGTGTCGGCCAGTTCGCGGGCCTGGGTGTCGGACACGCTGGCCATGATGATCAGGATGCAATCGGCGCCCAGCACGCGGGCTTCGATCACCTGGTAGGGATCGTAGACGAATTCCTTGCGCAGGATCGGCAGGTCGACCGCCGCGCGGACCTGGCCGATGTATTCCTTGGCGCCCTGGAAGCTGGGCGTGTCGGTCAGCACCGACAGGCAGGTCGCCCCGCCGGTCTCATAGGCCCGGGCCAGGGTGGCCGGATCGAAATCCTCGCGGATCAGCCCCTTGGACGGGCTGGCCTTCTTGATCTCGGCGATCAGCCCATAGCCGTCGCGGCTGGCCTTGATCAGCGCTTCGGCGAAAGGCCGGGGATGGGCCGAATTGCGGGCCTCGGCCTCAAGCTCTTCCAGCGGCTTGGCCGCCTTGTCGGCGGCGATCTCTTCGAGCTTGTAGGCCTTGATGCGGTCCAGGATGGTCTCTGTCATGGGGCCTCCGGGGTGGTCCAGTTGATGGGGGCGTGACCCTGGGCGGTCAGCCATTCATTGGTGCGCGAGAAGGGGCGGGATCCGAAGAACCCGCGCCGGGCGGACAGGGGCGAGGGATGGGCGCTGTCGATGCGCAGATGCGGGGCGGCCACGTCGCGGCCCAGCTTCTGGGCCGGCTTGCCCCAGAGCAGGAAGGCCCGCGGCCGGGCCGGATCGGCCAGCAGCCGGGCCAGCACCTCGCCGGTCAGCCGTTGCCAGCCCAGGTCCTTGTGGCCATGGGCCTCGCCGGCGGGCACGGTCAGCACGGTGTTCAGCAGCAGAACGCCCTGGCGCGCCCAGAACCGCAGGTCGGCATCGGGCGGGCAGGCGCCCAGGTCGGCCTGCATTTCCTTGTAGATATTGCTCAGCGACCGGGGCAGGGGCCGCACGTCGGGTTCGGCCGAAAAGGCAAGCCCATGGGCATGGCCGGGCGTCGGATAGGGATCCTGGCCCAGGATCACCACGCGGGTGGCCTCGGGCGGGCAGAGATCCAGCGCGGCAAAGACCTGGGCCCGGGGCGGCAGGATGGTGCGCGTCTCGGCGGCCAGCGCGGACCGGATCATCGGCCAGTCGCTGGCAAAAAAGTCCAGGTCGGCCCAGCCCTCGGGCCGGGCGATGTCCAGCATCAGCCGGCCTCCTGGGTCAGCCGGGCCAGCGCCGCGATCTTGCCCCGCGCGGCGCCGCTGTCGATCGACCGGGCGGCCATGGCCGCGCCTTCGCGCAGGTCGGCGGCCACGTCGGCCACCACCAGCGCGGCGGCGGAATTCAGCAGCACGGCATCGCGATAGGCCGAGGGTTCGCCGGCCAGCAGGGCCTTCATCGCCGCGGCATTCTCGGCCGGCGTGCCACCGACGATGGCCTCGAACGGATGCACCGGCAGGCCGGCCTCTTCGGGATGCAGCTCGCGGTCGGTCACCGCGCCGTCTTCCAGCGCCGAGACCCAGGACACCCCGGTGATCGTGAGTTCATCCGTGCCGTCGGACCCATGCACCAGCCAGGCCTTTTCCGATCCCAGCTGCAACAGCGTCTCGGCCATGGGCCGGATCAGCTCGCGGGAAAAGGCCCCTGTCAGCTGGCGCGTCACGCCGGCCGGGTTGGTCAGCGGCCCGAGGATGTTGAAGATCGTCCGCGTGCCCAGCTCTTGCCGGGTGGGCATGACATGGGCGATGGCCGGATGGTGCAGCGGCGCCATCATGAAGCCGATGCCCGCCTCGTCCAGCGCCCGTTCGACGATGGCCGGTCCGACCATGACATTGATGCCCATCTCGCCCAGGGCATCGGCCGCGCCGGACTTGGACGACAGGTTGCGGTTGCCGTGCTTGGCCACGGTCACGCCCGCGCCGGCCACGACAAAGGCCGTGGCGGTCGAAATGTTCAGCGTGCCCTTGCCGTCGCCCCCGGTGCCGACGATGTCGATGGCGCCCGCCGGCGCCTTCACCGGGTTGCATTTCGACCGCATCACCGCGGCGGCGGCGGCATATTCCTCGACCGTTTCGCCCCGCGTGCGCAGGGCCATCAGCAGGCCGCCGATCTGGCTGGGCGTGGCTTCACCCTCGAACAGCTGGCGAAAGGCGCTTTCGGCCTCGTCGCGGGTCAGCGGTCGGTCGGCCGCCGCCCCGATCAGCGGTTTCATCGCGTCGCTCATGCCGGTACTTTCATGTCGTTCAGGAAATTCTTCAGCAGCGCATGGCCGTGTTCGGATGCGATGCTCTCGGGGTGGAACTGGACCCCGTGGATCGGCAGGGTCCGATGGCTCAGCCCCATGATCGTGCCATCGTCCAGCTCGGCCGTGACCTCCAGCGCCTCGGGCAGGCTGGCACGTTCGACGACCAGGGAATGATAGCGCGTGGCTTCGAAGGGCGCGGGCAGGCCCTTGAACACGCCTTTGCCCTCGTGCCGGATGGTGCCCATCTTGCCGTGCACGATTTCATGACAGCGCACGACCTTGCCGCCAAAGGCCTGGCCGATCGACTGGTGCCCCAGGCAGACGCCCATCAGCGGCGTGCCGGTTTCGGCCGCGGCCTCGACCATGGCCAGGCAGATGCCGGCGTCATCGGGTGTGCAGGGGCCGGGCGACAGCAGGATGCCGGCGGGGTTCATCGCCATGGCCTCCTGGACGTTCAGCGCATCGTTCCGCCGCACGACGATCTCGGTGCCCAGCTCGCCCAGGTAATGGACGAGGTTGTAGGTGAAACTGTCATAGTTGTCGATCAGCAGCAGCATGGCGCAATCCCTTACGCGGGGGCTGGAGCCCGCACCCCCGCTCGCGATAATGTGGTTGCGGCATAGATGGTCAGGGATGAAGGTCGGCGTCAAGGGCAGGCCGGGAGTCGCCGGCCGCAGGGGCCTTGTGCGCGCGGGCCGGTCCGCTGGTGGGGCGGCGGTGGCACCGGGCCACGGGGCCGTGCCGCCGGCGCGCAGGGGCGGCACGACATCCGGGGAAAGCCCCGGGCAGGCATTTACCGGCCCCCGGGGGCCGGATCGGGCACCGGGCGCAGCTTCGGGTCCGGGATACAGACGGGACGGACGGGGGCTAGGGCAGTTGGCACGCGGATATATTGGTGGTCTGGCATGGGGCACGGCAGCAGCCGGCACCGGCCTTGTGATCCTGTCGCTGGCAGCGCCGCTGCCCCGCGCGCCAGAGACGTCCAGCCAGGCGCCGGCCGACGTGGCCGGACCGGCTGCGCCGGCCGGGGCAGGCGCCACCGGGCTGGCGGACGGGGCGGGGCGCGATTCCGACCTGGTCGAACGCCCGCCCGCCGCGCCGGCCGTGGCCGGCGATGACAGCGACACGCTGGGCCAGATGGCCGGGGCCGATACCGCGCCCGCGGCCTTGCCCGAGGTTGCCGATGACACCGGCCCGCTCGACGCGCCGGCCCAGCCGCCCGAGGCCGCCGAGGCGCCGGCCGCGCCCGAGCAGGCCCCGGCGGCATCCTTTGCGCCCGGTGACGCGCCTGCCACGCCCATGGATGAAACCGACCTGGCCGTGTCGACCCAGCCGGCCCAGCCGGTCACGCCCGATGTCGGCGACAGCGCGGCCTTTGGCGCGGCCCCCGGGGCGGATGACGCGCCCGAGGTGATCAGCCGGCCCGATGCCAGCCCCGCCGCCGCCCCGGCCGGGCCCATCGCCGCGCCGGCGCCGGCCGGGCAGGCGGCCCGGGCCGATACCACGCCTGCCGCGCCGGTCACCGTGCAGGACACTGCGCCCGCAGCCGACGGGGCGGCCGCTGCATTTGCGGCCGGGAATGATGGCCAGACGGATGAGTCCCGGTCCGATGAGGCCCGTATTGATGAGGCCCTGGCCGATGAGCCCCGGTCCGACGTGACCGCAAGCCCGGTTGCGCCCGAGGCCTCAGCCACCGCCCCGGTCGTCGCCGCCACGCCACCCGCCGCCCCGGCGGCCGGTGAGACCCCGGTTGCGCCCGTCACCGATGATACCTCTGTCGCTCCCGTGACCGATGCGACCGAACCCGTCGCGACCGACGCGCCCGGGGACGAACCCCGCCTGGCCGCCTTGCCCCAGATCACCGAAGAGAGCCCCGGCACCACGCCCGGCGCAACACCGCCCGAAGACCGCGCCGACGTGCCGGGCGACACCGACACCACCATCGGCACCCTGGCCCCCAATGCCAGCCCCCGCCTGCCGGTCATCGGCGGCGACGACGCCCCTGCAACGCCCGAACCCGATCCAGCCCCCTCTGCCATCCCCCCGGTCGAGGCCTTCGCCGCGCCTTTCGCCAACCCAGAGGACAAGCCCCTGATGGCCATTGTCCTGATCGACGGCCCCGATGCCGTCGGCGCCGAGGCCCTGGCCGATTTCCCCTATCCGCTGACCTTTGCCATCGACCCCACCCAGCCGGGCGCCGCCGCGCGCATGCGCGCCCATCGCGCCGCCGGGTTCGAGGTCATGGCCCTGGTCGATCTGCCCGCCGCCGCGCTGCCCAGTGATGCCGAGGTCTCTCTGGCCGCCGGGCTGGCCACGCTGGACGAGGTGGTCGGCGTGCTGGAAGGCACCGGCACCGGCATCCAGGGCAATCGCCCGCTGTCGGACCAGGTCACCGGCATCCTCGCCCAGACCGGCCACGGGCTGGTCACCCAGGACAATGGCCTGAACACCGTGCCCAAGCTGGCCGCCCGCGAAGGCGTGCCCACGGCCATCGTCTTCCGCGATTTCGACGGCGCCGGCCAGACCCCGACCGTCATGCGCCGGTTCCTCGACCAGGCGGCCTTTCGCGCCGGCCAGCAGGGCTCTGTCCTAATGTTGGGCAGAGTGCAGCCAGATACTGTGTCCGCGCTTCTACTATGGGGATTACAGGATCGGGCAAGTCGCGTAGCACTTGCGCCCGTGACCGCAGTTCTGTCAAAAGTGCACTGAGTGACAATGTGGGTGTAAAAAGTGAGGCCTCCCGCCACCCGGGGGGTTGGAAAGTGTTACCACAAGACCATTTCGTGCCCTCCGGCAGTTGCCGGTGACCTTTTTGAGACTGCGATGAACGACTTTGAATTGAACGAAGACCAGATGCTCCAGCTCCGGCAGAGCTTCATGCGGATCCACCGTGTATTCCTGATAAGCGAACGCCGCTTCCCTGTCGGGGGGCGGAACGCACGCTATTCGCCACATGATTTCCACACGCTGGGGTACCTCGCCGAACACAAGGCCGCACGCGCGGGCGAGATCGGCAAGTTCCTGGAGATCGCGCCGACCACGATGACAGGCGTGATCGATCGCATGGAAGCGGCGCGGCTGATCGAACGGGCGACCGACGAAAGCGATGCCCGGGCGACCAAGCTGATGCTGACGGAAGCCGGCTGGAACATGTACAACTCGATCCTTAACCAGGACATATTGAACATTTCGGCCATGCTGGGCGCCCTGGACGGCGGCGAGCAGGGCGAATTCATGTCGATGATGTCCCGGATTTCCTCGCGGATCGAACACCTGGTCTAAGGCGCTTTCCCCGCCGGAAATGGGGCCGGCGGGAAAAGGCCCGGACCTTGATGTTGCCGGCCGTGACGGCCGCGGCCCGGCGGATCGCCTGATCCGTCGACTTGGGCCGTGCGGGCTTTGCCGGTGAGATGTGCCTGCCTTGCGGCAGGCCGAGGCTTCGTGCGTGCCATGGGGGCTGTTGCCCGGCGCATGCCGGCGTTAGGCCGGGGGTGGGGCCTGTGGTGTGGGCCATTTGTTGGGTTGGTGCGCGCCGCCCGCCCGACAGTATCCAAGGGGTGGGCATCCCATGAAACAGACCCGCAAACCGCACCGGCTTGGCCCCGGCGATCCGGCCCTGGGCCCGGTCCTGGAGCTGATCCGCGACAGCTTTGCCTACATGGACGGGCGAATCGATCCGCCCTCGTCGATGCTGCGGCTGAGCACTGACGATCTGTCGGCCGCCGCGCAAAGCGGCGAAATCTGGGCGATCGGCAATCCCCCGCTGGCTTGCGTGATCCTGCAGCTTCGGCCCGATGCGCTCTATCTCGGCAAGCTGGCCGTGGCGCAATCGGCGCGCGGGCAGGGGCTGGCCCGGATGCTGGTCGATCACGCCGCCGCCCGGGCCCGCGCCCTGGGCCGTGGCAGGCTCGAACTTCAGACCCGCGTCGAACTGGTCGAGAACCACGCCACCTTCGCCCGGCTGGGCTTTGTCGAAACCGGGCGCACGGCCCATGCGGGCTATGACCGGCCGACCTCGATCACAATGAGCAAGGCCTTGGGGCCTGACCGCGCGTCGTCCCGGTAACGGGCGACAAGCCGTCCCGCCGAGGTGATGCGCGACCTGCCGGGGCAGGCCGTTGTCAGGGCTGGCAGGTCGGTGGTCCCCGTTGCTGGGGGCAAAATGGTGTACCCCGGGGCAGCGGGCGTCGGGCCAATGCATCTGCAGTGGGACCCGGCCATCACGCGACGGGCCGACACGGCACACCGCTCAGACCTTCACGACCCCCTTCAGACCGCCCGGACCACGCTGATCAGCGGTTGCCCCGGTCGAACCGCCCGGCATCCGCCGCCGCCCGCCGGATGGCGTTCGACTTGTGTACGGTTTCCTCGAACTCGGCCTGCGGATCGCTGTCATAGACGATCCCGCCGCCGGCCTGGATGTACAGCGTCTCGTCCTTCACCACGGCCGTGCGCAGCGCGATGCACATGTCCATGTCGCCGCCGGCGCTGAAATAGCCCACGCCCCCGCCATAGACCCCGCGCTTCTCGGGCTCCAGCTCGTCGATGATCTCCATCGCCCGCACCTTGGGCGCGCCCGACACCGTGCCCGCCGGCATCCCGGCAAAGAACGCATCCACCGCGTCCTTGTCGGCATCCAGCTCGCCCACAACGTTCGACACGATATGCATCACGTGGGAATAGCGCTCGATGATGAATTTCTCGGTCGGCCGCACCGTGCCGATCTTGGCCACGCGCCCGACGTCGTTGCGGCCTAGGTCCAGCAGCATCAGGTGCTCGGCCAGCTCTTTCTTGTCGGCCAGCAGATCGGCCTCAAGCGCGCGGTCCTCGTCGGGTGTCGCCCCGCGCGGCCGGGTTCCGGCGATCGGCCGGATCGTCACTTCGCGCCCGAAGACCCGCACCAGGATCTCGGGGCTTGCCCCGATGACCTGGAAGCCGCCGAAGTTGAAATAGAACATGAAGGGCGACGGGTTCGTCCGCCGCAGGCTGCGATAGAGCGCAAACGGCGGCAGCCGGAACGGCTGGGCCCAGCGTTGCGACGGCACCACCTGAAAGATGTCACCGGCCCGGATGTAATCCTTGGCCTTCTCCACCGCCGCCTTGTACCCGGCTTCGGTGAAATTCGACACCGGCGCGGCTTCGACATCGGCCTCGCCCATCTCGCGGCTGTCGCCGGGCAGGGCCCGGTCGAGGTCGCGGATCGCGTCCATCACCCGCTCGGCCGCCTGGGCATAGGCCGCCCGGGCCGACAGCCCGTCCGACACCCAGGCCGGGGCCACCACGATGACCTCGCCCTTGACCCCGTCCAGCACGGCCACGACCGACGGGCGCAGCATCACCGCATCGGGCAGGCCCAGCGGATCGCGCGGCACGTCGGGCAGGTGTTCGACCAGCCGCACCGTGTCATAGCCCAGGTAGCCGAACAGCCCGGCCGCGGCCTGCGGCAGATCCTCGGGCAGGGCGATGCGGCTTTCGCCGATCAGCGCCCGCAGGTTGTCCAGCGGGTTGCCGTCCTGCGCCACGAAGCCGGCCGGATCGAACCGCGCATGGCGGTTGATCTCGCTGGTCTCGCCCCGGCAGGTCCAGATCAGGTCGGGCTTCATGCCCACGATGGAATAGCGCCCGCGCACCTCGCCGCCGGTCACCGATTCCAGCATGAAGGCGTTTTCCGACGCCCCCGCCAGTTTCAGCATCAGCGACACCGGCGTGTCGAGATCGGCGGCCAGCCGTGCATAGACCACCTGGTTCTCGCCCGCCTCGTAGGCCGTGGCGAACGCGTCGAATTCCGGGATCAACTGCATCGGCCGGCCCTTACTGGAAGCTGTTCAGCACGGCGTTCACCGCGTTCTGGTCGACCTGCGGATTGGCCCGCACCTGCGCATCGTAGGAAAAGGCCTGGAACAGCGCGTTGGACAGCTGCTGGTCCAGCTGGCCGGACAGCTGCGAGCGCAGCTGGGCCACCTGGCCATCCTCGGCCGGGGGCAGCGCCGCATCCAGCCGCACCAGCACCACGCCGGCCGGGCCCGACACCACGCGCACCTCGCCCTCGTCCATCTGGAAGACCTCGGTCATCAGCGTGAACGGCGCGCCGGCCACGAAATCCGACCGGGTCAGCCCGCTCTCGCTGCGCGGTGCCAGGCCCTGGTCGGCGAAATCGCCGCCATCGGCAAGCGCGGCCAGCAGGCCGTCGGCCTGGCCGGTCAGCCGGCTTTCCAGCTCGGCGGCGGTCCAGGCCTCGGTCACGGTGTCGATGGCCGCGTCAAAGGGCTCGGGCCGCTCGGGCAGGGTCTCGTCCAGGCGCATGGCCACGATCGAGCCGTCGTCCAGGAAGACCGCCTCGGGGAAATCGTCGGCGGTCAGCGCGGCGGCGGCCTCGCGGAAGCCCTCGTAGGCGGCCACGCCGGTCTCGACACCCTCGGCCCACTCGATCTGGCCCAGTTCCATGTCGGTCGTCTCGGCCAGCTCTTCCAGCGTCGCGCCACCGGCCAGCAGGTCGTTGATATCCTCGGATTGCTGTTCGATCACCCGCCGCGCCCGGTCGCCGGCCAGCTCGTCGCGCAGCTCGGGTTCGGCCTCTTCAAAGGTCGTGTGACGGGCGGCGACCACGCCGTTGACCCGGAACAGCGCCGGCCCGAGCGCCGAGGGCAGGGGGCCGACCACCTGGCCGAACTCGGCCTCGAAGACCGCGTCTCCGGCCGCGTCCAGCTCGTCGCGGGTCAGATCGCCCAGGTCGACATCGAGCAGCGCCAGGCCCCGGTCGGACACCAGCTGTTCAAAGGTCGTGCCTCCGACTTCCAGCTGGGCCATTGCCTCGCCCGCGGCCTCTTCGGTCGGAAAGACCAGCCGTTCGACCAGCCGCCGTTCGGGCACGTCGTACTGGTCGGCCCGCTCGTCGTAGAGCGTGCGCAGGGCGGCCTCGTCGATCTCGACAGTGTCGAGGATCATCTCGGGCGACAGCAGGACATAGGTGATCGCCTTGCTCTCGGGCAGGCGGAACATCTCGGGATTGTCGTCGTAGAAGGCCTGCAGCGCCTCGGGCGTCGGATCGGCCAGCGGCTCGTCCAGGTCGGCCTCGGTCAGCGGCGCCCAGGTGAAATCGCGCCGCGCGCCGACAAAGTTCACGATGGCATCGGTCATCTCGGCGGGCATAGATACCCCGGCCACCACGGCGCCCTGCAACAGCGTGCGCCCGGCCTCGTCGCGCAGGTCGGCCTCGAATTCGTTCTCGCTCATGCCGATGCCGTCCAGCGCCAGGCGATAGGTCTCGCGGTCGAACGACCCGCCCGGGCCCTGGAAGGCCGAAATGCCGGTGATTTCCTGGCGCAGGGTCTCGTCGCCGATCGACAGGCCCATTTCCTTGGCCTCGCCATCCAGCGCGCCGATCATCACCAGGCGCGACAGCACCTGCTGGTCCAGCCCGATGGAGCGGGCCAGTTCCATGGTCATCGGCTGACCGATCTGGGCCCCGGCGGCGCGCATTTCCTGCTGCATCTCGCGGGCGAATTCATCGACGCTGATCTGTTCGCTGCCGACCTTGCCGACCGTGCGCACCGTGCCCGTCAGGTTGGTCGCGCCAAAGCCCGCCAGGCCCACGATGAGCAGCGCCATCAGAACCCAGACGGCCATCTTGCTGATCTTGTTGTCGCCCTTGGCCATGTCGGTGCTCCCCGCCGGTTCTTGCGTTATCGCGCGACTCCATACGCGGGGCAGGCGGCGGGAACAAGCCGTCTCGCGGGGATCGCGGTGACGGGACCGTCATCCTGGCGTGAGCGGCCCGTCGCCCGGGCCGCCCCGCAAGGACGGTCGGTCAGGCCGGAATGTCACCCAGCCGGTCGTAGAGCCGGCCGATGCCGGCCCGGTCGAGATTGGCGAAGGCCACGCGCAATTCGCGCTGGCCGCGCGGATCGCCCTCGGCCCGGAACATCGTCGCGGGCAGCAAGAGCACGCCATGTTCGCGTACCAGCCAGGGCGCCAGCTGGTCGGCCGGCATGTCGAAGGGATGGCGGAAATAGGCGAAATAGGCGCCCAGGCCCAAGAGCTCCCATCCCCGCCCGGCAATCGCCGGCAGGCCATCCAGGATGGCCGCCCGCCGGTCGAGGATCTCGGCCCGCTCGCCGGCCAGCCACTGGTCGAGGTTGCGCAGCCCCCAGAGCGCGGCGATCTGGCCGACCTGGTTGGGGCAGATGGTGACGCTGTCGATGAATTTCTCGACTTCGGCCAGGACAGCGGTCGCAGCGGTCATCGCGCCGACCCGGTGGCCGGTCAGGCGATAGGCCTTGGAGAAGGAATAGAGCTGGATCAGCGTGTCGTGCCAGTCGGGATCGGTGAAGAGGTCATGCGGCGCGCCGGGGGCGGCGTGGAAATCGCGGTAGGTCTCGTCGAGGATCAGCTTGATGCGGTTCTCGCGGCAGATCTCGAACAGGGCCCGCAGCAGCTCGGGCGGGTATTCGACCCCGGCGGGGTTGTTGGGGCTGGCGATGGCAATGGCCCGGGTGCGCGGGGTGATCAGCGCGGCGGCCTCGGCCGGATCGGGCAGCATGTCGGGGCCGGTGGGCAGGGCCACGGTGCGCAGGCCGCACATGTCCAGCCACATGTGGTGATTGAAATACCAGGGGCTGGGCAGGATGACCTCGTCGCCTTCGGCACACAGCGCCATGATCGCCCCGGCAAAGGCCTGGTTGCAGCCCGAGGTGATGGCCACCTGGGCCGGGGCCACGGCGCCGCCATAGGCCCGGCTCCACTTGCCGGCCAGCTCGGCGCGCAGCTCGGGCAGGCCCAGGTCGGGGCCATAGAGATGGGCGGCGTCATTGTGCAGAACGGCTTCGGCGATGGCTTCGCGCATGGGCATCGGCGGCGGATCGACCGGCGCGGCCTGGCAGACGTTGATCAGCGGCCGGTCGGCCGAAAAGGTCACGCCCTCGAGCCAGCGCGAGGCGGCCATGACGGGCGGGGCAAAGGTGGTTTGGGTGCGGCTGGGCATTTTTCTGAAACGGAGGTCCCGGTGGTGATGCTGGTGAACGGTATTTGGACCAAGAAGAAGAATGGAAAGCGCCAACAGGTCAAGCGCGCGCCCGTGGCCGGCTTTTCCCGACGCCCTGTCTTCTTCTTGGGCTAAATACCCGACACTGACCGCGCCCGGGGGCGCAGGTTTCAGTCGTGGCCGCGATAGGGTTCCACGTATTGCAGGGCCATGTCCCAGGGGAAGAAGATCCAGGTGTCCTGGCTGACCTCGGTGATGAAGGTATCGACCATCGGCCGGCCCTTGGGCTTGGCATAGACCGTGGCGAAATGGGCCTTGGGATACATCCCGCGCACCACGTCCAGCGTCTTGCCCGTGTCGACCAGGTCGTCGATGATCAGGATGCCGGTGCCATCGCCCATCAGCGACGGCTCGGGCATCTTCAGCACCTTGGTCTCGGCCTGCTGCTGGTAATCGTAGGACTTGATCGAAATCGTGTCGATCGTGCGGATGTCGAGCTCGCGTGCCACGATCATCGCCGGGGCCATGCCGCCCCGGGTGATGGCCACCACCGCCCGCCAGTTGCCGTCGTCGGGCCCGTGGCCGTCCAGGCGCCAGGCCAGCGCCCGGCTGTCGCGATGGATCTGGTCCCAGGAAATGTGGAACCCCTTCTCGTGTGGCAGGCGGTCGTTCATCGCGGGCCTCCTCGGGCTCTGGCTCTGATCTTGCGTCAGTTCTTGGCGATATCGGGCGCGTCGACGGCCTTCATGCCGACGATGTGATAGCCCGCATCCACGTGCAGCACCTCGCCCGTCACGCCGCCGCCCAGATCGGACAGCAGGTAGAGCGCCGAGCCGCCGACATCTTCGGTCGACACGTTGCGCCGCAGCGGCGCGTTCAGCTCGTTCCATTTCAGGATGTAGCGGAAATCACCGATGCCCGAAGCCGCCAGGGTCTTGATCGTGCCGGCCGAGATCGCGTTGACCCGGATGCCGTCCTTGCCCAGATCCTCGGCGAGATAGCGCACCGATGCTTCCAGCGCGGCCTTGGCCACGCCCATCATGTTGTAATGCGGCATGACCTTTTCGGCGCCGTAATAGGTCAGCGTCAGGGCGCTGCCGCCGGGCGACATCATCTTTTCGGCCCGCTGCATGACCGCCGTGAAGGAATAGACCGAAATGTCCATCGAGGTCAGGAAGTTCTGGCGCGTGGTGTCCAGGTACCGCCCGCGCAGCTCGTTCTTGTCGGAAAAGGCAATGGCATGGACCACAAAATCCAGCCCGTCCCATTTTTGTCCCAGCGCGTCGAACAGCCCGTCAATGCTGTCGGCATCCGACACGTCGCAGGGCAGCACGATGTCCGAGCCCAGCTGGGCGGCCAGCGGATCGACCCGCTTCTTCAGCGCGTCGCCCTGATAGGAAAAGGCCAGCTCGGCCCCCGCATCGGCACAGGCACGCGCAATGCCCCATGCGATGGACTTGTCGTTGGCAAGTCCCATGATCAGTCCGCGCTTGCCCGCCATCAGACCATTCGCCATCGCCAGATCTCCACCGTTCGTTTGGATTGGGCCCGACCTTTATGCGATTGGTTGCGGCCCTGCAAGGCGCTAGCTATGGCCCGGGAAACCCCGAACACAGCCAGGAAAGGGCGGGACCATGAGCGATCGCGAGGGCATCTTTGCCGGAGATCAGCCATTCGACATCGTGCGCCGGTGGATGGCCGAGGCCGAAACCGAGGAACTCAACGACCCCAATGCCATCGCGCTGGCCACCGTCGACGACGACGGCCTGCCCAATGCGCGGATGGTGTTGCTGAAGGAAGTCGAGGACGACGCCTTTGTCTTCTACACCAACTACGAAAGCGCCAAGGCCCGCGAGCTGGACGGGGCCGGCAAGGCGGCCTTTGTCATGCATTGGAAATCGCTGCGCCGCCAGGTCCGGGCGCGGGGGCTGATCACCCGCGAGGACGGGCCCCAGGCCGATGCCTATTACACGTCGCGGTCGATCAAGAGCCGGCTGGGCGCCTGGGCCTCGCGCCAGAGCCGACCGCTGGACAGCCGCGCCACGCTGATGGCCGAGGTCGCCAAGGTCACGCTGGCCCAGGGGCCCAGCCCGGCGCGGCCGCCATTCTGGGGCGGGTACCGGCTGGTGCCGGTCGAGATCGAGCTCTGGGCAGATGGCGCCTTCAGGTTGCATGATCGTTTCGTCTGGCGTAGGGTTTCCGCGGGTGCGCCGTGGACGATTCAACGGCTGAACCCGTGAATTTCACGTAGCGTGAAATTACATCACACTGACAATGCTGAACATTTTCTGCTTGAAAGAGACATGGCAGTTCCTGCACACCTGTAGGTGGGATGGAACTACACTCTAACGAAGACAGGTTACCAATTGGCTGATGTCACAAGTGATGCACGGCTAGTTCAAGGCAGCGTAAAATGGTTTGACCCGGCAAAGGGTTACGGGTTCGTGGTCGCCGATTCAGGCGGCCCCGACATTCTCCTCCACGTCAACGTCCTGCGCAATTTCGGGCAGAGTTCGGTGGCGGACGGGAGCCGAATCGAGGTGCTTGCTCACCAGACGTCCCGGGGCGTCCAGGCGACCGAAGTGACCGCGATCACCCCGCCGGAAATTTGCGCGACTGCTGAACTCAGCGATTTTGCAGCTCTCGACCCGGAAGAAGTCCAGCGCGCGCCGCTGGAACCGGCCCGGGTCAAATGGTTCGACAAGGGAAAGGGATTTGGCTTCGCCAACATCTTTGGTAATGCCGAAGATGTGTTCCTGCATATCGAAGTCCTCCGGCGGTCGGGTCTTGCCGACCTGCAGCCGGGTGAGGCATTGGCTATGCGGGTAATCGACGGGCGCCGCGGCCGCATGGCTGCCGAGGTCTTTTCCTGGGAGAAGGCGACGCCCCTCAAGGAGGGCTGAAGCCATGCGCAGAATGCGCGCGACCATTGCGCTGGCGGGGATGATCCTGGCCGGCGCCTTAACATTTCTTGGCGCGCAGGCAGCCCTGGCCGCCTGCAACGAAGATGCCCTGGCCCTGCGCGGCGATTGGGGGCAGATGCGCTTTACCGTCCAGGTCGCAGATGACGACCCGGAACGGTCGCGCGGGCTGATGTTCGTGGAAGAGATGGCCAACAGCGCCGGCATGCTCTTTGTCTTCGATCCGCCGCGGTCGGTGTCCTTCTGGATGAAGAACACGCTGATCCCGCTGGACATGATCTTTACCGACCGGACGGGCACCGTCGTGCATGTGCATTCCAATGCCGTGCCGGGCGACCTGACCCCAATCCCCGGGGGCGACGACATCTATACCGTGCTGGAAATCAACGGCGGCCTGGCCGAGCGCTATGGCATCGCCGAAGGCACGGTGATGCAACATCCGGTCTATGGCGCGCAAGCCGCCTGGCCCTGCGAATAGGGCCGGACACGAGGGCTGGCGACCAGGGCCGCCGCCGGGTTGACTGGGCGGCGGAGTTGGCGGGATGCGTCAGGTGGGGGCCGTCAGGCGGTACCACGGGCAGCGCGCCACAACAGGGGGCCGGCCCAGGCGGCCGACCCTGCGTGAGGCACCGACGAATGGCCCTTTTCAAAGCCCGGCCCAGCGTCTAGGAAGGCGCGCATGGTCCGGGGCGTGGCGCAGTCTGGTAGCGCACCTGTTTTGGGTACAGGGGGTCGTGAGTTCGAATCTCGCCGCCCCGACCATTTTCTTCCCTGTGATAGTGACGTTCGCCGTCGGTCGCGTTGATGATGTGCGCCGCTTTGCGCGGTGGTGGCATGCGTTGCCGGTCGCGTTGATGAAGCGCGCTGCCGGGGACGATGGTGAGATGTATTGCCGTGTACAACGGTGACCCGCGTTGCCGGGCGCGGTGATGACACGCGCTGTCGGCTACGATGGTGATGGGCTATGCAACGTCCGCCGGTGATGCGCGGTGCCGGGCGCAAAGGTGACCGGCGCAGGGACAACATTCGCCGCCGTGCAGGACGATGACACGCACCGCCGGACAGCTGGCGGTGCCAGAGACCCTATCAGTCTACATCTTGTATGCGGCACGGGGGCCGTAGGGCAGGGGGCCGGTCATTCCGGCACGCCTCCGGCCTTGCGGTAGAGCGCGCTGATGGTCCGGCTCAGCCGCTCATCGGGCAGCCGCACCTGCAATTCGCCGGCATTGCGCCGTGGCACGTTCAGGAAGATGTCGTTCTGCACGAGATACCCGGGTGTATCGGCGGTTTCCGTCGTGGTGAACCGGATCACCAGCTCGGGCAGATCCTCGAGCGAGCCGTCATAGCTCAGGATCACCGCCGCCGTCGTGTCGGGGGGCAGCAGCTCGCGGCATTCGGCAAAGCCGCGTTCGGGCCGGTTGTAGCTTTGCGCCGGGCCTTCGCAGGCCGCGCGGAAGGCTGCGTAGAGCGGTTCGGGAAACTCGGGGAATCGGGCGCGACCGCTGTTCGACACAGGATCTTGTGTTGCGCAGGCCGCCAAAAGCATAGGCATTGTGCAGGCCACGGCCCGCATCCACCGCGTGAAACTGCGGTGACCGGGCAATCTGTGACCATTTCGCCAGCCTCTGGGCCGGGGCGTGCCCGCAGCGGTCGTGCTGGCGGGGGGCTGGGGAAAACTCAAGGCGATGGCTGAACTCCACGGGTCAAGAGGCTTGAAACAAAAGCCCAAAAACGAACCGCCCACAGGACGGCCTTGCTGTGAGTGAATCATGGCATGCCGGGCGGCGGCAACGGTAAAAATCTGGTCAACGGAAAAGAGTCCCGATTGTCGCAAAAATCTTCGTTGACCCTTGCCCTGAATATACGTCAATTTGTGCGGGCAAGTTGGCCAGCCACAATATGTAGCGCAGACTACAAGGGGCAGGCGGCAAGCTCAGGGACAGTTGACCACGACCAGCACCAGGCGGCTGAGGGCCGCGACGAAACCCCCGGAAGGGAACGGGGGTGAACGGGTTTCGTGTCGCTTCTGCAAAATTAGGCATCGGCTGCGGTGGGCGCGGCGGGCGCACGGCGACTATTTGCGGGAAGGCAAAGATGAAAATCGAAAGAAAGTTCACCGAGGCAGGGCAGGACGCATATGCGTCGATCGATTTCGTGGGGGCCACCTCGGAAATCCGCAACCCGGACGGCACCATCGTTTTCCGACTGGAAAACATCGAGGTGCCCGCGTCCTGGAGCCAGGTGGCCAGCGATGTCATCGCCCAGAAATACTTCCGCAAGGCCGGTGTGCCGACCCGCCTGCGCCGCATCCGCGAAAAGGGCGTGCCGCCCTTCCTGTGGCGGTCGGTGCCCGATGGCGACGGCGTCGAACTGACCGGGGAAACCTCGTCCAAGCAGGTCTTTGACCGCCTGGCCGGCGCCTGGGCCTATTGGGGCTGGAAAGGTGGCTATTTCTCCACCGAGGAAGACGCCCGCGCCTATTACGACGAAATGCGCTACATGCTGGCCAGCCAGATGGGCGCGCCGAACTCGCCGCAATGGTTCAACACCGGCCTGCACTGGGCCTATGGCATCGACGGCCCGAGCCAGGGCCATTACTACGTCGATTTCAAGACCGGCAAGCTGACCAAGTCGGCCAGTGCCTATGAACATCCCCAGCCCCACGCCTGCTTCATCCAGTCGGTCGGCGACGACCTGGTGAACGAGGGCGGCATCATGGACCTCTGGGTCCGCGAGGCGCGGCTGTTCAAGTACGGCTCGGGCACGGGCACCAACTTTAGCCACCTGCGCGCGGCCGGCGAGCCGCTGTCGGGCGGCGGCAAGTCCTCGGGCCTGATGGGCTTTCTCAAGATCGGCGACCGGGCGGCCGGCGCGATCAAGTCGGGCGGCACCACGCGCCGGGCGGCCAAGATGGTCATCTGCGACGCCGACCACCCCGATATCGAACAATTCATCAACTGGAAGGTGCTCGAAGAGCAAAAGGTGGCCAGCATCGTCGCCGGCTCGAAGATGCACGAAGAAAAGCTGAACGCGATCTTCGAGGCCATTGCCCAGTGGGACGGCGCGCTGGACGATGCCGTGGATCCGGCAAAGAACGACACGCTGAAATCCGCGATCCGCGCGGCCAAGAAATCGTCGATCCCCGAGACCTATATCAAGCGCGTGCTGGATTACGCGCGGCAGGGGCATACCTCGATCGAGTTCCCGACCTATGACACCGACTGGGATTCCGAGGCCTACAACACCGTGTCGGGCCAGAATTCCAACAACTCGATCCGTGTCACCGATGCCTTCCTGCATGCCATCGAGAAAGACGCCGACTGGGAACTGATCAGCCGCACCTCGGGCAAGGTCGCCAAGACCGTCAAGGCGCGCGATCTCTGGGAGCAGGTCGGCCACGCGGCATGGGCCTGTGCCGATCCGGGCATCCAGTACCACGACACGATCAACGCCTGGCACACCTGTCCCGAAGACGGCGAGATCCGCGGGTCGAACCCGTGCTCGGAGTACATGTTCCTCGATGACACGGCCTGCAACCTGGCCTCGATGAACCTGCTGACCTTCCTGGAAGACGGCCAGTTCAAGGCCGAGGAGTACATGCACGCGGCCCGCCTGTGGACCGTGACGCTGGAAATCTCGGTCACCATGGCGCAGTTCCCGTCCAAGGAGATTGCCCAGCTGTCCTATGACTTCCGCACGCTGGGCCTGGGCTATGCCAATATCGGCGGCCTGCTGATGAACCTCGGCATCGGTTATGACAGCGACGAGGGCCGGGCGCTCTGTGGCGCGCTGACCGCGATCATGACCGGCGTGTCCTATGCGACCTCGGCCGAGATGGCCGGTGAACTGGGTGCGTTCCCCAGCTACGAGCGCAATGCCAAGCACATGCTGCGCGTCATCCGCAACCACCGCACGGCGGCCTATGGGCTGACCGAGGGCTACGAGGACCTGGCGACCAAGCCGGTTGCGCTGGACCAGGAAAACTGCCCCGACCAGAAGCTGGTGGCCCTGGCCCAGGCGGCCTGGGACGAGGCCCTGCGCCTTGGTGAGACGAACGGCTATCGCAACGCGCAATCGACCGTGATCGCGCCGACCGGCACCATCGGCCTGGTCATGGATTGCGACACCACCGGCATCGAACCCGATTTCGCGCTGGTGAAGTTCAAGAAGCTGGCCGGCGGCGGCTACTTCAAGATCATCAACCGCTCGGTCCCGGCCGCGCTGGAAACGCTGGGCTATTCCTCGGCCGAGATCGAGGACATCATCGGCTATGCCGTGGGCCATGGCACCATTGCCACGGCGCCGGGCATCAACCACCTGTCGCTGGCCGGCCACGGCTTTGGCGAGGCCGAGTTCACCAAGATCGAAGCCGCGCTGGAAAGCGCCTTCGACATCCGCTTCGTGTTCAACCAGTGGACCCTGGGCGAAGAGTTCTGCTCGGGCGTGCTGGGCATCCCGGCCGAGAAGCTGAACGACCCGACCTTCGATCTGCTCAAGCACCTGGGCTATACCCGCAAGGATATCGAGGCCGCGAACGATTATGTCTGCGGAACCATGACCTTGGAAGGCGCGCCGCATCTCAAGGACGAGCACCTGACCGTCTTCGATTGCGCCAACCCCTGCGGCAAGAAGGGCAAGCGGTACCTGTCGGTCGACAGCCACATCACCATGATGGCCGCGGCGCAGTCGTTCATCTCGGGCGCGATCTCCAAGACGATCAACATGCCCAACGATGCCACCATCGAAGATTGCCAGAAGGCCTATGAACGGTCCTGGGCCCTGGGTGTGAAGGCCAACGCGCTCTATCGCGATGGCTCGAAACTGTCGCAGCCCCTGGCCGCGGCCCTGGTCGAGGATGACGACGAGGCGGCCGAGGTGCTGGAAAGCGGCTCGACCCAGGAAAAGGCCGCCGTGCTGGCCGAGAAGATCATCGAGAAGGTGGTCGTCAAGGAAATCGTGCGCTCGCACCGCGAGAAGATGCCCGAACGGCGCAAGGGCTATACCCAGAAAGCCATCGTCGGCGGCCACAAGGTCTATCTGCGCACGGGCGAGTACAAGGACGGCTCGCTGGGCGAGATCTTCATCGACATGCACAAGGAAGGCGCCGGCTTCCGCGCGATGATGAACAACTTTGCCATCGCCGTGTCCGTGGGCCTGCAATACGGCGTGCCGCTGGAGGAATTCGTCGACGCCTTCACCTTCACCAAGTTCGAACCGGCGGGCATGGTGCAGGGCAATGACAGCATCAAGAATGCGACGTCGATCCTGGATTACATTTTCCGCGAACTGGCCGTGTCCTACCTGGACCGCACCGACCTGGCCCATGTGGCGCCCACCGGGGCCACCTTTGACGACCTCGGCCGGGGCGAGGAAGAGGGCGTGTCGAACATCTCGGAACTGTCGGAAAG
Source organism: Marinibacterium sp. SX1 (assembly GCF_050389775.1). Taxonomy (NCBI): domain Bacteria; kingdom Pseudomonadati; phylum Pseudomonadota; class Alphaproteobacteria; order Rhodobacterales; family Paracoccaceae; genus Marinibacterium; species Marinibacterium sp. SX1. Next base: position 3,341,269 of record NZ_CP177144.1, on the reverse strand, counting down.
CGCGGCCAGCAAATCGCTGGAGGTGCTCAAGCAGATCTCGTCGACGGGTTACCTGCGCAAGCGTCTGCCCCAGGATTTCGTCGTGCTGAACGGCGGTGCCGCCGCCCTGGCCGGCGATCCGGTCACGGCGCTGCAGACGCTGGTGCCCGAAACCACCAAGGTCGCGGCCAATGGCTCGACGGCGATGAGCACGGGCAGCGTGCAGATCGACGCGCGGACCAAGGCCAAGATGCAGGGCTACGAAGGCGAAGCCTGCGGCGAATGCGGCAACTATACGCTGGTCCGCAACGGCACCTGCATGAAGTGCAACACCTGCGGCGCGACCTCGGGCTGCAGCTGAGACACGCGGCGCCTCCGGGCGCCGCGATCCGGGACAGGCGCCTTCGGGGCGCCACCACCCAAGACAGGCGGCCCGGCGCCAAAACACCCGCATCGGCACCCCCGGGTGCCGTGACCGCAAGGCGGGCGCGCCCGGCGCGCCACGACCCCAAGACCGGCGCCTTCGGGCGCTGACCTCAAGACTGGCATTTTCGGATGCCACACCTCAAGACCGGCGCCATCGGGTGCCAGACCTCAAGACCGGCGCCATGCGCCAGACCTCAAGACCGGTGCCCCCCAAGGGTGCCGGAAGGGGCCGGGGACCGCTCCTCGCGGCCGGCCCCGACGAATACCGGAGACCCGCTGTCCCTGGGGGGCCTCTGGTGTGGAGTGGGACGGAATACCAGTCCTTCCACTCTGTCCCGGGGCGGGTGCGCTCGCCCCAGACGTCGGCCAGGCCGCAGGCAGAAAAACGCGGGCGGTGAACCATAATGAGCCGGGTTGACGAAACTTACGGAAGGCGCTCTGCGTCTTCCGTTTTTTATTGTTGGACAGGCTGTTATGAGGCGTTCCTGAGGTGGATCAGCGCGGCCCGGGATCGTCGCCGCGCCAGACCGACAGGCTGCCCTGCCAGCGCCCGCGGGCGTCGTTCCATTTCTCGGGCCGGGTCAGGTTGCGCGCCGAGACCAGCCGGCGGGCCGAGCTGACCAGACCGCGCAGCCGGGGCCAGCGCCGGCCGTGCTTGGCCATGACCAGGATCTGCGACCGGGCATAGTGATAGCCCTTGAACCGGGCCAGCGCCGGCGTTGGCGGCGTGCTGCCGGCCGAGGCGTGGGTGACCTGCGCCTGCGGCACGTAGAGCAGCGGGCCGAACCGGTCGGACAGGCGCAGGGTCAGGTCGTCATCCTCGAAATAGAGAAAGATCGCCTCGTCGAAACCGCCCACCGCCGCAAAGGCCGCGCGCCGGGCCAGGATGGCCGCACCGTTAAGCGAATGCAGCGGCGTTTCCGTCTCGGGGCGCGGCGGCGGGATCAGCCGGTCGCGCGGCGCCGGGATGCGCGAGGCATTGACCCGGAAGACCGAGCCATCGCCGCGCAGGATCGCCGGGCCGAAGGCCGGGCAATCGGGATGGCGGTCGGCGGCCTCCAGCAGGGCCGGCAGGGCGTCCGGGGTCAGCCGGGCATCGGGGTTGAGGAAGAAGACAAACTCGGTCCCGGCGGCGTCGGCGCCCCGGTTGCAGGCCGCGCCAAAGCCCAGGTTGCGCCCGGGCAGGATCAGCCGGTGCCCCCGGGCCTCGGCCCAGGCGCGCAGCCCGTCGTCCGGCCCGTTGTCGACGATGACCAGCGGCACGCCCGGAGGCAGGCTGGCGGCCATGTCGGGCAGGACGTCGATGCTGGAATAGGCCACGGTGACCACCGTGACCCGGGGCGCGTCGGACGCGGCAGGACCGGGAGGCAAGGGCGCGGTCATCGGCCTAGCTGCGGGCGGCGGCAAAGGCGCAAAGCGTTTCCAGCGCGGCGGCGAACCGGTCGTCGTCGACGGTCATGGCCACGCGCAGATGCCCGGCCGCGGCCTGGCCAAAGCTTTCGCCCGGCATGACGGCAATATGGTGTTCGTCCAGCAGGGCCATGGCGAAATCCTCGCCGCTCATGCCCGTGGCCCGGATGTCCAGCATGATGTACATCGCGCCCTGCGGCGGGATCGCCCGCACGATCTGTTGCCGGCCCAGGATCTGCAGCGCCAGGTCGCGGCGGCGGCGGAAGGGCGCGGCAATGGCCGCTTCCAGCGCCGCGCCCTGGTCGAAGGCAAAGACCGAGGCATCCTGGATGAAGCCCGGCACGCCATAGGTCGTGTGGGTCGACAGGTTGATCAGGTGGGTGATGGCCGCTTCGGGGCCGATGATCCAGCCGCAGCGCGACCCGGTCATGGCATGGGATTTCGACATCGAGCCCATGACCAGCGTGCGCTCGGCCATGCCGGGCAGGGCCCGGGGCGAGAGGTGATCGCCCTGCCAGACCTGGCTGTCATAGACCTCGTCCGAGATCAGCCAGAGGTCGTGTTCCCGGCAGATGCCGGCGATGCCGTCCAGCGAGGGCCGGTCATAGACCGTGCCGGTGGGGTTGTTGGGCGTGTTGATCAGCAGCGACCGGGCGCCTTCGGCAAAGGGCGCCAGATCGGCGGCGCGGGGCTGGAAATTGTCGGCGGCCCGGGTGGGCACCGGGCACGGCACGGCGCCGGCGCCCCGGATCGTGCCGGGATAGGTGGCGTAATAGGGATCGAGATAGAGCGCGGTGTCACCGGGATCGCAGGTGGCGATATGGGCGGCAAAGAGCGCGGCCTGGGCGCCGGGGGTGACCAGCACGTTGGCCTCGGTCGTGGGCACGCCAGTCTGGCGGGCCACCCGCGCGGCCACGGCCCGGCGCAGGGCCCGGGTGCCGGGCACCTCGGCATAGCCGGTATGGCCGGCCCGGGCGGCGGCATGCATGGCGTCGAGGATCGCCGGATCGGTGCGGATGTCATGTTCGCCGATGGTCAGTTCGGTCACCGGCAGGCCGCGGGCGATCATGGCCCGGGCGCGGTGAAAGACATCCCAGCCGTCGGAACCGCCGCCGGTGATGTTGGTGATGCGGGAGGAAAGATGTGCCTGCGTCATGGGGCGGAGAGGGTCACAAGGCGGCCATGGTGTCAATCGGGCGCATCGGCGATGACGTCGCGGCGGCGGAGCGGGCGGGGCCGGATATTTGGAAAGAGAAAGAAGCCCCATCGGGTCACGGGTCGGACGAACTGTCGCCCATGAGGTAGCGCGGGCCGCTGCCGCGCGTGGCGGCGCGGTCCTGGGCATTGTAGAGCGCGCAGCTGTCCAGCGACAGGCAGCCGCAGCCGATGCAGCCGTCGAGCGTGTCGCGCAGGGTTTCCAGCTGGGCGATGCGGGCGTCGAGATCCGCGCGAAAGCCGGTCGACAGGCGGGTCCAGTCGGCCTTGGACGGCGGGCGGCCGTCGGGCAGGGTGGCCAGCGCGGTGCGGATGCGGGCCAGGGGAAAGCCCAGCGACTGGGCGATGCGGATGAAGGACAGGATGCGCAGGTCGGCCCGGGTGAACCGGCGCTGGCCGGAGGCGGCACGATAGGGCGTGATCAGGCCTTCGTCCTCGTAATAGCGGATCGCGGAAACGGCCAGGCCGGTCCGCCGGGCGACATCGCCGATGGCCAGCCCGCTGGGGCGCAGGGGTTTGGGTCGCGGGGGCACGGGGCGCAAAGGATTGGGAGCCATGGGATCTTTGCTATTGACCTCAAGTTGACTTGAGAAAGTAGCTTGCCCCCTGTTGATCGTGATTTCAAGAAGGAGACAAGCGATGCGGCTGGAACATGTGAACGTGTCGGTGCCCGATCCCCGCGCCACGGCGGCGGTGCTGGTCGAGCTGTTCGGCTGGACAATCCGCTGGGAAGGCCCGGCGCTGAACGACGGGTTCACCGTGCATGTGGGCGATGCCGATGGCTACCTGGCGCTCTATGCTCCGGGCGACGGCCAGGGCCCGGCGGGCGATACCTATCACACCACCGGCGGGCTGAATCATATCGGCATCGAGGTCGATGACCTGGAGGCCGTCGAGGCGCGGGTCAAGGCGCGGGGCTATCGGCCGCACAACCACGCCGATTACGAGCCGGGCCGGCGGTTCTATTTCGACGGGCCGGACGGGATAGAATTCGAAGTGGTGGCCTATGATTGACCGGTAATGGGCCTGTGGGGCGCCGTGGCGTCCTCGGGGTCATCTGGTGACAGGGCCAACGGGGCGCCGTCGGGCGCCCCGGACGTAACGGACCGGGGGCAGACGTGACGGGCCGGGGTCAGACGTGACGGGCCGGGGTCAGGTGCGGGGCGGCAGGGCGGCCTGGGCCTTTTTCGTCAGCCCGGCCCGGACGATGTCATAGGAGGTTTCCAGCCGGTGGCGCAGCTCGTCCGGCGCGGCGCCCCAGGGCAGCAGCAGCCAGGAGCGGTGGAAATAGCGCGCCCGGCGGCCGATGCCCGCGTCGATGAGCATGGTGGCGGTTTCGATGCTGTCGGTCTTGACGGCGACGCCGTCGTCCGCCGTGCCGATACAGGCGAACATCTTGCCGCCGACCTTCCAGGCGTCATGGCCGCCGCCCCAGGGATCGGAGCATTCGGCGCCGGGAAAGCCCGCGCAGATCTGGTTGGTGGCCTCGCGTGTCATGGGCTCAGCCTGCACCGGAGCGGGCGTCCGGGCAAGGGGGGAGGCGCGGTTCAGGCGGGGCCCAGACGGGGCTCAGACTGCGCTCAGACGGGGCTCACACGGGGGCGCGGAACGCAGATCAGGCAGGTGCTCCGGCCGGCCCCGGGCGGGCGCGGAGGGGGCGCGGCCATCTGATGGCTTGGCGGCCGGCGATCCAGCTGATAGAAGGCCCCCATGACACGGCGCATCATCATCACCTGCTGCATTACCGGCTGACATCGTCAGGCGGGCCGTTCTTTCTGTTTCCATCCCAGAGTGAACTTGGTAAGCCCGCCGGGCCCTTGACCGCGTGGTTGCAACCTTTCCGAGGGAAACATGGACATCATCAGGTTCCACAACACGAAGACCCGGCAGAAAGAGGTCTTTACCCCGATCGATCCCCAGGATGTGCGGATGTATGTCTGCGGCCCGACGGTCTATGACCGGGCGCACCTGGGCAATGCCCGGCCGGTCGTGGTGTTTGACACGCTCTACCGGCTGTTGCGGCAGGTCTATGGGCCCGGGCACGTGACCTATGTGCGCAATTTCACCGATGTCGACGACAAGATCAACGCCCGCGCGGCCCAGTCGGGCCGGGCGATCGCCGAGATCACTGCCGAGACCACGGCCTGGTATCTTGAGGACATGGGCCTGCTGGGCGCCTTGCAACCGTCGATCCGGGGGGAAGCCCACGAGGAGGCGATGCCACGGGCGACGCAATACATCCCGCAGATGGTGACGATGATCGAAGGGCTGATCGCGGCGGGCCATGCCTATGCGGCCGAGGGCCACGTGCTTTTTGCCGTGGACAGCTATGCCGACTATGGCCGGCTGTCGGGCCGGTCGGTCGACGACATGATCGCCGGGGCACGGGTCGAGGTGGCACCCTACAAGCGCAACCCGATGGATTTCGTGCTGTGGAAGCCGTCTTCCGACGATCTGCCGGGCTGGGACTCGCCCTGGGGGCGCGGGCGGCCGGGCTGGCATATCGAATGCTCGGCCATGTCCGACGCCCTGCTGGGGGCGCATTTCGACATTCACGGCGGGGGCAACGACCTGATGTTCCCGCACCACGAGAACGAGATCGCGCAATCCTGCTGCGCCCATCCGGGGGCCGGGTTTGCCAATGTCTGGCTGCACAACGAGATGCTGCAGGTCGAAGGCAAGAAGATGTCCAAGTCGCTGGGCAATTTCTTCACCGTGCGCGACCTGCTCGACCAGGGCGTGCCGGGCGAGGTGATCCGGTTTGTCTTTCTGTCGACCCATTACCGCAAGCCGATGGACTGGACGGCGGAGAAGGCGCGCGAGGCCGAGAAGGTGCTGCGGAAGTGGCGTGCGATGGTCGAGGGTGTCGAGGCCGGGCCGGTGCCGCAGGCGGTGCTGGAGGCGGTGGCCGACGATCTGAACACGGCCGGGGCGCTGGCCGAGCTGCACCGGCTGGCCGGAGCCGGCGACGCGGCCGGGCTGAAGGCCGGGGCCGGGGTGCTGGGCCTGCTGGGCCCTGATCTGGGCGGCTGGGACAAGGCGGCCGAGGGCGTCGACCTGTCCGCATGGGCCGAGCGGCTGACTGCGGTGCGGGCCGAGGCGATGCAGACCAAGGATTTCGCCGAGGTTGACCGGCTGAAGTCGGCGCTGGTGGCCGCCGGGGTCGAGGTCAGGATGTCGAAGGCCGGGGTCGAGCTGGTCGCCGGGCCGGGCTTTGACGGGGCCGCGCTCGAGGGCATCGGGTGAGGGCTGTTGGGTCCGGAGGGGGGCTGTCGGCCCCCCGCACCGCCTTGCGGTGCCCCCCCGAAGGGTACTTGGGCCAAGAAGAACATGGGAGCGAGACGGGCCGGCAAAGCGGCCGGGTCGGATGAACGCGGGGCGGTCGGTGAGGCTGTCCCTGTAACCTGTTGAGAAGAAACAAGCGGAGGTTTGTCCCGAGCCGGGGACATGCGGGAGCCAGCCAATGACGACAGAGCGTCTTTACCTATACGACACGACCCTGCGGGACGGGCAACAGACCCAGGGCGTGCAGTTTTCCGTGGCCGAGAAGGTGCAGATCGCCCGGGCGCTGGACCGGCTGGGCATCGATTACATCGAAGGTGGCTGGCCCGGGGCGAACCCGACCGACAGCGGGTTCTTCGAGGCGGCGCCGGCGATGAAGGCGCGGCTGGCGGCCTTTGGCATGACCAAGCGGGCGGGCCGGTCGGCGGCCAATGACGACGTGCTGGCGGCGGTGATGAATGCCGGGACGGGCACGATCTGTCTGGTGGGCAAGTCCGACAGTTACCATGTCGCGGCGGCCCTGGGGATCAGCGAGGACGAGAACCTGGAGAACATCCGGGCGTCGGTCGCCCATATCGTCGCTGCGGGGCGCGAGGCGCTGTTTGATGCCGAGCATTTCTTTGACGGCTACAAGCGCAACCCGGGCTATGCCCTGGCCTGTTGCCGGGCGGCCCATGAGGCGGGGGCGCGTTGGATCGTGCTGTGCGACACCAATGGCGGCACGCTGCCCGACGAGATCGGGCGGATCACGGGCGAGGTGATCGCCGCGGGCCTGCCGGGCGACCGCCTGGGCATCCATTGCCACAACGACACCGAGATGGCCGTGGCCGGATCGCTGGCCGCCGTGGGCGCAGGCGCCCGCCAGATCCAGGGCACGCTGAACGGGCTGGGCGAGCGCTGTGGCAATGCCAGCCTGACCTCGCTGATCCCGACGCTGTTGCTCAAGGAGCCCTGGGCGAGCCGGTTCGACATCGGCGTGAGCCGCGAGGCGCTGGCCGGTCTGACGCGCGTGAGCCGGATGCTGGACGACATCCTCAACCGGGTGCCGATGAAACAGCTGCCCTATGTCGGCGCCTCGGCCTTTGCCCACAAGGCCGGGCTGCATGCCAGCGCGATCCTGAAGGACCCGTCGACCTATGAACATGTCGAGCCGGGGCTGGTGGGCAATGCGCGGATCGTGCCGATGTCGAACCAGGCCGGCCAGTCGAACCTGCGCAAGCGCCTGTCCGAGGCCGGGCTGGCCGTGGACAAGGGCGACCCGGCGCTGGCGCGCATCCTGGAACGGATCAAGGCGCGCGAGGACGAGGGCTATTCCTATGACACGGCGCAGGCCTCGTTCGAGCTGCTGGCGCGGGAGGAACTGGGTCGGCTGCCGGAGTTCTTCGAGGTCAAGCGCTACAAGGTGACCGTCGAGCGGCGCAAGAACAAGCGCGACCGGATGGTGTCGGTGTCCGAGGCGGTGGTCGTGGTCAAGGTCGACGGCGAGAAGAAGCTGTCGGTCAGCGAGAGCTTTGATGCCCAGGGTTGCGACCGGGGTCCGGTCAACGCGCTGTGGCAGGCCCTGGGCAAGGACCTGGGCCGCTATTCGGCGCAGCTGGCCGACATGCACCTGGTGGATTTCAAGGTGCGCATCACCCAGGGCGGCACCGAGGCCGTGACCCGGGTGATCATCGACAGTGCAGACGGCCAGGGCCGGCGCTGGTCGACCGTGGGGGTGTCGGCCAACATCGTCGATGCCTCGTTCGAGGCGCTGCTGGATGCGATCCGCTGGAAGCTGGTGCGCGACACGGCCGTGGTGGAACCAGCGCTGGAGACGGCCCCGTGAGCGCCTTTCAGCGGCTCTATTCCGGGCTGGACCGCGAAGGCCCCGGCCTGGCCGAAGACGTGCATTGGGCGCTGGACCGGCTGGGTATCAGCGGGGCCGTGCGGGTCTGTGATGCCGGCTGCGGGTCGGGGGCGGATACGGCCACGCTGGGCGCGGCGCTGCCCGACGCCAGGGTCGAGGCGGTCGAGCAGATGGCCCACCTGGCCGATGAGGCGCGCGGACGCTGCGCCGGGCTGGGCAACGTGGCCGTGCACACCGGCGACATGGCAGGGCTGAGCGGGCCGTTCGACCTGATCTGGTCGGCCGGGGCGATCTATTTCCTGGGCGTGACCGACGGGCTGACGGCCTGGAAACCGGCGTTGGCGCCGGGCGGGGCGGTGGCCTTTTCCCAGGCCGTGCGCACGGTCGAGGGCGATGCGCATGTCGAACGGTTCTGGGCCGATTACCCGGCGCTGACCGATCTGGACGGGGTGTTCGATCAGACCCGGGCAGCGGGCTATGACGTGATCGACCACCGGCTGATCCTGGGCGCGCCCTGGGTGGCCTATTACCGCAGCCTGGCCGCGCGCATCCTCGCGCTGTCCGGCGATCCCGACCCCGAGTTGCAGGCCGTGCTGGCCGCCTCCTGGGCCGAGATCAGCCATTGGCGCGCGGCGCCCGACCGGATCGCCTATGCGCTGGTCCTGGCCCGGCCGGCATGATCTTTGACGCCGATGTCACCGCCTGCGCCGATCTGCTGCGCAAGGGCGATCCCGACCGGTTCCTGGCGGTGATGGCCGCGCCGCCGCAGGCCCGGGCGGTGCTGTTCCCGATCTATGCGATGAATGTCGAGGTCAGCCGCGCGCCCTGGGTGACGGCCGAGCCGATGATCGCCGAGATGCGGCTGCAATGGTGGCGCGACGTGCTGGGCGAAATCGCCGCCGGCGGACCGGTGCGCAAGCACCAGGTCACCACGCCGCTGGGCCGGGTTCTAAGCGCGGACAGGGCGGCGAAACTGGATGAATATGTCGCTGTAAGGCGTTGGGATATATACAAGGATCCCTTCGAGGACGAACCGCACATGCAGGCCTATCTCGATCATTCGGCGGGTGCGTTGTTATGGGCGGCGGCCGCGTCTTTGGGCGAGGCACCCGAAGCACCGCTTCGCGATCTGGGCTGGGCGGCGGGGCTGGCCAGCTGGTTCCGTGCGGTGCCCGAGCTGGAAGCCCGGGGCCATGTGCCGCTGCTGGATGGCACGCCCGGCGGGGTGCGGCGGCTGGCCGAACAGGGGCTGGATCGGCTGAGCGATGCGCGGCGGGGGTTGGGCGCGGTGTCGCCCGAGGCGCGGCCGGCGGTGCTGGCGGCCTGGCAGGCCGGGCCGTTGCTGGCCCGCGTGCGGCGCGATCCGGGGCGGGTGGCCCGGGGAGAACTGGCCCTGTCGGAAGCCGGCAAGCGCGGCCGGCTGTTGCTGGCCTCGGTGACGGGGCGGGTCTGATCGGGTCGGACTTGTCTGATCGGTCGTGATCGCGCGGACCAGACCGGACCGGGCCATGCCAGGCCCGGGGCGCTCAGCCCGCCGGCGCGGTCCGCCGGCGCAGGGCCAGCCAGATCAGCGCGCCACCGGCCAGGGTCAGGAAGGGCGCCATGGCCATGTTGACCGCGTTCCAGCCTTCGACCGGCGAGCCGCCCGAGCAATTCATCAACCCGCCCGAGGCCAGCGAGGCCAGGGTGACCGCGCCAAAGACGATCAGGTCGTTCAGCCCCTGCATCCGCCCGCGTTCATGGGGCGCATGGGCCGAGGCCAGCAGCGACGTGGCCCCGATGAACCCGAAGTTCCAGCCGATGCCCAGCAGGATCAGCGCACCGTAGAAATTCATCAGGTCGACGCCCTGCAGGGCGATGACCCCGGCGATGGCCAGGATGAACAGCCCGGCGCCCATGATCCGCTCCGCGCCGTAGCGGGCGATCAGGTGGCCGGTGAAGAAGGACGGCACGAACATGGCCAGCACGTGGCCGGTCACGATGTTCGACGCATCGGCCACGGCAAAGCCGCAGCCGACCACGGCCAGGGGGGTGGAGGTCATGACCAGGTTCATCAGGGCATAGGACACCGCCGCACAGATCACGGCCACGGCGATGGTCGGATCGCGCAGCAGCTCGGACCGACTGCGCCCGCGCGGCGCATCGGCGGCCGGGGCGGCCGGGCGCGGGATGTCGAGGCCCAGGAACAGGAACAGGCCCAGCAGGTTGACGCCCATCGCGGCCATGTAGACCGGAAAGAAGCGCATCGGCGTGGCATCGGGGCTGGACCCGCTGAGCAGGGTGACCAGCTGGGGGCCGATGATGGCCGAGACCAGCCCGCCGGCCATGACATAGGAAATCGCCTTGGGACGATAGGCTTCCGAGGCGGTGTCGGTGGCGGCGAAGCGATAGAAGCCCTGGGCCGACATGTAGATGCCGGTCAGGTATCCGCCGGCCGCAAAGACCCAGAAATTGCCGATATACAGCCCCAGCGCGGCAACCAGCGCGCCGAGCATCCCGCCGATGGCGCCCAGCATGAACCCGGCGCGGCGGCCATGGCGCTGCATGAAGGCGCTGAGCCAGGGCGCGGTGGTCATCGAGCCGAAGACGATCAGCGAGATCGGCAGCGTGGCCAGGCAGGCATTGGGCGCCAGCTGCTGGCCGGCCAGCCCGGCGACAACGAAATTCATGGGCATCTGGCTGCCGATGATCGCCTGTGCGGCAACCAGGAAGGCAACGTTGCGCTTGGCGCGAAGGTCCGACGAGGCTTGCATGCCACCGCAGTATCTGGCTTGTCGGGGGCGGGCAAGAGCGCCCGAACGTCGCGGAAAGGCAGGCCATGAGCACAGGACGGATCATCGAGACGCCGGCATGCGTGGCCGAGGGCGCCGACTGGCTGGCCGCCCATGATCCCCGGCTGGCCCGGGCTCTGGCGCTGACCGGCCCGCTGCCCCTGCGGCGCAAACCCGACGGGTTTGCCGAACTGCTGTCGGCCATTGTCAGCCAGCAGGTGTCGACGGCCTCGGCCAATGCGATCTGGGGCCGGATGAAGGACGCCCGGCTGACCGGCCCGCGCAAGATCCAGGGCGCCAGCGACGACGAGCTGCGGGCCGTCGGCCTGTCGCGCCAGAAGATCCGCTATGCCCGGGCGCTGGCCGAGGCGCGCATCGACTACCGCGCGCTGCGCGCGGCGCCGACCGACGAGGTCATCCGCCGGCTGGTCGAAGTGCCGGGCATCGGCATCTGGACGGCGGAAATCTACGCGATGTTCAGCCTGGGCCGGGCCGATGTCTTTGCGCCGGGCGATCTGGCCTTGCAGGAAGCCGCCCGCATCCTGTTCGATCTGCCCGACCGGCCCAAGGAACGCGACCTGCGCCGCATGGCCGAAGACTGGTCGCCCTGGCGATCGGTTGCGGCACGGCTGTTCTGGGCCTACTACCGGGTGGCGAAGGACAGGGAGGGCATTCGATGATCCGCGCGATCCTTGGGGCATGGCGCGCCGACGCGCAGCCCGGCCGGGCGAGGGCATTGCCGTTGCGTGTCCCGGCCCCTGTGATGCCTCGCATGCGGCGTGATATTGTGTCCCGTGGTCTGCCTGGCTTTGCTGCCCACGCCTTGTCCGGCGCCCTGCGTGGCAATGCTGCACGCCTCCTGCGCCGCGTCCTGCCTGGTGATCCGGCATTCGCCTTGCGTGGCAATCCAGCCCGCGCCGCGCGTGGCGCCCCGCTCGGCGTTACTGCCCGCATTCTGACCGGCAATCCGGCCCGCGTCCTGCGCGGCGCCCTGCGTGCCAAACCGGCGCGCATCCTGCCCGGCATCCTGGCCGCCGGCCTTGCGGCAAGCGCTGCCGGGGCGGTGGATTTCACCCGCGAAATCTGGTGCGAAGGCGAGATCGTCTTTCCCAACGACGACGGCACGGCCGGGCTCTACGACATGAAACTGTGGTTCCACGACGGGGCGTTTTCCGTCGTGGCCCGCGACCTGTCGACCGGCGAGGTCATCGAGGATTCCGGCGCCTGCGACCTTGGCCGCGAGCGGATCTGCAAGCACGTGATCCCCGGCGACGCGGTCTCGCCCGACGATGCCTATGCCTTCATGCTGCAACCGATGGACGGGGGCATGTATCTCTACAAGGAAGTCTGGCTGGATGGCTCGCAGGGGCGCGGGCTGGTGGCCTGCTACGGCGCGCTCTAGGCGCGGCCGGCGGGCCCGCGGCAGGGGCATCTCACCGACATATCAACCGGGAAGGAATGGAATGACACGCGTATTGACAGCCGGCCGGCGGGCGCCGGTCTCAGGAGACACCCGTTCGGTCGTGGTCTTCCTGCATGGCTACGGGGCCAACGGGGCCGACCTGCTGGGCCTGGCCGACGTGCTGGGCGAACACCTGCCCGACACGCTGTTTGTCGCCCCCGACGCGCCCGAGGATTGCCCCGGGTCGATGGGCGGCTTCCAATGGTTCCCGATCCCCTGGATCGACGGCTCGTCCGAAGAGGAATCGGCCCGGTCGATGGACATGGCCATCCGCGATCTCGATGCCTTCCTCGACGCGCTGATGGTCGACGAGGACGTGCTGCCCGAACAGGTCGTGCTGTTCGGCTTCAGCCAGGGCACGATGATGAGCCTGCACGTCGCCCCCCGGCGCGAAGACCCGGTGGCCGGCGTGGTGGCCTTTTCCGGCCGGCTGATGTCGCCCGATACCCTGGCCGAGGAAACCGTGTCGCGTCCGCCGGTGCTGCTGGTGCATGGCGATGCCGATGACGTCGTGCCCCCGCAATCGCTGCCCGAGGCGGCCGAGGCCCTGCAAGAGGCGGGCTGGAAGGATGTCTATGCCCATGTCATGAAGGGCACGGGCCATGGCATCGCGCCCGACGGGCTCAGCGTGGCGCTGGCCTTCATGCGCGACAAGCTGGGGCTTTGACCCGGACCGCCGGGGCCGGGGCTCAGCCTCGCGGCCCCGGCCATTTCAGACAGTGATTTCGACCAGAGGACCAGATCCATGATCATCGTGACCGGAACCTTCAAGCTGACCAATGCCGCCGCGGCGATGGAATTGCAGCAGGCCGCGCTGAATGCGCTCAACGAAACCCGCCGCGAGCCGGGCTGCGTGGTCTATGAATTCTCGCAGCTGGTCGATGCCGGCAACACCTTCCGCATCTACGAGGAATGGGAAAGCGAAGAGGCCCTGGCCGACCACCTGGGCCAGCCCTGGGTCAAGGCGTTCAACGACGCCCTGGAGCTGGGCGGCGTGACCGATATGCTGATTTCGAAGTTCGAGGCAGGTCCGCGAACAGAGTTGGGCTGAGCTCCATCCAGGCGCCCGGGGTCAGGCCGGCCAGCGAGACCGGCCCGATCCGCCAGCGCACCAGGCGCAGGGTCGGGTGGCCCACGGCCGCCGTCATCCGGCGCACCTGCCGGTTGCGGCCCTCGCGGATGGTCAGCTCGATCCAGCAATCGGGCACGCTCTTGCGTTCGCGCACGGGCGGCACCCGAGGCCAGAGGTCGGGCGGATCGATCCGCCGGACACTGGCCGGCCGGGTGATTCCGTCCTTCAGTTCGACCCCCTTGGCCAGCGCCTGCAGCGCCGCGCCGTCGGGGATGCGTTCGACCTGGACCAGGTAGGTCTTGGCCAGCTTGTGGCGCGGATCGGCGATGCGCGCCTGCAGCTTGCCGTCATCGGTCAGCAGCAGCAGGCCCTCGCTGTCGCGATCGAGCCGGCCGGCCGGATAGATGTCCTTGACGTCGATGTGATCGGCCAGGGTCGGCCGGCCTTCCGCGCCGCCCGAGAACTGGGTCAGCACGCCGAAAGGCTTGTTGAAGGCGATCAGGCGGGACATGGCTGCCGTCTTTTTGTGCATCATGGGCGAAACCGCCCGGCGTCAGGGTGCCGCAGGTGTGGATAAGTGTCACTGTCCTGTAACGGAATCGTCTTATCACGCCTACAACGGTGGAACATCTGGGTCTTGCCAGAAAGAAACCACGAGATATAGTCCTTGGTTAATGGGGAAGACAGGTTGCCCCAAAAGACCAGGGACGGGGCAGTCAGGGCGAGGACGGCTAAGGTCATGGACGGTGATTTCAGGACGGAATTCGTGCGCGAGCCATCGGCTCTGAAGCAGCATCCGGCACTGGTTCTCAACGCGGATTACCGGCCCTTGTCCTATTATCCGCTGTCGCTGTGGCCCTGGCAGGAGGCGATCAAGGCGGCCTGGCTCGACAGGGTGGACATCGTCGCCGAATACGACGAGGTGGTCCGCAGCCCGAGTACCCGGATCCGAATACCCTCTGTCGTCGTCCTCAAGGATTTCGTCAAACCTCAAAAGCGCGTGGCCTTCACGCGCTTTAATCTTTTCTTGAGGGACGAATTCCGCTGCCAGTACTGCGGCACCAAGGGCGATCTGACCTTTGACCATGTGGTGCCGCGCGCCGCCGGAGGGGTGACCAGCTGGCAGAATGTCGTTGCGGCCTGTTCGCGCTGCAACCTGCGCAAGGGGTCGAAATCGCTGCGCCAGGCGGGCATGGCCCTGCGCAAGCCGCCGCGCCAGCCCAATGCCGAAGAGCTGCGCAACACGGGCCGGAAATTCCCGCCCAACCACCTGCACGACAGCTGGATCGATTTCCTCTACTGGGACACCGAGCTGGAGGCCTGACGCCGCCGCGCCCGGGAGTATTCGGGCTGCGGATCAGTCCTGCGATCCGCACATGATGCCGATCCGGGCATCAATCGGCGGGTGGCACCGCCGTATCAACCCGGCAAGGATCGTGGATCAACCAGCCCCAAACCAAGGAACCGGCCAGCCCCGAACCTTGGATCCGGCCAGCCCGGGGAACAGCCCGCCCCGGATCGAGGAACAGCGCAGCCCGGACCGCGTATCAACCCGGCCCGGCTCGCAGAACAGCCCAACCCGTAGACGGGATCAGCCCGCCGGGGCCGCCCGCATCAGCATGCCGTAAAGGTCGCGCGGATCGTCCGGGTCGGCCAGCAGGTCCAGCATATGGCCCAGCCCCGTCTCTTCCAGCGCGTCGCGCACGTAGCGCAGGGCCGAGAAATCCTCGATCGCAAAGCCCACGCTGTCGAACAGCGTGATCTGGCCGGCACTCGTCCGCCCGGGCGCCTGGCCGGCGATGACCTGCCACAGCTCGGTCACCGGGTGATCCTCGGCCAGCTGCTGGATCTCGCCTTCGATCCGGGTCTGGGGCGGGTATTCCACGAAGATCTCGGACCGGTGCAGGATCGGCGCGGCCAGCTCGGTCTTGCCCGGGCAATCGCCGCCGATCGCGTTGATATGCACGCCCGCGCCGACAAGGTTGTCGTTCAGCACCGTCGCATTGCGCTTGTCGGCGGTGCAGGTCGTCAGGATCTGCGCGCCTTCGACGGCCTCTTCCGGACTGGCGCAACGGATCACCTCGATGCCCGAGCGTGCCAGGTTGGCCGCGCATTTGGCCGTGGCCGCCGGATCGGTGTCATAGAGCCGCACGCGGTCCAGCCCGATCACCGCCTTCATCGCCAGCGTCTGGAATTCGGATTGCGCGCCGTTGCCGATCATCGCCATGGTCCGCGCGCCCCGGGGCGCAAGATGCCTGGCCACCATCGCCGAGGTCGCCGCCGTGCGCAGGGCGGTCAGCAGGGTCATCTCGCTCAGCAGCACCGGATAGCCCGTGGCCACGTCGGCCAGCAGGCCGAAGGCCGTCACCGTCTGCAGCCCTTCGGCCGTGTTCCGGGGGTGGCCGTTGACATATTTGAACCCGTAGACCTCGCCATCCGAGGTTGGCATCAGCTCGATCACGCCTTCGCGCGAATGCGAGGCCACGCGCGGGGTCTTGTCGAAGAGCTCCCAGCGGCGGAAGTCCTCTTCGATGTAGTCGGCCAGCCCGCGCAGCATCGGTTCAAGCCCGACATGGTGGATCAGGCGCATCATGTCGTCGACCGATACGAAGGGAACGAGGGCTTTGTCGGACGGGGTGGTCATCGGCGATCCTTGCAGGAGGGGGGCGGGTTCAGGGGCAGGGTGGTCATGGGCGCGGGGCAGTTGCAGGCGCGGGGTATTCGGAGGCACGGTTCAGTCATGGCTATGGGGCAGTTACCGGCGCGTATCAGTCACAAACACAGGTCGATCATGGGCACCGCTCAATCATGGGCACGGGGCAGTCACAGGCGCGGGGCGGTCGTGGATACAGGTCAATCATAGGCCCGGGTCGGGCGATCAAAGACGCGCCGGCCAAGCGCCGAGGCGGCCAGGTCGACCATCAGCTGCGCCGTGCGCCCGCGTTCGTCCAGAAAGGGGTTCAGCTCGACCAGGTCGAGCGAGGTCATCCGCCCGCTGTCATGCAGCATTTCCATGACCAGGTGGGCTTCGCGCACGGTGGCCCCGCCGGGCACCGTCGTGCCCACGGCCGGGGCCACCGCGGGGTCCAGGAAATCGACATCCAGCGAGACATGCAGCAGCCCGTCCGCCGCCGCCACCCGGTCGAGAAAGGCCGCCAGCGGCCGGGCAATGCCCGTCTCGTCGATCTCGCGCATGTCGTGGCGGTGGATGGCGCTGGCCTGGAGGGCCTCGCGTTCGGCCGCATCGACCGAGCGCAGCCCGATGATGCAGATGTTGTCCGGCGCCACCGGCGCGGGCACCGGCGGAAAGCCGTCGAACCCGGGCCGCCCGGTGACGTAGGCCAGCGGCGTGCCGTGCAGGTTGCCCGAGGTGCTGCTGCGCGGGGTGTGGTAATCGCTGTGCGCATCCAGCCACAGCACAAAGAGCGGCCGACCGACCCGCCGGGCATGGGCCGCGGCCCCCGCGACCGAGCCCAGCGACAGCGCATGATCCCCGCCCAGGAAGATCGGCAGCCCGTCGGCCATCGCCGCTTCGGCCGCGCCGGTCAGGGCCTGGGTCCAGCCGATGGTGCGCTGGTGCTGGAAGATCGGGTCGTCCTCGGCCTCGGGGCCATGCGGGGCCGGGGCCAGGTTGCCCCGGTCCTCGACCCTGTGGCCCAGCTCTTCCAGCGCGCCGGCCAGCCCGGCGGTGCGATAGGCATCGGGCCCCATCAGGCAGCCGGCCCGGCGCTTGCCGCTGTCCACGGGCGCGCCGATCAGGATGCAGGTGGCTTGGGTCATGGGGGCTTCTCCGGTCATCTGGTCGTGTGACAGGTGAAGTATGCGCCGAAACGGGATGGTCATAAGCCATCAATCTGGTCAATATGGCGTAGGATTGTTCAATTCGGATGGCGTGAATGGACGAAACGGACGAACGCATCCTGGCCGCCCTGCGCCGCAACGCGCGCATGTCGCTGTCGGACATGAGCCAGGCCCTGGGCCTGTCGCGCACCACGTTGCGCAGCCGGATCGAGCGGATGGAACGCGACGGCCAGATCCTGGGCTATTCCGTCGTGGTCAAGCAGGACATGGCCGGCGACCCGGTGCGCGGGCTGATGATGCTGGGCATCGAAGGGCGCGGCACCGACCGCATCCTGCGCCAGTTGCAGGGCATGGCCGAGATCCGCGCCGTGCATTCGACCAATGGCCGCTGGGACCTGATCGCCGAGATCGGCACCGACACGCTGGAAGGCTTTGACAGCGTGTTGGGCCGCATCCGCCGGCTCGACGGGGTCAGCACCAGCGAAACCAGCCTGCTGCTGCGCTCCAGCCGGCCGCGCTGATCAGGCGCTGCGCCGGGCGGCGGCCAGCCAGATCAGCACCAGCACGGCCGAGGCAATGGCGTTCCAGCTGGCCATCGACAGGTCGAGGAAGGTCCAGGCCACCTCGTCACAGCGCACCAGAGGGGCGTTCATGATCTGGTCGAGCAGGGCATCGGCCGACATGTTGCTGACATCGCCCGACGTGCAGGTCGTCGGGCCTTCCCACCAGCCGCGTTCGACCCCGGTGTGAAACACCCCGATGCCCCCCGTGATCGCCGTGGCCAGCGCGCCCAGAAGCGGCAGCAGCCGCGACCGGATGGCCAGCGCCAGCAGGCCCGCGACCACCGCGGCAACATGCGGATACCGCTGCCAATAGCACATCTTGCAGGGTGCCAGCCCGCCCAGGTACTGGAACCCCAGCGCGCCCATCATCAGGGCGGCGGATCCGGCGGTGGCAATCAGGATAAGTGTCTGTCTGTTCATAGTGCTTTTACCAGGAGGAAACCCGCGATCAGGGCCAGGACAAAAGCCGTCAGCACCAGCCCCAGCCGCTTTTCGATGAAGCCCCGGATCGGCGGGCCATAGGCCCAGAGCAGCCAGGCCACCAGGAAGAACCGCCCGGCCCGGGCCACGATCGAGGTCACGACAAAGGTCGCCAGCGGCATGCCCGTCCAGCCCGACATGATCGTGATGACCTTGTAGGGGAAGGGCGTCAGCCCGGCGATGAGCACAGCCCAAAAGCCCTGGTCGTTGAATTTCTGGTTGAATTCGGCCATGGCGTCGGCCTTGCCCAGCGAGGCCAGGATCGGCTGGCCGATGGCGTCGAAGGCCAGCGCGCCGATGGCATAACCCAAGAGCCCGCCCAGGACCGAGGCCACGACCGCCACCCCGGCGATCAGGAACGCCCGGTCGCGGGCGGCCAGGATCATCGGGATCATCAAGAGATCGGGCGGAATGGGAAAGACCGAGCTTTCCAGGAAGGCTACCAGCGCCAGCGCCCAGAGCGCATGGGGGTGATGCGCAAGCGCCATGGTGCGGTCATAAAGCGATCTGATCATCGGCCGGGCGCCCTGGGTCGTGGAAATGCTGCCCGTCCGGGCAAAGCATGGGCGCCTGTCCGGGTCAAGCCCGGCGCCGGGTGGCCGGGCACGGGCCGGGCGGGCAATGACGCCATTGTCATCGCGCCGCACGGGCGGTGGGCAGGCACATTGTGTGGCGGGCCGTGCGCGGTGGGCCGGCATGGTCAGGATCGCCGGTGAAAATTCGCCGGTTGGATCATTTTGCCGCCCGGGGGCTTGCCAGGACGCGGCTTTGCACGTCACATCGATACTACGAAGAGGGGACTATCGGGATGGCATCAGGGGAGGACCCGGCGGTCGCGCCGTGGAGCGGGGATCGCGGGATCACGCCAGCGCGTCGGCGCCGCTTGGCACGTTGCGCCACAGCCCATGCAGGTGGGGTGGCCACGCGGTGCCGCAAACGTGTTCGGCCGGCATGGCCCCGTGATCGCCAACCAAGCCTTTTGCCAAGACGACAATTCTTGTCCCCGGCGGGACAATCCGCCCGGATGGCCGGGTTTGGCCGTTCCGGAACAATTGACCTCTGCCCTGGGCTCTGGAACAGGGGCGCGATGTTAACCACACCGGCCTCCACATGACTGTACCTTTCGATCCGCGCATTTCCGTGTTCAGCGACCGGGCCATGCGCTCGACCCAGCTGATGCGCTCGCTCGGAATGGACGGGCTGGGCCTGTCGCTGGCCATGGCCTTCCATGATGCCACGCGTCCCTGGACCGCCCGGGCGCTGGCCGATTACATCCACCATCCGCGCACCAATGTGCTCAAGCGCCTGCGCGAGATGGAGGCCGCGGGGATCGTGGCCAAGACCGACGAAGGCTGGGCGATCTGCCCGCAGGCCCAGGCGATGTATTGCCGGATGCTGGCGGACTTCCTCGATCTCCTGTCCGGCGAGCGGGTCGGGTTTTCGCCCGAGGTCGTGGCGTTCTACGAGCGCGCCTCGTCCGGCATCGGCCGCCCGTCGCGCCGGCACATGGATGCCGACCTTGCGCTGTCGATCAGCTTCCCGCGCCAGGACCCGATCTTTGCCGCCCGCGTCGGCAAGGCCGCGCGCTGATCCAATCCGGCGGCCGGTGACCAAGGCCGGTCTGTTGATCCAGTCGGACGGTTGGTGTTGGATCCATTCGGACGGTTGGTGATGTGTCGGGCGGCATGCATTGACGGCGGGGGTTGTTCGGTGTGTCTCGCTGGGACCGACTGGCGACTGGCCGGCGGACATCCGGCATCGAGGTACTGCTCAAATGATCGGCTCGGCCGGTTGATCCTGTCGAACGGCTGGTGCCTGATCATGCGACGTGCGGCGTCAGCCTGGCAATGCACAAATGGTCAGCTCGGTCCGGTGATCCATTCCCGCTGCTGATGCCCGAACATCCGATATGGGGCTGCGGCAGGGCAATGCCTGAATGATCGGCCCGGCCCGTTGTTCCATTCGCGGGGCTGGTGCCTGGCCATCCGACACGCAGCGGCGACAGGGGAGTGCCCGAATGTTCGGGGCGATCCTTTGATCCAATCGTGTGGCTGGTGTTTGGCCCGCCGACACGCAGTTGCGGCCAGGCACTGACCGAGTGATCGGGCCGGCCCGTGGCGCATTCTTCCGCTCGTACGTGATGCCGTCGGTATGCCGTCGGATCATTCGTGGTGTGGCGCCGGGGTCTGACCTGTGTGCCACCTCTGTTGCCAGGACAGCGGGCCGGGTATCCGGCCATGATGTGCTTCATCCCGGTTCGATACGGCCCGATTGCCTCTGGACATGGCGCGGTCCGGGACGCTAGATCACACGTCTAAGGCCCAAGTGGCGGAATGGTAGACGCAGGGGATTCAAAATCCCCCGGCCGCGAGGTCATGTCGGTTCGAGTCCGACCTTGGGTACCAAATCGCAAGTTCATGTTTGACCCGGGAGGGTCCGTCCGCAGCGCATCCCGTCGCCAATTCGGCATAGGGCATCTGGCGCAGATCCGGCCTTTGGCATGTTGCGCCAAGCCGGTGTCAGGGATTGGCGTGTTCGTCCGACCTGATCGCATATGACCATGACCCTTAAGGTGACCCCACAGCCCGTCGGGCCGGGCCGGCCGGCGGAGTGGCCAGAACGGACGGCGGCAGGCGGGCGGGGCTGATCAGGGCCTCGGCGCCGAGCGACCGCACCACCGGCAGGATGTCGCGGCGCAGCGCAAGCGGCCGGGCGGTGGGGCCATAGGCGGAGGGGCGCTCGACGATGCCGGGAAAGAGCCGGTCGAGGCGCGCGCGGGCAGGTGGGCTCATGCGCCGGATGGCTTGGGGGCCGGGCCAGAGGCTTTCGGCCCAGATGCCTTCGGCCCAGATCAGCCCGTGGCGGGGCAGCAGCAGGTGCACATAGGCAATGGGCTGATCGCAGGACAGCCGGGCAATGGCATGGGGGCGGCGCGGATCGACCAGGTGCTTGATGGCGCCCAGGCAGGTGCCGGCCATGATGTCATCGTCGGGCACGGCCAATCGTCCCCCCGCGGCATGGGCGGGCGAATTGGGGAACGGGTCATGACCGCCCGGATCGGTTTGCGGATCGGCCAGGTCTCCGGGCGGGCCGGATGACGTACAATGGGCCGCGCCGCCGCCGGCATCTTCGGGCCATGAGGTGGTGGCGGGACGCGAGGTGCCGCCGGGCGACAGGCCCGGCAGGGTCAGCAGCAGCCGGTGCTGGGGCGACAGGCACAATGTTCCGTGATCGCCGAAGGCGCCGGCGCGCAGGATGTAGGGCGCATTGCGCCCGACCCCCGGCACTGCCCGGCAATCGCGCCACAGGATCGGCTGCGGGCCGTCATCGCGGGTCAGCACCATGTCGCCGGGCACCAGCGTTTCCACCCGGCGCAGCCCCGTCGGCGTGGCAATGCGCGTGCCGGCGGCAAAGCAGACAAACGGGTCGTCTACCCCGGCCAGGGTGATCCCGTCGTATTCGACACCGTTCCAAGTGCCCAGCGTGATCGCCGTGACATCGGAATGGTGCAACCCCGGCGGGATCGAGAAATCCATCAGCCGGGCGCCCCAGGTCCCGCCCTGGAACAGGGTGACTTGGATCGCCAGCCCGGTATAGAGCGTGCCGTCGATCACCATGGTCGAATTGGTGTAAAGCGCGATTTCCTGGGGATGCAGCGTCAGCGTCGGGCCGAAGACATATTCGGAATAATCGGCCGGCACGACATCGTCGGTATCGTGATCATAGATGATGCCGTCGTCATTGCCGTCGCGCATGGTGAATTCGACATACCCAAGCGGATTGACCGGAAGATTGTTGCCGATGCTGTCCAGATTGTCCTGGTCCGCCGCGGAATAGCCCGGCCAGGTGATCGGGCTGTACCAGCCCCAGGTCCATACGTCTGCCATGTCTGCCTTGCCTGCCTCTTTGGGGCGAGCATAGTGGCAAGGGTCTGACCAAAGGGTGAACGTCGGCGCATCAATTCACTGCTTTCGCCGGGTGCGCCGGCGATGGCGACGGGTGGTTCAGGCCACGCGGGCGCGGCGGGCCAGGGGCTCGGGCTGGGCGGGCGGCTCGGTTTCGGTGGCCGCCGCCGGGCGGGCATCAGACCGGGAGGCCGCCAGCGGGGTGTCGGCTCCGGAGGCCGCGGGTGGGATGTCGGCACCGGGGGTCGCGAGTGGGATGTCGGCTGCGGGGATCGCGCGCGGAATGTCGGCACCCAGGGCCGCGAGTGGGGTGTCGGACGAGGAGGCGATGACAGGAGTATCGATCCCCGGGGCGGCGTGAGGGGCATCAGCCGACGCGGCCAGCCGCTCCAGCCGGATCTCGGCCGAGGCGGCATGGGCGGCCATGCCCTCGGCGCGGCTGATCCCCGCGGTGGCCCGGGCCAGTTCGCGCATTGCATCGGGGTCGGTGCGCTGCCAGGTCACGGTCTTGGTGAATTTCTGCACCGACAGGCCTCCGGTATAGCGCGCCGCGCCGCTGGTCGGCAGCACGTGGTTCGGCCCCGAGACCTTGTCGCCGATGGCCACCGTGGTCTCCTGGCCGAGGAAGAGCGAGCCATAGGTCGTCAGCCGGTCGAGCCACCAGGCGAGGTCGCGGGCCTGCACGTGCAGGTGTTCCGGCGCATAGGTTTCGGACACGGCCACCATGTCCTCGCGGCTGTCGCAGAGCATGACCTCGCCGCGATCGGCCCAGGCCTGGCGGGCCAGGGCGGCGTTGCGCTCGGGCAGGCTGTCGATCAGGCCGGGGATCAGGCGCATGACCTCTTCGGCCAGGGGGCGATGGGTGGTGGCCAGCCAGACCGGGCTGTCGATGCCGTGTTCGGCCTGGCCGACCAGGTCCCAGGCCACGATCAACGGATCGGCCGTGTCATCGGCCAGCACCAGGCTGTCGGTCGGCCCGGCGAACATGTCGATGCCGACCCGGCCGAAGAGCTGGCGCTTGGCCTCGGCCACGTAGGAATTGCCCGGCCCGGCCAG
This sequence comes from Marinibacterium sp. SX1, assembly GCF_050389775.1. Taxonomy (NCBI): domain Bacteria; kingdom Pseudomonadati; phylum Pseudomonadota; class Alphaproteobacteria; order Rhodobacterales; family Paracoccaceae; genus Marinibacterium; species Marinibacterium sp. SX1. The sequence goes on along the minus strand of NZ_CP177144.1, from coordinate 3,318,001 downwards.
GATATCGGCCGCCCGGGTGCCGAAGAGCCCGAAGGCCATGGCCGCGATGCCCTGGACGCCGCCGAGGTTGAGGATGGTGTCGGCCCCGGCCAGGTCCATGGCATAGACCACCGCATCGGGAATGCCCTGGCCCGGGCGCGGCGGGGTGGCGGCCAGGATCCGGGGCACGCCGGCAACCTTGGCCGTGGTGATCGTCATCAGCGCCGAGGCCACGTGGATGTAACGCCCGCCGGGCACGTAACAGCCGGCGCAGGACACCGGGATCTGCTTCTGGCCGGCCCAATGGCCGGGGCGCAGCTCGACGGCGCAATCCTGCAGCGTGGCCTTCTGGGCCTCGGCAAAGCGGCGGATGTTGTCATGGGCCAGCCGGATCAGCGCCTTGTCGGTCTCGGGCACGCGGGCCACGGCGCGGGCGCGGGCCTCGGCCGAGAGCACGGCCGGGCCGTCCCAGCGGTCGAGCTGGCGGGCGTAATCGGTCACCGCCGCCTCGCCTTCGGCCTCGATCCGGGCCAGCATGGTCCGCACGGTCTCGCGCAGGTCGGCGTTTTCGGTGGCCGGGCGGGGGTGGGCCTGCTTGAGATGAAGGATGGGCATGGGCGGGGACCTTGTTCTGGGCGCGTTCTGCGGGATCGGGGCGGTCGGGGTTTCGGGCGGGTCTTCGGGTCTTGGAACGGGCCGGCGGGGCCGGGACGGGCAGGGCGCAGGGGCCGGTCCGGCCGCGCCGCCTTCTGCCGCGCGGAGGAGGGTCGTGGGTGCCCCGGGCGGGGCCGGATGTGTCTCCGGTTGTGCCCGAACTGCTGGCTGCCTCGGGGCCAGCGTCGCACCGGGGTTTGGCGGCTGCGGGACGTGATCGGGGCAATTTCGGGGCAGGCGGGGCGCGGGCTTGTCGGGCCGGGGCCGGCCCGCCGCGCGGGTGACGGGCCATATGTCACCCGACATGTGCAAGGCTTGCAACAGACTTGGGCATTTTCCCGCCATTGCCACTAAGGGTCGAGAATTATGTACCAAATCCGGAAAATAACGGGCATTGTCATCTGGGCTTTGCATGGCTGTCCCATGCTGGCCCGTACTGGAGAGTGAAATTGTTGAGGGACATCATGACCGCCAGACACCTGACCATCGCCGCCGCGATTCTCGCCGTTGCCGCCCCGCTGGCTCATGCCCAGGGCCTGCCCAGCTGGAAAACCGTGGGCGACTGGGAGATCAAGGTCGACGAGAATGCCGGCAACGGCTGCCTCATGGAAAAAACGTTTGATAACGGCATTCTGCTGCAATTCGGCCTGCTGCCGCTGCGCGATGGCGGGTTCTTTGCGGCCTATAACGAAGGCTGGACCTTCATCGAGGAAGGCAAGACCGCGCCGGTGAAATTCCATTTCGACGGGATCGAGTTCAACGGCGAATCCGAAGGTTACATTTCCGGCCCCTGGCTGGGTGGCTTCGTGTTCACCAACAATCCCGAGCTGGTCTACGACTTTGCCAAGAAGACCGAGATGACCGTGACCGCCGGCGACAATGCCCCGGTGACGCTGAGCCTCGATGGCACGCTGGCCGGCGTGGAAGAGCTGATCAACTGCCAGGCCTCGCAATCGTGAGGCCTGCCGGGCGGGCGGTGCGCCCGGCCCGATGACATCCACCTGCCGCCCCGCGCGCGGCGGCAGGTGACCGCGCGCGGCCCCCGGCGATGATCTTGCGCTGCATGGGCCGCTATTTCGACAACGGACATTGGTGACGACCTTGGGGCCGGGCCCTGAGGGGGCGGCAAGCCGTGCGCGGCTGTTGGTGATGTTACTGCGCCGCGCGTGCTGACTAGTCCGGCAATCGACCTGGGTGATGACCCCGGGCGGGGCAGGGCGGGAAGCCTTGTGTGGCCTCCGGCGAGGTTCCCTCGCTATTGGCCGTTTTCTCGTGAAAACCGAGACCATTAGCCCGTGCGCGGGACCAGAGGGGACGGCAAGCCGTGAGCGGCCGTTGGGGTCATTCCTGCGGTGGACGAAATTTACCAATTGATAAAATTCCGGGATGTGGCAAGCTGAGGGCACGATCTGCGTGAAGGCCTAGCAATCAGGGAGACCGCCATGGCCACAGGCATCCGGACCCCCGGGATCGTGGCCGGCCGTCTGCCGGCGCGCGACCTGGCGCGGAACTTCGAGGATCTGCATCCGCCGCTGGCCCCGCACGAGGCCGCCGTTGCCGCGGATCGCTGTTACTTCTGCCACGACGCGCCCTGCATCACGGCCTGTCCGACGGGCATCGACATCCCCCTGTTCATCCGCCAGATCCAGGCCGGCCAGCCCCGCGGGGCGGCGCGCACGATCCTGGACGCCAACATCCTGGGCGGCATCTGCGCCCGGGTCTGCCCGACGGAAACGCTGTGCGAAGAGGCCTGCGTGCGCGAAGCGGCCGAGGGTCGGCCGGTCGAGATCGGGAAGCTGCAGCGTTTTGCCACCGATGCGATGATGGCGGCCGGCGGGCATCCTTTCGAACGGGCGCCGGCGACGGGGCGCTCGGTGGCCGTGGTGGGCGCGGGGCCGGCCGGGCTGGCCTGTGCACATCGGCTGGCGTTGCTGGGCCATGACGTGGTGATCTTTGAAGCTCGGGCCAAGCCCGGCGGGCTGAACGAATTCGGGATCGCGGCCTACAAGGCGACCCAGGGCTTTGCCGCGGCCGAGGTCGACTGGCTTTTGCAGATCGGCGGCATCCGCATTGCGCCGGGCAATGCCCTGGGCGCGGAGCTGACGCTGGAGGCGCTGGCGCGCGATCATGACGCGATCTTCCTGGCCATGGGGCTGGGCGGAGTTCGGGCGCTGGCCTTGCCGGGGGCGGAGTTGGGCGGCGTGCAGCCGGCGGTCGATTTCATCGCGGCGCTGCGCCAGGCCCGGGACCTGTCCGCGCTGGAAATCGGGCGCGACGTGGTGGTGATCGGCGGGGGCATGACGGCCATCGATGCGGCGGTCCAGGCCCGGCTGCTGGGGGCGGCGACGGTCAGCCTGGTCTATCGGCGGAACCGGGCGGCCATGGGAGCCAGCCGGTACGAACAGGACCTGGCCGCGTCAAAGGGCGTGCGGCTGATGTTCAACCTGGTGCCCGTGGCGCTGCACGGTGAGGGCACGGTGGCCGAGGTCGAGCTGGCGGTGACCGAGACGCGGGAAGGCCGGCTGGTCGAGACCGGCGAGCGGATGCGGCTGGCGGCCGACCAGGTGCTGGTGGCCACGGGCCAGGTTCTGGGGCCGGTGCCGGCGGGGATCGAGACGGACGGCGGCAAGATTGCCGTGGATGCCCGGGGCCGGACCAGCCGGCCGGGGCTTTGGGCCGGGGGCGATTGTGCCGCGGGGGGCGATGACCTGACGGTGACGGCCGTGGCCCAGGGGCGTGACGCGGCGATGGACATCCATGGTCAGCTGGGCGCCTGAGGCGGGCCGCGCGCCGGGTATTTGGACCAAGAAGAAGCCGGCAGGTCGGGCGCGGGCGGCGGACCGTGGCGCCTTTGCCGGGACAGGAACGGAGGGCAGAGCATGGCGGACCTGACATCGGATTTCCTGGGCATCCACAGTCCCAACCCTTTCTGGTTGGCCTCGGCGCCGCCGACGGACAAGGAATACAACGTGCGCCGGGCCTTCGAGGCGGGCTGGGGCGGGGTGGTCTGGAAGACGCTGGGGGCCGAGGGCCCGCCGGTGGTCAACGTGAACGGTCCGCGCTACGGCGTGGTGCACGGGGCCGATCGCCGGGTGCTTGGGCTGAACAACATCGAGCTGATCACCGACCGCCCGCTGGCGACCAACCTGGAGGAGATCGCCCGGGTCAAGGCCGATTACCCCGACAGGGCGCTGGTGGTGTCGATCATGGTTCCCTGCGAGGAGGCGGCCTGGAAGGCCATCCTGCCGCGGGTGGCCGAGACCGGGGCGGACGGGATCGAGCTGAACTTTGGCTGCCCGCACGGGATGAGCGAGCGGGGCATGGGCTCGGCCGTGGGGCAGGTGCCGGAGTACATCGAGATGGTCACGCGCTGGTGCAAGACCCATTACGACCGGCCGGTCATCGTCAAACTGACGCCCAACATCACGGATATCCGCTTTCCGGCCCGGGCGGCGCGGAACGGCGGGGCGGATGCGGTGTCGCTGATCAACACGGTGTCGTCGATCACCAGCGTGAACCTGGACGATTTCGCGCCGGAGCCCATGATCGACGGCAAGGGCAGCCACGGGGGCTATTGCGGCCCGGCGGTCAAGCCCATCGCGCTGAACATGGTGGCCGAGATCGCCCGCGATCCGCAGACGCGCGGCCTGCCGATCTCGGGCATCGGCGGGGTGACGACCTGGCGCGACGCGGCCGAGTTCATGGCGCTGGGGGCGGGCAATGTCCAGGTCTGCACGGCGGCGATGACCTATGGGTTCCGGGTGGTGCAGGAGATGATTGCCGGGCTGGCGGGATGGATGGACGACAAGGGCCACGCCGGGCTGGGCGACATCATCGGGCGGGCGGTGTCCAACGTGACGGATTGGCAATATCTGAACCTGAATTACGTGGCCAAGGCTCGGATCGACCAGGCGGCCTGCATCCGCTGCGGGCGCTGTTACGCGGCCTGCGAGGACACGTCGCACCAGGCGATCACGATGTCCCAAGGGCGGGTCTTCGGGGTGGATGACGCGGAATGCGTGGCCTGCAATCTCTGTGCCGATGTCTGCCCGGTGGAGGGCTGCATCACGATGGAGCCGCTGGCGCCGGGGCATGTCGATCCGCGCACGGGGCAGGTGGTGGAGGCGGGGCATGCCGACTGGACGACCCATGCCAACAATCCGATGGCGGGGTAGTGGCGGCCGGGGGACTAGAAAATTCGGGGAATTTTCTAGAACAGCAGGCGGATGGGGCCGTCATGGCAGATGACGATGAACTGGTCGGCGGTCTGGATGACATGGCAGCCACGGCGGCGGACCTCGCGCAGGAAGGTGTCGCGCCCGACCTCGCGGTCGACCCAGCACATCGAGCGGCGCACCACCGCCCCGCGCCGGGCGGCCCGGGTCGAGAACATCTGCTGGATCCAGGGATCGACGCCCCGGTCGTCGTGAACAACCTGCATGGGCACGGGCTTAGCGTGGGAAGGGTTAAGCGCGGGTTAAGGCGTCAGCAGGCGGCGGAACAGGGTGTCGACGAAATCGGGAGCACTGTCGAAGGGATCCTCGTCGCCCAGCACGGCGCGGACCTGGACATCGAAATCGGCGTAATGCTGGGTCAGCGACCAGATCGAGAAGATCAGGTGCTGGGGGTGGACCGGGGCGATGCGGCCTTCGGCCGACCAGCGGGCGATCAGGGCGGCCTTGTCATCGACCAGGGCTTTCAGCTCGCCCGTGAGGATGTCGCTGATCCGGGGCGCGCCCTGCATGATTTCATGGGCGAAGAGGCGGCTTTCGCGTGGGGCGTCGCGGCTCATGTCCAGCTTGTGGCGGATGTAGCCGAGCAATTGGTCGAGCGGTTCGCCGCTGTCGTCCAGGGCACGCAGGGGGTCGAGCCAGCTGTCGAGCAGGGCTTCGAGCAAGGCCATGTAGATGGCGTCCTTGGAGGGGAAGTAATAGAGCAGGTTGGGCTTGGACAACCCGGCGGCCGAAGCGATTTCGTCGACCGTGGCGCCGCGGAACCCCCGGGACGAAAAGACCTCAAGCGCGGCATCCAGGATGGCCTTGCGGTTCTTGCGCTGGATCCGGGTGGGCGCGCGGTCCTTGGGCATGGGCGGGCCTTTCTGCGAGGCCGGGCGGGCGGGCCGCCCGGTGGTGTTTCGGTTTTTGGGGCACCCCTGCGGGGCGCTATAAGGGGTCGCCCCTGCGGGTGCCGTGGTTGTTGCGCGGATGGGGCGCGGTTAACGTGGACCGGCGGCGTGCTGCTTTCGCGGTCAGGCCGGGCGCCGGACAGGGCGGGGACCGGCCGGAACCGGGAGGCGCGCTTGTGAGGCGCCGATACCCCGTGGTAGCGTCGCTTTGACCATCTGGTCAAATCAATTTGCGAATGAAGCCAGCAAGGAGGCCAGAATGGCGGCGCCGGGCGAAAACCTTCGGATCAATGGTGAGCGGCTGTGGACCAGCCTTGAGGACATGGCGCGGATCGGCCCGGGCGTGGCCGGGGGCAACAACCGCCAGGCCCTGACCGACGAGGATGCCGAGGGGCGGGCGCTGTTCCAGTCCTGGTGCGAGGCGGCCGGGCTGACCATGGGGCTGGACGAGATGGGCAACATGTTCGCCCGGCGCGAGGGCACCGACCCCGAGGCGCTGCCGGTCTACATGGGCAGCCACCTGGACACCCAGCCGACGGGCGGGAAATACGACGGCGTTCTGGGCGTTCTGGGCGCGCTGGAGGTCATGCGCTCGCTCAACGATCTGGATATCCGCACCCGCCGGCCGATCGTGGCGGTGAACTGGACCAACGAGGAAGGCACGCGGTTTGCCCCGGCGATGCTGGCCTCGGGCGTCTTTGCCGGGGTGCACGGGCGCGACTGGGCCTATGACCGGGCGGATGCCGAGGGCCGGCGGTTCGGCGACGAGCTGGAGCGGATCGGCTGGAAGGGCGAGGAACCGGTGGGCCAACGCCGGATGCATGCGATGTTCGAGCTGCATATCGAACAGGGCCCGATCCTTGAGGCCGAGGGGCGCGACATCGGCGTGGTGACCCATGGCCAGGGGCTGCGCTGGATCGAATGCACGGTGACGGGCAAGGAAAGCCACACCGGATCGACCCCCATGCCCATGCGGCGCAATGCCGGCCGGGGCATGGCGCGGATCACCGAACTGGTCCACGAGATCGCCATGGCGCACCAGCCCGACGCGGTTGGGGCGATCGGCCATGTGGATGTCTATCCCAATTCGCGCAACATCATTCCCGGGCGGGTGGTCTTTACCGTCGATTTCCGGTCGCACCGGCCCGAGGTGCTGGCCGCGATGCTGGAGGCCTTCGAGGCCAAGGCGCCGGGGCTCTGCGAAGAAATCGGGGTCGGGCTGGAAACGGAGATCGTCGGCCAGTTCGATCCGCCGGCCTTTGACGAGACCTGCGTGGCGACGGTACGCCGGGCGGCCGAGCGGCTGGGCTACAGCCACATGGATATCGTGTCGGGGGCGGGCCATGACGCCTGTTGGGTCAACGACGTGGCGCCGACGGCGATGATCATGTGCCCTTGTGTCGACGGGCTGAGCCACAACGAGGCGGAGGAGATCACCAGGGACTGGGCCGCGGCGGGCACGGATGTGCTGTTTCACGCGGTTCTCGAGACGGCGGGCATCGCCGGCTGATCGGCCATGGCCCGGCCGACGGCGCGGGCGGCGAGGGCGGAAGGGGGCGCTGCCCCCGTCCTCCGGTGGAGGACTCCCCCGGGAATACTTGGAAAGAGAAAGAAGCAAGGGTCGTGGCCCCTGGCCCGGCCCCAGGAACGGGAGAGAGGGCATGTCGACGATTATCAAGGGCGGCACGGTGGTGACGGCGGACCTGACCCAGCTGGCCGATGTCTGCATCGAGGACGGGGTGATCACGGCGATCGGGCCGGACCTGGCCGGTGACGAGGTGCTGGATGCCACGGGCTGTTACGTCATGCCCGGGGGGATCGACCCGCATACCCACCTGGAGATGCCCTTCATGGGGACCTATGCGGCCGAAACCTTTGAAAGCGGCACGAGGGCGGCCTTGGCCGGGGGCACGACGATGGTGGTGGATTTCGCCCTGCCGAGCCCGGGCCAGGGCCTGCTGGACGCCATCCGGATGTGGGACAACAAGTCGGGCCTGGCCTGTTGCGACTATTCCTTTCACATGGCGATCACCTGGTGGAGCGAGCAGGTCTTTGACGAGATGCAGGAGGTGGTGGCCCGGGGGGTGACAAGCTTCAAGCATTTCATGGCCTACAAGGGCGCCTTGATGGTCAATGACGACGAGATGTTCGCGTCGTTCACGCGCTGTGCCGAGCTGGGCGCGCTGCCCCTGGTCCATGCCGAGAACGGTGACATCGTGGCCGACCTGCAGGCCAGGTTGCTGGCCGCGGGCAACACCGGACCCGAGGCCCATGCCTGGTCGCGGCCGCCCGAGGTCGAGGGCGAGGCGACCAACCGGGCGATCATGATTGCCGACATGGCCGGGGTGCCGGTCTATATCGTGCACACGTCCTGCGAACAGGCCCACGAGGCGATCCGGCGGGCCAAGCAGAACGGCAAGCGGGTCTGGGGAGAGCCGCTGATCCAGCACCTGGTGCTGGACGAGAGCGAATACCTCAACCCCGACTGGGACCATGCCGCGCGGCGGGTGATGTCGCCGCCGTTTCGCAGCAAGCTGCACCAGGACGGGCTGTGGGCCGGGCTGCAGGCCGGGACGCTGTCGGTCGTGGCCACCGATCATTGCGCCTTTACCACCGAGCAGAAGCGCATGGGCCTGGGCGATTTCACCAAGATCCCCAATGGGACCGGCGGGTTGGAAGACCGGCTGCCCATGCTGTGGACCCACGGGGTCGAGACCGGGCGGCTGACGATGAACGAATTCGTGGCCGTGACCTCGACCAACATTGCCAAGATCCTGAACATGTATCCGAAGAAGGGGGCCGTCCTGGTGGGGGCCGATGCCGACCTGGTGGTGCTGGACCCCAAGAAGGGCAAGGTGATTTCGGCCGAACGCCAGGCCTCGATCATCGATTACAATGTCTTCGAGGGCATGGAGGTGCGCGGCCTGCCGCGCTTTGTGCTGACCCGGGGCAAGCTGGCCGTCGAGGACGGGGCAACACGGGCCGAGCCCGGCCACGGGGCCTTTGTGCCCCGCCCGCCGCATCAGCCGGTGGGCCGGGCGCTGTCGACCTGGAAGGAGCTGACCGCGCCGCGCAGGGTCGAGCGCAGCGGAATCCCGGCCACCGGGGTATGACGGCCGGGGAGAGGGGCGCCATGGGCGGGGCGGTGCTGGACGGGCTGCTGGAAGCGGCGGTCTATGTCGACGACCTGGATGCGGCCGAGGCCTTCTATGGCGGTCTGCTGGGGCTGGAGCGCATCCTGCGGCTGGACGGGCGGCACGTGTTCTTTCGGTGCGGGCGGGCGGTGCTGCTGTGTTTCGTGGCCGAGGCCACGCGTGAGCCGCCGCACAATCCCGACCTGCCGGTGCCCAGCCACGGGGCGGATGGCCCGTCGCATGTCTGTTTCGCGGCCAGTGGCACGGCGCTGGTGGCCTGGCGCGAGCGGATCGAGGCCGAGGGGTTGGAGATCGAGCAGGATTTCCGCTGGCCGAACGGGGCGCGGTCGATCTACCTGCGCGATCCGGCGGGCAATTCGGTGGAACTGGCCGAGCCGAAACTGTGGTTCGGCGGTGATGGGTGACCGGGGGGCGGCGGGTGTGAACACCCGCCCTACGGCGTGGTCCCGGGCGTGACCATTTGCACTGCGGTGTGGTTGCGGGTGTGAACACGTTCGCTATGGCGTGGTCCCAGCTGTGACCACTTGCCTTGCGGTGCGGCTGCGGGTGTGAACACCCGCCCTACGGTGTGGTCCCGGGTGTGACCACTTGCCCTGCGGTGTGTTTGCGGGCGTGAACAAGCGCGCTTCGGCGTGGGCGCGAACACTTGCCTTGAGGCTGGGCGCGGGCGTGGCCACGTGCCCCGCGTTGTGGGCGCGGGTGTAAACACCCGCCCTACGGCGTGGCTGGGGATGAACACCCGCCCAATCCTGTGATCGTGGGCGCGACGGGCGCCATCCGGGGTAGGGGGGGTGTTCACACCCACCGCCCCGGAAGGATGCCCGTCAGGCGATGGCCGCCGAGACCGTGCGCGACAGGTCGGCGAAGATGGTATCGATCCGGCCCATGGCATCGATCTTCTGCAGCACGCCGGCCGCATCGTAATAGCCGATCAGCGGGGCGGTATCGGCATGATAGGCTTCCAGCCGCGCGGCCACGGTTTCGGCCTTGTCGTCCGACCGGCGCTTGAACTCGGTCGCGCCGCACTTGTCGCAGGTGCCCGCAACGGCCGGCTGCTTGAAGCTGTCGTGATAGCCCTCGCCGCAGCCCGCGCAGGTATAGCGCCCCGAGATCCGGTCGACCATGGCCGCATCATCGACCTCGAAGCTGATCGCCGCGTTGATCGACTGGCCCGACTCGGCCAGGAGCTGGTCCAGCGCCTGGGCCTGGACCGTCGTGCGCGGGAAACCGTCGAGGATCACCCCGCCGGCGCAATCGGGCGCGGCCAGCCGGTCGCGCAGGATGGCAATGACGATCTCGTCGCTGACCAGCCCGCCGGCTTCCATCACGGCCTTGGCCGCCTTGCCGGCCTCGGTGCCCTGGGCCACCGCCGCGCGCAGCAGGTCGCCGGTGGACAGCTGGACAAGGCCGAAATCCTCTTCGAGCTTGCGGGCCTGGGTGCCCTTGCCGGCGCCCGGGGGGCCGAGCAGGATCAGAACGGCCGGAGTTGTCGTCGTCGTGGTTCCGTCCATGTGTGGTTCTCCATTTCGCATGGGGCGCATGGGCGCAGGTCGTTGCGGCCGGGTCGGCCGGTCGTGGTGCGGGTCGGGTTGTAGCGGCTTGGTCGCCTGGTGACCAGAAGGTTAAACCGCATCTCTAACCCGTTGAAATCCTTGGATCGGCCCGGTGTCCTGCATGGGGCACCGGACCGGCCGGCCCGTCCTGGGCCGGCGCAAGGCCCGTCTGGGCCTACTTGCCGCGGTTCTCGATCAGGTTGTCGACCACCGACGGGTCGGCCAGGGTCGAGGTATCGCCCAGCGAGCCGAAATCGTTCTCGGCAATCTTGCGCAGGATACGCCGCATGATCTTGCCCGACCGGGTCTTGGGCAGGCCCGGGGCCCATTGGATGACATCCGGGCTGGCGATCGGGCCGATCTCGGTGCGCACCCAGGCGCGCAGCTCCTTGCGCAGCTCTTCCGAGGGCTCGGCATCGTTCATCAGGGTGACGTAGCAATAGATGCCCTGGCCCTTGATGTCGTGCGGATAGCCGACCACGGCGGCTTCGGCCACCTTGGCATGGGCGACCAGCGCGCTTTCGACCTCGGCCGTGCCCATCCGGTGGCCCGAGACGTTGATCACGTCATCGACCCGGCCGGTGATCCAGTAATCGCCGTCCTCGTCGCGCTTGCAGCCGTCGCCGGCAAAGTAATAGCCCTTGTAATCCGAGAAATAGGTCTTCTCGAACCGCTCGTGATCGCCCCAGACCGTGCGCATCTGCGACGGCCAGCTGTCGGCCAGGCACAGCACGCCCTCGGTCGGGTAGGTGCTGATTTCCTCGCCCGAATGGGGATCGAGCACCACCGGCTTGACGCCGAAGAAGGGTTTCATCGCCGAGCCGGGTTTCAGCGCATGGGCGCCGGGCAGGGGCGTCAGCAGGTGGCCGCCGGTCTCGGTCTGCCACCAGGTGTCGACGATCGGGCAACGGCCGCCGCCGACGACGTTGTAATACCAGTTCCAGGCCTCGGGGTTGATCGGCTCGCCGACCGTGCCCAGGATGCGCAGCGAGCTGAGATCGCAGGACTCGACCGGCCCGTCGCCCTGGCCCATCAGCGCGCGCAGGGCGGTGGGGGCGGTGTAGAACTGGTTGACCTTGTGCTTCTCGCAGACCTGCCAGAACCGGCTGGCATCGGGATAGGTCGGCACGCCTTCGAACATCAGCGTGATCGCGCCATTGGCCAGGGGGCCATAGACGATATAGCTGTGGCCGGTCACCCAGCCGACATCGGCCGTGCACCAGTAGACATCGCCATCGTGGTAATCGAACACGTGTTCATGGGTGATCGCCGCATAGACCAGGTAGCCGCCGGTCGTGTGCACCACGCCCTTGGGCTGGCCGGTCGAACCGGAGGTATAAAGGATGAACAGCGGGTCTTCGGCGTTCATCTCGGCCGGCTTGCAATATTCGTCGGCCTCCAGGGCCATTTCATTGTAATCGTGATCGCGGTCGGCGATCCAGGTCGTCTGGTCGCCGGTGCGCTTGACCACCAGGCATTTCACCGTGTCCTTGCAATGCAGCAGGGCGGCATCGGCATTGGATTTCAGCGGTGTCTTGCGCCCGCCGCGCGGGGCGGTGTCGGCGGTGATGATGACCTTGGCGTCGCAGCCGTTGATCCGCGCGGCCAGGGCATCGGGCGAAAAGCCCGCGAAGACGATGGAATGGATCGCGCCGATCCGGGCGCAGGCCAGCATGGCATAGGCCGCCTCGGGGATCATCGGCAGGTAGATCACCACCCGGTCGCCCTTGCGCACGCCCATGTCGGTCAGGATGTTGGCCATCTTGCAGACGGCCACATGCAGCTGGCTGTAGGTGATGTACTTGGCCGGCTCGTTGGGATCATCGGGTTCGAAGATGATCGCCGTCTGGTTGCCCCGGGTTTCGAGATGGCGGTCGATGCAATTGGCCGCCACGTTCAGCGTGCCGTCCTCGAACCACCGGATGTCGACGTTGCCCGGGGCAAAGCTGGTGTTCTTGACCTTGGTAAAAGGCTTGATCCAGTCGATGCGCTTGCCGTGCTCGGCCCAGAACCCTTCCGGGTCCTCGATCGAGGCCTTGTACATCTCGTCATAGGTCGCCGCGTCGATCAGCGCATGCGAGACGGTGTCTTCGGACGGCGCATAGACGGCGGGTGCGGCGTGATCGCCGGTCATGTCGTTCATGGGTGTCTCCTCCTCACCTGGAAGTGCGGCGGAGACCGGCCCTCCTGTGACCGGTGTCCGCGCGTCGAACCTCTGGATAGGTCGATAATAACCGGCCTTGAAAATAATGGAATAAGCATAAGTAAAGAAACGATTTGCTTGTAAATGTTTTTCTTGAAGGCCGGAAATCCTGTAAATTCAGGGCCGGTTTCAGGGGAAAAGGTCCGGCAAGGCAGGCGATTGCCTGTCAACATTTTCCGAACCCGCAGATAACAGCCCGGTCCGTTAGCGCCAAGCCCGGGGCGCGGTCGGGTGGCGGGGTGGTGTGACAAATTGCCGGCCCGGCCCGATGGCGCGCCCGACAATGACGTTGCGGCACGGGATCGGGCCGGCCAAGTCCTGTGCGAGTCGCCCGGCGGCCCGGCCCGCCGCCGCGAGGCGCTGCCGCAGCGGAAACCGGGCGGATCGGGGGCTTGGCACATCGAACGACAATCGCTAGCCTTCCGGGCAAGCCGCCAGCGCCATTGCATTTTTCGGGGGTGCCTCGGAACAGGTCGAGGACAGCCGGGGGATGGCCCCGATCCTGCATGGGTGACTGCGGCATCAACGGGAGGTAAACATGACCAGATTTCTGACTGGCGCCGCAACCGCGGCGCTCTGCGTGGCTTTCGTGACCGAGGCCGCGGCAACCGAATGGAACGTCTCCGTCTGGGGCAAGCGCCGGGCCTTCACCGAGCATATCGAGAAGCTGGCCGAGCTGGTGTCCGAGAAGACGGGCGGCGAATTCACCATGAACGTGTCCTATGGCGGGCTGTCGAAGAACCGCGAGAACCTCGACGGGATTTCCATCGGGGCCTTCGAGATGGCCCAGTTCTGCGCGGGTTATCATCCCGACAAGAACCGGGTGATCACCGTTCTGGAACTGCCCTTCCTGGGCGTGAACACGCTGGAAGAGGAAGTGGCCGTCAGCCATGCGGTCTATGCCCATCCGGCGGCTGTCGAGGAAATGGCCCAGTGGGACGCGATGTACCTGATGACCTCGCCCATGCCGCAGTACAACATCGTTGGCACCGGCGAGCCGCGCGACGAGCTGGCCGAGTTCGACGGCATGCGCGTGCGGGCGACGGGGGGCATCGGCAAGGCCTTCGAATCGGTGGGCGCGGTGCCGACCTCGGTGACCTCGTCCGAAGCCTACCAGGCGATGGAATCGGGGGTTGTCGACACGGTGGCCTTTGCCCAGCACGCCCACCTGTCCTTCGGCACGATCAACGAGGCCGACTGGTGGACGGCCAACCTGAACCCCGGCACGGTGAACTGCCCGGTGGTGGTCAATATCGACGCCTATGAATCACTGTCCGACGCCGAGCGCGAGGCGCTCGACAGCTCGGTGCCCGAGGCCATCGACTATTACCTGGAAAACTACGGCAAGCTGCTGACCCGCTGGGACGAGGTGCTGGAAGAGAAGGGTGTCGAAAAGGTCATGCTGTCGGACGACACCATCGCGGCCTTCCGCACCACGGCGGCCGATCCGATCCGCGAGGCCTGGATTGCCGACATGGAATCCCAGGGCATTCCGGGGCAGGAGCTCTATGACCTGGTGATCGAGACCCTGAACACCACGCGCGCCGGCAACTGACGCGCGCCATCCGCCACGAGGGGCCCGGAATTTTCGAAAATTCCGGGCCGTTTTCTGCGCAGAAAACGGTAACCCCCGGGACAACTTGCAGCACCGGAGGCGGCGCCAGACCGCCCCGGGCCAACAGGGAAGACAGGCCATGGCCGGATCCTCAACCGTTCTCGAGGACAGCTCGCTTCTGAGCCGCCTCGACCGTGCGCTGGTGCCGCTGGAACGCTTTTTCGCGCTCCTGTCGGGGCTGGCGGTTTTCGTTCTCATGTGCCTGGCGGTCTATTCCGTCACCGGGCGCAAGTTCTTCAACGCGCCGCTGCCGGGCTATGTCGACCTGATCGAGGCGGCCATGCCCTTCATCGCCTTCCTGGGCATTGCCTATGTGCAGCGCAACGGCGGCCATATCCGCATGGACATCGTCGTGGGGTCCCTGAAAGGCCGGGCGCTGTGGCTCTTCGAGCTGATCTCGACGCTGCTGATCCTGCTGTTGATCGTCATGCTGGTCTGGGGATCATGGGCGCATTTCGACCGCAGCTTCGACCTGTCGCGCCCGCTGTGGAGCCGTGACAGCTCCATCGACATCGGCCTGCCGATCTGGCCGTCCAAGCTGGTCGTGCCGGTGGCCTTTGCCGTCCTGGTGCTGCGGCTGCTGCTGCAGATCTGGGGCTATGGCCGGGCGCTGGTCCTGGGCCTTGACCGCCCGGTGGCCGTGCCGCTGATCCAGTCGATCGAGGAACAGGCCCGGGCCGAGGCCGAAGCGCTCGAGGAGGACGCCTGATGGACGACATCACGATTGGCCTCTGGGTCACCGCCTTTCTCTTTGCCATGGTCGTCATCGGCATGCGCGTGGCCTTTGCCGCGGGGCTTGCGGGCTTCGTCGGCCTGGTCTGGCTGCGCTGGAACGGGTTCGACTACGACCCGGCGCGCTTTGGCAAGGCCCTTGAGATTTCCGTCAAGATCGCCGGGCAGGTGCCCCATTCCAAGGTCTCGTCCCAGGCCCTGTCCCTGATCCCGACCTTCATCCTGATCGGCTATCTCGCCTATTACGCCCGCCTGACCTCGGCCATGTTCGAGGCCGCCAAGCGCTGGTTCGCCTGGGTGCCCGGCGGGCTGGCCGTGTCGACGGTCTTTGCCACCGCCGGCTTTGCCGCCGTCTCTGGCGCCTCGGTGGCCACGGCGGCCGTCTTTGCGCGCATCGCCATCCCCGAGATGCTGAAAGTGGGCTACAACAAGCAATTCGCCGCCGGGGTCGTCGCTGCCGGCGGCACGCTGGCCTCGTTGATCCCGCCCTCGGCCATCCTGGTGATCTATGCGATCATCGTCGAACAGGACGTGGGCAAGCTGTTGCTGGCGGGCTTCATTCCCGGCGCTTTCTCGGCCGTGGTCTATGCCGTGCTGATCATCGGCATCGCCGTGGTGTTCAAGAGTGTCGGCCCCCCGGTCACCGGCTTCACCTGGCGCGAACGCTTCGCCGCGTTGCCGCCCGCACTGCCGATCGTGGCCGTTGTCGTGATCATCATCTTCTTCGTCTACAACCCCTTTGGCGATGCCTGGGGCACGCCGACCGAAGGCGGCGCCGTGGGCGCATTCATCGTGTTTGTCATGGCCCTTGCCCGGGGCATGCGCTGGGGCCAGCTCAAGGAAGCGCTGATCGAGACGGCCAAGCTGACGGTCATGATCTTCACCATCATCTGGGGCGTGCTGATCTATGTGCGGTTCCTGGGTTTTGCCGACCTGCCGGGTGCCTTTTCCGACTGGATCACGACGCTGACCATGCCGCCCATGCTGATCCTGGTCTGCATCCTCTTGGCCTATGCCGTGCTGGGCATGTTCATGGATGCCATCGGCATGCTGCTGCTGACCCTGCCGGTGGTCTATCCGGCGGTCATGGCCCTGAACGGGGGCGAGCTGGTCTCGGCCGCCGACAGCACCTTTGGCATGTCCGGCCCGATGTGCGCGGTCTGGTTCGGCATCCTGGTGGTCAAGATGGCCGAGTTCTGCCTGATCACGCCGCCCATCGGGCTGAACTGTTTCGTCGTGGCCGGGGTGCGCCCGGACCTGTCGGTGCAGGACGTGTTCAAGGGTGTGACGCCGTTCTTCATCGCCGATGCCGTGACGATCGCCCTGCTGGTGGCCTTTCCGGCCATCGTGCTCTGGCTGCCCAGCCTTGCCTGACGGCGGGTGCCCTCCGCGCGGGTCGGGCCTGGGGGCGGTGCTGCTCCTTGGCCTGGTCCTGGCGGGGGGCGCTGCCGGGGCCCAGGGGCTGGCCGGCTGCGCGCCGCTGCAGGGCACGCCGTCCTACCAGCCCTGCGTGGCCGATCAGCAGCGGCTGCAACGCCAGGACCTGCTGGCCGGTCCCCGGGCCAGCCCGCGCCCGACAGCCCGGCCGGATTACCTGTTCACCGATCCCGACCCGGCGCTGCCGCCGCTCGACGAGGACTGGACCGGCAAGGCCGCCCGGGATGTCGACGCCGCGCAGCGCAACAGCACGCTGCGCAGCAATGCCCTGCGCCAGCAGATCCAGCGCGACCTGCGCAACGGCATCGGCGCCGCGCCGCCGCTGCGCCCGGTGGCGCCGATGACGATTCCCTGAGGACGGGGCGCTGCCATGGCCTGGGGCCCGTGTCGGATTCGATGAAAATGCCCCGCAGAACCCGCCCGGCCCGTTAAGGGGCTGGCAACGGCCCCGGCCCGACACTGCCCGCATCCGCGCAGCATCGCCGGGCAGGAGGGCGAGATGGACGAGGTCGACAGGCAGGCACTCGACGATCAGATACAGGAAGCCATGGGCAGCCACGGGGCGATGAAGCGCAAGCTGCGCCAGGCCGTGCGCAACGGCCGCCTGCCGCGCCCCTCGCGCAGCATCGCGGCCGACAGCGCCTGCACCTTCGGGCGTTGGCTGCACCAGTTGAAATCCGATGCGCGGGTTGCCGGCTCGCCGCATTTCAAGGCCGTGGTCACGGCCCATGCGGCCTTTCACAAATCCGCCGGCCAGATCGCGCGGATGGTCGAGAACGGCATGACCGACCGGGCCGCCGAGATGCTCAACGAACAGGCCTTTCGCCGGTCGTCGGAGCTGCTGCTCGACGAGATGGACGCCTGGCGCCGGAACATCTGAGCGCCGGATCGGCGGGGGCATCTGGAGGGGTTCGTATCCGGGCCGGTGGTGTGACGATCCGGTTGGCGGCTGGTCACGCGTTGATCCGATTGGGGCCTGGGGTGCCACAGGCTTGCTTGCCGCCTTAAGCGGTCATGCATCGAACCCCTAGGCAACTTGTCCGCCGGGCATCGACCCATTTGGTGCTAGCGCCCATTCCCCATTGGCTTGATTCTTGCCTCTGCCTCTGCCTCTGCCTCTGCCTCTGCCTCTGCCTCTGCCTCTGCCTCTGCCTGTGCCTGTGCCTGTCGCGGACCTATTCGATTGGCGTCCTTGCCGGTCGTGTATCGATCCGTTTGGAG
This sequence comes from Marinibacterium sp. SX1, assembly GCF_050389775.1. NCBI lineage: Bacteria > Pseudomonadati > Pseudomonadota > Alphaproteobacteria > Rhodobacterales > Paracoccaceae > Marinibacterium > Marinibacterium sp. SX1. The sequence goes on along the minus strand of NZ_CP177144.1, from coordinate 3,300,327 downwards.
ACCCTGACTGCCATGGATTGATCCGGTCCCCACACTTGCCCATCCCCCATCGCCCGCTTTGAGCCGTCTCGCCATGATCAGGCATCCGACCCTTCTTCACGCTCGATCCCGTTCCCAACGGCCATCCCCTCCAACCCACGCAGCTCCCTTCGGCTCGGCTGCGACATGCCGGCGCCGGGGTGGGGGGCTTTAACCGTTCGCCGACCTGCTTATGTCATTGGTACAACCTGCCTTTGCGGAGAAAGTGGTCATGATTGCCTGCACGCGGATAGCGGATACCAACATCCTTGAAATTGCCCTGTCGGGCGCGGTCACACGCCAGGATTACGAAGAGGTCCTGATCCCCGCGATCGACACCGCGCTGGAAGACAACGACGCCCTGCGCGCGCTGGTCACGATCGCACCGGGCACCGATTACACCGTCGGCGCGCTGAGCGATGACGCTTGGATGGGCCTCAAGCACTGGCGCGGGTTCGAGCGGATCGCCGTGGTCGGGCGCGACGGCTGGATCGGCAAGGCGCTGAAGGGCGTGTCGATCCTGATGCCCTGTCCTGTGATGATCTTCGACGACGGCCAGGAAGACGCCGCCCGGCGCTGGCTGCAGGAAAGCCTGGGCGCGATCCACCAGACGGATCTGGGCGACGGCGTGTTGCACGTGCAGCTGCTGGGCAAGCTGGACCCGTCGGTCTATGCGGAGGAAACCGAGGATCTGAACGCCTTCATCCGGGCCAACTCGCGGTTCCGCCTGCTGCTGGACCTGCGCGAGTTTGACGGCTGGCAGGGCCTGGGGGCGGTGGCCGAACATCTCAAGCTGGTGCGCGATCACCGCAGCCTGATCGACCGGGCGGCGATTGTCGGCGAGCGCAGCTGGGAAAAGCTGGCCTCGCGCATCGGTGGGGCGGTGATCGGCGCGGAAACGCGGTATTTCGACACCGATCTCGATGCGGCGAAGTCCTGGATCAAGAGCTGATCCACCCCATCGGCACGGGGGCCGGATGGCGCCGTGCCGCTCGGTCGTGTCACGGGCCGCGATCTTATGGGCGACGGACTGCGTCCTCCGGCAGATGGCTGCTAGCCGCGTTCGATGCGGACGTGCAACTGGTAGGGCGTGACAGATGTCACGACGACCACGTCGCCTTCGCTGGCGTCGAACGCGGCAAAGAGCTGGCCGACCCAGCCTCGACGTCGAAACATGCGCTTGGACCCGTCGATATCCGTTGAAACGGGCGCCGGGCCGCCCCAATCCACGGTCACCTGTCGCGGGGCTGCCTCGTGCCGGTTTCGACCGCCAATGCAATCTTGCGGAAACCTGTCCATGAATTCGGTCAGGTAGAAATGATTGTTCCGCAGGTTGCCGGGGCTGATGACGCTGCGGCCAAGAACAACCTCCTTGGCGTTGGAACCCGGTGTCGACCTTGCCCCGGCAGGTCGTGAGACTGGGCGAGTTTCAAGGGGGCGGATGGCGACGGTCGGATGCTCTCCGACGGTTCGGATCGGATCGGGTTGAATATCACGGTCGTCAGGTCCCGGCCCTGCAAGACCCTTGGCCAAGTGCGCCGACACCGTGTCGGAGAACCTGACCCATGTGACGGCCCCGCTCTTGTGCGCGTAGGGAACGGGCTCTGCAAGTTGGCGGATATCGGCCAATTTCCAGGGGATGACCCACCGGGAAACGGCGCCGCTGCGGATCATCTGTTCCGGGATGCAATGGTGATCGCGCGTGGCGATCATCTCGTCGGCGGTGAGGGGCTGGCCACATTCGACAAGCCGGGCCAGGCCCACGACATGGCCGCTGCCCTTTCGTATCAGGCCGAACCAGCCACGCACCGAGGTTGCCTGGGCCCGCATCTCCCAGTCTTTTCGACCCTGAAGGATATGGCTGATCCAAGGCTCATCGATGACCAGCCCGCGTGAAATTGTCATGTGATCTGTCGTCCCGGCGGTTGGCTTGCTCATGTCAATTCCCAGGCTCCGTCCGCATCCGGGGCGGGCGGCGGCAGGTTGTCCCGGCGGAATTGCTCGGCCATGCTGTCGGCGATGACCGCTTGCTCCCTGGCCGGGGCAGAAACCGCCTGGGTCAATCCCGAGACATCCGCCGCGCTGTCTCCCATCGGCCAGAGCGCCTGTTCAGCCAGCTTGCGCTTGCGTTGCATCAGGCTCTGCAAGAGGCCGTCGAAGCTTTGCGCGCCGAGTTCTGGATGCAGGGCCATGGGGATGTGGACCGACACGGGCCGGGTCTGGCCGATGCGGTGAACACGGTCGTTGCATTGTTCTTCGACCGCCGGGTTCCACCAGCGGGACAAGTGGATCACATGGGTGGCGGCCGTCAGCGTCAGGCCCGTGCCGGCGGCCTTTGGTCCGAGGATCAGCATGTCGAACCCGTCATCCGCCACGAGATGGCGTTGGAAACGGTTCACGATTTCCTGTCGACGGGGGATCGGCGTATCTCCGTTGATCACGTCGATGCGATCCAGCCCGAACATGTGCCGGACGATCTCGGCAAAGCGGAATTGCATGTCCCGGTGTTCAATGAAGACCAGCACGCGTTCCCCTGCGGCCTTGATCCGCCGCAGGATGTCGATGACTGCGTCCAGCCGGGCGCTTTGGGCGATGAAATCCTCGGGCGCGACAGTGGCAGAGGCGTCGGGATGGACCGAGACCGAACGGATGTGGTGCAACATCCTGAGCGCGGCACCCGCGTCGCGCTGTGCCAGTGTCCGCTGCGCCAGGTCATAGGCTTGGGCCTGGACGGGGGGCATGATGCGCGGATGCAGGAACCGGCGTTTTGCCGGGAGATCGCGGGCGACCTCATCCTTGAGGCGGCGCAGGCCAAGGGGAGGCACGCCACCACGGGGCCTGAAGACCCGGGCGTGCAACTCGGCCATGTTGTCGGCGTCCGGCACGGCATAGCGATCCCGGAAGTCCGAGCCCGAGCCCAGGCAGCCCGGCGCGATGCGATCCATGATGGTCCAGAGATCGATGGCCGCATTTTCGATGGGCGTTCCCGTCAGGCCGATGCGGAAATCGGCATTCATGGCCTCGACGGCCTTGGAAGCCAGGGTTGCGCGGTTCTTGATGTTCTGGATCTCGTCCATGACCATGGCGGAAAACCGGATCTTGCCAAGCGAATGCTGGTAGTTGGCCAGGGTCGTGTAGGTCGTGAGCAGCCAGTAACGATGCGCGCGCCCGTCTTCGACCGCCTCGTCCAGCCAGTCGAGATCCAGCTGGGGCAGTCCGGTCGCCGTTTCGGTGCCCCGGGCATCGCGGCGCTTCTGCGCACCGAGGGACGAGCCGTAAAGGCGGACCAGCGTGCCGAAACCGCGACCTTCGACATGGGTGTCGACTTCCTGCTCCCAGTTCCGAAGCAGCGACGTGGGAGCGACAATCAGGATCGGCCCACGGTCCGTCGCGGCCGCCTGTCGCATGTGGGTCTTCAACCAGGTGAGAAAGGCAATCGTCTGAAGTGTCTTTCCCAGGCCTTGTTCGTCGGCATTCAGGATGCCGGGAAGACCCGATGTCCAAGCCTGCAAGGCCCAGTCGTAACTGTCGGTCTGATGGTCGCGCAACGGGGTCGTGACGGTGTCGGGCAGCGCAAAGGGGACGGTCGGGCTGCGCGGGGTCAGCTGTGCCTCCCACGTCAGGTCATCGAAATTGTCCAGCGTATCCAGGATGATCGGCCCATCGGGGGCTGGCTCTGTCTCGGGGGCATCTTCGGCTGGGGCGGCCCGTCTCTCGCGCTGTTCGATTTCGCCTTCTATGGCCGCCAGCCGGGCGGGACTGGCTTGCACGGTCTCGCCCGCGATCTCGGCCGGGGTGTCGCTGCCGGCTTCGAGGCTGGTGGCCATGTGATCGCGCAGAGCGTGCAGATCGGCGTCCGACATGGATCGGATCGCCTCGACCAGGTGCTCGGCAAAGACTTCGGGCAGCCAGGTCGTGCCACTGCCTTCGATCTCGACCTGTTCCCGTTCATAGACGATCACTCCGGTGACCCGCTCGGAATATTCCCGGCTCTCGATCAGTGCGGGGCCGGCAATCGATTCGACCATCTCGGCCTGTTGGGCATCGTCCAGCCCGTCCAGCTGGCCGCTGTCCTGCAGGTGGCGGTTGACGGCCTCGGTGATGAAGGCGCGCGGGTTCTCGATGAAGGCACGGCGTTCCTCGCGAGGAGCCTTCTGCGCCCGGGCCATTTCCTCCAGCACGGGGGCCGCGCCCCGGTCGATGACAAGGTAGGAATTGTTGCCGAGCTGATAGGCCGGTCGGGCGCCAAGCGAGTGCAGCCCGTAGCGAAAGACGGCCAGTGGTTCGCCGGTCAGCACCGCGTCGGCCTCCGACACGTCATCGGCTTTTCCTTCACTTTCCAGCCGCTCAGCGGAATAGGGGACAACGTCGAAATGGCCATTGGTCTTGTCGGGCGAGATCGAGAAGCGGTCGGCGATGCGCACTTCGAGGCCGCGCAGGAAGGCGGTCATCGACAGGCCGGCCATGTCCCGGTTCTCGGGCATGTTCGCGTCGACGGCCCCGTCCGGTTCGATGGCGCGGCGGAATTCGCTGAGCGCGCGCCAATGGTCCTCGATCGGGTGACTGGCATCGAACCCGTCGGCGAGGTCCAGCGCGCGTTTCATCCAGAGCGGCAACCGGCGTGGCCCTTCGGATGTCCGCAGAATTGCTCCGGTTCGCCTGGGGCTTTCCCGGCGGCCCTGACGCGACCATTCGTAATGCAAACGAAAATCGGGGCGGCCGAGAACGCCGGTCACGTCGGTGCGCAGCATCATGTCGATTGTCCGCGGCAGGCCCAGGGCCTCGGCGGCGGGGGCGGACAGGCTGGCCGCGGCATCATGCGAGATCCGCAGGTGGTCGGGCGCAATCGCAACCTCACCGGCATGGGTGTCCCCCCAGGCGCGCAGGTCGCCCATGGCAAAAAGCAGGTCGCGGTCGCCCGGGGCCAGGTCGGTAAAGCTGCGATCGGCGGGCCGGGCCACAAGGCGCGACAACAGACCCTGCCTGGCCTTCGGAAAGCGGATCTCGATGTCGTCGTCTGTGATCGTGTGGACGGGCAAGCTGTCAGACATTTTGCAAAACCCATTGTTGCCAGTGTCTTATGGCACTGTGCGACTTTGATTTCGTCGAGGCGCGCATGATGGAATCGCAGTGGTAGGTTAGCTTGTAGAGCTCGGGCGCCTTGCTGTCGCTGTCGCGGAAGATATGCGTCTTGTAGCTGTGGCATCCGTCGACAACGATCTTGTTGCCGATCCGCATGATCAACAGCGAGGTGCCGCCGCCGCGGTCCAGCTGGCGGCCAAAGCGGCGATCCATGTCGGTCATGCCGTTTCGCACAAGGTGGTTCCGTGCGTATTCGCGGGCCTGCGAGCCGAAGGCGACCCAGGCCTCTTCAATCATGCCATCCTCAAAGAGTTCGAGCCAGAAATCCCTGCGCGGTGGCCACATGTGGCTGTCCTGGGTGGCGGTCACCATGTTGCAGAAGAATTTCATGTCCTGGTGGGTCAGCCAGCGCAGGAGGATGGCGCGCAGCTCGGGGTTGAATCCCGACCAGATGCCGCCCGAATGCAGGCGGGGGTCGTTCCAGGCCGCGATGATCTGTTCGGCCAGCTCGTTGCGCAGGTCGTCGGGCGGGGTACGCTCTCGCCATGCCGATAGCAGTGCTTCGACGGCCGGCCCGGCGCCGTTCTGCAGGGTCGGCCCGTTTTCCGGCGTGAGCCAGTTGAACAATTTGGTCCGGGCATCCGCGCCGGCCAGTTCCGGCGCCAGCCGTTCGAGAAAGGTCTTCTGCGCGGCCTGGGCCAAACCGGAAACATGCGGGGTGGGCATGCCGATGGATTTCAGCTCGTCATAGGCATCATCGGCGTCCAGCATGACCTGCGCCAGTTGGCCCGGCGCCTCGCGGGGGTGAAACAGGCCGGGCAGGGCGCGCGTCAGCTTTAAATGACGGCCGCCCAGATCGGTTTTGCGCCGGGCCAGCGCAATGGCCAATCGGCGTGTATGTTCGGCACCGGGTGTGAAGCTGTCGACATAGATGCCGAGCATGCCATCGAGGAAGGCTCCCGGTTCGCAGGTTCCGATCTCCGACATGTAGAAGTCGCGAACCGGTGCCAGGTCGGGACGCTCGCGCCGTTCGGGGTCAAAGACCGCCACAGCCGCCGAGATGACCCGTTGGGTCGTGATGTCCTGCCAGGACCAGGTTCGGGTCCGGATCAGCATGTCCCGGGCCAGCTTTTCCCGGTCCCGATCGTCCGGTCTGCGCACGGCATCGGGCCAGCGGGCGATGATGCCGTCGACGCTGCGGCGCAGCTGGTCCAGCGGGGGTAGGGCGCGGCGGCGCAGCGGTGGCAGCCGGCCGACAAGGCTGCGCAGGCCCTGCCGCTGGGTGCGGGCATCGGTCATGGCTGGCTGTCCATCGACTCCAGCGCCGCGCGGATGACGTCGATTCCATCGGTGTCCTGAGGGGTGACCATGATGAACCGCAGGTCGATACGCCGGTTCGTGGCCCGGCCCTCGGGGGTCTCATTGGTCGTCACCGGCCGGTCGGGCCCATATGCCGCGACGGAAAGCACCGGCTGAAGCTTCAGGTTGAGGTGCTGCATGATCCCGTCCGCTGCCTCGGTCATGGCAAAGAACGTGCTGTTCGCCCGGTTGGCCGACAGGTTGCGATTCAACCGGTCGCTGCCGACATCGTCCGTGTGCCCTTCGATCTGGACCGCCTCGATCATGACAAAACCCGGATTGCAGCCGTCGTCGAAATGCGATCCGGAGCCAAGGGTGAAACAGGGCAGTACCTCGTCCAGCCGCCGTGCCAGGCGCGAGACGATCTCGCGCTTGTCACGGGACAGGTTCGGACTGCCCGACGCGAACAAGCCTTCGCCCTGAAAGCGCAGCGCGTCACTTTCCTCGCTGAGTTCCACCTGCAGGTCGGGGAAATCCGTGCGTATGGCATCGCGCAACCGGGTCAGCACCTGCCGGCGCACCTGGGAAACCTGTGCCAGGTAGGCTTCGAGCGGATCGACCTGCTGTAACTCAGCCAATTGCCGGGTCAGTTCGCTGATCCGGGCATCCTTTTGCTCCAGTTCGGCCAGCAATTCGGCGAGACGTGTTTCGAGGGTTTCGATCCTCTTCCCGGCGGTGTCCATCGACAGGATGAGCCGGTCGCGTTCCGCCAGCAACTCTGCCCGTTCCCTGCGGAGCCGTTCAAGCAAGGCCTCCAGTCCGATGATCCGGTCGGCCCGGGCCAGGGCCAGTGCCTGCCATTCGTCGCGTTGCCGTTCGAACGTGTCACGCTGGGCCGCGACCGCGTCATGCTCGGCCTTCGACACCGCATCCGGGTCGCGCATCTGGCTGGCGAAGAAGGCCAGCAGGATCATCATGATGAACAGGAAACCGACAGTCATGTCGGTCATCGAGACAAAGGCGCTCTCTTCTTCCTCTTCGTGCCGGACCTGTTTCGCCTGGGCCCTCATGCGCGGCCCCGGGGCTGGCTGGGCAAGAAGGTCTCGGCCTGTTCCACAACGCTCTTGAGTGTGTCGAGACCGGGGGCCAGCGCGTCCCGCATCTGGCCGACATGGTCTTGTGCGTTGCCAAGCGCGGCCTCCAACTGGGTGTTGTAGTCGGTCAGGGCGCGGCCCAGCATTTCATCGATCCGGTCCAGTTTCTCGGCTTCGTCCGACAGCTGGGCGATGACTGCGCGGGTGGCTTCGAGGTTGCTGCGAATACCCTCGCGCTCATTGCCGAGCGCAGTCTGCGCAGTTGCCAGCACATGGGCGGCGTTCTCGGCCACGGTGGCCGAGTTCTGCATCAGTGTTTCCGAAACGGTTTCGACCAGACCTCCGACGCGCCGCAGGGTTGTTTCGATCCGTTCATGGGACGCGCGGATGGGCTCGGCGGCCGTCGACAGGCTGTTGCTGGCCGCGCGGAAGCCTTCGGACGCCCCGTGGATGGCGTCAGCGCCGCTGGTCAGGCCCTGGGCCGCGCTTTGTGCGCCGGAGGCGCCGCGCTGCACGGCATCTGCCATGTCTCCCAGGCGGTGTCCGATGCTCTCGAGACGTGACAAGAGCTCGTCGCCGATGACGTCACCCATTTCCGTGCCAAGCCTGGCAATATCGGCGCTGGTCTGGTTGAAACTGTCCAGCAGCGCCCGTCCGGCGCCGGTGATGGCCGCGCCTGCCTCGTCCGTGCTGGCCGACATCCGTTGCCGCGCGGCCTCGGCGCTGTCCCGGCTGGCGCTGTCGAGAGTGTCGCGAAACCCTTCGGCCGCGCGGCGCATCTCTTCGCCCGCGCTGCGCATGGCCTCAGCGCCTTGACCCGTGTTCTCGCGGATGCCGGACAATGTGTCGTTCATCACCGACAATAGCCGGTCGGCCCCTTCGTTCATCGCATCCGAGGCCATGCGCCCGCTAGCGGCGACCTCGCTGCGCATCTCGGACATGGCGCGGGCCATCTGGTCGAGCGCATCGCGCATCCCGTCGCCGGCCTGGGAGTTGGCCGAGCCCATGCGGTCGACCATGAGGCCGATCCGGTCGGTCGCCTCGCCGAGCGACTCGCTGGCCCGGGTCAGGGCGTTGCCCACTGAATGCGACAGCTGTTGGGACAGGTCGCCGACAAGGCCTTCCATGTTGCTGGTGCCCATCGAAGACACCCGGTCGAAGATCGGGTTCATCTCGGTGCGGATGGCCGTGGTGATCGCTTCGGGCAAGGCGTCCAGCGGCTCGCGCAGCTGGGCGATCATGCCGGTACCGATTTCCTGCAGGTGAGCCTTTTGTTCCTTGGCGGCCTTGAGTTGTTCAAACCCGATGTCCTCGAGGCTGACGAAGACAAGCCGGCGTTCGATTCCCGTGCACAGCCGATGGATGGCACGGTCCAGCCGGTTCTGGCGCGCGCGCAGCAGGTAGGTGAACAGGATCGAGCAGAAAAGCCCGACCAGAGACATCACGAACTTGGCCGAGGCGATCTGCATGAAATCCTGCATCGCCGAATCCATGCCACCGCTGGCCGCATTGTTCATGGATTGCGAGAACTGGTGTAGCGCAGCGACCAGTCCGAGGAAGGTCAGGAACAAGCCGGCGGAGACCAGCGTGTTGGGCACGATCCGGTAGATCGCCGGCCCGAAGCCCAGGTCCTCGACATTCAGGAAGGACGCCGGGCGGATCGAATTGCGCAGGCGCATCGGCCCGTCCAGGTCGTCTTCCACCACGGTTTCACTGAATTCGTCCCACGCTTCCCAGATCGCGTAGCGCGGGCCTTTCCTTCGAAAATCGGTGCGCAGCTGGTCGCGCAGTTCGACATACCCTTCGGCAAAGGACCGGATGTCTGTATAATCGCGGATGCGGCGGTCCAGCCCGGTCACGGCCTGCATTTGGCGCAGCGTTCGATACCAATAGGCCAAGCCCAGCAGAACCGTGGCCAGGACAAGGGCCGCGGCGATCAGACCCGGGCTGCTGTCGGATTTGGTGATCAGCTCGGCAACCGCGATGATCGAGTTCTTGATCTGAACGCCGATCGTGTAACTGACGTCTTGAAGCACGTGTCCCCCCGGAATTTTATTTCGCTTGGCAGAGCGTTGGCCGCCAGTATGGTTAAGGCATTTCGGCGGTCAAGGAATTGTCGTTTTAAATCATGTGCTTTTCATGGCGAATTGACGTTCAGGCGCCACAAATCGGCGGCGTCGGGGGCGGTAGCACCTTTAACCAGTCGCCGCCAGGTCAGCCCGCCGGGATCGCGGGCGGGCCGTTCCGGTCATCGATCATGCGACGCAGCGCCCGGACAACAGAGGCGGCCGGTGCCGTGACGTCGATGGTCGAGATGAGAAGGGCATTCTTGCCGTTTCGGCGGGCGATATCGAACCTGCGGGTTCCCGGATGGCGCCCCAGCCCGGCATGGTGGGGATAGAGCAGCATCACGTTGCGGCATTCGTAGAGCTGGGAATAGGCCATCAACTGGTAGACATCGGCCTGGCTGACCCCCTGTTTCTCGTCGTCGACACGGGGCGCGACACGCTTCCACTTCGTGTCTATGATCATCTCGGTGATACGGCCGTTCCGGATCACGATGTCGGGACGAGTGCGGAAACGTCCGGTGCCATCTTCGAATAGGCAATCGCGGTGCCCGCCCTGGCTGTGCACGCTCAGCCCGCTGTCCGCCATGGCGCGCTTGGCCAGGCGGGCGATGTATTCCTCGAACAGGACGTTCATTTCGAACAGCAGGGCATGGCCGTCCGACCTGCCGGCCGACGTGTTCTGGTAGCGTTGGCCGATCAGCAGCCGGGCCAGGGCCAGCAGGTCCCGCCAGCTCTGGTTGGCCCGGTCGATGTGCACCTGGTCCCAAGGCAGGGCCGTCACCGGGACGGGGCGAATGTCGGCATAGGCCAGGGTCAATTCGCGCAGGCTGCGCTGGTTGTCGGGCGCCGTGGCCAATTGTGACAGGCGGCTGATCGTGGCCTTGACGATCTGGTTCATGGCGATGTCGGGCGACAATTCGTCGAACTGGCAGGCAAGCCTCCCCGGGTCCGCGGCCAATACCGAGAATTGGCGCGCGACGTCGAGGCGTCCGCGCAAGGCGGCCAGATCGTCATGGCGCGCCACGTATTGGCGGGGCATTCCCCGGCGCAGGGCGTTGACGGCCTGGCGGCAGAACAAGCGGATCAGGATTTCGAGCAGGGTGTCGCGTTGCCAGCCCAGCTCGGCCGGCGACAGCGCGTCCAGGCGGATGTCGCGTGCCACGGCCAGCATGTGGACCAGCCTTCGGCGCAAGGCGGCATCCGACGCGGGGCCATCATCGCCCGGGGCATCGATCTTGGGCAGGATTTCCAGCTGGCACCCCGGCGTGGCGATGACACCGACGACCCCGCGGGCGCGAAGGTCGCGGCGGCGATGCTCGAGAACGCCATCCTCGGACCGGCCGGCAAATTGCGAGCGCCTGGCCACCTGGACCAGCCGCTCGGCGTGGCGCTCGGGGATCGTGTCCGGGGTGTCGCCATGGGCCAGGGTTCCCCATTCCCTGAGGCAGCGGCGCATCATGTGTCCGCTGTGCCGCCGGGCAGCCCGTGTGCGTCCGCTGGGTCTCCGGTCAGCCCGTCGTAGCCAAACGGACCGGTGCGCAGCGACCAGCGGATGCGCGGCAGGCCGTCGTCTTCCCCGAACCCCGGCGGTGCCTTCAGCTCGCGGCGCTCAAGGAAACCGCCCGCCTCGCGTCGGATGTCCTCGCCCAGTACCGCCGCGACCTTGCCCCAGTCTTCGAAGAAATATTCGGCCAGCAGCGGAATGACCCGATGGCGCATGACGTCGTCCACTTCGGCCCTGTCGCGGCATCCGATGAAATAGGCGTGCCCGACCTGGTGTTCGCGGTCGTGAAGATACTCGATCCGTTCGTTGAGCGTGGTCAGGATCCGGGGCAGGTCCAGCCCGGTTGCCTCTGCGGCCTCGGCCAGGAGTTCGGGCCGCGGGAGCATCTCGCGAAAGGCGAAACGCCGCCTGAGTGCTGTGTCCAGCAAGGCGATGGACCGGTCGGCGGTGTTCATGGTGCCCAGGATGTGCAGGTTGGACGGCACACCGAATTCCTCGCGGGAATAGGGCAGTTGCACGGTCAGGGCGTTGGCCTGGCCCAGCCGCTTGTCCGGTTCGATCAGTGTGATGAGTTCTCCGAAGACCTTGGAAATGTTGGCCCGGTTGATTTCGTCGATGATCAGCACGTGGGCCGGGGCCGCCCCGGCCACGGGCTCGGCCAGCAATGCCCCAAGTGCTGCCTCGTGTTCGGCGCTTGGCGTGATGCCGTGCAGCATGTGCCCGACGACCCGGAAGGGCGAAATGTCGGACAGGGGCCGGGGCTTGTCGCTTTGCCAACGCCAGTCCACGTCGCGCAGGCTGCTCGCGCCTTCAAAACCCGACCCGGCGTCGAACCGGTAATCGCCGGTCACCAGCCCGACCGCCCGAAACGCGGTGCTACCCACGGTGGCGATGATCACGTCGCCGGGTTTCATCCAGCTGCGGATGGCCTTGGCCTCGATGGCCTGCCACGACCGTGGCGACAGGTCCGGCTCGGCCTTGCGGAATTCGTCCATGATCTCGGCCTCGTCGTCGAAACGGCGGTCGGTCCAGTCCATGTCGCGGGTAGAGACGGCGCGCACCCGTCCGCATTCCAGCGCGTCCTCGGTGAAATCCAGCCCGGTGTCGCCGAACCGCTTCAGGGGAAACCGCCAGATCGCGCGGCCGGCCACCGAGATCGGAGCGGCCGTCGCCCGGCTGGTCTCGGCCCGCCGCGCTACCCTGCGGAAGATGCCGGGCACGGGGTCGAGCCGAAAGCCGCTGCCGCTGTCTCCATCCGTCGTGGGCTGGCGGCCCTCGATGAAATCCTCGTAGGAGGTCGACTGATGAAAGGTGACGAATTCGATCCGCTTCTCTGCCCGCAGCCGGGCATAGGCCGCCATGACCTCTTCGCGGGTATCCGGGATCGGCTCGCCGCAAAGACGCAGGGCCTCGGTGGCGGTTTCGTGGGTCTTGCCGGTGCCCGGAGGCCCGTGCAGGATCAGGTTCGTGCTCATGGCCGGGCTGTCCTGGTCTGAAGAAGGGGGCGTGGCATCTAGGGCCTGTTCCGCGCCGCGGCTGGCATGCAAGGCGGCCCAGAGAAAGCCATGAACGTCGATCATGTCGCGCGGGACGAGCCCACGGCGGCGCAGGCCGTTCATGACGTCATGGGCGATGCGCAGATCACATTCCGCGGTGGCGGCGATCGCGGCGGGGTCGGGGGGATCCTCGACATAAAGCGCCGCCAGGCAGGATTTGCGCCGGCCCTGGTTGATGTCGATCCACCGTTGCGGATGGGCGAACATCAGGAGCGATTGCAACCCGGCGCGGGCTGCATCCCTGTCGGGCTTGCCCGTGGCCTGGCGGATGGCATGCGGTGCGACGATCTCGACTGCAACCTCCAGGTCTTCCGGTTCGCCCTCGGCCTGCAGCAGGTCGAGAATGGCCGTGCCACAGGGGCCTGGCGCGGCGGCGATGGCATCGGTGAAGACGTTCTGCGTGAACCGGTTGAGATGCGACAGCCGAATGACGGCCACGGCCGTCTCGGCCGCGCCGGCCGCATCGGTGATCCCGGGCAGGCGGGCCTGCATCATGTCCATCGCCGCCTGCTTGCTGCCCGTCCCCGAGCCGCGTTCCCCGGCGTCGAATCCGGGATGTCGCAAATCGAACCGTTCAAAACCGGGAAAGCTCTGTCGGAAGTGCGCAAGCCATTGTTCCAGCGTTGCATCAATTCGGGCGTGGTCATCCTGGCCGGATGTGACCTCGGCAAGGAAACGGCCGTATTGCCCCAGCCAGCTGCGCCAGCCGGCCAGCCGGTTCCCGGGCTTTTCCGAGGCGGGCATCAGGATGCGGTAATCGTCACCACCGCGTTTGAAATCGGCCTGCATCTCCTTGAGCCGGCCCAGCAGGGCGTCCAGCCGATCGGCGTGCCAGGCGGCCTCCAGGTCGGCCTGTGCCATGCCCAGCTGCGGCATCATGCTTTCGATCTTGCGCAGTGCAAAGATCCTGGTGGTCCGACCGTTCCGGCTGCGGGCGCCGTTGTCGTGCAGCCAGCGGTCATAATCCTCGTCCCTCACGGTCTCAATCTCTCCTTGTCCTGTTCTGCGCCCGGTCCCTGTCGCGCCCGGTGATCACGCGAAGGCCTCCGACTCGATCCGGTCGAGTGACAGCGTGCCTTCGCTCATCCAGAGGATGGCCAGCCCGACGACCGGCTTTTCGGGCCAGGTCCGGCGCGCCATGGCGGCATAGGCCTCGAGCTGCGGGCGATACGTGGCAAAGCGTGCGTCCGGGTCGGGACAGGCGCCGGATTTGTAGTCGACGATCAAGAGCCCGTCCGGCCCTTCGGCCAGGCAATCGATGACGGCATTGGTTTCGGACCCGTCCGGGTCGATCTCCTGCAGGGGCAGTTCGAAGAGCAGCCGGTCAAAGCCCCTGTCCCCAAGCCAGGACAAAAGGCTGTTTGCCTGCGACCTGATCTGGGCCAGGGTGGTCTCGGACAGGCCGGTCGCGCGGGACAGGCGATCGGCCATGTCAGGGCGTTCGGCCGTCACGCGAAAGGCCAGGTGCCAGGCGGTGCCGCGGTCCGTGGCAGAGGTTGCGCGCGTATCGGCGACCCCTGCGGCCAGGGCAATGGTGTCCAGCCGCGGCGAGGCGGATCGCCCATGGGCCGGTTGGCCCTCGGCGGCCAGTGTCGACGGGCTGCGCCGCCAGGCCGTCCGTTGGATGTCCGCAGCTTGCCGGGGATGTCCGAACCGCGGCGCCTCTTCGGGGTGAGCGAGGGCTCCGTGGTCCGGAGCTTCGGGAAGGCCTTCGGTCACATGTGCCGGGAAATCCTGGCCGGCAATCCGAAGCGTGGTCCCGTCGATGTCGAATCCGGCCCGGTCACGAAGCAGGTCGATCATGGTCTTCGGATGGTCCGACCGAGATCTGGACGACCCGGATTTGGGCGGTCGGGGCAGCACCAGCACGAGCCGGTCGCGCGCACGGGTCAGCGCCACGTAAAGCGCCCGGGCGGCGTTGCGTTCCTCTTCGGGTCGGCGGGCCTCGGCAAAGGGGGCCTGGCTCTCGGGCGCGGCGAAATCGGGAAGCAGCCCAAGGCCGGCGTGTTCCAGCACGTTGTCCAGGTCTTCGAAACCGTCGAAATCCGCATGCAGCGTGCCCGGGCGTTCGGCGATCTTGCGGTCGAATTCGGTGACCAGGGTGATTGGCCATTCACGGCCCTTCGACGCATGCCAGGTGCACACTTCCACACCGGTCGACGACCAGCCGTCCGGGTCGGGATGGCGATCCCGATCCTTGCCGTCCTGATGGGCGATCCAGCCAAGAAAGACCTGCAATCCAGCGCCGTGGAACCCGGACGCGGCACGCAATTCTGGTGCCATGGCCTCGAAATCCTGGGCCGCGGCGTCCAGCCGGGCCAGGTCGGCGAGCGCTTGGCGCGGCGCGGCCAGCCCGGCGGCCCAATCGCGCAGCCCGGCGGCCCGCAGGACCGCGGCCACGGTTTCGGGCACGGACCGGGTTTCGAGCCCGGCCGTCAAGGCATGCAGCGGCGGCAGCGAGCAATGCGTGTCAAGCACTCCGTCCGCTGCATTGCGAAGGGCCTCTTCCAGGGCCATTCTGGGCGGACCCAGCGTCAGCCATGTGAGCGTGGCATGACCGTCGCCGGGATCGGCGGTCAGCGCCAGGGCGGCCCGGGCGGCCCGGATCACCGGTGAGGCCAGCCAGCCGTCCTGCCGAATGCGGACGGGCAGGCCATGCGCTTCGAGCGCCGCGGCCGTTCGCGACGCCTTCTGGTGGGTATAGGTCAGCACGGCAATATCGCTGGGGCGGGCAGGGCGGCTGGCCCCGGTGGTCTTGTCCAGAACCGGGGTTTCGGCCGCCAGGATGTCGGCGATCCGGTTCGCGATGGCTTCGGCGCTGGTGTCCTTGCGCCCGGGCGGTTTCCAGAGGATGTCCAGCGCCGCGGCCTCGCCGGCGGCGCGGCGGGGTTGCAAGGGATCGTATGCGTCAAAGAGGCAAGCTCCCAAGGCATTTACCATCTCCATGATCCGCGCGTCGGACCGCCAGTTCCGGTCCAGGGGCGACACGCTGTCGGGATGGGCCGCCTGCAAGGCTTCGGACAGCCGCGGGTCGGCTCCCTGGAACCCCATGATGGATTGCTTGGTGTCGCCCACGACCAGCGCCCTTTCCGCGCCGCGGGCCAGGCGCCAGAGCAGGGCGAACTGCACAGGGTTTGTGTCCTGGAACTCGTCGATCACGACACAGTCGATGTCATCCAGGACCGATGCGAGGATCTCGGGCCGGGTGCGCAGCAAGGCCTCGGTCTCGGCGATCATGTCGGCGTAGTCGATCAGCCCGGCATGGCGCTTGGCAGCCTGGTAGCTGGCCATGACCTGCTGCGCCCCGGTCACCAGGGCGGTCAGGTGCGCCCGGGCGTCGGCCAGCGGGCCGGGGTGGCGCGGCAAGGAGCCGGCGGCCTCGATGACGGCCCGGGCCAGCGTGTCATAGCCATCGGGTGTCTTCGACCGGTTGTTGGAGGTCCGCAGAGCCCGCAGTTTCTGCCAGCAGGACCAATCTGCATCGAGCCGCCCGGGTTGAGCGGCCCGACGCAGTTGCCGGTGGTCGCTGGCAAAGGCATCGCGGACCGTGCGCGTGTCGGCAAAGAGTGGTGCGAGACTGTCGGGGAAGCGAGCCAGAAGCGCCTCGACCGCGCGCCGCAGGGCTGCCGTCAGAGGCGCGCCATCGTCGGCACAGGGACCATAACCCTCGGCCAGTGCGGCCAGCGCCGGCGCGACGATGTCCGGCGACTGGCCGCGTTCGCCCAGGCTGCGCAGCAGGTCCACGGTTCGCAGCACATTGGCGCGAAAGGCATCCTCGGCCGATCGGCCGGTGTTGTAATCCCACGCGTAGCCGAACCGCTCCAGGTCGGCCATGACCGGCTCCAGCGCCACGCAACGATCCATTTCCAGGCGGATCAGCAGGTCGCGTTCCTGCTCGCTCAGCAACCGGCCCTCCGGTGACCGTCCGGCGGCAAAGGCATGTTCGGTCAGCAGCCGCAGGCCGAGCGCGTGGATCGTTCCGACGTAGGCGCGGTCGATCTCGAGCGCATCGTCGATGCGGCCACGGGCCATCAGTTCCGCCCGAATGCGATCGCGCATCTCGGCGGCGCCCGCTTCGGTGAAGGTCACGGCAAGGATACGCCCCGGCGCCACCTGGCCCGAAACGACCCATTCGGCCAGCGTCTTCTGAATGTGGTAGGTCTTGCCAGCACCGGCGCCGGCGGGCACGAGCGACAGTTGCCTCATGACCTGGCCTCCATTTCGTCCGGCTGGTCGGGCAGGCAGAATGCGGCGACCAGCGGGTTGGCCAACGCATAGGCGGGCAGGCCCCGGTCCTTGGCAAAGGTCTGGGCATCGCCGTGCCGGTTGAGCCGGATCGTTCCCATGCCGACTTCGGCGAGGACCCGGGCCAGATGGTCGATGGCATTGGCCGAGGCATCATCGGCCGCGCATTCGACCCCGGTCAGCCCGGCCCCGTCGGCATCTGACAGGACGGTGCCGTCCATCAGCATGTGATAGGCCGTGACGACGCGGGCCCCGCCCTGAACCAGGCGGGTCAACTCGGTCTCTTCATCGGGGCGCTCCAGCATCGCCCTGTAGAGCGCAACCTGCAGATCCCAGCCCCGTGACATCCGCTCCCGACGCCCCTTTGCCCGCGCGCGCTTGTGGTCGACGACCAGGATGCGGCCGTCGGGCAATTCGAGCAGGCAGTCGGCCTTGCCATTCAGCAGCAGGCCGGCGTGATCGCCCCGAAGAGCCATTTCGTTGTGCAGGATGACGGCCCCGGACCGGCGCAGGAAACCTGCCCAGGCCAGGCAGATCGTCCGCGCCTCGCGTTCCAGGTTGCGCCGTTCGGTCGCCCAGGCGCCGTCCAGCAGCCAGTCCGCATGACGGGACAGCACCTCGTGCAGCACCTCTGGTACCCTTGCCAGGATGGCGTCGTCCGGAGGAACCGGGGCCCGTTCCGTGAAGATGTCCTCGAGCACCTGGTGCATCAGCGTGCCCATCGTCATTGCGTCCAGCGCCTCGGGTGCCCATGTCCGGTCGGTGGCGTCCAGCTCTTCGAGCAGCCAGGCCAGCGGGCTTACCAGCAGGGTTTCGAGCCGCGAAGGCGACTGTGGCAGGGCCTGGCCATCGGACGCACTGCGCAGGCGCAGAAGATTGGTGCCCGGACGGTCATCTCTGCCCAGCCCGCGCTGCAGGTGGATCAGCCCGTCGGCGGGCAGGTCAGGTGCGCCATTGCCCGGCACGGGTAAGGTGGCGGACAGGGCGACAGGTCGCTTGCCGGGCGGCATTCTGCGGACGTCCTGAACAAGACCGGCTGGATCGTCCCTGCCCAGCAGGTGGGCGATGAGCGCCATCCCGGTCGACGGGGCCTGTCGCACGCCCCCGAGATCCAACGCCGGCACCAGCAGCGTCAGCCCGTCGCGGGCCGCGCCCAGCTGGCGGCGCATCAGTGCAAGGCCGCGTTCCAGTTTCTGCTGGCGGCCCGCAAGCAGCAGGCCGCTGCTGCGGATCGTTGCGATTTCCGCTTCGGTGAAAAACGGATCGGTGCCCGGCTGGCGCGGCCAATGCCGCCCGGCCATGCCCAGCACGATCAATTGGCGGACCGGGCGCCAGGGTAATGCCGACTCGGTGAACAGCGAGATCCCTTCGACAAATCGGTCGTGACCTTGTGCGCCGATATCCCGCGGCGTGGCGCGGCGACGCAGGAGCGGCCAGTCGATGGCATCTCCGGTGACGGAGGCCAGCGCAGCGATGCGTGGTTGCAGGTCAAGGTGGGGCACGGCGCGGGCGATGGCGCCAAGCCGGCCGAACAGCTGTGCCGGGGTCTCGCAGGGGCGCAGTGCATCCAGCAGCTGACGGGACGGGCCACCCAGTTGGCGCGCGCTGCGCGAATACCCGCGGTCGATGACCTCGCGCGCCATTCGGCGGCCGGTTTCGGCCGGCCAGGGCATTCCTCCCGCAACGTAAAGCGAGGCCATCGCCGTCCGCGGAGCGGGCCCGGCCAGGATAACCAGCAGCAACGATAGCAGTGCCCCGGCGGTGTCGCGCCGGGCTTCGTCGCGGGGCAGGCCCGACAGCGGCAGGCCGGCACGGTCGAATGCGTCGGGCAGGGCTTGGGCATAGGCCGGGTCGTCAGGCACCAGCAGACCGATCTGCCGTGCCGTCTCCACGGTGCCGTCCTGCAGCATGGCCTGGGCCCGCGCGGCGGCGAATTCGGCCTCTTCGCGGGGATCGCGCAGGCCGAAACAGGCAATGCCGTCGTCCGGAGTGACCCGATCCGCGCACAGGCCCAGGTTGTCCTGGACATACCGCAAGGCCGTGCCATCTGCCGCGCGGGACGCGGCTCGTGGCTGCGCCACCGCGCCGTGATGCGCCCGCAAGGTCGCGTCCAGCGCAGCTTCGGCCGGGGTTGCAAAGGCGCAGGGGTCACCGAGGACCGGCAGGGCCTCCAGCGCGTCACTGGCCGCGCTGCGGATCACGTGGTGCCAGGTCTGCAACGGGCCCGGCAGCTGGCCGAGATCGCGCCAGAGATCGCGTAGACCGGTCAGGTGGGTGCGCGCGCGGCTATCGGGCAGAGCCTCGGGGCGCAGGTCCGAAGGATCGAGAGTGGACGTCGCCCGGGCAACGGCCAGCAGGCCGGACTCGACGGCCCGGCTTGTCTCTTCGGCCGCCACCTTGTGGCTTTCGGCCCAGGGACCACCCGACCCGATCGCTTCCTGCAGGTCGATGGCGGAGAGGCGCGGCGCCAGGTAGGTTCCGGCCAGCAGGTCATCAGTAACGTGCCGCGTGGCACCCGTTGCCGGGTTTCGTGTCATCAGCGGGTCAATGCGCATGCCTGGCCTTTCGTTGTCGTGGGGCGGTCAATTCGCAACATGCGCATACAGGGTGTCAAAAAGTGTCGTGCGTCACGGCAGGGCCGGAAAATCGGCGCGGCGGTGCGGTGCGACGAGCCGGCGCAAGGCCTTGGGGGCCACGACGGTCACCTGATCTCCCCATTGGTAGAGATACCAGGCCATTTCCAGGTGGCCCGAGGCGCGGAACCGCACGGTGAGCGATCCGTCGGTCTCGTCCGTCAACTGCTGATCCGGATGGAAAAGGAACTGGCGGGCGACGGGGGCGGCGCGGGGTGAGAACCGCCATTCCACGGGGCCGAACTCGGCCTCGGCATGGTAAGAGCCGAATGACAGGGCGGAAAACGCCTCCAGGTCGAATTCCGGATCACGGGCAAAGGCCTGGCCTGTGATCTCGGCCGTTTCTATGCGATCCAGTCGAAAACGGCGCATCTGTCCGTCGCCCTGGACCGGGCGGGCCACCAGGTAGCGGCGCATGCCCAAAAGGAGCCCGTGGGGTTCCAGAAGCCGCTCGGACTCGTCTCCGCCGGCATCGCGATAGGCCAACCTGACGGTGAAGGGCGCGCGCAGGGCCTCGGTCAGAACGCCCAGGATGCGCAGGTCGGGCGTGACCTGCGGACCCGGTCGCGAAGCAAACCCCTGGGCTTCGAGCAAGGCCTCGGCATCGGCCTCGGTGCGGCGCGCCTGACTGGTCGGCATCGCGGCCAGCAACCGGTCGCGCAGCACCTGCAGGCGCTTTGCCTCGTCCGGTGCGGCATCGCGGGACGCCCGCCTGATGGCCATGTCCAGCGCCGCCAATTCGGCATCCCGGACGCCCTGGGCCTGCAACCACCGAGGATCGTGCCGCGGCATGCGCCAACGTCGGCGCCGGCTTTCGTCTTCGGTGATCTCCACGTCGCGGAACACGGTTTCAAAGGACCGCATCATGCGCTGTGCCGTCCGGTGATCGCAGCCGAATTCCTCGGTCAGGTCGGACAGGGCAATCCCGTCATAACGAGACATGGCCATTTCTGCGACACGCAGCAGATCGGCGGCCTTGGCATAGGACATTGGGAAAACCCGGTCACATCAAACAATTGCCCCGCCACATCATGGTGACAGGTTTTGCCACGCTCGGCCGGAATTATGGATTTGTCAACGAATCTCGATGTGCCAGTTCAACCGGAGGGACAGAAATGGAGCGACTGGATCTGGAACATGCCCGCGGATCTATCGCGCGTGGCCTCGCGCGGCAGGCGATGGAACAGGCTGCGTGTCACAGCGCGGACACGGGGGCCATCCTGGCTGGGCTGCACGCAATGGCACCAAACCCGCGCAACCGTCAGCGGTTCGCGGCAAGGCTGCGGGGCCGGCCCGGCGTTGTTCAGGCGCGGCCGGTGGCGGACGGGCTGGTCGTCGTGTTGCGCACGGCGCTGGCGGTGGACCTTCGCAAGGAGGGACAGCCTTGCTTCTGCGAGGACCGTATCGCCTGGACCCGTATTCACCTGCGCAATGGCAGACGGCGGTTCACCTTCGAAATCTCGGCGCTGCATGTCACCCGTCACGTGCTGCAACGGCGCGTCGAACGCTCCGATTGCCCGCTGGTGCATCTGCTCGATCACATGGATGGCGCAATGTTGCGCGCCTTCGCGCGGTTGCAACAGAGCGGCATGCTGACGGACCGAGACGATCAATACCTTCTTGCCGGGCGTGGTGTCTGGGCCGGTGGCGTCGAAGAAACATGCGTCGATCCCGATTGGGGGCCGGCGTTCCGCCAGGCAGCGCCGATGAAGATCTTCGCCATCAGGACTTTCCTGGCCGAAAGCGAGATGCGCCCGACGGTCTGGCTCGGCTGGTCGGAAGCCCGCGAGGCCGACAAGGCGGCCTGACCGGACGGCGGGGCATTGGGGCAACCGGCGCGCGGCACGTCGCCCGGGCTTGTGCCGCGCCGTTTCCCGCCCCGGCCCTTGCCTGATCGGGGTTTGCCGCTATGACAGCGCCCATGACCCCTGATCGCCTGACCCGTTCCGCACGCCTCTCCGTCGCGCCGATGATGGACTGGACCGACCGCCATTGTCGCTTCCTGCACCGGCTGCTGTCGGCCGAGACGCTGCTTTACACCGAAATGGTCACCGCGCCGGCGCTCGTGCGGGGCGGGGCGCTGCACCTGCTGGCTTTCAACCCCGAGGAACACCCCGTCGCCCTGCAACTGGGCGGGTCGGGTCCGGCCGAGCTGGCCGAGGCCACGCGGCTGGGGGCCGAGGCGGGATATGACGAGATCAATCTCAACGTCGGCTGCCCGTCCGATCGCGTGCAATCGGGCTGTTTTGGCGCGGTGCTGATGGAACGGCCGGCGCTGGTGGCCGAATGTGTCGCCGCGATGCGCGCGGCCAGCCCGGTCGAGGTGACCGTCAAGTGCCGCATCGGGGTCGATGACCAGGACCCCGAAACCGTGTTGCCCGATTTCATTGCCCGCATGCGCGACGTCGGCTGCACGCGGCTGACGATCCATGCGCGCAAGGCCTGGCTGCAGGGGCTCAGCCCCAAGGAAAACCGGGATGTGCCGCCGCTGGATTACCCGCTGGTCCTGCGCATGAAGGAACGGTTTCCCGATCTGCACCTGTCGGTCAACGGCGGGATCACCTCGCTCGACCAGGCCCGGGTGTTTCTGGACCAGGGGATGGACGGGGTGATGATCGGGCGGGCGGCATACCACGATCCGGGGGCCGTGCTGGCTGCGGCCGATCCGGTGATATTTGGCACCGGCGCGGCCCGCGATCCGGTCGAGGTGGCGCGGCTGATGCTGCCCTATATCGCCCGGCACCTGGAGGACGGCGGCAAGCTGCACCAGGTTACGCGGCACATGCTGGGGCTGTTTTCCGGCCGGCCCGGCGCGCGGCGCTGGCGGCAGGTGCTCTCGGCCGAGGCCACCCGGCCCGGCGCGGGGCCCGAGGTGGTCGAGGCGGCGCTGGATCACGTGACGCGCGACGCGGCCTGACACGACCGAACAGGGGTGCATCGGGGCCGGCCTGGCCGCCCCCGATCTTGCCGAATGGCGGTCAGACCGCGGGGTCGGATTGCGGATCGTCGACCAGCGGGGCCGGGCCTTCGCGCGGGACAAAGGTCAGCGCCAGGGCCATGGCCACCACGGCACAGAACGCAATGGCACCGATCATCGGCAGGGCGGTGCCGTCGAAGAACAGGCCCGACAGGGTGATCATCACGCCGCCCGTCAGCATCTGCAACGTGCCGCCCAGCGACGAGGCCAGCCCGGCCTTGTCGCCATGGGGTTCCAGCGCCAGCACGGCGGTGGTCGGGATGACCAGGCCCAGCCCGGCATTGGAACAGAACAGCCCGGCCATGATCACCGGCAGCGGGGCCAGCCCGGCCAGGGCCAGGCAGACCAGCAGGATGTTGGAGCAGAAGAAGATGCCCACGCCGCTGCGGACCACGCGAGACACGCCGATGCGCACGGCCAGGGGGCCGGCGAATTGCGTGGCCGAGAAGAAGCCCAGGGCGTTGAGCGCAAAGGCCAGCGAGAACTGGGTGCTGTCCATGCCGAACTGGCCCATGTAGACAAAGCTGGCCGAGGCGATGAAGACAAAGAAGCTGGCCATGCCGAAGCCGCCGATGAAGGTCAGGCCCATGAAGGTGCCATCGGTCAGCAGCGCCCGGGCATTGCCGGCCAGCCGGCGCATGTTGATCGGCGTGCGGCGCTCCTTGGGCAGGGTTTCGGGCAGCAGGAAGACCGTGACGCAGATGGTGATGACGGCCAGCCCGGCCATGAAGGCAAAGACCACGCGCCAGCCCGACATGGCAATGACGATCGATCCGGCCAGCGGGGCCAGCATCGGTGAGACCGAGATGACCAGCATGACCAGCGACATCAGCTTGGTGGCCTCGGGGCCGCGGTAGAGGTCGCGCACGATGGCCCGGGGCATGACCATCATCGCCGCGCCGCCAAAGCCCTGGATGGCCCGGCAGAGCGTCAGCGAGGTGGCGCTTTGGGCAAAGGTCGCGCCGATGGCCCCGGCGCAGAAGATCGCCGCGCCCAGCAGGATGGGCAGGCGGCGGCCGGCCTGGTCGGCCAGCGGGCCGTAAAAGATCTGGGCCAGGCCATAGGCGATGAAATAGGCCGTCAGGGAGAATTGGATCTGGGCCTCGGTGGCGGTCAGATCCCGGGCGATTTCGGGCAATGCGGGCAGGTACATGTCGATCGCAAAGGGACCGACGAGCGACAAGAGCCCGAGCATCAGGGCGAACCGGAGCATGAATGCGACCTTTCGGGGGAAACGAATCGGGGATCAATGTATGTCTTCGGCAATTATATGCCAATAGCATGTAAGCAGCCTCCCGCCGATTCCGGCCCGGTCTGACACGGCATGGCTTGATCGGGGCCGGTCTTGGGGCATCCTTTCGGCAATCCCGCCCCGGAGCGCCCATGATCGCGATGCCTGATTGCCTGCCTGTTTCATCCCGTGACGTGCTGTCGGTCCCGCCCTGTGCGGGTTGTGATGCTGTCTTACGCGGCCCGCAGTTGGCGAACCTGTCGGCGAGCGGGGCGCGGCGAGGGGGGCCGGGGCGGTATGTCCGGGTGAGGCAACAGCGGGCGGATCGGGACCAGGGACCGGCACTCGGGAGCACGGGCAAGCGCGCAGGGAACGGGCGTACAGGGGATGAGCGCCCGGGGAATGGGCGTACGGGGGAGCAGGGCCGCGCATGACGACCTTCGGAGATGGCTACCGGCTCTACCCGGTCCAAGCCGAGACGCGTCGCTGGGCGGTCAAGGCCCGGAACGTTGCCCGCGAGGTGATCCGCGAGGCCACCCGCGACGAGGCCGCCCGGGCGCGCAACCTGCGCCATGGCCAGACCTGGTTCGTCGGGGTCGATGCGCTGCCGTCCGGGCCATGGGGCGGGCTGGACAACGTGCCGCTCAAAGGCCGGTTCCAGCGCGACCTGACGCCGGTGCAGGGCTGGGTGAAGGGGCAATT
The DNA here is from genome assembly GCF_050389775.1 of Marinibacterium sp. SX1. Classification (NCBI taxonomy): domain Bacteria; kingdom Pseudomonadati; phylum Pseudomonadota; class Alphaproteobacteria; order Rhodobacterales; family Paracoccaceae; genus Marinibacterium; species Marinibacterium sp. SX1. The sequence continues at coordinate 3,275,917 of NZ_CP177144.1, read as the reverse complement.
GTCGGTGGTCTTTCCGGGTTATCCCGGGCGCGATGCGAGCGAAAGCGATGCCGCTCACCGCTATCGGCTTCTGCGCGCGGCGGCCCATGTGGATGGGCTTCTGGCCCGCGGGCCGGACCGCCGGCGCTATCCGCTGGAACGCCATGCCTTCGTGCTGGGCCTGCCGCTGACCGAAGTGGCCCAGGCGCCGACCCTGGCCTGGCCGGGCTCGCACCGGATCATCGGCGCGGCGCTGCTGGAGGCCGTGGGCGACGGCGATCCCGACCTGGCCGATGTGACCGAAGCCTATGGCGCGGCGCGGGCGCGGGTGATGGAGACGATCCGGCCGGTTCCCCTGGCACCGCCGCCGGGCGGGGCGTTCCTGATGCACCGGTTCCTGCTGCATGGCACGGCGCCCTGGGAAGACGACGGGGCCGATGCGCCGGACGGGCGGATGGTGGTGTTCTTCCGGCCGCTGGTGGCCGACACGGCGCAATGGCTGGCCCGCGACTGGGCGACGGGGCCGGGGGCGTTATAGGCCGGAGCTGGGCCGTGCGTTCGGGAGCGGGGAGCGGAGTAGGAATAGCGTGGGCCTGTGCACGTGACAGGCCTTGCGACGCATCGCGGGCGCTGGACGGATTGGGCACGGCATGACGCAGGGCGTTGATGTTCGTTTGTCGCGGGCCGTGCGCGCGTCGCGAGGCGGCGCGAGAGGCGGGTCTAGCGCGACAGGCGGCCGGCGCGGCCGCCGCGGCGCTTTTGCAGGCGGGGGGCGCGGTCGGGCAGGGCGGCGATGATCTCGGCCCGGGTCTCGGCGGCCATGGCCGACCAGCCGGCGATCTCGTCCAGCGTGCGGAAGCAGCCGGTGCAGATGCGTTCCTCGGGATGGATGACGCAGATGTTGATGCAGGGCGAGGCGATCTCGTCCCGGCGCCAGGGATCGTCGCTCATGCCCCGGCCTCGCGGGCGATGTTGCGCAGCCGGTCCAGCGCGCCCTGCAGGATATAGGCCGCGGCGACATGGTCGATGACCTCGGCCCGGCGCTTGCGCGAGGTGTCGGCTTCGAGCAGGGCGCGTTCGGCGGCGACCGTCGACAGGCGTTCGTCCCAGAAGGTGATGGGCAGGTCGGTCACGCCGGTCAGGTTGCGGGCAAAGGCCCGGGTCTTCTGGCAGCGCGGGCCTTCGCTGCCGTCCATGTTGCGTGGCAGGCCCAGCACGATGCCCGCGGCGTTGCGGGCGGCCAGCAGGTCCATCAGCCGTTCGGCATCGAGGGTGAATTTCTGGCGGCGGATGGTCTGCATGGGCGTGGCCGTGCCACGCAGGGAATCCGAGATCGCCACGCCGATGGTCTTGTCGCCGAAATCCAGCCCGGCGATGGCCCGGCGGGGCGCAAGGGCGGCGGCAAAGTCTGCGATGTCGTCGTGGATCATTGTGACAATCCCGCCTGTGCGGCCGCGGCCGCGATCATGTTCCGGGCCTGTGCATCCCCGGCAAAGACCTCTTCGGCCCGCTGACGGGCCGCCTCGGCGCGCCCGGTTTCGCCCAGCACGCCCAGGGCCGCGATCAGCCGGGCCCAGTCCTCGACCGGGCCGCCGTCGCTGTCCAGCCGGCTTTGCAGACCGTCGACCATGCCGCGTACCATGTCCATCCGCTCTTCGGGCGTCAACTCGGCCGCGGCGTCGATATCGGCCTGGGAAGGCCCGCTGGCCGGGGCGGAGGGCAGGGCGGCGGCGGGCGCCGGCGGCTGGGGCTGCCAGGTCACCCCGGCCAGGCGGGCCATTTCGGGCATGCGCTCTTCGATCGGGGCACGCCAGGGCGCATCGGCCGGGCTGTCGCGCAAGAGCGCCTCCCAGATGCCGAAGGCCACGTCGGGCCGGCCGGTCTGGGACATCATCAGCCCCCAGTAATAGCGGGCCACCGGGTTGCGCCGGTCACGGGCCAGGGCCTGGCTCAGGGCGCCCTCGGCCTCGGGCGAGACATAGCCCCCCGCGGCCAGCACCAGCATTTCGCCCAGGTCGGCATAGTCGGAGGCCGCGGCCGCCTCGCCCCGGATGCGGATGACCTCGTCCTGGGCCCGCCAGGCGGCGGCGAAATTGCCCAGGGCGGCCTCGTTCTGGGCCAGCAGAACGTGGCCCTGCAGGTCGTCGGGCCGTTCGGCCACGGTGGTGCGCAGCTTGTCCATCAGCTCGGCATATTGCGGATCGGCCGGGGCGGTGGCGCCGGGGGCGGGCATCTCGGCTTCGGCCGCGGCCTGGTCGGGCCGGGTGCGGCGCAGGTAATCGGCCTGTTCGATGCGCAGGGCGCGGGGCAGGTCGTCATAGCCGGGCACGCCGAGATCGCGGTAGAGCAGCACGGTACCCCCGACCAGCAGGGCGACCAGCACGCCGGCCAGGGTCAGCCCGCCCGGTCCGGCCTTGCCGCCTTCGGCCATCTGGGCCTGCAGCTGGGCATCGGCGGCCAGGATCCGGCGCGAGACCTCGGCCCGCACGCGCTCGGCATCGGCGGCATCGATCACGCCGCGGGCCAGGTCGCGATCGACCTCGCGCAGCTGGTCGCGATAGACCCTGAGGTCATAGGCCGCGGGCGGTTCGGCCCCCGTTTGCCGGCGCAGGAGCGCCATGACCAGGAGCCCGGCCACGGCCAGGGCAAGCGCGATCGTGACGATCCAGAAAATCATGCAACCTCCGTTTCCGTCCCGATCTATAGATCGCGGCGCCGGGGAAAAAGGGGGCAAATGGGTGGGGTTGCCCGGGCGGGGCGCGGTGTCGCACTTGTGAACGCGGCCGTGAGGCCCGGGGATGCCGGCGTCTGGTCGGGCATTGCGTGGAAACGGCTGGGTGATTGGGGAACGGTGTATGCGTCGGATGCGGGCGGTGTTGGTGCCGGACCGGCAGGGCTGTGGGGTGGACACGGGCCGGATGCCTGGCCGGAGGGGTAAGGGCAACGGCCGTGAGATGGAGCCGACAGGTGCCGGAGATGTGCGAAAAGGCTATGGCACGGGGCAGGCATGGGTCGGATGCCGGGGCAGAGTGGTATGGGAGTAGAGGGAGACAGAGCCTTCGCGGGCCGGGAATGGGAAGGATTGCCTGTTCCCGGCCCGGGATCATTGCGGGAACGGTCGCAGGATGGGCGGGACACAGGCCGTGCACCGCCGGACCGGGGGGGCGGCGTGGCAGGCCGCGACCGGCGGATCGTCACCGTGTCGCAACCGGACATCATTGCGCCGGAACGAGGCGCGGCTAGAATTGCGATGCGGGCGATAGGGTCCGCAACAGACCGGATCCGGGGAATCGCCTGACCATGAAGAGATATTCCGCCTTTGCCCTCGTCCGTGAGGCCCTGAACGACCACAAGGGCTGGTCCCGGGCCTGGCGCCATGCCCAGCCCAAGGATCGCTATGACGTGATTATCGTCGGCGCCGGCGGACACGGGCTGGCCACGGCCTATTACCTGGGCAAGCGGTTCGGCATCACCAACGTGGCGATCATCGAAAAAGGCTGGCTGGGCGGAGGCAACACCGGGCGGAACACGACGATCATCCGGTCGAACTATCTGCAGGACCCGTCGGCCGCGATCTATGAAAAGGCCCGCGATCTTTATGAAGGGCTCAGCCAGGACCTGAACTACAACGTCATGTTCAGTCCGCGCGGCGTGCTGATGCTGGCCCAGACCCACCACGAGGTGCGCGGCTATCAGCGCACGGCTCATGCCAACCGGCTGCAGGGCGTCGAGACCGAATTCGTCGGGCCGGAGAAGGTCAAGGAGATCGTGCCGATCATCCGGCTCGACGGGCCGCGCTATCCGGTGCTGGGCGGGCTGTGGCAGCCGCGCGGGGGCACGGCGCGCCATGACGCCGTGGCCTGGGGCTATGCCCGGGCCTGTTCGGCCATGGGCATGGACATCATCCAGAATTGCGAAGTGACCGGCGTGCGCTCCGACAATGGCCAGGTCACCGGGGTCGAGACGACCAAGGGGGCCATTGCCTGCGACAAGCTGGGCATCGTCGTGGCCGGCCATTCGGGCGTTCTGGCCCAGATGGCCGGGTTCCGGCTGCCGGTCGAAAGCGTGGCCCTGCAGGCGCTGGTCAGCGAGCCGATCAAACCCTGCATGGACGTGGTCGTCATGGCCAATACCGTGCATGGCTACATGAGCCAGTCGGACAAGGGCGAGATGGTCATCGGCGGCGGGGCCGACGGGTTCAACAACTATACCCAGCGCGGGTCGTTCCAGCATGTCGAGGAAACCGTGCGCGCACTGATCGAGACCTTCCCGATGATCTCGCGGCTGAAGATGCTGCGGCAATGGGGGGGCATCGTCGACATGACGGGCGACCGCTCGCCGATCCTGTCCAAGACCCCGCTGGGCAATTGTTTCATCAATTGCGGCTGGGGCACAGGCGGGTTCAAGGCCATCCCCGGTTCGGGCTGGGGCTTTGCCGAGCTGATGGCCAAGGGCGAGGCGCCGCTCTGCGAGGCGTTTTCGCTGGACCGGTTCAGCGAGGGGCGGTTCATCGACGAAAGCGTGGCGGCGGGGGTGGCGCATTGACCGGCCAGGCCGCTTATCGCTACGGGTACGAGATTTTTCCGGGAAAAATCTTGGGCCGCGGGACGGCGGACGTCGGGGCAACCCGGCACCGGGCCGGGAACCTTTCGCCGGCCCGCGCGGTTACCCCTGCAACCGACACTTGCAGGAGGCCGACATGTCCGACCAGACACATCAATCGACCGGAAACGGCAACACGGCGATCGCCTTCATCCTGGGCGCCGTCGTCGTGGCCCTCATCGCCATCGGCTACGTTGTCTACACCGGCAACATGCCCATTGGTGACGAGCCCGACGTGCGCATCGAGCTGCCCGGCGGCGCGGAAATCGAAGGTGAGGTCAACCCGGGCAACTGACGCCCGTGGCCGCCCGCAGCCGTCGCGCGGGCCGAGAGTTCAGTTCTTTGACAAGTACCGGATGGGCCTGCCTCGTGCCCATCCGTTTTTCATGTCCGGGCCCCGGTTTGCCGGCCCGGCATCCGGCACCGACCGTTTGGGAGCCTGTTCCGTGGCACATGGCCCGGCCGATCGTTCCGGCATGGTGCCAATCAGCCCTGCGCAGTCCGGCCCCGTTCCGATCCGCCCCGCGCCACGTGGCCCCTTGCCGGTTAACCCCGCGCCATCCGGCCCCAGGCTGATCCGTCCCGCGCCGTTTTCCGCTGCGTTGGCCTGCCTTGTGCCAATCTGCCCGGCGCCGCGCCACCTCGCACGGATGCACCCAGGGCCGCTCCGCCCCGCATATCGCCGGGAGGTCGCCCATGGCCTATGACGAAGCCCGCGCCGACCTGATGCGCGCCGATTTCGGCGTCGAGCCGGGCTTGGGCGAAAAGCGCATGTTCGGCGGCATCTGCTTCCTGCTTCATGGCAACATGCTGGGCGGCTACGGGCCCAAGGGCGCGCTCTATCGCCCGGGCAAGACCGCCGAGCCGGATTTCCTGGCCATCGACGGTGTCGCGCCGATGATGCAGGGCCGCCGCCGGATGAGCGGCTTTGTCCGGCTCGACGACGGCGCCTTCGACGATGCCACCCTCCGCCAAAGACTGACCGATGCGTCCCTGGCCCATGTGGCCGGCCTGCCGCCAAAGGAATGACCCCATGCTGACGCTGCAATGCCCCTGTTGCGGGGCGATGACCGAGGAAACCGAACTCAGCCCCGGGGGCGAGGCGCACCTGACCCGCCACGGGCCGGGCGCGACGGATGACGATTTCACGGCCTACATGTTCCACCGTGAAAACGCCCGGGGCGTGCATTTCGAACGCTGGCGCCATGCCTATGGCTGCGGCAAGTGGTTCCACGCCGCCCGCTGCACCGTGACGCTGGAAGTCTTCGGCACCTATCCGGCCCAGACCACGCAACCCCCGCAGGACATCCTGGACCGGATCACGGCCCGGCGGCCGGACTGGACCTGGCGGGACCTGAGCGCGAAATGACGACCGACAACAAGGACCACGCGGCATGACCAGCACGCGGATCGCCGGCAAGGGCCGGCTTATCGACAGCGGCCAGACGCTTCCCTTCACCTTCGACGGCAAGCGCCTGACCGGCCATCCCGGCGATACCCTGGCCTCGGCCCTGCTGGCGGCGGGCCAGCTGGTGATGGGCCGGTCGTTCAAGTACCACCGCCCGCGCGGGCCGGTGGCGGCCGGACCCGAAGAGCCCAACGCCCTGGTCGGGCTGGGCGAGGGCGCGCGGTTCGAACCGAACCAGCGGGCGACGACGACGCCGCTGTTCAACGGGCTGGTCGCCCAGTCGCAGAACCGCTGGCCGTCGCTCGACTTCGACATCGGGGCGATCAATGCCCGGCTGTCGCGCTTCCTGCCGGCAGGGTTCTATTACAAGACCTTCATGTATCCGCGCGAATTCTGGAAGGACATCTACGAGCCCTTCATCCGCAAGGCCGCCGGTCTGGGCCAGGCGCCGACCGAAGCCGACCCGGACAGCTATGAACATGTCCACGTGCATACCGACATCGTCATCCTGGGCGGTGGCGTGGCCGGCCTGCAGGCCGCGCTGACCGCGGCCTCGGGTGGCGCGCGGGTGCTGCTGATGGAACAATCGCCCCATTGGGGCGGGCGCGTGCTGAGCGATGGCGGCGAGATCGACGGGATGGAGGCGGCCGACTGGGTCGACCAGACAATCGCCGCGCTGTCCGCGATGGAAAACGTCACCCTGCGGCTCAACTGCATGGGCTCGGGCGTCTACGATCACGGCTACGTGCTGGGCTATGAGCGGCTGCGCGACGACAGCCCGACCTTGCCCGGCCCGCGCCACCGGCTGTGGCGCATCCGCGCCGGCCGGGTGATCACGGCGACCGGGGCGATCGAACGGCCGCTGTCCTTTGCGGGCAACGACCTGCCGGGGGTCATGCTGGCCTCGGCCATGCGCGACTACCTCGAACTCTACGGCGTGGCGGTCGGCCAGCGGGTTGTCGTGGTGACCAACAATGACGATGCCTATCGCACGGCCATCGCCCTGAAATCCGCCGGCATCGAGGTGCCGCTGATCGTCGACGCCCGCCCGCTGGGCGGGGGCGAGCTGGCCGCGCAGGCCGCGGCCCTGGGCATCGAGATCGAGACCGGCCGGGCCATTGCCATGGTCAAGGGTTCGGGCCGGGTGGAAAAGGTCATGATCTGCTCGCAGGATGGGGCCGGCGGGGCGGTCGAGCGCGAGCTGGCCTGTGATGCCGTTGCCATGTCGGGCGGCTGGTCACCGGTGGTGCACCTGTGGTCCCATTGCGGCGGCAAGCTGATCTGGGACGAGGCCGCGGCCATGTTCCGCCCCGATCCCAAGCGCCCGCCGACCGGCGCCGATGGCGAAGGTTTCGTCCTGCCCGCCGGGGCGGCCAATGGCGAACTGGCCCTGGGCGACGTGCTGGGTTGCGGCCATGATGCCGGGCGCAATGCCGCCCGCGAGATCGGCAAGGCCGCACGCACGCGCCGCCGCCCGGTGGCGGCCAACGCGCCCGAGACGCCGATCCGCCCGGTCTGGATGATGCCCGCCGCGGCCGGCCACGACCTGCGGGCCAAGGCCTGGCTGGATTACCAGAACGACGTCAAGGTCTCGGATGTGAACCTGGCCGCGCAGGAAGGCTATCAGAGCGTCGAGCACACCAAGCGCTACACCACGCTGGGCATGGCCACGGATCAGGGAAAGCTGAGCAATATCAACGGTCTGGCCGTGCTTTCTGCGGCATTGGATCAGGATATCCCGACCACGGGCACCACCACGTTCCGCCCGCCGTACACGCCGATCTCGATGGGCGCGATTGCCGGCGAGGCGCGCGGCCCGGTGTTCCAGCCGCTGCGCAAGACGCCGATGCATGGCTGGCACGAGGCCCATGGCGCCGATTTCGAGCCGGTCGGCCAGTGGCGCCGGCCCTATGCCTATCCGCGGCCCGGCGAGACGGTGCATGACGCTGTCACGCGCGAGGTGAAGAACGTCCGAAAAGGTGTTGGAATCCTTGATGCTTCCACCCTGGGCAAGATCCTGGTCAAGGGTCCCGATGCCGGCCGGTTCCTCGACATGATGTACACCAACATGATGTCGACGCTGAAACCGGGCCGCTGCCGCTATGGGCTGATGTGCAACGAAAACGGCTTCCTCATGGATGACGGTGTCGTGGCGCGGATCGACGAGGACACCTGGCTGTGTCACACGACGACCGGCGGGGCCGAGCATATCCATGCCCACATGGAGGAATGGCTGCAGACCGAATGGTGGGACTGGAAGGTCTGGACGGCCAACCTGACCGAGCAATATGCCCAGATCGCCGTGGTCGGCCCGCGGGCGCGCACGGTGCTGGAAAGCCTGGGCGGCATGGCCCTGCACAGCCAGGCGTTGCCCTTCATGGCCTGGGCTGATGGCCAGCTGGCCGGGTTCGACGTGCGGGTCTTCCGCATTTCCTTCTCGGGTGAACTCAGCTTCGAGATTGCCGTCAAGGCGGGCCAGGGCCAGGCGCTGTGGGACCGCATTGTCGAGGCCGGCGCGGCCCATGACATCCAGCCCTACGGCACCGAGGCGCTGCACGTGCTGCGGGCCGAGAAGGGCTATATCATGATCGGCGACGAGACCGACGGCACGGTGATCCCCCAGGACCTGGGGCTGAACTGGGCGATCTCGAAGAAGAAGGACGATTTCATCGGCAAGCGCGGGCAGGAACGGGTGCACATGACCGATCCCGACCGTTGGAAGCTGGTCGGCCTGCTGGCCCATGACGATGCCGTCCTGCCCGACGGGGCCTATGCCGTGGCCGAGGGCAAGAACGCCAACGGCCAGCGCAACGTGCAGGGGCGGGTGACCTCGTCCTATTACTCGCCGACGCTGGGCCGGGGCATTGCCATGGGGCTGGTGCTGAACGGGCCCGACCGCATGGGCGAGGTGCTCAGCTTCCCGGGCACCGACGGCAAACCCTACCGGGCCGAGATCACCGACCCGGTGTTTTACGACAAGGACGGAGGCAAGCTCCATGGCTGAGGCAGTCAACGAGACCGGCATCGCCGAGATCGGGACCGTGGCGGGGCAGGGCATGATTGCCCTGCGCGGCGACAAGGACGCGGCCGCGGTGCTGAAAGAGGCCGCCGACCGCCTGGGCGTGGCGATGCCCGGGCCGCTGGAAGGGCGGTTCAAGGACGAGGCCGGGCTGTTGTGGATGTCGCCCGACGAGCTGCTGGCGCTGTGCCCGGCGGCGGATCTTGCCGGCCATCTCGATGCCCTGGGCGCGGCGATGGCCGGGCATCACGCCATGGCGCTGGACGTGTCGGACATGCGCGTGCGGTTCACGGTCTCGGGGCCGCTGGCCCGCGAGGTGCTGGCCAAGATCTGCCCGCTCGACATGTCGCCGGAGGGGTTCACCCCGGGCATGGTGCGGCGGACCAAGCTGGGCCAGGTGGCCGGGGCGATCTGGCTGGGCAAGGACGGGGTCTTTCACGTGATCTGCTTCCGCTCGGTCGGCGATTACGTCCATGACCTGCTGCGGATTGCCGCCCAGCCGGGCTCCGAAGTGCACCTGTTCACCCCGCCGGCAGCCTGAACCGGTTGACGTTGCGCAACCCTCGGGCCTTTGGTCTTTCATGCCGGGTCCGGGGTGCCTACTCCTTGCGGGGTTAATGCAACTGCAGGGAGTATGTCACATGAACATGGTGCGTTCCGGGGCCGGGCTGGCCACGATGGTTCTGGCCGGATCGATGATGCTGGGCACGGCGGCCGCGGCGCAGGTTTCGGCCTTCAGCTGCAAGATGTCGAATTACGGCCGGGGCTATGGCAACAGCGACGAGATGTTCCTGCAGCTGGACGAAAGCCGAAATCTTGCCGTGGTTTACGACGGTCTGATCCATAATTACCACGACAAGAAGCCGATCGTCGAACGCTATACCAAGAGCGGCAATGGCCGGTACGAGATCCACTATGGGCTGGACATGAAGTTCAAGGGCAACCTGTCGTCCCGGGCCGATTTCGCCGTGCGGTATTTCGCTGACCGCAGGGAAATCCTGGTCAGTGTCAACTATGCCGGGGCCGACAACCAGGGCATGGGCGGCCGGGGCAAATGCCAGCCGACCAAGACCGTGCCGGCGGGCTGATCGCCGGCTGCGCGGGGGATGTTTCGGGGCGTGACGCGGGATGGAGGCCAGGCGCCGAGCGCCGCCAGATCCCCGGCCAATTGACCCGGAGCGCTCCGCACCCGAGGGGCCCCGGATTTTTCGAAAAATCCGGGCGCGGGCGGTGGGCTCAGCCCTTGAGCAGCAGCGTGTCGAACCGGTCCAGCGTGGCACCGTCGCGCAGCTCGGCCGGGTCGACCGGCTCGCCGTCGGGGCGCTGCCACCGGGCGTAGAACCCCAGCGCATCGACCAGCGCCCGCATCCGGCCGGCGCGCTCGTCGGCGGCCAGCCAGGGCGCATGGGTCGACAGCAAAAGGGCAGGGCGCTGCGCCTCGAGCCAGCCTGCCATCTGGGGCACCAACCCGAATTCCGCTCCTTCGACATCGATCTTGGCCAGCCCGACACCCGACAGGTCGCGGGCATCGGCGAAGGTCTGCCAATCCATCGTCACCACGTCCGACCCGGCCTCGCCGCCGGGATTGAGCAGGCTGGTCGTGCTGTCACCCCGTTCGCCCCGCATCCCGGCCATGCGCATCACGCCGACCCGGTCGGCCAGCGCCAGGGGCAGGGCCGAGACGTTTTCCATGGCGTTGAGCTCGACGTTCCAGGACAGGGCGCGAAAGGCCACCGGATCGGGTTCCAGCGCGATCACCCGCCGGGCATGGCGCGCGCCATACAGCACCGTCGGACCGATCCAGGCGCCGATGTCGAGGTAATCGCAATCCGGCGTCAGATGGGCGGCGAGGGTGGCAAAGGTCTCGGGTTCCCACCGGCCCGCCGCGGCCTTGCGCCAGAATGTCGAATGATAGGGGTCCAGCCGGAACCTCTGCCCGGCCAGATCCGTTTCCAGATAGCCACGCGCCCGGTAAAGGGTCTTGCGCAATGATGTCCACATGCCTGCTCTGCCACCGCTGGTTTGTCACCGGACATGTCGCCCGGACCATTTCTTAGCGCAAGCCTTGACCTGCCGCGGCCATGGCCGCATGTACCTGTCAGCCAATTCATTAACTGGGGAGGCCCAAATGGCTTTCGAACTTCCTGATCTTCCTTATGCCCACGACGCACTTGCCGACAAGGGCATGTCCAAGGAAACGCTGGAGTTTCACCACGACATCCACCACAAGGCCTATGTCGACAACGGCAACAAGGCGATCGCCGGCACCGAATGGGAAGGCAAGTCGGTGGAAGAGATCATCAAGGGCACCTATGATCCTTCGGCCGTTGCCCAGAACGGCATCTTCAACAACGCATCGCAGTTCTGGAACCACAACCAGTTCTGGGAAATGATGGGCCCGGGCGCCTCGGCCATGCCGGGTGAGCTGGAAAAAGCCCTGGTCGAAGCCTTTGGCTCGGTCGACGAGTTCAAATCGCAGTTCTCCGCTGCCGGCGCCGGCCAGTTCGGCTCGGGCTGGGCCTGGCTGGTCAAGGACACCGACGGTTCGCTCAAGGTCACCAAGACCGAAAACGGCGTGAACCCGCTGTGCTTCGGCCAGACCGCTCTGCTGGGCTGCGACGTGTGGGAACATTCCTACTACATCGACTTCCGCAACAAGCGCCCGGCCTACCTGACCAACTTCCTGGACAACCTGGTGAACTGGGAAAACGTCGCCAGCCGGATGTGATCGGCATGTCCCCCAACGGGACAATCGACAACAACGGGAAAGGCCTGCCGGATGCCCCGGCAGGCCTTTTTCAGAAGCTGTGGCAAGGGCTTGTCGCCCCGCGCCAAAAGCTGATCACGCGCAGCTGGCGCATTGCGCCCCGGGGTTGGACCCGACCGATGCGCGTGGTGATGATCTCTGATCTGCACATGGGCGCGCCCTACATGCCGCTGGCCCGGCTGGACGAGGTGATCGCCCGGGCGCAGGCGCTGTCGCCCGACCTGGTGCTGCTGCCCGGCGATCTGACACCGGGGCCCAGCATGGCCCGCACCATCACCCCGCCGCTCGAAGAGATCGCCACCCGGCTGGCCCGGCTGAGCGCACCGCTTGGCACCTTTGCCGTGCTGGGCAACCACGATTGGTGGGAAGACCCGGCCGCCCAGGCCCGCGAGGCCGGGCCGGTGGAAACCGGGCAGGCCCTGCAGGACGCGGGCATTACGGTGCTGACGAACAGCGCCTGCGAGCTGGCCAACGGGGTCTGGCTGGCCGGGCTGGACAGCCAGGAGGCGATCTATCGCAGCAAGCGCGAGTTCATCGGCCGCGACGACCTGGATGCGGCCCTGTCGGGCGTGCCCGAGGGCGCGCCGACACTGCTGCTGGCCCACGAACCCCAGGTCTTTGCCCGGGTGCCCGACAACGTGGCCGTGACCTTTTCCGGCCACACCCATGGCGGCCAGATCCGGGTCTTCGGCCATGCGCCGGTTTTGCCGCGGGCGATCGACCGGCGGTTTGTCTTCGGACATATCACCGACGGGCCGCGCCACCTGGTGATCTCGTCAGGTGTGGGCTATTCCAAGATGCCCCTGCGCATCGGCACACCGCCCGAGGTCACCCTGGTCGAGCTCATCGCCCAAGGCACCGCCGGCGGGGCGGGCTGAGCCGCCCTCAGGCCAGCTCCGCGCGCAGGATGTCCATCGCCGCTTCGGGCGTGTCTGCCGATTGCAGGAAGCCGCGCAACGAGGCATCGGCAAAGCCTTCGGCGACCACGTGATCGACCAGGCCCAGAAAGGGCGTCCAGAACCCGTCGGTGTTCAGCACGACGATGGGCTTGCCATGCAGGCCCAGCTGGCGCCAGGTCAGCGCCTCGAAGATCTCGTCCAGCGATCCCGCGCCGCCGGGCAGCAGCACGACGGCATCGGCATTCATCAGCATGACCTTCTTGCGCTCGTGCATCGTCTCGGTGATCACGAAACGCGTCAGGTCGGTCTTGCCGACTTCCAGCTGCATCAGGTGGGTGGGAATCACCCCGAAGGTCTCGCCCCCCGCGGATTGGGCCGCCCGGGCGACTTCGCCCATCAGCCCGACATCGCCCGCGCCATAGACCAGCCGCCAGCCAGCGCCGGCCAGGGCCTGGCCGAATCCCTTGGCGGCTTCGGCATAGGCCGGGTTTCGGCCGGGGCGGGAACCGCAATAGACACAGACGGATTTGGGCGCCATGTTCTGTCCTTGTTCATGTCAGCAACAGGTGGGATTAATCTCCGCGACGGATGCGCCCGGATTTTGACCGCAGATTGCCCCGTTGATACAATGGCTTCAACCCGGGACGGGATGACCCGGCAAAAGTTGAGGCACCCGGGCCGGGGATGTGTGGCGCAGGCCGCATGGCAACGGTGACCGGGCGCCGCGGGTTTACGGCAGCGCCGCGCCCCGTACTGACGGGGCACGCGCCGTAGGATACGGACGGCGGATGCCGTGCGAGACTGGCGGCAGGTGCCGCATGGGGACAGCTGCGGGCCGGGCGTGATCCGGGCCTGTTTGGGCATGGGAAAGGACAAGGATGGCGGTCAGGACCGGCTTTTTCGGGATGGGGCCCGCGGCCAGCATGGCTGTGGCCGTGGCCGGGCTGGCCGTTGTGGGCCTTGTCGGGCGCGACGTCTACCTGCGCGGCCAGGTCCAGCCGGCCGTTGTGTCGGACCCTGCCGCAAGCGCCGGCGCCCCGCAAGCCGGTGAGGCCCCGGCCGATCCGCCTGCGCCTGTTTCCGCCGATGGCGCATCCGACTCTTCCACCGGGGCCAGTGGCAACAGCCCGGGCACCACGATACCCGCCGATACCGCCCGTGCCACGACAACCGACAACACGGCCGATACCAGCTCTGACGGCACCATCGACACCCCGAACGCCGAACCCGCCGTCCAGCCGGGCCCCACCGACACCGCCGCCAATGAGGCGCCCGCGCTCGCCGCTCCCCGGTTCGACCTGGTCCGCGTCGACCCCGACGGCACCACGGTCATTGCCGGCACCGGCCCGGCCGGCGCCACGGCCATCCTGCATCTCGACGACGTCGAGCTTGACAGCACCGTGATCGACACGTCGGGCAAGTTCGCCGCCTTCCTGTCGCTCGACCCTTCCGATCAGCCGCGCCTGCTGACCCTCCTGGCCCGGCTGGGCGATGCCCAGGCCTGGTCCGAGGATCGCATCATCCTGGCCCCCATGCCCCGGCCGGCACCCGAAACGCTGGCCGCCGCGGGTCCCGGCACCGCCCAACCGGGGCCGGCCACCATGTCCGCCGACCCGGCCGAACCCGACAGCCGCCCCGCCACGGGCGCCACATCCCTGCCCACAGCCGCCGAAGGCGGCGCCCCCGTCATCCCGGCCGCCCGGCCCGAAGGGCCCGAGGCCGCCCTGGCCGACGCCAGCCGCGGCGCCGATCCCCAGACCGCCCCACGCCCGGTGACCGCCGACACCCCAGCCAGTCCCGATGCACCCGCGGCGCCAGACACACCCGGCCAGGAGCCCAGCGATTTCGCGGCCCCCCCCGCGCCCCAGACCCCGGCCGCCGTGGCCGTCCTGCGCGCCGGCGCCGATGGTGTCGAACTGCTGCGCCCGGGCACGCCCCAGCGCCCCGAGGCGCTCGACCGCCTGTCGCTCGACACGATCAGCTACACCGACGGCGGCGAGGTCCTGCTGTCCGGCAGGGCCCCCGAAGGCGCGGCCGTGCGTGTCTATATCGACAATGTCGCCGTGGCCGACCTGCCCATCGGCGATGACGGCCGCTGGCAGGGCGAGGTCACCGGCGTGCGCCCCGGCGTCTACACCCTGCGCCTCGACCAGCTGGCCGTCGATGGCCAGGTCGGAGGACGCCTGGAAACCCCGTTCAAACGCGAAGCCCCGGCCGTGCTCGCCGCCGCCCGGGACGACAGCCAATCCGCCGCCGCCTCGATCGCCGCGGTCACCGTCCAGCGCGGTGACACGCTCTGGGCCATTTCCCAGGACCGCTACGGCTCGGGCTTCCTCTACGTCAAGGTTTTCGAGGCCAATCGGGACAACATCCGCGATCCCGACCTCATCTACCCCGGCCAGGTCTTCGCCATCCCCAACTGACCGGCCCCCGGCAGCGCCACCCTTCCAATACCCGCCGGCCGGCTCAGCCAGCGAACGAGGCTACTGGCCCGCCAAACAACGCACACCGCTCTCCATCTACGCCCGACCTCCTGCTTCTTTCTCTTCTCAAATATCCGGCCGTCCACCTCCGCCCGCACCGTCCCCCGGCAAGGGCTACCCCCCAAACCACCGCACACGGCTCCCCACCCAGGCCCGACCTCCTGCTTCTTTCTCTTCTCAAATATCCGGCCGTCCACCTCCGCCCGCACCGTCCCCCGGCAAGGGCTACCCCCCAAACCACCGCACATCACTCCCCACCCAGGCCCGACCTCCTGCTTCTTTCTCTTCCCAAATATCCGGCCGTCCACCTCCGCCCGCACCGTCCCCGGGCATGGGCCACTGCCTTCACACTGGCCTTCCTCCGCCCCGCCGCCTATGTCTGAACCCTCATCAGCCATCCCCGGAAGCCGCCCATGACCGACGCCAGCACAGCCGCCCAGGACCGCCGCGCCGGGCTGCGGGTGATCCGCGATGTCGCGCCCTATCTCTGGCCTCCGGGCGAGCCCAACATCCGCATGCGCGTGGCCCTGGCCATGGCCGCCCTGATCTGCACCAAGCTCGTCGCCGTCGTGACCCCGCTCTTCTACAAGAGCGCCGTCGACGCCCTGGCCAAGGATGGCGGCGTGCCGATCCTGGCGCTTGGCGCGGTCGGGCTGACCCTGGCCTACGGCCTGTCGCGCCTGATGCAGGTCGGGTTCGAACAACTCCGCGACCTGCTCTTTGCCCGGGTCTCGCAACAGGCCCTGCGCCGGTTGGCCCTGCGCACCTTCCGCCACATCCACGCCCTGTCCTTGCGCTATCACGTCACCCGTCGTACCGGCGCGCTCAGCCGGGTGATGGACCGGGGCGTCAAGGGCGTGGCCTTCCTGCTCCGCTTCCTGCTGTTTTCCATCGGCCCGCTGGTGCTCGAACTGGTGCTGATCTGCGCGATCATCGTCGGGGTCTTCGACTGGCGGTTCCTCGTGGTCCTGGTCGGCACCTTCGGCGCCTATGTCTGGTTCACCTTCGCCGTCACCGAATGGCGCGTGAAGATCCGCAAGGTCATGAACGACCAGGACAACGAAGCCTCGCAGCGCGCCATCGACAGCCTGCTGAATTTCGAGACCGTCAAGTACTTCGGCGCCGAACGGCGCGAGGCCGACCGCTATGACCAGGCCATGGCCGGCTATGAAGAAGCCGCCATCCGCACGGCCTATTCGCTCAGCGCCATCAATGCCGGCCAGGCCTTGATCATCAATGCCGGACTGGTCACGGTCATGGTCATGGCCGCCCGGGGCGTCGAGGCCGGCACCTACACCGTCGGCGATTTCGTCATGGTCAACGCCTACATGATGCAGATCATCGGCCCGCTCAATTTCCTGGGCTTCGTCTACCGCGAGATCCGCCAGGCCCTGGTCGACATGGGCCAGATGTTCGACCTGCTCGAACAGCCGTCCGAGATCACCGACAAGCCCGGCGCCCCTCCGCTCGTGATCCGCGACGGCCGGATCGAGCTGCAGGACGTGCATTTTCACTACGAGCCCGAGCGCGAGATCCTCAAGGGGGTCAGCTTTGCCGTCGAGGGCGGGCGTACCATGGCCATCGTCGGCGCGACGGGCTCGGGCAAGTCGACCCTCGGCCGGCTGCTCTTTCGGTTCTACGATGTCACCGGCGGGGCGCTGCGGATCGACGGCCAGGACCTGCGCGATGTCACCCAGGACAGCCTGCATGCGGCCATCGGCGTGGTGCCCCAGGA
This sequence comes from Marinibacterium sp. SX1, assembly GCF_050389775.1. Lineage (NCBI taxonomy): Bacteria > Pseudomonadati > Pseudomonadota > Alphaproteobacteria > Rhodobacterales > Paracoccaceae > Marinibacterium > Marinibacterium sp. SX1. Next base: position 3,259,025 of record NZ_CP177144.1, on the reverse strand, counting down.
CACGGTGCTGTTCAACGACACGATCCGCTACAACATTGCCTATGGCCGGGCCGATGCCACCCAGGCCGATATCGAGGCCGCCGCCCGGGCGGCCCAGATCCACGACTTTGTCCAGGGCCTGCCCGAGGGCTACGACACCCGCGTCGGCGAACGCGGGCTGAAACTGTCCGGCGGCGAGAAGCAACGCGTGGGCATTGCCCGTGCGCTGCTCAAGAACCCGCCGATCCTGCTGCTGGACGAGGCTACCTCGGCCCTGGACACGGATACCGAACAGGAAATCAAGGGCGCCCTGCGCCGCGCCGGCGAAGGCCGCACGGTGGTGACCATCGCCCACCGCCTGTCGACCATCGCCGAGGCCGACCGGATCATAGTCCTGGAACAAGGCGAGATCGTCGAACAGGGCACCCATGCCGACCTTCTGGCCCGGCGTGGGCGCTATGCCCAGCTGTGGGACCGACAACAGGCCGAAGACGCCGCCTGACCGCCGCCCTTGCCGGAAGGCTTGCCAAGTGGATGGGACAAGGCCGGGTATTTAAGACCAAGAAGAAGCAGGGGCGCGCGCTTGTGTCTTCTTCTTGGTCCCAAATACCCGGCGGGCCATCAGCCTGAGGCGCACGGCCGGACAAGGGCGGGCCCTTGCCACGGGCGGCGCCATGGCTGACACTCGGCGCGGTCACCTGTCATTCAGCCCTGCGAGTATCTCCATGCGCCTTTTCATGTCCCTTGCCCTTGGTTCCGCGCTCTGGCTGGCGGGTTGCGACGTGCCGGTCGAACCGGGCCGGCCCGAGGGCCCGGCCTCCCTGGCGCTTTTCGGTCAGGGCTATCCCGGGCCGGGCGATCCGTGTCTCCAGGCCGGCGAGACCGAGGTGACCAATCCCTTCATGGACGATGACGCCATCCTGATTGCCTGTCCGCCGGGCATCGACGCCCAGGTCCTGCCCAATTCGCTCGACGCGATCTGGATGGGAGAGGTCGACAACTGGACGGTCTTTTCCGTCCGCCGCTGATCCGGATCCCGCCCATTTGCGCTTGGCCCGAGGGCTTGTTAGGGTCCGGCCATGTGCCACCGCATCCTTGCGGTGGTCGGGCCCTGCCGTCGTGGCAGGGGCCCGGGCGGGTCGCCATGGCGGCCCGACGGACGACCGAGCACCCGTGACGAAGCGGCCTCGGCAAATTCATACCAATCCAGAGGACAGACCATGACCCAAGCCGCCAAGGCCGGAGACACGTTGCGTATCCATTACACGGGCCGTCTGAACGACGGCACCGTCTTCGATCAATCCGCGGGCCGCGAACCGCTGGGCTTCATCCTGGGCTCGGGGGAGATCATCCCCGGGCTGGAAAAGGGTGTCGTCGGCATGGAAGTGGGCGAGACCCGCGCCGTGACCATCGCGCCCGAAGAGGCCTATGGCCCGCGGGACGACGCCAAGATCCAGGCCGTCCCGCGCGACGCCATCCCCGATCACATCCCCACCGATCCCGGCACCCAGCTGGAGGTCACCACCCAGGACGGCCAGACCATGCCCGTCGTCGTGGCCGGTACCTCCGACAGCCATGTCACGCTGGATGCCAACCATCCGCTGGCCGGCCAGGTTCTGAACTTCGACGTCACCCTGGTCGAGATCGCCTGATCAACGGGTCGGCGCCGCGGAGATGATCCGCGGCGCCGGCGCATTATACGCCCCACGGCCTGGCCCGTGCCGAGACGGCCCGGAAGGGCCGGTGAGGGCGGCCGCTTATTCGGCCGCCTTGAGCGGCGGTGAGATGGCCGGCGATCCGGCGGTGTCATCGCCCTCGCGCTCGTCGCCCCACAGGATCTCGGGGATCTTCGCCTTGCGCGCCGCCCGGCGCAGCGCCCAGTCGCGCGCTGCCCGGCTGGACCGGCCCATCGACAGCCGCGCCAGCAGCGTGGCGAACCAGCCCACGTAGGTCGCGAACCACACCCGGATCGCCAGCAGCGACGGCGTCACCACCAGCGTCAGCACCGTGGCCACGCCCAGCCCGAAGACCACCGCCGTGGCCAGCTGTTTCCACCACAGCGCCGTCGGGCTGTCGATCGTGTAACCGCCCTGGATGAAATCCAGCGAAATCCCGAACATCATCGGCGCCAGCCCCGCCATCGTCGTGATCGTCGTCAGCAGCACCGGCCGGATGCGGCTCTCGGTGGTGTAGATGATCGCCTCGATCCGCGGCATGTAGCGCGAATATTCCTGGTAGGTGTCGATCAGCACGATGTTGTTGTTCACCACGATCCCGGCCAGGGCCACGATCCCCGTGCCCGTCATGATGATCGAGAACGGCTGCTGCATGACCATCATCCCGATCAGAACGCCGGTCGTCGACAGCACCACCGCCAGCAGAACCAGCACCGAATTGTAGATCGAGTTGAACTGGGCCAGCAGGATGATGAACATCAGCCCCAGCGCCGCGGCAAAGGCCGAGGACAGGAAGGCCTCGCTTTCCGCCTGTTCCTCCTGGTCGCCGGTCCATTCCCAGCTGACGGACGCGGGCAGGGGATCGCTGTCGAGCCATTCGGTCAGCACGGCGATACGCTCGTTGGCATTGATCGGCACGAAACGCGCCCCATCGTCCAACGCTGTTTCCAGCGCCGCGACATCCTCGGCCCCGGTCAGCGCGACCAACGCGTAATCGGTGCCGTTGGGTGCGGTGAACAGCCGGTCGGGCGTGCCGTCGACCATCGCGGCATCCTTGACCACGGCCAGCCGCTGTTCGCCACCGTCGGGCCCGGTGGTCACCACCTTGGCCAGCCCCGGCGCCACGTCGGCCTTGACGTCATAGAACCGCTGCTGGTCGACCCGGCTGATCGTGGCCAGCTTGGGCACGGGCTGGCGGGTGATGAAATTGGACAGCGGCACAAGGCCCTGCGTCGTGCGCACCTTCAGGCTGTCCAGCGTCGACAGCACCCGGTCCTCGCGCGGCAGGCGCACGCGGATCTCGATTTCCTCGTCCGAACTGTCGACGCGCATCGTGTCCAGCAGGATGCCCCGCGTGACCAGCTGGACCATCGCGCCCACGCTGGCCACGTCGGCGCCATAGCGCCCGGCCTTTTCGACATCGACATCGATCTGCCAGTCGATGCCCGGCAGGGGCAGGGTGTCCTCGACCTGGATCAGGCCGGGCGTGGCATCGAACCGGGCGCGGGCCTGTTCGGTGGCCGTGACCAGCGGGTCCCAGCCATCGGCCTTGATACGCAGGTGCACCGGCTTGGCCGAGGCCGGCCCGCCGGTCAGCGGCAGGATCTCGGTCTGGATGCCGGGGATCTGCGCCAGCCGCGCTTCGAGCTGGTCGATCACCAGGTCGCCATCGAACCGCGGATCGGCGATCTCGCGGTCCAGCACGCCATCGATGATCGGCTCGGACAGTTTCGGCCGGTCTTCCCAGGGCAGGATCTCGAACTGGATCTGGCCCACGGTGTCGGCCGGGGCTTCGGAACCGCCGGTGTTCTGGTTCAGCCCGCCTTCGCCGGCAAAGGAGAACACGTTGATCACCGCCGGATGGCTGCCGATGACCTCTTCGGCCCGGCGCACCAGCCGGTCGGCCTCGGCCAGCGACAGGTTGCCCCGCGCCCTGACATAGGCCGTGGCCTGTTCCGGTTCGGTCTCGACGAAGAATTCCACGCCCAGCTGGTTCTCGCCATAGGCCTGGAACACGGCCATGACCCCCATGAAGACCACCACGACCGTGACGATCGGCATGATCGGATTGCCGGCAATGGCCGTGATCAGCCAGCCCAGCGGGGTGCGGTGATGGCCGGCCCGGGGGGGGCGTTCGCGCCGTTCGATCCGGGCCGCGCCAAGGGTGACCGAGGCCGAAAAGGCAAAGACCAGGAACAGCAGCCCGCCGAACAGCGAGCCCATCGTCGGCGACACCGCGCCGGCCGGCAGCAGGTAGGCCGGGTTCAGCACCTGCATCGCGCTCAGGAACAGCCCGTATAGCGCCAGCGGCACCAGCGCGGCCCGCACGACCCAGGGCAGGCGGGCGCGCAGGGCGTCCGAGGCCCAGCCGAACGTGCGCGAGATCCGCCCCGTCACCCCGCCCATGACCGGGAGGTAGACCAGCGCCACGACCAGCGAGGCCGACAGCACGAAGATCAGCGTGACCGGCAGCATGCCCATGAATTCACCGGCCACGCCGGGCCAGAACAGCATCGGCAGGAAGGCACAGAGGGTTGTCGCGGTGGACGACACGATGGGCCAGAACATCCGCTGCGCCGCCTCGACATAGGCATGCATCGGGCCCGAGCCTTCCTTGATCCGCTTGTCGGCATATTCGACGACGACAATCGCGCCATCGACCAGCATGCCCACGGCCAGGATCAGGCCGAACATCACGATGTTGGAAATCGACACGCCCATCATCGCCAGCAGGGCAAAGCACAGCAGGAAGGACGTCGGGATGGCAAAGCCCACCAGCAGCGCCGCCCGGGTGCCAAGCGCCGACAGCACGACGATCATGACCAGCGCGATGGCCGTCAGCACCGAGCCTTCCAGCTGGCTGACCATGGACGCCACCTGCCGGCTCTGGTCGTTGGACGTGCCCAGGTCGACCGCCGCGCGCAGCTGCGGCGGCCAGTCGGTCCGCGCGTCTGCCAGCTCGGCCTTCACCTGGTCGACCGTGTCGATCAGGTTGTAGCCCTTGCGCTTGACCACCTGCAGGGCAACCGTGTCGTCGCCGTTGAACCGGGCCGTGCCCTCGCGGTCCTCGAAGGTGAAATTGACCTGGGCTAGGTCGCCCAGCGTGATCACCCGGTCGCCGTTGGTCTTGACCGGCAGGCGGTAGATGTCGCTGACATCCTTGAAGTTCGACGGGATCTTGACGCCGAAACTGCCCTGTTCGGTCTCGTAATCGCCGGTGGCGATCAGCTGGTTGTTGTTCTGCACCACGTTGATCAGCTCGGCGGCCGTCACGTTGTAGGCTTCCAGCCGCAGCGGATCGATCAGCACCTCGACCATCTCGTCGCGATTGCCCGCGATGCCGGCCTCAAGCACCGAATCAAGGCCTTCCAGCCGGTCCTGCAGCTCCTTGGCGATGCGCGCCATGGTCCGTTCGGGCACCGGGCCGGTCAGGTTGACGATGACGATCGGGAATTCCGAGAAATTGATCTCGTTGATCGTGTATTGCTCGGCGCCTTCGGGGAAATCGGCCGAGGCCGAGTTCATCGCGTCGCGCACGTCGGCCATGGTCGAGGTCTTGTCCCAGCCGAATTCGAATTCCAGCGCCACCCCGGCATAGCCCTCGGCCGCCGTGGCCGTCATCTTGTCCAGCCCGTCGATATCGGCCAGCTCGGTTTCCATCGGCTTGACCAGCAGGCTTTCGGCATCCTCGGCGGAAATCCCGGGGAAGGGGACCGAGACAAAGAGCGCCGGGATCTCGATATCCGGCTCGCCTTCCTTGGGCAGGCTGACATAGCAGAAGCCGCCGATCAGCAGCGACAACACGATGAAGGCAATGACCATCCGCGCCCGCGACGCGGCCCAGTCGACGATTCCCGTCATGGCTGATCTTCCCCGTCGCTCTCGTCTTCATAGCTGACTGCCACCTTCAGGCCGGCGGTCACGAAATCCTGGCCCACGACGATCACGTCGGCCTCTTCGGTCGGGCCGGTCACCCAGATCCCGTCGACATCGTCGCGCAGGACGGTGATCGGCTGGAACTGCACGATGCCTTCCCAGTCGACGATCCGCACGCCCAGCTTGCCGTCATTGTTCAGCGTCAGCGCCGATTGGGGCAGGCGGTGCGCCCGGGTGCCTTCCGAGGCGACGGCGATCTCGGCGGTCTGGCCGTCGCGGATGGCCAGGTCGGCATTGTCGACCGACACCTCGACCGAAAAGGTCCGCGTGACCGGATCGGCCGACCGGCTGATGAACGACACCGTGCCTTCCGCCGCGCCGCCATCGGCCAGCCGGGCCGTGGCCGTTGCGCCCATGCTGACCCGGTTGACCTGGGTTTCGGGCACGTAGCCCACCAGTTTCATCGGATCGAGCTGGATCACCGTGCCGCAGATCCCGCCGGCGGCCAGGAACGAGCCCAGCTCGGCCGTGTCGCTTTCCAGGTAGCCCGCAAAGGGCGCCCGGATGGTCAGCCGCTCGATTTCCTTCTCGGCAAAGGCCACCTGGGCCTGGGCCGATTCGATTCCCGTCTGCGCGCTTTCCAGCCCGGCCTCGGCCGCGGCCACCGCCGCTTCGGCCGAGCGGATCGTCGCCCGCGCCCCGGCCAGCCGGATATCCGAGGCATAACCGCCTTCCGAGAGTTTCTGTGCCGCGTTCAGATCGATCCGCGCCTGTTCCAGCACTGCCTCGGCCTCGATCCGCCGGGCCTCGCTTTCGGGAATGCGGCTTTGCGCCAGCGACAGCTGGGCCTTGGCATCGGCCAGCGTCACATGGCGCGTGCCCGGGTCCAGGACACAGAGTTCCTGGCCTTCCTCGACCCGCGCGCCCTTGCGCAGCGGCTCGGACATCACCACGGCCGAGGTTTCGGCCGGCACGGCCACCTCGCGCATGGCCTGGGTCTCGCCGCGCAGGATCACCGCGCTGTCGACCGGCTGGGCGACCGAACGGCGCACCACCACGCCCATCGCCGGCGGCGTGTCGTCGCCGGGCACCGCCGCGTCGGCGGCCGTCTTCATATTCTCTGCAGAATTGTCCTGTGCAATGCCGGTATCACCCGCGGGGGCGTCGGCCCCGTCCTGGGTTGCCTCGGTCGCCGGGTCGGTCCCGCGCGCAAAGGCCAGGAGCTTGTCGCGCTCCAGAACCAGGAAATACAGGGCTACCGTCACCACCAGCGCCGTCAGAGTGGGGATCAATCGCATGCCATAGCCTCTTCGTCACTCATCACAGCCCTACCCGGCTGGCCTCATGTCAGGCGATATATGGCGAGCATATTCTGAACTGACCAGTTCAGATCAACATATTTCCCGATTTTTTCGCCCCGATGTGGCGCGATCCCGTCATCCGTGCCCCTTGGCTTGGCATTTTCGCCGCGATATAGCGGGCGCAACGCCACCACGGCGGGCCTGCGGATCGCCGTCGGGGCCGCGACCGGGGGCAGGGCCGCCGATGCGACGGGCGGAAACGACAAGACGGGCCGGTCCGGCCCGCGGACGTGCCCCCGGGCACCAATGACTGGAGGCCAAGAGGCGTGAGCGACACCGACAGCTTTATCGACGAAGTCACCGAAGAGGTGCGCCGCGACCGGCTCTTTGCCATGATGCGGAAATACGGCTGGATCGGCATTCTCGCCATTGTCCTGATCGTCGGCGGGGCGGCCTGGAACGAATATACCAAGTCGCGCGACCAGGCCGCGGCCGAAGCCCTGGGCGATGCCATCACCGCCGCGCTGGCCGCCGACGATGCCGCCGGCCGGGCCGAGGCGCTGGAAACGGTGGAAACCGAGGATGCCGGCGGCCGGGCTGTTGTCGATTTCCTGCGCGCCGCGGCGCTGGCCGCGGATGACCGGGCCGAACAGGCCGTTGACCTGCTGGACGGCATTTCGCTCGATGGCGACCTACCGCTGATCTATCGCAACATCGCGGCCTTCAAGGCGCTGACCCTGAAATCCGAGAGCGCCGATCCGGCCGAACTGCGCACCGGCTTCGAGGCCCTGGCCACCCCGGGCAGCCCCTTGCGCCTGCTGGCCGAGGAACAACTGGCCGTGCTGGATATCCGCGAAGGCAACGACCAGGCCGCGATCGACCGGCTGCAGGCCATCCTCGACGACGCCGAGGTCACCACGGACTTGCAACAGCGCGCCTCGCAGGTGATTGTGGCGCTCGGGGGTGAACCGGCCGACAGCCGGGGCTGATCCCGGGTATCGACCCGCGGGGCCGGCCGGGACATTGGCCGGAACTTTCCCCACCGGATGACGACATTGGCCGCCGCCCGACCGGGCGGCCGTCATTTGAAAGGACCAGCGCCCGCCAGGGTCGCGAACGAGCGAACGGGACGGCCCCGCACGGGTGCCGGACGACTGAAAAGAAGGCTGCCGGCACGCCTGCGGGGGGCAGGGGCCGGCCACGGAACGAACGGGCAGACAGGCTGATGAACAAGGCAATCGAGAACACCACCGGGCGCGGCCGGATCCTGCTGCCCGCGCTTGCGATCGCCGTGGCACTGGCCGGCTGCTCGGAACCCGAGGTCGTGCTGCCGGGCGACCGCGAGGACATCGCCGAGGTCACGGCCTTCGGAAAGGACCCCGATCCCGATGCCAACCGTTCGGTTGCCATCTCGCTGCCCGCGCAGGTCAGCAATGCCTCCTGGGCCCAGGGCCCGGGCACGCCGGCCCACCGCACGACCAATGCCGCCCTGCGCCCGGTGCCGGTCATGGCCTGGGCCACCGATATCGGCGAGGGCGACGACCGCAAGCACCGCATCACAGCCGCGCCCGTTGTCGGCGGCGGGCGGATCTACACGCTCGATTCGCGGGACCAGGTGACCGCCGTGGCGCCCAACGGCGCCGTGCTGTGGTCGGTCGATGCCCGCCCGGCCTATGCCGGCAAGGATGATGCCACCGGCGGCGGCCTGGCCTATGACGACGGCACGCTCTACGTCTCGCTGGGCTTTGGCGATCTTGTCGCCCTCGATGCGGCCACGGGCGGCACCCGCTGGGTGCAGGAGCTTGACGCCACGGGCAGCGGCAAGCCGATGGTTGTCGGTGACCTGGTCTATGTCGTGGCCGGAGACGATACCGGCTGGGCGGTCGAACGGTCGAACGGCCGTATTCGCTGGCAGCTCAGCGTGACCGAAAGCATCGCCAACGTGCTGGGCGCTCCGGCGCCGGCCCTGGCCGATGACCTCGTCGTCTTTGCCTTTGGCTCGGGCGACATCGTCGGCGCCTTCCGCCAGGGCGGGCTGCGCCGCTGGAACAGCACCGTGGCCGGTCAGCGCCCCGGCCGTTCCGCCGCGCGCATCGGCGACGTGACCGGCGCGCCGATGGTCGTGGGCAACACCGTCTATGTCGGCAATGCCTCGGGCCGGATCGCCGCGCTGGATGCCTCGACCGGCGAACGCCGCTGGACGGCGCCCTTTGGTGCCATCACCCAGGTCTGGCCGGCCGGGGGGAGCCTCTTTGCCCTGACCGATTCGAACCAGCTGGTGCGCATGGATGCCTCGGACGGCGCGCCGATCTGGTCGGTCGACCTGCCGAAATACATCAAGGACAAGCCCCTCAAGCGCGGCCCGGTCTATGCCCATTACGGCCCGATCCTGGCCGGCAGCCGGATCTGGATCGCCTCAAATGACGGCTTCCTGCGCGCCTTTTCGCCCACCGACGGGTCGCTGCTGGCCGAAATCGAAGTGCCGGGCGGGGCGACCACCGACCCCGTTGTCGCCGGCAACACGCTTTATGTCGTCAGCACCCGGGGACAATTGTTCGCTTTCCGCTGAGCCCGTTATAGGGTAAGGGGCGCGTCTGTTCCCTTATCGGCCGGTTCCATGACCCTGACCCTCGCCATCGTCGGACGCCCCAACGTGGGCAAGTCCACCCTGTTCAACCGCCTCGTCGGCAAACGCCTTGCGCTGGTCGACGACCAGCCCGGTGTGACCCGTGACCTGCGCGAAGGTGAGGCCCGGCTGGGTGACCTGCGCTTTACCGTCATCGATACGGCCGGCCTGGAAGAGGCCACCGACGAAAGCCTTGAAGGCCGGATGCGCAAGCTGACCGAACGGGCGGTGGACATGGCCGATGTCTGCCTCTTTGTCGTCGATGCGCGCACCGGGCTGGCGCCCGCCGACCGGGTCTTTGCCGACATCCTGCGCAAACGGGCCGATCACGTCATCCTGGCCGCCAACAAGGCCGAAGGTGCTGCCGCCGATGCCGGCGTGATCGAGGCCTGGGAACTGGGCCTGGGCGAGCCCCTGCGCATTTCGGCCGAACATGGCGAGGGCATGACCGATCTCTATGCCGCGCTGATGCCCCATGCCGACGCGGCCGAGGAAAAGGCCGCCGAGACCGCGCCGGTCACCGATGTCGAGGTCGACGAAGACGGCGCGGCCGTCCTGCCAGGGATGGACAAGCCGCTCCAGGTTGCCGTCGTGGGCCGGCCCAATGCCGGCAAGTCGACCCTGATCAACAAGATCCTAGGCGAAGACCGCCTGCTGACCGGCCCCGAGGCCGGCATCACTCGCGATGCCATCTCGCTGCAGATCGACTGGCAGGGCACCCCGATGCGGATCTTCGACACCGCCGGCATGCGCAAGAAGGCCAAGGTGCAGGAAAAGCTGGAAAAGCTCTCCGTCTCCGACGGTCTGCGCGCGGTCAAGTTCGCCGAGGTGGTCGTCGTGCTGCTGGATGCCGCGATTCCCTTTGAACAGCAGGACCTGCGCATCGCCGACCTGGCCGCCCGCGAGGGCCGGGCCGTGGTCGTGGCGATCAACAAATGGGACCTCGAAGACGACAAGAACGCCAAGCTGAAGGCCCTGCGCGAGGCCTTCGAACACCTGCTGCCCCAGCTGCGCGGCGCACCGCTGGTCACGCTGTCGGCCAAGACGGGCCGCGGGCTCGACCGGCTGAACGCGGCCATCCTCAAGGCCTATGACGTCTGGAACCGGCGCGTCACCACCGCCCAGCTCAACCGCTGGCTGACCGGCATGGTCGAGGCCCATCCGCCCCCGGCGCCGCAGGGCAAGCGGATCAAGCTGCGCTACATGACCCAGGCCAAGACCCGGCCGCCGGGATTCGTCGTCATGTGCTCGCATCCCGACAAGATGCCCGAAAGCTACAATCGCTACCTGATCAACGGGCTGCGCGACGATTTCGACATGCCGGGCACGCCGATCCGCCTGACCCTGCGCTCGCAATCGGACAAGAACCCCTACAAGGGCCGCAAGAAGGCCGGGCCGAGCAAGCTGCGCAAGCACCTCAAGTAAATCCGCCGGGGCGGCCGGGCGCATCGCTGCGCCCGGCCGTTCGGCCATGGTCCGTGATCCTCTGTCGCCCGGTCCCCCACGGGGCCGGCACCTGGCTGCCGCGCAATGGTCTTGACGTGGCGGCACTGGGCGGTTTTCCTACGGTCGGTGGAGTGGTTAACGATGGTGGGGGAACATGGCGCGGCTGGCGGTCTTCTGTGACGGCACCTGGAACGACATGGCGATCCCCGAGGCCACCCATGTCTGCGAGCTGTTCGGGGCCACGGGCACACCCCATGACGCCCCCGGAAACCCGGACATGCGCACCGGGCCGGGCCAGGTCTCGGTCTATTTCCCCGGCGTCGGCACCGAGGGCGATTTCGCCACGGTCATCGGCCAGACCATCAACAAATACGGCGGCGGTGCCTTTGGCTGGGGCCTGAACCAGCGCATCAAGGAAGCCTATGCCTGGCTCGCCCGCCAGTACACGCCGGGCGACGAGATCTTCATCTTCGGGTTCTCGCGCGGGGCCTATACCGCCCGGTCGCTGGCCGGCATGATCCGCAAGGCCGGCTTTCCCCCGGACGTCACCCGGGGCAGCGTCAACCGCGCCTTCCGGCTCTACAAGCAACCGGGCAGGAACAACGGCCCCGACAAGCGCCATATCCAGGAGGCCCGCCGTCGCCTGTCGCCCGGCTTTGCCACCTCGGCCGACGACCTGGCCTGGCGCCGCTCGCTGGGCGATGACGGCGCGGCCCTGGTGCGTATCGCTTACCTGGGCATCTGGGACACGGTCGGCGCGCTTGGCATCCCCCAGCGCATCGCCGGATCGCTCGACAAGATCATCAACTTTCGCCACGAATTCCACGACACCGAGCTGTCCAGCCTGATCGGCTCGGCCCGCCATGCCGTGTCGGTCGACGAACGGCGGGCGTTCTATCCGCCGGCCCTGTGGGACAACCTCGGCACGCTGTCCAGCAAGGTGGGGCAGGGTGCCGACGACATCCGGCCCGACCGGCGCTATCAGCAGATGTGGTTCGCGGGCGATCACGGGACCATCGGCGGTTCGGGCATCGACGGAGAGCTGAGGAAGGTGTCGGCCGTGACCCTGCAATGGGTGCTGGACGGTGCGGTGAATGCCGGGCTCTGGCTGGATCCGGCGGTGCAGGTGCCCGATGTCGCGCCCGATCCCACCGCCGCCACGGATATTCTTTCGAACACCGAGCTGGACAAGACGCCGGCCCGGTTCCTGGAATGGCGTACCCAACTGGACAAACCCTATGCCCTGTCGCCCAGTGTCGACGCCCGCATCGCCGCCCATGCCAATTACCGTCCGCTCAGCCTGCGGAAGGTCCGGCCGGGGCTCTTCTGACCATCATCCATGCAGATCTGCGCGAGGGATTGCCGTGACGTCCGGTTGTCGACAGAAAAGAGATTACTAAATCGTTACAAGAGTGTAATCGGGTTGTGGCACTTGGGCCTCAGAGCGCCCGTGGCACCCGTCAGCCCCCTTGCGGACCGAGGGTCCGCGCTTAATTGACGTAAAGTGTCAGGTACGCGGTCATAAGGAGACCGGATGAATGTCCATGGATATCAGAGCCCACACCCGGAAATATGTCGAAAAGGACAACCGCTTGGCGGCGTTGAGCTATTTCGGCACCTTCGCGGTCTATTTCACTGCTTTCTACCTGGCCGTGCATTACGTCTCGACCTGGTGGATCCTGGTGCCGATGGGCGCGGTCATGGGCCTGGCGGCGGTGCGACTTTATGTCCTGCAGCATGACACCGGCCATCACTCGCTTTTCGAGACCCGCAAGCAGAACGAGCTGGCCGGGCATGCCCTGTCGGTCTTCACCTTCGCGCCTTTCGAGGCGATGAAGCAGAATCACAACATGCACCACGGCTTCATCGGCAATCTCGATCACCGCGAGACCGGCGAGATCCACACGATGACCGTCAAGGAATGGAATGCCGCCGGGTTCTGGGAACGTCTGGGCTACCGGCTGTATCGCAACCCGCTGGTGCTGATCCCGCTGGGCGCGCTGTTCACCTATTTCTTCCGCTACCGCTGGCCCAAGAACGCCGCGCAATTCGGCGTCAAGGGCGTGGTGCTGCACAATCTCGCCGTTCTGGCCTGGGCCGGGGTGATCTACCTGCTGTTCGGCTGGACGGGCATCTGGGTCTGGCTGGGCTCGTCTTATGCCGGGGGCATGTTCGGCGTCTGGCTGGTCTACCTGCAGCACAATTTCGAAGACACCTACTGGGACCGCCGGCCCGACCTTGATCCGCAGGTCGCCGCGCTGCAGGGCTCGTCCTGCCTGGATTTCGGCTGGTTCTTCGATTTCATGGTGGCCAACATCACCCTGCACGACATCCACCATTTCAACGCGCGCATCCCCAGCTATCGCCTGCGCCAGTGCCATTATGCCATCCCCGAAGAGATGGGCCTGCGCCGGATCAAGTTCAAAGAGGCGCTCTACGCCATGCATCTCAAGCTCTGGGACGAGGAAAGCGAGCGGCTGGTGCCCTTCCCGGCGGCCCGGGCATCCGAACGGGTGGCCCAGCCGGGGTGACGGCGCTTCCGGCCGCATGCCCGACGATTTCTGCCAGGGGGCGGCCCGTGCCGCCCCTTGTCATGTCCGCAGGTCGGGATCGGTTTGGTGGAGGGTTGCGTGTCGGTTGGCCGACGTCATCGGGCCGGTGCACCGCGCGTTTCGCCGGGGGCGTCACTGCCTCTCTCCTGGCAGGGGCGCATCGACCGGCCGGGGGATCGGCCCGGGGCAGGGTGGCCCGGCTTGCCTTGATCCGACCCCGGTTTATACAGGGAAACGGGCTGCCAGCACGGCGGCCGGGGGCCGGGACGTGGTGAAAAGGAAGTTCAGCGGTGAAACTGTCCGACATTGGCGGCATCGGGCCGGTCCTGGAACGGTATCTGCGCGACCTGGGGCTGGACACCGCCGAGGACCTGGCAGCCGCGCCGGTCGAGCGGCTCTTTGCCATTCCGGGGATCGGCGAACGCCGGGCACAAAAGCTGATCGACACGGCCCGCCAGCGCCTGGCCAATCCCGCGGCCCCACCTGCGCGCCCGGCCCGGCGCCGGCGCAAGGCCACCTCGCCGCCACCCGAAAGCCCCGCCGAAACGCCCATGCCCGATGTGCAAAAGGCCCGGCCCGCGCCGCAACCGCGAAAACGGCGCGCGCGACGGGCGCCCGAGCCAACGCCACCCGTGCCGGTGCCCGAGCCGACGCCCCCCGTGCCGGTGCCCGAGCCGACGCCCCCCGCGCCGATGGCCGAGCCGACGCCCCCCGTGCCTGTGGCCGAGCCAACGCCCCCTGCGCTGGTGCCCGAGCCGTCCGCATCGCAACCGCAACCATCGGCGCCCCCGCATGCACGGCCGGCCAGTCCCACGGCGCCCACATCCCCGCCGTCGATGCCCGCACCCCCGGCCACACCCGATGATCCGCCCCCCCGGCAGGAGACAGCCATGACCCCCGACAGGCCCCGCCGCCGCCGCGAGCCGCCCGTGTTCTTCATCCATCCCGGTCCGATGACCTGGGTGACCGAGATCGAGACCGATCCCGACAACGGCACGATCCGCCATCTGCCCCCGCGCGATGCGCAGGCGGCGAGGGGGGCCGCCCCGGCCCCGGCGAGCGCAGCCTCCGCACCCGAACCGCCCGCGCCGCAACCCGCCGCTCGGGCCGAGCCCCCGGCGACCGGTGGACAGGCGCAACACGACCTGGGGATGATCCCCGGCCGCATGGGCCCCGCCGGCGAGCCCGAGCCGCCCGCCGATCCCACGCCGCCGCCTGCGCCCCGAGAGATCCCCCAGCCGCAGGACCCGTCCCCCGACGGCCCACCGCCCGTCGAGGTGCCGTCGCCCACGGCCCCGGACGAGCTGCCCGGGACGATCCCGCCCGAATTGCCGTCCGATGTGCCCCCGGGGGTGCCAGGCGATCCTGCCGACACGCCGCCAGCCACCCCGTCCGAGGTGCCCGCCGCTCCGCCCGAAGTTCCGGACAACACCCCGCCTGAAACACCGGACGACAGCCCAACCGAAACCCCTGCCGCCCCACCGCCCGAGGCCCCCGACGACATTCCGCCCGAAGCCCCGGATGCGCCCCCCAAGGAAACGCCTGCCGACCCGCCGCCCGACGGCACCGGCCCCAAGGCCCGCAAGAAACTCTCGGACAAGGCCGGCACCGCCAAGCGCCGCAAGGAAGGCGCGCGCAAGCTCAAGGCCCAGAAGGACGCCCATAAAGAGGCCCGCAAGGCCAAGGCCGGGGGCAAGAAGAAGAAAAAGAAGCCCGCCAAGGACTGACACGTCCACCGGCAGGAAACCCGGCCGCGTCTTCACCGGCAAGGGGAACCGGCTGCGTCGCGCCCCCTAGCCCGGGCGGCCCATCCCGCGTGCGGCCGGGCGCCCGGCGCAGATTCCCAATTGCCGATGCGGCCCGTCGAAAGACCGGCCGCTAGCCAGCCCCGCCGGCAAGCCGCCTGGCAAGGATGGCGATCAGGATCACGGCAATGAACAGGAACACCGCGCCGACGATCCAGGCCACGGGCGTGGAATGGACCTCGGCTATGGCCCCGGCCAGGACAAGGCCAAGGGCCGCCCCCAGCTGCTGGATCAGCGAGCGCAGGGACAGCATGGTCGACCGCTGACGGTCTTCGACACATCTGTGCAGGATGCTGCTGGCCGGGGTCTCGCAAATGCCGAGCACAACCGAATAGAGCAGGAACATCACCACGAAACCGGCGATGCCGCCCTGCAGGGCCAGCGCGATCTGAACGCCGGCCAGGACGGTAAAGGCCGCCGCAAGTGTCACCGCATGCCGCCGCCCGAACAGCCGGCTGATCCGCGGCGACAGCGACGCGCCGAAGGCAATCGAAAAGAAATAGCCCGCTGTCAGGATGCCGATGACCGTGTTCGCATGGCCGTCCTCCAGCATGGGCTTGGCATGGGTCGGCCAGATCACCTCGACCGGATTGGTCGCCATCAGGAAGAACGCCAGGGCGGCCAGCAGCATCGACAGGGCGGGATGTCTCAGGGCGAGGAGACCGGCCTCCCTGATCACCTGCGGGACCGAGGCAAAGCCCTGTCGCAGGGCGCGGGGGTTCAGCGGGCGAGGGGCTTCGACGATCCAGACCAGGGTGTAGACAAAGACCCCGATCATCACGGCCAGGCTGGCGGCATAGGACACGTCATAGGCGCTGAACCCCAGGGTCACGGCTGCCGGACCAAGGAGATCGGGCAGAAGCCCGCCCAGCACGGCCCCGATGGCCAGGCCCATGGCATTGGCCCATTGCGCCTTGGCCAGGGCGGGCTGGACATCGACATTGGGAGCGGCGGCCCGGAAGGTTTCGACGAACCAGGCGTCCAGCGTGCCCGACCGCAAGGCCCGCCCGAACCCGATAAAGGCAAAGGACAGGGCGAGAACGCGGAAATCGCTGGTCGCCAGAAACAGTGCAAGAGAGGTCACGCTGGCAACAACGGCGGCCAGGAACACCGGCTTGCGCCCGATGGCATCGGCCAACCCGCCGAAGGGCAGCTCCATCATCATGGTCGTCAACGAATAGATCCCGAACAGCAGCGAGATCTGAAACAGGTCCATGCCGCGATCGGTCAAGGCCAGGGCCACAACGGCAACCGTCAGGCCCATCGCGAACCGATCTAGGAACTGGTGAAGCTGAAACACGCGGATGTGCCGTTTCGCCGGATCGTTCAGCGCAGAAAAGGAGAAGTCCAGGTCGGATGCCATGGCGGCACCTTCGGATGTGCCCGCCCCCGGCGCAAGTCTATGCCTGCGCCGCGATCTGCCGCGCATCCCGCCTGTGCATCACTCCGGCGCCCGCCCGGCCTGATCGCACAGCTGGCATGCCAAACGAAAACACCCTCGCAGAAACCTGCGAGGGTGTTCGTTCGATCAGCCCGCTCCGGGGACCAGGCATTCAACTCATCAAGTCAAAGACCCGGACCACGCGGGGCCGTGGCGATGGGCCCGCGATCAGAACTTGGCCGTCCGGTCCATGATCTCGAACTCATGGTCCAGCTTGATGGCCTTGGGCGCGTCCAGCCCGTCGAGCACCTGCATCACGTCCAGGCTTTCGATGGCCTGGCCGTCATAGGTCTTGATGTAATAGACCTTGTTCTTCAGGTCGGACGCCGCCGTCCACATCGTGTAATCATAGATCTCGCCGGTCTGGCCGTCCTCGCGGATCGCGCCCTTGGGGATGTCGAAATTGTTCAGGATGTGGAAGGCCTGGAACACCGCTTCGGCGCCGGTGTCAGACGGCAGGGCGCCGTTGGCAAAGGCCGCGGCCCGCACGAAGCGCGACGGCGAGGTGAAATCGCCGGGCAGGCCGGCCATGCCCGTACCCTGGCCGAAGGGCTTGAGCACCTGGCTGCCCACGGTCATTTCCTCGTGGTTCTGCACGCTCAGCCCGATGTAGTTCTGCAGGTTGGTCAGGTGCCAGTCATAGGTCGGGTTGTTGGTCACCGCGTTGACCGTGTTCTTGTGCACCGTCAGCCCGTTGGCCGCATATTCCACCACGATGGACGCGCCGGTGGCATCGGTCAGCGCGTAATGTACCGGGGCCGGCCCGCCGAGCGCCTCGATATCGGTGCCCACGACGGCAATGTCGGGCAGCGCGGCCTCGACCTCGGCGACGGTGGCGAACTGGCTCAGCGCCCAGGTGGCGAATTCCTCGGACGACACCGCATGGTCCTGGTTCTCTGCGGTCAGGTCCTGCAGGACGGCTGAGCCGGCAAAGAAGAAGATCCCGGCATAAAGCCCTTCGGAATTGATCCCGTCGACAACCACCGGCATGTCAAAGCCGTTGGCCCCGACAAAGCCGTACTTGGCCTCGTAGTCAAAGCCCTTTTCCTTGGGGTTCAGCGACAGGGTCTCCAGCTTGGTGCCCGCCGGCACGGCCACCAGGTCGGATTCGAGATCGATGCCGAATTCCATGGTGCGCGCGGCAATCGTGCTGCCGTCCTTGGCATGCAGCAGGATACCGGTACAGGCCAGGGCCGACTGGCTGGCCAGCCCCACGGCCACGCTGGCGGCGGCCACTTGTTTCAACAGGTTACGCAGGTTCATCACAAAGGCTCCGAAAGTCGGCCGAAAGGGCCGGGATAGATGCGGAGGTCTTGCAAGCGAAATGCGGCGGTGCAAGGGCGAAAACGGGAAAATCCCAAGTATTTCATGGACATATATTCCGCCGCTCAGCCATGCGCTGCGCTGCGTCCGGGCCCCGCAACCGCAGGGCTGACCGATCATCTTTGCGCGTCGCACCCGCCCAATGGGCAGGCGCATCGGTCAGGACGATCGGGGCTGAGTGTCGGGGGGGGAACGGTCAGACACATGCGCCGGACCAATGCACCGGGGTGCCCATGGGCCATGCTCATCGGACAGGATGGCAAGGGCCGAGTGTCGGAGGCCGGCGCCGGGTGACGGCGCCGGCCCGGGGGTTACTTGCCCGTCAGGGTCAGCTTCTGCACGCCGCGCAGCGCCAGAAGCCCGGTGATCAGCGCTCCGGCACCCGAGATCACCGCAACGGTGCGATCATCGGTCAGGGTCGACAGGAAGATGCCGGTCAGCGCCCAGCAGACGGCCGCCGAATACATCGCCGTGTCGCGCACCGTCCAGATCACGAAAGCCGCAACCAGCAGGGCCAGAACCAGGCAGACGATCGCCGCCGTGCGCCCGCTCATCAGCCCGTAGCCCGCCAGGATCAGGCCCAGGCTGACAAAGGCCGCGGCCGTCAGCCAGCCGGCAAACAGCCCGGCCGGCGCCCGCGCCCACCAATGGTCGAGGAAGGGCGCATCATGCAGGGCCACGATGGCCGCGACCATCATCACCAGGATCAGCACCGCGGCCAGCAGCGGGCTGGCCATGGCCACCGGCAGCCAGGTTGCACCAACGGCCACGGCCACGGCCATCGACGGGCGCATCGCCGCCCAGTCCGGCTCGCTGGCACGGTAAATCAGCCCATAGACCGCGCTGACCGCCATCCAGCCATAGATCACCAGCCAGATCGAAAAGGTCCAGCCCGGGGGCTGGATCAGCGGATCGACCAGGGGCACCGGGAACTGGTCGGGCTGATAGCCCCGGAATTCCCCGGTGAAGAAGGGCGAGGCGATGAAAGCCCCCGTCGCCAGCAGGACGACAAGGGCCATGAGCGGCGAGGGGCGATCATTCATGCAAGCGTTCCGTCCGGTGTCAGTCGCGTCTTACCCCCAAGATAGGGCACCAGAACGTCGGGCAACACAACCGATCCGTCTTCCTGCTGGCCATTCTCCAGCACCGCGATCAGGCAACGCCCCACGGCCAGGCCCGATCCGTTCAGCGTATGCACGTATTCGGGCTTGCCCCCGGCCGCCGGCTTGAACCGCGCGTTCATCCGCCGGGCCTGGAACGCCCCGGTCGTCGAGACCGAGGAAATCTCGCGGAAGGTGTTCTGGCCGGGCAGCCAGGCCTCGATGTCATAGGTCCGCCGGGCGCCAAAGCCCGTATCGCCGGAACACAGGATCACCGTGCGGTAATGGATCCCCAGCGCCTCGAGGATACCCTGGGCACAGCCCATCATGCGCTGCTGTTCGGCGTCCGATTGGTCCGGATGGGTGATCGACACCATCTCGACCTTCTCGAACTGGTGCTGGCGCAGCATGCCGGCGGTGTCCTTGCCCGCGCTGCCGGCTTCGGACCGGAAACATTGGGTATGGGCCGTCAGCCGGATCGGCAGGTCGCTCTCGGCCAGCGTGTCACCGGCCACCGAATAGGTCAGCGTGACCTCGGACGTCGGGATCAGCCACCAGCCATTGGTCGTCTGATAGCTGTCGTCGCCGAACTTGGGCAGCTTGTCGGTGCCATACATCGCCTCTTCGCGCACCAGCACGGGGCTTTGCACCTCGGTCAGGCCGTTCTTGTCGACATGGGTGTCGAGCATGAACTGCGCCAGCGCCCGGTGAATGCGCGCCACGCCACCCCTGAGGAAGACGAACCGCGATCCGCTGGTCTTGGCCGCGGTTTCGAAATCCATCCCGGCGGCCACGCCGGCGATCTCGTAATGCTCCTTGGGCGCAAAGGCGAAATTCGGGATCGCGCCCCAGCGGTGGACCTCGACATTGCCGTCTTCGTCGGCCCCGTCCGGCACGTCATCGGCCAGCACATTGGCAATCCGCGCCAGCATGTCGGTCAGCTGCGCATCCAGCGCCTTGGCCTCGGCCTGCATCGCGGCAACCTCGGCCTTTTTCTCGCCGACCAGCGCGCGCAGGCGCTCGAACTCGGCCTCGTCGCCGCGCCCCTTGGCCGCGCCGACTTCCTTGGAGGCCTTGTTCTGCTCGGCCTGGGCCGTCTCGGCCGCCTGGATCTTGGCGCGGCGCGCCTCGTCAAGGCCGAGGATCTCCGACGACATCGACGCGTCTCCCCGACGGGCGAGGGCGGCGTCAAAGCCTTCCGGGTTCTCGCGGATCGCGCGGATATCGTGCATGTCTCGGCACTCCTTTGGTGAATCGGTATGCGCCTTATGACAAGTCCGGCGGCAAAGGGGTAGGGTGCCCGGTCACCGCTCCGGTTCCGCCGATGTCGCAGGTCTCTCTGCCGCCAACGCACCGGCCACCCAGTCCAGCGCCCGGGGCACCAGCGTCCAACCGCCGGCCCGGGCCGAGACCACGCCGACCACGGCCCATTGCCCGTCGACCTGTCCCATCAGCGGCCCGCCCGACGATCCGCCCTCGACCGGGCAGGTGGTCAGGGCCAGGCTGAACTTCTGCAGCCGCAACGCGCAATCGAACCGCCCGCCCATCACATGCGGCCGCGACCCCTGGTAGGCCACCAGCGCAAAGGGCCCCGCGCCCATGCGCCGCCCCATCAGCCCGATCGGCGCAACCTCCAGGGCCCGGTCCAGCTGCAACAGGGCCAGGTCATGGCCCGGGTCGATCCGCCCGTCCTCCAGCGCTTGGGGATGCAACGCTACAGCCACCACCCCGGCATCGTCCCGGGCCCGGCCCCTGTGCCAGCCGGCCACGAAATGCAGGTCCTCCACCGCCACTGCCCGCCCGTCGTCGCGAAAGACGCAATGCGCCGCGGTCAGCACCCGGTCGGGAGCCACCAGCACCCCCGAACACATGCCCCGGCTGCGGTAGCCCCCGGCATTGACCCGTCCCACCGCCGCCCAGATGTCATGCGCCTCTTCGGGCAGCGCCGGCAGCCCCTCCGCCGCGGCCATGCCCGCCACGCCGCCACCCATGCCCGCCATCAGGACAAGGGCCAGACCCCCTGTCTTCTTCTTGGCCCCAATACCCATCACCATCCTCTCCGCCACGCCACCATCAGCATAAGGGCACCCCCCGCCGCCGATACGCCCGCGACACTGCCACCCCCGTGCACCGCCCGGAAACCCGGGCCAAAGCCCCCGGAAACCGCGCCCGCGCTTCTGGCGAAAGCCCCGAATTCCCCGCCCGGACCACGGGCCATGAATTCCCCGCGGCACCGCCTTGCGCCTCCTGCACATCGCCCATATGTTCCGCGCAACCTTGACAGGGGGTGCCAAAGGCTGCCCTCAGACAACCCCAAGAGGACAGACTTAATGGAAAGCGCAATCGCTCAGTTCCTTCCCCTCATCCTGATCTTCGCGATCATGTATTTCCTGCTGATCCGCCCCCAGCAACAAAAGGTCAAACAGCACAAGGCCATGGTCGAAGCCCTGCGCCGCGGTGACCAGGTTGTCACCCAGGGTGGGCTGATCGGCAAGGTCTCCAAGGTCAAGGACGAAGGCGAGCTGGAAGTCGAACTGGCCGAAGGTGTCCGCGTCCGCGTCGTGAAATCGACCATCGCGCAGGTGCTGTCCAAGACCGAACCGGCAAAAGAATAAGCCGGAACAATTCCTTACAGGGCAGGGGCATAAATGCTGCAGATCGAGCTTTGGAAACGGGTGCTGATCTGGCTCACCTGTGCGGTGGGCCTTTGGCTGGCAATGCCCAATGCCTTCTATGGGCGCGTCGAAAGTCACAACGACGCGGCCAAGGCGATTGACGCGGGGCTGTCCACGCCGGACAGCGCCGCCGAACTGGCCGCCTGGCCCGAATGGCTGCCCTCGTCGCTGGTCAACCTCGGGCTGGACCTGCGCGGCGGGGCCCACCTGCTGGCCGAGGTCAAGGTCGAGGACGTCTATGCCACGCGCATGGAAAGCCTCTGGCCCGAGGTCCGCGACGCCCTGCGCCCCGAGCGCGAGACCGTTGGCACCATCCGCAAGCAGCCGTCGCAACCGACCGAGCTGCGGGTCAAGATCTCGAACCCCGACGGCATGTCGCGCGCCCTGACCGTGGTGCGCGGCCTGTCCCGCCCGGTGACTTCCGTCACCGGTGTCGGCGCCCAGGATCTGGATGTCACCGCCCAGGGCGACGAGATCGTCGTGCAATTGTCCGAGGCCGAGAAACTGGCCTCCGACGATCGCACCGTGCGCCAGGCGCTTGAAATCGTGCGCCGCCGGATCGACGAGGTCGGCACCCGCGAACCCACGATCCAGCGCCAGGGCTCCGACCGCATCCTGATCCAGGTGCCCGGCATCGGCTCGGCCTCCGAACTCAAGGACATCATCGGCACCACCGCCCAGCTGACCTTCAACCCGGTTGTCAGCCGCACCACCGATGCGGATGCCGCACCGGGCACGGGCAACAAGCTGCTGCCCGACCTGTCGCAGGAAGGGCTCTATTACGTCGTCGAGGCCGCACCGGTCGTGACCGGCGAAGAGCTGACCGATGCCCAGCCGTCCTTTGACCAGAACGGCCGGCCGGCGGTCAATTTCACCTTCAACGCCCATGGCGGCCGCAAGTTCGGCGATTACACCCGCGACAACATCGGCTCGCCCTTTGCCATCGTGCTGGACGACGAGGTCATCTCGGCCCCCGTGATCCAGGCTCATATCGCCGGCGGCTCGGGCATCATCACCGGCAATTTCACCATCGAGGAAAGCACCAACCTGGCCGTTCTGCTGCGCGCGGGCGCCCTGCCGGCCGAGCTGGAGTTCCTCGAAGAGCGCACCATCGGCCCCGAGCTGGGCCAGGACAGCATCGAGGCCGGCAAGATCGCGACCATCGTGGCCTTTGTCGCGGTGCTGGTCTTCATGTTCCTCAGCTACGGGCTGTTCGGGCTCTTTGCCAATGTCGCGCTGATCATCAACGTCATCCTGATCTTCGGCCTGCTGTCGCTGATCGGGGCCACGCTGACCCTGCCGGGCATTGCCGGTATCGTGCTGACCGTCGGCATGGCCGTGGATGCCAACGTGCTGATCTTCGAGCGCATCCGCGAAGAGCTCAAGACAGCGCGCGGACCGTCGCGGGCCATCGAACTGGGCTACGAGAAGGCGCTTTCGGCCATTCTCGACGCCAATATCACCACCTTCATCACGGCCGTGATCCTCTACGTCATGGGCTCCGGCCCGGTGCGCGGCTTTGCCATCACGCTGGGGCTCGGCATCCTCACCTCGGTCTTCACGGCGATCTTCGTGACCCGCCTGATCGTCGTGATGTGGTTCGAACGCCGCCGCCCCAAGACGATCGAGGTCTGACATGCGCCTTCGGCTGGTCCCCCAGGAAACCAATTTCGACTTCTTTTCCAAGTGGAAGCTCTGGCTGGGCATTTCCTGTGTTCTGATCCTGCTGGCGCTCGGCTCCTTTGCCGCGCGCGGGCTGAACTTCGGCATCGACTTCCGCGGCGGCACGACGATCCGCACCGAGGCCTCGACCGGCGTCGATGTCGGCGCCTATCGCGATGCCCTGGCCCCGCTGGAGCTGGGCGATGCCACGATCACCGAGGTCTTTGACCCGTCCTTCGACGACGACCAGCACGTCGCCATGATCCGCATCCAGGCCCAGGAAGGCGGCGAGGCGCTGGCCGCCGACACGATCGAGGCGATCCAGGCCGCGCTGGCCACGATTGCGCCCGACATCGCCTTTGTGCAGGTAGAAAGCGTCGGGCCCAAGGTCTCGGGCGAGCTGATCCAGACGGCGGTCATTGCCGTGGTGCTGGCGATCGGCGCGGTGCTTGTCTACATCTGGCTGCGGTTCGAATGGCAATTTGCCCTGGGCGCCGTGGCCGCGCTGGTGCACGACGTCGTGCTGACCATCGGCATCTTCTCCGAGCTGCAGATCCGGTTCGACCTGGCCATCATCGCGGCGCTGCTGACCATCGTGGGCTATTCGCTGAACGACACCGTGGTCGTCTTTGACCGGGTCCGCGAGAACCTGCGCAAGTACAAGTCGCGCGATCTGAAAGACGTGCTGAACATGTCGATCAACGAGACCCTCAGCCGGACGATGATGACCTCGGTCACCACGCTGCTGGCGCTGGTCTCGCTCTTCGTGCTGGGCGGCGACGTGATCCGGGGCTTTGTCTTTGCCATGATCTGGGGCGTGATCGTCGGCACCTATTCGTCGGTCTTTGTCGCCTCGACCATCCTGCTGTGGCTGGGGGTCAAGCGCGACTGGTCCAAGCCGGGCAACACCGCAGGCAACCAGTTCGCCAATATCGATGCCTGACGCCATAGCCACGGCCCTGGGGCAACCGGGGCTGGGCTGGCTGTTCCTCGCGGCGCTGGTCGCCGGATCGGTGCGCGGCTTTGCCGGGTTCGGCACGGGGATGATCTTTGTGCCGGCCGCGGCGCAGGTGCTGGACCCGTTCCAGGTGCTGCTGGTCGTCATGGTCATGGACCTCTTCGGCCCGATCCCCAACCTGCCCGCCGCCTGGCGCACCGCCGACAAGGGCGACCTGGCCCGGCTGCTGGCCGGTACGCTGATCTTCCTGCCGCTGGGGCTGTTGGCCCTGGGCCATGTCGCGCCCGAGATGTTCCAGGTCTCGGCCGCGCTGGTGGCCCTGGCCATGGTCGGCTGCATGATCCTGGGCCTGCGCTACCAGGGCCGGCTGGGCCATGGGCTGATCTTCGGCACCGGCAGCCTGGCGGGGTTCCTGGGCGGCGTGTCGGGCATTCCCGGGCCGCCGGTCATCCTGCTTTACATGGCCAGCCCGAACCCGGCGGGGGTGGTCCGCGCCTCGGTCATGATCTACCTCTTTGCCTATGACCTGCTCCTGGGCGGCATCCTGGCGGCCAAGGGCGTGGTCACCCTGGTGCCCGTGCTGCTGGGCCTGGGCCTGGCGCTGCCCAACGTGCTGGGCAACATGCTGGGCGGCTGGCTGTTCCGGCCGGGGCTGGAAAAGGCCTATCGGGTCGTGGCCTACGTGATCATCACGGCCTCGGCCCTGTCGGCCCTGCGGATATGGGAGTGACGCAATGCGCCTGAACGAGATCGAGTTCAACGACAGCGATCCGGTCGACGGCTATGGCCCCGGGTTCTTTCGCATCGCCGGCGAGGTCTGGTCGGGCCCGATCCTGACCGGGCCCCGGGGCACGTCGTCCTGGGGCGGCTATGACGACAGCGCGGCGCTGCTGGCGCTGGCCGATCATGTCGACGTGCTGTTCATCGGCACCGGCGCCGAGATCGCCCATCTGCCGGCCGGGCTGCGGGCCATGCTGGATGCCGCGGGCATCGGCGTCGAAGGCATGACCTCGCCGGCCGCCGCGCGCACCTACAACGTGCTTCTGTCGGAGGGCCGCCGGGTGGCCGTGGCGCTGCTGCCGGTCTGAGGACCGACGGCGCTGGTACGCGCCCGCGCCGGGGTGCGACGATGACGACTTTTGGCGCGCTTCCGCGACGGGCGGGAATAGGCTAAGCGGGCGGTATGACACTGAAACTGGTCGATCTTTCCATTGCCCGGGGGGGCGTGCCGGTGCTGGCCGGCCTGTCGTTCACGCTGGAGCCCGGCCGGGCGCTGATCCTGCGCGGGCCGAACGGGATCGGCAAGACGACGCTGCTGCGCACGCTGGCCGGGCTGCAGCCGCCGCTGGCCGGGGCGATCGAGGGCGCCGAGGACCGGATTGCCTATGCCGGCCATGCCGATGGCATCAAGCCGACGCTGAGCGTGGCCGAGAACCTGGCCTTTTGGGCCAGCGTTTTTGCCATGCCGGGGATCGACGCTGCGCTGGCGGCCTTTGATCTGAACGGGCTGGCCGACCGGCCCGCCGGGGCGCTGTCGGCCGGGCAGAAACGCCGGCTGGGCCTGGCCCGGCTGCTGGTCACCGGGCGGCCGGTCTGGGTGCTGGACGAACCGACCGTATCGCTGGACACCCGGGCCGTCGGCATGTTTGCCGATGCCGTGCGCGCGCATCTGGGGCAGGGCGGATCGGCGCTGATCGCCACCCATATCGACCTGGGCCTGTCGGCCGATGTGCTCGACCTGTCGCCCTTTCGGGTCGCGCCGGGGGCAATGGCCGGGCCGCAGGGCACGGGCGGCGGGTTCGACGAGGCCTTCCTGTGATCGCCCTGCTGATCCGCGACATCCGCCTGGCCTTTCGTGCCGGCGGGGGCTTTGGCCTGGGGCTGGCCTTTTTCCTGATCATCACCGTTCTGGTGCCGTTCAGCGTGGGGCCGCAGGCGGCCTTGCTGGGCACGATCGCCCCGGGCGTGCTGTGGCTGGGCGCGTTGCTGGCCTGCCTGTTGTCCCTCGACCGGCTGCTGGCGCTCGACTGGGAGGACGGCACGCTGGACCTGCTGGCCACGGCCCCGCTGCCGCTCGAAGCGGTGATGGCCGTCAAGGCCCTGGCCCATTGGCTGACGACCGGCCTGCCGCTGGTGCTGG
Organism: Marinibacterium sp. SX1; assembly: GCF_050389775.1. NCBI lineage: Bacteria > Pseudomonadati > Pseudomonadota > Alphaproteobacteria > Rhodobacterales > Paracoccaceae > Marinibacterium > Marinibacterium sp. SX1. The sequence continues at coordinate 3,232,465 of NZ_CP177144.1, read as the reverse complement.
CCGCTCCGCTGCTTGGCGTGCTGCTGAACCTGCCCGCGCCGGGCTATGCCTGGCTGCTTGCCTCGCTGGCCGTCGGCACCCCGGCGCTGAGCACCATAGGGGCCTTTGGCGCGGCGCTGACCGTCGGGCTGAAGCGCGGCGGGCTGCTGTTGTCGCTGCTGGTGCTGCCGCTCTACGTGCCCACGCTGATCTTTGGCGCCGAGGTGGCCCGGCGCGGGGCGCAGGGGCTGGACCCGGTGGCGCCGCTTATGATGCTGGGCGGGATCACGGCGGGCAGTTTCGCGCTGTTGCCCCTTGCCGCCGCCGCCGCCCTGCGCGTCAATCTGCGCTGAGTGCTGATCATTGTTCCGGACCCAACACGAGGCTAGATAGACCGCATGTCGCTTTGGGAATACGCCAATCCGAAGAAGTTCCTGCGCACCTCCGAGGCGGTCCTGCCGTATCTCTGGGGGCTGGCCGCCCTGTGTCTGGTCGTCGGCCTGGTCTGGGGGTTCTTCTTTACGCCGGACGACTACCGGCAAGGGTCCACCGTCAAGATCATCTACCTGCACGTGCCTTCGGCGCTGATGGCCATCAATGCCTGGCTGATGATGCTCGTGGCCTCGCTGATCTGGCTGATCCGGCGCCACCATGTCAGCGCGCTGGCCGCGCGGGCCGCGGCGCCCGTGGGCATTGCCATGACGCTGATCGCCCTGATGACCGGCGCGATCTGGGGCCAGCCGATGTGGGGCACCTGGTGGGCCTGGGATCCGCGGCTGACGTCCTTTCTGATCCTGTTCCTGTTCTACCTGGGGTATGTCGCGCTTTGGGCCGCGATCGAAGACCCGGACACCGCCGCCGACCTGACCTCGGTGCTGTGCATCGTCGGATCGGTCTTTGCCATTCTCAGCCGTTACGCGGTGAATTTCTGGAACCAGGGCCTGCACCAGGGCGCGTCGCTGTCGCTGGACAAGGAGGAAAACGTGGCCGATGTCTTCTATTTCCCGCTGCTCGTGGCCATCGCGGGCTTCGTGCTGCTCTTCGTGGCGCTGGTGCTCTATCGCACCGGCACCGAGATCCGCGCCCGGCGCATCCGCGCGCTGCTGGCGCGTGAACGGGCGGGGGCGGCGTGATGCCTGACCTGGGGAAATACGCCGACACCGTGCTGTCGGCCTACGCGGTTTCGCTGCTGGTCCTGCTGGCGCTGGTGGCCGTCAGCCTGTGGCGCGGGCGGCGCGTGCGGGCCGAAATGGCCCGGGTCGAGGAAAGGATTCGCGGCAATGGCTAGGCTCTCTCCCCTGATGATCGCCCCGCCGGCGATCTTTGCCGCGCTGGTCATCACCTTTGGCGTGGGCATGTTCCGCGAAGATCCCGACGCCCTGCCATCCGCGCGCGAAGGCCAGAGTGCCCCGCCGGTCCAGGTCACGGCCCTGGGGGACAAGGCGGTTTTCGCGGATGCCGATCTGCGCGACGGCGAGGTCAAGCTGGTGAATTTCTGGGCCAGCTGGTGTGCGCCCTGCCGGGTCGAACATCCCAACCTCGAAGCGCTGTCGGCCGAGGGGCTGACCATCCTGGGCGTCAATTACAAGGACGAGCCGGGCAATGCCCTGGGGTTCCTCGACGAGCTGGGCGATCCCTATGCCGCCATCGGGGCCGATGGCAGCGGGCGGATGGGCCTCGACTGGGGGCTCTATGGCGTGCCTGAAACCTATGTGATCGATGGCAACGGCCAGGTCATCCTGCGCTTTGCCGGCCCGCTGACCCAGCGTGCGATCGAAGAGCGCCTGCGCCCGGCATTGGCCCAGGCCCGGGGCAATTGACGACAAAATGTCGGTAATTCATGGGGTGGGCGGCATCAATCTGCCCGTTCTTAGGGGATTGTTGGCTCTTTTGTTCTAAATGCGCCGTATTCTTGCCCCCTTTCCGGGGCAGTCTTAAGCTCGGTCCAACCTGCACTGCCGAAGGGAATGTGTCATGGATTCCTATTCACTGGCGATATTGGGAAATGCCCTGCTGTCCGTCATGGCCCTGGGTCTGATCCTGGATCCGTTCGGGTTCTGGGATGGCGACGATGACGAGGATGACAGCGATACGGTCGAGGTCGACGACGACCAGACGGTGACGCTGACCGAGGGCAATGATCTGTTCACCGGGGGCAGCGGGGCCGACACGGTCTTTGCCGCCGAGGGCGACGACCAGGTGTCGGGGCTGGCCGGTGATGACGTGCTGTATGGCGGCGATGGCAACGACACGCTGGATGGCGGCGAGGGCAGCGATACGCTCGAAGGCAACCTGGGCGATGACATCCTGACCGGCGGGGCGGGCGATGACGTGCTGCTGGGCGGGTCGGGCACCGATACGCTGGACGGCGGCGCGGGCAACGACATCCTGTCCTCCGACCGGCTGGACGGTGAGGCTGATTTCGCCCGGGGCGACGTCGAGATCCTGTCGGGCGGCGAGGGTGACGACATCATCGTGATGTCCTCGGGCGACATGGCCAGCGGCGGCGAGGGCACCGACCAGTTCGGGCTGGTCGTGGTGGGCGACGAGGATCCGGCGGTGATCGAGGATTTCGACACCGAGACCGAGACGCTGGCGTTGTACTATGACCCCGCCGATTTCGACGATGCCGAACCGGAAATGACCGCGGCCTACGACGAGGACCTGGACGAGACCCAGCTGTCGCTGAACGGCGAACAGGTGCTGGCCCTTCAGGGCGTGCAGGGGATCGACCTGGAAACCGTCGAATTGCTGACCGAGGATGCTTTGGCGGGGTGATCGCCGGATGCGTATGGGCGGCGGATCGAGTGGTCTGCCGGTGGTATCGCGGGGCGCAGGACCGGTTCATGGGATGCGCGGACTTGTCGACCATGGGGTGCAATGCCGGTGGATGGGTTGACCGAATTGTTGACCAAGGGACGAACGCCGGTGGGAGTGCTGCCCGGACGTCTTGAGCACAGGTGTGCAACGCCGTTGGATGGGGTTTCCTGATTGTGTGGTCACAGAATTGCGAGATCTACGGACAGGATCGCCTGACGAGGTGATCACGGAAGCGCGCGACGGACGGATAGCATGGCTTTATGGGGTGGTCGCCGGAGTGCTGGGGCGGCGGATCGCTTGCCGTGACGGGCGGCCGCAGAACAGCGGCGCAGGTTGATCGAAGGCTCTTGCGGCAATCCCATGGGGCGACATGGCCGGCGGGTCGCACGCCCCCCTCGATCGATGTCCCCAACCCTGATCACGTTGCACGGTGTATCCTGCCCCTTGCTGGTCCTTCATCCATAACGGGAGTCTGCAGGTTGGATCTGGGTATTCGGGTTCCCCGTTTGGCGCAACCGCGCCGGGCGATGAGCCTTCAAACTGCTCAAGCCTCCGGCGCGCTTGCTGCGGTGTCCGGTCGGCCAGCGTGCCGCCAGACTGGCCGCAGGCTACAGCCGATATCCCCCCGAAACCGTCAGCACCTCGCCGGTGATGAAGGCCGCCGCATCGGAGGCCAGGAAGCGCACGGCTGCCGCGATGTCCTCGGGCTGGCCGGGCCGGCCCAGGGCGGTCATGTCGACGAACTGGCGCACCAGGTCGGGCGGGCGCGGGGCCTCGGGGATCTCGATCGGCCCGGGCGCCACGGCATTCACCCGGATGCCCTGCGGCCCCAGCTCCTTGGCCATGCCCCGGGTCCACAGGTTGAGCGCGGCCTTCGACGCCCCGTAGGTCACCGCATCGAGCGGTGGCATCTCGGCATTGACCGACGAGATCGACACCACCGCGGCGCCGGGGCGCAGGTGGGGCAGGGCGGCGGTCAGCAGCGCCACGGGCGCCAGGTAATTCACGTCAAAGATCTGCCGATGCGCCTCGCGGTCGTGGCTGTCGCGGGGCGTATGGGCCACGATGCCGGCATTGTTGACGATGACATCCAGCCGGCCGAAACGCGTCATGACCTCGTCGATCACCCGCCCGGCCGCGGCGTCTTCGCGGAAATCGGCCCGGATCGCGAGCAGCTCGGGATCGGCTTCCGGCCGGGTCGAGGACCAGGTGAAGGCCAGGTCGTGATCGCGGGCCATGTCGGCCACGATGGCCCGGCCGATGCCCCTGGCGCCGCCGGTGATCAGGGCTACCCTGCGCATGAGCGTGTCCTTTCGCTGTTCAATCCTCGTGCCCGGTGAGAACCGGCAAGGACCAGTCGCGGGCATGGGCGATCAGCCGCAGCACCACCGCCCCGGCAAAGATGACCACGGGCGCCACGTCGGGTGCAAGTGCCAGCCGGTCGCAGGCAAAGACGGCCAGGCCCACGAGCACGGCGATGATGCCGTAAAAGCCCGAGCGCAGCACGACCGGCACGTCGCCGATCAGGCTGTCGCGCAGCAGCCCGCCGCCCACCGCCGTCAGGAAGGCCAGCAGGGTCGTGCCGAACATGCCCAGCCCGTGCCCAAGCGCCAGCGACGCCCCGGTCAGCGCAAAGGCCGCCAGGCCGATGGCATCGGCGGCCACGAAGGTCCAGCGCCGCTCGACCCGGCGGATGCCCGTCCAGTGCAGGACCAGCCCGACGATCACCGTGCCCAGGATCAGCCCGGCGGCCAGTTCGTCGGTCAGGATGCGCGGCACCTCGCCCAGCAGAACCTGGCTGAGCGCGCCGCCGGCCGAGGCGGTCAGGTAGGCCACGATGACCACGCCCAGCAGGTCCAGCCGCCGCCGCGCCCCGGCGACAAAGCCGGAATAGGCAAAGGCCACCGTGCCGATGATGTCGAAAACACTGAACCACATGGGCCGTTCCTGCCTTTTGCGCGCCTGGTCGGACGGCCTGCTTATCGGCGGGCCGGGGGGCGATTGTCCAGCGCCGGGCGAATGCTGACAGGACCCTGTCAGCAGCTGTCTGCTAGGCGGGGGCACCGGAACAGACCGGACGGACCGGATCGAAAGGACACCCCATGCTGACCCTGTATTACGCCCCGCAAAGCCGCGCCACGCGGATCAACGTGCTGCTGCATGCCATGGGTATGCGCGACAAGGTGCGGCTGTGCACCGTCGACATCCTGCGGGTGGACGGCGGCGGGCGGACCGACCCGCGCAACCCGCACCCCGAGGCCAAGGTGCCCGCGCTCGACACCGGGCATGGTGTGATGACCGAAAGCAATGCCATCATGCTGTTCCTGACCGATCATTTCGACAGCCCGCTGGGGCGGGGCATCGGCCATCCCGACCGGGGCGCCTATCTGACCTGGCTCGGCTGGGCGGCGGGGGTGGTCGAACCCTGGTACGTGGCCAATGCCGGCGGCCATGGCAACGAGCCGCTGGTGCGGGCGACGTGGCGCGGCGAGGCCGAGATCGCCGACCGGATCGAAACCGCGCTGGCCCGGGGGCCCTGGCTGCTGGGCGAGCGGTATTCGGCGGCTGACATCCTGGTGGCCTCGGTCTGGCTCTGGGCGCCGGACTGGGCGCCGGATCGCCCGGCCCTGCGCGACTGGCTGGCGCGCTGCGCCGCGCATCCCAGCCAGCTCTGGGCCAATGCCCAGGACCGGGTGATGCTGGCCGCCTGACCCCTGCGGCCCGTCGCAGGCCCGGGGTGTTGCGGCGGGCGCAAACGCGCTATGGCCAAGGGGCCGCGCCCCGGGCCGGCGCTGGCAGGGAGGCCCGCAGCCATGATGGGCGAAGAAGACGTGATTGCGGATCTGGTGACGATCACCCGGCTGGGGATTGTCACCATCCTGTTGTGGCTGGGCTCGCGCGGGTGGGATATCTGGCAGGCCCGCAAGCGCCGGTCGGACGACCGCAAGTCGCTCCTGCGTGCGCTCTTTGCCGAGATTGATTTCAACGCCGCCGACATGAAGCGCTTTCTCGATACCGCGCCGTCCATCGCCCGGTTCGAACACCTGTTCCGCGATCCGCACTTCGTGCCGCATATCACCGATGCCCGCCACACCGATGTCTACCGCTCGCGGATCAGCGAATTGCATGCGATCGAGGACGGGCTGATCGGCGATGTCGTGCGGTTCTACGGCGACCTGGAAAAGATCAAGGCCCAGATCGACGGGCTGCAACAGGACAGTTTCCGCCGGATCTCGCCGGCCGGGCGGGTCGGGACGATCCGCAACATCTATGGCACCAGCGAGGATTGCGAGGCCCTGGGCCGCGAGATCCTGGCCAAGATGCAGCTGCGATACAGTGACCTGGAATTGAAAAGGCGCGCCGAACCGAAGTTGGCGCGCCCGGATGAGCATGACGACCACCTCGCAGGGCGGTTGCGCAAGCTGCAATCAGACTTGGATCGGGTCAGGGCTGGACATTCCTAGGCTCCTTCTCTCTCTCGGGTCTCCTGGGCACATAACTAACATGTGGGTGCCCGGGGCCGTTCTGTCAAGGTCCGCTGTGGCCTGGATCAGGCCGCGCGGGCCAGGTTGCGCAGCACGTAATGCAGCACCCCGCCGTTTTCGATATACTCGATTTCCACGGCGGTATCGATCCGGCACTTCAGGGTGATCGTCTTTTCGCTGCCATCGGCAAAGGTGATCGTGCAGGGCACCTCGGCCAGCGGGGTGATGGCATCCAGCCCGTGGATCGCCACGGTCTCTTCGCCGGTCAGGCCCAGGGTCTTGCGCGTGTCGCCGCCGGTGAATTCGAAGGGGATCACGCCCATGCCCACCAGGTTGGACCGGTGGATGCGCTCGAAGCTCTCGGCGATCACCGCCTTGACGCCCAGCAGGGCCGTGCCCTTGGCCGCCCAGTCGCGCGACGACCCGGCGCCGTATTGCTCGCCCCCGAAGATGACCAGCGGCACGCCCTTGTCCTGCCATTCCATCGAGGCATCGTAGATCGAGGTCTGGTCGCCGTCGGGGCCCTTGGTATAGCCGCCCTCGACGCCATCGAGCATCTCGTTCTTGATGCGGATGTTGGCAAAGGTGCCGCGCATCATGACCTCGTGGTTGCCCCGGCGCGAGCCGTAGGAGTTGAACTCGCGCAGTGGAACCTGGTGTTCGACCAGGTACTTGCCGGCGGGCGTGGTTTCCTTGAAGGACCCGGCGGGCGAGATGTGGTCGGTGGTGATCATGTCGCCCAGCACGGCCAGGATGCGCGCGCCGTCGATGTTCTCGATCTTCTTGGTGTCCATGGTCATGCCCTGGAAATAGGGCGGGTTCTGGACATAGGTCGAGGCCGGCGGCCAATCATAGGTCTGGGCATCGGTGGTTTCCACCGCCCGCCATTTCTCGTCACCCTTGAAGACGTCGGCATATTTCGACTGGAACGCCTCGCGGGTGACGGTCTTGTCGACCAGCTCGGAAATCTCGGCCTGGCTGGGCCAGATGTCCTTGAGATAGACGTCGTTGCCGTCCTTGTCCTGGCCGATCGGCTCGCGGGTGATGTCGACATTCATGTCGCCGACCAGCGCATAGGCCACGACCAGCGGCGGCGAGGCCAGGTAATTGGCCCGCACGTCGGGGCTGATCCGGCCTTCGAAGTTGCGGTTGCCCGACAGGACCGAGGTGGCCACCAGGTCGTAATCGTTGATCGCCTTTGAAATCGGCGCGTCCAGCGGGCCGGAATTGCCGATGCAGGTCGTGCAGCCATAGCCCACCAGGTTGAACCCGATGGCGTCCAGGTGCTCCTGCAGGCCAGCGGCCTCAAGGTATTCCGACACGACCTGGCTGCCCGGCGCCAGCGAGGTCTTGACCCAGGGCTTGCGCGTCAGGCCCAGCTCGTGGGCCTTCTTGGCCACCAGCCCCGCGCCGATCATGACATAGGGGTTCGACGTGTTGGTGCAGGACGTGATCGAGGCGATCACGATGGACCCGTCATGCAGCTGGTAGGGCCCGTCCTCGCCATGCACCCAGCCGTATTTGTGCAGCCCCTCGTTGCCGGGAATGTCGCGCGGCTCGGGCGCGCCGCCTTCGCCTTCCCAGCGGACCTCGGCCGTTTCGCTGGCGTCCTTGCCTTCGCGCAGGCCCTTGATGAACTGGCCAAAAGCGGTGCCGGCGCTGTCCAGCGCGATGTAATCCTGCGGCCGTTTCGGCCCGGAAATCGCCGGCACGATGGTGCCCATGTCCAGTTCCAGCGTGTCGGTATAGACCGGATCGTAATCCGGCGTCCGCCAGAACCCGTTTTCCTTGGCATAGGCCTCGACCAGCGCGATGCGGTCCTCGTCGCGGCCGGTCACGCGCAGGTAGCGCAGGGTTTCATCGTCGATCGGGAAGAAACCGCAGGTGGCCCCGTATTCCGGTGCCATGTTGGCAATCGTCGCCCGTTGCGCCAGCGGCAGGTTGTCGAGGCCCGGCCCGTAGAATTCGACGAACTTGCCGACCACGCCCTTGGCGCGCAGCATCTCGACGACCTTCAGCACCAGGTCGGTGCCCGTTGTGCCTTCGACCATCTCGCCGGTCAGCTTGAAGCCCACGACCTCGGGGATCAGCATGGAAATCGGCTGGCCCAGCATCGCGGCCTCGGCCTCGATGCCGCCCACGCCCCAGCCCAGGACGGCCGCGCCGTTGACCATGGTGGTGTGGCTGTCGGTGCCCACCAGCGTGTCGGGGTAGGCCACGTCTTCGCCGGCCTGGTCGGTGTCGGTCCAGACGGTCTGGGCCAGGTATTCCAGGTTGACCTGGTGGCAGATCCCCGTACCCGGCGGCACGACGCGGAAATTGTTGAACGCGTTCTGACCCCATTTCAGGAAGGTATAGCGTTCCATGTTGCGTTCGTATTCGCGGTCGACATTCATCTGGAACGCCCGCGGATTGCCGAACTCGTCGATCATGACCGAATGGTCGATGACCAGGTCGACGGGGTTGAGCGGGTTGATCTTCTCGGGGTCACCGCCAAGCGCCACGATGCCGTCGCGCATGGCCGCCAGGTCGACAACCGCCGGCACGCCGGTGAAATCCTGCATCAGCACGCGGGCCGGGCGATAGGCGATCTCGCGCGGGTTGTTGCCGCCCAGCGTGGCCCATTCGGCAAAGGCCCGGATGTCGTCGGTGCTGACCGTCTTGCCATCCTCGAACCGCAGCATGTTTTCCAGAACGACCTTCAGCGCGGCCGGCAGTTTCGAGAAATCGCCCAGGCCCGCTTCGGTTGCGGCCGGGATCGAATAATAGGCCACGCTCTGGTCGCCGACGCTGAGCGTGCGGCGGGTCTTGGCGGTGTCCTGTCCTACGGTGATGGGCATATGTGGCTCCCTCAGATCAAGAAGTTGGGGATGTTGCTGCCCTTCATATGTAGCCGGGAATCCGCGCGATCAACAGGTCGGATGCCGCGACTGCAAAATTTGTATACCGTTGCACACCGAAAATGTCCGGCAATGGCAACACTTTCGCAGGATCGCCGGGTTATCTCGAAAGGGTGATTGGCGTTTCAACCGGGCTGGTCCTAAACCCGATGCTGTTTTCAACCGCGAAAGACGTCCTGAATGCGCATGCTCGAACCCGTCGTCCTGTCCCTTGCTCTGGCCATTGGTGCGGCCGTTGCAACGCCCCTGCGGGCCGGCGAGAAAACGGTGGTGGTCGAGCTGTTCACCTCGCAGGGCTGTTCGTCCTGCCCGCCGGCCGATGCGCTGATGGAAAAGCTGGTGGCCAAGGATCACGTCATCGCGCTGTCGCTGCATGTGGATTACTGGGATTACATCGGCTGGAAGGACCGGTTTGCCGATCCGGCCTATACCGCCCGGCAAAAGGCCTATGCCCGGTCCAGCGGGCGCAACATGGTCTATACGCCCCAGATGATCGTCAACGGCATCGACCAGGTTGTCGGCGCCAAGCCGATGGAACTGGCCGACGTGATCACCGCCCATGCCGGGGCCGAGCGCCGGGCCGAGGTCATGGTCGAACGCGATGGCGACCGGCTGCGCATCGGCCTGCTGCCCCTGGGCGAGGGGCGCGGCGGGGCCTATGTGCTGCAGCTGGTGCGTTATACCGACGAACGCACGGTCAAGATCACCCGCGGCGAGAATGCCGGCCAGACCATCACCTATCTGCACGTGGTCGACGGCTGGGAGACCATCGGCGATTGGGACGGGGTCAGCGTCAAGTCGATCGAGGCACGGATCGACGGCGACCGGCCGGCCGTGATCCTCGTGCAGGAACAGGGCCCGGGCCAGATCATCGCGGCGGCCGAGCTGGACTGAACCGGTCGGGTTGTCCCGCTGGTTGCTTGATGCGGTCAGGTCTTTGGGGCCGCCAATCTCGCTCTGGGTCGGTCATTCCTGCACTCGGTCGCCTCAATCGGATAGGTCCTTCCGGGGGCCGAGCGTGATGTGTCCGATCAGATCATCTGGCCGCCCAAGCTGGATCCCAGCGGATTGATCATCGCGGCGGCCTATTGTGCCGGATCCGGGCAAGTCATTCGGGCGGCTGAATTTGCCAGGTCTGGTCATCGCGGCGTTCGGTACCTGCTGACCCGCTCGGATCATCCCGGCGCGAGGTACAACCGGAATGGACGGATGAGCCCGACAGCCGGTCGCACGCGGCTCATCATGTCAACCAAGCCGGCCCGTTGCCTCGAAGGTCAGACCTTCCACCGCCGGTGAATCCAGAACCATTGATCCATGTGTTCGCGCACCAGCGTTTCCAGCCGGTCGGTGATCTCGCGCGTCATGGTCTCGGGGTCGGAATGCGGGATCGGCTCCTGGGTCACGATCTCGAAGTTCAGCCCGTCGGGCTTGCGCAGCCCGTAGACCGGCAGCAACGGCGCGCCGAAGCGCAGGGCCAGTTCGGCCGTGACCAGCGAGGTCGCCGCGGGCTTGCCGAAGAAGGGCATGATCTCGCCGCCCACGGCATGCCGGTCGGCCACGATGGCCACCACGCCGCCGCCCTTGAGATGGCGCACCATGTTGGCCATGCCCTTGCGGCTCTGGGTGAAAAGCGGCTCGCCGATGGCCGTGATCGCCCGGGTGTAGTGCTTGTTGACATAGGGGTTGTCGAGCGGCCGATAGAACCCGCCGATCTCGAACCCGTGGTGGATCAGGCTGGCGCGGGCGGCGTCGTAATTGCCGAAATGTGCGGTGACGATGATCACCGGCTTGCCCTCGGCCCGGGCCTGTTCCAGCACCTCCAGCCCCGGCCCGGTGACCGGCGCCTGCTGGGCCAGCCGGACGAAGGGCGCGCCGGAATAGGTCTCGATCAGGGCGCGGCCCATGTTGTCGGGCACGGCGCGGACCATGCGGTCGACCTCGTCTGCGGGCATGTCGGGCAGGGTATGGGCCAGGTTGTTGCGGATGCGCTTGTCGAACCCGGCCAGCGGGGCAATGACCCGCGAGGTCAGCCAGCCGATGAACCGCACCCGGCTGGCATAGGGCAGCAGCCGGGCCGTGCCGATGACCGACATCAGCGCCAGGTTCGTCAGGTACTGGCCGGCGCGTTTGGGAAAGGAAGCTTTGTCAGGCATGGTCGCTGTCAGTTGCGGTGGGTTTCGCGGTACCAGACATACAGGCCCGCGCTGGAGATGACGATGGCCCCGAGGATGGTCCAACTATCGGGTATCTCGCCATAAAGGAACAGCCCCCAGAGCGCGGCCAGGACCAGGCCCAGGTAGGAATAGGGGGCCAGCATGGCGGCCTCTCCGGCGGTGAAGGCGCGGATCAGGAAGAGCTGGCCGGTGGTGCCTGCGGCGGCGATGACCAGCATCATCAGGATCGAGGTCGTGTCGAGCGGGGTCCAGGCAAAGGGGATGATGGCACTCAGCACCAGGGTGCCGACGGTGCCGGTGTAGAAGAGCGAGGTCCAGATATCCTCGTCGGCGCCGATCCGCCGGGTGATCAGCACGTAGGACGAATAGCAGCAGGCCGCGCCCAGGGGCAGCAGGGCGGCGGGGGTAAAGACCGCGCTACCCGGGCGGATGACCAGGAAGGCCCCGACAAGCGCGGCGACGATGCCGGCGATGCGGCGCGGGCCCAGGCGTTCGCCGAGAAACAGCGCGGCGCCCAGGGTGATCAGCACCGGGTTGACCGACATCAGCGCGCTGGCCTCGGTCAGGGGGATCAGGCTGAGCCCGGTAAAGAAGAACCCGGTGGCGCCCATCAGCAGGGCCGAGCGCAGGATCTGGGTGCCCGGCCGGCGGGTGCGGGCGACGCTGCGCAGGCGGGGCAGGACCAGCAGGGTGACCACGATCATCTGGCCGGTATAGCGGGCCCAGAGCGCGGGCAGCACGCCGACCCGCGGGGCAAAGCCCTTGACCGTGGCATCCATGACCGAAAAGGCCAGGACGGCCGCGAGCATGTAGAGGATGGCCTGGCGCTCGGAACTGCCGGGCAGGGCAACATGGGTCATACGCGGGACAGGAGGGCAACGGCAGGCATGGCTGCTGTCTTAGGGCCGGGGCGGGCCGCTGTCCATCACCTGCCACCGCATGCCGCCACCAGGGTGCGCGGGTCCAACCGGGGGGCGCCGTCGGTGGCGTGCAGGTCGGACCGGAGATCGCTGTCAGTGGCGCACGAGTCCGAGCAGGAGCGCCATCAGTGGCGTGCAGGTCGGATCGGTGGGCGCTGCCAGTGCCGCGCGTGTCCGAGCGGGGGCGCCATCAGCGGCGTGCAAGCCGAACCGGGGGGGCGTTAATGACGCACGGGTCCGAGCGGAGGGGCCGTCAGTGGTTTGCAGGTCGAACCAGGCGGCGCTGTCAGTGCCGCGCGAGCCCGAGCGTGGGGGCGATCAGTGACGCACGGGGCTGACCGAGCGAGCCGTCAATGACGCGCGGGTCCGAGCGGGGCGCCGTCAGTGGCGTGCAGGTCGGATCGGTGGGCGCTGTCAGTGCCGCGCGTGTCCGAGCGGGGGCGCCATCAGCGGCGCGCAAGTCGAACCGGGGGTCGCCGTCAATGACGCACGGGTCCGAGCGGAGGAGCCGTCAGAGGTGTGCCGGTCGGACCAGGCGGCGCTGTCAGTGCCGCGCGAGCCCGAGCGTGGGCGCCATCAGTAACGCACGGGTCCGACCGAGCGAGCCGTCAATGACGCGCGGGTCCGAGCGGGGCGCCGTCAGTGGCGTCCAGGTCCGACCGGGGGGCGCTATCAGTATCGCGCGCGTCCGCCCGGACACCATCAATGGCGCGCGTGTTCGACCAAGAGCGCCGCCAACGACGCGCAGGGCCATCCCTGAGCACGCCGTCAGTCGACCTGGACGTCGGGGCCATCCATCGGGATCAGCTTGATCTCGCCCTTTTCCACCTCGCCGTTGATCGCCTCGATCACCTGTTGCATCGCCGCCTCGACATCCTCGGCCCGTACGGTGCCGATCTCGTTGGTCTCTTCCTTCAGGTTGTCCGACATCCGCGTCGACAGGTTGCGATAGATGAATTCCGCCACCTCGCCGTAACCGGCCGCCTCGCAGCCGGCCAGGGCCGTGACCAGCGTCATCTGGTCGGCCGAGCGGATGATCTTGGGCACATCCATCGGATCGATCCGGTCGGGGATATGTTCAAAGGTGAAGATGTGGCGCTTGACCTGGGTGCTGAACGGCTGGTCGACCTCGTCGAGCGCGCCCAGCACCTCGTCGCGCACCGAGGCCGAGGTGCGGTTCAGGATCGCGCCCAGCCGTTCGTCGGGCCCGACATCAAAGGCCAGGTCGGGCTGGTCGTCGAATTGCTCGGCCAGCGACTGGCCGATGCGCAGTACGGCGTCGGGGGTCACGTTGCGCGTCAGCGACACCGCATGGGTGATCTTGCGCGCCATCGGCCCGGGCAGCAGGCCCAGCAGCGCCGCGGCCTTTTCGGTGCTCAGCTTCGACAGCAGCACGGCCGCCACCTCGATGCTTTCGCCCTTCATGATCTCGGCCAGCTCGGCCTCGGTTCGGTCCATCAGCCGGGGCCAGGGATCGCCGGATTTCGGCATGCCCGCCGCCTTGCGCAGCTTGTCCGCCGTCTTGACGCTGATCCGGCCATCCAGCGATTCGATGGCCGCATGCAGCCCGTGGGGGAAATGCAGCCCCACGCCATCGACCTGCGAGGCGAATTCCTGAAGCACGTCTTCAAGCGTGTCGCGGTCGACAAGGCCCATCCGGCTCATCTGCTGGGCCAGCTTGGCCTGCAGGTCCTCGGGCAATTGTTCAAGGGGAATGTCCGCGCCTTCCTTGAGCAGCAGCCGCACGACAATCGCCGCCTTGGACACGCTGTTGAGAGAGGACGCCCTGCCGCCGCCGTGGTTCATAGGGGACGGGCCGGAGGATAGATCTTCCAGTGGCGATGAACCGAAGTCCATCGCCATGGGAAGCTGTGAGCCAACTTCGTTCTGCATAGCCTGCTCTTGCCTGTATCGTCGACGCCGACACTAGACCGGCAGGCGTAAAGAAACGGCTAAGTTCAGTAGCTGTAGGTCATGCCCGTCATGATCGCCTCGCGCAGCGAAGCCTCGGCCCAGGTCTTGTCCCCGCCACGGGCGACGATTTCCTTCCACTGGGTGATGGCCTCTTCGATGCGGCCCTGGGCGACATAGCCCTGGCCCATGTAGGAGCGCGCCAGGATATTGTCGGGATTGCTGGCCAGGGCCTGCTGGTAATACTCTTCGGCCAGGGCGTCATGGCCCATCTTGCGGTGGGTGAAGCCCCAGTAGGTCAGCACCCGGTCGTCGTCCTGGTCCATCACCGACAGCACTTGCTGGGCACGGTCGTATTCCCCGGCATAGGCCAGCTCGCGCACGGCGCCGTAAAGCAGGTCCGGGTCCAGGGCCGAGCTTTTCTCGACCTTGACGCATTTCTTGGTCGCCGGGTCGAAGACCTTGCCGAAGAGGCAGGTCTTGGTGGTCTCGGTCGGCTTGGGCGGGGCGTCGCTGCCCGATCCGGCGGCCAGGGCCAGGCCGGGGATGGCAATGGCCGCGGTCACGGCCGAGGTCAGGGCGAGGGCGGTGAGCTTGCGCATGGGATACTCCAATGTCTGACGCGTGTCGGGCAGGACCCGCAGGAAGGGAACGGCAGGCGAAACCCGCCGGGATTGTGCATCGTTTGCGCTTATGGGTCGTGTCCGGGGCCCTGACGGTTCATCACGAAACCGTGATCATCCCGGCCAGGCGCCCCGCCCATGCGGCGGGCGCGCCCGGCCTTGGGGGCGGTGGCCTAGCTGGTCACCTGGTCGACACAGGCCATGGCTTCGCTGTCCCAGGTCGTGCCCGGAGCGCAGCTCTGGGCCTGCTGCTTGCTCCAGTTGCATTCGGCAAAGCCCAGGGCGGGCAGGCAGGTCAGGGCAAGTGCGGCAAGTGCGGTCTTGACGGTCATGGCATCCTCCTGTGGGCCGGCAGGGAGCATCCGCCGCCGGGTGGCCCGAGGGTAACAGAGGCCGGGCCGTTCCCGAACGAAAAAGACCCCGGCCGCGCGTGCCGGGGTCTGTGATGGGCCTTTTGCCGCCGGTTCGGGCGCGCGGATCCGCGATCCGCCGCCCGTGGCGCGATCACTCGCCGAAGACGCGGGCGAAGATCGTGTCGACATGCTTGGTGTGATAGCCCAGATCGAATTTCTCCTCGATCTCCTCGGCCGACAGCGCGGCGGTCACATCGGCATCACCCAGCAGCTCGGTCTTGAAATCCTTGCCTTCTTCCCAGACCTTCATGGCGTTGCGCTGGACCAGCTTGTAGCTGTCCTCGCGGCTGACACCGGCCTGGGTCAGCGCCAGCAGAACCCGCTGCGACATCACCAGCCCGCGGAACTTGTTCATGTTGGCCAGCATGTTGTCGGGATAGACCACCAGCTTGTCGATCACCCCGGTCAGCCGGGCCAGGGCGAAATCGAGCGTCACGGTCGCATCGGGGCCGATGTTGCGCTCGACCGAGGAATGGGAAATGTCGCGCTCGTGCCAGAGCGCCACGTTCTCCATCGCCGGCAGGGCCATCGACCGCACCAGCCGGGCCAGGCCGGTCAGGTTCTCGGTCAGCACCGGGTTGCGCTTGTGCGGCATGGCCGACGAGCCCTTCTGGCCGGCGCTGAAGAATTCCTCGGCTTCCAGCACTTCGGTTCGCTGCATGTGGCGGATTTCGGTCGCGATGTTCTCGACCGACGAGGCGATCACGCCCAGCGTGGCAAAGAAGGCCGCGTGGCGGTCGCGCGGGATGACCTGGGTGGAAATCGGCTCGGGCACCAGGCCCATCTGGTCGCAGACATGTTCCTCGACCCGCGGGTCGATATTGGCAAAGGTGCCCACGGCCCCGGAAATCGCGCCGGTGGCAATCTCGGCCCGGGCGTCGCGCATGCGGCTGAGGTTGCGATCCATCTCGGCATAGAACCGGGCAAAGGTCAGGCCCATGGTCGTCGGCTCGGCATGGATGCCGTGCGACCGGCCGATGCGCACGGTGTCCTTGTGTTCGATGGCCCGGCGCTTGAGCGCGGCCAGCAGGCCTTCGAGATCGGCGATCAGGATGTCGGCCGCGCGGGTCAGCTGGACGTTGAACGTCGTGTCCAGCACGTCGGACGAGGTCATGCCCTGGTGAACGAAGCGCGCCTCGTCATTGCCGATGATCTCGGCCAGGTGGGTCAGGAAGGCGATGACGTCATGCTTGGTCACGGCCTCGATCTCGTCGATCCGCGCGACATCGAATTCGACATCCTTGGCTTTCCACACGGCGGCGGCGTTTTCCTTGGGGATCACGCCCAGCTCGGCCATGGCGTCACAGGCATGGGCCTCGATCTCGTACCAGATGCGGAACTTCGTCTCTGGCGACCAGATGGAAACCATGTCGGGGCGGGAATAGCGCGGGATCATGCAATGCATCCTGGTTGTGGGGAAGTCGTGCGGGGCTATAGACTGTGTGCCGCGCAACGGCAAGGGAGGCGCGGATGACTGGGACAGGGCGGCCCTGCGTGGCCGGGGATTTCGCCGGCAGCTGGACGCTGGAGCGGCACATCGAAGACGCGCTCGGCCCGCCGGCCCGGTTCACGGGCACCGCCCGCTGGACGGCCGAGGGCGATGGGTTCGTGCAGGTCGAGACGGGCACGTTGCAGATCGAGGGGCAGGGGCGGTTCACGGCCGAGCGGCGCTATCGCTGGGGGGCGGACCTGGCGGTGTTCTTCGACGACGGCCGGTTCTTTCACCAGGTGCCGGCCCGGGGCGGGCGGGCCGATCATTGGTGCGATCCCGATCGCTACGTGGTCGATTACGAATTCCTGTTGAGCGCCAATGCCCTGGCCGAATTCCACACGACCTGGCAGGTCGACGGCCCGCGCAAGTCCTACCGCATGGTCTCGGCCTACCGGCGCCTGGCGGACGGCCCCGGGGCCGATATGGCGGATTCTGCAGGCGCGAAATCGTGCTTGCGATGACGATGCCGAACGGGCATCAAGCCGGCGTCTGAACAAGAAGGACTGGAGGAACACCCATGACCCAAGCCGTTTCCGTGCCGACCCTCGCCGATGTGCTGGCCCCCCGTTCGGGCGCCGCGCGCCGTGTGAGCCAGCTGGCGCTGGTCGTTCTGGGCATTGCCCTGCTGGCGGTTGCCGCCAAGATCAAGGTGCCGATGTGGCCGGTGCCGATCACCATGGGCACATTCGCCGTGCTCACCGTCGGCGCGGCCTATGGCGCGCGGCTCGGCCTGGTGACGATCCTGGGCTACATGCTGCTTGGCGCATTGGGGTTCGATGTCTTTGCCGGCAGCTCGGCCGAGGCCGCGGGTCTGGAATACATGATGGGCGGCACCGGCGGCTACCTGGTGGGCTATGTCCTGGCCACCCTGGCCCTGGGCGCGCTGGCGCAGCGCGGCTGGGACCGGTCGATGGGCAAGATGGCCGCGGCGCTGCTGCTGGGCAATGTCATCATCTACGTGCCGGGCCTGATCTGGCTGGGCATGCTGTACGGCTGGGACAAGCCGATCCTGGAATGGGGCCTGACGCCCTTCCTGGTCGGTGACGCGATCAAGCTGGCCCTGGCGGCGCTGCTGCTGCCGGCCACCTGGAAGCTGGTCAACCGCCTGCGCGGCTGACCCGGCCGGGGCTTGATGCCCCGACAGTAATGCCAAGGGCGCGGGGCCGCAGGGTCGCCGCGCCCTTTTTCGTTCCGGCCCATGGGGTTGGCAATGGTTTACAAGTCGTGCCCGGTTCCCGAATATGGCCGCAACGAACGAGGGAGACGGGTGATGAGTGAGCGTGACGACAGACCGGCCCGGCGGGGGTGGCGCGGCCTTGCGCTGGCCTGTGCCACGGTGCTTGTGCCGGGAATTGGGCTGGGGTTCGGCCTGGGGCTGGCCCGGCCGGCCGAGGCCCAGGTGCCGGTGACCTATACCGAGGCCGGACGGGCGCTGTTCACCTTCGATGCCCCCGATTTCTGGACCCTGCGCAGCGGTGGCGACCGGCTTGTCGCCGATCCCGAAACCGACGTGGCCCGCCCGGTCGCCCGCATCATCGGCCTGCAGCCCACGGCCGATGATCATGTCTGGGTCGGCTTCATCGTGCCCCGGGGCGTGACCACGATGGACCAGGCCGCCGATTACCTGCGCGATATCGGGCCGCACCTGGTGCGCGACCCGGTGATGACCGGTCGCACGGCCGCCCGCGTCGGCGGGCTGGACGCCATGCGCTTTACCGGTTCGGGCCGGCGCAACGGGCGTGGCGTGGCCTTTACCGCCGTCACGATCGAGCTGCCGGGGCCGCGCGTCGCCGTGTCGGTCACCGTGATCGAAGACGGCGCCGATCCGGCCTGGCTGGGGCCGGTCAACGAGATCTACGGCTCGTTCCGGGCCGCGCGGTGAGGGGGAAACGCATGGGCGGGATCACAGGCAGGACGGGGCTGATGGCCGGGCTGGTCGCCGGGGCGCTGCTGCTGGCCGGATGCCAGCCGGGCACCGTGTCGGTGGGCGGCGGGATCTATTACGATTCGATGGGCTGGAACGATTATTATTATGACCGGCCGTTGCCGCCGCCGCGCCCGGGGCCGGGGGTGCGTCCGCCGCGTCCGGGGCCCGGTCCCGGCCCGGGCATCCGCCCGCCACGCCCCGGCCCGGGGCCTGGCCCGGGTGTACGCCCGCCGCGACCCGGCCCGGGGCCTGGCCCCCGGCCGCATCCGCCGCTGCACCGGCCGCGCTGAGCCCTGCCGCCGCGGCGCGATTGCGGCGTTGCGGCAAGGCCCCTAATGTACCGGCATGACAGGCGTTTTCCAGACCAGGCTGCCCTATGACACGGGCGCCCAGAAACCTTTGCCGGGCATCTCGCCCCTGGGCGAGGCCCATTGGCTGATGCGGGACGAGGCCTTTGCCGGGCAGATGGCCGAACGCGACCGGCTGTTGCGCGACCGGCGCGACGCGGTGCTGGCCATGGATGCCGGCGCCGGGCCGGCGGCCGAAGAGCTGCTCGACGCGGTGCTGGCCGCCGAATACCCCGGTGCGACCGATCGCGTCACCCGGCCCGACGGGGTGGTGGTGGCCATCGACCGGGGCGATCCGATGGGCACGCTGGGCCGGCTGGTGCAGGAAGACCTCTGCATCCTGGAAAAACGCGGCGATGAACACGTGCTGACGGCGGCCGCGCTGTGCTTTCCGGCCAGCTGGACCCTCGCCGAGAAATTCATGCGCCCGCTCATCGCCATTCACCGGCCGGTTGCCGAATATGACGACATGCTGGCCCGCCGGGTGCAGCGCCTCTTCGACGGGGTCCAGCCCGGGCGCCCGCTGTGGCGGTTCAACGTGCTGAACTATGCCCGGCCGGACCTGCATCAACCGCTCAGCGAAAGCGCCAAGCCCGATCTGCGCCGCGACGGGCCGATGCCCTATTTGCGCAGCGAACGCCAATGCATCCTGCGCCTGCCGGTGACCCGGGCCGTGGTCTTTACCATCCACACCTTCGTCCTGCGCCGGACCGAAGCCGCCGCAGGGACAGGGGCCGCCGCAGGGACCGGAGCCGCCGCAGGGACAGGGGACGACGCGCCGCCGACTTAGCCGTCGATCCGCGCGGCGACGATGGCAATGGTCTGCTGATAGACCGTGGCCGCGTTCCATTGCTGCAGCACGGCATAATTCGGCTCGCCCGGTTGATAACCCTGGCCCGGGCGCCAGCCCTTCTGGCGCAGGAAATTGGCGGTCGAGGCCATGGCATCGGAGAGGTCATAGAAATTGACCCGCCCGTCACCGTTGCCATCCACCCCGTAGGTCAGCGCATTGCCCGGCAGGAACTGGGTATGGCCCAGCTCGCCATGGCGCGCGCCCAGGGTCTGGGTCGATATCGAGCCCATGTCGACCAGCCGCAGCGCGCCCAGGGCATGGGGGATGAAGAAATCCGAGCGCCGGCAATCATAGGCCAGCGTCACGATGGCCGACACGACCTGGCTGTCGCC
Source organism: Marinibacterium sp. SX1 (assembly GCF_050389775.1). NCBI lineage: Bacteria > Pseudomonadati > Pseudomonadota > Alphaproteobacteria > Rhodobacterales > Paracoccaceae > Marinibacterium > Marinibacterium sp. SX1. The sequence continues at coordinate 3,212,289 of NZ_CP177144.1, read as the reverse complement.
CATGAACCGGCCAAAGCCCGTTTCCATGCCGTGAATGGTGATCAGCACCCCGGCCGGCACGCCGTAGACCCGTTCGAGCGAGGCGTAGAACTGGGGGTTCTGGGCCTTGCGCTGGCGGCCCTGGCTGGCGATCACGTTGGCGCCGCGGATCTCCATGAACTTGTCGAGCGAATACTTGAAGCTCTTCTGGTTGCGGTCGGCAGAGATGGTGCGCGAGGCATATTGCGACTGGGCCAGCGCGTGCAGCCCGGCTTGTCCCACGCCACTGGCCTGGGCGGTGCGGGCGAAATCGGCTTTCCAGGCCTCGAACCCAGAGGACGTGTTGCCGCAGGTGGCGGCCAGGGCCGGGCCGGTGGCCAGGAAAGCGGCCAGGAGAGAGGCGAAAAATCTGCGCATGCCGAGTGTCCTTAAGGAAAATACGTGAACCAAAGGTATCTCAGCACCCGATTTCGTCCAAAGAAAAATCCGGCGTTGCCCGGGCCGATCGCTTTGCCGGGGCCTGGCGTGGCCCCGGTCCTGCGTGGGTGGTCGCGCTTCGGGCCCCGATCGGGCGGGTCTGGGCCCGGGGTCTGCCCCTAGCTCTGGGCCTTGATGCAGGCCGAGCCTTCGGCCATGGCCGCGCCCAGCCCGTCGAGAGGCAGCTCGAACGAGAAGGACTTGGCCGGCACAACCGTCAGCATCGTGCCCCCGGCCAGCGCATCCGCCAGCGCCCGGGTGTGAACGGGCACATAGCTGCCCTTGTAATTGCCCTGCAATTTCCGGCTCTTGGTTCCGATGGCCTTGGCCGGGAACTGCTTGCCGTCGATGTCGAGCACGACATTCTGGCGGCGGAACTGCTTGACGTCGGCCGTGGTGAAGACCCCGAGATAGCCCTTGGTCTCGTCGGGCGTGGCGCCCATCTGCAGGACGTATTCGCCATCGTTGAACAGCTTTTCGACCAGGCAGGAATGGCGCTGGTTGTCGGCATAGACCGTCCAGTCGCCGACCGTGCCGTAAACCGTGAAGACCGCATCTTCGGCGGGCAGCGGATCGGCGGCCCGGGCGGGCAGGGTGGTCATGGCTGTCAGTGCGGCGGCGGCCGCAAGGGTAGGGATACGGGTCATCGGGGAAGCTCCTGGCTGGGACTGCTCAAGCCCCCTTCGCGGGGGTCTGCACGACGCCTGGATGACGTCGGGTCAAGCATATGCCGGAGCGAATTGTCGGGAAAGAGACAATTACATGACGGTTTGCAACGCCAGGGGCGTCAGACGGCAAAGGCGCTGTCGGCGGCCAGGGCCAGGCCGTCGGCCACACCGGTCAGGGCCTTGCCGCTTTCGACCCGGGCCTGCGGACAGACATCCTGCACCGCCGCCTGCACCGAATGCATCAGCGACGAGCCCCCGACCAGCACGATGCGGTCGATCCGATCGGCGCCAAGCCCGGCAAGGGCCAGCGTTTCGGCTGCCGCCCCGGCGATGCCCGTCATCGACTCGGCCAGCGACCCGACCAGCCCGGCCTCGCTCAGCGGCACCGACAGCCCGCGTTCGATCATGCCCAGCCCGATGCGCCCTGTCTCGCCGGCATTGACGGCGATCTTGCCGGCCTCGACGGCAAAGGCCAGGTCATGGCCGAGTTCTTCCTCCAGCACCTTTTCCAACCGGGCCAGCCGCGCGGGTTCGACGGCCTGGCGGGCCAGGTCGCGGGCCATGCGCCGGGTGTCGGGCGTATAGAGGAAGGGGATCATCGCCCAGGTCGCCAGGTCGTTGAAGAGCCGCGCGGGGGCGGGCAGGGTGTCCTGGCCCATGGTGTTGCGGATCTGGCTGCCCCGGCCCAGCTCGGGCATGACGTGGTCGATGCTCAGCCGGCGGTCGAAATCGGTGCCGCCGATGCGCACGCCGTGGCTGGCCAGGATGATCGCATCACCCCCGGCGCCCTGTTCGAAGGCCGTGAAATCCGAGGTGCCCCCCCCGATGTCGACGATCAGCCCGTAGCCGGGCGCGGGCGGCGTGGCGCGCAGGGCGGCTTCGGGTTCGTACATGAACCGGACGTCCTGGAAACCGGCGGCCAGGTAACAGGCCCGCAGGTCCTCTTCGGCCCGGGCATTGCGGTCGTCGTCGGCGCTGTGAAAGCGCACCGGCCGGCCCGACAGCGCATGGGTGTAATCCTGGCCCGTCGCCGCCTCGGCCCGGGTCTTCACCTCGGCCAGGAAGCGGGCGATGATGTCGACAAAGGTCAGCCGCTTGCCCTGGATGCGCCGTTCCTCGTGCATCAGCGACGTGCCCAGCACGCTCTTGAGCGCCCGCATGAACCGCCCCTCGTCGCCGTCGATCAGCGCGCGGGTGGCCTTGCGCCCGATCTCCATCTGGCGGCCGTCTTCTTCGAAGAAGACGGCGGTGGGCAGGGTCTGTTCGCCGGGTTCCAGCTCGACCAGGTGGGGCCGGCCGTCGCGGGCGATGCCCGCCGCGGAATTCGAGGTTCCGAAATCGATACCCAAGGTCGCGGGTTCGGTCATGGTGCCGCTCCGTTTCACTGGCTGAGGGGAGCCGAGGCGCATAATCGAGCGGCGCGGATGACGCAAGAGCAATTCAGTGGACCTGCCGCCGGTGGGCCAGCTGGATTCGAGGCGTGGCGCCCGCCAACGCCACCCGGATGCGGGGTGTGGCAATCTCCAACGCGCCACCCGGTTGCACAGGCGGCGGCCCGGCCGCACCGCCCGGATGCGAAAAGGGCGCCCCGTGGGACGCCCTTTCCATGTTGCTCCGATCCGGCGATCAGCAGCTGTAGTACAGCTTGTATTCGACCGGGTGCGGGGTGTGTTCGTAGGCTTCGATCTCTTCCATCTTGAGCTCGATGTAGCCTTCGATCTGGTCCTTGGTGAACACGTCGCCGGCCAGCAGGAAGTCCATGTCGGCTTCCAGCTCTTCGAGCGCTTCACGCAGCGAGCCGCAGACCGTGGGGATGCCTGCCAGCTCTTCCGGGGGAAGGTCGTACAGGTTCTTGTCCATGGCTTCGCCCGGATCGATCTTGTTCTTGATGCCGTCGAGGCCGGCCATCAGGAGCGCGGCAAAGCACAGGTAGGGGTTCGACGACGGGTCGGGGAAGCGGGCCTCGACGCGCTTGGCCTTCGGCGATTCCGCCCACGGGATCCGGATGCAGCCCGACCGGTTGCGTGCCGAGTAGGCGCGCAGAACGGGGGCCTCGAAGCCCGGGATCAGGCGCTTGTAGGAGTTGGTCGAGGGGTTGGTGAAGGCGTTGAGCGCCTTGGCGTGCTTCAGGATGCCGCCGATGTACCACAGGGCCTCGTCCGACAGATCGGCATACTTGTCGCCTGCGAAAAGCGGCTTGCCGTCCTTCCAGATCGACATGTTGACGTGCATGCCGGTGCCGTTGTCGCCTGCGATGGGCTTCGGCATGAAGGTGGCCGACTTGCCATAGGCATGTGCAACGTTGTGGATGACGTACTTGTACTTCTGCAGCTCGTCCGCCTGCTTGGTGACGGTGCCGAAGATCAGGCCCAGCTCGTGCTGGCAGGACGCCACCTCGTGGTGGTGCTTGTCGACCTTCATGCCCAGACGCTTCATGGTCGAGAGCATTTCCGAACGCAGGTCCTGGGCTTCGTCGGTCGGGTTGACCGGGAAGTAGCCGCCCTTGACGCCCGGGCGATGGCCCATGTTGCCGGTTTCGAACTCGGTGTCCGTGTTCCAGGCTGCGTCGGTGGCGTCGACCTCGTAGGAGACCTTGTTCATCGACACGGCAAAGCGCACGTCGTCGAACAGGAAGAATTCGGCTTCGGGGCCCATGTAAGCCGCATCGCCGATGCCGCTTTCGATCAGGTACTTCTCGGCCTTCTCGGCGGTGCCGCGCGGGTCGCGCTCATAGGCTTCGCCCGTGTCGGGTTCGACGACCGAGCAATGGATGCACAGGGTCTTCTCGGCGTAGAACGGGTCGATATAGGCCGAGTCGGTGTCGGGCATCAGTTTCATGTCGGAGGCTTCGATCGACTTCCAGCCGGCGATCGAGGAGCCGTCGAACATGAAGCCTTCGTCCAGGAAGTCTTCGTCCACCTGGTCCGACATCACCGTCACGTGCTGCAGCTTGCCACGCGGATCGGTGAACCGGATGTCGACATAGGCGACGTCCTCGTCCGCGATCGTCTTAAGAACTGCGTCCTTGCTCATTCCCTGTGTTCCTCTCTTACTGGAATGTCGTGCTTTGTCAGAGCGCGTCCGAGCCGGTCTCGCCGGTCCGGATGCGCACGGTCTGTTCGACAGCCGTGACGAAAATCTTGCCGTCACCGATCTTGTCGGTCTTGGCGGCCCCGATGATGGCATCGATGGCTTGGTCGACCAGTTCGTCGTCCAGCACAACCTCGATTTTCACCTTGGGCAGGAAGTCGACCACGTATTCAGCGCCGCGGTAGAGTTCGGTATGGCCCTTCTGGCGTCCGAAGCCCTTGACCTCGATCACGCTGAGACCCTGAACGCCGACATCCTGAAGGGCCTCCTTCACTTCGTCGAGCTTGAAGGGTTTGATGATCGCTTCGATTTTCTTCATGGGGGTCTCCTCGCAACCATGTGCCGGATGGCAGATCATTTCTTGTACCCGGCCACAATCGGCTAGGGTGGGGTGAATTGGGGGGCACCGGAGATTCCTCCGGGATTGCCTGTTTTTGGATCGTCGTGATCAAAATATAGACGAAAGTGAATCGAGCGAAAATGGTGCAACTTGGCGGGCAGGGGCCGGGCAACGGCCCGGCGCGGGGCCGTGGGCCGGTGATGGCGCCGCTGTTGACAGCGGGGCAGATGCGGGCGGCGGAGCAGGCGGCGATCACCTCGGGCGCGGTGACAGGGCTGGCGCTGATGGAGCGGGCCGGGCAGGGGGTTGTCACGGCAATCCTCGACCAATGGCCCGAGCTGGCCGGGACGTCCGGGCAGCGCGCGCTGATCCTTTGCGGGCCGGGCAACAATGGTGGCGACGGGTTTGTCGTGGCGCGGCTTCTGGCGGCGCAGGGCTGGCAGATCGACCTGCGGCTCTTTGGCGATCCCGCCCGGCTGCCGGGGGATGCGCGGGCCAACCATGATCGCTGGTCCGGCGATGTCCGGCCCTGGCGGGCCGAAGAGGCGCCGGACCTGTCCGGCTATGCTCTTGTTGTCGATGCGCTTTTCGGCACCGGTCTGACGCGCGGCCTGCCCGACGGTGCGGGCTTTGCCCGGACGCTGGCGTGGCGCGACGACGGGTCTTCGCGGCCTCGGGTGGTGGCTATCGACATGCCGTCGGGCCTGTGCAGCGACAGTGGCCGGGTGCTGGGCGATGCGGCATTGCGGGCCGATCTGGCGGTGACATTCCACACGGCCAAGCCGGGGCATGTGCTGGCCGACGGCCCGGCGCATTGCGGGCGGGTGCATGTCGTCGACATCGGGTTGCCGGTTGCGGCGGCGGAGGAGGGCGTCGCCGGGCTGATCACCGGGCCGGGGGCGTTGGACAAGGGCGGGACGGCCCACAAGTACAGCCACGGCCACGCGCTGGTCCTGTCGGGCGGGGCCGGGCGCAGCGGTGCGGCGCGGCTCGCCGCGCGGGGGGCCCTGCGGATCGGCGCCGGGCTGGTGACCCTGGGCGTGCCGGGCTCGGCCCAGATGGAGGTCGCCTGCCAGGTCACCGCGCTGATGCTGCGCCGGGTGAACGACGGGCCGGGGCTGGTCGATGTGCTGGCCGACGGTCGCCTGAGCGCGCTCTGCATCGGGCCGGGGCTGGGGCTGGACCGGGCGCCGGAACTGGTGGCCGCGGCGCTTGGCGGTGCGGTCGAGACCCGGCCCATGGTGCTGGATGCCGATGCGCTGACGGCCTTTGGCGACAGGCCCGACACCCTGTTCGAGATGGTGCATCCGGGCTGCGTGCTTACCCCGCATGGCGGCGAATTTGCCCGCCTGTTCCCCGATCTGGCCGCCCGTCTGGCCGAGCCCTCCGCAACCGGCCCGGCCTTTTCCCGCATCGATGCCGCGCGGCTGGCCGCCGGTCGCGCGGGGGCGGTGGTGCTGCTGAAGGGCCCCGACACGGTCATCGCAGCCCCCGACGGGCGTTGCGCCGTGCAGTCGGCAGCCTATGACCGCCAGGCGCCCTGGCTGGCCACGGCCGGTGCCGGAGATGTGCTGGCGGGGTTCATCACCGGCCTGCTGGCCCGTGGTTTCGATCCCTTCGACGCGGCCTGCGCCGGGGCCTGGCTGCATGTCGAAACCGCCCGGCGTTTTGGCCCCGGGCTGATCGCCGAGGATCTGCCCGATCTGTTACCGGATGTTCTGCGCAGGCTGGCGGGCTGAGGCCCGGCGCGACGGCCCGCGAATGCCGCAGACCACGTCGAGCCCGGCGGCATAGATCACGTCCTGGCGGCGCAGGTGCAGCACCATCAGCGTGACCGGAAAGGCGCCCAGCCCGTCGGCCAGCCCGGCTTCGGCCAGGTCGCCGGCCGTGCAGACATGACGGTCGCGCCCGGTCAGGTCCCGCGCGACCTTGTCGCGCAACAGCACTGCCTGGCTGGCCTGCAGGATCAGGTCGGTATCGGGGCGTTGAGGGCCAAGGGCGCGGGCGGCAATGCGCACCATGGGCACGACCGTGGCCACCGTGTCCAGCCGGGTCAGCCGGCTATAGCCACCGTCACGCGTCACGATCCGGTCGCCGGTCGACAGGTACTCGACGGGCAGGATGCCGTCGCTGGTCCAGATCTGAGTTCCGACGGGCAGCCCGGCAGGGCCGATCCGTTCCGGCGCGCGCGCATCCCGGGGCAACGATATCTGTTGCACGTCCGAGCCAGCCCTGACGCTGTTCGGCATCACATCTACCTCGTTTTCACTGCTCTTGTCTTTGTTTTGCACCAGTCTAGGATAAGGAAGGGTGAATGTCGTCCTCTTTCTGGCGCTTTTGTCGCATTGCTGGCCCATATCCATGTCCAATCGGACGATGATCGATCTGGTACCGGGCGGGCGGGCCTGACGCGATTTGCTCTCGCCTCGGGCCTCGGGCTTTGCTAATCATCGCCGGCACCGGCCCCTGGTCGGACATGTGCGGGTGTGGCGGAATTGGTAGACGCACCAGATTTAGGTTCTGGCGCCGCAAGGCGTGGGGGTTCAAGTCCCTTCACCCGCACCACAGCTTTTGCACTTCGCCCGGCGGGCCACGGGCCAGTCGGATCACCGGTCTGGACACCCGGCCCACACGGCATCCCCGGCAAGGCACCAGGCCCTGCCGGGATCGGGTCGCTCAGGCGAACAGGAAGTCGGACGCGTCGAAATCGGCCGAGGTCAGGCCCAGGTCGGAATTCAGCACGATCAGGAAATCGTCGGCATAGTCGATCCGCACCTTGCCCACAGCGATGTCCGTGAAGACCAGGTCGGCAAAATCCAGATCGCCATCGGCCAGCCGGATCACATCCTTGCCGACATAGAACCCGTTGATGCTGTCCTTGATGCCGTCGATGCAGATGTCATAGATGTCGGCGCCGGCCTGTCCCTTCAGGATGTCGCGGCCGGCCCCGTCGCCCAGGGTGTCCTTGCCCTTGCCGCCGAAGATGATGTCGTCGCCGCGCCCGCCGTACAGGACATTGGCCCCGGCATCGCCGTAGATCTCGTCATTGCCATCGCCGGTATAGACATTCTCGATGCCCTGAACCGAGGTGATCGTCTGACCGTCGATCACCGCCGACCCGCCCAGGGTGACAAGCGACGCCGCCGTCACCGCCGAGGCGTTCAGCGTGTCGGTGCCGCCATTGTCGTCCACAAGCGTCAGAAGGTGGCTGCCGTCGCCAGCGAAGAGGCTGAATTCGTTGGTATAGACATAGACGTCATCGGCATCGGCCGTGGCCCCGAAGAACTGCAGATCCGCCTGGGTCACCGTGCCGGTGTCGCCGGCCACCTCGTCGATGATCGTGACCGTCCAGGTGCCGATGCTGGTCTCGCCGCGAAAGGCGTTCGACATGTAGAACCATTGCTCGGTCACCGCCGTGCCGTCGCTGGTCGAGATCGACAGCACCGATTCCGTGCCATCGGGCGAGATCAGCACGATGTGGTAATCGCCGGTATACCCGCCCGAGAACCCCAGGGTCAGACCGACATGTTCGATGTCGAAATCCGCCGTCGTGTCGAAGGTGAAGCTGATGCCCGTGGCATCGTTGTCGGGGATGATCGAGTTGACATTGCTGCTGGCCACGACCGGGTCTTCCCAGTTGGCGCTGGTCTTCTGCTCGGTCCAGGTCTCGGCCAGCCGCACGGCCGCCAGGGCGTCGATCAGGCCGAACCCGTAATCGTTCGAGAAATGCAGCCCGCCGCCGTTCCAGGTCTCGGCCCCGTTGAACTCCCAGCTGAAGAGCTCGTCCGCCTCGGGTGCGGCGCCGATATCCGATCCGGTGTGCCGGGCGGTCAGGGCCAGGATCTCCTGCACGTCGCGCCAGCCCAGCTGGTCGTTGGCCTCCAGCATCAGGGCGACAACCCCCGCGGCGGCCGGGGTGGCCGACGAGGTGCCGCCGAAGGTCGAGGTGTAATCACCGTCGTCATAGCCCCAGATGCCGGTGCGGTCGGTCGTGTAGATGCCCGCGCCATCGGCGCCGTTGGACGGCGACGAGATCAGCAGGTTGGCGCCGGGCGTCGAATAATAGGACACATAGCCGTCATGGCTGGTCGCGCCGACGGCGATGGTCTGGGGGATGGCGTTGAAGTTGGAATCGTTGCCGTGCCGCCCGATGGTCCGGTCGTTGCCATTGGCGACCAGGTTGATCGTGCCCAGCCCGCCGCGGCCGGTCTCGACGCTTTCGAAGAACCCGCCGAAGAAGCTTTGCCAGTCGACCCCGCCGGTGCCGTTGGTGTCATAAATGCTGTCGGCATAGGGCGTGACCCAGCCCCAGCTGTGGTTGGTCACGTCGAAATTGTCGAGCTCGTAGAACGAGGCTTCGAAATCCAGCCGCCGGTCATAGAACATGTCGACGCCCACCAGCGTCGCATCATAGGCCACGCCGACGGTGCCTTCGCCGTTGTTCTCGGCGGCGATGACCCCGGCCACGGCCGTGCCATGGGCCGAGGCCGGCCGCCAGGGCAGTGGGTTGTGGGTCACGCCGTCGATGACGATGTGCAGGCTGGTGTCGTAATTGTCGTCCAGGTCGTGGTGGGTGTATTGCACGCCATCGTCCCAGACCCCAACGACGACACCGTCGCCGGTATAGTCGTCCCAGACCTCGGTCACGTTCAGGTCGACCCCGTCGACCCCGCCGGACTGGCCGGTGTTGTCCAGGTGCCATTGGTTCGGGAAGAGGTCATCCGACGGGATGACGGTCACCGCATAGTCGCCCCGGCTGTCCGCGTCGGGCCGAGCCTTGTCGGGGGCAAGCGTGGCGGCGCCGATAAGAGCATCCTGCAGGGCCTGCCGCAGGCCGGCGCCGATCTCGACGGCGCCTGTTGCGCCCTTGGACGGGCCCGATGTCGCGGCGGTCAGCGCGGCGCCCATGATCGCGGGTGCGCTGAGGGTCACGGTCCTGGCCTCGTCGCCATCTTCGTCCGAGGCGTCGGAGGTGCCGAATGTCCGGGCCGACAGGGCCATGCGCAGGGCGGGGGTGGCGTCGGTCGCGGTCAGATTCACGGGAAGGCTGTCGACCGGGGCCAGGGCGTCGGCATCACTGTCCTGCGCGAGACCGGTATCGGCCAGGTCATCAAGGGGGCCTTTGGGAAAGAGGGAAAAGGTCATGGTAAAATCCTCAAACAACGGAATTCCAAGCGCCGCATCGGTGAGTTTTCTGGTCAGGTCCAACACGGCAGAAGGCACAATCTGGGCGGGAGATTGTCAGCGAGAACACGATTCTGTCAATGGCGGGCCCTGCCTACCGATGGCCGCCACGCGCGGCTTGAGAATGGGCAGTGTCAGGGGGCACGCGCCTGGCCGGGGTGGGTTTGCACCGGGGCGCTGCGGCCAGTTCCCGGGGGATAGTTCCGGCAAGGGGATCATCAGCGGCTGCCACGGCGTCGCCATGAGTCCCGGTGCCCTTTGACCACCGGATCGTCATCACTTTTGGAAACAATCCGCCCCGCATCCGGCAGACCCTCCATGGCCGCGCGGGAATTTACGGAAAGTTAGCCGGTTTCGCGGATTTGCCGCCACATTCTGCCCGGGTTCCGCCATATTCCTGCCGGGGGCGCGCCGAAGGTATGGCGCTGGCGGGGTCGCTTTGGGCGACCGGCGCGGCGATGTTGTCATGCCTTTGGTCTTCGGAGACTTCGGCATGGCGCGTTTCATCCAGCCAGACCCGACACAAGAGTCCTGCGGGCCCCGGACCAGACCGCACGATGCAGCGACCGCCCCGGCGGGGCCGCTTGATGGCGCTGTGCAACGCGGTCTTGAGGGCGGTGCGCAGCGTGGCCTTGAGGGCGGTGTGCAACGTGGCCTTGATGGCGGTGCGCAATGTTGCCTTGATGGCGCTGTGCAACGTGGTCTGGAGAGAGGCGCGCGTTTCGACCTTGAGCGCGACGCCCAGGGCGCTGTCGACGTCGAAGTGCTGCGGTGTCTTGCGGGCGGCGTGCAGCGCGGCTTTGAGGGCGCGTTGCGGCGCGGTCCCAAGCGAGCTGCGCAGCGTGACCTTGGCGGGCGGGCGCACGGCGTCACAGATCCAATGGCCGGCACCCTCCGCTCGGGGCGCGCCACCCGGCGCACCGGCGCCGCACCCAAGGCCATTGCCCGCCCGGATCGCGGCATCGCCCGACACATGGGGCCCCTGATCGGCAGTGCAAAGCGGGCCGCCCGGCGTTTCGGGCGCGACACCCGGGGCAGCGTGACCATCGAGTTTGTCATCATGATGCCCCTGATCTTCTGGGCCTTCATGGCGCTCTATGTCTATTTCGACGGCTACCGCCAGAGTTCGATCAACCTCAAGGCCGCCTATACCGTCTCGGACATCCTGTCGCGCGAAACCGGGACGGTGGACGACACCTATATCGACAGCATGCATGCGCTCTTCGACTTCCTGATCGCCAATGGCACCGACACTGGCCTGCGCATCAGCGTCCTGCGCTGGAGCGGGCCGGATGACCGCTATTACGTCGACTGGTCGACCGAACGCGACTGGGCCGGCGGCGAGATCCTGTCGGATGGCAATGTCATGGACCATTCCGCCAAGCTGCCCGTCATGTCCAATGCCGAACGGCTGATCCTGGTCGAGACGCGCAACACCTACCTGCCGGTCTTCAAGGTCGGTCTGGGCGAGATGAAGCTGGACAATTTCGTCTTCACCAGCCCGCGCTTCGTGCAGAACGTGGCTTGGCAGGGTTAGGCCGGGCAGGGCCAGGACGGGCGGGGACAGGCCGGCAGGGGGCTGCCGGCCCGGGCGCTAGTTGCAGAAGAACTCGCAGGGCGCATCCGACGAGGCCTGGTCTTCGACGATCGAGGGCAGGACAAAGAAAAAGCCCGGCAGGTAGACCGTTTCGGCCCCGACCACCGGCTTGAACCGGTAGAGCCGGCGGATGACCTCTTCGCCCGGTTTCAGCGCGAATTCCCGGCCGGTCCATTGCAGCTGGTCGGGCCGGGCATAGATCCGCGCGTCCATGTTGCCCAGGTGGTAGCTGATCCAGCAGACATCGCGCCGCAGCTCGTCGATGATCGCCGGGTCGGTGCTGTCGGCCCGCGCCAGCAGCACGTCGGGCGATTGCGCCAGGAAACTGGCATCGGCCCCGGGCAGGGCGCGCAGGTCCGACAGGATCGCGCGCACATCGGCATTGCTGTCGGCGGTATCACCCGAGAAGGCCTCGGCCAGCTGCACGATCAGCTGGCGGAACGACCGGCGCTGTTCGGGCGAGCCGACAAGCCCGCACATGGCTTCGAAATTCTGGCGCAGGAACCGGGCCTGGCCGGGTTCGAGCGACACGGTATAGGTCCAGTCGATGGGCGTCGTCAGCCCGTCGGCGCGCGTGGAAAGCGGCGCGAAACCTGTGGCCGCCTGCACGATGGGCTCGCCCGCATCCGGGTCCAGCCCGCGATCGGCCAGCAGCCGTTCGTCCAGGATGACCCGCGAGGCGGCCAGGTCCTGGGCCATGGCCGAGCTTTGCGCCAGCTCGTCGCCCAGGATCTGCCCGCGCAGCGAGGTCACGGCCTGGACCACCTCGGCCAGCACCAGGTCGAGCTGGTCGCGCACCACTTCGGGCGTGCGGCTCTGGGCATCCTGGAAATCGATCCGCGCCACGTCCGACGGGCCGGCCGTGCCCTGGACCAGCGGGGCCAGCATGTCGGTGGCCTGGGTCATGAACCGCTCTCGGGCCATGGTCGCCGCCGGATCGCCATTGTCGTCGGTCACGATGGCAATCGGCACGTAATAGGTGTTCAGCCCGGCCAGCCGGTCCAGCGCGGCGGCGGTCGACACCCCGGCGCGCGACCCGTGATCGGCGATATGCAGGATGATGCGCGGGCCGTCCTCGAACCAGGCCGGGCCGGTGTCAAACCCCCGGGCCAGCTGGGTCACCGCCTCGATCGCGCTTTCCTCGCGCAGGCCGACCGGATCGTCCAGCCCCGGGTGAGCGGTGATGCCGGCCAGCGGCCCCGAGACGTCAAAGCCCGGGCCGATCCGCGTGGGCGGCATCAGCTCGGCGGTGCGGATCGGATCGTCGGGCCCGGTGCGGGCGGGATCGAGGAAATCGGAATAGGCCACGACCGACAGGCGCAGGTCGGGAATGCGGTTGGCCGCATCCAGGCTGCGCTGGCCGTAATCGCGGATGAAATCGGCCATGCCGTCGCGGATCAGCGGCAGGTAGGGGCGCATGCTTTCGGTCGTGTCGACGACGATCATCACGTTGACCTGCTGCAGGGCCTCGACCTGGCGGGCAAAGGCCGACTGGCTCATCAGCTGCGAGGCCGATCCGGTGCCGGTCTGGCCCAGGAAGATGACCTCGTGATAGGGCGTGTCGCCCGGATCGGATGCCAGCGGATCGCGGGCGGGATCGACCGTGCGGATGATCGGATAGCTCAGCAATTGCAGACCGCCGTGGATGTAATCGGCCAGCCGCGCCGGAGGCAGCCCGGCCAGGATATCGGGGTCGGGCCGGCCTTCGCGCCAGTTGCGCACCAGGTCGCGCAGGCGCTGGAACATCGCGCCGCGCCCGTCGGGGTCATAGAACAGGCCCAGCCGGGTCGGCCAGAGCGCCAGCGCCTCGAGGTCGATCCAGCCGAACATCTGGCCTTCGCCATCGCCGGTCAGCACCATGACCTGGCCCTGCTCGCCGGGCGCCACGTCATGGATTTCCAGCACCGAAAAGAACAGCCGCGCGGCCCGTTCGGTGCCGCCCCTGGGCGCAGTCATGAACGGATGCGGCTCAGCCAGGGCGGCCTCGGTCGAGCCCATCAGCACGCCCTTGGCCCGCAGCCCCCGGGGCACGCCCCGGCAGGCGGCCTCGGCCGAGGCGGTCAGCGTGGGCAGGTTGGCGCAGAAATCTTCAAAGGTCATCGCCCGGGGCGTTTCGCAGACGGCCTCGGCCTGGCGTTCAAAGGGGCTGAGCTCTTCGCTGCGGTGCAGATCCAGGAGGGCCCGCCGGGTGACCCAGCCGCACAGCCCGCCGGCGGTGGCCACAAAGACCCGGCCGGCCTCGCCTTCACCGACCTGGCCGTAACAGGACACCCGTTCGAAACTCTGGTTCAGCCGGGTAATCGGCCGGCGGGCATTGGGCAGGCCATACAGTTCGATATCCGGGCCGATCAGCCATTGCCCGCCGCTCTCGCGGCCGCGGGTCAGCCGGGCCAGGTCGGTGCAATCGGCCAGGTCGCCGATCTGCAACAGGCCGGTGTCGATCAGCCCCTGGGCCCGGGCCGGCAGGGGCAGGGCGGCGAGGCCGGCCGCGCAGAGGCCGACGAGCAGGGCCGCCAGGCGGGACCGGGTGCGCCGGTCGGATCGCGGGCGGAAACGGGGCGGGGAAAGCTGGGTCAACGGGCCTTGTCCTCGGTCAGTTGCGCCGCCGTGTGCAGGGCCAGCCGGTCAGCCAGCGCAGCGGCATAGCGCCCGGCGATGTCGCCATCGGGGCGCCAGGGTTCGATGAAGAAGGGATAGATCGTCAGCGCGGCATCGCTGCCCGCGCAGCGGGTCAGCCCGGCGGGCCGGCTGGGTGCGTCGGGATCGAAGGCCAGGGGCTGGAGCCCGGCCAGGTCTGGCGCATCGCCGGGGCGCAGCCGGACCAGCGGATAGACCGCCAGCGCCACCTCCGGCCCGTCGGGCCCGGCGATGTCGGCCAGGTCGCGCGACAGGCTGGCCAGGCGCGGATCGGCGCAGGGATCCCCCAGGGCCACGGCCGTGCGCGGGGTGACCGGGGCGATCAGGTTGACCGACAGCGCGCCCACCCCACGGTCCGCCGCATCGCGCAGGGCCGGAGCCAGCGCGGCGGCCAGGGTCTCCGGCGTGACCCGCGGGCGCATCTCGGCCAGGGCGCTCCGGGCGGCCGGCGGGATCGTGGCAAAACGCGTGGCAGCCCCGCCGCGCAGGGCATCGGCCGGCAGGGCCAGGATGGGCACCAGCCCCTCGGTCTCGTCCAGCCGGGCCAGCCCGACCGATGACAGTGACCAGCCCCTGTCGCCCCATTGCGCGGCCAGCCGGGCCTGGGCCGCCTCGACCGCGCCGATCAGCTGTGCGCCCAGCTGCTGGCGGGCCGGGCCGTCCAGCCCCAGCGCCACGTCCAGGTCGCCCGCATCCATCGCCACCACGTTCAGGACCGCGCGGTTCACCGCCCGGTCGTCGCTCAGCGGCACCGACAGCACGGCTTCGGTGGGCATGGCAATCTCGCGCCCCGGTGCGCCGCAGGCCGCGGCCGACGACACCTCGAGACGCAGCCGGGCCTGCCCGGCCACCACCGGCACCGGCACCTGGGGAACGGCCGTGAACTGGGCCGGGTCGGCGCCGGGCACAGGGTCCAGCGGCAGCCGCTGCTCGGCGCCGTCGGGCCCGTCATAGACCAGGTCCATCCTGCAGGCCGCGCCGGTCTGGCCGGCGGGCAGGGTCACGATGACGGCCCGGGGCGGCCGGTCACGGGCACCGGCCACGATCTGCCAATGGCCATCGTCGACCGGCCGGATCAGCGCCCGGCGCTCGCGCAGCGCGGCAAAGGCCGGACCGGCGCAATCGGGCGCGCGGGTAAAGACATCGGCCCCCAGCGCCGCCAGCACGCAATCCAGCCGGCGGGCGAGGGCGTCGGGCAGGGCCTCCTCGCGCCCGTCGGTGCCCAGGTAGGTCAGCCGCAGGGGCGCGGCGGGACTGCCGCTGCCGTCCGGCGGGGCCGTGCGGTCACCGGGACGCGGGCTGGTCACCGGTGCGCTGTCGGGTTCCGGGGCGGTGGCAGCGGTGTCGGGCGCTTGGGCGGCGTCGGGCGTCGAGGTAAGGGCCGGGTTGCCCGGGGCGTTGGCGCCTGTGTCTTCGGTGGCACTCTTGGCCGCCATGGGCATGTCTTCCGGCAGGGCCGGACCTGGCTCGGGCGCTAACGGAGCCTCGGTCACCTGGCCGGCGGGCTGGGCGCCCTGGCGGAAATCGGCGCAATCGCCGCTGCCGCACAACGCCAGGATCACCCGGGCATCGTCCAGCCCGGCCATGCGCAGGAAGGTCTGGGCATCCAAAGGCGCGCGGTCGGGGTTCAGGGCCAGCACGCTGGCCTCGGTCGTCGATGCCCCGCCCAGCAGCGGCAGGGGACGGAACACCGTGTGATCGCCGAAGGTCTGGTAGATCGTGCCGCCGCCTTCGCCCGCATCCCGGCGCCGTTCGATCGGTTCGGGAAATTGCACCGGCACCTCGAAGCCCCGTTCGACCCATTGCGAAAAGGCCGCGTTGGCCTCGGCCACGCTGTCATGGCGGGCAACCAGCAAGAGCGGCAGTTCCGCCGCACGCGGGCCGCCGCGCAGGTCTTCCAGGACATAGGGCGCAGAGGCTTCCAGCTGCGGGCGGAAGGCCATGCCGACCAGCGTGCAGCTCATCACGCCGTCCTCGGTGACCACCGGTTCGGACCGGGCAATCAGCGGCGTCACCCCGTTGGACGGCATGCGCAGGGGCACCAGCACGACCGGGGCCTTGCGCGCCGGCGCCGGGCGGCCCTCCCAGCTCAGCCGCAGGGGCGCGCCGATCAGACCCTGGCGTTTCTTCTCGGCCGCATCGCCGGTGGCCGTGCCGTTCAGCAGGGCCGGGCAATCAAAGCGCGGCAGGCTGTCCTGGGCGTGGGCGATGGTCGGGGCCGACAGGGCCATGGTGAGGGCGAGGCCGGAGGCAAGCAGCCGGACATGGGCACGGGCCGGGCGCCCGGTGACGGGCGGCATCGGCCCCGGCGCAGACAGGGCGCGGCGCAAGGGCCGGTCGGGGGACAGGACGGTGCCCAGGCCGACAATCGGCGCAAGGATCTGGCGGGAGAGAAATCGCATCATCATGTCACCTGAAGATCACCACATGGGCTTCGTCCTGCGGCCGGGCGGGGGCCAGCCCGGTCGTGCCATCGGCATTGCGCCGGCAGATCTGGGGGTCGTCGTCCTGCCAGGCCCAGAGCTGGATGCGCACCGGCCGGTCGGCCCCGCCGCGCTCGGCCAGCCAGTCCAGCGCGGCCGGGCAGGCATCGATGCCCAGCCGGGGCAGCGAACCCTGTACCCGTTCCAACTCGTCGCCGGCCACGAAAGACGACCACACGCTGCCCCCGGCATAGCCATAACCCGGCTCGCTGCCCAGCCCGGCATTGCTCAGCCGTTCGGTCAGCCGGGCCACCTCGGCTTCGAGTTCGGCAATGCGCCCGGGGTCTTCGGCCGGCCGGGTCTCGCAGGCCAGCAGGCGGTCGTTCAGGGTGATGTTGGTTCGCTGGTGCTGGGCCACCTCGGCCTGGCAGAGGGTCATCGCTTCCTGCGCCGGGGCCAGCGCGGTGTCGATGCGGGTGGTGCAGGCATCCTGGGCTGCGCTCAGCCGGGCCGAGAGATCGGTGGTGAACAGCGCCAGCCGGTCGCGATCGGTGATGCAGGCGGCCAGCGCGTCGGGCTCGGTTTCAGCGGTGGCCTGCGCGGGCGGCTCGGTGACCTGTCCGGTGTCCGGCCCCGCCTCCTGGGCCATGGCCGATGTCCCCGCGCCCAGGGCCACCAGCGCGGCAAGACCGGCAACGGTGAACCGGACGGCGCGGCATCGGGCGACACGGCAAACGGGCAGGGGATGGGGGCGTTCTGGGATCATGGTCTCACTCCTGCAGGTAGCGGGTCAGCCGGGCCCGGGTCTGCTGCCACCAGAGCGTGACGACCACGCAGGTGGTGACAATCATGGCCAGTATGGCAATGACGAGGGTTTCAAGGAAGGCGGCGTTGCGCAGCAGGGCTAGGTTGCCCAGGTCCTGCGGCAGGGCCCGGGCCAGCGCCGGCCAGGCCAGGGCCAGCCCGCCGGCCAGCAGCACCAGCGCATATCCCAGCGCCGGGGCCAGGTGCAGGCCCAGCACCATGAGAATGTCGCGCAGCCGGAACCCATGGGCCTGGAACAGGGCAAAGACCCGCTTGTTCAGTTCAAGGATGTTGCCGATCACCAGGATCAGCACGACGACACAGCCCGTCGCGTTCAGCAGCTTGACCGCTCGCGGACCCTCGCGGGCCAGCCGGGCCACCCGGCGCAGCGTTGTCACCGCCGCCGCGCTGTCGTCGCGGATGCGATAGCCACGGGCCTCGATCACCCGGCGCGCGGCATCGAACCCGTCGATCGGGAAATAGGCCGTGGCAATGCGAAAGGGATCGGGGGCCGCGCCATCCATCAGGTTGGCCGCCTGCTGGTAATCCTCTTCAAAGACGATCAGGTCGGCCGAAACCGGGTATAGCGGCGGCGGCTCGGCGATGGCGCCGGCGATGACCAGCGGCAGGGGTTGGAGCGTGCCGGCCTGTCCGGCGGCCCAATCGGCCCGGATCGGCCCGTCGGCCGGCAGGCCGCAGCGCGAGCGCAACAGATCGACGATGCGCCCGTCCAGCAGCGCCACCCGTCCGTCGCGGGCCAGCACCACGTCGATCCCGGGCTCCAGCGGCGCGGCGTCCGGGCGCAGCACGGTCTGGCCCAGCAGCGGATCGGCCCGGGCCAGGGCCACCGTCTCGAAACTTTGCCAGCCCTGGCAGGCCGGGCCGGCATCGGGAAAGCGCAGGGCCGATCCGGGGATCGTGCGCCGGCCAAAGACCTGCGCCCGGCCCGGGTCCAGCCCGGCGGTCTGCAAGGCCTCTGCTAACCCGTCGCGCAGCGCGGCCAGCCCGGCCTGGGGATAGAGCGGTTCGGCCTGCACCGCGCCGATGCCGCCGCCGCCGATGACATGTTCCAGCACGATCCGCGCCACCGACGGGTCTTCCAGCCGCTCGCGGCTGTACCGCTGGGCCAGCGCGCCAAAGAAGGACGCGGCGAGGATCTGGGTCATCAGCACCAGCAGGATCAGCACCAGCGCATGGCGGCTGTAGGCCGTGACCCGGCCCAGCATCCGCCCCGCAAGGGGCGGCGCCCGGCCCAGCCCGGGGGCCAGCGCAGCCAGCCAGCGCCGTTCGCGCCCGGGCACCAGCGCCGCCGGCCGGTCCCGTTCCAGCACCTCGGTCGTGGCTCCGTCGGCCGACAGGGCGGCGGCGATCCAGCGCGCGTAAGCGCGCGGCCCCGGCTCTTCGGGCGCGTCAGCGCCCGCCTCCGGCTCGGGTGTAGTTGCCGCCGGGCGCGTCAGCGCGCCGGCCATCGCGCGCAGCGCGGCCAGGCGCAGGCCGGGATCGGGCGCGGCCAGCGCCCGGGCCACCTCGTCCGGGGCCTCGACGATCCGCCCGCCCGAGACAAAGACGAAATGATCCGCATGGGCCGCCGCCTGGTCCAGGTTATGGGTCACCCAGACCACCGGCCGCTGCCGCCGTTCGGCCCAGGCCCGCAGCGCGGTCAGCGCGGCCTCGGCATTGGCCGCATCCAGGCTGGAGGTCGGCTCGTCGCAGAGGATCGCCTGGGGATCGGTCAGCAGCGCCCGCAGGATGGCCACCCTCTGGGCCTCGCCACCCGACAATTGCCGGGCGCGCCGGGCGATCAGGCGCTTGCCGGTATCGGCCAGGCCCAGCTGGCGCAGCATGCCCCGCATCTCGGCCGGGTCCAGCGCCGGGCCCACAGCACCCGCCGCCCGCGCCGCAACCCGGCCCTGCAGCGCATTGGTCAGCCCGGTGGCCGCGCCCAGCAGCAGCGAGGATTGAAAGACAAAGGCCACCCGGCCCGGCGGATGGCCCTGGGTCCCCATCGCCGCGCCGTCGAACCACAGCCCGCCATCCGGGGCCACGCGCGGGGCCAGGAACCCGGCCAGCACCGACAGCAGGGTTGTCTTGCCCGACCCCGACGGCCCGATGATCGCCGTCACCCCGCGCGCCGGGATGTCGAGTTGGTCGATCTCGATCCCGCGCACTGGCCCGTCGGCCCCGGCAGAGGCGGCATGATGGTAAGAGACCCCGCGCAGGCGGAACATGGTCAGGCGCCTCCCCGGCCGGCCAATGCGCCCAGCCCCATGGCCGTCGCCGCAGCCCCCGTGGCAAGCACCAGCGAGGCGATTGGCCAGTCGCCCGCCTGGCCGAGTTGCGGCAGGACCAGCCCACCATACCAGGCCAGCCCGTGCCAGGCGCCCAGCGACGCCGGCCGGGTCATGTGCCACCGGGCGCTGATCGCCAGGGCGAGAGCCGGCAGGATGGCCGCGGCCAGCATCAGCCCGGCATTCACCGCCAGGGCATCGGCGCCTTCGGACCGCAGCGCCTCCATCCGGCCCGATGCGGCGAGCCATCCGCCCAGGCCCCACCACAGGCCGACCCAGCCCGCGACACCCAGCCCGACCCGCAGCGACAGCCACAGCGCCGGGGCGATGCGCCCGTCGAGCAGCGCCAGGCCCAGGGCCGCCGCCCCGGCCGGCAGAAGCGTTAGCCCGGTCATGGCCGCCCCCCGATCCGGGCCAGCGCGTCCAGCTCGGCCACCAGCGGCCCCGCGCAGGGCGTGCCGGCCCGCGCGATCGCGGCGCGCTGGTGGGCGGCGACCTCGGGCCGGCCGGCCACGACGGCCAACAGCGCTTCTCCGAACCGCCGCCAGGTGGCGCGGGTGGCGTCGGTATCGGTGTCCGGCCGCGATCCCATGGCCAGGTCGGTGGCATGGGCGACATGGCCCAGCATCAGCGGGCAGGCGCTGGCCTCGGACAGGTCGAGCAGCCGGGTGGACCAATCGGCGATCCGCGCAGCACAGGTGCCCCGCGCCGCGCCATCGGCCCGGAGCCAGCCGATCACCCGCCAGGCGCGCACCTGGAAGCTGGTCGGATCGGCGGCCAGCGCCGCGTCGAGCGCGGGCAGGAGCGTCGTGGCCCAGAGATTTGGCGTGGCCCCGGGGGCTGCGACCATGGTCCGCCAGAACAGCCGGTCCGAGAGGGCCGGGCCCTGCAAGCCGCCGGTGGGCACGTCCGGGCTGTCGCCCAGTTGCAGGGCCGTCAGCAGGCGCAGGTCGGTCAGGGCCGGGTCATCGCCGGCGGGGTCGGCCTCGGCCAGCGCCTCGCGCGCTGTCTCGGCGCGGTCGGCCAGGGCGGCGATGGCGGCGAGCCGCCGGGTCTGGTCCTCCCACGTGCCATCCCGCAGGCCACGCATGGCCGCCGTATCGCCGAAGCGGATCGGCCCGGTCTCGCAGCGTTGGGCCTGTTGTTCGGCCACACGCGCCCGGTCCACCACCGGCTCGGGCGGCGGCGCGGGGGCGTGGAATTCCAGCCCCGTGCGGACCCATTGCGCCGCGGCCAGGCCGGGCAGGGCAACCATGGTCAAAGCGGCCAGCGGGGCCAGGAGATGCCGCGCCCGTCTCACCGAAAGATCGCCTCGGCGGCATAGGACCCGGGGCCAAGCCCGATCTGCACGGTCACCCGCCCGCTGTCGCCCGGCTCGGCCAGGACCAGCGGCGCGAACTGGTGGCCGCAGCGGTCGAGATAAGCGGCCAGCGGGGTCACGTCGGCCACGTCGGCGGCCACGTAGCTGCGCAGGATGCGCCGGCCACCTTGCGGACAGGGCGCATCGGGGCCGGGCTGTACCACCTCGCGCTGCCAGGGCACCGGCAGGGCATCGGGCCGGAAGGACAGGCGCAGCGAGAACGACCGGGGATCGGCCCCGTCATGCAGGGTGAGCGATTGATACCCGTCGTCGCTGTCATGGGCGTCGAGCGGATCGCGCATGCCCCGGGCGATGGCGTCGAGATCCAGCAGGGTCAGCCGCGTGCCGTCATAAACCGCCCAGGATCCGCGCTCGGGCAGGGCGCTCCAGGTCGGCGGCTGGACGGGGCGGGCGATGTCGGGCTGGGCCAGCGTGGCGGGCGGATCGGGGCGCGGGGTGCGGGCCATCTGGAAGGCCACGAAGGCAAAAAGCATCAGCACCGCGCTGAAAAAGGCGATCGACAGGTCGAGCGCGGCGGTGTCGTCTTCGTCGGTCATGGCGCGTCCGGGCTTATGGCCAGGGGTGCCAGCGAAAAGATCGCCGCCGGCCCGGTGTGGTCGGGCCGGGCGATATCGGCATTCAGGGCGCGGACCAGGTCGCGCGTGGCCCAGGCCAGGCAGCTTGCGGGCAGCGGCCGGTCGGGCGATCCGGCCAGGGCAAGTGTATAGAAGAGTCGCGGATCAAGGCCCATGCGCCCGGGCAGGGCGGCCAGGTCGGCCGGGCCCTGCACCAGGATCGGCGGGTCGGTCTCGACCAGCAGCGCCGGGCGTTGGCCGGCGGTCGTGCACCAGGCGGTGATATCGGCCTGGATCGGCGGGGCGACGGGCGGGTCCGGGCGCAGCACGGCCAGCACCAGCATCAGCGCCGCGCTGGCCGAGATGAAGAGATCGGTCATCGCGATCCCCATGGCGCCCGGCCGGATCATCGCCCGGCCCGGCGGGCCGGCGCCTCGGCGCCCAGCGACAGGAGCTTGCGGAAGACCAGCAGCAGGATGGCCGCGGTCAGGCCCAGGAAAGTCGTGTCAAAGGCCGTCGACAGCCCGGCGATCAGCGCGTCCGGCGCGCCGGCGGCCATGGCCGGGGCCAGGCCGGCCACGGCGCGCGATATGCCGATGATCGTGCCCAGGAAGCCCAGCGAGGTGAAGAGCGTCTGGGCCCAGAGGGCAAAACCGTCATAGGCCGCCCCCGCCGCCCGGCCACCGTGGCGCAGGGCCACCCAGAGCGCGTGCAGCGGCACCGCCAGCAGGCCGGACAGCAGCGCAAAGGGATAAGGCGCGGCCAGGCTGCGCGCCAGCAGGCCGGGCAGGTAAACCGCGCCCGATGTCGGATCGGTCGGCGCCGCCGGCACCAGCCCAAGCGCAACGACAAGGCCCAGCCCGCCGCCGGCGATCAGCAGCGCGCCCAGCCCGGCCACGGCCAGCCGTGCTTCGGTGACGGGGCGGGCCATGGTCAGGGCGAGGTCTCGTCCAGCAGGCGGCTGGCCACGGTCTTGCCGGCGTCGATGACCTCGGAGAAATCGACCACGTTGGCCCGGATCAGATCGGCCGCGCGCTGCACATTGTCGGCCTTGATGAAAAAGGCGATTGCCTCGCGGTTTTCCTCGAGCGTGCGGATCAGGTTGCGCGCCTCGATCACCGTGCGCGCCCGGGCCTCGTCATCGCTGTCCAGCCCGTCCAGCACGGCCTGCAGGTTGGGCACCTCGGCCTTGATGATCTGGTTGTTCGACGCCTCGGCCTCGGCGATCAGCGCGGTGGTCTGCTGCTTGTAATCGTCGATGGCCGTGTCGAAATCCGACCCGTCTTCCATCTGCCGGGTGGCCATCTGCAGCTGCTCGATCAGCTCGGCCACCTTGGCATCGGCCTGTTCGATGTCGACCAGCCCCTGGTCGAGCTGGTCGAGGAAGGCCGGGTAATCGGCGGCCCGCTGTTCCAGCGAGGACATCAGTTCGGCAATGGCGCCGGCCATCTCGGCCACGCGGGCCTTTTCGCTGGGCGAAGGCTGGGCGCCGGCCGGGGCGGGCGCCAGGGTGCCAAGGCCCCACAGGCCGATGGCCAGGCTGGCAAGAAGGCGGGGAAGGAAGCGGTGGCCCATCTGGGTCTCTCTCCGTCTGGTTGCGGGGGAATTAATCTGCGGCGCCCTGGGGCCCGTCAGAGTTGCAATAGATGATGTGCAGGTCGACGATGCCGACGATGATCTCGGCCGCGTTTTCCAGCGTGTCGACCGAGGTGGAAATCGTCTCGATCTGGCCCTTCAGCG
This sequence comes from Marinibacterium sp. SX1, assembly GCF_050389775.1. Taxonomy (NCBI): domain Bacteria; kingdom Pseudomonadati; phylum Pseudomonadota; class Alphaproteobacteria; order Rhodobacterales; family Paracoccaceae; genus Marinibacterium; species Marinibacterium sp. SX1. The sequence continues at coordinate 3,189,127 of NZ_CP177144.1, read as the reverse complement.
CGTCCAGCCGCGCCTCGGCATCGCGGGTGACCTGGTCGACCAGCCGGTCCGACCCGGTGGTCGCCGCATTGTCGCGCACAAAGACCTCCCATTGGGTCTGGCAGGCCTGGATATCGGTGGCCTGGCCCTTGAGCGACAACAGCTTGGCTGGGTTCTCGGTGGCGACCACGTAATTCTGGTCCAGCTCGTCGATCGTGAAACCGCAGAGCAGCTCTTGATTCGTCACGTCCGTCCAGTCGCGTGTCAACAAATCGCCATATTGCGAGACCTCGTCATCGATGACCCGGACCAGCAATTGCGCCTCGCCGACCAGCTGCGAGACCGAGGGCGAACAGGCCGGCGCGACCTTGGCCAGCTCGCACCGCCGGCGGTCGGACAACCGGTCGAGCGTCGCACAATCGGTGCCCTCGGCCGGGGCCGGATCGGGGGGTGTTTGGGCCCCGTCGGAGGGGATGGCGGTGGTGTCGAAATGGCCGGCGCATTGCGGCGCATCGGTCAGCGGGGGCATGTCGGCGGTGCGCCCGATCATCCCGTTATCGAGACAATATCCCACGTTTTCCTTAAGAAATCCGGCATCCTCGCAGGCCGCGGCACAGGAGGCCAGGCAGGCATCGCGCAGCGCGGGATCGCCGCAGGCCGCAGGCACGTCGGCGCGCGAAAGGCCGGGGACAAACCCGCCGGCGAGCGTTGCGAAAAGGACCGTGGCAATGGCGCGCATGCGTTTCTCCCGTGACCCACAGGTGACGCCCAAGCGCCGATCCGGTCAAGGCCTGATGACCGTGCCGGGCGGCCTGCCGCCGCCCGATCCCGGGCTTTCATATAGGGCGTGCGTTAAGAATTTTCGCGGCTCGTTAACACATCATTTACCAACAATGGTCGAATGGTGGTCGATTTCCCGCCCATTTCCGGTCGCAATCGTTAACTAGTCTGATCCTGCAGAGAATAGGGGTTAGCAGGAATCATGTCGTTAACCGATGATATGTCGGCTCAGATACCGAACCAGAGGGTCAGAAGGCCGCGCCGCAACGCGCCGAAAATGCGCATCCTTGCCGTGGATGATGACCAGAACATCCTGGCCTTGCTTCAGACGGCCCTGTCCGCATTGGGCCTGTTCGAGGTCAGCATCGCGGATTCGGGTGAAGAAGCATTGCGCCAGATCGAACGGGCGGAGAAGCCGTTCGACTGTTTCCTTCTCGACATCCAGATGCCGCACATGAACGGGATCGAGCTGTGCCGCGAGATCCGCGGGCTGCGCAGCTATCACAAGACTCCCATCGTCATGCTGACGGCCATGTCCGAGCGCAAGTATATCGACGAGAGCTTCGTCGCCGGCGCCACGGATTACGTCACCAAGCCGTTCGATTTCTTCGAACTGCGTTCGCGCCTGTCGGCGGCCCAGCGGATCCTGCAGGAACATGCCCGGGCGTCGGACAGTGTCGAAGTGGCACGCAAGCTGAAGAAGGAACTCGATTCCAACCTGATGATCGCGCTGTCCGATCCGGTGGCCATGCCCGATATCGAGCGCATGCTGGGCTATTCGGAATTCGACAACTATGTCATGCAGCTGAGCCGGACCAAGCGGTTCACGTCGCATGTGGTTGCCATCCGGGTGGTCGATGCCGAACGCCATCACGCCGAGCTGAGCAATGCCGATTTCCGCGAGGCGCTGCAGGAAGCCGGGCGGGCTCTGTCGAAATTCACGCGCAAGACCGAGAACATCCTGTCCTATCGCGGCAACGGTGTCTTTCTCAGTGTCTGCCATGGCAAGGCCGCGCTGCTGACGCCGGAAAAGGCGCCTTCGCTGAACCAGATGCTGGCAACCATGATGGCCAGCCGCCGCTTCGACGTGGCGTTCGAGCTGGAAATCGGCGGGCCGGTGTCGATGCGGCTGACGTCGCGGTCGGGTGCGTTGTTTGCCCTGAACCGGGCAACCGCCGCGCTGGACACGCTGCATGGCGACAACACCACGGCCAGGAAGTTCGGCCGGGGCGGGGCGCGCAGCGCCGATGCCAAGCGCAGCGACCGGCTGGCCTACGAGGCGATCCTGAAGGACCTGCTGACCGAGGAGCCATCCCTCAACCGCTACTGACACGGCAGCTCCGCGCCGGCAGCGTATTGTTGAATTTGCCGAAGATTCGCCACAAAGGCGGCGAACTTACACCGCGCCGGTCGGGCACACTGACCGGCAAGTAACGATAAACAATACGAGGCTGACATGGCCGTAATCGAGCACATGAACATCGACCCGGCGCTCCTGGGTCGGACGCGCCGGCTTGAAAAGCAGTTGCGCGACTACGTGACGATCACCCGCAAGCTGGTCTGGCAGCGGCAGGCGATCTTCTTTGCCGCGACCGTGCTGGCCGCGTCCTATTACAATGCCTCGATTGCCTTTTCGACCTATGCGGCCGTGCTGGCGACCGAGGTGGTCGACCATGTCATGGCCTTTCGCGTCTCGAACTGGGACACGACCAACGCCCAGCCCGACCGGGCCCGGCGCTACCTGTGGTGGACCATGGCCAACACGGTGCTCAGCGCCACGGCCATCTGCGCCTTTGTCTTCGGGCTGGCCCTGCAACAGCCGGTCGGCGAGCATTTCACCCCGCTGTTCTTCCTCTTTGCCGCCGCGCTCTTTGCCGCGATGAACAATCACCAGGTGATCCAGGCGCTGATCCTGCGGCTGATCATCTACGGCGTGACCTTCCTGTCGATCGCCTTGCTCGACATCATCCGCGTGCGGCCGCCGCTCGATTCCGTGCTGTGGCTGCATTTCTTCACCACGCTCTTTGTGCTCTATTTCATCATCGACTGCTCTTATGTCTTCGTGCAGCTCTATCGCGCCAACCTGCGCCAGCTGGATCGGCTGACCGAGGAACACCGCCGGACCAAGGCGGCCTACAAGGTCAAATCGGAATTCGTGTCGACGGTCAGCCACGAGCTGCGCACGCCGCTGACCTCGATCAAGGGCTCGCTCGACCTGATCAATTCGGGGATGCTGGGCAAGCTGCCCGAGAAGATGGAGCCGATCCTGGCCATCGCCGGGCGCAACTCGGGGCGGCTGGCCGACCTGATCAACGACATCCTCGACCTGCAGCGCATCGAATCCGGCGAGATGACCTACCGGTTCAAGACGCTGGATGTGGGCGAGCTGGTGCTGGAAGCGGCCGCGTCCAACCAGGGCTTTGCCGACAATTACGGTGTGACGGTGCATGCCGAAGTGCCCGAGGATGACGCATTCCCGGTGCGCGGCGACGAGGTGCGCCTGATCCAGGTGCTGACCAACATCCTGTCCAACGCGATCAAGTTCTCGAACCAGGATGGCGAGGTCCGCATCGGCTGCCACCGGATGAAGAATCGCGTGCGAATCTTTGTCCAGGACCGTGGCGTCGGCATTCCCGAAGGCGCACGGGGCAAGGTTTTCGACAAGTTCACCCAGGTCGACAGTTCCGATCAACGCAGTGTCGGCGGAACCGGGCTTGGCATGAACATCTCGCGCCAGATCGTACACCACCACGGCGGCAGCATCGACTATGTGAGCAAGCTGGGCGAGGGCACGACCTTCTTCGTAGATCTCGACCTGACGCCCAACTACGAGGACGAATTGTGACGTAAGGTCAAAAGCTTCGCCAAGTGTCTTGGTGCAATGGCAAAACCTTCGGCGGTCCGGAAACCGCCGAACCTGAAGTTGTGTCTTCCGGTGCACGTTTTATTAACAATCGTCTGGATTGCAGCGGGTTTGTGCCGAAAACGGGTGGACATGGAGTTCGCTCTGGCGGCAGTGTCGTTTCAAATACGTGAAATGAGAGACGGCAGTGAAACACACCCGTTCGACCCTGGCGTCCGATTCCGCGACGCGTGCATTTCCCGAACTCGCCCCCGCTGACGAGTCCGGCCCCCTGGCCGAACAGGCCCCGACCCCCTCGCTGGCCCGTCTCCAGGACCGACAATCTCAGGGTCAGCTCAAGGCCACGACGCTGTCTTTCGAGACCGTCGGCGACCATGGCAACCTGCTGGTCAAGTACCTTCGGGCCCGCAAGGAGACCTTCATCGACCGTCTGCACTGGGATCTGCCCAACACGGACGGCATGGAATTCGACCAATACGACACGCCGCAATGCCGCTGGATCATCGTGCATGAATACGGCGAGATCATGGGCGGGGTGCGCCTGCTGCCGACGACGGCCGGTTGTGGCATCTATTCCTACATGCTGCGCGACGCCCAGCGGGGGCTGCTGGACAGCATTCCGTCCGACGTTCTGTTTCTGGATGCGCCGGTGCTGCCGCTGGTCTGGGAGGCCTCGCGCCTGTTCATCACCGATGCCGTGCCGTCGCGCCGGCGCAACGATGTGCAGGGGCTGCTGATGCAGGTGATGGCCCGCACGGCGGCCGATGCCGGGGCGCGGTATGTCATCGGCATCGTGCCCTGGGTGTTCTCGCGTTGGCTGCGCCGGCTGGGGCTGGCCGCGCTGCCGGTGGGGCCGCGGTTCACCATCGACGGCACCACCAGCCAGGCCGCGCTGTTCAACGTCGCGCGCTACCTCGACTAGGCTCAGATCACGGCAAAGGCCGCCGGCGGTTCGGCGGCCAGCGTCTTGACCGACAATTGCCCGTCCTGCCAGTCAAAGACACGCAGGCGCAGCGGCTCGATCCCGGCGCGGCGGTCCTCTTCGGGGGGCAGGGCGTCAAAGGCCGGCATGTCGGGCGGGATATGCACGCTGCCCGCATCCGCCGCGGCGACGACCGTGCCGGCCCAATGCACCGCCACATCCGCATGGACATGGCCACAGGCCAGCCGCAGCACGTTGTGGCCCGCGATCGTGCAGGCCAGCGCCGGGCCGTTGTCGAAGCGAAAGCCATCCATGAAGGGCAGGCCCATGGGGCAGGGCGGATGGTGCAGCACGATCAGCGTCGGCCGGTCGTCCAGCGCCCCGCCCAGCCACGCCGCCTGCGCCGGGGGGAAATCGCCTTCGGTCTGGCGTTCGACCACGCTGTCCAGCCCGACAAGGTGCAGCCCGTCGAGATCCGCCGAGAAATTCAGGTAGGGCGCGCCCTGCCATTCCTGCTCGGGAAAGGCCGCGCGCATGGCCGCCCGGCCGTCATGGTTCCCGGGCAGCAACCGCAGCGGCGCGGAGAGGTCGGCGAGGATCTCGGCGGCATGGTCATATTCGGCCGGGCCCTCGGCAAAGGGCCCCATCTCGACCAGGTCGCCCGAATGCACCACCAGGTCGGGGGCCAGGGCATTGACCGCCGAGACCTGCAAGCGCAACCGCGCGGCATTGTCGACCTGGTCCTTCCACAGGGTGCCCCGGGCGGTGATGTGGCTGTCGGTCAATTGCACGATGCGGGTCATCGGGGCGTCCTTTCCTGGGGGCGGTTTGTGGTCTGGTGTCGCGATCGGGCGGCCGGGAAACGCGACCTGTCTTCCGGCGCGCCGCCGTGCCATAGTGCCAGCGGCGGTCCTGTTCCATCGCATCGCCATGGAACAGGACCATGACAGCGCGGTTTCTTTCCTGCATCCTGCGGCGGTCCGACCCGGTCGTCCATAGAGGTCGGGGCGGTTTCCTCTGGAAATGCCGAGAAAAGAATGTTAGCGCAAACGCGAGGGCTGCCAGTCCCCAGGAACCGACGGCTTGCGAGGGAAGCGGAAAGGAACCGGACGATGACACTCAATTCCACGATCGACAAGGTGACAGACCGGATCAGGACGCGCAGCCGTCCGAGCCGCGAGGCCTACCTGGCGCGGATCGGCGCGGCGCGGGACAAGGGCCCGGCGCGGGCGCACCTGTCCTGCTCGGGTCAGGCCCATGCCTATGCCGGGGCGGGCAGCGACCAGGACGCGCTGGCCACCCGCGATGCCGGCAACCTTGGCATCGTCACCGCCTATAACGACATGCTGTCGGCTCACCAGCCGTTCGAACGGTTCCCCGAGCTGATCCGCCAGGCCGCACGCGAGGCCGGCGGCACGGCCCAGGTCGCCGGCGGCGTGCCCGCCATGTGCGACGGGGTGACCCAGGGCGAGGCGGGGATGGAGCTGTCGCTGTTTTCCCGCGACGTGATCGCCTTGGCCACCGGGGTTGCGCTGTCGCACAACACCTTCGATGCCGCCGTCTACCTGGGGGTCTGCGACAAGATCGTGCCGGGGCTGGTGATCGGCGCCCAGGCCTTTGGCCACCTGCCGGCGGTGTTCCTGCCGGCCGGGCCGATGACCTCGGGCATCTCGAACGACGAAAAGGCCGAGGTGCGCAAGAAATTTGCCGCCGGAGAGGCCACGCGGGCCGAGCTGATGGCCTCGGAGATGGCCGCTTATCACGGGCCGGGCACCTGCACCTTTTATGGCACGGCCAATACCAACCAGATGCTGATGGAATTCATGGGGCTGCACCTGCCGGGCGCCAGCTTTGTCAATCCCAACACCGAGCTGCGCGATGCGCTGACCCGCGAAGGCGCGCGCCGGGCCCTGTCGCTGTCGGCGCTTGGCAACAATTACACCCCGGTCGGCGAGGTCCTGGACGAGCGGGCCTATGTCAACGGCATCGTCGGGCTGCATGCCACGGGCGGGTCGACCAACCTGGTCATCCACATGGTGGCCATGGCGCGGGCCGGGGGCATCGTGCTGGATTGGGAGGATTTCGCCGAACTCTCCGAAGAAATCCCGCTGATGGCCCGGGTCTATCCCAACGGCCTGGCCGACGTGAACCATTTCCATGCGGCCGGCGGGCTGGGCTACATGATCGGCTCGCTGCTGACCGAAGGCCTGTTGCATGATGATACCCGCACGGTGGCCGGTGACGGGCTGAACCATTATACCGCCGAGCCCAAGCTGATCGACGGCGCGCTGACCTGGCAGCCGGGCTCGGGCGAAAGCCTCAACGACAAGATCCTGCGCCCCGCCTCCGAGCCGTTCCAGGCCACCGGCGGTCTGCGCCGCCTGACCGGGTCGATGGGCGTTGGGGTGATGAAGGTCTCGGCCGTGGCCGAGGAACACCAGGTGGTCGAAGCACCTGTGCGCGTCTTCCACGACCAGGAAGAGGTCAAGACCGCGTTCAAGGCCGGCGAGTTCACCGGCGATGTCATTGTCGTCGTGCGGTTCCAGGGGCCCAAGGCCAATGGCATGCCCGAGCTGCATTCGCTGACCCCGCTGCTGTCGATCCTGCAGGGCCGGGGCCAGAAGGTCGCGCTGGTCACCGATGGTCGGATGTCCGGCGCTTCGGGCAAGGTGCCGGCCGCGATCCATGTCTCGCCCGAGGCGCTGGACGGCGGGCCGATTGCCAAGCTGGCCGACGGCGACCTCGTACGCGTCGATGCCAAGGCCGGCACGCTGGAAATCCTGACCGACGGCGTGCTGGACCGCCCCAATGCCGAGGCCGATCTGTCCGGCGTTCAATCGGGGACGGGGCGTGAACTTTTCGCCATGTTCCGCAATACTGTCGGCACCGCCTCGACCGGGGCCACCATTTTCTCGGAGATCACTGCATGACCCCACAGGACGCCAGCAAGAAAAGCCGCGAGATCTGCCTGCTCGCCCCCGTTGTCCCCGTTCTGGTGATCGACGATGCGGGCTCGGCCGCGTCGCTGGCCCGGGCGCTGGTCGCCGGCGGGCTGCCCGCGCTCGAGGTCACGCTGCGCACGCCCGCCGCGCTGGACGCGATCCGGGCCATGGCCGAGGTCGAAGGCGGCGTGGTTGGCGCCGGCACGCTTGTGACGCCGGCCGATGTGCGCGCGGCCAAGGCGGCCGGGGCCAAGTTCGGCGTGTCGCCCGGCGCGACGGATGCGCTGTTGCAGGCCTGCGAGGACGAAGACCTGCCGTTGCTGCCGGGGGCTGCCACAGCGTCCGAGGCGATGCGCCTGCTTGAGCGGGGCTATGATGTGATGAAGTTCTTCCCCGCCGAAGCTTCGGGCGGAGCCAAGGCGCTGAAGGCCATCGGCGGGCCGCTGCCGCAGATTTCCTTCTGCCCGACAGGCGGCGTGTCGACCGGAAACCTCAATGATTACCTGGGCCTGTCCAACGTGCTGTGCGCCGGTGGCAGCTGGGTTGCGCCGGCGGCGATGGTCGAGGCCGGCCAATGGGACGAGATCGAGAAACTGGCCCGGGCCGCCGTCGAACTGGCGGCCTGACACGCGGCCTGCGTTGCGGGCGGCCAGAGCCAACACGGTGACATGCGGTCCGCCTTGCGGGCGGCCAGAGCCAACAAGCAAAAAGGGCGGGCCTTCCGGTCCGCCCTGTGGCTGTTGTCCCGATGATCGTGAAAAAAACAGGCCCTGACATTTGCGCAATCGGGACAGAGCGCGTCACATGCCAGGGCCAAGTCTCACCACGGGACGAAGGGTGGCCCCGATGGTGTCGTTCAAAACGTATCCACCCAGGCGGCCGGTGCCGCCTGATCACGTTGTAAGACAGGGCGCCGGGCGCCCGTATGACTGACAGGGGTAGGGCCCGAGAGGGCCCCGGGGCTCAGCCGCCCCAGGTGCGGACCGGGCCGCAATCCATGTGCACGAAATCCGACCGCGAGTACCGGCCGACCCCGCCGCCATGGCAGGCCTGGGCGGCACGGGCCATCTGGCTGACCGAGCGCGAGCTCAGCCGCAGATCGGCGGCCTGGCCCTTCATGTGCAGCGAGTTCTTGGCGACACCGGACGACCGGCGGCGCAGCATCGCGTTGGTCTCGGGGCTGCGATAGCCCGAGAGCAGCATGTAGGGTTCGTTGATGTCCATCAGGTTATGTGCGGCGGCCATGATGTCGACAGTCCGGCTGTCGATGGTCAGGTGCTTGTCGTTCCGCCAGTCGCGCATGAAATGCGTGATCTCGGTGAGCGCGTCCTTGATGTAGGTGCCTTCGATCCAGTAGATCATGTCGATCCGCTCACCGGTGCGCCCGGAATACATCTGAAGCCTTCGGATGTCTCCGCCGCCACGAAGGAAGCCTGCTGCGTTTGCGTAAGTCGGTGCGGCCGTTATGGCCGTAGCTGCGAATGCCCCAAGAAGGGCACGGCGGGAGATACCCGCTGAGCTCGATTGATTCATGTCCTGCGTCGTCCCGTACGCTTTTTCTGCCCGCCTGCGATGTTACGCAGGCATTCTCTGTTTTCACTCATCCCCACAAGTGACGGGGAACTTATGCCACGCTTGCGCGTTGCGACCAAGCCGCGAGTGGTTTGAACTTTATGTGTCACGGTTTTTCGGCAAGTTCTCGCGCAACACCTGGGCACTGTTGCCGGTTGGCCACAGAATCACCGAAATTCGTGGCGATCATGAGACGCAGATTAACCTTACCAATATGTGAATGGACAAGAGTGCCGCGCATTCCCACGCTTTTCACAGTTAATTCATACGTTTCAGGTCAGGTCCTCGACATGATGCCAAAGCCATTGATCCCCGCAATCCGCAGCCTCTGCGCCGCCGCCGCCCTTGCTGTCTGCCTTGCTCCGGCCTCTGTGTCGGCCCAGCAAGTGACCGCTTTCCAACAGGTGCTGGCCGCGGCTTCCGCCGAGGAAGATGGCGTCGGGGCGTTCTATCGGTCGAATGGCTACCAGCCGATCTGGACCGGATCGGCCGAATCCGACCGTGCGCGTCGGGCTGCCCTGTTCGATGCGCTGGCCCGCGCGCCGCTGCACGGGCTGCCGGCCGGGCGGTACGACACGATCGGGCTCAAGGCGCGGATGGGCGCGGCGCGGACCATGGCCGATATCGCCCGGGTCGAGGCCGAGCTCAGCGCCGTTCTGGTCGAATATGCCGCCAACCTGGAATTCGGCGTGCTGGAACCGGGGCGGGTGGACAGCGAGATCAAGCGCGTCGTGCCCTATCGCGACCGTATGACCTATCTGACGCAATTCGTGCAGATGGATCCGGCGGCCTTTTTCCGCACGCTGGCGCCGGACACGCCGGAATACCGCGCGCTGATGAAACAGAAACTGATCTATGAACAGCAGATCGACGCCGGCGGCTGGGGGGCGACCGTGCCGTCCGGCAAGCTTGAACCGGGCCAGTCGGGTACGGCCGTTGTCGCATTGCGCGACCGGCTGGTGCGCATGGGCTACCTCGACCGCTCGCTCTCGCGCGATTACGACGCGCGGATGAAAGCCGCCGTGCAGCAGTTCCAGGCGGCCCATGGGCTGACCGAAGACGGCGTGGCCGGGGGCGACACGATCCGCGAGATCAACGTGTCGATGGAAGACCGGCTGCAATCGGTGGTGGTCGCGATGGAACGCGAACGCTGGACCAACATGCCCCGGGGCCAGCGCCACATCTGGGTGAACCTGACCGATTTCACGGCCAAGGTGATTGACGACGGCAAGCTGACCTTTGTCACCCGCTCGGTCATCGGGGCCAATTCCGGCGATCGCCGCAGCCCCGAATTCTCGGACGAGATGGAGCACATGGTGATCAACCCCAGCTGGTACGTCCCGCGGTCGATCATCACCAAGGAATACCTGCCGGCGCTGCAACGCAATCCCAACGCCGTGCGGCACCTGGAAATCACCGACAGCCGCGGGCGCAAGGTCAACCGCGGGGCGGTGAACTTCGCGGCCTATTCGGCCCGGTCCTTCCCGTTCTCGATGCGCCAGCCGCCGTCCAAGAGCAATGCGCTGGGGCTGGTCAAGTTCATGTTCCCCAACAAGTACAACATCTACCTGCACGACACGCCGCAAAAGGCCCTGTTCGACCGCGAGGTGCGGGCCTTTTCCCATGGCTGCATCCGCCTGGCCCAGCCGTTCGATTTCGCCTATACGCTTCTGGCCCGGCAAGAGGCCGACCCCGAAGGCGCGTTCCACGCGATCCTGGACACCGGGCGCGAAACCAAGGTCGTGCTCGAACAGAAGATCCCGGTGCATATCGTCTACCGTACTGCCTTTGCCAATGACCGCGGGGTGATCGAATACCGCCGCGACATGTATGGCCGCGACGGGCGGATCTGGGATGCGCTTGCGGCACAGGGGGTGGTTCTGCAGGCCCAAGGCAGCTAAGACCCAAGACGAATTCAGCAATTCGGAACGGGTGGCACATGGCACACAAGGTCGGAGACATCGCGGCGGCGCTGGGGCTGCCCATCGAGGGCGACGCGAGCGTTGAAATCACCCATGCGGCCGAACCGGGCGCGGCCGGCGCGGATGCGCTGGCCCTGGCCATGTCGCCCAAATATGCCGAAGCACTGGACGGCAGCGCGGCGCAGGCCGCGATCCTGTGGCCCGGCGCCGACTGGCAGGCCATGGGCCTGAAGGCCGCGATCCTGCCGCCCCGGGCGCGGGTGGCCATGGCCGGGCTGACCCGGGTGTTCGACCCGGGCCAGGGCTTTGCACCGGGCATCCATCCCCAGGCGCTGGTCGATCCCACCGCCGAGATCGGCGAGGACGTGTCCATCGGGCCGTTCACCGTGGTGGCCGCAGGGGCCCGGATCGGCGCGCGGTCGGTCATCGGCCCGCAATGTTACATCGGCACCGATGCCCAGCTGGGCCCGGATGCCCTGCTGCGCGAACAGGTCAGCCTGGGCGCGCGGGTGCGGATCGGCGCACGCTTCGTCGCCCAGCCGGGCGCGCGGATCGGCGGCGACGGCTTTTCCTTCGTCACGCCCGAGAAATCGGCCGTCGAAGCGGCCCGCGAGGAATTCGGCGCGGGCGAGGCCCAGGCCGCCGAACAGGCCTATCTGCGCATCCATTCCCTGGGCGGGGTCGAGATCGGCGATGACGTCGAGGTCGGCAGCAACACCTCCGTCGACAGCGGCACCATCCGGCCCACGCGGATCGGCAACGGCACCAAGCTGGATAACCTCGTGCAGGTCGGCCACAACGTGACGGTCGGCCATGACACGCTGCTGTGCGGCCAGGTCGGGCTGGCCGGGTCCTGCCGGGTGGGCAACAATGTCGTGCTGGGCGGCCAGGTCGGCGCCGCCGACAACATCTTCATCGGCGATGGCGTCGTGGCCGCCGGGGCGACCAAAATCACCGGCAACATCCCGGCGGGCCGGGTCGTGATGGGCTATCCGGCCACGCGCATGGATACCCAGGTGGCCATGTACAAGGCCCTGCGCCGGCTGCCCCGGCTGATGACCGATTTCGCCGAACTGCAAAAGGCGGTTTTCAAGCCGTCCTCGAAGGATTAAGTCAGCCCCGAAGTGGGCCGGACCGAACGGGGGGCAGGCATGAGCATCGAGGATCGGGTCATCCGCATCATTGCGGAACAGGCGGTTCTGGAACCGTCGGACGTCACGCCCGAAAGCACGCTGGACGACCTGGGCATCGACAGCCTGGGCCTGGTCGAAAGCATCTTCGCCATCGAGGAGGAATTCGACATCTCGGTGCCGTTCAACGCCAACGAGCCGACGCAGAGCGATTTCGACATTTCCAACGTGGCTGCCATCGTCGCCGGCGTCCAGGCGCTGATCGCCGACCAGTCGTAACCTTGGCCATGACGGGTAGGAACGCATGAAACGGGTCGTGATCACCGGCGCCGGCACCATCAACGCGCTGGGGCATTCGGTCGACGAAACGCTGGAGGCCATGCGGGAGGGGCGCTGCGGCATCGGCCAGCTGGAGTTTCGTGATGTCGAGCGCCTGGCCATCCAGATCGGCGGCCAGGTGCGCGGCTTTGAGGCCGAGGGCCGGTTCAACCGCCAGCAGATGGCGCTGTATGACCGGTTCACCCAGTTCACGCTCTTTGCGGCGCAAGAGGCGATTGCCCAGTCGGGCATGACCTTTGTCGGCGACGATGCCGCGCGGTCGGGGGTCGTGCTGGGCACAGCCGGCGGCGGGGTCAGCACCTGGGACGACAATTACCGCTCGGTCTACGAGGACGGCAAGAACCGGGTGCATCCCTTTGTCGTGCCCAAGCTGATGAACAACGCGGCGGCCAGCCACGTGTCGATGGAATACAACCTCAAGGGCCCGTCGTTCACCGTGTCGACGGCCTGCGCCTCGTCGAACCATGCCATGGCCCTGGCCTTTGACATGGTCCGCCGGGGCATGGCTCCGGCGATGATCACCGGCGGGGCGGAAAGCATGTTGTGCTTCGGCGGCGTCAAGGCCTGGGAAGGCCTGCGGGTCATGTCCAAGGATGCCTGCCGCCCGTTCAGTGCCAATCGCAACGGCATGGTCCAGGGCGAGGGCGCGGGGATCTTCGTCTTCGAAGACTATGACCACGCCCGGGCGCGGGGCGCCGAGATCCTGTGCGAAGTCGTGGGCCAGGCCATGTCCTCGGATGCGGCCGATATCGTCATGCCCTCGAAACAGGGCGCGTCGCGGGCGATGGCCGGAGCGCTCAAGGATGCCGGGATCGACGGCGACATGGTGGGGTATGTCAACGCCCACGGCACCGGCACGGCGGCCAATGACAAGACCGAATGCGCCGCCGTGGCCGATGTCTTCGGGCCGCATGCCGACAACCTGATGATCTCGTCGACCAAGTCGATGCACGGCCACCTGATCGGCGGCACCGGTGCCGTCGAGCTGCTGGCCTGTATCATGGCGGTGCGGGATGGGGTGATCGCGCCAACGATCGGCTATGAAGAGGCCGATCCCGAATGCGCGCTGGACGTGGTGCCGAACGAGGCCCGCGAGGCCCGTGTCGAATATGCCCTGTCCAATGCCTTTGCCTTCGGCGGGCTGAACGCCGTGCTGGCGGTGCGCCGGATCTGATCCGGCCCACCGCCTTTTGTCTTGCCAGTGGTTACTGGTTGGTCACCACGTCGACCACGTCATAGCCGGCGGTGAAGCCCGACAGCGACATGGTCAGCGTGATCGGCCGGTCGGGCGCCGGGGCGGGCACGATGCGCACGGTGGCTTCGCGGCCGGCCTTGAAGGCATCGACATCCGCCTGGGTCAGGCCGATCTGGGCGACACAGCCAATCTGGTTGCAGAACTGGTAGTTGTAGCGCTTGGCATTGCCGCCATCGACGGCGATGGTCAGCTGGCCCGGCAGGAAGGTTTCCAGCGGCACGATGACCGTGGCACCGGCTGCGGCCTGGCCACCGGCCAGCCGGAACAGCGAGACCTCGGCCACCGGGTTGTCGGTTTCATCGACCAGGACCTGCACCAGCGAGCAGGGGTCGGTTTCCGCATCGGTCTTGATGCAGGCCAGGTTCCAGTCGCCAAAGCTGTCCTTGACATAGCGCTGGCCCGGGGCCGGTCCTTCCTGGACGGGCTGGCCCATGTCCAGACCCGGGTCCTGGGCGGCGGGGGCATCGGCCGGGGCCTCGGTGGCCGGTGCCGCGTCGGTGGCCGGCGCGTCGGTGGCGGGGACCTCGGTCGCCGGGGGTTCGGCGGTTTCGGTGGCCGTGTCCGTGTCCTGGGCCATGGCCGAACCGGCCATCAGGATCAGGGCTGTCAGCGACAGCGCGGTCAGGGATCTCGACATGCAAGCCTCGTGAATGTCTGTTGTCGGTTTGGTGGTGATCTAGCATGGCCGTGACCCGGTGTCAGCGGCCGTCGCTGGATTTTTCCCCGGTTTCGCCGGGCCTGTCCGACGGCCGCCGGGGCGGGCGGAAATCGGGGGTGGCTGGCCCTGCGGGCTGGCGTGGTGGGGGCGGGCGGCGCGGGCCGTTTCCGGCGCCGGCACGAGCCGTGTGGCCAATCGGGGCAGGGCGCAAGGGCCGGGCGGGGGCGGTAGGATGGGGCGGCGGCCAGAATGTGAAAAGAGGACCACGAAGGTCCCCTTTTCATTATGTTTTCTCCCCGTCGGACCGGCCGACTTAGTTATGCCGGAACGTTACGAAAGCCTGTGACAAGCGTCAATAGCTAAAGCCCGCTGCTCTGCGGCACGCCGGTTACGCAGATGCAGCGCCCGGATTTCGGGCGCGATGTCGGACGGGTCGCCACGGGGAAGAGGCGACGGCGGTCACCCGCTGGCGTCGATGGCCCCGGCCAGCGTGAAACCGCCCCAGACAAAGCAGCCGAGCGCGCCGACGCCCAGCACGATTGCCGCCAGGATCGCCGGGCGGTGGCGGGCCGCGGCCCCGGTCTGGCGCATGTAGCCGGCGGCCAGCGTCGCGGCCCAGGCCAGCAGGGCCAGCCCGGCGCCGGCGGTCCAGTCCTTGATGGCGCAGGTCACCCCGTCGATGTAATTGTCGCCCGAATAGGCCGGCATCGCGCTGAGCACGGCGATCAGCGCCGCGCCGTTCAGGGCCGCCAAGCCCAGGCAGCCGTTCCGCGCCAGGCGGCCAAATCCGGGATCGCCGTGTTCCATGGTCATGATCACGCCCTACCTTGCTGTTTCCTCCGATGTAGGCGGTCCGGCCGGCGGGCGAAAGGCATCGCGCGGGATTTCGGCAGCCCATCGCCGCAAGCGTCGTTGCCGGGCCACAAAAATCAGGGCCGCAAAAAACGTGCCCCCGACATCGGGGCACCTGGGCGTGCGGAAACGGGATTTTCGGCGGCTTCAGGGGCGCCGACAAAAAAAGCCGTGCCCGAAGGCACGGCCAGTCTGACAGGGAGGAAGTTCATCCGCCGGCATGCACCGGCGAACAGATGAGACTATCGCAGGCAAAGGTTAACTTTGTATGGTTGGGGCCGTACCCTCTGGCAAGCCTCGGACGACACTCATGGACCAAGCGATCTTTCTGGGCGGCGGTGGCCCGGAATATAAGGAAAAACAACATCTTGCTCTGAAATACGCCAATCGGCACGGGCTGATTGCCGGGGCCACGGGCACGGGCAAGACCGTCACGCTGCAGATCCTGGCCGAGGGCTTTTCGGCCGCGGGCGTGCCGGTGGTGGTGTCGGACGTCAAGGGCGACCTGTCGGGCCTGGCGGCGGCGGGATCTGCGGCAGCCAAGCTGCACGGGCCCTTCACCGAACGCGCGGCGACCATCGGCTTTGACGATTTCGCCTACAGCGCCTTCCCGGTCTGTTTCTGGGATCTCTTCGGCGAACAGGGCCATCCGGTGCGCACCACCCTGGCCGAGATGGGCCCGCTGCTGCTGGCGCGCCTGCTCGAATTGACCGAGGCTCAGGAGGGCATCCTGAACATTGCCTTCCGGCTGGCCGACGAGGGCGGCATGGCGCTGCTGGATCTCAAGGATCTGCAGGCCCTGCTGGTCTGGCTGGGCGAGAACCGGGCCGACCTGTCGCTGCGCTACGGCAATATCTCGACGGCCTCGATCGGCGCGATCCAGCGCCGGCTGATGGTGCTGGAAAACCAGGGCGGCGCGCAGTTCTTCGGGGAACCGGCGCTGGACCTGGGCGACCTGATGCGCAGGGCGCCGGATGGGCGCGGCCAGGTCAACATCCTGGCGGCCGACCGGTTGATGGGATCGCCCCGGCTCTATGCAACCTTCCTGTTGTGGCTGCTGAGTGAATTGTTCGAAGAGCTGCCCGAGGTGGGCGACCCCGACAAGCCGCGGCTGGTGTTCTTCTTCGACGAGGCGCATCTGCTGTTCGACGATGCGCCCAAGGCGCTGGTGGACAAGGTTGAACAGGTCGCCCGCCTGATCCGGTCCAAGGGGGTGGGCGTCTATTTCATCACCCAGAACCCGGCCGACGTGCCCGAGGACGTGCTGGGCCAGCTGGGCAACCGGGTGCAGCACGCGCTGCGGGCCTTTACCGCGCGGGATCGCAAGGCGCTGAAACTGGCGGCCGAGACCTATCGCGAGAACCCGCGGTTTTCCACCGAAGAGGCGATCCGCGACGTGGGCACCGGCGAGGCGGTGACCTCGATGCTGCAGAAGAAGGGCGTGCCGGGGATCGTCGAGCGCACGCTGATCCGGCCGCCGTCGTCGCAGCTGGGCCCGCTGGACGCGGCGGCCCGGGCGGCCATCCTGGCGGCGTCGGACCTGGGCGCGAAATATGCCACGGCGGTGGACCGCCGCTCGGCCTACGAGGTCTTGCAGGAGAGGGCCGAGGCCGCGGCCGGCGCGGCTGAGGCGGCCGAACGGGCGGCGGAGGAGCCGGCTGGCGAACAGGCCGCGGGTGCGGCCAGCGCGGCACGGGAATTCAACGCCGCGCGGCGCTACAGCGGGTCCCGGGTGGGGCGGTCGACGTCGCGGTCCATGCGCGCGCCGGACAGTTTCGGCGACGAGATGATCCGCATGGTGCGCAAGGAGCTGACCGGAACCACCGGCCGGCGCATCGTGCGCGGCGTCCTGGGCGGGCTCTTTCGCGGGCGCTGACCGGCCCGGCGAACACGCGGTGCGGGCACGAGATTATTCGTCGAATAATCTTGTGCGCCGCATGGCCATCCGCAACCTGGTTCCCCCCGGATCCTAGCGTTCGGGCATCAGCCCGCGCGGGCTGAACCGCAGCACGACCAGGAGGATCACGCCCATCGACAGCAGCCGCATATGCGCCGCGCTGTCCAGCAGATGGATGCGCAGGGCATTGTCCTCGGCCATGCCCGAGGTCAGCACCTGCAGCACGAACAGCCCGATCGGCTCGACCTGGACCCAGAGGAACCAGATCAGCAACCCGCCCAGCACGGCCCCGAAATTGTTGCCCGACCCGCCGACGATGACCATCACCCAGATCAGGAAGGTGAACCGCAGGGGCTGGTAGGTGCCCGGGGTCAGCTGGCCGTCCAGCGTGGTCATCATCGCCCCGGCCAGCCCGCAGATGGCCGAGCCCAGAACAAAGATCTGCAGGTGGCGCCGGGTGACATCCTTGCCCATGGCCTCGGCCGCGACCTCGTTGTCGCGGATCGCGCGCATCATCCGGCCCCAGGGGCTCTTGAGCGCCAGCTGCGCCAGGGTCAGCAGCACGACCAGCACCACCAGGAACAGCCCGGTATAGCCCAACTTGACATAAAGCGTCGAGGCGGTGACCGGGTCCAGCCCCAGCCCGGCGGCGCCTTCGACAAAGCCCGCATCGTTCTGCAGGTCGATCTCGTAGGGCACTGGCCGGGGCAGGCCGACGACGTTCTTGACGCCTCGGGCCAGCCAGTCCTCGTTCTTCATCACGGAAATGATGATCTCGGCGATGCCCAGCGTGGCAATGGCCAGGTAATCCGACCGCAAGCCCAGGGCCGTCTTGCCGATCAGCCAGGCCGCCCCGGCCGCCAGCAGTCCGCCCACCGGCCAGGCCAGCAGCACCGGCAGGCCCAGGCCGCCGAGATAGCCCGTGGCCGCCGGGTTGACCGCCTCGACGGCGCCGACGGCCGGATCAAAGACCGCCCGGAACAGGAAGAACCCGACTACCAGAACGGCCGCCACGACCAGCGCGCGCATGCGCCCGCCGTCCAGCCGGCGCCAGGCCTGGATCGCGGCGACGATGGTCGCCGCCCCCAGCGCAAAGGCGGCCAGCACACCCAGCCCGCCGGCCGACCAGGCCGGGCCCACCGGGGGCATCGACACCAGCACCGTGGCCAGCCCGCCGAGCGCGACAAAACCCATGACACCCACGTTGAACAGCCCGGCAAAGCCCCATTGCAGGTTCACGCCAATGGCCATCACGGCCGACACCAGCCCCATGTTCAGGATCAGCAGGGCCGAGTTCCAGCTCTGGGTCACCCCGGTCAGCAGGATCATCGCCCCGACCATGGCAAAGAGCAGCACGTTCTTGACCGGTCCGTTCATACCGATTTCCCCCGGAATAGACCCGTCGGCCGGAACAGCAGCACGATCAGCAGGATCATGAAGCTCACGGCGAACTTGTAATCGGTGCTCAGCAGCTGGACCAACCCGTCGGGATCCAGCGGACCGGGCATCAGGTAGGTCAGCACCTTCTTCCAGGCATAGGTGATGGTCACCTCGGAAAAGGCGATGATGAAGCCCCCGGCAATGGCCCCCAGCGGCGATCCCAGCCCGCCGACGATGGCCGAGGCAAAGATCGGCAACAGCAGCTGGAAATAGACGAAGGGCTTGTAGGACTTGTCGAGCCCGTACAGCACGCCGGCCACCGTGGCCAGGGCCGCGACGATCATCCAGGTATAGGTCACCACCCGCTCGGGGTTGATGCCCGACAGCAGGGCCAGGTCCTCGTTGTCGGAATAGGCCCGCATCGACTTGCCCGTCCGCGTGCGGTTGAGGAACCAGAACAGCAGGGCCACGACGATGACGGCCGTGACGATGGTGATGCCCTGGGTGGTCTTGAAGGCCAGGCCCTCGCGCAGGCCGGTCATCTCCTTGAAGGTCCGGGCCGAGATGATGAACCGCTCGCCATCGGCAAAGCGCTGGTCATCGGGGCCGATGATGAAGCGCACCAGGCCGTTGTAGATGAACATCACGCCCATCGACACGATGACCAGGATGACCGGCTTGGCCCGTTGTTCGCGGTAGAACCGATAGACCATGCGATCGGTCAGCAGGACCAGTCCCATGCAGCCCAGGATGCCCAGGGGCAGGGCCAAGAGGGCGGTGGGCAGGGGGCCGAAACTGACACCCAGCGATTGCAGCCACCAGGTGACCAGGATCGTGACCATCGTGCCAAAGGCCATTGTGTCGCCATGGGCAAAGTTGGAAAACCGCAGGATGCCATAGATCAGCGTCACCCCCAGCGCGCCAAGCGCCAGCTGCGAGCCATAGGCCATGGCCGGGATGAACACGAAATTGGCAAAGGCCACCAGGGCATTGAGAAAATCCACCATCACCGCCCCCACAGGTCGCCGGCCATCGGCTTCAATGGCGCCATCATTCCAGGGCTTCGCATTTTCCCGAACATCCTCCCGTCGTCACGCCGGCGTTCCCCGCCACCGACGCCCGGCGCGTCCAGCCGCCCCAGGCTCTCGGCCGCCTCACGGGCCCTTGGCCCCCGGCGCCCGCCTGGCCCCTGCGCCACCACCGGCGCCGCCCGGCAAATGCCCCCGCCTGGGCCGCAGGCACGAACCCCGCCGCCAAACACCTGGCCCGGCCTGTCCTGTCTCGCCAGCGGGGCGCGTAGGGCGGGGTTGACCCCGCCGCTCCTCTGCAACCGTCCGATCATCCGCCCAGGAAACTCCGCCGCACCTCGTCATCCTCCAGCAATTCCTTGCCCGTCCCGGTATAGGCATTGCGCCCCTGCACCAGCACGTATCCCCGGTCGGCGATCTCCAGCGCCTGGCGCGCGTTCTGCTCGACCATCAGGATCGGAATGCCGGTCCGCGCCACCTCGATGATCCGGTCGAACAATTCGTCCATCACGATCGGGCTGACCCCGGCTGTCGGCTCGTCCAGCATCAGCACCTTGGGCTCGGTCATCAGCGCCCGGCCCACGGCCACCTGCTGGCGCTGCCCGCCCGACAATTCGCCCGCCGGCTGGTTGCGCTTTTCCTTCAGGATCGGGAACAGGTCATAGACCTGCGCCATCGTCCCCGCGAAATCGTCCCGCCGGATAAAGGCCCCCATCTCCAGGTTCTCCTCGACGGTCAGCGAGGTAAAGATGTTCGACGTCTGCGGCACGAAACCCATGCCATGCACCACCCGGTCCTGCGGGCTGAGATCGGTGATGTCCTGCCCATCCAGCCGCACCGACCCCGACCGCACGTCCAGCATGCCAAAGATCGCCTTCATCGCCGTCGACTTGCCCGCGCCGTTGGGCCCGACGATCACCGCGATCTCGCCCCGGTTCACCGCCACCGTGCAATCGTGCAGGATGTCCGGCCCGGCGCCATAGCCCCCGGTCATCGTGTCACCGATCAGGAAGGCCTCGCCGCTGTTGCGCGCCGCCCCGGTCCCCGGCCGGGCGACCAGCGTGCCGGCGCCCCTGGGGTTGGCAATCGACCGGTCCTTGTTGCCCCGATCGTCATAGGGCCCGCCGCTCATGGCCGCGCCCCTGTCTTCTTCTTGGCAAAAATACCCAATCCCGCCCCCTCAGCCCGCGCCTACGGCGGCCTTGTTCTTGAGCCCGGTGCCAAGATAGGCCTCGATCACCTGCTCGTTGGCCTTGATCTCGTCCAGCGTGCCCTCGGCCAGCACCTTGCCCTCGGCCATGCAGATCACCGGGTCGCAAAGCCGGCCGATGAAATCCATGTCGTGTTCGATCACCACGAAGGTATATCCCCGCTCGGCATTCAGCCGCAGGATTGCGTCCCCGATGGTGTTCAAAAGCGTCCGGTTCACCCCCGCGCCGACCTCGTCGAGGAACACGATCCGGGCATCCACCATCATCGTCCGCCCCAGCTCCAGCAGCTTCTTCTGCCCGCCCGAAACCTGGCCCGCCTTGTGATCGGCCAGGTGTTCGATGGTCAGGAATTCCAGCACCTCGTCGGCCTTGGCCCGCAGCGCGCGTTCCTCGTCGGCGATGCGCTTGCGCCCGAACCAGGTGTTCCACAGCGTCTCGCCGCTCTGCCCGCCGGGCACCATCATCAGGTTCTCGCGGCAGGTCATCGAATGGAATTCATGGGCGATCTGGAAGGTCCGCAGCAGCCCCTTGTGGAACAGGTCGTGCGGCGGCAGGCCGGTGATGTCCTCGCCGTCCATCGTCACCCGTCCGCTGGTCGGTTCCAACACCCCGGCAATGACGTTGAACAGCGTGGTCTTGCCCGCGCCATTGGGCCCGATCAGACCGGTGATCGTGCCCTTGCCGATGGTCAGGTCCGCCCCGTCCACGGCATGAAAGCCCCCGAAATGCTTGTGCAGATCCTCGACAACGATCATGTCACCATCCCCGCATCCCCCAATGCGCCGTTTTCCGGCGTCTATGCGTCGAAGCGGCCCGGGCGCAAGGCCCGGACCCCTGATTTGCGCGATGACGACAGGTCAGCGGTATTTCACGGTGGAAATGGCGCCGTCCTTGACCTCGATCTGGCGGTAATTGCCGGCGCTCTCGCCGCCGCCGATCAGCTCGACGGCCGTGGCGCCGATGTAATCGACGTCGCCGCCCTGGGCCAGGATCTCGAGCGCCTTGGCCAGTTCGCCGGGCAGGATCGGCTCGCCGGGGGCATTGGCGACCTCCATGACCTTGTCCTTGTAGACCGACGGATCCGAAGAGCCGGCCGCCTGCATGGCCAGCAGCATCAGCGCCGCGGCGTCATAGCTTTCGGGCGTGAACGGCGAGGTGCTGTCAAAGGCATCGCCCACCAGCTCAGCAAAGATCGTCGCGCCTTCGCTGTCGGTGCCCGGGTGCTGGCCGGTCGAGCCTTCGATCTCGTCGCCGAAATTGGCTTCGAGCTGGGCGCTGATCATGCCGTCGGGGAAGTGGAACGTGTCGAAGGCGCCGCTGTCGAGCGCGGCACGCACCACGCCCGACCCACCCTGGTCGACATAGCCCGCAACCACCAGCCGGTCACCGCCGGCCGCGGCCAGCGCACCGACCTCGGCCGAGTAATCGGCCTTGCCGTCCTCGTGGGCGGCGTTGATCGTCACGGTGCCGCCGGCGGCCTCGTAGGCGGCCTGGAAGCTGTCGGCCAGGCCCTTGCCGTAATCGTTGTTGGTATAGGTGACGGCCACTTCCTCGATGCCGTTTTCCATCAGCACTTCGGTCATGACGACACCCTGGCGGGCATCCGACGGGGCGGTGCGGAAGAACAACCCGTTGTCCTCGGCCGTCGACAGGGCCGGCGAGGTGGCCGAGGGCGAGATCATGACCACGCCGTTGGGCAGGGCGACATTGGACAGGATCGCGCCGGTCACGCCCGAGCAATCGGCGCCCATGATGCCGGCCACGCCTTCGGACGTGACCAGCCGTTCGGCCGCGGCGGTGGCCGCACCGGCATCGACACAGGTCGAATCCGCGCGCACCGGGGTCACCGTCGAGCCGTCCAGCAGCAGGCCGCTGTCCGACACTTCCTTGATCGCCAGCTCGGCCCCGGCAGCCATCGAGGGCGTCAGGGATTCGATGGGCCCGGTAAAGCCCAGGATGACGCCGATCTTGATGTCCTCGGCGCTGGCCATGCCGGCCCCCAGGGCGATCGCCGCCGTTGCGGCAAGCAGCTTCTTCATTGTGGTTGTCTCCCGTGTTGGAACTCAAGGTTCGCCGCCGACCGTAGCAAGCCCGTTGGAAAAGAAAAGCCCGCCCGCAAGAGGCTGACGCGATGACAATGCCGCGAGGCCCCTGCACGGCGCCGGGCGCACCGCTATTGTCCGAAGGGTAAGCATTTGCCCCTAGATGCGCCCAGCAGGAGCCTGCCGCCCATGACCGCCCCGACCGCCACATCTGCCGATCCCGCCACCGCCTCGATGCCGCACCCCCGGCG
This sequence comes from Marinibacterium sp. SX1, assembly GCF_050389775.1. NCBI lineage: Bacteria > Pseudomonadati > Pseudomonadota > Alphaproteobacteria > Rhodobacterales > Paracoccaceae > Marinibacterium > Marinibacterium sp. SX1. The sequence continues at coordinate 3,166,104 of NZ_CP177144.1, read as the reverse complement.
CCACGCGGCCCGCAGCCCGACCGGCGCGGCCCTGCGGCGGCTCGCCGTTGCGCTGGGATGGGCGGTCACCATGGCCGGGCCGGGGGTGGCCGAGACAATCGCCACATCAGCCGGCCCGGTCCGGGTGGATGCGGTGGTTCAGGGGCTGGACACGCCCTGGGCCATCGGCCTGCTGCCCGGTGGCGGGCTGCTGGTGACCGAACGCGAGGGCGATCTGATCCATGTTGCCGATGGCCGCAGCCAGCGGGTGTCGGGCACGCCGCAGGTCTGGGCGAACGGGCAGGGCGGGTTGCTGGATGTCACCGTCGCCCGCGATTTCGCGCAGAGCCGCGAGATCTTTCTGACCTATGCCAAGCCCCAGGGCGGCGGGGCGGGCACGGCGCTGGCCGTGGCCCGGCTGAGCGCTGACGGCACGCGGCTGGAGAACCTGCGCGAGATCTTCGAGATGACGCCCGGCGGCTCCACAACCCGCCATTTCGGTTCGCGGGTGGTCGAGGCCGGCGACGGCACGCTGTTCCTGACCATCGGCGACCGGGGCGATGCGCAACAAGCCCAGGACCTGGGCGCCCATAACGGGTCGGTGGTGCGGATCAACCGCGATGGCACGGTGCCCGGCGACAACCCCTTTGTCGGCCAGCCCGGCGCGCGGCCCGAGATCTGGAGCTATGGCCACCGCAACGCGCAGGGCGCGGCGCTGGACCTGGAGGGGCGGCTCTGGACGGCCGAACACGGGGCGCGCGGGGGCGACGAGGTGAACCGGATCGAGAAGGGGGCGAATTACGGCTGGCCGGTAATTTCCTACGGGGTGAATTACAACGGCTCGGCCATCGGCGAGGGCACGCAACGCGCGGGGATGGAGCAACCGGAATTCTACTGGGATCCGTCCATCGCGCCGTCGGGATTGCTGGTCTATTCGGGCCGGCTGTGGCCCGAATGGCGGGGAGACCTCTTTGTGGGCTCGCTGAAATTCGACCATATCGCCCGGCTGGAAGGCCGTCCGCTGGCGGAGGGCGAGCGGATCGAGGGCGAGAGCACCGGACGGGTGCGCGACATTGCCGAGGGGCCGGACGGGGCGATCTGGTTCCTGTCGGTCTTTGACGGGGCGGTCTATCGGATGGTGCCCGGGTGACAGCCGGCGGCCCCGGGCGCGCCCTTGCCGGGCGGCGGCGCGGAGGAATTGTGCACCGAAGGGTATTTGGACCAAGAAGAAGCAGGGACGTCGGGACATCGGCGGCCGTGACGCTGGGTTCCGGGCGCGGGGCCGCGGTTGCAAAGGGCTGTGGCGATTGGCAGTCTCGGGCGCATACCTAGGGGAAGGAGCCGGCGGGCGCGTGCCGAGGGGGCAGGCGGGCCGGCCGAAACGGGAGGACAACCCATGCTCGGGCAGATGATGACCCAGCCGTTGCTGATCTCGGCGCTGATCCGCCATGCGGACCGCTATCACAACGAGACCGAGATCGTGTCGGTCAACACCATGGACGGCACCGAGGTCACGACCTGGGGCGGGGTGGCGCGCAATGCCCGCAAGCTGGGCTCGGCGCTGACCCGGCTGGGGCTGGACCCGCAGGCGCGCTGCGCGACGATCGCCTGGAACAACCGGCGCCACCTGGAGATCTATTTCGGGGTATCGGGGGCGGGGTTCGTCTGCCACACGATCAACCCGCGGCTGTTCCCGGAGCAGCTGGTCTATATCATCGACCATGCCGAGGACCAGGTCCTGTTCATCGACCGGACCTTCCTGCCGCTGATTGCCAAGCTGCGTGACCAGCTGCCCGGGTTGAAGCACATCGTGCTGATGGGCCCGCGCGACGACGAGGCCGCGGCGATGGTCGAGGGGCTGATGTTCTACGACGAGTTCATCGACGGCGGGGATGCCGATTTCGACTGGCCCCAGTTCGACGAGAACACCGCGTCGAGCCTGTGTTACACCTCGGGCACGACGGGTCATCCCAAGGGCGTGCTCTATTCCCACCGGTCGACCCTGCTGCACGCCTATGCCGCCAACACGCCCGACAGCATCGGCTTTTCGGCCATGGACGTGGTGATGCCGGTGGTGCCGATGTTCCATGTCAATGCCTGGGGCTCGGTCTATTCCTGTGCCATGTCGGGCTCGCGGCTGGTGCTGCCGGGGCAGGATCTGCATGGCGAGGCGCTGGTCGGGCTGATCGACCGCTGGAAGGTCACCCTGGCCCTGGGCGTGCCGACGATCTGGCTGGGCCTGCTGGGTCATGCCAAGGCCGTGGGTTCGACGCTGGACAGCCTGCAGCGCACGGTGGTCGGCGGATCGGCCTGTCCGCCGTCGATGATCGCCACCTTCCGCGACGATTACGGGGTCGACACGATCCATGCCTGGGGCATGTCGGAAACCAGCCCGCTGGGGTCGATCAACCAGCCCCTGGCCAAGCATCTCGACCTGCCCGAGGACGAATTGCACAGCCTGCGCGAAAGCCAGGGCCGGCCGCCCTTTGGCATCGACCTGAAGATCGTCGACGATGCCGGCCACGAGATGCCCCGCGACGGCCAGGCCACCGGCGAGCTGCATGTCAGCGGCCATTGGGTGCTGGACAGCTATTTCCACAAGACCCGCGACGAGACCCTGACCAACGGCTGGTTCGACACCGGTGACGTGGCCTCGATCGATGCCGACGGCTACCTGACGATCCGCGACCGGTCCAAGGACATCATCAAGTCGGGCGGCGAATGGATTTCCTCGGTCGAGCTGGAGAACATTGCCATCGGCCATCCCATGCTGGCCGATGCGGCGGTGGTCGGCGTGCATCACGACAAGTGGGACGAGCGGCCGATCCTGGTGGGCGTCAAGGCCGAGGGCGCCGAGCCCACCGAAGACGAGCTGCGCGGCTATTACGAGGGCAAGATCGCGCGCTGGCAGATCCCCGACCGGGTGGTCTTTGTCGATGCGCTGCCGCGCAATGCCACGGGCAAGGTGCTCAAGCGCAACCTGCGCGAGCAGTTTGCCGCGATCCTGGCCGGTCAGGACGCCTGAACCGGGTGTTGTCCCGGGGGCCTGCGGGACCCCGGGACAGCCGCGTTCTTTCCAGTTGCGCCCGCCTGCGGGCCGGGCTAGACAGAGCGCCGCGGCGGGTATGATGTAATGGTAGCCTGTCAGCTTCCCAAGCTGAACGCGCGGGTTCGATTCCCGCTACCCGCTCCAGTTTCCCTTCCTTGGTACGCCCTGATCGACGGCCCGCTCAGCGTCTCCGCCGGCGCCGGCCCTCGCGATCGCCGCCGGTGTTGAATCGGACATCGGGCAGGGTGACCAGCTTTGACAATTCGGGAAAGCCGTCCACCGCATGGGGGATGGCATTGGCATTGACGAAATGCTCCTGGAAGCGCGGCTCGATCGCCGTTTCGACCTTGGTGATCCGGTGCACCGTGGCCTCGATCTCGGCCCGGGCGGCGCGGTTGCACAGGGCGATGCGCGCGCCGGTGCCCGCGGCATTGCCCGCGCTGGTCACCTTGTCCAGCGGTGCGTCGGGGATCATGCCCAGGACCATGGCATGGCGCGGCGAGATATGGGCACCGAAAGCTCCGGCCAGCACCACCCGGTCGACGCGGTCGACGCCCATCTCGTCCATCAGCAGCCGCGCCCCGGCATAAAGCGCCGACTTGGCCAGCTGGATCGCGCGGATGTCGCCCTGGGTCACGGTGATGCGCGGGCCGCCCTCGGCGCTGCCGTCGTGCAGCAGGTAGGCATGGGTTCGCCCGTCAGGCTCGCAGCGCGGCGTGCCGGTCTGGTCCGGCCCGCCGATCAGCCCGCCGGCATCCAGCAGCCCGGCCATGCGCATTTCGGCCACGGCCTCGATGATGCCCGAACCGCAGATCCCGGTGATCCCGGTGGTGGCCGTGGCCGCGGCAAAGCCCGGGTCGTCCGACCACAGGTCACAGCCGATGACCTGCACGCGCGGCGCCTTGGTGAGCGGATCGATCTGCACCCGTTCGATGGCCCCGGGCGCGGCGCGCTGGCCCGAGCTGATCTGGGCGCCTTCAAAGGCCGGGCCGGTGGGCGAGGAACAGGCCAGCACCCGGCTGCGGTCGCCCAGCAACAGCTCGGCATTAGTGCCCACGTCGACGATCAGCACCAGGTCGTCGGATTTGCCCGGCTCTTCCGACAGCGCGACGGCCGCTGCATCGGCCCCGACATGGCCGGCGATGCAGGGCAGGATATAGACGCGGGCACGGGGGTTTACGGCCGACAGTTCAAGTTGCGCGGCGGGCAGGGCCAGGGCACCGGACATGGCCAGGGCAAAGGGCGCCTGGCCCAGTTCCACCGGGTCGATCCCCAGCGCCAGGTGATGCATCACCGGGTTGCAGACCAGCACCGCCTCGACGATCAGCGCCGGGTCGATCCCGGCCTCGCCGGCAATCGCTCCGGCCAGGTCGTTCAGCGCGCCGCGCACGGCGGCGGTCATCTCGGCCGCGCCGCCGGGGTTCATCATCGCATAGGACACCCGGCTCATCAGGTCTTCGCCGAACCGGATCTGCGGGTTCATCACCCCGGCCGAGGCCACGACGGCACCGCCGTCCAGATCGGTCAGATTGGCGGCGATGGTCGTCGAGCCCAGGTCGATGGCCAGCCCGAACAGCCCGCCTTCATGCAGGCCGGGCCAGATCTCGATGATGCGCGGCGGGTCGGGGGTATGGTCGTCGAAAACCGCCACGCTGACCTGCCAGTCGCCCTTGCGCAGCGCGCCCTGCAACCGGCCCAGCAGCGACAGGTCCGCCCGTGCGCCTTTGACCCCCCATTGCGCCTCCAGCGCGGCCTGCAGGCGTTCCAGGTCGCCGGACGGTTCGTGCATGTCGGGGGCATCGACGCTGACCAGGTAAAGCCGCGTCGCCGGGTCCATCGCGATCACCCGCTCGCTGGCCGCCTTGCGCACGACCTGCCGGTGGACCTGGCTTTCGGGCGGCACGTCGATCACCACGTCGCCCCGGATCACCGCCTGGCAGCCCAGCCGCCGCCCCGGTTTCAGCCCGCGCTTTTCCTGGTACCGCTGTTCCACCGCGTTCCAGTCCGACAGCGCATCCGGCCCGACGCTGACCCCGTGCTTGGGGAAATCGCCATAGGACGGGGTGACCTGGCATTTCGAACAGATGCCCCGCCCGCCGCAGACCGAATCGAGATCCACGCCCAGCTGCCGCGCCGCCGTCAGCACCGGCGTGCCGGCCGGGAAATGCCCGCGCCGCCCCGATGGCGTGAAGACCACCAGCGGGTCCTGGTCCCGCCTCACATCATCCGTCATGTCCGCCCCGATATTCGTCCTGTCGTGCCGCACAACCCGTGCCGTCGCACGCATCGTGGCGCTGATCCTACAGCCAAAGGTCCTGACAAAACGTCGCCCACCGCCACTTTCCGGCCCCCTAGCGGCATTTTTCCGCCCCGTCACGCCAAACCCGTCACGCCCAACCCGCCACGCCACCAACCGAGCCGCACCATTGTCCCGACGTCCGCTTGATTGCCACGCCCCCGCCAGGCCCAACCCTTCACCGCACACCGCACACCGCACACCGCACACGGCCAGCCGCCCCGCGCCAACACCCTGGCTTCTTCTTGGCCCAAATACCCGACACGCCGGTCCGACCGGGCGTATCGCAGGGGGAACGTCCACCCGGTCCTGGCCCGTCATTCCGCACATACCCGCCATGCCAAACCCGTCCTTGGTGACAATATCTTGCCCCGCCTCTTTTCCCTTCCTCCAAATCGTGCCATAGGGTCGCCGCCAAACGAGCTATTGCATGGGACGACAAGATGCAGATTCGCGAGGCCCTCACCTTTGACGACGTGCTCCTGGTTCCTGCGGCCTCCTCCGTGCTGCCGGCTGACGCCGACACCTCCACGCGGGTGACCCGGGATATCCGGATGAACATTCCGTTGCTGTCCAGCGCCATGGACACGGTCACGGAAAGCCGCATGGCCATTGCCATGGCCCAGGCCGGCGGCATCGGCGTGGTCCACCGCAACCTCGGGATCGAGGCCCAGGCCGACGAGATCCGCCGGGTCAAGCGCTTCGAAAGCGGCATCGTCTACAACCCGATCACCCTCGGGGCCGACCAGACCCTGGCCGATGCCCAGGCCCTGCGCGAACGCTACAACGTCTCGGGCTTTCCGGTGGTCGACGGCGACGGCCGTGTCGTCGGCATCGTCACCAACCGCGACATGCGCTTCGCCTCGGACGAACGCACCCCGGTCAGCGTCATGATGACGTCGAAGGACCTGGCCATCCTGCAGGAACCGGCCGACCGCGACGAGGCCATCAGCCTGATGAAGGCCCGGCGCATCGAAAAGCTGCTGATCACCGATGGCGCCGGCAAGCTGACCGGCCTGCTGACCCTGAAGGACACCGAGCAATCGGTGCTCAACCCCACCGCCTGCAAGGACCACCTGGGCCGCCTGCGCGTTGCCGCCGCATCCACCGTCGGCGACGCCGGTTTCGCCCGGTCCGAAGCGCTGGTCGATGCCGGTGTCGACATGATCGTCATCGACACCGCCCATGGCCATTCCGCCGGCGTGGCCGAGGCCGTGCGCCGGGCCAAGACCCTGTCCAACGAGGTCCAGGTCGTGGCCGGCAACGTGGCCACCGCCGAAGGCACCCGCGCGCTGATCGATGCCGGGGCGGATGCCATCAAGGTCGGCATCGGGCCGGGCTCGATCTGCACCACCCGCATGGTCGCCGGTGTCGGCGTCCCCCAGCTGACGGCCATCATCGATTGCGCCTCGGCCGCCGGCGACGTGCCGGTCATCGCCGATGGCGGCATCAAGTTCTCGGGCGATTTCGCCAAGGCCATCGCCGCCGGGGCGTCGTGCGCCATGGTCGGCTCGATGATCGCCGGCACCGACGAAAGCCCGGGCGAGGTCATCCTCTACCAGGGCCGGTCGTTCAAATCCTACCGTGGCATGGGCTCGCTGGGCGCCATGGCCCGCGGCTCGGCGGACCGCTATTTCCAGAAGGACGCCGCCAGCGACAAGCTGGTGCCCGAGGGCATCGAAGGCCAGGTCGCCTACAAGGGCTCGGCCGGCGCGGTGATCCACCAGCTGGTCGGCGGCCTGCGCGCGGCCATGGGCTATACCGGCTGCGCCACCGTCGAAGAGATGCGAAAGAACTGCCAATTCGTGAAGATCACCGGCGCGGGGCTCAAGGAAAGCCACGTCCACGACGTGCAGATCACCCGCGAAGCGCCCAACTACCGGGCCATGTGAGGCGCCGGTGACACCGGCCGCGCGGGTCCAGGCCGCGATCGAGATCCTCGACCGGATCAATGCCGGGGCAGCGACCGAACAGGCGCTGACCGGCTGGGCCCGGGGTGCCAGGTATGCCGGGTCCAAGGACCGGGCCGCCGTGCGCGACCACGTGTTCACCGCCATCCGCGGCCGGCGCAGCCTGGCCGCGCTTGGAGGCGGGGATGATGGCCGCGCGATCATGCTGGGCGCCCTGCGCGACGCCGGCATCGATGCCGGCACGCTCTTCACCGGCCAACCCCATGCCCCGGCGACCCTGACCGCCGCCGAGGCCGCCGCCGGGCGCACACCCCAGGGCGCCGAGGCCATGGATCTGCCCGATTGGCTCTGGCCGCTCTTCCGCGATGCCCTGGGCCAGGAGGCCGCGCCCGCCGCCCTGGCCCTGCGCGATCGGGCCGGCGTGCACCTGCGCGTCAATACCGCCCGCATCGACCGACCCGGGGCCATTGCCGCCCTGGCCGACGAGGGTATCACCGCCATTGCCCATCCCGCCGCCGACACCGCCCTGACCGTGACCGATGGCCAGCGCCGCATCCGCCAGGCCCGGGCCTTTGACACCGGCCTGGTCGAACTGCAGGACGCCGCCAGCCAGGCCCTGTCGCTGGCCGTGCCGCTGAGTGCAACGGCCCGGGTGCTGGATTACTGTGCCGGGGGAGGTGGCAAGACGCTGGCCCTGGCCGCCCGCGGCCTCGGGCGCATTGTCGCCCATGATGCCGCGCCCGAACGCATGCGCGATCTGCCCGCCCGGGCCGCCCGCGCCGGCCAGCCTGTCCAGATCGCCCGCACCGGGGAACTTGCCGGCCTGGCGCCCTTTGACACGGTGCTCTGCGACGTGCCCTGTTCGGGCAGCGGGTCCTGGCGGCGGGCGCCCGATGGCAAATGGGCGCTGACGCCCGAGCGGCTGGATGCGCTCTGCGCCATCCAGGGGGAGATCCTGTCCGCCGCCGCGCCGCTTGTCGCGCCCGGTGGCACGCTGGCCTATGCCACCTGTTCCGTCCTGCGCGCCGAGAACGAAGACCAGGTCGCGCGCTTTGTCGGGGCGGGGCCGGGCTGGTCGCTGACCACGTCGCGCACCTGGCCGATCACCGGCGGACCCGAGGGCACGGACGGGTTTCACCTGTCGATATTGACGCGAAACACGTAGCTACTTTACAATCATAGGTGGTTTCGGGTCGCGGGAGTGCGGTCAACCGTCTGTCGTCAGCGTCGTTAAGGCGCATTTAATGGCCCGTGCCTCAGAAAGATCGGGATGCGATTCCCTGTTCAGGAGGCAGCTGCGTGTTCAGTCGCGAAACGGCGACCTCGACAACCCTTGACCGGCTTGTGCCCGAAGGCGGGCGCTCGGCGGTGCTGCTGGTCCTGGCGGCCGGCTTCCTGGCCTACGGGCTGATGGCCGCGCCATCGCCCGGGTTGACCCGGGCGGCGCTGGCTGCGGGGGGCACGCTGGCGCTGACGGCCGGGGTGGTCGCGCTGTTTGGCTGGGTGCGCCGGCGGGCGCGCAGGCTGGCCTTTGCGATGCTCGACAGCTTCATGTCGCAAGATACCACGCCCAGTTTCATTGTCGGCGAAGACGGAGATGTCGTGTCGCGCAACCCCGCCGCCTCGCGCCGGTTTCCCGATCTGACCGCCCAGACCTTTGCCGCGACCCTGCGGGCGACCTTTGCCAATCCCACGGCCGTGCTGTTCCGCCTGCAAAGCCGCGCGCTCGAAGACGGGTCCGCCCGCGAAGACATTGCCACCCGCACGGGCGTCTTCAGGATGTCCGTGCATCAGCTTGAAAACAAACGCTTCCTCTGGCGGATCGAGGATATGCCCGATCGGCCGAATTCCGGGCGCAGCGCCGATGCCCTGCCGCTGCCGGTGCTGACGGTGGGGCGCAACAATACCGTGCTCTACATGAACGAGGCGGCCCGCCAGCTGGTGGGCGAACGGGTCAAATCGCTGGACCGGCTCTTTGACCACATGCCGATCCGGCCGGGCGAAGTGAATGGAATCACGACGAAATCGGGGCCCGTGCAGGTCGTGGTCTCGGAATTCGAAGGCCATGTCGGCCGGCGCGAGATCTACCTGTCCTGCCTCAAGGACCTGGCCGACGAAGCCCAGGAAGCGGTGTTCGAAACCATGCCCGTGGCGCTGATGAAACTGGCCCGCGATGGCACGATCCTGGCCTGCAACCGCGACGCCATGCGCCTGCTGGGGGCCGAAGCGGCCGAGGCCACGAGCATCAACGAGGTGATGCAGGGGCTGGGCCGGCCGATCCACGACTGGCTGCGCGAGACCTTGAACAGCGGGGTCAGCGGGTCGTCGGAATTCCTGCGCCTGTCGCGGTCCGATCGCGAGGTCTTTGTGCAGGTCACGCTGAACCCGGTGCGCGGCGGTGGCGAGGCGGCATTGATGGCCGTGCTGAACGATGCGACCGAGCTGAAGACGCTGGAAGCGCAATTCGTGCAAAGCCAGAAGATGCAGGCCATCGGTCAGCTGGCCGGTGGCGTGGCGCATGATTTCAACAATCTTTTGACCGCAATTTCAGGGCATTGCGACCTGTTGTTGCTGCGCCACGACCAGGGCGACCAGGACTATGGCGACCTGGTCCAGATCCACCAGAACGCCAATCGCGCCGCGGCGCTGGTCAGCCAGCTTCTGGCCTTTTCGCGCAAGCAGACCCTGCGTCCCGAGGTGCTGGATCTGCGCGACACGCTGTCCGACCTGACCCATCTGCTCAACCGCCTGGTCGGAGAAAAGATCACCCTGACGCTCAGCCACGATCCGGTGTTGCGCTCGATCCGGGCCGACAAGCGCCAGCTGGAACAGGTGTTGATGAACCTTGTCGTCAATGCCCGCGATGCCATGCCCGACGGCGGCGAGATCCGCATCGAAACCGAAAGCACAAGCCTGGCCACGCCGCTGGATCGCGACCGGGCCACGGTGCCGCCGGGCGATTACGTGACGCTGAAGGTCAGCGATGCCGGCGTCGGCATCCCGCCGGACAAGTTGCAGAAGATCTTTGAACCGTTCTTCACGACCAAGCGCACCGGCGAGGGCACCGGGCTGGGCCTGTCCACGGTCTATGGCATCATCAAGCAGACCGGCGGTTACATCTTTGTCGACAGCGCGCCGGGCGAAGGCTCGGTCTTTACGATCTATTTGCCGGTTCACGAAGAGGTAGTCGCCGCACCGGCGCCGCGGCGGGCCGATCCGGTTGCCGCCGCGCCCAAACATGGCGAAGGCGTTGTCCTGCTGGTCGAGGACGAGGCCCCGGTGCGTGCCTTTGCCTCCCGTGCCCTGCGCCTGCGCGGCTATACCGTGCTCGAGGCCGCCTCGGCCGAAGATGCGCTGAAGACGCTGGCCGATCCCAATGTCACCGTCGATCTTTTCGTGACCGACGTGGTCATGCCGGGCATGGACGGGCCCAGCTGGGTGCGCAAGGCGTTGCTGGACCGGCCCGGCGTGCGCGTGGTCTTTGTCTCGGGCTATGCCGAGGGGGCTCTTGGCGAATCCGACAGCCCGATCCCGAACTCCGTTTTCCTGCCAAAACCGTTTTCGCTTAGTGAGTTGGCGGAAACAGTTCACAGGCAACTTCATTGATCACGGGATGCTGTCGTAGAGGTCGAATTCTTCGTGGAACTTCTGCCGCAACCGCCGTTCGACCCCGGGCGACAACTGCAGATCCATCTCGGGCGATACGTTTTCGCGGCGGGTCACGATGTCCTGTCTCAGCCTGTCGCGCAGGAAGGCATCCAATCGGTCGGGCTGTTCGTAGCGGAACATGTGGGTCACGGCCACGCCGTTGGGCCGGGGCTCCAGGAACTTGCTCTGGCGGCCGACATTGGCAAAATCGGGGGTGTGCCCCTTGAGATAGCCGTTCACGAAACCGTCGAAATCGACATCATGGGTGGCATTGGGCTTGCCCCGCATGAAATCGCGCCGGCGATAGCGATACCAGCTGCCCAGCCAGGAAATCGGCTCGCGCATGACGGCCAGGGTCTCCATCTCGGCGTTGCAGACCTTCTGGAACATCGGGTGAATGAATCGGTTGTAGCGGTAGACCGGCGCATGTTTCAGCTCGGGCGGATCCGAGATCACCATGTCGGCCCGATCGCGCAGCGCCGTTTCATAGGCCGTTGTCCCGGTCTTGGGCACGGACAGAAAGACCAGACGCTCTTTAAAGAAAACAAGCACTTGGCGCCTCCTGCGGACCGGGTTGATCAAATGTGACGGCCGTAAACTACTCTTTAACCGGTTTCGGAAAAAGTAGGCACGCGGAAAATTCTATTGAAATGTTCCCCTTTTGATCCCATACAGAACAAGAGGCGAACAAAGCAGCGATTGCCGCACGCCGGCGCGTGTGACAAGAAAGGCGAGGACAAGACGACAATGGCGGATCTTCTCACGATGAGCGGCAAGAAAAGCGCGGACAAGCAAAAGGCGCTGGATAGCGCCCTGGCCCAGATCGAGCGGCAGTTCGGCAAGGGTTCGATCATGAAACTGGGCGACGAGGGCGCCGTGCAGGAGATCGAGGCAAGCTCGACCGGATCGCTGGGGCTGGACATCGCCCTGGGCATCGGCGGGCTGCCGATGGGCCGCATCGTCGAGATCTATGGCCCTGAATCTTCGGGGAAAACCACGCTGACCCTGCATTGCGTGGCCGAGCAGCAGAAACGCGGCGGGGTCTGTGCCTTTGTCGACGCGGAACATGCGCTGGACCCGCAATATGCCCGCAAGCTGGGTGTCGACCTGGACGAGCTGCTGATCTCGCAGCCCGACACCGGGGAACAGGCGCTGGAAATCACCGACACGCTGGTGCGCTCGGGCGCGGTCAACCTGGTGGTGGTCGACTCGGTTGCGGCGCTGACGCCGAAATCCGAGCTGGAAGGCGACATGGGCGACAGCAGCGTCGGCGTGCAGGCCCGCCTGATGAGCCAGGCGATGCGGAAACTGACCGGCTCGATCAGCCGCTCGAACTGCATGGTGATCTTCATCAACCAGATTCGGATGAAGATCGGCGTCATGTTCGGCAGCCCGGAAACGACGACCGGCGGCAACGCGCTGAAATTCTATTCCTCGGTCCGTCTGGACATCCGCCGCATCGGGTCGATCAAGGACCGTGACGAGGTGGTCGGCAACGCCACCCGCGTGAAGGTCGTGAAAAACAAGGTCGCGCCGCCGTTCCGCGAGGTCGAATTCGACATCATGTATGGCGAAGGCATCTCCAAGATGGGCGAGCTTCTGGACCTGGGCGTGAAGGCCGGCGTGGTGAACAAATCCGGTTCGTGGTTCAGCTATGGCGACGAGCGGATCGGGCAGGGGCGCGAGAACGCCAAGCAGTTCCTGCGCGAGAACACCGCCATGGCGCTTGAGATCGAGGACAAGATCCGCGCGTCCCACGGGCTGGAGTTCGACAGCCCCGGCGGCGGCGATGACGAGGACATCCTCGAGGCCTGAAACCCGCCCGGGCGTCAACCGGGGCGCAAGCGCCATGGACTTGGGGAGGCGGGGCAGATAAACCGTCGCGAGACGTAACTTCTGCCCCAGCGAACCAGATCCATGGCCACACTCAACGACATCCGGTCCACCTTCCTGAATTTCTTCGAACGCAACGGGCATGAGATTGTCGCGAGCAGCCCGCTCGTGCCGCGCAATGACCCGACGCTGATGTTCGTCAATTCCGGGATGGTGCAGTTCAAGAACCTCTTCACAGGGGTCGAAACGCGCGATTACAACCGCGCCACCACCGCCCAGAAATGCGTGCGTGCCGGCGGCAAGCACAATGACCTGGACAACGTCGGTTATACCGCCCGTCACCATACCTTCTTTGAAATGCTGGGGAATTTTTCCTTTGGCAATTACTTCAAGGAAGAGGCGATCCCCTTTGCCTGGGAGCTGGTGACCAAGGACTTCGGCATCGACGCCAAGCGGCTCTACACCACCGTTTACCATACCGATGACGAGGCCTTCGAGATCTGGAAGAAGGTCGGCGTGCCCGAGGACCGGATCATTAGGATCGCCACGTCCGACAATTTCTGGCAGATGGGCCCGACCGGCCCCTGCGGCCCTTGCACCGAGATCTTTTATGATCACGGCGATCACATCTGGGGTGGCCCTCCGGGCAGCCCCGAGGAAGATGGCGACCGGTTCATCGAGATCTGGAACGTCGTTTTCATGCAGAACGAGCAGTTCGAGGACGGCTCGATGCGGCCGCTGGACATGCAGTCGATCGACACCGGCATGGGGTTGGAGCGGATCGGCGCGCTGCTGCAGGGCAAGCACGACAATTACGACACCGATCTGATGCGCGCCCTGATCGAGGCCAGCGCTGATGCCACCAGCGCCGATCCCGACGGGCCGGGCAAGATGCATCACCGGGTGATCGCCGATCATCTGCGCTCGACCTCTTTCCTGATTGCCGACGGGGTGATGCCTTCGAATGACGGGCGCGGTTACGTGCTGCGCCGGATCATGCGCCGCGCCATGCGCCACGCCCACCTGCTGGGCGCGCAGGATCCGCTGATGCACCGGCTGGTGCCGGCGCTGGTGCACCAGATGGGCGCGGCCTATCCGGAACTGAGCCGGGCGCAGCCGATGATCGAGGAAACGCTGAAGCTGGAGGAAACCCGGTTCAAGCAGACGCTCGACCGCGGGCTCAAGCTGCTGGACGACGAACTGGGCACGCTGGACGACGGCGCGGCGCTGCCGGGTGCGGCGGCGTTCCGGCTGTATGACACCTATGGCTTCCCGCTCGACCTGACGCAGGACGCGCTGCGCGAGAAGGGCCGCGAGGTCGACGTGGCCGGGTTCGACGCGGCGATGGACGAACAGAAGGCCAAGGCCCGGGCGGCCTGGTCCGGCTCGGGCGAGGCGGCGGACAATGCCGTCTGGTTCGATATCCTGGACAGCCAGGGCGCCACCGATTTCCTGGGCTACGACACCGAGTTGGCCGAGGCCCAGGTGCTGGCGCTGGTCGCCGATGGCACGACGGTCGAGGCGCTGCAGCAGGGCCAGGAAGGCTGGGTTGTGACCAACCAGAGCCCGTTCTACGGCGAATCCGGCGGCCAGGTGGGGGACACCGGGCTGATCCGGCGCCTGGACGACCGCGATGACGTGACCGTGGTCGAAGACACCCGGAAGTTTGCCGACGGCAAGATCACGGCCCACAAGGTGCGCGTGTCGAACGGCGCGCTGACCAAGGGGGATGCCGTGGCGCTGGAGGTCGATCACCAGAGGCGCAGCGCGATCCGGGCCAACCATTCGGCCACCCACCTGTTGCACGAGGCCCTGCGCCGGGCGCTTGGCGATCACGTGGCCCAGAGGGGCTCGCTGAACGCGCCGGATCGCCTGCGGTTCGATTTCAGCCATGCCAAGGCGCTGAGCGGCGATGAGCTGGCGCAGGTGCAGGACGAGGTGAACGGCTTCATCCGCCAGAACACCTCGGTGGAAACCCGGATCATGACGCCCGACGACGCTCGCGGGATCGGGGCGCAGGCCCTGTTCGGCGAGAAATACGGCGACGAGGTGCGCGTGGTGTCGATGGGCCGCGACCCCGAAAGCGGCAAGGGCGGCAATGGCACGACCTATTCGATCGAGCTGTGCGGTGGCACCCATGTGCGCCAGACCGGCGACATCGGGCTGTTTGTCCTGCTGGGCGACAGCGCGTCCAGTTCGGGCGTGCGCCGGATCGAGGCACTGACCGGGCAGGCGGCGCTGAGCCACATGGACGGGCTGGGCAACCGGCTGGCCGAAACCGCCGCAACGCTCAAGACCAGCGCGGCGGATGTGCCGGCGCGGGTTCAGGCGCTGCTGGACGAACGCCGGGCCCTGTCGAACGAGGTGGCTCAGCTGCGGCGTGAACTGGCCATGGCCGGTGGCGGCGGTGGGGCGGCCCCCGAGGCGCGCGAGATCAACGGCGTGAGGCTGGTGGCCCAGGTGCTCAGCGGCGTGACGGGCAAGGACCTGCCGGCGCTGATCGACGAGCACAAGGCCCAGCTGGGCGACAAGGCCGCGGTTCTGCTGATTGCCGATACCGGGGGCAAGGCCGCCGTGGCGGCCGGTGTGACGGCTGACCTGGCCGGCACGGTGTCGGCCGTCGACCTGGTGCGGGCTGCCGTGGCCGAGCTGGGTGGCAAGGGCGGCGGTGGCCGCCCCGACATGGCGCAGGGCGGTGGCCCCAGCGCCGACAACGCCGAGGCCGCCATCGCGGCCGCCGAAAAGGTACTGGAGGGATAATGCCCGCACTCTGGATTGCACATGTGACGGTCAGCGACGCAGAGGCCTATGGCCGCTATGCCGAGCTGGCCGGACCGGCCATCGCCCAGCACGGGGGCAGCTTCCTGGCCCGGGGCGCGCGTTTCGTCCAGTTGGAAGGCAACGAGCGGCCGCGCAACGTGGTCGCCCGCTTTCCCACGCTGGAAGCGGCGGTCGATTGTTACAATTCGGCCGAGTACCAGGCCGCGCTGGACCATGCCCGCGGGGCGTCCGAGCGCGACCTGATGGTGATCGAGATCACCGAGTAAGTCTTTGACTCAATAGGGGTTCCGCGGATCGCGGGACTCCGACAGGGTGGATTGGCTGCGGGTGACCAGCGCCTCGATCGCATCGGCCAGGTGAACCTCGGCGATGTTGTAATCCCCCCGCGCCACGCGCAGGCGATGCGCCTCGATCATGACATCGGCATGGGTGCAGCCCACCGGCGGCTCGAAGCGATAGCAGGCCAGCTCGATCAGCAGGCCCATCGGATCCTTGAAATAGATCGAATCCATGAACCCGCGGTCCTTGGGCCCGGAATGGCCGATGCCGCGTTCTTCCAGCCGTTCGACGGCCTGGGAAAACGTGGCCCGCGAGACGTTGAAGGCCAGGTGATGCACGCAGCCTGGTTCGGTCGGCGTGCGGCGCCGGTCGGGCCGGCGGCTTTCGTTGGTGAACACGGTGATCAGCCGGCCGTCACCGGGATCGAAATACAGGTGGCCTTCGTCGGGATCATCCAGGTTGGGCTGGTCAAAGACAAAGGGCATGCCCAGAACGCCTTCCCAGAAATCGATCGACGTCTGCCGGTCGGCGCCGGTCAGCGTGATGTGGTGAACCCCCTGCACCTGCAGCTTGCGCATCCTGATCGTCTCCTCGGTCGTGTCGCCCGGGAAATCTAGCAGCCCCTGCCGAAAAGGCGAGGGCCGGCCCGCTTGCGCGGCACCGGCCCCCGAATGTCTGACCCTGTCATGGCGCCTTAGCTGGCGGCCTTGGCCGCGCGCTTGCGCTCATGAGGGTCGAGGTAGCGCTTGCGCAGGCGCACGGCGTTCGGCGTGACCTCGACCAGCTCGTCATCGTCGATATAGGCGATGGCTTCTTCCAGCGACATGGTCACGGGCGTGGTCAGGCGCACGGCGTCATCGGTGCCCGAGGCCCGCACGTTGGTCAGCTTCTTGCCCTTGAGCGGGTTCACTTCCAGGTCGTTGTCGCGCGAATGCTCGCCGATGATCATGCCGGTGTAGACGTCGGCCTGCGCGCCGATGAACATCTTGCCGCGTTCTTCGAGGTTCCACAGGGCATAGGCCACGGACTGGCCGTTTTCCATCGAGATCAGAACGCCTGCGCGGCGGCCCGGGATGGCGCCCTTGTGCGGGGCCCAGTCGTGGAACACGCGGTTCAGCACGCCGGTGCCGCGGGTGTCGGTCAGGAATTCGCCGTGATAGCCGATCAGCCCGCGCGAGGGCACATGGGCGATGATCCGGGTCTTGCCCGCGCCGGCGGGGCGCATTTCGACCAGCTCACCCTTGCGTACGCCGGTCAGCTTTTCGATGACAGTGCCGGAATATTCGTCGTCGACGTCGACGGTGACTTCCTCGATGGGCTCCAGCCGCTGGCCGTCTTCCTCGCGCAGCAGAACCTGCGGGCGCGAGATCGACAGTTCAAAGCCTTCGCGGCGCATGTTCTCGACCAGAACGCCCATCTGCAGTTCGCCACGGCCGGCAACCTCGAAGGCCTCGCCGCCGGGGGTGTCGGTGACGCGGATGGCCACGTTCTGCTCGGCTTCCTTCATCAGCCGGTCGCGGATGACCCGGCTTTGGACCTTCTTGCCGTCACGCCCGGCCAGCGGGCTGTCGTTGATGCCGAAGGTCACGGTGATGGTCGGCGGGTCGATCGGCTGCGAGGGCAGGGCGTCGGACACGTCGGGCGACACGATGCTGTCGGCCACGGTGGCCTTGGCCATGCCGGCCAGCGAAACGATGTCACCGGCTTCGGCCACGTCGATGGGCTGTTGCGACAGGCCGCGGAAGGCCAGGATCTTCGAGGCCCGGAAGGTCTCGATCTGGGTGCCGTCGCGCGACAGGGCCTTGACCGTGTCGCCGGTCTTGAGCGTGCCGCTTTCGACACGGCCGGTCAGGATGCGGCCCAGGAACGGGTCGGCGCCCAGGGTCGTGGCCAGCATGCGGAACGGGTCGGCTTTGCGGGCGGCCTGTTTCGGCTCGGGGACATGGCGCACGACCAGGTCGAAAAGCGCGTCGAGGTTCTCATGCGGATCGTCCAGGTCGGCCACGGCCCAGCCCGACCGGCCCGAGGCGTAGAGCACCGGGAAATCCAGCTGGTCGTCATCGGCGCCCAGGTTGGCAAAGAGATCAAAGACCTCGTCGAGCGCGCGGTCGGGCTCGGCATCGGGCTTGTCGACCTTGTTCAGCACGACGATCGGGCGCAGGCCCAGGGCCAGCGCCTTGGAGGTCACGAACTTGGTCTGGGGCATCGGCCCTTCGGCCGCGTCGACCAGCAGGACGACGCCGTCGACCATCGACAGGATCCGCTCGACCTCGCCGCCGAAATCGGCGTGGCCGGGGGTGTCGACGATGTTGATCCGCTTGTCCTTCCATTCGACCGACGTGGCCTTGGCCAGAATGGTGATGCCGCGTTCACGTTCGAGATCGTTGGAATCCATCGCCCGCTCGGCCACCGCCTGGTTTTCGCGGAAGGCGCCGGATTGCTTGAGCAGTTCGTCGACAAGCGTGGTCTTGCCATGGTCGACGTGTGCAATGATTGCGATATTTCGCAGGTCCATGAGGGTACCTCTGTCCGGGAGTTGCCGCGCCCATAGCCCGCCGCAGCGCAGAAGGCCAGTGTTAATTCGCCCTGCCGGGCCGGAGGACCCTCCGTCAGGGCCCGGGCGCTGGGTTCAATGGCCGGTGCTGGCCGAAAACAGGTGGATGACGAGGATGCCGGCGATGATCAGGCCCAGCCCGGCCAGGGCCGGGAGGTCGAGCTTTTGTCCGAAGACGACATAGCCGATGCCGGCGATCAGCACGATGCCCAGGCCCGACCAGATGGCATAGACGATGCCCACGGGCATCACGCGCAGGGTCAGTGCCATGAAGTAGAACGCCCCGGCATAGCCCAGCACGACCAGGATCGACGGGCCGAGGCGGGTGAATTGCTGGCTGGCCTGCAGGGCGCTGGTGCCGATGGTTTCGCACAGGACGGCAATGAAGAGATGGATGTAATGCATGGGGCGCTCGGGCGAGGGTGGAACTGTCGCCACGTCAGGGCGGGGCGTGGCGGCGATGGGCAACAAACTGTCCTGTCGGGGCAAGACCTGGCTTTGTCTTCCGTGAAAATCAGGCCGAAGACAAGGGAGCGGATCGGCCCGGCGTCGTCACGGCCCCTGCGGCCCGGGCGTACGCCTGCCGGACGGAGAAGACCGCCTCGTCGCTCCGGCCCTGCGCCGCTGCCGCCTGTCCGCGGCGGGGCCGGCCCGGTCCCTGGTCGACTGACCCAAAACTGTACTCACGGACTTGGGGGCGCTTTCGGGCGCCCCCCTTTTCGCGTCAGGTGGCGATGTAACGGTCGCGGCGGTGGTTGAAGGTGATGACCAGGTTCAGCACCACGGCGCCCAGCAGCGACCAGCCGACGACGTCGAGCGGGAAGAGCAGGGCGGCGACGGCAAAGATCACGCCATCAACCATCAGCTGGACGTAACCGGCCTTGAAGCCCGTGCTATCCTGGACATAAAGCGCGACCACGCCCAGCCCGCCAAGCGAGCCGTTGTGGCGGAACATGGCGAGCAGCCCGATGCCGACGGTGGTGCCGAAGGCCAGGACGGCCAGCAGCGGATCGAGCCGGTCAAAGCCCAGGCCCAGCGGCATGACATCGGTCAGGACCGACAGGAGCGTGACGGAAATCAGCGACTTGACGGTGAATTCCAGGCCCAGGCGTTTCCAGGCAAAGAAGTAGAACGGCAGGTTGATGACAAAGAAGACCGTGCCGAAGGAATAGCCGGTCAGATAGCTGATTATGACGGCCACGCCGGCGGTCTGGCCGGTGATCAGCCCGGCCGTGGTCAGGAATTGCATGCCCAGCGAGCACAGGAACAGGCCGATACCCAGCCCTTGGAAATCGTCCAGCAGGGAATGGTCGACGGTGGCGGGGCGGTCATTGTGCATGCGCAGAAGATTGGGCAGGATTGCTGACCTGTCAAGCCCTGCCGTGACGCCCGGGCGTCAAGGGCCGGCGTGGTGGGGCGTCGGTTGGGTAACGGCCGCAACGTCCGGGCGGTCGGGGCATGCAACTGCGGAGTGACCATGGCGGGCACGCCCTTGGATCAGGCATTTCGGACGCGGCCAGGACCCGTGCATCAGGCATGGTTCGGGCAGACAAGGCCCGCGATCGGGGCGCCGTGGGGTGGAGGCAAGCTGTTGGTCACGCGGCGCTGGGGCGGCGATGAACACACGCGTCGGGCCTCGCCGTGGGGGGGCTTGGTCCGTGGCGCCGCTGTCGCGGTGGCGAAAGGAGATCATGGGCAGGCAGCGCAGGCGTAGAGAGCTTGCCTGTGTCCGGCCTCACCGGGGGGCAATGTGTCCAACAGCGCCGCCCTGTGGATGGCAAGCGGCCCCAGTATAATTGTTCGCCATTGGGTCACTCGACACGGGGACAAGTTCGTCCATCGGGCAGGCAGCGCCGAGGCAAACACGGACTCCGGCCATGTAACAAAAACGGACCTTGGTCAGACATTGCTCGCCAAAATCGGCCCCTGATCGCGCGGCGCCCGGGTGGTGGGGGCCCGTGCGCCAGGCGGCACGGCAGCGAACTCGGACCCCGGGACAATACTCGGCCGGGTCGGCCCCCGGATCACACAGCGTCAGGCAAACACGTCCAGCTTGGCCTTTTCCAGGTAGGCGGTCAGCGTGACGGCGTTGAAATTGGCCTTCATCATGGCGATCCCGTTGACGCAGATGTTGGCCACCTGGTCCTTGGACCTGTGCTGCTTGATCAGCGCGTCCAGCTGCTTTTTCAAGGCCTTGTCCTTGGGCGCGGCGGCCAGTTCCTTTTGCTTGGCCGCGATGTCGAGTTCCAGGGCCATCAGCTCGGCCACCAGCCGGCCGGTCTTGTCGATCTCGTCATTCATGGCCTTCTGCAGCTTGGGCAGTGCCTTGTTGATGTCGGTCAGCTTCTTCAGCCCATCCTCGCCATCGGCCAGCTCTGCCCGGACCCGTTTCAGCAGGGGCCCGGCCCAGCTGGCGGTCTGGGCCAGCGTGTCGATGATCTTTTGCGACTTGGGGTTCAGCTTGCCGTATTCGGCCGAATCCTTGGGCCAGCTCTTGGTCAGCTTGGAGGGTCTGAAGGTCATGATGGTATCCACGGGGTTGATATCGGGGCCAATTCTGCCCCGTCCCGCGGATACCGTCAGTGATGCAGATCACTCAGCCACCAAGCGCCTTGTTGAGGTTCTCGTCGACCTTTTCCAGGAAGCCCATGGTCGTCAGCCAGCCCTGGTCGGGGCCGACCAGCAGGGCGAGATCCTTGGTCATGAACCCGTCCTCGACCGTGTTGACCACGGTGGTTTCCAGCGTCTTGGCAAAGGACATCAGCGCGATGTTCTCATCCAGCTTGGCCCGGTGCTTGAGCGCGCCGGTCCAGGCGTAGATCGAGGCGATCGAGTTGGTCGATGTCGATTTGCCTTCCTGGTGCTGGCGGTAATGGCGGGTCACGGTGCCATGGGCGGCCTCGGCCTCGACGATCTTGCCATCCGGCGTCATCAGCTGCGAGGTCATCAGGCCGAGCGAGCCAAAGCCCTGGGCCACGGTGTCGGATTGCACGTCGCCATCGTAGTTCTTGCAGGCCCAGACGAACTTGCCGTTCCATTTCAGCGCACAGGCGACCATGTCGTCGATCAGCCGGTGCTCGTACCAGATGCCCTTGGCCTTGAACTGCTCTTCGAACTCTTCCTCGTAGACCTTCTGGAACAGGTCCTTGAAACGGCCGTCATAAGCCTTGAGGATGGTGTTCTTGGTCGACAGGTAGACCGGCCAGCCCAGCGACAGGCCATAGTTCAGCGAGGCCCGGGCGAAATCGATGATCGACTGGTCGAGGTTGTACATGGCCTGGTAGACCCCGGCGGACGGCGCGTCATAGACGACCTTCTCGATCACCGTGCCATCCTCGCCTTCGAATTTCATCGTCAGCTGGCCCTTGCCGGGGAAGTGGAAATCGGTGGCCTTGTACTGGTCGCCAAAGGCATGGCGGCCGACGACGATGGGCTGGGTCCAGCCCGGGACAAGACGGGGCACGTTCTTGCAGATGATCGGCTGGCGAAAAACCACGCCGCCCAGGATGTTGCGGATCGTGCCATTGGGGCTGCGCCACATCTGTTTCAGGCCGAATTCCTCGACCCGGGCCTCGTCGGGGGTGATCGTGGCGCATTTCACGCCGACGCCGATCTCCTTGATCTTTTCGGCGGCGTCGATGGTGATCTGGTCGTTGGTGCGGTCGCGTTCCTCGATGCCGAGGTCGTAATACAGCAGGTCGAGGTCGAGATACGGCAGGATCAGCTTGTCCTTGATGAACTGCCAGATGATGCGCGTCATCTCGTCCCCGTCCATCTCGACGACGGGGTTATCCACCTTGATCTTGGTCATGAGCCTGGTCCCTTCGGCTTTTGGGGAATCATGGGGTGTGGGCGGTGTAGCGCAGTAATCATGACCATGCGGTAATGTATACGGTTGTATACTGATTTGTCGCAGGTGTGATCGCGGGTTTCGGCTTGAATTTGGGCAGGGGGCCGCCGATGCGCCCGTGATGTGACATCACCCGGGCGCCCTTTTCTGAAACGGGCCGCCGGCGGTGAGGTCATGGAGGGATACTTGAGAAGAGAAAGAAGCAGCAGTTGTGGCTTCTTTCTCTTTCCAAATATCCAGGCGGCCGGCCCACACGGGCGGGCCGCTAGCCCTGGGGCGCCGTGCCTTGCCCCGCGCGGTATTCGGCCAGGCGACGGTCGAGAAAGACCCGCGCCTGGCGTTCGGTCAGGCGGATGCGGACCTCGGTGAGAAAGGCCTCTTCCAGCGACTGGGACGAGGCCGAGATGACCTGGGCGACTTCGGTGAAGAACCGGTCGTCGCCCATTTCCGTCATGGCCTTGACCACGTCGTCGGCCAGCTGCGAGGCGAGGCGGACGAGCGTGTCGGACATCAGCGGGTGGTCTCCGTCAGGCGCCGCTTGACGTAATCGGTCACGTTGGTCATCAGCGTGTCCATGTGCGGTTCCTTGAAGAAGTGATCCGCACCCTCAACCTCGGTATGGGTGATCGTGATACCCTTCTGCTCGTGCAGCTTACCGACGAGCGACGTGGTATCGGCCGGCGGCGCGACACGGTCGGCGGTGCCGTTGATGATCAGGCCCGAGGACGGGCAGGGCGCGAGGAACGAGAAATCGTACATGTTGGCCGGCGGCGAGACCGAGATGAACCCGGTGATCTCGGGCCGGCGCATCAGCAGCTGCATGCCGATCCAGGCGCCGAAGGAGAACCCGGCGACCCAGCAATGCTTGGAATTGTTGTTCATCGACTGCAGGTAGTCGAGCGCCGAAGCGGCATCGGACAATTCGCCGATGCCCTGGTCATACTCGCCCTGGCTGCGCCCCACGCCGCGGAAGTTGAACCGCAGCACGGTGAACCCCATGTTGTAGAACGCGTAATGCAGGTTGTAGACGACCTTGTTGTTCATCGTGCCGCCGAACTGCGGATGCGGGTGCAGCACGATCGCGATGGGGGCGTCTTTTTCTTTCTGCGGGTGGTAGCGGCCTTCCAGGCGGCCTTCGGGTCCGGGAAAAATGACCTCGGGCATAAAGTGCGGCGTCTCCTGACTTATGCTTCTTCTTGTGCCGACAATTTGTTGACGGAATCGCTCAGGGCATTAAGAGGCTGTCTGACTCGGGCGAACGTCGCGGCGCTGGCTTTGCCTGCACTTATGCGTTCGGACGCCGCGCGTCAATCTTGCTGTTGTCCAGACCGGAGCGGAGGGTATTCAAGGTGAAGCTGTCGACAAAGGGGCGCTATGCAATGGTGGCGCTGGCGGATATTGCCCTGCAACCGGCCGAGGACCTGGTGACGCTGAGCGCGATCGCGCAGCGCCAGAAGATCTCGCTGCCATATCTGGAACAGCTGTTCGTCAAGCTGCGGCGGGCCGACCTGGTCGAATCCGTGCGCGGGCCGGGCGGGGGCTATCGCTTGGCGCGGTCGGCTTCGGACATCCGCGTGGTCGATGTGCTCAGCGCCGTCGACGAGACGGTCGATGCGATGCACAAGGGCGCGGGCGCCTCGGGCGGGTCGTCGGGCAGCCGGGCGCAATCGCTGACCAACCGGCTGTGGGAAGGGCTGTCGGCCCATGTCTACGTGTTCCTGCACCAGACCCGGCTGTCGGATGTGATCGCCAATGACCTTGCACCTTGCCCGGCGGTGCCCAATCTCTTTGACGTGGTCGACGCCGACTGAGGGCCGATTGCCGGTTTGACCCCGGCGCCGTGACGGGTACATGGAGCGCCCGGCCGATGCGGCCGGGGTCCTGGCGCCAGGTGGCGGCCGGGGCGACAGGCGGGGGCGTGATCGGGGCAGGGTCGGAAAGGACCCAGTCGGATCGGGACACGCCGCATCAGGACTGGCTCGGCCAGGAAAGGACAAGCTTCGTGAAACCCCGGGTCTATCTCGACTGGAATGCCACGGCGCCGCTGCGGCCCGAGGCGCGCGATGCCATGATCGCGGCGATGGACCTGGCCGGCAATCCGTCCTCTGTCCATGCCGAGGGCCGGGCGGCCAAGGGCCTGGTCGAACGGGCCCGGGCCCAGGTGGCCACGGCCTTTGGCGCCGACGGGGCTGACGTGGTCTTTACCTCGGGCGCAACGGAGGCCGCCGCGCTGGCCTGTGCGGGGCGCGAGCTGATGGGCGCGCCGGTCGAACATGATGCCGTGCGGGCCTGGGTCAGCGACACGCTGGCCGTGGGGGCGGATGGCCAGGTGGCGGTCGATGATCCTGGCCGCTCGGTTCTGCAGCTGGCCAATTCGGAAACCGGCATCGTGCAGCATCTGCCCCAGGGCCTGGCCGTGACGGATGCCACCCAGGGATTCGGCAAGCTGCCCGTGGCCTTCAACTGGCTGGGCGCCGGCATGGCCCTGATTTCGGCCCACAAGCTGGGCGGACCCAAGGGCATCGGCGCTCTGGTCATGCCCCGTGGCACCGATCTGAAGGCGCGCATCCTGGGTGGCGGGCAAGAGATGGGCCGCCGGTCGGGAACCGAAAATGTCATTGGAATCGCGGGGTTCGGGGCCGCAGCTGAAGCTGCTGCGCGGGATCTGGCCGGGGGTGTCTGGGACCGTGTTTCTGGAATTAGAAATATTCTAGAAAAAGCTATTGAGGCCCGCGCCAAATCAACTATTTTTGTCGGGAAAGACGCCGAGCGACTGCCCAACACGTCCTGCATGATTGCACCGGGATGGAAGGGCGAGACCCAGGTGATGGCCATGGACCTTGCCGGTTTCGCGATTTCGGCGGGCTCGGCCTGTTCCAGCGGCAAGGTGCGGGCCAGCCAGGTGCTGACCGCGATGGGATACGACGCCGAACTGGCGGGGGCCGCGGTGCGCATCAGCATCGGGCCCGACACGACGGAAGACCAGGTGCTGCGCTTCGCCGAAGCGTGGTGCCGCGGATATGAACGGCACCTCTCGCGGGGTGCGTAAGGCAGACGATGCGCCGGGATGGCGCCAGATCGGAGGGTAGTATGGCCGCATTGGACCAGAAGCCGATGGAAACAAAGGTCAAGGACGGGGTCGACCAGGATACGGTGGATGCCGTCCGCGAGGTCAGCACCTACAAGTACGGCTGGGATACCGATATCGAGATGGAATATGCGCCGAAGGGGCTGAGCCCCGACATCGTGCGCCTGATCTCGGAGAAGAACGGTGAACCGGAATGGATGACCGACTGGCGGCTGGCGGCCTATGAACGCTGGGTCCAGCTGAAAGAGCCGGACTGGGCGATGGTCAACTATCCCCGGATCGATTTCCAGGACCAGTATTACTATGCCCGCCCCAAGAGCATGGAAACCAAGCCCAAATCGCTGGACGAGGTCGATCCCAAGCTGCTGGCGACCTATGAAAAGCTGGGCATCCCGCTGAAGGAACAGATGATCCTGGCGGGCGTCGAAGGCGCCGAGGACGCGCCGGCGGAGGGCCGCAAGGTGGCCGTGGACGCGGTGTTCGATTCGGTTTCCGTGGGCACGACCTTCCAGAAGGAACTGCAGAAGGCCGGCGTGATCTTCTGCTCGATCTCGGAAGCGATCCGCGAGCATCCCGAGCTGGTGAAAAAATACCTCGGCTCGGTCGTGCCGGTGTCGGACAACTTCTATGCGACGCTGAATTCGGCCGTCTTCTCGGACGGGTCGTTTGTCTACGTGCCGCCGGGCGTGCGCTGCCCGATGGAGCTGTCGACCTATTTCCGGATCAACGCCGAGAACACGGGCCAGTTCGAACGCACGCTGATCATCGCCGACAAGGGCTCTTACGTGTCCTACCTGGAAGGCTGCACCGCGCCCCAGCGCGACACGGCCCAGCTGCATGCGGCCGTTGTCGAGATCATCATCGAGGAAGACGCCGAGGTGAAATATTCCACGGTGCAGAACTGGTTCCCGGGCGACGAGGAAGGCAAGGGCGGCATCTACAACTTTGTCACCAAGCGCGCCGATTGCCGGGGCGACCGGGCCAAGGTGATGTGGACGCAGGTGGAAACCGGCTCGGCCGTGACCTGGAAATACCCGTCCTGCATCCTGCGCGGCGATGACAGCCAGGGCGAGTTCTATTCGATCGCCATCACCAACAACCACCAGCAGGCCGATACGGGCACCAAGATGGTGCACCTGGGCAAGAACACCAAGTCGCGCATCGTGTCCAAGGGCATCAGCGCGGGCTTTGCCCAGAACACCTATCGGGGGCTGGTGTCTATGCATCCCAAGGCCAAGAATTCGCGCAATTACACCCAGTGCGACAGCCTGCTGATCGGTGACAAATGCGGGGCCCACACGGTGCCCTATATCGAGGTGAAGAACAATTCGTCGCGCGTCGAGCACGAGGCCACGACGTCGAAGGTCGACGATGACCAGATGTTCTATTGCCGCCAGCGGGGCATGGACGAGGAAGAGGCCGTGGCCCTGATCGTCAACGGCTTTGCCAAGGAAGTGCTGCAGGCGCTGCCGATGGAATTTGCCATGGAAGCCCAGCAGCTGGTTGCCATCTCGCTGGAAGGGTCTGTCGGGTAAGGCCAAAAATCTTCGAAGATTTTTGTCAAATTTCTTCGAAGAAATTTGGGCGCCGGATGTCGAGGGAGACGCGTCATGATCGTGACCACCACGCCGTCGGTCGAGGGCTACCAGATCGCCGAGTACAAGGGCATCGTGGCCGGCGAGGCGATCCTGGGGGCCAATGTGTTCCGGGATCTCTTTGCCGGGATCACCGACATCATCGGGGGGCGCTCGGGCGCCTATGAAAAAGAGCTGGGCCGGGCGCGCGAGGTTGCGCTGGCCGAGCTGGAAGAACGCGCGATCGGGTTGGGCGCCAATGCCGTTGTCGGCGTCGACCTGGATTACGAAGTCATCAACAACATGCTGATGGTCAGTGCCTCGGGCACGGCCGTCGTGCTGGGCTGAGGCCCCAAGGAAGGGTAAAAACATGCTGGAAATCAAGAACCTGCACGTCAAACTTGAAGAAGAGGACAAGCAGATCCTCAAGGGCGTCAACCTGAGCGTCGAAGCCGGCAAGGTGCATGCGATCATGGGGCCGAACGGGTCGGGCAAATCGACCCTGTCTTACGTGCTGTCGGGTCGCGACGGCTATGAGGTGACCGATGGCGCGGCGTCGCTCGACGGCGAGGACCTGCTGGAACTGGAACCCGAGGAACGCGCGGCCGCCGGTCTCTTCCTGGCGTTCCAGTACCCGGTCGAGATCCCCGGCGTGGGCAACATGACCTTCCTGCGCACGGCCGTGAACGCGCAGCGCAAGGCCCGTGGCGAAGAGGAAATGAGCGCGACCGACTTCCTGAAGATGGTGCGCGAGAAGGCCAAGGATCTGCAGATCGACGCCGAGATGCTCAAGCGCCCGGTCAACGTGGGCTTTTCGGGCGGCGAGAAGAAGCGCAACGAGATCCTGCAGATGGCCGTGCTTGAGCCCAAGATGTGCATCCTGGACGAAACCGATTCCGGCCTGGACGTGGACGCGATGAAACTGGTGTCGGACGGCGTGAACGCGCTGCGCGACGCGGGCCGGGGCTTTCTGGTGATCACCCATTACCAGCGGCTGCTGGACCACATCAAACCCGACGTCGTGCACATCATGGCCGACGGCCGCATCGTCAAGACCGGTGGCCCCGAGCTGGCGCTCGAGGTCGAGAACAACGGCTATGCGGACATCCTGGCGGAGGTGGCCTGATGGCATTGCCGCAACCCAAAGCCGACCTGACCGAAGCCCGGCTGGCCGGGCTGACGCTGACCGAGACCGGCTGGACCGGCGCGGCCCGGCGCGATGCCCTGGCGCGGCTGCGCCAGATGGGCCTGCCGACGGCGCGGGACGAATACTGGAAATTCACCCGGCCCGAAACGCTGACCCAGCCCGCGGCGCCTGCCGCCGCGGTCTTTGACAGCTCGGACACGCCGATCTTCGATGACCTGGACCGGATCAAGGTGGTCTTTGTCGATGGTGTCTTCGATGCCGCGGCGTCCGATGACCTGGCGCTGGACGGTGTGACGATCGAACGCCTGGCCGATGCGGCCGGGGCCGATATCCACTGGGCCACCGAGCTTTACGGCACGCTGGAAGCCAAGGGCCAGACCCCGGTGCAACGCCCGCTGGCGGCGCTGAACACGGCCTTTGCGACCGACGGCCTGCTGATCCATGTGACCGGCAAGCCGGCCAAGCCGATCCACCTGGTGCATATCCATGGCGACGATGCGTCGGATGCGATCCTGCACAACGTGATCAAGGTCGATGCCGGGGCCGAGGCCACGATCCTGGAAAGCGGCCCGGCCGCGGCGCGGTTCAACGGCTGCACCGAGATCGACATCGCCGATGGCGCCACGCTGCACCACGTGCGCATGCAGGGCCGCGATCACGAACGCCGGGCGGCAACGCATATGTTCACCCGGCTGGGCGAGAGCTCGGTCTACAAGTCCTTCACCCTGACGGTGAACGGCGTGCTGACGCGCAACGAGCAGGTGGTCGAGCTGACCGGTGACGAGGCCGTGGCCCACGTGGCCGGCGCCTGTGTCGGTGAC
The DNA here is from genome assembly GCF_050389775.1 of Marinibacterium sp. SX1. Classification (NCBI taxonomy): domain Bacteria; kingdom Pseudomonadati; phylum Pseudomonadota; class Alphaproteobacteria; order Rhodobacterales; family Paracoccaceae; genus Marinibacterium; species Marinibacterium sp. SX1. Next base: position 3,137,295 of record NZ_CP177144.1, on the reverse strand, counting down.
GGTGATTTCCACCATGACGACACGGTGTTCATCACCCATGACGCGGTGGATTGCGAAAGCCGGCAGGTCTTCAAGAAGGTGCTGCGCAACGGTGCGACCGGCGTGTTCCAGGGCAAGATCCTGGTCCAGCCCGGGGCCCAGAAGACGGATGGCTACCAGATCAGCCAATCGCTGCTGCTGGACGGGGACAGCCAGTTCCTGGCCAAGCCGGAGCTTGAGATCTATGCCGATGACGTGGCCTGTTCGCATGGCTCGACCTCGGGGGCGATCGACGAGGAAGGGCTGTTCTACCTGCGCTCGCGCGGGGTGCCCGAACGCGAGGCGACCAACCTGCTGACGCTCGCCTTCCTGGCCGAGGCCGTGGAAGAGATCGAGGACGAGGCACTGGGCGAGCAGATCGTTGCGCGCCTGGAAGGGTGGCTGTCGCGGCGCGGCTGAGATGGCGGTGACAACGGACATCGCGGCCATGTATCGCCGCCCGCGCCCGGTGATTGCGCGGCTCCTGGACATGGGGCCGCGCGAGGACCGGGCGCTGGTGTTTCTCATGCTGTTCTGCGTGCTGGCCTTCGTGGCCCAGCTGCCGCGCCTGTCGCGCGAGGCCTTCCTGGGCGACCAGGAGCTGAACATGCTGATGAGCGGGGCGCTGCTGGGCTGGATCTTCATCGCGCCGCTGGTCTTTTATGCGGTCGCGGCGCTGTCGCACCTGGTGGCGCGGATCTTTGGCGGCAAGGGTGGCTGGCATGGCGCGCGGGTCGTGCTGTTCTGGGCGCTGCTGGCCTCGGCGCCGGTCATGCTGTTGCATGGGCTGGTGGCCGGGTTCATCGGCCCGGGTGCGGCGCAGACGCTTGTCGGCATCCTGTGGCTTGCCGTTCTGGGCTGGTTCTGGTTCACGGGGCTGGCACTGGCGGAGCGTAGGGTACAATGAACGGACAGGATTGGGGGGCACTGGCCCTTGTGACGGTGAAAGACCCGGCCCAGGCGGCCCGGCAGGTGATGGGCCTGGGCATCCCGCGCGAGGCGCTGTGGCTGGTGCTGGCGGTGATCTCGGCGCTGAACACGATCCTGCTGTTCGGCCCGGCCGTGCTGGCCGGCCTGCCGGTGCTGCTGCCCGGCGCGCTGGCCCAGCCGGTGCCCTATTTCCTGCTGGTGGCCGTGGGCCTGGCGGTGATGATCTGGGTGCTGCACTGGATCGGCACCAAGATGGGCGGCAGCGGGTCGTTCGACGACGTGGCCGCGGTGATGATCTGGATGCAGGCCCTGCGGGTGGCCGTGCAGCTGGTGTCGGTGGTGCTGCAGTTCCTCTTCCCGTTCTTTGCCCTCGTGCTGTCGGTGGTCGTGGGCGTCTACAGCCTGTTCATCCTTCTGCATTTCATCGACCAGGCCCTGCGGCTGGGGTCGCTGGCCCGGTCGGCCGGCGTGCTGATCGCGTCGATCCTGGCGCTGGCCCTGGCCATGACCCTGCTGCTGACGCTGGTCGGCGGCCCGATGGGAGACCCGATACCCAATGTATGATGTCGCGCGCATCCGCCAAGATTTCCCGATCCTCGCCCGCGAGGTGAACGGCAAGCCGCTGGTCTACCTGGACAATGGCGCCTCGGCCCAGAAGCCCAAGGTGGTCATCGACGCGGTGACCCGGGCCTACGAGATGGAATATGCCAATGTCCACCGGGGCCTGCATTTCCTGTCGAACCTGGCGACCGAGAAATACGAAGGCGTGCGGGGCATCATCGCGCGGTTCCTGAACGCCGGGTCCGAGGACGAGATCGTGATGAACTCGGGCACGACCGAGGGCATCAACACGGTGGCCTATGGCTGGGCCATGCCGCGGATGGAGCCGGGCGACGAGATCGTGCTGTCGGTGATGGAGCACCATGCCAATATCGTGCCCTGGCATTTCCTGCGCGAACGCCAGGGCGTGGTTCTGAAATGGGTCGATACGGATGCCACCGGCCATCTGGACCCGCAGAAGGTGATCGAGGCGATCGGGCCGCGCACCAGGCTGGTGGCGATCACCCAGCTGTCGAACGTTCTGGGCACGCGGGTGGACGTCAAGGCGATCTGCGCGGCGGCCCGGGAAAAGGGCGTGGCGGTGCTGGTCGACGGCAGCCAGGGCGCGGTGCACATGCCGGTCGACGTGCAGGACATTGGCTGTGATTTCTATGCGATCACGGGGCACAAGCTCTATGGCCCGTCGGGCTCGGGGGCGATCTATATCCGCAAGGAGCGGATGGCCGAGATGCGGCCCTTCATGGGCGGTGGCGACATGATCCGCGACGTGTCCAAGGAGGCTGTGAGCTATGCCGATCCGCCGATGAAATTCGAGGCCGGCACGCCGGGCATCGTGCAGATGATCGGGCTGGGCGTGGCGCTGGATTACCTGATGGAGCTGGGCATGGAGAATGTCGCGGCCCACGAGGACAGGCTGCGCGATTACGCGCGCCAGAGGCTGGACGGGCTGAACTGGCTGCAGGTGCAGGGCACGACGCGTGACAAGGCGGCGATCTTTTCGTTCACGCTGGACGGGGCGGGCCATGCCCATGACGTGTCGACGATCCTGGACAAGAAGGGCGTGGCGGTGCGGGCGGGCCATCACTGCGCCGGGCCGCTGATGGATCACCTTGGGGTCACGGCGACCTGCCGGGCGTCCTTTGGGCTGTACAACACCGAAGGTGAGGTGGACGCGCTGGTCGATGCGCTGGAGCTGGCCCACGAGCTTTTCGCCTGAACGACCTGGCGGTCGTCGCCTGCGGCGGCGGTATTTTCACCAAGAAGAAGACAGGGCTGGGCGCCATATGCCCGGCCTTTGTGCATTTGCGACGCGGGCGATGTCGTTTTTGGGACAGGACGGGTGGTGCTTTGGAGGCGGGGCGTTAGGGTGGGGGCAGTGCAATCATCCAAGGAGTGCCCATGTCCCTGCTCACCGAGGCCGACGAGATTTCCAACATCGCATTCGGGTTCATGGGGTCGAAGGCGCTGTTTGCGGCGCTGGAGCTCGAGGTGTTCTCGACCCTGGCCGAGGGGGCGATGACCTCGGATGCGCTGGCCGAGCGGGCCGAGATCCATCCTGACCGGGCGATGACGCTGCTGACCTCGCTGGCGGGGCTGGGGCTGGTGTCGGTCCGGGACGGGCGGTTTGCCAATTCGCCGGCGGCCGAGGCGTTCCTGGTGAAGGGGGCGAAATACGATTTCTCGGATTACCTGCGGCTGCAGGTGGGCAAGCAGATGTATCCGCTGCTGGACCAGATCGAAGGCGCGCTGACCGGCAAGCTGGATGAGGCGGACACGAAATCCTATGCCCAGTGGTTTTCCGATCCCGAGGAAGCGCGGCTGTATTCCGAGAGCCAGCATGCCGGGTCGCTGGGCCCGGCGCGTCAGCTGGCCCGGTCGCTGGACCTGGGCGACAAGCGGCGGCTGCTGGACGTGGGCGGGGGGACGGCGGCCTTTGACATCACCCTGTGCAAGGCCAACCTGGAGCTGCAGGCGACGGTGCTGGAGTTCCCGAATGTCGCGGCGCTGGGGCGCGAATACGTGGCCGAGGCGGGGTTGTCGGAGCGGATCACCTACCAGGAGGGCAATGCGCTGGAGGCCGACTGGCCCGGCGGCCAGGATATCGTGTTGATGTCCTACCTGTTCTCGGGCGTGCCGGGCGACACCCATGACCGGCTGATCGCCCAGGCCTATGACGTGCTGAACCCGGGCGGGCTGATCCTGATCCATGATTTTGTGGTCGAGGCCGACCGGTCGGGCCCGCCGCTGGCGGCGCTTTGGCAATTGCAGCACACGGCCTTCACGCCCGAGGCGCGATCGCTGGATGCAGGCTGGCTGACCGGGGCCATGGAGGCCGGGGGCTTCGGCGAGGTGGGCATCCGCACGATGATCCCCGAGATGACCATGCTGGCCCAGGGCGTGAAACCCCGGGCCAGCTGACAGGCCTATTCCGCGGCGATGGGAGGCGCGCCGGCGTCATCGGCCAGGTGGGCGGGCCCGCAGTAGAGGGCGGGCGCGCATTCGACGTCCCCGGCATGGGCATCGACATAGGCCATCAGGCTGGCCATCGAGAAATGATCGCCGAAGCCCGGCCAGGGCTGGAAGCCGTGGATGTGCAGCATGCTCTCGGGGTCGAGCTTGAGCAGGCGGGCAATGACCGAGGCGACGATGGTGCCGCCGACGCCGGTCAGCTTGCCCTGGCCTTTTTCCCCGGCTTCCTGCAGGCAGTAGAACCACAGCGGGGTCTTGGTGATATGGGCGTCCTGCAGGGCCTGGGGCGCGGGCAGTTCGGCCAGGCCCAGGGCCCGGGCGACCTGTTGGCCGGAGGGGATCTGGATCGCCGTGCGGTCGCGCAGGATGTTGCGCAGGCCCAGCTTGGCGGCCTGGGGCAGCGGGATGTCGATGTCACCCCAGGTCAGGCCCTTGCCCACGATATTGGGCGGCAGGGCAAAGAGCGAGGCGGCCATGTTGGGTCCGACGGGCAGGGCGCGCTGTGCCTCGGGGCCGAAGAACAGGGTCATGTCCATGTTCCAATCGGCGCTGCGCGGGCCGAAACCGGCCATGTCGAAAAGCTTGGCCTCGGGGATCTGGGCGCTGATGCCATAGACCGGCTGCACCGTGGCATGGCCGAACCGATAGGCGGCCACCGAGAATTCCGCCGGCATGATCGGCGCGTCGGACCCAAAGGGATCGCCGGCCAGGGCGGCGTCGATACAGGCCTGGTCGACGAAGGACGGCAGGAAGTCGCAGAGCACAAGCCATTGATAATGCAGGCGGATGAACCGGCGGACCTTTTCAAAGCGCTCCAGCCCCTCGGGGATCATCTCGGCCCAGACATCGGCCCGGATGCCATCCTCGGCGCAATGTTCGATGGCCTTGCGCACGTCCATGTCGGTGTCGACCTTGGACATCAGGATGTTGTGCAGCTTGATGAACGCGCCCTGGATCTGGCTGACCAGCACGTTCTCGTCGTTGCGCGGATCGCCGATCAGCGCGCGGCCCTTGCAATTGCGCGCCAGGTCGTTCGGGTTGTCCTCGCGCCCGAACAGCAGATAGCCCTCGAAGTCCGGCGAATAGAGATGCGGCGTGGCCTCGGGCCCATCGCCATAGACACAATCCAGATCGAGGTTCGGCGTGCGCACGTTGCGGATGGTGGCCGGGTCGGTATGGGTGCCGATGGCGCTGGTGGCATCCAGCGTGATGTCATGGTCGATGAACTGGCCAAAGAAGGTCTGTCCGGCCTCTGCCGGCCCGGGGGTCAGCTCTTCGGTCTTCATGCTGTCGACGAGGCAGACAAAGGCATCGACGATGGCCTGCCGGTCGAGATTGCCGGTGATCGGGTTGCGATCGAGGAGATAGCCGAAGGTCTGGGGCAGGGGTGGGCCGCCGGCTTCGGGGTTGTGAAGGCATTCCTTGAGGAAAATATCGTAACGGGACATCCCGTGCGGCATCTTGGCCATAACAAGCTCCTGGAAAGAAATAGATATTCAATTCTTGGTCGGTATTCCAAGGGGGTGGGAAAATCACCTGCCCCGCATTCATTTTAATTCATGTTGTCTTGAAATGCATTTATTATTGCAATTGAATTGCTATTTGAATTCCTGACTTGACGTTTATCAATGCTAATTGTTTGTCCTGAAACTGCGCCCGCGTTCCGACGCCGCGGCGCTGACGCGAGGGCAGGGCCGGTGGGGCGCAGAAAGTTGTCCCTGGGCGCGGTTCTGCGATTGCACCCTGTTGCGACATTCGCTAGAAGCGCTCGGCAAGCACCCGTAGCTCAGCTGGATAGAGCGCTGCCCTCCGAAGGCAGAGGCCAGAGGTTCGAATCCTCTCGGGTGCGCCATGATCTCACAAACATCATAGACATCAATGGCTTACGGGTCCGGCGCTGATCGTTGTCGCCGGGGTGCATGTGGTCCGCTGCATCGTTTGCCAGACGGTGCCGGCAGGCGCGATCGCTGCCCGGCGTGATCTGTCACGGTCTTGACTGGCCCGATGGACCGGGTTGTGGATCGTCGTGCGCCACGTGATGGCCGGGCGCGGCGGACCGGCCCCGGGGCTTGGCTATTGTCCGGTGACAGCACTATGGCTAGGCTCGGGCCACAGACGTTTACCAGTTCCCCGTGTCCGGAGGCCGCCATGCCAACGCCCGTTGTTCGCCGTCTTGTCCTGTCCCTGCCGGCCCTGTTGCTTGCGCCCCTTGCCTGGGCCCAGGGCGACGCCCCGGTCGCCGCGCGGGACGGGCAGGTCACGCTGCCCTATGCCGAGCAGAAATTCACCGGCAGCCTGGGCACGACCTACCTGAATTCCGATCCGCCCCAGTTCCCCGCACCCGTCACCGCGCCCGAAGGCGCACCGAACGTGTTGCTGATCCTGCTCGACGACGTGGGCTTTGGCCAGTTCGGCGTGTCGGGCGGTGGCGTGCCCTCGCCGGCGATGGACAAGCTGGCCCAGGAAGGGCTGCTTTACACCCGGTTCCACACCACGGCGCTGTGTTCGCCGACCCGGGCCGCGCTGCTGACCGGGCGCAATCACAATGTCTCGGGGACCGGTGTGATCACCGAACTGGCCACGGGCTATGACGGCTATACCGGGATCATCCCCAAGGACACGGCAACGGTGGCCGAGATCCTGCGCCAGAACGGCTATGCCACGGCCTGGTTCGGCAAGAACCACAACACGCCGATCTACGAGACCAGCGCGGTGGGGCCTTATGACCATTGGCCCAACGGGCTGGGATTCGATCATTTCTATGGGTTCATGGCCGGCGACACCAACCAGCTGCGGCCCTATCTCTACGAGAACCAGACGGCCATCGGCACGCCGCAGGACCCGGATTATTATGTCAGCGTCGACCTGGCCGACCGCACGATCCGCTGGCTGGGCACGATGGAGGCCATTCAGCCGGCCAAGCCCTGGTTTGCCTACCTGGCGCCGGCGGCCACCCATGCGCCGCACCAGGCCCCGCAGGAGCTGATCAACAGCTTTGCCGGCCAGTTCGACATGGGCTGGGACGCCTATCGCGCCCAGACCCTTGAACGGCAGAAATCCATGGGCCTGGTGCCGCAATCGGCCGAGCTGACCGCGCGGCCCGACAGCCTGCCGGCCTGGGACAGCCTGGATGACGACCAGAAGCGGCTTTACACGCGGATGATGGAGGTCTTTGCGGCCTTCGGCGCCCAGGTCGATCAAGAGGTCGGCCGGGTGCTGGATTACGTGGCCGGGCTGCCCGATGCGGACAACACGCTGATCCTCTACATCATCGGTGACAACGGCGCGTCGGCCGAGGGCGGCTTTGACGGCACGCTGAACGAGAACGCATTTTTCAACACCTACCTGATGACCGTCGAGGACATGCTGCCACGGATCGACGAGATCGGCACCGAGCTGCATTTCAACCATTTCCCGGCCGGCTGGGCCTGGGGGGTGAACAGCCCGTTCCAATGGACCAAGCAGGTGGCCAGCCACCTGGGCGGCGTGCGCAACCCGATGATCGTGAAATGGCCGGCGCGCCAGCAGGCGGGGGGCGAGACGCGCACCCAGTTCCTGCATGTCATCGACATCGCACCGACAATCCTGGAGGCGGCAGGCGTGGCCCAGCCGCGCAGTGTCAACGGCACCACCCAGGTGCCGATCCAGGGCAAGAGCTTTCTGACCACGCTGGCCGATGCCGGGGCCGACGAGACGCGGACGAGCCAGTATTTCGAGATGTTCGTGAACCGGGGCATGTACAAGGACGGCTGGTGGGCCGGTTCGCTGGCCTTCGAGCCCTGGGATCCGGTGCGCGGGGCCTTTGACCCGATGACCGCAGCCTGGGAGCTGTACAACCTCGACGAGGATTTCACCCAGGCCAATGACCTGGCCGCCGAACGGCCCGAGATCCTGGAAAGCCTCAAGGCGCTGTGGTGGGCCGAGGCCTCGGCCAACAAGGCCCTGCCGCTGGATTGGCGGGGGGCCGAACGGTTCAGCGCCGAATTCACCGGCAAGCCGAACCTGGCCGGGGATCGCACGACCTTTGTCTATCCCGGCCGGCTGTCCGGTCTGCCCGAGGCCTCGGCGCCCGATCTCAAGAACAAGTCCTTCACCGTGACGGCCCAGGTCGAGATCGACAACGACGCCAGCGGCATGATCTTTACCCAGGGCGGCAATACCGGTGGCTGGGCCTTCTATCTCAAGGACGGCGTCCTGAAGGCCGCGCATAATTACATCGATGTCGAGATCTACGCCGTGGAAGGGGCCACGCCGGTGACGGCCGGCCCGCATGAGCTGGTGATGGATTTTGTCTATGGCGGGGGCGAAGAGATGGGCGGGGCCGGCACGCTGGCGCTGTCGGTCGACGGGGTCGAGGTCGCCCGGGCCGAGATCCCGCGGACCACGCCGTTCAAGTATTCGCTGTCAGAGAACCAGGACATCGGGTCGGATACCGGCACGCCGGTGACCTATGATTACCAGGCCCCGCTGGATTTCGAGGGCCGGCTGGCCGAAGTCGTGGTCGAGTTGCACCGCTGAGCGCCTGGCCCCGCGCCGGTCGGGCCGGCGGGCCTGGCGCGGTGGCGGTGAGGGGACTGGCGGCGCGGTGGTGATGTTTTCCCGACGTGTCGGGGGGAATGGGCGTGCGCCGCAGGCATGGAAAGGTCCCGGCCGGGGCGATGATGTGACACCGGCCGCGTGCCCTGCGGGGGCGGGGCTGGCCCGGGCCGTGGTCTTTGTTAATCTGGCCGCCACGGGCCAGGGGAGCAGAGCCGCGACATGACCATCCTGACGCAATTGACCTGGGGCACGATCTTTCTGGGGATCTGCGCCTTCATGCATGTGCTGGTGCTGTCGATGGGTGTGCCGCACCTGTCGCGGGCCGGGCGGTTCCTCGACATCCGCCTGCCGCGCCTGCGCATCGCGGGCACGCTGTTCCTGGGTGTGGCGATGATCGTGCTGGCGCACACGGTGCAGATCTGGACCTGGGCTGCGGCCTATCTCTATCTCGGCGTGCTGGGCACGTTTGAAGAGGCGTTCTATCTGGCCACGGTGACCTATACGACGCTGGGTTATGGCGACGTGGTGCCCGGGCCGGAGAACCGGATCTTTGCGATCTTTGCGGCGATCACCGGGCTTTTGACCTTCGGGATCAGCACGGCGTTTCTGCTGGGCATGGTCGTGCGCCTGTTGCCCGAGGCCTTTGACACCTCGGGCGGGCCGCTGGACGACATGCGCCGGGGCGGGCCGGATCATTAGCCGGGGCACGTGAGGGCGATCGGACGGATGCCCCTGAACGGGCGGGAGGGGGCATCAACGCGTGGCGAACGATGCGATGACCGCTTGGCGGCGCATGAACGCAACGGCCCCACGAAGGCGCAATGCAGCCTGAACGCGCCGGGGCCCATGAAAAAGGGGCGGCCCCGAAGGACCGCCCCGATATCTCATCGCCGGATGGCGGGATCAGGCCGCGCGGCGGGGCCGGCGACGGCGCTTGTTGCTGCTGCCACCGGGCTTGCCCTTGGCGCCGTGGCCCTGACCCTGTCCATGTCCTTGGCCGCCCGGCTTGCCCCCCCGGCGGCGCGGGCCGCCGCGCGAGCTCCGGTCGCCCTGGCTGTCACCCAGCGCACCCAGCGGGCTTTCGCCCGAAGCGACGGGGATCTCGATCTTCATAAGCTTCTGGATCTGGCGCAGCTGGTCGGCCTCGTCCGGGGCGCAGAAGGCAATCGCCTCGCCCTCGCGGCCGGCGCGGGCCGTCCGGCCGATGCGGTGCACGTAATTGTCGGGCACTTCCGGCAGGTCAAAGTTGATCACGTAGGCCACGCCGGGGATGTCGATGCCCCGGGCGGCGACATCGGTGGCCACCAGCACCTTGATGGTGCCTTCGCGGAACGCCTTGATCGCCCGGTCACGCTGGCCCTGGCTCTTGTTGCCATGGATTGACGCGGCGTCGTAGCCGTCGGCCACCAGGCCCTTCATCAGCCGTTCGGCCCCGTGCTTGGTGCGGGCGAAGACCAGCGTCAGGGCGTCCATGTCGCGGGACAGGATCTCGCGCAGCTTGGACGGTTTCGCGGCCTTGTCGAGGAAATGCACCGATTGGGTGATCTTGTCGGCAGCCTTGCCCGGGGGCGAGACCTGCACCCGCTTGGGGTTGTCGAGATAGGCGCGCGACAGTTCTTCCATCTGCTTGGGCATGGTGGCCGAGAACAGCATGGTCTGGCGCGGCGTGCCCAGCTGGGGGGCGATCTTGCGCAGGGCGTGGATGAAGCCCAGGTCGAGCATCTGGTCGGCCTCGTCCAGCACCAGGTGGCGCACCTGGCCCAGGTCGACGGCGCCGCGTTCCATCAGGTCGATCAGCCGGCCGGGCGTGGCGACAAGAATGTCGGTGCCCCGCGACAGCATGTTGATCTGGCGCCCGATCGACTGGCCGCCGACAACGGTCGACACGCGGATCCGGGTCTTTTCGGTCAGGGTGCGCAGGCTGTCGGCGATCTGGTTGACCAGCTCGCGGGTGGGCGCCAGCACCAGGGCCTTGGCCGTCTTGGGCGCGGGTTTGCCCGGCTGGGCCAGCAGGTGGTCGATCAGCGGCAGGCCAAAGGCCAGGGTCTTGCCGGTGCCGGTCTGGGCCAGGCCCAGAACGTCATGGCCTTCCAGCGCCAGGGGAATGGCCTGGTTCTGGATCGGCGTGGGTTGGGAAAATCCGATACGTTCAAGCGCGTCGTTCAGCTCGGGCGTCAGGCCGAGCATGTCGAAATCGAACAAGTGACATCCTTTTCAATACCTTGGGGCATCGGCCCCAAGGCGTATTGCGGGCCGCGGGTAACGCGGCGCACGAGGGTGCTGCGCGGCCTCTGGACGGGCAGGGGGATCCTGCGGCATCCGGCCGTCGCATGAAGAACCCTGCGTGATGGGGAACCTGGAGAGTTTGCGCTGATGGCCCCCGGATCGGTCCGGCGGCGCGGCTGCTCACGCGGCAGCGCAGCGACAGGCCTCATGTGGGGCATTGGCCGTGACATGTCAAGCCGCCGCGATCCGCAGGGTTGACGCTCTGTTGCCGGCGGCCGGTCACGTTGCGCTCAGCCTGCAGGCCGTTCGGGCCAGCCGGCGGCCGGTTTGGGCGACGCGACAGTCGAGGCGGAAGGGACAGCCGGCCGGTCGGCATGGGCAGGCGCGGCACGGGCGGACGCAATCCGACGGGGGTGAGGCCAGGGCCGTCTTTTCGCTATGCGTCTTCGGAATGTGGTCAACTGATCGGGGCGACTATCACGAGGGATAGTGGCGGAGAGACAGGGATTCGAACCCTGGGTGGGCTTGCACCCACAACGGTTTTCGAGACCGCCCCGTTCGACCACTCCGGCACCTCTCCGCGGGGGTCTGGGCGCTGCATGTACGTGGGTTTTCCGAGGGGCGCAAGGGCCGATTTGCCGATTTTTCACCGGCCCTTGCGGAAGCTTCAGTATCCGGCCACCTGGCCAAGGATATCCTCGACGGCCACGTGGCCCGCCAGGGTCAGCGAATGGCTGTCGCCAAAGTCCAGGACCAGCGTGCCATCGACCAGTTGTGCGGCCGCTTCGATATCGGCCTGGGTCAGGGTGGGGCCGGCGCCGAACCGGTCGGCGATCAGCAGCATATCGATGTCGGTCAGGTCTTCGATCACGTCATGGCCGCCGTTGTAGACAAAGGTGTCGGCCCCCGCGCCGCCATGCAGCCGGTCGTTGCCCGCATCGCCGTTCAGCTCGTCGTCGCCGGCCTGGCCGAACAGCGCATCGTCGCCCGAACGGCCGCGGATGACATCATGGCCATCCCCGCCCAGCAGCCGGTTGCCCGTGCCGTCGCCGCGCAGGATGTCGTTGCCCGAGCCGGCCTCGACGATCTCGACGTCGACAAAGGTATCACCCGCGGCGATGCCGCTCGACCCGCCGGTGTCGAGCATGTCGATGCTCAGCTTGCGGGTGGCATCGGCATAGCTGGCCCGGTCGCGACCCGCACCGCCATCCAGCACATCGGCCCCGCCGCCGCCGATCAGCGTGTCATCGCCCGCGCCGCCGCGCAGGGTGTCATCGCCATGCACGCCCATCAGCGTGTCGTCGCCCGATTCGCCGCGCAGCTTGTTGTCCTCGGCATTGCCGGTGATCCAGTCGGCGGACATGCTGCCGATGACGTTTTCGATCGACACCAGCATGTCGCCTTCGGCCACGCCGGAGTTGCGCGCCGGATTGGTCAGGTTGATGACCGAGGCCTCGTTGGAATAGGCCTGTTCATAGCTGATCGTGTCGCGCCCGGCGCCGCCGTCCCAGAGATCGGCGCTGTCATCGCCGTATTCGTAGAACTGGTCGTTGCCGGCCCCGCCGTAATATTCGCCCGGACCGTTCGAGCCATAGATCACGTCGCTTTCGGTGACGTCGACACCCGGAAGACCGCCCAGGTCGACGGTATCGCCTTCACCATAGCCCGGCCCCGGGTCGGTCAGTGCGGCCCCGTCGACGAAGGTGCGGAACGCCTCCAGCGTGTCGAAATCGGGCAGGGCGGGTCCGTCCAGCATGACCCAGGCCTCGTATGTGCCCTCGGTGTAGAGATCGAAATCGTCGATCACGAAATCATAGGTCACCCGGTAGATCAGCGTCGTGCCGCCCGCCCAGTCGAGGTTGAACAGGTCGTAGGACAATGTCCGTTGGGCGGCGGCATAGTTCTGCGGCCCGTCGCCAAAGCTGAACCCGCTCAGCCAGTCGACGGTGTCATTGGCCAGCTCGCCATCGCTCACGGTGAAATCGGTGCCGTCATCGGCCCGGACGTCGCCGGTCTTTGTCGCGATATCGTTGCCCGAGGCGCTTTCCCAGCCGTCGCCGAAATAATTGTACTCGCTCTCCCACTCGTAGGTTTCGATGTAGGAATAACTGTAGGTGGTCATCCTGAACTCTTTCCTTGAACGCGTTCCGGCCCAGAGGCCGTTGGCCCCGGCCTAGAAGCCGGTGATGTCGGCCAGAACGGTGTCGATGTCGGTATGGCCCAGCAGGGTCAGCGAATGGGCGTCGGAGAAGACCAGCGTCAGCGTGCCGTCGATCAGTTGGGCCGCATCGCGCAGGTCGTCCTGGGACAGGGTGGCGCCCGAGGCGAACCGGTTGGAGATCTGCAGCGTGTCGATGCCCTGTTCCAGGTCTTCGATCACGTCATGGCCTGCAGTGAACTGGAACGTGTCGGCGCCCTTGCCGCCGAACATGTGATCGTCGCCCGCATCGCCGTTCAGCAGGTCGTCGCCGCCCTGGCCGAAAAGCTCGTCATTGCCCCCGCGTCCGCGCAGGGTGTCGTCGCCGCGCATTCCGTGCAGGCGGTTGTCGGCGTGGTCGCCACGCAGGATGTCGACGTAATCGGTGGCCTCGACGATCTCGATATCGATAAACGTGTCGCCCAGGGCGTCGCCCGAGCCCTGGCCGCCGGGCAACATGTCGATGGCCAGCCCGTGGGTCGAGTACGAATAGAGGACCATGTCGCGGCTGTTGCCGCCGTCGAGCAGGTCGGCTCCGGCGCCGCCGATCAGCAGGTCCTTGCCCTGGCCGCCAAACAGCATGTCGTCGCCGCCACGCCCGATCAGGGTATCATCGCCACGGTCTGTCTCGATCACGTTGTCGGCTTCCGAGCCCGCGACATGGTCATCGCCCCGCCAGGTGATGACATTCTCGATGTTGTACAGCCGGTCCCTCTGGGCCGCTCCGCCGTTGGCGGTGAAGTCCTCCAGGTCGACGATTACATAGTCGAGCCCTTTCTCGGGCCGGTATTCCACCGTGTCGATCCCCGCGCCGCCGTCCAGCGTGTCGCCCTTCTTGTTGTAGTATTCGTAGAAGTAATCGTCGCCGTCACCGGCAAAGCTGGTATCGATTTCGCTGGTCCCGGCGATCCAGTCGTCCTCGTCGACGGCCACGATATCGAGATCGTCCAGGTTGAAGGTCGTGCCGTCGGTGAACCCGGTTGTCGGCGTGGACATTGTGCCCGTGGCCAGGAATTCGTTGAAGGCCTCGTATTGGTCCTCTTCGGCGATATGCGAGAAATCGGGCAATTCGGCCCCGCCCAGCGTGAGGTAGACATAGGCGTCCGTGCTGTATGAGCTGAGGTCGAAGTAATCGAGGTAGTAGTAGGATTCGGCGGCGACAAAGAGATAGGTCGTGCCGCCCGACCAGGTGAATTCGTACGTGCGGAAAGAGAAGTCGTAATAGAACGGATCGGATTCGGGAAAGAACGCCTCGGCCCAGTCCACACCATCCATCGTGGGAATGCCGTCGACCATGGTGAAGGTACCGTCGTCATTGTCCAGCGACGTGATGGTTGCGGTGGTCTGGCCGTAACTGTCGGCCTCTGAATATTCGCCGTCAAAATCGGACCAGCTATAAGACGTGTAGGTCGCGCCGATGGTATACGTTGTCATAATTGTTTTACCTATTAAAACGAGTCTTCAACAGGTTAAACGTGAATTCCCATTCAGGAAACCGTTTCTGTCGACTTTTTCGGCGAATTGAGCGGCCCTGGTTTCGGCCCGGGCCGGTTTCATGATCCCGCGTCTGGGGCCCTGCGGTCCCATGCACATCCTGCCATGGCCATAATCGACAGCATCGCGATAAAATGACCGTGGCGCGGGCCCGCCCATCTGCGCGCGACCATTGGCGCGGGCCGGCGGGCGCCTTATCTTGGGGCCATGATCGCTTTCATCCGCATCCCCGCCCGGGTGGCCGGCGCCGCGCTTGTCGCGCTGACCCTCTTCGTCCTGCCCGCCGCTGCCGCCAATCGCGACAAGGTCGAGGCTTTCTTGCAGGTCACCGGCTTTGATGCCGCGCTGGAGAGCCTGAAATATTCCGCCGAAGATGCGCCGGTCATGCTGGGCATCGATGCCGGGGTCTTCGGCTACAGCTGGAAGCGCCTCAGCTCGGAGGTCTTTGACGTCGACCTGATGTACGACATGGCCGTCGACATGCTGGAGCAGACCCTTGAAGACGACAAGCTGGCCCATGCCGCGGGGTTCTATGCCACCGATCTGGGCCAGCGGCTGGTCGAGATCGAGAATGCCTCGCATCTCGATCCCGATGACACGGCCAAGCAGGAGCAGGGCGTGGCTCTGGTGGCCGAGATGGTCGAAGACGGCTCGCCCCGGCTGGACATGTTCAAGCGCATGGGCGCAGCGATCGACGCCTCGGGCAGCGCGGTGCGGGCGATGCAGCAGATCCAGATGCGCTTTCTGCTGGCGGCCAGCGCCGCCGGGGTGATCGAGCTGCAGCTCGATCCCGAGGAACTGGCCGCGATGATGCAGGCGCAGGAGCCGCAGCTGCGCATGGCGATTGCCCAGAGCGCGCTGGCCTCGTCGGCCTATGTCTATCGCGATATCTCGGATGACGATCTGGAAACCTATACCGCCGCGCTGGAAGAGCCCGAGATGATCGAGGTCTACGAGCTGATGAATGCCGTGCAATACGAGATCATGGCCAACCGGTTCGAGGTCCTGGCCTCGCGCATGTCCGAGCTTGACCCGGGCCAGGACATCTGATGCCCGCGTTGCGGGGCTTTCCGGGACTGCGGGCAGGGGTGGCGCTGGTCCTTCTGGTGCTGGTCCTGCCGCTGCGGGCGCTGGCCGGGCCCGGCGACGACATGGTCGACCGGCTGGGTGAGGCACTTCGGTTGCAGGACCTGGCCGTTCTGATGCGTGACGAGGGGCTGGACGATGCCCGCGACCTGCTGCCCGCCGATGCCACCGGACAGGTGTCGCCGGTGGCCATGGCCCAGCTGGAAGAGGTCTTTGACCCCGGGCTGATCCGCGCAGAGCTGACCGGCGCCTTCGGGGCGCTGTCGGCCGGTGACCTGGGGGCGGCCGTGGCCTTTTTCGACAGCCCGGCGGGCCGGGCGCTGGTCGAGCTGGAGCTGGTGGCGCGGGCGGCGATTTCCGATCCCGATATCGAGGCCATCGCGCGCGGCGAATGGGCCGCCCGCCGGGACGAGTCCGGCGAGCCGATTGCCTCCCTGCGCCGCTTTGCCGAGGTCAACGACCTGGTCGAGCGCAACACGACCAGCACCATGACCGCCCGGTTCCAGTTCCTGCGCGGGCTGGCTGCCGGCGCGGGCCAGCCGGCCGATGACGGCGAGATCCTGTCGCGGGTCTGGGCGCAGGAGGGCGCGATCCGGGCTGATACCGAGGGCTGGCTGATGGGCTACCTGCTGCTGGCCTACGGGCCGGCCGATCCCGCCGATCTTGACGCCTATGTCGCCTTTTCCGAAACACCGGCAGGCCAGGCCGTGAATGCCGCGCTGTTCGAGGGATTCGAGGTCACCTATGGCCGGATCTCCCATGGGCTGGGGCTGGTGGCCGGGCGCGCCACGCAGGCGCAGGACCTGTGACCCCGGCCCGCTTGCACCACCGCCGGGGGCGGAAAACGCCGTTTTCCGGGGAAATCGGGGCCGTTCCGCGCCATTGTCCGGGCGGGGGCGGTTGACAGGGCCGGGAGGCAAGTGCATAAGCGCGCATCCCCGGCCGGATGATCCGCGCCGGGTTTTGCAGTCATTCAAGCCCCGAAGGGGGCGCGCCGTCCGAGGTTGTTCGGGTCTGACACTGCCGGTTCTTTCGCCCCTTGGGGGCGCAGGCATCGGTCAGGCCCTGCGGAAACGCCCGAAAGGGGACCACAGGACGCGGCAGAAAGAAGGAAGACAGACATGTTTGCGGTCCTTAAGACCGGTGGCAAGCAGTACAAGGTCCGCTCGGGCGACGAGCTCCGGATCGAGAAACTGGCCGCCATTGCCGGCGAAACCGTGCAGTTCAACGACGTGCTGATGCTGGGCGGTGACACCACCGTCGTCGGCGCGCCGACGATCGAAGGCGCGGCCGTGCAGGCCGAGGTGGTGGAAGACGTGAAGGCCGACAAGGTCATCACCTTCGTGAAACGCCGCCGCAAGCATTCCTCCAAGCGTACCCGCGGTCACCGTCAGCAACTGACCGTCGTGCGTATCACCGAAATCCTGACCTCGGGCGCCGATGCGACCGGTGTCAAGGCCGCAGTGGGCGCGGGCTCCGTCAAGGACGCCCCGGCTGCCGAAGCCGCCGAAGCGTAAGGAGAGACCAGCATGGCACATAAAAAAGCAGGCGGTTCGTCCCGTAACGGTCGCGATTCCGCAGGCCGCCGTCTTGGCGTGAAGCTCTACGGGGGCCAGGCGGCCGTCGCGGGCAACATCATCGTGCGTCAGCGCGGCACCAAGTTCTGGCCGGGCGAAGGCGTTGGCATGGGCAAGGACCACACCATCTTTGCCACCGCCGAAGGCGCCGTGACCTTCCACAAGGGTCTGAAGGGTCGAACCTTCATTTCGGTGCTGCCAGCCGCGGAGGCCGCCGAGTAAGCCGAACCTTACAGAGGTTGGAAAAACACTCAGGGGATCGGCGGAACCGCCGGTCCCCTTTTCGTTTACCCGGCGGAAAGGCGGCCGGGGCAATGACAGGCTGCGACCGGCCCGCGACAGGCGGGCGGGTCAGGGTTGGGCAAGGTTGGGGCGCAGGGCCCCGAGGGCGACGGTTCGCCGCCTTGCCGGGCACGATGGACGTGCCGATATGGATGAGTAGACAGGGGCGCCCCGGGGGCTCCAGCAGGGAGTGAGACGATGAAACTGGACAGGATCGTCAACCAGGCCACGATCGAATGCGCAAGGTTCGACCTGCGCCCGCTGCGCCGCTCGGATTGCGGGCTGATCGCGCAATGGGCCGGCGACGAGCGCGTGGCGCGCATGACATCGGCCATTCCTCATCCGCTGCCCCCCGGGGCGACCGAGGCCTATGTCGACCGGGCCATGGCCGAGGACCGCGAGGAATTCATCTGGGCGATCGACGGCACCCGCGACGGGGGGCCTGAGCTGAAGGGCGTGATCTCGCTCAAGCGGCTGGACGAGGGCGGCGCCGAGGTGGGCTTCTGGATCGCGCCTTTGTTCTGGAACACGGGCCTGGCCTCGGAGGCGCTGCAGGCATTGGTGCGGGAAAACCCGCTGGGCGACCGGTCGCTCTTTGCCTCGGTCTTCCAGGACAACCCGGCCTCGGCTCGGGTGCTGAGCCATTGCGGGTTCGACTACCTGGGTGATGCCGAGAGTTTCTCGGTGGCGCGCGGGGCATTGGTGCCGACCTGGACCTATGCGCGCAAGCTCTGAGCGCGGGGCGGGCTGACCGGCGGGGTCTGTGGGGGCGCTGCCCCCGTCCTCCGATGGAGGACTCCCCCGGGAATATTTACGAAGAGAAAGAAGCAGGGGGCCGGCAATGGCCCCCTGCAGGGCGCGGCCGATGGGCGGACGCGATCCGGGACAGGCAAAAGGCAAGGCATGCGCATGGCGGCTTTTGGTCGGGCGCGCCTTGCTGTAGGAACGCGGGCATGAAGTTTCTCGATCTCTGCAAGGTCTATATCCGCTCGGGTAGCGGTGGTGGTGGCGCGGTGAGTTTTCGCCGTGAGAAGTTCATCGAATACGGCGGGCCGGATGGCGGCGACGGCGGGCGCGGCGGGTCGGTCATTGCCGAGGCCGTGGACGGGCTGAACACGCTGATCGATTTCCGGTACCAGCAGCATTTCTTTGCCGAGAACGGCCGGCCCGGGATGGGCCAGCAGCGCACGGGCAAGACCGGCGACGACATCGTGCTGAAGGTGCCGGTGGGCACCGAGATCCTCGACGAGGACGAAGAGACGGTGATTGCCGATCTCGACACGCTGGGCGCAACGGTCGAACTGGCCCGGGGCGGCAACGGCGGGTTCGGCAACCTGCATTTCAAGACCTCGACCAACCAGGCTCCGCGCCGGGCCAACCCGGGCCAGCCGGGCGTCGACCGGACCCTGTGGCTGCGGTTGAAGCTGATCGCAGATGCCGGGCTGCTGGGCCTGCCCAACGCGGGCAAGTCGACCTTCCTGGCCGCGACGTCGAACGCCCGGCCCAAGATCGCCGATTACCCGTTCACCACGCTGCATCCCAACCTGGGCGTGGTGGGCGTGGACAATGCCGAGTTTGTCATTGCCGACATTCCCGGCCTGATCGAAGGCGCCCACGAGGGCCGGGGGATCGGCGACCGCTTCCTGGGCCATGTTGAGCGCTGTTCCGTCCTGCTGCACCTGGTCGACGGCACGTCCGAGACGATCGCCGAGGATTACCGGACGATCATCGCCGAGCTTGAGGCCTATGGCGGCCACCTGGCCGACAAGCCCCGGGTCACCGCGCTGAACAAGATCGACGCGCTGGACGAGGAACAGCGGGCCGAGGCCAGGGCCGCGCTGGAAGAGGCCAGCGGCGGACCGGTCTTCATGATGTCCGGCGTGGCTCGCGAAGGCGTGACCGACGTGCTGCGCGCGTTGAAGGGCGAGATCGCCGAGGACCGGCTGCGCCAGAAACCCGTCGAGGACGAGGCCCCGTGGCATCCCTGACCGCGGCGCGGCGGATTGTCGTCAAGATCGGGTCGGCCCTGCTGGTCGACCGGGTCAGCGGGCTGTTGCGCGGCGACTGGCTGACCGCCCTGGCCGGTGATGTCGCCCGGTTGAAGGCCGCGGGCGCCGACGTGATCCTGGTCTCCTCGGGCTCGATCGCCCTGGGCCGGGGCGCCCTGGGCCTGCCGCCGACGACCCTTGCGCTGGAACAATCGCAGGCCGCGGCGGCCGTCGGCCAGATCCGCCTGGCCCGGGCCTATGAAGAGGCGCTGGCCCCGCACCGGATCACCGCCGCCCAGGTGCTGGTCACGCTGGAAGACAGCGCCGACCGCCGGCGCTATCTCAATTCGCGGGCCACGCTGGAAACCCTGCTGGGCCTGGGCGTGGTGCCCATCGTCAACGAGAACGACACCATTGCCACCGACGAGATCCGCTATGGCGACAACGACCGGCTGGCCGCCCAGGTGGCCGTGACCGTCGGCGCCGACGTGCTGGTGCTCTTGTCGGATATCGACGGGCTCTACACGGCCAACCCGGCCCAGGACCCGACCGCCACGCGCTTTGACCGGATCGATCGTATCACCCCCGAGATCGAGGCCATGGCCGGCGATGCCGGCTCGGGCCTGTCCAAGGGCGGGATGAAGACCAAGCTGATGGCCGCGCGCATGGCCACGGCGGCGGGCTGTGCCATGGCCATCACCGAAGGCTCGGGGCTGAACCCGCTGACCGCCCTGGAAAACGGGGCCAATGCCACCTGGTTCACCGCCCAGCTCGATCCCCAGGCCGCGCGCAAGCGCTGGATCGCCGCGATGAAACCACGGGGCATCCTTGTCATCGACGCCGGCGCCGCCCGGGCCCTGGGCCGCGGCCGGTCGCTGCTGCCCGCCGGGGTGACCGACGTGCGCGGCGCCTTCGGCCGGGGCGACCCGGTGGCCATCGAGGATGACAGCGGCATGCGCCTGGGCCAGGGCCTGACGCGCTACACCGCCGACGAGGCCCAGGCCATCCGCGGCCATCAGAGCACCGAGATCGAGGACCTGCTGGGCTACCCCGGCCGCGCCGCGCTGATCCATCGCGACGACATGGCGCTGTGACCGGGCATTTCCGCCTGACGGCTGCTTCTTCTTGGTATAAATACCACTCGATACCGCCCGACAGCGGGCACAGACTTCGGACGTAGACGCAAACAGGGGACAGGCCGATGAAAGACCATGACGACATCCAGGCCCTGATGGCCAATATCGGAACGCGCGCCAAGGCCGCCGCAGCCGAGCTGGCCTTTGCCCCATCCGAGGCCAAGGCCCGGGCGCTGACCGCTGCCGCCGATGCGGTCTGGGCCCGGCGGGAAGAGATCCTTGCCGCCAACGACAAGGACATGGCCTTTGGCGCCGACAAGGGGCTGAGCCCGGCCATGATGGACCGGCTCAAGCTGGACGAGGCCCGGATCCAGGGCATCGTGGCCGGGCTGCGCGCCGTGGCCGGCCAGGACGATCCCGTCGGCGAGATCCTCACCGAATGGGACATGGACAGCGGGCTGCACATCCAGCGCGTGCGCACGCCGCTCGGCGTGATCGGCGTGATCTATGAAAGCCGGCCCAACGTCACCGCCGATGCCGGGGCGCTCTGCCTGAAATCGGGCAATGCGGTGGTGCTGCGCGGCGGCTCGGAGAGCTTTCATTCCTCGACCGCAATCCATGCCTGCCTGGTCGACGGCTTGCGCGCCGCGGGCCTGCCCGAAGACGCCATCCAGCTGGTGCCGACCCGCGACCGTGCGGCCGTCAGTGAAATGCTGACCATGACCGACACGATCGACGTCATCGTGCCGCGCGGGGGCAAGGGGCTGGTCGGGCTGGTGCAGCGCGAAGCGCGGGTGCCGGTCTTTGCCCATCTCGAAGGCATCGTGCACATCTATCTCGATGCTGCGGCCGACCCGGAAAAGGCGCTGAAGGTCGTGCTGAACGCCAAGACCCGGCGCACCGGGATCTGCGGGGCGGCCGAATGCCTGCTGATCCACCGCGCGCTGGTCGACACGATCGGCCAGGGGGTCATCCGCGCGCTGATCGACGCCGGCATCGAGGTGCGCGCCGATGCGGCGCTGCAGAAGATCGACGGCACCCGGCCGGCCGGGGCCGAGGATTGGGGGCGCGAATATCTCGACACGATCATCGCCGCCCGCGTGGTCGACGATATCGACGGGGCCATCGCCCATATCCGCGAGTTCGGCAGCCAGCACACCGATTGCATCGTCACCGAGGATGACGCCGCCGCCGCGCGGTTCTTCCAGCGGCTCGACAGCGCGATCCTGATGCGCAATGCCTCGACCCAGTTCGCCGATGGCGGTGAATTCGGCATGGGCGCCGAGATCGGCATTGCCACCGGCAAGATGCATGCCCGCGGCCCGGTGGGCGCGGCCCAGCTGACCAGCTTCAAGTATCTCGTGACTGGCGACGGCACGGTGCGCGGCTGATCCTCGGGCTGGGTGACCGGCCGGCCCATGGTCTGACCGGGCCGGCACATGCCCGTTGGCCGGGACAAGCACCGGGATCCTGTCCCGGTGCGCGGCCCGCGCGGGTCAGAATGTCATCTCGATCCGCTGGCCGGATGTCGTGACCTCAAGATGGCGCCCGGCATCGACCACGGCCATGGGCATCAGCCCGAATTGCACCAGCGCCGGGGTAATCTCGGCCTGGATGTCCGGATCGGTCAGCCCCGACCACAGCGCCGGATCCAGCACCAGCCGCTCGGCCTCGCCCGTCACCGACCAGCCCGGGCCCGGCCGGTCGACCCGGATCGTGCCGCCATAGGGCATCGCCGTTTCCAGGCATTGCACCGCCAGCAGCGCCAGCCGCACGTCGCAGCGCGGTTGCGGGTCCAGCGGCATCCACTCCAGGCTCAGCCGCCCGGCCTTGCCCATGTCGCGCAGCACGGCCACCACTTCGGACCGGGCGATCTGCTGATCGCCCGCCGCGCCATAGGCCAGCCGGAAGAACCGGATCCGCGCCTCGGCATTGCTGACACTGTCGGCGATCAGGCCCATTTCCGGCCCTTCGACCGCCCCGGCCATGTCCAGCAGTTCCAGCCCGTTGTGGATCGCCCCGATCGGGCTGATCAGGTCGTGGCAGATGCGCGACCCTATCAGCGCCGCCAGATTGTCGTTACCTTGTCCCATATGCCTTCCGCTTCCGGAGAATTGCGTGACCAACTTCAACTCCATACTCTCACCCGGCATGCGCGTGCGCCATCCCGATCATCCGGACTGGGGCACAGGCCAGGTCCAGTCCAACATCGGCGGCAAGGTCACCGTGAACTTTCCCGATGCGGGCAAGGTGGTGATCGACGGCACCCGGATCGGACTGCTGCCCGTCTTTGATGACGGATGATGGTTACTTAAAGGTTAACGCCGGCGGGGCCGCCTGGGCCCGGGCGTTAACGGCAGGCCCTTGCCATCGCAGCGACCCAGCGCCCGGGGGCCGGTTGCAACCGGGCCCGGCGCCGGGGTATCAGCGCCCAACACGTCACAGAGGCCCGCCGACCCATCATGCCTGACACGCCAGTCCCGGGCCCGTCCTTTACCGTTTCCATCGCCGAGACCCAGGCCGAGCTGCGCGCGGCCCAGGCCCTGCGCTATGATGTCTTCGTGCGCGAGCTGGGCGGCGGCGGAGAGATGGTCGACCACGAAAACGGGCTGGAGCGAGATGCCTTCGACCCGTTCTTCGACCACATGATCGTGCGCGACGACACGACCGGCGCGGTGGTCGGTGTCTATCGCCTGTTGCGCGGCGACATGGCCGACAAGGCCGGCCAGTTCTATTCCGAGGATGAATACGACCTGGCCCCGCTGCGCCAATCCGGCCGGCGGTTGCTGGAACTGGGCCGGTCCTGCCTGCATCCCGATTACCGCGGCGGGGCGGCCATGTTCCACCTGTGGACCGGGCTGGCCGATTACGTCGCCCGCCACGAGATCGAAGTGCTCTTTGGCACGGCCAGCTTTCACGGCACCGATGTGACCGCCCTGGCCGAACCGCTGTCGATGCTGCATCACAATCACCTCGCCCCGCCGGATCTGCGCGTGCGGGCCTTGCCCGGGCATTTCCAGCCCATGGACCTGGTGCCCGCCGACCAGCTCGACCGCCGGCGGGCCATGCTGGCCGTGCCGGCGCTGATCAAGGCCTACCTGCGCCTGGGCGGCACGGTGGGCGAGGGTGCCTTTGTCGATCATGCCTTCAACACCACCGATGTCTGCCTGGTGATGGATACCGCCCGGATGAACGAGCGTCAGAAGCGGCTTTACACCGGGCCCCAGGCCGGCACGCGATGAGCGCCACCTGGCAGTCGGACACGCCGCCCGATCCGCTGCGCATCACCCCGGCGGGCTGGCTGCGGGTGGTGGCGCGGGGGCTGCCCCTGGCGCTGCTGGTCTTCGGCGGGCTGGCCCTGCACCTGGCCTTGCGCCTGGTCGAACGGCCGCTGCACGGCGCCGACCGGCCCTGGACCCCGGCGATCACCTGTTTCGTCTGCCGCAACGCCCTGCGCCTGATCGGCCTGCCGCTGATCTGCCATGGCCAGGCGATGGATCATCCCGGGGCGCTGGTGGCCAACCATTCGTCCTGGCTGGATATCTTCACGCTGAATGCCGGCCAGCCGATCTATTTCGTGTCCAAGGCCGAGGTCGCGGGCTGGCCGGGGATCGGCTGGCTGGCCCGGGCCACCGGCACGGTGTTCATCGAGCGTGACCGCCGCCAGGCCCGCGACCACAACCGCCTGCTGCGCGCCCGGCTGGACGCCGGCCACCGGCTGCTGTTCTTTCCCGAGGGCACATCGACCGACGGGCTGCGCGTGCTGCCCTTCCGAACGACGCTGTTTGCGGCCTTCTTCGACGGTGACCTGGCCGCGACCAGCTGGATCCAGCCCGTTGCCCTGCGCTACCTGCCGCCCGAGGGCGCGCCGGCGCGGTTCTACGGCTGGTGGGGCGACATGGATTTCGGCGCCGGGCTGGTCAAGGTGCTGGCCCAGCGGCCGCAGGGCCGGGTCGAGATGGTCTTTTGCCCGCCGCTGCGTGTAGCGGATTTCACCGATCGCAAGGCGCTGGCGGCGGCCGCCGAGGAGGCCGTGCGCCACGCTCATTCACAAGCCGGCGAGCCGGGGTGATCTGCCCGCAAACCGGGCCACGCCAGATCGCGAAGCGCCACCGGTTTGTGATGACTTGTCAATGCCTTGGCGGCGGTTCTGCCGTTACATCTTGTCGGGCGGCGGATCCTGCCGCGCCTTGCCATCAGACAGGATGTTCCCATGTCCACCACCCTAATTGGTACTGCCTACCGCATCGACGATATCGCCTATGGCGCCGGTGACACGATTCCGGCCGGCACCACGCTGACCGCCGTGACCTTCCAGAGCGTCGATCCCGATGCCAATGACTTCCAGGTCACCCCGCCGTCGGTGATCTTTGAAGGCACGCCCAACGAGACCGTGCTTTTCCAGGCCGAAGAGATCACCTTCATCGCCGATGACATCGTGATCGCGACGCAATCGCCGACCTATGAATTCGTCAGCCTGACCACCGATGTGGGCCAGGTCTTTGGCATCACGTTTTCGGCCGGCGGTGATACCTATTTCCTGCCGCGCAACGATTTCGACGCCAGCGGGGTCACGACGGTGACCGGCGACAGCACGATCCGGGCCAATGACGTGGCATTCGACCAGCTGGATTTCGGCCTGTTGCCACCGGGGGCCACGGCCTACGAGGGGCTGGTCTTTGGCAGCGGGGCGATCGACGCGCCGGGGCTGGGCACGACGCGGGTGGTGATCGACACCGACGACACGCCGTTCAACCCCGGGGCCAGCACCGAGATCAACCCGTTCAACGCCGAGGTGCTGGTGACGGTGAGCTTTGCCGATGGCAGTTCGATTTCCGGGGTCGAGGCCTATCAGACCGGCTCGGTCGATTTCGTGAACAACCAGACCATCGACACCCGGGCCTATGCGATCGACGTTGCGGCCGTTGCGGCGGCGGGCCAGACGCTGGACGACGTGACCGGGGCCGCGTTCGAGACCTTTGCCAGCCATGACCTGACCTATGACGACATCGGTTTTGCCGCCGGTGATACTGCACCGGGTGGCGATGTGCCGGGCGAGGAGGTACCGCCGGCGCCCGGGCCGGACCCGGTGGTCGTGCTGATCGAAGGCACGGCGGGGGATGACCGGCTGGTGGGCAGTGCCGCCGACGAGGTGCTGATCGGCGGGGCCGGCAACGACCGGCTGACCGGGGGCGACGGGGCGGACAGCTTTGTCTTTGGGGCCGAGACCGGCGACGGCACCCGCCAACGCGACATCATCCTGGATTTCGATGCCAGCGAGGATGTGATCGTGCTGGAAGCCGGGGCGGAGATCGCGCGGGTGGTCGAACGCGGCGATGACGTGACGCTGATCCTCACCGGGGGCGAACAGGACCGGATCGTGCTGCGCGATGCCGATGCCGGGGTGCTGGATGCGGTGGTGCCGGTCGAGGACCTGTTCCTGGTCTGAGCCATTGCCCGACCGGCGGGGCGGTGGAGAGACCGCCGCCCCGCCCGTGGCCCGTGTGGAGTCTGACCTTGGGGAGCATAGGCCGGTGGAGGGGGCTGTGTCGGGTATTTGGGCCAAGAAGAAGCAGGGGCGCGCGCCCGGAATTCGGAGGTTGGCGCGGCGGCAGGGGGAGGACGGCCGGGCGGCAAGCTGTTGAATTTGCATGGGTGCAAGGGAGGAGGCGCGGCCGGGATTTTCAGGCCGTGCGATGACCGGTCTTTTGGGGTTGCGCGGGGGGGAGGCTTGGGCTATGTCCGCCGCCATCGATCCCGCTGGCGGGGATTGGGCCCGGTTCGGGGGAGACATCCCCGACGGTCCGCCGGTTGAGCATCTGCTCTGACCCCCGCCGAGGCATGAAACCGGAAAGGACGAGCAATGGCTCTTACTGACTTCACCATGCGTCAGCTGCTGGAAGCTGGCGTGCACTTCGGTCACCAGACGCAGCGCTGGAACCCGCGCATGAGCCCCTATATCTACGGCTCGCGCAACGGCATCCACATCCTCGACCTGACACAGACCGTCCCGATGCTGGACCAGGCCCTGCAGGTCATCCGCGACACCGTTTCGCGCGGCGGCCGGGTGCTTTTCGTCGGCACCAAGCGCCAGGCGTCGGCAGCCATCGCCGATGCGGCCGAGAAGTCGGCCCAGTATTACATGAACCACCGCTGGCTGGGTGGCACGCTGACCAACTGGAAGACCGTGTCCCAGTCGATCGCGCGCCTGAAATCCATCGATGAAGCCATGGATGCGGGTTTCTCGGGCCTGACCAAGAAAGAGCGCCTGGGCATGGAACGCGACCAGGAGAAGCTGCAGGCTTCGCTGGGCGGGATCCGTGAAATGGGCGGCGTGCCGGACCTGCTGTTCGTCATCGACGTCAAGAAAGAAGCCCTGGCCATCGCCGAAGCCAACAAGCTGGGTATCCCGGTCGTGGCCGTCGTCGACACCAACTGCAACCCCGAAGGCGTCGATTACGTGATCCCGGGCAACGATGACGCCGCTCGCGCCATCACGCTCTATTGCGAACTGGCCGCCAACGCCGCGCTGGAAGGCATGTCGGCACAGCTGGGCGCCGCCGGCGTCGACCTGGGCGAGCTGGAAGAAGGCCTGGGCGAAGAGCTGGCCGTCGAAGGCGAAGAGGCTGCTCCGGCCGAAGAGACCCCGGCCGAGGCCTGAGCCCCGGCCCGCGGATCGCGATCCGCAGGGATGGCGGCCCGGTCCGGCTCTGCCGCGAACCGGGCGCTGTCACGGAAATGACATGCGGGGCGGGGTATTCCCGCCCCAAACGCAAACTGAACGTGAGGAGAGCGCCAGATGGCAATCACCGCAGCAATGGTCAAGGAACTGCGCGACAGCACCGGCGCAGGCATGATGGACGCCAAGAAGGCCCTGACGGAAAACGACGGCAACATGGAAGCCGCCGTTGACTGGCTCCGCACCAAGGGTCTGGCCAAGGCGGCCAAGAAATCCGGCCGCACCGCAGCCGAAGGCCTGGTGGCCGTGGCCATCGACGGTGGCAAGGGTGTCGCGGTCGAGGTGAACTCGGAAACTGATTTCGTCGCCAAGAACGCCGATTTCCAATCCATGGTTCAGAAGATCGCCGACGTGGCGCTGACGGTCAGCGACGTTGACGCGCTGAACAACGTGGAAGTGGGCGGCAAGGCCGTGTCGACCATGATCACAGACGCCATCGCCACCATCGGCGAGAACATGTCGGTGCGCCGCATGTCGTCGATCGAAGGCGAAACCGTCGTGTCCTACGTGCACAACGCCGCCGCACCCGGCATGGGCAAGATCGGCGTGCTGGTTGCCATGACCGGTGGCGACGAGGCCTTTGGCAAGCAGGTTGCGATGCACATCGCCGCCGTGAACCCGGCCGCGCTGAACGAAGACTCGCTGGACCCCGACGTTGTCGAGAAGGAAAAGCAGGTCCAGATGGACATCGCCCGCGAGAGCGGCAAGCCGGAAGCCGTCATCGAGAAGATGATCGTCGGCCGGATGAAGAAGTACATGGCCGAAGTGACGCTGGTGAACCAGTCCTTCGTCGTGAACCCCGACCTGACCGTCGGTGCCGCAGCCAAGGAAGCCGGCGCCGAGATCACCGGTTTTGTCCGTCTCGAAGTCGGCGAAGGCATCGAGAAGAAGGAAGAGGACTTTGCAGCCGAGGTCGCCAAGGCAGCCCAGGGCTGATGGCCCCGGCCGGGCGCCTGGCGTCCGGCGCTGCAAAACCTCTGCAAGATCAGGAAACCCGGGTGCTGCGGCGCCCGGGTTTTTCGTGTGGGATCGGTCAAGGGTGGTGAAGGGGAAGCGCGCCCGGGCAATGGGATGCGGGCCGCCGAAAAGGCCGGTCGCGGCAACATACGCCCCGAAAATCAGCCCCCAAAACCAGAACCGGACGATGCGCCTGCATCGCCCGGCCTCCGCAAAAGAACGCGGTACTGGTTACTGGGGAACTGGAGCCGCGCAAAAAGCGCGGCCCCAGTTGTCTGCGCGGCCCCGTGTGACAATGGGGATGGGGCGGGGCCGTCCAGACCCGATCCGAACGCGACTAATATGCGCCCAAACCGGTCCGGCTAAGCCGGAAGAGCCAGAGAGCCCCGCAATCTCGGGGATCTTGACCCAAAAGTTCCATGGCCAAAGCCACCACTCACGGAACACGCCCAAATTGCTGTTTTTGTTCGTTAAACGGTAGTCCGGGATTCCTTACCATTGGTTAATTCCCGCGACTGTGGCGGCAAAACATCAATGAATTCATGCGGTTGTTAACGCGCGGAAAATATTTTCGTAACTTTTGAAGCATTTTCCACGGTTGAATGACGCCAATCAGCGCCAGGAAGCCGGCGTGTCAGGCTTCCATCACGAACATCTGGTTGTGCAGCGCGGCCTTCAGCACGGCCTGGGCCGTGGTTTCGACGGCCAGCGCCTCGCGGGCGAGTCGCAGGTGTTTCTCGACCGTGGCCGAGGTCAGGCCCATCAGCAGCGCGATGTCCTGGGTCGTCTTGCCGTCGCCCACCCATTCCAGCGCCTCGCGCTGGCGCTTGGTCAGCGACCGGGTGGGCGTGGAATAGGGCAGGGTGAGGATCTTGAGATGGGCGATGTTGTTCATCAGCTGGATGTCCTCGCCGCTCTTCTTCCAGATCTTGTCGACCTCGGCCTGGGTCAGGCCCGGCTTGGCGGCCAGCGAAATGGCCCCCTTCGACCGGCCCGAGACCGATTTGAAGCTGACGGTATAGCCGGCGGTCACGTCGAACCTGGAATTGAACTCGTAAACCTTCAGCTCTTCCTTGGACATCTTGTCGGATTTGAACATCTGCTGGATGACCTGCCAGCTGCAGGCGCCTTCGTTGTTCAGCGCCCATTGGGTCATCGGGGCGTGGAAATAGCGCCCCTCGTCCATGAAGCCGCGAATGTAATCGCGGCTGTGGTTGGTCAGGACGATGAAATCCTCGGGATCGCCCAGCGAGGTTTCCGTGCGGTAGCGGGTGAACCCGTAGATCAGCCGGTCAAAGCCGAATTCCGCCATCTTCTGCGTATGCGCAGACCACAGGTCTTCCAACGAAGGGGCGTTGGTCAGGTAAAACAGGTAGTCGCGCAATGTCATGGTCCCTAATCCTCCTTCGTCAGGTGCCCGTGCAACGCGTCGAGGGCCAGAATATAGCCCTGCGGACCGAAACCGCAAATTTGTCCCAGGGCAACAGGTGCGATGTGCGACACGTGTCGAAAGGATTCCCGGGCGTGTATGTTCGACAAATGTAGCTCGACAACCGGCAATTCGACAGAAGAAAGCGCGTCGCGGATGGCCACGGATGTATGGGTCAGGGCCCCCGCATTGAGGATGATACCATCCCGGACGCCGCGGGCCGCGTGAATCGCGTCGATCAGAACGCCTTCATGGTTGGACTGCACGAATTCCAGCTCCATGCCCAGAGAATCGGCATGGGCCCGGCAATCGGCCTCGATCATGGCGAGCGTCGTGCGCCCGTAGACCTCGGGTTGACGTGTGCCCAGCAGGTTGAGGTTGGGCCCGTTCATGACCAGTACCGATGACATCTTGCGTCACTCCTTGCGGTATGTGTTCAGGCAGGAAGGGACACGACCGCGCAAGGCCTGGGGCCTTGGCCCCGCCGGCGGTCAGATGGTGCGATCCCTGCGGTACGTCGTTCTCATGACGGCGCGGGGAATACAACCATTCCGAGCCAGTCCGCGACCAGAGCGGGCGTGTCGCGGCCGTCGATTTCGACGGTCAAGACGTTTTCCCGCAACAACTCGGTCGCCGAGCGTTTTTTGGCCGATTTGACGGTGAAACGGCCGCGCAGGCGGCATCCGGCGGGCACCGGGGTGAGAAAGCGCAGCTTGTTGAACCCGTAGTTGATGGCCATGACCTGGCCGGGCAGCGGCGGAAAGCAATCATAGGCAAATCGGCTGGCCAGCGAGAGCGTCAGGAAACCATGGGCGATGGTCCCGCCAAAGGGGCTTTCGCTGGCGGCCCGGGCAGGGTCGACATGGATCCACTGGTCGTCATGGGTGGTCTCGGCAAAGCTGTCAATCATGGCCTGGTCGACGGTGATCCAGTTGGACACGCCGATTTCCAGGCCGATCTTGGCCTCGGTGGCGGCCAGGGCCGCGTCGATGGGGGATGTCATGGGGGATGTGCTCCTTTGCTGGGTGGCGGGCAAGGCCGCGGATGTCAGGCCGGATCGGGCGCCAGGCGCACCATGCGCTTGCCCCGGTTGTCGCCGGCCAGCAGGCCGATCAGCGCGGCGGGGGCCTGGTCCAGCCCTTCGGCGATATCCTCGACCACCTTGATGCGGCCGTCGTCGACCCAGCGGGTCAGGTCGCGCAGGGCCTTGGGGTCGTCGGCCGCATGGTCCATCACGATGAACCCTTCCATCCGCAGCCGCTTGACCACGACCAGGCCGGGCAGGTTGCGCGGGCCGCTGGGGGCCTCGCCGTCATACTGGCTGATCGCCCCGCAACAGACCACGCGGCCGCGCAGGTTCATCAGGAAGAGCGCGGTTTCCAGCACCCGGCCGCCGACATTGTCGAAATAGACGTCCACCCCGTCCGGGCAGGCCGCCCGCAGGGCCTTGGCAAAGCCCGGGTCGCGGTAATCGAGGCAGGCGTCAAAGCCCAGCTCCTCGACCACCCAGCGGCATTTCTCGGGCCCTCCGGCGATGCCCACGGCCCGGCAACCCATGGCCCGGGCGATCTGGCCGACATAGCCGCCCACGGACCCGGCGGCGGCCGAAACCAGCACCGTTTCGCCGGCGACCAGCCGGCCGACGCCGACCAGCCCGTGCCAGGCCGTCTTGCCGGCGATGCCATAGACCGACAGCAGGTGGCTGAGCGGGCGCAGGTCGGGCATCTTCTGCACATCCCCGGCGGGCAGACAGAGTTCCTCGCACCAGCCGGCCTCGGCGGCGACGATGTCGCCCGGGGCCAGGCCGTCGGCCCGGCTGTCGATGACCTCGCAGATGGCATAGGTCGGCATGACATCCCCGGCCTGCACCGCCGCGCGATAGGTCGCGCCCTGCAGCCAGGACCGGTTGGCTGCGTCGATCGACATCAGGATCACGCGCAGGTGCACCTGGCCCGGGCCCGGCACAGGAGCGGGCACCTCTTCGAGGCGGAAATGCTCGGCGCCCAGCGGGCCCCGGGGCAGCGCGGCCACGACGATCTGTTTCATGCGATGTTCCTTTTGCGGTGGCGCGGCCCGGGTCGGGGCCGGTAAGACGGGCGGGGCCGGCAAGACGAGAGCGCGGCCGGTATGACGAGACTGGCGCCGGCACGACGGGCACAGGGCCGGCAAGATGACAGCCGGGCCGGCAAGACGGGCGCGCAGAGGCACCAAAGGGGCAGGGGACAGAGCAGATGACCGAAACCGGAACCTATCCGCAAAGGCGCTATCGTCCGCCGGCAGGGGCCTGCGACATGCTGCTGATCCGGCACGGCGCGTCGGAGCCGGCCCATCCCGACCGGCCCTTTCCGCTCAAGGACGGCCATGGTGACCCGGCGCTTGCGCCCGAAGGCCAGGCCCAGGCGCAACAGGTGGCGTCCCGGCTTGGCGGCCATCCGATCGACGCGCTCTATGTCACCACCCTGCGGCGCACCCACCAGACCGCCGCGCCGCTGGCCCGGGCGCTTGGCCTGACGCCGGAGGTCGAGCCGGACCTGCGCGAGGTGTGCCTGGGCGAGTGGGATGCCGGGATCTACCGCAAGATGGTGGCCGACAATCACCCGGTCATCCAGCGCATGCATGAAACCCAGGATTGGGGCGTCATCCCCGGGGCCGAAAGCGCGGCGATCTTCGGGGCCCGGGTGCGCGCCGGGATCGAACGGATCGCCGCTCGTCACGGTGGCCAGACCGTGGCCGTCGTGGCCCATGGCGGCACCATTGCCATGGCGTTGGCCCTGGCGGCGGGGGCCGGGGCCTTTACCTTTACCGGGGCCGACAATGGCTCGATCTCGCGCCTGGTCATCGCGGACGGGCGCTGGATCATCCGGGGGTTCAACGATTGCGCGCATCTCGACGGCTGATCAGTCGAAGGTGATCACGACCTTGCCCGTCACCCGCCGGTCGGCCATGGCCTCCAGCGCCTCGCCGGCGCGGTCGAGCGGGTAGCGGGCGGTGATGCGCGGGCGGATCTTGCCGTCGCTGTAGAGCGCGAACAGCTCGTAGACATTGCGCCCGTGACCCTTGGGGTCGCGCATGACCGATGCGCCCCAGAACACGCCGACGATCTGGCAGGATTTCAGCAGGGTCAGGTTGAGCGGAATTCGCGGGATGCCGGCCGGAAAGCCCACCACCAGGTACCGCCCGTCCCAGCCCATCGAGCGGATCACCGGCTCGGCATAGTCGCCGCCCACCGCGTCATAGGCCACGGTCACGCCCTTGGGGCCGGCCAGTTCCTTCAGCCGGGCCGACAGGGCCTTTTGCGCGTCGCGGTCCATCTCGCGCGGATAGACCACCGTCTGGTCGGCCCCGATCTTGCGGCAGAAGGCGGCCTTGTCGTCCGAGGACACCCCGGCGATGACCCTTGCGCCCATGGCCTTGCCCAGCTCGATCGCCGCCGCGCCCACGCCGCCCGAGGCGCCCAGGATGAACAGCGTGTCGCCGGGCCGCAGGTATCCCCGGTCCTTGAGCGCGTGATAAGACGTGCCATAGGTAAAGACGAAACAGGCGGCCTCGTCGAAGGGCATGTCATCGGGGATGCGCGTGACCTTGCCGGCCTCGGCACAGACCTGTTCGGCAAAGCCCCCATGGCCGGTCAGCGCCAGCACCCGGTCGCCCGGTGCCAGCCCCTTGACCCCGGCGCCCACCGCGTCGATCACCCCGGCCACCTCGCCGCCCGGGGCAAAGGGCCGGGGCGGTTTCATCTGGTAGAGATCGCGGATCATCAGCGTGTCGGGAAAGTTCACCCCGGCGGCGCGCACCGCGATGCGCACCTCGCCCGGGCCGGGTTCGGGCACCGGCATGTCGGCCAGTTCCAATGTTTCGGGACCGCCGACGGCGGTGCTCAGCATGCACTTCATTCTGTCCTCTCCCTGGCCTCCCCCTGGGCCTGCTGCTGCCTCCCGGGCCCTGGTCCCGTGACGCGCCGTCCCAGTGATCCTGCGGCATATCCGGGTTGTCAACGTAAATTCGAAATGCAATTCTGCACTGCGAAACTCATCATGCCGCTACGGGAGGACAAGGCGCGGCGGATGCATGACGGGCGGGCCGCTGCGGGTCGGCACGGACCACACCCTGCGCCATATTCCCATATCTGACGTCTCTGGAAAGGATTTTCATGACACCGGATTCCCTGTTTTCGCTCGAAGGCAAGACCGCTTTGGTGACCGGCGGGGCGACGGGCATCGGCCGCATGGCCGCCGAGGCGCTGGTGTCCGCCGGCGCCCGGGTGCTGATCGTATCGCGCAAGGGGGATGCCTGTGCCGCCGCCGCGGAGGAGATCAACCGCCTGCAGCATCCCGGCACGGCCGAGGGCTTTTCCGGCGATGTCGGCTCGCAGGAAGGCATCGACGCGCTGGCCGGCGAGATCGAGGCGCGCTGCCCGGACGGACTGCATATCCTGATGAACAATGCCGGGCGGACCTGGGGCGCGCCGCTAGGGCGGTTCCCCTACCTGGCCTGGAACAAGGTCATGTCGCTGAACGTGACCGGCGTGTTTCACCTGACCCAGGCGCTGCTGCCGCTGCTGCGCAAGACGGCGTCGATGGATGACCCGGCGCGGGTGGTCAACCTGGCCTCGGTCATGGGCGAGGTGCCGATCGGCGACGGGGCCTATTCCTATTCGGCCTCCAAGGCGGCGGTGATCCACATGACCAAGATCCTGGCCGTCGAACTGGCCGGCGAATTCATCACGGTCAACGCCCTGGCCCCGGGGCCGTTCCTGTCGAAGATGACGGCCTTTGCCGTGGGCGAAGAGGACAAGGCGGCCAAGGTGGCCGGAGACGTGCCCCTGAAACGGCTGGGCCGCAAGGAAGACATCGGTGGCTGCATGCTGTTCCTCTGCGGGCCTGGCGGCGGTTATGTGACCGGGGCGGTGATCCCGGTGTCGGGCGGCATCAACGTGCAGGTCGGCAGCAATATCTTTGAAAAGGCAATGGATTAGGGAGCAGGGACCATGGGGGAGGAGATCCGCTTTGACGGCCGGGTGGCGATTGTCACCGGCGCGGGCGTGGGGCTGGGCCGGTCGCATGCGCTGGGGCTGGCGGCCCGCGGCGCGCGGGTGGTGGTCAACGACCTGGGCGTGTCGACCGATGGCCAGGGCGGATCGGGTTCGGCCGCCGAACAGGTGGTCGACGAGATCCGGGCCATGGGCGGCCAGGCCATGGCCCACGGGGCCGACGTGGCCGATGCCGGGCAGGTGGCCGACATGGTCGCCCGCACGATGGAGGCCTGGGGCCGCATCGACATCCTGGTCAACAATGCCGGCATCCTGCGCGACAAGACCTTTGCCAAGATGGACCTGTCGGATTTCCGCAAGGTCGTCGAGGTCCACCTGATGGGCTCGGCCACGGTCGCCCACACGGTCTGGCCGATCATGCGCGAACAGAAGTACGGGCGCATCGTGATGACCTCGTCGGCCTCGGGCATCTACGGCAATTTCGGCCAGTCGAACTATGGTGCGGCCAAGATGGGCGTTGTCGGGCTGATGAACGTGCTGGCTCTGGAAGGCGCGCGGGACAACATCCGGGTCAACACCCTGGCGCCCACGGCCGCCACGCGCATGACCGAGGACCTGCTGCCGCCCGAGGCGCTAGAGGTGCTTCAGCCCGAGACGATCACCCCGGGGCTGCTTTACCTGGTGTCCGACGATGCGCCGACCCGGGTGATCCTGGGCGCCGGTGCCGGGGTCTTTGCCCAGAGCCGCATCTACGAGACGCCGGGTGTGCTGCTGGAAGGCGCGGACAACACGCCCGAGGGCGTGGCCGCATCCTTCGGGGCCATCCACGACGGGACGGGCCAGCGGGAATTGCCCGATGCCTTTGCCCAGACCCGCAAATTTGCCCGCAAGGCGGCCGAGGCCCGTGGCCTCGTGCTGCCCTGGGGCGAGGACTGACCGGATCGACGACGCCGGCCGGGCCGACGCCCGGGCCGGTGAATTGACAGGGACCACAGGATCTTAGGGAGGATCTTTCATGCGTGACGCCGTTATCGTGTCTACCGCCCGCACCCCCATCGGCAAGGCCTACCGCGGGGCATTCAATGCCACCACGCCCCAGGCGTTGCTGGGCCATGCCGTGTCCCATGCCGTGCAACGCGCGGGGATCGAGCCGGGCGCAGTGCAGGATTGCATCGTGGGCTCGGCCCTGCAGCAGGGCCATCAGGGGGGCAACATCGCCCGCCAGGGCGCGCTGGCCGCCGGGCTGCCGGTCACCGTGGCGGGCATGTCTCTGGACCGCCAATGCGCCAGCGGCATGATGGCCATTGCCACCGCGGCCAAGCAGGTGGTGACCGATGGCATGGACGTGGCCGTTGGCGGCGGGGTGGAAAGCATCTCGCTGGTCCAGACCCCCGACATGCGGGTCAGCCGCGACCCGGGGCTGGTGGCCACCAAGCCCGAGATCTACATGACCATGCTGGAGACGGCCGAAACCGTCGCCGCGCGCTATGGCATCAGCCGCGAGGCCCAGGACGCCTATGCCGCCCAGTCGCAGGCCCGCACCCACGAGGCCCAGCAGGCCGGCCGGCTGGATGACGAGATCGTGCCGATGACCACGGTCATGAAGATGCAGAACCGCGAGACCGGCGAGATCACCGAACACGAGGTCACGCTGGCCAAGGACGAGGGCAACCGCCCCGGCACCACGGCCGACAGCCTGGCCGGGCTGCAACCGGTGTTCAAGGACGGCCTCCACATCAAGGAAGGCGGCTTCATCACCGCCGGCAATGCCTCGCAATTGTCCGACGGGGCTTCGGCCGCCGTGGTGATGGAGGCCAGCCTGGCCGAGCGGCAGGGGCTGGAGCCGCTGGGCCGCTACATCGGGGTCATGGCCGCCGGGTGCGAACCCGACGAGATGGGCATCGGCCCGGTCTTTGCCGTGCCCCGTCTGCTTGAGGCGCATGGGCTGAAGATGGACGACATCGGCCTGTGGGAGTTGAACGAGGCCTTTGCCGTGCAGGTGCTCTATTGCCGCGACACGCTGGGCATCCCGGACGAGCTGCTGAACGTCAACGGCGGGGCGATTTCCATCGGCCATCCCTATGGCATGTCGGGCGCGCGCATGGTCGGCACGGCGCTGATCGAAGGCAAGCGGCGCGGGGCGAAATACGTGGTCTGCACCATGTGCGTCGGCGGCGGCATGGGGGCGGCCGGCCTCTTCGAGGTGCTCTGATGGGCTGGTCCCGCGACGAAAGCCACCTGCCGGCGCAATTGCGGGGGCTGCGCACCCCGCTTGTCGGCTCGCCCATGTTCATCATCTCGGGCCCCGAGCTGGTCATATCCCAGTGCAAGGCGGGCATCGTGGGGTCCTTTCCCGCGCTGAATGCCCGCGAGGGCGAGGGCGAGCCGCCGCTGCTGGATGCCTGGCTGACGCGGATCAAGGAAGAGCTGGACCGCCACAACCAGGCCAACCCCGACCGGCCCGCCGCGCCTTATGCCGTCAACCAGATCGTGCACCGGTCGAACGCCCGGCTGGAACGCGACATCGAGATCTGCGTGAAGCACGAGGTGCCGATCTGGATCACCTCGCTTGGCGCGCGGGTCGAGGTCAACGAGGCCGCGCATTCCTGCGGGGGGATCACCCTGCATGACGTGATCAACGACACCTTTGCCCGCAAGGCCATCGACAAGGGCGCCGACGGGCTGATCGCCGTGGCCGCCGGCGCGGGCGGTCATGCCGGGATGCAATCGCCCTTTGCCCTGGTGCGCGAGATCCGCGACTGGTTCGACGGCCCGCTGCTGCTGTCGGGGGCCATTGCCAGCGGCGCGGCCCTGCTGGCCGCCCGGGCCGTGGGGGCCGATTTCGGCTATGCCGGATCGCCCTTCATCGCCACGCACGAGGCCAATGCCGATGCGGCCTACAAGCAGATGATCGTCGACAGCGGGGCCGAGGATATCGTCTATTCCTCGCTCTTCACCGGGGTGCATGGCAATTACCTCAAGGGGTCGGTGCGCAATGCCGGGCTGGATCCCGATGACCTGCCATCGGCCGATGCCTCGTCGATGAATTTCGGCGACGGTTCCTCCAAGCCCAAGGCCTGGAAGACGATCTGGGGGTCGGGCCAGGGGATCGGCGACGTGCGCGCCGTGACCGGCGCAGGCGAGCTGGCCGAGCGCATCGGGGCCGAATACCGTGCCGCCGGGGCGCGGCTGGCCGCCGAATTTGCCGGTGGCACCGGGGCCGACGGGGGCTGAGATGGCCGAGCTGATCGTCGTGCGCCATGGGCAGGCCCGGTTCGGCAGCGCCGGGGCCGGGGGCTATGATCAGCTGTCCGACCAGGGCGTGGCCCAGTCGCGCCTGCTGGGCGAGGTGCTGCGCCGGGCCGGGCTGCGGCCCGACCGGCTGATCACCGGCAGCCTGACCCGGCAAAAGGACACGCTGGCCCATATGGGCTTTGACGGTGCGCCCGAGGAACACGCCGGCTTCGACGAATACGATTTCCACGACCTGCTGCACCAGCGTTTCGGCGGGGCGGTGCCCGACATGGTCCTGCGCGACCGCAAGGCGCATTTCCGCACCCTGCGCGACACGCTGGGTGACTGGCAGGCCGGCGGGTTGGCCGGGGCGCGTGAAAGCTGGGCGCAGTTTGCCCAAAGGGTCGAGGCCGCCCGCCGCCATGCCACCCGGCCGGGGGCCGATTGCGTGCTGGCGGTCAGTTCGGGCGGGCCGATCGGCCGGCTGGTCGCCGCCTGCCTGGACGCGCCCGACGCGATGATGATCACCCTGAACCTGCAGGTGCGCAACACCTCGGTGACCCGGTTCATCTTTACCGGATCGGGGCGGTTCATTCTGAACGAATTCAATGCCGTGCCGCATTTCATGACGCCCGATGGGGCGCCGTTGATGACCTATAGCTGAGGGGCTGCGATGACGACCGATACCCAGACGCTCGACACCGGGGCCGTGGGGGCCTACCTGGCCCAGCATCTGCCGGGCTTCGAAGGCCCGATCGAGGCGCGCAAGTTCCAGACCGGCCAATCCAACCCGACCTTCCTGCTCAAGACCCCGGCGCATGACTATGTTCTGCGCCGCAAGCCCCCGGGAACATTGCTGAAATCCGCCCATGCCGTGGATCGCGAATTTCGCGTGCAACAGGCGCTGGCCGGGTCCGACGTGCCGGTCGCGCGGATGCACCTGCTCTGCGAGGATGACGCGGTGATCGGCTCGGCCTTCTACGTGATGGACCACGTGCCCGGGCGCAATTTCTTCGATCCGGTGATGCAGGGTGAGACCAATGCCACCCGCGCGGCGGTGATCACCGACATGAACCGCGTGCTGGCCGCGCTGCATGATGTCGACGTGGCCGCGGTGGGGCTGGCCGATTATGGACCGCCGGGCAATTACTACGAACGCCAGATCGGGCGCTGGACCAAGCAGTACCGCGCCTCGGAAACCGTGGATGTGCCGGCGATGAATGCGCTGATCGACGGGCTGGGCCGGGCGATGCCCGCCGATGACGGCCAGCGCGGGCTGGTCCATGGTGATTACCGCATCGACAACATGATCTTTGATGCCGACCGGCCGGTCTGCCGGGCGGTGCTGGACTGGGAGCTGTCGACCATCGGCCATCCCTATGCCGACCTGGCCGCCGTCATCATGCAATGGCAGATGCCCGCCGGCACCGAGGGCCGCGGGCTGGCCGGGATCGACCGTGTGGCGCTGGGGCTGCCGTCGGATGCCGAGTTCGTGGCGATGTATTGCGAGCGACGGGGCATATCGGGTATCGACAATTTCGGGTTCTACCTGGCCTTCTGCTTCTTCCGCATGGCGGCCATCGTGCAGGGCGTCCTGAAACGGGCGCTGGACGGCAATGCATCGAACCCGGACCGCGCCATGACGCTGGGCAAGTACGTGCCGGCCTTTGCCGAGGGCGGATTGAAGGCATTGAACGGATGATCCGCCATGGATGACGACCTGACCGCAGTTCCCGACGATCCCGAGAAGGATCGCAACTTCATCACCGCGCTGGCGCGTGGGCTGGACCTGCTGCGGGCCTTCAAGCCGGGCGAGACAGAGCTGACCAACACCGACCTGGCGCTGCGCACCGGCCTGCCCAAGCCCACCGTCTCGCGGCTGACCTACACGCTGTGCCAGCTGGATTACCTGGCCGTCGACCCGCGCAGCGGGGGCTATCGGCTGGGCGCCGGGGTGCTGCAGCTGGGCTATGGCGTGCTGGCCGGGATGGAGATGACCAAGCGGGCCCAGGCGGTGATGAAGGACCTGCAATCGGGGCCCAACACCTATACCACCGCCGCCCTGGCCGAACGCCACCGGTTCCACGCGATCTACGTGGCGGTGCTGGCCTCGGGCGAGGATATCTCGTTGCAGCTGCACGTGGGCTCGCGCCTGCCGCTCTTTCGCTCGGCCATCGGGCGGGCGATGATGATCGCGCTGCCGGCCGAGGAACAGGCGCGGATCTTTGCCCGGGCCGCCGACGAGGACCCGGACGGCGACGGCGAGCGGCGCGACCAGATCGCCACCGCACGCGACCAGTTCCGCAGCCGGGGATATGTCACCGGCTATGGCGAATGGCGGGCCGATGTGAACGGCATTGCCGTACCCGTCACCTCGCTGGACGGGCGGCGTGTCTGGGGGCTGAACGTGGGCGGGCCGTCATTCCATGTCTCGCCCGAAGAGCTGGAAGGCACCTATGCACCACGCCTGATCGCCGCCGCCCAGAGCCTGGGACCCTTTTCGCCCGATTCGGCGTGAAATCAATCATTTGAGCCCAGCGGGACATTGTTCCGCTCTGCGGAAGATGCGGTGAAGTCGGGGCCGGTGGGTTCCATTTTGACACGCTCTTTCGGGATGGTTTCGGCGCCCGGTGCAGGGGCGGTTTCCAGGCCCGTTTCGGCCGGATTTGGCCGGGAAATGCCGCGCGGGCGTTGCAAAGTTATCCACTCGACCTGGACAACTATAAGCCCTAATAACAATACCTTGCGCGCTGTTTCTGATGCACTCGAAACAGCCGAAATGCTGCCACTGCACAGGGCAGCGCAATTAAATTTCGACCCTACGTCACGACCCGCGCAAAGCTTGACTTTGCGAGCGGTTATGCAAGGCTTTGCCCATGTCCCGCCGTGAGGAGCCATAAGGGCGGCAGGGCATCCAAGGGAGGAAACATCATGCGCAAGACCATGCGGATCGGCCTCGGGGCCGTGATCGCTAGTGTATTGTCTGCCGCTGCCGTGCAGGCCGATACCGTCAAGATCGCCTTCATCGACCCTCTGTCCGGGCCTTTCGCCAGCACCGGAACCAACGGGTTGCATCAATACGAATTCGCCGCCGAGGAGCTCGTCAACAAGAAGGGTGGCGTGCTGGGTGGCGACATGTTCGAAGTCGTGGGGTTCGACAACAAGATCAGCCCCAAGGAATCCCTGATCCAGCTGCAGGTCGCCATCGACCAGGGCATCCGCTACATCGTCCAGGGCAACAGCTCGGGCGTGGCCAATGCGCTGACCGATGCCATCGAGAAGCACAACAGGCGCAACCCCGACGACCGGGTGCTGTTCCTGAACTACTCGGCCGTCGATCCGGCCCTGACCAACGAGAAATGCAACTTCTGGCATTTCCGGTTCGATGCCAATGCCGACATCAAGATGGACGCGCTGACCGACATCATCGCCGAGGATGACGGCATCACCAAGGTCTACGTGATCGGCCAGGACTACAGCTTTGGCAAGGCGGTCTCGGCCGCGGCGTCGAAATTCCTGGGCGAGAAGCGGCCCGACATCGAGATCGTCGGCAACGAGCTGCACCCGATCGGCAAGGTCAAGGATTTCACGCCCTATTCGCGCAAGATCGTGTCGTCGGGCGCGGATGTGATCATCACCGGCAACTGGGGCGCCGACATGCTGAACCTTGGCAAGTCGGTGATCGAGAACGGCTTTGACGGGCCGATCTATACCTACTACGCCGCCGCCGACGGGATCACCGCGGCCTTTGGCGAACAGGGCAAGGACAAGCTGCGCCTTGTGACCGAGGGCCAGACAAACCCGCCGCCCACCGACACGGCCGCCGAATACATCGCGGCGTTCAAGGCCAAGTATCCCGATGGCAACATGAGCCAGACGCGCATCACCAACGTGATCGAGATGCTGGCCAAGGCCATCGACGAGGCCGGCACGGCCACCGATGTCGTGGCCGTGGCAGAGGCGCTGGAAGGCATGGAGTTCGACAGCATGTGGGGCGGGTCGCTCTACATGCGGCCCGAGGATCACCAGCTGATCCAGGACGTGCTGATCACCGTGCATACCGACGAGGACATCCAGTTCGACCTCGACAATTCGGGCTTTGGCCAGCACCTGGAGAGCCGGGTCGAAATGGCCGGCAAGGACAGCCCGACGACCTGCAAGATGCGCCGGCCCTGATCGCCGGCGGGGTCCGCGCCCCATGGCGCGGCGCGGACCCGCATCGACCTGCAAGACAAACGAGTGAAGGGGGGAAACCGGGGCATGGACCTGGTATTGGTGAACCTTATCGACGGGCTGGTGACGGGGCTCCTGCTCTTCATGCTATCGGCCGGGCTGACGCTGATCTTTTCGATGATGGGCGTGCTGAACTTTGCGCATGCCAGTTTCTACATGCTGGGGGCCTATTTCGCCTACCAGATCTCGGTCTACCTGGGGTTCTGGATGGGCCTGCTGGTCGCGCCGCTGGTCGTCGGCCTGCTGGGCGCCGGGGTCGAACGCTACGGGCTGAGGCGGGTGCACCAATACGGCCACGTGCCCGAGCTGATCTTTACCTTCGGCCTGGCGCTGCTGATCGAAGAGGTCGTGCAGTTCATCTGGGGCAAGGACCAGGTGCCCTATGCCATTCCCGAGGTGCTGGAAGGCGCGGCCTTTGCCATCGCCGGCAACACCATCCCGCTCTACAAGGTTTTCATGATCTTCCTGTCGCTGCTGATCTTCGGCGGGCTGCTCTACGTGCTGACCAGGACCCGCGTGGGCATGATCATCCAGGCCGCGCTCAGCTATCCCCGCACGGTCGAAGCGCTCGGTCACAACGTGCCGCTGGTTTTCATGGGCGTCTTCGGCGTGGGCACCGCGCTGGCGGGCGTCGCCGGGGTGATCGCCGGGCCGGTGCTGTCGACCTTTCCGGGCATGGCCGTCGTGCTGGGCTCGATCGTCTTTGTCACCATCGTCATCGGCGGGCTGGGCAGCCTTGGCGGCGCGCTTGTCGCCTCGCTGATCATCGGCTGGATGACCACCTTCGCCAAGGCCTATGACATGCGGATGGAGGACCTGCTCACCTGGATGGGCCTGACCAAGCCCGACCCGATCTGGGACAGCGCCTGGCAGGATCTGTGGACCCTGACGTCGCCCCAGATCGCCGACATCCTGCCATACCTGCTGATGGTGCTGATCCTGATCTTCCGCCCCTACGGCCTGTTCGGAAAGCGTGACGCATGACCGAGACCACCCATTCCGCCGCCTTCGACCGCTCCGGCGTGACCCTGGCCCGGGCGCTGCCCTGGCTGATCGCCGCCGCCTTCCTGGCCGTCATGCCCTTTGTCTTCACCTCGAATTCGGCCATCACCATCATGAACCAGATGGCCATCACGATCATCTTCGCACTCAGCTACAACATGCTGCTGGGGCAGGGTGGCATGCTGTCCTTCGGCCATGCGGTCTACATGGGGGTCGGCGGGTTCCTCTGCGTGCACATCATGAACTGGGACCAGTTCTTCGGCATCCTGCCGCTGCCCCTGCTGCCGATCTTCGGCGGGTTCTTCGGTATGGGCCTGGCGCTGATCGTCGGCGCCTTTTCGACCCGCCGGGCGGGCACGGTCTTTGCCATGATCTCGCTTGGCGTGGGCGAGCTGATCGCGGCCTGTTCGGTCATCATCGTCGTGTTCTTCGGCGGCGAGGAAGGCATCAGCGGCGATCGCACCTACGGCCTGCCGGTCTTTGGCATCGAGTTCCTCAGCCAGATCGAGGTCTATTACCTCACCGCCTTCTGGCTGGTCCTGTCGGCGCTGCTGATGTTCCTGTTCTCGCGCACGCCGGTGGGCCGCATGGCCAATGCCGTGCGCGACAATCCCGAACGGGCCGAGTTCCTGGGCTATTCGGCCCGCTGGGTCCGGTTCTATTCCTTCGTGGCGGCAGGTTTCTTCGCGGGCATCGCCGGCGGGCTATTCGCCATCAACTACGAGATCCTGACCGAGGAAAACCTCAACCTGGCAACCTCGGGATCGATCCTGCTGGTGACCTTCCTGGGCGGGGTCGGTTTCTTCTTCGGGCCGATCATCGGGGCCATCGTCTTTACCCTGTTGCAGACCGTCCTGTCGCTGCAGACCGAGCTCTGGGCGCTTTATGTCGGCGCGCTCTTCGTGGCCACGGT
This sequence comes from Marinibacterium sp. SX1, assembly GCF_050389775.1. Classification (NCBI taxonomy): domain Bacteria; kingdom Pseudomonadati; phylum Pseudomonadota; class Alphaproteobacteria; order Rhodobacterales; family Paracoccaceae; genus Marinibacterium; species Marinibacterium sp. SX1. The sequence continues at coordinate 3,093,355 of NZ_CP177144.1, read as the reverse complement.
GATGTTCTTCCCCGGCGGGCTGGCCGGCGTGCTGATGATGCACATGCCGCCGCTGCTGCTGGGTAAGCTGCACCTGCTGGTCAAACCCTACATCAAGACCCTGATCCCCGCGGCCATCTGCATCCTGGCCACGGCCGGCTTCATCGAGATCCTGTTCCACGCCCGCCATGCGGCCATCGGCGATGACCAGATGACGTTGTTCTGGATGACCTTCTCGCACAAGAACCCGCTGCCCTGGATCGTCTCGGGCGCATTGGCCCTGGGCGGCTTCTGGCTGGCCAAACGCGGCGCGCCCGAACTGGCCGAAACCTGGCACGAAGCCAATACCGACACCGGAGCCCGCCCATGACCGCCGCGCTCGAAATCACCAATCTGCGCAAGAGCTTCGGCCAGGCCGAGATCATCCGCGGCGTCGACCTTCAGATCATGCCCGGCGAGCGCCATGCCGTGATCGGCCCCAACGGCGCGGGCAAGTCGACGCTGTTCAACCTGATCACCGGCCGCTTCCCCCAGACCGCCGGGGTGGTGGCCCTGCATGGCCATGACCTGCGCGGCAAGGCCCCCTACGAGATCAACCGCATGGGCCTGTCGCGCTCGTTCCAGATCACCAACATCTTTCCCAAGATGACGGTCTTCGAAAATGTCCGCTGCTCGCTTCTGTGGTCGATGGGCTATCGCTATTCCTTCTGGAACATGGTCGCCCGGTCGCGCGCCCTGAACGAAGGCGCCGAGCGCATCCTCGACCAGATCAACCTCGCGCGGCGGCGTGACATACCGGCGGGCCTGCTGTCCTATGCCGAACAGCGCGCGCTGGAAATCGGCATCACCATCGCCGGCGGTGCCGACGTGATCATGCTCGACGAGCCCACCGCCGGCATGAGCCATTCCGAAACCGATTACATCGTCGAGCTGATCCGAGACGTGACCGAGGGCAAGACCCTGGTCATGGTCGAACATGACATGGGCGTGGTCTTTGGCCTGGCCGATCGCATCTCGGTGCTGGTCTACGGCGAGATCATCGCCACCGGCGCGCCCGAAGAGGTGCGCGCCAATCCACGGGTCCAGGAGGCCTATCTCGGCGCCGCGCTGGAGGCGGAACACTGATGCTCGACGTCACCGACATGCATGCCTTCTACGGCAAGTCCCACATCCTGCAGGGCGTGAACCTGTCCATTGCCGAGGGCGAGATCGTGGCCCTGCTGGGCCGCAACGGGGTGGGCCGTTCGACCACCTGCAAGGCCATCATGGGCGAGGTCCCGCCCCAGGGCACGGTGCGCTTCAAGGGCCAGGACATCGCCGGCCGCAAGGCCTATGAAATCGCCAACCTGGGCATCGGCTATGTACCGGAAAACCGCGACATCTTTCCCGGCCTGACCACCCGCCAGAACCTCAACCTCGGGCTGAAGCCGGGCCAGAAGGACGGGGCAGGGCGCTGGTCGATGCAGGACATGTTCGACATGTTCGAAAACCTGGCCAACCGGGCCGATGTCGAGGCCTCGGTGCTCTCGGGTGGCGAACAGCAGATGCTGACCATGTGCCGCACGCTGATGGGCGATCCCGATCTGATCATGATCGACGAGCCGACCGAAGGCCTGTCGCCCCAGATGGTCCAGCGCGTGGCCGAATTGCTCCAGGAAATCGCCCGGCGCGGAATCGCCACGCTGCTGGTCGAACAGAAGCTCGCCATCGCCCTCGACATCGCCCACCGGGTCTATGTCATGGGCCACGGCCAGGTCGTCTTCGAAGGCACCCCGGCCGAACTGCGCGCCCGCGAGGACATCCGCAAGGAATGGCTCGAAGTCTGAACCACCTCCTGCTTCTTTCTCTTTCCAAGTATTCCCGGGGAAGTCCTCCAACGGAGGACGGGGGCAGCGCCCCCTTCCTCGGCCCGCCCGGGGGCGCGGATCAGGGGATGATGCGCGTGTATTTCGCCCCTTCGAGCGAGGCGCCGACCAAAAGGCCCGCCCGGCCGAAGACCGCGGCCAGAACCGGCGAGCGCAGGGTGTTGCTGTCGGCGTTCAGCCCGTCGCCGCGGTCGAGCAGCACGTATTCCACGTCCGCCCCCACGGTCCAGCCGGTGCCCCGGCGGAATTCGTTCAGCGCGTCCTCGGTCATGAAGAACAGCACGTGGGCATATTGCTGCGCCCCGAACTGCACGCCGGCGCTGGCCTTGGCCGTCGAATAATAATCGACCGTCGCCCCGCCGACCCGCAGCGCGCCCCGGCCATAGCCGCCACCGACCCAGAAGCTGGCCTCGGTCACCAGGGGCATCACCAGCATGCCGCTGGCCTTCTCGGCGATGGCAATGGTGTTGGGATAGGAATTGTAAAGCTCGTTCAGCGTGGCATCGACCCGTGCGTCGATGGTCACGTCCCCGGTCGAACCCACCCCGTTGCCGCAACCGGCCAGCAGGGCCGCGCCGCCGCCCAGGGCGCCAAGGGTAAAGCCGCGCCGGGAAAGGGGCGGAGGAAAGATGCTGCTCATGTCTGGTGCCTCGATATGCCTGATCTGGCCGTTACCCGGCCTTGTCACAGTTTATACCCCGCCCGGCCCGCGCTGTCACGACCCGACGAATCGGACTGGCGAGCCCATGCCGGTCGGTGCCACCTGCGGCTGTCCCGCATCCGGGGGGCCGGGCCGGGGCAATGATGTCAGTGGCTTGGGCGGCCGGCATGACCCGGTGTTCGGGCATGACTGCGCGCCCTGTGCCCCGTCGCGCGGTCCGCACGCGCCGTCAAGCCCGCGTGAGCCGGGCAGTGCACGGCCACGCCTGCGCCCCCGAAAGCCCCCGAAAGCCGCGGCCGCCGGAGCAGCCGCGCCGGTGATCACAGCAGCGGCGCGACCTTGGGGGCGAAATAGGTCAGCACCCCGTCACAACCCGCGCGCTTGAAGGCCATCAGGCTTTCCAGCATGACCTTGTCGCCGTCGATCCAGCCGTTCTGCGCCGCGGCCATGATCATCGCGTATTCGCCCGACACCTGGTAGGCAAAGGTCGGCGCGCCGAACTGATCCTTCACCCGCCGGCAGATATCGAGATAGGGCAGCCCGGGCTTGACCATCACCATGTCGGCCCCTTCGGACAGGTCGCGGGCGACCAGCCGCAGCGCCTCGTCGGAATTGGCCGGATCCATCTGGTAGGTATTCTTGTCGCCGGTCAGCGCCCCCGAGGCGCCCACCGCATCGCGGAACGGCCCATAGAAGCTGGAAGCATATTTCGCCGCGTAGGACAGGATCATCACCCGCTGGTGCCCGGCGGCCTCCAGCGCCTGGCGGATCGCCCCGATGCGGCCGTCCATCATGTCGGACGGGCCGATGATGTCGGCCCCGGCATCGGCCTGGGCCAGCGCCATGCGCACCAGCGCCTCGACCGTGCGGTCGTTGACGATCTCGCCATCGACGACAAAGCCGTCATGGCCGTTGATGTTGTAGGGGTCGAGCGCCACGTCGGTCATGACCACCATCTCGGGCACCTCGGCCTTGATCGCGCGGATCGCCCGGTTGGCCAGGTTGTCGGGCGACCAGGCCATGGCGCAATCCTCGGTGCGGTCCTCGATGGCGGTATAGGGAAAGATGCAGATGGCCGGCACGCCGCTGTCATAGGCCCCGCGGGCGGCCTGGGCGATCAGGTCGACCGACCGGCGCACGACCCCGGGCATCGAGGGCACCGGCTCTTCGATGCCCTCGCCGTCGCGCACGAAGACCGGCCAGATCAGGTCTTCGGCCTTCAGCGCGTTTTCCCGGACAAGCCCGCGGATACCCGGCGACTGGCGGGTGCGGCGCAGGCGGGCGGCGGGATAGGACGCGACATTGGGGATCATGGCTGACCTCGGCTGGGTGGGAATGGTTGGGCCATGGGTGGCACGGAACGCGCCCACGGGCAAGGCGGCCAGCCCTGCGGCACGGGGTAACACGGGTGGCGGGGCGGTGGCTCGGTGACGGACCGCGGGAGGTGCGGAAGGCGACCTCGTGGACACATTTGGCGGCTGCGGCATGTCTTCGTGTCCGGGGACAAGACGGACGCGGTCCGACCCGGGTGCCGAAGGCCATGGTCAAGCTGCATGGGCATTGGGTGACCTATGAGGGCAAGACCATCACCGCCCGCCACGGGCATCGGCCAATTCGCGCGCCATGAACCAAATCACAGGAACCACGGGCCGGCGGCCGGACCGGTCGGGACAGGCGCAGGCGGCTTGCACTCGTGCCGGGGCGATGGCATGAGGGGAAACCTCTACCTTCGGTAGGAAATTCCGCGCGCAGGCGCTAGACCGGGCGAGCGATGTTGGGGACGGGCGGCCGTGGACTGGTACAAGGCGATTTTCGAGCTGATCGACATGCGGTCGTTCTCGAACCTGTGGTTCTGGATCGTGCTGGCGGTCGTCTGGTCCTCGGCCTCTCACTGGGTCATGGGCATTCCCTATGACATGGTCATGCGGGCGCGCCGGGTCGGCGGCCAGGCCGCGCAGGACCTGCAGGACATCACCCGGGTCTATGCCAACCGGCTGCTCTATATCGCCGATGTCTCGGGCCTGTGGCTGCTGGGCCTGGCCTGTTTCGTGCTCTCGACCCTGGCCCTGCTGGGCTTTGCCTATGGCATCGAATTCGCCCAGGCCGTTGTGCTGCTGATGGCGCCGATGTCCGGCGTGGCCCTGCTGAGCCTGCGCACGGCGCGCCATATCGACCGCGAGGCGCTGACCGGCGAGGCCCTGGTGCGCCGCCTGATGCGCCACCGCCTGCAGACCCAGATGATCGGCACGCTGGCAATCTTTGTCACCGCGCTCTGGGGCATGTATCAGAACCTTACCATCGGCGTGCTGGGCTGACAGGCCCCGGCCGCGCCACGACCGGCAGGAAAGCAAAGCGATGAACTCCTCTGACCACATTTCGGTGGGCGGCGCGCCCGAGGGTTTCGACGCGCGGCTGATCCTTGACGAGCTGTCGCGCCGGGACGGGCCGGTGATCCACGTGGCCCGCGACGACAAGCGGCTGGCCGCGATGCGCGCGGCGCTGGCCTTCTTTGCGCCCGACATGCCGGTCTTTGTCTTTCCCGGCTGGGATTGCCTGCCCTATGACCGGGTGTCGCCCAATCCCGATATCTCGGCTGCGCGGATGGCCACGCTGGCGGCGCTGGTCCACCAGATGCCCGACCGTTTCGTGCTGCTGACCACGCTGAACGCCGCGACCCAGCGGGTGCCCGCAAGGGAATTGCTGCGCGAGGCGGCGTTCAAGGCCGTGGTCGGCGGGCGGGTCAACGAGGAAGGTCTGCGGCACTTCCTGGTGCGCATGGGCTTTACCCAGAGCCCGACGGTCATGGAGCCGGGCGATTACGCGATCCGCGGCGGGATCATCGACATCTTTCCGCCGGGCGATGCCGGGCCGGTGCGGCTGGACCTGTTCGGTGACGTGCTGGACGGCGCGCGGCGGTTCGATCCGGCGACCCAGCGCACGACCGAGGCGCTCGACGTGGTCGAACTGGCCCCGGTGTCAGAGATCATCCTCGACGAGGCCGCGATCACGCGGTTTCGCCAGAATTACCGGCTGACCTTTGGTGCGGCGGGCACGGATGATCCGCTTTACGAAGCCGTCAGCGCCGGGCGCAAGCATGCAGGCGTCGAACATTGGCTGGGCTTCTTCCACGAAAAGCTGGAAACGCTGTTCGATTACCTGCCCGGGGCGTCGGTCACGCTGGACGACCAGAGCGATGCGGCGCGGCTGTCGCGCTGGGACACGATCGCCGACCAATACGAAACCCGGCGGCTGGCCCTGCAGGACCGCTCGCACCGGGATTCCGTCTATAAACCCGCGCCGCCCGAGATGCTGTACCTCGACGATGCCGCCTGGGACGCGGCCGTGGGCGGGCGCCGGGTGCTGCATTTCCACCCGCTGGCCCAGGCATCGGGCCCCGGGGTGATCGACGCGGGCGGGCGGATCGGGCGCAATTTCTCGCCCGAACGCCAGCAGGAGAACATCAGCCTGTTCGGGGCGCTTGCGGCCCATGTGAAGGACCGGCTGGACAAGGGGCCGGTGGTCATTGCCTCGTATTCCGAGGGCGCGCGCGAGCGGCTGACCGGGCTGATCGAGGACGAGGGCCTGGCCGAGGCGATCCCGGTTCCCAACGGTACGCGGATCGGCAAGCGCGGGCTGCACCTGGCGGTCTGGGCGCTGGAACACGGGTTCGAGACACCGCAGATGACGGTGATCTCGGAACAGGACGTGCTGGGCGACCGGCTGATCCGGGCGCCCAAGAAACGCCGCCGGGCCGAAAATTTCTTGACCGAGGCACAATCGCTGAGCCCGGGCGACCTGGTGGTGCATGTCGATCACGGGATCGGGCGCTACCAGGGGCTTGAGGTGGTCGAGGCGCTTGGCGCGCAGCATGAATGCCTCTTGCTGGAATATGCCGAAGGCGCACGGCTGTACCTGCCGGTCGAGAATATCGAGCTGCTGTCGCGCTATGGCCACGAGGAAGGCCTGCTGGACAAGCTGGGCGGCGGCGCGTGGCAGGCCAAGAAGGCCAAGCTGAAGGAACGCATCCGCGAGATGGCCGACCGGCTGATCCGGGTGGCCGCCGAACGCGCCCTGCGCAAGGCGCCGATCCTCGATCCGCCGCCGCATGCCTGGGAGGAATTCTGCGCGCGCTTCCCCTACCAGGAGACCGACGACCAGCTCAGGGCCATCGAGGACGTGGTCAGCGACATGACCAGCGGCCAGCCGATGGACCGGCTGGTCTGTGGCGACGTGGGGTTCGGCAAGACCGAGGTGGCCATGCGCGCGGCCTTCGTGGCGGCGATGACGGGCGTGCAGGTGGCGGTGATCGCGCCGACGACCCTGCTGGCGCGCCAGCACGCGGCCGGATTCAAGGAACGCTTCCGGGGGTTCCCGTTGCAGGTCAGGCAGTTGTCGCGCTTTGTCACGGCCAAGGAAGCGGCCGAGACCCGCAAGGGCATGGCCGATGGCACCGTCGACATCGTCGTGGGCACCCATGCGCTGCTGGCCAAGGGGATCAGGTTCCAGAACCTCGGGCTGCTGATCATCGACGAGGAACAGCATTTCGGGGTGACCCACAAGGAACGCCTGAAACAGCTGCGGTCCGACATCCACGTGCTGACCCTGACGGCCACGCCGATCCCGCGCACGCTGCAGCTGTCGCTGTCGGGCGTACGCGACCTGTCGATCATCGGCACGCCGCCCGTCGACCGGCTGGCGATCCGCACCTATGTCAGCGAGTTCGACAGCGTGACGATCCGCGAGGCGCTCTTGCGCGAACATTACCGGGGCGGGCAGAGCTTCTTCGTGGTGCCGCGCATATCCGACCTGCCGGAGATCGAGGCGTTCCTGCGCGACCAGGTGCCCGAGGTGACGGTGGTGACGGCCCATGGCCAGATGGCGGCCGGCGAGCTGGATGACCGGATGAACGCGTTTTACGACGGCAAGTACGACGTGCTGCTGGCCACGACGATCGTGGAATCCGGGCTGGATATTCCCACGGCCAACACGATGGTCATCCACCGGGCCGACATGTTCGGGCTGGCGCAGCTCTACCAGATCCGGGGACGCGTGGGCCGGTCCAAGACGCGGGCCTATGCCTACCTGACGACGAAACCCCGGGTGAAACTGACGGCCACGGCCGAGAAACGGCTCAGGGTGCTGGGCTCGCTGGATACGCTGGGCGCGGGGTTCACCCTGGCCAGCCAGGACCTTGATATCCGGGGCGCCGGCAACCTGCTGGGCGAGGAACAATCGGGCCAGATGCGCGACGTGGGGTATGAGCTGTACCAGTCGATGCTGGAGGAAGCGATTGCCAAGATCCGGTCGGGCGAGATGGAAGGGCTGACCGAGGATGACGACCAATGGGCGCCCAACATCAACCTTGGTGTGTCGGTTCTGATCCCCGAGGATTACGTGCCCGACCTGGATGTGCGGCTGGGGCTCTATCGGCGGCTGTCGGGGCTGACGACCAAGGTCGAGCTGGAGGGTTTCGCCGCCGAGCTGATCGACCGGTTCGGGAAATTGCCCAAAGAGGTCAATACCTTGTTGCTGGTCGTGCGGATCAAGGCCATGTGCAAGAAGGCCGGGATTGCCAAGCTGGACGGCGGGCCCAAGGGCGCGACGATCCAGTTCCACAACGACAAGTTCGCCCATCCCCAGGGGCTGGTCGAATTCATCCAGGACCAGAAGGGCAAGGCCAAGGTCAAGGACAACAAGATCGTCGTGCGGCGGGATTGGTCGACCGAGGCCGACAAGATCAAGGGCGCCTTTGCCATTGCCCGCGACCTGGCCGAGAAGGCCGGGACGTTCCGCAAGAAGAAAGCCGGATAAGCCGCTGGAAATACTGGACACCTTGGCGCGCGGGCCGTGCCGGGGCCGATTTTCTGAGGCTCAGAAAATCGCGCGCGGAGAGCTCAGCGCGCGGCTTTCATCGCGGCCTGGGCGCAGAAGCAGGACGCGCCCACCGCCCGGTCGGCCCGGGCCAGCGCCAGGTCGAGCCGCTGGCGGATCTGCGCGATCTCGACGGTATCCCCCCGGGCCTTCAGGCAATCGTGCAACCCCTTGAGCGACCAGACATTGTCCGGGTGGATGCTGGCCCGGGCCAGCGTGCCGCCCAGGCCCAGATCCTCGCGATAGACCGTCTCGGCCGCCGCGACATGGCCCTGTTCGAAGAGCAACGCGCCCAGGGCATGGCGGGCGGGCTGCATCCAGCCCCAGGGCTCGTCATAGGGCAGCCCGTCTTCCAGGGCGACCGACCGGCGCAGATGGGCAAAGGCGGTGTCATATTCGCCGCGCCGGTACTCGATCTCGCCGCGCACCATTTCCTTGGCGATTTCAAGCAGATCGACGATGCGATTGTTGTGCATCAACCGGGTGTCCGGCACCCGGTCGCAGGCGGCCAGGAACACCTGTTCCTCGGCCTGGGCCTCGGCCACGCGGCCGGTGGCGGCAAAGGCGATGGTCCGGGCATAGTGAACAAAGGCCGTGCGCGTGCAATAGAGCTCGGGATCGGCCGGGGGCTGCAGGGCAATGGCCTCGGCCCAGCGGCCGAACCGCACCAGCACATGCGGCTCAAGCGCCAGGTAGCTTTCGAAGAAATCGGCCATCGGCGGCGAAGGAATGCGCAGCATGGCCTCGGGCGTGGTCTCTTCCAGGCCTTTCAGGGCCTCCAGCGCCGGGGCCAGCTGGCCCAGGAACATCGCGCCGTAGATGACAAAATGGTAATCGTGCTGGCGATAGCCGGTGTAGATGTTGAACGCCCCTTCGGTGCGGTAATATTTCAGATCGGCCTCGACGGCCTTGCGGTTCCACAGCACGACGTTCTGGTACTGGCCGCAGAGGATGTCGATATGGGTGGGCATATGCACCAGGTGGCCGGCATCGGGCACCAACGTGCGCAGTACGTCCGCGGCCTTGAGCGCCTTTTCCGGCCAGGGCGACATTTCCATCAGGTGGACATAGAGATGCAGCAGCCCGGGATGGGCCATGGCCCCGGGCCGGGTGTCGAGCGCCTGTTCAAGCATCTCGCGGGCTTCCAGCGTGGCCGCGCCGGGGGCCGGGGCGCCGGTGGCCAGGTCCCACATCTGCCAGGGCGTCAGGGTCAGCAGCGATTCCGCGCAGATCGCGCGCAGGTCGAGACTGTCGGGAAAGGCCACGAGGGCGGCGCGCATGGCATCGGCAAAGGCATGGTCCCAGGCGGCCAGATCGTCGACGGGCTGGGCCTGGGGATAGCGCGCGGTGAGGGCTTCGATCATCGCCCGTTCGATCGGGCTGGCGCGGTCGAGCCGGGCGAGGGCTTCCTGGGTGGCGCCATGGGCTTCGGCCAGCGACTTGGCGCGGCCCCGGTCGTCCTGGCGGTCCCACGGCAGGTTGTAGTTCGGGCCGGCGGCATAGGCCACGCCCCACCAGGGCATCGGCGCGGCGGGGTCCAGCTGGGCGGCGCGGCGGAAACAGGCCACGGCCTCGCGGTGGTTGAACCCGTAGGTCCAGTTCAGACCCCGGTCGAACCAGGTCTGGGCCTCGGGCACATCGCAGGTGATGGGCCAGGAATGGTGGCCCAGATCGTAATACTCCATTGCACCCCCTGTTTGCCGTGCCCGGCCAGCCTAGACCGGGCGGCAGTGGCGCGGCAAGCGGGCGGCGGCACGGGGCGGCGTGGTCTCAGGCCGGCTGGCGGGTTTCCGTCCGGGCCATGGCGCGCATCAGGACAAAGCCGCCGATCGAAAGAACCAGGATGCCCAGGGCCAGCGGCCGGGCGGTGCCATCGAAGGCCAGGCCGACGGCCGTGGCAATGGGCGCGGCCAACACGGTGGCAATGCCGCCGATGATCGACGCGGCCAGCCCGGCGATATGGCCCATCGGCTCCATGGCGATGGCGTTGAGATTGCCCATGGTCAGCCCGGCCATGAAGAACACGGTGACCTGCCAGGCGACAAAGACGGCAAAGGTCGGCCCGGCGGCCAGGTCGAGATGGAACAGCACCAGCACGGTGGCCGACACGATCATCTGGCCGAGATAGGTCCAGGTGACCATGCGGCGCATGCCCAGCCGCACGACCAGCGCGGCATTGACCAGGCTGGCCGAGCCCGACACCACGGCCACGCCACCGAACCAGTAGGGAAAGCTGTCCGCCCGGTCGAAGACCTGGTCATAGATCGGCTGGATCAGGGTGATCATCGAGAACAGGATGCCCATCGACAGGGCCTGGACGAGGATCGACAGGCGGACGGTGGGATGGGCCAGCATCTCGCGCATGGCCGACCACAGGACGGGCAGGCGGACGGGGCGGCGGTTCTCGACGGGCAGGGTTTCGGGCAGGCGGATCGACACCCAGATGGCGATGAGGCCCATGAAGATCATGAAGGCCAGGAAGATGCCATGCCAGCCCAGGGCGTTGATGATGAAGCTGCCCAGCAGCGGGGCCAGGGCCGGCACGATCATGAAGACCATCATGACAAAGGACATGACCTGGGCCATGGCCCGCCCGGCAAAGACATCGCGCAGCACGGCCAGGGCGACGATGCGCGGAGCGGCGGCGGCCAGGCCCTGCAGGAAGCGGGCCAGCAGGACCAGTTCGAGCGACGGCGCGCGCCAGGCCAGGGCCGAAGCCCCGATGAAGAGCAGCGCGCCGATGATGATGACCGGCTTGCGCCCAAAGGCATCCGACAGCGGGCCGGTGACAAAGGTGCCGGTGCCCAGGCCCAGCACGAAGATCGTCAGCACCATGCCCACGGCATTGGCATCGTCGGGGCTGAGCTCGGCCGCCATCTCGGGCAGGGCGGGCAGCATGGAATCGATGGAAAAGGCGACACAGGCGAACATGGCCGCCACCAGGGCGATCAGTTCGGTTCGGGATATGGGAAGGGACATGGGGGCTCCGGGGCGGTCTGTCCCTGCGCTAGCAGAGCCGGGGCCGGTGGGCCAGTGGCGCGATGCGCTTTTCCGCCATGCGGTCAGGCCGTCCGCCGGGGCGCTCAATCCTTGTCCGGGTCGCGGCGAGCGGTGTTCACATCGTGGTCGCCCACCTGGGACCGGCTGCGGGGGGCGGCCGGGTCCGGCCCGGGTGCGGCGGGGTCGCGGCTGTCATGGGCGGGTTCGGCTGCGGTTTGGCCGCCGTGGCCAGGCGGGGACGCGGCAGAGGCTTGGGGCTGGGCTGTGGCGCCGGGATGGCCGTCATGGACAGGCCGGGCGGTGGCACGTCGGCCGCCCTGAGCAGGATCGGGCGCGGGCCCATGACCACCATGGGCCGCCGGGCCGTGATGGGCGGGGTCATGGGCACCCGGCGCGTGGTGGTGGGCGTCGTGGTGCAGGTGATCGGCCCGGGCGTGATCATGGCCCGGGTCCTGGCGATCGCGCCGGGCCCGGTTCCAGCGTTGCAGGGCCCGGTGCAACCGCCCGGGATGTTCGTCGCTCTGGGCCAGCTGTTCGGCCGCGATCTGCTGGATGGCCAGGGCAAAGACCCCGAGCCCGACGAAGATCAGGATGGTCGAGCCGATCTTGCCCAGGTCGGTGACCGGCGTCGGATCGCCGTAGCCCACCGTCGAAATCGTGACCACCGTGAAGAAATAGGCATCGACCCAGCTCCAGCCTTCGACCGTGCGGAAGAAGATCGTGCCGACGAAGATGACGGCCACCAGGCGCAGGGCCAGGGTGAGCAGGCTGATGTGCTTCACGCCCCCGGCCTCACCGCGCCGGCGGGTCGGCCGGGCTGTCCTCGGGGGCGGCCATCTGGCCCATGATCTCGTGGATGACCTTGACCCACAGGTCGGCCGGCTGGGCGCCGGGCACGGCATGGGCATTGGCCACGATGAAGGTCGGCACCGAGCTGATGCCCATCTCGCGGGAATGGGCGTCACGGTCGCGGATCGCCTGGACATCGGCATCCGAGCCCAGCAGCCGGCGCACGACCGAGGCATCCATGTCGCAGCTGTCGGCGATATCGGCCAGCACGTCGTGGTCACCGATGTCGCGGCCATCGACGAAATAGGCCCGGAACAGCGCGTCGACCATGGCGGTCTGGCGGCCTTCGATCCCGGCCCAGTGGATCAGCCGATGGGCATCCAGCGTGTTGGGCGTGCGCTCCATGGCTTCGAAATTGATCTGCAGCCCGGCCTCGGCCGCATGTTCGACGATCGGCGCATAGGCCCGCACGGCGCCGTCCTTGCCGCCGAACTTGGTTTCCAGGTAGGTGCGCCGGTCCATGCCACTGGCGGGCATGTCGGGGTTGAGCTGGAACGGGTGCCATTCGATCACGAAGGGATGATCGGGCACCTGGGCCAGGGCCTCGTCCAGGCGGGTCTTGCCGATGTAGCACCAGGGGCAGATCGGATCGGACAGGATGTCCAGCTTGACGGACTGGCCGGCGGAGGCGGTGCCTGCCTGGGAGTGGGTCTGGTCGGTGGTGTCGGTATCGGTCATGCGGTCTTTCGCGGGAACAGGGGCCTGAGCGCCCGCCGCTGCACCTTGCCATTGGCTCCGGTGGGCAGCGCGTCCAGGTGGACATAGGCGCGGGGTTGCTTGTAGCGCGCCAGGTGCTCGGCGGCAAAGGCCTGAAGCGCGGTTTCGTCAAGGGGGGCCGGCGCGGTATAGAAGGCGGCGATGATGCGGGTGTCGGCCTTGACCTCGATCTCGGTCGCCGCAACCTGGGTCAGCCCGGGAAACCGGGACAGCGCGGCTTCGACCTCCATCGGGGACACGCGGTAGCCGCCGGCATTCATCATGTCGTCGTCGCGGCCGAGATAGGTGATGTGGCCGTCGTCATCCATCACGCCCTGGTCGCCGGTCAGGAACCAGTCGCCGGCAAAGCGCGCGGCGGTCTCGCCCGGCTGGCCGTGATAGCCCAGCATCAGCCCCGGATCGGCCCGGTGTACGGCGATGGTCCCGGGCTGGCCCAGCTCGACCGGCCCGTCGGGCCCGATGATCGCAATCCGCCGGCCTTTCTGCGGCCGGCCCAGGGCGCCCGACGGCGCCGGCACAGAGGGGCGCGACGAGATGAAGGTCGAACATTCCGACATGCCATAGGCCTCGCAGAGCGCGGTGCCCGTGGCATCGGCCCAGGCCTGGCGCAGCGGTTCGGACAGCTTTTCGCCGGCCGACAGGGCATGGCGCAGGTCGGGCAGGTCGAGCCGCCCGCGCCCGGCCAGCATGCGCCGATAGACCCCCGGCGCGGCGGCGGCGATGGTTGCCTTGTGGTGGCGCAGCCGCTCGGGCAGATCGGCGATGTCGGTGCCCGGCGCGGGGATCAGCGCGGTGGCCCCGGCGGTCCAGGGATCCATCAGCCCGGTGCCCAGCGTATAGGTCCAGTTGAACGCCCCGGCATGCAGGAGCCGGTCGTCTTCGGTCATCTCGTACCAGCCGCGGATCATCATCTGGCGGGCCCAGATCGCCCGGTGCGCATGCATCACGGCCCGCGGCCGGCCCGAGGTGCCCGAGGTATAGATGACATAGGCCAGCCGGTCGGGATCGCCCATGGCCCAGTCGCAGGGAGGCAGGTCGCGCATGGCCCGCAGCCCGTCCAGCCCGATCTCGCGCGGGCCGGGTGCCGAGGCCACGAGCGGATCGCGCAGGATGGCGGCGGGCGCCAGGTCGGCCACCATGACCGCCACCTCGTCTTCCGTCAGCTGCGACGAGGTCGGCACCGGCACGATCCCGGCGGCAATCGCTCCGAGATAGGCAACGGGGAAATCGACGGTATTGCCCAGCCGCATCAGGACGATGTCACCCGGGCTCAGCCCGGCCTGCACCAGGCCGGTGCCGGTGCCCCGCACGGCGGCAGCCAGCGCGGCATAGGTCCAGTCCTGCGCGCCATCAGGGCCCAGCACCGACAGGGCGGTCTTGGCCGCCAGCGCATCCGCCCGCCCCAGCACATGGGCCGCCAGGTTGAACGGCGCGGGGCAGGGCGCAAAGGCCCCCTGATCAAAGATCGACAGCATGCAACGGGGCTAGCCCGGTCGCCTTGCCGTTGCAAGCGCCGCGTGCCCGGCCTATTGGGTAATGTCATGGCACCGATCGACCCGAAATCCATCATCCGCATCGCCCGCAGCACCGGCGAGGACAGCCTGGCCGAGCCGCTCGACCTGGGCGCCCGCGTGCGCGAGCTGCGCAAGGCCCGCAACTGGACGCTGGAACAGGCGGCCGGGCAGGCCGGGCTGGCCCGGTCGACCCTGTCGAAGATCGAGAACGGCCAGATGTCGCCGACCTACGACGCGCTCAAGAAGCTGGCCGTGGGGTTGGAAATCTCGGTGCCCCAGCTGTTTACCCCGCCGCAACGCGAGCAGGTCAACGGCCGGATGGCCATGACCAAGACCGGCGAAGGCACCCAAACGCCGACGGCGACCTATGAACACGAACTGCTGGCCGAACAGCTGACCCAGAAGCGCATGCTGCCCTACCGCGCCCAGGTGCGGGCCCGGTCGATGGACGAGTTCGACGGCTGGGTGCGCCACGACGGCGAGGAATTCCTCTACGTGCTGACCGGCGTGGTGATGCTGTACACCGAGTTCTACAACCCCGTTGAAATGCGCCGGGGCGACAGTGCCTATTACGATGCGACCATGGGCCACAACGTGGTGTCGGTCAGCGAAGAGGACGCAACGATCCTCTGGGTGACCTCGCTGACCTGAGGCTGGTCTTCGGCATTCCAGGTGGCGTTCAATGGCCGGGCTGGCTGGCGACGCGCAGGCTGTTCGCTGTACTCGACAATCCCACCGACAGGCGTCGGACTCCTGTCATTATCTGTCCGCTGGTCGACCGGGTGTTGACCTGATGCCGGCCCGCGAGATGACCCCAACACCGTCAACCAGCCAGACTGCCCGGCAGCGCGGTAAACCAATTACGGTCGCCCAGGCCGACTGCCCGGCCCTCCGTGAAACAGGACCCGGCAGAGGTTCCGGCGCGGAACGCCGGCACCATGCATCCGTCAGCATGCACCCCGCATCCGGCGACCCGGGCGGAGATTGCAGGCGCGCCGGGCCGGTGGCTGGGGCCATCTGGCCCGGCTGGCGTCCGGCCGTTGCGCGCGATGTTCGTTCTGGTTCACCTGGCGGGCATCCCGGTCCGTCAGGCGTGGTGGTCGGGCGTCCCCCGGATGGTCCCTTGCCATCCATCTTGCCGGGGTGCGGCCGACCGCTGGCTCTTGGTCAGTTGGTCATGCCTCGGCGCGTTCGCGATGTTCGTCGCGCGCCAGAGTTTCGATGTAAAGGAACCCGTCAACGGCCTCGCGGGCCTCGTTCAGGGTCATGTCATGCGTTTCCGCGAGGTGTGCCTCGAACCGGGACCGATCCAGTTTGAGAAACGGCATGGACGCCTCATCCAAGTTCGGAAATTGCGCCTTGAACTTCGAAAACCAAAGAGACCAGTTCTGGGTCAGGTCCGACCAGTACATGTGCAGCATCCCTTTTTTTCACTTTCCCCATCCCCCCGTAACGAAACGTTAACAATGGTCTGCATGTCCGTAAAGTCCCGCTGAGTCGCCTTTTTCGGCAGATGGGCTTGCGCAGTGCAGAAAAACTGATCTTTCCCGTTGCTGCAGGCGCATCCAGGGCGATTTGCGGTTGAACCGCCGCGTGTTTTGCGGGCGGTTGCCCGGGTCATTCGGTCGCGGCAGGATCGGGACAATCCTGTGGATAACCTGTGGGCGGATTTCCAGTACCCTGAAAGAAAAGGACAAATGCGAGCGTTCTCGGGCTGCTCAAAAGCCGGGCACTGCACCCGCCGGGGTTGTCCGTCCGGCCCGGCGCCTGGTCAGTGCTCTTTGACCGAAAGGTCAAGCGACTGCGACAACCCGCCACACCCAAGGTCACGCAAAAGCCCCGGTTTGCCGCGCTGCAGAAAGGTTAATGCCGTTTCCGACGCCACGTCACAACGTGAATGCCCGCCACCAGGCGGGGGCAGTGACGGCAGCCCGGAAGGTCAGCTGGCGGGGGCCAGGGTGCCCAGGCGGCCGATATCGTCCAATTGTGCCTGCAAATGCGCCGGGGTCAGCAGACCGGGTGTCAGATTGGACAGGGCCTCGATCCGGGCGCGCAGCTGGGCAAAGGCGCCGGCCATGGCCTGGCGCCGGGCGGGGCCGGGATCGGCGGCCAGCGGATCGTCGATCCCCCAATGGGCATGCAGCGGCGCGCCGGGCCAGCGGATGACGTCTTCGTTGGCGGCCCGGTCGCAGACCGTGATCACCATGTCCATCGGCGGGCTGTCCCCGAGAAACCGGCTGACCGCCTGCGATTGCAGTCCCTCGGTCGGCAGGCCCTGGCGGGTCAGCTCGGCCAGCGCATCGGGGTCGGGTGCCTCGGCCGGGACGGTGCCGGCGGAATGCGGCGCATACTGCGGCCCGGCCGCCCGCAACAGGGCCTCGGCCATGATCGAACGGGCCGAATTGCGGCTGCACAGGAAGAGCACGCGCAGCGGCGTGTCAGTGCTGGGCGGAGCCAGCGGCGCGGCGATGGCATCGGGCAGGCAGATGTCAGGGCGCCCGCGACAGCAATCGCCCAGCATGTCACCGAACAGCCCGCGCACATTGTCGAGCCGGATGCGATACAGCTGAAACGTCCCCGACCGGGTCTGCGAGATCAGCCCGGCATGGCGCAGGATCGACAGGTAGACCGACGTGGTATTGGCCCGCAGCCCCAGCGCCTGGGCGATCTCGCCGGCGGGCACCGCATCGGGATAGCGCCGCATGAGCAGCCGGAACACGTCCAGCCGCCGTTCATGGGCCAGCGCAGAGAGTTGATCGGAAACCGGAATATTCATGTAATGCGAGGTACGAACGCGCCTGCCGCAGGTCAAGCGCGTTCATGCGCGGATCACTCCTCGTACCACCACAATTGCGGCATGTACTCGGGTCCGTCACCATAAATGGGCAATGTTTCGGGGTAATGCAACTGGCGGATGTGCGCGATGCGCCCGACGTCGTAGCGCCAGATCGGGATGACCAGCCGTTCGGCCGTCAGCACGCGATCAAGCGCGCGGGTCGAGGCGACAAAATCCTCCGACGAGGTGACGCTGAGCATCTGGTCGATCAGCCCGTCGACGGCCGGGCTGGCCAGGCCCATGACATTGCGCGACCCGGGCGTGTCGCGGCCATCGGAGCCCCAGTAGAGCTTTTGCTCGTTGCCGGGCGACAGCGACAGGGCGCGGCGGAACGAGGTCATGTCGAAATCGAAATTCAGCATGCGCTCGGTATATTGGGCGCTGTCGACCACGGTGACCGTTACCGCGATGCCCAGCCGTTCCAGCGCGGGCAGGAACATGTCGACGGCGGTGCGCAGCTCGTCATCGGCCTGCTGCAGCAGGATGTCGAAGGTCACCGGCCCGTCGGGTCCGGTCAGCCGGCCTTCGACCACCTCGTAGCCGGCAGCCTGCAGCTGGGCCTGGGCCACGCGGACATTGGCCCGGTTGCGCGCGCTGCCGTCGCCCTGGGGCAGGGCATAGCCATCCAGCGCGCCGGGGGGCAGGTCGTCGGCATGGGCCTCCAGGAACTCGCGCACGCGACCGTCGGCCGGGCCGGGGCGCATGCCCAGCACGGAATTGTCGAAATAGGACAGGATGCGGGGCTGGGCCGCGCCGGTGATCGCCTCGTTGATGAATTCGAAATTGAAGGCATGGATCAGCGCGTCGCGCACCCGCCAGTCGGCCAGGAAGGGCCTGCGGGTGTTCATCACCAGGCCGGTCATGCCGGTGGGCTTTTCGTCGGGGAATTCCGATTTCACGATGTCACCGCGCCGGGCGGCGGGGAAATCATAGCCCGAGGCCCAGGTTTCGGCGTTGAACTCGCGCACGGCCGAGATCTCGCCGGCCTTGAACGCCTCGAAGGCCGCGACTCCATCGCCGAAGAACTCGATCCGCATCGTGTCGAAATTGTCGGTGCCCCGGCGAAAGGCCAGGTCCTTGCCCCAGTAATCGGGGTTGCGGCTGTAGGTGACCGAGCGACCGGCCTCGAAATCGGTGACGACATAGGGCGCGGTGCCGATGGGCACCTCGTCGAGGCCCGAGGCGGTGAAATCCTTGCCCTCGTATTGGGCTTTCTTCAGGATCGGGCGCATGCCGGCGATCAGGGCCAGCTCGCGGTTGTCGGAGGCGAAGGTCAGGCGGATGCTGCGGGGGCCGGTCTGTTCGATCTTGTCGACCTGGGTCCAGAACGAGCGATAGCGCTGGTGGCCGGTGGTGCCCAGGGTTTCATAAGACCAGATGACATCCTCGACGGTGACCGGGCTGCCGTCGGAAAAGGCCGCCTCGGGGCGCAGGGTGAATTCGACCCAGGAGCGGTCTTCGGGCGTGGTCACCGATTCGGCCAGAACACCGTACAAGGTAAACGGTTCATCCCAGGATCGGCCCATCAGCGACTCGTATCCCCAGAACCGGGCCTGCCATGGCACGGTGCCCTTCTGGATGAACGGGTTAAGGGAATCGAAACCTCCGGTATTGGCGAAAACCACCGTTCCACCCTTGGGGGCCTCGGGGTTGGCATAGGGCAGGGACACAAAATCGGGTGGCAGGGCCGGGTCGCCGTACATAGCTATGCCATGGGCCGATTCTCCGATTGCGGCCTGGGCGGTGGAAATCGCCAGGGCGAGTGCTACCGCAACGGTTCTTTTTCCGAAAAATTCACGCCTCATTTTGTCAACTATCCCGCTCTGCCCTTGTTTTATTGCCGCTGCAGACTACGGGCGGATTTACGCATTTTCAAACTTTTAGCTTGGACGCGAGCCGAGAATTGCTTATAAGAAGGGCACTGCTCGATAGGTTTCTTGCCTGTATGAAACCTGCCTCAATAACTGAACGCCGGCCTTGTGCCGGCGTTTTTTTTGGCTCTGCGCCCGGGCTCAGGGCAAGGCGAGGGGCCGGGTGTCAACACCACCAACAGGCGATGCGCGGTGATGCCGGGGGGTGCCGCAGGGGCCGGCCGGACGGCGCGGCGGGGCAAGCCCCGCCCTACATCCGGCAGGCCCCGGCGACGGGGCGTTTTCAGTATTTCGACGGTACGTAGAGTTCGGGCGGCAGAACCGTGCGCTCGTATTCCTCGTTATGGACCCGGTCGGGCAGCACGACCTCTTCGTGGGGCACCGGCTCGTAGGGGATCAGGCCGAGCAGGTGGTCGATGCAATTGAGCCGGGCGCGCTTCTTGTCGTTGCCGGGCACGATGTACCAGGGCGCCTCGGGGATGTTGGTGCGGGCAAAGGTGTCTTCCTTGGCCTTGGTGTAATCCTCCCAGCGGACGCGGCTTTGCAGGTCCATCGGCGAGAGCTTCCATTGCTTCATCGGATCGTGGATCCGCATGAGGAACCGCAGCTGCTGTTCGGCATCGGTGATCGAGAACCAGTATTTCACCAGCCGGATGCCCGAGCGCACCAGCATGCGTTCGAATTCGGGCACGTCGTTGAAGAATTGCTCGACCTGGTCCTCGTCGGCAAAGCCCATGACCCGCTCGACGCCTGACCGGTTGTACCAGGACCGGTCGAAGAGCACGATTTCCCCGGCGGCCGGCAGATGCGGCACGTAGCGCTGGAAATACCATTGCGATTTCTCGCGGTCGGTCGGGGCGGGCAGGGCGACCACCCGGCAGATGCGCGGGTTGAGGCGCTGGGTGATGCGCTTGATGACGCCGCCCTTGCCGGCGCTGTCGCGGCCTTCGAAGATCACGACGATCTTCTCGCCGCTGTGCTGCACCCAATCCTGCAGCTTGATCAGCTCGGATTGGAGGCGGATCAGCTGTTCGAAGTAATCCTTGCGTTCCAGCGTCGGCGGATGGGCCTCGCGGTAGAGCCGGCGCAGCTCCATCGACAGGGCGGGCTCGGACATCTCGAGCTCGAAATCCTCGTCCAGCGTATCGGCCAGTTCGGCTTCGAGCCAGTCGAGCGCGGGTTCCCTTTTGGCGTCGTCGGGCATGGCCGACCTCCTTCTTGCTAAGCAGCGTGCTTCTAGCAAACCTTTTCCAACAGCATTGTGACTGTTTTGTTCCCGCCCCTCGCGCACGGACCCGGTGCGGGCGGGTCATTTCATTTGCACATGCAGCATATACATGGAGGATGTCACCAACGAAGAAGCGAACAGGTGTTATCATGACTTTGAAGGGTAAGACGGCCATCGTCACGGGGTCCAATTCCGGCATCGGCCTGGGCGTGGCCCGGGAACTGGCCAAGGCCGGGGCGGATGTGGTTCTGAACAGCTTCACCGACCGCGAGGAGGATCACGCGCTGGCCGAGGAAATCGGCAAGGAGTTCGGGGTCACCGCGCGCTATATCAAGGCCGACATGTCCAAGGGCGCGGAGTGCCGGGCGCTGGTCGAACAGGCCGGGCGCTGCGACATCCTGGTCAACAATGCGGGCATCCAGCACGTCGCGGCGATCGATGAATTCCCGGTCGAGAAATGGGATGCAATCATCGCGATCAACCTGACCTCGTCCTTCCACACCACCGCCGCCGCCCTGCCGATGATGCGCAAGGCCGGCTGGGGCCGGGTGATCAACATCGCCTCGGCCCATGGCCTGACGGCCTCGCCCTACAAGTCGGCCTATGTCTCGGCCAAGCATGGCGTGGTGGGCATGACCAAGGTCGTGGCGCTGGAAACCGCGCGCGAGCCGATCACGGCCAATGCGATCTGTCCGGGTTACGTGCTGACCCCGCTGGTCGAGGCGCAGATCCCCGACACGATGAAGGAATACGACATGGGTCGCGAGGAAGTGATCGAGAAGGTGCTGCTGGAGCGCCAGCCGTCGAAGGAATTCGCGACGGTCGAGCAGCTGGGCGGGACATGTGTCTTCCTGGCCTCGGATGCGGCGGCCCAGATCACCGGCACGACGATCAGTGTCGACGGGGGCTGGACGGCCCTGTGATCCGCGCCATCTGATCCGGGTCGGGCGACGGGCGGACATCACCCGCCCGGCCCGGGGGTGGTACCGGAACCCGGGCCGGTTGGCGTGCTGGCCCATCGTGAACCGGGTCCAGAGCAGACTGGGTTGAGGGCAGACGGGGCGCGGTGGAAAGATCTGGGCAAGAGGAAACCGGGGGCCAGCGGCCTCCAGAGGCGGCGAGAGGCGAGACGTGGCAAAGAAAAAGATCAACCTGGCCCTGCAGGGCGGCGGCGCCCACGGGGCCTATACCTGGGGCGTTCTGGACCGGCTTCTGGAAGAAGAAGAGCTTGAGATCGCCGGGATTTCCGGCACCTCGGCGGGGGCGCTGAACGGCGCGGCGCTGAAATCGGGGATCGTGTCGGGCGGGCGCACCGGCGCGCGCGAGAACCTCGATTGGCTCTGGAGCCAGATGGGCGCGATCAACGAGCCCGGGCTGAGCGGCTGGATGGACGGGTTCAGCCCGCGCCGGGTGGCCAATGCCATCGAATTCTCGCCGGCCTACATGATGGGCGAGACCATGTCGCGGCTGATGTCGCCTTATGCCTACGGGCCGTTCTATGCCAATCCGCTGCGCTCTGTGGTGGAATTCTTCGATTACGACAAGGTCTGTTCGCGCAGCGATCCGGCCCTGTTCATCTGCGCGACCAAGGTGCGCGACGGCAAGATCCGGGTGTTTTCCGGCGACGAGATTTCGACGGAGGCGATCCTGGCCTCGGCCTGCCTGCCGACGATCTTCAAGGCGGTCGAGATCGTCGACCCGGTGACCGGCGAAACGGAGGCCTATTGGGACGGCGGCTATACCGGCAACCCGGCGCTGTTCCCGCTGTTCAGCCGCGACCTGCCGCAGGATATCGTGGTGATCAACATCAACCCGCTGGAGCGCAAGGAACTGCCGGTCACCCCGCAGCAGATCCAGAACCGGATCAACGAGATCAGCTTCAATTCCTCGCTGCTGCGCGAGATGCGGGCCATCGCCTTTGTCCAGCGGCTGCTGGACGATGGCACGATGCCCGAAGGGCGGATGCGGCGCATCCACATGCACATGATCGCCGACGACGCGCTGATGAACGAATTGTCGGTGGCGACCAAGCTGGTGCCCACGCCGCCGGTGCTGGCCCAGCTGCACGCGGCGGGGCGGGCCTCGGCCGAGGCGTTCCTGGAGGCGCATTTCGACGATATCGGGCAGCGCAGCAGCGTCGACATGGTCGACATGTTCAGCTGAACCGGGGGCAATGAGGGGGCGCGGGCTCGGCCGCGCCCTGTCAGGCGCGCTCGCGGACGCGTTCCTGGCGCGTGGGCAGGGCCGCGGGATCAAGCAGCGCGTCGCCGTCCTTTTCGGCCGGATAGACCAGCCCGGCCGAGATCACCAGCTTGGCGGCCTCTTCGACGGACATGTCCAGCTCGATGACGTCTTCCTCGGGGAAGTAGAGCAGGAAGCCCGAGGTCGGGTTCGGCGTGGTGGGCACGAAGACGCTCATGATCCGCCCGCCGGTATTGGCCCGGCGGACAATCTCGCCCTTGGCATGGGTCGAGATGAAGCCGATGGCCCAGATCCCCCGGCGCGGATATTCGATCAGCACGGCCTTTTCAAAGGACCGTTCGGTCTGGGCAAAGACGGTTTCCGAGATCTGCTTGATGCCGTTGTAGACCGTGCGCACGATGGGCATGCGATCGACCAGGCCTTCGGCCTGGCGGATCAGTGACCGGCCGATCAAGCCCTTGGCCACCCAGCCGACGATGATGGTGAACAGCAGGAAGATCACCACGCCGACACCGAAGAAATTGATGCCGATCAGGTTCTCCGGCAACAGCCGGTCGGGCACGAAGGGCAGCACGACCTTGTCCACCCAGCTGACCACCGTGAAGATGAGCCAGACGGTCAGGCTGATGGGGGCGATCACCACGATCCCCGTCAGGAACGAGGATCGCAATCTGTAGAATAGCCCGGCCTTGCGGGGCGGTTCCGGTGTGAAGGGCGTTGTCATCTGTGTCCCGTATTGAGCCGGATTAACTTAGGAACGGCCCGGGGCCGCGACAATGGGGCCGGGCCCCCGGGGCTTCATTTACCGGCTTCGCTGCCTATCGCATGGGCAATGCGCGCGGCCAGCCGGGCGTTGTTTTCAACCAGCGCGATATTGGATTCCAGCGACCGGCCGTCGGTGGCCTCGAAGATGGCCTGCAGCAGGAAAGGCGTGACGGCCTTGGCGCTGACGCCCTGCGCATCGGCCCGGGCCTGGGCCTGGGCGATGATCGGGGCCAGGGTCTCGGCGGGGATGGCATCGCCGGCGGGGATCGGGTTGGCGACCAGCTGGCCGCCGGGCAGGCCCATGGCCCCGCGCATCAAGTGAGCCCGAGCAATGGCGGCCGGGTCGTCCATGCGCAGCGGCGCGGCCAGGCCCGACGAAGGCGACCAGAAGGCCGGGAAATCGTCCTGGCCGAAGGCGATGACCGGCACGCCCAGGGTTTCAAGCACTTCCAGCGTCTTGGGCAGGTCGAGAATGGCTTTGGCCCCGGCGGCGACAACGGTCACCGGGCTCTGGCCCAGTTCCTGTAGGTCGGCGGAAATGTCGAAACTGGTCTCGGCGCCCTTGTGCACGCCGCCGATGCCGCCGGTGGCAAAGACCGCGATGCCGGCCAGCCGGGCGGCGATCATCGTGGCAGCCACCGTGGTCGCCCCGGTGCCCCCCGTGGCCAGGCAGGCCGCCAGGTCGGCGCGCGACAGCTTGGCCACGTCCGAGGCATGCCCCAGGGCGTCCAGCTCGGCCGGTTCCAGCCCGACATGCAGCCGGCCGTCCATCACGGCAATGGTCGCCGGGGTCGCCCCGCCGTCGCGGATCAGCGCCTCGACCCCGCGCGCCACCTCAAGGTTGCGCGGCGCGGGCATGCCATGGGTGATGATGGTGCTTTCCAGGGCCACGATGGGCCGGCCCTCGGCACGGGCGGCGGCAACTTCGGCGCTGTAACGGATATCGATCATGTGTCCTGTCCTCCGGAGACATAGGCCGCCGCCGCGTCGAGCGCGAGATGCAACGCCTCGTCCCGGGACGCGCCCCGGGATTCGGCGGCGATATGGGCGGCCATGAAGGTATCGCCCGCGCCGGTGACACGGGTCACCAGCACTTCGGGCGGGGTTTGGGTGATGACGCCGCTGGCAGAGGCATCGCTGGTTGCCCGGCCGCCATCGGTGACCAGCACCCTTGCAGCGCCGCGATCGACCAGGTGGCGGGCGGCCTCGGCCGATCCGGTGAACTGGCGGCCCGACAGCAGCCCGGCCTCTTCGAGGTTGACATAAAGCGTCGCCCGCCCGGCGCCCAGGAAGGGCAGCAGCCGGTCGGCCTTGCCCGGCGAGGCCGGGGCCACGCGCAGGTCGGCCCGGGCAAAGGCCGGGTGGCGCGAGATCTCGTCCAGCAGGGTGACGGTCAGGTTGCCATCCAGCGCGATCGGCCCGTCATAGGGCGTCTCGGCGCTGCCCAGCGGGCCGTCGAGCAGGGGCCGCAGGATGCGCTGGCCGGCGGCTTCGAGCGAATGGGCATCGGCAATGGCCGCGATCAGCCCGTTGGCGCCTTCGACGGCCATGTAGCGGTCGGTCGGCAGATCCTCGGAGCGGTAGAGATGGTCGGTCACCAGCCCCAGCCCCTGGCAGGCCCGGGTCAGCTCCTCGCCCTCGGCATCGCGGCCCACGGCGCTGAGCAGCACCGGGCGCATGCCGAACCGGGCCAGGGTCATGGCGATGTTGAGGGCCACGCCGCCGGGCAGGCGGGTGATGCGGCCGGGCACGTCGGAGCCCTGGCGCATGTGCAGGGCCGACCGGCCGATGACGTCCCACAGGACGGAACCGATGCAAAGGATCTGGGGAGGGGTGTCGCGGGTCATGCTGACCTATTGGCCGGAAAACGCAGCCCCTGCAAGGCCGTCGCCGCACAAGCCGTGCCGGTTCGGCGCCGCCCGGGGCGATTGCATCGCGGCGGCCCGCAGGGGCAGCATCGGGGGACCACCGGCAGAGTATTTGGAGCCGAAGCGGGGCCGCCGCCCATGTGGCACAGGCGCCCGCGCGCTATCCGCCCGTGGCGGGCACGGCAAAGGTCAGCGCGGCCCAGAGCGATTCCCAGACCGCCGGGTGATCATCGGGGGCCGGGCGCAAAACGACGGCATCCAGCAGGTAATCATGGCCCGCCCGCACCGGAATGCGCGCCTCGCCCCGGGCATCGGTGCGCGTCGTGGTGATTGTCACCTGGCCGTCGGGCCCGCGATCAAAGATCTCGACCTGGGCATCGGCGCGCGGCGCGCCGCCATACATCAGCCGCACGGGCAGGCCGTCGGGCAGGGCGTCGGTATAGGGATTGGCCAGGGCCACGAATTCGGTGGCCAGCCCGGCCTCGACATCGCGCCCGGCCCCGTCGCCCACGCCGACCAGCGCCTTGACATGGCGGGTGTAGGTTTCGGCGAAGCCGTCGCGGGGCAGGCCCCGGGCGGTGTGGCGGGCGAGGATGTCGGGGAAATCCTTGTGCTCGGCAAAGGCCGCGAACTTGGCCCATTCGGCATAGGTCAGCCGCTGGGGCGCGGTTTCGTGCACGATCGACCACAGCCCGTCCCCCGGCGCATCTGCGCTGAGCGCGGGAATGTCGCCGGCCCGGCCTTCGACGGCGATGACCTCGTCGCCCCGGATCATGTCGAACCGGGTGATGCGCGGGCCGAAATAGCTGAGCGTGTTGCCCAGGAATTCCTGCCCGTTCTTCAGCTGCGCCACGACCGGCGCGCCGCTGTGCGGAGTGAAATCCTCGGGTTCTATCCAAAACTCGTGGCCGAGCGCCGGCCCGGCTGCCATACAGGCCACGAATCCGAATGCAAGTCGCGGGTGCCCCATGTTGCGAAATCCTTTGTTCCCCAAGTTCAAGCTGTGGTTTGTGCTGAGTTTGTCAATTGCCTTGTCCTGGGGCATGAGCGGGCGGGCGCATGAGGTTGCGCCGACTATTGCCGATTTCACCGTCGATGACGGCACGTTGTCCATGGTCATGCGCCTGAATGCCGAGGCCTTCCTGGCCGGCATCGACCTGGACGGGCTGGGCGATACCGACGACACCGACGAAGGCGCGGCCTATGACGCGCTGCGCCAGCTTGATGCCGAAGGGCTCGAAGCGCGGTTCCTGCCCTTTGCCGCCGATTGGCTGGCCCGGGTCGGGGTCGAGGCCGACGGCCCGGTGACGCTGGAGATCACCGGCTTTGACGCCGGTGAGATGGGCGATCCGCGTTTCGCGCGCAGCTCCGAGCTGGTCGTGGGCGCAACGCTGCCGGACGGGGCGCAGGAGATGGTGCTCAGCTGGCCGGTCGGGGCGGGCACGCTGGTGCTGCGGCAGCTGGGTGTCGAAGATCCCTATACCGGCATCATCGAAGGCGGCGAGAGCAGCCCGCCGATCCCGCTGGACCGCGGTGTGCCGGTGTCGGGCTGGACGGTCTTTGCGCAGTACATCCCGGTGGGGTTCGAACATATCGTGCCGCTCGGGCTCGATCATATCCTCTTCGTGCTGGGCCTGTTCTTCCTGGGCACGGCCTGGCCCACGCTTCTCTGGCAGGTCTCGGCCTTTACCCTGGCCCATACGGTCACGCTGGCCTTTGGCGCGCTGGGGTGGGTGACGGTGCCGCCCAGCATCGTCGAGCCGCTGATCGCCGCCTCGATCACCTATGTCGCGCTGGAAAACATCTTCCTCGGCCATTTGACCCGCTGGCGGCCGCTGGTGATCTTTGGCTTCGGCCTGCTGCACGGGCTGGGCTTTGCCAGCGTCCTGGGTGAATTCGGCCTGCCCGCCGGCCAGTTCTTCCCGGCGCTGATCGGCTTCAATGTGGGCGTCGAATTCGGCCAGCTGGCCGTGATCGCCGTGGCCTTCCTGGCCGTGGGCGCCTGGTTCGGGGAAAAGCCCTGGTACCACGCGCGCATTGCCGTGCCGGCCTCGGCCGTCATCGCCTTGGTCGGCGCGTGGTGGTTCGTCGAGCGGGTGTTCCTCTGAGGAAAACGCCGGGGCGGGCGGCGCTCAGCCGTCCGCCATGGCCGCGCGCAGGGTCCTGAGCGCGGCGACCGGGTCGTCGCTGGACCAAAGCTCGTCCCCGAAGGCGAAGAAATCGGTGAAAGGTGTCAGCAGCCGAACCTCGGCCGCGCCCAGCCCGCCTTCGGCCACGACGGGCAGTTCGATCATCTGCGACCACCATTCGAAGAGATCGCGCTCGGCCAGGGTGCCGTCGCCCAGGGCGCCGCCGCCCACCGGGCCGAAGCTGATGTAATCGGCCCCGGCCTCGCCGGCGACCATGCCGTCATGCTGCGAGCTGCCGCAGAAACTGCCGACGATGCCCTCGATCCCCAGCGCCTTGCGCGCGTCGCGCACGCCACGGGTGCCGGCGCTGAGATGGACGCCGTCCAGGCCCAGCCGCTGGGCCAGCAGCAGGTGGTCGGTGACCACGAGGCAGACATCGCGCTCGTGGCAGACCGGGCGCAGCGCATCGGCGGCGCGGGCGATCTCGTCCTCGTCCCGGGTGGCCAGGGCCAGCCGCACGCAGGCCACGGGGCTGGCATCCAGCAGGCGGGCCAGGTCATCGGGGAAACCGGCCGGGTCCAGCGTGGCCGGGGTGATGAGATAGGTCTGGGGAAGGTCGGTCATGGGGCTCTGATATGGCAATCCGGTGACCTGCCGTTTAACGGATTGCGCGACGGAAGCAAACAAGACCGATGGCCGGGCGCCCGGGCGGCCCTATCTGGACAGGAATTCCCGACCTTGGGCGCCCCGAAAGGCCATTGCCGCCGCGCCGCCCTTGCCCTTCACGCCGCCCGCCACTAAGGCAGTTGCCCGAGCCCATCAGACAGAGACCAGACCAACCCAGCATGCCCTCAGATACGCCCCAGCCCGCCTTCGTGCTCGTCCGCCCGCAGATGGGCGAGAACATCGGTGCGGCCTCGCGCGCCATGTGGAACTTTGGCCTGGACCGGATGCGCCTTGTCGCCCCGCGCGATGGCTGGCCCAACCCGTCGGCCGTGGCCATGTCCAGCGGCGCCGGCCGCTTGCTGGAAGAAGCCCAGGTCCATGACACGACAGCCGAGGCGGTCGGCGATTGTTCCTATGTCTTTGCCACCACCGCCCGCTCGCGCGGGCTGACCAAGCCGGTGGTCTCGCCCGAACGGGCCATGGAGATGGCCGCCGAGAAGATTGCCGCCGGCGAACGGGTGGCCGTGCTCTTCGGGCCGGAACGGGCGGGGCTGGAAAACGACGACATCGCCCGGGCCAATGCCATCATATCGGTGCCGGTGAACCCGGAATTCGCCTCGCTGAACCTGGCCCAATGTGTCCTGCTGACGGCCTATGAATGGCGCCGGGCCAGCAGCCGCATCGATCATGACCGCATCGAGCTAGCCGGGGCCGACTGGGCCACCGGGATCGAGATCGAGAAACTGGCCGAACATTACGAGGACCGTCTCGACGAGGCCGGGTTCTTCTTTCCCGAAACCAAGGCCGAGGGCATGAAGATCGTCCTGCGCAACCTGTGGAGCCGCATGCCGCTGACCCGCTCGGATGTGCAGATGCTGCACGGCATCATGCGGCAGATGGTCCGCTGGAAGACACGGGGCGACTAGCCCCGCTGGACGGCGCGCGCGCCGCGCCATAGGGTCCCGCTCAACTGATCAGAGGCAGAGATGACCGGACAGAGAAAGCTGTTTGAAGAGGTGGGCACGGGCGAAACGGCCCAGCCCAAGGCCGCACCCGGCGGGATCGACCGGGGCAGGGGCGGCGCGCGTGGCGCGGTGCGGGCCTGGCTGGCGGTGCTCTTTGCGCTGGTCGTGATGATGATTGCCGTCGGAGGGCTGACCCGGCTGACCGACAGCGGGCTGTCGATCACCGAATGGGCGCCCATTGCCGGGGCCGTGCCGCCGACTTCGGTCGAGGATTGGCAGGCCGAATTCGAGAAATACCAGCAGATCGACGAGTTCCGCATCCAGAACCAATGGATGGAGCTCGACGATTTCAAGCGCATCTACTGGTGGGAATGGGGCCATCGCCAGCTGGGCCGGGTGATCGGCCTGGTCTGGGTCATCGGCTACCTGGGCCTGCTGGTCACGGGCAAGATCCCCACGGGCTGGAAGGGCCGGCTGATCATCCCGGGTGCCCTGGGCGGGCTGCAGGGCGCGATCGGCTGGTGGATGGTGTCCTCGGGGGTGACCTCGGGCGCGGGCATGCTGGACGTGGCCAGCTATCGGCTGGCCACCCACCTGGGCCTGGCCTTTGTCATCCTGGGCGTCATCGCCTGGTACATCATGAAGCTCGGCCGGCCCGAGCGCGAGCTGATGCAGGCCCACCGGATTTCCGAGCGCAAGCTCTATGGCATGTCGACGGGGTTGTTGCACTTTGCCTTCCTGCAGATCCTGATCGGCGCGCTGGTCGCCGGGATCGACGCCGGCCGGTCCTTTACCGACTGGCCGCTGATGGGAGGGCGGGTCTTTCCGGCCAATTCGCTCTATCTCGAACCGCTCTGGCGCAACCTCTTCGAAAGCCCCGGCCTGGTGCAATTCGTGCACCGGATCACCGGGTACCTCCTGGCGGCCTTTTGTGTCGTCGTCTGGCTGCGCGGCCGGCGCAGCGCCCATCCGCGCACGCGGTTTGCCTTCAACACGGTCATGGCCGTGCTGGCCCTGCAGATCCTGCTGGGCATCATGACCGTTCTTTATGCAGCCCCTGTCGGGCTGGGCCTGGTTCACCAACTGGTGGCCGTGGCATTGTTCGTGGCCATCCTCCGGGCCCGGTTTCTTAGTCTTTATCCCATTGTTACATCCCTTAAGGAGACCCGCGCATGAGTGCTTACGATGACCTGATGGCTTTCACACGTGAGACGGAAGCACTGAAGATGATCTCCATGCGGCTGGGCTGGGACCAGGAGACCATGATGCCCCGGGGCGCGGCCCAGCAGCGCGGCGAGGAAATGGCCGCGATGGAAACCGTGCTGCATGCCCGCCGCTCCGATCCGCGGGTCGGCGACTGGCTGGCCGCGGCGGAACCGGGTGATGCCGTCGGGCGGGCCCAGCTGCGCGAGATCCGGCGCAGCTATGACAGGGCCACCCGCGTGCCGGCCGACCTGGCCCGCGAACTGGCCCGGCTGACCTCGGTGGCCCAGGGCATCTGGGCCGAGGCCCGCGAGGCCCAGGACGTGGCGTCCTTCCTGCCGACCCTGGCCCAGGTGGTGGCGCTGCGCCGGCAGGAGGCCGAGGTGCTGTCCGATGGCGGCGATGCCTATGACGCGCTGGTGCAGGATTACGAACCGGGCAGCTCGGGCGCCGAGATCGCGGCGATCTTCGATGCCATGCGGCCCCGGCTGGTGGCCCTTCGTGCGGCGATCCTGGAAAAACCGCTGCCCCGTGGCCTGGAAGGGCCCTTTGATCCGGCGATCCAGATGGCCGTGTCGGAACAGCTGGCCCGGGCCTTTGGCTATGATTTCAGCCGCGGGCGGATCGACAAGGCCGTGCATCCCTTCAGCTCGGGCAGCGGATCGGACGTGCGGATCACCACGCGGACCAATCCCGACGATCCGTTCAATTGCTTCTATTCGACGATCCACGAGGTCGGCCATGCGTCCTATGAGCTGGCCATCGACCCGGCCTATGCGATGACGCCGCTGGGGCAGGGCGTGTCGATGGGCGTGCATGAAAGCCAGAGCCGGATCTACGAGAACCAGCTGGGCCGGTCGCGGGCCTTTACGGGCTGGATGTACGAACAGGCCAGGGCGGCCTTTGGCCAGCTGGGGCTGGACGGGGCCGAGGCGTTCTATGCGGCGGCCAACCGGGTGCAGAACGGTTATATCCGCACCGAGGCGGACGAGGTGCAATACAACCTGCACATCATGCTGCGCTTCGATCTGGAACGCGCGCTGGTGTCGGGGGACCTGGCCGTGGGCGACCTGGAAGCGGCCTGGAACGACCGGTTTGCCGCCGATTTCGGTTACGCCGTCGACAAGCCGTCGAACGGCATGCTGCAGGATGTGCATTGGTCGGTCGGGCTGTTCGGCTATTTCCCAACCTATGCCCTGGGCAATGTCTATGCCGGCTGCCTGCACGAGGCCCTGCGCCGCGCGGTGCCCGACCTGGATGCCCAGCTGGCGGTTGGCGATACCTCGGGCGCGACGGGATGGCTGCGCGAGAACCTGCAGCGCCACGGCGGGCTTTACACCCCGCGCGAGGTCATCGAACGCGCCAGCGGCGTCGCGCCGTCCGAAGGGCCGTTGCTGTCCTATCTCGAGGCCAAGTTCACCGCGCTCTACGACCTGTGAGACCGGGGCGGCGGGGTAAACCCCGCCCTACGCAGGAGTTTCCATGACCATGTCGCGCGCGGGTGTCATTCCGCGCGCCTTGCTGCTTCTTTCTCTTCTTAAATATCCCAACCCGAACCCACCGCCCTTGGCGTCGGTTGGATAGGGGTATTTCAGCCAAGAAGAAGGCAGGGCGCCGCGCATCGTACCCGGCGTCAGACCAGGGCCATGCGTTCGGCCCTCTCGGGGTCGGGGAAGGGGCGGTAGAGCCCGAAATCGGCCGCCTGGATCTGTTCGTGCACCGTGTGATAGAGCCGCTCGACCTCGTCGTCATGGGAGGCCAGCGTGCGAAAGGCCTGGTCGAGCTGGGTGAGGTCCTCGACCGCGATTTCCAACAGGAAATCCCGGTGCACCGACGAGGCCAGGTTGAGCTTGCGCCGGTAGAGTTGCCAGCCGGCAATGACACCCTTGTCCTGCAGGTGCGTCATCCAGGCCTCGAGCGCCATGGCGAAATTCAGCGCCTTGGCCTCGTTCTTCAGGTCGATCAGGCAGGTGTAAAGGTTCATCATGCGGCCCTCCGTTCGGGGCCGCATGGTAGGGGGCAGAGGTTGAGCGAGGATTAATCCTCGCCCTCCTCCTCGTTGCCCTGATCGGCGATCCAGGCCACGCTGACGACTTCCTCGCCTTCACCGGTGTTGAACACCTTGACCCCGCCGGCATTGCGCGAGCGGAAGGAAATGCCGTCGACCGGCACCCGGATCGACTGTCCACGCGAGGTGGCCAGCATGATCTGGTCGTCCAGTTCCACCGGGAAGGAGGCCACCAGAGGCCCGCCGCGCATGGCCTTGTCCATCGCCTGGACCCCCATGCCGCCGCGCCCGCGCAGCGGGTAGTCGAAGCTGGAGCTGAGCTTGCCCGAGCCCTGCGAGGTGATCGTCAGGATCAGGTTCTCGGCCGCCGACATCTCGGCGTAGCGCTCCTGCGGCAGCAGGCTGTCGGCATTGCCGCCATCCTCGTCGGTCTCGGCATCCTCGACCACGCCGGCCATCAGCCGGCGCATCTTGAGATAGGCCGCGCGTTCGTCCGGGCTGGCTTCGAAATGTCGGATCACGGCCATCGACACGACCTTGTCGCCATTGCTCAGCCGGATGCCCCGCACCCCGTTCGACTTGCGGCCCTTGAAGACCCGCACATCGGTCGTCCGGAACCGGATCGCCCGGCCGCTGTCGGTGACCAGCATGATGTCATCGTCTTCGGATGCGATCCGTGCGTTCACCAGCTCGACCCCGTCGGCCAGTTCCATCGCGATCTTGCCGTTGCGCATGACATTGGTGAAATCGCTCAGCGCGTTGCGCCGCACGTCACCGGCCGAGGTTGCAAAGACGATGTTGAGATCGGCCCATTCATCCTCGTCCCGATCGACCGGCATGATCGCCGCGATCGACACGCCCTGCGGGATCGGCAGGATGTTGACGATGGCCTTGCCCCGCGATGTCCGCCCACCGGCCGGCAGGCGCCAGGTCTTCAGCTTGTAGACCATGCCCCCGGTCGTGAAGAACAGCAGCGGCGTATGGGTGTTGGCCACGAAGAGCGTGGTCACCACGTCCTCGTCCTTGAGCCCGCCACCCGATACGCCCTTGCCGCCGCGCTTCTGCGCCCGGAAATCGGCCAGCGGGGTGCGCTTGATATAGCCGCCGGCGGTGACCGTCACGACCATGTCCTCGCGCTCGATCAGGTCCTCGTCTTCCATGTCGCCGGACCAATCCATGATTTCGGTCCGCCGAGGCACGGCAAATTGATCCCTGATCTCGGTCAGCTCGTTGGAAATGATCTCCATGATCCGCTCGCGCGAACCCAGGATGTCGAGGTAATCCTTGATCTTGGCGGCCAGTTCTTCCAGCTCGTCCGTCACCTCGCGCACGCCCAGCTGGGTCAGCCGCTGCAGGCGCAGTTCCAGGATGGCCCGGGCCTGGGTTTCCGACAGGTTATAGGTGCCGTCCTCGTTCATCCGGTGGGTCGGATCGTCGATCAGCTGGATGTAGCCGGCGATATCGGCGGCGGGCCAGCGGCGGGTCATCAGTTTCTCGCGGGCTTCCGCCGCATCGGCCGAACCGCGGATCGTGGCGACCACCTCGTCGACATTCGACACCGCCACGGCCAGACCGCACAGGATATGGCTGCGCTCGCGGGCCTTGCGCAGCAGGTAGGCCGTGCGCCGGGCGATGACATCCTCGCGGAAATCCAGGAAGGCCGTCAGGAAGGCCCGCAGCGTCAGCTGTTCGGGCCGGCCGCCGTTCAGGGCCAGCATGTTGCAGCCAAAGGACACCTGCATCGGCGTGAACCGCCACAGCTGGTTCAGCACGACATCCGCCGTGGCATCGCGTTTCAGCTCGATCACCACGCGCACGCCGGACCGGTCGGATTCGTCCTGGACATGGGCAATGCCCTCGATCCGCTTGTCGCGCACGGCTTCGGCGATCTTCTCGATCATCGCGGCCTTGTTCACCTGGTAGGCGATCTCGTCGATGATGATGGCAAAGCGGTCCTTGCGGAGCTCTTCGACATGGGTCTTGGCCCGGATGATCACGCTGCCCCGGCCTTCGATATAGGCCTTGCGCGCGCCCGACCGGCCCAGGATCTGGCCTCCGGTCGGGAAATCGGGGGCAGGGACATAGTCGATCAGCTGTTCCGAGGTCAGATCGGGATCCTCGATCAGCGCCAGCGTCGCGTCGATCACCTCGCCCAGGTTGTGCGGCGGGATGCGCGTGGCCATGCCGACGGCAATGCCCTCGGCGCCATTGACCAGCATGTTCGGATAACGCGCCGGCAGAACCGTCGGTTCGCGGTCCTTGCCGTCGTAATTGTCCTGGAAATCGACGGTATCCTTGTCGATGTCATCCAGCAGCCCGCGCGCCGGCCGGGCCAGGCGCACCTCGGTATATCGGAAGGCCGCCGGCGGATCGCCGTCCATCGAGCCAAAGTTGCCCTGGCCGTCCAGCAGCGGCAGCGACATGGAAAAGTCCTGCGCCATCCGCACCAGCGCGTCATAGATCGCGCCGTCGCCATGGGGGTGGTACTTGCCCATCGCGTCGGCCACCGGCCGCGAGGATTTGCGGTAGGGCTTGTCGTGCGAGTTCCCGACTTCGTCCATCGCGTAAAGGATGCGCCGGTGCACCGGCTTGAGCCCGTCACGCAGATCGGGGATCGCGCGGCTGACGATGACCGACATCGCATAGTCGAGATACGAGTTCCGCATCTCGGCCTCGATCGAGACGGAGGGGCCGTCAAAGACCGGGCGTTCGGGCTTTTCGTCTTCGTTTTCAGGCGGTTCGGGAGTGTCGCTCACGTCTCGTGCCCATTCTTTTTGCAGGGTCTATATCTTGTGGTCGCACTCTAGCAGACCCGGCACATCAGGTGCAATGGCTGCCGGCCGACCCATTTGGCAGCCACTGGCGCGACCTGCCAACACCCTGTTTTTATTGAAAAGTTAATCCCGTTTGGGAAAGCTGGGGGCGAGGTAACAGACAAGAGGCAGTGAAGCAAGATGACCGAAACGGAAATGATGCTGAAGGGCTACGGGCTGACCACGGCAGAAATCTTCTACCGGATGCCGGATTATGTCCATGTTCTCAACAGTTTCGTCTGGCAGGACTATGACATCGCCCCCGATCACCCACGGCTCTTCACCTTTATCGAGTTCTGGCAGCGCGAGATCGAGGGCCCGTTGCATTCCGTCCGTTTCACCCATCGCAAGATGCTGACATCCGGCGAATGGCGCAACGTCGTGGGCGAATTCACCTATCATTGAGGCCCAACCATCGCGCCCGGCACCAACCCGGCTGGCCTGTGCGCCCAGCGCGTACAGCCGCACCTGGCTGGCCACCAGCGCCCCCAGCGGCAACTGGCCAGCCACCGCGCCCTGCACAGACTACGTGAGCCGGCAGCCCATCCCGCCCAGCGCCCGCGACGCCGACACAAGCGGGCCATCACCGCCCGCGCCGGACCTGCTGCTTCTTTCTCTTTGAAAATATCCCAACCCGACGGCTCCACCGGCACGGTCAGCCGGAACAGCTCGCCCCGCCCAGCACGCAGAACTTGGCGCAATGGGGATGGTTCAGCGCCACGTCTCCCTCGGCCTCGGCCAGGGTCGTGCCCAGTTCGAATTGCGCATCATAGGGCAGCAGGGTGCAGGCCAGCACCGCCGGCCGGTCCGCCCCCTTGCGCCGCACCACCATCCGCGACGAGGCGCACATCACGTCGTCGGGCGACTTGCCCAGGATGCCCCAGCAGGCCGTGGTGATCTCGGGCACCTCGACAGCCTCGTCCATCTCGGGGAACAGCACCGTTGTCGCCGGGGCAAAGGCATCGATGTCATAGCCCCGCTCGGCAAAGAGCGCCGCGTACCCGGCCCGGGCCTCGGCCTCGGTCTCGTGCCAGAGCGTGCGCCCGGCCACCGACAGGCTCAGCCCGGTGTCGCGCAGCCAGTCCATCCCCGTCAGCGAGATGTCAAAGGCCCCGGCACCGCGTTCTTCGTCGTGGCGCGCGGCGGTATAATGATCCAGCGAGATGCGCAGGGTCAGCCGGTCGCCGAAATCTGCGGTCAGTTGTTCCAGGCCCGCGCGGACGGCCGGACGCATCATCGGGCGCATGGCATTGGTCAGGATCAGCACCTTGTAACCGGCCTCCAGCGACAGCCGGGCCATCTGGATCATCTGCGGATTGAGAAACGGCTCTCCGCCGGTAAAGCCGATCTCGGTCACCGGCCAGTTGCGATCGGCCAGCTGGCCCAGGTAATCGGCCACGTCATCGGCCGTCAGGTAGACCATCGCGTCATTGGTCGGGCTGGACAGGATGTAGCAATTCTCGCAGGTGATGTTGCACAGCGTGCCGGTGTTGAACCACAGCGTCTCGGGCCGGGTCAGGGCCACGCGCGCCCGTGGCTCGCCGGCGGCAGTGACGGCCGGGTCGCGGAACTTGCCCTGGTTGGCGGCGGGGCGGTCGGCCCCCGGCTGGCCGGGATGTGCGAGATCTTTCATGTGCCTGTCGTCATTATGCTGGAACCTCTTGTCCCATTGACGTTATCGAACTGGGCCGGAATGGAAACCCGCAGGCCCATCCTTCTGGCGATTTCGTGATAAGTTCTTTGTTTCCTGTCATGATTGCGCTAACAGTCCAGCGAAGATCAGCGAAAGAGGCGGTGGCCTGTCGACCGCCTGCACCATGTCGGGTATCGTCCCGCACAAATGGGAGAAAGCTAATGGTATCGCGCGTTATCCCCGTGGATCCGTTCGACCTGGTCATCTTCGGAGGCACCGGAGACCTGGCCCGTCGCAAGATCCTTCCCGCCCTGTTTCACCGTTTCCATGCCGGCCAGATGCCGTCCGAGGCCCGGGTGATCGGCGCGGCGCGGGGCGAGATGTCGTCGCAGGAGTTCCGCGACTTTGCCGCCGCCGCGCTGGAGGAATTCGTGCCGGAGGCCGATCCGGTCTGGACCGGCGAGTTCCTGTCGCGGCTGGATTACGTCCAGATCGACGCCCGGGGCGATGACGGCTGGTCCGAACTGGGCGACATATTGCGCCCCGATGTGATCCGGGCGTTCTATTTCTCGGTGGCCCCGGCGCTTTTTGCCGATATCGCGGAACGGCTCAGCCAGCATGGGCTGGCCGATGCCACCAGCCGGATCGTGGTGGAAAAGCCCTTTGGCAAGAACCTGGAAACCGCCCGGGCGCTGAACCGGACGATGGCGTCCTGGTTCGACGAAAGCCAGATCTACCGGATAGACCATTACCTGGGCAAGGAAACGGTCCAGAACCTGATGGCCATCCGCTTCGGCAACATGCTGTTCGAGCCGCTCTGGAACAGCCAGTTCGTCGATCACATCCAGATCACCGTGGCCGAGACCGTGGGCGTCGGCGGTCGGGGCGAATATTACGATACCTCCGGTGCGATGCGGGACATGGTGCAGAACCACCTGATGCAGCTCTTGTGCCTGATCGCCATGGAGCCGCCCGCCAAATTCGACCCCGATGCGGTGCGGGATGAAAAGCTCAAGGTCATCCGCGCGCTGGATCCGGTGCCGCCGCATCACATCGTGCGCGGCCAGTACGAGGCCGCCGAGGACGACCCCCAGGCCTTTCCCGACTACCGCGAGGCCGTGGGCAACCCCCGGTCGCGGACCGAAAGCTATGTCGCCATGCGCGCGACGATTTCGAACTGGCGGTGGGCTGGCACGCCGTTCTACCTGCGCACCGGCAAGCGGCTTAAGGCGCGGTCGTCGGTGATCAACGTCATGTTCAAGAGCATGCCGCATTCGATCTTTGGCTCGGAGGCCGGCGAGCACCAGAACGTGCTGTCGATCCGCCTGCAGCCCAACGAGGGCATCACCCTGGGCGTGACCATCAAGGAACCGGGCCCGGGCGGCATGCGGCTGATGGATGTGCCCCTGGACATGACCTTTTCCGAAGCCCTGGGCGACGAGGGCCACCATGCCGATGCCTATGAACGGCTGATCATGGACGTGATCCGGGGCAACCAGACCCTGTTCATGCGCGGCGACGAGGTCGAGGCGGCCTGGGCCTGGACCGATCCGATCATCGAAGGCTGGGAGGCCCGTCACGACGTGCCGAAATCCTATGCCTCGGGCAGTGCGGGGCCGGCGGATGCCGACCTGCTCTTGCGGCGCAACGGGCGCGAATGGCGGGGGATCAACCCGTGATCCTGGAAACCTATCCCGACCGCGAGATCCTGGCCATGGACGTGGCCGACAAGCTGGCCTCGGAACTGCGCGCGGCGCTGGCCCATGAAGAGGTCGTGACCATGGCCCTGGCCGGGGGCACGACGCCGGGCCCGATCTTTGATGTGCTCTGCGATGTCGACCTGGACTGGGACCGCGTGCGGGTCATGCCGACCGATGAACGCTGGGTGCCGGCCGATGATGCGCGGTCGAACGAGAAACTGATCCGCGAACGCCTGTTGCAGGGCCGCGCGGCGCGGGCGCAATACGTGCCGCTCTGCGCCTGGGGCCAGGCCCCGGAAGAGGCGCTGGACGGGCTGGCCGAGCGGATCGCGCCGCTCTTGCCGCTCAACATCGTGGTGCTGGGCATGGGCGGCGACATGCACACGGCCTCGCTGTTTCCGGGCACGCCCGGGCTGAAGGCCGCCCTGGCCCCCGATGCGCCGGTGCTGGCCGTGATGCGGCCCCAAAGCCAGCCGGAACCGCGGGTCAGCCTGACCGGGCGGGTCCTGCAGGAGGCGCTGCAGACCCATCTTGTCATCACCGGGGCCGACAAACGCGCAGCTCTGGACCGGGCGCGCGAACTGCCGCTTGAAGAGGCGCCGGTCAAGGCCATACTCAACGCGACAACCATACACTGGGCGGAGTAATTCCCATGTTCGAACAATTGGCCGATCTGCGCGCCGCGGCCGCAGGGCGGCACATGCTCGACCTCTTCGAGGCGGATCCCGACCGGGCCGCCGGCTTCAGCGCCTCGACCGGCGACATGCGGCTGGATTATTCCAAGACGCTGATCGACGACGAGATCCGCGCGGCGCTGATCGCCCTGTGCGACCGGGTCGACCTGGCCGGGCGGCGGGCGGCGATGTTCGGGGGCACCCCGATCAACGAGACCGAAGGCCGGGCCGTGCTGCACACGGCGCTGCGCAACCTCGATGGCGGGCCGGTGCCGGTGGACGGCATGGATGTCATGGACGGCGTGCGCGAAACGCTGGTCGACATGCAGCGCTTTGCCGAAGCCGTGCGCTCGGGCGCCAAGACCGGGGCCGGCGGCGCCTTTACCGATGTGGTCAACATCGGCATCGGCGGGTCCGACCTGGGGCCGGCCATGGCCGTTCAGGCGCTGTCGCCCTATGCCGACGGGCCGCGCTGTCATTTCGTGTCGAATGTCGACGGGGCCCATGTGGCCGACACGCTGCGCGGGCTCGACCCGAAGACGACGCTGCTGATCATCGCGTCCAAGACCTTTACGACCATCGAGACGATGACCAATGCGCGCACGGCCAAAGCCTGGCTGACCGACGGCGGTGGCGATGCGGCGGCGCAGATGGTGGCGCTGTCGACGGCCGGCGATCGCACGGCGGCCTTCGGCGTGCTGCCTGAACATGTCTTCGGTTTCGCCGATTGGGTCGGCGGGCGCTATTCGGTCTGGGGGCCGATCGGGCTGTCGCTGATGCTGGCCATCGGGGGCAAGGCCTTTGAAAGCTTCCTGCGCGGGGCCGAGGCGATGGACGTGCATTTCAAGGCCGCGCCCTGGGCCGAGAACCTGCCGGTCATGCTGGCGCTGGTGGGGATCTGGCATCACCAGGTCTGTGGCCATGGCACGCGGGCCGTGCTGCCCTATGACCAGCGGCTGGAAAAGCTGCCGGCCTACCTGCAGCAGCTGGAAATGGAATCGAACGGCAAGTCGGTGACGATGGACGGGGTGGCGCTGGACGTGGCCAGCGGGCCGGTGGTCTGGGGCGCGCCGGGGACCAACGGCCAGCATGCGTTCTACCAGTTGATCCACCAGGGCACGGCGGTGGTGCCTTGCGAATTCATGGTCGCGGCCTTGGGCCACGAGCCGGAGCTGGCGCATCATCATCGCCTGCTGGTGGCCAATTGCCTGGCCCAATCCGAAGCGCTGATGCGCGGGCGGTCGCTGGACGAGGCGCGGGCGCGGATGGAGGCCAAGGGCTTTGAAGGGGCCGAGCTGGACCGCCAGGCGCGGCACCGGGTGTTCCCGGGCAATCGGCCGTCGACAACGCTGGTCTACCCGCAGCTGACGCCCTTCGTGCTGGGCCAGATCGTGGCGGCCTACGAGCACCGGGTCTTTGTCGAGGGCGTGATCCTGGGGATCAATTCCTTCGACCAATGGGGCGTCGAGCTGGGCAAGGAGCTGGCGACCTCGCTGGGCCCGGTGGTCGACGGAACCGAAAGTGCCGAGGGCAAGGACGGATCGACCGCGGCGCTGGTGGCCTTTGTGCATCTGCACGGCGGATCGGAAGCCGGGTAACCAGGCAGGGGTTGCGGGCAGGCCAGGCGCGCGCAGCGCGCCTGGCCTGCCCGCCGGGCGCCGCCGGAGGCGGCGCAACCACGGCCCCGGGGGGCCGTGGTGGTGGATACTTGAAAAGAGAAAGAAGCAGCACGGGCGGGACCCCGGTTTCGGGGGGAGCCCGGCCGGACGAAGGCTGTTGGGTTGCGCCGGGGCGGGGTCAGACCGAGAGCCGGGTGCCGCGGGTGCCGCGCTCGCGGTAGGGGGTCGTGTCGTAATGCGCCCGGTAGCATTTCGAGAAATGCGAGGGCGAGGCGAAGCCGCAGGCCAGGGCCACGTTGATCACCGACATGTCGGTCTGCATCAGCAGGTTGCGGGCCTTCTGCAGGCGCAGTTCCATGTAATAGCGTTTCGGCGAGCGGTTGAGGTAGCGGCGGAACAGCCGTTCGAGCTGGCGCGTGGACATGCCGACATCACGGGCCAGAATCGAGGGGCTGATCGGCTCTTCGATATTGGTTTCCATGATCTGG
Source organism: Marinibacterium sp. SX1 (assembly GCF_050389775.1). Taxonomy (NCBI): domain Bacteria; kingdom Pseudomonadati; phylum Pseudomonadota; class Alphaproteobacteria; order Rhodobacterales; family Paracoccaceae; genus Marinibacterium; species Marinibacterium sp. SX1. The sequence goes on along the minus strand of NZ_CP177144.1, from coordinate 3,052,231 downwards.
ATGACCTGGCTCAGCTTGGGATGGCGCACCCCGATCCGGGTGGGCACGGACAGGCGCTGGGTGTCCTGGTCGGTGCGGATCGAGGAATAGATCAGCTGGTCGGCCACGGCATTGGCCAGGTCCTCGCCGTGATCGTCGGCAATGAGCTTGAGCATCAGGTCGATCGACGAGGTGCCGCCGGCCGTTGTCATGCGGTTGCCGTCGATGACAAAGACCGACTTGGTCAGGTCGACCTCGTCGAAGGCCTCGGCAAAGCTGTCCTGGTTCTCCCAGTGGATCGTCGCCCGCTTGCCGTCGAGCAGCCCGGCCATGGCCAGGGCATGGGCCGCCGTGCACAGCCCGCCGACGCCGATGCCCTTGCGGGCCTCGCGGCGCAACCAGGCCAGGACCTTCTTGGACGTGGCCGATTGCACGTCTATCCCGCCGCAGACCATGATCGTATCGTCGCGGGTCAGCTCGACGAGATCGTCGTCGAGCTTGAAGGTCGTGCCGGCCGAACAGCTGACCTCCTGGCCGCCTTCGCCGATCAGGTGCCATTGGTAGAGCGTGCGGTCACTCATCCGGTTGGCGATGCGCAGGCATTCGACGGCCGAGGCAAAGGACAGCATGCTGAACCGATCGAGCAGCAGGAAGACAAAGCGCCGGGGCTTGTCGTCGGGCGCCGGGCCGGGCCGGGCGCCGGTGGACGCGGTGGGCCGGGACGCGGATGCGCGGGGCGGAACGGGGCTGGGCGTGGCTGTGTTCGACATCGGCTGGTCCTTCTAGCGCGCGAGCCCCGTGTCCTGCCGGCGGAGGCGGGGCATCGGAGAGGGTGCTCAGGCTTCGGCCGCGTCGTCAAGTGTCGCAAATCGGTTATGGTCACCGGGGGTCGGCTTTTGTATAGGGATGCGCCATGTAACGTGAGCGGAGAGGACAACATGACCGAGTGGCTCAAGACCGGCTGGCGCAACAAACCGCGTGTGCAGATGCCGGACTATACCGATGCCGCGGCCCTGAACGGGGTCGAGGCGCAATTGTCGAAATATCCTCCGCTGGTCTTTGCCGGCGAGGCACGCCGGCTGAAGGCCGAACTGGGCAAGGCCGCCCGGGGCGAAGCCTTTCTGCTGCAGGGTGGCGATTGCGCCGAGGCCTTCGACCAGTTCAGCGCCGACGGCATCCGCGACACGTTCCGCGTGATGCTGCAGATGGCCATGGTCCTCACCTACGGGGCCAAGGTGCCGGTCATCAAGGTCGGCCGCATGGCCGGGCAATTCGCCAAGCCGCGTTCGGCACCGACCGAGACGGTCGACGGGGTCGAACTGCCCAGCTTCCGGGGCGACATCATCAACGAGCTGGCCTTCACGCCCGAAGCACGCCGGCCGGACCCGGGCAAGATGCTGCAGGCCTATACCCAGGCCGCGGCCACGCTGAACCTCATCCGGGCCTTTTCGCAGGGCGGTTTTGCCGACATGCACCGGGTTCATGCCTGGACGCTGGGCTTTGCCGACGGGCCCGAGGCCGAGCGCTATCGCGAGATGGCCGAGCGGATCCAGGATTCGATCGATTTCATGGCCGCCGCAGGCATCGACCGGGGCGCCAGCCACGAATTCTCGACGGTCGATTTCTACACCAGCCATGAAGGCCTGCTGCTGGAATACGAAGAGGCGCTGACCCGCCAGGATTCGACGTCCGGCAAATGGCTGGCCGGCTCGGGCCACCTGATCTGGATCGGCGACCGCACGCGCCAGCCCGACGGGGCCCACGTGGAATTCTGCCGGGGCGTGATGAACCCGATCGGTCTGAAATGCGGCCCGTCGATGACATCGGACGACCTCAAGCGCTTGATGGCCACGCTGAACCCCGAGAACGAGGCCGGCCGGCTGACGCTGATCGCGCGGTTCGGGGCGGGCACGGTGGGCGACCACCTGCCGCGGCTGATCCGGACGGTCGAAGAAGAAGGCGCCAACGTGGTCTGGGTCTGCGACCCGATGCACGGCAACACGATCAAGTCCTCGACGGGCTACAAGACCCGGCCGTTCGACAGCGTGTTGCGCGAAGTGCGCGAGTTCTTCGGGGTGCATGCAGCAGAAGGCACGGTGCCGGGCGGCGTGCATTTCGAGATGACTGGACAGGACGTGACCGAATGCACCGGTGGCGTGCATGCGGTGACCGAGGAAAACCTGTCGGATCGCTATCACACGGCCTGCGACCCGCGGCTGAACGCCAGCCAGTCGCTGGAGCTGGCCTTCCTGGTGTCCGAAGAGCTGACCGGCCTGCGCCGGGCCAGCCAGAACCGGGCCGTGGGCTGACACGTCGGGCGGGGCAGGGCGATTGACCCTGTGCCGCCTCCCCGGCAAGGGGCCGAGCCGTTGATCGGTTTGGGCTTGTCTCGCCGGGGATAGGGGCCGCGACTGATGGGCCCGGGATTTGGCTCAGGAACACCGGGCTATGGATCCAGGCCATTGATAGCCAACACGAAAAACGGGCCGTCCCATGGGACGGCCCGTTGTTGTTTCGGGGGTATGGCGGGGCCGGGTGCGGCCTTAATCGTCGGTCTTGACCAGCCGCAGGTAGGGCACGCCGCGTGCGGCGCGGGGCTGGGCCGGCCGGGGCTCTGGTTCGCGCGGCGCGTGGGCCCGGGTGTCGTCGACCGTGGCACTCTCGGTCGCCGGCATATCGGCGGGCCGGTCGCGATGGCCGAACCGGTCGGCCGGGGCCGGGGTGCTCAGCGCCGGGTCTTCCCAGGCCGGGCCGCGCGGGCGGGCCGGCACGGGGGTCTCGGCATCGACGGGTCGCGGACGCGGAGCCTCGCCGAATTCGACCGACGGCTCGCCAAAGCCCGGCGGAAATGCCGTGTTGGGCGCACCGCTCTCGGGCGGGGCATCGGCCCGTTCGATCCCGCCGGGCGCGCCGTCGATGTTGCGCAGCCGGGCAGAAGAGATCTCGAATCGGACCGGGGTGCGGGCCGGGCGGCCGCGTTCGGTCGACATCATCGCGCCAAGGATCCGGTCGACCCGGCCGAAATCGCTGCGCAGCGGCATCATCAGCATGCGCGCCGAGGTCGACGGCGCGCCGGTGCGGGCCACCTCGCCGCGTAGGTCCAGCTCGGCCACGGCGGGCCGGTCGAACACGGTTTCCAGCGTCGCCGACACCTCGGGCCGGGCGACCGGCGTGAAGAAGGCCGTCAGCGGCATGCCGCGCACTTCCATCCCGGCCAGGCCGCACAGGTGCTGGCCGGCAATGCGGAACCGGGCCATGCCCGGCGCGATGCGTTCCAGGATGAAGGTATATTCCAGCGTGGAGCTCATCCCGCGCGGATCGATCTGCGACCGCATCGGAATCCCGCCATCCTCGCGAAGCGCAGTCCAATACGCTTCGATCTGCCGAATGGGTGACAGGCTGACCCCGTCCAGGAACCGCTCCAATTGAATGACCTTTCCGTTGCCCGATGGGACGGATCTGCGTCTGAACACGTTGATACCTCGATTTCCACCACACGCGCATCCGCCGGGAAAGCTCCCCCAAAGAGCCTAACGACGAAATGCTTACCCAAGGCTTAACGTGCCATGAGTTGAAGAAAATCTTCAGAGGTTTCTTTACGGCTGGTTAATCCACCTCTGCAAGACTGGAGGAGTTTTCGTTAACCAAAAACACCGCATGTCCCTGATACCGCGTCCCTTTCCGGGCCTGCGCGGGGCCGCCGGGCCGGGGCCGGGCGGCACCCACCGGAAACGGGGATGTCGGCCGGCCAAAGGCGAGACGAGGCGGCGGACAGATGGACCCTGTGGCGCGACGAACGGTCTGCGGGCTTGCCCTTGAGCGAGGCTTTGCATTACCTGCGCGCAATTCGGACGGAAGGAAGACGGCCCCATGATCATGTCGATGACCGGTTTTGCCGCGGCGCGTGGTGCGCTTGGGCCCCATTCCTGGGCCTGGGAGCTGCGCAGCGTCAATGCCAAGGGGCTGGACCTGCGCCTGCGCGTGCCCGATTGGCTGGACGGGCTGGAAACCGCCCTGCGGGCCGAGCTGGGCAAGGCCGTCAAGCGCGGCAACATCACCCTGTCGCTGCGCATCCAGCGCAGCGATGACGGCGGCGGGCTGCAGCTGAACAGCGCGGCGCTGGACGTGGTGCTGGACGCGCTGGCCGAAACCGAACGGCGGGCCGAGGCGCGCGGGCTGGTTCTGGAACCGTCGCGGGCGGCCGATGTGCTGGGCCTGCGCGGGGTGTGGGATGCGGCGGCGGCCGAGGATGACACCGCGCCGCTGCTGGCGCAGCTGAAAGGCGAATTCCCCGACCTGCTTGCCGACTTCCTGTCGATGCGCAAGACCGAGGGCACGGCGCTGCAGAAGGTGCTGCTGGACCAGCTGGGCCGGGTCGAGGACCTGGCGGCGCAGGCCGCCGCGCTGGCCGAGGCGCGCAAGCCGGCCATGGCCGAGGCCCTGCGGGCCAACGTGGCAAGGCTGCTGGACACGGCCGAGGGCGTCGATGGCGACCGGCTGGCCCAGGAACTGGCGCTGCTGACGGTCAAGGCCGACGTGACCGAAGAGATCGACCGGCTGCGCGCCCATGTGGCGACCGGCCGGGGCCTGCTGGACGACCCGCAAGGCGCCGTGGGGCGCAAGCTGGATTTCCTGATGCAGGAATTCAATCGCGAGGCCAACACGCTGTGCGCCAAGTCCCAGTCGGGCGAGCTGACGGCGGTGGGGCTGGAGCTGAAAGCCGTGATCGACCAGATCCGGGAACAGGTACAGAACGTGGAATGACCATGAAGAGCGCAGACACCAAGGCCCGCCGCGGGCTTCTCGTGATCCTGTCGTCGCCCTCGGGTGCCGGCAAATCGACGCTGGCCCGGCGGCTGCGCAACTGGGACAATTCGATCGTCTTCTCGGTCTCGGCCACAACGCGCCAGCCGCGGCGCGGCGAGGTCGACGGGCAGGATTACCATTTCCTGGCCGAGAACGACTTCAAGGCCCAGGTCGCCCGGGGCGAGATGCTGGAACATGCCCATGTCTTCGGCAATTTCTACGGCTCGCCGCGGCAGCCGGTCCAGGAGGCCATCGACAGCGGCAAGGACGTGCTGTTCGACATCGACTGGCAGGGCGCCCAGCAGATCCGCAATTCGGCCCTGGGCCAGCACACGCTGTCGATCTTCCTTCTGCCCCCGTCCATCGCAGAACTGCGCCGGCGGCTGGAAGAGCGCGGCCAGGACAAGCCCGAGGTGATCAAGCGCCGCATGCTCAAGAGCTGGGACGAGATCAGCCATTGGGACGGTTATGATTTCGTGCTGGTCAACGACGACCTCGGCGCGACCGAGGCGCGGCTCAAGACGATCATCCAGGCAATCCGCCTGCGTCGCATCCAGCGCCCGGACCTGACCGACCATGTCCGCGCCCTGCAACAGGAATTCGAGGAATTGTCATGACGATCTACGCGCTGGACGGCATGCATCCGCATCTGCACGACGACACCTGGGTCGCCCCGGACGCCAACCTGATCGGCCAGGTCGTCCTGGAAGAGGCGGCCTCGGTCTGGTTCGGGGCGACGCTGCGGGCCGACAACGAGCCGATCATCGTGGGCGAGGGCAGCAACATCCAGGAAGACGTGGTCTGCCATGTCGATCCGGGCGCGCCGCTGACCATCGGGCGCGACTGCACGATCGGCCACAAGGTCATGCTGCATGGCTGCACGATCGGCAACAACAGCCTGATCGGCATGGGGGCGATCATCCTCAACCACGCGGTGATCGGCGACAATTGCCTGATCGGCGCCGGGGCGCTGATCACCGAAGGCAAGGAGATCCCGCCGGGATCCCTGGTGATGGGTGCACCGGGCAAGGTGGTGCGCCAGCTCGATGGCCAGGCCATCGCGCGGATGACGAAAACGGCGATGGGCTACCAGCAGAACATGCGGCGCTATCGCAAGGGACTGACGGTGGTGGGACGCACATGAGACGGAATGGAAAGGGGTCGCTGATGCGGCCCGACGGATTGCCCGAAAGCAGCAGCTGGCCGGTGGTGACCCCGCTGTCGCCCTCGGTGGTCTATGCCTCGGAAACGCCCGATGCGCTGGATGACCAGTACGAAGGCCGGGCCCAGGGCTTTACCTATTCCCGCGAAGGCCATCCCAATGCCGAGGTTGTCGCCGGCCGGATCGACGCCATGGAAGGCGCCGAGGGCGGGGTGGTGACCGGCTCGGGCATGGGCGCGGTGTCTGCCGTGCTGATGGGCCTTCTGTCGTCGGGCGATCACGTCATCGGGGGCAACCAGCTTTACGGCCGGTCGCTGCGCCTGATGGCCGAAGACCTGCCGCGCCTGGGCATTGCCACCACGCTGGCCGATCCCGGCGACGTGGCCAGCGTCGAAGCGGCGATCCGGCCGGAAACCAGGATGATCCTGGTCGAAGTCCTGTCGAACCCGACGCTGCGACTGGCCGATATCGACGGGCTGGCGGCGCTGTGCAAGGCGCGGGGCCTGCTTCTGGTGGTCGACAACACCTTTACCACCCCACGCAGCTTCCGGCCATTCGATCACGGCGCCGATATCGTGCTGCATTCGGTGACCAAGCTGATGGCCGGCCATTCCGATTCCATGCTGGGCTATGTCGTGGCCCGCGACGCCGCGCTGACCGAACGGATGCGGGTGTTCTCGGTGACTGCCGGGCTGACGCCCAGCCCGTTCGATTGCTGGCTGGCCGAACGCGGCCTGCTGTCCTTCGACCTGCGTTTCGACCGGGCCGAGGCCACCGCCGCCGCCCTGGCCGATCACCTGGCCGGGCAGGCCGGGGTGACCCGGGTTCTGTATCCCACCCGGGACGATCACCCCGACCATGCCAAGGCCATGGCCCTGCTGAACGGACACGGCTGCAACATGGTCAGCTTCGAGCTGGACGGTGGCCGGGCCGAGGCCAATGCCTTTGCCCGCGCGGCCCAGGGCCGGCTCAGCTTCGCCCCCACGCTGGGCGACGCCGGCACGACGCTGTCGCATCCGGCCTCGTCGTCGCACCGGGCGCTGACCGCCGAACGGCGGGCCGAGCTGGGCATGACCGAAGGCTTCTTCCGCGTGTCGGTCGGGCTGGAAGACCCGGCGGCGTTGCTGCAGGTGTTTTCCGATTGCATCGCCGCGGCCACCGCAAATTAGTTACAATGATGGGCCATGTCTGTTCGGATGAATTCTGACGAAGGAAGACCGGCCATGAACGCAACCGACCTCATTGGCGATGTCCTTGGGGCGGTGCCCCTGCCGGGGCTGATCGTGGACCAGTCGGAACGGATCATCGCGGCCAATCCGGGCGCGCTGACGCTGCTGGGCCAGCAGATCATCGGCCGCCATTTCGCGACGATCCTGCGCCAGCCGCAGGTCCTGCAGGTGGTCGAGGACAGCCTGCGCGACCGCCGCCCGCGCGAGGCCCGGCACCTGGCCAACGACGGGGTGCAGGACGCGATGTACCAGGTCTCGATCCATTACGTGAACGGGATCGGGGCGGTGAATGCCGGGGCGTTGCTGATCACCTTCCAGGACGTGACACACCTGGAACAGGCGGAACGGATGCGGCGCGATTTCGTGGCCAATGTCAGCCACGAGCTGCGCACGCCGCTGACCGCGATCATGGGCTTCATCGAAACCCTGCGCGGCCCGGCCCGCGACGATGCCGAGGTGCGCGACCGGTTCCTGGGCATCATGGAAGGCGAGGCGGCGCGGATGAACCGGCTGGTCGGCGACCTGCTGTCGCTCAGCCGGGTCGAGGACGAGGAACGCATCCGCCCGCGCGAAGAGATCGACCTGTCGGGCATCCTCGACAGCACGCTGCGCTCGGTCCGGCCGCTGGCCGAAGAGGCCGCCATGAGCCTGACCCTCGAAGCGCCCGGCGAACCGGTCATGGTGACGGGCGATGCCGACCAGCTGCAGCAGGTCTTCACCAACCTGATCGTCAATGCCATCACCTATGCGGCCTCGGGCGGCAGCGTGCACCTGGTCCTGAGCACATCCGAACGCGATCCGGCGGTGCGCGCGCCCGCCGCGCGGGTGCAGGTCATCGACAAGGGCCCGGGCATCGACCCGGTGCACCTGCCGCGCCTGACCGAACGGTTCTACCGGGCCGACAGCCACCGCTCGCGCGAGCTGGGCGGCACCGGGCTGGGGCTGGCCATCGTCAAGCACATCATCAACCGCCACCGTGGCCGGCTGCGGGTGGAAAGCGAGCTGGGCAAGGGCACGGTCTTCACGGTGATTCTGCCGCGCTGAGCGGGCAGGGGGCGATTCCCCGGCCCTGCGCCCGGGCCTGTCATGAAACCCCACGTTTTCCTCCGCGATTCGTCCCGGGCGGCGCGACGGACGGCACGGCGGCAAAAGTTGTCTGCTTGTCAGGTACTTGCCGTGACGGAAGGCTTGGCCGCGCTGGGACTCCACGAAAAAGTAAATAAAACAATAACGTTGCCGCGCCCCATGCCGAATGGGCCGGGGCCCGCCGATACCGGCGTTAAGCATAATTTGTCGAAATTCCTGAAAAGACCGCCCAGTGTCATGTGACTGTTACACAGCCGTCACAAAAGCCACACGCGCGGCCCATAGACGGGGCGCGAGGCCCTCATGGGGGGGGCCATAATCTACCCACTAGGAGACTCACATGTCTTTTGTGAAACTGACGGCCTCCACGCTGGCCATCGCCGCTGTCTCGGCCACCGCTGCCGCCGCGCGCGACAACGTTCAGGTCGCTGGTTCCTCGACCGTGCTGCCCTATGCTTCGATCGTTGCCGAAGCCTTTGGTGAAAACTTCGACTTCCCGACCCCGGTCGTGGAATCGGGCGGCTCGTCGGCCGGCCTGAAGCGCTTCTGCGAAGGCGTGGGCGAAAACACCATCGACATCGCCAATGCCTCGCGCAAGATCCGCGACAAGGAAATCGCGGCCTGTGCCGACGCCGGCGTGACCGACATCGTCGAAGTGCGCATCGGCTATGACGGCATCGTCTTCGCCAGCCAGCTGAACGGCCCCGAGTTCACCGCCTTTGAACCGGCCGACATCTTCAACGCGCTGGCCCCGAAAGTGGTCGTCGACGGCGAGCTGGTCGACAACCCCTACACCAACTGGTCGGAATTCAACGCCGATCTGCCCGACGCCGAGATCCTGGCCTTCATCCCGGGCACCAAGCACGGCACCCGTGAAGTGTTCGAAGAGAAGGTGATCGCGGCTGGCTGCGAAGCCACCGGCGCGCTGGAAGCCATGGTTGCCGGCGGCATGTCGGAAGACGATGCCGAAGACGCCTGCCTGGCCGTGCGCACCGACGGCAAGTCGGTCGACATCGACGGTGACTACACCGAGACCCTGGCCCGCATCGACAGCAACCCCAACGGCATCGGCGTGTTCGGCCTGGCGTTCTACGAGAACAACACCGACAAGCTGAAAGTGGCCACCATGTCGGGCGTCGAGCCGACCACCGAGTCGATCGCAACCGGCGAATACCCAGTGTCGCGTCCGCTGTACTTCTACATCAAGAAGGCCCATGTCGGCGTGATCCCCGGCCTGCAGGAATTCGCCGAATTCTTCGTGGCTGACGAAATCGCCGGCCCCGATGGCCCGCTGGCCAACTACGGCCTGGTGTCGGACCCCGAGCTGGCCGAGACCCAGGAAGGCGTTGCCAACCTGGTGACCATGGGTTCGGGCTCCTGATCGCCTGACTTCGTGTCGGGGGCGGCGCCTGCCGGGTGCCGCCCTTTTCCCCTTTATGACGTATTCAAAGGCGGTGGATCATGTCCCTGTCCCTGCTCATAGCAATCATCCTGGTCCTGGCCATCGTGGGCTTTGTCCTGGGCCGCCAGCGCGCCTTGGCGTCGGCCGGGGGTGAAAGCCGCGACCTGCATTCGCTGCCTGTCTATTACGGCTCCAACGTCCTGCTGTCGGTCCTGGTGCCGGCGCTGGCCTTCATCATCGTGGCCCTGGTCGCCACGCCGATCTATATCGAAAGCCATGTCTCGGGCATGATTTCCGAGGCCGACGTGGCCGAGGGATCGAACCGCGGACTGGTCATGGCCGAAGTGCGGCGCGTGGCCGAGGGGCTTGAAAATGCCGTGGCCATCGGCGCCATTCCCGACGACCTGGCCCGTGACACCGCCGCTGACCCGGCGGCCATCACCCAAAGCCTGCGCGATGCCGGCCAGGTGCTGACCGGCGACGTGACCGCCAGCATCCTGAACGCCGCCCAGGCCTATCGCGCCTCGTCCGACACGCTGCATGTCGTGCTTGTCGTCGTGGCCATCGTCCTGGCCCTGGCCGGGCTGGCCTATGGCTACCTGCGCACCGACAAGGATTTCCGCGCCCGCAACGTGGTCGAAAAGGTCATCAAGGCCCTGCTGATCACCGCGGCCTCGGTGGCCATCCTGACGACCATCGGCATCATCCTGTCGCTGATCTTCAACACGATCGAATTCTTCCGCATCTATCCCTTCACCGAGTTCTTCTTCGGCCTGACCTGGAGCCCGAGCTTTTCGGGGCGGGGCGGCCTGTCGGAGCTGGGCATCCTGCCGCTGCTCTGGGGCACGCTCTACATCTCGTTCATCGCGCTGGCCGTGGCCGTGCCGATCGGGCTGTTCGCCGCGGTCTACCTGTCGGAATATGCCTCGCCCAAGGTGCGGGCCATCGCCAAGCCCGCGCTCGAAGTGCTGGCCGGCATCCCGACCATCGTCTACGGGCTCTTTGCCCTGCTGACCATCGGGCCCATGCTGATGGCCGTCTTCGGCCGCGACGGGCTGGGCTGGATGGGCGGCGCCTCGTCGGTCATGACCGCCGGCCTGGTGATGGGCATCATGCTGATCCCCTTCGTCAGCTCGCTGTCGGACGACATCATCAACGCCGTGCCCCAGGCCATGCGTGACGGCTCGCTGGGGCTGGGCGCGACCAAGTCCGAAACCGTCAAGCAGGTCATCCTGCCCGCCGCCCTGCCGGGCATCGTGGGCGCCGTGCTGCTGGCCGCCTCGCGCGCCATCGGTGAGACCATGATCGTGGTCATGGGGGCAGGGGCCGCCGCACGGCTCAGCCTGAACCCCTTCGAAGCCATGACAACCGTGACCGCCAAGATCGTCAGCCAGCTGACCGGCGACAGCGATTTCTCCTCGCCCGAGGCCCTGGTGGCCTTTGCGCTTGGCATGTCGCTCTTTGTCATCACCCTGGGCATGAATTTTCTCGCCCTGCACATCGTGCAGAAATACCGGGAGCAGTACGACTAATGACCGACGCATCCGCACCCACGCCGATGAATCCCGGCGCCAAGAAGGGCAAGCACGCAGGCTCTCTCTATGTCGAGGACGCCCGGACCAAGAAGCGCAACGCCGCCGAAAAGCGGTTCCAGGCCTACGGCATCGCCGCGATCGGCGTGGGCATCTTCTTCCTGGTCATCCTGCTGGTGTCCATCGTCCGGTCCGGCATCCCGGCCTTCACCCAGACCTTCATCGAGGTCCCGGTCTACCTGGATGCCGCCAAGCTGGACAAGAACGGCAACCGCGACCCCGACGACCTGCGCAAGGTCTCGACATTCGGCTATGCGCCGCTGATCGACACCGCCGTCCTGACCGCCGTGCAGGAGCAGGGCATCGCGACCGAATACGAGAACGCCAAGGACATGCGCGCCCTGGTCTCGGCCTCGGCCCCGGCCCAGCTGCGCGACTACGTCCTGTCCAACCCCGACGAGATCGGCCAGACCGTCGATTTCAAGATCCTGGCCAGCAGCCGGGTCGACGGCTACATGAAAGGCCGGGTCACCCGCGAGAGCATCGCCCGTGACAAGAACATCGACGCCGCCCATCTCGACCTGGTCGATGCCATGGTCGAAAAGGGCGACATCCAGCGCACGTTCAACTGGGCCTTCATCACCGGCGCCGATGCCTCGGAAAGCCGGCCCGAACAGGCCGGGATCGGCGTGTCGATGATCGGCTCGTTCTTCATGATGCTGGTCGTGCTCTTCCTGTCGCTGCCCATCGGTGTCGCCGCCTCGATCTACCTCGAGGAATTCGCGGCCAAGAACCGGTTCACCGATCTCATCGAGGTCAATATCTCGAACCTGGCCGCCGTGCCGTCGATCGTCTTCGGTATCCTGGGCCTTGCGGTGTTCATCCAGTTCGCCCACCTGCCGCAATCGGCGCCGCTGGTCGGCGGGCTGGTGCTGACCCTGATGACCCTGCCGACGATCATCATCTCGACGCGGGCCTCGCTCAAGGCCGTGCCGCCGTCGATCCGCGATGCCGCGCTGGGTGTCGGCGCGTCCAAGATGCAGGCCGTGTTCCACCATGTCCTGCCCCTGGCCGCCCCGGGCATCCTGACCGGCACGATCATCGGCCTGGCCCAGGCCCTCGGCGAAACCGCGCCGCTGCTGCTGATCGGCATGGTCGGCTATATCGCCACCAACGTGCCCGACGGCATCGCCGCCGGCTTCCTGTCGCCCAACTCGTCGATGCCGGCGCAGATCTACGAATGGTCGAAACGTGCCGACCCGGCCTATTACGAACGCGCCTGGGGCGGTATCATCATCCTGCTCCTGTTCCTCATGACCATGAACATCATCGCAATCCTCCTCCGCCGCCGTTTCGAGCGCCGCTGGTGACCCGCTCTTCTGAAGGACCGCAAGCCATGTACGATACACCCAACAGCAGCGTTGACGTGGACGCCCGGGAAGTGAAGATCTCGGCCCGCAACGTCCAGGTCTTCTACGGCGAGACCCATGCCATCAAGGATGTCGATGTCGAGATCCAGGACAAGATGGTCACCGCCTTCATCGGCCCGTCGGGCTGTGGCAAGTCGACCTTCCTGCGCTGCCTCAACCGGATGAACGACACGATCGACATCTGCCGCGTGAAGGGCGACATCAACCTCGACGGCGAGAACATCTATGACCCCAAGGTCGATCCGGTGCAGCTGCGCGCCAAGGTCGGCATGGTGTTCCAGAAACCCAACCCGTTCCCCAAGTCGATCTACGACAACATCGCCTATGGCCCGCGCATCCACGGCCTGGCCCGCAACAAGGCCGAGCTGGACGACATCGTCGAAAAGTCGCTGCGCCGCGGCGCCATCTGGGACGAGGTCAAGGATCGCCTGCACGCGCCGGGCACCGGCCTGTCGGGCGGCCAGCAGCAGCGCCTGTGCATCGCCCGTGCCGTGGCCACCGAACCCGAGGTCCTGCTGATGGACGAGCCCTGTTCGGCGCTCGATCCGATCGCGACGGCCCAGGTCGAGGAACTCATTGACGAGCTTCGCGAAAACTACTCGGTGGTCATCGTGACCCACTCGATGCAGCAGGCCGCGCGGGTCAGCCAGAAAACCGCTTTCTTCCACCTCGGAAATCTGGTCGAGTTCGGCGAGACCGGCCAGATCTTCACCAATCCCGAAGATCCCCGCACGGAAAGTTACATTACCGGCCGCATCGGGTAACACGCGCCCCGCGCCGACAGCAGATTGGTTCAGGATCATGCAGAAACAGCATATCACCACGGCATACGACCGCGAACTCGAAGCCATCCAGGCGCAGATCATGCGCATGGGCGGGCTTGTGGAAGAAGCCATCCGAACCTCTGCCAAGGCCCTGGAAGAGCACGACACGGTGCTGGCCGACAAGATCGTCGCCCAAGATTACACCATCGACGAGCTCGACGAGCTGATCAACCAGGAGGTGGCGCGCCTGATTGCCCTGCGCGCCCCCACCGCCATCGACCTTCGGCTGATCCTGACCGTGATGAAAATCGCGGGCAGCCTGGAACGGATCGGCGATTATGCCAAGAACATGGCCAAGCGCACCCATGTGCTGGCCGGCATGCCGCCGATGCCTGCCGGAACCTCCTCGCTGCGCCGCATGGCCCGCGAGGTCGAGCGCATGCTCAACGACGCCCTGGATGCCTATATCCAGCGCGACGAGGACCTGGCCCGGGACGTGATCGACCGCGACCGCGAGGTGGATCAGATTTACAATGCCCTGTTCCGCGAATTCCTGACCTTCATGATGGAAGATCCGCGCAACATCACCCCCTTCATGCACATGCATTTCATTGCCAAGAACGTGGAGCGGATGGGCGACCATGCGACGTCGATCGCGGAATGGGTCATCTACCTGGTGACCGGCGATCGGCCTGACGAGGCCCGGCCCAAGGCCGATGTGACCTCGGAAATAAACTAGGAGAAAGACGCCCATGTCCGCGGATCAACCCACGGTGCTTGTGGTCGAAGACGAGCTGGCCCAGCGTGAAGTGCTGGCCTACAATCTCGAAGCCGAAGGCTTTCGCGTGGTCCGGGCCGGCAACGGCGACGAGGCCCTGCTGCATGTCGACGAAGACACCCCCGACATCATCGTGCTGGACTGGATGATGCCCAATACCTCGGGCATCGAGGTCTGCCGCCAGCTCAAGACCCGACCCGAAACCCGGACCATCCCGATCATCATGCTCTCGGCCCGGTCCGAAGAGGTCGACAAGGTGCGCGGGCTGGAAACCGGGGCCGACGATTACGTGGTCAAACCCTATTCGGTGATCGAACTGATGGCCCGCGTGCGCTCGCAGCTGCGCCGGGTTCGGCCGTCAACGGTCGGCCTGCGGCTGGAATTCGACGATATCGTCCTCGATGCCGAGACCCACAAGGTCAGCCGCGCCGAACAGCCGCTCAAGCTCGGGCCGACCGAGTTCCGCCTGCTGTCGACCTTCATGGAAAAGCCCGGCCGGGTCTGGTCGCGCGAGCAGTTGCTCGACCGGGTCTGGGGCCGCGACATCTATGTCGACACGCGCACTGTCGATGTCCATATCGGCCGCCTGCGCAAGGCCCTGACGATGCACGGCGGCGCCGACCCCGTGCGCACCGTGCGCGGCGCCGGCTACGCCCTGGGCTGACCCTCCAGCCCCTGCGCCCACGCACCCCGGCCGCGCACCAGGCAGCCGGGGCAGGGCGCCACCCACACCGGCACCACTCGCGCAAGCCCCATATGGCGCCCTGAGCCGCCCCTCCATCCCTGCGCCCACACCCACCAGCCGTCCGCTACCGACCGGGGCAGGGCGCCACCCCACACCGGCGCCGTTCCCGCGCGCCCCCTCCGCAGCCCCTGCTACCGCAAGGGCTGCCCCTCCACACCCTGCGCCCAAAGACCTCCACCGCCCACGCACCAACCGGGGCATCGCGCCGTCCCCCTGCTTCTTCTTGGCCCAAATACCCTGCCTTGCCCGCACCACCCGCGCGACGCCGATCAAGGGCACCACACCTGCACCCCCAATGGCTCATGCCACAGGCGCACACACACCAAGTGAATATCTACCGGGGCAGCGGATCTTCCGGCTCGGCCTTCTCGGCCAGCCAATCGCGAAACTGCACCAGGTCGGGATTGCGCGCCTGGCTCTCCGGCCAGACCAGGTAATAGCCCCCCTCGGCCTCGATCCGGGGCCCCAGCGCCACCAGCTGGCCGGTCGCCAGCTCCTGTTCCACCAGGTAATCCGGCATCAGCGCCGCGCCCAGCCCGTGGCGCGCCGCCTGGGCGATGGTTGAGAACTGGTCATGGATCGTCCCTCCGCCGTCCGACATCCGCGCCAGCCCGGCCGCCGCGAACCAGTCGGGCCAGGCCTCGGGCCGGGTGCGGATGTGCAGCAGCGGCAGCCGCGCCGCCAGAGCGGGCGAGGGGGCCTGCCCGCCGAGCAGGTCCGGCGCCGCCACCGGCAGCAGGTGCTCATGTTTCAACAACAGCGCCCGGGTGCCCGGCCAATCACCCTGGCGGCCATAGCGGATCGCCGCATGGATGGACTCGCCGGCAAAGGAAAAGCTCTCCAGCCGGGTCGTCATGTTGATCGTGATATCGGGGTGCAACCGCGCGAAATCGGGCAGGCGGGGCATCAGCCAGCGCATTCCGAAGGCCGGCAGGATGGCCAGCGTCAGCGTCCCGCCCGGCGGCGCCACCTGCAGCCGCATCGTCGCCTCGGCCACCCGCGACAGCGCCGCGCGCACTTCGGCCGCATAGGCCCGCGCCTGGGGCGTCAGCTCCAGCCGGCGACCTTCGCGCCGGGCCAGTTCCTGGCCCAGCTGCGCCTCCAGCGCCTGCAACTGGCGGCTGACCGCACCCTGGGTCAGCGCCAGGTCGTCGGCCGCGGCCGAGGCGCTGCCCAGCCGGTCCAGGGCTTCGATCATCCGCAGCGCTGACATCGACGGCAGAAGTTTGCGTGCATGGGCCATCTATGAGCTAATGTCATAAGCGCATGACAAAGTCTCGCTGTTTGTCACCGCCCGGCTGCGCTAGAGCGGGGGCAGACCGAAACCAGGAGAACACCGATGAACGCGCCAAGCACGCCGAAACCTTCGCTGCGGGCCAAGGACGCCCCCGACCTGGGCTCCTTCGACTGGTCGGACCCGTTCCGCCTCGATGACCAGCTCACCGAAGACGAACGCATGATCGCCGCCTCCGCCCGGGCCTATGCCCAGGAAAAGCTGCAGACGCGGGTCACCGAGGCCTATGAAAACGAAACCGTCGAGCCCGCGATCTTTGCCGAGATGGGCGAAATGGGCCTGCTGGGCGTGACCTTGCCCGAGGAATACGGCGGGCTGGGCGCGGGTTATGTGTCCTATGGCCTGGTCGCCCGCGAGGTCGAGCGCGTGGATTCCGGCTATCGCTCGATGATGTCGGTGCAATCCAGCCTGGTGATCTATCCGATCTATGCCTACGGCTCCGAGGAACAGCGCCGGAAATACCTGCCGAAACTGGCCAGCGGCGAATGGATCGGCTGTTTCGGCCTGACCGAACCCGACGCCGGATCGGACCCCGCCGGCATGAAGACCCGCGCCGAGAAGATCGACGGTGGCTATCGGCTGACCGGCTCGAAGATGTGGATCTCGAACGCGCCCGTGGCCGATGTCTTTGTCATCTGGGCCAAGTCCGAAGCCCATGGCGGCAAGATCCGCGGCTTTGTCCTGGAAAAGGGCATGAAAGGCCTGTCCGCGCCCAAGATCGCCAACAAGATGTCGCTGCGCGCCTCGGTCACCGGCGAGGTCGTGATGGATGGTGTCGAAGTCGGCGAAGACGCGCTGCTGCCGCATGTGCAGGGGCTGAAAGGCCCGTTCGGCTGTCTCAACCGCGCGCGCTACGGCATTGCCTGGGGTGCGATGGGTGCGGCTGAATTCTGCTGGACCGCCGCGCGGCAATACGGGCTGGACCGCAAGCAGTTCAACAAGCCACTGGCCCAGACCCAGCTTTTCCAGAAGAAACTGGCCGACATGCAGACCGAGATCGCCCTGGGCCTGCAGGGCGCGCTGCGCGTGGGCCGGCTGATGGACGAGGCCAAGGCCGCGCCCGAGATGATCTCGATCGTCAAGCGCAACAATTGCGGCAAGGCGCTGGATATCGCGCGGCTGTCGCGTGACATGCACGGAGGCAATGGCATCAGCCTGGAATTCCAGGTCATCCGCCACACGATGAACCTTGAAACCGTGAACACCTACGAAGGCACCCATGACGTGCACGCGCTGATCCTGGGCCGCGCGCAGACCGGGCTTCAGGCGTTTTTCTGATCTCTGACATCCTTGACGGGGCGGTCCTTCGGGGCCGCCTTGTCGCCCACGCATTTCCCTCATAATCGATATTATGTAAATATCGGGTCCGCCGCGACCCGGCATTTCCCCCGGTTTCACCCGAAAATCGGCCGAATGCCGCCCGACGCGCTGCATCTGCGAAATGGCATTTCGATCTGCGGTATTGGCAGGTCGGGCATTCCTCTCTAACCTCACCATCATCAACCAGAGTCGCCCAAGCGACCGGAGAGATACCAAGGGAGGAACCGGGATGCGTCATCGCAGCCTGATGTCACGGGCGCGCGCCCGATGACCAGCATGAGCCATGATGAGGCCGCCGCCCATCTGATTGCCACCAACCCCGTCTTTGCCACGACCACCGCCCGCATCCGTGGATCGGATTACCGGGTCTTTGCCAACACGCCGGCCCATCTGCGCGACCTGCTGATCCGCGTGCGCGAGGTACATGGCAACGGCGCTGACGATTACCTCAGCTACGGCGACGAACGCTGGACCTATGACGCGTTCTGCGCCGAGATCTGCGCCCTGGCCGAGGCGCTGCGGAAACGTGGCATCGCGCCCGGCGACCGCGTGGCCATTGCCATGCGCAACTACCCGGAAATGCTGGTCCTTTTCCTGGCCATCTCCGCGATTGGCGGTGTCGTCGTCTTCGTCAATGCCTGGTGGACCGAAGACGAGCTGGATTATGCAATGCGCGACAGCCGGCCGGCGCTGATCCTGGCCGACGGGCCACGGATGACGCGGCTGCTGGCGCTGAAGGACAAGCTGGGGCTGCAGCTGATCGGGCTGCGCGATGGCGCCGGGATCGCGCCGGAGACCTACGAGGATCTGCGCGCCACCGGGCTTGGCGCCGGCTGGCCCGACGTGGCCATCGACACCGACGACGATTTTGCGATCATGTATTCCTCGGGCACGACGGGCCATCCCAAGGGCGTCGTGCTGACCCATCGCGGCGCGATCAACGCGGTCTATACGTGGCTGCTGCAATCGGCGATCCACAAGATCCGCAATCCCGGTCTAGATGACACGGCGCAATCGGTGATCCTGGTCGCCACGCCGCTCTTTCATGTCACGGCCACCCATCCGGTTTTCCTGTTTTCGCTGCCCGCCGGCGCGCGGATCGTGCTGATGCACAAATGGGATGCCGACGAGGCCGTGCGGCTGATCCGCCACGAAAAGGTCACCCGGTTCATGGGCGTGCCGACCCAGTCGGCCGACCTGATGGACAAGGCACGCGCCCGGCAAGATCCCCTTGAAACGCTTGGATATATCGGCGCCGGCGGAGCCAAGAGGCCGTCGGCACAGGTTGGGCAATTGGCGCAGACCTTTCCCGAGGCGCTGATTGCCACGGGCTGGGGCATGACCGAAACCAACGCCGTGGGCATCGGCATGGCCGGGCCGGATTACGTCGACCGACCCGGAGCCTGCGGACGGCTGTTTCCGCCGGTCCAGGACGTGCGCTTCCTGTGCCCCCAAGGCCGTGACGTGGCGCCCGGAGAGATCGGCGAAATCACTGTAAGAAGCCCCTGCAACATGCGGGAATACCTAAATAAACCCGACGCCACCGCCGAGGTTCTGCAAGACGGCTGGCTGCGCACGGGCGATCTGGGCCGGATCGATGCCGAGGGGTTCATCACCATCGTCGACCGGGCCAAGAACATCATCATCCGCGGCGGCGAGAACATTGCCTGCCTCGACGTGGAAAGCGCCCTGCACCAGCATCCCGACGTGGCCGAAGCCTGTGTCTTTCCGCTGCCGCATGAACGGCTGGGCGAGACCGTCGGCGCGCTGGTCCAGCTGCGCCCCGAGGCCACGGCCACGGCGGAGGCGCTGCGGGACTTCCTGGCCGGGCATATCGCCCATTTCAAGATCCCAGAACACCTGTGGATGCAGGGCGATCCCCTGCCCCGCGGCGCGACCGACAAGCTCGATCGCCGGGGGATCCGGCAGGATTGCACCGACCGGCTGGCGGCCGGGCTCATCGACAGCCAAGGAGGACGCGGCAATGCGCGCATCGTTTGACCTGACCGGCAAGGTCGCCCTGCTGACCGGGGCATCGCGGGGCATGGGGCTGGCCATGGCCACGTCCCTGGCCGATCACGGGGCGCGTGTGGTGATCTCGGCCCGCAAAGCCGACCAGCTGGAGGCCGCGCGCGAGCAGATCGAGGCGGAGGTGCCCGGCGCGCAGGTCTTTGCCGTGGCGGCCAACGTGGGATACCGCGATCAGCTTGAGGCGCTGGTGGCGCAATGCCATGCGCTGGCCGGGCCGGTCGACATCCTGGTCGGCAATGCCGGGGTGAACCCATATTACGGCAAGACCTCGGAAATTCCGGATGCGGCCTATGACAAGACGATGTCGGCCAATGTGCAGTCGAACCTGTGGCTGGCCCAGCTGGTGGCACCGGACATGGCCGGGCGTGGCGGCGGGTCGATGATCTTCACCTCGTCGATCGGCGCGTTCAAACCCTCCGAGATGCTGGGCACCTACGGGATGTCCAAGCTTGCGCTGATCGGCCTGGTGCGCAACCTTGCCATGGAATTCGGGCCTCGGGGCATCCGGGTGAACGCGATCTGCCCGGGGCTGATCCGGACGGAATTCGCGCGGGAACTCTGGGACAACCCGGAGGTTGAGAACCGGATCCAGGGCGAAATCCCGCTGCGGCGCCTGGGCGAGCCGGAAGACCTGGCCGGGATCGTGGTGTACCTGGCATCGGATGCCGGGCGCTACATGACGGGCCAGGCGCTGACGGTGTGCGGCGGGTCGAACATGTGGGCGTAAGACTATGGAATTGAAAGACAAGATCATCGTGATCACCGGCGCGGCCGGCGGTATCGGGCGGGCGCTGGCGCTGCGTTTCGCGCAGGAAGGCGCGGGCCATATCGTCTGTGCCGACCTGGACGGGACCGGGGCCGAAGAGACCGCGCGGATGGTCGATGGCACGGCCTTCGAGGTCAACGTGGCCCGCGAGGTCGAGATTTCGGGGATGATCGACAAGGTCGAAGGTGCGATCGGGCCGATCGACCTGTTCTGTTCGAACGCGGGCATCCTGGTGCCCGGCGGCGCCGAGGTGCCCGACGGCGATTGGCAGCGGATCTGGGAGGTCAACGTGATGG
The DNA here is from genome assembly GCF_050389775.1 of Marinibacterium sp. SX1. Lineage (NCBI taxonomy): Bacteria > Pseudomonadati > Pseudomonadota > Alphaproteobacteria > Rhodobacterales > Paracoccaceae > Marinibacterium > Marinibacterium sp. SX1. The sequence goes on along the minus strand of NZ_CP177144.1, from coordinate 3,031,611 downwards.
CCCATCTCTGGGCCGCGCGGCACCTGGTGCCCCGGATGATCGAGCGCGGCGGCGGGTACCTGCTGAACACGGCCTCGGCGGCGGGGCTGCTCAACCAGGTGGGCTCGGCGCCCTACGGGGTGACCAAGCACGCGGCGGTCGGGCTGGCGGAATGGCTGGCGCTGACCCATGGCGATGACGGCATCAAGGTCAGCGTGCTGTGCCCGCAGGCCGTGCGCACGGCGATGACCGAGGGCCATGAGGATGGCGTGGCGGCACAGGATGGCATGCTGGAACCCGGGCCGGTGGCCGAGGCCTGCGTGGCGGCGATCCGGGACGAGGTCTTCCTGGTGCTGCCGCATCCCGAGGTGCTGGGCTACATGCGGCGCAAGGCCGAGAATTACGACCGCTGGATCGGCGGGATGCGCAAGCTGAACCGGATCTACGGCGACAGGCTCTGAGCGCGGCAAGGGGTGGCAGGCGTGGCGCCGGGGGGCGCTGCCCCCGTCCTCCGTTGGAGGACTCCCCCGGGAATACTTGGAAAGAGAAAGAAGCAGCAGGAGCGCCCTGCCCCGCGGAACGGTGCGGGCGGTTGGGTGGGTGCCTGCGCCGGGGTCACGGGCCGGGCGCTCGGCGGATGGCAGGGCCGGTTGTGCTGGCCGGATGAATGGGCTGGTCGCAAGGCCATGTGCGCAGGCCCGATGTCTCCGAACATACGCGCCGAGTGCACAGGCGGAAGCAAGGGCGGATCAATGGGCGTAGATCCCGGCGGATCGCAGGCCCTGGCGAACCGGCCGATGACACGGCTCCCATGGACAGCTGTTGCGCAGAGACCGATGGTGCCGGATGAACAGGCCGGACGGATGGGCCATTTGCGGGGGTGGATGCACAGGCCGGCGACACGCGGAGCGGTCCCTGGGGCCGGATGCACAGGGCCTGCGCCCCGGTGAACCGAGCGGGGGCTTGCCGGGAGGGCGCCGGGGTTCCTATGTGACGGTCAAGTCACCAGACAACAACAGGTTCTCAAGATGAAACGCATCGGCTTTCTTTCCTTCGGCCATTGGTCGCCCACCCGCGATTCCCAGGTGCGGACGGCGGCTGACGTGTTGCAGCAATCCATCGAACTGGCCGTGGCGGCCGAAGAGCTGGGCGTCGACGGGGCCTATTACCGGGTCCACCATTTCGCCCGCCAGCTGGCCTCGCCCTTTCCGCTTCTGGCGGCCGTCGGCGCGCGGACCTCATCCATCGAGATCGGCACCGGCGTGATCGACATGCGCTATGAAAACCCGTTCTACATGGCCGAGGATGCCGGGTCGGCCGACCTCATCGCCGGCGGCCGGCTGCAGCTGGGCATCTCGCGCGGATCGCCGGAACAGGTGGTCGACGGGTGGAAGCACTTTGGCTACGTGCCGGCCGAGGGCGAAGACGGGTCGGACATGGCCCGGCGCCATGCGATGGTCTTCCTCGACCTGCTCAGGGGCGAGGGCTTTGCCCAGCCGCATCCGCGGCCGATGTTCCCCAACCCGCCGGGCCTCTTGCGGCTGGAGCCTCATTCCGAAGGGCTGCGCGAGCGGATCTGGTGGGGCGCGGCGTCGAACGCGACGGCGCAATGGGCGGCCGAGATGGGCATGCACCTGCAAAGCTCGACCCTGAAATGGGACGAGACGGGCGAGCCCTTCCACGTCCAGCAGGCCGAGCAGATCCGGCTGTATCGCAAGGCCTGGGCCGAGGCCGGCCATGACCATGAGCCGCGGGTGTCGGTCAGCCGGTCGATCTTTGCCCTGACCAACGACATGGACCGGGCCTATTTCGGCCGGGGCGGCAAGGAAAACGACCAGGTGGGCGTGATCGACGATCAGCGCGCGGTGTTCGGCCGGGGCTATGCCGACGAGCCCGACAAGCTGATCGAACAGCTGAAGGGCGACGAGGCGATTGCCGAGGCCGACACGCTGCTGCTGACCGTGCCCAACATGCTGGGCGTCGATTACAACGCCCATGTGCTGGACACGATCCTGACCCATGTGGCGCCGGCGCTCGGCTGGCGCTGACGGCCCTCAGCCGCGCGGGGCGACGGGGCGGACCAGCCCTTCCTGCGCGGTGCTGGCCACCAATTGGCCATCGGCGGTATAGATCGAGCCGCGGTTGAACCCGCGGCCACCGCCCGACCGCGGGCTGTCCATCACGTAGAGATGCCAGTTCTCGAAGGCGATCGGCGCGTGGAACCACATGGCATGGTCCAGGCTGGCGGTCATCACCCGGGGCTGCAGCCAGGTCAGCCCGTGCGGGCGCAGCGACGAGCCCAGCAGGTACATGTCGGACGCATAGGCCAGCATGCAATGCTGCATCACCGGCGAGGTGCCGGCGGCCCCGGGCACGCGGAACCAGACCTGGTTGCTGTCCGACGCGACGTCGGGGGCGAAGAAATCCAGCGGCTCGACCTCGCGGATCTCGATCGGGCGCAGGCGCAGGAATTCGTCGCGGTATTTCTCGGGGATCTTCCCGGCGGCTTCCTCGCGGCGCTGCTGCAACGACACCAGGCCGTCGGGCCCGGGCACCCGGGGCATGTCGTGCTGGTGGTCCCAGCCGTCTTCTTCGACGTGGAAGGAGGCCGACATGTTCAGGATCTGGCGGCCATGCTGGATGGCCACGACCCGCCGGGTGGTAAAGCTGCCGCCGTCGCGGGCGCGGTCGACCTGGTAGATCACCGGGATCTCGGGGTCTCCGGGGCGGATGAAATAGGCATGCAGCGAATGGCACAGCCGGTCCGGCACGGTGCGATAGGCGGCCATCAGGGCCTGGGCGATGACCTGCCCGCCAAAGATCCGCTTGAGCGTTTCGCCACCGCCGCCGGTGCCCCGGAAGAGGTCGACCTCAAGCTGTTCGATGTCGAGAAGTTCCAGAAGCGCCCGGTTTGCCGCATCCACCATTGTCTAGCCGTCCAGTTCCGCCGCGCGCGCCGCGGCATAGGTCACGTAGAAATCAAAAGCCTCGGGGTTGGCCATGGAATCGCGATTCACGACGCGCCCCGGATCGCCCCCCAAAAGCAGCTTTTTGACCGGAACTTCCAGCTTCTTTCCCGACAGGGTGCGTGGCACCTGGGTCACCTGCACGATCTCGTTGGGCAGGAACCGGGCCGAGACACCGTCGCGAATGGCCTGGTTGATGCGCGCCGTCAGGTCGTCGGTCAGGGCCTGGCCCGGGGCGGTGACAACAAAGAGCGGCATGAAACTGTCGCGGCCGAGGAATTCCAGGTCGACGACCAGGCTGTCGAGGATCTCGGGCAGGGCTTCGACGGCGCGATAGATCTCGGACGAGCCCAGCCGCAGGCCCTTGCGGTTGATCGTGGCATCCGACCGGCCATAGATGATGGCGCCCCCGTCCTCGGTGATCTCGATCCAGTCGCCGTGGCGCCAGATGCCGGGATAGGTGTCGAAATAGCTGTCGTGCAGGCGCGTTCCATCGTCGTCGCCCCACAGGTAGAGCGGCATCGAGGGCATCGGCGCGGTACAGACCAGCTCGCCCACCGCGCCGATCAGCTCGTGGCCGGCTTCGTCAAAGCTGCGCACGGCAACGCCCAGAAAGCGGCATTGCATCTCGCCCGCGCGCACGGGCAGCATCGGGTGGCCGCCGACAAAGCCGCCGGCCAGGTCGGTGCCGCCCGAGATCGGGGCCAGCCAGACATCGGGCCGGGCGGCGGTGTAGATCCAGTCATAGGCATCGGCCGACAGGGGCGAGCCGGTCGAGCCGATGGCGACCAGGGCCGAGAGGTCCAGCGTGTCGACCGGGCGGATGCCGGCCTTGCGGCAGGTGTCAAAGAACGCGGCCCCGGCGCCCAGCATGGTCAGCCTTTCGCGGGCGGCAAAGCGCCAGAGTTCCATCATGTCGGGATGGTTGGGCGCGGCGTCAAAGATGGCCAGCGTGGCGCCCTGCCCCAGCGCCGCGGCCTGGGCGTTCCACATGATCCAGCCCGACGAGGTCAGCCAGCAGAACCGGTCGTCGGGGCCGATATCCTGGTGCAGGGCCTGTTTCGCGCCTTCCAGCAGGATGCCGCCATGGCCGTGGACGATGGGCTTGGGATTGCCCGTCGTGCCCGATGAATAGACCACCCAGAGCGGATGATCGAAGGGCACCGGGGTGATGTCGAGCGCATGGTCATGGCCCAGCATGTCGGCCCAGGGCGTGGCACCGGCGGGTATGTCACCGGCGACGGGCAGCCAGATGGTGTGTCTTAGTGTCGGCAGGCTGTCCCGGATATGGGACACAACAGCCCGGCGGTCGACGGGTTTGCCGGCATGGACATAACCGTCCTGGGCGATCAGCACGGCCGGTTCGATCTGGCGGAACCGGTCGATGATCGCGGTCTGGCCCATGTCGGGCGCACACAGCGACCAGATCGCCCCGATCGACGCGCTGGCCAGCATGGCGATGATGGCCACCTCGGTATTGGGCAGGATGGCGACGACCCGGTCGCCCTGCCCCACGCCCATGGCGCGCAGCTGGCCGGCCACGCTGGCCACCGCCGCACGCAGCTGGCCATGGGTCATGCGCAGGTCGGGGAAGGTCTCGGAATGCACGATCAGCGCCGGCCGGTCCGGAGCGGTCTCGGCATGGCGCAGCATCTGGTCGGCAAAGTTCAGCGTGGCCCCGGGAAACCATTCGGCCCCGGGCATGACCCGCGCGGTCAGCACCCTTTCATAGGGCGTGGCGGCCCGGACATCGGCGAAATCCCAGATCGCCGCCCAGAAGGCTTCCAGCTCGTCGACGCTCCAGGACCACAGCGCCTGGTAATCGTCGAACTGCAGGCCGCGCCTGGCAAGGAAGCGCAGGAAATCGGCCATGCGGCTGGCCTGGGCACGCTCGGACGACGGGGTCCACAGGACGGGATTGCGGCTCATGCCACCATCGCCCCGTGCACCAGCGCCTTGAGTTCGGCGCGCGAGGGATAGGAGCTGGACGGCGCCAGCTGGGTGAAGAAGACGGCCGAAAGCTGGCGCGCCCGGTCGATCCAGAAATAGGTCGAGGCCATGCCCCCCCAGGAGAAATCGCCGACGCTGCCCGGCGTGCGCGCGCGGGCCGGATCGATAACGACCGAACCGCCCAGGCCAAAGCCCGTGCCCTGCATGGGTTGTTCGGCAAAGCTGGTCGGGCCCATCTCGGCAATCTCGCCCCTGAGATGGTTGCGCATCATGAAATCCAGCGTGGCCGGCGACAGGATGCGGTGGCCGTTGGCCTCGCCGCCCCGGCGCAGCATCTCGGCAAAGCGCATGTAATCGTCGATCGTGCCGACCAGCCCACCGCCGCCCGAGAAACACTGGGTGGTGTGATAGCGGCTGTCGTCGGGCGCATCGGAGAGGTTGAGCGGATCGGCGCCTCGGGTCGGGGCATCGACCGACATCGGGTCACCGTCCAGCGGGGTGTACAGCGCGGCAAACCGGTCGCCGGTACCCGGGGGCACGCGGAAGGCCGTGCCGGTCATGCCGGTGGGCGCAAAGATCTCTTCGGCGAAGAACCGGTCGAGGCTGCGGCCCGAGACGATTTCGACCACCCGGCCAAGGATATCGATCGAGACGGAATATTCCCAGCGCTGGCCGGGCGCGAAGACCAGCGGCAGGGCGGCGACCTTGTCGGTGACGGTTTCGAGCGTGCGGCGGCCGGGGCCGAAATCGAGCTTGTCCTCCGCCATGGCCTCGGCCACGAGGTTGTCGTTGAAGCTGTAGGTCAGGCCCGAGGTATGGGTGAGCAGCTGGTGGATCGTGGGCGTGGCACAAGACGCGACCTGGTCCAGCCGGGTGGCCCCGGGCACAAGCGCCTGCATGTCGTCAAAGGCGGGGATGAAATCGGACACCGGGGCGTCGAGCGGGAAGAGGCCACGTTCGACCAGGGTCATGATGGCAACCGAGGTGACAGGCTTGGTCATGGAATAGATCCGGGCCAGCGTGTCGCGGGTAAAGGGCAGTCCGGCTTCGATATTGCGCTGGCCACAGGCATGGGCCAGGACCTCGCGGCCCTGGCGGGCGACCAGCACCGAAGCGCCGGCATAGCGCCGGCGGTCGACGTAGGATTGCATCCAGCCGGCAATGCGGCCCAGGCGGGCCGGGTCGAGGCCGAGGTTCTGCGGATCTCCGATATCCATCTGTGGCGCGGCCCTCCCAAGCCGGTGCATGCGGTCGCGGCGATGAGACCGCGATCAAGGCGAAATGTCGAGAGGCCGGGCGGGTCGTGGCGGGGCGTCACTTGGCGGACGCGGCCCGGTGCGGTGTTGTTTGTGCGGTTTTGCTTGGGGCCGGATGGCTCGGCGGGACCGCACGATGCCGGTCGGGGGGATGCGTGGCAGGTGTCGCGTCGACCGGCCGGGGCGTGGGCGGATGACGACCGCCGAGGGGGCGCTGCCCCCGTCCTCCGATGGAGGACTCCCCCGGGAATACTTGGAAAGAGAAAGAAGCAGGGGCGCGGCGCAGGATCGGGCGGCGCGCCCCCGGGGTGCGCTTAGCCCATGGCCCGCAGGCGCTTGATCAGGGCCGAGGTATCCCAGCGGCCGCCGCCCAGTTTCTGGACATCCTTGTAGAACTGGTCGACCAGGGCGGTGACCGGCAGGCTGGCGCCGATCTCGTCGCCGGTGTCGAGGCAGATGCCCAGGTCCTTGCGCATCCAGTCGACGGCAAACCCGTGGTCGAAATGATCGTCGAGCATGGTCTCGTAGCGGTTGGCCATCTGCCAGGAACCGGCGGCACCCTGCGAGATGACCTCGACCACGTCGCGGCCGTCGAGCCCGGCCTTCTCGGCGAAATGCAGCGCCTCGGACAGGCCCTGGACCAGGCCGGCGATGGCGATCTGGTTGCACATCTTGGTCATCTGTCCGGCGCCGCTGTCGCCGATCCGCCGGCAGATGCGGGCATAGGCGGCGATGATCGGCTCGGCCCGGTCATAAGCCCCCTGTTCGCCGCCGCACATGACCGACAGCACGCCGTTCTGGGCCCCGGCCTGGCCGCCCGAGATCGGGGCATCGACAAAGCTGACCTGGCGGGTGTCGGCGGTGGCATGCAATTCGCGGGTGACGGCGGCCGACACGGTGGTGTGATCGACAAACACGCTGCCGCTCTCCATCCCGGAAAAGGCGCCGTCATCGCCCAGGCAGACCGAGCGCAGATCGTCGTCGTTGCCCACGCAGGACATGACGAATTCGGCACCCTGCGCGGCGGCGGCCGGGGTCGGCGCCGAGGCGCCGCCATGTTCGGCCACCCAGGCGTCGGCCTTGGCCGGGGTGCGGTTATAGACCGTGACCTCGTGGCCCTTGGCCTGCAGATGCCCGGCCATCGGGTACCCCATCACTCCCAGTCCCAGAAACGTGACCTTTGCCATCTGCTTTTCCCTTGCTTGCGGCTGTTCTAAAGTGTCGCGGCACCCTAACAGGCGGGGCGCTGGTTTCAATCCGGAGGACCTGATGGCAATCGTGTTTCGCTGGCTCATGCGGCTGGCCGGTGGTCTTGTCGTGCTGATCGTCCTGGCCGTGTTGATGGTCTATTACCTGGCCGCCCAGTCGCTGCCCGATTACGACGACACCGTCGCGGTCGACGGGCTGCAGGCGCCGGTCGAGATCGTGCGCGACAATGCCAACGTGCCCCATGTATTTGGCGCCGACGACCCGGACGTGTTCTTTGGCCTGGGTTATGCCCATGCCCAGGACCGGCTGTGGCAGATGGTGACCATGCGCCGGCTGGTCCAGGGCCGGCTGTCCGAGGTCTTTGGCACGCGGACCGTCGAGACCGACAAGCTGATGCGCCGGCTGGATCTTTACCGGCTGGCCGTCGAGTCGGTGCCCGACCAGAGCGCGGAAACCATGGTCGCGCTGCGGGCCTATGCCGCCGGGGTCAATGCCCGGCTGGCCGAGATCAACGACCGGGCCCTTGGGCGTGGCGCGCCCGAGATGTTCCTGTTCAACTTTCCCGTGGCGCCCTGGCAGCCGGCCGATTCCATTGCCATGGTCAAGCTGATGGGCGTGATGCTGAGCGGCCACCTGGACAACGAGGTCCTGCGCGCGCGCACGGCGCTGATGCTGGACGATCCCGCCCGGCTGGCCGACATCATGCCCGACGCCCCGGGCACGGGCATTGCCGCCCTGCCCGAGTTTGCCAGCCTGTTCCCCGACCTGCCCCGCTATGCGGCCAATACCCAGGTCGATTACGGCCCGCTCTCGCCCTTTCCCAGCCGCGACCTGGCCGGGGCCTCGAATGCCTGGTCCGCCGCGCCCAGCCGGTCGGCTTCGGGCGGGACGCTGCTGGCCAATGATCCCCACCTGGGCTTTACCGCGCCGTCCTACTGGTACCTCGCCCGGATCGAGCTGCAGAGCGGCGGGGTGATCGGGGCGACGATCCCGGGCATCCCCACGGTCCTGATCGGGCGCACCGCCCGGCTGGGCTGGGGGCTGACCTCGTCCTACCTGGACGACCAGGACCTGCATATCGAGAAACTCAACCCCGAGAACCCGCAGGAATACCTGACCCCCGACGGCTACAAGCGGTTCGAAAGCCGGCCGTCGATCATCCAGATCAAGGACGCCCCGCCGATCACGCTGATGCTGCGCTGGACGGAAAACGGCCCCGTCCTGCCGCCGACCCATTACAACCTGGGCACCGTCACGCCTCCGGGCCATGTCATGTCGCTGAACTGGACGGTGCTGAACCCCGACGACACCACGCTGACCGCCGCCATCGACGTCATGCATGCCGGGTCGGTCGACGAGGCCATCGCCGCGGCCGAAGCCTATATCGCGCCGTCGCAGAACCTGTCGCTGGTCGACCAGGACACGATTGCCATGAAGACCATCGGCTGGGTGCCCCGCCGCGACGCCCGCCACCGCAGCCAGGGCCGGCTGCCCTCGGAAGGCTGGCGGGCCGAGAACCGCTGGCTGGGCCGGGCGCCCTATGCGGCCAACCCCGAATTTGTCGCCCCCGTCGGCGGGATCATCGGCAATACCAACAACAAGACCGTGCAACGGCCCTTTCCCAACCACATCTCGTTCCTGTGGGGCGACACCCAGCGCATCAACCGCTGGCAGCGCCTGATGCAATCGCGCCAGGTCCATACCCGCGACAGTTTCATCGAGGCCCAGCTTGACACGATCAGCTTCACCGCCCGCTCGCTGCTGCCGCTGATCGGGGCCGACCTGTGGTTCACCGGCGAAGCCGCGCCGGCCGGCACGCCCGAACGCCAGCGCCAGATCGCCCTGTCGCTGCTCGCCGAATGGAACGGCGAGATGAACGAACACATGCCCGAGCCGCTGATCTACGCGGCCTGGCTGCGCGCCCTGCAGGACCGGCTGATCCATGACGAGCTGGGCCAGCTGTCCAGCGAATTCACCCATGTGGAGCCGCTCTTCATCGAACGGGTCTACCGCGACATCGACGGGGCCTCGGCCTGGTGCGACGTGCGCCAGAGCGCGCCCGTCGAGACCTGCACCGACATGGCCCGGCTGGCGCTGGACGATGCGCTGGTCTGGATCGGCGACACCTATGGCACCAATCTCGAAACCCTGCGCTGGGGCGATGCCCACCAGGCCACCCATGATCACCCGATCCTGGGCAACGTGCCGCTGCTGCGTTACTTCGTGAACATCCGCCAGTCGACCAGCGGCGGCGACAACACGCTGCAACGGGGCCGCACCTCGGGCGAAGGCCCTGATCCGTTCCAGAACGTGCATGGCGCGGGCTATCGCGGGGTCTATGACTTTGCCGATCCCGACAGCTCGGTCTTCATCATCTCGACCGGCCAGTCGGGCCACCCGCTGTCACGCCATTACGACGACCTGGCCCAGCTGTGGCGGCGCGGCGAATACATCCCGATGTCGCTGGATGCCGACCTGGCCCGGGCCGCGGCGGTGGGCATCACCCATCTGAACCCGCGCTGATCCGCCGGGACACCGCATGAACCGGGACACTGCACGAACCCGAACACCGCATGGACCGGAACACCGTAAGAACCGGAACACTGCATGAAAAAGGCGCCGGCCGGGATATCTCCGCGCCGGCGCCTGATCGGTTCCGCCTTGGTCGTGCCGTTCAGAGCCCGGCGTATTGGCGGGCCTGTTTCTCGGTCCAGCGCACCTGGATCACGAAACCCTCGTCGTCCTGTTCTTCGGACACCACGACATCCTGGGCAAACAGCCAGGCCCGCCGCCGTCCGTCCGCGAAATCAAGACGCAGCTCCTCGTCGCGCCGGTGCCCGGCCAGCGCCGTGGCAATGGCCTCAAGCAGGACATCCAGCCCCTCGCCCGTGATCGCCGAGATCGGATAGACATGATCGTCGCGCCCGGCCCGGACCACCGCCTGTTCGCGGTCGGTCTCGTCAAGCCGGTCGATCTTGTTCCAGACCTCGAACATCGGCCGCTCGTCCTCCACCCCGAGCGAGCCCAGGATCGCCGTGACGTCCTGGGCCTGTTCGGCCGTCTCGTCATGGGAAATGTCGCGCACATGCAGGATCAGGTCGGCGCCCAGCACCTCTTCGAGCGTCGCCCGGAAGGCCGCCACCAGCTCGGTCGGCAGATCCGAGATGAACCCCACCGTGTCCGACAGGATGACCTCGGGCCCGTCGGGCAGCACGACGCGCCGCATCGTCGGGTCCAGCGTGGCAAAGAGCATGTCCTTGGCCATGACTTCGGCCCCGGTCAACCGGTTGAACAGCGTCGATTTTCCGGCGTTGGTATAGCCCACCAGCGCCACGATCGGATAGGGCACCTTGGCTCGCGCCGCCCGGTGCAGCGTGCGCGTCTTGACCACCTTGTCGAGCTGCCGGCGCAGGCGCACCAGCTGTTCGTCGATTGCCCGCCGGTCGGCCTCGATCTGGGTTTCGCCGGGGCCACCGACAAAGCCCAACCCGCCGCGCTGGCGTTCCAGGTGGGTCCAGGCCCGCACCAGCCGCGTGCGCTGATAGCTCAGCGCGGCCATCTCGACCTGCAACACCCCTTCGCGCGTCGCCGCGCGGTCCGAGAAGATCTCAAGGATCAGCCCGGTCCGGTCGAGGATCTTGACCTTCCACTGGCGTTCAAGATTGCGCTGCTGAACGGGCGACAGCGGGCCGTCGACGAGCACAAGCTCGACTTCGCCCGCCTTGAACCGCGCGCCCAGCTCCTCGATCTTGCCCGTGCCGAACAACAGGCCCGGATGCGGCCGCGCCAGGCGCACCACTTCGGACCCGACCACGTCCAGGTCAGGCAAGGCCCGTGCCAGCGACACCGCCTCTTCCAGCGCCGGCCCTGCTGCGCGGCGCTCGAAATCACTTGTCAGTTCCGGGTGGAGGACCCAGGCACGGGTCTTCCTCCGCTCATGCTCCATCAAGAGGCGTCTTCGCCCTCGTATAGGTTGATCGGCTGGGCCGGCATGATGGTCGAAATCGCGTGCTTGTAGACCAGCTGCGATTGTCCATCCCGGCGCAGCAGCACGCAGAAGTTGTCAAACCAGGTAATCACACCCTGCAGTTTCACCCCATTGATCAGAAAGATGGTAACCGGAACCTTTGTCTTTCGGACATGATTGAGGAATGCATCCTGCAGATTCTGTCTGTCGGAAGCCATGTTGGGAAATACTCGCCCTTGTTCTTGTGTTATTTATATGCGCTGCACCCTACATACTGCGCTTGGACCGGAGTATGTCTGCGTGATCGGGGAACTTCCACCCCAAATCGGGCCTCGGGATGTTCGCAACCCCATGGGTTGCGTCACTTGCGCCACAAATCGGGCGTCAGCAGGGCGATGATGGCCAGGGTCTCCAGCCGGCCGAGCACCATTGCGGCGCATAACACGGCTTTTGCGCCGGTCGAAAAGGTCAAGATCGGGATGACCTCGTCGGCCGCATGTTCGATCAGCGGACCGGTCGTCGACAGGGTGGCAATGGCCAGGACGATGGATTCCTCGAATTCGATCCCGAAGAGGCCCAGCACCAGCGTCACCACCGTCAGCGACACGGCAAAGAGCATGAAGAAGACCCAGGCGATGAAGGCCCCGTTGCTCTGCAACCGGCGTTGCCCGCGCCCGGCGCTGGTGACCGACGACGGGTAGACCAGGCGTTCCATCTCGCGCAGGCCGTTGAGATAAAGCGCATAGACACGCAACAGCTTGACCCCGCCGGCCGTCGTGGCCACGCCGCCGCCCATCATGGCCAGGCCCATCAGGATGATGCCCGAGGCGCTCAGCCCGGACCAGCTTTCGGACATGGTCCAGTCGGTGCTGACGAATCCGGTGGTCGTCAGGTAGGACATGACGGTAAAGGCCCCGCCCCACAGGGCCCGCGCGGCCTCGCCCGGGTGGCCGACCATGTCGATGTCATAGGCGCCGAACCAGTGGCGGGCAAAGAGCACGACGGGCACGCCGAAGATCAGCAGGACCGCGACGCGGAATTCCGGGTCGGTCAGCAGGTTGCGCGTGCGCCCGCCCGACAGGGTGTCGTCGGAAAAGGTGATGCGGCTGAGGGCGAAGATCATGAAGCCGAACATGGCCACCTCGCCCACCCGGCCCGCGGCGCTGCCGTCCAGCCCGCCGACGGGCGACAGGCCCGACGTGGCCATGACCGACATGGCATGGCACAGCGCGACCAGGGGCCGTTCGCCCGCGGCCAGCAGGATCATCATCAGCGCGCCGGTCAGCCCGGCATAGATCGGCACCAGCATCGCGCCCACCCGGCGCAGCCGTTTCGCCGGATCGGCCCGGGTCATCATCAGCGTGCCGGGATCGGCGCGGCCGGGCTCGCCCCGGGCGGTCACTTCGAACCCGCCCAAGCTCATCGGCGCCAGGATCGCCCCAGCGGCCACCCACATCAGCAGCCCGCCCAGCCAGGCGACCTCGGCCCGCCACAGGTGCAGGGCGTCGCTCAGCCGGCGCGGATCGTCGAAAAGGTCGATGCCCGTGGTGGTCACGGCGCTGACCATGTCGAGGTAGGCATTGATGAAACTGGTGGTCTGCAGCGTTTCGTAGAACGGCAGGGCCAGGTAGAGCGGCAGGAAGGCAAAGGCCCCGAAGATGGCCAGCAGCTGGCGCATTTCCTCGCGGTCGGGGCGCACGCGGCCCCGGGCCAGGGCGATCAGCGCAACCAGGATCAGGCCCAGCGTTCCAGCATAAAGGAACGACCGCGCGGCCAGGTCGTCATCCTGCATCGTGGCCAGCAGCGCGGGCGGATACATGGCCGCGGCCGAAATGGCCAGCAACAGCAGAAACAGGGTCAGTCGGCCGGGGCCGTTGCGGGATCTGTTTCTGGCGCGGGCGCGGCTCATGTCAGAAGAAATCGATCGAGACCTGCATCAGCCGCTCGATCTCGGGCACGTCGGCGGCCATGGCAAAGATCGCCACCACGTCACCTTCGTCGATCCGCAGCGCGCCGGCCGGCCGCAGCACCTTGTCGCCCTTCATCACCGCACCGACCAGGGCACCTTCGGGGAAATCGATGTCGCGCAGGCGCTGGCCGGCCATGGGTGAGGTGCTCATGACCTCGGCCTCGATGACCTCGGCCTCGGCATCGCCGATCGAATAGACCGCGCGCACCCGGCCATGGCGGACATGGCGCAGGATCGAGCTGACGGTGGTGGCGCGCGGGTTGATATAGGCGTCGATCCCGAGCGGCTCCATCAGCGGCGACAACGTCGGATCGTTGACCAGAGCGATGGACATCTTGGCGCCTTCGGCCTTGGCGCGCACGGCGGCCAGCATGTTGGTCTTGTCGTCATCGGTGAGCGAGATCACCGCATCGGCCTGGGCCACCCCGGCCTCGTGCAACAGCGCCGCATCCAGCCCGTCGCCATGCAGCACGATTGTGCGTTCCAGCGCTTCGGCGGCGATCTCCGCCCTGCCCCTGTCGCGTTCGATCACACGCGCCCGGATGCGCCCCTCGCCCTTTTCCTCAAGCGCGCGGGCGACTGTCAGCCCGACATTGCCGCCGCCAACGATGACCACGCGGTCCTGCTTGGTCTGGGTCTTGCCCATGACTTCCAGCGTCCGAGGCACGTCCTCACGGTGGGAAAAGACATAGACCGCGTCGCCGGCAAAGATCTGGTCGCCCGGTTCCGGCGCAAACAGCGTGCCCTCGCGGCGAATGCCGACAACCACCGCCCGCAGCGTCGAAAACAGGTCGGTCAGCTGGCGCAGCGGCGTGTTCACCACCGGGCAGCCTTCGTCGATCTGTATGCCCAGCAGCTGGGCGCGGCCGTCCATGAAGGTTTCGATGTCGAAGGTCGCCGGCGCCCGCAGCCGTTTCAGCGCGGCCTTGGCCACTTCGCGTTCGGGGCTGATGACCACGTCGATCGGCAGGTGGTCGCGGCGGTAGAGATCGGAATAGATCGCGTTCAGGTAGCTCTGCGCGCGCAGCCGGGCGATCTTGCGGTTGATGGAAAAGACCGAATGGGCCACCTGGCAGATGACCATGTTGACCTCGTCCGAATAGGTCGCGGCGATGATCATGTCGGCGTCGCGCGCGCCCGCATTGTCCAGCACGTCCGGATAGGACGCGAATCCCGCAATGCCCCGCACATCCAGCGTTTCGGTGGCGCGGCGGACCAGTTCGGGGTTGCTGTCGACCACGGTGACATCGTTCAGCTCGCCCGAGAGATGCCGCGCAATCTGCCAGCCCACTTGGCCCGCGCCGCAAATGATGACCTTCATCAGAGTTCTCCCAGGCGATCCGACTTGAGATGACCGGAAGTTTCTGCATGGCAGAGAGGCGGATAGGGGTCAATTCAATTGTCACGGGCCGCGACATGGGACATTCTCTCATCATGAAACCGATCCTGCCCCTTTCCCTTCTTCTGGTCGCCGGCGCCTGTGCGCCGCTCGCGACCTATTACAAACCCGGCGTAGAGGTTGCGCGGCTGGAAACGGACACCACCAATTGCCAGGTCACAGCGGCTCAGGAAGTGCCTCCGAACAACCAGATCCGGTCCAGCCCGGCCTTCTTCTACCCCAGCCTGTCCTATTGCGGCGGCGGAGGCTGCTTCTACGGAAACCCGTATTGGGCTGACAGCTACGTCTATACGATAGATGTGAACGAACCGTTGCGCCGGAAGGTGACCGAGCAATGCATGGGTGAAAAAGGCTATGCGCCCGTGCGCATCCCGATGTGCCCCGTGGGAATCAGCGTGCCGCCCGGCCGCACCGAACGCCTGCCGGTCCTGACCCCGGACTCCTGCGCCGTGCGCAATTCCGACGGCAGTTTCCAGATCGTCGAGCTGCGCTAGGCGCGCGGTGAAAGTTCGAATTCTAGGCAAATGATGCCAAGCAGGCCCGGGCGCGTTTCGGGCCTGTTAAGGATTGCCCCCCATGTTGAACGGGGTTGTGCCCGGATGTCCGGTGTCACGGCCTGTCCTGTTCAATTCAACTGGCGCAGCAGGGGGCGCAATCACCGGCATGAAGCATCTGACCATCGCGCACAAGCTTACCGCATTGATTATCGCCATGGCGGTCATGGTCGGCTGGATGTGCCACCTCATGGTCGGCCGCCTGCACGACAGCGCTTATGATACGCGCCATGAAATGCTGCAGACCCAGGTCGAAAGCGCCATCGCGATCATGGCGCATTACCACCAGATGGAGCTTGACGGCACGCTGACCCGCGACGACGCCATGGCCCGGGCCTTTGCCGCCGTCGGCGCCATGCGGTATGAGCCCCACGGCTATATCTTCGTATCGGATGCCGACGGGATCTTCTTGGTGCATCCCAGCACGGCCCTGGTCGGCACCGATCAATCCGGGCTGGCGGATGAAACGGGTCGGCTTTTCGTCCGTGAATTCATCGACATCGCCCTCGCCGGGGGCGGGCTGACCTATTACAAATGGGCCCTGCCCGGCCAGGATCCCGACCTGCTCTTCGACAAGGTCAGCTATACCGCGCTGTTCGAACCCTGGGGGGCCGTGGCCGGCACCGGGGCTTATGTCGAAGACATCGAAACGATGATCGCGGCGGAACTTCGGCGCATGACCATGATCGGCGGTGCGACGATCGGGCTGATAGCCCTGCTGGCCATCATTTTCGGCCGCACCATCACCCGGCCGCTCAAACGGGTGCGCGCCGCGCTCGATGCCGTGGCGCAGGATGATACCGACGCCTTCATTCCTTACACCACCGGCACCAACGAAGCCGGGCGCATGGCAAAATCGACCTTTGAATTGCAAAACAAAGTCCGGAAACGCCTGGCGTTGGAACGGGAACAGGCCCAGGACCGCGCCGCGCTGGATGCCGAGCGCCAGCAGAACCAGGCGCGCCAGCAGGCCGAAGGTGAACGCCAGGCCCATGTCGTGGCCACGATCCGAACCGCACTCGAAGCCGTGGCCGATGGCGACCTGACCGTGCGCTGCGACGATCTCGGCGACCAGGATGCTGCCCTGCGCGAACATTTCAACACCGCCATCGGCAAGCTGGAACAGGCCATGGGACAGGTGACGATCAAGGGTTCGGACATCGCGGCCTCCAAGGACGATATCCGCCGCGCGTCGATGGACCTGTCACAACGCACCGAACGCCAGGCGGCCAACCTCGAAGAAACATCCGCCGCCCTGGAAGAATTGTCCGAAGCCGTGCGCCAGACTGCCGAAGGCGCGCGCGACGCCGCCTCGCGGGTTGTCTCGGTCTCGCAAGAAACGGAAACATCGGATGCCATCGTGAACGAAGCCATCCTGGCGATGAGCGGCATCGAACAATCTTCGGCCCAGATCGGCAACATCATCGGCGTTATCGAAGATATTGCCTTCCAAACCAACCTCCTGGCGCTCAATGCCGGGGTCGAAGCCGCCCGGGCCGGCGAAAGCGGCAAAGGGTTTGCCGTGGTCGCCCAAGAGGTCAGGGAACTGGCTCAACGATCCAGCGCGGCGGCCAAGGACGTCAAGGATCAGATCGCCGGCTCTTCGGCTCAGGTTGAAAACGGCGTGCGGCTGGTGGGCGATACCGGCGAGGCTCTGAAGCGCATTTTCGAACAGATCAAGGGCGCCAGCGACATCGTGTCCTCCATCGCCCAGAGCGCATCGGAACAGGACACCACACTGCGCTCCCTGACCTCAGCCATGAACGACATGGATGCCACTACTCAGCAAAACGCGGCCATGGCCGAGGAAACCACGGCCTGCACGCAGGCCCTGGCCAGCGATACCGAAGAATTGCTCAACCTGATCAACCGCTTCCGCGTCTCGGGCCAGGCAACAGCCACCTTCGGAATGGGCGAAGACATGCGCATGGCCGGTTGATCTGTTGGCCCATAAATGCGGCGGATTACTCCGCCGCTTCCTGCGCCTCGTCCACATGGGCCACTCGCGCACCCGCCTTGTTCGTCGTGACCACGCCCAGCGACTTCAGCTTGCGATGCAGCGCACTGCGCTCCATGCCGACAAAAGCCGCTGTCCGGGAAATATTGCCACCAAACCGGTTGATCTGGGTCAGCAGGTATTCCCGCTCGAAAGCCTCGCGCGCCTCGCGCAGCGGCAGAGCGGCCAGCGCGCCAGACATCACCAGACGCCCTTCATCCGAGCCTTTTTCCGCCTCGGTCGGCAATTCGCGCGCCTCGATCGGACCCGTGCCTTCGCCAAGGATCAGCACCCGTTCAACAAGGTTCTTCAATTGCCGCACATTGCCCGGCCAGATCATCGTCTGCATCAGGGCCACAGCCTCTTCCGTCAATTCCCGCAGTGGCAAACCCTGGGCCTGGTTGCAGGACGAGATGAAATGATCGGCCAGGACCGGAATATCCTCACGCCGCTCTTCCAGCGAGGGCACGGCAATCGGCACGACATTCAAACGGTGGAACAATTCCTGCCGGAACGAGCCCGCCGCGATTTCCGCTTCGAGGTCCCTGTTGGTCGAGGAAATGACCCGCAGATCCACCCGCACCTTGTCCGTCCCACCAACCCGTTGGAATTGCTGATCAACCAGAACCCGCAAGATCTTGGACTGGGTGCCGGTCGGCATGTCGGCCACTTCGTCGAAATAAACCACACCGCCGTGGCCCTCTTCCAGCAGGCCCGGCTCTACCCCGCGTTCGGCCGATTCCCGGCCAAAGAGCACCTCTTCCATCCGTTCCGGCGCAATCGAAGCACAATTCACCGACACGAACGGGGCATTTGCACGGTTGGAATTGGCGTGAATATACCGCGCCGCGATTTCTTTGCCGCTGCCTGCCGGCCCGGTCAGCATCACGCGGCCGTTCGACTTGGTCACCTTGTCCAGTTGGCTGACCAACCCGCGGAAGGCCGCAGACTTGCCGATCATCTCGGCGCTCGTCACTTCGCGCCGCTTCAGCGAGGCATTTTCGCGCCGCAGCCGCGAAGCCTCCATCGCGCGACGGATGACCACCAGCAACTGATCGATGTTAAAGGGCTTTTCGATGAAATCGTAAGCCCCCTGCTTGATCGCTGCCACGGCGATCTCGATGTTGCCATGACCCGAAATGATGACAACCGGCACGTCGGGGTTATCGCGTTTCACCGATTTCAGGATGTCGATCCCGTCCATCCGGCTGTCCTTCAACCAGATATCGAGGATCAGCAGCGCAGGCGCCTCGGCATTGATCTGGGCCATCGCCTCGTCCGACGTGCCCGCCTTGCGCGTCGTGTAACCTTCGTCTTCGAGAATGTCCGACACCAGTTCCCGGATGTCGCGCTCGTCGTCTACGATCAGAATATCACTCATCTAAAGTCGCCTCTTTTGCCTGTGGGGCTTTGTCCTCGTCCGCGGCAATCCCAGTGCCCAAAGGCAACCGGATCACCGCCATGGCGCCGACATGGTCCGACCCGTCAAAGGACGGGGCGTCCTGAAGACCCAATGCGCCGCCATGGTCTTCAATGATCTTCTTGACGATGGGCAGGCCCAGGCCCGTGCCCTCGTCGCGGGTTGTCACGTAAGGCTCGAAGAGCCGCGCCCGATCCTCGGGCAGGCCGATCCCATTATCGGCAATCGTCAGCCGGGCAAAGGGCCCATCGGCCCGCAGGCCCACCCGGATCTCGGGCTTAACATCGGCGCCAGTTTTCTGATAGCTTTCAATCGCTTCCCCGGCATTCTTGATCAGGTTTGTCAGGGCCTGGGATATCATCGTCGCATCGAATTCAGCCATCAGCGGCATGTCCGGCAGATCGTCGCGGATCACCACGTCGGGCTGCCCGTTCTGCTGGAGCATCACCACGTCGCGCACCAGCCGCGTCAGATCGGCAGATTGCCGGTCAGGCTCGGGCATGCGCGCAAACTTGGAAAATTCATCGACAATGCGACGCAGATCGTTGGTCTGGCGCACGATCACATCGGTCATCGCATCCAGTCGTTCCGACTGATCGCCGACGATGGGCGAAAACTTGCGCTTGATCCGTTCCGCAGACAGCTGGATCGGCGTCAACGGGTTCTTGATCTCATGCGCGATCCGCCGGGCCACATCCCCCCAGGCCGCCATCCGCTGTGCGGACACCAGGTCAGTCACGTCATCAAAGGCCACCACGTAGCCTTCGAGCCCGCCATCCCCGGCCCGCCTTGTGGCCATGCGCACCAGCAGGTTTTCCTGCCCGTTCTGGCGGACGACCTTGATTTCGTCCTGGGTGACCTCTTTGGGTCCCTGCCGCAACTCCTCGAAAAGTGGGCCGAATTCCGGCACAGCCACGGCCAGCGCGAGCGATTGCTCGTCGCCGGACCAATCCAGCAGCCGTTCGGCCGAGCGGTTCACGAAGGTCACCCTCCCCGCCGGGTCCAACCCGACCACACCGGATGTCACCGAGCTGAGCACCGAATCGAACATCCGCCGCCGTTCCTCGATCTGGCGCGTGTTATCCAGAAGCGTCTGGCGCTGCGCCTTCAACTGGCGCGTCATCTGGTTGAAATAGCGCCCCAGCATGGAAATCTCGTCGTCGCCACGGTCCTCCGGCACCTGCACATCCAGATCCCCGGCCCCGACCCGCTGGGCCGCGCCGGTCAGCCGGCCGACGGGCCGCGACAGCCGTTCGGCAAACCACAGCCCGGCCCAGATCGCGGCCAGGATCAGGATCAGCGCAAAGCCAAGGTAGATCAGCCCGAATTCGAACAGCACCCGGCCGCGTTCGTTTTCCAGCTGTTGGTACAGCCGGACCGTTTCCTGCGTCTCGTCCAGCAGGCTGAGGATGTCGCCGTCCACATCGCGGCTGATATAGAGGAACCGGTCGACAAAGGCCGCCAGCGGGATCAGCGCGCGGAATTCGTTGTTGTCCCAATCCTCGATGATCGCCATGCCGTTTTCACCGGCCTCGATGAATTGATCGCTGGACGGAGTTTCGAAATTGAACAGGTAGGACCGCTCACCACGCGCCCGAATTTCACTAGATCCATCAATGACATAGGCCTCACGCAATCCACGCTGGATTTGCGATTGGCCGTTGGACAGCACCGCCCGCAGCTCGCCATCGGTCATGAAGGCCGTCGAGCGGCGCGCGCGGTTGAGGAAATCGGCCAGGGCCATGGCGTCCTGCGCCAGGTCCTCGCGGTGTTCGGCCTCATAGGCCTGGGCGGCGGCCAGCGAACTGCCCACCACCTGGCGGACACGATCGGAAAACCATCCTTCGAGACCGATGTTGACCGTCAGACCGGCAAAGACCGCCACGGTCACGGTGGGAATCAGCGCGATCAGGGCAAAGGCCGCCGTCAGCCGCAGGTGCAGCCGCGATCCGGCCGACCGGGCCCGCCGCGCCGCAACCAGCCGACCCACCTGCCCCAGCACCAGCGCCGCAACGACGATGATATAGACCAGGTCGGCCAGCAGAATCGCCCGCAGCGAGGGCGACGACGCGCCCTGATCCATCGGACCCAGCACAAGATACGTCGCAAAGGCCAACACCGGCCCCAGAACCACGAGCCCGAGCGTGGCGACATTCTGCATCCGCCGCGCTCGCCGCCATCGGCTGAGCGTCGCCAGAGTTCTGTGTGACCCGCTTGCCACCCACTGCCCCCACGAATTGATGTGCCGCGCAACGCGGCGACCGCCAAATCTCGTGGTCTATCTCCGGTTGTGGGACCGGACCGCCACGATCTGTGACGGTTTTACATCAGTTTGCGGCGCCGTGTCACCTGAATATCCAGATCCGTGATCTTCTTACGCAGGGTATTTCGATTGATCCCCAGCAGATCGGCACATTTCGCCTGATTTCCGCCGGTTGCGTCCAATGCGATCTCGATCAAGGGCAGCTCGACCTCGCGCAGGATGCGCGAATACAGGCCGGGCGGCGGCAAAAGATTGCCGTGCAGGTCGAAATACCGCCGCAGGTGGCGGGCCACTGCGGCCGACAGCTTTTCGGTGTTGCTGCCGCCCATGGCCGGTTCCATCTCGGGCTGGGCGCCCAGGACGACCTCGACCTCAGACCGGGCGATCTCTTCGGCGCGCGACGTCAGGACCAGGCGGCGCACGGCATTTTCCAGCTGGCGCACGTTGCCCGGCCAGGAATAGGCCCGGAACAGCTCCTGCGCCTCTTCCGACAGCACGCGCTTGGGCGCACCTTCGCGTTCGGCCCGGGCCAGGAAATGATCGGCCAAGAGCGGGATGTCATCGACCCGTTCGCGCACGGCCGGCACGTGGATCGTGGCGCCCGACAGGCGATAATACAGGTCCTGCCGCATCTTGCCGGCATCCATCGCGCCCGACAGATCATGCTGGGACGTGGCCATGAAGCGCGGCGCGTGATCGCCCGGCGCATCCATCATGCGCACGATGCGGGCCTGGATCTCGTCCTCGACATCGCCGATCTCATCGATCAGCAGCGTGCCGCCCTTGACCCGCGCCAGCACCCGCGCCGGCCCTTCCAGGTCGCGCAGATCGGCGCCCGTCACGGTCACAAAGGGCATGGTGCGCCGGTCGGAAAAATCGTGAATAGCCCGCGCGATCAACGACTTGCCCGTTCCGCTTTCGCCGCAGATCAACACCGGCAGATCGGTGTTCATCACCCGCGCCACCAGCCGGTAGAGCGATTGCATCACCTGGGTCCGGCCAACCAGCGGCAGCTCGTCAGGCCGTTCGACATGGTCGGGCCGCGGCTCGGCCGGGGCGCGACGCTTCAGCTCCAGCGCGCGGGCCGTCCGTTTCATCAGGTCCGGCAGATCGAAGGGCTTGGGCAGGTAATCATAGGCCTCGGCCTCGGCGGCCTGGATCGCCGTCATGATCGTGTTCTGCGCCGAGATCACGATGACCGGCAGCCCGGGCCGGTCCTGGGCGATTTTCGGCAGCATTTCCAGGCCGTTGCCATCCGGCATGACCACGTCGGAAATGACCACGTCGCCCTTGCCCTCGCCGACCCAGCGCATCAGCGTGGTCAGCGACGAGGTCGCGTGGACCTTGCAGCCGGCCCGCGTCAGGGCCTGGGTCAGCACGGTGCGGATCGTGCGGTCGTCATCGGCGACAAGGACGGTGCCGTCCATGGGGCAATACTCCTAGTTCTGCTGGTCGCGCAATTCGCGCGGCACACGGGGCAAGGACAAGCGGAAGACGGTCTTGCCGGGCACCGAAGTGACCGAGATCCAGCCGTCGTGATCCGAGATGATCTTCGACACCAGCGCGAGGCCAAGCCCCGTGCCGTTTTCGCGCCCCGACACGAAGGGGTCGAAAATGTCGGCCTTGATCTTGTCGGGCAGGCCGGGGCCGTCGTCGATGATTTCCACCTGCAGGGGCAGCGATTGCCCCGTGCCGTCGGACCGGCGCAGGCGGAAGGAATGTTCGAAATAGCTGTGGATGCGGATCGTGCCGCCCTTGGGATCGGCCGCCTCGCTGGCGTTTTTCAGCAGGTTCAGCACGACCTGCAGCAGCTGGTCGGGGTCGCCATAGGCCATGGGCAGCGAGGGGTCGTAATCCTCGATGATCTTCATGTGCGCGCCAAAGCCCAGCAGCGCCGAGCGTCGTGCGCGGTCCAGCACGTCGTGGATGTTGACGGGCCGGAAATCGGGTTCGGTCAGGTTGCCGAATTGCTCGACCTGCTCCAGAAGCTTCACGATACGCCGGCTTTCGGTGACGATAAGATCCGTCAATTCAAGGTCTTCCGGCGTGAGATTCATGCTGAGCAGCTGCGCCGCGCCGGTGATCCCGGCCAGCGGGTTCTTGATCTCGTGCGCCAGCATCTCGGCCATGCCGATGGCGGACTTGGCCGCAGATTTCACCGAATGGCTCTGGGTCATCCGCCCGGCCAGCTCGCGCGGCGAGATCAGCAGCAGCATGTAGCCCGGCCGACCGACCAGCGGCGCGATCTGCAGCGCGCATTGCAGCGGCGCCTTGTTGCCCGAACCGACGTCGATGTCGTTGACGAAAAGCGGCGTGCCGTTCTGGCGGGCGCGGTCAAAGGCCTCTTCGATGGGCGCGTCGATCATCACCTGGTCCCAGACCGGCGTACCTGTCACGGCCTTGGCCGAGGCGTTCAGAAAGCCTTCGGCGGCCGAGTTGATATCGGCAATCCGGTCATCGGGATCGATCAGGAAGCTCGGCAACGGCAGCGAGGCCCAGAGTTCTTCGTCGCGGATCATGCCGCCACCTGCCCCGCCGGATCCAGCGCATCGCCCAGCAGGCGCAGCACCTGCGCCGGGGCCTTTGCGGTCAGGACCGACCGCCGCCGGGGTGCGTCGGTGCCCGCCTCATCCATGTACCAGCCAAGGTGCTTGCGCGCCACGCGCAGGCCCAGCTCGGCGCCGTAGAAATCCAGCATCGCTTCGTAATGTTCTGAAACCATGTCCAAAAGTGCCGATCCTTCAGGGATATCGGGGGCCTTTGCCCCGTAAAGAGCCTGTGCAACCTGGGCCAGCAGCCACGGGCGGCCCTGCGCCCCCCGACCGATCATCACACCCGCCGCGCCCGATGCCGCAAGGGCCCGGGCCGCGCTGTCGGCATCGACAATGTCGCCATTGGCGATCACCGGAACCGTCACCGCATCGACCACCTCGGCGATCGCCGCCCAATCGGCGCTGCCCTTGTAGAACTGGCAGCGCGTCCGGCCGTGAATGGTGATCATCTGCACGCCCGCGGCCTCGGCCCGGGCGGCGACGCCCGCGGCATTGCGCAGCGTGTCGTCCCAGCCCAGCCGGGTTTTCAGCGTAACCGGCACAGACACCGCGCCGACCACCGCCTCGATCAGCCGCAGGGCGTGATCGGGGGTCTTCAGCAGGGCCGAGCCCGAGTAACCGTTGGTCACCCGCTTGGCCGGGCAGCCCATGTTGATGTCGATCATCGCCGCGCCCTGGCCTTCCAGCCAGCGGGCCGCCTCGGCCATCCAATGCGCCTCGCGCCCGGCGATCTGCACGGCGGTATTGGCCACCTGCATGCCCAGTTCGGCCCGTTCGCGCATGGCGGCCTTGGCCTGGACCATCTCCTGGCTGGCCACCATCTCGCTGACGACGAGGCCCGCGCCGAACCGCGCGACGAGGTCGCGGAACGGCCGGTCGGTGATTCCCGCCATGGGCGCCAGAAAGACCGGCGGTGATAAGGGTTTGCCTGCGATGTTTACGGTCACTTGATTAAACCTTGTGCACGTTTGATCTTGCTACAGAGATTGCGGGAAACGCTCAATGTTTCACAGCACCCCAGATGCCCGCTTTCGGTCCAATGCCTCATATTTAAGCATATTCATGTGAAGATTGCGTCACAGGGCGGCTGGGCCTATGAGTGCGCACGGCTGAAACGGGAAGACTGACGTGACGACAACTGCCGCGCTGATCGTGGCCGCCGGGCGCGGCACCCGTGCCGGCGGCGGATTGCCCAAGCAATGGCGCCCCCTGGCCGGCCAGAGGGTGATTGACCATGTGGTGGACGCTTTTGCCGGTTGTGGGCGGATCGATCGTATCTGTATCGTGGTGCATCCCGATGATGTCGACCGGGCCGATGGGTTTCGCCAAGCCGGCCACATGGTGGTCACCGGCGCGGGCACCCGGTCGGGCTCGGTGGGCGCCGGATTGATGGCCCTGGCCGACGATGCGCCCGACCGCGTGCTGATCCATGACGCCGCCCGGCCCTGCATCAGCGCCGCGCTGATCGCTGCCGTGGATGATGCGCTGGCCAATGCGCCCGGCGCCGCTCCGGCCCTTGCGGTGACCGATGCGCTCTGGACGGGCGACGCTGGCCGGGTGACCGGCACCCGCGACCGCACCGGGTTGTTTCGCGCCCAGACCCCGCAGGGCTTTCGCTTTGACGCCATCCTGCAGGCCCACCGGACCCACCCCGCCGAGGCCGCCGACGATGTCCAAGTTGCCCGTGCGGCAGGTCTGGACGTTTCGATCGTGCCGGGCGAAGAGCGCAATCTCAAGGTCACCCATCCCGCCGATTTCGCGCGGGCCGAGCAGATCCTGCTGGGTGGCGCACCGGAGCAGGCTGCGGCCGGGCTCGAACCTGACCACGCACCAGGAGACCAGATGGACATACGCACGGGCAACGGCTTTGACGTTCACCGCTTTGGCCCCGGGGATCACGTGACGCTGTGCGGCGTGACGATTCCCCATGACCGGGGGCTGCAGGGCCATTCCGATGCCGATGTGGGCATGCATGCCGTGACGGATGCGATCTATGGCGCGCTGGCCCGGGGGGACATCGGCCAGCATTTCCCGCCGTCCGACCCGCGCTGGAAAGGCGCCGAAAGCCATATCTTCCTGCGCCATGCGGTCGAACTGGCCGCGGACATGGGCTTTGTCATCACCCATGCCGATTGCACGCTGATCTGCGAATACCCCAAGATCGGGCCCCATGCCCCGGCCATGCGCGCCGAGATGGCCCGGATCATGGGCCTCGACCCTGACCGCGTGTCGGTCAAGGCCACCACCTCGGAACGGCTGGGCTTTACCGGGCGCGGCGAAGGGATCGCGGCGCTGGCCACCGCGACGCTGGTGAAGACATGAGGTTCTGGGCACGTCTGATCGCCACCGTCGGCGGGCTGGGCTATCTCAAGCCCGCACCGGGCACCTGGGCCTCGGCCGCCGCCCTGCCGCTGGCCTGGGCGCTGCATGTCTCGGGCGGGTTTCCACTGCTGGCCCTGGCCACCCTGCTCGCCGGCGCGTCGGGTTATTGGGCGGCAGGCGTCATGGTTGGCCCCGATCGGATCAAGGATCCGCCGGAAATCGTCATCGACGAGGTGGCCGGGCAATGGCTGGCCATCTGGGCGATTTCCCTGCCCGCCTGGCTGCATGGGATCGAGATCACCGTGCTCTGGCCGGGCTGGGTGTCGGCCTTTGTGCTGTTCCGCCTGTTCGACATCTGGAAACCCGGCCCCGTGGGCTGGGCCGATCGCAGCGGCGGGGCCTCGGGCGTGATGCTCGACGACCTGATCGCCGGGCTGCTGGCCGGGCTGGGCACGCTGCTGCTGGCCGGCGTGGCCCATGGATTCCTGATGGGAGGATGAGCCGATGGATGTGACCGAGATCCTGCAGGCCGCCCGCGCGGCGGGGGTGATGATCGCCACCGCCGAAAGCTGCACCGGCGGCATGGTGGCCGCCGCGCTGACCGATGTGCCGGGCTCGTCGGACGTGGTCGAGCGGGGTTTTGTCACCTATTCCAACGCCGCCAAGCAGGAAATGCTGGGCGTGCGGGCCGAAACGCTGGCCGCCCATGGCGCGGTGTCCGAAGCGGTCGCCGCCGAGATGGCCCAGGGCGCGCTGGACCGGTCGGGCGCGGCGCTGGCCGTGTCGATCACCGGCATTGCCGGCCCCGGCGGGTCCGAGTTCAAGCCCGAAGGCCGGGTCTGTTTCGGCCTGGCCATGACCGGCCGGCCGCTGCGTGTGGAAACCGTCGAATTCGGCGCCCCGGGGCGCGACAAGGTGCGCTTGGCCGCCCGCGATCACGCCCTGGCCCTGCTGGGTGGCGCCCTGACGCCCGGCGCCTATCCGTAAAGCTCGGCCGCCCGGCGTTCAAAGGCCCGCACGATGCGCAGCATGGCCTCGTTGAACACCACGCCGATCAGCTTTTGCAGCACCGCGTTGCGGAATTCGAAATCGACAAAGAAGGACACGTCGCAGCCACCCTCGGCCTCGGCGAAACTCCAGTTGGATTTCATGTATTTGAACGGCCCGTCGAGATATTCGGTGTCGATTCGCCAATCTTCGGGGAACAGCGTGACCCGGCTGCCGAACCGCTCGCGGAAGACCTTGAAGCTGATCACCAGGTCGGCCTCCATGACCTCGGCAGCGCCTTCGGGCCGGCGCGAGCGGATGCGGGCGGCCGCACACCAGGGCAAAAATTGCGGATAGGACTCGACGTCGGCCACAAGGTCGTACATTTGCTGCGCCGTGTATGGCAGCGTCCGGGTTTCCGAATGTTTCGGCATCTTTAACGGGCTCGTTTGTCGCAGGTCGGCAGAGTTCGCGGGTGACAGTGGCGCGTGGTGTCGTATGCTCGGACTGAAAGATCAAGGGGGCCAGATGACCGACAAGGCTTACGTGATTGACGAACTGATCTCGGCCAAGGCCATTGCGGCGCGGATCGAGGCGCTGGCCAAGGACATCGAGACAAGCTTCGCCGGAACAGAGAAACTGGTTGTCGTGGGGCTGTTGCGCGGGTCGTTCATCTTCATCGCCGATCTCGTGCGCGATCTCGACCTGGCGGTCGAAGTTGATTTCATGGAGGTCTCGTCTTATGGCGATGCGATGGAATCGAGCCGCGAAGTGCGCATTATCAAGGACTTGCGCGGCCAGATCGAAGGCCGCGACGTGCTGGTCGTCGAGGATATCGTCGACACCGGCCACACGCTGAACAACGTGATAACCCTGCTGCGCAGCCGCGAGCCGGCGCGGCTGAAATCCATCGCCCTGCTGGACAAGCCGTCGCGCCGCGAGGTGGATTTCAAATCCGACTGGATCGGTTTCGAGATTCCCGATGAATTTGTCGTGGGTTACGGAATCGACTTTGCCCAACGCAACCGCAACCTGCCCTTCATCGGCGCAGTGCGGTTCACGGAATGAACCCGATCCACCTGTTGCGCATGCGGCGGTGGGTCCAGAACCCGCCGTCCTGGCGCCGGGTCAAGCTGGCCGCGGCGGTTGTGTTGGCCGCGCTGGCGGTCTGGGGCCTGGACAGATCCGGCCTGTGGCCCGATTGGGCCCGGGCAGACAGGATGGAACGACATGGGGTAAATGTCAGACCCTAGAGCCATTGAAGCCAACAAGGGATTGAACATGCTGACCTTTCTTCGCCTGGCCATTATCCTGGCCATCCTCGCGGGCATCGGCCTGTTTGTCACCCGCCCCCAACATGTCGACGCCGCGCTGACCCAGGGGCTAAGCCCCGACCGGGCCAATGGCGCGTTGGTCTTTCACGCCGGGGGGTGCGCATCCTGCCATGTCGATCCCGCGGCCGAGCCGCAGGATCCGCCGATCCTGGCCGGCGGGTACCGCATTCAAAGCCCCTTCGGCACTTTCGTTGCGCCCAACATCACCCCGTCCGAGGCCGGCATCGGCGGCTGGACGGCGCAGGACCTGGCCAATGCGCTGATCAAGGGCACGTCGCCCGACGGCCGGCATTATTACCCGGCCTTCCCCTACACGACCTACACGCACATGACGGCGCAGGACGTGGTCGACCTCAAGGCCTATCTGGACACGTTGCCGAGCTCCGACAGCGTCGCGCCGGATCACGAGCTGGGTTTTCCCTTTACGCTGCGGCGCGGGCTGGCGCTGTGGAAACTGGTCAATCTCAAGAGCGATTGGGTCATGGCCGAGGCGCCGACCGGCCAGCTGGACCGCGGGCGCTACCTGGTCGAGGCGCTGGGGCATTGCGGCGAATGCCACACGCCGCGCGATCTGACCGGGGGCATGAACCGCGCGGCCTGGCTGACCGGAGCGCCCAACCCGTCGGGCGACGGGCGCATTCCGGGCATCGCTCCGGCGGAACTGGATTGGTCGGCCGAGGACATCGCCTATTACCTGGAAAGCGGGTTCACCCCGGATTACGATAGCGCCGGCGGCGAAATGGCAAGCGTTGTCAACAACATGAGCCAGTTGCCCGCAGAGGATCGCGCGGCGATTGCGGCCTATCTCAAGGCGCTGCCCTGAGCGCCTCGGCGGGCCGCGTCACAGCTGGGACATGACGGCCAGTGACACGACGATCAGCATGGCCCCGGCCATGGCCAGGTTGATGCCGCGCTGAACCCCGGGGCGCAGCTCCAGCCGGCGCAGGGTGACCCCGGCCCAAAGCCAGGCCAGGTGGATCGGAATCCACAGGATGTTGAAGATCGCCAGCTTGATCGCGATTTCACTGGCCGGCGCCTGAGGCAGGAAGGCAAAGCCCGAGAACAGCGTCGTCGACACAACATAGGCCTTGGGGTTGATCGGTTGCAGCGCCAGCCCGTTCCAGAACCCCGGCGCACGGTCGGCATGAATGAACCCGATCTCGGCCCCGGCAAAGGCGATCTTGCCCGCCAGGTACAACAGGTAACCCGTTGACGCAAAAAGCAGAACGCCGCGCAGCCAGGGCAGCGCAAGGGCAATGGCCGCGACGCCCGAGATGACCAGCCCGGCCACCACGTTGTTGCCGACGAAAAGGCCACCGACATAGGCCAGCCCCGGGCGATAGCCATAACCCGCGCCGACCCCGGCCGTCGACAGGACGCCCGGACCGGGGGTGATCACAAGGAAAAGAACCGCAAGGCTGAACTCTAACACGGCATAAGCGGTAGCAAGCCGCGCGCCAAGGCGCAACGGCGCCGAGTGTCAGCCTTGCATCAGGGGCAGTTTACCCCAGTCCCAGCTTGCGCTGCCGGGCCTCGCGCAGGCGGGCGAAATCGTCGCCGGCGTGATAGGACGACCGGGTCAGCGGCGTGGCGGACACCATCAGGAAACCCTTGCCAAAGGCCGATTTCTCGTAGGCGGCAAATTCCTCGGGCGTGACGAAACGGTCGACCACGTGGTGCTTGGGCGTCGGTTGCAGGTATTGGCCGATGGTCAGGAAATCGACATCGGCCGCGCGCATGTCATCCATGACCTGCAGCACCGACGGGCGATCTTCGCCCAGGCCCACCATGATGCCCGACTTGGTAAAGATCGTCGGATCCATCTCTTTCACCCGTTGCAGCAGCCGCAGCGAATGAAAATACCGCGCGCCGGGCCGCACCGACGGGTAAAGCCCGGGCACGGTTTCGAGATTGTGGTTGAACACGTCGGGCCGCGCTTCGACCACGGTTTCCAGAACCGAGGGCGCGCATTTGAGGAAATCAGGGGTGAGGATCTCGATCGTGGTGGCCGGGGCGCGGTGGCGCACGGCGCGGATGGTCTGGGCGAAATGCTCGGCCCCACCGTCTTCGAGGTCGTCACGGTCGACCGAGGTGATGACCACGTGGTTCAGCCCCAGCTTTTCGACGGCATGGGCCACGCG
This sequence comes from Marinibacterium sp. SX1, assembly GCF_050389775.1. NCBI lineage: Bacteria > Pseudomonadati > Pseudomonadota > Alphaproteobacteria > Rhodobacterales > Paracoccaceae > Marinibacterium > Marinibacterium sp. SX1. The sequence continues at coordinate 3,001,347 of NZ_CP177144.1, read as the reverse complement.
GCCCGGTTCGAACACGTCCAGCGCATCCGGCCGGCCGGTGGCCACGTTGCAAAAGGTGCAACCGCGCGTACAGATTTCGCCCATGATCATCATGGTCGCGTGACCCTGGTTCCAGCATTCGCCCACATTGGGACAGCCGGCTTCTTCGCAGACCGTGGTCAGACGGTGCTCGCGCATGATCTTGGCCGTCTCGCGATACCCCTGCCCGACCGGCGCCTTGACCCGGATCCAGGCCGGTTTGCGGGGCTGGGCATTGTCCGGGCGATGCGCCTTCTCGGGATGGCGCTGGCCGGGAATCTTGAGGTCTCGCACGGGTCTGTCTCCTCCGCCTGTGTGGCGATCAGACCTATCATAAACGCCCTGACGTTGTACCGCCAGAGCTGCATGCCCGCCATGCATCCCCGCGCGGTAAATTCCTTTTGCCCGAAACTCCTTGCGAAACCGTTGACGCGCGCCGATCAGCCGATCAGGTAATCGCGCGTGCTCGGCCCCTGATAATAGCGCTTGAGCCGTTGCAGGGCGATCCGCAGCACGATCTTGCCCGACCGCGCCGACCAGCCCATGCGTTTCTCAGCCGTTTCAAGGCCTTCCAGCATGCAGCAGCAGCGCAGCGCCACGTCGCTCAGCCCCGGTCCCAGCTCGGCCAGCGCGCCCTGGACCCGCGCCAGCGCGGCGCCCGGACCATTGCCCGTGACCGGTCCGGCCTGCGGCACGTCGATGCCGCCGACCAGGAAACTGTCCCAATCCTGTGTCACCTGCGGGCCAACCTGCGCCAGCTCGAAATCCTCGCGCAGCCGTTCGCCCGCGCGCACCAGATCATCGGCGAGAAACGGCTTGCCGTCCTTGTCGCGCCGCCGCGCCAGCGCCACCAGCGGGCTTTCGACGGCACCATAGCGCACCCGCCGGCTGCGTCCCTCGAACTCGTCGGGATCGGCCATGCGCTGGCCGGCAAAGGCCTGGGGCGCCTCGGAAAATCCGTGTTCGGCATGAGACCGCGCGGCATTGGCATTCTCGGCCAGCAGCTTGTTCAGCGCCCCGCGGCCGGCCGCCGTGATCATGTAGCGCCGCACCCGCCCGCTGCCCGTACCCGCGATCCAGTCGTTCAGCGCCAGCGCGCCGGCGATCTCGCGATCGACCACCGCCGTACGCATCCCCGATCCGGCATGGGCATCGCGCACCACGACGGCCTTTTCCATGTCATCGGCCACCGCCAGTACCGCGCCGCTTTCACACAGCCGCCCCAGCACCCGCCGCGCCTCGTCGTGCAGCCGCCCCGGATCGGCCACCCCGGGCAGCGGCGCGCCCTTGCGCCGGTCGGGCCGGGCGACCAGGGCCAGCGCCTGAAGCGCCGCATCGATCAGCGGATCGTCGCGGCGTTGTTCGACCTTGCGGATCTGGCGCATCACCGTCGAGGCATGACAGCCGCAGCGCCGGGCCAGGTCACGGATGGGTTGGCCGGCCTCGGTATGGGCCAGGTAATGCCGCACGCTGGACGACACCCAACCGGGCAGCACTACCGCGCCTTCGCCGCGCATCTGCGTTCCGTTCATCATAACCATGCGATCAGTTGTCCCAAACTTATCCTCAATGTTATCTACAACCTTGAGGAGAATTTCTTACGCGGAAGTTAATGAACCCCTGCAGCTTTAACATTGTATCTAAACGATAAACAGAAATGAAACCACCGCGCGGGCTGTCGCCGCTTCGCGCAACACCCGCTTAAGTTGTGTATGGTTTTTCCACAGGGCCGCCTGTCGGCCGACACTCAGGAGACCAGACATGCAAGACCTACTCAGCATGGTGACCGCCCTTCGCCGCCCCCGGCTTCTGGTTCGTGCCGCACGCTGCGGCGCGGCCGATTACCGGCGCGACCGGCATCTGCAACGGCTGCTGGGATATGGCAGCCTGCCGCGCCCGGCGCCGGCGCTGATGCGGTTGATGGATATCGAAAGCGAGCTGGACAGCCAGCGCCGCGAAGGCGACACGGCCTATTCGCTGGTGTGCCACATCGACGTGCTGATCGCGATGATGGGCGAAGCCCAATTGATCCGCTCGGCCCAGGCCGCGGTGGCTCTGGACGAGTTGGGCTGAGGCGCGCCCGCGCCTCGCCCCTGAAATCTTCACTTACATGAAGGCGTCGGGCATCGAGGCCTTCTTCTCGGCGACGTAGCTGTCCAGCGCCTGGGCAATCGCCGGATCCAGATCCGGTTGACGATAGGTTTCCAGCAGCTTCGCCACCCGCTCGGCCGCAAGCGCCTGGGTATCGCGGGCGCCTTCCTCATCCCAGGTCTCGAACGGTTTGTAATCCAGCACCTGGCTGCGCCAGAACGCCGACTGGAAATTGGCCTGTGTATGGGCGCAACCCAAGTAATGGCCGCCCGGCCCGACCTCGGCAATGGCATCCATGGCCTGAGCATTGACGTCGACGGGCACGCCTTCGGCCATCTTGTGCAGAACGCCCAACTGGTCGGCATCCATCACGAATTTCTCGTAGGAACTGACCAGACCGCCTTCGAGCCAGCCACAGGCATGCAGCATGAAATTCACGCCGCCCATCAGCGCCGTGTTCAGCGTGTTCGAGGTTTCATAGGCGGCCTGGGCATCCGGCAGTTTCGACGCGCAAAGCGCGCCGCCCGAGCGGAACGGCAGCTTCATCCGCCGCGCCAGCTGACCGGCGCCGTAGAGGATCTGGCTGGCCTCGGGCGTGCCAAAGGTGGGCGCCCCGGAATTCATGTCGATCGAGGTGACAAAGGCCCCGAAGATCACCGGCGCGCCGGGCCGAACAAGCTGGGAATAGGCAATGCCGGCAAGCACTTCGGCCAGAACCTGGGTCAGCGTGCCGGCGACGGAAACCGGCGCCATCGCCCCGCCGACGATGAAGGGCGACACGATGCAGGCCTGGTTGTTGCGGGCATAGACCTCAAGCGCGCCCATCATCACGTCATCAAACGTCAGCGGCGAATTGATGTTGATGAGCGAGGTCATCACCGTGTTCTGCTGCACGAAATCCTTGCCGAAGAGAATCTCGCACATCTCGACGCTGTCCTGCGCCCGGCTGGGTTCGGTCACCGAGCCCATGAACGGCTTGTCCGACAGGGTCATATGCGCCAGCAGCATGTCGAGATGGCGCTTGTTGACGGGCACATCCGTGGGCTCGCAGACCGTGCCCCCCGAATGGTGCAACCACTTGGACATATAGCCAAGTTTCACGAAATTGCGGAAATCTTCCATCGTGGCGTAACGCCGTCCGCCCTTGGCATCGCGCACGAAGGGAGGGCCGTAAACCGGTGCACAGACAAGGGATTTTCCGCCGATCACCACGTTGCGCTCGGGATTTCGGGCGTGCTGGGTGAAAGACGACGGGGCGGTGGCGCAGAGCTTGCGCGCGAGGCCGCGCGGGATGCGCACGCGCTCGCCGACAATCTCGGCCCCGGCGTCGCGCCACAGCTCCAGCGCCCCGGGATTGTTGACGAAATTGACGCCGATCTCGGCCAGCACCGTTTCGGCATTGGCCTCGATGATCTCCAACGCCTCTTCGGTCAGGATCTCGAAATTGGGGATGTTTCGCTCGATGTAGCGGGCCGTTTCGATGCGCACGGCCGTACGTTCCGCGCGCCGCGCCGCGCCGCCGCCGCCCCTGCGCCGCCCCGTTGCCCTGGGTTGATCCGCCATGATGCCACACCTCACTTCTGCCGGCCGCGGCCTGACCGCACCGCGCCCTTCTGTCGGTTGTCTAGCCAGAACCGCAAGCGCCGCGCCATGCGATTGCGTCATGTCCGGACCGAAAACGACATCCTATCCTGTCATGGCGGGATTAACGCGATGTCAACGCCGGTGGCCCAAGCTTGCGCGGGCAAGGCAAGAACACGAGGTCGCGCCACATGCCCCGGTTTCCGTCACCGCCCGTGATGTCGCTTACATCCGCCCTGGCCCGCCTGTCGGGCCTGGCCCTGTGCCTGTCGCTGATGGCCGGCGCCGCGCTGGCCCTGTGCCAGGATTACGGACCGCAAACACCACGCGATATTTCAAACACTTATGGCCGAAACGGCGTGCGTTTCGATTTTGCCCCGCCGGCGGCCGAGATGAACCTGTGCAACATCCATACCCATACAAATGCCGAACACATGGGGCCCGGATTTTCTGTCTATGCCGGCCCGGGTGAGTCGGGCGGGTTTCGATGTACCGGGTCGAATCGCCTGTCCGTCGCCGAGCTGACACGCCCAGGCGAGGAGATGCCCGCGACCCACGGCGATGACAATGCGGGCACAGACCATGCAGGCCACGACGCGGATCAAGATGCCGGCCATGTCACCCGGACCAGCGGCGGGCATGGCGTGGAATTGCCCCGATCGGGAGGGTTTCATGGGGTTCAGCCCGGCGACACGATCGAGGTGCATTGGGTCTATTCCACGTGCCCGGTCGATCCCGGGCCCGGCCTGGGGGCATGCCTGTCCGAAGGCTGCGCCAATCCGCAACTGCGTGTCGAATCTCAGGTGTTCTTGGTCGTGAATGACCCCAACGCTCTGGATTTCATGGATTTTGTCTATCGCGGCACGATGCGCTCGGGCCTGCACCAGCCGCGTTCCCTGCCCACCGGCACCGGCAATCCGGTGGTCTTTCGCGGTTCGACCACCGGGCCGAGTTACAGCGAAGACACCTGTTCGCCGCTCCAGGTCACCTGGTCGGTGCGCCCGCGCTGCGCCCGGCTGGATATCACGACGCTGGATGAATGGGCGATGAGCGGGAACATTTTCGAGGAAACCCACAGCCATGGTGTGCGCCAATTGGTCACCGCGCCCGAATTGCTGGCCCCGATCGATTGACGCATGCAGGCCATTCCGCCCCTGTGCCCGGCGCCGCTGGTCGCGCATGCCGCGGGAAAATCGCTTCGAAGGGCGCGCAAAGGAAACGGTGCTCTTGCCCGGATGCGCCAATGGCCCTAAAGGCAGGCCATGAGCCAGATCTCCCACGACCGCCTTCTCATCATCGACTTCGGCAGCCAGGTCACGCAGCTCATCGCGCGACGCCTGCGCGAGCTGAATGTCTATTGCGAGATCCACCCGTTTCAGAGCGTGGATGCCGCCTTTCTGACCGACTTTGCGCCCAAGGCCGTGATCCTTTCGGGTGGCCCGGCCTCGGTCATCGACGCCGGTTCGCCGCGCCCGCCGGAAGAGGTCTTTGGCCTCGGTGTTCCGGTCCTTGGCATCTGTTATGGCCAGCAGGTGATGATGCAGATGCTGGGCGGCCTGGTCGAGCGCGGTCATGGCACCGCCGAATTCGGCCGTGCCTTCGTCACGCCCTCGGATGCGCCGCTGTCAATCCTGGAAGGCTGGTTCGACGAAGGTCCGGAACAGGTCTGGATGAGCCACGGCGACCATGTCAGCCGCATCGCCCCGGGCTTCGAAGTCTTTGGCACCTCGCCCAACGCGCCCTTTGCCGTCACCGCCGACCTGTCGCGCAACTTCTTTGCCGTGCAGTTCCACCCCGAGGTGCACCACACCCCGCGCGGCGCCGGGCTTTACGCCAATTTCGTCCGCCTGGCCGGTTTTTCCGGCGACTGGACCATGGGTGCCTATCGCGAGGAAGCGGTGCAGAAGATCCGCGACCAGGTGGGCGACGCCAAGGTCATCTGCGCCCTGTCCGGCGGGGTCGACAGCTCGGTCGCGGCGGTGCTGATCCACGAGGCCATCGGCGACCAGCTGACCTGCGTTTTCGTCGATCACGGCCTGCTGCGCCAGGGCGAGGCCGACGAGGTCGTGACCATGTTCCGCGACCATTACAACATGGAGCTGATCCACGCCCAGGAGCAGGATCTCTTCATCGGCGCGCTGGAGAATGTTTCCGACCCGGAAACAAAGCGGAAGACAATCGGCCGGCTTTTCATCGAAGTTTTCGAGCAAAAAGCGAATCAGATCGGCAATGTCTCGTTCCTGGCGCAGGGCACGCTCTATCCCGATGTCATCGAATCGGTGTCCTTTTCGGGCGGCCCCTCGGTCACGATCAAGTCGCACCACAATGTTGGCGGCCTGCCCGAGAAGATGGGGTTGAAGCTGGTCGAGCCGCTGCGCGAATTGTTCAAGGACGAGGTCCGCGCGCTGGGTCGCGAGCTGGGCCTGCCCGCCCATTTCATCGGTCGCCATCCCTTCCCGGGGCCCGGCCTGGCCATCCGCTGCCCGGGCGAGATCACCCGCGACAAGCTGGAAATCCTGCGCAAGGCCGATGCGGTTTACATCGACCAGATCCGCAAACATGGCCTTTACGACGAAATCTGGCAGGCCTTTGCGGCGCTGCTGCCCGTGCGCACCGTTGGCGTGATGGGCGACGGGCGCACCTATGATTACGCCTGCGCCTTGCGCGCGGTGACCTCGGTCGATGGCATGACGGCGGACTATTATCCGTTCACCCATGAATTCCTGGGCGAAACCGCCACGCGGATCATCAACGAGGTGCAGGGCATCAACCGCGTGACCTATGACATCACCTCCAAACCTCCGGGCACCATCGAGTGGGAGTGATCCCCGACCGATGATGTAGCGCAGGGATCCGGGCCGACCGGGCCGGAGGAGCGGATGAACCAGAGCGAAGACAGACCCGGGCGCGCGGCCGCCTGGATGATCGGCGCCATCGCGTCGTTTTCATCAATGGCGGTGGCCGGGCGCGAAGTCAGCGTTCAGCTCGATACGTTCGAGCTGATGATGTACCGCTCGCTGTTCGGCCTGATGATCGTCGCCGCGGTGCTGACCGTCACCGGCAAATGGGCTTCGGTCACGACCGACCGTCTGGGCCTGCACCTGGCCCGCAACGCGGCTCATTTCACCGGCCAGAACCTCTGGTTCTTCGCCATCACCATGATTCCCCTGGCCCAGGTCTTTGCGCTGGAATTCACCCAGCCGATCTGGGTTCTGCTGCTGTCACCGCTGTTGCTAGGCGAACGGCTGACCGCCGTGCGCAGCCTGGCCGCGGCGTTGGGCTTTGCCGGCATCCTGATCGTCGTGCGCCCGGGCGCCGAACAGCTGAACTTGGGCGTGCTCTGCGCCGCATCGGCCGCGATCTGCTTTGCCTTTACCACGATCTTTACCAAGCGCCTGACGCGCACGGCATCGATCGGCTGCATCCTGTTCTGGCTGACCCTGATGCAACTGGTCCTGGGCCTGATCGCCGCCGGGTTCGATTTCGACATCACCCTGCCCGACGCCCGCGCCCTGCCCTGGGTCATCCTGGTCGCGCTGGCCGGCCTGCTCGCGCATTTCTGCGTTGCCAACGCCCTGGCCATCGCCCCGGCCACCTTTGTCATCCCCATCGATTTTGCCCGGGTGCCGACCATCGCCATCGTCGGCATGCTGCTGTACCAGGAACCCTTGGATATCTGGGTCTTTGTCGGGGCCATCGTCATTTTCGCGGGCAATTACATCAATTTGCTGGCAGAAAACCGCAAGCGCCGGGATGCCGCCACCGCCGGGGCATGACGTCTGGGGCGCAACAATGTTGCGTGTGTCCTTCCCGCACGTCATTTTTGTTATTCCGTGTGGTCATGCTTGCCTAAACCAAGGGTGACCTAGTATCCTTCTACGTCAATTGGGAGGAAATCATGCAGCGTTATCTGACACTTGCTTCGGCGGGATGCCTTGTCGCATCGATGTCGCATGCCGGCGGGATCGACCGGTCCGGGCAAAGCATCGCCCCGCTGTTCGAAACCGGCGGCGAAAGTGGGTCTTATGCCGAATTGTCCTTCGGCTCGGTCTATCCGGATGTCACCGGCTCGGCACTGGGCGCCGATTCGGGCAATCTGACCGAAAATTACCTGCGCTTCGGCGCGGCCTACAAGACCGACATCAACGACCGCATCAGCCTGGCGCTGATCTTTGACCAGCCCTATGGCGCGGATGTCAGCTATCCGACCGGCACGGGCTATGTCTTTGGCGGCTCGACGGCGGAATTCGAAAGCAACGCCATCACAGGTATCCTGCGCTACAAGTTCGACGGTGGGTTCAGCGTGCATGCCGGCCTGCGCGCCCAGGCCATTTCGGCCGACGTGGCGATCCCCTATTTCGCCGGCTACACCGCCAGCAGCCCGACCGACACGTCCTTTGGCTACCTGGTCGGCGCGGCCTACGAGAAACCGGAAATCGCCCTGCGCGTGGCGTTGACCTATTTCTCGAAGGTCAAACATGACACCGAGGTCACCGAATACACCGCCCTGACCGGCACATCGACCAGCCCGACCTCGCTGGAGACGCCCGAGGCGATCAACTTTGATTTCCAGACCGGCATCGCCGCCGACACGCTGCTGTTTGGTGGCGTGCGCTGGGTGAACTGGGCCGATTTCACGATCACGCCGCCGGTCTACGAGAACCTGCTGGGCACGCCGATCGTCTATTACAACGGCAATTACACCACCTATACCGTTGGTGTGGGACGGAAATTCAACGACACCTGGTCGGGCTCGGTGGCGCTGACTTATGAGCCGGCCGTCGGTGGCTACACGACGAACCTCGGCCCCCATGACGGGCTGTTCGGCGTGACGGTCGGCGTGAAATACACCCGCGACCGGTTCAGCGTGTCCGGCGGGGTCAACCTGGCCTGGATCGGCGACGCGGAAACCGTCGTGTCGCGCACGCCCTTCGCGACCTCGTCCTTTGACAACAACACCGCGATCGGCGCGGGCATCAAGATCGGCTACAACTTCTGATCCTGCCCGACGCCTGCCATCGCCCGGATCCTGTCCCCGGGCGATAGCGCAACAACCGGGTCGCCCACGAGCGGCGGCCCGGGCTAGCTGGGCGCATGATGACACGCGACCAGATCTCTTTCACCCCCCGCGCCTGGACCGAACTTGGCCTGCTGGCGCTGATCTGGGGGGCCACGTTCCTTGCTGTCCGGCTGGCGCTGGACGAAGTCCCCGTCCTGACCAACGTGTTGCATCGCACCTTCTGGGCCGCCCTTGCGCTGTGGCTCTGGGTGGCGGTCAAAAGGCTGCATGTGCCGCGTGATCTTGGCACCTGGGGCGCCTTTCTGGTCATGGGATTGCTCAACAATATCATACCTTTCGGGCTGTTCGCCTGGGGCCAGCTGACGATCGAGAGCGGGCTGACGGCGATCCTGAACGGGGCGACGGCGCTGTTTGGCGTGCTGGTCGCGGCGCTGGTCTTTCCCGATGAACGGCTGAGCGCGCGCAAGCTGGCCGGGGTGGCGCTGGGACTGGGCGGCGTGGCGCTGGCCATCGGGCCCGAGGCGCTGCGCGGGTTCGATCCCCGCTCGCTGGCCCAGCTGGCCGTGCTGACCGGCACGCTGTCCTATGCGCTGGCCGGGGCCTGGGCCCGGCGCACGCTGGGCGGGCTGCGCCCCGAGGTCGCCGCCGCGGGCATGTTGACCGGGGCCAGCCTGCTGCTCTTGCCCGCCACGCTGCTGATCGACGGCATGCCGCGGTTCGACCTGCAGCCGCGGACCTGGGGCGCCATCGGCTATGCCTCGATCCTGGGCACGGCGGCGGCCTACCTGCTCTATTACCGCGTGCTGGCGATGGTCGGAGCCGGCAACCTGCTGATCGTCACGCTGATCATTCCGCCGATCGCCATCGTGCTGGGCGCGCTGGTCCTGGGCGAGACGTTGCAGCCGACCTCGTTTGCGGGCTTTGGCCTGCTGGCACTGGGGCTGCTGGTCATCAACGGGCGCCGGCCCCGCCTGTGGCCCCGCGCCACCCGGCCGCGTCGCGCGACGGATGCGTTGAACGCGCCAGAGTGAACGACTGGCATTTGCGCTTGCCGGCCGAATCGAGCATGACGGTTCAATGACAATCGCCGATCATCCCGAAGCGCCGCGCAGGCGCGCGCTCTGCGTCCACCTGCTGACCGCCACCGGCGCGGTCTTTGCCATGCTGGCCATGCTGGCCGCCGTCCAGTCGCAATGGTCCATCATGTTCCTTTGGCTGGTCGTGGCCTTTGCCGTCGACGGCATCGACGGCCCGCTGGCGCGCAAGTACGATGTGAAATCCAATGCCCCGCGCTTTGACGGCGTGCTGCTGGACCTGATCATCGATTACCTGACCTATGTCTTCATCCCGGCCTTCGCGCTGTTCAAATCGGGCTTGCTGCCGGGCTGGACGGGCTGGGTGGCGATCATTGTCGTGACCTTTGCCTCGGCCATGTATTTCGCCGATACGCGTATGAAAACAGATGATAATTCCTTCCAGGGATTCCCCGGTTGCTGGAACATGCTGGTCATCGTCCTGTTTGCGCTCAAGCCCGATTTCTGGGTCATCCTGACGCTGGTCGTGCTGCTGGCGCTGGCCATGTTCCTGCCGCTGAAATTCATCCACCCCGTGCGCACCCGACGCTGGCGGGCGCTGTCGCTGCCAATGGCCCTGGCCTGGACCTTTTTTGCCGGCTGGGCGGCCTGGGTCGATTTCCATCCCCAGAGCTGGGCTCATTGGGGGCTGGTGCTGACCTCGGTCTACCTGATCCTGGCGGGCATCCTGCAACAGGTCTTTCCGCCTCGCCGCAACTGACCGGTTTCCACGGCGGCCGCGCCGTATTAAGGAAGCCCGAACGGAAAGACGCAGGGCAAAGAAGGGCTTCGATGATCTACGACAGTGCCGCGGCATGGCGGGCGGCCGACCGCAAGCGGATCCTCTTCTTCGGCATGTCCGGGCTGGGCAAGACCTACCTGTCGCAGATGCTGCGCGACCAGGGCAGCTGGTTCCACTATTCCATCGATTACCGCATCGGCACGCGCTACATGGGCGAATACATCGCCGACAACGCCAAGGCCGAGGCGATGAAGGTGCCGTTCCTGCGCGAGCTGCTGCTGACGGATTCGATCTATATCGGATCCAACATCACCTTTCAGAACCTCCAGCCCGTGTCGGCCTACCTGGGCAAGCCCGGCGACCCCGACAAGGGCGGGGTCGAGATCGACGAATACCGCCGCCGCCAGGACCAGTTCGAACAGGCCGAGATCAAGGCCCTGATGGATACCGGTTATTTCATCGAACGGGCCGAGCGGCTGTATGGCTATCCGCATTTCATCTGCGACACCGGCGGGTCGATCTGCGAATGGGCCGATCCCGACAACCCCGACGATCCGCTGCTGAGCGAACTGGCCCAGCATTGCCTGATGATCTGGATCGAAGGTTCGGACGCCCATACCGAAGAGCTGGTGCGCCGGTTCGACCGGGCGCCCAAGCCCATGGCCTATCAGCCGCAATTTCTGGCCCGCATGTGGGACAGCTATCTGGCCGAAACCGGCCTGCCCGCCGGCCGGGTCGATCCCGATACCTTCATCCGCTGGACCTATGCCCAGGCCCTCGCCCATCGCCAGCCGCGCTATCGGGCCATGGCCCGTTGGGGTGTGACCGTCTCGGCCGACGACGTGCGCGACGTGGGCACCGAGGCCGAATTCACAGAGTTGATCGCCGACGCCCTTGAGAAGCGCGCACGCGAGGGATAAGCCGGACTTCCGCAAACGTCCAAGGACCCTGCCCGATGCCCATCAAACTGCCCTCCGACCTGCCCGCCTATCGCATCCTGCAGAGCGAGGGCGTGATGGTCATGCCGGAGGACCGGGCGGCGCAGCAGGACATCCGGCCGATGCGCATCGGCCTGCTCAACCTGATGCCCAAGAAGATCCAGACCGAGACGCAGTTCTCGCGGCTGCTGGGCGCGACGCCGTTGCAGGTCGAGCTGACGCTGATGAAGATGACCGACCATCTGTCGCGCAATGTCTCGGCCGAGCACATGGACAGCTTTTACACCGATTTCGCCGAGGTCGAGGCCAGCGGCGAGAAGTTCGACGGCATGATCATCACCGGCGCGCCGATCGAGCATCTCGATTACGAGGACGTGACCTATTGGGACGAACTCGCGCGGATCTTCGACTGGACCCAGACCCATGTGCATTCGACCTTCGGGGTCTGCTGGGGCGCCATGGCGATGATCCGGCACTTCCACGGCATCGACAAGCACATGCTGGATGCCAAGGCCTTTGGCTGTTTCCGCCACCAGAACCTGGCCCCGGCCTCGCCCTACCTGCGCGGCTTTGCCGATGATTTCGTCGTGCCGGTCAGCCGCTGGACCGAGATGCGCCAGGACGAGATCGACCGGGGCGAAGGGCTGATCACGCTCCTGGGCTCGGACGAGGTCGGGCCCTGCCTGGTGCAGGACCCGGGCCGGCGCGCGCTCTATATCTTCAACCACCTGGAATATGACAGCGACACGCTGAAACAGGAATATGACCGCGATGTTGCCGCCGGCGAGCCGATCAACGTGCCGCGCAACTATTACCCCGACGACGACCCGACCCGCCCGCCGCTCAACCGCTGGCGCAGCCATGCCCACCTGCTCTATGGAAACTGGCTGTCCGAGATCTATCTGACCACGCCATACGACATTTCGCAGATCGGCGTCAGTTCGGTCGACCTGCGCATCTGAGCGGAGGAATGATGGCAAAGGCCCTGGGCCTCGGGCTGATCGCGCTGGTGATCGTCCTATTGCTGGCCACGGCCCTGGTGCTGTGGCGGGCCGCGCGCAACGAAGCCCGGGCCGAGGCGACCTGGCCGCCCGAAGGCCGTTTGCTGCAGGTCGAAGGCCAGCAGGTCCACGCGGTTGTCATGGGCCAGGGGCCGGATGTCGTGCTGATCCATGGCACCGGGGGCAACACCCGCGACATGACGCTGGACCTGGCGCCACGGCTGGCCAGTCGCTATCGGGTCATTGTCTTTGACCGGCCGGGCATGGGCTATTCCACCGCGCCCGAAACCGGCGCCACCATCGTCGACCAGGCGCGCATCCTGGCCGGGGCCGCGCGGTTGCTGGGCGCCGAGCGGCCGATCGTCATGGGGCAATCCTATGGCGGGGCGGTGGCCTTGGCCTGGGCGGCCCACCTGCCCGACCGACTGTCCGCGCTGGTGACCGTGGCCGCGCCGTCCAACCCCTGGCCGCGCGACCTGCCCCGGCTTTATGCCATCACGTCCCACCCGCTGGGCAAGGCCGTGGTCGTGCCGCTGATGACGGCCTTTGTCTCCGAGGATTACGTCAGCCGCACCATCGCCGGCATCTTCGCGCCCCAGGATCCGCCGCCGGGCTATGCCCGTGCCGTGGCGCCGGGCCTGACCCTGCGCCGCGCGTCCCTGCGCGCCACCGCCCGCCAGCGCGCCGGCCTGCTCGACCAGATCACCGCGCTGGTGCCGGCCTATGACCGCATTGCCGTGCCCGTCGAAATCCTGCATGGCCAGGCCGACACCACCGTTTCGCCCGACCTGCACGCCCGCCCGCTGCCCGGACAGATCGACGGCGCCCGGCTGACCCTGCTGCCCGGGATCGGCCACATGGTCCATCATGCCGATCCCGCCGCCACCATCGCCGCCATCGACCGCGCCGCCCTGCGCGCGGATTTGCGTAAACCCGATTAACATTCCATATAGGGTCAACGACCAGCCCGAGGATCCGCCCCATGGCCTTGCCCTTCGACGGTGCCATCAGCGCCTTTTACGCCGCCTCCGCCCCCGACGAGATCCGCGAACGGATCAAGGGGGCGAAATCCAAGGACATCATCGATCCGGGCTATCCCTACGACGCCCGCCTCGATGCCAAAGCCTATGACGCCGCCCATGACGCGCTGCAGGTCGAATTGGTCAAGATGCAGGCCTGGGCCAAGGCCACGGGCCAGCGCATTGCCATCCTCTTCGAAGGCCGCGACGCCGCCGGCAAGGGCGGCACGATCAAGCGCTTCCGCGAGAACCTCAACCCGCGCGGCGCCCGGGTCGTGGCGTTGTCGAAACCCTCGGATGCCGAGGCGTCGCAATGGTATTTCCAGCGCTATATCAGCCACTTGCCCTCGGCCGGCGAGATCGTGTTCTTTGACCGGTCCTGGTACAATCGCGGCGTGGTCGAACATGTCTTCGGCTTTTGCGGCGAAGAGGAGCGCGAACGGTTCTTCCGCCAGGTGATGCCCTTTGAACAGGCCCTGGTCGGGGATGGCATCCGGCTGTTCAAGCTCTGGCTCAATGTCGGCCGGGCCGAACAGCTGCGCCGGTTCCTGGCCCGCGAACAGGACCCGCTGAAACACTGGAAACTCAGCCAGATCGATGTCGAGGGGCTGGGCAAATGGGATGAATATTCGGCCGCCATCCTCGAAACCCTGACCCGGTCGCATGACAGCCGCTCGCCCTGGACCGTGGTGCGCAGCGACGACAAGCGCCGCGCCCGGCTGGCGGCCATCCGCCACGTGCTGGCCGCGCTGGATTACGACGGCAAGGACGCCAAGGCCCTCGGCCCGCCCGATCCGGCCATCTGCGGGGGCCCGGACATCTGGGATGCCTAAGAAACGCGGCTATCACCACGGCAACCTGCGCCAGGCGCTGGTCGAGGCCGCGCTTGGCCTGATCGAGGAAAAGGGCCCCACCGGGTTCACGCTGAGCCAGGCCGCCAAGGAAGCCGGGGTCACGCCGGCCGCCGTCTACCGCCATTTCGAAGGCCGCGAGGACCTGATCGCCGAGGTGGCCCGGCAGGGCTACGAGATTTTCGCCGACGTGATCCAATATGCCTATGACACCGGCCAGCCTTCGGCCCTGGCCGCCTTCGAGGCGACCGGCCGGGCCTACCTGGCCTTTGCGCGCAAGTATCCGGGCCATTACATCGCCATGTTCGAAAGCGGTATTTCGGCCAACCGCGTGCCGGGCCTGGCCGCTGCGGCGGCCCGGGCACGGGCCGTTCTGGAACAGGCCGCGGCCGATCTGTCGCAACATATCCCGCCCGAACGCCGGCCCCCACCGTCGATGTTCTCGGCCCATATCTGGGCGATGAGCCATGGCGTGGTCGAGCTTTATGCCCGCGGTCCGGGCGCGCAATCGCCCTTTCCGCCCGAGGATCTTCTGGAAACCGGCATCGGCATCTACCTGCGCGGGCTCGGCCTGATCCCCCCCGACGCCTGACACCCGCGACACCTGAAAACCGCGACACCGGGGGGACGCGCCGCGTCCGCCCGGGGGAGCCACGCCCGCCCTAGAGCGCCGAGCGCCAGGGATAACGCCGCCGGCCCTTGGCCCCGATCCAGCGCTTGCGCCAGTCGCGAAAGGTCGTCCGCCGCAACACCCGGGGCAGCCGCGCCACCACCGCCCGGTAATAGGCCGGCACCACCCGCCGTTGCCAGGGTTTGCCCCGCCGCCCGGCGTAATGCAGGATCGCCGGATCCTCCCGCGCGGCCTCCAGGTCGGCCAGCGTATAGACCGATTGCAGGTAGGCCCAATCGCGCGAGGCGGTGATGTCCTCGGTCTCGTAGACGTCTTCCAGCACGACGTAATCAAAGGGCAGCCGGCGGATGCGGTCGGTCGCGATGTTGAGAATGTCCAGGTCGAAGAACTTCAGCCGATCGCCCATCTCCTCGATCACGTCGAAATAGCGCCCCACCGCCCCGCGCTGGCGCATGCGTTCAAGGTTCATCACCATGAAACCCGAGAAATATATGGTATCCTTTGGGTTTTCCGGGAAATGCCGATGCGTCACGTTTTGCGGCCCATTGCCCTCGGCCGCCACGCCCGCCCAATCGGCGCCGCCATCGCATGCCAGGTCGGTGGCAAAGGCCGCGCCCATGTCGCGGGTAAAGAACACGTCGACATCGGAATAGATCGCCTTGTCCAGCCCGTCGAGCACCTCGGGCGCCAGCAGCCGGTAATAGACGATCTCGGTCCAGCTGCCCTTGTTCTTCGGCACGCCTTCGAACCGTTCGGGCGCGATCTCGTGATAGGCGATCTTGTGGCGCGTGCCGGCAACCAGGCTGTCAAACCCGCCGCGGATTGCCGGGCCGAACCCCGGGTGAAAGATATGGATGTCATAGGTCGTGCCCGGCGCGGCGGCATCAAGCATCGACAGCATGCTGACCCCGGCGCCCAGAAGGATACGATCATCAAAACAGAAAATGACTGGAATTTCAGTCTGTTCCTCGGGGCTCTTCACCCTGCCCTCCTGCATCTCGCGGCGGTCATCCGTCACAGGCCAGCCCTCTCAGGTTGACCAGCGAGCTTTCATAGATCGCCGTGGCCGTGGCCTCCATCCCCGCCTGCAGCGCGGCATAGGTCCCGGCATCCATGTCGGTGGCCCGGGCCATGGCCCCCATCAGCCCATCGTCATCGCCATAGACCAGCGCATTGGTCGCGTTGAACCGGGTCAGCCGGGCAAAGGCCTCTTGCAACAGGATCGGCTTGGCAAAACCATAGGCCAGCTGGAACGCGCCCGACGTGCCGCCGGTGCGATAGAAATCATGGTCGGGATTGTCGGCCTGGAACGAGGTCAGCAGGAAATCGGCCGCCTCGACCTCGTCGTAGAGCCGGTCAAATGGCAGCCGGCCCAAGGGCACGACATGGTCGCGCAGGGCGTCGGGCACCGGATCGCGCCCGGGCTTGCCAATGACCCGTATCTCGAAATTGCGCCGCCCGCCGGCGATCAGCCTTTCGGCCGTCTGGTAGACCAGCGGCGCATTGCCCCGCTTGGCCCGCAGCGCGCCGACCATGACAAAGACCGTCCGGTCGCCATTGCGCGGCCCGTGGCGGACCGTGCCGAAATCATGCGGGTTGACCACGACCGACCGGGCGCCCTTGTAATCGAGTGTGCGCAGGGTGATCGTTTGCGGGTCCCAGGCGCCGCAATCGATGCGCGGCCGGGCGTCATGCTCGACCAGAAGCACGCGATCGGGCCGTGTCTGGCCGAACACCCGGGCCAGGTCGACCGCCCCGTCGGGCCCGTCGGGCAGCTTGCCGGCCGTGGTCACCAGGATGCCGGCCGCCTGCCGGATCTCGGGCCGCTGCACGAACCGCCGGATCTGGCGCTGGCTCAGCCCGCCATGGCGGATGCCCGTGGGATCGAACCGCGCGAACAGCCCTTCGTCCAGCCGCGCCGGGGTCATCAGCACCAGCACGTCGAAGCCCAGGTCGCGCAGGTAACGCGCATAGCCCGGCACGATCTCGCCATGGCTTTTGGAACAGGGTTCCCACAGGATGAACGTGTCGGGCCGCACCTCCGGCCAGGGGGCCATCAGCCGTTTCACCCGCTCGACCAGATTGCTGCCCATGGCGCTGCCCCTGCCTGCCGCCCGTTTCCTTGCCGCCCACATAGCCCGACCGGCCGCCAAGGGCCAGCGGCATGGGTGCAAAAGCAAAGGGGCCGCCCAAAGGCGACCCCCAAATTCTTGTCCAATCCGACAGGATCAGCGCTTCGAGAACTGGAAGCTCCTGCGAGCCTTGGCCCGGCCGTATTTCTTCCGTTCGACGACGCGGCTGTCGCGCGTCAGGAAGCCGGCGGCTTTCAGCGCGGGGCGCAGCGACGGATCATAGAGCTGCAGCGCCTTCGAGATGCCGTGCTTGACCGCACCGGCCTGGCCCGACAGACCACCGCCCTTGACGGTTGCCATCACATCGAACTGGCCTTCGACACCGGCCACGGTGAAGGGCTGGCGCAGGATCATCTGCAGCACCGGGCGACCGAAGTACACCTGGATTTCCTTGCCGTTCACGGTCACCTTGCCCGAACCCGGCTTGATCCAGACGCGTGCGACGGCGTCCTTCCGCTTGCCGGTGGCATAGGAGCGGCCCAGGCTGTCACGCACGGGTTCGCGGTTGATTTCTTCTTCGGCAGCAGCAACGGCGCCGGTCTCGGTCACGGCCGCTTCGAGGCCTTCGAGCGATTTGATTTCCTCAGCCATCCGTCTCAGCTCCGGGTGTTCTTCTTGTTCATCGCCTTGACGTCGAGCACTTCGGGGCTTTGCGCCTCGTGGGGATGCTCGGCGCCGGCATAGATGCGCAGGTTGGTCATCTGCTGGCGGGACAGGCGATTGCCCGGCAGCATGCGTTTCACGGCCTGGAAGACCACGCGCTCGGGGTGGGCCCCTTCGAGGATCTGCTGCTTGGTGCGGCTCTTGATCCCGCCGGGGTGGCCGGTGTGCCAGTAGAAGTGTTCTTCACGCTTCTTGCCGGTCATCTGCACCTTGTCGGCGTTGATGACGATGACATTGTCGCCCATGTCCATGTGCGGGGTGAAGGTCGCCTTGTGCTTGCCGCGCAGGCGCATCGCGACGATCGAGGCAAGACGGCCCAGAACCACGCCCTCGGCGTCGATCAGGATCCATTTCTTGTCGATGTCTGCGTGTTTTGCAGAAAAGGTTTTCATAACAGGTCAGCCCTGGTTTTGATTGGAAAGACCGGCACCTTGCGGGCCGGTCCGATATTGGATGGGGCGATGTACAAGACAAGCGCGTCGCCCGTCAATACGCACAAACCAGATTTAATCACTCCAAAACAATGGCTTGCAATTTAGGTATCTATATACCCCACATTTCTACACCTCGATCCGCTCCGGCGGGTTGTCCAGCAGGTCGCGCAGGCGGTGCAACGCGTCTTCGAACCGGGTCAGCGGGATGCCGGCATTGACGGCAAAGCGCACCGCATGGGGCGTGTTGGCGTTGCGCGGGGCGAAATCCTCGGCCGAGCGCAGTTGCACGCCGCGCGCCTCGGCGGCCCGGCAAAAGGCTCCGGCCCGCCAGCCCTGCGGCAGTTCC
The DNA here is from genome assembly GCF_050389775.1 of Marinibacterium sp. SX1. Taxonomy (NCBI): domain Bacteria; kingdom Pseudomonadati; phylum Pseudomonadota; class Alphaproteobacteria; order Rhodobacterales; family Paracoccaceae; genus Marinibacterium; species Marinibacterium sp. SX1. The sequence goes on along the minus strand of NZ_CP177144.1, from coordinate 2,982,807 downwards.
AGCCAGAGAAACGCGGCTTCTTCCCGCCATTTCAGATCGTAGCGGCCCAGGATGTTGACCGCGCTTTGCACGTAGCGGCCGACAACTCCGGCCACGTGATCGGCCAGGCCCTGCACGCGCGGGTCGCTCAGCAGCATCTCGGTCAGGTCGGTCATCGGCGTGGCCAGGCCAAAGAACCCGTGTTCCGCCGCCCGGCGCAGAGCGGCGGCCGCGCCTTCGGGGGCCACGCCGAACCCCACGCGCAAGGCGGGGGTCAGGCTCTTGGACAGCGAGGCGACATACCACGCGCGTTCCGGCGCCAGTACGCGATAGGACGGCGTGACCGCCCGGCGCATCTGGTAACAATCGTCTTCCAGGATCTGCAGGTCCAGCTTGCGCGCCACCTCGGCCAGCGCCTTGCGGCGATGCAGCGGCGTGGTGATCAATGTCGGATTGTGGATTTCCGGCGAGGTACACAGCACCTGCGCGTCACAGCCCCGGGCCGCGGCTTCCACCGCTTCGGGGATCAGCCCTTCGCCATCCATGGCCACGGGGATGACATCGGCGCGCAGCAGTTCGGCCGCCCGACGGAAGCCCGGATAGGACAGGTCTTCGACCAGGATCGCCGGCCGCCGCCCGCGCAACGTGGCCTGCAGCACCAGCGAAATGCCGTTCTGGCCGCCATTGGTCAGCACGATGTCATCGGCCCCCACTGTTCCGATCGGCGCATCGGCCAGCCAGCGGGCCACGGCCTCGCGCGCCGGGCGCGAATTGGCACGGCTGGGGTAATGCATCAGGCCCGAAGGCGGGTCTTCGGCCACGCGGGCCAGCAATTCGCGGATCAGCCGGGCCTGGCCGACACTGGGCAGATGCGGCGAAAAGAGATTGACGTCATCATTGTCGAACAGGCCGGTGCCATGGGCGATGACGTCAACCTCCAGCGGCCCGGCGGCGATGTATTCCGGGTCAGGCTCGGGCGGCGGATGTGCCACGAATGTGCCCCGGCCCACCTCGCCCTGCAACAGCCCCTCATCGGTCAGTACCCCATAGGCCCGGGCCACGGTGCCCGGCGTGATGCCCAGCCGATAGGCCAGCTCGCGCACCGGCGGCAGCTTGGCGCCCGGCACCAGGACACCCGACGCGATGCGTTTCCGGATCTTTTCCGCGACCAGTTCGTATTTCGGCCCTTTGACGTTTTTCAGAGGAGCCGACCAAATTGTATCCATCACAATGTTTCTCTGGCTTTGGTACATCTGCGAGCGTATCAAGATAATGTACCGAATAATGACCCTTTGTGTCAATACAATCGAAAGGATGTTCCAATGACACGCACCCTGACCACACGGACCTTGTCGCCGCTCGCCGCAGCCCCTCGCCTGCCGCTGACCGCTCTGTTCGCTGTGAAGGTGGCTGCGGTCATTACGCTCTGGGATACCCGAAAACGCACCCGAAACGACCTGGCGCGGCTCGAGGATCACATGCTCGCCGATATTGGCGTGACCCGGAGCGAGGCCCAGAAGGAAGCCCGCCGGCCCTTCTGGATGGCCTGAACACATCTCCCCGAGGCCACTGATTTTACAGGACCTCTTCCTGGCCGGGCATTGCCCGGCCTTTTTTGTTTCATGCGACCTCTTGCGCCCTGAACCCGCGGATCGACGCGATGGGCCAACTCCGCGTTTACACCATGATCCCTGCACAATTGTACCACGGGCCACCCGAACAAACGATACAATGCCCCCCTATCCAACATTGTAGCAAGCCCACCCAACACGCCTGACATCCGCCCGCCAACGCCAACGCGCTTTTTTGCCGGTGCAGCGAAAAAATCCTTGATCGAGTCGGAGACAGGCCCTAGGTCCGCCCTCGTTGCGGAACCGATCCCAACCCCGCAAGGGGGGGCGCTAAGGGACCGCCGGATTGTTATCTGCTGGAACGAAGGGGAGCGCCATGAAGGACGCCAACCTCTTCCAACTGGGGATCGGTCTGGAGACAGGCGCCCATGAGGAAGATACCGCACGCGGTGTGACCGCTTGCATGCAAACCATTGATTCGAATGTCGTCTTTGACGGCGACATTGCCGTGCCGGCGAATGATGCCGGCCTGCAAACACCGCTCAGCCCGCTGGACAGTGACCGCGAGGATCACTTCATCCGGCGTGACGGCGCGGTCTTTGCCGGAACTCATCTGATCATCGAAGTGGTCGATGGCCACGGGCTGGACGACGAAGATCGCATCCAGCAGGCCTTCCGCGATTGTGTCGATACATGTGGCGCGACGCTGCTGCACATTCATACGCACAAGTTCAGCCCCCAGGGCGTGAGCGGCGTGGCCGTGCTGGCCGAAAGCCATATCTCGGTCCACACCTGGCCCGAAATTGGCTATGGCGCCTTCGACGTCTTCATGTGCGGCGATGCCCAGCCCTGGAAGGCCGTCGATGTGCTGAAAGCGGCCTTCGGCACCGCGGATGTGCGGGTCAAGGAGCTGCGGCGCGGCGAAGGCCTCGTCGAGGCACCGGAGGTCGCGGCATGACCGAGTGGATGAAGGAAACGCTCTATCCCGAATATGCCCAGGCGCTTTCGATCGACGAGTTGCTGTATGACAGCGAGACCGAGCATCAGCGACTGAAAGTGTTTCAGAACAATCGCTTCGGCCGTGTCCTGACGCTGGATGACGTCGTGCAGACGACCGAAGGCGATAATTTCATCTACCACGAGATGCTGACCCATGTGCCGATCCTGGCGCATGGCGCCGCCAAGCGCGTGCTGATCATCGGCGGTGGTGATGGCGGCATGGCCCGCGAGGTTTTGCGGCACGCGTCCGTCGAACATGTGACCATGGTGGAAATCGACGCCGGTGTGGTTGAGTTTTCAAAGACTTATCTGCCCATGCTCAGCCAGGGCGCCTTTGACGATCCCCGCCTGAACCTGGTCATTGCCGATGGTGCGGATTTCATGAAGGCGCCCGGCGGCACGTTCGACGTGATCATCGTCGACAGCACCGATCCCATCGGTCCCGGTGAGGTTTTGTTCACGGATACCTTCTATGGTCACGCGCAACAGGCCTTGGCTCCCGGCGGCATCCTTGTCACCCAAAACGGCGTGCCCTTCCAGCAAGGAGAAGAGCTGACCAACACGCTGCGCGCCTTCAAGGCGCTCTTTGCCGATTGGGGCTGCTATCTGGCCACCGTTCCGACCTATGCGGGCGGACCGATGGCCTTTGGCTGGGCCACCGACGGCGACGCCCGCGCCGTCGACCTGGCCGTTCTGGAGACCCGCTTTATCCAGGCGGGGCTGCAGACCGATTATTATACGCCCGAGGTCCACAAGGCGGCCTTTGCCCTGCCCGGCTACGTCCGCAGGCTGCTGCCCTGACCCGAGATCGACCGGGCGAGCCATCGCCCGGTTGTCATCGCCCGGTTGTCCAGGCGCCTGCCGCCAAAGGCCTGGGCCCAAAAGCGCACCGTTCACCCAAGCCAACCATGACGTCGCTCACCCGGGCCAGACTGTGCATCGTTCAAAATCGCATCACCGGGGTCACCGGCAAACATCGACCATGGACCACGTGCCCTGCCGAATGCGTCGCGGCGCACGTGTAATCCGACGCGCCAACCGCGCTTTACGCAATGCCCGGCCGGCCGGATCGGGCCACGTTGCCCCGCTTTCCACCCTCGCATATACCCGAACAGGATTCGACGCCTGGAACGAGGGAACGGCATGAAAACCGACAAGATCGCGGCCATGACAATGGTTTACGGCTCCGAGAGGCTGCTGAAACTCTGGGTCGAACATTACGGGCGGCTGGTCGGCCACGAGCATCTTTGCGTCATCAGCCACGGCGACAATCCCGTTCACCGCGAAATCTGCCAGGGGCTGAACCACATCGTCCTGCCGCGCGCCTTCGACAAGACATTCTCGCTGCTGCGCACCAAGATGGTGACCAACATGGTCGACGCCTTCCTGTCGGCCTATCACGCCGTGGTTTTCACCGATGTCGACGAATTCATCGCCCTCGACCCGGCCGTCGACATGAGTTTTGCCGATTACCTACGCGCGCAGGACCCGACGATGGCCCGCGCGCCGATCGGGCTGAACGTCGTGCCCGCCGAGGTATTTGACCCCGAAGCACCGAAGGACGATGCCGAAGCCCCGCTGTCGCATCCGCTGCGCATCAACCACGATGTGGTCTTTGCACCGCACATGTGCAAACCGATGGTGACCTACAAGCGCACCTCTTATATCCACGGCTTTCACGGCACCGTGCGATATGGCCCCAACCAGGAGGCCGACATGCTGCTGGACCCGAACCTGGTCCAGTTCCACCTGAAGTACATCGTCGATTATGATAGCCGTTACAAAGCCTTGACCGCTGATCTGGACGCCGTGCGCGAACAGCACCCGGACACCAAGAACCAGCAGCATTGGAAGGATGCCGACGACGTCTACAGCGATTTCGTCGCCCGCCTGCGCCGCAATCCGCACCTGGGACAGGCCCGGCCCGCTGATATCATCGACGGAAAGGTCGAGCTGGTCCGCCGCAACGAGAAACCCGCAGCCTATGGCATCCGCACTGTGGACGGCAAACGGCCCGAGCAGGCCTTTACCCTTCCGCCGGAATTCCGCGAGCTGATCTAGCCGGCGCGCGCTGCGGCCGAGCCGTCGGGCGGAATGGAATACGTCAGGCTGGCCCGGGCGACGGGCGTGGTGCTGCCTTCGGACATCATCAGCACGTCACCCACGGCCAGCACCCGGCCGAGTTTCAGCAACCGCCCCCGGGCCAGCAGATCGCAGCCCGAAGCCGGCTTGCGCATGAAGTCAATCGAACAATTGGTCGTCACGGCCAGCGCGCGCCGGCCGACCATCGACAGGACCAGCGCGTAGACCGTGACATCGGCCAGGGCGAACATCGACGGGCCCGACACCGTACCGCCCGGCCTAAGGTGGCCGTCGCCGACATGCAGGCGCATGGTGATATCCATCGGCGCTAGCTCATCCACCGAAAACTGCCCGCGCACCTGCGGAAACACCTCGTCCAGGTAGGCGCCAAGCGCCTCGCGGTCCAATGCAAGCCCCATGCTTTTCCTCTCCCTCGCTTGGCCTTAGGGTGCAGGCATCGCACGGGAGGGTGAGCATGACAATTCTGGAACGCCGTGACGCCGGGGCCATCGCATATCTGCGGATGAACGCGCCCGAGCGGCTGAATGCGCTGAGCGAGGAGATGCTGGACGCCTTGCAGGCCACGCTGGACGACCTGAAGGCCGACCGATCGATCCGCGTTGTGGTCCTGTCGGGCGCGGGCAAGGCCTTTTGCGCCGGGCATGACCTGAAACAGATGCAGGCCGGACGCCAGGCCGAGGATGGCGGGCGGGCCTATTTCCAGGACCTGTTCGACCGGTGCGCGCGGATGATGCAATCGATCCGCGCCCTGCCCCAGCCGGTCATCGCCCAGGTGCATGGCATCGCCACGGCCGCTGGCTGCCAGCTGGTTGCGACATGCGACCTGGCCGTTGCGGCCGAGGGCACGCGGTTCGGGGTCAATGGCGTCAACATCGGGCTGTTCTGTTCGACTCCCATGGTTGCCCTGTCGCGTAACATTACACCCAAGAAAGCTTTCGAAATGCTGACCACCGGCGGGTTTGTCGAAGCTGCCGAGGCCGAGCGCCTGGGGCTGATCAACCGCGTGGCGCCGGTCGACGGGCTGGACGATGCCACCCGGGCCCTGGCTGAAACCCTGGCGGCCAAGCTGGGTGCAGCCGTGTCAATTGGCAAGGAAGCCTTTTACAAACAGGCGCTTATGCCCCTGGATGAGGCCTATGCCTATACTGGACAGGTGATGGCCGAGAACATGCTGTTGAAGGACACGGCCGAAGGCATCGCGGCCTTCATCGAGAAACGTCCGCCCGACTGGCAGCAATGACATCACAATGACCCAGCCGGAAATGGATTGTTTCCATTTCGGCGCTGTCGAATCTGGCAAGTTTATGGCAAAAGATGGCCAAGGGCGCCTGGGGCACCCGGTACTGTCTCGGGGTCGCCGTGGCCCCAATGTCCCTCCAGCCGGACTCTCTCCCGGTCGACAGCACTGCCACGGCGACCCGGACCCTCCTCTTCCACGTTAACGTCCTGTTTGCGATTGGCATGTTAGCCTGGCGTCGCGGCGCACGTTGCAAAGGCGCGCGGCGCATTCTACATGCCGTCCATGACAGAGATCCTTCATATCGTCGGCGGCGGCATGGCCGGTTCCGAGGCGGCCTGGCAGGCCGCGCACCAGGGCATTCGCGTGGTCCTGCACGAAATGCGGCCCAAGGTTGAAACCTTTGCCCATCGCACCGGGCACCTGGGCGAGATGGTCTGTTCCAATTCCTTCCGCTCGGATGATGACGAACAGAACGCCGTCGGCCTGTTGCACTGGGAAATGCGCGAGGGTGGCGGGCTGATCATGTCCACCGCAGATACCCATCGGCTGCCTGCCGGTGGCGCGCTGGCGGTCGATCGCGATCCCTTTGCCGAGACGGTTACCGCCCGGCTGACCGCGCTCGACAATGTCGATGTGTCTTATGAAGAAGTGTCCGAACTGCCCGACCAGGGCCATTGGATTTTTGCCACCGGCCCTCTGACCTCGCCCACCCTGGGCCAGGCCATTGCGACCGAGACCGGGGCCGATGCGCTGGCCTTTTTCGATGCCATCGCGCCGATCGTCTATGCCGAGAGCATCGACATGTCGAAAGCCTGGATGCAATCGCGCTATGACAAGGGCGAGACCGAGGAAGAGCGCACGGCTTACCTGAATTGCCCGATGGATCGTGAAACCTATGAGGCTTTCATCGACGCGCTGCTTACGGCCGACAAGACCGAGTTCCACGACGGTGAGACGGCCGGCTATTTCGACGGTTGCCTGCCGATCGAGGTGATGGCCGAACGCGGTCGCGAGACCCTGCGCCACGGGCCGATGAAGCCCGTGGGCCTGACCAATCCGCATCAGCCCGACGTCAAGGCCCATGCCATCGTGCAGCTGCGCCGCGACAACAAGCTGGGCACGCTGTTCAACATCGTGGGCTTTCAGACCAAGATGAAATATGGCGCCCAGACCGACGTGTTCCGCATGATCCCGGGGCTGGAAAACGCCAGTTTCGCCCGGCTGGGGGGTATTCACCGCAATACCTTCCTGAACAGCCCGACCTTGCTGGACGACCAGATGCGGCTGCGGTCGCGGCCGAACATCCGGTTTGCCGGCCAGGTCACCGGGGTCGAAGGTTATGTCGAAAGCGCGGCGATGGGGTTGCTGGCCGGGCGCATGGCCGCGGCCGAGCTGCACGGCGGATCGCTGCCGCCACCGCCACCGACCACGGCCTCGGGTGCGTTGATCACCCACATCACCGGCGGGGCCGAGGCCAAGACGTTCCAGCCGATGAACGTGAACTTCGGCCTGTTTCCGCCGGTCGAAGGGCTGCGCGGCGGGCGGCGCGGGCGCAAGGATCGGTACAAGGCCTATACCGACCGGGCCAAGCTTGACTGGGCGCGCTGGTTGTCGTTTCAAGAGACACACGCCTGACGTGTTGCCGGCCGGGCGCTGCACGGAGGCCGGTATTTCAACGGCCGGTGCCGGATCATTTCGGCCCGGGCGCGGCAGGACCCGGCCGGTGCAGGCCGACCATCACGACCCGTAACGAGGACACCTCTTGCTTTATCTTCTTGCCATCCTCCTTCCGCCGCTGGCGATCCTGCTGTCGGGTTGGGTGATCACCGGCATCATCGTCCTGATCATCTGGGTGCCGGCGATCATCCTGTCGGGCGGGCTGACCCATCCGATGTTCATCATCCTGGCCTGGTTGATGATCCACCAGGCCAAGGTGCGGCGCGAGCCTTGAGAGCTGGCGCGGCGGGGTAAACCCCGCCCTACACGAATCTCCTGGCCCATGCGATGAGCAGCCATGTTCACCACACGATTTGCCCCGTCGCCCACCGGGCCTCTGCACCTGGGCCATGCCTATTCCGCCTGTCTGGCCCATGACATGGCCCGGGCTGCGGGCGGTGTATTCTTGCTGCGCATCGAGGATATCGACCGCTCGCGCGCGCGCCCGGAATGGGAAACACGGATCCACGACGACCTGCGCTGGCTGGGCCTGGACTGGCCCGAGCCGGTCATGCGGCAGTCAGACCGGGGGCCAGCCTATGACGCGGCGCTGGAGCGGCTGGGCGACATGGGGCTGACCTATCCCTGCCGCTGTCGGCGGGCCGATATCGAGGCCGCAGCTGGGGCGCCGCAGGAAGGCGTGCCGCAATTCGGCCCCGACGGGCGCATCTATTCCGGCACCTGTCGCCACAGGCCCATGGCCGAGCGTGGACCGTCAGATGTCATCCGCCTGAACATGCGTCGCGCAGCCGACCGCCTGCCCGCGCCGCGCTTTGTCGAAACCGGGCCCGAGCATGCAGGCACCCATGACATAGACCCGATGGCCCTGACACGCAGCATCGGCGACCCGATCCTGGCCCGGCGCGACATGGCCGGATCGTACCACCTGTCGGTGGTTGTCGATGATGCCGCACAGAGCGTCACCCATGTCATCCGGGGCGCTGACCTCTTCGAGGCCACCGCCCTGCATGTTGCCCTGCAGATGCTGCTGGGCCTGCCCGTGCCCAGCTATCACCACCACCGGCTGATCCGCGACGACGCCGGCAAACGCCTGGCCAAGCGCGATGACGCCAGGGCGATTTCAAGATACCGCGACGAAGGTCTGACACCCGAAGACATCCGCCGGATGGTCGGACTGTAGCCCTCGCCGGTTAACAGAGCGTTCTCAGATGTCGGTCATCGGCGCCATCAGCTCGATTTCCGCACCGTCCTTCACGGAGGTATAGAAACAGCTGCGCCGGTTCGTGTGGCAGGCCGGCCCGGTCTGGTTGACCAGCACCAGCAGGCAATCGCGATCACAATCCACCCTGAAATCAACAAGTTCCTGCACGTGGCCCGAACTTTCGCCCTTGATCCAGAACGACTGGCGCGAGCGCGACCAATAGGTCACCCGCCCGGTCTGCAACGTCTTTTCGACGGCTTCGGCGTTCATCCAGGCCATCATCAGGACCTCGCCGCTGGTCGCGTCCTGGGCAATGGCGGGGATCAGCCCGGCGTCGTTATAGACCAGCGAGGCGGCGGAGAAGCTCATGGCAAGACCCTTGTGTTGCATGGGAGGCGCGCCCTATCTATGGGGAACGCTACCAGAGGGGAAGCCATGTCTGGCGATACGGACCTGATCAAGCTTTATTCCGCGCGGATCCTGGATCTGGCCGCCGAGATCCCGCACCTGGGGCGTCTCGATGCGCCGGATGCCAGCGTCAAGCGCCGCTCGCCGTTGTGCGGGTCGACCGTGACGGTCGATCTGCGGGTCGCGGACGGCAAGATCGCCGAGTTCGCCCAGGACGTGAAGGCCTGTGCCCTGGGCCAGGCCGCCGCCTCGGTTGTCGGCGACGCGGCGATCGGCTGTACCCGCGAGCAGATCGAAACCGCGCGTGACCAGCTCAAGGCCATGCTGAAATCCGAAGGCCCCGCGCCCGAGGCGCCCTTTGACGGGCTGGATGTCCTGCTGCCCGCACGCGATTACAAGAACCGCCATGCCTCGATCCTGCTGACGCTGGAGGCCACGGCCGAGGCGATGGAACAGGCCGAACAGGCCAATTGCGCCTGACGGATCTGCGCCCTACCCCATTGATCAGAAATGAAAAAACCGCCGCTCATCCGGGCGGGATGGCGGCGGTCAAGTGTGCGGGTCTCATGCGGGTGGCGCCGGTCAGGGACAGAGGCACGCCCTGAGAGGGTCGACAGGCAAGTCACCCTCGGCATCGGTTTGGGACAGGATGCGGATGGGCGCCGGCACGAGCTCGCAGGCAGAAACGGTTCTGGTCAGGCGATCAGCGGCAGGTGCAGACCGACAAGCAGGATTACCACCAGGGCCGACAATCCGGCCACATCCTGGGCCAGCGTGGCATGAGAGCGCAGAAGCGTGTCCTTGAGATCCTTGAGCATGTCGGTGGTCCCTGTGAGGTGCTGGTTAAGGTTTTGTTGACCCTTTGTTCTCATATTGGGTGGCGCAAAGCAAGAACTAAATGAGAACATCGGAGAACATATAGGAACACCGTTGGAACATGCGGGATGTCCTCGGCGGAACTTGAAAGGGAAATCAATGAGTTGAACGAGAACACGCCGCCGCCGCAGGGCGCGGAAAAAGTGACGTAGGGGTATGCATGCGACCCATTGGCGCGAGTCGCCCGGGCGCGGTCACCCGACGGTGATCAGGCGGATGGCCTCGTCCTGCCGCATCAGCCAAAGCAACAGCCGCGCGGCCTTGCCCCGGGGTGTTTCCAGCGTCGGATCTTCGGCCAACAGCTTGCGCGCATCGGATTGGGCCACGGCCATCAGCCCGGCCTGCCGTTCGATATCAGCCACCTGAAAGACCGGCAGGCCCGATTGCGCGGTCCCGATCAGGTCACCGGCGCCGCGCATCTGCAGATCGGTCTCGGCAATGCGAAACCCGTCCTCGGATTCGCGCAGGACTTCGAGCCGCTTGCGCCCGGCCTCGTTCAATGGAGCGCGGTACATCAGCAGGCAGGTCGAAGCCGCCTCGCCCCGGCCCACGCGGCCGCGCAGCTGGTGCAATTGCGCCAGGCCGAATGTCTCGGCCCGCTCGATGACCATGATCGTGGCGTTGGGCACGTTCACCCCGACCTCGATCACCGTGGTCGCAACCAGAACCTGCGTCTGCCCGGCCTGGAAATCGGCCATGGCGGCGTCCTTGTCCGCCGGAGGCATCTGACCGTGAACCAGCCCGACGACGCCTTCGCCAAGCGCCGCGCGCAGCAGCTTGAACCGTTCCTCGGCGGCGGTGAGGTCCATGACCTCGCTTTCCTCGACCAGCGGGCAGACCCAATAACATTGCCGGCCTTCCGCGATGGCCCGGCGCAGATGGTCGATGACCTCTTCCATCCGACTGTCGCCGATGACCGCCGTGCGCACCGGTTTGCGCCCCGGCGGTTTTTCGTCCAGCAGGCTGACCTCCATGTCGCCATATTGGGCCAGGGCCAGCGAGCGCGGGATCGGGGTGGCGGTCATCACCAGAACATCCGCCGCCTGTCCTTTTTTGGACAGTTCCAGCCGCTGGCGCACGCCGAACCGGTGCTGTTCGTCGACGATGGCCAGCCGCAAATCGGCAAAGGCCACATCGGCCTGGAACACCGCATGGGTGCCCACAAGAATGGCAATCTCGCCCGAGGCCAGCGCGTCGAGCTTGGCGCGCCGATCTGCGCCCTTGTCGCGGCCGGTCAGGATCTCCAGCCGGACACCGGCGCTTTCGGCCAGGGGCTGCAACCCTTCAAGATGTTGGCGCGCAAGGATTTCCGTCGGCGCCATCAACACACCCTGGCCGCCGGCCTCGACCGCGACCAGCAGCGCCATGAAGGCCACCAGCGTCTTGCCCGCACCCACGTCCCCCTGCAGCAACCGGTTCATCCGCTGCGGGCGGGCCATGTCGGCGGCGATTTCCTCGACCGCGCGCGCCTGGGCACTTGTCGGGCTGTAGGGCAAAGCGGCCAGAACACGCGCCTGAAGTGCGCCGTTTCCTTGGGTAATCAATCCCTTGCGCCGGCGATCGCGCTGCCGCGCCAGGGCAAGGGTCAATTGATGCGCCATCAACTCGTCATAGGCCAGCCGCTGGCGCGCCGGGGCTTCCAACGCCAGGTCGGCCGGGTGTTCCGGCGCATGGGATGTGCGGGCCGCGACCTCCCAATCGGGCCAGCCAGCCGTGGATTTCTGGCCCGCATCGATCCATTCCGGCAGGCTCGGCACCCGGGCCAGCACGGAACGGGTCGCCCGAAACATCACCTTTTGCGTGACGCCGGCCGTCAACGGATAGACCGGCTCTGTCTCGGGGATGTCGCTGGCCTCATCGAGCGCGACGGCATGATCGGGATGCACCATCTGCGCCATGCCGTCGAACAGTTCGACCTTGCCCGACACCAGGCGCACCGCGCCTTCGGGCAGGATGCGCTTGAGATATTCGGCGCGGGCATGAAAGAACACCAGCTGGAATTCCGTTTCGGCATCGCTGACATGGATGCGATAGGCCCCGCCGCGGCTGCGCGAGGGCCGATGCGCGCCGACGGTGACCTGCACCGTCAGCACCATGGGCAGTTCGGCATCCTTGATCGACGCGCGCCGGCGCCGGTCGACCAGGTTGTATGGCAAGGTAAACAACAGATCACGCGGCCGTTCGATCCGCATCTGGCCGAGGTGCTTGGCGATTTTCGGCCCGACCCCGTCCAGCGTTTCCAGCTCGGCGAACAGCGGGAAGAGCGGCTCTGGCCGGCCGGTCATGACGCGCCGATCAGGGCCAGCCAGCCGTCTTCGTCCAGCGTCTGAATGCCCAGGTCGGCCGCTTTCTTGGCCTTTGAACCGGCGCCCGGGCCCGCGACCAGGATGTCGGTCTTGGCGCTGACCGATCCGGTGACCTTGGCGCCAAGCGCCTCGGCGCGGGCCTTGGCCTCGGCGCGGGTCATCTTTTCCAGGGTGCCGGTGAAGACAACCGTCTTGCCCGCGACCGGGCTGCCGGCGTCGCGGGTCTCGGGCGCGATGGGCGTGAGGTGGTCCAGCAGGCGATCCATCGCGGCGCGTTCGTCGGGGTTGGCAAAGGCGTCGGACAGCGACAGGGCCATGGTCGGGCCGATGCCGTCGGCGCCGATCAGGTCGGCCCAGACCTCGGTCGCCTCGGTCGGAACATCACAGTCGGCCTCGGCGCGCGACCGGGCCTCCGCCAGCTTGGCGCGGCGCCCTTCGGCGGCGGCCGTGGCGCGCTCGGCCTCGGCGGCCTTGTCGGCCGCGCGATGGGCCAGCGCCGCCGGCCGCGCAATATCCAGCGCCTGGGCCATGGACTCCCACGTCAGGAAATGCCGGGCCAGGTCCTGAGCCGCCACTTCGCCGACATGACGGATACCAAGGCCGAAGATCAACCGCGCGAGGGGAATTTCCCTTTTTTCTTCAATAGCCTGAAACAGGTTCTTCGCACTTGTCTCACCCCAGCCATCGCGGTTGGCCAGCTTGGTCAGGTTGGCCTTGTCGCGGCTCTGCAGGGTGAAGATGTCAGCCGGTTCCTTCACTGGCAATTGGTCGTCGCCGTAAAAGGCCTCGACCTGCCTGGCGCCAAGGCCTTCGATGTCAAACGCCTGGCGCGACACGAAATGCTTCAGTTTTTCAACGGCTTGAGCGGCACATATCAGCCCCCCGGTGCAACGGCGGATGGCATCACCTTCCTCGCGGACCGCCGGGCTGCCGCAGATCGGGCAACATTCGGGGAAGACGTAAGGCACCGCCTCGGCCAGGCGGCGCGACAGGTCGACATCGGCGACCTTCGGAATGACATCCCCCGCGCGATAGACCTGCACCCAGTCGCCGGCGCGGATATCCTTGCCACCGCGGATCTCGTTGCCCGACGCGTCGCGGCCGGCAATGTAGTCTTCGTTGTGCAGCGTGGCGTTGGACACGACCACCCCGCCGACGGTCACCGGCGTCAGCCGGGCCACCGGGCTCAGCGCACCGGTCCGGCCGACCTGGATGTCGATGGCTTCGAGCCAGGTCCAGGCCAGCTCGGCCGGGAACTTGTGGGCAATCGCCCAGCGGGGCGTGGTGGAGCGGAACCCGAGCCGGGATTGCAAGGCCAAGTCATCGACCTTGTAGACCACGCCGTCGATATCATAGCCAAGCGTGGCACGCTGTTCCTCGATCGCCCGGTAATGGGCCAGCATCTCGGCCGGCCCGTCACAGCGACGCGTCAGGGGATTGGTCGAAAACCCAAGGGCTTGCAGGCGGTCGATGGCACCGGATTGCGTATCTGCCAGCGGCGCGGACAGCTCCCCCCAGGCATAGGCAAAGAACCGCAGCGGTCGGGCCCGGGTGATCGCCGCATCCAGCTGGCGCAACGAACCGGCGGCTGCATTGCGCGGGTTGGCAAAGGTCTTTTGCCCGGCCTCGGCCTGGCGGGCGTTCAGCGCCGCGAAATCCTCGTGCGACATGTAGACCTCGCCGCGCACTTCGAGCACCTCGGGCGCGTCGGTCAGCGCGACGGGAATATCGTCGATGGTGCGGGCATTTGCGGTGACGTTCTCGCCAACCTCGCCGTCACCCCGTGTCGCGGCCTGGACCAGTTTGCCCCGTTCATAGCGCAGTGACAGCGACAGCCCGTCGATCTTGGGCTCGGCCGTATAGGCCAGCGGCGCCTCCGCCCCGAGGCCCAGATACTTGCGGATCGACGTGTCGAAATCGGCAATGTCGTCATCGGCAAAGGCATTGGCCAGCGACATCATCCGAACGCTGTGCGCGATCTTGGCAAAGCCTTCGGCCGGCGCTGCGCCGACCTGGTCGGACGGGCTGTCATCGCGCTTCAGCCCGGGAAACCGCGCCTCGATGTCCGCATTGCGGATCTTCAGCGCATCATATTCCGCATCCGCGATCTCGGGCGCGTCGTCCTGGTGATAGGCCGTGTTGGCCCGGTTCAATATCGCGGCCAGCCGCGCCAGTTCGGCCCTTGCCTCAGCTTCGGTCAGCGTGTCGACCGTTACCCCATCGTTCATACCAGCGCCCCCGGTCTAGGATCGGCACAAGGTTTAGTGCGCCCTCCTTCCGGGGTCCAGATGTCCGGCGGCCTCACGTGACGGCTTGTGCGGCCGATTGCTGCCGCCGGGCAGCTGGCGTCAGGCGCCGATGGCGATCTGCGGACCGTTCAGCGGGTCCTCCTGCGGGTCGCGCAGCACGTAGCCGCGGCCCCAGACTGTCTCGATATAGTTCTCGCCTTCCGTCGCGCGGCTGAGCTTCTTGCGCAATTTGCAGATGAAGACATCGATGATCTTCAATTCCGGCTCGTCCATTCCGCCGTACAGATGATTGAGGAACATCTCTTTCGTCAGGGTCGTGCCCTTGCGCAGGCTCAGCAATTCCAACATCTGGTATTCCTTGCCGGTCAGGTGAACCGGCTGGCCATCGGCCTCGACCGTCTTGGCATCGAGATTGACAGAAATCTTGCCGGTGCGGATGACAGATTGCGAATGACCCTTCGACCGCCGGATGATCGCATGGATGCGCGCGACCAGTTCCTCGCGGTGGAACGGCTTGGTCAGGTAATCGTCGGCGCCAAAGCCGAAACCCTTGATCTTGTTCTCGGTATCGTCCTCGCCCGACAGGATCAGGATCGGCGTGTCGATCCGCGACATGCGCAGCTGGCGCAACACCTCGTGGCCGTTCATGTCGGGCAGGTTCAAATCCAGCAGGATCAGGTCGTAATCGTAAAGCTTGGCCAGGTCGATCCCTTCCTCCCCCAGGTCCGTCGCATAGACGTTCAGGTTGGCATGGGTCAGCATCAGCTCGATGCTTTTCGAAGTTGTTGGATCGTCTTCAACCAAGAGCACACGCATCATGGGTCTCCGCAAGGGTTCTGTTTCTGTCGCATGGAAGACTGACCAATAAAGGTTAATCGCACGTTACCATTGTCAACATTGTCGCAAAACAACTTAAGGTTGTCTATACTTTTTCAGGGCCGTGGCTTTCAGCGCCTCTTCCCCGTGGTTTGCGACCGCACTGACCCAGGAGAGGAATTCCTCTTCCGACAATGCATATCTGTCCAATGCGTCCTTTTGCGAAATCAGTCCGTAGAGGACCCCCCGGACAACCGCCGCCTTGCGCGACGCCACCCAACGCGTGGTGTTCTCCGGCGGAAGATCCGCCCGTGTCATGATCGTGCCATCCGGCAAGGTCACGGCCCGGGGGCCGTCGACTTTCTTGAGAAACATGGTCTTTACCTTCGCGTGTCCATGCAGGGACTTTCCGTGAACGGACTTAACGTGCCGTGAAGGCGTGCCTTGCGAGTGTGTCGGATTTTCCTATATTCACCGCATTCACCCCCCTCACAGGACGGCATCCATGGCTCTCGACACGCCTCAGACGAATTCATTGGGCTTTGCCAAGGCCCCCGCCGACACCCGCGTGGTCGTGGCCATGTCCGGCGGCGTGGACAGCTCGGTCGTGGCGGCCTACCTGGCCGACCAGGGCTATGACGTGGTGGGCGTGACGCTGCAGCTTTACGACCATGGCGCGGCCCTGGCCAAGAAGGGCGCCTGCTGTGCGGGCATCGACATCCATGATGCCCGGCGGGTCGCCGAAGAGCGCGGCTTTCCCCACTATGTCCTTGATTATGAAAACATCTTCAAGGATGCGGTGATCGACGAATTCGCCGACAGCTACCTGGCCGGGGCCACCCCCGTGCCGTGCATCCGCTGCAATGAACGGGTCAAGTTCAAGGACCTGCTGGAAACCGCGCGCGACCTCGATGCCGATTGCATGGCCACCGGCCATTACATCCAGCGCAAGATGGGCCCCGACGGCCCCGAACTGCATTGCGCCGAAGATGCCACCCGCGACCAATCCTACTTTCTGTTCTCGACCACGCCGGAACAGCTCGACTTTCTGCGATTCCCCCTGGGCCACCTGCCGTCCAAGGATGCCACCCGCACGATGGCCGCCGAATACGGGCTGAGCGTGGCCGACAAGCCCGACAGCCAGGACATCTGTTTCGTGCCCAACGGCGATTATGCCTCGGTCATCGAGAAACTGCGCCCCGGCGCGGCGGAACCGGGCCAGATCGTGCATGTCGACGGCCGGGTGCTGGGCCAGCACACCGGGGTCATCCATTACACCATCGGCCAGCGCCGCGGCCTGGGCATCGGCGGGCTGACCGAACCGCTTTACGTGGTCCGGCTGGATGTCGACGCGCGCCAGGTCGTTGTCGGCCCGCGCGACCTGCTGGCCACCCGCGTCGTCCCCGTGCGCGAGATCAACTGGCTGGGCAACGCGCCCTTCACCTCGCGCGAGGAATGGCATGTGTCGGTCAAGGTCCGCTCGACCCGCCCCCCGCGCGAAGCCATCCTGCGCCCGCTGACCGACACCACGGCCGAGGTCGAGCTGCTGTCGCCCGAGGATGGCGTCAGCCCGGGCCAGGCCTGCGTGTTCTACGAAACCGGGGGCAGCCGCATCTTTGGCGGTGGCTGGATCTGGAAGGGCTGAGCGCTCAGATCGCGTCGGTCGGCGTGTCGAGAAGGATGTAGAGCCCGGCCAGGATCATCGCCACCGGCCCGGAGAAATCCAGCCAGCGCTGATCCTGCAGCCAGGGCCGCAGGCGCAGGGCCAGCACATCCAGCGCCAGCGCGGTGAGGGCAATGGCCGTCAGCCCGCCCAGAACGGCCGGCAGCCGCAGGTCGGAATGTTCCTCGGCGAAGAACGGCGTCAGCACGGCCAGCGTGTCGACCGACAGCGCACAGAACAGCACCATCGTCGAGGCCAGCGAGACATGGCGTTCCTCGCCGCCCGTCTCCCGCCCACGCAGCATCCGGGCCAGGTCGACCAGGCCAAAGACCAGCACCGGCCAGCCCAGCCAGCCTTCCGAGGCCAGCACCCGGTCGGCCCCGATCCCCAGCACGAGCGACAGGCCCAGCACCAGCAGCAGCGACAGCGTGTAGGAAGCCACCACGGCC
Source organism: Marinibacterium sp. SX1 (assembly GCF_050389775.1). Classification (NCBI taxonomy): domain Bacteria; kingdom Pseudomonadati; phylum Pseudomonadota; class Alphaproteobacteria; order Rhodobacterales; family Paracoccaceae; genus Marinibacterium; species Marinibacterium sp. SX1. Next base: position 2,965,270 of record NZ_CP177144.1, on the reverse strand, counting down.
CGCCGGTCGGGGCCCAGGCTCATGCCGATGGCCACGGCCAGGTTGCCGAGCGAGGTCAGAAGGACGGTCATGAAGAGCGTCCCGAAGGCCAGAAAGGCGCCCAAGGTTCAGATCCGGTCCAGAACGGCCCGCGCCGCCCGAGAGCCGGGCGGCTCGCCGCCCCGGCCGAGCCGGTCCATCGTCAGGGCCATGGCTGCCTTCTGCGCCGCCGGATCGTCCAGCACCTGGCGCAGGATCGGCGTGACATGCTCCGGCGCGCAGCGCGGGCCGAGGGCCTCGGGCACCACCCGCGTCTCGCTCACCAGGTTCACCAGCGTCACCGTGTCCAGCAGCGCCATGCGCGACACGATCTCCCAGGTCAGCCGGTTCATCCCGTAGGCAATCGCCATCGGCGTGCCCTGCGCCGCCAGCTCCAGCGACACCGTCCCCGATGCCGCCAATGCCGCCTGCGACGCCGCAAAGGCCGCCCGCTTGCGTGCCTGCACCCGGTCGTTGTCCAGCCCCCGGGGATCCAGGATCAGCGGCTGCTGCACCCAGTCGGCCGTCAGCGCCCGCAGCCTGTCGGCCTGGGGCCCTGTCGTCGGCAGGATCAGCCGCAGGTCGGGCCGCTCGGCCAGGATCGGTTCCAGGGCCTTGCCGAAGACCGGCGCATGGCGCGCGACCTCGCCGCCCCGCGACCCGGGCAGCACCGTCAGCAGCGGCGCATCGCCCAGCCCGTGTTCCGCCCGAAAGGCCGCCACCTCCGCCGGCCCGGCCACGGCTTCGGTCGAGACCGGATGACCCACGAAATCACAGGCCATGCCCGCCGCTTCCATGTACGGCGGCTCGAAGGGCAGCAGGGCCAGAACGTGGTCGATCACCCGGGCCATCTTGGCCGCCCGGCCCGGCCGCCAGGCCCAGACCGACGGCGCCACGTAATGCACCGTGCGCAAAGCCATCCGCGCCTTGGCCCGCCGTGCCACGCGCAGGCAGAAATCGGGGCTGTCGATGGTGATCAGCACATCCGGCCGCCCCGTGACCACCGCCTCGGCCGTCTCGTCGATGCGCCGCATCAGGTGGCGCAGCCCGGGCAGGATCTCGGCAATGCCCATCACGCTGAGTTCCTGCATCGGAAAGCGGCTGGACAGCCCCTGGGCTTCCATCTCGGGCCCGCCGATGCCGTCGAACCGCACGTCGGGCCGCAACGCCCGCAGCCCGGCCATCAGCGCCCCGCCCAGCCGGTCGCCGGACGGCTCGCCGGCGATGATGAAGACCCGCATCAGGCCCGCTCCCGGACCCAGAGATACATGCCCCGGTCGTCGCAGGCCGCGATGACCTGTTCGCGGTGCAGCACCATCACCCCGCCGGCCTCGACGACAATGCCGGTCAGCCCGGCCTCGGCCACGGCCTCGACGGTCTTGGGCCCGATGATCGGCAGATCGGCCCGCCGGTCCTGGGTCGGCTTGGGTGCCTTGAACAGCAGCCCGCCCTTGCGGCTGCCATCGGCCCCTCCATCGGGCCGCCGGCGCAGCGACCGCAGCATCCAGTCGGTGCCATAGATCCCCTCGATCGACAGCGCCTGGCCGCGCCAGACCGCGCAGGCCTGGCCGATATCGGCCCCGGCCATGGCCTCGACGATGGCCTGGCCCCGGGCGGCATCCTTGCGCGCCTTGTCGTCGGGCTGGGCGGCGGTGGGAATGCCCGCCGGCGGCAGCAGGTCGGGCGCGATCTCATGGGCCGCGCGCACAGCGAACCCGGCCTGTTCCAGCACGGCGATGGCCGCCCGCAGGGCGCCGTCATCGCTGGCCGCCAGGGCCTTCTTGACCGTCGGCAGATAGGGCATGGTGGCCAGGTCGATGGCCAGCGGGTTGATCTGCGGCCGGCGGATGCCCCCGGCAAAGCAGATCTCGGTCACCCCGTCGCGGCGCAGCTGTTTCAGCACCGATCCCAGCTTTTCCAGCCGGAACACCCGGTCGACCTCGACCCCATCGGGCCGGAAGCCCTGCAGCGACAGGATCATCGGCCGGCTGGGCAGCCGCTCGACCAGGGCCGCGGGCAAGGCGCCTTCTCCGGCGATGAGCGCCAGCATGGTTTACCTCGGGGTGAGGAAGGACCGGTCGGTCGCGCCGAGAATGAACTCGACGATCTCGCGCACCTGGTCGGACTGGTAGGTCTCGGCCACCTTCTGGGCCCGCTCCTGAAAGCTGCCGCCCTCGGCGCCGAGATCGCGGAAGGCCGCGCGCAGAGCGTGGATATCCTCGCGCGGGAGACCCCGGCGTTTCAGGCCGACAAGGTTCAGCCCTTCCAGCCCGGCCCGCTCGCCCTGGACCAGGCCATAGGGGATCACGTCGCGTTCCACGCCGCTCATGCCGCCGATCATAGCGCCACGGCCGACGCGCACGAACTGGTGCAGGGCCGACATGCCGCCGATGATCGCATCGTCACCGATGATGCAATGGCCGCCCATCACCGCCTGGTTGACGATGATCACCCGGTTGCCGACATGGCAATCATGGGCCACGTGGCAGCCGGCCATCAGCAGGCAATCATCGCCCACGCGGGTCAGCCCGCCCCCGCCGGCCGTGCCGGCATTGATCGTCACATGTTCGCGGATGCGGTTGCGTTCGCCGACCTCGACCCGCGTCTGTTCACCCGAGAATTTCAGATCCTGCGGGATCTCGCCCAGCACGGCCCCGGGGAACACCTGGGTGCCCGCGCCGATGCTGGTCAAGCCGGTGACCACGACATGGCTGCGCAATTCCACCCCGTCGCCCAGCGTGACATCGGGCCCGACATGGCAGAACGGGCCGATCCGGACATCGGCGCCGATCCGGGCACCTTCCTCGATCACGGCGCTGGGGTGAATGTCGCTCATCGCGTCTCTCTCACTTGAGGTCCAGCATGGCGGCGATCTCGGCCTCGGCGGCCACTTCGCCTTCGACCAGCGCACGGCCGGCAAACCGCCACATCTTGCCGCCCGGCTTGCCGCGCAGGGTCTTGATTTCCAGCTCGACAACATCGCCCGGCACGACCTTGCGCCGGAACTTGCACTTGTCGATGGACATGAAATAGATCAGCGCCTCGCGGTCGACCAGGTCACCGCCCACGCCGATCATCACACCGGCCGTCTGGCCCATCGCCTCGACAAGGGTCACGCCCGGCATGATCGGCGTTCCGGGGAAATGGCCCTGGAAATGCGGCTCGTTCATGGTGACGTTCTTGATGCCCCGGGCCGAGTTGGTCCCGTCGATATCGACCACCTTGTCCACCAGCAGAAACGGGTAGCGGTGGGGCAGGATGCGCTGGATCAGGGTAATGTCGGCGGACTTCAGTTCGGCACTCATGGGCTGGCTCTTGCTCTTGCGTTCGCCGGTCTGCCTAGCAATCCCCGCCCGGATGGGCAAGCGCCTCAGGGCTCTTGCGGCGCGGTTCCCGGTGTCGCATCGCCCTGGGGCGGTGTTTCAGAGCCATCCTCGGGCGCCGTCTCGGGGGTGGTTTCGGGCGTTTGCCCGGTCATGGCGTCCGGCGCAGGTCCGGCGCTGCCGTCCTCCGCCGTGCCACCCGGTGCCACCTCGGGCGCGGACAGGCCGTCACCGATGGCCGCGTCGATATGCTGGATGGCCAGGTCGGTGATGTCGCTGGCATTCGAGCTGAAGAACACCGATCCGCGTTCCAGGATCACGCTGGCCCCGGCATCATACATGATCTGGCCCAGCACCGGCCGCGCGGCCGACAGAAAGGCCACCCGGTCGGCATCGGTGCGCTCGGTCAGGGCCCGGGCCTTGGCATCCTGCTCGCGCCGGATGCGCTGGACCTTGACGTCGAATTCATCGGCCAGAACGCGGAACTGATCAGCCGGCAGGCTGGCCCGCCGGTCGGTCAAGGATTGCTCTTCCTCGGTCAGGTCGGCTTCGATCCGGCGGTTCTCGGCGGCCAGTTCGACGCCTGCCGCCTCGATCTCTTCGGCCAGCCGCCGGCCAAAGGCGCTTTCGGCAAAGAACCGCTCGCTGTCGATGGTCAGGATCGGCGTGACCGGCGCATTGCTGGCCCCGTTGAACGGCAGGGGGTCCAGGCCCTGGGCCACCGCCGGCATGCCACCAACGCCGCCAAGCGTCAGGACCAGGGCCAGGGTTGCCCCCAGCCCCGCGCCACGCAGCGGCGCCGGGGCCAAAGCCGGGATCATGCGCCGCCGCCCCATGGCCGGCCTAGAACTGGGCCGACAGAGTGAAGTTGAAGAACGTGTCCTTGTCGTAGGTCTGCTTGACCAGCGCCTCGGTGAAATCGAAGCGCAGCGGGCCGATGGCCGTGTCCCACAGGAACGAGAACCCGACGACATGGCGGAACGACCCGCCCTCGCCCACGATCGTCGAACCGGCGGTATCCGCCCCCGACAGGCCCCACAGGTTGCCCACGTCGTAGAACACCGCGCCGCGCAGGCCGATTTCCTCGGGCAGACCCAGCGGGAACTGGGCCTCGAACCGGGCCACGGTGTAGAAGTTGCCGCCAAGCGCGTCGTCGACGCCGCCGGTCTGGTCACGCGGGCCGATCCCGGCCGGGTCAAAGCCCCGGAAGATGCTCGGCCCCAGCACGAACCGGTCCAGCGACCGGCTGGCGTGATCGCTCTGCCAGCTCAGCGCGCCGCCTTCCAGCGTGGCCTGCAGCACGACCTCTTCGCTCAGCACGCGGGTCTGGGCCACGGCCTTGCCGGTCGTCTTGATATAGGTGTTGTCGCCACCCACCCCGGCAAATTCCGACCCCAGTTCCAGCAGCACGCCGGCATTGGGGTTCAGGCCCGTGCGGCGGGTGTCGTAGCTGTAGGTCAGGCCCACGGCCGAGGACACCTTGGACCCCTGCGCGATCTCGGACGAGATCACCGGCCCGGCGGCATCGTCGGAATTGGTCAGCATGCGCGAATTGTCGTAGGAATAGCGCACGTTCAGCCGGCCATTGTCGCTGACCGGGAAGGTCAGGCCCGTCGAGAAGAACAGCGCCTCGGTGTCATAGGACACAAAGGACGAATCCGTCTCGGTATAGGCCACGTCGAAATCATAGCGCAGCTCGCGGCCCAGCAGGTACGGTTCGGAGAAACCGAAGGTATAGGCCTGGGCATCGGTTGCCGTCGAGATATCCAGGTTCAGCCGCTGGCCACGGCCCAGGAAGTTGTTCTCGCTCAGGCCGATGGCCACACCGACACCGGAGTTGACCGAGTAGGAACCGCCCAGCGACAGCTGGCCGGTGGGCTGTTCCTCGACGTCGACATCGACGATCACGCGGTCGGGCGTGGTGCCCTCGCGGGTGTTGACCTCGGCCTCCGAGAAGAACCCGAGCGCGCGGATGCGTTCGGCCGCCTCGCGCACTTCGCGCGGGTTGAACGGGTCGCCCTCGACGATGCGGAACCGCTGGCGGATCACCCGGTCGAGCGTGGTCGTGTTGCCCTCGATGTCGATGCGTTCGATGAAGACGCGCGGGCCCTTGACCAGGGCAAATTCCACGTCGAGCGTCTGGTCGGCATCGTTGCGCGCGATGCGCGGCTCGACCCGCAGGAAGTCGATGCCCTTGCGGATGGCCAGACGTTCCTGGCGCTCGATCGAGCTTTCGATCAGGGTCGGCGAATAGACCACGCCCGGCTTGATCTTGAGCGCATCCTGGAAATCGGCGGCATCGACACCGGCCATTTCCGACACGGTCGAGACATTGCCGAACTTGAACTGCTGACCTTCCTGGACGTTGAACACCAGGAAGAAGGCATCGCGTTCGCGGGCGAATTCGACGTTGGACGACAGGATCTGGAAATCGACAAAGCCGCGGGACAGGTAGAAATCGCGCAGCAGCTGCTTGTCGAACTCGATCCGGTCCTCGACCAGCGTGTCGCCGCGCAGGAAGGTGCGCAGGATGGTGGCCTGCTTGGTTTCCAGCACGCCGCGCAGGCGACGTTCGGTGAAGAACCGGTTGCCCACGAAGGACACGCGCTCGATCTCGATGGTGGACCCTTCCGAGATCTCGAACACCAGGTCGACGCGGTTGTCGGACCGGCGGATGATGCGCGGGGTGACCACGGCGCCGACCCGGCCGGTCTGGCTGTAGGCCTCGGCGATCAGCTCGGCATCGGCCTCGGCCTGCTGCGGGCTGAACACCCGGCGCGACGAGGACGAGATCAGCGCGCCCAGGTCGTCGTCCTTGAGGCGCCGGTTGCCTTCAAAGCTGATCTGGTTGATCGTCGGATATTCCTCGACCCGGATCAGCAGCGTGCCGCCCTGGGGCACGAATTCGACGGTCTCGAAGATGCCGCTGTCGGTCACCCGGCGATAGGCGTCATTCAGCTGGCCGGCCGAGATCGACGTGCCGGGTTCGATCCCGGCATAGGACAGGATCGTCGCGCTCTGGATGCGCTGGTTTCCCTCGACCTGAAAGCTGTTGAACACAAAGTTCTGAGCCATCGCCGCGGGCGCCGCACACAGCGCCCAGGCAGCAATCAGACCCGAAGAAGCAACTCGACAAACATACGACATATAGCCCCCGTCATCCCTTGTAGCGCGAGATGTTCGGGTAGTTTTCCCCAAACCCATCCGTCCGACCCAATTCTCAGCAGATATTGAAGACCTGACTATCGGGATTGATCTGGCTTGTCAAAAGCCGAAAAACGCCTGTTCGGGCGATGATGGAAAGAGGTCACGCGAAAGGCCCCCGCGACACGCGGTCGGGGGGCGGCAGGATCAGGATTTGGGCATTTGCTCCGGCCGGGCCACGGGCCCGGTGTCGGCGGGCCGGTGATCAGAGAAGGCTGCCGACATAGGCGCCGGCCAGCAGCGCGATGATCAGGGTGACCAGGTTGATCAAACGGTCCTGGTTCAGCCTCAGGACAAGGCTGAGCCCCTGGTAGGTGTGCTGAAGCGTTTGCATCGGTCTGTCCGCGGTATGGTTCATGAACCGGGGAATAGCCAGGGATTATGGCAGGACTTTGGCACCTCTGCGGCCATGCCATGCCCGGGGGCGACCGCCCTGCCCCGGCCCATGCGCCCTGGCCCCGCGGCCGGGCGCAAGCCCCCGGCCGGCGGGAAAAATCCCGTCAGGGACAGAAGATGTCATTGCCCAGGGCAAAGACCATCAGGGTCAGAATCAGCGTGATGCCCACGGCCATCATCACCCGCAGGACCTTGTCGCTAGGCGGACGGCCGGCGACGGCCTCGTAGGCGTAGAACACCAGGTGGCCGCCATCCAGCGCCGGGATCGGGAAGAGGTTCAGCAGGCCGACGGCGGTGGACAGCACGGCAATGAACCAGACGAAGTTCTGCGCGCCTTGGCTGGCCATCGCGCCCGAGGTCTCGGCGATGCCGATCGGGCCGGACAGGTTGCAGGTGCTGATCGCGCCGGTCACCATGTGCCACAGGCCCGACAGCGATCCCTTGACGATCGACCAGGTCTGCAGAACCCCGCCTTCCAGCGCCAGGCCCGGGCCGACCGGCTGGGTCGCCGGGGCAAAGGCCATGCCCGCCGAGATGCCGATTCGCCAATAGGTCTGGAAGCTGCCGTCAGGCTGCGGCTCGTCCCAGCGCTTGGGCGCCACGGCAAAATCCATCACCTGCCCGTCGCGCCAGATCTCCAGCAGCAGCGCCCGTCCGTCCGAGCTTTCGACCACCTCCTTGAGCTGGTTGAACGCATGGATCGGCGTGCCGTCGACCGATACGATCACGTCGCCGGTCTTCAGCCCGACGTCATAGCCGGCACTGCGCGGGGCGACCATCGAGATATGCGGCGGGAAGAGATAGGGCCCCTGCACCACCTGTTCGTTGCCGTCGCGGCGCACGGTGTAATCCAGCACCGGCGCTTCTGGCACGCCGTCGGTGAACACGTCCCAGGCCTCGGGATCGTCGAAGGCCGGGGCCGGCACGCCGTCGATGGCCACGATCTCGTCGCCGGTCTGCAGGCCATAGGTGCCTTCGGGCAGGGTCAGCAATTCGCCCACGGTCAGCGGCTCGCGCACTTCGCCGCGCGAGAACATGATCGCCGTGAAGACCAGGATCGACATGATGAAGTTGAACACCGGCCCGGCCGCAACCGTGGCCGCCCGCGCCCAGAGCGGCGCACCATGCATCGTCCGGCGCAGCTGGGCAGGATCGGTGGCCGCCTCGGCCATGGCGTCTTCGTCCTTGCCCGAAGCCGCGTTGGCATCGCCCAGGAACTTGACGTAGCCACCAAAGGGCAGCGCGGCGATCTGCCAGCGCGTGCCGCGTCTGTCGACGCGGCTCCAGATCACCGGGCCGAAGCCCAGCGAGAAGGTCTCGGCATGGATGCCGGACCAGCGCCCGACGATGTAATGGCCGTATTCATGCACGGCCACGATGACCGACAAGGCCACGACAAAGGCCAGAATTGTCCAGATCAGCCCGCCGAATTCGGGGATGAGTTGCGTTATGTCCAAAGTCTATCCTGCTCGTTCCGCCATCACGTTTCGGGCGCATTGCCTCGCCAGATGGTCAGTTCGGGTGACGTTATCAAGGGTCATTGGGGCGTCAATGAGGCCCGCATCACGATCCAGTCGGGCCATGACCTCTTCGACGATCTCGGCCATCACCGTGAAACCGATCTGCCCGGCGATGAAGGCATCCAGCGCCTGTTCCTTGGCCGCGTTGAACACCGCCCCGGCCATGCCCCCGCGTTGCATCGCCGCAGTGGCCAGCCGCAGCGCGGGATAACGGGCGGCTTCGGGCGCGCGGAAGGTCAGCGCGCCGGCCCGGGCCAGGTCCAGCCGTTCGACCGGCAGGTCGCGGCGTTCGGGCCAGTTCAGGGCAAAGCCGATGGCATGGCGCATGTCATGCGGCCCGACATGGGCGATCAGCCCGCCATCGCGGTAGCCGACCAGCGCATGCACCAGCGACTCGGGGTGCACGACGACCTCGATCTGATCGGGCTCGACGCCAAAGAACTCACGGGTTTCAATGACTTCCATGGCCTTGTTGAACATGGACGCGCTGTCGATCGTGATCCTCTGGCCCATCGCCCAATTGGGATGGCTTGAGGCCTCGTCCAGCGTCGCCCGGGCCAGGTCCTCGATCGGCCAGTCGCGGAATGCCCCGCCGCTGGCGGTGATGATGATCCGCTCGACGGCGGCGATGTCCTCGCCCCGCAGCGCCTGAAAGATGCCCGAATGTTCGCTGTCGACGGGCAGCAGCCGGGCCTCGTGGCGCCGCGCGGTGTCCAGCAGCAGCGCCCCGGCGCAGACCAGCGATTCCTTGTTGGCCAGGGCCAGCGTGGCCCCGGTCTGCAGCGCGGCCAGCCCGGGCGCCAGCCCCGCCGCCCCGACAATGGCCGACATGACCCAATCGGCCTCGCGCGCGCCGGCCTCGCAGAGCGCCTGCGCCCCGGCGGCCGCCTCGACCCCGCTGCCGGCCAGCGCGGCGCGCAGGTCATCCAGCAGCTCGGGATGGGCGGTGACGGCGATCTCGGCCTTTAGGCGGCGGGCATCCTCGGCCAGCCGGGCGATGTTGCGCCCGCCGGTCAGGGCCACCACCCGGAAGGCGTCGGGCGCGCGGTCGATCAGGTCGATGGTGTTCTGTCCGATGGAGCCCGTCGCCCCGAGAATGCTTACACGTCGCACGCGTTCCAGTTCCGTGATCCCCTAAGGCCCCGGCGGATAGCCCGTCGTTTCCATCACCGCAAGCACTAGAACCGAGGCAACGACCATGCCGTCGAACCGGTCGAACAGCCCGCCGTGGCCGGGCAGCAGGCCGCCGGAATCCTTGACCCCGGCCCGGCGCTTGATCGCGCTCTGGGCCAGGTCGCCGGCCTGCGAGGCAACCGAGGTGATCAGCGACAGCACCGGCAGCCAGGGCCCGGCGCCGGTCACCCGCATGAAGATCACGCCCACGATCAGCGCCACGATCCAGCCCGCGGACGAGCCGGCCCAGGTCTTCTTGGGGCTGAGGCGGGGCCACAGCTTGGGCCCCCCGATGATGCGGCCGGCGAAATAGCCGGCGATGTCGGTGCCGGCCACGACACAGACCAGCCACAGCATCCAGACAAAGCCGAACTCGTCGCGCACCGAGGTCATGCCGAATGCGGCCAGCTGGATCACGACGAGGAAGGGCACGAAGAGCCGGCGCTGGTCCGGCAGGGTGATGTACCCCACGACCACGGGCACCAGCAGCGTCGGGATGACCGCCGCCGGCGGCCCCCAGATCGCGCAATAGGAGGCCAGGCCCGACATGGCGCCCATCTGCAGGGCAAAGCCCGGCCGTTCGGGGGCCAGCATGGCAGCCAGTTCCCAGACGATGATGCCGGTCAGCACGGCGACAAAGGTGATGAACACCCAGCCCCCGGCCCAGACCGCGCCCAGCCCCACCCCGGCCAGCACCAGCCCCGAGGCCACGCGCAGGGCAAGATCGGACCAGCGACCCTTTGCGGGCTTTGCAGGTTCCCCGGTCACGCCCGCACGGCCCCGAAGCGGCGATCGCGGCTGCCGTAGTTGCGGCACAGCCGGGCCAGCTCGTCGGGCGTGAAATCGGGCCAGAGCGTGTCGACGAATTCATATTCGGCATAGGCCGATTGCCACAGCAGGAAATTCGAGATCCGCGCCTCGCCGCTGGTGCGGATGACCAGGTCGGGATCGGGCAGCACGCGGGTATCGAGGTAGCGCGTCAGGGTTTCCTCGTCGACATCCTCGGGGTCGAGCTCGCCGCGGGCCACGTCGCGGGCCAGCAGCTTGGTCGCCCGGGCGACCTCGTCGCGGCTGCCGTAGTTCAGCGCGATGGTCAGGTGGACCAGGTCGTTGTCGCGGGTCATCTCTTCGAGCCCGCGCATCAGCTCGACCAGCTTGGGGTCGAGCCGGTCGCGGTCGCCGATGAAATGCACCCGGATGCCTTCGGAGAAGAGATCCTTGGTTTCCTTGGCGATATAGCGCCGGAACAGGCTCATCAGCCCGGCCACCTCGACCTGGGTGCGTTTCCAGTTCTCGGTCGAGAAGGCAAAGATCGTCAGGTACTTGATGCCGAGTTCCGGGCAGGCCTGCACGACGTCGCGCACGCGCTTGGCCCCGGCGTGATGGCCGAAGAGCCGCGGGCGGCCGCGGGCCTGGGCCCAGCGGCCGTTGCCATCCATGATGATGGCCACGTGACGGGGCCCGTGCTGGGCGCTGGGATCCGGATCTGCCGACATCTGGCTGGTCACACCTGCATGATTTCGGCTTGCTTGACCTCGAGCGCCTCGTCGACCGCGGCGATCATCTTGTCGGTCAGTTCCTGCACTTCGGTTTCCCAGAATTTCTGGTCATCCTCGGACATGCCGTCGGCCTTGGCCTTCTTGATCTGGTCCATGCCGTCGCGGCGCACGTTGCGCACGGCAACGCGGGCATGTTCGGCATATTGACCGGCGACCTTGGTCAGCTCGCGGCGGCGTTCCTCGTTCAGCTCGGGGATCGGCAGCATGATGATGGTGCCGTTGAGCTGCGGGTTGATGCCCAGGCCGCTTTCGCGGATGGCCTTTTCGACCTTGCCGACCAGGCCCTTGTCCCAGACGTTGATCGTGACCATGCGCGGCTCGGGCACGTTCACGGTGCCGACCTGGTTGATCGGGGTGGACGCGCCATAGGCGTCGACCATCACCGGCTCGAGCATCGAGGCCGAGGCCCGGCCCGTCCGCAGCGAGGCGAATTCCGTCTTGAGGTTCGACATGGCGCCGTCCATGCGGCGTTGAAGATCATCGGTGTCGAGTTCGAAATCGTCCGACATGCTGCCCGCTCCTTCTTCCTGCGGCTTTTTCGCGTCTATAGCGGGTTCGCCCGGGGCTTGTATAGGCTCGCGATGGGCCGGCCGCCGTGGCGACCGGGGGCGCAAGCGGCGCGGCCTCTCTCTCTTCTGCGGCGGCGGGCCCGGGTGGCGGGCGGCGTGCCGGATATTTTCAAAGAGAAAGAAGCAGCAATGGCGGTGTCAGCCGTGGACCTTGGTATAGGTGCCCCGGCCGGCGAGGATGCCCTTGAACCCGCCCGGCTCGTCCAGCGAGAAGACGATGATGGGCAGGTCGTTGTCGCGGGCCAGGGCAAAGGCCGAGGCGTCCATGACCTTAAGGTTCTTCACCAGGGCCTCGTTGTAGGTGATGGTGTCGAACCGGGTGGCATCGGGGTGTTTCTTGGGGTCCTTGTCATAGACCCCGTCGACCTGCTTGCCCATCAGGATGGCTTCGCAGGACATTTCGTTGGCGCGCAGGGTCGCCGCCGTGTCGGTGGTGAAATAGGGGTTGCCGGTGCCGGCGGCAAAGATGCAGACGCGTTTCTTTTCCAGGTGGCGGACGGCGCGGCGGCGGATGTAGGGCTCGGCGACCTCGTCCATGCGGATGGCGCTGATCACGCGGGTGTGGATCTGCAGCGCCTCGAGCGCGGATTGCATGGCCAGGGCGTTCATGACCGTGGCCAGCATGCCCATGTAATCGGCCGTGGTGCGTTCCATGCCCTGGGCCGAGCCCTGCAGGCCGCGGAAGATGTTGCCCCCGCCGATGACCATGCAGATCTCGACGCCCAGCTCGTGGACCGACTGGACCTCTTCGGCGATGCGGCGGACGGTGGGCGGATGCAGGCCGAAGCCCTGGTCGCCCATCAGCGCCTCGCCCGAGATCTTGAGCATGACGCGGCGGTACTTCGCGTCGGGATCGACCGGCGGCTTGCTCCGCCCGCTGGGTTTCTGTGTCGCATCTGCGGGTCTGGGAAGGGTCATGTTGCGCTCCGCCTCGGGCCGGGTAAAGTCCTGCGCAAAATGGAGCAAAACGTGCAAAGGTTCAATGCGATCTGGCGGCGATGCGCGCCGGGCCTGCCGGGCCGGGGTGATGGCGGGACCCGGGGACGGCCGGGATCGGGCGCCGGGCCCATGCGGGGCGCATCATGAGCCCGGCGGGCGGGGATCTGCCGGCCGGGGTGCCGGCTGATCTGCCGGCCATTCCCGACGACCGGCCGGTGCTGATTGCCGGGCCCACGGCCTCGGGCAAGTCGGCGCTGGCGCTGGCCATTGCCGAATCCCTGGGCGGGGTGGTGGTCAATGCCGATGCCAGCCAGGTCTATGGCTGCTGGCGGGTGATCACTGCCCGGCCCTCGGCCGAAGAGGAAGCCCGCGCGCCGCACGCGCTTTATGGCCACGTCGACTGGCGCCAGACCTATTCGGCCGGCCAATGGCTGCGCGAGATCACGCCGCTGATCGCGGCCTTCCGGGCCGGGCAAGGGCCGCGGCCGATCGTGACCGGGGGCACCGGGCTCTATTTCCGCACGCTGACCGAGGGCATGGCCGAGATCCCGCCCACCTCGCCAGAGATCCGGGCCGAGGCGGATGCGCTGGACCTCGACACGATGATCGAGGCTCTGGATGCCGCGACCGCCGGGCGGATCGACCTGCGCAACCGGGCCCGGGTGCAGCGCGCCTGGGAGGTGCTGCGGGCGACGGGCCGCGGGCTGGCCGATTGGCAGGACGACACGCCGCCGCCGCTCTTGCCGCTGGACCGGGCGGTGCCGATCGTGATGGATGCCGGGCGCGACTGGCTCGAAGCGCGCATCCGCCGGCGGTTCGACGCCATGCTCGATGCCGGCGCGCTGGACGAGGTCCGGGCGATGCGCGGCGATTACGATCCCGCCCTGCCCGCCTTCAAGGCAATCGGCGTGCCCGAGCTGGTCGCGCTGCTGGATGGGGCGATCCCCCTTGACGCGGCGCGCGAACGCGCCAGCATTTCCACCCGTCAGTTCGCCAAGCGGCAGCGGACCTGGTTCCGGGCGCGGATGGGGGATTGGCACCGTTACGATCCCGCCGCCTGAGGCGGGCCGACCGCCTGCCCCGGGCCGCGCCCGCTCAACCGACCAAACGACCGACCAAAGCCGATGATGCACAGCTACACGGCCCATGACCCACCGGCCCCCGGGATCCAGGCGCTGAGCCTGGCCCAGGTCATGCGCGACGGGGCCTGGCGGCTGGACCTGGCCCATGACCGGCCCGACCACCTGCTGGTCTGGATCACCCGGGGCCAGGGCGTGGGGCTGATCGACGGGTCGCGCCGGGGGCTTGGCCTGCACAACGCGCTGTTCATCCCGGCCCGCACGCTCTTTGCACTGGACCTCAACCGCCAGGTCTTTGGCCAGGCGGTGATCATCCCCGAGGGCATCGCGCCGTCGATGCCCGCCGAGATCCACCACCTGCGCATCCGTGACGTCACCGCCCAGGCCGAGCTGACCGGCTTCTTCGAGGCGATCGGGCGCGAACAGGGGGCGGACCGGCCGCTGCGCCAGGCCGCCATGGCCGCCCATGTCGAGCTGATGTCGATCTGGATGCGCCGCCAGGTCGAGGCCGGGGCCGACAGCCTGCCCGGCGGCAGCGCCGGCCAGCGCCTGTCGCGGGCCTATTGCCGCCGGCTGGTCTCGCATTTCGCCTCGGGCGCCAGCCTGGCCGAACATGCGACCTATCTCAATGTCACGCCCACCCACCTGACCCGGGTCTGCAAGACCGAGATCGGCAAGACCGCCGGCGCCCTGCTGACCGAACGGCTGCTGCATGCCGCGCGGCGGCTGCTGTGTGACACCGACGTGCCGGCCAAGGACATTGCCAGCCAGCTGGGATTCGGCAGCGCGGCCTATTTTACCCGGTTCATCCAACAGCATACGCACCAGAGCCCGATCCAGCTGCGGCGCAGCACGCGGATCCGCCACCAATCCGGTTGATGTCGTTTTCAGGCAGGGTATATGTCGCATACGGACCACGAAGCTTCGGTTTGATGCATTGACGCATCCGCCAAAACCATGCCGAATGGTCCGCGAAGATGCCGGGCCCCGGCATCGGAATACAACGATAACGGACCCCGGTCCGAGCGATGGCGGCACCGCCCGCCCTTTCCATCGCAGGGAGATGCGAATGACTGACACGTTGACCTCCGGCCAGCCCGTGCATTGGGCCGCCGAGATGCACGCCGGTGAATACCGGGACGGCAAGCTGAGCCGACGCGAATTCCTCACCCGGGCGACGATGTACGGCGTCTCGGCCGTGGCGGCCTATGGCATGATCGGCCTGCCCGCCCCGGCCCTGGCGCAGCCCACACCCCAGGACGGCGGCACGCTGCGTTGCCAGATGTCGGTGCGCGCGCTCAAGGACCCGCGGACCTACGACTGGTCCGAGATGGGCAACCAGACCCGCGGCACGCTGGAATACCTGGTCGAGTACAATTCCGACGGCACCTTCCGGGGCATGCTGCTGGAAGGCTGGGAGATCAACGACGACGCGACGGTCTACACGCTCAAGGTGCGGCCGGGCGTCAAGTGGAACAACGGCGAGGATTTCACCGCCGAGGACGTGGCGCGCAACATCGAGCTGTGGTGCGACAAGGGCATGGAGGGCAATTCCATGGCCGGGCGCTTTGGCACGATCATCGACGCCGACAGCGGCACGGTGATGGAGGGCGCGATCGAGATCGTCGATCCGCTGACCGTGCAGCTGAACCTGCCCAAACCCGACATCTCGCTCATTGCGGGCATGTCCGACTACCCGGCCGCCGTGGTCCATTCGACGTTCCAGAACGACGATTACACCGCCAATGTCGGCACCGGCCCCTACCTGGTCGAAGAGCTGGAAGTCGGCGTGAAATGCACGCTGGTGCGCAACGGCGACCACGAATGGTGGGGCAGCGAGATCTATGGCGGGCCCTACCTGGACCGCATCGAATACATCGATTTCGGCACCGACCCCTCGTCCTGGCTGGCCGCGCTGGAATCGGAAGAAGTGGACATGGTCCATGAATCCGTCGGTGAATTCATCGATGTCATGGATGCCCTGGGCTTCGTGAAATCCGAGGTCGTGACCATGTCGACCCTGGTGATCCGGCCCAACCAGCTGGCCGAGGTCAACGGCGTCAAGCCCTATGCCGACAAGCGCGTGCGCCAGGCCATCCAGAAGGCCGTCGACAATGCCGTCTGCCTGGAGCTGGGCTATGGCAACCGCGGCGCGGTGGCCGAGAACCACCATGTCGGCCCGATCCATCCCGAATATGCCGAACTGCCGGCCCAGACCGCCGATCCGGCGGCCGCCAAGGCGCTGATGGAAGACGCCGGGATGATGGATTTCGAGCACGAGATCATCTCGATCGACGACGACTGGCGCAAGAACACCACCGATGCCGTGGCCGCGCAGATGCGCGACGCCGGTTTCCAGGTCAAGCGCACCGTGCTGCCCGGGTCGACCTTCTGGAACGACTGGACCAAGTACCCGTTCAGCTCGACCAACTGGAACCACCGGCCGCTGGGCGTGCAGATCTGGGCGCTGGCCTATCGCTCGGGCGAGGCCTGGAACGAGTTCGGCTGGGAAAATGCCGAGTTCGACGCCCTGCTCGAAGAGGCGCTGGCCATCGCCGATGCCGACAAGCGCCGCGAGATCGCCAAGCGCGGCGAAGAGCTGATCCAGGAAGAGGGCGTGACCATCCAGCCCTACTGGCGCTCGCTCTACCGCCACGGCCGCGAGGGCCTGCTGGGCACCGAACAGCACGTCGCCTTCGAGCATCACCACTACAAGTGGGCGCTGGCCTCCTGAGCCGTTTTACCGGGGCCGGTCCGCAAGGGCCGGCCCCGTCGCCTCGACGGCGCGACCGCCAGTCCCCGGATTGCATGACGCAACCGGACCAGCCTGACCGAAAAGGGGCACGATGGGAGTCTTCATCCTGCGACGCATGGGGGTGATGTTGCTGACGGCACTTTGCCTGACCTTCATCGTCTTCTGCCTGACCAACCTGCATCCCAACCTCGAGAAACTGGCCAAGACCCAGGGCAATTTCCGCATGTCCGACGAGGCCGTGGCCAGCTGGCTGGACAACAACGGCTATGGCGGGCCGATGGTGATGCGCTATGGCCAGTGGCTGGGCGTCACCCCCGGCTGGACGCGCCAGACCGACGACGGCCCGACCGGACGCTGCATCCGGGGCGACACGGCCGACGACGCCCCGCGCTATTGCGGCATCCTGCAGGGCTACTGGGGCTATTCGACGGTCTTCAAGGACGATGTCGGCCCGATCGTCGCCAAGCGGCTGGGCCTGACCGGCATCCTGATGTTCTGGGTCATGGTCCTGATGGTGCCCTGCGCCCTGCTGATCGGCGTGCTGGCCGGCATGAAGGAAGGCTCGGGCCTCGACCGGGGCCTGTCGACCGTGTCGATCCTGACCACGGCCACGCCGGAATACGTCTCGGGGGTGATCTTCATCGCGGTCTTCACGTCGTCGACCGTCGGGCTGAAATGGTTCAAGGGCACGGCGACCTCGGCCATGGAGAACCCGACATTCGAGAACTTCTTCCTGCCGGTGCTGACCATCTCGCTGTACGGCATGGGCTATATCGCCCGGATGACCCGGGCCTCGATGGCCGAGGTCATGACCGCCCAGTACATCCGCACCGCCCGGCTCAAGGGCGTGAGCTTTCCCAACATCGTGCTGAAACACGCCCTGCGCAACGCGCTGATCGCGCCGTTCACCGTGATCATGCTGCAGGTGCCCTGGCTGCTGAACGGCGTGGTCATCGTCGAGACCCTGTTCAACTACAAGGGCTTTGGCTGGGTGCTGGTGCAGGCCGCCGGCAACAACGACATCGAGCTGCTGCTGGGCGTGTCGGTCGTGTCGGTCTTTGTCGTGCTGCTGACACAGCTGATTTCCGACATCGGCTATGTCTACCTCAACCCGCGCATCCGGATTTCATGAGGAGGCGCCGATGGATCCCCTGAGCACCCTGGACATCATCCTGCGCATCCTGGGCCGGTTCCTGCCGGTCTGGATCGCCCTTCTGGCCCTGTTCGGCCTGTCGATCCGTTTCAAGCGGCACCTGGGCCTGTACGGCAAGCTCTTCGACAGCACCATCGGCATGATCGGCTTTGGCCTGGTCATGTTCTGGGTCTTCACCGGGCTCTTCGGAGCCTTCGAGCTGATCGTCACCCATGACCCGCTGGCCCAGCTGTCGGGCATGAAGAACAAGGTCCCGGGCACGCCGCTGCCCTCGCCCGAGGACGGCCAATATGCCTGGTACCTGCTGGGCGGCGACAACCTGGCCCGCGACGTGTTCTCGCGCATGGTCAAGGGCGCCTGGATCGTCGTGCAGATCGCGCCTCTGGCCACGCTGTTTGCCTTCATGGTCGGCATCACCCTGGGCCTGCCCGCGGGCTATTACGGCGGCCGGCTCGATACCGTGCTGTCCTTCCTGGCCAACCTGATCCTGGCCTTCCCGGTCATCTTGCTGTTCTACCTGCTGGTCACCCCCGAGATCGTGGCTACAGGCGTGCCGCAATACATGGCCGTCGTGCTCTTTGTCTTTCCGCTGGTCTTCTTCGGCGTGCTGATCTCGTCGCGCCACAAGGCCCAGCCCCGGCGCAACGCGACGCTCCTGGCGCTGGTGCTGGTGCCGCTGTTCCTGGGCTACATGTCGCTGGTCAATGCCTCCGGCAGCCGGATCGATTTCTGGCCGCTGGATTTCTTCGACGTGCCGGGCGGTATCCTGGTGGTCTTTGTCTCGGTGGTCTTCGTCAACGCGCCGACGGTGTTCCGCATCGTCCGGGGGCTGGCGATGGACATCAAGACCCGCGACTACGTCGCCGCCGCCCAGACCCGGGGCGAAGGCCCGTGGTACATCATGCTCTGGGAAATCCTGCCCAATGCCCGCGGCCCGCTGATCGTCGATTTCTGCCTGCGCATCGGCTATACGACGATCCTGCTGGGCACCCTGGGTTTCTTTGGCCTGGGCCTGCCCCCGGAAAGCCCCGACTGGGGTTCGACGATCAACGAGGGGCGCAAGCTCTTGTCGATCTACCTGCATCCCGCCCTGCCGCCTGCCTTTGCGCTGCTGTCGCTGGTGCTGGGGCTGAACCTGCTGGCGGACGGGCTGCGCGAAGAAAGCCTGCGGGATTGAGGTGATGCCGGAAGAGACATTGAATCTCATCAGTGCTTTCGCCGCGTTGGCCGGTGTCGCTTTCGGGGCATTCGCGGCGGTGCGCGCTCTTCAAGATCTGCGGCGTGCCCGAGAGCAATCCGACCGTGACTATCGTTGGAGGCAAGCTCAAGCCGCGAAGCAGCTTTCTGACGAATTGCTTGCCGCCGAACCCGCCCGTTTCGCTCTCACCATGCTGGATTGGGAACGGCGGGAATATACCTACAATGGAAAAGAGTATGGTGGTTTTTCAGATGCCGATGTCGCTCTGGCCCTGCGCACTCAACTGGTCCATCCGCAGGAACTAGACTCAAAGACGCTCGTCTTTGATGAAAATGAAGTCTTCATCCGCGATGCTTTCGACGAGTTTCTTGGTTTCCTCGAACGCTTCGAGCATTTTATCTCGGTCGATTTGACAACTCTTCAGGACCTCCGGCATCCGGTCGACTACTACATCGCGAAGATGGCTCAGCCAAAGTTCAAGCCTGCCATCCAGGAGTTCCTGACGACTTACGGCTATCATGGAGCACTCAGCTTTTGCGATCGTTTCCCGGTGTGGCATCCCGAACAGGAAGGATAAACAATCCATGACATCGGATCACGGTGCCTCAAACGGACCGATCCTCGAGATCGAGAACCTGTCGATTTCCTTCTTCACCCGGGCGCGCGAGATCCCGGCGGTGATGGACTTTTCCGTCAGCGTCATGCCCGGCGAGGCGGTCGGGCTGGTCGGCGAGTCGGGCTGCGGGAAATCCACCGTGGCGCTGGGCGTGATGCAGGATCTCGGCCGCAACGGGCGCATCGTCGGGGGCAAGATCCGCTTCAAGGGCCGCGACCTGGCCGAGATGAGCGCCAAGGAACTGCGCGACATCCGCGGCTCGGAAATCGCCATGATCTACCAGGAGCCGATGGCCAGCCTGAACCCGGCGATGAAGATCGGCCGCCAGCTGATGGAAGTCCCGATGATCCACCAGGGCCTGTCGGCCGCCCAGGCCCGCGAACGGGCGCTGCAACTGGTGACGGATGTCAAGCTGCCCGACCCGGCGCGCATCCTCGACAGCTTTCCGCACCAGCTGTCCGGCGGCCAGCAACAGCGCATCGTCATTGCCATGGCCCTGATGTCGGAACCCGCGCTGCTCATCCTCGACGAGCCAACCACGGCGCTGGACGTGACCGTCGAGGCCGCGGTGGTCGACCTGGTCAAGGAGCTGGGGCGCAAATACGGCACTTCGATGCTGTTCATCAGCCACAACCTGGGCCTGGTGCTGGACACCTGCGACCGGCTCTGCGTGATGTATTCCGGTGAGGCCGTGGAAACCGGGTCGATCGGCAATGTCTTCGAGCGCATGCGCCACCCCTATACCCAGGCCCTTTTCCGCTCGATCCCGCTGCCCGGCGCGGACAAGACCGCCCGGCCGCTCAAGGCCATCCCGGGCAATTTCCCCCTGCCCCATGAACGCCCGCCGGGCTGCAACTTTGGCCCGCGCTGCGACTATTTCCAGGCCGGGCGCTGTGATGCCGGGCCGGTGGAGATGGCCGGGGTGGCCGGCGATGACCGCCATGCCACGCGCTGCCTGCGCTTTGACGAGATCGACTGGACCGCGCCCATCGCCACGACCGAGGCTGTCGCGGCCACCGAGCCGGGCAAGGTGGTGCTCAAGGTCGAGGCGCTCAAGAAATACTACGAGGTCGCGGCCAACGCGCTGTTCGGCGGGTCGGGCGCGACGCGGGTCGTCAAGGCCAACGAGGCGATCAGCTTCGAGGCACGCGAGTCCGAAACGCTGGCCATCGTCGGCGAGTCGGGCTGCGGGAAATCGACCTTTGCCAAGGTGCTGATGGGGCTGGAAACGGCAACCGACGGGCAGATCATGCTCTATGACCAGGACATCCAGGACCTGCCCATCGAGATGCGCAAGACCGACACGGTGAGTTCGGTGCAGATGGTGTTCCAGAATCCGTTCGACACGCTGAACCCGTCGATGAGCGTCGGCCGCCAGATCATCCGGGCGCTTGAGATCTTTCGCATCGGGCGCGACGATGCCGAGCGGCGCGAACGCATGTACCACCTGCTGGACCTGGTGAAACTGCCCCGGGCCTTTGCCGACAGGATGCCCCGCCAGCTGTCGGGCGGGCAGAAACAGCGGGTGGGCATTGCCCGGGCCTTTGCCGGCGGAGCAAAGGTCGTCGTGGCCGACGAGCCGGTCTCGGCGCTGGACGTCTCGGTCCAGGCGGCGGTGACGGACCTGCTGATGGAGATCCAGCGCGAGGAAAAGACCACTCTGCTGTTCATCAGCCACGACCTGTCGATCGTGCGGTACCTGGCCGATCGGGTCATGGTCATGTACCTGGGTCACGTGGTCGAGATGGGCGCGACCGACCAGGTCTTTGCGCCGCCCTATCATCCCTATACCGAGGCCCTGCTATCAGCGGTGCCGATCGCCGACACCAGCGTCGAGAAGGAACGGATCGTGCTGGACGGAGACATCCCTTCGGCCATGGATCCGCCGCCGGGCTGCCCGTTCCAGACACGCTGCCGGTGGAAGGACCGCGTGGCCGGCGGTTTGTGCGAAACCGAAGTGCCGCCGCTGAGGACGCTGGACGGCGGGCACCAGATCAAGTGCCACCTGGACCGACAGGTGCTGGATGCGATGCAGCCGGTGATCAAAGTTCCGGCGGAGTGAGGCCGGCGAAGGGTTGACTTGATCCATTTTAATTCAACGACTTGACGGGTCTTATTAATCCTATACAGCGAGTCATTATGGGGACGGTGGGTGCAAGCACCCACCCTACGAAGGGCCGGTGCGGGACCACGTAGGATGGGTTACAAACCCATCTGCCGGCGGCGACGGGCGGCCAGCAGAGCCAGGGCGCCGACGGCCAGGGCATAGGTCGCCGCCACAGCGCCCATCATGACCGGCACATCGCCCAGGTCGAGCAACGCCAGCAACACCGGTGTGCCCAGCAGATTGCCCAGGTTGCCCGTCTGCGCCATCAGCCCATAGCCCATCGCCCGGTCATCGGCCGACAGGTTCAGCTCGGGCACCGCGGCAAAGCCCGCGCCCTGTACCACGCCCAAACATGCAAAAAGCCCGACACAGGCCAGCGCCAGCCCCATCAGCCCAGCCACCCCCGACACGCCCGCCACCAGCGCCGCGCCGGCAAAGCCCAGCGGCATCAACCGGCTGGCCGGCCGCCAGCGCATCAGGACCGGCACGCAGATCAGCGCCACCGCCGTGCCGGTCAGGGGCATGGCGGCCGTCACCTGGGCCCGCAGCGCCGGGTCCAGCCGCTCGGGCAGGACGGCCAGCAAGGACACGAATGTCAGCGTGTAGAACAGCCAGCCCAGCCCCGGCGCGGCGATGAAAGGCGACCGGCAGGCGGCGATCATCCGGCCCACGACCGACCCGGCCGGCGCGCCGTCACCCACACGCCGCGCACCGGTGTCGCGGCCACGCAGGCCAAGGGCCAGGACTGCTGCCATGACCAGCAGGAACATCCCGTGCAGACCGAACAAGGCCTCCGGCCCCGCCTGTGCGACCAAAGGCAGTCCGAACAGCGCGACGCCGGCAAAAGTCACCCCGAAGAAGGTGCTCCAAAGCGCCATGGCCGCCCCGCGATAGCGGTCGGGGGCGATCTCGGCGATCAGTGTGGGTGCGGCGACGACAATGGCCAGGTGCGACGCGCCTTCGAACACGCGGCTGACCAGGAACAGCGGAAAACCCGGCAGGCTGGCCTGCCAGAGCGAGATCACCCCGCCGATCACCAGCCCGCCCAGCAACATGCGCGCCAGCCCCATGCGGCTGACCACCGCGCCGGCCAGCGCACCGAATACCGCGCCGATCAGGCTGATGACCGTCAACAACCAGCCGATCCGCGCCCCCGCATCCGGGTAGAGCGCGGCAAACTCGGCAAAGGGCACGGCGATCTTGGCAAATTGCCCGGCCGCGCCCAAACCGGCGGCCCACAAGAGCAGGACGAGCACGGGCGCGGGACAGGTCAGCGACGGAATACGGGACATGCGGCGGACCTAGCCCACCAGCGCGCCGGGGGCCACGCATATTTCATGCGCGGCGCTTCCTCGACAGTCTACGTTGGAAGTAAATCATTTTTATTCAGTATCTTAAAGGCCAATCCTAATCAAACAGACCACACCACCAAAGCACTCATCCCAAAAGACGCGCCCCGCTCACCAGCCGCACCGGCGTGCCATCGGCCAGGTAGAGCCGCTCCCATGTGATCGGCCCGGCGCGGATGTGCAGCCGGTCATGCCGGGCGGCCGAGGTCAGAAAGACCCGGGGCGCCGGGGCCTGCAGATCCCACCAGCCGGTTTCGGCCAGTTCCGCCTCGGCGGCGCGGATCTCGTCGGTGGCAAAGGGCCAGAGCGACTGGCCCAGCATGCTGCGCTGGCCAACCTGCCATTCCGCGGCCCGCGCCCGCGAACAGGCCAGGCAGACATGGCTGGCCTCGTCGACCAGGTGCAGCGCCTCGCCCGAGCCTTCGACCAGCCGGCGCAGGGCGCCGTCATCGGCCCGCTCGCCGCGCAACAGGTCCAACACCGCCTGTTGGCGGGCCGCCTCGGGTCTGATGCTGCCGCTTTCCCAGCGCGACACCGTGGCCTGGTCGACCCCGGCCAGATCGGCCAGCGCGGCCTGCTTGACCCCAAGCGCCCGGCGCAGCCGCCGCAGACGGCGGCCGAAATCGGGCATGGGCCGGGGGGACAGGATGGGCTGAGGCATCATCGGAACATTTATCCGGGGCGGGATCGCCCCGCGCCAAGGGGACGCCGGCAAGCGGATGATGTCAAGCCGCCCAGGCCACCCGGCCCGGAGCCGTTCAGATGTTTTCGTAGAGCCAGACAGCCTCGTCCGCGGCCTTGAGCACGCTGTCGATATTGGCCGCCACGGTCTGCAGGCCGATGTCATTGACCGGCAACCCGTCGATCACCCGTTGCAGCTGACTGCGCACCGGCATCCAGAGGTCACGGACATATTCCAGTTGCAGCTGGATGATCTCGTCCGGCGCGGCCAGCAGGCCCATGTCGTCGTCACCCTCAAGCAAGCCGTTCAGGGACTGGTCGAACAGCGCAACGGTGCGGGCCAGCGCCGCGCGCTGCGCGGGCACGTCGATGCCGGCGGCGATCAGGCAATATTCCTTGGCGGCGCGTTGGGTCAGCATGCGCTGACGCCCGGCGATGTTGATCATACGGGCCAGCTCTTCGGACACGGTCGAGCCAATGGCCGACGCTTCGAGCGCCAGCACAACGTCATTGGCAGCGGTCAGGATGTCGAGCGAGCGCACGGCCACCTCGCCCAGCCGCGACGGATCATCGGCCACGGCCTGCAGGGCGACCATGTAATCGGGCCAGAGCGCATCAACGCGATCCAGCTCGGCCAGGACGGCGGCATTGGCCTCGCGCCGGATGCCCAGATCACCATCGCCATTGCGCAGCCCGTCGAGCGCGCTGTCAAAGGCCGCCTCGGCCAGGCGGGCGATATCGTCATTCTGGCGGGCCATCACGTCGCGCGACGAGAAACAGACGGCCCGGGCCATGCGCTGGGACAGCATGCGCTGCTTGCCGGCGATGTTGATCTTGCGCTTGAGGTCCGGCGCGACCTCGGCGGTTTCCGCCGTCTGGACGGCAAAACAGGACAGGATGACGGACAGCGCAACGCTGCCCAGCCGGTTACCGAAACGAGACATCAGACATTCCCCCAAGGACCCAGGACCGATCGCGGCCAGAGCTAGCGCAAGGGGGTTGCGCAAACCTTAACGGCAGTTGGATTTCCCCGGTCAGGCCGAGACACAGGTGGGACGCAAAGTACGTAAGCCTTTGGCAAGGCGAGGTTCTACCGACCTCAGCTGCCCCAGATCTTTTGCACGTAATTCATCGTTTCCTTGTAGGGCGGGATACCCTTGTGCTGTTTGACGGCCTTTGGCCCGGCATTGTAGGCGGCCAGGGCCAGCTGCCAGGTGCCGAACTTGCGGTATTGCCGCGCCAGGTAACGCGCGCCCCCGTCG
This sequence comes from Marinibacterium sp. SX1, assembly GCF_050389775.1. NCBI lineage: Bacteria > Pseudomonadati > Pseudomonadota > Alphaproteobacteria > Rhodobacterales > Paracoccaceae > Marinibacterium > Marinibacterium sp. SX1. The sequence continues at coordinate 2,940,369 of NZ_CP177144.1, read as the reverse complement.
AGGTTCTGGCCCGGGTCCTGGGGATCGACACGCAGGTGCTTGGCGGTCTGGGGCATCAACTGGGCCAGGCCGATGGCACCCTTGTGCGACACCGCATTGGGATTCCAGGCACTTTCCTGCTGAACGAGGTTGAGGAAGATCGCCTCGGGGATGCCATGCTTGCGGGCGGCGGCGATGGCCAGGTCGTAATATTCGCCGCGATAGCTGCCGGTATAGGGCCGCGGGCCGGTGGAATTGCCCGAGATGATCGTATCGGGCTGCAGGCGGGTGGAATAGGCGTATTGCGAGGCCCCGCGGGAATCCAGCACCCGGGCCTGGTTTTCAAAGATGGCCTTGCGCGACTTGGTCGAGAAGATCTCGTCCGCCTGCCCCGCACCGCCGGCCATGACCAGCGCGCCGGCCTGGACGGCCACCAGCAAAACCCTGTGCACCATTGTCTCATCCTGCTCGTTCGCCCGGGGCACTATACGCATTTTGCCCGGTGGCACCAGATGGGGATTGGACGGGCTGCCGGGGCCGTGATCGCCCCGTGACACCGCCCCCGCCCGCTTTGGCGGCCAGTGCGCGGGCAAAGCGCCACCTGCCGGCATTCCGACACGGCAATCCGGTTCCAACCCGCGGCGGCGACGTGTAAGTTGCCCCAAATGCAGCGCGCCCCGGATTCGGCGCGCCCGAGGCTTGAAAGGACGACATGCCATGGCCGGTTCAGTCAACAAAGTGATCATCGTCGGCAACCTGGGCCGGGACCCCGAGGTGCGCAGCTTCCAGAATGGTGGCAAGGTCTGCAACCTGCGGATCGCCACGTCCGAGAACTGGAAGGACCGCAACACCGGCGAACGGCGCGAGCGGACGGAATGGCATTCGGTGGCCATCTTCTCGGAGCCCCTGGCCCGGATCGCCGAGCAATACCTGCGCAAGGGGAGCAAGGTCTATATCGAGGGCCAGCTGGAAACCCGCAAATGGCAGGACCAGTCCGGCCAGGACCGCTATTCGACCGAGGTCGTGCTGCGCCCCTACCGCGGTGAGCTGACGCTTCTGGACGGCCGCGGCGAAGGCGGTGGCGGCGGCAACTTCGGCGGCGGCAGCGGCGGCTCGTCCTATGGCGGCGGCGGTGGCGGCTATGACAGCGGCCCGTCCGACGACCGGTTCGGCGGCGGTTCCTCGGGCGGCGGCGGTGGCCGTGGCCCGATCTCCAACGACCTGGACGACGAAATCCCGTTCTGACCCCAGCCGGCCAGACCACTCGACACCAAGCACAAGGGCGCGCCATCCGGCCGCGCCCTTTTTTTTGTGCCCCCAAAGCCCGCGCCACGCTGGAAGTCTTGCACGCGCTCCTGCTTCTTTCTCTTCTCAAGTATCCGGAAAGACCCCGCCCCCCGGCACGACAATGCAGAAAAGTGCGCAATCCTGGCCGCGTCCTGGCGTAGTCCCCGCAATCCAGACGCTCCGCCTTTTTCTGCGATGGGGTGCGGAACGTCGACGCTGTGTATGGATACTTGGAAAGAGAAAGAAGCAGCAGTCGGGCAATGGCGGAGGTGGCCCGCGCCGATCGGGCGGGCCGCGATGCCGGTGTCAGGCGGCGCGCGCTGCCAATACCCGCCGGCTCAGGCGGGGATGCGGTCGGCGAGGGAGGTGGCGAGCAAGTCCCGCACCAATTCGCGTGGCACGTCCGAGGTCACGAAGCTGTTGCCGATGCCGCGCGCCAAGATGAAGCGCAGCTGGCCGTCGATGACCTTCTTGTCCTGGCCCATCAGGTCCAGCAGCGCATCCGCATCGGGCAGGTCGCCGGGGATGTCGGAGAGCCGGGCCTTCATGCCCATGTCCGCAAGGTGTGCCCGGACGCGGCTGGGCTCTTCCTGGGCGCAGAGCCCCAGGCGGGCCGACAAGTCAAAGGCCAGGGCGCAGCCGATGGCCACGCCTTCTCCATGCAGCAGCCGGTCGGAATAGCCCGTCGCCGATTCCAGCGCGTGGCCAAAGGTATGGCCCAGGTTCAGCAGCGCCCGGTCGCCCTGTTCGGTCTCGTCGCGCACGACGATGTCGGCCTTCATCTGCACCGACCGCGCCACGGCCTCGACCCGGGCGGCAGTATCGCCGGCCGCCATGGCCGGGCCGTTGGCTTCGAGCCAGGCAAAGAAATCCGCGTCCCCCAGCAGCCCGTATTTCACCACCTCGCCGTAGCCGGCCAGGAAATCGCGCGGGGTCAGGGTGGCCAGCACATCGGTATCGGCCAGCACCAGCGACGGCTGGTGAAACGCGCCCACGAGGTTCTTGCCGTGGGACGTGTTGATCCCGGTCTTGCCACCGACCGAGCTGTCGACCTGGGCCAGCAGCGAGGTCGGGATCTGGACAAAGCGGATGCCGCGGCGCAGCACCGCCGCGGCAAAGCCGCCGAGATCGCCGATCACCCCGCCGCCCAGGGCGATCAGCACGTCGCGGCGCTCGATCCGTTCGGAGAGCATCCATTCGACGGTGCGCGTCAGCTGGGCCCAGCTCTTGGTCGCCTCGCCCGCCGGCAGCGCCAGCGAAGTGCTGTCGATCCCCGCCGCGGTCAGCCCGGTGGTCAGCGCGCCGAGGTGGCGGGCGGCCACGGTCTCGTCGGTCAGGATGGCCACGCGCGGCCGGTGCAGCAGCGGGCCGACCAGGGCGCCCGACCGGGCCAGCAGGCCGGGGCCGATATGGACATCATAGGCCCGGTCATCCAGTGGCACGTGGACAAGGCGGGCGGCTTCGGGAATGGCGGACATCAGGCGGTCTCCAGCACGTCGGGACGGGTGGCCAGGGCGTCGATCACCCGGTTGGCCATGGCATCGACGGATGTCTGGGCATCCGACGTCACGGCAATATCGGCCAGCCGGTAGATCGGCACACGTTGTTCATAAAGCCGGGTGAGCGCCCCGCGCGGATCGGGGGTGCGCAGCAGCGGGCGGCTGTCCTTGTGGCGCACCCGGTTCCACAGCGTGTCGAGGTCGGCATCCAGCCAGACCGACACCCCGCGATCTGAGATCATCCGCCGGTTGGACTCGGCCAGGAAGGCCCCGCCACCGGTCGACAGGATGCCCGACCGATCCGCCAGCAGGCGCGAGATCACCTGGGCTTCCTTGCGTCGGAAGAAGGCCTCGCCGTCGCGGGCGAAAATCTCGGGGATGGACATGTTGGCCGCGGCCTCGATCTCGGCATCGCTGTCGGCAAAGGGCACGCCCAGGCGATGCGCCAGGGCCTTGCCCACGGCGGTCTTGCCGGCGCCCATCATCCCCACCATGACGACGGTTTTCTTCAATGTTCCCCTACCCTTCGGCGCGTCGGCCCCGGCATCGTCCTGCGGGCCGGCCGGCACCGGGCCATCGCCCTGCGCCCCTGCCGGACCGGCGGTGCGAACAATGCCCCCGTTCATGCCTTCTTCCATGCCCTGGCCCGTGGCGTGACCGCCCGGGCGACCGGTTGACACAATTTCGTGCTCTTTTCCGCTCATTGCCCTTCAATGACGTGAACTTGGTCAAAAGGCCAGTTATAGTTTGCCGAAAAAGACATGCAGGCAGGCAAAGGACATACATGGGCCGTCTTCTGAAATTTCTCCTCGTCCTGGTCGTGCTGGGCTTTGCCGCGCTGACCGTCTACGCCTATCTCGGGCCCTATTTCGGCGTCGATTTTTCCGCCCGCCAGGGCGAGGTGCGCAAGCCGGTGACGCTGGATGCCGAATAGGCCGAGGCCGGCGTTCCCGGGGCTGACAGGCCGGCGCGGCCGGGCCACGCGGCGCGTGCCTTCGGCTGCCCTTCTGACAACGCTTCTGGGATGGGCCGCCCTGGCCGGGCCGGGGCTTGCACAGGAGCCGCTGTCGGCCATCGACTGGCTGCGCCGCAACCCGCCTTCGGTGCCGCCGATGGCCCGGCCGGGCACGCCGGGGCGGGCCGTTCTGCCCGGTGCCGTGCCGGGCGCATCCAACAGCCACCTGGCCGGGCTGCCGCCCCGGGCCGAACCGCCGGTGACCGACGGGGTGTCGGCCCCGGTGATCGAGGTCACGCCGCTGGATGCCTCGCCGATGTCGATGGGGCTGGTGCCGGCCACGGTGACGGGCCTGCCGGCCAGCCTGTGGTCGGGCAGCCGGGCGGTGACCCTGTCGCGGCTGATCCGCACGGTGCCGGCGCAGAGCCCGGCGATGCAATCGGTGCTTTATACCCTGCTGCTGGCCGAGGCGCAGCCGCCGCGCGATGCCGGGGCCTCGACCGAGCTGACGCTGGCGATGATCGACCGGCTGATGGACCTGGGCGCGGTCGAGCCGGCCGAGGCGCTGGCCCGGCGGGTCGGGCCGACCCGGTCGCCGGATCTGTTCGCGCGCTGGTTCGATGCCACGCTGCTGACCGGCACCGAGGATGCGGCCTGTGCGACGCTGGCGGCCAACCCCTTCCTGGCCCGGGAATATTCGCCCCGGATCTATTGCAGTGCCCGGCGGGGCGACTGGCCGGCGGCGGCGCTGATGCTGGACACGGCCGAGGCCCTGGGCGACCTGGACGGGGCGCGGGCCGCGCTGTTGGCGCGGTTCCTGCATGGCGACCTGGATGACGAGCTGTTGCCGCCCCCGGCCCCGCCGGTGGCCGTGGCGCCGCTGGACTTCCGGTTGTACGAGGCGATCGGCGAGCGGCTGCCCACGCAATCCCTGCCCCGGGCCTTTGCCCATGCCGACCTGCGCGACGTGGCGGGATGGAAAGCCCAGCTGGAGGCCGCCGAGCGGCTGGCCCGCACCGGAGCGCTGAGCGCCAACCTGTTCCTGGGCATCTATACCGAACGCCAGCCGGCGGCCTCGGGCGGGGTCTGGGACCGGGTGCAGGCGGTGCAGCGCTTTGAAACGGCCCTGTCGACGGGCAGCGCGGCGGCCATCGGCAAGACCCTGCGCCCGGCCTGGGACGCCATGCGCGCGGCGGGCACCGAGGTGACCTTTGCCACGCTCTTTGCCGGTGAACTGGCTGCCCATCCGCCCGAAAGCGCCACGGCCCGGGCGCTGGCCTGGCGCATCCGGCTGCTGTCGGAGCAATATGAACGGGCGGCGCGGGACATGCCCGAGGGCGGTGGCACCGGGGCCCGGGCCGAGGCGGAATTCCTGGCGGGCATCGCCCGGGGCCGGCCCGAGGCCGGGCCGAACGATCCCGATCTCTACCAGGCCATTGCCGCCGGGTTCGACGATGCGGCCGAGTTGCCGCGCACCCTGCGCGACCTGCGGCAGGGCGATGCCCTGGGAGAGATGATCCTGCGGGCCATGGCGCTTTACCAGCAGGGACTGGACGGCAATCCCGAAGCGCTGACCGATGCGCTGGCGGCGTTCCGCAGCGTGGGCATGGAAGACACCGCCCGGCGCGCGGCGCTGCAGCTGATCCTGCTGGAGCCGCGGCGATGAGCGCGCCCGACGGCGCCGGTGGCGGGCCGGCGGCGATGATGCTCTGGGTTTCGGCCTTTCTGGAAGCCCAGGCGGCCGAGCTGGGCGCGGCCCGAAACACCCAGCTGGCCTATGCCCGCGACCTGCGCGACCTGGCCGGCTGGATGGAGGCCCGGGGGCTGGATTTCGCCGGCGCGGCGCGGCACGACATCGAGGATTACCTGGTGTCCTGCGATGCCCAGGGCCTGTCGCGGGCGACCCGGGCACGGCGGTTGTCGGCGATCCGGCAGCTCTATCGTTTTGCCTTCGAGGAAGGCTGGCGCAAGGACAACCCGGCGATCCAGATCCGTGGCCCGGGGCGCGACAAGAAGCTGCCCATGACTCTGGAAGTGGCCGAGGTCGACCGCCTGCTGGAGGCCGCGCGCCAGGCCGGGCGCACCGAGGCCGACCGCCAGCGCAACACCTGCCTGATGGAGCTGCTTTATGCGACGGGCATGCGGGTGAGCGAGCTGGTGTCCCTGCCCGTCTCGGCCGCGCGGGGCGATCCGCGCATGCTGCTGATCCGGGGCAAGGGCGACAAGGAACGCATGGTGCCGCTCTCCAGCCCGGCGCGCGCCGCGCTCCGGGACTGGCTCGCCACGCGCGACACGGCCGAAGACGCCGCGCGCAGCACCGGGCGGGCCGGGTCGGCCTTCCTGTTCCCCTCGCGCTCCAAGGACGGCTATCTGACGCGCCACCGGTTCTACCTGTTGATCAAGGAAATCGCCGTGGCGGCCGGGGTGTCGCCGGCCAAGGTCACGCCGCACACGCTGCGCCACGCCTTTGCCACGCACCTTTTGGCCAACGGAGCCGACCTGCGTTCGATCCAGACGCTGCTGGGCCATGCCGACGTGGCCACGACCGAGATCTATACCCATGTGCTGGACGAGCGGCTCAAGGAACTGGTGCTGGAACATCACCCCCTGGCCCGCCCGGGTGGGACCGAGTGACGCCGAGGCTTGAACCGGAGCGCCGCGACGCCCATAACCATCCGGTGAAACAAGATATTCGGGACAATGGAGACAGGTGATCCGGTGCTCGACACCGCTTTCTGGCTGACCGCGGGCGGCATCTTGCTGCTGCTCGTCTTCTCGGCCTTCTTTTCGGGTTCGGAAACCGCGCTGACGGCGGCCTCGCGGGGCAAGCTGCGCAGCCAGGCCGACAAGGGCGCCCACGGGGCGCAGGTTGCGCTGGACGTGACCGAGGACAACGAACGGCTGATCGGGTCGGTGCTGCTGGGCAACAACCTGGTCAACATCCTGGCCACGTCGCTGGCCACGGCGCTGTTCACCAAGCTGTTCGGCGAAGGCGGCGTGGCGCTGGCCACGCTGGTCATGACGCTGATGGTGCTGATCTTTGCCGAGGTCCTGCCCAAGACCTATGCGATAACCAATGCCGAGACGGCCGCCGCGGCCGTGGCGCCGGTGATCCGGCTGGTGATCCTGGTGTTCTCGCCGGTGGTGCAGGCCGTGCGGGTGCTGGTGCGCGGGGTGCTGCGGGTCTTTGGCGTGCGCATCGACCCCGACAGCCACGTGCTGGCCGTGCGCGAGGAAATCGCCGGGGCGCTGCACCTGGGCCATTCGGAAGGGGTCGTCGAGAAGGAAGACCGCGACCGGATCCTGGGCGCGCTGGACCTGGGCGAGCGCTTTGTCGAAGAGATCATGCTGCACCGTTCGGGCATCGAGATGATCGATGCCGCGCAGGAGCCCGAGGCGATCCTGGACCAGGCGCTGAAGAGCCCGCATACGCGGCTGCCGGTCTTTCGCGACGAGCAGGAGAACATCATCGGGGTGATCCATGCCAAGGACCTGAGCCGGGCGATGCATGCGCTGATCGGCGGGCCGGATGGCGGCCGGGGCGAGCTGTCGGATTTCGACGTGACGGCCGTGGCCACGCCGCCCTATTTCGTGCCCGAGACGACCACGCTGGACGACCAGATGCGCGAGTTCCTGCGGCTGAGGACGCATTTTGCGCTGGTGGTCGACGAATACGGCAGCCTGCGCGGGCTGATCACGCTGGAAGACATCCTGGAAGAGATCGTGGGCGAGATCACCGACGAGTTCGATGCCGAGGTCGAGGCGCAGATCGATCGCAGCGAGGACGGCCAGTACCTGATCGACGGGGCGATGACGATCCGCGACCTCAACCGGGCGACCGACTGGGTGCTGCCCGACGAAGAGGCCAACACCGTGGCCGGGCTGGTGATCCACGAGGCCCAGACGATCCCGGTGGTGGGCCAGGTGTTTTCCTTCCACGGCTTCCGGTTCGAAGTGACCGGGCGCGAGGGGAACCGGGTGACGCAGCTGAAGATCCGGCCGCTCTGAGGGGTGATGCGGCCCGGTGTGGGGCCTGCGGATGGTGATGTGCCGGAGATGTAGTCGGGATTGAGACAGGGGCCACGTGCCCCTGTCTTGCGTTCGGGCGCCCGGTTCAGCCGTTGCAGGCGCAGCCCGACCCCTTGTGGCAGGACTTGGTCTTGGAAATGCAGGAATCGCCGCAGGCCTTGCCCTTGCGGCAGGTCTTGCAGCAGGACTGGGCGACGCCGGGGGCATGGCCCAGCGACAGGAGGCGATCGGAGAGCGTGGCGGCCCAGGGCGCCGGAGACAGGCCGGGGGCCGCCTGGGCGGACAGGGCGATCGGTGCGGTGGCGGTGACCAGGGCCACGAGGGTGGCGGCGACACGGCGGGAGATGGCGGACATGGGTGTACTCGGTAATGGTCGACGGACGGGCGGCGCGTGAGGTCGGCGCCGGGGTTTACGAGCCGGGGTTTACGAATTGTTAACCATTAGCGGGTGGCGGCGCGCTTGGGCAAGTGGTGCCGTGGTGCGGAATTGAGGGGCGAGGCGCCTTTGGATCACGGCGCGTCGGGTATTTGGGCCAAGAAGAAGATGGGGGACAGGGCCCATGCCGGAGGGAGGCGACGGGTGGCCGCCCGGCGGATTTAGGTGCGGGGTGAGGCGCGCCATGGGATGCGGCGCGGCCTCGGGGGTTGGCCGGATCAGGCGGCGGCTGCGACCTCGGCGGCGTGCAGCGGCTTGAGAGTGTCGCCCCATTTCTGCAGCTCGTCCAGCAGGCCGGACAGGCCGTCTTTCATCGGGTCATTGGCGACCAGCTTGCCGTCTTCGATCTTTTCCCAGTGGAAAGGCACGGGCACGACAGCGTTCAGGGCGACCATGTTGAGGTTGCCGATCAGCTGGCGCAGTTCCTGGGCCGAGCGCAGGCCGCCCGAGATGCCGCCATAGGCCACGGTGCCGGCGGGCTTGTAGGCCCATTCCTTGACCAGCAGCTGCAGTGCGTTGACCACGGCCGCCGGCGGGAAGCCGTCGTATTCCGGGGTGACGAAGATGAAGGCATCGGCATCGTCGATGATCGCCGAGAAGGCCTTGGTGTGGTCTTTCTGGTAATCCTGGGCGGCCGGGTGGTTCGGCTCGTCCAGCAGCGGCAGGTCGAGCGCGGCGAGGTCGACGAGTTCGGCGTCAAAGCCGGCATGGGCCGCGGCGGCCTCGGCGACCCAATCGGCGACGATGGGGCCCATGCGGCCCGGACGGGTGGAGCCGATGATGATCTTGAGCTTGAGGGACATGGTTGCTTCTCCTGGTCCTGTCATTCTTCTGCCGGCGCGGCGGGCCGGTCCCTCCTCCTGATCGGGGCCGCGCGGCGGGGTGTCATCCTTGGGCTGTCCGGTGGTCGCACCTTGGTTGCCGTCGGAAACCGTGGTATCCATATGATACCGACGCCTAGATAACGTCCCAGTAACGCGCCACAAGACGGCACGTTCCCGAAACCGAGGTATCCTTGATGAAACCATTGCCCCGCCATGGCGATCCGCGCTGCCCCGCCGTGCGCAACCTGTTGCAGACGGTTGGTTCGAAATGGTCGGTCATCGTCGTGCTGCACCTGTCGCGCGGGCCGCACAGGTTTTCCGACCTGCGCCGGTCGGTCGGCGGGGTGACCCAGAAATCGCTGACCGCCTGCCTGCGCGAGCTGGAGCGCAACGGGCTGGTGGCGCGCAAGGTCACGCCGTCGATCCCGCCGCGCGTCGATTACGCGCTGACCGACCTGGGCGAGACGCTGATGGACCCGCTGCTGGCGCTGACCACATGGGCGGTGTCGAACGAAGGCGCCGTGGCCGCGGCCCAGGCGCGCTTTGCCGCCGGCGAGGAAGACAGCGCGGCCGCCTGAGCCTGGCCGTCAGCCGCGTGGCCGATCCTGCAGGCGGGCGCGGCAGGCCCGGGCGGCCGCGCGCACGCGGTCGTTGCCGAAGCCCTCCAGCCGGTCCAGCGCGGCGTCCACTGCGCCGCCGATCTCGGCCTTGTCCTGGCCGTCGCGGGCGATGACGTCGAATGTCGCGCGAAAGAAGGCATCAGGGTCGGTCGGGGCCATGTAGAGCCGGTCATTGGTGATCTCGTCGGGCCCGCGGGACAGGTCGGGGGCACAATGCAGCAGGATGGCGCTGAGCCGGTGGACCACGTCGATGGCCGTCTGCGGATCGTTGATGCCCGGCGACAGGGCCCGGCTGGCCACTTCGGTCAGCACGATGACACAGAGCCGGGGATCCTGTTCGAAGAGCCGGTTGGTCGTGATGCGGAAACCGCCGCGCAGGCTGTCGGCCTGGCCGCCGGTCGGCGCCCCGCCGACCATCCAGGCCAGCGGCATGCCCGGCACGACGTAATCGCCCGGCCGCACGGCAACATACAGATCGACCCCGGCGTCCCTGGCCGCATCCTGCAGGGCGTCTTCGAAGATCTGTTCCACGTAGCCGGACGCCGCCGCCGTCAGCGCCGGATGATCCGATTGCGCGTCGATATCCTCGCGGCTGACCACGTGGCCGCCCAGGGCCGGCCGGGCGTTGAATCCCTGCATCACGCGCAGGGCGGTTGTTTCGAACACGGCCACCGTTTCGTCCATCGCGCCCAGCCGGGCCAGGTGATCGATCCAGCGCAGGATCGACACGATGACCACGGCAATCACCGCAACGGTCAGCAGGAACAGCAGCGCGCTCTCGGCCTCGCCCATGAACGGCGTGGCCCGCAGGATGATGCCCAAGAGGGCAAAGACAAAGGCCCCGACGAAATTGGCCAGCACCATGTTGGTCAGCGCATCGTCGCGCAGCACCAGCCGCGACCGGGGGGTGACCGACGACGAGGCGAACTGGATCGCGCCGGTCAGGATCGACAGCGAGAAGGTCGTGACCGTCAGCATCGACGAGGCCAGGATGTTCAGGATCGTATCCAGGGAATCCACGCCCAGCCGTTCGACCAGCCAGTCCGGCACCACCGGACCGACAAAGACCGACGCGGCCAGGGCCACCAATGCCAGCGAGGCAATCAGCAGAACCCGCGTGGCCAGCCGCCGCAGCACCTGCCCCAACATGCGCAGAACCGATCGCACCATGGGCCGAGGTTCCTTTCCCTTGGCTGAAAACGACGCCGGGCGTCGCGTTTCGGCTTGTTTCCGGCCCATGGCGGGCCGACAGTTTCCGCGCCAAGCTGAAGGAACCTGTCCATGAAGACAACCACCCGTGTCGCGGTCATCGGCGGCGGCGTCGTCGGCGCGTCGGTTCTGTACCACCTGACCAAGCTGGGCTGGTCGGATGTCCTGTTGCTGGAACGGTCCGAGCTGACCTCGGGTTCCACCTGGCATGCGGCGGGCGGGTTCCACACGCTGAATGGCGACACCAACATGGCCGCCCTGCAGGGCTACACGATCCGGCTTTACCGCGAGCTGGAAGAGATCACCGGGCTGAGCTGCGGGCTGCATCACGTCGGCGGCATCACCCTGGCGGACAACCGCGACCGGTTCGACATGCTGGTGGCCGAACGGGCCAAGCACCGGTTCATGGGACTGGACACCGAGATCATCGGGCCAGACGAGATCGCCCGGATCTCGCCGATCACCAATCTCGACGGCATCATCGGCGCGCTCTACGATCCGCTGGACGGCCATCTCGACCCGTCGGGCACGACCCATGCCTATGCCAGGGCCGCGCGCATGGCCGGGGCGACGATCGAAACCCATTGCAAGGTGATCGAGACCACCCCCCGGGCCGATGGCACCTGGGACGTAGTGACCGACAAGGGCACGATCCATGCCGAGCACGTGGTCAATGCCGGCGGGCTCTGGGCGCGCGAGGTGGCGGCGATGGCCGGGATCTACCTGCCGCTGCTGCCCATGGCGCACCAGTACATCGTGACCGACGACATCCCCGAAATCTACGACAGCGGCAGCGAACATCCCCATGTCATGGACCCGGCCGGCGAAAGCTATCTGCGCCAGGAAGGCCGCGGCTTGTGCATCGGTTTCTACGAACAGCCCTGCCGGCCTTGGGCCGTCGACGGCACGCCCTGGACCTTCGGCCACGAGCTGCTGCCCGACGATTTCGACAAGATCGAAGCGTCGATCGCCTTTGCCTACCGGCGGTTCCCGGTGCTGGAACGGGCCGGCGTGAAATCGGTGATCCATGGGCCCTTCACCTTTGCGCCCGATGGCAACCCGCTGGTCGGCCCGGTGCCGGGGCTGCGCAATTACTGGTCGGCCTGCGCGGTGATGGCCGGGTTTTCCCAGGGTGGCGGGGTTGGCCTGACGCTGGCGCAATGGATGATCGAAGGCGAGCCGGAACGCGATGTCTTTGCCATGGATGTCGCCCGGTTCGGCCATTGGACGACGCCGGGATACACCGTGCCCAAGGTCATCGAGAACTATCAGAAACGCTTCTCGGTCTCCTATCCCAACGAGGAACTGCCCGCCGCCCGGGGGATGCGGCGCACGCCGATGCATGATCTCTTCGATGGCATGGGCGCGGTCTGGGGCGCGCAATACGGGCTGGAGGTGGTGAACTATTTTGCCAGGGGCGACGAGCCGCGCTTTGAAACGCCTTCCTTCCGGCGGTCGAACGCCTTTGCCGCCACCGCCCGCGAGGTTGCCGCCGTGCGCGGGGCTGTGGGCATCAACGAACTGCAGAACTTCGGCAAATATGCCGTGACCGGCCCGGGCGCGCGGGACTGGCTGGACCGGGTGATGGCCGGGCGGGTGCCCCGGCCGGGCCGGGTGGCGCTGACGCCGATGCTGTCCGAACGCGGCCGGCTGATCGGCGATTTCACGATCTCCTGCCTGGACGAGGAGACGTTCCAGCTGACGGCCTCTTACGGGGCCCAGGCCTTTCACATGCGCTGGTTCCGCGACCACCTGGAAGGCGACGTGCAGATCGACAACATCTCAGACCGGCGCACCGGTTTCCAGATCGCCGGCCCCCGCGCGCGCGAGGTGCTGGCCGCCTGCACGTCCTATCCGGTCGAGACCCTGGGCTTTCTCGACGTGGCGCCCATGACCCTGGGCATGGCCTCCTGCATCGTGCAGCGGGTCAGCTATACCGGCGATCTGGGCTACGAGATCTATTGCGACCCGATGGTCCAGCGCCATCTCTGGGACGTGCTTTGGGCCGCCGGCCAGCCGCTGGGCATGGCGCCCTTCGGCATGCGGGCGATGATGTCGCTGCGGCTGGACAAGGGGTTCGGCAGCTGGATGCGGGAATATTCGCCCGATTACACCCCGGCAGAGACCGGGATGGACCGGTTCATTGCCTGGTCCAAGCCCGCCCCGTTCATCGGCCGGGCCGCGGCCGAGGCCGACCGGACGGCCGGCCCCGCGCGGCGGCTGGCCAGTTTCGTGGTCGACGCCGAGGATGCCGATGTGAATGCCTATGAGCCGATCTGGCTCGATGGCCGGGTTCAGGGGTTCTGCACGTCGGGCGGCTATGCCCATCATTCCGGGCAATCCGTGGCCATCGGCTTTCTGCCGACCGACCGCATCCGCGAGGGCCTCGAGGCCGAGATCGAGATCCTGGGCCGGATGTGCCCGGCCCGGCTGATCACCCGACCGCTCTTTGACCCCGATGGCACGCGGATGCGCGGATGAGCGATCTGCCCATCCTGCTGCTTGCCGCCGGATCTTCCAGCCGCATGCGTGGGCGCGACAAGCTGATGGAAAGCATCGACGGCGTGCCGCTGGTCGCCCGACAGGCAGCCATCGCCCGCCAGGCCACGCGCGGGCCGGTCATCGTTGCCCTGCCCGCCCCGCCCCATCCGCGCCACGCGGCGCTGGCCGGGCTGGATGTCACCGCTCTGACCGTGGCCGAGGCGGCCGAAGGCATGGGCGCGTCGATCCGCACCGGCGTGGCCGCCCTGCCCGCCGACAGCCCGGCGGTCATGGTCCTGCTGGCCGATCTGCCCGAGTTGACGGCCGACGATCTGCGGACGGTGCTGGCAGAGGTCGTCCGGACGCCTGGAAATAAAGTATGGCGCGGCACGACGCAGGACGGCGCCCCCGGCCATCCCATCGTCTTTGCCGCGCCATTGTTCCCGGATCTTGCCGCCCTCGCCGGTGACGAAGGCGGACGGTCGGTTGTAGCTGCCGCCGGGAAAGATGTCTGCCTGGTGCCCCTGCCCGGCCAGCGCGCCCGCGCCGACCTGGACACCCCCGAAGCCTGGGCCGCATGGCGCGCCGAACGGGGTGACACCGGGTGATGCCTGCCATGGGGTGCGGCACCGGGGCCTGCCTGTTGGCGTGACACCGGGTGGTGCCTGGCTCTCGGCGTGACACTCGGTGGTGCCTGGATCTCGGCGTGACAACGGGTGCTGTCTGCCTTGCAGCGTGACACCGGAATGACGCGCGGCGCCGAAGACCCCGCCCTGCCTTACCGCGCGCTTGGCGGTGTGCCCCACCGATTGACACGCGCCGTCCGGGCAACCCCCGGATCATCACACCTCACATTCCGCGCAGGACCCCGGGCCACTGCGCCATACTAGGCGCGCACCTGATGACCGTGACGCCCACGACCATGATCACCATGCGCCGCGACCCACGGCAGGTCAGGAAAAGAGCACGCGCACCTCGTGTTTCTTCAGCGCGCGCCGGGCCGATTGATACTCGTCCAGCCCGGCTTCGGTTTCCAGCTCGGGGAACAGTTCAAAGATCTCGGTGCGTTGCGCATTGCCGATCCCGGCCAGCGAATAATCGCCCGGCTGAAAGCTTTCGGTCCAGGCCCCGTCCGACAGCACGACCTCGTGGTGGTCGAACATCATGTGCAGGTAGGTCGTCTGGTTCACATCGACGATATCCACCCCCGGCAGTCCGGTCAGGTGCTTGGCCGCCACCAGCACTTCGCTTTCGTCGAAGTAAAGCGCGGTCTTGTCATTGGCCACCAACACCCGGTGGTTGGGGCTGAGCATCATGTCGCGTTCCGGCAGGCCATTGCCCAGCGATCCCTTGCGGATCAGCACCGGCCGCATGTGCCGCGCGCGGGCCAGGTCCATCGCGTCCAGCTGGCGCTGACCCAGCCAGCGGATTTCCTGGATGCCGTTGTCGCGGGTGATCACCCGGTCGCCGACCTGCAGCGACTCGACGGGCTTTTCCCCGCGCGGCGTGGCGATCAGCGTGCCGGGCGTGAAACAGATCACCACCTTCTCGATGTTGCTGAACGACGCCGTGCCGGTTTCCTGGCCGTCCTTGTCATAGAAATGCACGGTGCCCGCTTCGGGGTCGCCATCGGCATAATTGACCTTGAGCGAGCCGCCCGGGTTCACCGCTTCGGCCGCGCCGCTGAGATCCAGCGTGTCGGTGTCGCCGTCGTCGGGGTCTTCGCCCCCGTCGATCACGTCGCCCGCGCCGATATTGACGAAGGTGTCATCGCCGTAATCGCCCGACAGCCGGTCGGCCCCGTCGTTGGCGTGATCGTTGTCGCCGGAAATGATGTCGTTGCCATCGCCGCCCGACACCGTGTCGCTGCCGTCACCCCCGGCGATCAGGTCGTTGCCGCCCTCGCCATAGATCGTGTCGTCGCCCTCGGCGCCATAGAGCAGATCGTCGCCCGCGCCTTCGGGGCTGGCCGCATCGAAATAGACATCGGTGATGTTGATGCCCGAATTGTCATGGCCGTTCTGGTCATGGGCGATCTCGATCCGCGAGACCGGGCCTTCGATCTCGACCAGCACCGAGTTGGGCAGGTGATCGGGATTGGCATAATTCTCGTGATGCCCGCTTTGCTGGGCCGTGTCGCCGCCGGTGACCGTGTCGGTATCGGTCAGCCTGAGGTTCGAGCCCACGGTCAGCGTGATCTCGACCGGGTTGTTGTCGGCATCATAGGCCGTGACCTTGACCACCCCGTCGCCATCCAGGTCGTTGATGCGGAACGACACGTTGTCGACCTCGTCCGAGAAGGACAGGCGGTAGTCGGCATCATTGTGGTCGCCGTTCAGCACCGATTGGAACGAGCTGTTGGCATTCACCCCGTTGCCGTCATCGTCGATGCCGGCGGTGGCCTGGGTGATGTTGTCGTAGCTGTTGGTCACCCCGTGGTCGGCATTGAGAACCTTGAAGGTGACATCGACGCTGCCGGTGTTCTGGGTGAACCCGCTGATCCGGTCGCCGTCCTCGATCGGGGCCGGGCCGTTGGGATCGGGCGCCTCGGACCATTCAAAGACCTCGCGGACCGAGCCGGTCGCCCCGCCCGCATAGGTGCTGTCACCATAGATCACGTCGTTGCCGGCCCCGCCCGACACGATGTCATTGCCGCCGCCGGCATAGACCTGGTCGTCGCCTTGGCCGGCCAGGACCGTGTCATTGCCGTCGCCGGCCTCGACGATGTCGTCGTCCGGGCCCGCGCCGGGCTGGATCGCATCGCCATTGTCGATCATGTCGCCGTCGGGATCGCCGTCATAGGCCAGGTCGATCACGTCATCGCCGGTGGTGCCTTCGACCACGCCGTCGCCTTCGCCGATCACGTCACCGTCCAGCACGGCCACGTAATCCATGTAGCCGACAAAGCCCTGGTCATAGCAGCCGTCGTCATATTCGCGGGCGCCGAAGGTAAAGGACTGGTTGTCGTTGTCGCCGATATCCATCGACAGGCCCGAGGCGATCTCGATGGTTTCCTCGGTGCCGTCGGTGGCATTGACCACCTTCAGCGCGCCGCCGTCGCTTTCCGACCAGGAATAGAACACCTGCACGTCGTCGCCCGCATCGAACATCCCGTCCGAGGTCGACACGCAGATCTCGGTGCCGCCGGACACGTGCTGGACCTCGACCGCGCCATCGGCGGTCACCCGGATATCCAGGAACCCCTCGTCGTAGCGGTCGGCATATTCGCCCCGGCTGACCAGCGTGTTGTCGCAATCGCCGTTGTGGCCGGCCTGGGTGAATTCCAGGACGATCGTGCCCTCGTCGAGGTCAAAGGGCGCGTCCTGGCCATTGACCTGGAAGTAGCTGCCGCCGTGGGTGACCAGCTCGTTGTCGGTGACCCAGGCACCGTGAAAGCTGCCGTTCTGGGCGATGCCATCGTCCAGCCCGGTGTCATCGGCCACGTGGTCGTAAAGCGTGTCGTCACTGTTGCCGAGGGTAAATTCCCACAGGCCCACAAGGTTCGCCGAATAGGTGTTCTCGAAGTCTTCGGCCATGGTCGGCGGCGTCGTATGCGTCATCGTTCACTCCTTGGCGGTACTTGCGTACCGGCCCGCCAAAATCGACAGGCAGAAGCCCCCCAAGGGCATTTCGACTGATCCGCGGCCGACGTGCCGGGGTGCGCATGCTGCGCACGACGATATCGGCCGATGTCCGCACAGGCGAACGCCGTCAGAGACCGGTGAGGCCGATCCCCGATATGACGGCACATCCGGCCCCACGCCGGATCGCCGACCGATCCATGTTTTCCCCAGAGCACCGAAACACGGTGCCGTCACGTATGGCCGCCCCCGCGACCAGCAGATTGCCCCCCAGTTGGGCTGGCATCTGATTACCGCCGCAATTCCGGAGAACAAAGCGAAAAAAGACGCAAAATTGCCATCATTCGTCGCACACGCATGAGGAGAAAGGCGCTTATGACCAAGGGGCAGTGGTTAACATGCTCATGTGACACTTCATGAATGACCACTAACCATTTGTTTTACAACATGTACCGCCTGAACATAGCGACGATTGCATCGCCCTGCCTCTCGCCTCGGACACGCGGGTCTCAATCTGATTGCTTGGTTAACTTACTGCGCCCCACGAAGGATAAATACCCGCAACTTAGCCTGCATTGTTCACCAATCCCGTTCAATTCCCCCTGTTTTCGGGAATTTACGGCGCCCTCAAAATGCTGCCCCGCAGAATCAAGGCGGAATCATGGCACGCGCCGTTGCCCCGGCTGTCGGGCGCCTGCGGAACGCCTCCGGCCCCGCCCGCGTTGACCCCTGGGCCGATGCACCGCCCGCGCAACGATGCGGCACCCGGCCCGGATCGCCGGACACCGGGCCAAGCGTCACGGATCTGTTGCACTCCGGCTCTAGGCCCGATCCCCGGACCCGTGCGAGATTGCGCCGGGGAATGACGGGGATGGGCCGGCCAAGGCACGGCCGCACCAGGGGCACCGCGTCCGCGGCCGCCCGGATGACAACGAAAGGACATGCCCATGTGGCTGATGAATGCAACGCTGGTCGGGCCCGACCGGGTCTATACCGGCGCCCTGCGCATGGCCGACGGCCGCATCGAGGAGATCACCGAAGAGCCGGTCGACGGCGCGGCGATCGATTGCCAGGGCCTGTTGCTGACGCCGGGGCTGATCGACATGCACGGCGACATGATCGAACAGGAGCTGGAGCCCCGCGCCCAGGTGCATTTCCCCACCGAGGTCGCATTGAACGCGCTGGACCTGCGGCTGGCGGCGGCCGGGGTGACAACGGCCTATGCGGCCGTGTCCTTCACCGCCGGGGCCGGCAAGGGCCAGCGGCGCAGTTTCGACCATACCTCCGACGTGATCCGCGCTCTGGATGCCGCCCGGGCGCGGCTACGGATCGATCACCGGGTGCATGCCCGGTTCGACATCACCTTCCAGGATGCGCTGGCCGTGGTCGAGGCGCTGATCGAGGATGGCACCGTCGACCTGGTCTCGCTGATGGATCACACCCCGGGACAGGGCCAGTATCGCGATATCGAACGCTATGCTGCCCAGCTGGCCTACATGCGGGGCATCGCCCAGGACGAGGCCGAACAGCTGGTGGCCGAAAAGATCGCCGACCGGACCCAGCCCGCCGAGGTCATTGCCACCACGCTGCAGGAGATCGCGGCGCTCTGTGCACGCTCGGGCGTGCCGATGGCCAGCCATGACGACGACACGCCGGAGAAGGTCGCGCTGATGGCCGGGCTGGGCGTGCGGATCAGCGAATTCCCGGTGTCGGACGAGGCCGCCGCGGCCTGCCGGGCCCATGGGCTGGTCACCGCCATGGGCGCGCCCAATGCCCTGCGCGGTCAAAGCTATTCGGGCAATCTCTCGGCCCGCCAGGCCCATGCCGCCGGCCATCTCGACATCCTGGCCGCCGATTACCACCCGGCCGCGCTGATGCCTGCCCTGCTGATCCTGGCCGAGACCGATCCGCGCGGGCTGGCCGGGGCCGTGGCCATGGCCACCGACACCCCCGCCCGGGCGCTTGGCCTGGCCGATCGCGGGCGGATCGAACCGGGCCTGCGCGCCGACCTGGCCGTCTTCGACCCCGAGTCCTCGGGGCGCTGCGTCGCGGCCTGGTCGGCCGGCCGGCTGGTGCATTTCGACGGCACGCTGCGGCTGTGACAGGCGGCCCCGGGGCACCCCGCCGGCCCCGGGCACCCGGCCATGTAACAACAGGATGACGCCCTCAGCCCGATTGTGACGGCCCTTTTCATCGGGCCGACACCTGCCTGTCACCCGCCCGGCCTACCCCGTTGCGCATCAGCAAACCGGAGGCCGGGCATGCAGAGCGCCACACTGACCCTCGACGGCATCAGCCGCCATTTCGGCCAGACCCGCGCCGTCGACCGCGTGTCGCTGGACATCCGCCAGGGCCAGTTCGTGGGCATCATCGGCCGGTCCGGCGCGGGCAAGTCGACGCTGCTGCGGCTGATCAACCGGCTGGCCGAGCCGACCGAAGGCCGGATCACCTTTGATGGGGTCGATGTCACCGCCCTGAAGGGCCGGGCCCTGCGCCACTGGCGGCGCGATTGCGCGATGATCTTCCAGCAGTTCAACCTGGTCGACCGGCTGGACGTGCTGACCAACGTGCTGGTCGGGCGGCTGGCCGACCATGGCTTCCTGTCGTCCATGGCCATGCGCTTTTCCGATGCCGAACGGACGATGGCCCTGATGGCGCTCGACCGGCTCGACCTGGTGCCCCAGGCCCTGCAACGGGCCGGCACGCTGTCGGGCGGCCAGCAGCAGCGCGTGGCCATCGCCAAGGCCCTGGTCCAGCGGCCCCGGATCATGCTGGCCGACGAGCCCATCGCCTCGCTCGATCCGGCCAATGCCACGCGGGTGATGGACGGGCTCAAGGCGATCAACCGGGTCGATGGCATCACCGTGCTGGTCAACCTGCACACGCTGGATACCGCCCGGGCCTATTGCGACCGGATCATCGCCATGCGCGCCGGCCGGGTGATGTTTGACGGCACCGCCACCCAGCTGACCGACGGGGTCGTGCGCGACATCTACGGCACCGACGGGCTGGCCGAATTCAACGAGGCGGTGACATCCACCGCAGCGCGGCTGCGGGTTCCGGCCTGACCGCGCCTTCGAAACGCCAACCCTGGGGGATAGACACATGCGTTTCCTGACCACCACCGCGCTTGCCGCGCTGATTGCCGCCCCGGCCCTGGCCGAGGGCTGGAAGGACGATTACCAGATCATCAAGTTCGGCATCCTGTCGGGCGAGAACGAAAAGGACCGGCTGATGCGCAACGAGCCGCTGCGCGTCTACCTGCAGGACACGCTGGGCGTCGAGGTCGAGATCTTTACCGCCGGCAATTACGACGGGGTGATCCAGGCCATGGCCGCCGACCAGATCGAGGTCGCGCGCTTCGGCTCGTCGTCTTATGCGGCCGTTTACACCGCCACCGACGGCGGCGTGGTGCCGACGCTGACGGCGATCCGCCAGGATGGCACGACGGGTTATTATTCCATCGTCGTGTCGCGCTGTGACAGCGGAATCGACAGCCTGGCCGATGCCAGGGGCAAGGTGCATGCCTTCGCCGATCCCGACAGCACCTCGGGCTACGCCGTGCCCTATTACAACATGATCACCCGCGAAGGGTTCAAGCCCGAGGAGTACTTCGGCACGGTGACCTTCGGCGGCAGCCACGAGGCCGATGTGCAGGGGGTGTACCAGGGCACGTTCGACACGGCCTCGACCTATCAGAACAACGATGCCGACGGGATCTACCAGCGGATGGAAGCCAAGGGCATGATCGATGCCGGCGTGATCTGCAAGATCTGGGAAAGCCCCGAGATCACCTCAGGTCCCTGGACCTTCCGCAACAACCTGCCGCCCGAGATGATCGAAGAGGTCACCGCCGCGATCGAGTCCTTCCCGACGGACGATCCCGAGGGCTATGCGCTGTACTCGTCCTTCTCGGCAGACGATCCGAACCCGGAAGCCGGCTTTACCCGCGTGGATCACGACCGCTACCAGTGGATCGTCGACATGCGCGCCTGGATCAAGAAACAGCGCCGCGGGTCCTGAGGCGCCCTTCGGCGTGGCGGGGCAAGCCCCGCCCTACAGGCATCGTGTAGGGCGGGGTTCACCCCGCCGCCTTTTATGCGTCGCTGTCGTCACCCTGCCGCCGACACCTCGACGGATCACCCCATGACCAGCCTGACCGACCCGCCGTCCACCGCCCTGCCCGCCACCGGCGACATCGCCCGGTTCGAGGCCGATTACGCTGCGCTCCGCCGGCGCAGCCGCCGCGCCTGGGCGCTTGGCACGGCTCTCTTCCTGGCGCTCTTCGCCCTGACCTCCTGGCTTGGCGATTTCTTCCTGGTCACCCAGGTCACCCTGCCCGACGGCAGCCGCGACTGGCGCTGGATCATCCCCGCCGGCATTCCCCGGCTGGGCGATTACATCGCCCAGACCATCCCGACCCTGCGCTGGGACAGCCTGGGCGCCGACCTGGCCAACTGGTTCTGGCGCTGGCAGACCTGGGCCCGGCTGCTGCTGGAAACCCTGCTCATCGCCTTCATGGCCACCACGCTGGGCGTGATCGGCGGCTTTGTCCTGTCCTTCCCGGCCGCGCGCAACCTGGCGCCCAACCGCTGGGTCCTGTGGTTTTCGCGCCGCTACCTGGAAATCGCCCGCACCGTGCCCGACATCGTCTGGGCTCTGATCTTCGTCTATTGCTTCTCGGTCGGCCCGATGGCCGGGGTCATGGCCATCGGCCTGCATGCCACCGGCGCCCTGGGCAAGCTCTATTCCGAGGTCAACGAGAACATCGACATGGGCCCGCTCGACGGCATCAAGGCCGCCGGCGGCACCTGGTTCGACCAGATCCGCTATGGCGCCGTGCCCCAGGTCCTGCCCAACATCGTCAGCTACACGCTGCTGCGCTTCGAAATCAACGTCCGCGCCTCGTCGATCATCGGCTATGTCGGGGCCGGCGGGCTGGGCCAGGAATTCCGCACCGCCATGTCCTTTCAGGAATACACCGATCTGTCGGCCCTCTTCCTGATCATCCTCGTGACCGTCATCGCCATCGATTACGGCTCCGAGAAACTGCGCCACCGCATCATCGGCCTGGAGCCCCGCCCATGACCGTTTCGCCCGCATGACCGTATCACCCGCCACCGGCCCCGCCGGTCCCCGCGCCCCGACCAGCACGACCATCCCGTCCCTTGCGGCCATCACCCCCGACCAGGTCGCCGCCGCCCGAAGGGCCACGCCCCGGGCCTTTGGCGCGCCGCTGCCCCACCGCCTGCGCCGGGCCGCGCTCTGGGCGCTGTTCGCCGGGCTCTTCGCCTGGTGCCTCGTCGATTTCGCCATCACCCCGGCGCGCATCATCGACGGGCTGGGCCGGTTCGGCCGGGTGCTGTCGTTCATGTTCCCCCCGCACCTGTGGCAGACCTGGGCCGAATGGTCCGAGATCCTCAAGGGCCTGGGCGAAACCCTGTCGATGGCCTTCCTGGGCACCGTGCTGGGCGCGCTGATCGCCTTTCCGCTCAGCTTCCTCGGCGCCAGCACGATCAACCGCATCTTCTGGTTCCGCATGACCATCCGCCGGGGCTATGACGTCATCCGCGCCTTCGAGACCCTGATCCTCGCCCTGATCTTCATCCGCGCCTTCGGCCTGGGCCCACTGGCCGGCATCCTGGCCATCACCGTCTCCGAGATCGGCACCTTCGCCAAGCTCTTCTCGGAAGCGCTGGAAAACACCTCGTCGCGGCCGGTCGACGGCGTCACGGCCTCGGGCGGATCGCGGCTGCAATCCATCCGTTACGGCATCCTGCCCCAGGTCCTGCCGGTGCATGTGTCGATCCTGCTCTACAATTTCGAATCCAACGTCCGGTCGGGCACGATCCTGGGCATCGTCGGAGCCGGGGGCATCGGCTTTCTGCTGTCCGACCGCATCGCGGCCTACAAATGGGACGAGGCCTGGTCGATCATCTTCCTGATCATCGCCATGGTCTATGTCATCGACTGGCTGTCGGCAAAGATCCGCAAGGCCATGATTGGCGATTGGTCGGGCCCGCGCTAGACCGGGGGCCATGCAGCGGATCATGATCATCGGCAGCCCGGGATCGGGCAAGAGCACCCTGGCCCGGGCCCTGGCCGACCGGCTGGACCTGCCCGTCCACCACATGGATCACATCCACTGGCACCCCGGCTGGGTCGAGCGCGACGCGGCCGACAAGATGGTCCTGGTCCGCCAGGTCATCGCCGGGGATCGCTGGGTCTTCGAGGGCGGTCATTCCTCCAGCTACGAAGACCGGCTGGCCCGGGCCGACCTGCTGATCTGGCTCGACCTGCCGATGGGCCTGCGCCTGTGGCGGGTGATCCGCCGGTCGCTGCGCGATCTCGGCCAGGTGCGCCCCGACATGCAGCAGGGCTGTCCCGAACAGCTGTCCAACCT
Organism: Marinibacterium sp. SX1; assembly: GCF_050389775.1. Classification (NCBI taxonomy): domain Bacteria; kingdom Pseudomonadati; phylum Pseudomonadota; class Alphaproteobacteria; order Rhodobacterales; family Paracoccaceae; genus Marinibacterium; species Marinibacterium sp. SX1. Next base: position 2,917,066 of record NZ_CP177144.1, on the reverse strand, counting down.
GCCCGGCTTCATCCGTTTCATCTGGACATCGAACCGGTCCAGCCGCGCCCGGGCCCACCGGGTCTTTGACGCGGCCCACATCCCCCGCCGCCGCTTTCGCCGGCCGCGCGACGTCAACACCTACCTGGACCGCCTGACATGAGCGGACCCGGATCCAAGGCCCACACGGGCAAATCCCCGCCCCCTGCTTCGTCGGTCGCGACCTGGGCGCCGGGACCGAGGTCGGCGCCATGATGAAGGCGGTTGTCCGATCATGTCCGGGCGACTTTGGGCATCGATCGCCGAATGCGCCCATCGCCCTGGCCGCCCTGCCGACGGACTAATCGACCCGCGCCATCACCAGCGTCGTTTCCCAGCGCATCGCGAAGGCCCCGTCCCCGTGATGCGCCCGGCAGATCGCCTCGAACCGGTCGCGAAAGGCCCGCAAGCCGATCGCCCGCACCACGTCCTGCACCACCGACCGGGTCAGGTAGAGATCCAGCAGATCTCTGGCCGTCAGTGTCTCACTCAAGGGATAATGTCTTACATCAAGGACACACCATCCCGCGTCCCCCTCCAGCATCCCCGTCTCCGGCCGCTTGGCCGCCTCCCAGCGGCCCATGTCGCGCAGCATCTCCGATTGCTCTTCGACCAACCTGTCCACCGCGGCCACGACGCCTTCGCCCAACCGCCGGTTCCGGCAGATCGCCAACAGCCCGCCCGGGCACATGAGCCGTCGCGCCTCGGCCAGAAAGGCCGGCCGGTCGAACCAGTGCAGCGCCGTGAAAGCCGTGACCAGCCCCGCGCAGCCATCCGGCAGGCGGATTGCCTCGGCCGTGCCGGGGTTGGCCTGGAAATTCGGCCGGTCCCGCAGGCGCCGGCCCAACACCCGGCGCATGTCGGTGCCCGGCTCGACCCCGATCACCATCCACGCGGCCGGCAGGTAATCCAGCAGCCCCTCGGTGGCGATCCCCGTCCCGGCCCCGACATCCACGGCAAAATGCGCCCCCGCCGGCACCCGCTCGGCCAGCTCGCGGAACACCGCATCCGGATAGGGCCGGCGATAGGCGTCATAGGCCTCGGCCAGCCCGTCGAACCGCTCGGCATTACCCTCCATGTGGAACCGCGCGATAGGCTGGCCGGCCCGCCACCCAGGTCTCGCGGACCCTGGGCGCGCCACCCTCGGGCCAGTCCAGCAGCACCAGGTCGGCCCGCAGCTCCACGGCCAGCCGCCCCCGATCCGCCAGCCCCATCGCCCGGGCCGGCCCGGCCGAGACCAGCTGCCACAGCTTGTGTCGCGCGGCCCGCCGTTCGTCTTCCATCCGTGCCACCCCGGCCAGCATCGCGGGGTAGAAATAATCCGAGGCCAGCACATCGCAGAGCCCGTCCTCGACCATGTCACCGGCCCCGAGCGATCCGATATGGCTGCCCCCGCGCACCGCGTTGGGCGCGCCAAAGACGATCAGATCGCCACCCATCCTTGCCGCTTCGGCCGCCTCGCGGGTCATCGGGAATTCCGACACGCTCACTCCGTGCGCCCGGTACCAGGCGCGGGTTTCGGCCCTTGTGTCGTCGTGGCTGAGCATCGCCGCACCCCCGTCCCGGCCCATCGCGGCCACCCGGCCGATCATATCCGGGACATTCTCCCTTCTGTCCCAGATCCGGGACAACAGGTCGACATAAGCCTCCTGCGACAGGCCCGACCGCTGGGCATGCTTGGCACATCGCGCCCGCAACCGCGGATCGTCCAGCGCCGCGCTCTCGAATGCGGGAGAATGTTCAAAGGCCCGGTCCTGGATGGCCATGTCGTGGGGGCGCATGCTCATCGACGTGTGGTCGTTGAAGGCAATGGCCGGGGTCAGCGGGCCGGCCAGGGCTTCCTGCATCACCGGCAGGGCATCAAAGGCAAAGGTCTCCCAGCGCAGCTGGATGCGGTTTTCCACCAGCAGCTGCGGCGCCAGGGCCTTCAGCGCCCGGATCATCGACAGGCCCCGGTTGACGTCGCGCAGGCCCGGCTCCCAGCCCAGGGTCAGCGCGTGATAGGCCGTGGCGATGCCATTGGCCGCCAGCTGGCGATCGGTGTCGATCAGCGCGGCTTCGAGCGGGAAGAACACGTTGGGCCGGGGCATGACCTGGCGCTCGAAGGCATCGCCATGCACGTCGATCAGCGCCGGGGCCAGCACCAGCCCGGTGGCCCCGGGATGGCTCTCACCGACAAGGCCGGTGCCGATCTCGACAATGCGGCCAGCCTCGATGCGCAGGTCTCCCGTCTCGATCCCGTGCTCCAGGATCAGCGTCACACCCTTGAAGATCATGGCCAGCCTCCGTTGCCAGGTCTGCCCGGCGCGCGGCCGGTCCCGGCAAGACAGACAGGTTTTGCGTGACATTTCCATGAAATCCACGCGGTGGGTGCTTGCACCCACCCTACAGCTGCCGCACCCCGTAGCGTGGGTGCTTGCACCCACGGCCCCCGGCCGGTCGCCCCCTGCCATGCCCGCCTCGCCGCCGAGCCTAACCCGTTGTCACCGCACCACCTTCATGCCATCCACCGGGGCGACTGGCCCCACCCGGAGACCCAAGATGCGCCCGATTCTCACCCGGACCACTGCCACGCTGCAAACGCCCTCGCAGGACGACCGCGACCAGGCCCGCGCCAGCGGGGGCGACCGCGCCGCCCATGACCGGATGATGTCCGACTGGCCCTGCATGACCGCCATCGAACTGACCCAGCCCGATACCCCCCTGCCGCTGCCCGCCCAGCTGACCATCTGCGCCTGGAACATGGAACGCTGCAAACGCGTCGAAGACAGCGCCGCCCTGCTGCGCGCCGCCGGGGCCGATGTCGTGCTGGCCACGGAAATGGACCACGGCATGGCCCGCTCGGGCCAGCGCCACACCACCCGCGATCTCGCCCGGGCCCTGGGCATGGGCCATGTCTACGGCACGGAATTCGTCGAGCTCGGCACCGGCGATCCCTATGAAACCTCGCTCTTCGCCGATGTGCCTAACGACCATGGCCTGCATGGCAATGCCATCCTGTCGCGCTATCCGCTGATCGATCCCTGCCTCGTGCCCCTCGATGACGGCGGGCTGTGGTATGTCACCAACCCCAAGGGCGACGGCCAGCACCGCGTCGGCGGGCGCATGGCCATGGCCGCACGGATCGACACCGCCAATGGCCCGCTGACCCTGGCCGCCGCCCATTACGAAAGCGAAAGCGACCCCTCCCTGCGCGCCGAACAGACCCGCATCCTGACCGATGCGCTCGATGCCCGCTATGGCACCGGCAAGGCCGTGATCGGCGGCGACCTCAACACCAACTGGCTGGCCGACGGCACCCGCACGGCGGCGGAAATCACGGCCGACCCCGCCTCGGTCGAACCCAGCTTCGCCCATTTCGCCCAAGCCGGCTATGACTGGCGCGGCGCGGTCGCCCCGGGCTTCACCACCCGCGCCGCCCCGGGCAAGAGCGTGAAATACCCGCTCATGGTGCTCGACTGGCTGCTGGTCCGCGACGTCGCCCCCTTCGATCCCCGCATCTGGCCGGCCGTCTCGGCCGCGGGGCAGTACCTGTCGGACCACGAAATGCTCTCGCTGCGCATCATCCCCTGACGCGCCGCCCTTCGGGGGGCCGCCCGGCCCTCCTGCTTCTTTCTCTTTCCAAGTATTCCCGGGGGAGTCCTCCAACGGAGGACGGGGGCAGCGCCCCCTTCCCGACCTCAGCCCCGGCGCCGGCGCCCGCCGCTGCGCCCGCGCCGGCCACCCGCGGCCTCGCCACCGCCGGGCTTGTTGAAGGCAATCCAGTCCGCCCCATGGGCATCGCGGTCGAACAGCAGGTTGGCTGCCCGGATCGCTTCCATCTCCTTGCCCGGACGGGCCAGGGTCGAGCCCATGCCGAACAGCGCCACGAAGCTCTCGTCGTCCATGTCCTCGGGCAGAACCACCCCCGCGGCCAGAACCTCGGCCTTCTTCTCGGCGATCTTCGCCTGGCTCACCGGCAGCGCCACCGGGTTCATGATCGCGCTGGTCATGCCCGCGCCCATGGCCATCGGCAGGAAGGCATTGTTGATCCCGTGCCGGTTCGGCAGCCCGAAGGAAATATTCGACGCCCCGCAGGTCGTGTTCACGCCCAGTTCCTCGCGCAGCCGCCGCACCAGGGTAAAGACCTGGTGGCCCGCCGTGGCCATCGCCCCGATCGGCATGACCAGCGGATCGACCACGATATCCTGCGCCGCGATGCCGTAATCCGACGCCCGTTCCACGATCTTCCTGGCCACGGCAAAGCGCACGTCGGGATCTTCGGAAATCCCCGTGTCATCGTTGGAAATCGCCACCACCGGCACGTTGTACTTCTTCACCAGCGGCAGGATCTGCTCCAGCCGCTCTTCCTCGCCGGTCACCGAATTGAGCAGCGGACGCCCTTCGCAGACCTCCAGCCCGGCTTCAAGCGCCCCGGGCACCGAGCTGTCGATGCACAGCGGCACGTCGACCAGAGATTGCACCAGCTTGAGGATCTCGACCATCAGCGGCGGCTCGGTCTCGTTCGGGTTGGGGTTCGAATTATAGACCACCCCGGCATTCACATCGAGAATGCTGGCCCCGGCCGCCACCTGGGCCAGCGCGTCCTTTTCGACGGTCGAATAATCCCCGGCCTCCAGCTCGGCGGCCAGCTTCTTGCGCCCGGTCGGGTTGATCCGCTCGCCGATCACGCAGAACGGCTGGTCAAAGCCGATGATGGCCGATTTCGTCTTCGATTCCACGATGGTACGCGTCATGCTGTCCTCTCCTGCAAGGGCCGTGCCGGTCTGCCGCCGGCTGGATGTCGGGTGATGGGCGCCTGCCCGGGCGGGCTCAGGCCCCGGCCGGGCGGGCCGCCGCGCCGCCATGGGCCACGGCCCAGTCGGTGCTGGCCCGAATGCCGCCCATCGGAAAGAAATGCACCCGCGCGATGCCGAAATCGGGGTTGGCCGCCTTGTGCGCGGCCAGCGCGCCCAGCACATCGTCGGGCTCGTAGGGCAGCAACAGCCGCGACACGTCCATCGCCCGTTTCTGCAGGACCTTCAGCGACGGCCCGACCCCGCAGGCGATGGCAAAGCGGATCATCGTCTGCAACTTGGCCGGCCCGGCGATGCCGATATGCACCGGCAGGTCGATCCCCGCCGCCGCCAGCCCGTCGACCCAGTCGATGATCGGCGCGGCATCGAAACAGAACTGGGTGTTGATCGCCATCCGGGCATCGGTGCGCTCGGAAAACGCCTGTTTCCAGCGCAGCGCCGCGGCCACGTTGGCCTGGCCGCCGTCGGGATCGATGTCGCGGTTGCCCTCGGGGTGTCCCGCCACGTGCAGCCGGTCGAACCCGGCCTTGTCGAACAGCCCGGTGTCCAGCAGCTGCATGGAATTGTCAAAGTCCCCGTGCGGCGTGGCGATCCCGCCGCCCAGCAACAGCGCGCGGCTGACCCCGGCCTCGCCCTGGTAACGCGCGATCCAGTCGCCCAGCGTGGCCTTGTCGGGGATGATGCGCGCCGGGAAATGCGGCATCACCCGGAACCCGTCGCGCGCCAGCCGGCGGGCCGTGGCCACCATGTCCTCGATCGGCACACCGTCGATATGGGCGATGTAGACCCGCGTGCCCTCGGGCAGCAGCGCGCGGAAATCCTCGATCTTGGCCGCCGTGCGCGGCATCACCTCGATCGAGTAATCCTGCAGGAAGGCTTCGACCCTGGGATCGGGCCCTTCAGGCCGGCTCTCGGCCCTGCGGAAGTTCAACAATGCCATCAGGCCCTCCCATCCTCGTCGCGGGCTCACGCCCATCCGCCGTTGTCGATCAGCGCCCGGATGCGCGCGCCGTCGTATTCATTCTCGATCCGCTCCGCCTCGGATGCGGCCACCGCCTCGGGGTCGCCATCGACGGCGTAGGGCGCCGCGCGACGCCATTCGGCAAGGTAATCGTCGGTGCCCGCCATGCCCGATTTCATCGCCGCCCGGTCGATCGCCTGTTCGAACCGCTCGGCCAGGGGCCGCTTGGCCCCGCGCCGGCCGCGGCCCACGATCACCTGCGCCGGGATGTCGCGCCAGTAGACGATGGTCACATCGGGCATCTCTGATTCCTTCCGCTCACCCCTTGATAATCCGGCCCGCCGGTGCCCCGCGGTCGGTTTTCGACACATGACGCCGCGCCTGCGACCCGGCCTTGGCACGGGCCCTGTCGCGTCTTTCATCACGGTCCGGACCCGCAGCCGGCCCTCGCGCGCAGCCCACTGGCCCGTGGTATACCACGACACCCACCCGCACAACCGCCGCCTCGCGACATGGTGAACCGGGCGGCAGCCGGACCGCGAAGTCCTTGCCTTTGGCAGGGATGATTCCTATTCTGGGATCAACACGAAATCGGAGGGCGCAAAGATGGCGCCCAGGCGTCCCAAAGGTGCGGGCGCGTTCCCGAAACCGGTCGAAAGCCCTGCGCCGAAACCGCCCGATCCGTCCGAGCTTTACGCCGCTCTGGATCTGGGCACCAATAGTTGTCGAATGCTGATCGCCCAGCCCAAGGGGTCGGGGTTTCACGTGGTCGACAGTTTCTCGAAATCGGTTCAGCTCGGCTCCGGGCTGGAACGGTCTGGCCGTTTGTCGCGTGCCTCGATGGCGCGCACGATGCAGGCGCTCAGGATCTGCCAGCAGAAGCTCAAGCGCAACAAGGTCCGCCGCATGCGGCTGGTCGCGACCGAGGCCTGCCGGCGGGCGAAGAATGCCGGCGATTTCATTGCCCAGGTGCGGCGCGAGACCGGGCTGCGGCTGGAAATCATCGCCCCCGAGGAAGAGGCCCGGCTGGCCGTGATCTCCTGCGCGCCGCTGGTCTCGACGCGTACCGAGCAATTGCTGGTGGTCGATATCGGCGGCGGCTCGACAGAGCTTGTCTGGATCGACATCTCCTCGGTGCCCCGGCGCGACCGGCCGGCGGCGATCATGCGCCTGCATGCCGGGTTCCACCCGCCCGAAAGCCCGTTTCCGGCGGCCAAGGTGGTCGACTGGATCTCGGTGCCCCTGGGCGTGGCCACGCTGCGCGACCAGTTCGCCGATGTCGAGGACGATGCCGCGCGCTTTGCGCTGATGTCCTGGTTCTTCGAGGAAAACCTCGCCGAATTCGCGCCCTACAAGGACGAACAGGCCCGTGAAGGGTTCCAGATCGTCGGCACATCCGGCACGGTCACCACGGTCGCGGCCTCGCACCTGGGCCTGAAACGCTATGACCGCACCAAGGTCGACGGGCTGCGCATGACCTCGGACCAGATCGACAAGGTCATCCGCTCCTATCTCGATCTCGGCCCCACCGGCCGGCGCCGCGATCCGCGCATCGGCGAGGACCGCCACGCGCTGATCATGTCGGGCTCGGCCATCCTGCAGGCGCTGCTGCGCTGCTGGCCCACCGATCGCCTGTCGGTCGCCGACCGCGGCCTGCGCGAAGGGCTGCTCTATGCCCAGATGTCGGCCGACGGGGTCCTGGAAGACGGTCCGTTCTGAGAAGACCCTTGCGTCTTCTTCTTGGTCCAAATACCCGCGGGGGAGTCCTCCAACGGAGGACGGGGGCAGCGCCCCCTCCCCGGCAAGCAGAGAGAGAAACGCATGGTCAAGAAACCCACAGGACGCTCCGGCAACACCTCGGGCCGTGGCCAGCGTGACCTGACGGTCAAGGTCAAGACCGCCCGGGGCCGCAAGCTGTCGTCGACGCGCTGGCTGCAACGGCAGCTGAACGATCCCTATGTCAAGCGCGCCCAGGCCGAGGGCTATCGTGGGCGCGCGGCCTACAAGATCCTCGAACTGGACGACAAGTACCGCTTCCTGGTGCCCGGCGCCCGGGTTGTCGACCTTGGCTGTGCGCCGGGGGGCTGGTGCCAAGTGGCGGTGAAGCGGGTCAATGCCCTGGGCGAGAAATCCGGCAAGGCCGTGGGCACGATCCTGGGCGTCGATCTGCAGGAGGTCGAGCCGATCGCGGGCTGCGAGATCCACCAGCTGGATTTCATGGAAGACGATGCCGACCTGAAGGTGAAGGACTGGCTGGGCGGCAAGGCCGACGTGGTGATGTCGGACATGGCGGCGGCTTCGTCGGGGCACAAGCAGACCGACCACCTGCGCATCATCGCGCTGTGCGAAGCGGCGGCCTATTTCGCCTTTGACGTGCTGGAGCCGGGTGGGACCTTCGTGGCCAAGGTGCTGGCCGGGGGCGCCGAGGGCGAGTTGCAGAAGCTGCTCAAGCAGAAGTTCGACAAGGTGGCCAACGTGAAGCCGCCGGCGTCACGTTCGGACAGTTCCGAGAAATTCGTCGTGGCCACGGGGTATCGCGGCTGAATTGTCGCGGATGATCTATCGCGGCTGACCGGGGCTGGAACCGGGATTGGAACCGGGCGCCCGGCCGTCCGGCGGGCCGCCCCGTGGCGGCTGTTGTGTTGGGTATTTCAGCCAAGAAGAAGACAGGGGCTCAGCGCGGCACTTGCGCGTCGAGCTGAGCCAGGGCGGGGTCATCGGGCAAGCGGGCCAGGGCTTCGTCCAGCACCCCACGGGCGACGCGCGGCCCCTCGGTGGCATGGGCCAGGCGCACCAGCATCACCCAGGCCTCGCCGCGCTGGGGATCCATCTCGACAACCTGGCGAAAGGCGGCCGAGGCGGCAGCGGCGTTGCGCTGGGTCAGGGCCAGGCCGGCAAGCACCAGGTGCGTTTCGGGATAATCCAGCCGGCTGACCAGCGCGCGCTGCCAGTCCTGCAGCCCGGCCCGCAAGAGGGCGGCCTGGGACGGGGCCAGCCCCTGGGGCGAGACATCGAGCAGCGAGCGGGCGGTTTCCACGCGGACCATGCGCAGGGGATCGGAGAGCAGCGGCATCAGCCGGGCGACCCGCTCGGGCCCCGGCACCGCGGCCTGCAGCCGGGCGGACATGGCCCGGACCATCGGATCATCATCGGCAATCAGCGCAAGTCCGGCCTCGGCCAGGGCGGGCGTGGGTGCACGGGCGAGCAGTTCGACCGCGGTGGCCCGCACGATGCCGGGCTGGTCGGCATCGAGGGCCAGGGCCAGAAGCGCCTCGGCGGCAGCGGCGGGGTCGGCCCGGCCGGCCGCCAGGGTCTCGCCGTAATGGGCGCCGCGATGGACGCTGTCGGGGAAGCGCGCGGCGATCTCGGCGGCGGCCCAGCCCTGGTCGCGGTCGACATGGCAATCGGTGCAGGTATCTGGCGCGCCGATCCGGGCGCCCAGGTCGGGGCGCGGCACGCGGAAGGAATGATCGCGCCGGCCGTCATTGCCCATGTAGGTCCGTTCGGCCATGTGGCAGCTGACACATTGCGCGCCCGCGCTGCCGGCATCGTGGAAATGGTGTTCGGGCGTGTCGTAATCCGCCTTGCGCAGGGTCGGGAAGGCATCGTTGCCCACCGGCGAATGGCACTGGGTGCACAGCCCGTTGCCTTCGATCAGCAGCTCGGCGCCATGGGGATCGTGGCAATTGCCGCAGCCCACCCCGCGGGCATACATCCGCGATTGCAGGAACGAGCCGTAGACATAGACCTCGTCCAGGATCTGGCCATCGGGCTCGTAGAGGCCCTCGCGCAGCAGCGACAGGGTATAGGCATCATGGTAGGCCGTACCGGGCAGCGGGTTGCCGTCGCCCATCGGCTCGCGCCGGGAATGGCAGCCGGCGCATTGGCCGACATAGGCATCGCGCTCGGCCATGTCGAAGGACATCGAGAAGCCGTACTCGTCGAGCCCGGCCTCGGTGACGTCCTGGCCCTCGGTCCAGGCCAGGTGGGCCGCGCCGGGGCCATGGCAGGATTCACAGCCGACGCCGATCTCGGCCTGGGTCGAACGATAGCGCCCGGTCTGCTGGCCGTAATTCTTGCGATAGCCCGTGGCATGGCATTCGGCGCAGCGGGCGTTCCAGGTCTTGTAGGGGCCACTCCAGTGCAGCCCGTCATCGGGCGGGTAATTCTGGTCGGGGTAAAGATGGAACCACTCGCCCTTTTCGACATCCCAGACCACGTCGAAGCTTTGCAGCCGGCCGGGTTCGGTTTCCAAAAGGTATTGCTGCAAGGGCGCGACGCCGATGACCGAATGCACCTGGTAATCGGTCACGCTGCCGTCGGTCTCGGTCACGGTCAGCCCGTGCACCCCGCCCGACAGCCGGAAATCGACCGACATGTCGCCCAGTTCGAACCGGGTGCCATCGAAATCGGCCAGCACGTTGGCCTCGGTCGGGGGTGTCCAGGCCAGGGCATGATGCGACCCGGCCCAGGCCTCTGCAATGTCCTGGTGGCAGTCGACGCAGGTCTCGCTGCCGACGTAATCGGGCGCGCTGCGGCCCGGGGCCGGCCAGAGCAGCGCCATGACCGACAGCAGCGCCAGGAGGGCCGTGATTGCGGCGCGGCGGGCAAAAAGGCACTGGTGAAACAAATACATCTGGCGGCGTTCCCCGGATCGGACCTGGCTGATCCATGGCTAGCAGATTGGCCGGGCGTTGCAATCGTGCTGTCCGCCCGGCCCGGTCGGGCGGGCCACATGATGCCCGCCCGACCGGCGCCGGTCAGGCGATGCGGTCGGGCCCGTCCTTTGTGTCGTCCTGCGGCGCGCCGGGCGTGTCGTCGTCCTGGGCCGGGGCCTCGGCCGGGGCGTCGGAGGCATCGGGTTCGTCGAGCATGTCGCCTTCGCCCGGCGCTTCGGGCGGGCGGTCGTCATGGCTGCCGTAGAGCTCTTCGCTGAGCTCGTTGTTGAACGCCGCGCCAAAGATCAGGATGGCGGCCATCAGGTACAGGAAGATCAGCGCCGACATCGCCCCGGCCAGGCCGGCATAGGTGGCCGAGTAGCTGGCGAAATTGGACACGTAGATCGAAAAGGCCCGGGCAACGATGGCCCAGATGACCACCGTCAGCGCCACGCCCGGCCAGATCTTGACCCGCTTGCCGACCTTGCCCGGCAGCCAGTAATGGCAGGCCGTGACGATCAGCACGGCAAAGCCGCCGCCGATGATCAGCCGGGCCGCCCGGCTTTCGAAGAGCAGCGAATAGATCCCCGGCAGCGCCCCGCGCACGAAGCTGAGATAGACCGGCAGGGCCACGGCCAGGATGGCAATCCCCACGACCAGCGCCGCCCCGGCCAGCACGAAGGCCAGGCACAAGAGCCGCTGTTTCCACCAGGGCCGGGTGTCGACCTCGCGGTAGGCCGTGGTCATGGCCTGGCGGATCGCATCCACCCCGTTCGACGCAAAATAAAGCGCCAGCACACCGCCGACCGATATCAGCCCGCTGGTGTCCTGGGACGTGACCGCGCGCAGTTCGCGCGACAGCGGGTCGGACACGGCGGTGGGCCAGCCGCCCATGGTCAGCTCGATCAGGCGGTTGACGTCGATGCCCTGAGCAAACTGGCCGGCCAGCGCGACCATGAACAGCATGAAGGGAAAAAGCGCCATCATCATCGACATCGCGACGTGGCTGCTCATGATCCAGCCGTTCTTGTCACGGAAGCGCAGGAAGGCGGCGATGGGTATGCGGGTATATCGGATCATCTGTCACATCTCGAAAATTCGTTGACCGGGCGATAGCATGCGCGACGGTCCATTGCACCCCGCGCAAAGATTTTTGCTTCATCTACGGAACCTTGCAGAGCCGCATTTGTTTCATGTCCAGAGCAAACAAGCTTGCCGCCCCGATCGGGACGGCCCATGCTGGAACACGAGAAGCGGAGATCACGATGCCGACCAAGTCAGATCTTGAAACCGAAGTCGAAGTCCTGAAACAGCAGCTGGCCGAGGTGCGCGCGCAGTCGGGCAACGTGGCCGAAACGCTGGCCGACCGGGTCAATGGCTACGTTGGCCATGCCGTCGAAGAAGGCAAGGCCCGCGCCCAGCACGCCATCGCCACCGGCCGCCACACCGCCGAGACCGTGGCTCATGACACCGCCGTGCGTGCCCGCGAAGCCGAAGACGCCGTGTCCTCGGTGATCCGCGAACGCCCGCTGCTGTCGGTGGGCATCGCCTTTGCGGCGGGCCTGATGATGTGCAAGGCCGGGTCGGTCGCCGGGCGTCGTTCGTGACGCTGGGCAAGACCCCGGGCCGGATCAGCCGGACCCTGACAATCGTCCTGCGCGCCGAGCGGCTCATTGCCGCCCGGCGCGTGACCGTTCTGCGCCGCCAGACCGGCCTGATGGTGCTGGCCGGGCTGTTCGTGGCCGTGGCCGTCGTCATGGCCAACGTGGCGGTCTACCAGGGGCTGGCCACGGTCATGCCGCTGGCCTGGGCCGCGGCCTTCGTGGCGCTTGGCAATGTCGTCCTGGCAGGGATCATGGCGCTGGTCGCCGGACGGATGTCGGGCGAACGCGAACTGTCCTCGGCCATCGAGATGCGCGACATGGCGCTGGAGGACCTGGAAGGCGAGATCGACGATCTAGTCGAAGAAGTCCGGGGCACGGCCCGCGAGGTGCGCCGGTTCACGCGCGACCCGCTGGGCAACATCCTGCCCGGCCTTTTGACGCCTCTGCTCAACGCGCTTCTGGCCGGCCGGGGTGAGACGCCCAAGCCCCAGCCGGATGATCCCGCCGCGCCCCCCTCGGCGCCGCCGCCCAGCCCGCCGGGCATGGAGGGCGATTTCCCCGAGGATCCGGCCGCCCCGCAGGCCTGACCATCGCGGTGACCGGTCAGGCAGAGGCCCTGCGCCCTGCCCCGGCGCGCCCTGCACCACCGTTTCCGACCGATGATATCGCGATGCGCCCGGCCCGGCTGACTGCCCGGCCGGTGATCGCCGCCCCGGCCATCGACGAGACGTCCTGACGGACAAAGGAACACCATGCCAAGGCAGGAGCGCCCGTGCGGGTTTCGGCACGGGCGCATGGGTTTGCGGTGTCGGCTGTCTGCCTCCGGCCCGGCGGCCAGCGGCCTGCCGCCCACCGGCCAGCCCTGAACGTCAGGCCGCTGCCGTTGCTTCGATCTCGAAAAGCAGCCCGGGGATGGCCAGGCGCGTCACGCCCAGCAAGGTCATGGGCGGCGCCACCCCATGAGGGCCAAAGCGCATCCCCATCAGGTCGAAATTCTTCAGCGCCTCGTCCACATCGGTCGCATAGACCCCCAGCCTGACGACATTGCCCAGGTCCATCCCCGCGGTCTTCAGCACCGTTTCGAGGTTGTCCAGCGCCAGCCCGATCTGGGCGCGCATGTCACCGGGATGCTGCGGGGTACCCTCGCCGTCCACCGCGGTCTGGCCTGCACAGATCACCTGGCGCGTCGCGCCCTCGATCACTTCGGCCTGATTGTAGCCCAGCTTGACCGACCAATCCCAGGGGTTCACCGCTGTCCGTTCCATGTCGCAATCTCCTTGATTTTCGTTGCTGGACCCGGTGTAGGATGAAACAGTGCCAAATTATGTCATCATTCACACTACACTGTCCGCATGAACGCAAGAACCAGACATGACGCCATCGTGCGCAGCCTGCGCCGGAACGGCACGGCCACGGTCGATCTTCTGGCCCGCGAGGTCGGCGCGTCGCGCCGGACCATCCTGCGCGACATCAGCGCCCTGCGGGACGAAGGCTATGTCATCCATTCCGATGTCGGCCGTGGCGGCGGGCTGCAGCTGGACCCGCAATCGATCCAGACACAGGCCCGGCTGTCCGTCCCCGAGGTCTTTGCCCTGCTGATCAGCGTGGCGGCCATGCGGGCGGCCGGAACGCTGCCTTTCTCCGAACTGGCCGATACCGGGCTGGCCAAGATTGAAAAGGCCCTGCCGGCGGACAAGGTCAGGGACCTGCGCGCCTTTCTCGACTGCCTGCACATCGGTCGGTTGTCGCCGCTACAGGATCTGTCCGACATGGGCACGATGGACCCCGGGCTGCTTCCCGCCTTCGAGGCCGCCTTCCTGGGGCGCCGGTTCATCCGTTTCGACTATCGCGATGCAAGGGGCCGCCAGTCCCGGCGCGAGGTCGAACCGCAGGCCATGCTGATCCTGCCGCCCCTGTGGTACCTGGTGGGCTGGGACCCGGCCCGCCAGGATTTCCGCCATTTCCGGATGGACCGGATCAGCGATCCTCAGGCCGTGCCCGATACGACGTTTCGCCGCCGGCGCGTGCCTTTCGAGGACGATGTCTGCCCCTACAAGGATCTGCCCGGACATCGCTGAGGCACCGCGATGCCGGTTGCCCCGGCCCGTACCCGCGAGGGCCGCGCCCCGGTCGGGCGCGCGTCAGCATTCCCTGCGCGGCAATGCGGCGGTCAGCCGACCTGCGACTGCACGCCCTGTTCCAGCGCGGCATTGATCCGGGCATCGACGTCACCCGGCAGGTTCGATGTCATGACCCGCCCGCCGAACTGGGCCAGGCGCGGCAGGAACTTGTCGGGCGCATTGGTCCGGCCCAGCAGGAACAGGATGGCCTGGCCGTCGTCCAGTGCCGCGCCGGTCTCGCGCATCATGTCGTCGGACACGCCCATGTCCGACATCGACCCGCTCAGCGCCCCGCCGGCGGCTCCGCCGACCAGCCCGGCCAGCAACAGCCCGGCCCCGCCCGTGGCAATGCCCAGGATGCCGCCGATCAGCACGCCCCACCAGGCCCCGCTCATCGCGCCGGCGGCAGTCAGGTTGACCGATTGGTCCAGCTTGATCTCGCCGCTGTCGTCCCGGTAGACGACCACCGCGTCTTCCATCGTGATCAGCCCGTCGCGGGCCATGACATAACATTCCTGGCGGGCCGCCCGGGCGGTTTCGGCATCCTTCATCAGGATCGCGACAAGGTTCGCGGTCATCGGGTGTTCTCCTGCAAACGGGGGTCGAGGCGGAAATGCTAGCCCCTCATCGTGACAAACGCACGACCCGATCGGCCGGATCCACGCCCCCGCTGCCCGATGAGCAAGCGGCCGCCGGTCGCTCGCAAGTATTCACGAAGTCGTGACAAATTTCCTAGCAAAACAATTGGCTAAGTGTCACGGTGAAACCCTACGCTTCAACCATGAGTAATCATTAAAACCGGGAGAGTGTTATGTCTGGTTCCTTGAAGTTCGGTGTCCGGATCCTGTCCGCCGCCGCCCTGGCGGCCCTGACGGCCGGCGCGGCGCTGGCGCAGGACGCGGAAAAACCGAACATCCTCGTCATCTGGGGGGATGACGTCGGCCAATCCAACATTTCGGCCTATACCATGGGCCTGATGGGCTATGAGACCCCCAACATCGACCGCATCGCCGACGAGGGCATGATCTTCACCGATTACTACGGTGAACAATCCTGCACCGCCGGCCGGTCGTCCTTTATCATGGGGCAGTCGGTCTTCCGCACCGGCCTGTCCAAGGTCGGCCTGCCCGGTGCCGAGGAAGGCATGCAGGTCGAAGACCCGACCATCGCCGGCCTGCTCAAGGCCGAGGGCTATGCCACCGGCCAGTTCGGCAAGAACCACCTGGGCGACCGCGACGAGCACCTGCCGACGAACCACGGCTTCGATGAATTCTTCGGCAACCTCTACCACCTCAACGCCGAGGAAGAGCCGGAGAACATCGACTATCCCGGTGATGCCGTCCTGCCCGATGGCCGTACCTTCCGCGAGGCCTTTGGCCCGCGCGGCGTGATCAAATCGTCGGCCGACGGCGAGATCGAGGATACCGGCCCGCTGACCAAGAAGCGCATGGAAACCGTTGACGACGAGACCGTCGCCGCGGCCATCGATTTCATCAAGCGCCAGGAAGACGCCGGGGTGCCCTGGTTTGTCTGGTGGTCGGGCACGCGGATGCATTTCCGCACCCACGTGGCCGAGGACAAATGGGCCCAGGCCAACGAGATCGTCGGCAAGCAGGTCGATGAATACACCGCCGGCATGATCGAACACGACATGCACATCGGTGAATTCCTGGCCGCGCTGGACGAGCTGGGCATCGCCGACAACACCGTCGTGTTCTATTCGACCGACAACGGCCCGCACATGAACAGCTGGCCCGATGCCGCGATGACCCCGTTCTGGGGTGAAAAGAACACCCAGTGGGAAGGCGGCTGGCGGGTGCCCGCCATGGTGCGCTGGCCCGGCCATATCGCCGAGGGCGAAGTGATCAACGAGATCGTCCACCACATGGACTGGCTGCCGACCTTCCTGGCGATGGCCGGCAACGAGACCATCAAGGACGACCTGCTCGACGGCGTGACCGTGGCCGAAGTGGGCGGCGGACGTGACTACAAGGTCCATCTCGACGGCTACAACATCCTGCCGCTGCTGACCGGTGAGGCCACCGAAAGCCCGCGTCGCGAGATCTTCTACTTCACCGATGACGGCGACCTGGCCGCCCTGCGCTACGGCGACTGGAAGATCACCTTCCTGGAGCAGAAAGCCTGGGCCACCTTCCGCGCCTGGATGGAGCCGCTGACCCCGCTGCGCGTGCCGCTGATCACCAACCTGCGTCGCGACCCCTATGAACGGGCCTATCGGACGTCAAACACCTATTACGACTGGATGATCGACCGGGCCTACATGCTGGTGCCTGCACAGCAATACGTGGCCCAGTTCCTGGCCACCTTCCAGGACTACCCGCCGCGCCAGGAAGCGGCGTCGTTCAGCCTCGACAAGGTGATGGAGAAGCTGTCGGAGCCCACCGCGCACTGACGGCGGGCCCAAGCCCTCACACATTTCGGCCGGGCCGCCCGCATCCCTGCGGCGGCCCGGTTGCGTTAGACATTGCCCTTTTTCCGTCCTGCACAGGAGCGCCCCATGCTGCGCCACGTTACCGCCGCCCTGATGATCCTTGCCGCCCCGGCCCTGGCCGATCCACTGCCGTCCTGGTCCGACGGCCCCGCCCGCCAGCGCATCATCGATTTCGTCACCGATGTGACCGACCCGGCTTCGGAGGAGTTCGTGCCCGTGGCCGAGCGCATCGCAGTCTTCGACAATGACGGCACGCTGTGGTCCGAACAGCCGGCCTATTTCCAGGGAATCTTTGCCTTCGATTACGTCGCCAGGATGGGCCAGGACGATCCGGCCACGCTGACGACAGACACGCTCAAGGCCGCCGCGGCGGGCGATTACGCCACGGTCCTGGGGGGCGGCGAAGAGGCGCTGATCGAGGTGCTGGGTGCGGCGCAGACCGGGCGGACCATCGAGGATTACCAGGCCGAGGTGGCCGAATGGCTGGCCACGGCGCGCCATCCCTACACCGGCATGGGCTATGACACGATGACCTACCAGCCGATGGTCGAGCTGCTGCGCTACCTGCGCGACGAGGGGTTCAAGACCTATATCGTGTCCGGCGGGGGCATCGATTTCATGCGCGTCTTTGCCGACAGGGCCTATGGCATCCCGACCGAACAGGTCATCGGCAGCTATGGCGACACGGCCTATGCGGTGGGCGACGACGGCATGCCGGTGATCACCAAGACCGCGCCGCTGAGCTTTCTCGACGACAAGGACGGCAAGCCGATCAACATCATGCGGATCATCGGCAAGCGGCCGATCATCGCCGGGGGCAATTCCGACGGCGATTTCCCGATGATGCAATGGACCACGGCCGGCGACGGCCCGCGGCTGGGCATCCTGATCCATCACACCGATGCCGAGCGCGAATGGGCCTATGACCGCGACAGCCATATCGGCCAGTTGGTCCGGGGGCTGGACGAAGGGCCGGACATGGGCTGGCTGATCGTCGACATGGCCAATGACTGGGACCGGATCTGGACCGGCGCTCGGTGATCCCAGTCGCGCCGGAGGCGCGCGACAAAGTAAAACTGCCGAAGGCGCGCGATGAAAAAATCTCCGAAGGCGCGCCACTTCGAAAAAACCGCCGAAGGCGCACAAACAATACCTGCGCCGAAGGCGCCCGCCAAAAAACCGGCCGAAGGCCGGCCCGGCAAGACCGCCGAAGGCGGCCCCCCGCCAGCGGCAGAATGTCCCGGCCCGCCGCGAAGCGGCGGTTCGGGCGCCGGCGGATCTTGTGGGCCCGGAACGGGGCGCTAGTCTGACGGTCTGACCGCCCTTGCCCGGACCAAAGACCTTGCTGCTGACCATCGACACCCTGCAAAAGACCTACCCGGGCGCGGCGCGCCCGGTGCTCGACGGCGTCTCGCTGACGCTCGATGCGGGCCAGACGCTCGCCCTGACGGGCGAGAGCGGCAGCGGCAAGAGCACGCTGCTGCACCTGGCCGGGGCGCTGGACGGGTTCGACGGGGGCGAGATCACCCTGGACGGCACGGCCCTGTCGGGCCTCGCCGATGCCGGGCGGGCGCGGCTGCGCCGCGATTGCGTGGCGCTGGTCTTCCAGCAGTTCAACCTGATGCCGGCGCTGACCGTCGACCAGAACCTGGCCTTTCATGCCCGGCTGGCCGGGCGGGCGGACCGCGACTGGATCGCGACGATCCGCACCCGGCTGGGGCTCGATGACCTGGGCGGGCGCTTCCCCGAGGCGCTGTCGGGCGGCCAGCAGCAGCGGGTGGCCATCGGCCGGGCGCTGGCCATGCGGCCGCGCCTGCTGCTGGCCGACGAGCCGACGGGCAACCTGGACGAGGCAACCGGCGACGAGGTTCTGGCGCTGATGCTCGACCTGGTGGCCGAAAGCGGGGCGGCGCTGTTCCTGGTGACCCATTCGGCGGCCGTGGCCGGGCGGCTGGACCGGCGGGCGCATCTCAGCGCGGGGCGGCTGACGTGATCCGGGCGGTGGCCCTGGCCCTGCTGTCGCATTGGCGGCGCCACCCCGGCCAGGCCCTGACGCTGATCGCCGGGCTGGCCCTGGCCACGGCGCTGTGGACGGCCGTGCAGGCGATCAATGCCGAGGCCCGGGCCAGCTATGCCCGGGCCAATGCGCTGCTGGAGCCGGCGCGGATGGCCACGCTGACCGCGCCGTCGGGGCATATCGGCCTGGAAACCTATGTCACCCTGCGCCGGGCCGGTTGGCAGCTGAGCGCCGTGCTCGAAGGGCGGCCGGACGGGATGGATGGCGTGACCGTGATGGGCGTCGACCTGCTGTCCTATCCCGCCTTGCCCGCCGGGCTGGCCGATATCGGGACCGAGGATCCGGCCGATGTCCTGCTGGCCCCGGGCCGGTTGCTGGCCGGGCCCGAGACCGCCGCCCGGCTGACCGGCCCCGACCTGCCGCCGGTCGAGGTGATCGACGGCCTGCCCCCCGGCGTGGCCCTGACCGATATCTCGGTGGCCGAACGGCTTCTGGATGCGCCCGGCCGGCTCAGCCGCATCCTGGTGCTGGCCGACCAGCCCATGGGCCTGGCCCCGCTGGACCGGCTGGCGCCCGGGCTGGTGCTGGAACCGGCCGAGGAGCGCACCGGGGTCCAGGGTCTGACCCGCAGCTTTCACCTGAACCTGGTGGCCTTCGGCATGCTGTCCTTTGCCGTGGGGCTCTTCATCGTGCATGGCACCATCGGGCTGGCCTTTGAACAGCGCCGGGGGATCATGCGCACGCTGCGGGCGCTGGGGGTGTCGGGGCGCGGGCTGGCGCTGGCCATGCTGGCCGAGCTCTTGCTGGCCGGGGTGCTGGCCGGCTTGCTGGGCGTGGCCCTGGGCTATGTCATCGCCGCGGCGCTGTTGCCGGGCGTGGCGGCCACCTTGGGCGGGCTTTATGGCGCCCAGGTCGCGGGCAGCCTGGCGTTGCGGCCCGGCTGGGTCCTGGCCGGGCTGGCCATGTCCTGCGGCGGGGTGCTGCTGGCCGGGGCCCAGGTGCTGTGGCGGGCCCATGGCCTGCCGGTGCTGGCCCTGACCGGGGCCGAGGCCTGGCGCCGGGCCGGTGCCCGGGCGCTGGCCCTGCAGACACTGGCCGGGCTGGGCCTGATCCTGGCCGGCGGGGCGGCGGTCTGGCTCTTTGACGGGCTGGTCGCGGGCTTTGCCCTGCTGGGCGGGCTGCTGCTGGGCGCCGCGCTGCTGCTGGCCCCGCTGCTGTCGGTGCTGCTGGATGGCGGCGCGCGGCTGGCCCGGGGGCCGGTGGCGCAATGGGTCTGGGCCGACATGCGCGCCCAGCTGCCCGGGCTGTCGCTGGCGCTGATGGCCCTGCTGCTGGCCCTGGCCACCAATATCGGCGTGGGCACGATGGTCTCGAGCTTCCGGCTGACCTTTACCGGCTGGCTCGACCAGCGGCTGTCGGCCGATCTTTATGTCTCGCCCACCGACCGGGACCAGGCCATGGCCCTGCAGGGCTGGCTGGCCGGGCGGGCCGACAGCGTGCTGCCGGTCCGGGCCGCCGACCTGCCCCTGGCCGGGCGGCCCGGGCGGGTCTATGGCGTGGTCGACGATCCGGTCTATCGCCGGGACTGGCCTGTCGTGCGCGGGACGGACGGCCTGTGGGATCGCCTGACCGCCGGCCGGGGCGTGCTGATCAGCGAACAGCTTTACCACCGAGGCGGGCCGGGCATCGGCGAGCCGCTGCAGATCCTGCCGGGCTGGTCGCTGCCCGTCGTGGGTGTCTATGCCGATTACGGCAATCCCGACCCGCAGGCCATCGTGGCGCTCGATGCCCTGCTGGCCCGGGTGCCCGACCTGCCCTATCGCCAGATCGCCCTGCGCAGCGCCCGGCCAGAGGCCCTGGCCGCCGAGATCCGCGCGGCCTTCGACCTGCCCGGCGATGCCATCGTGCCCCAGGCCCGGATCAAGGACGCCTCGCTGCAGGTCTTCGACCGGACCTTCCTGGTGACCGGCGCGCTCAACCTGCTGACCCTGGGCGTGGCAGCCTTTGCCATCCTGACCAGCCTGCTGACGCTCTGGACGATCCGCCTGCCCCAGCTGGCCCCGGCCTGGGCGCTGGGGCTGACCCGCGCCCGGCTGGGCCGGCTGGACATCATCCGGGCGCTGGCCCTGGCCGCGCTGACCGCCCTGCTGGCCCTGCCGTTGGGGCTGGTGCTGGCCTGGGCCCTGCTGGCCGTCATCAATGTCGAAGCCTTTGGTTGGCGGTTGCCCATGTATCTCTTTCCCGGCGACTGGCTGCGGCTCTTCGCGCTGGCCCTGGCCGCGGCCGGGCTGGCCGCCCTGATCCCCGCCCTGCGCCTGCGCCGCCTGCCCCCGGCCGAACTGGTCAAGGTCTTTGCCAATGTCCGCTGAGTATCGCCGCGCTGCCGTTCCCTTCGCCCTCCGCGCCCTGGCCGTCTTGCTGGCCCTGCTGATGCCCCCCGCCACCGCCCGGGCCCAGGGCTTTGCCGCGCTCGGCACCACGGCCGAAGGCTTTGCCGTGCCCGATCCCGCGCGCCGGCTGGTCTTTCCCCGCGATCACGGTCCGCACCCGGATTTCCGCATCGAATGGTGGTATCTCACGGCCAACCTGACCGGCGCCGATGGCCGCGACTACGGCGTGCAATGGACCCTGTTCCGCTCGGCCCTGCGCCCTGAACCGCCCGGAGCCACGGCCCAAGGCTGGACCAGCCCGCAGGTCTGGATGGCCCATGCCGCCCTGACCACGCCCGACGCTCACCATTTCGCCGAACGCTTCTCGCGCGGGGGGATCGGCACGGCCGGGGCCACAGCCACGCCCTTTGCCGCCTGGATCGACGATTGGCAGATGACCGGCACGGCCGCGCCCGGCGATGACGGGTTGCAGGCCCTGGAGCTGACCGCCCGGGGGGATTATTTTGCCTATGACCTGGCCCTGGCCGCCGACGGCCCGCTGGTCCTGCACGGCCAGGAGGGCTTTTCGGTGAAATCCCCCGATGGCCGGGCCAGCCATTATTACTCCCAGCCCCATTACCGCGTCACCGGCACGATCCGCACGCCCCGGGGCGAGATGGCCGTCACCGGGACGGGCTGGCTGGACCGGGAATGGTCGTCGCAACCGCTGGCCGGCGACCAGAGCGGCTGGGACTGGATGGCCCTGACGCTGGAGACCGGAGAGCGGCTGATGGCTGCGCAATTGCGCGATGGCGGGGCGGGGTTCCGGTTTGGCACCTGGATCGCCCGCGACGGCAACGTGCGCGCGCTGTCCGGGCAGGACCTGGCGCTGAGCCCCGGCCCAGCCCGCGACATCGGCCCGGCCCGCCTGCCGCTGAGCTGGCGCATCGACCTGCCCGGCGAAGGTCTGGCGCTGGAGATCGAGGCGCTGAACCCCGGGGCCTGGATGGGCACGACTACATCCTACTGGGAAGGCCCCGTCCGCGTGGGCGGTGACCGGGCCGGGCGCGGGTATCTCGAGATGACCGGCTATGATGGCGGTGAGTAATCGCGGCGGAACGGTTGGCCAATGCGGGTGAGTGGTGGAGGCGAACCGACCTGGCGATGGTTCCATGGCGACGAACCGGCGCGCCGATACAGGGTCCCGATTGCTGGGACGCGGCACGCCAATCCAGATGATCCGCAAAGGCCACCCCCCGAAAACGCGGATGATCGACAGCAAGGAACCGGCTCACCTATTCGGAGCAATGATCGCAGGGACCCATCCCGGCAAGGCACGATATCCGTATCGGTCAAACGCTCCGAAGACGCAGGTGACCGACGACGACGAACTGACTCGCCGTTTCAGCGGGCCTATCTCGGACAAGCGGCACGGCAATGCCAGCGATTGATCGCAGGCACGCCCGCGTTCCGCCGGCAAAGCACCCAACCGGAACCGACCGGCCGGGCAGCTGCCTCCGGATGCGGTCAACAGCCTGCCCGATTTTGCGCGTTCACCGCCCTGACACGGGCAATGCGCTTCCGGGAAATGTCCGGCTGGCCGGACAACCGGCAAGGATATGACCATTCCGTGATCGCCGCCCGTCACCGCTTTGACATTGCCCGGAAAGAAGCGCCTTTTGTCATCCGACCAACCCTTCGTTACGCCCTTCTCCCACGTTTCATTCCATGCCAAGACTTCCGCGCGCCCCGTTCCCTGCCCTGCTCCTGCGCCGCGGCCTGCCTCGGCTGGCCCGGGCCCTGTGGCTGCTGGCCCTGCCGCTGGTCGCCGCCCTGCCCGCCGTCGCCCAGCCCAAGGCCGAGGTCGAGCTGGCCCGGCGCCTGCTCAGCGACATGCAGGCCCGGTCGATCCGCGAGAGCCGGGAATTCTGTGGCATGATCGGCGTGGATGATCGCGGGCGCTATGTCGTCGGCCCGATCTCGCGCGGGACAGCTGCCCGCTGCACCTTTCGCCGGCCCCGCACGGCCAAGCGCATCGTGGCCAGTTTCCACACCCATGGCGGCTACCTGGCCGGCTATGACAACGAGGTGCCCTCGATCATCGACCTCGAAAGCGAACGGTCCCAGGGTCTGCGCGGCTATGTCGCCACGCCCGGCGGGCGGTTCTGGCTGGTCGACGGGGTAACCTCGCGGGTCGAGCTGCTCTGCGGGCCGAAATGCCTGCCCTGGGATCCGCGGTTTGCCCAGGGCGAGCTGGAACGCATCCGCCGGTCCTACACCCGCCAGGAATTGTTCGAACGCGCCCGCTAGGCCGGGCGCGCCGGTCCCGGCCTACTTGGCGGCGTCGAACCGGGCCAGCCGGTCGATCTGGGGACCCATGGTGCACCAACGGTCGTCGCTGTCGTCGCGGGCAACCCAATGCACGTCGGCCGCCTCGGCATGGACGATGATCCGCCCCGGTTCGGGCGTGCTGACCATGCCGGCACCGATGATGTTGAGAAAAAGCACCAGGGCTTCTGTCGTGAGGCACATGTTCTTGCTCCTGCGTCATGCCATTCCCCGGGCCTGCCTCCCCCGGCCCGGACAGCGCCGACCCTAGACGGCCGGGCCGGTCGCCGCGCGGGCAAAATGCTGCAACGCAGCGAAATGTGAGTGTTCACGCAGGCACAATCGGAACGTCTGCCCAATCGTCAGGCAAACGCCCTGAAGAAATGCACACCACAGCGCCCGCCGCCCCGCCTGCCGGGCGCAACACCCCCACAGGACCCCCACAGGCGGGCAAAAGCCGGCCCCGACACGGCCGCTTGATATGGAATGTCGCCTTGATTACGCTCCTGGTTCAACCGCAGGCGGCCAGGAGGGGCCGGCGGCGAGGAGGAGAGGACCATCAGCACCGCCAAGCAACATGTCGACCGTGTCGTCTCGACCGCCCGTTCCGGCTCGGCCGCCGCCCGGTCACGGCTGGCGGCGTCCTGGCACCGTTCGCTGATCCAGCACGGGCTGGACCCGGCCGACCGGCGCAGCCCCAACCTGCATGACGAAGGCACCATCCGCGAACGCCGGTCCGCGCTGGACCAGGTGATGCACGTGGCCGCGCCCAAGCTCGACCAGCTCTTCGGGCTGATCGGCCAGTCGGGCTGCGGCGTGCTGCTGACCGATGCCCAGGGCGTGGTGATCGACCAGCGCTGCGCGGCGGCCGACGAGGATATCTTTCGATCCTGGGGGCTGTGGACCGGGGCCGACTGGTCCGAGGCGGCCGAGGGCACCAACGGCATCGGCACCTGCCTGGCCGAGAAACGCCAGGTCACGATCCACCGCGACGAACATTTCCTGGCCCGCAACATCGGCATGTCCTGCATGGATGCGCCGATCTACGGGCCGGACGGCCACGTGCTGGCCGCGCTCGATGTCTCTTCGGCCCGGGCCGACCAGACCGAGGGCTTCAACCGGCTGATCGCGGCCATGGTCGCCCAGACCGCCCGCCAGATCGAGATCGACACCTTCCGCGCGTCCTTTCCCCGGGCCCGCATCCTCTATGCCGACAGCGATGACAGCGAGGCGGCCCTGCTGCTGGCCGTCGATGCGCATGATATCGTCGTGGGCGCCACGCGCGCGGCCCGCAAGGCCTTCGGGCTGGAGCGCCAGGGGCCGATGAGCCCGCGCCCGGCCTCCGACATCTTTGGCCGCGAAGGCCCCACCGGCTTCGAAAAGGCCGAACGCGCGGCCCTTGTCCGCGCGCTGACCCGCGCCGGCGGCAATGCCTCGGCGGCGGCCAAGGCGCTTGGCATCGGCCGGGCCACGCTCTACCGGCGCATGGCCCGGCTGGGCATCGACAAAAGCGGCTCGGATGTGTCTCGCAACTGAGACAATGCCCGGCGCCGGCCTGTTGCGCCCCCGCTGACCGGCGCGCCGTTCCATGATGTGCTGACCTCATCCCCGGCAGAGGAGCCGGGACCAGAGGAGGACCATCATGAACGTCATGACCCAGGCGCAGGGGCAATTCGCCTCGCCCTTCAAGACGCGCTACGACAATTACATCGGCGGCCGCTTCGTGCCCCCGGTCAACGGCACCTATTTCGAGAACATCACGCCGATCACCGGCGCCGTGGTCTGCGAAGTCGCCCGGTCCGGCGCGGCGGATGTGGAACTGGCCCTCGATGCCGCCCATGCGGCCAAGACAGCCTGGGGCGCGACCCCGGCGGCGGAACGCTCGAACATCCTTCTGAAGATCGCCGACCGCATCGAGGAGAACCTCGAGCGCATCGCCATGGCCGAGACCTGGGACAACGGCAAGCCCATCCGCGAGACCACGGCCGCCGACATCCCCCTGACCGTCGACCATTTCCGCTATTTCGCCGGCATCCTGCGCGGCCAGGAAGGCACCATGTCGGAGATCGATGCCGACACCGTGGCCTATCACTTCCACGAACCGCTGGGCGTGGTCGGCCAGATCATCCCCTGGAACTTCTCGATCCTGATGGCCGCCTGGAAGCTGGCCCCGGCGCTGGCCGCCGGCAATTGCATCGTGCTCAAACCGGCCGAACAGACCCCGGCGGCGATCATGGTGCTGGTGGAAATCATCGCCGACCTGCTGCCCGACGGCGTGCTCAACGTGGTCAACGGCTATGGCGCCGAGGTCGGCGCGCCGCTGGCCAAATCGCCCCGCATCGCCAAGATCGCCTTCACCGGCTCGACCCAGACCGGCCGGATGATCATGCAATATGCCACCGAGAACCTGATCCCGGTGACGCTGGAACTGGGCGGCAAGTCCCCCAACATCTTCTTCAAGGATGTCATGGCCGCCGATGATGCCTTCCTCGACAAGGCCATCGAAGGCTTCGTGCTCTTTGCCTTCAACCAGGGCGAGGTCTGCACCTGCCCATCGCGGGCGCTGATCCACGAGGACATCTACGAGGCCTTCATCGAACGGGCCATTGCCCGGGTCAAGGCGATCAAGCAGGGCGACCCGCGCCTGCCCGACACGATGGTCGGCGCCCAGGCCAGCCGCGAACAGCAGGACAAGATCCTGTCCTACCTGACCATCGGTGTCGAGGAAGGCGCCGAGGTGCTCACCGGTGGCGGCGCGGCCACGGTCGACGGGCTGGAGAACGGCTATTACATCCAGCCGACCATCCTGAAGGGCCACAACAAGATGCGCGTCTTCCAGGAAGAGATCTTCGGCCCGGTCGTCTCGGTCACCACCTTCAAGGACGAGGCCGAGGCGCTGGCGATCGCCAATGACACGATGTACGGCCTGGGCGCCGGGGTCTGGTCGCGCGATGCCAACACCTGCTACCGCTTCGGCCGCTCGATCGAGGCCGGCCGGGTCTGGGTCAACAATTACCATGCCTACCCGGCCCATGCGGCCTTTGGCGGCTACAAGCAATCGGGCATCGGGCGCGAGAACCACAAGATGATGCTCGACCATTACCAGCAGACCAAGAACATGCTGGTCAGCTACAACCCCAACAAGCTGGGCTTCTTCTGACGCCCTCCCCCTCCCTTGCCTTGTTGTGGTGGAACGGGGTCCCTTCGGGGGCCCCGTTTTTGCCTGTCCCCTTGGCCCTGTCCCCCCCTAGTCTTGTCCCCCTAATCTTGCCACCCGGGCCTCGGCTCCGGGGTCTCAGGCCCAGCGGATCCCCCAGCTCAGCCCGACACGGTAACCCGCCCGTTCCAGCACCGCCCGCTTGCTGGCCCAGCCCGCCGGGCAGACCACCAGCACCGACCGGCACCCTCTGGCCACGAAGGCGCGCTCGCAGGCGGCCAGCAGAGCCGCCGCCCCGGCGCCGTCACCGGCCAGCCCGACGGGATCGGCAAAATCCTCATGGTGGAAATCATCGAGAAACCCCACCCCCGCGGCCTCATGGGCCGGCGGCAGGTGTAACGGCCCGGCCGGCTGGGCCACGGCATAACCGGCCAGCCCCCGCGGCCCATCGGCCACCAGCATGTCCCGGTCGTCCAACCCCAGGCTCCGGCCCATCCAGGCCCCGAACCGAACATCGGCCTCCGGATGGGGTTCCCAGAACCGGTCGATCCCGTGCAGCACCCGCCGGTTGACCGCGCTGCCGGCCACGATCCCCGGCAGATCCCCGGCCTCGGCTGGCCGGATGGCCTCTCCCTGCTCTACACCCCGGCCCAGGTCCCGCGTGTAATACAGCGTCAACGGCCCGTATCCCGGCGCCAACGCCTCGCGCCCCGGCACCACCGCCTGTACCAACACCTGCGCGCCATCGGCCAGCAGCGCCGCCTCGATCCCCTCGCGGGCCGCCACCCCGGCCGCGCCCGAGGCCGCATCGCTCTGCCCGTGATCCGCCAGGATCAGCCCCGGCGCCCCGAACCGCCCGACATAGATCGGCGGCACCGGCAAGCGCAGCCCGCGCCCCACCGCCGCCATCTGCCCACCCTCATCGACCACGATACAGACCTGCCGGACCGGCCCGCCGGCCTCGTCCAGCGCGACCCGCAGCGCCCGGTCCACCGCCGCCCCGGCCCCGGCCTTCATTGCCCAAAGCCCGGGGTCCAGCGCCATGCGCCGCCGCGCCTCGGCCAGCAAAAGCTCCGCCATCCCCGGCACATCCGCCGCTTCGGCCGCCCTTGCCACCATCACCCACACTCCCGAAACCGCGTCCCCCTCAGCCATACCCCGCCCGAAGGTCCCGGCCAAGCGGGCCGCTCCTGCATCGCGCCGCGTTCCTGCTTCTTTCTCTTCTCAAGTATTCCCGGGGGAGTCCTCCAACGGAGGACGGGGGCAGCGCCCCCCAACCACGCTCCCAACCGTCCAACCCTCCGGTCACCGCGCCAATCCCCCAACGAAAAAGGGCGCCGCACATCCCCGTGCCGCGCCCCCGCAAGCCATGTGACCGGGCCAATCAGCCCAGGGCCGTCCACACCCCGTCATCGCGGCTCGACGCGATACAGGCCGCGATGAACCGCATCCCGTCCAGCCCGTCCTCGATATCCGGCACATGCAGCCCCTCGGGCAGCGCCGTGCCGTCGCGGGCGTGGGCCACGAGGTCGGCCGCCTCGGCATAGATCGTCGCAAATCCCTCCAGGTAGCCCTCGGGATGGCCAGGCGGGATGCGCGTCACCCGTGTGCCCGCCGCCGTCGCCCCGGCGCCCCCCCGGGTCAGGATCTGCGTCGGCTTGCCGAACCGCGTGAACCGCATCACGTTGGGATTCTCCTGGGCCCATTCCAGCCCGCCCCTGGTCCCGTAGACCCTGAGCCTCAGGGCGTTTTCATTCCCCACGGCCACCTGACTGGCCCAGAGCATGCCCTTCACCCCGCCGGGGAAGCGCAGCATCACGTGCACGTTGTCATCCACAGGCCGGCCCGGCACGAAGGCATCCAGATCCGCCGCCAGCCGCTCGGCCCGCAGCCCGGTCACGAAACTGGCCAGGTTATAGGCATGGGTGCCGATGTCGCCCACACAGCCCCCGGCCCCCGACCGCGCCGGATCGGTCCGCCAGTCGGCCTGCTTGTTCGAGGTCGCCTCGGCCAGCCAGTCCTGCGGATATTCCACCTGCACCACCCGTAGATCCCCCAGCTCGCCGTCGGCCACCATCTGGCGGGCCTGCCGGATCAGCGGATAGCCGGTGTAATTGTGGGTCAGGATGAACTGCTTGCCCGAGGCCGCCACCGCATCGGCGATCTCCCGGGCCTGGTCCATCGTCGCGGCCAGCGGCTTGTCGCAGATCACGTGGATGCCGGCCTTCAGGAAGGCCACGGCGGGCGGGGCGTGCATGTGGTTGGGGGTCACGATGGCCACGGCGTCGATCCCGTCGGCCCGCGCCGCCTCTGCCTCGGCCATCTCGGCAAAGGAGCCATAGGCCCGGTCGGGTGCCACGTTCAGCTCGGCGGCCGAGGCTCTCGCCCGGTCGGGATCGGAGCTGAACGCCCCGGCGACCAGGTCCCAGCGGTCGTCGATCCGCGCGGCGATCCGGTGCACGCCGCCGATGAAAGCGCCCTGGCCGCCGCCGACCATACCCAGTTTCAAACGGCTCATGACGTGATCCCCAGCATGGAACGGATGGCGCCCATGTCGGTCTCGCCCCCGGCGAAATCGTCAAAGGCCTTGTCGGTGACATCGATGATATGGCTGGCGATGAAAGGCGCGCCCTCGGCCGCGCCCTGTTCCGGCGACTTGATGCAGCATTCCCATTCCAGCACGGCCCAGCTGTCGTAATCATAGGCTGCGAGCTTGGAAAAGATCGCCCCGAAATCGACCTGGCCATCGCCCAGCGACCGGAACCGCCCGGCCCGCTGCAACCAGGGCTGATAGCCCGAATAGACCCCTTGCCGGCCATCAGGATTAAACTCGGCATCCTTCACGTGATAGGCGCAGATGCGGTCGTGATAGAGGTCGATGAAGGCCAGGTAATCCATCTGCTGCAACAGGAAATGGCTGGGATCATAGTTGATCTGGGCGCGGGAATGGCCGTCCAGCGCATCGACGAACATCTCGAAGGTCGCCCCGTCAAAGACATCCTCGCCGGGGTGGATTTCATAGCCCACGTCGACGCCGTTCTCGTCATAGACATCGAGGATCGGCTTCCAGCGCCGGGCCAGCTCGGCAAAGGCTTCCTCGATCAGCCCTGCGGGCCGTTGCGGCCAGGGATAGAGGAAGGGAAAGGCCAGCGAGCCGGTAAAGCTGACCGAGGCGGCCAGGCCCAGCTTGCGGCTGACCACGGCGGTCTTCTTCAGCTGGTCCACGGCCCAGGCCCGGCGCGCAGCCGGGTTGCCATGGACCGACGCCGGGGCAAAGCCGTCGAAGGCGCGGTCATAGACCGGGTTCACCGCGACCAGCTGGCCCTGCAGGTGGGTCGACAGCTCGGTGATCTCGACCCCGGCATCGGCACAGATGCCCTTGACCTCGTCGCAATAGGTGTCGCTCTCGGCCGCCTTGTCGAGATCGAAGAGCCGGCCGTCGAAGGTGGGGATCTGCACCCCCTTGTAGCCGAGCCCCGCGGCCCAGCGGGTGATGTTTTCCAGGCTGTTGAACGGGGCATCATCGCCGGCGAACTGGGCGAGGAACAGCGCGGGCCCCTTTATTCTTCCGGGCATGGGCGTCTCCTATGGTTGGTCATTCTCGAAATAGCGGACAAAGGCGAAACGGCGACCGTCGGGCGCCCAGCAGGGCACGTTGAGCGTGCCCTGCCCGCCGAAGAGATCCAGCAGCACCCGCGCCGCGCCGCCGGCGGCGGGCATCAGGCACAGCTGCACGTGCCGGCCGAAGGGATGGCCCGTCGTGCCGGGCGGATAGGCCAGGAACAGCACCTGGCTGCCGTCCGGCGAGGGATGCGGAAACCAGTCGACCGAAGCCCCATGGGTCATGCGCTCCAGCGCCGATCCGTCGGGTTTCATGCGCCACAGGTCCATCGTGCCGGCACGGTCGGAATTGAACCAGATCCACTGCCCGTCGGGCGTGTAATCCGGCCCGTCATAGTGATGCGGGCTGGACAGCAGGACGGTTTCGTCCCCGCCGTCGGCCGCCAGCGTGGCAATGCCGAAATGCCCCGCGCGGACGCAGGTATAGGCCAGCGTGCTCCCATCGGGCGACCAGCCATGCCACCAGGAGGGCACGTGATCGGTCAGGCGCCGGGGATCACCGCCACCCGCATCCACCACGTGGATGCAGGACCCCTCGCCCAGCGAATGATCGCTGAGCACGATTTGGCGCCCGTCGGGCGAGATGCCGTGATCGTTGTTGCAGGTGATGCAGGGGCCGGTGTCGAGCGCCACCAGCGCGGGATCGTCAAGGTCGATGCGATAGAGCCGGCCTTCGGCATTGACCAGCAGCCAATCGCCCGAGGGCGCCCAGTTGGGCGCCTCGACATGGCGGTCGCAGTCCAGCACGACATGGGACCGGCCGCTGTCGAGGTCGAATATCTCGACACATGCACGCATCAGCTGCCCTCCGGCGCGTAGGAAAAGCGCGGGAAATCGGCGGTCATGCCATGGCCGGTGATGTCAAAGGCCATCATGCCGACAAAGGCCCCGGTGAAGGACCCGTGTTCGCCCCGCCCGCCCTCGTCCGAGATCACGGCGGCATCGAGCGGCGGGCCATGGGGCTTCCAGCTGCCGCCCTGGCGATAGTGGAACTGCTGGGTGGCCCGGTCGACCGTCACGGCCAGCTCGACCGGCCCGTCCTGCAGGGCCAGCGGCTCGGCCGGGAATTGCAGCCGGCCATCGGGCCAGTCGCCCGGGCAGGACAGGATCATCAGGCACCGGCCGATATCGGCATGATGCGACACGGCCAGGAAATGGAACTTGTGCCGGTTGTAATAGGTCGTCAGCCCGGCGGCCTGCTGATAGGTCACCGGGTCGAAAGCGGTCAGCTCGGTCGCCGCGCGATAGCTCAGGTGCTCTTGCCGGCGGGCGACCAGGGATTGTTCGAACCACGAGCCGATGCTTTCCCGCCCGGTCAGCCGCAGCGCCTGCCCGGTCAGCGAAAAGATCCGCTCGGGTTGGGGCGTGCGCAGCCACTGGAATTCGGGCGGCAGGGCGGTGCCGGTGAACCTGCGGTCGATCCGCGCGGGCGGGCGCGGCGTGGCCGGCACCGGCGGCTCGACCAGCACCTCGGGCAGCCGGCCGCCCCCGTCGAGATACAGCCAGCCATCCGCGCGCCATTCGCATTTCTGGATCGCCGTCTCGCGGCCCAGCGGCGAACAGCGCCCGGGCAAGGGCCGCGCGCAGAGATGGGTGTGATAGGTCTGGCCGTCGGGCGTCTCGACGATCTGGCCATGCCCGGCCCGCTGCAACGGATGGTCGGGCGTGTTGCGCGCGGTGATCAGGTGGGTGTCGGGATGCAGCTCGTAGGGGCCGCGGATGTCGCGCGACCGGGCCATGGTCACGGCATGGTCATAACCCGTGCCGCCTTCGGCCACGGTCAGGTAATACCAGCCATCCCGCCGGTAGAGGTGCGGGCCTTCGGTCAGGCCCAGGTGGCTGCCGGTAAAGATGACCTCGGGCGTGCCGATCAGCCCGTCTGTCTCGGACCATTCCTGCAACAGGATGCCGTCAAAGGCCGAGGTCCGGGGCTTGCCCCCGACCGAGGCCGAGACATGGTTCCATTGCAGCACCAGGAACCATTTGCGCCCGTCCTCGTCGTGAAAGAGCGAGGGATCGAACCCGTGCGAGCTGACGTAAACCGGGTCGCTCCAGGGGCCGTCGATCCCGGGCGCGGTGACGATGTAATTGTGGGCGTCCTTGAAATTGCCGTCCAGCCGTTTGACATCGGTGTAGACCAGCCAGAACCGGTCATCGGCCCAGGACAGGCAGGGCGCCCAGACCCCGCAGCTGTCGGGATTGCCGCGCATGTCCAGCTGGGCGGGGCGCGACAGCGGGCGGCAGGCCAGGTCCCAGTTGACCAGGTCGGTCGAGCGATGGATCTGAACGCCCGGGAACCATTCGAAGGTCGAGGTGGCGATGTAATAGGTCTCGCCCCTGCGGCAGATCGAGGGATCGGGGTTGAACCCCGGCAGGATCGGATTGCGGATCATCGGGACACCTGTCGCTTGCAAAGACGCGGTGGGCCGCCGCCCGGGGTCGTTCGACCGGAGGCGGCCCGGCCCGGCCGCACCGGGCGGCAGCCGGAACGGGGCGTGACATGGCCGGGCACGGCACGGATCATGGGCTCAGGCCAGCAGGGCGCGGGCGGCGTCGGGATCCAGCGCCTGGGGCCGGTCGCAGGGCGTGGTGATGTCCTTGAACGCCCCCTCTTCGCCCGAGGCCAGGATGGCCGTCATGACATCGACCACGTGCAGGGCGAAATCGTCGGAACAGCGGTGCGGCCGGTCTTCGACGATGGCCTGGGCCATGTCGGCCAGCCCGGCGGCCCGGTAATTGGCCCGGCCGTTGTCATTGGCCACGGCAAAGGGATGATCCCAGGCCAGGCCGGGGTTCACGAAGGCGCCCTGCCGGGTCATGCGCACCTCGCCGCCGAAGAAGTTCGGATCGGGCACGTGCAGCGTGCCGTCCAGCCCGTAGAGCTCCATGTTGGAATGGCCGTGTTCCCAGACATCCCAGCTGGCGCAATAGGTCACCTGGGCGCCGCTTTCGAAGGCCAGGATGGCGTGGATCGTCGTTGGCGTGCCCACGGGGATCTTTTCGCCGAAGCGCGGCTGGGACGTGATCGTGCGCTCGGCCCGGGCCGAGGACGACATCGCCGTGACGCGTTTCACCGGGCCCAGCAGCTGGACCAGGTTGGAGACGTAATAGGGGCCGAGATCGAGGATCGGGCCGCCGCCGGGCTGGAAGAAGAAGTCGGGATTGGGGTGCCACATCTCCATGCCCGGCGATTGCACGAAGCAGGTGCCCGAGGCGATGCGCCCCATGGCGCCGGTATCGACCAGGTGGCGGGCCAGCTGATGGGCGCCGCCCAGGAAGGTATCGGGGGCCGAGCCCACGCGCAGGCCCTTCCCGGCGGCGATGGACTTGAGCGCCGCGCCTTCCTCGCGGGTCAGCACGAAGGGCTTTTCGGAATAGACATGCTTGCCGGCTTCGAGAACGGCGCGGGAGACCTCGAAATGCGCGTTGGGCACGGTGAGGTTGACGACGATGTCGATGTCGTCGGCGGCCAGGAGGCCCTCGACGGTCTCGGCGCGCAGGGTGAACTCTTCGGCCCGCAGCCGGGCCGCCTCGTCGCTCATGTCGGCGCAGGCGCGCATCTCGATGCCCTTGAAGAGCGGCGCGAGGCGCATGTAGGCGGCCGAGATGTTGCCGCAGCCGATGACGCCGATGCCCAGTGTCTTGCTCATGGAATGGTCCTCAGAAGGTCTTGAAGGCGGCGATGGACCGCGTGGCAAAGCGATTGGCATCGGACGGCTTGTCATGTTCCATCACGAAGAGATCGACCCCGGCCCCCCGCAGCGCGGCCATCAGCGCCGGCCAGTCCATCGTGCCCTGGCCCACGTCGGCCCAGCCGTCCTCGTCGGTGCATTCGCCCTGGGGCGCGATATCCTTGACATGGGCCGTGGTGATCCGGTCGCCGTGTTCGGCGATATAGGCCAGCGGATCGGCCCCGCCGCGCACCACCCAGGCCACGTCCATTTCCCATTCGATCGACGGCGCATGTTCCAGCATCAGGTCCATGGCGATCTCGCCGCCCGGCAGGGGCATGAATTCCCAATGGTGGTTGTGCCAGCCAAAGCGCAGCCCGGCATCGCGCACCTTCCGGCCGGCCGTTTCCAGCCGCCGGGCCAGGTCGATCCAGGCCGCGGCATCGGCCCCGTTGCGGTACATGTCCTCGGGCGCGGGGCAGAACAGCCGCTGCATCCCCAGGGCCTTGGCCGCGGCCAGCGTGTCGGCCAGCCCGTCTTCGAAAGCCCCGACGGGGAAGAAATGGCCCGACGGCATGGTCAGCCCGTTGGCATCGAGCAGGGCCTTGAAGCCCGGGGCGTCATCATAGACCCCGCCGAAACCTTCGACCTGGGTATAGCCCGCCCCGGCGAGGGTCTTGAGCGTCTCGGCCCAGGGGCCGGCATCGCGCGAGGAATAGAGCTGGTAGGAAACGTCCATGATCGTCCTGTCCTTGTCAGGGCCGGGCCTAGAGCCGGGCCTCGGTTTGCGTATCGAAGAGATTGGCCCGGGCGGGGTCGAACCCGATGGGCAGCTGGTCGCCGGGCCGGATGGCCGACTGGCCGTCGAGCCGCACCCAGAAGGGCTGGGCCCCGGCATGCACCCAGGCCAGCGTGTCGGACCCCAGCGGCTCGACCAGGTCGACGCGGGTGTCGAAGCGGATGGGCTTGGCCCCGGCCGCGGCCCCGGTGGCGATATGTTCGGGCCGGATGCCGAAGGCCGCCGGCCCGCCCTGGGGCCGGCGGACGAAATCATAGCCGTCGAGGGCGAATTCGCCCTGTTCCCCGGCAAACCGCGGCGCGGCCGACAGGTCGACGGTGCCTTCGAGGAAATTCATCGTCGGCGAGCCGATGAACTCGGCCACGTAGCGCGAGGCCGGGCGGTTGTAGATCTCGTTGGGGGTGTCGAACTGCAGCACCTGGCCGCCGCGCATGATGGCGATGCGGTCGGCCAGGGTCATGGCCTCGGTCTGGTCATGGGTGACATAGATCATCGTGTTGCGCAGGCGCTGGTGCAGCTGCTTGATCTCGACCCGCAGATCGGCGCGCAGCTTGGCATCAAGGTTGGACAGTGGCTCGTCGAAGAGAAAGACATCGACATCGCGCACCAGGGCGCGCCCGATGGCCACCCGCTGACGCTGGCCACCCGACAGGGCCGCGGGCTTGCGCTTGAGCAGGGGTTCGATCTGCAGTGTCCTGGCCGCCCGGGCGACCCGGTCGGCGATCTCGGCCTTGGGGATGCGGGCATTTTTCAGGCCGAAGGACAGGTTCCCCTCGACGGTCATCTGCGGATAGAGCGCGTAGGATTGAAACACCATGCCGATGCCGCGCTGCGAGGGCTCTTCCCAGGTCACGTTGCGCCCGTTGATGAAGATCTGGCCCTCGGTCACGTCCAGAAGGCCCGCGATGCAGTTCAGCAGGGTCGACTTGCCACAGCCCGACGACCCCAGCAGGACCACGAATTCCCCCTGCCCCACGTCGAGGTTGAGATCGTCGAGCACCCTCAGCGCGCCGAAGTTCAGCGCCAGGTTGCGGATGGAAATGCTGGGTTCCATGGAAATCCTCCCCTCAGCCCTTGACCGCGCCGGCGGCGATGCCGCGCACGAAGAGCTTGCCGGACACGAAGTAGATGACCAGCGGCACCAGCCCGGTCAGCAGCGTGGCGGCCATGTTGACGTTGTATTCCTTCACCCCCTGGACGGAGTTGACGATGTTGTTGAGCTGCACGGTCATCGGGTAGAATTCGGGCTTGGTATAGACCACGCCGAAGAGGAAATCGTTCCAGATCCCAGTGACTTGCAGGATCATGGCCACCACGAAGATCGGCAGCGACATGGGCAGCATGATGCGGAAGTAGATCCCCCAGAACCCGGCGCCATCGACGCGGGCGGCCTTGAAGAGCTCCTCGGGCAAGGACGTGAAGTAGTTGCGGAACAAGAGCGTCAGGATCGGCATGCCGAAGACCGAATGCACCAGCACCAGCCCCCAGAGCGTGCCGTAAAGGCCGATCTCGCGCAGCATGATCACGATCGGGTAGAGCATCACCTGGTACGGGATGAAGGCCCCGAAGATCAGGATGGTAAAGAAGATATCCGCCCCCTTGAACCGCCAGTTGGCCAGCGCGTAGCCGTTGACCGAGGCGATGGCGATGGACAGGATCACCGACGGCATGGTGATGCGCACCGAGTTCCAGAACCCGCGCGACAAGCCATCGCAATTCAGCCCCGTGCAGGCTTCGGCCCAGGCCTTGACCCAGGGCTCGAACGTGATCTCCATCGGGGGCGCGAAGATGTTGCCCAGGCGGATCTCGGGCATGCCCTTCAGCGAGGTCACGACCATCACGTAGAGCGGCAGCAGGTAATACAGGCTCACCACGATCAACGTGCCGTAGATCATGATGTTGCGCCGCGACAGGCGCTTTTTCGGCTTGGGTCCGGCGGGGCCTTCGAGCGCGCGGTCATAGGTGAACTCGGGCATGGTTGCGGTCTTGTTACCCACGTTTCCGCCCTCCGAATTCGAGCATGGCCCAGGGGATGACCACGATGGCCACGGCCAGCAGCATCATCGTCGACGCGGCAAAGCCCTGGCCCAGGTTCTGGCCCTGGAACATGTAGTCATAGACGTATTTCGCCGGCACTTCCGAGGCGAGGCCCGGCCCGCCCCCGGTCTGGGCCACGATCAGGTCGTAAAGCCGCACGATGCCGCTTGCGATGATGACCAGCGTGGTGATGAAGACGGGGCGCATCATCGGGATGACGATGAAGATATAGGTCTTCCAGGCCGGAATACCGTCGACGCGGCTGGCCTTCCAGATCTCCTGGTCGATGCCGCGCAGGCCGGCCAGCATCAGCACCATGATCAGCCCGGTGCCCTGCCACAGCCCGGCGATCAGCACGCCAAAGATGACGATGTCGGGGTTGTAGAGTGGATCGAAGGTGAAGCTTTCCCAGCCCATGCCCCGCACAATGCCCTGGATGCCGAAATCGGGGTTCAGGATCCATTGCCAGACGAGGCCCGTGACGATGAAGGACAGTGCAAAGGGATAGAGCAGGATCGTGCGAAAGGCGTCTTCGTAGCGGATCTTTTGATCCAGCAGGGCCGCCAGGACAAAGCCGATGACAAAGCTGAGCACCAGCGAGCACAGCCCGTAGATCAGCAGGTTTTCCAGCGACACGACCCAGCGGTTGGTCGACCACAGCCGTTCATATTGATCGAGACCGACGAAATTGGCCCGCGGCAGCAGTTTGGAATTGGTGAAGGAATAGGTGATGGTCCAGATCGTTCCGCCGACGAAGACCACCGAAGCGGTCAGGATCATCGGGATGGCCGCGATCTTGGCGGCCATGTTGCGGAACAGGCTGAGCGGACGGTCCGTCGCCATGGGCGGGTCCTTGCAGTCAGGTCTTTGCGGAAGGGTCCCGGCCCGCCCTATGGGCGGACCGGGACCGGTGGAGCGGCGCCAGGCCGCTGCGGGCCGGGATCAGTCCTTGTTCTTGACGATCCGCACGAAACGCTCCTGGGCATCCTCGGCGGTGATCGACGGGTCGTTGAAGAACTCGACAAAGAGATCGTTCAGCTGGTTGTTGGTGTCTTCGGTGTTCAGCATGTTCACGTCGGGCAGCGTGTTGCCCGAGGCCAGGATCTCCAGGCCCTTCTTCATGCAATCATTGGCCGTATCCAGGTCGACATCGCCGCGCACCGGCAACGACCCCTTCTTGAGGTTGAAGGCTACCTGGGTTTCCGGCGCCAGCAGGGTCGCGGCCAGCACGTCCTGGGCGGCGGTGATCTCGGGGTCGTCGACCACCGGGAAGTAGAAGGCATCCCCCCCGGTCGAGATGACCTCGTTCATGCCCAGCCCCGGCAGGCAGGTGTAATCCTGGCCCGCGACCTCTCCGGCCACGGCAAATTCGCCCTGCGCCCAGTCGCCCATCACCTGGCCGCCGGCGGCATCGGTGATCACCAGGTTGGTGGCCTGGTTCCAGTCCTGGATGCTGGACCCCTGCGCCATGTCGCGGGCATGGGCGGCGGCGTTGAACACGCCCAGGATCTTTTCGCCGGCCGCCACGTCGGT
The DNA here is from genome assembly GCF_050389775.1 of Marinibacterium sp. SX1. NCBI lineage: Bacteria > Pseudomonadati > Pseudomonadota > Alphaproteobacteria > Rhodobacterales > Paracoccaceae > Marinibacterium > Marinibacterium sp. SX1. The sequence goes on along the minus strand of NZ_CP177144.1, from coordinate 2,878,925 downwards.
GTCACCGTCGCCATAGACCTGCTGCAGCACCTCCGGCCCGCCGATCGTGGCCAGCAGCACGTTGAACAGCCCCGCGCTCTGCCAGGGCTGACCGCCCAGGGCCAGGGGCTGCTTGCCGGCCGCCCGCAGCGCCTCGTTGGCATCGACGAATTCCTCCCAGTTGGTCGGCACCGCCACGCCGGCATCCTCGAAGGCCTTGTTCGACAGCCAGATCCACTGCCACGAATGGATGTTGACCGGCGCGCAGTAGATCTTGCCATCGACGGTGCAGGCATCGAGCAGCGACGGCGGGTTGACGATGTCCTTCCAGCCCTCGGCCTCGGCCACGGCCGTCATGTCGCGCAGAAGGCCGGCCTCGATCAGTTCCTCGGCCTGGCGGCCATGGTTGAACTGGAACGCGCCCATCGGATCACCGCCGATGATCCGGCTGACGATGATCGGCCGGGCCGTGCCGCCCGACCCGGCAATCGCCCCGTCGACCCAGGTGTTGCCCGTCGCGTCGAAAGCCTTGGCAAATTCCGCCACGGCCGCCGCCTCGCCGCCCGATGTCCACCAATGCGTCACTTCCAGTTCCGTGGCCGAAACGGCCGATGCCGCGCACAGCGCCGTGCCCGCCCAAAAGGCGTTGCGGATTGATTTCATGTCGTCCTCCCTTCGGGCTTGCGCCCGGAATATGCTGCGGGCCTCCACCCGCATGAAATCGTTTACATGTTCAGGGTCAATTGCGGCCCGATGCTTCTCCGTCTTGGCATGCAAACGATTACATGTACCATTTGCCGTGAGGAGATTCGTGTCAAGCCATCGTATCGCGCATAAGCAAATCGAGCGGACGTCAGCAGGAACGGGACAGGGGAATGGTTCAGAAAACGGTTAGGATCCAGGATGTTGCCCAGGCCGCGCGGGTTTCGACCGCGACGGTCAGCCGGGCCTTGTCGACGCCCGAGAAGCTGTCGGAAGAGACCCGCAAGGCGGTGTTCGAGGCGATCCGCGCGACGGGCTACCGGGTCAACCACGCGGCGCGCAACCTGCGCATGCAGCGGGCGGGAGCGGTGCTCATCCTGGTGCCCTACCTGTCCAACCCCTTCTTCAGCCAGATCCTCGCCGGCATCTCGGGGGTGTTCATGGAAACCGATTACTCGGTGCTGATCGCCGACACCCGCGGCCCGGCGGCCGCCAACCGCCGGCTGGTCGATTACTCGCTGGCCCGGGTCGACGGGATCATCAGCCTCGACGGCGGGCTGACCCCGGCCACGATGGAGGAATTTGCCGCCCAGGGCGCGACCGACCGGATGATCTTTGCCTGCGAATGGGTCCAGGACACGCCCCTGCCCTCGGTGCGCAGCGACAATGTCCAGGGTGCGCGGCTGGCCGTGCGCCACCTGCACGACCTGGGTCACCGCCAGATTGCCCATGTCACCGGGCCCGAAGACAACGTGCTGACCCATGCCCGCCGCCAGGGCATGCTGGAGGAACGCGCCCGGCTGGACCTGCCCGCCCGCGACGACTGGATCATCCGGGGCGATTTCTCGCTGGAATCGGGGCGCGAGGCGGCCCGGCGGATCATTGAGATGCGCCACCGGCCGACGGCCGTCTTCTGCGCCTCCGACCAGGTGGCCTTTGGCCTGATCTCGACGCTGAATGCCGCCGGTCTGCGGGTGCCGCAGGACCTGTCGGTCGTGGGGTTCGACGATATCGAGCTGTCGGAATATTACGTGCCGGCCCTGACCACGATCCGCCAGTTCCGCCGCCAGCTGGGCGCACGGGCCGCGCAGCTGCTGCTGGACCGGCTGGGCGGCCAGGCCCCGGCGCCGGCCGGTGGCCAGGTGCTGACCGTCGATGTCGAGCTGGTCGTGCGCGACAGCACCGCCGCCCCGCCGGCCTGATCCCCCGGCCCGCCGGCCCGATCTTCGGCTCCGCTGGCCTGATCTTCGGTTCCACTGGCCTGATCTTCGGTTCCGCTGGCCTGATCTCCGGCCCGGCAGCCTGTTTCCCCGCCCCGCTGGCCTGATCCCTTGCCTCAAGGGGCGGGCCCTGCCCGCACTCTGTGACGGACGGGCTCCAGTCACAGACCCGCGCCGCCGCCCGCCGTCCGGGTCAGTGTCCCAACCGGCACGCCGGCCCGGGTGTCTGTCTACGCCCAGTCCGACCTCGGCCCACCTGTCAGCGTACCAGCCCGTTCTGCCCCCCGTATCCCGACCCGCATATCCCGGCCCCGTCTCTGGCCACCCATCCACGTGCCGCCGCCCACCTCGGCCCATCAGTCCCCGGGCCGGTCTGACCCGCCCGACCGCATCCCTGCAGCCCCGAATTTAGTTTCCCAGTAGACAAAATTCCCACCCCTCGCCAATATCCCCGCACATGCGAGCTTTGGAGGAGGACTCACATGATCGACCGGCCCGCGCCCGCGTTCTGGCAGCCCGAGATCCGCAGCGAGACGCGGCCCGACGGCACGTTGCTGGTCTGGCGCCAGGATCCGCTGGGCCCCCATGCCCGCTGCATCACAGACCGCCTTCTGCATTGGGCCGATGCCGCGCCCGACCGCACCTGGATGGCCGAACGCGGGCCGGACGGGGCCTGGCAGGGCACCAGCTATGGCACCGCCGCGCGCCTGGTGCGGGCCATCGGTGCGACCTTGCTGGGCCTCGGGCTGGGGCCTGACCGGCCGCTCCTGATCCTGTCGGGCAATTCGGTGGCCCATGGGCTGATGGCGCTCGGAGCCCAGCACGTGGGCATCCCCTCGGCCGCGCTGGCCCCGGCCTATGCGCTGGCCTCGGGCGACCATGCCAAGCTGCGCGACATCGTGGCCCAGCTGACCCCCGGACTGGTCTTTGCCGAAGATCTCGCCCCCTTTGCCCCGGCCATTGCCGCCACCCTGCCGCCCGACGTGCCAATCATCACGCGTCGGGGTGCCCCGCCCTGTGCCGAGGCCGACATCCCGCGCCACACCACGGCCGGCGCCCCGCCGCACACCCTTGCCGAGGCCACGCAGCCCACCCCGCCCGACGCGCCGCTGCCCACCCCGTCTGACGCCCCGTTCGACAACCCGCCACACAACCAGGCCAACACCCCGCCGCAGGCCCTGCCCGACGCCCTGACCGACCGCACAATCATCGCCTTCGACACTGCCTGCGCACCGCCCTCCGATCCCGCCGCACGCGCCGCCGATGCCGCCCACGCGGCAATCACCCCAGACACCGTGGCCAAGTTCCTCTTCACCTCCGGCACGACCGGCACGCCCAAGGCCGTGATCCAGACCCAGCGCATGATCTGCGCCAACCAGGAAATGGTGGCCAATTGCTATCCGTTCATGCGCCACGAGCCGCCCGTCGTCATCGACTGGGCGCCCTGGAACCACACGGCCAGCGGCAACAAGGTCTTCAACATGGTGATCAGCAACGGCGGCACCTTCTACATCGACGACGGCCGGCCGACGCCCGCCGACATCGGGCGCACCATCCGCAACCTCAAGGACATCTCGCCGACCTGGTATTTCAACGTGCCGCTCGGCTACCAGATGCTGCTCGACGCGATGGAAGGCGATGCCGACCTCTGCCGCAGCTTCTTTGCCCGGCTGAAGGTCATGATGTATGCCGGGGCCGGCATGTCACAGCCGGTCTGGGACCGCATCACCCGCATCACCCGGGCCACCGCCCCCGGCCGCGCCCTGCTTTGCACCGGGTTCGGCGCGACCGAAACCGGGCCGTTCTGCCTGATGTGCACCGAACCGCAGGACCGGGCCGGCAACCTGGGCATCCCGGCCCCCGGCGTGGTGCTGAAACTGGTGCCCCACGGCGACCGCTACGAGGCCCGGGTGAAAAGCCCGTCGGTCACGCCGGGCTATTGGCGGGCGCCCGAGCTGACCGCCCGGGCCTTTGACGACGAGGGGTTCTATTGCTTCGGCGACGCAATGCGCCCGGTCGATCCCGCCCGGCCCGAGGCGGGGTTCCGCTTTGATGGCCGGCTGGCCGAGAATTTCAAGCTGGCCTCGGGCACCTGGGTGGCCGTGGGTACGCTGCGGGCACGGCTGCTGGACGACCTCGGCGGGCTGGCCAGCGACGTGGTCATCGCCGGCGAAGGCCATGACAGCCTGGGCGCGCTGGTGGTGCCCGACTGGGCGGCGGTGGAGGCCCTGGCCCGGGCGCCCGGGCTCGACCGGTTTGCCCTGCTCGACCATCCCCGCCTGCGTCGGCGCACCGCCGAGCTGCTCGCCGATCATGCCCGACGCGCCGGCGGGTCGGCCACGCGGGTGATGCGGCTGATGTTCCTCGAAGCGCCGCTCAGCTTCGACCGGGGCGAGGTGACCGACAAGGGTTCGGTCAACCAGCGCGCCGTGCTGCGCCACCGGGCCGACCTGGTCGACCGGCTATGGACCGAAGACCCCCGGGTGATCGCGCTGAGCCGCGAGCAGGCCTGACAGGGCCTGACGAGCCGGGCGCGGGCATGACGGCGCCTTCAGAGCCGGGCAAGCCAGTCACCGCCCGACACACCCGGCCTGGACCTGTCAGAACCCGACACGCTCAGCCCAGACCTGTCAGAACCCGGCGCACCGATCAGCCAATTAGCCCGGATCAGGGCGCGGCCTCGGGCGGATCGGTCAGTACGGCATGGGCGCACCAATGGGTCAGCGGCGCCCCGGTCAGCACGCCGATCGCCGTCTCGCTGTCATGGATCACCGTGCGCGGCCCGGTCTGCGGCCCCTGCCGGCCCGTTCCACTCATGCCCAACCGCACATGTACCGGCAGCCCCTCGACCGCCTCGCCCAGCCGCAGGATCACCGACGCCGGCCCGGCCTTGCCCACGGCCCGGACCGCCACCCGCAGCCATCCCTGCCGCCTGACATAGACCTCGATGCCGCAATCGCCCGGATCGCCGACCCCCTGGGCCGGATCGATCCGCAGCGGCGGCACCGGCACCTCAAATCGCAGCCGGATGCGCCGCGCATCGACCCGCTCCAGCGCCACCGGCCGCAGCGGTCCCGCCCGTTGTCCGGCCAGACGCGCCGCCGCCATGGCGCCCATCTGTTCGCCCATCCGCCGATACCCGTCGCTGGTCAGGTGCAGCGGATCGCTGAAGTCCCATTGGTACTTCGGCCCGGCACACAGGATATCCGCGCCGCTCACCTCCAGCTGCGCCAGGGCCACGTCCGACACCCGGCCCCAATGCTGCGCCCCGGTCTGGCCGATCAGCAGGAATGGCGCCTGTGCCTGCCCCGTCGCGGCCCGGATATCCGCCCGCAAATCGGCCAGGAATTCGCGCAGATGGCCGGCATAGGCCGCCCGCGACAGGCCGGCATCGGATTCGCCATGCACCATGGTCACGAAGGGCACCACCGGCCGCAGCCCCGCCGCGCGGGCCAGCCGCACATGGGCCGCAACCGCCGCCATGGCATTGGCATAGGCCGGCTGGCCCTTGCGGATCGCCGCATAGGCCGACCAGCCGAACCCGTGGGCCGACAGCACGATCCGGGCCGGAGGCACCGCCAGCCGGTCCAGCAGCGTCGCGCCAAGGGCGGTCAGGTGGGTTTCGTGGAACCGCCCGTTGCTGGCCTCCCGCGCGGGCACCAGGTGATCGATCTGCTCGACCGGTAGCGGGGTCTGGTTGTGCGACCGCGCCGGCACCACGCCGCAGCCATCCAGCGGCCGGATGCCGCCGTTGAACATCCACAAGGCCGCCGGAACCGCCCCGGGCGGGGTCAGCACGCGGCCGCCCTCGTCGCAGCCCACGCCAAGGCTCTGGCCCAGTTCGGGCACATGCCACGACACATCCGGGCCCACCAGGTCCGCGCCCACCAGGTTTTCACCCGGCGGCATCTGCCCCCTGTCTTCACTCATTACCTGCTCCGACCGCGTCTTGCCGGCCTTTGCTAGGCCCCGCCCCAAAGGGCGTCAAGCGCCCGGCCCTGCAGGACAAAATGCGCCGCACCCGGGCCGGACATGGCACGACTCTGCCGCAAAAGAGGGCAATGGCGGGGATCTTCGAAAGAAAATATACAATCTTGACACTTTCAGATACGAAACCATTGCAAACCCATCATGCGCCCCGCATCACGGGGACCAGACCACGTTCCGCCCATCGAAGGAGCCCGCCCGGCCATGGTGTCCGCAACCCCCGACCAGCCCGTCTCCGGCCGCTCCGTCCGGTTCTCGTCGCTGTCCAAGACATATGGCCCGGTCACGGCCGTAAAGCCCATGGACCTGACCGTTCAGCCCGGCGAATTCCTGTCCTTCCTCGGGCCCTCGGGCTCGGGCAAGACCACGACGCTGATGATGCTGGCCGGGTTCGAAAGCCCGTCGACCGGGCGCATCCTGGTCGGCGACACCGACATCACGGCCATGCCCCCGGCCCGGCGCAACATCGGGATGGTCTTTCAGAACTACGCGCTGTTCCCGCACATGACCGTGCGCCAGAACGTGGCCTTTCCCCTGCGCATGCGCGGGATCGCCGCGTCCGAACAGGCGCGCATGGTCGACGAGATGCTCGACACCGTGGGCCTTGGCGAGCTGGCCGAGCGCTTCCCCACCCAATTGTCGGGCGGGCAGCAGCAGCGCGTGGCCCTGGCCCGGGCCATCGTCTTCCGCCCGCCGGTCCTGTTGATGGACGAACCGCTGTCGGCGCTGGACAAGTACCTGCGCTCGCGCCTGCAGATCGAGATCAAGCGCATCCAGCGCGAGTTGGGCATCACGGTCGTCTATGTCACCCATGACCAGGACGAGGCCATGACCATGTCCGACCGGATCTGTGTCATGCGCGACGGTGGCATTGCCCAGATCGGCGCGCCCGAAACGCTGTACCAGGCCCCGGCCGATGAGTTCGTCGCCGGTTTCCTGGGCGAATCCAACATGTTCACCCGGCCGGTCAAGGGTTATGCCGATGGCAGGCTGACGATCGACATGGCCAGCGAAGACCTCGTGCTGCCGGCCAGCCGGGCGCCTGCGGCGGCCAGCGTGAAACTGGCCGTGCGGCCCGAACACCTGTCGTTTCACGCCGATGCGGCCGGCATCGCCACCGTGCGCGACGTGACCTACGTGGGCGATCACCGGCGTTATGACATCGCGCTGGACGATGGCACGATGCTGGTGGCCAAGAAGCAGGAGACCGACGGGCTGACCCCGCTGGCCCCCGGCGCCCGGGTGGCGCTGGACTGGCCCGCCGGCCGCATCCGGGCCTTTTCCGACGGGGTCGCCCTGCAATGACCCTGCTGCGCAAACCGGGCCTGCTGCTGGTGCCGCTGATGGCCTTCCTGCTGGTCTTCTACCTGCTGCCCGTGGCGCTGATGCTGCTGCGCAGCGCCGGCGAGGGCTGGACCATGGCGCCCTTTGCCGAGGCCTTCGACAGCGCCGTGACGCTCAAGGTCTTTGCCTTCACGGTCAAGGTCGCCGTGCTGGTCACCCTGCTGACGCTGCTGCTGGCCTATCCGCTGGCCTATTTCATCGTCACCACCTCCGAGCGCATGGCCGCGCTGCTGATGGCCATCGTGCTGGTGCCGTTCTGGACCTCGATCCTGATCCGGTCCTATGCCTGGATGGTGCTGCTGGGCCGGCAGGGCGTGATCAACGAATTCCTGTCCTGGGCCGGCCTGATCGACGCGCCGATCCGCATGCTCAACACGACCTTTGCGGTCTATGTCGGCATGATCCACGTGCTGTTGCCCTTCATGGTCCTGCCCATCCTGAGCGCGCTCAAGGGCATCGACGGCCGGCTGGTCGCCGCGGCCGAGAACCTGGGCGCCGGGGCGCCCAGCGTGTTCCGCCATGTCATCCTGCCCCTGTCGATGCCCGGGGTGATCGCCGGGTCGGTGCTGGTCTTCGTGCTGGCGCTGGGGTTCTACATCACCCCGGCCCTGATCGGCGGGCCGCAGGACATGATGATCTCGATGCTGATCGCCCAGAAGGTCGAGCTTTACGAATGGTCGCAGGCCTCGGCCATCGCCGCCGTGCTGCTGGTGCTGACCCTGGCCGCCCTGGCGCTGGTCGGGCGGCTGGTCAGCATCGACCGCATCCTCGGAAGGAGCAGCTGATGAAACGGTCGATCCGGGTCTCGGGCCCCGTCACCCAGGCCGTGCTGGGCGCCATCGCCCTGCTGGTCGCGCTGTTTCTCATCGTGCCGGTGCTGATCATCGTGCCGACCTCGTTCTCGGCCGGCAGCTTCCTCAGCTTTCCGCCCCCGGGGTTCAGCCTGCAATGGTACCAGCGGCTGCTCGAGCGCGATGTCTGGGCCGAAAGCGCCTGGCTGTCGGTCTGGATCGCCCTGCTGGTCACCCTGGCCTCGACGGTGCTTGGCACGCTGGGCGCCTTTGGCCTGGTGCGCGGGTCGTTCTGGGGCCAGCGGATCATCTTGGCCTTCATCCTGTCGCCGCTGATCATCCCGGGCGTCATCGTGGCCATCGCCATCTATTTCTTCTACGCCCAGATGCGCCTGGTCGGCTCGCCCATCGCCATTGCCGTGGCCCATACGACGATCGCCGTGCCCTTTGTCGTCATCAATGTCTCGGCCTCTCTGCAGGGCTTTGACCGGCGCCTGGAAATGGCCGCCCAGAACCTGGGCGCCGGCACCTGGGACACGTTCCGGCTGGTCACCCTGCCGATCATCCGCCCGGGCATCTTTGCCGGTGCGCTCTTTGCCTTCATCTCGTCCTTCGACGAGCTGATCATCGCGCTGTTCATCGCCGGCCCGCGCCAGGTCACCCTGCCCCTGCGCATGTGGGAAAGCATGCGCTCTTCGCTCGACCCGACGCTGGCGGCCGTCTCGGTGCTGGCCGTGACGGTCTCGGTCGCGCTGTTCTTCACCTCGCACTGGTTGCAGGCCCGCACCCGGCGCCGCACCCGGGCGCTTGTCGGAGGGGGTGAGTGATGCGCCGGCTGATCACCTGCGGCCATGTCATCGCCTATCGCGACGGGGCCCACCGGCTGCTGCGCAACGGGTCGGTCGTGATCGAAAACGACCGGGTCACCCATGTGACCGGCGGGCCGGTCGACGGCGCGTTCGACCAGCGGCTCGACCTGCCCGACGCGCTGCTGGCGCCCGGGCTGATCGACATGCATGCCCATATCACCAGCGCGCCCTTCGACCGGTCCTATGTCGAGGATGTCGGCAAGCCGGGGTTCTGTTTCTCGGGCCTGCCCGAGCTGCTGCCGGCCATGGGCGCGGCGCTGGATGCCGAGGCGATCCGCGCGGCGACCGATTTCTCGGTGGCCGAGCTGACCCGAAACGGCACGACAACGGTCTTCGACATCGGCGGGCCGGGCGATTACACGGCCCAGGCCATCGAACGGGCCGGGCTGCGGGCCTGGATCGGCGAAGGTTATGGCGCCGCGCGTTGGCGCACCCGCGACGGCAAGCGCATGAGCTATGACTGGAAGCCCGACGGCGGGCTGCCCGGGCTGGACGCGGCGGCCGATTTCGCCCGGCGCATCGACGGCCGGGCCAATGGCCGGCTGACCGGGCTGATGAGCCCGATGCAAGTGGCCATGGTCACGCCCGAACTGCTGGCCCGCACCCGGGCCATGGCCGAAGAGCTGGACATCCCGGTCACCCTGCACACGTCCGAAGCGGTCTTCGAGGTCAACGAGATGATCGCCCGCGAGGGCCTGTCACCCATCGAATGGCTGGCCCGCCAGGACCTGTTGACCGACCGCACGATCCTGGGCCACACGATCTTTACCAGCGGCCACAGCTGGATCAACTATCCCGGGCGAGACCTTGAGATCATTGCACAAAGCGGAGCATCGGTGGCCCATTGCGCCTGGGTCTTTGCCCGGCGGGGCGTGGTGATGGAAAGCTTTGCGCGGTACCGCGAGGCCGGGGTCAACATGTGCCTGGGCTCCGACACCGCGCCGCAATCCATGCTGGTGGCCATGCGCATGGCCTCGATCCTGTGCAAGGTGGCCGACCGCGACAGCCGCCGGGCCAGCGCCCGCGAGGTCTTTGACGCGGCAACCCTGGCCCCGGCCCGGGTGCTGGGCCGCGACGACCTCGGCCGGATCGCGCCGGGGGCCAAGGCCGACCTGGTGATCTGGGACGGGCTGGGCCTGTCGATGACCCCGTTGCGCGATCCGCTGCGCAACCTGGTCTTTTCCGCCCAGTCCGACGACATCGCCCATGTCATGGTCGATGGCGACTGGCTGATGACCGACCGGCGCCTGACGCGCCTGGATGAACGACAGGCCGCACGGGGGCTGCAGGACGCGGCCGAACGGGTGTGGCGCAACATGGGACCGGGCGATTGGGCCGGGCGCGGGATCGACGCGCTCTCGCCGCCCGAACTGGAGGCATATTGATGGCAGATACGATCCTGCAGGCGCTCGACGCCGACCGGGCGGTCAACCAGGTCGACCTGGCCTATGAGCGCATCGAGGACATGATCGTCATGATGGAGATGCAGCCCGGCGCGCGGGTGGTCGAAAGCGCGCTGGTCAAGCAGCTGGACATCGGGCGCACGCCGATCCGCGAGGCGCTGTTGCGGCTGGCCGCCGACGGGTTGCTGGTGGCCACGCCGCGCAAGGGCATGACCGTGCGGGGCATCAGCTTTTCGTTGCAGATGAAGGTCTTCGAGACCCGCCGGGCGCTGGAAATGGTGCTGGTGCCCGCCGCCGCCCGCCGCCGCACCCGCGACGATGCCGAGATCCTGGCCCGGGTGGTGCAAAGCTTCCGCGAGCTGTCGGGCGGCGATGACAACCGCGAATTGCTGCGCCTCGACCGCCATTTCATCCGCCTGCTGATCGCCTATTCGGGCAATCCCTTCCTGGGCCAGATCCTGCCGCTCTATTCGCTGTCGCGGCGGTTCTGGTGGGCCCATCACGAATTGTACCAGACCCAGTACCGCGACCAGACCCTGACCGATTTCCACATCGAGATCGGCGATGCCGTGGTGGCCGGAGACGAGACCCTGGCCCGCGACCGGGCCGAGGCTTTCCTGGCCTATGTCGAAGATTACACCGTTTACCTCGGCCGCGAACTGGCCGGCCGCGAAAGGACCTGACATGCCCGAAACCCCGATTGCCGGCCCTGCCGACGCCACCGCCGGCAAGGCCACGCTGATCCGCGGCATCGATTACCTGCTGGCCTATGACGCCGAGGCCGGCACCCACCGCATGATGCGCGACGCCGACATGGCCTTTCGGGGGGGCCGCTTTGTCGATCCGGCCAGCCTGGCCGCCGAGGACATCGGCGAGACGATCGACGGGCGCGGGCGGATGATCCTGCCGGGCTTTGTCGACATCCACGCTCATCCGGGCTTTGAAACCATGCTGAAGGGGCTGACCGAAGAGGTCGGCAGCCTCAAGCTGCAGATGTCGTCGCTTTACGAATACCTCTTCCTCTTCGACACGACCCATGCCGGCATGGTCGCCGCCACCCAGGTGGCGCTGAGCGAGCTGATGCAATCGGGCGTGACCACGATCTGCGACATCTCCACGCCCCATGCCGGCTGGATCGACACGCTGGGCGCCTCGGGCATGCGGGCCATCGCCGCGCCGATGTTCCGCGAGGCGCGCTGGTACACGCCCAATGGCCACGAGGTGCTTTATGACTGGGACGAGGCCGCCGGCGAAACGCGCATGGCCGCGGCCCTGGCAGAGGTCGATGCCGCGCTGGCCCATCCCTCGGGCCGGCTGTCGGGCATGATCTGCCCGGCCCAGATCGACACCTGTTCGCGCGAGATGTTCGAAGATGCCCGCGACGCGGCCCGCGCGCGCGGGCTCAAGATCCAGACCCACGCCGCGCAAAGCGTCGTCGAGTTCCAGGAGATCATGCGCCGCCACGGTGAAACGCCGATCGGCTGGCTCGACAAGATGGGCATGCTGGGAGAGGACATGATCGTCGGCCACGGCATCTTCCTTGATCACAACGACTGGCTGGGCTGGCCCGAACGGCGCGACATCGGCCTGCTGGCCGAAAGCGGCACCAGCGTGGCCCATTGCCCGACGGTCTTCGTGCGCCGGGGCATCGCGCTTCAGGACGTGGGCAAATACGTGCGCGAAGGCGTCAACGTTGGCATCGGCACCGATACCTATCCGCACAATTTCATCGAGGAAATGCGCAACGGGATCTATGCCGCCCGGGTGTCGGCCCATGACGTGCGCGCGGCCAATGTCGAGATCATGATCCATGCCGCGACACTTGGCGGGGCCAAGGCCCTGGGCCGCGACGACCTGGGCCGGATCGCGCCGGGAGCCAAGGCCGATTTCTTCACCGTCGATCTCGACGATCCGTCGATGCGCCCGGTCTTCGACCCGCTGCGCAGCCTGGTCTATTCGGCCGGCGACCGGCCGGTGCGCGATGTCTATGTCGACGGGGCCCGGGTGGTGAAGGACGGCACCGCGCTGGCCTTCGACATGGACGACGCCCTGACCCGGCTGGAGGCCGCGCAGAAGGCCTCGGTCGCCGAGGTGCACAAGTACGACTGGGCGGGCCGACCGGCCGAGACCCTGATGCCCCCGGCCTTCGGAGCCTGAGCGCGATGACGAAGATGAATGGTGCCGACCGCCTCTGCGATGCCCTGCTGGCCAACGGGGTGGATGTCTGTTTCGCCAATCCCGGCACGTCCGAGATGCATTTCGTCGCCGCCCTGGATGCGCGGCCGCAGATGCGCTGCGTGCTGGGCCTATTCGAAGGCGTGGTGACCGGGGCGGCCGACGGCTATGCCCGCATGGCCGACCGGCCGGCGGCCACGCTGCTGCATCTGGGGCCGGGGCTGGGCAACGGGCTGGCCAACCTGCACAACGCCCGCCGCGCCCATACGCCGATGATCAACGTCGTGGGCAACCATGCCACCCATCACCGCGATCTCGAAGCGCCGCTGTCGTCGGACGTGGAAACCCTGGCCGGGCCGATGTCGGCCTGGGTCAAGAGCTGTGACCGGGCCGAGGACATGGCCGCCGACCTGAACGCCGCCTACGTCGCCGCGCTGGCCGCGCCGGGGGTGGCCACGCTGATCCTGCCGGCCGACACCGCCTGGTCCGAAGCGCCGACCGATCCCGTCGTGCCGGCCACGCCCCCTGCGCCTGCCCCCTTTGACGGTGCGGCCCTCGACCGGGCGGTTGCGGCGGTGCGGGCGGGCAAGCGCGTGGCGCTGCTGCTCGACGGCCCGGCCCTGCGCGCCGGTCCCCTGGACAGGGCCGGCCGCATCCGCGCCCAGACCGGCCTGCGCCTGCTGGCGCCGACCTCGGTGGCACGGATCGAACGGGGCGCCGGGCGGGTGGCCGTCGAACGGGTGCCCTATCGCATCGAGATGGCCCGCGAGGCGCTGGACGACGTGGATGTGCTGGTGCTGGTCGGGGCCATCGCCCCGGTGGCCTTCTTTGCCTATCCCGGCCAGCCCAGCCTGCCGACGCGGCCCGATTGCGACATCATCGACCTGGCCGCGCCGGGCCGTGACGCCACCGGCGCACTCGACGCGCTCTGCACGGCGCTGGGGGCCGATGCGGCCCAGGCCGAAACCGCCGCGCCCGCCCTGCCCGACCGGCCGGCCGACGGCCCGCTGACCGGCGGCGCGGTGACCGCCCTTGTCGCCCGCCACCTGCCCGAACAGGCCATCGTGGTCGACGAATCCATCACCACCGGCTGGCAGTTCATGGACCAGGCCCGGGGCGCGCCCGCCCATGACATGCTGGACCTGACCGGCGGGGCCATCGGCATCGGCCTGCCCCTGGCCGCCGGCGCGGCCATCGCCTGCCCGGATCGCAAGGTCATCTGCCTGCAGGCCGATGGCAGCGGCATGTACACCGTGCAGGCGCTCTGGACCCAGGCCCGCGAGGCGCTGGACGTGCTGACCATCATCTTCGCCAACAACAGCTATGCCACCCTGCATGGCGAGATGACCCGCGTCGGCGTGAGTGACCCCGGCCGCAACGCGCAGCGCATGCTGAACCTCGACGAACCGGCGATCGACTGGGTGGCCATGGCCCGGGCCCAGGGTGTCGACGCCTGCCGCGCCGAGACCGTGGCCGCCTTTGAGACCGCCCTGCAGGACGCCCTGTCGCGCCCCGGGCCGCAGCTGATCGAAGCCCGGATCTGAGCGTCCTCTCCGGGCGCCGATCAAATAATATACGATCTGACATTTTTGACAGATGTAATGATGATTTTGGGATATTGAACTTGCCGCTCCCACCGTCCCGGGCCTAGCCTCGTGCCAAGCCCGGGACACAGAGACCAGGCGCCAAGACTTCTTCCCGCGATCCAACAGGAGACCAATTCATGAGTGATCGGGACAAGGAACTGATCCGCCGCCTGCGCAGCACCGTGCAGGTGCCGCCGACCGCCCGCCGTGATTTCCTCAAGATGTTCGGCGGCGCTGCCGCCCTGGCCATGGCCGGCCCCTCGCTGGCCACCCGCGCCCTGGCCGACGAGGCGGCCATGCCGGCCTTTGACGCGATCCCCGATGCCTGGAAGGGCGACGGCGAGGTTGTCGTCGTGACCTGGGGCGGCATCGGCACCGAGATGCAGCGCAAGGCCTGGTTCGAACCCTTCGAAGAGCTTTGCGGCATCAAGGTCGTCGAGGCCATCGGCCCCGATCCGGCCAAGCTGAAGGCCATGGTCGACACCGGCACCGTGGCCTGGGACATCTGCCAGATCGGCCGGGGCACGATGATCGAGCTGATGCGCCAGGGCGATTACCTCGAAGCCATCGACTACGACCTGGTCGAAGACGGCGTGACCGAGGATTACCGCAGCGAATACGGGCTGGACATCGTGTCCTATGCCCAGATGCTGGCCTATCGCACCGATGTCTGGGACAGCGCGCCCACCGGCTGGACCGATTTCTTCGACACGGCCAGATTCCCCGGCGGCCGGTCGCTGCCCATCGCGACCAAGGGCAACATCCCCGAGCTGGTCGGCGCGCTGATCGCCGATGGCGTGCCAATGGACGAGACCTATCCGATCGACATCGACCGGGCCATTGCCAAGCTCTACGAGATCAAGCCCGACGTGGTGAAATGGTGGGAGGCCGGCGCCCAGCACATGCAGCTGCTGCTGGACAACGAAGCGCCCTTTGTCACTGCCTGGAACGGCCGCATCAAGGCCGCCAAGGACGAAGGCCACCCGGTCGAGCTGATCTGGGACGGGGGCATGGTGCTGAACAATGCCTGGCTGATCCCCAAGGGCGCGCCGAACCTGAGCAATGCCCAGAAATTCGCGGCCTTCTCCAGCTCGGCCATCGCCCAGGCGCGGTATTCGGCGCTGCTGCCCTACGGGTTCACCAATGTCGACTCGGCGCAATACCTGCCCGAGGAGATCCTCAAGGACCTGCCCACCGCGCCCGAGAATTACGCGCGCATGGTGCCCTATCAATACCAGTGGTGGGCCGACAACCGGCCCGAGGTCATCGAGAAGTTCAACGAGATGATGCTCTCGTAATCCATCCCCGTCGGGTTCACCCCGATACTTCCCCGGCAGGTCTGAAGGGTCCCTGCCGGGGCTTTTTCATTGCAACGGAAGACAGACACATGCGCATGGCGCCCATCGAGACCGTGGTGGTCAATGGCCGGCTCTACACGATGGAGGCGCCGGGCCGGCAGGTCGAGGCCATGGCGCTGTCGGGCGGGCGCATCCTGGCCACGGGCAGCACGGCCGAGATCCTGGCCCTGGCGCCCGAGGCCGAGGTGGTCGATGCCGGGGGCCGGGTCGGGCTGCCCGGGCTGATCGACAGCCATTGCCACCCCGACATGGAAGGCGCCCGGCGCGGGCGCTGGCACGATTTCTCGGATGGCGCGACGCCCACGCGCGATGCCGTGCTGGCCCTGATCCGCGACCGGCTGCGCGATGCGCCGGCCGATGGCTGGTTCCTGGGCTACAAGTTCGACGACCTGCGCGACGGCGGCTATCCGACCCGGGCCGAGCTGGACGCCGCATCGGGCGGGCGGCCGGTTTTCCTCTATCGCCGCTGCGCCCAGATCGGGCTGGGCAATTCCGCGGCCCTGGCCGCCGTGGGCTTTGCCGACGACAGCGCCGATCCGCCCTTCGGCACGCTCGAAAAGGCGCAGGGCCGGGCCACCGGCAAGCTGTTCGCCCGGGCGGCCCACATGGTCATCGAACATGTGCAGGCCGGTTACACCCGGGATGACTTCCGGCGCGGGCTCCGGCTGGTGCTGGATGAATACCTGTCCTGGGGCATCACCTCGGTGCACAATTCGCTGACCCAGACCCAGGCGATCCGGGCCTACCAGGACATGCGCGATGCCGGAGAGCTGGCCCTGCGCGTGGGTATCCTGGTCACCGGACGCGACGAAGATCTCGTCCGGGCCACCCTGCGGTCGGGCTATCGCAGCGGGTTCGGCGACGAATGGCTGCGGCTGATCGGCGTGGAATGGGTCGGCGACGGCTCGACCTCCGGGCGCAGCGCGGCCTATCACACGCCCTATGTGGGCACGCCCCTGCCAGACGAGCCGCCCGACCATCGCGGCACGCTGCTGCTCGATCCCGAGACCCACCTGGCCCGCATGCGCGAGGCGCTCGACGCCGGGCTGGTGGTCTGCACCGATGCCATGGGCGACCGGGCCATTGCCGAGGTCATCGCGGTCTATGAACGGGCGCTGGCCGATCACCCCGGGCGCGACCACCGGCTGCGCATCGAACATTGCTGTGCCGTGACGCCCGAAAACCTCGAGGGCCTGCGCCGGAATGCCATCATCTGTTCCTCGGCGGCGGGCTTTGCCTGGGACCTGGGCGATGCCCATATCGCCGCCCGCGGCCCCGGGGCGATGACCCACATGTGGCCGCACCGGGCGATGATCGACGCCGGCGTGATCGCCCCGGCCCATTCCGATCACCCGGTCTGCACGGCCAATCCCTTTGCCGCCATGTCCGCCCTGGTCAACCGGCGCACGGCCACCGGCGCCTCTCTGGATGCGAGCCAGGCCATCACCCCCTACGAGGCCGTGCTGGCCTATACCCGGCTGGGCGCCCATGCCGGGCGCGAAGAGGACCTCAAGGGCCAGCTGGTGCCCGGCATGCTGGGCGATCTCTGCCTGCTTGACCGCGACCCCTTTGCCATCCCGCCCGAGACGCTGCACGAGACCCGGGTCGATCTGACCATGGTCGATGGCCGGGTGCGTTTTCGCCGGGCCGGGGCATGAGCGACGCGGCCCTGGCCGAGCTGGCCGCCGCCCTCGGCCCGGCCGGCTGCCTGACCGGCCCGGCGATGACCGGCGCCTCGCGGCTGCATGATGCCAGCGGGCACCGGGCCGAGGGCCTGCCCCTGGCCCTGCTGCGCCCGGCCACCGGCGACGAGATCGCCGCTGCCATGGCCATCTGTCACCGCCACGGGCTGGCCGTCGTGCCCCAGGGCGGGCTGTCGGGCCTGGCCGGAGCGGCCAATGCCGGGCCCGGCCAGATTGCCCTGTCGCTGGCCCGGTTCCACGGGATCGAGACGATCGACAGCGCCTCGGGCGCGATGGTCGTGCGGGCGGGCACCGTCCTGCAGACCGCCCAGGAGGCCGCCGCCGAGGCCGGGTTCCTGCTGCCCATCGACCTGGGCGCGCGGGGGTCGTGCCAGGTGGGCGGCATCGTGGCCACCAATGCCGGCGGCGTGCGCGTGCTGCGCCATGGCACCACCCGCGACAACGTGCTGGGACTCGAGGCCGTGCTGCCCGACGGCCGGGTGATCAGCCATCTCAATCGGGTCACCAAGGACAACACGGGCTATGACCTGCGCCACCTGCTGATCGGCTCCGAAGGCACGCTGGCCGTGATCACCCGCGTCGTGCTGCGCCTGCGCCCGTTGCCCGCCCCGCCCGAGACGGCGCTCTGCGCCCTGCCCGATTTTGACGCCGTCATCGCGCTGATGGGCGATGCCCGGGCGCGGCTGGACCTGTCGGCCTTCGAGGTCATGTGGCGCGACCATTTCGAGATGAGCGGCGGCGCCGGATTGTTTGCCGAGCGCCCGCCGCTGGTCGTGCTGATCGAGGCCGAGGGCGGCGGGCTGGAACCGGTGCTCGAAGCGGCCTTTGAGGCCGGGCTGATCACCGATGCCCTGCTGGCCAAGTCGGGGGCCGAGGCGCGCCGGTTCTGGGAGATCCGCGAGAGCCTGCACCCGACACGCGATCTCGACGGGCTGCTGAACCTCGATGTCTCGCTGCCCGTCGCGGCGATGGCGCCCTTTGTGGCCGATTGCACCGCCCGGGTGCGGGCGCTGGATCCGGCGGCGGACTGTTACTTCTTCGGCCATGTGGGCGACGGCAACCTGCACCTGATGGCCGCCCTGCCCGGGCTCGACTGGCAGGCCGGCGAGACCGCCTTGCAGGCCGCGGCCTATGATCTGGTGCGCGCGGCGGGCGGGTCGATTTCGGCGGAACACGGGATCGGCACGCTCAAGCGGCCCTTCCTGGGCCAGTCGCGCAGCGCCGATGAAATCGCGCTGATGCGGGCCATCAAGGCGGTGTTCGATCCCGCCGGGAGGATGAACCCCGGCAAGCTGTTGCCCGCCCAATAGGAGCGGATGGCGCGACGGTGCCGCATGACGGAACCAACAAGAGCGGCACAACCGGCGCGGATGGCACGAGCGACCGGGGTGGCTTGACTGACGCGGGCAGCACGAAGCGCATTGATGGCACGACCGACGCCGACAGAGAGCGCGGCACGACCGATGCCGACGGAGCACCCGACAGGGGGTGGCACAACCGCCGAGATCGGGGTGACAGACACGGGGAAAGCGACGGACCCGGTGCGCACAACAGGCCCGAACGGCGGGACCGACGTTGGCGGCTCGGGGCCGGACACGCGCGATCTATAACCTGCGCAAATGGCCCAATACCTTGGCCCTGCCCGGCCGGCGCTGTAGGGTCGCGCCGATCCTGACACGAAAGACCACGCCATGAGCTTCAAGCCCCTGTTCCACCTTGCCTACCATGTCGACGACCTCGACGCCGCCGCCCGGTTCTACGAAGACCTGCTCGGCTGCACCCGGGGCCGCAGCACCGATACCTGGGTCGATTTCAGCTTCTTCGGCCACCAGATCTCGTTGCACCGGGGCACGCCGTTCCACACCGCCGAGACCGGCCATGTCGGCGATCACATGGTGCCCATGCCTCACCTGGGCGCCGTCCTGCCGCTGGACACCTGGCGCCCGCTGGCCGACCGGCTGACTGCCGCCGGCATCGATTTCGTCATCCCGCCGACCGTCCGTTTCGAAGGCCAGCCGGGCGAGCAATGGACCATGTTCTTCCGCGATCCGGCCGGCAACCCGATCGAACTGAAGGGCTTTGCCAATGAAGAGGCTGTCTGGGCCTCGTGATCGGCCCACCTCGGGCGCCTGAAAATAGCGCCTGAAATCAAGACCCTGACCGACTTTCCCCCGCATCCACCCCGGATGCGGGGTTTCTTTTGTTGACAGGATGGCAGTTCGCCCGCCAATTTGTCGGACAAATTAAGGGAGGAATCGATGCGGGTCACTGCCGCCATCCATCGCGCTTTCGAAATCAGCCAGATCGACGACCGGCTGTATGCCGCCTTCATCGAACACATGGGCCGGGCGATCTATTCGGGCATCTACGAGCCGGGCCATCCGCAGGCGGATGCCCATGGCTTCCGCCGGGACGTGGCGCAGATGGTGCGCGACCTGAACATCCCCGCCATCCGCTATCCGGGCGGCAATTTCGTGTCGGCCTACAACTGGGAAGACGGCATCGGCCCCAAGGAGGACCGGCCCGTGCGGCTCGACCTCGCGTGGCGGTCGAAAGAGAGCAACCAGGTCGGCATCAACGAATTCGCCGTCTGGGCCGAGGAGCTGGGCCTCGACATGATGCTGGCCGTCAACCTCGGTTCCCGCGGCATCTCGGATGCGCGCAATTTCATGGAATACGTCAACCATCCCTCGGGCACCCATTGGTCGGACCTGCGCCGCAGCCATGGCGTGAACGACCCCTACAACGTGAAAATGTGGTGTCTGGGCAACGAGATGGATGGCCCCTGGCAGATCGGCCACAAGGAAGCCAAGGAATACGGCCGGCTGGCCGACGAAACGGCCAAGGCCCTGCGCCAGCTGACGCCGGGCGCCGAAATGATCGTCTGCGGGTCCTCCAACGATGAAATGCCGACCTATCCCGACTGGGAACGCGGCGTCCTGGAGGAATGCTACGAGAACGTCGATTACATCTCGCTGCACAAGTATTTCGGCAATTCCAGCCGCGACACGCTGAATTTCTTCGGCAAGGTCGAAGAGACGGGCCGTTACATCCAGGCCATCGCCGGGGTGATCGACTTCGTGAAGGCCAAGAAGCGGGCGAAGAACGATGTTTACATCTGCTTCGACGAATGGAACGTCTGGTATCACAAACGCGAACAGGATTCCCAGAACTGGAAAAGCTGGGACTGGCCCGAGGCGCCCGCCCTGCTGGAAGAAGATTACAATTTCGAAGATGCGCTGTTCATCGGCTGCCTGCTGAACGAGTTCATCCGCCGGTCGGACCGGGTCAAGATCGCCTGCATCGCCCAGCTGGTGAACGTCATCGCCCCGATCCGAGCCGAGGCCGGCGGGCCGGCCTGGCGGCAGACGATCTACTGGCCTTACCAGCTGGCCTCGCTCTACGGGCGCGGCACGGCGCTGCGGGTGTCGGTGGACGGGCCGACATACGATTGCACCGTGGCCGATGATGTCGATTACCTCGACGTGGCGGCCACCCATGACCAGGGCGCGGGCACGGTGACGGTCTTCCTGATCAACCGCCACCTGACCGAAGCGGCCGACCTGCGCATGGCCCTGACCGGGTTCGAGGGGGCCACGCTGATCGACCACCAGGTGCTTGCAGGCCACGACCTGAGGGCCACCAACGGCCCCGGCTCCGAGCCCATCGCGCCGGCGCCCGGACAGGGCCTGGCGGTCGAGGACGGCACGCTTGGCGGATCGCTGGCGCCACTGTCCTACCACATGGTGCGGCTGAAAGTGTAAACCATGTCGGGCGTGAAGCTGAGCAACGTGAAGAAGTCCTTTGGTGCCCATGATGTCATCAAGGACGTGTCGCTGGAGATCCCGAAAGGCGAATTCGGGGTCTTCGTGGGGCCCTCAGGCTGCGGGAAATCCACCCTGTTGCGCATGATCGCGGGGCTGGAGGACACCAGCGGCGGGCGCATCGAGATCGGCGGGCGCGACGTGACGGCGGTGGAACCGGCCAAGCGCGGCGTGGCCATGGTGTTCCAGAGCTACGCGCTCTATCCGCACCTGTCGGTGGCCGATAACATGGGCTTTTCGCTGTCGCTGGCCCGGGCGCCCCGCCATGAACGCGAGGAAAAGGTGCGCGAGGCCGCGCGCATCCTGCAACTGACCGACCACCTGGACAAGAAGCCCTCGGCCCTGTCGGGCGGCCAGCGCCAACGCGTGGCCATCGGCCGGGCCATCGTGCGCGAGCCGGAGGTGTTCCTGTTCGACGAACCGCTGTCGAACCTCGATGCCGAGCTGCGCGTGCAGATGCGGCTGGAACTGTCCCGCCTGCACAAGCAGATCGGCGCGACGATGATCTACGTCACCCACGACCAGGTCGAGGCGATGACCCTGGCCGACGACATCTTCGTGCTCAAGGGCGGCCACGTGATGCAGGCCGGCCGGCCGTTGCAGCTGTACGACGATCCGGACAACCGCTTTGTCGCCGGGTTCATCGGCTCGCCGGCGATGAATTTCGTCGAGGCGGTGGTCACGGCCACCGATCCCCAGGGCTTCACGGCCGAGGCCATGGGCGGGGTGCTGACGGCCCGGCTGGACGGGCCGAAACCGGCGCAGGGCGCGGATATCGTGCTGGGCGTGCGGCCCGAACACCTGGTGCCCGTCGAAACCGGCGGCCTGCCGGTGACCGTCGAGGTGGCCGAGGAGTTGGGCGGCAATTCCTATGTCCATGCCCGGTCGACCACCGCGGCCGACATCGTATTCGAACGGCGCGGCAGCCGCGACCGGCTGGAAGGCCAGGCCCTGCGCATCGGGGCCGCGCCGGAACATGTATTTGCCTTCACGCCCCAGGGCGAAAGGCTGCGTTAGGCCTGCACGACAGCAGACCACAAGGGAGGGGGCGCGCCATGGGCGCACCCGGTCATAGGAGGAAGACCGACATGAAATTCAAGACATTGGCGCAAGTCTCTGCCATTGCAGCAATAACCGGGCTGGGCCTGCCGGCCTTTGCCCAGCAGACCGTGACCTGGTGGGATTTCTTCGCCGGCGGCGACGGCGTGCGGATGAAGGCGCTGATCGACCAGTTCAACGCCGAACATGACGACATCGAGATCGAGGCCACGACGCTGGAATGGGGCGTGCCCTTTTACACCAAGATCCGCACCTCGGCCGCTGTCGGGCGCGGGCCCGACCTGATGACCTATCACCTGTCGCGCATGCCCCTTGGCCTGAGCGAAGGCGTGCTGACCCCGATCACCGCCGAGGACCTCGAAGCCGGCGGCATTGCCGAGGGCGATTTCTTTGCCGGGGCCCTGGACAGCGCCAAGGGCCCGGACGGGCAGCTGTACGCCGTGCCCTTCGACATCCATTCCATCGTGCTCTACTACAACAAGTCCTACCTCGAAGGGACGCGGTTCCTGGACGATGACGGCAACCTGACCGGCATTTCCAGCGTCGCCGATTTCGAAGAGGCCCTGGCCGCGGCCAAGGAGAACGGTGCCGAAAGCCCGGTGACCTATGCCACCGGCGATGACGGCGGGGTCTTCCGGGTGTTCTACACTCTGCTGTCGCAGCAGGGCGGCACGCTGATCTCCGACGACGGCGAGGTCCTGCCCGGCGACAGCGCCGAAAAGGCCGTCAAGGCCGTCGAGATCATGACCAAGTGGCACGACGAAGGCTGGCAGCCGGAACAGGCGCTCTACGAGGCCTCGGTCGCGCTGTTCACCTCGGGCAAGAGCGCGTTCCAGCTGAACGGCGTCTGGGAAGTGCCGACGATGAACGACCTGGCGGCCAATGGCGACCTGGGCTTCGAATGGGGCGCGGTCGAGATCCCGCAGCTGATGGACAGCCAGACGACCTGGGCCGACAGCCATGCCTGGGCGATCCCGGTGCAGGGCGACGAGGCAATGGACCCCGACAAGCGCGCGGCGGTCATGCAGGTCATCGGCTGGATGGAAAAGCATGCCATCCAATGGGCCGATGCCGGCCATATCCCGGCCTACAAACCGGTGGCGGAATCCGAGGAATTCAAGGTGATGGAGCCCAACGCCACCTATTCCACCCTGGCCTCCAAGGCGACCTACGATCCGCGTTCCGAAGTGGCCGGCGTGGCCTCGCCCGCCTATGATGCCGCGCAGAACATCATCTCGCCGGCGATCCACGGCTACCTGTCGCCCGAAGACGCCGTCGCCCAGATGAAGGGCGAGCTTGAAAGCCGGATGAAGTAAGACGGTCGGGCGGCCGCGCCCCCGTGGCCCGGCCGCCCGGTTCGCAAGGAAGGGTGTTCAACAGATGTCGATGATCCGCAACAACCGGCGGCACAGGCTGGTGGCCTATTCGCTGATCCTGCCCTTCGTGGCGATCTTTGCCCTGGTCTTTGCCTACCCGGTGATCGAGGTCATCCGCCTCAGCTTCACCGACGCCCCGCTGATCGGCGGCGGCGATTGGGTGGGGCTGGACAATTACAAGCGGCTGCTGTCCGATCGGCTGTTCTATACCTCGCTGAAGAACAACGGCTATTTCGTCCTGCTGACCGTCGTGCCGACGACCGTCATCGCGCTGCTGATCGCGCTGGCCGTCAACCGGCTGTCGGGGCGGATGCAGGCCCTGGCCCTGGTGCTGTTCTTCACGCCCTACGTGCTGCCCGTGTCCGTGGTCACCCAGATCTGGGCCTGGATGCTGGATTTCCAGTTCGGTATCCTGCAGCCCGTCCTGGAGTTTTTCACCGGCAAGCCGGTGCCCGTGTTCAAGAACCCCTTCTGGGTCATGCCCGCCGTGGCCGTTGTCACGATCTGGTGGACCAACGGGTTCAACGTGCTGCTGTTCATCGCCGGGCTGCGCAACATCCCCGAAGAGCTTTACGAGGCGGCCAAGCTGGACGGGGCGACGTCGCGCCAGCTGTTCTTCCGGGTGACCTGGCCGCTGCTCTGGCCCGTCACCGCGCTGGTGCTGACCCTGCAGCTGATCCTGCAACTCAAGATCTTTGACCAGGTCTACCTGCTGTCCGAGGGCGGGCCCTTCAATTCCAGCTATGTTCTGCTGCTGATGGTCTACCGAGAGGCGTTCCAGCTGAACAACGGCGGCTATGCGGCGGCGATCTCGCTGGTGCTGTTTCTGATCATCGTCGTCGTGTCCGTCCTGCAATTCCAGATCCTGCGCATCGGAGGCCGTGACAAATGACCCCCATCCGCCGCATCGAGAACCTGGCCCTGACCTGCATCACGATCTTTGCCGGGCTGCTCTGGATCTTCCCGCTCTACTGGGCGTTCAACACCTCGATCCGCTCGGAAAACCGGGTGGTGTCGGACGAGGCCGGGCTGATCCCCGACGAGTTCAACCTGTCGTCTTACGTCGACGCGCTGTTCAACACCTCGCTGATGGATTGGTACATCAATTCCATCGGCACCTCGGTGATCATCACCTTCATCGTGCTGCTGACCGGCATGATGTGCGCCTATGCGCTCAGCCAGATGCAGTTTCCCGGCCGCAAGGCGCTGTACATGATCGTGCTGGCCAGTTTCATGGTGCCGGCCCAGGCGCTGGTGGTGCCGCAATTCGTGCTGATGAACGATCTCGACCTGATCAACCGCTGGGGAGGCATCATCCTGCCGCAGCTGGTCGTGCCGGTGGTGATCATCGTCTACAAGCAGTTCTTCGATGCCGTGCCCAAGGAGATGAAGGAAGCCGTGGTGCTGGATGGCGGGGGGGATTACACGCTGCTGTTCAAGGTCTACCTGCCGCTGAACTGGGGCATCACCACGGCCCTTGGCATCATCACCTTCATCATGTCGTGGAACGCCTTCCTGTGGCCCTTCCTGGTGATCACGACCGAGGACATGATGACCATTCCCGTGGGCATCACCCAGGTCAACGATGCCTTCGGCGTGGCCTATGCACGGATCATGTCGGTGGCCCTGCTGGCCGCGGCCCCGGTGGTGATTGCCTACCTGATCTTCCAGAAACGCGTGACCGAGGCCGTGATGATCTCGTCGGGCGTCAAGGGTTAGGGACCTCCGAACGCCCTGCCCTGCCAGCGCCCCGGCTGCCTTCCGCCGGGGCGCTTTTTCTCGGTCCAACATGAGACGGGCGCGCGCCTGCCCGTGGGGTGGCGCTTCTGCCCGTTGAGGTCGTCACTTTATCGCTGTGATGTGCCTGTGACATGGATGCGGGTGCGCTAGGGTGTCAAAGCGCCAGCCCGCCGGGACAGGCAAGCATTCGCCCGGCGCGCTTGCCTTCGGGCGGGTCGCCGCCTGGGTCCAATGCCAAACGCCCTGCCCGTTCGGACCCGTCATCACATCACGGCTTCAAAGCTGCTCGGCAATTGCCGCCTTGTCGATCACCGACCAGACCCGGGCAATCCGCCCCTCCCGGAATTCATAGAAGACGTTTTCGGCAAAGCGCACCCGCCGCCCGTCGACCGCCAACCCGAACAGCTCTGCCACGGGATGGCAATCGAACAGCAGCCGCGCGGCCACCATCGGCCCGTCGGTCATCAGCATGTCGATGTTGAACCGCAGATCGGGGATCGCCTGCACATCGGCCTCCAGCATCCCGCGATAACCGCTCAGGCCGAAACGCCGGCCGTTGTGTTCGACCTCGGCGGCCACGTGCTCGCCCAGCCCGGCCCAGTCACGGCGGTTGAGGCAATCGATATAGGCCCGGTAGGCCCCGGCCAGATCATCCGTCATCATTCCTGTCCTTCGCGCCGTCCGTCAGACCTTCAGCGTCGGCAGCCCCAGGTCGAACACCGTTGTGCCCTTGCTGTCCAGCAGGGCCGTGTCGACCAGTTCCGTCATCAGCCGCCGGGCGCCGATGGCATCGCCAGCCTCGATCCGTTCAAAGACCGCGGCATGTTCGTTGACCGGGTTGCGCGTATGCGGGTTGGGCATGTCGCGATAGCGGAAGGCCGTTGTATAGGCCACCGCCGCGCAGATGCCGGATTCCAGCGACAGAAGAACCGGGTTGTGCGAGGAAATCAGGATCGCCCGGTGAAAGCTGGCATCAGCCATGTGCCAGCTGTCCTCGGTCATGTCGCAATAGCGCATCGCATGCAGGGCCTCGCGGAACAGCTGCAGATCCGCCTCGGTCCGCCGTTCGGCCGCAAAGGCCGCGGCCGGCGGTTCGATCATCGCCCGCATTTCATAAAGCGAGCGGATGTACCAATCGGGCGGCGCGCCGCTTTCAAAGCTCCAGCGCACGACATCCGGGTCCAGCAGCGACCATTTCTCGCGCGGGGCCACGCGCGAGCCCGACCGGGTGCGCGTGATCACCATGCCCTTGCCGGCCAGCCGCCGCAGCGCCTCGCGGTAGGCGCCCCGGGACACGCCGGTTTCGGCGATGAAATCCATCTCCTTGGGGATCGGCTGGCCCAGGCCATAGACCCCGGTCACGATCTGCCGACCCAGCCAGTCGGCAATGGATTCATTCTTGCGCTGTTCGGGGCGCGCGTTGGCATCAAAGGGTTCGGCCGCGCGGGAAGACGTCTGGGACATGGGCCCAGTCTAGCCCGCCCGCCTGCCCCGGCAAAGCCGCATTCGCCCGGTTTCCCCGGCCTGACCTTGCGCCATTCAGCCGCGCAGGTGCCGGGCCAGGAAATCCAGCATCCGGGGCACCACCTGCGAGACATCGCCATCGGGAAAGCCGTGTTCGGCCCCGTCCACGGGCTGCAGCTCGACCGGCACGCCGGCCGCGGCCAGCGCGTCGCGCATGTGCTCGGCATGGTCATAGGTCACGATGCTGTCGGCCGTGCCGTGCTGGATCAGACAGGGCGCGGCACCCGGCCCGGCATGGGTCACGGGCGAGGCCATGCGCGCCTCGGCCTCGCCGGCGCCCGGCCCGCCCAGCAACCGGCCCACGGCATTCTCCGGGTCCTTGACCCGCTCGGCCAGCGACCGGCCCTGGTAGGGGATCATCAGGTCGGCCGGCCCGTACCAGTCGACCACCGCCTGCACCTTCGACGCCACGCCGGTCACGCCGATGTCACCTTCCAGCGCCTCGGGCCGGTCGACCCCCAGCAACAGCGCCAGGTGGCCGCCCGCGCTTTCCCCCAGCGCCGCGAACCGCGCCGGGTCCAGCCCGAAATGCGCCGCGTGATGGCGAAAGAACCGCACCCCCGCCGCACAATCGTGGATCTGCATGGGAAAGGCGCCCTCGCCCACCATCCGGTAGGCCAGGTGGGCCACCGCATAGCCCTGTTCCAGCAGTGTCTCGAACACCCGCATCTCGCGCCGGCGCGGGCTGAGCACCGCCGGATGGCCGGTCATCCAGCCGCCGCCATGGATATGCAGCACCAGCGGATGCGGCCCCTCGCCCCGAGGCAGGGTCAGGCTGCCGACCAGCGGCCGCCAGCCGGGGATCTCGGCCAGGAACAGCCGGGGCCAGTGGCGCAGCCCGTCGTCGGTCGGGTGCATCTCGTTGAGGCAGCGCGTCCAGTCGCTGCCCGCCTCGTTGGTTCCATCCAGCACGACCATGGCTCAGTCACACCCCAGCGCGGCGGCCCCGGCCCGGGCACAGGCCTCGTCGAGATCGGCGGCCGCCCCGCCGACGCCCACCGCGCCCAGCAGCACGCCGTCGCGGATCAGGGGCACGGCGCCCCGGGCATAGATCATGTTGCCGCCTTCCAGCTCGGCGATCCGGCCCATCACGACCGATTCCGGCGGGATCGACCCGCTGGGCACCCGCGTCGCGGCCGAGGTCAGCGCCTTGCCCTGCGCGCCGTGGATGCTGGCCCAGTTGCTGCCGTCCATCCGTTCGAACGCCATCAATCGCCCGCCCGCGTCACAGACGGCAATGCAGACCGAAATGCCCAGCGAAGAGGCATGGTCGCGGGCCGCAGTCAGGGCAATCCGGGATTGGTCAAGATTTAGGCTCATGGCGGATACGGGCTCGCGCTAACTGTTGCAGGGGTCAGTGTTCTTATTGACAACATTTGTTCGCAATCGCAACGTCGATGCAATGACAGACCTATAAATCAACAGGGATAGACATGACGGGACTTACACGGCGGGCCGTTCTCGCATCCACGCTCGGCACTGCATTGCTGTCGACACTGGGCACCCGGGCCCTGGCCCAGGCCAGCGGCCCGGCCGTTCTGAAGATGGCCGGCACCAAGGCCAAGACACGGCTGGATCCGCATATCGACGTGGCCTGGGAAGTGCTGATGATCCTGTCGGCCATGTACGACACCCTGGTCTACCAGGCCGAAACCGGCGAGATCGTGCCCGGCCTGGCCGAAAGCTGGACGATTGCCGAAGACGGCATGAGCTATGATTTCGTGCTGCGCGAAGGCGTGACCTTCCACGACGGCACCCCCTTCGATGCCGAGGCCGTCAAGTTCAACATCGAGCGCATGCAGGCGCTGGGGCCGAAATCGCAAAAGGCCGCCTCGCTTGTGGCCGACGTGGCCGCGGTCGAGGTGATCTCGCCGACCGAGGTACGCATGGTCATGGCCCAGCCCAATGGCGGGCTGCTGTTCAACCTGTCGCTGACCTACACGGCCATGGTCTCGCCCACGGCGGCGGCCGAATATGGCGATGAATACCACATGCACCAGGCCGGCACCGGCCCCTACATGATGACCGAATACGAGGTCAGCGATCACTACCTGCTGACCAAGAACCCCGATTACACCTGGGGCCCGTCGATCTATGACGGCACCGGCGCGGTCGAGGCCATCGAATGGCGGTTCCTGCCCGAGGCGGCCAGCCGCTCGGTGTCGCTGATGGCCGGCGATTTCGACGTGGTCTTCGACCTGCTGCCCACCAGCCTGTCGCGCATCGAACGCTCGGACGAATACGAAGTCCTGATCACCCACCTGTCGGGCCAGCCGACCTATTGGTTCCTCAACACCGAACTGGCCCCCACCGACGATCCGATGGTGCGCAAGGCCATCCTGCAGGCTGTCGACATGGAGGCCGCCGTCGGGTCCATCATGCGCGGCATCGCGCCCGCCGCCTCTGGCCCGCTGTCGGCCGTGACCCCGGAATTCGCCCCCGATCTCAAGGGCATGTACAGCTATGACCCCGATGCCGCGGCCAGCCTGCTGGAAGAGGCCGGCTGGGTCACCGGGGCTGACGGCGTGCGCGAAAAGGACGGCCAGAAGCTGGTCCTGAAGGTGCAGATGGCCGGCTGGGGCTCGTCCGAGCCGTTCTCGGTCTACCTGCAATCCGAGCTGCAGAAGATCGGCTTCGCCGTCGAGCTGGAGATGATGGCCTGGGCCGTCAGCCTGGAGGCCGGCAAGAACGGCACCCACAACATGCTGTTCACCGGCGGCTCGGGCTTTGCGGCCTCGGATTCGCTGCTGCCCTATTTCCTGTCCGAAAATGCCGACGGCGGGTTCAACTTTGCCAAGGTGCGCAGCCCCGAACTGGATGCCCTGCTGCTGGCCGCCCAGGCCGAGACCGATGCCGACAAACGGCTTGACCTTTACCAACAGGCGCAGGTCATGATCATGGACCAGGCGGTGATCCTGCCGATCTACGATTATGCCGTGGCCATCGGCGCGACGGCGGCGATGAAGGATCTGAGCTTTGGTGTCACCGGGCTGGTCCCGGCTGTCTACGACGTTGACCTTTAAAGGAGAACGGGCCTCGTGCTCAGGTTCCTGATCGGACGTATCCTGTCGGCCATCCCGGTGATATTCGGGGTGGTCACATTGTCTTTCCTCATCCTGCACATGCTGCCGGGCGATCCGGTGACGGTGATGCTGGCCCGTTCGGGCGCCACGCCCGACCAGATCGAGGCCCTGCGCGAAGAGCTGGGGCTGAACCTGCCCCTGTTCCAGCAGTACCTGGCCTACCTGGGCAACGTGCTGACCGGCGATTTCGGGCGGTCCATCGTGTCAAGCACGCCGGTGATCGACATGGTCATGGACAACCTGCCGCCGACCCTGCTGCTGACCTCGCTGGCCATGGCCGTGGCCGTGCCGGTGGGCATCGTCATGGGCGCGCTGGCGGGCGTGTTGCGCAATTCCTGGCTGGACCGGTTTGTCATGGCCTTTACCGCCGTGTCGGTGTCGATGCCTGCCTTCTGGATCGGGCTGATGCTGGTCATGCTCTTTGCCGTCCAGCTGGGCTGGCTGCCCGCCGCCGGCCAGGGCTCGCCCGAGGCGCTGATCCTGCCGGTGCTGGCCCTGTCGCTGGGCGCGATTTCGACCGTGGCGCGGGCCACGCGGACCAATATCCTCGACGCGCTGAAACAGGATTACATCCTGACCGCGCGGGCCCAGGGCAAATCCGACGCGGTGATCCTGTTCCGCCATGCCCTGCCCAATGCGCTGGTGCCCGTGGTGACGATGATCGGGCTGCAGTTCGGCTGGCTCTTCTCGGGGGCGTTTTTCATCGAGGCCGCCTTTTCCCGCAAGGGGCTGGGCACCGTGCTGGTCGACGCGATCAACGGGTCCGATTTCCCGCTGGTCCAGGGCGCGGTCCTCTTCACGGCGCTTTTCTATGTCGTGCTCAATATCCTCGTCGACCTGGCCTATGCGCTGATCGACCCCAAGATCCGGTTCGACTGATGACCAGCCTTGCCACCAACCCGCCCGCCACCCATCCGCTGATGGGCTTTGCCCGCGACTGCTGGCGCCACCGCACGGCGCGCTATGCCCTGCTGACGCTTTTCATCCTGGCCGTGCTGGCCGTTCTGTCGCCGCATATCGCGCCCTATGATCCCTATGAAACGCGCATCCTCGACAGCATGCTGCCCCCCAGTGCCGAACATTGGATGGGCACCGACCTTGCCGGCCGCGACATCTTCAGCCGGATCCTGACCGGAGCACGGATCTCTCTGGTGATCGGGCTTTTTGCCGTGGCCATTTCGGTCACCGTGGGCTGCACCATCGGGCTGATTTCGGGCTATTACGGCGGGCGGCTGGACAATATCGTCATGCGCCTGATCGACGTGATGATGTCCTTTCCCGGCGTGCTGCTGGCCATGTCGATCGTGGCCGTCCTGGGCACCGGTCTGGTCAATGTCATCATCGCCGTGGGCATCGGGGGCATCACCGAGTTTGCCCGTGTCAGCCGCGGATCGGTGCTGGCCATCAAGGAAGAGGTCTATGTCGATGCCGCCCGGGCCACGGGCTGTTCCGACCTGCGCATCATCTTCCGCCACGTGCTGCCCAATGCCTTTCCGCCGATCCTGGTGCTGGCGTCGATGTCCTATGGCTGGGCCCTGCTGAGCGCCACCGGCCTGAGCTTCCTGGGCCTGGGCGCCGCGCCGCCGGCCTCGGAATGGGGGGCGATGCTGTCGGACGGGCGCAATGTCATGTGGGACGCGCCCTGGGCGGCGATCTTTCCGGGCATTGCCATCCTGATCACGGTGCTGGCCTCGAACCTGCTGGGCGATGCCATCCGCGACATCATCGACCCCAAGATCAAGGTCTGAGCCCATGGACCCCGTGACCCCGCCCCCCTCGCAGGGGGCGCAATACCTCGTCCGCGCGGGTCTGATGATCACCGATCCGGGCAGCAATGCGCCAGTGCTGGTCGACCACGGGCTGCGCGTCGAGGGCACGACCATTGCCGAGATCGCGCCCTTTGCCCGGCTGGCCCGCGACTGGCCCGGGCTTGATGTGCTGGGCGATGGCGAAACCATCCTGCTGCCCGGGCTGATCAATGCCCATGACCACGGGCGCGGGGTGTCGCCGCAAAGCCTGGGCATCGATGATGACCTGCTGGAGCCCTGGATCCTGAACCTGTCGCGCATGCCCGCGCTGGACGCCGAGACCGACACCGCCCTGTCGGGCCTGCGCCAGATGCAGACGGGCATCACGACGACGATCAACAGCTATTACCATCCGCAGAACGACAGCGCGGCGATTGCGGCGGTGCGCCGGGGCTATGCCCGGGCCGGGCTGCGCGCGGGGCTGGTGCTGAGCGCGATGGACCGGCCGGCCTCGGCCGACCTGATGGCCCGGGCCGCCGCGCGGCTGTCGCCCGAGCTGGCGGCCGAGCTGGCCGCGGAACGGGCCGGTCGGCCGGCCTTTGACATGGATGCCTGGGCCGCGGCCCTGCGCGGCGCGGCGGCCGAGCGCATCGGGCTCAGCTGGATGATGGCCGGGGTGATCTCGGCCCATTGGAGCAGCGATGCCCAGATCCAAAGCGTCGAGGCTCTGGCCCATGAGCTGGGCCTGGCCGCGCAGATGCACCTGCTGGAAAGCCGTTACCAGGCCCGCGACAATGCCCGGGCCGCCGGCGGATCGGTGGTGCGCCATCTCGACGGGCTGGGCGTTCTGCGCCCGGGGCTCAGCTGTGCCCACGGGGTGCAGCTGACCGGGGACGACATGGCCGTGCTGGCCCGCAACGGGGTGGCCGTGGTGCACAATCCCAGTTCCAACCTGCGCCTGCAAAGCGGCATCGCGCCGGTGCCGGCGATGCTGGCTGCCGGGGTCAACGTGGCGCTGGGGCTGGACAGCATGGGGCTGGATGACCGCACCGACATGTTCCAGGAAATGCGGCTGGCCCATCGGTTGCATGGCCGGCTGAGCGGGCGGCAGGTGCTGGCCATGGCCACCACCTCGGCCGCCGGGGCGATCGGGCGGGACGATATCGGGCGGCTGGCGCGGGGGATGCAGGCCGATCTGCTGCTGGTGGATG
The DNA here is from genome assembly GCF_050389775.1 of Marinibacterium sp. SX1. Lineage (NCBI taxonomy): Bacteria > Pseudomonadati > Pseudomonadota > Alphaproteobacteria > Rhodobacterales > Paracoccaceae > Marinibacterium > Marinibacterium sp. SX1. Next base: position 2,846,243 of record NZ_CP177144.1, on the reverse strand, counting down.
GCAATGCCCGGCCGGCGCCGGGGCTGGCCGCGGCCGAACGGGCCTGCGACCGGCTGGTGCTTTACGGCGAACCGGCGGCGCTGCGCGAGCTGGTGATCGCCGGGCGGCGGGTCATGCCCGGCGGGCGGCATCCGACGCAGGACGCGGACGCCCTGCTGGCCCGGCTGGACCCGCCGGCGGCCCGGGGTGATGCGCGGCTGGCCCGGCTGATGGCGCCGTTGCACGCGATTTTGGGTGAGGAGCAGGCCGGGGGATAGCCCTTGGTCGGTCTGGGCATCAGCGCGGCCATCAACCGGGCGCCAGCGCCGCGCAGGCCAGCACGAAGCCCGCCAGCGTATCCGCGCCCGAGCTGTGACCCGGCGCCATGACCCGGGCGACAGATGCGGGCGCCGAGTCGGGCAAGGCCCGCACCAGGTCATGCCATCCCGCCGGGCCATGCCCCTGCGCGGCGGCCATCAGAAAGGCGGCGGACAGGCTTGTCGTGCCCTCGCGGGCTGCCGCGCCGACAACCCGCCCATGCATGGCCGCGTGCCGGGGCGCCAGGGCGTAGAGCGCCATCAACGCCCCGGCCAGCAGGTCATCGCCCGCCGGGGTCAGCCCCGGCCCCGCCCCGATCAGCGCCTGCGTGGCCTCGGCCGTCAGGTCGGGCGCATCCGCCGCAATCCCCCGGGCCAGGAAGTCCAGCGCCTCGGGTCGGGGAGCCGCCCCCAGCACCGCCCGCAACAGCGCCGACTGGTGAGGCACCGCCCCCGCCCGGGCCGCCAGCGTCGCGGCGATGCGGCCGGGATCACCCGCTCCCGCCGGCAGGGCCGAGGGCCAGGCCGGCACGCCGTCCAGCACGATCCGCCCGCCCCCCGATTGCACCATCCCGGCGCCGAATTCCCCGGCGCCCAGCCAGCCGGGCAAGGCCGGCAGGTGCAGGGTCAGCGGCCCCGGGGGCTGGTCGGCCAGGGTCACGACCAGCACCGTGCCGGCCAGATCCAGGTAGACATGGCGATCAAACCGCGCCAGCATCCCCACCGGCCCGGCCCGCCCGGCCAGAAGCCCGGCCACATGGCTGCCGATCCGTGCTGCACGGATCACCGGCCCTTCCCCGCAGATGCCCACCTGTCGCCCCCTGCCGCTTGCAATTGTTCGCATAATGCACAATAGTTTTCGGGATTGAAACAGGTCGCAGCAGAACGCCCCGCGAAGGGCCGGACGGCAACAGGCCCCGACAGGCGGGGCACCGGCAGCGCCATGACCACCAGGACGAGACCCGACGCCCATGACGACGCCCGACACGACGCCCGATCCCGCCCCGGCCAAATCCTCCAGGTCGAAACCCTCCAAGGCCCGGACCACCACCAAGGCCAAGCCGAAGGACACCAAGCCCAAGGAGCTGATCGGCTCGCTGGTGCACGGGCTGAACATCATCCGCGCCTTCGACAAGGCCAACCCGGAAATGACCATGACCCAGGTTGCCGAAAAGACCGGCATGGACCGGGCCGGCGCCCGGCGGTACCTGCTGACCCTGGCCGACCTGGGCTATGTCCACCAGGACGGGCGGATCTTTCGCCTGACGCCCAAGGTCATGGAACTGGGGTATGCCTACCTGTCCTCGGTGCCGCTGGCCGAAAAGGCCCAGTATTTCCTCAACCGCATCCGCGACCGGTCGGGCTTTCCGGTGGCCCTGGCCATCCGCGACGAGGATTTCATCGTGCATATCGGCTCGGCCAATACCGATGAATTCCACTCTCCGGCCCTGACCATCGGCCGGCGCTTCCGGCTGGCCTATTCCTCGGCCGGGCGCTGCATCCTGGCCCATTCGTCCGAGGAAGAGCTGGACCGCACGCTGGCGCGGATCGACATGACCCCGGCCTCCGAGCTGAGCATCACCACCGAGGCCGAGCTGCGCGCCGAGCTGGCGCGCATCCGCAGCCAGGGTTACGCGCTGGTCGACCAGGAAATGCAGATGGGCATCCGCTCGCTGGCCCTGCCGGTCTTCAATGCCCGGGCCGAGATCGTCGGGTCGATCAACACCTATACCTTTGCCGGCGTGACCTCGATCGACGAGATGATGGACGGCGCCCTGCCCGAGATGAAGCTGGGCGCCGAGGAACTGACCCGCACGCTGACCTGACCTGACCTGACCCGCGCACTGACCTGACCTGACCGGCGCGGTCCCGGTCAGGCGAAATGGCAGGCGGCCAGGTGGCCGCTGTCGCGCGTTGTCAGCCGGGGGGCCTCGCTCCGGCAGCGGTCCTGGACCAGCGGGCAGCGGTCGCAGAACCGGCAGCCGGCGGGCAGGTCCAGCGGGCTGCCCAGCTCGCCCCGGATGCCTTCGACCGTGGCCTTCTGGCCGGCGGTGACCTGCGGCACGGGCACGGCCTTGAGCAGCGCGCGGGTGTAGGGATGGCGCGGGTTGTCGTAGATCTGATCGGCCCGGCCCAGTTCGACGATCGTGCCCAGGTACATCACGGCCACCCGGTCCGACATGTGGCGCACCACGGCCATGTCATGCGAGATGAACAGGAAGGTCAGGTCTTTCTCGCGCTGCAACCGCTTGAGAAGGTTGATGATCTGGGCCTGGATCGACACGTCGAGCGCCGAGATGCTTTCGTCGAGCACCATGAAATCCGGCTCGACCGCCAAGGCCCGGGCGATGCCGATGCGCTGGCGCTGGCCGCCCGAGAATTCATGCGGATAGCGGGCCATGGCCGCCCGGTCCAGCCCGACCAGGTCGAGCAGTTCGGCGATGCGTGCCTCGCGCTCGGCGCCACTGGCCAGCCCATGCACGGCCAGCGGCTCGGCCAGGATGTCACGGACCTTCATGCGCGGGTTCAGCGAGGCATAGGGATCCTGGTAGACCATCTGCATCCGCCGGCGCATCCGCCGCATCCGCCCCCGGCCCAGCCGGCCCAGGTCCTGGCGGTCGAACATGACCCGGCCGGAGGTCGGTTCGGTCAGGCGCAGGATGGTGCGCCCGACGGTCGACTTGCCACAGCCGGATTCACCGACCAGCCCCAGCGTCTCGCCGCGCAGGATGTCAAAGGTCACCCCGTCCACCGCGCGCAGCTTTTGCGGGCCGCGGGCCGACAGCGCCCCGCCGCCCACGTCGAAATGGACCTCGAGGTCCTGGATCTCGAACAGCCTGTCCATGGTCATGCGGTCCTTGCGCCTTCGGGATGCCAGCAGCTGGCCATGTGCGAGGCGCCCTCCACGGCGGCGCCGGGGGCCTCGCCCGCCGGCGGGGCCAGGTCGGCCAGCTCGGGGGCATTGGCCGCGCAGGTCTCGGTGGCCCTGGCACAGCGCAGGCGAAAGGCACAGCCCTCGCCGGCCTGGCCGCCCGAGGGCAGCGCCTGCAATTCGCCGGTGGGCGCCATGTCGACCCGGGGCATCGAGGCCAGCAGGGCCCGGGTATAGGGATGGCCGGTGCGGTTGAAGATGTCGTCGGCGCTGCCGCTTTCGATCATCCGCCCGGCGTACATGACGATGACCCGGTCGGCCAGCGCGGCGACCACGCCCAGGTCATGGGTGATCCAGATGATTGCCAGGCCCATCTCGGCCTGCAGCGCCTTGACCAGTTCGATGATCTGGGCCTGGATCGTCACATCCAGGGCCGTCGTCGGCTCGTCGGCGATCAGCAGGTCGGGTTCGCAGATCAGCGCCATGGCGATCATCACCCGCTGGCGGATGCCGCCCGACAGCTGGTGCGGATAGCTTTTCATCCGCTCGGCCGCCGCCGTGATGCCGACCTTTTCCAGCACCTCCAGCGCCCGGTCCCGCGCCGCGGCCTTGCCCAGGCCCAGGTGTTCGACGGCCAGGTCCGACAATTGCCGGCCCACGGTGATCAGCGGGTTCAGCGCGGTCATCGGGTCCTGGAAGATCATCGCGATCCGCCGCCCCCGGATGCGCCGCATCTGGCGGTTGCCCAGCCCGGCCAGCTCGGTGCCGTCAAAGACGATGCTGTCGCAGGCCCGCCGCCCCGGGTCGCGCACCAGGTCCAGCAGGCCCAGCACGGCATTCGACTTGCCTGAGCCGCTTTCGCCCACGATGGCCACGATCTCGCCCGGGGCCACGTCGAAAGACAAGCCCCGCACGGCGCGCACGGCGTCCGGCCCGGTGCCGAAGGTGACGTCGAGGTTACGGACGCTGAGCAGCGGGGGCATCGGGAGAGACCTCCTGGCAGGTGTCGCTGAAGGCGCGCAGGGCATCGGCAAAGCAGCCGAAGGGCGCGCGGGTCTGGCCGGCGCCGATCACGCCACCCTTGCGATGGGCAATGGCGGTATCGATAACAGGGGTGATCCGGGTCTGCACGACCTTTCGGATGTCGATGCCCACCGGCGCGCCGGCGAAATCCAGCGGGGCGATCTTGAACTGGGTCAGCCGGCCCTGGGTGATCTGGGCCATCTCGTCGACCATGGCCGTGGCCCGGGCAAACGAGCCGGCAACGAATTGCTGCAGCACCGGGGCCGCGGCCTGGGCATGGCCGCCCAGCCCGATGGTTTCCATGATCGCGCTGTCGCCGATATCGGGCACGGCATCGTCATCGCCCCATTCCGACGAGAAATACAGCCCTTCGATCCGGTTGGCCGGGGCGGTGAACCAGCGGTCTCCCGTGGCGCTGACCCGGATGCCGAACTCGACGCCGTTGCGGCACATGACCGTGACGATGGAACAGTCGGGAATGCCGGAGATGGCCGCGCCCATGGCCTTGGCCGCGGCCATCGACAGGACCAGCGAGACCTGTTCGTTCTCGCGGAAATAGGCCAGCACCTCGCCCAGCCGGTCGGGCGGGCTGGTGCGGATGAGGTCCTGGACCAGGGCGTTGAGCAGCAGCAGCGTGCCAGCGGCGTTGCGGTTGTGGCATTCGTCGCCCATTTCCAGTGCCCGGCCCATCAACGGCTTGACCGGCAGGCCGCCACGGGCACGGATCGCCGCGCCCAGGGCCGGGCCGAGCACCTCTTCGAGCCAGCGCCAACGCTTGCGCGCCTCGGCATTGTAACGGTCGCGGTCCTGCAGCCCGGCCGCCGGACCCTGGAACAGCTGGGAACAGCCGGTCACGTCATGCACCGGGTCATGGACCACGGCCATCGGGCTGGAGGCGCTGGTGATGCCGGCCATGCCGCCCACCGCGCCGTACTCGTGGCAGGGCGCAACGGTGATGGCGCCGTCGAGGATCAGCGCCTCGGCCCCGGCCTCGTCGCGGGCCAGACCCTCGTGCAGCACGGCCTGCACCACGCCCATCTTCTGCGGGCCGCACATGTCGTCCCAGGCAATCGGCGGACCGGCGTGCAGAACCGTCGTGCGGGTCATGCCCGGCAGCACGTCGATGGCCGGGCGCACGTCGGTCCAGACCGGGTTGGCCGCCTCGATCCGGGCCATGGCCAGGCGGTTGGCCGCGGCGATGCGGTCCTTGAGACTCATGCCCGCCCGCTCAGCCATGGGCCGCCCCGAAGGCCTTGAGCGCGTCCCTGAAACAGCCCATCGGCGCGCGCACCTCGCCGGCCCCGATCAGGCCGCCGTCCTTGTGGGTGATGGCCGTGTCGAGCAGCGGGGTGATGCCGGTCTTGACCACCTTGCGGATGTCGATGCCCAGCGGTCCGGGCGCGAAATCCATCGCCGGGATGCGCACGTCGGGATTGTCGCCCTGGCAGATCTGGCGCATCTCGGCCGTGTTGGCGATGGCCTGGGCCAGGTCGGCCTGGACATACTGGGTGACCGTCGGCGCGCAGGGCTGGATGAACCCGCCCAGCCCCACCGTTTCGGTGATGGCACTGTCGCCCAGGTCCGGCGCGGCATCCTCGTAGGACCACTCGGCCCGGAAGAACAGGCCCTTGACCTCCATCGCCGGAGCGGTGAACCAGCGGTCGCCCAGGCCCGAGACCTTGATGCCGAAATCGACGCCGTTGCGGGCCATGGCGGTGACCAGCGTGCAATACTCGATGCCCTCGGCGGCCATCAGCATCGACTTGGCCCCGGCCATGATCGCATGCAGCAGGAAATGTTCGCTTTCGACCAGGAAGCGGATCGAGGCGCGGATGTCGTCTTCGGCCATGTCCAGCGCGGCCATCGGCCCGTAGAGATCGCGCAGGAAGAGCGCCGTGGCCGCGACCGAGCGATTGTGGCATTCGTCGCCCATCTCGACGGCCCGGCCGACAATGGCCTTCAGGTCGATCGGCCCGGCGGCGGCAAGCGCGGCCTTGAGCACGGGGGCAAAGACCCGGGCCTGCCAGGTCAGCATGTCCAGGACGTCCTGGTCCCAATAGCCCCATTTCAGCAGGCGCAGCCCGCCGCCCTCGGCGATGCAGGAATAGGCCCGGGTGCCGAAGGCCGCGTTCTCGACGACCAGCATGGGCGTCGAGGCCGAGGTGATCCCCGCCCCGGCGCCGACGGCATCGTGGTGATGGCAGGGCGTGGTCAGGATCTCGCCCGAGCGGATGCGGGCCTCGGCCTCTTCGGGATCGGCGGCCAGCCCTTCCCAGATCGCCGCACCGATGATGCCGTTGCGATGCGGCCCGCACATGTCGTCCCAGGCGATGGCCGGGGCGGAATGCAGGATGAGGTTGGGTTTCATCCCCGGCAGGACATCGAGCGCGGGGGCCACGTCGATCAGGCGGGGCTTGCCCTGGCGGAGGATGTCAAAGGCCTTGGCATTGGCCTCTTCGATGCGGGTCTTCAGGTCGGTCATGGGGGCTCCGGTCTGGGCGGGGCCGGCCGCGGCGGGCCGGTGGCAATTGGAAAGGGGCGTGCGGCGGGACGGTCAGATCAGGCTGTCGAGCAGCGACATCAGGTCGTCGTCGGGCGTCTCGGGCGGCGACCACAGCACCTGGATCACCGGCACATCCTGGGCGGCCAGGGCTTCGGCGAAGAGATCGACGCCGATGTTGATGACCCCGGGCGCGGTGTCGGGAAGGGCCGCGACGGGTGCGGGTTCAGGCGGTTGCGGCATGGTGTGCCTCCATCATGCGGGCGGCCAGGGCCACGGCTTCGGCATTGTTGCGGGCGACCAGGGCCCCGGCCCCGGTCAGGGCGGCGATCTGCTCGTCGAGCCCTTGCGGGTCGCCGCGCGTGCCGCAGAGCGTGACCACGACCGGCAGGTCGCGCCCGCCGGCGGCGGCCAGGGCGCGGGCCTCGGCCAGGGTGGCGGCCAGGGTCGCGCCGGGGTGGTCATGGGCGCCGTAGCCGATGACCAGGTCCATCAGGAGCAGCGCGGTTTCGGGATCGGCGGCCTCGGCCAGGATGCGCCGGTTGCGCGTGTCGGGATCGATCATCGGATGCGCCCGGCCCTGGGTGAAGGCATCTTCGCCCAGGTCGACAACCGTGTGGCCCTGGCTGCGGAACGGATCGTCGAGGCCAAGCGCCCCGCTGCGCAGGTTGGACCGGATCGGGCCGAGCCGGTCGCCCAGCAGGGCCAGCGCCTCGTAGGCCAGCGTGCCCCCGGCATAAAGCCCGCGCAGATAGCGTTGTCCCGCCGCCGGGGCGGCCGCCGCGATCCAGGCCTCGGCGCCTTCGGCCGCGGGCAGATCTCCGGGCCGGCCGGCCAGCTGCGCGGCCAGGCGCGCGGCCTCGGCCAAGGTAGAGGCAAAGCGCAGGTTGCCATCGGCCGCCCGGGCCGGCGCGCCGACGAAATTCACCACCACCGGCTTGCCCATCGCCCGGCACCGGTCGAGCACCGCTTCGGCCACCTCGGGCGCCGGCGGCTTGGAAGTCACCACGACAACCTCGGTCGCCGGGTCGCCGGCCAGCAGGTCGAGCGCCTGCATCATCGTCCGCCCGCCGATCGCCGCCGACAGGTCGCGCCCGCCGGTGCCGATGGCCTGGCTGATGCCGCTGCCCATGGTGTCGAGCAGCGACGAAATCTCCTGCATGCCCGTGCCCGAGGCCCCGGCAATGCCCACCGGGCCGCGCGCCACGCGGTTGGCAAATCCCAGGGCCGCGCCGCCGATGATCGCCGTGCCGCAATCGGGGCCCATGACCAGGAGGCCCTTCTCGCCGGCGATCTCCTTGAGGCGCAGCTCGTCCTCGACGGGCACGTTGTCGCTGAAGAGAAAGACGTGCAGCCCCAGTTCCAGCGCCCGCCTGGCCTGGCCAAAGGCATGGGCCCCGGGCACCGAGATCGCCGCGATCCGCGCCTCGGGCGCCGCGGCCCGGGCGGCATCCAGCGTGCGCGGGCGCACCTGGGCGGCGCCGGAGCCGGCCTGTTCGGTCAAGGCGGCCTCGGCCGCGCGCAGGGCCGCATCGGCCGCCGCCTCGTCCTCGGCCACCAGCGCCACGACCAGGTCATCGGGCCGGGCGGCCTCGGCCTCGGGGGTCAGCAGGCCCGAGCCGGCCAGGATCTTGCGGTTGTTGGGCGTGGCCATCATGACCATGGCCTCGGTCACGCCCGGTTCCAGCCGGACGGCCTGGGACACCCGCATCAGGCGGACGGAATCGTGGTATTCGCGGGGACGGATGATGACCCGTGTCGCCATGGCTCAGGCCTCCTCGGCCAGGGTGGTGTCGTGAAACAGCGGATAGGCCCCGATGGCATCGAAACGCAGGCCGGCCAGGCCCTTGCGCGCGGCGATCAGGTTGGTGTTGCAATGCAGCGGAATGGCCAGCGCGGCCTGCATGACCTCGCGCTGGACCTCTTCGAAGAGCGGCACGTAATCGGCCGGGTCGAGGCAGGTCTCGGCGGCATCGATCAGCGCGTCGATCCGGGCATGATCTTCGGGCCCGCGCTTGCTCCAGCCATAGCTGCCCGGGCCGGAATGGCGGGAATGGTAAACAAAGCCCAGCAGCTGCGACGAGCTGGCGAACTTGCCCTGCGGGATCAGCCCGTGCTCGCCCTGCATGCCGGCCCGGATCCAGTCCGGCGGGCTGAGCAGCACGACATTGACCCGCACGCCCAGACGGCCAAGCTGTTCGGTCACGATGGCGCCGAACTCGGGGTAGGAATTGACCGGCAGGGCCAGGAAATCCAGCGTCAGCACCTCGCCATCCCGGCGCCGCAGCCCGTCGTCACCGGCCAGCCAGCCCGCCGCATCCAGCAGCGCCGCCGCGCGGGCCGGGTCATGCGGATAGAGCCCGCGCAGGTCCTCGGCACAGCCCAGGGTGAATTGCGACACCGGGCTGAAGGCGCGCTCGAACTCGCCGTGAAAGACCTGCGCCACCAGCGCGTCGACATCCAGCCCTTGCGACAGGGCCTGGCGCACGGCCAGGTCCCGTGTCGCCCCGCGCTTGATGTTCATCATCAGCGACACCGGCACCCCGCGCACCGGCTGGGTGATGACCTGGAACCGGCCATCGGCGCGCAGCCCGGCGCAATCGGCCGGCGCGGTGGCAAAGATCGCATCGACCGTGCCGGCCTTCAGCGCGGCCGTGCGCGCGGCCTCGTCGGACAGGAACAGGAAGTGGATCTCGTCGAGATGGGCCGGCCCGTCCGTTTCGACCAGGCCGGGCGCCCAGGCGTAGGCCGGGTTGCGCCGGATCACCAGCCGGTCGCCCTTGTCCCAGCGATCGAAGATGAACGGCCCGGTGCCCACGGGCAGCATGAACCCGGGCCCCGCTTCCTGCATCGCCCGGGGCGACATCGGGGCCAGCCATCCCTGGCTGAGCGCATCGAGAAACAGCGCATAGGGCCGGTCGAGCACGATCTCGATCCGGTGGGGGGCCAGGACGCGGGTTTCGCGGTAACTGCCCAGAAGACTGCCGGCCAGCTGCGAGGCATTGGCCGGATCGCGCGCCCGGTCCAGCGATGCCTTGACCGCCGCCCCGTCGAACGGCGTACCGTCGTGAAAGACCACGTCGTCGCGCAGGGTAAAGGCATAGCGGCATTGATCCTCGGACACCGTCCAGTCCAGCGCCAGCCCGGGCAGCACAGCCCCCTCGACGGTCTTGTTGACCAGCGTGTCCAGGCAGCCCTGGGTCATCTGCAGGGCCAGCTCGGCCGCGCCAAGATGCGGGTCGACATTGGAGGGCTCGTAATGGACGCCGATCTTGAGCTGCAAGGGTGGTCTCCCCAGGTAGTTCGCAAAGAAAACAGATGTGCGCATTAGAAACATCTGGTATTCCGGCGCAAGGGGCTTTTTGGCCGTTTTCCGGGCGCCGGAAAGGCGTTAGCCAGGATTATGACGTGAATGCAGGGGTTTGCGAGCATGACAACCAAGGATCAGATCGGCGAAACTGCCCAATCCGCAGGCAATGGCCCGGCCTTGGGCGCCCTGCCCCGGGCCGAACTTGACCGGCTTTTGGCCGGGGCCGCGCCCTTTGACGCGCAGATGTGCGCCCTGGCCCGGCGGATCTGGGCGCATCCCGAACTGGGCTACCAGGAACACCGCACGGCGGCCGACATGGCCGAGGTCCTGACCGCCCAGGGCTTTGACGTGACCCGGGGCGTGGCCGGCCTGCCCACGGCCTTCGTGGCCAGCTGGCGGCAGGGCGACGGGCCGGACGTGCCGGCGGTGGGGCTGCTGGCCGAAATGGATGCCCTGCCCGGCTTTTCGCAATCGGCCGCGCCCTATCCCGATCCGCTGCCCGGCCAGGATGTCGGCCATGCCTGCGGTCATCATCTCTTTGGCGCCGCCGCGATCGGGGCGGCGGTCGGGCTGGCGCGCTGGCTCGAGGCCACGGGCACCCCCGGCGAAGTGCGGGTCTATGGCACGCCGGCCGAGGAAGGCGGGGCGGGCAAGGTCTACATGGCGCGGGCCGGGCTGTTCGACGACCTGGCCATCGCGCTGCACTGGCATCCCGACGACGTCAACCGGGTCTGGCAGAGCCGGTCGCTGGCCAGCATCGGCGGGCGGATCCTGTTTCACGGCCGCACCGCCCATGCCGCCCAGGCGCCCGAGGCCGGGCGGTCGGCGCTGCACGGGGTCGAGGCCTTTCACCACATGGCCAGCCTGATGCGCGAGACCGTGCCCCAGGGCACCCATATCCATTACATCGTGGCCCGGGGCGGCGTGGCGCCCAATGTCATCCCCGACCTGGCCGAAAGCCGCATCGGCGTGCGCCATCCCGATCCGGCCGTCGCCCAGGAAGTCTTTGAACGGCTGGAACAGGCCGCCCGGGGCGCGGCCATGGGCACCGGAACGCGGGCCGAGATCCGCCGCCTGGGCGCGGTGCATTCGATCCTGCCCAACGACGTGGTCGGCCGGGTGATGCTGGCCAACATGGCCGCGCTGCCGCCGATCCGCTGGGATGATGCCGATCATGCCTTTGCCGCCCGCATCCAGGCCTCGATGGACCGCCCGCCGGCGCTGGACCAGGCGTTTGAACTGGGGCCTTATGTCTTTGGCAGCCAGGGTGCGTTTTCGTCGGATGTGGGCGACGTGTCCTGGCTGGTGCCCTGCGGCGCGCTTGGCACGGCGACCTGGGTGCCCGGCACCCGGCCCCATACCTGGCAGGCCGTGGCCGCGGGCGCCCATCCGATCGCCGACAAGGGCATGCAGCTGGCCGCCCGGGCGCTGATGGCCACCGGCGCGGCCTTTCTGCATGCGCCCGAGCTGATCGCCCAGGCCCGGGCCGAGCTGGAGGCCGCCCGGGGCCCGGACTACCGCTATCGCCCGATGGTGGCCGACGGCCCGCCGCCCTTTGACCTGACGACGCCGGCCTGATCCGCGCGGCCCATCCCCTGACGCCCCAATCCCCAGGACATGACCATGCACGCCTCTCCTGTTTCCACCGCCACCTGTGTCCGCCGTCTGTTCGTGCTGCTCTGCGGCTACGAGATCATCCCCCTGTCGGTCTCGCTGCGCGGGGCGGATGACCGGCTGGTCATCGCCGTGCCGATCACGGCCTACCTGCTGGACACCGACCGGGGCTGGGTACTGTTCGACACCGGGCTCGACGAGGCCAACCTGCGCGACCCGGCCCGTCGGGCCAGCCATTACACGGCCATCGGCTGGGACCCGGCCCCGGTGGTCAAACCGCATCACGAGCTGGGCGCCCAGCTGGCCGGGCTGGGCCTGGGCTTTGACGACATCTCGACGGTGATCCTGTCGCATCTGCATGCCGACCATACCGGCCATCTCAAGCGGCTGACCCATGCCCGGGTGCTGATCCAGAAGGCTGAACAGGCCTGTATCGCGCAGGACCCCCTGCCGATGGCCGTCTTTGCATCGGATATCCGCCTCGATGGCCTGCGCTGGGACATCCTCGACGGCGACGCCGAGATCATGCCCGGCATCACCGCCCTGTTCACCCCCGGCCACACGCCGGGGCACATGTCGTTGCGGGTCGATCTGCCGGTGACCGGGCCGGTGATCCTGACGGCCGATGTCGGTGACCTGGCCGAGAATTTCGACGCCGGCATCCTGCCGGGCGCCTCGGTCGACGATGACGCGGCGCTGGCCTCGATCCGGCGGATCAACGCGCTTGAGGCCGAGACCGGGGCGCTGAAGCTGATGACCCACGATCCCGACCAGGCCCGGCGCATCCGGCTGGCGCCGGAATGCTACGACTGAGCCTCAGACCGCCGTGTAGCCGCCATCGACGACCAGCCGGGTGCCGGTGACGTATCGCGCCGCTTCCGAGGCCAGGTAGCGCACGGTTCCGGCCACCTCGTCGGCAGAGCCGTGGCGGCGCATGGGAATGCCCGCCTCGATCCGGGCGCGGGTGTCGTCGGGGTCCTGCTGGTGATCCCAGAACCCGTTGTTGAACGGCGTGTCGATCCAGCCCGGCAACAGGGCATTGACCCGGATGCCCTCTGGGCCCAGCTCGTCGGCGAGCGCCCGGACCAGGCCCAGGATGCCCGATTTCGTCGCGTGGTAGGCCGGCATGCCGGCATGGCCGCGCAGGGCGCCGGTCGACGAGGTATAGATCACGCTGGCATTCTCCGACGCCCGCAGCGCCGGCAGGCAGGCCTGGGTCAGGAACATCGGCAGGCGCAGGTTGATGGCATCCGACCGGTCCCACATCTCGGGGGTCCAGTCTTCGAGCCGGGCGGCCAGCATCAGCCCGGCGTTGACAAAGAGGCAATCGACCCCGCCCATCGCCGCATCGGCCCGCTCGGCCACCGTGGCCGGAGCGTCGGGCCGGGCCAGGTCGACGTGACAGGTGGTCAGATTGCCCGGCAGGTCATCGGCCTGGCGGGCCAGGTGGTCGAGCCCGGCCTCGTTGACATCGGCGACCATGACCTGGCCGCCTTCGGCCAGGAACAGGCGCGCCACGGCCGCGCCGATGCCGGTCGCCCCGCCGGCGATCAATGTGCGTGTCATGGGTTTGTCCTTCAGTGCAGGGCCATGGGCAGCCGGGACAGCCCGCGCAGCCCGGGGTTCAGGCGGAACTCGGCCGGGCCGGTCAGCTCCAGCCGATCGACGCGTTCGGCCACGGCGCGCAGCAGCACCTCGCCTTCGAGCCGGGCGAACATCTGGCCGACGCAGCCGTGCGGCCCCACGCCATAGCCCATCTGGCCCTTGATCCGCCGGGTGATGTCAAATGTGTCGGGGTCGTCGAAATGCGCCCCGTCCCGCCCGGCCGAGCCGATGAAGACCATGACCTTTTCGTGCTTGCCGATCGCCTGGCCGGCCAGTTCCGTATCGCACAGGGTCGTCCGGAACAGGCTCTGGGACGAGCTGTCGAACCGCGTGGCCTCGTCGAAGGCATTGCGCGCCAGCCCCGGATCGGCCCGCAGGCGGGCGTATTGCTCGGGATGTTCGGCCAGCAGTTTCAGCGCCAGCCCGATGCTGTCGACCGTCGTGTCGACCCCGGCCGACAGGAAGGTGCGCACCAGCATCAGCGCTTCCTCGGGCGTGACCTGGCCATCGTCGGCGGCGGCATAGATCATCTCGCCGATCCCGTCGGGCGACAGGTTGGCGCGCTGGCAGCGGTCCATGATCCAGGCCGGCACATCGGCATTCTCGGCCATGAACGACCGGTACCAATCGCCCTCGGGCCCGAAGGCGCCAAAGACCATCGCCCCGTAGACCAGCAGCTTGTCGCGCCCGTCCTCGGCCAGCCCGACGCTGTCGGGAAAGACCTTGAGCGGAAAGCGCCGCGACAGGGCATCCACCCCGTCGACATCGCCCAGGGCCCGCGCCTCGTCGACCATGGTGCCGGCGACGGCCTCGAAGCCTTCGCGCAGCTCGCGCAGGATGCGCGGGCCCAGCACGCGGTTCATCACCGTGCGGGTGCGGGTGTGATCGGGCGGGTCGACCTCGAGGATGATCGACGGCGGGCGCCAGGGCTCTTCGTGGAAGTAGTTCTTGATGCCCCCGCCTCCGGCATTGGAATAGACCTCGTAATTCGACAGGACCTTCATGCAGGTGTCGTAATGGTGGACACACCAGATGCCGTGCTGTTCCAGCCAGACCACCGGCCCGAGGGCGCGGAGCTGGTCATAGGCGGCATAGGGATCGGCGCGGAAGTCCGGCGAAAAGGGATCGAGCGTGGAAGTGATGCGGCTGGACATGGGGTCTTTCGGCTTGGTGTCGGTCGGTCTTTGGCGTTACGGGGCCGGCGCGGCGCGCAGGCTGGCGCGCAGGGCGGCGGTGGCTTCGGGGTCGACGATGGCCCGGTCGGCATCGGCAAAGACGACGCCATAGGCCGCGCGGGCATGGGCTGCGGTGACCAGCCCGTCGGCCAGGTCGTCGGCCACCCTCTGCGGCGCGCGGTCGAGCGGGTCGCCATGGCCCCCGCCCCCGGCCATGCGGTGGCTGACCCGCGTGCCGGCGGCCAGGGTCTCGGGCTCGGTCGGCAACGACGGCAGGCGGCGGGTGGTGTCGCCGGTGGCGATCTCGGTCAGGGCCGGGCTGCCCGCACCACCGCCAAACAGCCCGTGGGGCGGGAACAGGGCCTTGTCCGAGCGGATGCCGAAATAGGTGTCATCGGTCAGCACGCGCCAGTCGCGCCGGATGGCCACGCCGCCGCGAAACGCCCCCGGCCCGCCGGTATCGGGTACAAAGCCATAGGCATCGATGCGCAGGGGGTAATCGGTTTCGATCATCTCGATGGGCACGTTGGACTGGTTCGACCCCATGTGCGGCACCCCCGATTGTCCGTCATGGGCGGCCGTTGCGCCCCAGACGCCCATCACGCATTCGGAAAAGACGAACATCCGCCCGTCGACCTGGCCGCCGAAGCTGGGCAGCGACGAGCCGCCGGTATTGTCGGCGGGGATGCGGTCGGGCAGCGCGGCGGCCAGCGCGCCGAAGATGCAATCGATCACCCGGTAGCCGGTGATGCCCCGGGCGCCGCAGGGCGCGGGATAGGTGCAATTGACCAGGCTGCCGGCCGGCGCGGTCACGGTGATCGGCCGGGTATAGCCATGGCAATTGGGCACATCGGCCGGCATGATCGAGCGCAGCGCGGCATAGACATTGGACTTGCAGAACGACAGCGGCGCGTTGATCCCGCCCCGGACCTGCGGGCTGGTGCCCGTCCAGTCGGCGGTGATCTCGGACCCGGAGACACGCAAGGTGACCTGCAGGGTGATCGGCGCGGGGTCTTCGCCCAGCCCGTCGATCTGGTCGGTAAAGCCATAGGTGCCATCGGGGATCGCCTCGATGGCCTTGCGCGACAGGGTCTCGGCCTGGTCCTGCAGGGCCGCGGCATAGGCCGCGATACGGTCGGCGCCGTACCGGTCGAGAAGCGCGCCAAAGCTCTTGCGCCCGGCCCGGGCGGCGGCCAGCTGGGCATAGAGATCGCCGATCACCAGATCGGGCACCCGCACGTTGGCCGCGATGATCTCGAAGAGCATGGCGTTTTCCGTGCCCCGGTCGACCAGCTTGAGGAACGGCAGGCGCAGGCCTTCCTGGTGGATCTCGGTGGCACCGATGGAATTCGACCCGGCGACCAGCCCGCCGACATCGGCATGATGGGCAATGGTCGTGGCCCAGGCACAGATCCGGCCTTCGGCAAAGATCGGTTCGATGACATAGATGTCGGGCAGGTGCTGGCCCTGGATCAGGTAGGGGTCGTTGCCGATGAAGACATCGCCGGGATGGATGTTGCCCGCGAATGTCGTCACCAGGTGGCGCATGGCATCATAGAAGCTGCCCAGGTGCATCGGCGTGGTCAGGCCCTGGGCGATGGTCTCGCCCTCGGCGTTGCAGATCGCCGTCGAGTAATCCATCGCGTCGCGCACGATCGAGGAATGCGCCGTGCGCATCAGGATCAGCGCCATTTCATCGGCCGCCGCCTCAAAGCCGTTCTTCAGCACTTCCAGCAGGATCGGGTCGATCGTGGTAGCGGTCATATCCGGTCCCCGTAGTCGATGACGATGTTGTCGAACCCGTCGCGATGCACCGTCGCATCGGGTGGCACGACCGTCGTGCCTTCGTATTCCTCGATGATCGCCGGCCCCTGGCGCGGCGTGGCGTCCAGATCGTGCCGGCGCAGGATCGGCGTGTCGCACAGGCCGAAGGTCTCGCCGAAATGAACGGTCCGCGACTGGCCAGGTGGCGGCGGGGCGACCGGCTGTAGGGCCAGCCCGCCGGGCGTCGGCGGGGCGACCGAGCCCAGCACGCGCAGGTTGACCACCTGCAGCCCCTTGCCCGGCATCGCGTGGCCATAGGCCTTTTCATGTTCCGCATCGAAGGCCCGGCGCACATCCTCCAGCGCATCGGCCAGCGGCACGTCGCGCGGCAGGTCGATGGGCAGCTCAAAGGCCTGGCCGGTATAGCGCAGGTCGGCGCTCCAGCGGATGACCGCCTCCGGGTCGTCCAGCTCGGTGGCCACCTCGGCCTGCATCGCCTCCAGCACCGCGCCCGCGCGCCCGGCCATGGCGGCATCGAACGGCGCCAGGAAGGCCCGCGAGCGGCTGGCCTCGAAATCGGCGAACAGCAGGCCCACGGCCGAATAGACCCCGGCCGCCGGCGGCACGACCACGCGGGTCATGTCCAGCTCGCGGGCGATCATCGCCCCGTGCACGCCGCCGTTGCCGCCAAAGCAGAACAGGGTGAAATCGCGCGGATCGCGGCCGCGATAGGTCGACACCGCCTTGACCGCCCGCATCATCGACACGTTGGCCAGCCGGTGCACGCCAAAGGCGGCCTGGTGCATGTCGCAGCCCAGCACCGGCGCGACCTCTTGCGCAAAGGCCTGCCGGGCGGCGCCGGCATCGATGGGCACGGTGCCCCCGGCCAGCGCTTCGGGGTTGAGGTATCCCAGCACCACGTTGGCATCGGTCACCGTCGGCGCCGTGCCGCCCCGGCCGTAACACAGCGGACCGGGATGGGCTCCGGCGCTTTCGGGACCCACGCGCAGCGCACCGGCCGCATCGACGCGCACCATGGATCCGCCGCCCGCGCCAACCTCGGACACGTCGACCACCGGCAGTTTCAGCGCATAGCCCCCGCCCTTGACCAGCCGCGAGGACAACGAGATGCCCCCGCCGACCTCGTATTCGGACGTCGAGGCAATGCGCCCGTCCTCGATCATCGCGGCCTTGGCCGTGGTGCCGCCCATGTCGAAGGTGATGATGCGCTCGTATCCCGCCCGCGCACCCATCCGTGCCACGCCGACAACCCCCGCCGCCGGGCCGCTTTCGACCACGGTGGCCGGCCGGGCGATGATCGTCTCGATCTGCTGCACCCCGCCCGAGGATTGCATCATCAGCAGCCGCCCGCCCTGCCCGGCCGCCTTCAGCCGGTCGGAGAGCGAACGCAGGTAACGGGCGACCGGCGGGCCGATATAGGCATTGGCCACGGTCGTCGAACAGCGTTCGTATTCGCGGATCTCGGGCAGCACCTCGGACGAGACCGAGATGAACCTGTCGGGAAAGGCCGCGCGCAGCCGGGCCGCCAGGGCGCGTTCATGGGCGTCGTTGACATGGGCATGCAGGAAACAGACGGCCACCGCCTCGACATCCAGCGTGGCCAGGTGCGCGATCAGCGCCTCGGTCTCGTCGCTGTCCAGCGGGGTCAGCACCTGGCCCCGGGCATCCATCCGCTCGGTCAGTTCGAACCGCAGCCGGCGCGGCACCAGCGGCGCGGGTTTCTCGTAGAGCGGTTCGTAAAGGCGGGGCACGCGGATGCGGCGCAGCTCCAGCACGTCGCGAAAGCCGCGCGTGGTGATCAGCGCGGTGCGTGCGCCCTTGCCTTCGAGGATCGCATTGGTCGCCACGGTCGAGGCATGCAGGATCTCGGCAAAGGGCGTCTCGCCGGCCAGCTCGTCCATCGTGTCGACGATGGCCGCCGCGTAATCCTGCGGCGTCGACGGCACCTTGCGCGTGACCAGCCGGCCATCGGGATGCAGGCAGGCCACGTCGGTGAAGGTGCCGCCGATGTCGGCCGCGATGCGGATGCCGCTCATGCCAGGTCCTGCCGGTAACGCGCGATCTTGGCCTCGTCGATCTCGATGCCCAGCCCCGGCGCATCGAGCGGCAGGATCGCCCCGTCGCGCAGCGCCATCGGCGCGGCCAGGATGTCGTCGGTGTAATAATTGCCGGCCACCTTGCAGGGATGGGCCCCCGCCGGGGCGCTGACCGGGATGACACAGGGCAGCGTGACCGACGGGGCGGCCAGGGCGAAATGCACGTTGGCCGCGTTGCCGATGGCGCTTTCGATCGACCCGTTCACATCGGTGCGGATGTTCATCGTGTGGGCAATGGCATCGACCCGCCGGGCGCCGGTGATCCCCCCGGCCTTGGCCAGGTAGATCGAGATCCAGTCCGCCGCGCCCTGGCCCACCACGTCCATCGCATCGACCGCGTCCCAGCAGCTTTCGTCGGCCATGACCGGCAGCGCCCCGCGGCGGGTGATCTCGACCATCGCGGCCATGTTGGCCCCGGGCTGTTCGCAGCCATCGGCCCCGGCATCGCGCAGCCGGGCCAGGGTATCGATGGCAAAGCGGGCCGAGCGATAGCCCTGGTTCGCATCCACCCGCAGGAACGGCCCGTCCCCGGCCTCGCGCCGCAATTCGGCGACCAGCGCGATGTCGCGCTCGGCATCCACCCCGCCCTTGATCTGCAACGCGGTGCAGCCATCCGCCAGCGCGCCAAGCGCCTCGTCCATGGCATCGCCATGGTCCATCAGCCCGACCATGTGGGCAAAGGGCACGGCCTCGCGCACCTTGCCGCCCAGCAGGCGATAGACCGGCTGGCCCAGGGTCTTGCCCCAGGCGTCATGCATGGCGATGTCGATCGACACCTTGGCATAGGAATTGCCGATCGCCGCCCGGTCCATGGCCAGCCGCGCGGCGGTCACGTCACAGACATCCAGGCCCAGAACGACCGGCGCCAGCACGTCGCGCACCATGGAACAGACCGTGGCCTGGGTCTCGCCCCCGCGCCGGCCGGCGGCCCCGCCCCAATCGGGCAGCGGCGTGGCCTCGCCCCAGCCGGTCACCCCGTCGTCGGTCGTCAGCCGGACCAGCACGAAGCCGCCCAGGTTCTCCCGCAGGCCCGCCCATTTGAAATCGCGCCGGGCCGGAAGCCGGATGGGGAATGCCTCGATGGATGTGATCTTCATGGGTCGTCCTTGGATATCGGCGGCGCCCAGCCGGCGCCTGCGGGGGGTATGGCGGCCGCGCCGGCCCGGACCGGCGTGGTGTCACCGGCCAAGCGGGGCCGGATCACGGGTCACCCTATGAAAGGATAACATACCGTCAACGCTCGATTTTCCCGGAAAGCGGCGCAAAGTGGCCCGGGCATTGTTTTTATTGAAAACTTTTGTTCACATTCGCAACCAGCCATCTGCCCAATTTCCGGGCATCTCCGCGCCCCTGCCCCGTGGCGCGGCAGAGGCGACCGATTTGCCTCTGCCCGGCGGCTGGCCTAAGGACCGGCACAACGCCAGCCCCGGCCAGCTTCTCCCCTGTCCCCATCCGGGCCGCCCGGCCCGCAAGGAGCCCGGCCCAAGCCCGATGCGCCCAAGTCTGGTGTCCCTATGCCCGATGCCTCAATGTCTGGTGTTCCCATGTCTGATCTTCGCTCAACCGCCCCTGCCCGCCCGTCCCCGCCGCACGGACTGCGCCGCAGGCAGGTGTTGGGCGGGATGGCGGCACTGGCCCTGGCCGCCCCGGCCCGGGCCCAGCCCTCGCAGGCCGTCGACGGGCCGACGGTGATGGAAACCGGAACGGCCGATTACCAGGTGGCCAGCTTTCGCCAGCCCGGGCCGGCGGGCAGCCCCGACCATGTCATCCGGCTGGCCTGGCCCCGTGGGCCGGCCCCGGCCGGGGGCTATCCGGCGGTGCACCTGCTGGACGGTCGGGCGGCGGCGATGGTGCTGGATGCCCCGATGCTGGCCGGGCTGGCCGCCGCCGGAGGGCCGGCGATCGTGACCCATGAATATGACACCGACACCCGCTTTGCGACGCTGGAACGCACCCGCGACTATACCCCGCCCGATGCCGCCGGCCGGCCGCTGGACGATCCGCGCGGGCGGCCCGGCGGGCAGGTCGATGCCTATCTCGGCCTTCTGACCGGCCACATCCTGCCCCGGGCCGAGACGCTGGCCCCGCTGGCGCCCGGCCGCCGGCTGCTCTGGGGGCATTCCTATGGCGGGCTGTGCGTGCTGCAGGCGGCGCTGGTCCGGCGCAGCGGCTTTGCCCGGTTCACCGCCGCAAGCCCGGCTCTGTGGTGGGACAACGGTGCCTTCCTCGACCGGCTGATGACGCAGGCCGCGACCCCGATGGCCGATGCCCCGGTGCTGGACATCCATGCCGGCACGGCCGAGGGCGGCCCGTCGCGGCGGTCCGACAACCCGGCGGCCCAGGCCATGATCCGCATGCGCGAGGCCCTTCCGGCCGATGCCCTGGCCCGCCTGCGCACGGCGCTGCGCGCGGCCGGGGTGACCGGCCAGGACCGGGATTTCGACGGGGCGGGCCATGGCCAGAGCTTTGGCCAATCCCTGCGGATCACCCTGGCGATTGCGACCAGCGGGATGTGATCACAGCCGCCGCCCGTCAGGACAATGGCGGGGCGGCGGTCCCGCCATGCCGGAATCCGCAGCCGACCGCAACCCGCCATGCGACAGCAGAACCAGCGGAAACGGTCCTGGTGCCGCCGGGGCATCGCGATAAGCGGGCTGCCCGACGAACACGGCGTTTCCACCCACATCTTCCACCGATGGACCGGCTTCCGCAGGATACCAGACCGACAGGGACAGCTGGCGCGGATCCTCCGCATCCGACGTGACCAGCGCGCGCAGGCCGACCTGGGGCTCGGCAAGCCCGGGCATGGCAAGACAGCAGGCCACAATGAAAGTAGACACGGGTTTCGGCTTTCGGGAATTCCTGTTCAAAAAAATCAGCCGGCCAAGACTATGAGGCCGGGCGTTTGACAGCAGTGCGGGAGGCGAAGTTCATCAGGCGCTTGAACTTCGGACAATCCATATGGCTCTCCGCCGGGCAATCCGCCACGTGACGCAAAGCGTCGCGCAACCGCGTGAGCCCCCGGATCTGCTCATCGAGCGCATCGGCGCGCAAGACCAACTCGGCGCGGGGCAATTGAGGCGTGCCATCACCGGCGAATATCGCCTTGATGTCCTTGAGCGAGAACCCCGCCATCTTGCCCAGCGAGATCAGAGCGAGCCGGGTGGTCACATGCCCGTCGTACTGCCGCCGCAACCCGTGCCGGCTGACCGACTGGATCAGGCCGATTTGCTCGTAATAGCGCAGCGTCGAAGGCGCGACGCCGCTCTGTTTCGACAGGACCCCGATGTCGAGAAGTTTCACGCTTGACCTCAAGTTGACTTCAAGTGGCACGGTAGCTTTCGCCTAACGTCAACGCAAGAGACCCCACCATGACCGACATCGCTCCGGGCGGCCCATCGCTGCCAATCCTGACGGCGCTGGCCGCCGCTTCGCTGACCGCATCGCTCGGGATCAGCGTCGCCTCGGTGATGCTGCCCACGCTGACACGCAGTCTTGCTGCAACCGTTTCGGACGCCCAGTGGGTCGTGCTGGCCTATCTGATGGCGGTGACGGTCACGATCGTCTCGGCCGGGCGGCTTGGCGATCTGTTCGGCCAGCGCCGGATCCTGATCGCCGGCCTGATCGTCTTCATCGCCGGTTCGGTCGCGAGCGCAACCGCGCCGAGCCTCGGGCTGTTGATTGCCGGCCGTGCGCTTCAGGGCATTGGCGGGGCGATCCTGATTGCACTGCCCATGTCGATCGCGCGTGACATGGTGCCTTCGGGGCAGCTTGGCACGGCCATGGGCATGTTGGGAACGACCTCGGCCGTCGGAACCGCGCTCGGGCCTTCGCTGGGCGGGCTCGTTTTGGCCTGGAGCGACTGGCGGTTGGCCTTCTGGCTGCTGGCAGGATTTGCCGGGATGACCCTGGTTCTTGCCGTTTTCGCCATCCGGCCCGACGGAGCGAGGCCCCGGGCGTCGGTACGATCGCTGGACCCTCTGGGCACCGCTGTATTGATCGTGGCGCTTGTGGCATATTCTCTTGCCGCAAGCGGAGGTGCGACAGGCATTGCGCTGTCGCCGGCCGTGCTCATGGCAGTCGCAGTGATGGCAACGATGGTCTTCGTGCTCGTGGAGGCCCGCGTGAACGCGCCGCTTGTGCCGATGATGGTGCTCCTGGACAGGCTGACCGGTGCCGGGTTTGCCATGAACATCCTGGTCGGCACCGTGATGATGTCGACCCTTGTCGTCGGCCCGTTCTTCCTGACGTTCTCCCTTGGGCTGGACGAGGCGGCTGTCGGGCTGGTCCTGGCCGTCGGCCCGGTTGGCGCCGCGCTCTCCGGGGTGCCCGCGGGGTGGTTGACGGATCGGTTCGGCGCACGGCGCGTGTTGCTTGCCGGGCTGGTTCAGACCATCCTCGGCCTGCTCTGCCTTGCCGTCCTGCCGCGCTGGTTGGGTGTCGGCGGATACATCGCCGCGCTGATCGGCCTGACCCCGGCCTTTCAATTGTTCCTGGCGGCCAACAACACTGCAGTCATGTCCGGGGCCTCGAAAGAGCAGCGCGGGCGCCTCTCCGGCCTGCTCGGCCTCTCGCGCAACCTTGGCCTGATGACGGGCGCCTCCGCGATGCCCACCCTGTTTGTCGCCGTCATGGGTACGGGCGATGCGGCCGAGGCGCCCATCGCGACAGTGTCGCATGCCTTTACCATGACCTTTGTCGCCGCCGCCGCTCTGACCATGATCGCCTTGGGTCTGGCGATTTGGAGCGATCCCAGGCGACGGCCGGCTGCGCCGGGTCCGGCCTGACGACCAATCGCAAGTCGCGCGCCTTGAGGCATGGGCAGGGTGTTTCGCGATTGCCTATTGGGCCATGAGCATCGAAAACGTTCGCTCGCGAGTGCGGGCGAACACTGCCAGTGTCGAATTAGTCAACTTCGGTGTGCCAACAGGGAAGGGGTTCGGTCGCATTTGAGCCCCAAGAGAGGCTGAGGGCGCGGGGCATGAAACCCATGAACCGTTCAAGCCTGTTAGCGGCCGAATGGGGAGATGCGGGCATTGGATTACGACATCTGTCCGACCGGTTCATCCGCGATGCCGACCTCATGTTCCGGCACGATGCCGCATGGTGCAATGAAGGTCTGGCATGGCGAAGCGCACAGAAAGCAAGGCGGACACTCAGTGTGAAAGGTCAGTGGACGGCCGATTTGTTGGGCTGACCGACTTACAAAATTCGAGCGTCTGATTTCAATGGTGCCCCCACACGACACCGCGCGGGGGTCTCATGCCGTTGCGTGACGAAGCCGAATACCCTTATAAATCAAGGCGAATACCGGCCTGATTGTCTCACGGCGTCGCATCTTGATCGACGGCAGCGCGCACTGGGCTGGGGGACCAGATGGGGGACTGATGCGCAACAAGCTGACCGCGATCGAGATCAAGAACGCAGGCGACGGAAAGCTCTTCGACGGGGGTGGGCTGACGCTGGTCAAGAAGGGCGAGCGCGGGAAATGGGTCTTCCGGTACTCGCACTTGGGCAAGCGCAGGGAGATGGGGATCGGGGCTTGGCCCGACTTGGCGCTAACTGCTGCGCGCAAGGAGCGGGATCGCTGGGCCGCCGAACTGGCCCGCGGCGTGGATCCGATAGACGCCCGCCGGCTGGCCCAGGACGAAGAGCGACAGGCCAGAGACAAAGCCGACCCGACGTTTGCCGAGATGGTCGACATCGTCTTCGACGCCAAGCGCGACGGCCTGCGAGGTGATGGCAAGCGCGGACGGTGGCGCAGCCCGCTAGACGGGCATGTCGTTCCCAAGATCGGGCGGCTGCGGATGACCGAGATCGACCAGGTGAAGATCCGCGACGCAATCGCGCCGATCTGGCGCACAAAGCACCCGACGGCGATCAAGGCGATCCAGCGCACGCGCATCATCTTCGAAGAAGCTCGATATGCCGGGATCGATTGCGATCCGTTCGTGGTTGATGCCGCCCGCCGGATGCTTGGAGAGGTGCGCCACCAGGTCGAGCATATCGCCGCCACGCCATGGCAGGAGATCCCCGACCTATGGGCGCGCCTGGATCCTGATACGGCCAGCGGCCTTTGCCTCCGGTGGATGCTGCTGACTCTGGTTCGCTTCGACGGCTGCCACCGAGCCAAGGCGGCCGAGGTCGACGATGACGGCGTGTGGACCGTCCCGGCCGAGCGGGTGAAGGGCCGTGAAGGACAGGTGCAGGACTTCCGTGTTCCCCTGCCCCAGCCCGCCATTGAGATCGTGGCCGCCGCCCGCGCAGTTGGCCATGATTTCCTGTTCCCTGGGCCGCGCGGGGCACCGGTCGGGTCCCGTGCCGTTGAGCTTTACCTTGATAGGATCGGCGAGAGAGGCCGACCGCACGGCTTTAGAACTGCCTTTCGCACCTGGGTCCAGGATTCCGAGATCTGCACCTTCGATGTTGCAGAAACAATCCTGGGACACCGAATTGGGGGCCGGATCGAGCGCAGTTATGCCCGCTCTGACCTACTGGACCGCCGCAGGCCGATCATGGCTTCCTGGGCTGCCTACGTGACCGGCGAACACGGCGCCGACGTAGTGACGCTGCTTGGCTGAGCAGCTTCGATCATTCATCCTCAGTCCGCGCGCTCGCAGTGACAAGCAACTCGCAGGGCAACGATTCACCGGACCTTAACAGAGTCCGCCCATCCTATGGCCATGATCTGGTCATTCGAATCCGACGATCACTCGCGCAACGGGATGGTCACAGCGCCGAACCTGCGAGCAGCCTTCGAACTGGTCGGGAATGATGTCACACTATGGCCGCTGCCTGATGACGTGGAAATCCCTGTAGAAGAGGCCGTTTGGCTTGAAGGCACCGGCGCCGAGGCCCCTCAGGCCGACTGCAGCGCCCGCAGTGCCTCGGCCATCTGGCGATAGCCGGCATATCCGTACTGGACGAACATGCTCTCGTACCAGGCGGCCCAGGGCTCGCGTCGATCTTCCGGGAACGTGTCCGACCACGTTCCCCGGCCGATACTGACCCTGCCGTCCGGCAGGCGTGCTACGGTGATGGCGTTGGAGGCTGACATGGCCGTACCTCAGTTGCAGTGCACAGGGACGGCACAAGCCGCGTTGTGGTCCAAAATTGGTCAGATGTGAACCACAAGAGGCAGCAGCGATTATTATGCACTTTCGCGATCTTGCCAGCACCGCCGGTCAATCCGATGACTTCAGCGTTGAAAACGCCTCATCTCGATCGTAGCGTCAGGAAACCACAATAAATTTGCCAAGAGGTTTCATGTTAAAATTTTTTGCCGCCGCGGCCACAGCACTGTTCCTGACAGGTTGCGGTGAAGTCTCAGTACCGGCCCAAGCGACCGCATCGGACGGAACAGTTTTCTACGGGAAGGCCACAGCCTCAATGTCTGGTGGGAAGTTTTTCGTCACAAGCAATTCAGGTGTGACATGCTCCGGCACCTATGATGCGTTTAGCCGGGAAAAGAGGTTGTACCTTCCTATTTCCTGCACCGACGGACGATCCGGTCAAATGGCTCTTGTCCGGGACAACGACCTGATGGGCGGTGAAGGCACGGCCGAACTGAGTGATGGAACCACCGCACGAGTGATTTTCGGCGATAAGCGGCTGCCATCATGAAAAAGGCCGTTGCTTTGATCCTACTCTTCGCATGCGGCTGCAGCGAAGAGACGATGCAAAAATCATCGGAGTATGGAATTGCAAGCCAGACTGTTCAGACAAAATATGGGGAATTCAAGGTATTCGAACACCCATCGGGAGCATCTCTGGCGGTGATTTCTACGGACCACGCTGGATCTGCAGTTGTTCGAGGCCTAACGCTTGGCGCCGCGAATCCCGCTCCATCTGAAGGAGCACATCAAGAGGCAGCCCAAGCTTATCTAAACTCGCATCCAGCCCTAAGAAAATGCCGAATAACAAACGGCTACCTACTTCAACAGCCAACGTACGAATTTCAGATTTCCTGCTGAAGCCTGCACCTTATCCGCGCTTAGCGCGCCATTTGGCCAACTCACTCCGCCAATATTCCCGTTCGGTCAAGCCATCGCCGAACGGGATTGGGCGGTGGGGGATGTCGTCCAGCCTGATCGAACCGTCGTGCAGATCCCGCAATCGCGCCTCACGCCAATCGATGCGCTCCACCTCTTGCCATGGCTCGCTGGCGGTCAACCTGTACTGGACAACGTCAAAATGCGGTTCGCCGAATTCGGGGGCTGTCACTCTCCGGATTTGCATCATCGACCTCTTCAATATGCGGCGCGGCGCCGAAATCCGCAGCCAACCAGCGAGCTGACTCTCTGTTGTAGTACCACGCGCGCAATGGCCGACACGACCGACCTTGCTTCTTGGGTTCCGCTTCTCGTACTTCCAAGAAAGCCTCGCCATCCGAAGATAGCTCGATCGCGAGACACTTCGCCTCGTTCCGATGCTGGACATCGCCCGCAATCAGAATTCCGTCCAGGTAGACTTTGTACCGCACCGTTCCCCCCTTCCACGGGAGCCAACGTGGCCAACGACGCGATCGTACACAACTTAAAAAGTTTCAAACTGCGATATTGGCCCCTTACGTGGACAAAAGAAAAACCAACATAGTTGCACCAGCCCCCAGCGCACCCCCAAGACACGCTCCGATGATGCCCGCCCAGGCGGCCCGGTTCGTCGTCTTCATCAGAAGTACTTCCGTGGCGGCCTGAGCGCGGCGGTCGAGTTCCGACTTTGCCAACGCAATAGCGATGCGCCATTCCTCGCTTGAGGTGTTTCCTTCCATCATAGCGGTGAGGCGTAGCTCTTCATCTGAGAACTGCACCACCCCTTTCGCCAAGCTTCTAAAGTCGACACCACCTTCTTCAAAGACTCCGTTCTCCACGAAATCGCGAACCACGCTCTTGGCGTTATTCAAGTCGATACCCACCGGAAGCGCCTCTCCTTATTTGGACTTGCGTGGCCCGATGCCCCACATGTCTGGCTTCTCCCCCGTCGACAGATGTATCCGCTTGTCCTTCGAGCAGAGGAACCTGACCCTGTCCTCAGGGAGGTTGTTCCAGCTAGCGATCGCACGGGTTGAGCGGTACGGATCGCCACCAGCTGATCGCTCGCTCTGTAGCCACTCATAAATCCTGCGTCGCTCCCTACATTCGCGTTGTTCCCCAACGGCCCACATTATTAGAGACGCTGCCACAGCAGCGCCTGTGCCCCCAGCCGCGCCCACGAGAATGCTCTGCGCTATAGTCAACACCACCGCCATGCTCTTGCTCCTATCTGGATCTCCATTGGTGCCATAATTTCGCAACGTCTGGTCCGGCGCTCATTCCCCACAGGGCCCCAATTGTTAGGAACACCCAGAAGCCAGCACGCGCACCGAATGGACCGCCAACGATACCTG
Source organism: Marinibacterium sp. SX1 (assembly GCF_050389775.1). Classification (NCBI taxonomy): domain Bacteria; kingdom Pseudomonadati; phylum Pseudomonadota; class Alphaproteobacteria; order Rhodobacterales; family Paracoccaceae; genus Marinibacterium; species Marinibacterium sp. SX1. The sequence continues at coordinate 2,818,582 of NZ_CP177144.1, read as the reverse complement.
TTCCGCTGCCAACCAATGCGCCGAGAATGGCGCCAACCGCGAAGCCGATAACCCTTGCCTTCATTTCGGTCTCCTGTTCAGACCTTGTTCCGTGACTTGCGGACGTTGGCGGCGTTCTGCTCTGCCGCCACCATGTCCAGCAGGTCGGTGATGTCGTCACCCTCAGCGTAGAGGGCCGATCCGTTCCCCCGAACCGTGTGGACGTAGACCAGCATCCCGCAGGACCATAGCCGCTCAATCACCTGCCGCGCATGGGCCGGCGAGAAGCCGATGCAGAGCGGCGTGGCGAAGAAAACCTGGTCACCGGCGGGCAAGATGGTGCCCATAGCTTCGAGGAACGAGGCGCGCTCTTTCAACAACCCCGGCCAGTTGGTCGTGCGCTTCCCGGTCACGTCATCCACGATCAGCGCGGACACGTCGCGCGCTCCATGCATGGATTCCGTCACCCCCCAGGCGCGGGCTCGTGCGATCTGCTCCCCCCTCGATGGCAGGCGCTCATTGACCGTGATGACCGCCCACTTGCCGCCAAAGCGATCCGCTTCCTTACTGCCGTTCATGCCGTCCGCTTTCTGTCTTCTTTCTTTCTGCGTACAGAAAGGGTTTGAATGCGTCAACGGATTATGCTTTCTGTATATGATAAGTAAGTGAACCGAGACGCACCCGGAGGCACCGTGACCGAACCAGCTATCCTTGCGAGGCGCATTGCCACCACGATTGGCCGATCGCGCATCGATGTGACGACAGAAGCAGCCGCACACCGAGCGATCAGCTCCGCCCTGGCCTCCGCTGGCATCGAGCACACCAACGAGGCCCGCCTCACCCCATCCGAGCGCATCGACATCCTCGCCGGGACGGTCGGCGTCGAGATCAAGGTGAAGCACAGCCGCCGGGACATATGGCGTCAGCTTGAGCGGTATGCCGCCTTGCCGGAGATCGAGGCGCTGGTTCTCGCGACGGGGACCGCGTTCCCAGACATCACCGAGGTAGGCGGCAAGCCCCTCGTCATCGCTGATCTTTCCAAGGGGTGGCTGTGATGAACGGGAAGCTCTACCGCACAGAAACCGGGTGGGTCGTCGCGGAACTCAAGCCGCACGTCTCCATCCGCTTCAAGGATCTCTTCAAGGGCATCCCGACCGGCACGGTGCCGCCGTTCCACTTGCGCGACCGGCCCGACATCGCTGCGGACCTGGACTGGTTCATGCAGCGCTTTCCGCTCGAAATGGATCACGAGACCGAGTGCCGCCTGAGCACGGGCGTCAAGGAATACCGGTGCGCGCAGGCGCAGATCGACGCGCTGCGAAATGTCGAATACGTCGCGCCGGAGCGCCCCGGCTTCAAAGAAGGGGAGGCCGCCCTGCCATACCAGCGCCGCGCCGCCGAAATGCTGCGCGCCACCGGGCGCCTTCTGCTGCTCGATGATGTCGGGCTCGGAAAAACGGTTTCTGCCTTGGCGTCCATCGCCGATGGCTGGGGCCTTCCCGCCGCCGTGGTGGTGCAACCGCACCTGTCGGCGCAATGGGTGGTGGACTACATCGAGAGGTTCACGCACCTGCGGGCGATCGAGGTGAAGGATCGAAACGCGCGCGCCCTGCCACCAGCGGATGTCTACGTGTTCCGCTATAGCAACATCAGCGCCTGGGTGGACATGTTCGAGCCGCTGGGGATCAAAACGGTTATCTTCGATGAGATCCAGGAGCTGCGGCACGGCACCGCCACAGAGAAGGGGCGCGCGGCCGCCTCGATCTGCGCAGTGGTGGATCACCACATGGGCCTCACCGCGACCCCGATCTACAACTACGGGTCCGAAATCTTCAACGTGGTCGAGTGCATCGCCCCTGGGGCGCTAGGTTCGTGGATGGAGTTTCAGATCAACTGGTGCACCAGCCACGGTGCCCACTGGATCGTCAAAGATCCCGAGGCCCTGGGCGCATACCTTCAAGAGGAAGGCATCACGCTACGCCGCACGCACGAGGACGCGGAGGTCGCGGCCACGCTGCCGGCTCTCTCGAAGACCGTAATCGAAGTCGAATGGGACGATGGCGCGGTCAGATCCGACCGCGAGTTGCAGATTCGGTTGGCCCAGCGTGTTCTGGCGGGTGGCTTCCATGATCGTGGCCAGGCGGCGCGAGAACTGGACATGCTCATGCGCCAGGAAACAGGCATCGCCAAGGCGAGATCCGTCGCGGCATATGTCAGGACGCTGGCCGAAGCCGGCGAGGCTGTCCTGGTGGGAGCCTGGCACCGCGAGGTTTACCGCATCCTGAACGAGTGCCTGGCCGACCTAAACCCGGTCATGTTCACCGGCAGCGAGTCCCCCGCGTCCAAGAAGCGGTCGAAAGCAGCATTCGTCGCAGGGGAGACCAACATCATGCTCATGTCGCTGCGCGCCGGCGCGGGCCTCGACGGCCTCCAGCACCGAGCGGCGCACATCGTCTATGCGGAACTCGACTGGTCACCGCAGGTGCATGTCCAATTCACGGGCCGCCTACACCGTCGCGGGCAGGCCCGCCCCGTGACCGCACATTTCCTGCACACCGATGGCGGGTCCGATCCGGCGATCATGTCGACACTCGGCCTCAAGGCATCGCAGAGCCACGGCATCCTGAACCCATATGGCGGGATGGGAGAAGCGACACCGGTCAACGAGGGCCGGATCAAGGAGCTCGCTCGCCTCGTATTGGCACGCCAAGCAGAACCCGTGAACTGAATCCAGAAATCCCCAGCCCATTGAAAGGAGAGACTATGACCGAGAACTTGATTTTGAGCGTTAGAACCACCGAGAACGGATTTTTGGCGTCCTTTGGCGACACGCGCCACCCAGGCGAAATGGGCAAAGAGTTTGTCGCCACGACATCCGCAGACTTGCGCACCACCCTCGCCGCCGAGGTTGAGAAGCGCCTTGGCGATATGATCGACCGCCTATCCAAGCGGTCCAGCTGACCCCCGGAGGAAGACATGAACGTTGATAGCGAAATGAAGACCGCAATCGAAACCGTTGCGAAAGCGAAGGTGGCGGAAGCCCTCGGCGGCGATGTTTTGGGCCGAATCGTACAAGAGGTCCTGGACCACAAGCCCAGAGGCTACGGGGGAAGCCGAGATGAACGCACCACACTGGACCGCATCGTGATCGAGGTCGTGGAACAGCAGATCACCAAAGCGGTACGCGAAGTCGTCGCTGAGAACGCCGATGTGCAGACCAAGATCCGAGACGCGGTGCGGGCCCGCGCGGACGCCTTTACAGCGACAATCGTTGACGCGTTTGCGAAGGACGACTGGCGCGCAGATTTGACCGTCAAGATAGAGTCTTGAAGCCCCCGGAGGACGAGACCATGCCGAGACACTGCCCCGGCTGCAAAGCGCAGATGCGCGATGACGGTATCAACTGCTGGTGCGTCCAGGCCGATTGCAGCTTCAGCGGATACGTCGACCTGCAGACGGGCAGGATCGACCGCGACCAAGATGGTGGTCACCCCGATGAATGGGATGACCAGGACGACGACGGGTTCGATGAATGCGGGATGACCGCCGATGGCACCTGCATGCTCGCCGGAACCGAACATTGCGATTGGGACTGCCCGCACTCGCGGTAGTCCAGCCAACCCCCGGAGGCCGATATGGCGATGAAAGGCGACACCCTGAACGTCGAAGCGTTCCGAGAGGTCACGACCGAAAACGGCGGCTGGTGGTATCCGTGCAGCGGGTGCCACGAAAGCAACGAAGGCGTCCCGACCGGAGAATACTCGAAAGCGATGCAGTGCCATCGCGGCAGCGGATGCAGAGAGTGCGGGGGCATCGGGGCGGTCTGGCACGAATGGACCGCCTTCGATGAAGGATACTACGGCGCGCTCAAGGAAGGGCGCACCGAACAAGAAGCCCTTGAGGCTGGTGCTGCCGCCCGCGCAGCCCAGTACAGCTAACCCCGGAAATTCCGATCAGTTCTCCCTCCCAAGAACTTGGCAGCATTCAAAGTTTGCGCGAATCAATGACAACCGTCAGTTTCTGCCTGTCGTACCAGGAGAAACCCAATGGATTTACCAGCGTTCTGCAGAAACTGCGGGCTCGTCTTCGACAGCACAATCGGAGTCAAGAACGTGATTGGATTGACGGTCGAGAACGCGCAAGACCGATGCCCGCGGTGCAACGAAATAGCACACATTTTAGAAGGCGTCATGAATGTCGCCGACGATACCATCGAACTGATTTCTGGCCCAACATGGAGCTATGAGACTCTGGCCAAGATTCAGTCTCTGGCCCAGCAGGTAAGAGACGGCGAGATAAGCAAGACGGAAGCCGTAGCGAAGGCTTCAGAAACCGACCCCGTTGCTGCAGAAAAATTTGGTTTGTGGCTCAACATTGGCGCTACATTCGCCTTACTCATGCTCGAATTTCTTCAACTCCTATCGGCTCAATCGGACGCCAAGAGAGCCCTTGAAGCCGAAAAAAGACGAGACGCACAAGTCGAACGATTGATCGATGCTATCGAAGGAGTGTCCCGCAACTTTGACCAACGGGCTTCGAGTGGATCACATGGAGAGTTTCAGGCAAATCCACATAGCAAACGATCCCAAGTTCACCCCGATCAAAATGAGATTGAGCGAGCTGATTTTGAAGCCTTCCAACGGGACATTGTTCGCAATGAGATTGCCACCTTTAGAGCGCGGAAAAAACCTCCGGAAGAGTGACTTTGAGCGATCATGTGCCATCTTTGTACTCCAATCCAGCGCCCCACCGACTTCACCCTATAGCTAAAAATGGTTAATTGTCGGTTACCATTTTCCCCATATTGGTCCATGAGATCGAACCCGACGCAGCTAAGCTTTGCGGTGCCTATGCACCTAGGTGAACTGCCTTCCCAGCATTACGGTTTGCTCGACCAAAACGGTGATACAGTAGCTCAGCTCAACAGCGCCCAGCCGATGCAAGAGGCGGACTTCGTATTTCACTTGCCCCGACATGGAACCCCCAGGGATCCCGGCGGAAGCCATGCCAATCAACTGACCCGATGCCTATTGCCCAGGGTTAAAACTGGCGGCGAGCATATCGACAAACGCAGTTCTTGGTGCGAGAGGCGAGCCGATCGTCACCTATCACTACCGCTCGGAGGAGATGACTCCGACCGGGCCTCCTGTTCCTCCAAAGCTCGCAGAATCTTGTCCAAACGAGCGTCCTGAGAGGCATTGATTTCTCGCTGTCGATCAATGGCTTCCTCGACTGCGCCCATTGCTCCGACCCCACTATCGAACCGGTCGCTTGCATACGCCAAAACACCAAAAACTGCGGTAAACAGAACGAAGGCAATTCCCGCATTTTGTTGCCAAGTGGAACCCGGCTCTATGCCGTCGATCTTGGCCTCAAGGCGCGCAAACGCTGCACTGTTCTCTGCCTTCGCGGCTCTCACTTCGGATTCCAGGTATCGTTGAGTTTCTGCGTCCACGTCAGGTTCCCCACCATCTCCACCACCGCCGCCGAAACTGTTTCTCTCGGCATGAGCCGAGCGCGATCGGCCGCCTTCCACAACAGACAAAATGTTATCAACTGCGGCCTCAGCCATCCCGTGGGCCCCAGTTTTTGAGCCCCAGCACCTGATTTACAACCAAAGGTGCGTCCCCTAAATCCACGATGTACCGCAGTAACTTGATGGTGTTCTGCGCCTTCCCCTCGAAGAGGAACTCGCATCCGATGATGTCTACGTTGATCAAGCTCGGTGGCTGCCCACCTTCGTAGACAAGCTTGCACTCTTCGTATCTGGCATTTTCCAGAGTGGCGTAGTCCAGATGCACTACCTCGCCTTTGACAAGCTTCTTTTTTGGCAGGTCCTGCATGCGTCTCTCCCACAACCGGTAGGAAGCTATGCATGCCGTCAAGATTCGTCAATTCTTCTGTCATGGTTACAACATGGGGCCATTGGAACGCAGTTGCCTAAGTGCGGTACAATGCGCTCGCCGAGTTAACATTGAGTTAACCGAAGCATGTCCCTGAGACAGGGATGCGCTGCCCTGAACATCCGATCTAACACGAGAAAAACCCAGCCGGAATTCCTCTGCCCAGCCGACAGGCTGACGGCTACGTTACCACACTCGATCGGCCTTCCAGGCTAACCTCCTGCAGCCCCTCGGCCGCCAGAAACGCGGCCCAGCCAGCCCCACCCTGATCCTCTGGGCCAGCCCGCGTCGCGAACTGATGGGACAGAGCCGACATGGCCGCCGCCACTGTCCCGAGATCTGCGCCGTCAATTGCCATGGACCCCGATACCACCGCCTCAAGCCAGGCCTCAAAGGGCGGCCTCACAACCGTCCTGACGCCCAGATGGGTCACTGTGCCCCCTGCCCCCAGCGGCACCGCGAAATTGCCGGCGCCATGGCCCTGTGACGCCAACAGGAGGTTGGCCGCATCGGCATGGGCCACAGGGATTGCCGCCCACAGGTGTCGTGTAAAGTCGGTCATGCTGCACTCCATGCCGCGTGGAAGTCGGCGGTCTCAGCGACGGACATCGCCCGATCGACGATCCCGAAGCGGTGAAACACGCCCTCGAAATGAGAGATCGTCCCGAATGCTTCGGTATTGAGCGCGGCGATGTAGGTGGCCAGGACCGTCGACATCGAGCCGCCGATGCTCCCCGAAGCGACCGAGACCCCGTCCACGGCAATTTCCCAGTCCGATCCGGACCGGATCAGGGCGACCGTATGCCGACCGCCTGCAACATTGGCCGGCGTGTCGGTCGGCCCGAACCGGAGAACGCCGGTGTCCGTGACGGCAACATTGTTGTAACTGGACGCCCCGTTGTTGTGCCCGGCCAGGCGCTGCAGGCTGGCGTAGCTCGACGCAAAGGTCACGTCCATCAGGTACGTCTGGCTGGCCGCCCCGACCAGCACCGCGTCGAGAAATTGGCTCGTGCCGTTGGTGCTGATCCCGGAGCTGGTGCGCACGGGCCGGGCCGCGTTGTCGGCCTGCACGGCGTTGTTGTCGCCGCCGCCGAGATCGTCCACGCGCCCGACCGGGTCGCCCACCCCGGCCGCGATTGAGCCGCCGGTGTCCTGCCAGAGCGAGCCGCCCGCAGTGAAGTCGTAATAGGCGCCAGCGGCGCCGTCCAGGAACTCGGCGGCCAGCTGCTGCACGGAGGGCGCACCGCCCCCCACCACCAGGAACGGAACGCCGGGGCAGCCGAGGCCAATCAGTTTCGACATGGTTCCCGCTCCGTCAGGCGTGAGAGACCGACAGGGTGCCGCCCAGCTCAAACCGCGCCCAAACCCTGTAGCCAGCCGCAACCCCCGGGAAAACGTCCGAGAGACCGACGTTCGCCGGCAGGATGTCATGGGGGTCCAGGCGCAGGGCCCCGACTGCGCTAGACGGAGCGCTGGTGTCGGACGTGGCCATGATGTCCACCGCATATCCGCCCAGGTTCTGCAGGCGGATGGCCGCGACATCCGCATCTGTCAATTCGGTCCACGTTCCCGGCGCGCAGCTCACGTTTGCGTTTTTCGGCATGGTTGGTCTCCTTGATGTTTCCGGTTTGGCGGCCGCCAGCGAAGCCCCTTCAACGGCCTGGCCCTGCCCCTATTCCGTCCCGCGGGCGCGGATCTTGAACAGGTCGCGCGGGCTGTTGAAGCTGATGGGATCGTCGCTGTCGGCCATGCCCGGGCAGCCGGTGTAAAAGGCCTCGAAGGTAAAATACGCTTCGGGCTCAAGGTTCGGCGGGGTCATCAATACGATCGTGATGTCTTCCCAGTTCGACCCGATATTCCGGCCGGACGCATGGTCCATCCGCCGCGCCTGAACGAAGGTATCCGCCCTCGGATTGATGAAGCCCCATTGCACCGATCCCTTGACGATGTCGCATGGCAGGGCCTCGACCAGCCGCCGGATCCGGACGTTGATCTCGCAGGGCATGCTCTCGACACAGAAACCGGCAATCGGCCCGGTGTTGTAGGTCGACATCTCGAACACGGCGGTGGGCTGCTTCAATCGCCGGATCTCCGTTGCCACGACGTCGATCCGGTCGCTCTGCACCTCCAGGTCGGCCCGGATGCTTTCCATGACGGTCGGCGTGTTCCAGACCGCCACCGCCCGCTTCTGGACCGGCTCGACGAACAGCCCAACCAGAACGGCCAGGACACCCAACACAGCCCAATCGAGCGCCTTGTTCGCGAGACGCTGGAGCGCCCATTGCCTCGGCCGGACGGGCTTCCCGCTTTCGTCCGTCATGGCCACCTCAGAACGCGAACTGCGACCGCAGCGCGCCGGTGATTTTCTGGCGCAGCACGGCATCGGTGGGCTTCAGCGCCCGGATCGCATCGGGCACGCTCTCGCGCACATAGGCCTCGACAGCATCCAGGGCGGTCGTGCTTTCGTCCCGATCGATCAGCGCTCGAATCCCGCTCATGATCGCCGCTTCCAGCGCAGCGCGGTGCTTTTCCTCGATTTCCAGGCCGGTCCGACGCTTGATCTCCAGCACAGCCCAGCCGACCAGCGCGGTCACGATCGAGGCGACGATCTCCAGCAGCATCGGCGCAGCGGCCGCCGTGATGGTGTCGATGATGTTCATGGTGATGCTCCTTTCTGTGATCGGTCAGGCGACCTGAAGATCGGTCCAGTCCTCGTCCCGCACCCGGAACCCGGGGCAGAGCTTGGCGGCGTGTTCGTTGTGCCCGGACAGGCGGGTGATCGGCGTCAACCGGGCGATGTCGGCGATCTGCGCCCTTGTCCCGGCAATGCAGGCCGGCGTGTAGAAATCCCCTGCCCGGCCCATGCCCGTGATCGTGTGGCTGGGGATCATGCAGATGTGGATCACCCCTGAGTTCACACCCTTGCACCCCGCCCCGACGCGCGTGACCGGGCGGCCGGGAAGGACTGCGCCATCGGGAAAGACCACGAAGTGATACCCGATGTCGGACCAGCCCCGGTCTTCGACATGCCAGCGACGGATCTCCGCGAGCATCTGCGCGTTGGTCTTTCCCGACGGCCAGCTGCCGGGTGTCGCCGCGGTATGCAGCATGACGTGATCCACCAGGTGCCCAGCCGATCCCTGCCGGATCTCGCCTGTCGCCTTGCTGGTCACCGCCGTCTGCTGGTCGACCAGGGGCGGAGCCTCTGCGGCGATGGAGGCCATGGGTTCCCCCTTCGCGGCCAGCCAGCTTTCGACACCGGCCAGGGTCTTCGCGCCGAAGTGGCCGTCCACGGGTCCGGGGTCATGACCCAGAGAGGCCACAGCCTCCTGGACCGCACGCGTTTGCGAGCGATAGGGCATTTCTTTCTCCGATGCGTCAGGGTGTAGGGAAATGAACCGGCGTGCCGGTCAGGGCGTCATGGTGACGCGCAGCGCGCAATCCTCTGTGAGCAGAGCGGTGTTCAGCTGGATGCCGTCTTCCAGCCATCCGACGAATTCGACGCGACAGATCTGGTTCGCGCCCGCATCGACGATCCGCACGAGATCCTCACCGAAGAACCTCGTTTCCTGACCACCCGCCCCGTTGTCGGCGATGGCCGAGCTGTAGTCGTTTCGGCTGCCGTCCCGCTGCCACGACATCGCGCCACGGGCGGTGTAGAGATCATTCACCGCAGAGGTATGCGCCTCAACAGTGACCAGCTGCGGCCGAAACCCAGGTCGCAACGAAAACACCCCGGCTTCCGTCAGCGTCACAGCCACGATCGCCGGCGCCTCGGACGCGTGCCCGTTGTTGCCCGCGATCCTCAGCGGGACAGCGGCATCAAACACGTTTCCGATGTCGGCCTTCAGCAGTTCCATGGAGCCGCCCGCGTGGGTCAACATCGAGCCGAACTCGTTCTTCACGATCGAGATGTCCTTCGACAGGTTGTCGCCACCCGACTTGACCAACCCGAAGACATGCCCGGCATGAACCGCACGGCTCTCGCTGAACTCGTTCTCGCGCCAAACCTGCTTTTCCGCCCCGACTCCGGCGAACGTGCCGATCCGGATCCAGGCCGCGTTTTCGATGTCCAGCTGCTCACCGCATTCCGGGCGTTCCCCCCGGTTGAAGCCGTAGCGCTCGGAGAATGGCCCGAACGGCTTGCGACCGTCGCCGGTCTTGGTTGCCGTCGTGCAATTGTCCTCGAAATCGTTCTTGTAGACCCTGAGGTTCTTGGTCCCCGGCGCATTGATCGCCGTTTCGACACCACCGCGGAACTTGTTGCGGCGCAGCGTGATGTTCCTGGCGCCATTGATCTCGACCAGGTGGCTCACGAGGTCCGTCATGTAGCCGTCGGACAGATCGCAGTCCTCGATGACGATCCGGCCGCCATTGTAATTGGCCTTGTTGTTGATGAAGATCGTTGACTCGCCGCAGCCCTTGGCGACCAGGTTGCGCAGCTTGCCGCCCTTCGTCGGCATGAAGGCCACGGCCGAACGCTCGGCGCCATCGATGTAGACGCCATCGATCGTGATGTTCTCGGTATCCGCGAAGGCGCCGGTCGGCTCGATCGGATTACCGATCGACTGGGTCCAGATGCAATGGAAGGCATCGTCATCCTTGCCGCAGTCGATGAACTCCAGGTCCCGGAAGACAGTGTTCAGACCGCCGCCTTCGCCCAGGGTCATACGACGGAACCCGATGAACCGGACATCCTCGACCCGGGCGCCGACCGTCTGCTTGAAGAATACACCCGCGCCGGCATTCGCGTAGTTCGGGTTTCGACGGTCGACCGCCGGATCGACCAGGAGATCGATGTCGGCATACCCGCCCCTGGGTGTCACGGTCGGCGCACTGGTGTAACCCGTGCCGCCGTTCGTGATGACGATCGATGTGATCGTGTAGCCCGAACCGGTGTCGGTGAGCACACCATACCCCCGGGCCCCGGTGCCGCCTCCGCCCTCGAAGTGCAGCAGGACGGTATCGGGCTGGTAGGGATGGGTCGGATGCATCTTCCAGCCTGCGCCACCGGCGTTGACCGTTCCCGAAACGACCTCGCCCCCCGACACGCTGCATTCCAGGTCGACACCTGCAATGCCCGCGGCAAGGGCCCCGGCCCCGGGAACATAATCGTCGTCCGGGTTTGCGATCGGCGTGCCGTCGAGTTTCGTCAACCACCGATCGAACGGCAGATCCGTACCGTCGAGGTCGCAGTGGAAAATGCCCGGGCGAATGCAATCGCGCGCACCTCCGGCGCCGACATCATCGTTGGTCAGCCACCCCGTCGTGCCGTCGGAGGTGTCAAGCGCCTTGAGGCCACCAAGCCCCTTGCCATGCCCATAGAACGGCACCTGGCCCGACAGTTCGGTGTTTCTCAGCCCGTATGTGACACCCAGGGAGCCCTGGATCCGGCCGCCTCCCACGCTCTTGAGCCAGTCACGCGCCGCCTCATAGGCGGCCGTGTCGTCTGCCACGACAGACGCCGTCGAGCTGGAGCCGAACTGTTCCATGGTCACTGTCCGCGTCAATGGCAGCAACCCTGGCAGACCGGGCACCGCCGTCGCCCCGATCGCCCCGACGAACCGCTGGTGTCCGACACTGTATTCCCGGCCATCCTGCGGCAGCCAGCCCGCCGCCAGCGCCGTTTCCGCCGCCGCGCGCAGATCGAACCGGCCATCATCCCGGACCCGTTTCCAGCGGGCCCCGTCTCCGCCGATCACCACGGAATAGCCGTTGTCCGACGTGTCGCTGTCAGCACCGTCGTAATAGAACTGCCCACCGGCCCCGTCCTCGGCACCGCTGTCGCTGCTGACAGTGACGATGCCGGTGCCCGCCGGCCGGCTGTACCCGCGCAGCGTTGCGATGCTGTCGACAACCTCGCTGTTGACCAGCGCGGCAGCGGCCTCTGCTGCAGCCGCCGCCGCCTCAAGCGCGGCGAGTGTGTCGGCCAGGTTGGCCTCGGAAACCGCGTGAACATTCGTCACATCGGCCTGGCGCAAGACCTCGACCGCCGTCCACCCGTCGAGCCCATAGGTTCGGAACACGAAGGCAACCTCCACCGCCGTCGAGGGCGGCGGGATGACACCGCCAACGGGCAGCGCGGACACCCGGCCGGACAGCGTCGTGACACCGTCCGCGCTCTTCAGCTTGTCGATCCGATCCACCAGGGTCGACGACATGACGGCACCGGCCGCGTTCAGCCAGACGGCGCGCAACTCCACGGCATCGCCCGTCGGATCAGCCGGATCGCTCGTGCGAAAGACATCCGCGACAACCTCGATCACCCGGTTCGACAGCCGCATGGGCTCCCGGATAGCGATCTGGCCAGCCCCTTCGATCTGGTAGACCTGCCCGCGCAGACCATGCTGGACGACGTTGGCCTCGGGCAGATCCGCCTTTTCCGCCGGCGCCCCGGCGGTCTCGGTCGAAAAAGCCCGCAGGTTGCGCGCCGGGGACGCCGCAAGTTGAAACCGGGCCGCGGTGGCCTCGGCATCAGCGATCAACGGATAGCGCAGGTCGTACCGCCCCTGGAACCATTCCGACAGACCGGACAAATCGGCCCGCGCCCAACCGCCGCCGCTGGCAAGGCCGATGGCTTCGCTTCCCTCAAGATCGGCTGCGCCGACTGTATCCGCATCGACAATCTCGGCGGCAATGTCGTCGCCGCCACGCATGTAGCGGACGTCGTAGCGGATCTGCGCCCAGTCCAGGAAGTTGTTCAGGGTGATCTTGTTTCCGACACCCCCACCGTTGACCAGCAGATGCATGGTCGAGCCGACCAGGTCGCCTTCATCGAAGGCGGCCGAGGCCGAGATCGCCGCGCCCAGGGTTTGCGCCGTAACGAGGTCGAACGTTCCGGACAAATCGACCTTCAGCCAATCACTGATTTGGTCGAGCGTGGTCCGGCCCCAGGCGCCGCCAACCCGGAGGCCGAGCGCCTCGGCACCGTCGATCGATGCCGCTTCGACCAGCGCTCCATCACCGATGGCGGCCGCGATGTCGTCGCCGTCGCGCATGTAGCGGACGTCGTATCGGGCGTCTTGCGCCCAATCCAGAAAGTTGTTCAGGGTGATCCGGCTGAACGCACCGCCAGCATTGATGCCCACGTGCATGGTCGACCCGTCCAGGTCGCCCTCATCCAACGCCGCGCCACCCGTCAGGACCGCAGAGATGCGGGCCGCGGTCGTCACGTCCGCGCCTGTTGCGACACCGTTGAGCTTGGTCAGCAGCGCGTCGGTCAGGCGGTTGACGTCGCTCAGTCCCTCGTAGAGCGTTGCGATCTCGGACCCCGTCTGGTCACCTGTTGCGCCGGCCTCGATCGCATCGAGCTTCGCCTGAAACGCCGACGTAAAGCTGGCCGTCGTGTTCGTCAGCACAGTATCGAGCGGCTGGAAGACGCTGTCGAAGACCCCCCGCAACCAATCCTTGTGGTTGTTCAGCGTGATCTTGCGGCCCGTGCCATCAGCGTTGACCAGCAAATGCATTGTCGAGCCGACCAGGTCGCTTTCATCATAGCTGCCTGCGGAGTTGATCGCGCCACCAATAGTCGCCGGGCTCGTCACGTCCGCGCCAGGGGCGACACCGTTGAGCTTGGTCAGCAGCGCGTCGGTCAGGCGGTTGACGTCGCTCAGGCCCTCGTAGAGCGTTGCGATCTCGGAGCCGGTCTGGTCACCTGTTGCGCCGGTCTCGATGGCGTCGAGCTTTGCTTGCAACGGTGCGGTAAAGCTGGCCGTCGTGTTCGTCAGCACAGTATCGAGAGGCTGGAAAACGCTGTCGAAGACCCCCCGCAACCAATCCTTGTGGTTGTTCAGCGTGATCTTGCGGCCCACGCCCCCGCCGTTGACCATCAGGTGCATCGTCGAGCCGACCAGGTCGTCCTCATCATACGTGGCTGCCGCGGACAGTGCGGCGCCCATGGACGTTGCAGTGGTCTGGTCGGCGCCGGCCTCGATCCCCGACAGCTTGGTTTCAAACGCGGTCGTGAAGCTGGCCGTCGTGTTGGTCAGCACGCTTCGCACCGGCTGGTAGAGCGCATCCGCCTTGGCCTTGAGATAATTGTCCCAGTGGTCATCGAACGACAGACGCTTGGCCGCCCCGGAGGCGGCACTGTCGGATAGGGCGAATTCGTCAGCCCCGACCGGCGTCGATTTGGCTGCAAGGCCGGGGACCAGGGTATCGCCGATCTCGGCAAGGACATCGGACCACAGGATCTTCCGACCATCTCCACCAACGACATCACGACCAACCAGGAAGACGTCATCGGCGGACAGCGTCGCCACAGCGCCCGGGCCGTTGAGAAGGACGTGACGCAAGGCAGCCGGCGAGACGACACGCAGCGCGTCGAGGCTGTCGTTATACTGCAAAAAGCGGTCAGCTTCGGCGAGGTTTCCCGAGCCCGTGGACAGCACCGCGTTGATCACCCCCGCCAGGTTCGACAGGGAGAGGAAGAGATTTGAAACGCCCTCGCTCAGGTCGTCGCTGTCACCTGAACTTGCGACGGACGCAAACTCCGCCAGCGCCGTGTTCACCGTCGCCTGGACATCCTCCAGGGTGATGTTGTCCGGATCGGTTCCGGTTGTCGAGAAATCGACTGTCGGTGCAGGCATTGCGCCCTCCGTTGATGTTCGAACATGCAAGTTGCCGCCCCCCGGACAGGGACGGTTCAGACCCACGACGAGCCCCGGGCTGCGGTCCGGATCAGGTGATGGTCAGATACTCAGGCCCCGCCGCCGGGGCGCGGGTGCCGTTGGTCGACACCGGCGCGACCCAGAAGTACGCCGCACCGGCTGCCAGGCCCGTTGCCTGCACGACGTCGGTCTGCCCGCTGTCCATCGGCTCCAGGCCATAGACTTCCACGGCGTTTTCGATGACGTCATCGTCGCTGCGCAGGATGACGACCCCCGCGAACACGGAATTGGTCGGCGCCGTGACGTTGAAGTCCGCGACACCGGCACCTCCCGACGCAGAGTTGATCGTCACGTCAAAGTTCAACCGAACCCCCGAAATGCTGACCGCGCTGGACTGACCGGCTGGGCCAACGGCCCAAACGGCGATCTCGGTCTCGACGAACGGCGAGAAGCCGGACAGGTATCCAAAATGGCGGCCGTCGGTGTCCAGGGCCTGCGAGGCAGGGATCGATCCCCCCGACACCACCAGGCCATCGCCCTCGTCCGACCAATCGACATAGGTCCACTCGTAATGGGTCACGCTGGCCGAGGCCGACGGCTCAAAGGCAAACCGAACCCTCTGGATGACGGAATCGCCCGTGTTCACATCCACGGCAGGGCCGGAGATCACCGACAGAGATCCAGGCGGCGCCGTGCCGGAATAGGACACCTCGAAGGGCGGCACGACGATGTCGGTCTCGTCGTCCGCCGGAACCCAAGCGTAAATGGCCTCGGCCGTCTCGCGGGCCTCGAACGGAACGCGCGCCGCCACGCCGTCATCGATCCCCAGCGGGTCCAGGGCCGGATGCGCCGTCAGCAGCTGATAGGTGCCATTGGTTCGGGCCATTCCCGCGATCCCGGCGGTAATCGTCGCCCCGGCCAGCACCTCGATCATGTCGGGCGGCGCCGTGCCCTCGATCTCGCGCTCCATGGTCAATCGCAGCCCTTTTATCTTGCGCAGCCGCTGCGCCTGCGTCCCGCTCTCCACGAAATCGCACTGGTGATCGAACACGCGCACGGCCGCCGTCACCCCGGGAATGGGCCATTGGCCGAGATCGGATGTTTCGTACTCCCTGTCCGCGCTGGTGTAGGTCGTGCGCACATGGGAATAGGGCCGCTCATCGCCCCGCAACTTCCGGTACTCGAAGGCATCGCCCAAGGTGTCGGTCAGGGTGTATTCCGACGGCAGCCAGGCCCCCGGCAAGATGCCCATGCGCCCGCCCGCCTGGAAGAAGCTTGTCGCCCCGGCCTCGTTCAACGGATCCAGCTGATCCTCCACGTCTCCGGCCGAATAGACCAGGACACCGGCCGCGCGGTATCGCGCCTCGCTGCCGCCATCCTTCAAGGGCACATTCTCGTCGGCAACGTCCGCCGCCGCTTCGAAGGTGGCAACGATCAGGTTCGTCAGGTCGTAGGGGGACACGGGGTTCTGACGGAGCGCATCGAGGACGACCAGAGCCTGGTTGTCGGAGAATTCCCAGGTGGCCGGATCGTCCGGATCCTGGGCAGGGTCTCGTGGGTCCCAGAGCTTCGAGAATGGGCCACGCAGGGCCACTGCCGGCGGCGCAGAAGGCCAGCGCTCCGTGCGGCCCTCGCTGGGGCCCCGGTCCGCCCGCATCCAGACGACGGTTCGCCCCTGCCAGCCATCGGTCACCTTGAACCCGCGTTCCCGATCGGTATCGATGAAGCCCGCCTCGTCGGTGATCTCGAAAGGCGGTGACGTCTGGTCGCCAATCCCGATCCAGACCCGGAGGTATCCGCTGAACGGCTCGTTGGTTGCGAGCGCGCCGCCGCCTTCCGTGAAATCGTAGGGATCGCCGCTCAGCTCGACCTCGCGACCATCGAGATAGAGCGCGAACGGGCCTTCGCTCGGTCGGCTGTTCACGATCCAGCAGCCATAGAGCACGCCGTCGATCACCATGTCCGCCGGTGCCGGCGTGCCCGGCGCCTCGGTGTTGCCATAGGCATGTCGGACCTGGGGCAACCCGGTATATCGCTGCAGCTCGCGCGCCTGGTCTTCCCGGCCCGGCCGCTTGGACAGGGCCGCCCGGGCGGACGTCAGCACCAGCGTGGTCGCCAGGTTCACGAAAGCGGTGGCGATGGCGGTGGCGACCTGTGCGCCCAGGAGCGGCGTCAAAACTTGCGCGAGCGCGGTTACCGCAATACCCATGCACCCGCCCCTCGATCGACCGCGATGCCCAGGGCCATTCCGCGCAGGCTCTTGGCAACCCAGACCCCATCTTCCGGGCAGAATGCCAGGGCCCCGATCCCACCGGACGGCACGAAACCCACCGCTCCGGCGATGGCATCATTCGCAGGCTCCAGCCCGCCCGCCGCCGCCCGCGCCCTCAGAAGACACGGCAGGCCACCCAGCCTGGTCACCAGGGCCCGGGCCGCGCGCGCGTCGTGATAGGCCCCGATCATCTCCGGCGCGGGGTGGGCACCGCGCAACACGCCCCAGATAGCCGCAACCGACATCACGCAATCGCTGAACCCCCACCGATGCGGGCGCAGCATGACGCGCTCGGCCAGATCCCAATATGTCACCAGACCACCTGTGCGGCAGCGGCAGGGCTGTTGATCAGGAGCCGCCCGGCCGTATCGCCTGGGAACTCCCCCTGCTGGTGCTCGTAGCTGTGCACCACAGTCGCCGCATCCCGCAGACCCGGCGCGCTGCCGACCGTGACCCGCACCGAGAAATAGACCGCCGAACCGTCGCGCTCGATCCGCTCGGCCAAACCGTTCATCGGCCCCTCGTAGAACAGGAAAGGCTCACCGATCAGGACATTTCCCGCCCGCTCCGTGACCACCGCAAAATAGATCTCGCCGGGCCGGTTCCGGATGTCGGCAGCCATGATGGCGTCAAGATCTTCTTCGGGCACGACCAGGGTCAGGATGGTTTCCGAAGAAACCCCGTCAGCGGTCTCCGGCGGGATCTCAATGCCACCCATGCTTGCGACGCCGACCCAGTCTTGGCCGCCCCAGGACATGTCCCCGGCGCCGGTATGAGCCCAGACCGGATCTCCGGGCCAATCCAGATAGACCATCAGCGCGGGATGGAAGTTGCCGGACACGATCGCTGCCAGTGTGTCGGGGTGGATGTCGCGTTTCATCGTCATGCCTGCAGAACCCAGGGATATTTTTCCTCGAAGCCACCCGGCACCTCATCCTCGAACACCTCGCGAAAAGACCAGGTATAGGTCCAATCACTGTTGATCCCCTGGACGGCGCGGGGCAGCTCTCCATCGACCTCGAAGACCGCCGAGGTGGACACGCCGATGTTGACGCGGCCGTCATGGGCGGCGGCGGTCAATGTGCGGATCCGCGCGGCCCCCGACTGGTTGGACCATGCCGCGGCCTGGACCACGACCGTGTCGGGATCGTCATTTCCCGTTCCGTTGTAGACCGTCAGGTACTCACCCGGTCGGGCGACAAGGCGACCGGCCGGCAACCCCGTCACCAGGACAGCCGGCCAGCCGTCGTCGGTGGTCACCGTGCCGTGCAGGACCGTGCCGCGATACCAGAGCAGCTCCGTCCCATCGTGGGTCCAGTCCAGGTCAACGCCCCCGTTTGTCCAGTTGAGGGGCCGGGACTGCCGGTGGCCGGCATCGCGAAGCGCGTCCCGGGCCCAATTCACCGGCCGGCTGGGCAGGCGCACCAGGTTCGCGCCCCCATCCAGAAGCGTCTTGAGCACCTCGCAATGCCCTGCCCCCATCCGGCCACGTCCCAGCGACGACACCACGACCGTCGCCAGCTGTCGCTTGCGCGCCCAGCTCGACACGTATCGCCTGCCCGAGATCAGCGACCGCGACACGCTGATCGGCGCCTCCTCGGTCCACTCCGACGCGATCACCGCCACCGGCGGCCATTCATAGACGGCGACCATCAGACCCCCAGAAGCTTCTTTGTCTTCGCGCTGCCGCGCGACACCGCACGAACAGACGATCCCACGATGGCCGGCGTGGCCCGTTCGATTCGCACGTCGGCGACCGAGCCGCTGATGCTCTCGACAGCCGCCTGCAGGCTCAGGCTGTCATCGAGGTAGACCCGGAGCCCCATGCTGCCGGAGTTCGACAACATGCTCTCCGTCCGGTGGTTCGGGATGACCCGCGATCCTTTCGGAAGATCGACCAGCTCGCGGCCACGCTCCCCCACCACGGCCAGCCCCCCGGCATGGGACTGCGTGCCATTGGCAAAGCCCGGGATGATCGCCTGGGCGACGGCGCCGAAGATGCTGTTGGACTTGCCGCTGCCGGCCTTACCGAAGAGGGCATCAAAGGCTGCATTGGCCGCCAGGTCGGCCATGCGCCCCAGAAGCCCCTGCAGCGCCTCGCTCGCCGAACTCGACCGTGACACGATGCCCGTGAACAGGCTGCGGAACGATTGCTCCGCTTCCGCAGCCGGGTTCCTCAGGTCCGCGACACCTTCGCCCAGCCCCTTCAAGGCATCCCCGACCGATCCGCCGGCCTTGCCCAGGTTCTCCAGTCCCTCGATCTGCACGCCAATGCTGTCCGTCAGATCCTTGGTCACCTCGTTCTGCACGACCATCGAACTGGTGACGGCAGTGGCGGTGGCCTTCCGCTTCCGCTCCGCATCGGCCAGCATCGCCTCGGCCTTCGCAAGCTCCTCCTTGGCCGCCGCGATGTCGGCGATGATCTCCTGCTCGTTCTGCTCGGTGGCCGGGCGGGACGACGTTCGGCTCATCCGCCGCGAATTGGCCTGTAGCGCCTGGTTCTTCGCCAGGGCCGACTGCAGCTCGGCGATGTTCGAGCGCGCCGCGTCACGGGCGGCGACTGCCAGGTCGCGGTAATCCTTTGCCAGTTCGACCGCTGACTTCGCCGCTGTTGGCGACGCCGACTCGTAGAAGGTTCCCATGGCGCTGTTCAGCGCATCCTGGGCTGCCTTGGCATCCTCCATGGCAGAGGTCGCCTCGGCCGACTTGTCCCGGAAGACCAGGAAATAGGCCGCCGCGCCGGCCACCAGGCCCACGAGGATCCCCCAGGGCCCGGCCGCTGCCCAGACCGCGAGCGCCGTGGTGCGCGCCGCTGCCGCCACCGCGACCAAAGCCCCCCGGATGCCGCCGAGCGCCGCGATGAAATTGGCAGCCTTGGCAGCTGACACCGCCACCAGTGCCGTCCCGACGAGATCGAGATTGCCGCGGAACATCTGGAAGGCGGACCCCATGGCCTCGATGACACCGCGCACGAGATTGCCATCACGCACGACCGACGCCAGGCCGTTGGCCACCGCCTCCAGGCCCGGCGCCAGGGCTGCCGCGATCTGGTTGCCGATCCCCGTTGCGATCAGGCCAAGCCGGCTGAGCGCATCATTGGTCCGCTCGATACCGTCGGCCTCCTGCTCGGACACGGCCACACCGAAATCACGGACATCGGCCGCGGCCTGACGCAAGGTGGCACTGTCGATGCGCGTGAACACGAGGCCCGCGCGATCCCCGAAGATCTTCGTGGCAACCGAGGCCCGCTGAGCCTCGGGCACCATGGAGGCGATGGCATCCTGGATCCGCGCCAAACGCTCGTCGAGCGGCAGGTCGATCAGCTCGCCGGCCGACAGGCCGATCTCGGCCAGGGCCTTGGCCGCCGGGCCACCGCCCCGGGCGGCCTGGCTCAGCCGCTTGGTCATCTGCAGGGTGGCCTGCTGCATCTCCCCGATCGACACCCCGGAGAGGTCGCTGGCCCGGCCGAGGATCTGCACGCTTTCTGTGGTGGTCCCGAGGGACTGGGCCAGCTTCGCCTGCGCATCGATCGCCGACATGGCGCTCTTGACCGCCCGCACCGACAGGGCGCCGGCAATGGCGACGCCCACCCCGGCCATCATCGAGCGCATCTGCCGCGAGAAGACCTGGGCAACGCCCCGCGAGCGCCGCAGGCCACGGTCAAAGGGCTTGGCATCCAGGCCCAGCCGGGCGCGCAGTTCGCCTACATATGACATCTCATTGCTCCCTGCGCTTGAGGTATTCGGCCATGGAAATGACCTGCATCCCGGCGCTGGCTGACCGGATCATGCCGTCGAGGGCTTCGGGCGGCATGGCATTGTCCCTGCCCGTGACCGCCGCGACGAACCGTTGCAGGCCGCGCTCGCTTGACCGGGCTCCGACAAATGCCGCCTCGGCGGCTGCGGCCTGCCCTTCCCCGACGCGGCGCCGGGCGGCGCGCATGTGCGCCAGGTAGAGTCGCGGCGACAGGCCCCAGAAATCGACCGCCCGGTATCCGGCCGCCAGGAAATCCTCCAGCATGTCCATGATGCTCAGCTCTGCGCCGCCGTCGCCTTTCCCGGCTGGTCTCCGATTTCCTCCGGCGTCGGAAACGCGGCATTGAAGGCCCGGATCAGAACATCCGGATCAGCGCTCAGGACACGGCCGGCGTCGGCCCGGGTGGCATCGGGCTGACGCTCCTTCAGCATGGAATGGATGAAGGCCCGCATGTGCAGGGCGGACGGCGTCCGCTTATCGTCCTCGAACTCCGCGATGAAGGTCATCGAATTGACCCCCGTCACCTCTTCGAAATCGCAAAGCGCGTTGAAGTCGATGACCAGAACCCAGACCTTGCCATCGATGGTGATGGCCACTTCACCCTTGAGACCATTCGCCATCCGGATCAGGCCTCGACCTTGGCCATGACCGTGAAGGTCGCATTGGCCATCATCTTGTTGACGGCAGAGATGCCGGTGGGCCGCCAGCTGTTGAGGTAGGCGGCATAGGTCACCGCGGCCGCGCCGCGGGCGGTCAGCTCCAGCAGGAACATCTCCTCGGAGGCTTCCACCGCCGACAGGGCGACATCCGTGTCGCTGCCCGGGACATACTGGATATCGAGCGACCAGCTGGCCACCTGCTTCATGCCACGGATGGCTTCCATCGTGTCATCCGGGCTTTCCAGCCAGGTCGTGTCGATGTTCTCCGGCGTCTGGTCCGGAAATTCGAATTCCTCGACCCCGACCAGCTTCGTCCAGGTCGGTGTTTCCCCGACCCCGATGCGAACCGTCGAGCCGTAGCCGCGCACGGCGCCACTGCTTGCCGTCATTTCATTTCTCCAATGCAGGTTGTGATGGCCGGATCACGCGGCCGACAGGTCCTCGACCAGCCAGGCCATGACCTCGAACTTCATGGTCAGGGTGCCGACGCGGCGGGTGCCGCCGCCATCGACCACCACCTCGGTATCGGTCAGCGTGCAGGGGCGCTCCGGCCCGAGCTGCTGCGCCATTGCCGACAGGATCGCTGCCTCCGCCGCATCCCCCAGCACATCGAGACGATCCTCGATGTCGTCGCCGCCCAGGATCTTCAGGACGACCATCAGCGTGCAGGCACGCTCCGACGTGTCGAGACTGTCGAGCCTCTTGGTTTCCCCCGGCGTTGCCACCCCGAAGACCGGCAACGTCTTGGGATCGATGTCGCGCGCCCATGCGGACATGACCGTGAAACTCGCCAGGTCCGCATGGGCCGACAGGGCCGCTTTCGCGATGGCGCGGTACTCGGATCGCCGGTGCATCACGCGAATTCCTCTTCCAGCTCGCAGACGATCAGGGCATCCGCGCCCGGCGACCCCGAGGGCTGCACGTTGACGACCCGGAAGGTCCGGCCGGGGGTGATGGCCGGCATGACCAGATCATCGCGCCGGATACCGTCGAGCACGGCCCGGGACACCCAGAGGGTGGGCGCCACGATCAGCACCGTATGGCCCTCGCCGTCCGTCACCTCGATCGGCTGCTCGCGGAACTTGGCCTGGATGACCTGGTCGCCATGCGCCTCCGTGGAAACTGTCACGTCGTCGCCCAGCGTATCGAGGATCACCGAGGCCAGGCCATCGAACAGACCGGTCATCAGCTGGACGCCATCAGCCCCGCGTCGACCAGGGCATCGCGGAGCGCGTTGACCTCACCGGCACTGCCCGAGCTTGCGTCGGCCACATAGGCCGCGACCGACTGCGCCGCACCGGTCAGAAGAACCGCGCCGGCCTCGGCCGAGGCGCCGACATCCTCCGGAGCGAAACCGACATGCACGTTTCCCGTGCCCACCGACGTGACCTCGGCTTCGGCGGTGTCCCAGAACAGCGCATCGCCCTGCGTCCAGGCCTGCGCCCCCGTCTTGGGCAGGGAAAAGACGCCACGCCGCTTGATCTCCACGGGATCGCCAGAGGCGGCGCTGAACTGGGCCACGCCGAAAATCGCGCCGACCAGCACACCGGCGCCGGACACGACAGCTGCCGGGGCGGTGACGGTCAGCGTCTCCCCCGGGTGCGAATAGTTTTTCATGATCTTTCTCCGTCTCGGCGGCCTTTGCCGCGCAGGTCAAGGGAACGGGGGCCCGCGGGCCGCCCGTCAGTTGAGGGTCCGCCAGCCGTCAGGCGCCGGGGTTCTTGAAACCGCCGCGGTAGTTGACACCGCCGACGCCGAAATCGTGCTCCAGCGTCATCTTCAGACCCTGCTGGCCGAAGGGCTCGGCCACGCGGACACGCGGCATCGAGCGATCGCGCAGATACCCGTGCCGGAAGTTGACCGTCCGCTTGGCGGGCGGGACCAGCAGATACCAGGAATTGTCGGTGATCTCCTCGGTCACGACCACCGTCAGCTTGCCGGTGAAGGGGTTGGTGTCGGATGCCTTGGTCGGAACGATCGCCTGGGCGACGAACTGCTCCGCCGCCGTTTCCTGCGCCGGGCCGACCAGCAGGATGGTCGGCGCGTTCATGGAAATGACCCGCTTGCCGTCGGCCGCCTTCATCTGGCGCAACGCCTTACGGCCTGCCGAGATCGCCGTGACCGAGATCGCGCTGCCCGAGCCCGCGAGGTTGCCATGATCGGCATGGAACATGGCAACGCCATCAGCCAGGGCGCTGTTCTGAAGGAAGACCGTCCAGAAGGTCGATTCCTCGAACTCCGGGACAATGGAGGCGGCGCTGTCGAGGACATCCTGGATCGCGCCCAGGTCATCGTTGACCAGCGCCTGCCGGCTGATGGACAGGCCGGTGCCATAGCTGGCCAGGGCCACGGTTTCCTTGCTGTCGCCGATCGAGCCGAACTTGATCTCGCCGGTCTCGTTGATCTTGGTCAGCGTCGGGAATTCATCCGGGCGAACGACGTCATGGGTCCGGAAATCGTTGAACGTCATCTCGCGGGAGATCTGCGTGAAGGTCCGCCCGGTCAGTTCGTACTGCCGTTCAAGGATCCGGTTGACGGAGGTCGACAGGATGTTCGGGAAATCGCTCGACGTGTGGAACGCATCCATCAGCACCCGTTCGCGGCTGTCGAAGCTGCCGAAGCCGGGCGCCGAACGGCCAAGCGCGGCCGCCGCCATCTCGTGCATCGACATCGAGGCATAGGGGCGGGCCCGATCATCCTCGATCGCATCGCCCGACAGCCGGGCCGACATCGCGATGGTCAGGCCCTCGCGGCGGGTGTCGCGCTCGTCGCGGACGATCGTCGAAGCCTGGCGCGAGCGGCTTGCCATTTCGATGTCGGGCTGCGCGGCGGCCAGGCGTTCCAGCATCTGCGCCGAGGCCATTTCGTAGCTGACACCGCTGTCGATCAGGCCGTCGACAAAGGCCTCGTCAAAGGCACCCGCGGCGAGGTGCGGCCGGGCCGCGGTCATGATCTGGCGGTTGCGGGTCCGCTCCGCCGCGCGCACGGCGTCGGCCGACTGGCCACCGGCGGGCTCGGACAGATGCATGCGCTGGGTCGGGGCGGTCGGCGCCGGAGCGGCAGGGGCATCGGGGGTCACCGTCACGACGGCGTCTTCTTCAGGTTCCATGTCGGGAACTCCTGTTGCGGCCATTGCGGGCCCTTGGTTGTGGCCGGGAACGGCCGTGAATTCCGCGCCGGGGCGGGAAATCTCGTTGCGACACATCGCGGCCACCACGCGGCGTGCGGCCGCCTCGTCGACACGCTGGCCGGCGGCCGGCGCGGACATTTCCGCGGGGACATCGATTTCGGTCGGACGGAAGATCGCGTCGGCAAAGCCTGTGGCAATTGCCGCGTCGGGCGAGAACCAGGTTTCCGACCGCATCAGGTCGCGGACCTCCTCCTCGCCCATTCCGGCCCGGGCGGCGTAGACCCGGGCATAGGTGGCGGCCATGACATCCAGCGCGTCCGCCTGCGATCTCAGGGAAGCGGCATCGCCAAAGACGACGGAATGCGGGTCATGGATCATGATCAGCGATCCGGCCGTCATCTCGATCCGGGCCGCGCCCATGATCAGCAGGGACGCCGCCGAGGCGGCCATCCCGGCCACGATGACCCGCGTCTCGCCCGCGTGTCCGGCGATCATGGCTCGGATCGCTTCACCGGCATGGGGATCTCCACCCCGCGAGTTGACCCAGATCGTCACGTCGCCCTGCACCAGCCGGAGAGCGTTGCGCACCATCGCAGGTGAAAAACCGCCACCATCCATGAACCGCGCGTCCTCGTCGGCCGCGACATATCCGTCGAGCGCGATCTGGCCCGGCGCGATGATCAGATCTTCCGGGTTCATGTCTCTTGCTCCTCTTCATCATCTTCATCGTCATCGTCGTCCGCGACCGGGACCGGTCCCGACGCCGCACCGAGCGGGCGCGCGGGCGCATGCCGCGCGTCCTCTGCACGCTCGCGCCGGATCACCTCGGGGTCTCGGCCCAGTTGGCGGATGCCGCGCTGCGTGCTGTTCAGCCCGGCATCGATCTCGGCAATCAGCGCGGTCATCTCGCGGGGGTCGATCAGCGGGCGTCGTGGGGGCGTCCAGGTCAGCGAGAACCCCGGCGGCGCGCCGAAACGGATGGCCCAGGCATCGGCGACCCAGCGCCCGATCCCGTTGCAGAACTGGTCGATCATGATCAGCTGCTGCCAGGCCTCGACATTCCGGTCCATTTCCATCCGGCCCATGCGCGCCGAGGAAAAGTTCACCTTGGACAGGTCGCCGGCCAGCGCCTCGTAGGTGATGCCCAGTCCCATCGCGATCGCCGACAGCGTCTGCCGCATGAAACCGTCATAGCCCTCGATCTTCGGCGGCGTGGAGAAGATGATCGACTTGTTCCGAGGAAGCTCGGTGAAGGTTCCGGGCTCAATCGAGGCCAGCCCGATCCCCTCGGCCAATGCCTCGCCGTCCTCGTTCGACGGCTCGTAATCGTCGTCGTCACTGGTGATGAACCCCGCCATCAGCGCCGCGATCTTCTGCTTCAGCAGTTCGCCTTCCTGGTAATCCGCCAAGTCGCCGAGGGTCAGAAGAACCGGCGCGAACCAACTGACCCCGCGCGTCTGGCCGGCTCGATCGATCCGGCGAATATGCAGGATGTCGGTCGCAGGCACGCGGACGCTCTCAAGGTTCATGCGCCGCGACGCGCCGCCCGGGTGCTGTCGATACAGGTGATAGGCCACG
This sequence comes from Marinibacterium sp. SX1, assembly GCF_050389775.1. Taxonomy (NCBI): domain Bacteria; kingdom Pseudomonadati; phylum Pseudomonadota; class Alphaproteobacteria; order Rhodobacterales; family Paracoccaceae; genus Marinibacterium; species Marinibacterium sp. SX1. Next base: position 2,792,696 of record NZ_CP177144.1, on the reverse strand, counting down.
ACCGCGCCGGTCGGGCCGTATTCGACCCCCTCGATCACCTCGTTCTGCCCCCAGGACGTCAACCAGGTGTTCAGGTAATCCGCCTCCAGCAGCTCGACCTGGAAGGGCAGCGCCAATCCGCGGGCGAACGTCCCCTGCCGCCACCGGCGACGGACCAGGATTTCCCCGTCCTGGACGACGTTCGACATCACCGCGCGCTGCATGGCCGGCAGCGACAGGACACCCTGCGCATCCAGCCATGGGGACAGAAGATGCTCGGCGACCACCGATTGCGCATCCTGCCGAACACCGGCGTCAGCAGCGGCAACCGACGGCAGGATCCCGTTTGCGACCACGTTGCCCAGGATCACCGACACCCCGCGGGCCGCGAAAGGCCGGTTGCGCACCATGTCGCGCGCCAGGTCCCGCATGCGGATCCGCGCCCCGCCCAGCGTGCCGGCGGCGTCCGCCGACGTCGACGGGGCAGCCCAGCCGCCGGACCGCCGGCCCCGCGTGGCCCCATCGTAGTTCATGCGCACCTTCAGACGCGACCGCGCCGCAAGGCGCCGCTCGCCCCATCCCGGCGCGACAAGCGTGATCGCCTGGTCGAGCCAGTTCATGCCACCGTTCATGCCTGCCATGGATTCAGAGCCCCCGGCCTGTCCGCGGGGTCAGGGTTCTGAAACCGCTGGTCCGGGTCGATCCGTTCACTTCGGCTTCCATCAGCCGGACACGCTCGCGCATCTTGTCCAGGGAATCGAAGCGCACGCGCTCGTTGCCCTGCTGCACCTCAAGGGCACCGCGGGCGATCGCCTTCTTCAGCTTGTCGATGTCGGTCTGCGTGTACGCCATGCCAGCCTGTTCAACGTTCGAGGAAGTTCATTTTCGTGACCCGGTATCCGCCCCGGGACTTTTGTTTCTTTCGGGCAGGCGGATCGGTCTCCCGAGCATCGGCACGGGCATCCGCCTGCGGCCCGCCGGCGCCTGCCGTGCGCAGGTCGACCGCCAGGCTGTTCCCGGCCCCCGGCGTAGCCCACGACCGCGCCGGGCCCGAGGACAGCTTCAGGAGACCCAGGTGTTCAGCCACCGCCCGCGCTTGGACACAAAGGTCGAACCCCTCGTTCCTCACCTGACCGGCCTTCTTGTCCCAGCCCTTGCCGAGCCGTTCCTCGGCCACGAATTCCGCAATCCAGTCGGCATGCTCGGTCGCAAGCATCCACTGCCCGATGCGCATGGCCCCGGCCCCATCGCCCGACGCCTTGAGGAAGGCCGAGGACACCGTGTCCTTCATCCGGTCGGTCCCGATCGTCAGCAGCTTGATCTTCCGCCCCTTGCCACCGCCCGATTTGCGCTCGGGGGCGCCATACCAGAACCGGGCGGCCTTCCAGCCGGGCTGGCCCCGGCTCAGGAACCAGCGACGCCCCTGCCCCGCGTCACGCCGGCCATGCCAGAACGCCTCCGCATTGTCGGACACGCCCGGCGCGCCCTGGAAATCCACAACCAGCGCCGCGGCCTTCAAGCCGTGATCGGCCCCCTCGACCGGCCAGGCCCGTTCCGCCAGGGGCGCCAGGACATCCCAATCCTCACCCCATTTTCCCGGATCCAGCTTGCGCTCCTGCCCGCCCGGCGCGCCGACCGGCGGCTGCGTGAGATCGAAGCGGTCGACAATCTGGGATTGCCCATCCGCCCCCCAGGCCGTCACCTGGACCGGAAAGTAGCTGCCCTGGACGTCGACCGTGACCGTGATGAACGCGGCCCAGGACGGAACGATGCCCCGGGCGCCCGGGGCCGCGTGATCCTTGAGGAACTGGGCGTCCAGCTCGGTATCGTCATCCCGACGCGGCCGCACATAGGGCAAACCGACCTCGGTGTAGCTATGCGTCGCCAGGTCCGTGTCATCGCCGAGCGTCAGGAACTTGCGACGCGCAGCCTCGAAGCTTTCCACCAGCTCGGCCCATGTCGAGAACGCGGCGGCCGCCCCGTTCAACGCATAGGAGACCACCTCGGTCTTTCGGATGTCGCGATCGTGCAGTGCGACGAGTCGGCCGTCGGTGGCCTCGTGCCGCCATCCCCCGCGGTCCTTCAGGATCGCGCGGTTCAACGCGACCTTCTGCCGATGCTCGATGACGCAGCCATTGTGCGGACAGATCATCACCGCGTCCCGACCCGCCGCGCCAGGCTCCATCTCCTGGTCATAGTGCAACAGCGAGAAGCGCGGCTCGAACTCCTCGCCGCAGCAGGGACATTCCCAGTACAGCCGCGCCCGCGTCCCCTGGTTGTAGAGCTGCGCAATGCCCCCCGCGACGGGCGGCAAGGCATGCGGCGTCTCCGCCGGCGCGGACCAGGACGGATCCAGCGCGGGATAGGCCGGCGAGGACTCGGCGAACACCGCGCCCCGCGACAGGAAGGTGCGGATCCGCTGGCGCGCCATGCGTGGCGGGCTGCCTTCCGGATTGTCCGCGCCGCCCAGGACAAGCGGCATGTGGTCCAGATCCGTCAGCAGGACCAGCTGGTAGGTGCCGCCCGAAAGCACCTGCGGCGTCGGATAGCCGATCGTCAGCCGCATGCCGAGGAACCGCTTGCGGCTGAAGGTGCTGTCGTCCCGCCCCTTGCCCAGCCGGTCGTGGATCTCGGGGCTGTTCAGGATCAGCGGGTTGAGTTTTTCCTCGACCCACTTGTCGCGCTCAGGCCGCGACATGTGCACGATCAGAACCGGGTTCGGCTCGCACGTCACGGCATGCAGCGCGATGGTCTGAAGGGCCATTGTCTTGCCCGACTGGGACGGCCCCATGAAGGCCGTCGTCCTGAACAGGCGCGAGCGCACGCTGTCGGTCGGCTCGACCATGTAGGGCGTCGCCTCGCGATCGTAATGCGTCCAGGCGCCCTGGGACTGGACACGGACATATCGCTCCGCGGCTTCCGTCACCGTCATCCGGCTGGGCGGCTCCAGGAGCGGCAGCGCATCCGCCAGGATCTCGCGGCTGTCGGCCAGCGCCGGCAGCGGGCGAAACTCCAGAGGCGCACCGATCCGACGGTCCGGCATCAGGATCATGCCTGGTCGCGCTCCTGCCCCTTGATCGCAACCACGTCACCCGGCTGGGCCAGCATGTCGTCCAGCCGGGCCCGGGCCAGTTCGAGCACGGCATCACACCGCCCTTCGATCTTCTGCACCTGCTCCGGGCTCAGGCCGAACTCCATTTCCGCGAAGTCCGGGATCGCGATCATGGTGTTTCGGATCTCCACGAGCGCCCCCTCGAACAGCTCGCGAACCTTGGACACCCGCACCAGCTCGCGCCGGCCTTCCGCCGCGCGCTGCCAACGCCACTCCGCATCGGACGCCTCGGCGATCTCCTTGGCCGACATGCCGGCGGTGGGCTCATCCTCATCGAGGTTGCGGAACAGGCTGTTCATGGCCGCGGCCGCCTGGTCGCCCTCCCGTTTCCGGGCAAGCGCCGCCGCGTCGCGCGCCATGCGCCAGGCATAACAATCGGCCAGGCTGAACGCATACTCGCGCCCGTTGCCGCCTTCTTCCGCGCAGGGCAGCCCCTGGGCGAGGTACTTGCTGACGGTCGGCTCGCTCACGTTCAGCGCCAGGGCCAGCTGTGACCGGTTCACGATCGAGTCCTGCATGCCGTCAGGCAGCGGATGGCGCGCCCGCAGATCTGCAATCTCAAATTCGTCCATCACGTCACACCCCGGCCCGGCCGGATCGCATCCCCTTGAACAACAACAACAACCCCAACCACACCCCCCAACGGCATGCAGAAACACGAACCGTTCGGGGTGCGAATTACCCCCGTGCGGCGGGGGCGCCAGGAAGGACCCATTGGCTACCGGGCCGAGGCCAGAGCCTTGGCGAAGGCCTTCCGAAAGTTCACCGGGAACTTGGCGCGGAACACATCCTGCGCTCCGTCGTAGAACCCCAGGCGCTTCCGGTATGCCGGCATGGATTTCGTGAAGTGCAGCACCTTGGACAACTTCTTCTTGCCCGAGCGCTTCCACACCCCGGCCGACAGCTTCGATCCCTCGGAGGGTACGAAGTATTGCGCCCGCTTCTTGTGCCGCGAGCGCGACGCCTCGGTGGTGTTGGCGGCGCCGTCCCGCTGGGACTGGATGGCCGACAGCACCTGGTTCCGTTCGCCCGGCGTCCAGTTGCCCGCCACGTTCGTCCGGGCGCCGGAGGCGGGGATCGCTGCAGAGATCTGCCCGCCATAGGCCAGCCGAGAATCCAGAAGGCGCTCAAGCCCGGTCTGCGGACGCTGCCCCCCGCGTTCCTGCACCTTCAGAAAGTGGCGATCGGAGACCGATGGCCGTTCCTTGATCTCCGCCCGCAGGTCCGACTTCTTGGCCCGCCAGACCATGAACGCATTGAGCGCAAAGCGCGTCGGACGATCGAAGACCACGCGCATCCGGTCCTTCTGATGCTCCAACACTTCGCCGGCCGTCTCGTTCAGCGCCAGCATCGTGGCATAGGGCATCTGCTTGCGCTCGAAGCTGGTGGTGCCGCGTTCGAAATCGGAGACGTCGATCGGCATCATCAGCATGGGAACAATCCTTCGCGTGAACGGCAGACGGGTCGCGTATCCGACCGGGGCCGGCGCTGCCCTGCCGGCCCCGCACCAGGGGCCACATCCGAGGGACGTCTGCTCCGGCCGCTGGGTCTGAAAATGGAAAAGCCGGCGAGAACCGCCGGCGTTATCTTGCGCTATGTCATGGCTTACGCATCAGCACTGCCCGGGGTGCTATTGCAAGGCGGGCAGGCATCTTCACGCTTATCGACCGGTCCAGGCGGCTACTCACGGAATTGCCCCAAAAAATGCTGACAGATTCGCTATCCGTCAACCCTCTCCATGGCATCGACCCTGCAGTTCCCGCGTATCCCCTTGATAATCCAGTGAGCAATTCCCGCGTGGACCCGCTCCACATCGACCATGAAACCGCTCATGGGGCCCTCGCAGATCCGGGCCATCTGCCCTGCAACAGGGTGTTTCGCCTGTCGCGCAAAGCGTCGACGCTCGTCCTCGGCACGCCTCATGCGCTCCAGTCGCTGAGGGACTTGCGCCATGTTCGCCAGCTCATCTGTCGCAATTGCGCAGGCCGCACCATCCCGGCTGACCACGCCCGACACCCGGCCGATCGAGCGCTGCCGGATCACGTCCCAGGCCGGCACCCGGTCAGTCAGAACGAACACATATCCCGGCGCGATCAAACGCCGATACTCGACCTTGTTGCGCCGCGCCGCAGCCTTGCCACCCCGGAACCGCCAAGCCTTCTCGGTCGGGAACCAGGTCTCCAAGGCCCCAGCCCTGCGGGCCCAGGCAGCGGCCCCCGCCTCCTTCTGCGGCGGCACCAGAAGGATGAACCAGCAAGGGGCCATCGGTGCGCCAAAGGGCGCCCGCTCGTAGTCCAGCGGCACAATCTGCCCGCGCTCATAGCTCATTTTCCCACCTCGCCTGTCTCAACGATCGCCCTCAAGTCACCCAGCCGCGCCCGGTAGCGCTCCGCCCAGGCGCGCTCATCCGGGTCCACCGCCCGGCCGAGCGACACCCGCTCATCGAAAACCGCAAGCCGGCGCTCGTTGCGCCGGGCATTCTCCGCGATCAGGTTCATCTCGCCTGGACGTGTCGGCGGCCGCCGGCGGCGCTCGAAGAAATCGGCCGTCTCGACCAGCGTCCCGGCTTTGAGCGCCTTCGGCCCCTCCACCGACGCGAACCAGCGCCGCAGCGCCGGCAGCTCTTCGACGGGCCGCGGCCGGATGATCTGGGCCATGCCCCGGAAGGTCGCCAGGCCGGGCCAGATGTTTCGAGCCGCCCCCTCGCCATGAACCTCGACCATTCGCCGCAGCGCCTGCAGCTCGACGTCGTCGAGATAGGCCAGGTCGTCGGCCAACCGGTCCAGCGCCTGAGCGTGCGCCTCGGCATCGACGCCCCGCTTCAGCCGAAACCCGAGACCATCGAAAAGCAGAGACCGGATCCGGTCCCTGTTGCTGCCAGCCCCATCCTCGCCTTTCTCTGCTCGTTCCGCCGTTGCCATCAGATCAACCCCTTCCGCTTGAGCACATCGTCGCCAACGAGACCCCGCTCCCTGATCCGCTCGACAACGGCTCTCGTGATGGCATTTTGCGGGATGAAGGAACCGGCCAGAATCTTGCCTTCCCAGAACTCGGATTTTGCGTCCAAATCCGCAGCCGGACCCCTATGGTTAAAATATGGTTCTATATAGGGAGGGGGACAGGTGCCCCCCTTTTCACGCACCGGTGCCCCCCTTTGGAATCGGGAAACAGGTGCACCGGCTCCCCCCTTTGAGGCACTGGAAACGGGGGCATCCGCGCCCCCCTTTCGGCGCCCGGAAACGGGGGCACCGGTGCCCCTCTTTATTGCAACGATCCGGGCCTTGGAGAGGAACTGGATCTCAGCCGCCTTGCCTCGCCCGCCGGCACCTCCCCTGACCCGCGAAATCCATCCAGCGGCCACCAGATCGGCAAAGGCCCGCTTCACTGTGTCGGTCGACAGCCCCATGTCCCGCCCCACGGCCGCGGCCGATGGATAGCATTCGCCGGTCCTGTGATGCGCAAAATCAAGCGCCAGGGAATGCGCCACGAGGCGGACCGTCGTCGTCAGGCTCCGGTCCCGCCGAACGGCCTCCAGCCATTGGAACCGCGCGTCTCGCCACTGCTCAGACGATATCACCCGCATCTGCGCCGCCGCCGTCATGCCGACGCCCCGCGCGCCGCGTGCCAGATCTGCTGGACCCGCGCCAGGGTGAGCCCCTGGTCGGCGGCTACATCGGCCAGCCCGGCATAGCGCCCCCCGGTTGCCAGCACGACCTCGCGCAGCGCCGCGGGCACATTCATGCCCACCTCATCCTGCTGCTTGGCCCGAGGCGCACAGCACAATTTGCGCGACCGCGGCGCGACCGGCGCGACGGGTAGCCGGTCCGCCGGCGGGCTATGCGCCTCGCTTCCCTCGGGCACGACCGGCGACACCTCCATCTGCTTTGCCAGCTTGCGCCGCCTCTCTCGCGCCCGGCGTCGCAGGACCACGCGCTTCAATCGCGCCGCATACCTGCCCTCGACAGACAGGCCAAGGCGTCGCGCCTTGCGATACACCGTGTCCGGTGACATCCCGAACACCCTCAGAAAATAGGCAAGCGGCGCCCCGGATTCGTATGCCGCGACAAATCCGTCTGGCACCTTGATGTTCGGCCCGGGTGACCGCATCGGCAGGCAGGCGTCTGTCCGCCAGCGCCTGATCGTGACGTCCGCCACGCGATACTTTTCCATGAGATCGGACTGGCGCCGCGCTTCCGACCACTCCAACCCGAAGCCGATCGGGATCGGGCGCCGCCCCTTGGCGAACAGCCCCGGCCGCGCGACCTCGGCATCCCGGCGCAGCGCGGCATTGCCGCCCTCGGATCGCAAGTAGGCAACGCGGTGGAGCTCCAGCTCCAGGCGATCTGCCACCTCCGGATCCGGCATGTGATCCCATGCGCGCAACCAGCACCATAAGGACACCGGATCATAGGCGCCGCAAGACAAGCGCCGAGGCGGGGAAACATCACCCATCACTGCCCCTCGCTCTTTCGCGACCAATATTCGCAATCGACAACCCGACCGCCGTTCACGCCCTCAAGACCACGCTTCGCGCAGGCCGCCACGCAACGGATCCGGGGACCGGTGAAATGCACGCAGGCCCCACAACAGCGCTGCAGATGCAGTCGACAGAGCGGAAGCTTCGGGTTTGATCCAGTCGGCCTCGGCCGCAGGAAACTGATGGACATGCACCCCTCCTGGTTGTCGTTCACGCGCAGGCATGCAGTGACCCCGAGGTCACAGCCGCCCGCGCATTCGGTCGATTTCATCAGCAAGCCGCCGCAACTGCGCCGCGGTGCGCTCATCGGTAAAACCCGAAATCAGCGCCCGCTCGATCCGCAGCTCCGGCTCGTGAATGCCGAAAGCCACACCCGTCTCGGGGTGGCGGGTGATCCGCCAGACCCACTGGCCGGCCGGCAGATCGACAGTTTCTATCGGCCGGATCGCCTGCGCGCCGCTCATAAGGAAACCCCGCCCGAGGTGGCCCGGGCCCGAAGGCCCGAGCCGTTCTCATTCAGGGGGGTTAAACACGACCGGGTTTCGCGCCCGTCCGCGCTCATGCCGCAGCTTGCCCCCTGCGGCGCGGGGATCTCGGTTCCGACCGGACAGGTCATGAATTCCCTGCCTTCCCGGCCTTGAAAAGTTTTTCACCGGCGCAGAACAGGCACCGTGACACCTTGGGCCAGCCCCAACGGGCCGGCCGCCGGGACATGGCCAGAAGCCAGTGGCCCAACCACGCCCTCATGAGTCCCGCCTCCCCAGCAGATGGCCGAGGAACAACCCCGGCTGCATCGTGATCAGAGCCGACAGATGCAGCGCGCTCGGCAGGGTGTCGCCGCGCAGCCAGTACCGGATCGTTCGGGCCGAGATCGGCTCGCCCTTCTTGTCCCTGAAGTAAAGCCGTGCCTCCTCCGCCAGCCCCTGCTCGCTGTCATGGCCGGAAAACTCGGCCCACAGGGCCTTGATCACCAGGTCCTTGAGCGGCTGCTCTTCGCTGGGAAGCGCCGATTTTCTGAAAGACTTTTCCACACGCCGTGTCCTATCCATTGGATGTGAATGGTGGTTTTGGACAGGAAAGGAACGGACGGGGGCGGTCATTCGACCGTCTCCGCTTCGCCGGGATCGCGCACATCGAGGAAACTGAACAACCTCTCCGGACATGCGACACCGCGCTCATCGCAGAGCGCACGGATCGCCAAGAACCACCTGGCCGGCAACTGGCCACTGGAGACGGCAGCGCTGACGGCCGTTTTCCCTACGCCAACGCGGTCCTGTATGGCCTTTCGGCCAATCAACTCGCAAAGGTCTGCGACTGTCGCGATGTCTTGAACTGGTCTCATACCCAAGCGTTAATCCAAAAAAAATGAACTTTCAATATCCAGACCGACGGCAGTTCAAGTTTTTTGGATCACAGGTATAAGCCTGACATGCACTTCGAGACCATGACGCGCCTAGCCAGGACATCAGACACAGGCCTCGCAGCCTGCGCCATCCGCCTGCGCGCGGCCCGCCTTTTTACCGGGAAGCAAGCCCAGGAAATTGCCAAAGAATGCGGCGTATCGAAAACCGTCTATAGCAACGCCGAAAACGGGATTAGCTACCCGAACAGAGATGTCATGACCCACCTATATCGGGCTTATCGCATCGACTTTAACTTCATGATGAACGGCGACGTCGCCCAGCTGCCCGGCGACGTCCAAGAAAGACTGTTTGACGCCCTCCAGCGCGCCAACGATGAATGGGATCGAAAATCCAGTTCAGATCGACATCGAGAAAGACAGCACCCCTAACCAAAATCATTGTAATTTTAGACATCAATCTCCCCCCAAAACAACAATCGGTGACCTTCCTTAATACGTGCAAGGTAGAGCAAAGCGCTTCGCCGCAACCTCGGGCGGAGCGCTTTTAGTTGCCAGTGTGAACTATCACACAGCCCCCCGGGCATTGTTTCCCACCCCATCCACCCACACCCAACGACTTAAGGGGCCAAACGAGGCCGCCAAGCTCACACGCCACTCCGGCCCTGAGCGCAGATGGATTCGCCTCAAGCTCAGTCAAAGTCCAATATTTCTGGACATTTTTGTTGACAGTCCAGTTTTTGTGAACTTAGTGTGCCGTCAGGTACGGAGCCGCCGAAGACGCCGGGCAGCTCGCGGCAAACCCGATGGGAGACCGACATGGCGAAACCCGAAGACCTCAACTTTCTGACCTTCCTGCAGTCGTTCCGTCGCGGCGCGCTGATCTCCGAAGCCGACGACCGCCTCGCCGAGCTGGTCGACGCGCTGGAAGAGCGCGGCGGCAAGGGGAGCCTGACGATGAACATGGCGGTCTCGGTCAACAAGGCCGGCCAGATCGAGATCAATCCGACCGTGACGGTGAAGGTGCCGGCCCGCGCGATCGGTACCGGCATCTACTGGGCCAATCACGGCCGCTTGAGCCGATCCGACCCGAACCAAACCGACATCGAAGACTACATCGGCAGCCGCGAGAGGGCAGCCGAATGACCAAGAGGAGCCAACCCATGGAAGACCATGCAAGCACCGCCGCTGCCGCGCACCCAGTCCGGGCCTTGGACGCCGCGCTGGAAGCCGCCCGCGTGTCCGCCCCCGTCGTCGACGGGCACAACGGAAACAAGATCCTCATGCTGCCGCGCGGGTTCACCGCCCAGGTCATCGAGGATGACTATGCATTGCCGCCGCAAATCAGCCAAAGCGTGACGGTCGACAAGGCGGAATCGGCCATCGCCTACATCAACCGGTTCCGCTCGGACAATTCGGTGCTGATCGCAGACAATGACAGCGGCGCGATCACGGCCCGGCTTGACTGGCACCACCACAACGCCGCCGAGAACCCCCTGTCACCAAGCCACGATGACCACCGGGTGACGTTCGTGTTGCGCGCATCGGAAGAATACGCCCGCTGGAACGGGGCCGAAGGCCCGATGCATACACAGGAAGAATTTGCCCGCTTCCTGGAGGAGAATGCCGTCGACATCGCCGACCCCGAACCCAGCGTCATGATCGAGATCAGCAGGGATCTGGAAGCCAGTCAGGGCGCCAAATTTTCATCCAAGACGCGCCTCGAAAACGGCGACCGAGCGTTCAGCTACGAAACCGAGACGCACGTGAAGGGCGACATCGTCATCCCGCGCAGCTTCTTCCTGAACATTCCGCTCTACCATGGCGAAGAACCCGTTCAGCTCGAATGCCTGTTTCGTTGGAAGCCCACACCGGCAGGCCTGCAACTGGGCTTTGCCTGGCGCAGGGTCGAATACATGCGCCGCGCCTACTTCGAACAAATCGCAACCCGCATAGCGGAAGAGACCGGCCTGCCGCTCTTCTTCGGCCGCGCCTGACGGAGCCCAACATGACCAACCCCACCACGACCCGCCGCCAGCGCCGCGCCTACGATCTGGGCGAGCGCATCCTGCTAGCCGCCTCGGCCGGCCACACCGAAGACGACCTGCGCGCCATCCTGCGCTGGCAGCCCATGGACCTGGACGAAACCGAACAGGGCACAAGCTTGCGCCTCTACGGCCACCAGACCGGCCGCCACGGCAGCGCCTATGGCGCGATCCTGGCCTGGGCCCGCCTCGCGACCGAACAGGAGACTGTCGAGCGCCGCCGCGACCTGATCCGCAACACCGCCGCCTTCCGCGCGGCCCGCCCGGCCGCCGCATGAACTTCACGTTCAGCATGTGCAGGGCACTGACGGCCGAAGCCCGGGAGATCGGCGGCGAACACCGCCTGGTCATCCAGGACGAGGCCGGGGCCCGGATCTCGATCCTCTTCGCCACGGCCGCGGGCGCGGCCTATGCCGCCGCCGGCATCGTCGGCGGGCGGGCCGTCGATCGCGACGTCATCGACGACACCTGAGACTGCTGGCCGCTGCGTCCCACATCTGCCCGCAAGCGGCCCACTTGGCCGGGGCCCAGGCCCCGGCCCTTTTCCAACACCGAGATCCACGCCCGAGAAGGAGCGGGCGGGGATGACGCGGCGGGGCTTTTTCCTCCCCGGCGGCCCCGCCGCGGCCAACCGACAGGAGACCGGCATGAGCGTTCGAACCGTCGACACTGGCAGCAGGCCGCAACTGAGCTGCAACCCAGGTCCACCGCCCGAGTTGCGATGGATCCCGGTCAGCCGGCTGATCCTCGATGACACGTACCAGCGCCCGCTGCTGGTCAGCAATTGGCGCCAGATTACCAAGATCGGCAGCAACTTCTCTTGGCAACGGTTCGGCGCCTGCCAGGTCGCGCCGGCCGGCTCTGGGAAATTCGCAATCATTGACGGCCAGCACCGGGCCCATGCAGCCGCGCTATGCGGAATCCGCGAGGTTCCCTGCATGGTCGTTCCGATGACCCTGTCCGAACAGGCGGCCGCGTTCTCCGCCATAAACGGCACGGTCATGAACATCACCCTATTCCAGGTCTACCGAGCCGCCTTTGCAGCACGTGAGGCCTGGGCTGTTGATGCGCACGAGGCGGTTTCGGCGGCCGGGTGCACGCTCATGACGTCGAACAAGACGGCATCCGCCAAACTCCCCGGCGAGGTCTACGCCATAAGGCTGATCGCAAAGACCGTGGAGGCGGGCGAAGCCGCCGTGGTGACCACCGGCCTGGCGGCGCTCAAGAACTCTGAGCATGGCGCAGACGATCCGTCCCTCTTTGGCGGATCAATCCTGACAGCGTGGTTTCGAGCTCTTGCAACGGACCAGCGTTTCCTCAAGCTCGACCTCAAGACAGTGGTCGACCAGGTCGACCTTGTCGAACTGTCTGAGGAATGCCGAACCCGGGCCAAGTTGTCCGGGGGAAGCCGCAACGCGATCGCCGCAGATCGCATTCGGGGCCTGCTTCGGCAGGTTCAAGCCCAGCCACGGGCGGCGGCGGAATGAATTCGATGCGCGTCCTGATCGGCTGCGAGACCAGCGGCATCGCACGAAGGGCATTCGCCGCTCTCGGCCACGACGTTTGGTCCTGCGATATCGCGCCGGCTGAGGATGGCAACAACCGCCACATTCTGTGCGACATCCGCGACGGCATCCTGGCAGAAGGCTGGGACCTGCTGGCCGTCATGCATCCGCCCTGCACACGCCTGTGCCGCTCCGGCCGGCGCTGGATGAGCGGACCAGGCAAATGGACGCCTCCGAAGCAGCTGCCGCGGGGACGCACCTGGCCGGACATGCGCGCTGAATTCGAGGAAGGCGTCAGCATCTTTACCGCCTGCTGGTCTGCACCGATTGAGCGGGTCGCGATCGAGAACCCGGAAATGAACGACCTCGCTCGGGACCGGATGCCGAGCGACTTGCCCGCCCCACAGATGGTTCAGCCGCACTGGTTCGGAGAACCGGCCTACAAGGCGACCGGCTGGTATCTGCGCGGACTGCCTGAGCTGGTCGAGACCGCCCCCCTGGAGGAGCCCGATCGCGGGACGGAAGACTGGCGCCGGTGGAACCGCGTCCACCGGATGCCCCCGGGGCCCGATCGGGCGCGACTGCGCAGCCGGTCCTTTCCCGGCATGATGAACGCAGCCGCGGCACAATGGAGCGCGCACGCCATGGAGGACATCGCAGCATGATGACCATCGACCAGCTGACGGCCGCGCTCATCGCATGGGCCATCGGCGCACCCGCCACCCTGGCGGCCATCTTCGGCGCTGCTGCACTGGGGGTGATCTGATGGCCACACCAGTTACGTGCCGGCCGAGCCAAGCGAAAGAGACATTCGGAATTTCACGGGCCACTCTCTATCGGTGGGCGGAAAAGGGGCACATTCGTCTCCACAAACGCGCTGGCTTGACCTTTGTTGTGGTGCAAGAGGTGATGGATTTCATCACCGGCGTGGGGGACCAGATGGGGGACCATCAGCCTAAAGACTGATTTTCCTCAATAATATCAATGATGAGTGGTGCCCCCACACGGACTCGAACCGCGGACCTACTGATTACAAATCAGTTGCTCTACCAGCTGAGCTATAGGGGCGTGGGCGACCGGATACTGCGAAACCACGGCCTTCGCAAGCCGCAATCCGTGGCGCATCGCCGCCCGCGGCAGCCGAACGGGTTTGACCGGACCCCGGTGACGTATTACCTCGGGACAATCCACCGCTTACACGTCAGGCCCAATCGGCAGCCATGCAGATCATCCTTCACACCGGCGCGCATTTCACCGAAGACGACCGCCTGATCAAATGCCTCCTGCGCAACAAGGAAGACTTCTCGCGCCGCGGGGTCGCCGTGCCCGGGCCCGGGCGCTACAAGAAGCTGCTCAAGGACACGCTGAACGCCATGCGCGGCACGACCCCGCGCGACGAGGCCCGCGACGTCCTGCTGGATGCCATTCTCGACGACGAGAAGGCCGGGCGGATGATCCTGTCCAACGCCCATTTCTTCGGCGCCCCCCGTGCCGCCCTGCGTGACGGGCTGCTCTATCCCAATGCCCAGGAAAAGATCAGCCAGATGCGCCGGCTGTTTCCCGATGACGACCTGGAAATCTTCATGGGCCTGCGCAATCCGGCCACCCTGCTGCCCGCGATCTACCGGGAATCGCCGCGCGAAGAGCTGGACGATTTCCTCGAAGGCGTCGATCCGCGCGACATCCGCTGGTCGGAAAGCATCACCGCCATGCGCGTTTTGAACCCGGCCATCCCGATCACCGTCTGGTGCAACGAGGATACCCCGCTGATCTGGGGCTCGATCATCCGGGCCATGGCCGGCCTGCCCGAGGGCGAGAAGGTCATCGGCAGCTTCGACCTGCTGGGCGCGATCATCTCGACCGAGGGCATGCGGCGGTTCCGCGCCTACCTGGCCGATCACCCGGTGATGACCGAAGAGCAGAAACGGCGCGTCATGGCCATCTTCATGGAAAAATACGCGCTGGAAGACGAGCTCATCGAAGAGCTGGAAATGCCCGGCTGGTCGGATGCGCTGGTCGAGGAAATGACCGATATCTACGACGCCGATTTCGAAGCCGTGCGGCAGATCCCGGGCGTGACGGTCATCGCGCCCTGAGGCTTCGGTGTCGCGCCCCGGGGACCGGCGCGCGACGGTGTGGCATGGCGGGCGGTCCGGCGCCCCTGGCGGGCGCGGCGGACCGGCCCAGCTTACATCATGCCAAGCGCTTCCTTGTAGAGCTCAAGCACCGCCTCTTCCTCGGCGATGTCGTCCTTGTCGCGCTTGCGCAGGGCGATGATCTTGCGCATGACCTTGGTGTCATAGCCCCGGGCCTTGGCCTCGGACATGACCTCTTTCTGGTGCTCGGCCAGATCCTTCTTTTCCTGTTCCAGCCGTTCGTAGCGTTCGATGAACTGGCGCAGTTCGTCTGCGGTCACGCGGTAATTCGCTTCGGTCGGGGTCTCGTCCATCGGGATCTCCGTTGTGCCTGTGGTTTGCCGGTTCCGGCCTGCTCGGGCGCATTGTCATGAATGGCGTATCGCGATTACCCTCCCCCGGCCCGTATCGCAAGCCCCGCGGGCCGGGCCTTGCGCCCTGCCCCGCGATCGGTTAGCCGCGGGTCGCGATCAGTGAAGGGGGCGCGTCTGATGGAAATGATGGTCTGGGCGGGCGCCGCCCTGTCGATCCTGGGTCTGGCCGGGCTGATCTGGTCGATCCTGCGCGTGATGCAGGCGCGCCGACGCACCAGCGACGACGAGGAGTTGCGTGCGGCGGTCCAGGCCGTGCTGCCCTACAACCTCGGCGCGCTCTTCGTGTCGGTCATCGGGCTGATGCTGGTGATCCTGGGCATCTTCCTGGGCTGATCGCCCCGCCCCGTTCCAGTTTGCCGCGGGCCTCTTCCCTGTGACCTGCCGGCTGTGGCCTGCCCCCAGTCATGACAACATCGCGCCGGAGGGCCGGCGCGATGCATGATCTTGGGGGTACTTGATATTGGGGGTCTGGTCGGCCCGCCCTAGAGCGGCACGTTGTCGAACCGGGCCTCGATGACTTCGCTGACCAGTTCCGCGTCAAGATTGCGCAGCCGCGCCGGCACATGCTGGCCGTCGCGTTCCATCCTGCGCAAGAGCCCTTCCAGCTCGGGCTGAAGGGCAATGCGGCCGGCAGCCGTGGCCCCGTTGATGCGGACCTCGAGGTCCCGCGCCACCTTATTCAGATCGCTCATGTCGTCCTCCCCTGGTTACGCGACGCGCGCCCTCACCCGGCCGCGTCACATGGCAATATAGACTAAGGTGCTAACACTTCCTTGACATGCCTCAATTCCGGTCAGCGAAGTATCGCTCTTGTGTCACATTCAAAAATACGTATATGTATTACCCAGAGAATCCCGACGCTTCTGTTGCGGATCCGCGCCGGTGCCGACCTGCGCCGCTGGCCCACGCAACCGGGCCGGTGGCGGGCTCTTGCCGGTTTTCCGGGCACTCGCGCGGCCTGATCCCCGAGGTTCGGGCGGATGCGGGTGCGCGCCGCAGGACTGGTGATTCTCGGTGGCAAGATGGGGACGACCAAGAAAGGGACTTGCGGATCCATGCAGATTGACTGGATTTATGGCCTGCTCGGCGGGCTTCTGATCGGCACGGGCGGGGCGGTCTACCTGCTGGGCGTCGGCCGGATCATGGGGGCCAGCGGCATCATCGGCGGGCTGGTCGACGGCAGCGGCCGGAACACGGCCCGCGACCGGCTGGGCTTCCTGGCGGCCATGTTCGCCGTGCCGCTGGTGCTGTTCCTGCTGACCGGGCGGACGGCAGACACCCACCTGACAAAAAGCTGGGCAGTGATCATCGCGGCCGGCTTGCTGGTGGGGATCGGCACGCGCATCGCAAATGGCTGCACCTCGGGCCATGGCGTCTGCGGCATCTCGCGCTTTTCGCTGCGCGGGATCGTGGCCACCGTGTTCTACATCCTGGCCGGCGGGCTGACCGTGGTGGTGTTCCGTCATTTTCTGGGGGTGATCTGATGCGCTTGGTGTTCTCGATCCTCGCCGGAGGGCTGTTCGGCGCCGGGCTGTTCCTGTCGAGCATGACCGATACCGACAAGGTCCAGGGTTGGTTGGATGTCTTTGGCCAATGGGATCCGACGCTGGCCTTTGTCATGGGCGGGGCGATTTTGCCGATGATTCTGGCCTGGCGGCTGACCCGCGGGCGCAAGCCCCTGGCCGGGGGCGATTTTCCGCCGCCGCCCGCGCCTCGCATCGGACACCGGCTGGTGCTGGGATCGGTGCTTTTCGGCATGGGCTGGGGGTTGGCCGGGTTGTGCCCGGGGCCGGCGGTGGCCTCGCTGGGCTATGGCGGGGCCGGTGGCCTTGTCTTCATGGCCGCGATGCTGGTAGGCATGAGGGCGGCCCCCGCGATCGGGGCTCGGATCGACCGTTTGGCGGAGGCTTCCTGAATGGAATTGCGCAAGATTACCGACACTTACAGTGTCAGCCCCCAGATCGACATGGCCGATCTGCCCCTGATCGCCCAGGCCGGGTTCAAGCGCGTGATCTGCAACCGGCCGGACGCGGAAATTCCGCCCAGCCACCATGCCGAGGCCATGGCCGCGGCGGCCCGCGAGGCCGGGCTGGATTTCCAGATCCTGCCGCTGACCCATCAGACCATGACGCCCGAGAATGTCGCCTTGCAACGGTGTTACATCGACGATGCGGACGGCCCGGTGCTGGCCTATTGCGCCTCGGGCACGCGGTCGACGATCTGCTGGGCCCTGGGCCAGGCGGGCGAGATGCCGGCCGACCAGATCCTGGGCCAGGCGGCCGAGGCCGGCTACAACCTGGAACAGCTGCGCCCCGCCCTGGAGGGCTGAGCCGATTGCCGCGAGGCCCGGCGCGATGACGCCCGGGCCCGGCACATTCGGGCCGTCGTCATCTGACCGCGGTTGGGTCCTTGGCGATTGTTGCGCCCACAACCTCTGTTGCATCCACGGCCTCTGTTGCACCCGGGCCTCTGCTGCATCCGCAACCTCTGTTGCATCCGCGACCTCTGCTGCATCCGCGACCTCTGCGGCACCCACGACGGCTGTTGTGCCCACGACGATTATTGTATCCTTGGTCGCCGCCGGAACCTTAAGCGCTCTTGGCTCCATGAGCCTCGTTGGCCCCGCGACCGCTTTGAGCCGGTCACACCAGACGCTTCCACATCTATTCTGCCTGTGTACCTCCACATCAAATCTCCGCTCCGTCGCGCCAGTCTTTCGCATGTGCACGAGGCCGCACGCAAATAAGCCCTGAGCCCTGAGCCCTGAGCCCTGAGCCCTGAGCCCTGAGCCCTGAGCCCTGAGCCCTGAGCCCTGAGCCCTGAGCCCTGAGCCCTGAGCCCTGAGCCCTGAGCCCTGAGCCCTGAGCCCTGAGCCCTGAGCCCTGAGCCCTGAGCCCTGAGCCCTGAGCCCTGAGCCCTGAGCCCTGAGCCCTGAGCCCTGAGCGACAAACGCGGGGGCCATGCCGTGTCAAGCGGTTGCCTCACCTTTCGCCCTGCCCCTGCCCGGCCTATCGCCCGTTGCCATCCAGGTCGGGCAGACCGGTCATGGGCTCGGCCAGCTCGTTCATCGGGTCCGGCAGATCGGGCAGGTCCGGCAGGTCAGGCAGGCCACCGTCATCGCCCAGTGACGGCAGGCCGGCCAGCTCGGATATCTCGGCCGCGGCATCCTCGGTCGAGAATCCGTCGACCGGATCCTCGCCGCCAAGCCCGCCCAGGTCCGGCAGCATGCCGGCATCGCCCCCTGGCCCGGCATCACCCATCATCCCCAGGTCACCGATGCCGCCGGGTTCTCCCCCGCCGAAACCACCCAGATCGTCGCCAGGCCCCATGGCCGCCCCCGGACCACCGCCCAGGCCCGCCATCTCGCCCATGCGCCCGGGGGACCGGCCGCCATGGGCCGTGAAACTGTCTTCGAGCGGCGGCGGCTTGTGGCCGAGGGGATTGATCCGCACCGCCCGGAACCCGTCGGCCTGGCCCAGCCGCCCCGTACCCACGCGGCGACCGTCGATGGACACCAGCTCGGTCTTTTCCATCCGCGCCTCGGCCAGCGGCAGAACCTGTCCCGGCCGCAACCCGTTGAGCACATCCAGCGGCAGCGACACCCGGGCCAGAACCGCGCGCAGCTCCGCATGAACGGCCATGGCGGTGTCTTTCATCAGCACCGGCTCGCCGGGTTCGCGTTCGACGGTGTCAGGCTCGGGCGGCGGCGCATCGGGCAGCAGGAAGATCATCCGCCCCTGGTGCATTCCCACCGCCACGTCGACGGTCAGCTCGGCCCGCAGGTAGCTTTCGGCATCGAAGGGCAACAGCAGGCTGCGCACGTCGGGCATCCGCCGTTCGACCCGCAACGCCGCGTAAGGCGTGGCCCCGCGCAGCTTTTTCAACAGATCGTCGATCAATGGCGCGGCCAGCGCCGCATCGGTGCCGGTCAGGCGCCGGTCGGGAGAGATCTCCTTGGCCACGGCGCCCAATGTCTGGTGCTGGACCAGGGCCGAGACCAGCACCGGATCCATCAGCACGCCGGCCCGGGCCATTGGCGGGGCCGACAGGCTGAGCAGCAGCCAGCCGTCTTCCAGACCTTCGGACAGGTCGGCCAGGGCGATGCGCCGCTGATGCGCCCCGATCAGCGACAGGGCCAGGCCGAACGTCTCGTCGGCGACACGCGGCAACGCCTTGCGGAACGCGCGCAGCAGCGCCAGGTCCGCCGGCGCCGCGGCTTCGCGTCCGGTGGCCAATTTGCGCCTGACGCCCGTCACCATTCCAACTCCGCTGCCTTGTCCTGCCTACGATTCCCCCACCGACGGACCAGGCCGCCGCGGAGTTGATCCAGTCCTAGCCCCCACAGGGTTACGATCCGATTACCGCAGGCCGATTAGCCGGACCCTTTGGCCGACCCCACCTATTGTGCCGCAACTTGCAGCATCTTGGGCAGGGTCACGCGGAACGCCCCGCCGCCGCGATCGGGCAGGTAGACGATGTCGCCGCCCAGGCGGGTCATGATCTCGCGGCAGATCGACAGGCCCAGCCCGGCCCCACCGGCCTTTTCCGCCGCCACGCGGGCGAATTTCTCGAAGACCATGGATTGCGCATCAGCCGGGATTCCGCTGCCGTTGTCGACGAAATCCACCGCCACGCGGCCGCCGATCATGTGCACCGATATCGTCAGCGTCGGGCTGGATGCGTCACAATACTTCTGCGCATTCGTGACAAGATTTATGAAAACCTGCTTCAGACGGTCGAGATCGGTATAGAGATCGGCCTGTTCGTCGGCCCTCCGCCGGTGCACGGTCAATGGCCGTTCGGCCCCGGTCAGGGCGGTGGCCGCGGCCTGGTCCAGCACGTCGCACAACAGGCCCTGGCGCAGGTTCAGGTTGACCTGGCCGCTTTCCAGCACGCTGAGATCGAGCAGGTCGTCAAGCAGCCGGGTCAGGCGCAGGGCCTCGTCGAGGATGATCGCGGCATAGCGCTTCTGGTCCTCGGCCTGCAGACCGTCGTGATCGCGCAGGATCTCGGAAAACGCCCGGATCGAGGTCATCGGCGTGCGCAGCTCGTGGCTGACCTGGCTGAGGAACCCGTCCTTCTGCAACGAGATCTGGGTCAGTTTCTCGTTGGCCTCGCGCAATTGCCGGGCGGTGCGGGCCAGCTCGGCCGACTTGGCTTCGAGCTGGTTGGAATATTCCAGGATCTGGGCCGATTCATTGGCCACGGCCATGAGATCCTCGACCGACACCGACGAGCCGCCGACGATCTGGCCGACCATGGCATGGGCCGTGGCCGCGCCGACCGATCCGCCCAGCTCGCGTTCCAGCCGGCTGAGGAAATCGGGCGTCGGATCGGGCAGATGGCCGGGCAGGCCCTGGCGCTCGGCCTCGCGCTGGAACAGGGCCTGGGCCTGGCCGGCGCCCAGGATCCGCTGGGACATGATCATCAGGTCCTCGCTCTGGGCGGCCGAGCGGGTCCAGCCGCGCGGGCCGGCGGAATGATCGAAGACATTGACGAATTGCGCGCCCTGCAGCCGTTCCAGCGGCGAGGGGAAGGTAAAGAGCGAGACCAGGCAGAAGACGGCCGTGTTCAGGGTCAGGCTCCACAGGGCGGAATGCACCAGCGGATCCAGCCCCGAGATGCCGAAGAGCGCATAGGGCCGCAGCCAGGCGATGCCGAAAGGCCCGGCCGAGACGATCTCGTGGGGCATGACGCCGATGCCCAGGCCGGGCAGAAGGGCGGTATAAAGCCAGACGGCAAAGCCCACGATCAGCCCGGCCATGGCCCCGGCCCGGCTGGCCCCGCGCCAGAAGATGCCGCCGACCAGGGCCGGCAGGATCTGGGCGATGCCGGCAAAGGACACCAGGCCGATCGAGGCCAGGGCCACGCCGCCGCCCGACAGCTTGAAATAGAAATAGCCCAGGGCGATGATCCCGGCGATCGAGATCCGCCGGGCCTGCAGGACGATGCTGCGCACGTCGCCGGAAAAGCTGGCCCCGCCCCGGCGCAGGCTGAACCAGATCGGCATGACCACGTGGTTCGACACCATGGTCGACAGGGCCATGGCCGCGACGATGACCATCGAGGTGGCCGAGGAAAAGCCGCCGAGGAAGGACAGCATGGCCAGCCCGCCCCGGCCTTCGGCCAGGGGCACCGACAGGACGAAGAGGTCGGGATTGGCCCCGCCGGGCATGATGTCCAGGCCGATCACGGCGATGGGCAGGACGAAGAGGCTCATCAGCAGCAGGTAGAGCGGAAAGGCCCAGGCCGCGGTCTGCAGGTGGCGTTCGTCGTCGTTTTCGACAACCATGACCTGGAACATCCTGGGCAGGCAGACAAAGGCGGCGGCGGCAAGGAAAGTGATCGTCGTCCAGCGCCCGCCATCCATGCGCCAGTCGCCGATTTCCGAGGCATCGATGCGGGCCAGCGTGTCGACCAGGCCGTCGGACACGCCCCAGACGACAAAGATGCCCACGGCCAGCAGGGCGATCAGCTTGACCACGGCTTCCAGCGCGACGGCCGTGACCACGCCGTAATGGCGTTCGTTGACGTCGAGGTTGCGGGTGCCGAAGAGGATGGCAAAGACGGCCAGCCCGGCGGCCACCCAGAAGGTCGTGCCCCCGGCCACGTCGCGCAGGGCCGTGCCCTGGGCCGCATCCATCCCGTCGGCGCCGGCGAAGATGCCGAAGGACAGGGTGATCGATTGCAATTGCAGGGCGATGTAGGGGGTGATGCCCACGACGGCCAGGATGGTGACCAGCACGGCCAGGGTGTTCGACTTGCCGTAGCGGGCCGAGATCAGGTCGGCGATCGAGGTGACCCGCTGGCTGCGCCCGATGCGCACCAGCTTGCGCAGGCCCCACCACCAGCCGATCATGACCAGGGTCGGGCCGATGTAGATGGTGACATATTCCAGCCCCGACGACGCGGCGTAGCCGACGGCGCCGTAGAACGTCCAGGCCGTGCAGTAGATCGACAGCGACAGGGTGTAGACCAGCGGCGAGCCCAGCCAGGGCGTGTTGTCGCGCCGGGCCCGGCGGTCGGCCAGGAAGGCCACGGTGAACAGCAGGGCGACATAGGCCAGGCAGACGATGATCAGGATGTTGAGCGATGCCATGCCCTGCCCGCCCCGTCAGAGCCCGCCGCCGGTGGCCGGTTCGCGGGCTTCCTCGTCTTGCCAGCGCCGGGCCGAATGGCTGAGCAGCCCGGCCACCAGGATCAGCACGGCCCAGCAGCCGAAGACATAAATGAAGGCCCGCGAAGCCGGCACGCCCGCCGCGCCGTAATCAGGCTGGGGCCAGAGCAGGGGCAAGAGGAAGAGCAGCGCGCCCAGGATCGGCAGGATGCGCGCGGCATCCATCATGCGGCGGCGACGGTAGCTGCTGCGTTCGAGGAAGATCGACGGGCGGACCCGTGCGGTGACCGGCGGGCGGTCGTCGGTGGCGAGGGTGGATTGCGCGGCCGGGGGGTGGTCAGCCGCGCTGGCCGGCTGCCCCACATCGGCGCCGGTCGCTGCCCGCCCATCCGCACGGGCCGGGGGCCGCTCATCGGCCCCGGCCGGGGCCGCCTCGCCATCGGCGGCGGCCGGCCGTCCGGGGCCTCCTTCGCCTTGCCCCGCCGGCCCGCTCACGGCCCCGGGGCCTCGGCCACCAGGTCGCGCACGGCGCTCAGCACCTCGGCATTGGAAAACGGCTTGGTCATGAACCGGCTGACCCCGGCCCGTTCGGCCATGTCGCGATCGCGCGACTGGCCCCGGGCCGTCAGCATCAGCACCGGCAGATCGCGGAAATCGGCCAGCGCGCGCAGGTCGGCCAGGATGTCCATCCCGCTCTTGCCCGGCAGCATCATGTCCAGGATCACCAGGTCGGGCGACACCCGGCGGATCACCTCGACCGCATCGCTGCCATCGGCATGGGTATCCACCCGCCAGCCGTCGCGCGACAGCAGGAATCGGATGGCCTCGATGATGTTCGGTTCATCCTCGATAAGCAGAACGTGCCGGCTCATCAGCGTGTCTCCTCCCCCGGGCTGGCCGGGTTGTCCCGGCTGACGCCCAATTTTGGCCCGGAACTTATCCGGCCGCATTGGCATAAGTCAAAACCCTTCGCTCAGGATCGACGGCTCGCGCCGGGCCGGGCAGCCGCTGCGCGGGCAGACCCGGCAGGTGCTGCCCACCGGATCGGGCGCGGTTTCGGCCCGCCCGCCGGGCACCCGGCGCACCAGCATCGTCGCCTGGTAGAGTGGATCGCGGTTGAATTCGCGCTGGCCCACGGGCTGGGAGATGGCAAAGGCATCAAAGACCGCGGCCCCCCGGCCTTCCTGGGTCAGCAGCCGTTTCAGCGGCGCGGCGGGCCGGGCCAGGGCCGAGAACAGCGGCCAGAGCGGACAGGTCGCGCCGAACCGCGGGACGGCGAAACCATCGACCGGCTTTCGGAACAACAGGCTGCCCGCCCCGTCGCAGATCACCAGCCCGGCCGGATCGGGCAGCACGTCGCCGGGCATCGCCGCCAGCCGGCGCAGCACCGACGCCAGGTCGGTGGCAAAGACCTCGGCCAGGGCCAGGGGCGCGAAGCCCACCCGGTCGAGCGCCTCGCGCATCCGGTCAAGCGGCATCCGCCGGGCGTCGGCGGCATAGCGGGTCAGCATGTCCGTCGCGATCTGGCGCGCCGCCCCGGTGGTCAGCTCGCGGCTGTCCTGCACCAAGGCCTCGACCGGCGCCCCCGCCACTTCGAGCGCGGGGTAATGATAGGCGCTGGCCGCGACAAAGGCCTCAAGCTCTTCCTGCGGCACCCCGCGCCGTTCTTCGGCCACCCCGCTTTCATCGAGGTAATCGACCAGCGCCTTGCAGCTTTCGGCCAGCCGCAGGCTGTCCTCGTTGAGATTTCGGTGGAACCGGTCGCGCCATTCCCGCTCCAGCTCGCCGGGCTCGGCCAGGATCGAGGCCGTCGACCGGATCGCCGCGGCCGTGGACAGCAATTCATGCACCGAGGCCGCGAGATGGGGATCATGGGTCAGCCGGTCGCTGAGGATCTGCACGGTGCGCTCCAGCGAGGCGATCCGCCGGTGCGCCCCGGCCAGCACCTCGGCCCAGGCCGGGAAGCGCCCGGCGAATTCATCGGCCCGGTCGGTCTCCTCGGCGGTGATCTCGGCATCGGCCGCCGCCTCGCGCAGCGTGGCGATCAGCGTGGCCTCGGCGCCTTCGGTCAGCATCGACGGCTCGACCCCGAGCGCCTGGGCGATATTGACAAGCAACTTGCCGCCGATTCTCCTGCGGTTGTGCTCGATGAGGTTGAGATAGGACGCGGAAATGCCGATCTGTCGGGCCAGGTCGGCCTGTTTCAGCCCGGCCATGGAACGGCGTTCGCGGATCCGGCTGCCCGTCAGGGATTCCCGTGCCATCGTTAACCTTTGCCTTTCCTACGACTTCTCAACGGCTTTCTGCAGCGCAGCATAATCTTTTTTACAGACGCGCAGATTTTCTGTTTATCTATTTACAAAATTTTCCTGCCCTTCAAGGGACTTATTGCGTCATTTTCTGACCGTGCAAATACTGAAGGCGCACAATCGTGCCTGGGCGGCGCGGAAGAGGAGCCGAACCGCCCAATTCACGCAAGGGAGGAATACATGTCCAAACAGAACGTCACCCGTCGTGGTGTCCTCAAGACCGGTGCGGTCACCGGTGCCGGCGTCGCCCTGCCGACCATCTTCACCGCATCCTCCGCCGCGGCTTTCACCAACGAACCGACCGGTTCGACCGTGACGCTGGGCTTCAACGTTCCGCAAACCGGAGCATATGCCGACGAGGGCGCGGACGAGCTGCGGGCCTATGAACTGGCCGTCGAGCATCTCAACGGCGGCGGCGACGGCGGCATGCTGAGCACCTTCTCGTCCAAGGCCCTGGACGGCACTGGCATCCTGGGCAAGAAGGTCGAGTTCGTCACCGGCGACACCCAGACCAAGTCGGACGCGGCCCGGGCCTCGGCCAAGTCGATGATCGAGAAGGACGGCGCGGTGATGATCACCGGCGGCTCGTCCTCGGGCGTGGCGATTGCCGTGCAGGGCCTGTGCCAGGAAGCCGGCGTGATCTTCATGGCCGGGCTGACCCATTCCAACGACACCACCGGAAAGGACAAGAAAGCCAACGGGTTCCGCCATTTCTTCAACGGTTACATGTCGGGCGCCGCGCTGGCCCCGGTGCTGGCCGCGAATTACGGCAATGACCGCAAGGCCTATCACCTGACGGCCGATTACACCTGGGGCTGGACCCAGCAGGAATCCATCGCCGCCGCCACCGAGGCGCTTGGCTGGGAAACCGTCAACAACGTGCTGACCCCGCTGGCCTCGACCGATTTCTCGTCCTACATCGCGCCGGTCCTGAACTCGGGCGCGGATGTGCTGGTGCTGAACCATTACGGCGGCAACATGGTCAACTCGCTGACCAATGCCGTGCAGTTCGGCCTGCGCGACAAGGTCGTCAACGGCAAGAACTTTGAAATCGTCGTGCCGCTCTATTCGCGCCTGATGGCTCGGGGTGCCGGCGAGAACGTCAAGGGCATCTTCGGCTCGACCAACTGGCACTGGTCGTTGCCCGACGACGGGTCCAAGACCTTCGTGAAATCCTTTGGCACCAAGTACGGCTTCCCGCCGAGCCAGGCCGCCCATACCTGCTACGTGCAGACCCTGCTCTATGCCGATGCCGTTACCCGCGCCGGGTCGTTCAACCCCTGCGCCGTGGCCGAGGCCCTGGAAGGGTTCGAGTTCGACGGGCTGGGCAACGGGCCGACGCTCTACCGCGCCGAGGACCACCAGTGCTTCAAGGACGTGCTGGTCGTGAGGGGCAAGGAAAACCCGACCTCGGAATTCGACCTGCTGGAAATCGTGGAAATCACGCCGCGCGGCCAGGTTGAATACGCCCCCGATCACCCGATGTTTGCCGGCGGCAACCTCGGGTCGTGCAACCCGGGCGCCTGATCGCCCCGGTCACCGGGCCGTTCCGGTCCGCCTTTTGCGCGGGTCGGAACGGAATCTTCACGGAATACAGGCATTGACGCAATCGGTGACTCTCCGGCCCGCCGGCCGGAGAGCGCCTCGTCGCCAATTCACAAGATACGGGGGCAATGATGGACGCCATCCTGCTGCAAGTCCTCAACGGGCTCGACAAGGGCTCGGCCTATGCGCTGATCGCACTGGGCCTGACACTGATCTTCGGCACGCTCGGCGTGGTCAACTTCGCCCATGGCGCGCTCTTCATGATCGGGGCCTTCTGCGCGGTGACGCTGCAACGGGTGCTGAACCTGTCGTTCGAAACCATCGACGAGACCAAGACCGATTTCCTGGGCAATCCGCTGAAGGTCAAGACACCTTATGTCGAGGCCTGGTTCGGGCCCGAGCTGGGCGCCACGATCATCGACTGGGCGGTGCCCCTGTCGATCCTGCTGGCCATCCCGGTCATGATCCTGATCGGCCTGGCCATGGAACGCGGGCTGATCAAGCATTTCTACAAGCGCCCCCATGCCGACCAGATCCTGGTGACCTTCGGCCTGGCCATCGTGCTGCAAGAGATCATCAAGCTGTGGTTCGGCGCCAACCCGATCCAGACGCCCCCGCCGGACGCGCTGATGGGCGTGGCCAATGTCGGCGCGGCCTTCGGGCTCGACCTGCCCTACCCGATCTGGCGCATCGTCTATTTCTGCTTTGCCGCCGTGATCATCTTTGCGGTCTTTGCCTTCCTCCAGTTCACGACCTTCGGCATGGTCGTCCGGGCCGGCATGGCCGATCGTGAAACCGTGGGCATGCTGGGCATCAACATCGACCGGCGGTTCACCATCATGTTCGGCATGGCCGCGGCCGTGGCCGGGCTGGCCGGGGTGATGTACGGGCCGATCAACCCGCCAAACTACCACATGGGCATGGATTTCCTCGTGCTCAGCTTCGTGGTTGTCGTTGTCGGCGGCATGGGCTCGCTGCCCGGTGCCGTGCTGGCCGGGTTCCTGCTGGGCATCCTGGAAAGCTTTGCCTCGACGACCTGGGCCACGACAACCATTCCCGGCATCAACCAGATCATCATCTACCTCGTTGCCATCATCGTCCTGCTGACCCGCCCGCGCGGTCTGATGGGGCGCAAAGGCGTGATGGAGGACTAAGCCATGTTCGGTCTCGACAAGAAAGACACCTCGCTCCTGCTCATCGTCGCAGTGCTGACGCTGCTGGCGCCCTTCATCCTCAACCCCTTCCCCGAAGGCTCGGGCCTGGCCCAGTTCAACGCCGGCTATCCCGACCTGATGCAGCGTTTCGTGATCTTCGGGATCTTCGCCGTGGGCTTCAACATCCTCTTCGGCCTGACCGGCTATCTCAGCTTCGGTCATGCCGCCTTCCTGGGCATCGGTTCTTATGCCACGGTCTGGATGTTCAAGTTGCTGGGCTATTCGATCATCCCCGGCATCCTGCTGGCCATCGTCGTCTCGGGCGTCTTTGCCCTGGCCATCGGTTATGTCAGCCTGCGACGCTCGGGCATCTACTTCTCGATCCTGACGCTGGCCTTTGCCCAGATGTCCTTTGCCCTAGCCTATTCGGTGCTGACGCCCATCACCAACGGTGAAACCGGGCTTCAGGTCTATACCGACGATCCCCAGGTGCTGATGGGCGAAAACGCCCCCATCGTGCCCCATCTCTTCGGGATCGAGATGAATTCGACCTACAAGCTTGATGTCGGGCCCTGGCTCTTCCAGTTCAACGCCGGGTATTATTTCTGTGCCGTGGTCATGCTGGTCGTGGTCTACCTGGCCATCCGCATCTTCCGCTCGCCCTTCGGCCTGATGCTGCGCGCGGTGAAATCCAACCAGCAGCGCATGGGCTATACGGGGCTCAACACCCGGCCCTACACCCTGGCCGCCTTTGTCATCTCGGGCATGTATGCCGGGCTGGCCGGCGGGCTGATGGCCTCGATGGATCCCCTGGCCGGGGCCGAGCGGATGCAATGGACCGCCTCGGGCGAGGTTGTGCTGATGACCATCCTCGGGGGCGCCGGCACGCTGATCGGCCCGATCCTGGGCGCGGGCTTCATCAAGTATTTCGAGAACATCTTCTCGAAGATCAACGACAACGTCCTGCACCAATGGTTCGCCTTCATGCCCGACTGGCTTGAAAACGCCATGGTCTTCGTCATCCACCCGTTCATCGGCAAGGGCTGGCACCTGACGCTGGGCATCCTGTTCATGCTGGTTGTCATCTTCCTGCCCGGCGGCCTGGTCGAAGGCGGTCAGCGCCTGCTGCGCTGGATCCGAGGCGGCCGGAAAACGGCCGACGACGAAACCCCCGCCTCCTCCACCAAACCCGCCGAATAAGGAGCACCGCGCATGGGCATTCTCGACATCAAGGACGTCAGCAAGCGGTTCGGCGGGCTCAAGGCCCTGACCGACGTCAACCTCTCGGTCCAGGAAAACACCGTGCACGCCATCATCGGGCCGAACGGCGCGGGCAAGTCGACCCTGCTGAACTGCCTGGTCGGCAAGCTGATCCCGGACACCGGCTCGGTCATGTTCGACGGCCATTCGGTCCTGGGCCGCACGCCTTACGAGATCAACCAGATGGGCATCAGCCGGGTGTTCCAGACGCCCGAGATCTTCGGCGATCTCACCGTGCTGGAAAACATGATGATCCCCTGTTTCGCCACCCGCGACGGCGCCTTCGAACTCAACGCCATGAGCCAGTTCATGAAACAGAAGGACGTGCTGGAAACGGCCGAGGCCATGCTCGTCGACATGAACATGGCCGACAAGCGCCACATGCACGCCGCGGCCATGTCGCGCGGCGACAAGCGCCGGCTGGAGATCGGCATGTGCCTCAGCCAGAACCCGCGCCTGCTGCTGCTGGACGAACCCACCGCCGGCATGGCCCGGGCCGATACCAACAACACCATCGACCTGCTCAAAGAGATCAAGGACCAGCGCGACATCACCATCGCCATCATCGAACACGACATGCATGTCGTCTTCTCGCTGGCCGACCGGATCACTGTCCTGGCCCAGGGCACGCCCCTGGTCGAGGACGAGCCGCAGAACATCCGCGGCAATCCCAAGGTCCGCGAAGCCTACCTGGGCGAAAGCGCCTGAACCGGCCGGGATGGGGCAACGCGCCCCGTCCCGCGCCTACCGTCCCGTAGGATGGGTTGTCTCAACCCATCCTCCTTCAGCCCGGAGGACACCAGAGATGAACGTCAAACCCGATTTCTCCAAGAACGCCAACCAGGCCACCACCGCCCCGGCCTTCCTGTCGGTCTGGGACATGCATGCCTATTACGGCGAAAGCTACATCGTGCAGGGCATTTCCTTCAACGTCCACGAAGGCGAGATCCTGGCGCTGCTGGGCCGCAACGGCGCCGGCAAGACCACGACCCTGCGCTCCATCGCCCGGCTCGACAATCCCGAGGTGCGACACGGCGAAATCTGGCTGGACCACCAGCCCCTGCACAAGATGAAAAGCCACGAGGCCGCCACCGTCGGCCTGGGCCTGGTGCCCGAGGACCGGCGCATCATCCCCGGCCTGACCGTCGAGGAAAACCTCCAGCTGGCCCAGATCGCCCCGCCCGTCGGCTGGTCGCTCGACCGGCTCTACGGCCTCTTCCCCCGCCTCGGCGAACGCCGCAAGCAGGAAGGCGTGACGCTGTCGGGCGGCGAACAGCAGATGCTGGCCATCGCCCGGGCCCTCGCCCGCGACATCAAGGTGCTGCTACTCGACGAGCCTTACGAAGGCCTGGCCCCGGTCATCGTCGACGAGATCGAAAAGATCCTGATCCACATCAAGGAACAGGGCATGACCACCATCATCGTCGAACAGAACGCCGTGCGCGCGCTTGAACTGGCCGACCGCGCGGTGATCCTGGACACCGGGGGCATCGTCTTTGACGGCACCGCCGCCGAGGTCCTGGAAAACGACGAATTGCGGGCCGAATACCTGGCCATCTGACCTATCCGCCACACCACTCGCGAGAGCAGGGCCGGCGCGTTCCGCGCGCCGGTCCACCCTTTTCGCCCGGCGCCGCGCCGGCATAGACCCGGCAACCGGCCCTGCCTCGGCAACCAACCTCCGCCCTGAGAACCGGCCGCGCAAACCGGCCGCCGCCGGGGAAACAAGCCCGGCCTCCCGCTGCGCCCCGGATATGGTCCATCCGAAACGCCCTGGCCCGCATATCGCGCAGCCCACCTGCCCCGGCCAGGTTACCGTTCACCCCACCAGTTCTGGCTCGAACATCGCTCAGTCCACCTATATCGCCCCGGGCGTCGGCACAGCCCACGCGCCTCAGCCCGGATATTGGCACAGCCTCCCCGCACCGGCCCGAGTATCGCTCCGCCCACCTGCATCGCCCCGGGCGTCGGCACAGCCCACGCGCCTCACCCCGGACATTAGCACAGCCCACGCGCCTCACCCCGGACATTGGCACAGCCGCCCTGCATCGGCCCGGTCATCGCTCCGCCCACCAACCTCGACCCAGGCGCCGGCACAGCCCACGCGCCTCACTCCGGACATCGGAACAGCCGTCCCGCGCTGGCCCGATTATCGCTCAGCTCACCCGCCTCGCCCCGACCATCGACAGCGCAGCTGCCCTGTCCGGGACAACGTTCAGCCCACCTGTCCGATCATGATCAGGGGCACGGAATCGGTAAAATTCGGGATATCTTCCATCACCGGCCCCGATGCCCCCAGCGCCGCGTTCAGCGCCGCCTGGTCGGCGAAGGTCATGGTTGCAATGGCATGAAACGGCGTCGGCTGGCCCGGTGGCCCCGACACGCCGCGGCTGGCAAAGGCCTCCTGGATCTGCCCGCCCATATGCTCCTCGACCAGCTTCATGTGCACGTCGAAGTAATAATCGTAATCGAACCGGCTTCCTTCCGTCGCCGGATAGGCCACCTGCAGCGTCATCGTCATGGTTTTCCTCCCCCGGGGTCGCTTGCCCACCGACGCTAACACGCGCCGCCCCGCCCGACCAAGCCGCCCCGCCGCCCGGTGCCGGATTTCCGCCGCATGCCGCCCGCCCCCCTTGCCTTCGGGTCCCGTCGCGCCATCCTTGCGCCCTGCGGGGGGACGCTTTTCACCGGCGACAGCTTGGCCTATAAGCCCGCAACAGGCGGGCAACCCCTATCGGCCGGCGCCCGAACATATCGCTTGAGGGTATTCATGACGAAAGACACGCACATCTCGGATGTGG
This sequence comes from Marinibacterium sp. SX1, assembly GCF_050389775.1. Taxonomy (NCBI): domain Bacteria; kingdom Pseudomonadati; phylum Pseudomonadota; class Alphaproteobacteria; order Rhodobacterales; family Paracoccaceae; genus Marinibacterium; species Marinibacterium sp. SX1. Next base: position 2,761,523 of record NZ_CP177144.1, on the reverse strand, counting down.
CCTTTATCAAGGCCCTGGCAGAGCTTCTGCGAGAGAACGACCTGACCGAGCTGGAGGTCACCCGCGACTATGGCGAGGACGACAGCCTTGCCGTCCGGGTCAGCCGTGCCCAGCCCGCCCCGATCGCGGCCCCCGCACCGGCACAGGTCTATGCCCCGGCGGCCGCCCCCGCCGCAGCGGCCCCCGCCATCGCCGAGGCCGCACCGGCCGCGGATGCCTCCGATCCCGCGTCGCATCCCGGCGCCGTGACCTCGCCCATGGTGGGCACCGTCTACATGCAGCCCGAACCGGGCGCGCCGTCCTTTGTCACCGTGGGTGCCCAGGTCTCCGAAGGCGACACGCTGCTGATCGTCGAGGCCATGAAGACTATGAACCACATTCCCGCGCCGCGCTCGGGCACCGTCAAGCGCATCCTCGTCGAAGACGGCGCGTCGGTCGAATACGGCTCGCCGCTCGTCATCATCGAGTGAGGCGGGCATGTTCAACAAGATCCTGATCGCCAACCGGGGCGAGATCGCCCTGCGCGTGATCCGCGCCGCGCGCGAGATGGGCATCGCCACCGTGGCGGTGCATTCCACCGCCGACAGCGACGCGATGCATGTGCGCATGGCCGACGAAAGCGTCTGCATCGGCCCGCCCCCGGGCCCGCAATCCTACCTGTCGATCCCCGCGATCATGTCGGCCTGCGAGGTCACCGGCGCCGAGGCGATCCACCCGGGCTATGGCTTCCTGTCGGAAAACGCGACCTTCGTGCAGATCGTGCAGGACCACGGGCTGACCTTCATCGGCCCCACCGCCGACCACATCCGCACCATGGGTGACAAGATCACGGCCAAGGACACGATGAAGGCCCTGGGCGTGCCCTGCGTGCCCGGGTCCGACGGCGGCGTGCCCGATCTGGACAGCGCGCGCAAGCTGGCGGGCGAGATGGGCTATCCGGTCATCATCAAGGCCACCGCCGGCGGCGGCGGCCGGGGCATGAAAGTGGCCGAAAGCGCCGAGCAAATCGAAAGCGCCTTCATGACCGCGCGGGCCGAGGCCAAGGCGGCCTTTGGCAACGACGAGGTCTATATCGAGAAATACCTCACCACGCCGCGCCACATCGAGATCCAGGTCTTTGGCGATGGCAAGGGCAAGGCGGTGCACCTGGGCGAGCGCGATTGTTCGCTGCAGCGGCGCCACCAGAAGGTTTTCGAAGAGGCCCCCGGCCCCTGCATCACCCCCGAGGAACGCGCCGAGATCGGCCGGATCTGTGCCGAGGCCGTGGCCAAGATCAACTATATCGGCGCCGGCACGATCGAATTTCTCTATGAAAACGGCCAGTTCTATTTCATCGAGATGAACACCCGGCTGCAGGTCGAACACCCGGTCACCGAATCGATCTTTGATGTCGACCTGGTGCGCGAACAGATCCGCGTGGCGGCCGGCCTGCCGATGTCCTTCGGCCAGGACGACCTGTCGATCCGCGGCCATTCGATCGAAGTGCGCATCAATGCCGAAAAGCTGCCCGATTTCTCGCCCCGCCCGGGCCGGGTGTCGGTCTATCACGCGCCCGGCGGGCTGGGCGTGCGGATGGACAGCGCGCTTTACGCCGGCTACACGATCCCGCCCTATTACGACAGCCTGATCGGCAAGCTGATCGTGCATGGCCGCGACCGGGACGAAGCCCTGGCCCGGCTCAAGCGCGCCCTTGGCGAGCTGATCGTCGACGGCGTCGACACGACCGTGCCGCTGTTCGATGCGCTGCTGGAAGAGCCGGACATTCAGTCGGGCGACTACAACATCCATTGGCTCGAAACGTGGCTGGATTCGCAGCGCGCCCAGGGCTGATCACGCACGCCGCCCGCCCCGCGGGCGGCGCCGGGGGGCCGAGGTCATGAGCCTCACCCCCGAACTTTTGCTGCATGGCTATTCCATCGGCATCTTTCCCATGGCCGAACATCGCGAAGACCCCGACATCTTCTGGGTCGATCCCAAGCGGCGCGGTGTCTTTCCCCTGGACCGGTTCCACATCTCTCGCAGCCTCGCGCGACGCTTGAAGAAAGCGCAATACCGTATTGATATAAATACGGATTTCGCCGGCGTGGTCGACGGCTGCGCGGATCGGACGGAAACCTGGATCAACGGCGAGATCCGGGCACATTACCTGTCGCTCTTCGACAGCGGCCATGCCCATTCGCTCGAAGTCTGGGACGGTGACGAACTGGTCGGCGGGGTCTATGGCGTGGTGCTGGGCGCGGCCTTCTTCGGCGAAAGCATGTTCTCGCGCCGCACCGATGCGTCCAAGATCGCGCTGGCCTACCTGGTCGACCGGCTGCGCCAGGGCGGATTCACCCTGTTCGACACGCAATTTGTCACCGATCACCTGGCCTCGTTGGGCGCCGAAGAGATCTCACGCGCGAGCTATCACCGCAAGCTGCGCGATGCGCTGATGCGCCAGTCGGATTTCACCGGCCCGGCGGTGCCCACGCCTCAGGACGTGATACAGCGCATCACCCAGATATCGTAACGGGCATGGTCCAGCGCGTTCAGCGCGGGCGACGAGGCGATCATCCAGCCGGCGAACAGCGCCTCTTCCGAACGCTCGCCCCGGATCACCAGGAAGGCATAGGCATCGCCCGTCGGGTTGTCGGACGGATAGCGGCATTCGGCCATTTCGACGACCAGGCCAAAGGCCTGGGCCGATTGGCCCGTGGGCACTTCGATGTCGATGGTCTGGCCGCTGACCTTGTCCAGCGCGCGCAATTCGGCCCCGGTGCCCGAGGCCGCGTAATCCTGCGCCCCGCCGGGCACCGCAGCGACGCCCAGCACGGCAGCCAGGCCCAGTGCAAGCGCCCTGCGGATCACTCGGACGACCCCGAGCCCGCCACGAATTTCACCAGCAGCGAGATCAGGCTGACCGCGCCCTGGGTATCGGTGACCTCGTCGCCGGCCTCGTAGAAAAAGGGCGAACCGCCGGGCATGATCTCGACAAAATTGCCGCCCAGTAGGCCCTCGGAGGAAATCACCACGGCGCTGTCATCGGGAATTTCGACGCCCTGCTGCACCGAGAAGGTCGTGCGCGCGCGATAGGTTTCGGGGTCGAGATGCACGCCGGTCACGGTTCCCAGCTTGACGCCGGCCAGGCGCACATCGGTGCCGACGCTGACCCCTTCCAGCGAACGGAAGGAGGCGCTGAGTTCATAGGCGCCGCCGCCCCGCACGCCCAGGCCGGTGGTCTGGGTGGCATAGGCGGCAAAGCCCACCGCGGCGGCCAGCACAACGGCGCCGACGGAAATTTCGGTCACGGAATGGGACATTATTCGGGGCTCCAGGCCTCGTAATCGGAACGTTCGACCGGATCGACCCGGCGGATCGAGCCCGCGGGCGCATAGGCCAGCGCGGTGCCGGTCAGGTTTTCCTGGTGGGGTTTTTCCCAGGGCTTGTGTGCCAGGGGCTGTTCGCTGGGCGGCACGTCAGAGGTGCGATGCAGCCAGGAATGCCATTCGGGATCGATGCGCGTGGCCTCGATATCGCCGTTGAAGATCACCCAGCGTTTGGCATCATTGGCGGTCTTGTAAAACACATTGCCCTGCCCGTCCTCACCGACCTTCTGCCCGTGCCGGGCGGTCCAGATCTGGGTGCCGACCGTCTGGCCGTTCCACCAGGTGAGGGCTTGGACGAGCTTGTTCTTGAAGGACATCGCATCTCTCCGGGATCTTGCACTTAAGGATATGGCCCATCGGCGCGGCGAGGTCCAGTGGGCACGGGGACACGGGTCAGCGAACCCGCGCCGTCACCTCTATCTCGATCTTCATTTCCGGGTTCTGAAGATCCGCGAAAAAGACCGTGGCGGCGGGCAGCGCCCGGGCGAAACACTCCGACAGGATCGGCCAGCAGGGTTCCCAATCGGCCCGGTCGGGCAGGATGTAGCGCACCCGCACCACGTCATCCAGGCCGGACCCGGCCTCGGCCAGCGCCTGCCCGATGGTGGCCAGCGCGTTGCGGCACTGGTCGGTCACATGTTCGGGCATGGTCATCGTGGCGTAATCGTAGCCCGTGGTGCCGGCCACATGCACCAGCCCGTCTGCCACGACGGCCCGCGAGTAACCGATGCGCGCCTCAAAGGGCGAGCCGGTTGAAATATGCCTGACGCTCATGGCGGTCTCCCAAGAAAAAGGCCGACGCCCCAAGGGCATCGACCGTGTTCTTGATGTTCTGCGCGCGGATCAGCCCGCCGTCGCCGACCCTTTTTCCTCGGCATGGATCATCAGCGGCGCGGCGTCGCAATTGGCCGCCTCTTCGTTGACGACCACCTTGGTCACGCTGTCCAGCCCCGGCAGATCGAACATCGTGTCCAGCAGGATGTCCTCGAGGATGGACCGCAGCCCGCGGGCCCCGGTCTTGCGCTCGATCGCCCGGCGGGCAATCGCGCTCAGCGCGTCGTCGGTGAACTGCAGCTCGGTGTCTTCCAGTTCGAACAGGCGCTGGTATTGCTTGACCAGGGCGTTCTTGGGCTTGGTCAGGATCTCGACCAGCGCGTCTTCGTCCAGGTCTTCCAGCGTCGCCAGAACCGGCAGACGGCCGACGAATTCCGGGATCAGGCCGAATTTCAGCAGATCCTCGGGTTCGAGATCCTTGAAGATCTCGCCCACGCCGCGTTCGTCATTGTCGCGCACATCGGCGCCAAAGCCCATGGCCGAGCCCTTGCCCCGCTGCGCGATGATCTTGTCGAGCCCGGCAAAGGCGCCGCCGCAGATGAACAGGATGTTCGTGGTATCCACCTGCAGGAATTCCTGCTGCGGATGCTTGCGCCCGCCCTGCGGCGGAACGGAAGCCACGGTGCCTTCCATCAGCTTGAGCAGCGCCTGCTGCACGCCCTCGCCCGACACGTCGCGGGTGATCGAGGGGTTTTCCGACTTGCGCGTGATCTTGTCGACCTCGTCGATATAGACGATGCCGCGCTGCGCGCGTTCGACGTTGTACTCGCTGGCCTGCAGCAGCTTGAGGATGATGTTTTCCACATCCTCGCCCACGTAACCGGCTTCGGTCAGCGTGGTGGCATCGGCCATCGTGAAGGGCACATCCAGGATCCGCGCCAGCGTCTGGGCCAGCAGCGTCTTGCCGCAGCCCGTCGGGCCGATCAGCAGGATGTTGGATTTCGCCAGCTCGATATCGTTGCCGGCCTTCTGCGCGTGGTTCAGACGCTTGTAATGGTTGTGCACGGCAACGGAGAGCACCCGCTTGGCCGTGGCCTGGCCTATCACATAATCGTCAAGAACTTCGCATATGTCCTTGGGCGTGGGCACACCGTCCGAGGATTTCAGGCCGCTGGCCTTTGTCTCCTCGCGGATGATGTCCATGCACAGCTCGACGCATTCGTCGCAGATGAACACCGTCGGACCGGCGATCAGCTTGCGCACCTCGTGCTGGCTCTTGCCGCAGAAGCTGCAGTAGAGCGTATTCTTGTTGTCACCGCTGGAATTCGTCGCCATCGTCTACCTTTCGGCCGCTGCTGTCGGGCAGCCGCTTGTCCAATCCTGTACCCGCGTCTGCACTTCCGCCCACCTGTCCGGCCAGCTTAGGCCAGCATGGGGGGGCACCACAATCTTAAATTGCCCCCCATGCGACATGGCTTCAAGGCACAATTTTACCGATGCCACCCGATCAGGCGGCACCGTCCGTTCCCTTGTCCCGGGCATCGACGATCTCATCGATATGGCCCCATTCCTTGGCCTCTTCGGGTGACATGAAGTTGTCGCGGTCAAGCGCCTTCTCCACGGCCTTCTTCGTCTGGCCCGTATGTTTGACATAGATGTCGTAAAGACGGTCTTTCAGTTTCTGCGTTTCGGCCGCGTGAATCATGATGTCGCTGGCCTGGCCCTGGAACCCGCCGGACGGCTGGTGGACCATGATGCGGCTGTTGGGCAGCGAGAAGCGCATGCCCGCCTCGCCCCCGGCCAGCAGGACCGAGCCCATCGACGCGGCCTGGCCGATCACCAGGGTCGAACATTTCGGCCGGATGTACTGCATTGTGTCGTAAATCGACAGGCCGCTGGTCACCACGCCGCCGGGGCTGTTGATGTAGATCGAGATCTCTTTCGACGGGTTCTCGGCCTCAAGGTGCAACAGCTGGGCCACGATGAGGTGGCTCATGCCGTCATGGATCGGCCCGTTGATGAAGATGATCCGCTCCTTCAGGAGGCGCGAAAAAATGTCATAGGCCCGTTCGCCCCGGCTGGTCTGTTCGACGACCATGGGGACAAGGGTGTTCATGTAGGTATCGATCGGATCGCGCATGTCGGAAAAGGCCTGCTTTGGATGTGGCGGGCAGAGGCGCCCTTTGGTGTTCAGCCGATGTTAGTCACCGCTTCGGGGGGCTTCAAGGGCCAGTTCGGCTTGCGGTTGACATTTTGTAAGCCGAAACTTACCGTAAGACATGACTAACGCATGAAATGCGGGCAATCTCCCCGCCGGGCCGCCCGGTGACTTTTTGGTGGCGCCGTTCCGTGGCCCGTACCCTGGCCGCGTGTCGGGTGACTCCATGCCCTGACGCCACCGTGGCAAGGCCCCGGATCGCGCGGACAGGCCCAGGAAACGGCGCCGACACGGGCCGACGAACAAGGGCCGAAGAACACGGCCAGGGCACGGGGAGCACGGCCCGAACGGGGTGCCGCCGGGCTGACCGGCGGGCCCGCCTTCAAACGCAAGTGACCGCATGTGATGACCGACACCGCCCAACCGGACCCCGACCGCCCCGCGCCGGCTGACCGCCCCGCCCCGCCCGGCGGCCCCGAAGCCATGCTGGCCGCGCTGGCCGATCCCACCCGCCGGGCCATCGTCGGCCGCCTGCGCCCCGGCGCCCTGTCGGTCGGCGCGCTGGCCGATGGCCTGCCCGTCTCGCGCCCGGCGGTGTCCCAGCACCTGCGCGTGCTCACCGATGCCGGCCTTCTGCACATGCACCGCGCCGGCACCCGCCGGCTCTACCAATTGTCGCCCGGTGGCGTTCAGGCACTGCGGGCCTATCTTGATGGCCTGTGGGACGATGCCCTTGCCGGATTCGCCGCCGCCGCCCATGACGCAAGCAAGAACAAGGAAGACTGACCCATGCCAAAGGACCTCGCCCCGATCGAAAAGTCCCTCTCCGTGCCGCTCGACCCCGATGCGGCCTTCACCCTGTTCACCGCGCGCATGGCCTCCTGGTGGCCGCTGGACAGTTTCTCGATGACCGCCCAGATCCAGGGCGAGCCGGCCGCCGATGTCACGGTCGAGCCTCACGAGGGCGGCAAGATCTATGAAACCCTGCCCGATGGCAGCACCGCCGAATGGGCCACGATCACCGACTGGACCCCGGGCGCGCGGCTGGCCTTCGACTGGTATGTCGGGCGCGATCCGGGCGAGGCCACCCGCGTGGCCGTGACCTTCCTGCCCGAGGGCAACGGCACCCGCGTCGAACTCGTCCATGACGGGTTCGACAGGCTGTCCGATGGCGTCGAGCTGCATGGCAATTACGACAGCGGCTGGACGCTGGTGTTTTCCACCCGGTTCGGCGGCGCGGCCCTGGCCCGCGCGGCCTGATCGGCCCGGGGTTCCGCCCCTGTCGCCGGATCTGCCACTGGTCCCGCCCCCAGCCGGACCCGAGGTCAGCGCCGCCCCCGACACGGCCCCTGTTCGCACCCTTCTTCCCGGCTCTCCCCGGCGACCCCGCCGGCATCGGCCCGGCCCCGACGATCCAGAGCCAGCGATCCTTCCCCGGTTATCCCGGCCCCGGCAAACCGACCCCGACGATCCCGCCTCAGCGATCCTGCCGGATATAGGCCCGCCCCAGAAACCCCGGCTCGGCCTGGCGCGCGCGCTTCGAAAAGGCCATCAGCACCAGAACGGCGATGGTCAGCGCATAGGGCAGCATCGACAGCAGATAGACCGGCACCTCGACGCCCATGGCCTGCAACCGCGGGATCAGCGCCTCGGCCCCGCCGAACAGTGCCGCCCCGGCGATCGCCCTGACCGGCGACCATTGCGCAAAGACCACCAGCGCCAGCGCGATCCAGCCCCGCCCGGCCACCATGCCTTCGGTCCAGATGTTCGACCCGCCGACCGACAGATAGGCCCCGGCCGCCCCGATCAGCAGGCTGCCCACGGCCAGCGCGCCCAGCTGGGCCAGCTGCACATCGACCCCCGCCGCATCGGCCGTTGCCGGGTCTTCGCCCACCGCCCTGAGCCGCAGCCCGGCCCGTGTGCGCATCAGCCACCAGCCCAACAGCAAGGCCAGGACCAGCGCCAGGTAGACCACCGCATCCTGGCGGAACAGCATCCGCCCCACGACCGGCAGTTCGGCCAGCCCGGCAGGCCAGTTCAGGTCTCCGAGCCCGGCAAAGGGCTTGTGCGAGGCCGCGCGCCCCAGCGCGGCTGACGCCCCCAGCGCCAGCGCGGCCAGCGCCAGCCCGGCCGGGATCTGCGGCGCGCGAAAGATCACCACGGCGATCATGAAGGGCAGCGACACGGCCAGCCCGGCCAGCGCCCCGGCCCCCATCGCCGCGCCCGGGCCCCAGCCGGCCAGCGCCGCCGCCGCCCCGCTCATCGCTCCCAGCGCCATGACGCCTTCCACACCGAGGTTCAGCACCCCGGCCCGTTCGCACAGCATCAGCCCCAGCGCGGCCAGCAGCAGCGGCGTCATGAAACCGGGCATCGCCCCCAGCCAGGCCGTCAGCGCCATCGTCATGCCACCGCCCTCCGCCCGATCCGCAGCCGGAACGTCGTCACGAAACTCCCGGTGACCAGCGCCAACAGGATCACCCCCTGCACCACCAGCACGATGCCCTCCGACACGCCATAGAACACCTTCAGCGAGGCGCCTGCCACGTTCAGCCCGGCGATGAACAGGGCCCAGAGCGGTATCCAGCCCGGCGCGTTGCGCGCCAGCGCGGCGATGACGATGCCGTTGAATGTCATGTTCAGCCCCACCGCCTGGGTCAGGCGGAATTCGGTGCCTGCCACGATCACGCCCCCGGCCAGCCCGGCCATCGCCCCGCCGGCCAGGATCGACACCATCAGCACCCGGCGCACAGGAAAGCCAAGCGTCCGCGCGGCGCGCGGGTTGTCGCCCACAAAGCGCGCGGCGAAGCCGAAGCGCGTGGCCCCGAGCGCCAGCGAGGCCACCGCCACCGCGAGCAGCGCGAGCGCCAGCCCGGCATTGACATCGCCCCAGCCCAGCCGGGCCAGCCGCTCGCCCGGATCAAAGACCGGCGAGGTCGGAAAGTTGAACGTCGGGTCACCGAAAGGCCCGAACAGCAGGTGCTGCATCAGCAGGTAGGCCATGTTCGACATCAGCAGCGTCACGATCACCTCGGACACGCCCAGCCGGATCTTCAGCCAGGCGGCCGGCAGGATCCAGGACGCCCCGCCAACCATCGCCGCCAGCATCATCAGCGGCAGCCTGAGCGGCCCGCCCAGGTCGTTCAGCGCCACGGCCGTGGCACAGATCGCCCCCAGCCACAGCTGGCCCTCGATGCCGATGTTCCAGAACTTCAGCCGCAGGCACAGCGCCGCGGCCAGCGCGCCCAGCATCATCGGCGTGGCCATGGTCACCGTCCTGGCCAGCCCGGCCGGCGACAGAAAGACCTGGACGACCAGCTCGTCGAACAGCGCGCCCGTCGGCACCCCGGCGGCCACCAGCACGGCCAGCGACAGGCCCAGACCCAGCGCCAGCGCGCCCAGGTAGCCCAGGGCGTTCAGCACCGGCCCCGCGCCCGCCCTGCGCTCCAATGTCACCGCATCGAACATGCCGGCCCTCCGTTCCTTCCCTTGCACCACCCGCCGACCTTTGCCCGGCCGCCAGTGTTTCCTGGCGTCCCGGGCCGCAACAGCCCCAAGCCCCGTCCGGTCATCGCCCTATCCATGGCCCAGCATCAGCTCGCCGATCCTGGCCCGGTCGGGCCGGCCGTCGGCGCTGGTGCCGATGCGGCCGCGGCTGATCACCGAAATCCGGTCCGACAGGGCCAGGATCTCTTCGAGGTCCTCCGAGATCAGCAACACCCCCGCCCCGCGCGCCGCCGCCGCGGCCAGCTGGCCATGGACAAAGGCACAGGCCGCCACGTCCAGCCCGCGCGTCGGCGAATGGGCCAGGATCAGCCGGGCCGCATCGTCCAGCTCGCGGGCCAGCACGACCTTCTGGGCATTGCCCCCCGACAACAGCCGCACCGGCCGCCGCCCGCCGCCGGTGGCCCCGGCAATGGCAAAGCGCCCGATCAGCCCCGCCGCCCGCGCCCGCATGGCCCGGGCCGAGACCAGCACCCGCCCGTGATCGCCCGCACGCAGGGCCGTGGCGCCGAGGTTCTCGGCCAGCGACAGGTTGGGCGCCAGCGCATCGGCGCTGCGGTCGGCCGGCACATAGCGCAGGCCGCGCGCCCGCCGCCCGGCCACGTCCAGCCCGTCCAGCGGCGCGCCGTCCAGCCGCAGCCCGCCGGTCGCCCCGCGCAGCCCCATGATCGCCTCGGCCAGCTCGCGCTGGCCATTGCCACCCACTCCGGCCAGCCCGTGGATCTCGCCCGGGCGCAGCACCAGCCGGGCGTCGCTGACATAACGCGCACCGCCTTCGGCCACGCTCAGCCCCTCCAGTTCCAGCAGCGCCCGGTCTCCGGGGCGCCTGCACCAGTTGTCGTCCCTTTCACGGTCCCCGCGATCCGGCACTTGGTCCGTGGCCTGATCGCACGCCGGATCGGGCCGCCCGGGCCGGGCCACGGCGGCCACGCCCTGCGCGCCGATCATCGCCCGGGACAGCTCGGCGCGGGTGACATCCTCGACCGGCCGGCGCGCCAGCACCATGCGCCCCCGGCGCAGCACCGACACCCGGTCGCCCGCGGCCATGACCTCGCGCAGCTTGTGGGTGATGAAGATGATCGCATGGCCCTGCGCCGCCAGGTCGCGCACCAGGGCCAGCAGCCCGTCGGCCTCGGCATCGGTCAGCACGGCCGTCGGCTCGTCGAGCACCAGGATCCGCGCGCCCAGCAACAGCGCCTTGAGGATCTCGACCCGCTGCTGTTCGGCCACCGACAGCGCGGCCACCGGCCGGTCCAGCGCCCCGTCCAGCCCCGAGCGCGACAGCCGGTCGACGAGCGCGGCGATCTGGGCATCGACAACGGCCCGCCGGGGCCGCACCGGCAGGCCGGCGGCGGCCAAGTGCAGGTTCTCGCGCCCGGTGAAGGGCATGACCAGCTTGAAATTCTGGTGAACCATGCCGATGCCCAGGGCCACCGCCGCGCCCGGCCCGGCGATCCGGGCCGGCGCCCCGTCGATCTCGATCCGCCCGGCATCAGCCCGGTAGATCCCCGACAGGATGTTCATCAGCGTCGACTTGCCCGCTCCGTTCTCGCCCAGCAGGGCATGCACCTCGCCGGCGGCTAGGGTGAAATCGACCGCATCCAGCACGCGGTGATCACCAAAGGACTTCGACGCCCCGCAGATGCGCAGCGCCGCAACCGCGCCGGGGACCGACGCGGGATCAAAGCCGGGAGCGGCGCGGGGATCGGGATGTTGCAAGGTCAGCGGGTCTTTCGGGCCATGGGTCAGGTTCGGGCCACGGCCCGGGTCTTTCGGGCCGTGTCAGGTGGTGCCATCGGCGCCCGGTTTCGGCAGCCGGGACTGGCTGCGCCCGGTTCCGGCAGAGGACAGTGCGGCCCGGGTTTGGCCGTGTCGGCCGGGCCATCTTGGCCGCTGCGGGGCCGTTATGGCCAGCTCCGGGCCGTTAAGACCGGTGCGGGGGCGTCAAGGCCGGTGCGGGGCCACGTGACGCAATCGTCCGGCCCCACGCGATCAGACCGGGGCCCGCAAGATTGGGCCGCCCCGGCCGATCATCCTTCAGTTCAGCGTGCCTGTCACGCCCTCGACCAGGAATTCCATGCCCCAGAGCCCGCCGTCATCCAGCACCTCGCCCTCGGGCACGACCACCGTGCCATCCTGGGCCGCGACCGGCCCGGCAAAGACCTCGAACGTGCCGGCCTCGATGGCCGCGGCGGTCTCGGCGATGCGCGCGGCGACATCCGCGGGCACGTCATCGGACAGCGGGGTCAGGCCGACGGTGCCATCGGCCATGCCCGGAAAAGCCCCCCATTCCGACGGCGCCCAGGATCCGTCCTGCAGCCCGGCCAGCGTCGGCAGCAGGTACTTGTCCCAGTGGAACACCACCGAGGTCAGATGGCCATTGGGCGCGTGCTGCGACATGTCCAGCTGAAAGCCCACCGATTTCGCCCCGGCCTTTTCGGCGGCGATGAAGGGCGCGGCCGAGGACAGGTTGTTGCCGATCACGTCGATGCCCTGGTCCAGCATGGCCTGGGCCACCTCGCCTTCCTTGACCGGATCCCACCAGGAATTGGTGTAGACCACCGTTGTCTCGATCTCGGGGTCGATGGCCTGGGCGCCCAGGGCAAAGGCGTTGACGTCCCAGTTGACCACGCCCACCGGAAAGCCCGCGACGATGCCGATTTGCCCGCTCTGCGACGTGGCCGCCGCGGCCATGCCGGCCAGGTACCAGCCCTGGTAGGTGCGCGTGTAGAACCCTTCGAGATTGGCCGCGTTGGTCGCGCCCGACGCATTCACGAAGGCCACATCGGGATGCAGCGAGGCGGCTTCCAGGATGCCTTCGGAATAGCCGTAGCCCGTGGCCACGATGACGTTGAACCCCCGGCCGACAAAGAGGTCGATGGCGTTCTTCAGGGCCGTTGCTTCCTCGGGCACGCTTTCGACGGTGGCGATGTCGAGGCCAAGCTGGTCCTCGACGATCAGGCGCGCATCGTCGAGCGCCTCGTTCCAGCCGCCGTCGCGGGCGGTGGCGGCATAGATGAAGGCCACCTTGGGCGCGCCGTCGATCTCGAAGGCCGTGGCGGGCAGCGCGGCGCCCATGGCGGCGGCCATGGTCAGGGCCATCAGCGCGCGGCGGGTCGGCGCCGGGGCCGGGCGGCGGCGGATCTGGGTCATGCGGGTCGTCTCCTGTTGGTGCTCTTGTCCGGGCGGTCTGCGTGGCGGCCCGTTCGCTGGACGGCGGCGGGCCTGCGCCCTCCGGCGGCGATGGCCGGGCGCGGCGCAGGCCGTGGCCCCCACCCGCCCCGGCCCCTGGCGGGTGTCAGTCGGTGGCCTCGCCGATGCGGTGGGCATAGGTTGCGTCGAACCGCGAGCGCACGTAATCGCCGCAGCTGATCGGCTGGTACCGGGCCGGGTTTTCGGGCGTCTGGCAGGTTGGCAGCACCTCGATCACCTCCTGGCTGTCGATGCCGAAGAAGAACGGGATCGAATAGCGTTCCCGGCCCGTCTGGTTGATCGCCCGGTGCACCGTCGACTGAAAGTAATCATTGGTCCAGCGCGCCATCAGGTCACCGACATTGACGATGAACGCCCCCGGGACGGGCGGCGCCTGGATCCAGTCGCCGGCCTGGTTCAGCACCTGCAGGGCGGGCTTTTCATCGGTGCACAGGATGGTGAAACATTCGTAATCCGAATGCGCCCCGATGCCGATCTGCTTTTCCGCCGCCGCGGCGTTCTGGTCGGGGTAATGCAACACGCGCATATGGGCCATGGGCTTGGAAATCTTGCCCAGGAAGAAATCCTCGGGCAGTTCCAGCGCCAGGGCGAAGGCCCGGAAGATCTTGTGGCCCACGGCCTGGGCCGCGGCGTGATAGGCCATCAGCGGGGCGCGAAAATCGGCCAGGTCGGGCCATTGGTTGGGCGCATAGCCATAGATCCCGGCCGCCACGTCGGGGTCGTCCTCGGCCAGGTCCAGCGCCAGGTCGAAGCCTTCGTGCAGGTCGCCGTTGTTGTCGGGATCGGTGTTTTCGCCCAGCAGCGGCGTATAGCCTCGCATGGCATCGGATTTCTCGACCGAGATCGCCTGTTTCTCGTCCATCGGCAAATCGAAGAACCGGTGCGCCGCGTCAAAGGTCGCGTCGATCACGGCCTGGGGCATGCCATGGCCCTTGGCATAGAAGAACCCGACCTCGGTGCAGGCCTTGCGCACGGCCTCGCCGACCCGAGCCCTCTCTGCCGGATCGGCGCTGTCCATCGGCGCGAAATCGATCATCGGAATTTCCTCGAAGGGCGGCACCTTGGCCTCGGTCCCCGAAGAAAAGAAAGCCCGCGGGCCGTTGCCCGTCTGAATCGTCGTCACGGTCATCCCGCACCCCCTGTGGTCGTCGCCGGGACCATCCCCGCGCCGCCCCCCGGGCGTCAATCTGGCCTGCCACACTGCGGCCCGCTCCCCCGCGCCGGCTGCCTGCGCGGCAGGCGACATGCCCGCAAAAGCATCACCCGGCAAGTCCGTCCCGACCGATCCGCCATTTCCGCCTGCCCGGCCCTGCCCGCCGGGCGCGTCGCGGGGCAGGATCGCCGGACACCCGCCCATCGCCGGCCCAGAGGGAGCGCGCCCATGACCGATATTCCCATCCTCGACTGGCAACGCCATGCCACCGCGCCCGAGGCCTTTGTGCCCGAGCTGGGCCGGGCCTGCCGCGACACCGGGTTCTTCCTGCTGACCGGCCATGGCATCGCCGACAGCCTGATCGACCGGGTGTTTGCCCAGGCCGAGACCTTCTTTGCCCGGCCGACCGATGAAAAGACGCCGCTCGACATCCGCCGCTCGCCCCACAATCGCGGCTGGGCGGCCATGGGCTCCGAGGCGCTGGACGAGACCAGCGGCCAGATGGATCGCAAGGAGGCGTTCAACGTGGGCTTCGACCTGGCCGCCGACGATCCGCGCGTGCTGGCCGGCGAGCCGTTCCGGGGGGTGAATGTCTGGCCCGACCAGGCCGGGTTCCGCGAGGCCATGCTGGGCTATTACGATGCCGTGCTGCGCCTGGGCTGCGATCTGCACGCGGCTTTCGAGCAGGATCTGGGCCTGGGACCGGGGTTCTTTGCGCCGCATTTCACCGCACCCATGGCCACCCTGCGGGTGCTGTCCTACCCGGCCGGAGGTGAGGGTATCGGGGCCGGGGCGCATACCGATTATGGGTCGATCACCCTGCTGATGTGCGACGGCGTGCCCGGCCTGCAGGTCAAGCCGCGCGGGGGCGACTGGACCGATGTGCCCCATGTGCCCGGGGCCTTTGTCGTCAATATCGGCGATTGCCTGGCGCGCTGGTCCAACGACATCTATGTCTCGACGCCCCACCGGGTGCTGCCCCCGCCCCGGCCGCGCCGGTCGATCGCCTTTTTCCTCGATCCCAATCCCGACAGCGTGATCGCCGCGCTGCCGGGAACGGGAGCCCCGAAATACCCGGCGATCACCGGGGCTGATTACCTGCGCTCGCGGCTGGATGCGACCTATGTGCCGCTGCCGGCCTGAAGCCAGGCACGCGGCGCCCGCTGCGGGGCTTCAGCCCGCGTCGTCACCCACGCAGGCCACCACCGCATCGGCCAGCTGGCCCAGCAGGGTCGGATAGAGATCCGGCCCGGGGTCGAGATCGGAGCCCAGCGGATCGAGGATGGCCACCGGCAGGCCGGCCTCTTCGGTCACGGCCTGCAACAGGCCGGGGTTGAACTGGGGTTCGGAAAAGGCGCAGGCCACGGCCCCGTCGCGGGTGGCATCGCGCAGGGCCGAGATGCGCGCCGGGCCCGGGTCGCTGTCATCGGCCGGGGTGATCGATCCCACCATGGTCAGCCCGTAGCGCGCTTCGAAATACTGGAAGGCATCGTGGAAGGCGATCAGCCCGGTCGCCCGTGCCGGGGCCAGCCGGGCCTCGATCGACGCGCTCAGGGCGGCCAGCTCGCCCGCCCCTTGCGCGGCGTTCTCGCGGTAGAGCGCGGCATGGTCGGGGTCGAGCGTCGCCAGGGTTTCGGCCAGCGCACCCATCCAGGTCGCGGCATTGAGCGGGTCGAGCCAGGCGTGGGGGTCGGTGCCGTCATGGGCATGGTCGTGGCCGCCGTGGGCGTGGGCGTCGCGGCCATCGTCCGCGCCGTGGTCGTCGTGGCCATCGTCCGCGCCATGGGCGTCGTGGCTGTCGCCCGCGTCGTGGTCGTCATCGGCGCCGTGGTCGTCGTGGCCATCGTCCACGCCATGGGCGTCATGGTCGTCATCCGCGCCATGGTCATGTTGATCGTCATGGCCCTCGACATGGCCCGCGTGATCCTCGGCCAGCCCGGCAAAGAGCGCCTCGTCGCGCATGTCGTAAAGCTGGGTGCCCGGCACCCGCAGCAGCACCATGTCGCGGCCTTCGATGGCCTCCAGCGCCCGCCCCAGCCAGGGCGACATCTCGGGCCCGACCCAGACCACCAGGTCGGCCCGCGACAACGCCCGGGCCTGCGACGGCCGCAGCGCCATGTCATGGGCCGACACGCCCGGCGGGATCAGCAGGTCGGGCGTGCCCACGCCCTGCATCACCCGCGCCACCAGCGATTGCACCGGGGCGATATCGGCCAGCACCCGCGGCACATCGGCCGCCGCGCCGGTGGCACAGGCCAACAGGCCGGGGAACAGGACGGCGGACAGGGCGTGGCGCATGGACATTTCCGAGCGGTTACAATATAACAGGTGGCGGTCGCCATAGACGGACCGTTATAACATATCAACCCCCAATGACGAGCGGCCCACCCATGTCCACCATCGGCTTTCACCGCCACGACCACGATCATTGCATCACCGACACCATGGCCCGGGCCCAGGCGCTCTGTGCCGAGGAAGGGCTGCAATTCACGCCGGTCCGCCAGCGGGTGCTGGAAATCCTGCTGGCCGAACATCGCGCGCTGGGGGCCTATGACATCCTGCCCATGCTGGCCGAGGACGGGCTGGGCTCGCAGCCGCCGGTGGCCTACCGGGCGCTGGATTTCCTGGTCAAGAACGGGCTGGCCCACCGGATCGAGCTGCTCAATGCCTATATCGCCTGCGCCCACCTGGGCCGGGCGCATCGGCCGGCCTTCCTGATCTGCCGCGAATGCCGGCTGGTGGCCGAAGCCGATACCGAACTGGCCCAGGGCCAGCTGGGCGATGCCGCGCGCAACGCCGGGTTTTCCATCGAACGGATGGTGGTCGAGGTCGAAGGCCTCTGCCCGGCCTGCGCGGCATGAGCCCTGCAACGGCGGCCGGCACCGCGGCGCCGGCCCTGTCCGGCACACCCGCGCCCGGCGATCGCGCCCGGGCGCGCCAAATCCGTGGCCGCGACGGGGCGGCAACGGGCGCGACGGCCCCGCTGATCTCGGCCCGCGGGCTGGCCCTGTCGCTGGACGGCCGCGATGTGCTGCGCGATGTCGACCTGGATGTCCGCCCCGGCGAGATCATCACCATCGTCGGCCCCAACGGCTCGGGCAAATCCTCGCTGCTGCGCGCGCTGATCGGCGCGATCCGCCCGGCCCGGGGCCAGCTGACCCGCAAGGCCGGCCTGCGCATCGGCTACGTGCCCCAGAAGCTGGCCATCGACCCGACCCTGCCGATGACCGTCGAACGGTTCCTGTCGCTGCCCCGCCGGATCGACCGCACCACCGCCCGGGCGGCACTGGCCCGCACCGGGGCCGAGGGGCTGGCCCTGCGCCAGATGACCCGCCTGTCGGGCGGCCAGTTCCAGCGCGTGCTGCTCGCCCGCGCCCTGCTGGCCCGGCCGGAATTGCTGCTGCTCGACGAGGCCACCCAGGGCCTCGACCAGCCCGGCGCCGCGGCCTTCTACCGGCTGATCGAGGAAATCCGCGGGCAGCTGGGCTGTGCCATTGTCATGATCAGCCACGATCTGCATGTCGTCATGGCCGCGTCGGACCGGGTGCTGTGCGTCAATGGCCATATCTGCTGCGAAGGCGCGCCGGAACTGGTTGCCTCGGCCCCGGAATACCAGGCCCTGTTCGGCAGCGGCACCCAGGGCACGCTGGCGCTCTATCGCCATGAACATTCGCATCATCACCACCACGATCATGGCCACGATCATGACCAGGATCACGCCCCCGGCCACGCCCATGACCAGGATGGCTGTACCCACGAAAGTTGCGCCCACGGGCCGGCCCATGACACCGGGCCGGTTGATGCCCCGGGCGGCACGGCTCCACCCGCCCCCGACACCGCCCGCAACGACGAGGGTGAAACCGGCACCGACACCGGGGCCAACAAGGGGACCGGCCGCTGATGCTCGACGATTTCCTGCTGCGCGCCGCCCTGGCCGGGCTGGGCGTCGGCGTGGCCGCGGCGCCGCTGGGCTGTTTCGTCGTCTGGCGGCGCATGTCCTATTTCGGCGAGGCCACCTCGCATGCCGCCGTGCTCGGCGTGGCCATCGCCCTGGGCTTCTCGCTGCCCCTGATGCCCGCCATCCTGGTCACCGCCCTGGCCATGGCCCGCACCGTGTCGGTCCTGTCGGGCCGGGGCCATGCCATGGATACCCTGCTGGGCGTGGCCGCCCATACCGCCCTGGCTGCCGGGCTGGTCGCCGTGGCCCTGCTGCCGTCGGTCCGGCTCGATCCCATGGGCTATCTCTTTGGTGACATCCTGGCCGTCACCCGCGCCGACCTGGCCGTCATCTGGGGAGGCGCGCTGGCCGTCCTGGCCCTGATGACCTGGCGCTGGCAGGCCCTGCTAACGGCCACGCTCAACCCCGACCTGGCCCATGCCTCGGGGCTCGATCCCCGGCGCGAGGACATGGTGCTGACCCTGGCCCTGGCCATCGTCGTGGCCGTGGCCATCAAGGTTGTCGGCGTTCTGCTGATCGGCGCCATGCTGGTCATTCCCGCCGCCGCCGCCCGGCCGCTGGTGCGCACCCCCGAGGCCATGGCCCTGGGCGCGGCCCTGGCCGGAGGCGCCGCCGCCCTGTCGGGCCTGGGCGCGGCCTTTGCGCTGGACACGCCGGCCGGGCCGACCATCGTCTGCGCCGCTGCCGTGATCTTTGCGCTGACGGTCCTGCTGGGCCGCCTGCGGACCCGGACCGCGGCCGGCGACTGAGCCGGTGGCCTGGCCATGACTGGCCGGGCCGAACCGCCAACCGCCGGCTAGGCCACCGGCGGGCCCCAGCGGTTGGCCTGCCGTTCGCCCGGGCGGGTCAGCCACCAGATCACCAGCAGCGGCGAGATCATCAGCACAAAGACCGCAACCATGGCGACAATCGCCCCGATGGCCCCGGCGGTTTCCCTCAGCGTGCCCAGGGCCTGGTCGGGATCGCCGGGCATCACCCCGGCCAGGAATCCGAAGAACGTCGTCGTGCCGACCAGCACGATGGCCGGGTAGATCACGTAGAGCCCCGAGCGCCCGGTGTCATGCATGCGCCGCCAGGCTCCGGCCAGCAGGGGAAAGCCCCCGACCAGCTGGAACAGCCCGCTGACCGGACCGGGCCGATAGCCCACCAACAGGCCGTCGACCCGCCCGGCAACCATCATGCCCAGCAGGACGTAAAGCGCGAAGTACCAGAATTCCGGCCGCCCTGCCCGGCCCGAGAACGTCAGGCAGCGCCGATAGCCCCGCCCGATCGCCTCGCCGAACCCGATGGGCCGCGCGGCCGGCCCCCAGGGCATCAGCCCGCCACCGGCCGCAGGCCGAGGATCTCGCGGGCCTGGGCCGGGCTGGCCACCGGCCGGCCGTGGCGGGCGGCGATCTCGGCCGTGCGCGCGACCAGCGCGGCGTTCGACGGCGCCAGCGTGTCGCGGTCCAGCCGCACGTTGTCTTCCATGCCGGTGCGTGCATGGCCCCCGGCGGCAATGGCCCATTCGTTCAGCACGACCTGCTGCGCCCCGATCCCCGCGGCACACCACGGCGCGCCGGGCAACAGGCGCCGGACCGTCTCGACGTAGAAATCAAAGACCACCTTGTCGGCGGGCATGGCGTTTTTGACCCCCATGACAAACTGGATGTAGGGCGTGTCGCGGATGCGGCCCTCGGCATGCATCCGCGCGGCCATCAGGATGTGGCTCAGGTCAAAGGCCTCGATCTCGGGCTTGATGTCGTAGCGGATCATTTCCTCGGCCAGCCAGTCCACCAGTTGCGGGCTGTTCTCGTAGACCCGGGTGGGGAAATTGACCGAGCCCACCGACAGCGAGGCCATGTCGGGGGCCAGCGGCAGCATGCCGCCCCGCTCGCGGCCCGCGCCCGACCGCCCGCCGGTCGAGAATTGCACGATCAGGCCCGGGCAGTGCTTGTCCAGGCCTTCCTTCAGCGCGGCGAATTTCTCGGGGTCCGAGCTGGGCGTCTGGTCGTCGTTGCGCACATGGGCATGGCAGATCGTCGCCCCGGCCTCAAAGGCCGCCTGGGTGCTTTCCACCTGTTCGCTGACGGTGATCGGCACGGCCGGGTTGTTGGCCTTGGTCGGCAGCGATCCGGTGATGGCCACGCAGATGATGCAGGGGGTCGATGTCTCGGACATGGTTCTGGCACTCCTTCGTCGCCCCTTCTTGGCCCGACCGGTCACATTCGCGCAACCTGTTACTGACGGCCGGGCGATCCTGGCCTAGGGTGCGGCCAAACCGAGGAAAGGCCGTTTCATGACCGACACGACATCCGCCCTTTCGGGCCGCAGCATCGTCATCACCGGGGCCAGCCGGGGCATCGGCGAGGCCACCGCCCGCCATTTCGCCCAGCTGGGCGCACGGGTCACCCTGGCCGCCCGGTCAGGAGATGCCATCACCCGCATCGCCGACGAGATCCGCGCCGCCGGCGGCCAGGCCACGGCCAGGGCCTGCGACGTCGCCGACCATGCGGCGGTGGCCGGGCTGGTGGCCCATGCCGTCGACACGTTCGGGCAGGTCGACGGGCTGATCAACAACGCGGCGGTCATCGACCCGATCGCCCGGCTGGCCGACAGCGATCCCGCCACCTGGGGCCGTGCGATGGATATCAACATCAAGGGGGTCTACCACGGGATGCATGCGGCGATCCCGGTGATGCTGGACCAGGGCGGCGGCACGATCATCAACATCTCGTCCGGTGCGGCCACCGGCGTGCTCGAAGGCTGGACGGCCTATTGCGCGACCAAGGCGGCGGTGCTGTCGCTGACCCGCTCCAGCCACCTGGAATACGGCGACCAGGGCATCCGGGTGATGGGCCTGTCGCCGGGCACCGTAGCCACGCAGATGCAGCGCGAGATCAAGGCCAGCGGGATCAACCCGGTCAGCACGCTCGACTGGGAGGACCACATCCCCCCCGAGTGGGTCGCCCGCGCCCTGGCCTTCCTCTTCACCCCCGCGGCCGACGAGTGGCTGGGCACGGATTTCATCCTGAAGACTCCCGAAGCCCGCGCCGCCGCCGGACTGCCCCCAGCCTGAAACCAAACCTCGGCCTGACCCGCCCACCGCCATCCCGACGCCAGGACAAGGGACCGAACCCCCTGCTTCTTCTTGGTCCAAATACCCTCCCCGGCCTGCCACGCGCGACTGCGATTGGCGGGTCGCGGGACGGATGGGTGTTGGGCGCCAGGCGCCCGAATTGGAGAGGGCAGCGCGGATGGCGCGGGCAGTGTCGGGTACTTGGACCAAGAAGAAGCAGGGGACCTGTGCCCTTGGTCCGGCCGGGCGCGGCCATGGGACATGTTGCGGGTGGGTGAGGTTCCCCCTGCAACGCATTGATTTCAAGGGCGTGGTGCCCGGTGCGAGCTGCGGGACGGAGCTCAGCTTTCGGGCGTCGGCACGGGGCCCGGCGGGTAGATGGCCACGCCGGTCATGGTGTGGTTGACATGCAGCCCGTCGATCTGCTCGCCGTAGCTTGAAAAGCCCACAACGCGGAAATCGCGCAGGATTTCCGACACCGCGCCGGTCAGCTGGTGATCCTCGGCCTCGATCCGGCGCAGGATGCAATCGAAGGCCAGCACTGCCTCGGGCCGGACCTGGTCGGCCAGGGTGGCCAGGTTCTCGGCCAGGTGGGCGGCGATGTCCGTGGCCTCGCCCAGCGACAGAACCAGCCCCTCGTCGATGGCCGAGCCCATCGACAGCGAGCCGTCGGGCAGCCGTTCCTGGATGCCCCGGACGTAATGTTTCTCGCCGAACCGCACGACCAGCGGATGGGCGGCGAAGGTCGACAGGCTGACGTCGCGCGGATCGAGCCCCAGCAGCCGGGCATATTCGTCGATCGCCGGCGAGGCGTTGATCTCGTGCACGATGCGCTTGCCCGGCTCGGCCCCGGTCACCACCAGCCGCCGTTCGGTGGGCGAGAAATGATCCAGGCTGAACACCCGCACCGGGCAGGCCGAGCGGATGATGGCAATCACCGCCCCCCCGGTCGACACCCGGCCGAGATGGGCGATATGGGTCGTGCGGAAGGCCCGGCCGTCGCCGGCCGACCCGCCGAAGAACGGCATGCCCGCCAGGCCCGGAGCCAGCTGGCGCAGCAGCGCCTCCTCGCCCATCGACACCCCGTCGATCAGCCCGTAGGCAAATTCGGACAGCCAGTGCGGATGATCCGCCGCCAGGGCGTTGCGCTTGGCCACGATGTCGTTGATCAGCCCCTGGGTATCGATATCGGCCAGGTCCTCGACCTCGACGCATTCCACGGCGAAATGGGTCTCGGGGAAGCCCACGGCCACGGTCGCCCCGTCGACATAACCCCGCGGCGAGATCTCGCCCGCCGTGGTGCAGGCCGACAGCGGCGCCTCGCAGGCGGCAGTGGCCGCGATGACCAGGGCTTCGAAATCGGGGCCCGGGGCGGCAAAGAGCAGCACATGGGCAAACGGGCCATCCCCCAGCGCGGCGATCAGCGCCTCCGCCGTTTCCGGCCCGGTCCCGGGCACCGAGGCCGTCCGCACGATATCGGACGGGCCACGGACAAGATCCTCATCCTCCACCATGGCCGCAACACTGAGGTTTTTTCAGCCAAGGTCAAGACGTTCGCCGGGCTCAGAGCCGGCGATAGACAAACTCGGGCTGCGGCGCATCGACCACGTCGATGTCGAGCGCGGCATCGACCAGGGCGCGGTGGGGCGATTTGCGGCAGACCGGGTCGGTGGCCGCCGGATCGCCGGCAATGGCCATGGCCTGGCAGCGGCAGCCGCCGAAATCCACGTCGCGCCGGTCGCAACTGCGGCAGAGCTCGGGCATCCAGTCGGTGCCGCGAAAGGCATTGAACGCCGCGCTGTCGTACCAGATGTCCTTCAGCGAGGCCTCGGCCAGGGTGCGGAAGGTCAGCCCGGGAATGGTCTCGGCCGCGTGGCAGGGCAGGACCTTGCCGTCGGGCGCGATGTTCAGCCCGGTCGAGCCCCAGCCCCCGCCCATGCAGGCCTTGGGATAATCGGCGTAATAATCGGGCGGCACGAAATCGATGGCCAGCCGGCCGGCATGGGCCCGGCGGGCCTCGGCCACGATGCGCTTGGCCCCGTCGACCTGCGCACGCGAGGGCTGCAGCATGGCCCGGTTCTTGAGCGCCCAGCCCTGGAATTGCACGCAGGCGACCTCGATCCGGCGGGCACCGAGGCGCAGGGCCATGTCCAGCGTGGCGGGCAGATCGTCGAGATTGTGGCGATGCATCACGGCGTTCAGCGTCAGCGGAAAGCCCATCTGGCCGATCCGCTCGGCCACGTGCATCTTGCGGTCGAACCCGCCCTTGTAGCCGCCGATGCGGTCGGCCACCTCGGCCGTCACCCCCTGCAGCGACAGCTGCACATGGTCGACATAGGGTTCCAGCGCCTGCAGCCGGGCGTCGGTCAGCCCGATGCCCGAGGTGATGAGATTGACGTAAAGCCCGGCTTCGCGCGCGCCCCGGGCCAGGTCGACGATATCGCGCCGCGACACCGGTTCACCGCCCGACAGATGCACCTGCAGCACGCCGATCTCGGCGGCCTGGCGGAAGGCCGCAAGCCAGGTCTCGGTGTCCAGCTCGTTGTCGCGGGCGGTCATTTCCAGCGGGTTGGAACAATAGGGACAGGCCAGCGGACAGCGATGGGTCAGCTCGGCCAGCATGGCGATGGGCGGCTGGACCGGCGGGCGGGCGGCGTCAGGCATAGGCCACCAGCATCTGTTCGGCCAACCCGTCGAGAAAGGCCACCACGTCCGGTTCGATCACCTCCCTGGGCGCGTTGTACGCCTGGGCCAGCTGGCCGGCGATCTCGGCCAGGCTGCGCGTGCCATCGACCTCCGCCAGGATCGCCACCGCCGTCTGGTCCAGCATCAGCGCGCGTTCCGGGCCCAGCAGGACCTCGCGCCCGCGCACGGCGTCGTAATGCCGGCGCACGCCGCGCGGCAGACAGGGCACGCGATCGCGGCTCACAACAGCCCCTCGTGCGGCTGCCAGCCGCCGGGCGGGATGCGGCCCGGCTCGACATAGCCCGACCACAGCGCATCCAGCTGGGCCCAGAGCACGTCGGTCTTGAATTCCAGCGCCGCGGCGGCGGCATCCTGGCGCTCGACCGTATCGGCGTGCTCCAGCACCCATTGCAGGCCGAAAGCCACGTCGCGGGGCGCTTCGGACAGGCGGTTCTGGAAATAGGACATCGTGTCGGGATTGGCGAACTCGTAATGTTCGAGCAGCCCGGCAATGCGGTTGGCATGGATCTTGGGCGCGAAGAGCTCGGTCAGCGACGAGGCCACGGCCTGCAGCAGGGGCATGTCGCGCACGTAGCGCACATAGGCGTCGACGGCGAATTTCGTGGCCGGCAGGATGCCCCGTTCCGAGGCCACGTAATCCGGGTCCAGCCCCACGCCCTCGGCCAGCTTCAGCCAGCGCTCGATACCGCCGATCCGGCCTTCGGCGCCGTCGTGATCCTCGATGCGGGACCGCCAGGCCCGGCGCAGGCGGTGGTCGGTCACCCGGCTCATGAAGGCCGCGTCCTTCATCGGGATGCGGCTCTGGTAGTAGTAGCGGTTGATGACCCAGGCGCGGACCTCGTCCATCGTGCAGGCGCCGGAATGCAAGCGGTGATGGAACGGGTGAAGGTCGTGGTAACGCTCGGCGCCGATCCGGCGCAGGCGGGCTTCGAAGGCCGCGGCATCCGGGGCGGATGGCGGGGCTGTCCGGGTTGCGGTGGGGCTGTCCTTCATGACGTCCTTCATGGGGTGAACCTCATGCCGTCCTGGGCGATGGTCCAGCCGGCCGCCTCGGCCCGGGCGCGTTCGGGGCCGTGGGGCTGCAGGACCGGGTTGGTATTGTTGATATGGATGAAGACCTTGCGCGCCGAGATGCCCTGCAGCCGGGCCATGGCGCCCTGCGGGCCGTCCATCGCCACGTGGCCCATCCGCGCGCCGGTCTTGGCGCCGGTGCCGGTGCGCGACATCTCGTCGTTTTCCCAGACGGTGCCATCGAAGAGCAGCAGGTCGGCATCCTGCAGCCGGGCGATCAGCCAGTCGGGGATCTCGGCGCAGCCGGGGATGTAATAGACACATTTGTCGCCGGCGCTGATGCGCAGGCCGATGGTCTGTTCGCCCATGGCCTTCAGCGCCTCGCTGTCGGCAGCGATGCCCTCGTCTTCCAGGAAGAGCGGGATCTTGCCCGGCACGGCAAACGGCAGGATGGTCAGGCCGGGCAGCGGCTCGAACGGCTGGTCCAGGCGGATCGGATCCATGGCCACCAGGTCGCGGTCCAGCACGGCAAAGACGCTGTTGGCGGCCAGGATGCCGGCGGTTTCGGCCGTGGCGGCCACGCGGAAGCCGGTCTTTTCGCGCAAGGTCAACAGGCCGGCGATATGGTCGATGTCACCATTGGTCAGCACCACCGTGTGGATCGGCGTGCCGCGCAGGCTGGTGGGGTGGAAATCCGGCTGGCGGGCGAGCTGGTCGCGGATGTCGGGCGAGGCGTTCAGCACGACCCAGTCCCGGCCGTCCAAAGAAACACCCACCGACGACTGGGTCATCGGTGGGATGCGCCCGGATCTGGCGTCCGAACAATTGGGGCAGCCGCAGTTCCACTGGGGAAGCCCCCCGCCTGCCCCGGCACCAAGTACCGTGACAAACATCGTCCGGATCAGAACAGGCCGTGATCTTCGTCTTCCGACGGCCCGTACATGTTGATTTCCATGCCGCAGGCGATCGAGGTTGCAGTCGGTTTGGTCCAAGCCATGATATTGTCCTCCCAATGATCAAGTGGCGTTGACGTTAAGGTCGCGCAGGATGCGCTGTAAGTGGACCATAGTCGAATATGCGCCGCTTTTCGCGGTCTACTTCACGACTCTCAGAAGTTGAGAAACCCGGGCGTCCCCCTGCGACCTTCGTCTGAGACCGCGCGGCTGCGGATGCGTCCGGCCGGATATTTGGAAAGAGAAAGAAGCCGGAAATGCTGCTTCTTTCTCTTCTGAAATATCCAGACACGACCGTCGGACAGGCACCGTCCCCGGGTCAGCCCGCGGCCTTCAGCCGTTTGCCGGCGCTGACCTCGTTCAGGAAGTCCAGCAGCCGCGTCCGGTCGATCGGCTTGCCCAGGATTTCCAGCCCGTTGTCAGAACAATACCGGCGCAGGGCGCGCGAGCGGTCGGCGGTCACGATGCGGCAGGCGCAGGGTCCGTGGTGGCGGGCGATGCGGTGATAGAGGTCTATGCCGTTGGGCCCTTCGCCCAGGTGGTAGTCGATCAGCAGCGCGTCGGGCACGATGCCCGCGTCGTTCATCAGCTCGACGGCATCCTCGGCCGATTCCGCCGGCACCACCAACCCGCCC
This sequence comes from Marinibacterium sp. SX1, assembly GCF_050389775.1. NCBI lineage: Bacteria > Pseudomonadati > Pseudomonadota > Alphaproteobacteria > Rhodobacterales > Paracoccaceae > Marinibacterium > Marinibacterium sp. SX1. The sequence goes on along the minus strand of NZ_CP177144.1, from coordinate 2,735,038 downwards.
CAGCTTTCGATATGCATCGACAGGGCCCGGCGCAGCTGGCGGTCGTTTTCCACCAGCAGCACGATCACCCCGTCGCAATCGGGCTCGCCCAGCTCGGGGCTTTCGGCGATCATCGCCCGTTCCGAGCCCCAGAAGGCATCGAGGATCGGCACCGAGACCGAGAAACAGCTGCCCACTCCGGGTTCCGAGCTGACCTTGAGCGGATGGTCCAGCGAGGCGCAGGCCCGTTCGACGATGGCCAGCCCCAGGCCCAGCCCCTGGGCCGGGCCGGACCCGGGATCGAGCTTGCGGAATTCCTCGAAGATCACCCGGCGCTCGTCGCCGGTCATGCCCCGGCCGGTGTCCCAGACCTCGATCCGGGCGGTGTTGCCCCGCCGGCGCACGCCGACGACCACCCGGCCCCGGTCGGTATAGCGCACGGCGTTCGAGATCAGGTTCTCAAGGATCCGGCGCAGGTAGCCCGGATCGCTTTCCACCAGCAGCGACGAGGGCATGACCGACAGGGCCAGCCCCTTCTGCGCCGCCTGGGGCGCGAACTGGTCGCGCAGGATGCCAAAGACGTTTTCCAGCGGGATCGGCCGGCGGTCCATGACCACCTTGTCGGCATCCAGCTTGGAGATGTCCATCAACGCCTCGATGATCTGTTCGAGATGGGCCAGCGAGGTTTCGGCCTTGCCCAGCACGTTCAGCACCGTCTCGTCCTCGGAACTGTCGACGATCGAAGAGATGAACAGCTTGGCCGAGCTGAGCGGCTGCATCAGGTCATGGCTGGCCGCCGCGACAAAGCGCGATTTCGAGGCCGTCGCCCGTTCGGCATCGCGCAGCGCCTCGCCCAGGGCCATGGTCCGTTCCTCGACCCGCCGTTCCAGCTGTTCGTTGAGATCGCGCAGGGCATTGTTGGCCAGCCGTTCGGCGGTGACATCGGTAAAGCTCATGACCACGCCCCAGGACGGGATGTGGCGGCCGAAGATCTTCATGAAGGTATGGCCGCCCTGCTTGACCTCGAAGGCAATCGGCGGCTGGCGCGCGGCATTGTGCATCCAATGGCCCAGCTCGGCCGCGTCGAAGCCGATGGGAAAGGTCATCGTCCGGGCCAGGTGGTCGAGCATGACATCGGTGCTCAGCCGCGCCCCGGCCAGCTGCGGCGGCAGGTGCAGCAATTCGATCAGCCGGCGGTTGCGCCCCACGGCCTGGCCGTCCTCGCCGAAGATGCACACGCCCTGGTCGAGATGATCCAGCGTGGCCTGCAGCAGCATGGCCTGGCGGTCCATCAGCGCGTCGCGTTCCTGGCGTTCGACCCGGATCAGGTCGGTGACGTCGGAATGCATGATCACCGTGCCACCCGAGGCGGTGCGCTGCGACGAGGTCTGGAAATATCGCTCGCCCATCAGGGTGATGTTGAAATTGGCGGCCTGGCTGTCGTGCAGGGCCAGCCGCCAGTTCATCCAGTCGGCCGGCGACCGGCGGTGGCCGAGATCGAGAAAGGCCGATTTGCTGACCAGTTCCAGGTAGCGCCGAAAGGCCAGGCCGGGCCGGATGTGGGGAATGACATCCTTGAGGTTCACGCAGAACCGCGAATTGGCCAGGATCAGCCGGTCATCGGGGCCGAACAGGGCAAAGCCCTCGGAAATCGCCTCGATGGCCTCGGACAGATGCGCTCGGGCCGTGCGCGCGGCGACATTGGCCACGCCCAGCTGGGCCTTGCTTTCCGACAGCTGGTCCAGCGTGCGTTCCAGGTGGCGCGTCTGCTGGAGCATCTGCGCTTCGAGATAGGCCGCGCGTTCGAACTGGGCATAGGCCAGCTCGGACGGCGCGCTGGCCTGTTCCACCCGGCGGATCAGGCTTTCCACGATCCGCGACAGTTTCTGGTTCTGCCGCTCGACCGTATCGCTTGGGTCGACGAAATCCATAATGTCCTCCTCGGGCGCGGCCGATCTTGCGCCGGCCGGCACCCCGGGGACCACAATGGTACGTTAGTCGCTGTCAGGCAAGACGCTGGAAAACTTGGCCTGCTGGGCCACCAGCACGGCCTGGGTGCGGCTGTGCACGCCCAGCTTGCGCATGATCGCCGTGACATGGGCCTTGACCGTGGTCTCGGCGATGGACAACTCGTAGGCGATCTGCTTGTTCAGCTTGCCTTCGCAGATCAGCTCAAGGATGCAGGTCTGCTGGCGGGTCAGCGAGGCCAGCCGTTCGACGATGTCGAGCTTGTCGTCCATGTCGGGCGTTTCGACATAGCCCGGGGGCTTGTAGATCTCGTTGCGCCCGACGGTCTGCAGGGCGTCCTTGAACACCGCCCGGCGGCTGTGCTTGGGCACGAACCCCGAGGCCCCGGCATGCAGGGCGGCCGAGATCATCGCGTTTTCGCACATCGACGACACGACGATCACCGGGCAGGGATTGATGGCGGCCTTCAGCTTGACCAGCCCGTCCAGCCCGCTGACATCGGGCAGGTTCAGGTCCAGCACGACAAGCGAGGGTTTCGCCCGGGCGCCGATGGTGTCCATCGCGGCGCTCATGCAATCGGCGGTCATGATGTTCTGCAGCGGCGACACCGCCCGCAGGGTCAGTTCCAGCGCATCGCAAAACAAAGGGTGGTCATCGATGATCAGGGCCCATTCCGACGTCTTTTCGTGGCTCATGACCTCAACTGCCTTCCTCCCACGGCCAATACCGAAGCATAGCCATAGACCGAAAAGCGGTCCCTAGGCAAAAGGTCTTACGCCATAACGTGAAATAAGGGCTTGCCCCGGCCCGCGCGACACCGGCCGGGCCGGCCCGGACCGCATGGCACCCCGCCGGGGTCAGTCGTCATCGTTGAGGATGCGCCAGGCGTCGCCGTCGGGATCGTCGTACTGGTCCGACCGGATGGTCCAGAGGAACCCGGCCAGGGCCAGCCCGCCCAGGGCCAGCGAAACGGGGATGAGGATGACAAGCACGTTCATTCAGCGGACCCTCATGGCATTGACGATCACCGTGACCGAACTGGCCGACATGGCCAGCGCGGCCCAGAGCGGGGTGGCAAAGCCCAGCACGGCAAAGGGGATGGCCACGGCATTGTAGCAGGCGGCCATGGCAAAGTTTTCCAGGATGCGCCCCCGGGCCGACCGGGCGGTGACGATGGCCCGGGCGATGCCCGTCAGCCGGCCGTTGACCAGCACGATGTCGGCCACGTTGCGCGAGGCCTCCAGCGCCGTGCCCGGGGCGATCGAGGCATGGGCCGCGGCCAGGGCGGCCGTGTCGTTCAGCCCGTCGCCGACCATCAGCACCCGGTGGCCCTCAGCCTGCAGCGCGGCGACATGGGCCTGCTTGGCCTCGGGCGTCATGCCGGCCCGGATGTCGTCGGTGCCCAGCTGGCGGCCGATGGCCCGGGCCTTGTCGGGGTCGTCGCCGGTCAGGATGGACACCGGCAGGTCCAGGGCGCGCAGCGCGGCCAGCGCCTCGGCGGCATCGTCGAGCAGGGTCTCGCGGGCCGAGAGCGGCCAGGTTTGGCCCCGGGCCGTGAACACGGTGTCCCGGCCCTCGGCCCCGGCCCATTGCGCCCGGCCCAGCCGCACCTCGCCGCCCTGCCAGCGGGCGCGCACGCCCTGCCCGGCCTCTTCGGCCAAATCGTCCAGCACGAGACCGGCCGCGTCGCGCCCGGCATCGCTCCCGGCGGTCTCTTCGGCTGCCAACCGGGCGGCCAGCCCGCGCGACAGCGGGTGATCCGAGGCCGAGGCCAACGCGCGCAGCACCGGGCGCAGATCGCGCGGCAGGTCGTCGGGCGGGGTCAGCGCGGTGCGGGTCAGCGTGCCGGTCTTGTCAAAGACCACGCGGTCTACCCCGGCCAGCCGTTCCAGCGCCGTGTCGGACTTGACCAGCAAGCCGCGCCGGAACAGCCGCCCCGTCGCCGCCGTGGCCACCGCCGGCACGGCCAGGCCCAGGGCGCAGGGACAGGTGATGATCAGCGTGGCAATGGCCACGTTCAGCGCATGGCGCAGATCGCCGGTCAGCGCGACCCAGCCCAGGAAGGCCGCCAGGGCGATCAGGTGCACGGCCGGCGCATAGATCCGGGCGGCCCGGTCGGCCAGGCCGGTATAGGCGCTGCGGGCGTTCTCGGCCATTTCGACCAGCCGGGCCATGCGGCGCAGGGCGGTGTCCTCGCCCACGGCGGTGGCGGCGATCTCGATCGGGCCGGTCAGGGTGACTTCGCCGGCCGACAGCGCCGCACCCCGGCCGCGCTGGACCGGCAGGCTCTCGCCGGTGATGGCCGAGCGGTCGACCTGGGCGCCGGGCGAGACCAGCGTGCCATCGACCGGCAGCCGCGCCCCGGCGGCCAGCCACAGCCGGTCACCGATGGCCACCTCGCCGACCGGGCGGCTGACATGGCGGCCGTCCTCGATGCGGATCACCCGCGACGGCTCCAGCGCGGCCAGGTCGCGCGCGGCCGACCGGGCGGCCCGGCGCATGCGCTGGTCCAGCACCCGGCCGGCCAGCAGGAAGAAGGTCAGCGACAGGGCGGCATCGAAATAGGCATGGGCCCCGCTGCGGGCGGTTTCGTAAAGCGACATGCCACAGGCCAGCAGGATGGCCAGGGCGATCGGCACGTCCATGTTCAGCCGCCCGCCGCGCAACGCGCCCCAGGCATTGGCAAAGAACGGCTGGGCGGCGAACAGGGCCGCCGGCAGGGCAATCGCCGCGCTGATCCAGTGGAACATGTCGCGGGTGGCGTCCGACGCGCCCGACCAGACCGCCACCGACAGCAGCATGACGTTCATCATGGCAAAGCCGGCCACGCCCAGCCGCACGATCATCATCCGGGCGCCATCGTCGGGCCCGGCCATGTCGCGGGCCTCGTGGGCCTCGAACCCGGCCGCCGACAGCGCCTCGATCCAGGGCGTGGGATCGGCCCCCGGCTCGGCCGTGACGGCTGCCCGTTTCAGGGTCAGGTTGACCCGCGCGCCGGTGATGCCCGGCTGGCGGGCCAGCACGTCCTCGACCGAACGGATGCAGGCCGCGCAATGGATCTGGGGCAGCACCAGGTGATGGGTCGGCTGGCCCGCCCCCTGCCCCGCGCTTTCGGCCGCGGGACCGGCCGCGACACAGGCCGGACAGGCGGCAACGCTCATGGCCTGTGTTCCATCTCGAAGCGGCGGCGGAACAGCGTGCCATCCTCGGCCCGGGCCTCCAGCCGCAGATCCCACTTGCCGTCGTCAAGGTCGGGCACATGGGCGACATAGCCCGTGCCATCCCAGGCAAAGACCGGCGTGCGGTCCTGGCTGGCAATCGTCGCCCGGCCCAGCACGGCCCGGGTGATCACCGGCTGTACCGGCCCGGCCGCGCTGTCGAAGCGCAGCACGAGGTAATCGTCCTCGAACCCGGCGCTGGCCTCCCAGCCCAGGGCCTCCTGCGCGGCGCGGTCGGCGTCAAAGCTCTGGCTGGCCACGTAGGAATTCTTGGTCTCCAGCCCGGGAAAGGTGCGCACGGCATTCACAGCCAGGGCAATGTTGACCCCGATGATCACCGTGAAGGCCCCGCAGAAGATCAAAGCCACGTGGCGGCCGGTCAGGGTGAAATCGCTCATTGGTCGTCCCTTCCATTGAAGATCGTGTCCAGGTGGACCCGTTCGCCCGACACCAGGTCCTCGACCCAGAACCGGATGTCGGTGTGGTCGCCGGCCGACGGCGCGGCATCGCGCGGGGCCATGACATAGACCCGCTGGGTCATGGTCTGATTGGCCGGCACGATCACACTCTCATAAACCGTGCCTTCGAGCGAGACCCGCAGGGCCGGATCGCCCTCGGCATGGATGCGGAACGGCCGGTCGTCGCCGTTCTTGTTGCGCAGGCGCATGTCGTAGGAATTGCGGATCGAGCCGTCGGACATGGTGACATAGATCGGGTTGCGGATGGGCGTGACGTTGACGTCGATATCCGAGCGGATGAACAGCGCCCAGACAAGGCCCACGCCGACCAGCGACCACAGCGCGGTGTAGATGATCGTGCGGGTGCGGAAGATATGCTGCCAGACCGGGCGGGGTTTCTCGCCGGCTTCCTCGCGGGGCTGGTCGGACAGGGCCAGGTAATCGATCAGGCCCCGGTCCTTGCCGACCTTGGCCATGACATCGTCGCAGGCGTCGATGCACAGGGCACAGGTGATGCATTCCATCTGCTGGCCGTCGCGGATGTCGATGCCCATGGGGCAGACGTTGACGCAGGCCATGCAATCGATGCAATCGCCCAGCTGTTCGGATCCCTGCGCCTTGCGGTGCTTGCCCCGCGGCTCGCCGCGCCAGTCGCGATAGGCCACGGTCAGCGTGTCGGGGTCCATCATCGCGGCCTGGATGCGCGGCCAGGGGCACATGTAGATGCAGACCTGTTCGCGCATGAACCCGCCAAAGACAAAGGTGCAGAAGGTCAGGATCAGGATCGTCGACCAGGCCACCGGCGGGGCGGTAAAGGTCGCGAGTTGTCCGGCCAGGGTCGGCGCATCGGCAAAGTAAAAGACCCAGGCCCCGCCCGTGGCCAGGGCGATCAGGAACCAGGCCGCAAACTTGGTGATGCGCAGGCGCAGCTTCTTCGCCGTCCAGCCCGAGCGCCACAGGCGCACACGGGCGTTGCGGTCGCCTTCGATCCAGCGTTCGACCAGGATGAAGAGGTCGGTCCAGACGGTCTGCGGGCAGGTATATCCGCACCAGACCCGGCCGAGCGCGGAGGTGAAGAGGAACAGGCCCAGCCCGGCCATGATCAGCAGGCCGGCGACAAAGTAGAACTCGTGGGGCCAGATCTCGATCCAGAAGAAATAGAACCGCCGGCCGCCCAGGTCCATCAGCACGGCCTGGTCGGGCAGGTTCGGCCCCCGGTCCCAGCGGATCCAGGGGGTCAGGTAGTAGATGCCCAGGGTAATGGCCATGATCCACCACTTGAGATTGCGGAACTTGCCGGAGACCCGGCGCGGGAAGATCGGTTCCCGCGCGGCATAGAGGCTTTCGGGCGCGCTGTTGCTCATCGGACTGGTGGCCTTGTGTTTCGTGCTGCCAGGATCTAGCGGCGCGGGCATGACCCGGCCTTGACATAGGTCAATCGGAATATGTCCGCCCTGGCCGCGCCCCCGGCCTTGCCGGCCGCCGGGGCCAGCAGGGCAAGGGGATCGGCCGGGGCGTCGGTCCGGCCAGCCACGGGGATGTCACGACAACGTGATGGCCCTGCCCGCGTGCAGGTCGTCACCACGTGGCGCCGGTCCCCCCGGGCCGGCCGGCAGAACGCCGGACGGGAGCGCCGGACGAACCGGCGCTCCCGAAGCTTGTGCGGGGCTGCCCCCGGATGCGGCCCGGAGGTTGGACCCCGGTTGCCGCGCCGGGATGCTGCCCCGGTTGCGGTGCGGGGATCTGCGTCCCCGATTGCAATCCGGAACCCCCGATCCAGTTGCCCGGTGTGCCCCCGGTGTCCGTTCCCTCGTCTCCCTGTCGGACCACGGATCCCGGCCGGCGAACCCGCCCGGGGTGGCGGCCGTTTATGGCCTATTGCGCCGGGGTGGCCTCGCCGCCGCCCAGGCCATGGACATAGAGCGTGACGGCCTTGATCTCGGCTTCGCTCAGGCGCGGGGCCCAGGGCGGCATGACGCCGTAGCGCGAATTGGTCACCGTTTCGGTCACTGTCTCGCGGTCGCCGCCATAGAGCCAGATCGCATCCGTCAGGTTGGGCGCGCCCTGTTCGCGGTCGCCGGTCCCCGCATCGCCGTGGCACGAGGCGCAATTGTCGGCAAAGACCACCGCCCCCGCTTCGGCCAGGTCCGCGTCGTGATCGGACCCGGAGATGGCCAGCACGTGTTCGACCACGCTGGCGATCTCTTCGTCTTCGAGCATCTCTCCGAAGGCCGGCATTTCCGAATAGCGCGCGTCGAAATCGGTCTCGTTGCGGATGCCGTGGCGCACGGTGTATTCGATCGCCGCCAGGTCGCCGCCCCAGAGCCAGTCATCGTCGAGCAGGTTGGGATAGCCCTTGGCCCCGGCCGCCCCGGCCCCGTGGCACTGCGAGCAATTGGCCCGGAACACCGCCGCCCCGCCGGCCATGCCATAGTGGAAGGCCGGGCTGGCCGGATCCAGCGTCGTCAGGTCGGCGGCGGCCAGCTCGGCCGAGACCTCGGCGTTCTGCGCCTCGACCCGCTCGATCTCGGCGGCCACCTCGCCCCGGGTCGAATAGCCCAGCAGACCGCCCGTCGCCCGGTTGACCATCGGCCAGGCCGGGTAGGCTATGGTGTAGATCAGCGCGTAGACGATCGTGGCGTAGAAGATCCACAGCCACCAGCGCGGCAGCGGGTTGTTGAGCTCGCGGATGCCGTCCCATTCATGGCCGGTCGTGTCGACGCCCGTGGCCTCGTCCCTTGTCACCTTGTCAGCCATCACGCGGTCTCCGTTTTCTTGATCTCTGGCTGGTCGGCACCGCTGTCACGGTGCCCGGGCTTGTCGTCGCGCAGGACGATACTGGCCGTATCGCGGTATTGCTTGGTCGCGCCGGGCCGAAAGACCCAGAGGATCACGCCGACGAAGAACAGGGTCATCGCCAGCAGCATCCAGCTGTCCGCGAATTGCCGGAAGATGGAATAGGTATCCATTGTCTGTCCTCCTCAGCGGCTGGCGTCGGCGTTGAAGGTCGAGAAATCGACCATCGTGCCGAGCACCTGCAGATAGGCGATGAGCGCATCCATCTCGGTCACCCCGGGCTGGTCGTCGAAATTCGACACCACGGCCCCGGGATAGCGTTCCATCATCGCGTCGTAATCGCTGTCGGGATCGGCCTGGGCGCGCAGATCGGCCGAGGCGGCCTCGATCATCTCGTCGCTGTAGGGCACGCCGACCATGCGGTGGGTCTTCAGCAGGTCCTCGACATGGGTGTAGTCCAGCGGCGTGTGCAGAAGGAATTCGTACTTGGGCATCACGCTTTCGGGCACCACCGATTGCGGGTCGACCAGGTGATCCACGTGCCAGGCATCGGAATACCGGCCGCCCACCCGGGCCAGGTCGGGCCCGGTGCGCTTGGATCCCCATTGGAACGGGTGGTCATACATCGACTCGGCCGCCAGCGAGTAATGGCCGTAACGCTCGACCTCGTCGCGCATCGGGCGGATCATCTGGCTGTGGCAGACATAGCAGCCCTCGCGGATGTAGATGTCGCGTCCCTGCAATTCGAGCGGCGAATAGGGCCGCACGCCTTCGACCTCCTCGATGGTGTTTTCCAGCCAGAACAGCGGCGCGATCTCGACGATGCCGCCGATGGTGACAACGAGGAACGAGAAGACGAACAAAAGCGTCGGGCTGCGTTCCAGGATCGCGTGCTTGTTGAGGAAACCGGATTTCTTCGGAGCGGTTTCGGGTGTCATGTTGGTATCGCTCATGGGTTCGTCCTCACTCGGCCGGCGTCGCGACAGCGGCCTTGGCCGGGGCCTTGCCCCGGATGGTCATCCACATGTTCCAGGCCATGATCAGCGCGCCGGTCAGGTACATCACCCCGCCGAGCGCCCGGACCACGTACATCGGGAACTTGGCGCTGACGGTGTCGGCGAAGCTGTTGACCAGGAAGCCCTGGGCATCGACTTCACGCCACATCAGGCCTTCCATGATGCCGGTCACCCACATCGAGGCGGCGTAGAGCACGATGCCGACGGTGGCGAGCCAGAAGTGCCAGTTGATGGCGGCGTTGGAATACATGCCCTCGCGGCCCCACAGGCGCGGCGTCAGGAAGTAGAGCGCGCCGAAGGTGATCATGCCGTTCCAGCCAAGCGCGCCGGAATGGACGTGACCGATGGTCCAGTCGGTGTAATGGCTCAGCGAGTTGACCGCGCGGATCGACATCATCGGGCCTTCAAAGGTCGACATGCCGTAGAAGGCCAGGCTGATCACCAGCATGCGCATGATCGGGTCGGTGCGCAGCTTGTCCCAGGCCCCCTGCAGGGTCATCAGGCCGTTGATCATGCCCCCCCAGGAGGGCATCCACAGCATGATCGAGAACACCATGCCCAGGGTCGAGGCCCAGTCGGGCAGCGCGGTGTAATGCAGGTGGTGCGGACCGGCCCAGATATAGAGGAAGATCAGCGCCCAGAAGTGGATGATCGACAGTTTGTAGGAATAGACCGGACGTTCGGCCTGTTTCGGCACGAAGTAGTACATCATGCCCAGGAAGCCGGCCGTCAGGAAGAAGCCCACGGCGTTGTGGCCGTACCACCATTGGGTCATGGCATCCTGCACGCCCGAAAAGACCTGCACGGATTTCGATCCGAAGATCGACACCGGAATGCTGAGGTTGTTGACGATATGCAGCATCGCCACGGTGATGATGAAGCTCAGCAGGAACCAGTTGGCCACGTAGATATGGCGTTCCTTGCGCTTGATGATCGTGCCCAGGAAGGCCACCAGGAAGGCCACCCAGACGATGGTCAGCCAGATGTCGACATACCATTCCGGCTCGGCATATTCCTTGGATTGCGTCGCACCCAGCAGGTAGCCGGTGGCGGCCAGCACGATGAACAGCTGATAGCCCCAGAAGACGAACCAGCCCAGGTTGCCGCCGAAGAGCCGCGCGCCGGACGTGCGCTGGACGATGTAGAACGACGACATGATCAGGGCGTTGCCGCCAAAGGCGAAGATCACGGCGCTGGTGTGCAGCGGCCGCAGCCGGCCGAAATTGGTAAAGGGCTGACCCCAGTCGAAGTTCAGCCCCGGGAAGGCCAGCTGAAGGGCGATGAACACCCCGGCCAGAAAGCCGACCACCCCCCAGAAGGCAGTGGCGATGACCCCGGCGCGGACGACATCATCCATGTATCCGGTTGGCGAGGGCACATCGATCTTCGGCTCACCGGCATTGCGGATCGAATAGAGGCACATGCCGCCGGCGATCAGCATGATCAGCAGCGCATGCACCTGGTAGGCCAGGTCGTGGCCCCAGTTGGCGGCGATGGCCGCCAGGAGCGCAACCAGCCCCGGCACGACGATTTTGAGTACTTCCCACATAGCTGTTCCCGTAGCTTGGGCGCACGGGCGGTGTTGACCGTGCACGCGTTCGTGACCCCGTCTTGCGGCCTTCAGCTTCGATCAACCTTGATTTACATCAAGAAGCTCCCACGAGCATAACAGCCCGGTGCATTTGCGGGACAGATTTCCGCGCCGCGCAGCCCTGCGGGGCAAGGCCCGGGCGCATCCGGGCGCGGCTCCTGGGGGCTGTCGGGGGCGTTCGGGTGCCGCAGGGTCAATGCAGGACGTGCCGGGCGCGTGATCGCGGCCCAGGGGCAGGAAAACCCGCGATGAGCGAAATCTTGCTACGTCTGCCGCAACATGCGGCAGGGCGCCGGCCCCGGTCGGGCCGGATCAATGGTCAGAAGATGAAACCGCCATCGTCATCATCGCCGGTTTCGGCCAGAAGGGCGCCGAAATCGGGAATCAGGATGGTGCGCTTGCCGTCGAGCTGGATGATCCCGTCCTTGCGCAGGCGGGTCAGCTGGCGGCTGACCGTCTCGATGGTCAGGCCCAGGTAATTGGCCATGGTCTCGCGCGTGATCGGCAGCTCGACCCGGCCCTTGTCGCCCAGCACCCCGCCATCGGGCCGGATCGACCGCTTGACGATCAGCGCCAGCAGGCTGGCGATGCGTTCCCGCGCGGTCTTGCGCCCCAGCAGCAGCATCCAGTCGCGCGCCGCGTCCAGCTCGTCGAGCGCCATTTCCAGCAGCCGTTCGCGCACATGCGGCATCTCGGTCAGCAGCTCTTCGAAGGGCCGGCGGTGGAAACAGCACAGCGTCAGTTCCGACACCGCGGTGATGTCGTATTGCGCCTCGGCCCGGCCGGGCCGGCCGATGAAATCGGACGGCAGCAACAGGCCCACCAGCTGGGTGCGCCCGTCTTCGATGGACCGGGTCAGCGTGGCCGTCCCGCGCACGATCGAGGCCACGGTTTCCAGCGGCTCGCCACGGATCGCGATGGTCTGGCCGGCGTGGTAGGTCCGGTAGAACTTGACCCGGTTCAGCGCTTCAAGCTCGTCGGGCTCGCAGCGGGCACAGACCGCCCGGTGGCGGATCGGGCATTCGGAACATTCGGGAAGAGTGGCTGAGGCGATTGCCATTTGCGGAAGGGCCCGGGTTGATCTGCATCAATGCGGCGTTGCTCGCCCGGAGTAGGCTCCGATCCATGACACAGCTTCATGCCCGCCTGCGCCGCCATGGCCTGTTTAACGCGAAAGTTCCGCGTTTTACAAGCTATCCTCCGGCCAACCGCTTTGCCGACGACGTGACCGGAGAGACGGTCGCCACCTGGATGGCCGAGGTGCCGCCGGGCGCCGATATTTCCCTTTATGTCCATGTCCCGTTCTGCCGCCGGCTCTGCTGGTTCTGCGCCTGCCGGACACAGGGCACCAAGACCGACATGCCGCTCGAACGGTATGTCAACGTGGTGCGCGACGAAATGGCGCTGGTGCGGGCGCAGCTGCCCGAAAGCCTGCGCGTGGCCCGGCTGCACCTGGGCGGAGGGACGCCGACGATCCTGCCGACCGGGCTGATGGACCGCCTGCTGGGCCGGCTGCACGAAACCTTCGGCCTGGGCGACCGCGATGAATTCTCGGTCGAGATCGACCCGGTGGAAATCGACCGCGCCCGGCTGGAACTGCTGGTGCGCTACGGGCTGAACCGGGCCAGCCTGGGCGTGCAGGATTTCGATCCGCGCGTGCAACAGGCCATCGGGCGCATCCAGACCGTCGAGGCCACCCGCACCGCCGTGGCCATGCTGCGCGAACTGGGCGTGCACCAGGTCAATTTCGACCTGCTCTACGGCCTGCCCTTCCAGACCCGCGACAGCCTCGACCGGACCATCGACAGCGTGCTCGACCTGGGCCCCGGGCGGCTGGCGCTGTACGGCTATGCCCATGTGCCCTGGATGTCCAAGCGCCAGATGGTCATTCCCGTCGATGCCCTGCCCGGGCCCGAGGCGCGCTATGCCCTCTTTGAACATGCCCGCAAGCGGTTGCTGGGCGCGGGATACATGCAGATCGGCATCGACCATTTCGCCCGGCCCGACGATGCCCTGTCCCGGGCGCTGGTCGAACGCCGGCTGGGGCGCAATTTCCAGGGCTATACCGACGACCGCACGCCCTGGCTGATCGGGCTGGGGGCTTCGGCCATCTCGCGCTATCCGCAGGGCTATGCCCAGAACCAGCCGGCCACGGCGCTCTACCAGCTGGCCATCGGCCAGGCCCGGTCGGCCGCCTCGCGCGGGATCGCCCTGACGCCCGAAGACCACCTGCGCGCCCGGGTCATCGAACAGCTGATGTGCTACCATGCCGTGCGGCTGAGCGATCTCGACACGGCCGGCGACACGGCCGCAGAAACCGAGGCCGCGGGCTGGCTGGCCGCCCTGGCCGGTGAATTCCCCGATGCCCTGCGCTTTGACGGCCAGATGCTGCGGATCGAGACCTGGGCCCGCCCGCTGGTGCGCATCATGGCCGCCCGCCTGGGCGAGACACGCTCCGGCGAGCAGAGCTTCAGCGCCGCGATCTGACCGCCGCCCGGGCGGCGTCGGCCGAACATTGGATGGCGTCAGCCGAACATGTCGCGGGTGATCGCGGCATACCAGTCCAGGCTTTCACGGTAGGTCGCCCGGCGCAGGGCGGCCGGTTCGCCGGGCTGGCTGACAAAGCCGTCGACCCGGGCGATCCTGTCTTCGGTCGCCTCGTAGGTCGCGCCGACCTTGACCCCGTCCTCGGCATCGATCAGCGACCAGCAGGTATTGGTGAACCGCGGCGGAAAGGCCCGCGCCCCGGTCAGCGCCGCCCGGATGGCCATCGCCGCGACCCGCGCCTGGGAATTGGCCGAAAAGGCCGATTTCGGCATGTCGCCCTGCAGCGCCGCGTCGCCCAGCACATGGATCGCCGGATCGGCCCGGGCCTGCATCGTGGCCGGCACGACCGGCGCCCAGTAGCCCTCGCTGACCCCGGCCAGGTCGCAGATCCGCCCGGCCTTCATCGGCGGGATGGCATTGCAGACATCGACCGCCTCGACCATGCCGTCGATCACGATTTCCATGCGCTCGGGCCGCAGCTCGATGCGGTCGGCCCCGAAATCCGGGCCGATGCGTTCGATCATGCCGGGGTAATGGGCCTGCCAGCCTTCCTCGAACAGCGCCTGCTTGGAAAAGCTGTCCTTGGGATCGACGATCAGGATGCGCGCCGTGGGGTTGGTCGCCCGCAGGCGACGGGCGATCATCGACACCCGTTCATACGGCCCCGGCGGGCAGCGATAGGGATTGGGCGGGGCGACCAGGGCAAAGGTGCCACCCGGGCGCATGGCATCGACCTGGGCGCGCAGCAGCTCGGTCTGGGATCCGGCCTTGTAGGCATGGGGCATGCGGTTCTGCGCGGCCACCGACCAGCCCGGCAGGGCGCCGTCGATGAAATCGATGCCCGGGCTCAGCACCAGCCGGTCGTAGCCCAGCCGCCCGCCCCCGGCCAACGCCACCTCGAGCCGGTCACGGTCGACGCCCACGACCCAGTCGTGCACGACGTTGATGCCGTAATCCGCGGCCAGCCGGCCGTAGCCATGGGCCAGCGTGGCCATCTCGCGCAGGCCGCCGAGGTAGAGGTTGGAAAAGAAACAGGTGTAATAGCTGCGGGTCGGTTCGATCAGGATGATGTCGATTGCGCCGTCGCTGTCCTGGGCCAGGTGGCGCGCCACGCTGGCCCCGCCGGCCCCGCCGCCCACGACAATGACCCGCGGCCGGCCCTGCGCGGCGACCATCGGCGCGGCCAGCGCCGCGATGCCCAGCCCGGCGCCGATGCCCCGGCCCAGGAAATTCCGTCTGTTCAGGCCCATCTGCGCCCCTCCCCCTTGTTCCTTGCCCGGCCCTGTCAGGGCCGTCTCGTCCCGTGTTTTGTGGCCGTCGTTCTGCCCGGCACGGCCCATTTCGGACCGCCTTGACCTCGATCCTGCCTGCCATGCCCCCCACCCAATCCGCCAGGCACCTGGTGTTGCCGCCATGGCCCTCGCCCAATCCGCCGGTCGCTTGGTTCCGCCACCATGGCCCTCGTCCGACCCGGCCGAGGTCTCAGCCCTTCATGGCCACCGCCCCACCCGCCAAGCCCTCGGTCCCCCTGGCTGTCGCCCTCTAGTCGCCCCCTACATGACCCTGCTCCAGCCCGGCAAAATAGGCGGCCAGCGCGGCGATCTGCGCGTCGTCCAGCCGCCCGGCCACCATGGCCATCACCGCATGGTCGCGCGCCCCGGTGCGATAGGCCTGCATCGCCGCCACGAAATCCTTTGGCGCACGGCCGGCGATCGCCGGGATCGCCGCCCCGCCCGCGCCCCGCGCCCCGTGGCAGGCCAGGCATTCGCCCGCCAGCCAGGCGCCGTATTCGGCGTCGCCCTCCGCGGTGCCGCTGACCGTGCCCGAGACAACGACCCCGGCCGCATCCCCGGGCGCGCCCGTACCACCCGCCGCCACCTGCCCCGCCAACAGCGCCAGCAGCAACGGCACCACCGGCAGGCCCAGGGTGTCACTCGGCCTGCACATCGCGGTCCAGCGCATATACCGCGCCGTCATCGTCGTACCAGGTAAAGCTGAACCGCCCCGTGCCGGGCAGCGGCGTGTCGAATTCAAAATAGGGATTGGTCGAGATGCCCGGCCCCATGTCGATGTCGATCACCGGCCGGACGCCCCCGTCGGCGCCGACAAAGACCACCCGGAAGCGATGGATGATCGACCGGGGCACCAGCCGGCCCTCGGCATCGCGGCGCTGGCCCGATTCCATGCGATGCGAGATCAGCGTGCGGATGGTGATCACCGCCCCCGCCGCCGCGCGTTCGGGCATCTTGACCCTGGGTTTCACACCGGCGGCCATGGCTCAGGCCCCGCAGCCGCCGACGGTCACCTCGACCGGGCGCGACACCCGGGCCACCCGCCCGTCGCCGAACCGGGCCAGGGCGATGACCTCCTGGCTGCGCGCCAGCCGCACGCGGGTCGCTGCCCGGCCGCCCGGCGCGGCGGTGCCGAACCGGAAGGTGCAGAGCGCGGGCACCGGGTTGCCCGGTGCGATCAGCAGGATCTCGGTGGCGCCCGGCGCCGCGACGGAGATGGGCACGGTAAAGCCGTTCTCGGCCACGTCCGGCAGGGTCAGCGTGATGCCTCCGATGGCCAAGCCCCGGCCCCGGGCAAAACCGTCGATCAGCGCCTGAACGGCCGGGTCGGCCCGGCCCACCCCCGGCATCAGCGCGCCCAGCCCGGCCGCCGCGCCAAGCGCCAGCGTGCGCCGTCGTGTTGTCTGCATGGTCCGGCTCCTCCTGCCATTCCCGCGGTCGCAGCCCGCCGGGCCGCGGGCAGCGCGGGTCTCCTCTCCCCGGGCCGCCGAGGTCCAGCCTAGACCATGGCTCCGCGCTTGTGCAGGTGGAAGGCCGACCAAGGGCCTGTTGTCACGCAGATGTCACCCCCGGCCTCGCGGCGGTGCCGGGCCGCCTTGCCCGCTCGCCCCCAGCCCTGGCCCCGCGTCTTGCCGAGCCCTCTCGCACCGCCTCTCGCCCTGTTTCCTTCGCTCGGCTTCTGACCTTGCCCGCCCGCCCAGCGTCTCGCCTCGTGCTTTCGCGCCGCCCATTCCTTTCTCCCCTCGCCCTGCGTCTCACGATGCATCCACGGATTGCCACCGCCCCATTCACGCGCCCTCACCCCCGCCCGTGACATGACCGCTTCGGCATATGCCCTGCGGGTTTTCAGATTTGTGCCCCTGCCCGCCCACGGGTAAGACTTTGCCAACCAAGGGGGAGTGGAAGAACATGCGCAACATCGTAGCCATCCTGCGCGGCGTCCGGCCGGACGAGGTCGAGGCCATTGCCGGCGTGCTGGTCGACAGCGGCATCACCCGGATCGAGGTGCCGCTCAATTCGCCCGACCCGCTGGATTCCGTGGCCCGGCTGGCCCGTGGCTATGGCGAGGTCGCGCTGATCGGCGCGGGCACGGTGCTGTCGCCCGAAGACGTGCAGGCCGTGCGCGATGCCGGCGGGCGGCTGATCGTGTCGCCCGATTGCAATGCCGATGTCATCCGGGCCACCAAGGCCGCCGGCATGCTGTCCTTTCCCGGCGTGATGACCCCGACCGAATGTTTCGCCGCCCTGCGCGCCGGGGCCGACGGGCTGAAGTTCTTTCCCGGATCGCTGGTCGGCCCGGCCGGGCTGAAGGCCATCCGCGCCGTGCTCCCGCCCGAGACCGAGGTGCTGGCCGTCGGCGGCGCCGGGCCGGACAACCTGGCCGAATGGATCGCCGCCGGGGCCAACGGCTTTGGCATCGGCAGCGAGCTTTACGCCCCCGGCATGGGCCCGGCCGACGTGGCCGCCCGCGCGGTCGACCTGGTCGCGCGCTACGACGCGGCCGTGGCATGAGCGCCCCCGCAACGGCCTGCGACGACCGGGTCTGCGAGCTGGGCGAAGGGCCGTTCTGGCATCCGGAACGCGGGCAGCTCTTCTGGTTCGACATCACCGGCCACCGGCTGCACACGATCGAAGGCGACCAGCCCCGCCACTGGCCCATGGGCGAATGCACCTCGGCTGCCGGCTGGATCGACCGCGACCGGCTGCTGATCGTGTCCGAGACCGGGTTCTACCGCTTCGACCTGGTCACCGGCACCCGCGTGCTGATCCACCCGCTTGAGGCCGACAATCGCGTGACCCGGTCGAACGACGGGCGCACCGATCCGATGGGCGGGTTCTGGATCGGCACCATGGGCAAGGCGGCCGAGCCCGGGGCCGGCGCGATCTATCGGCTGTATCGCGGCGCGCTGCGGCGACTGCATGACGGGATCACCATCCCCAATTCGATCTGTTTCTCACCCGACGGGCGGCTGGCCTACTGGGCCGACACGCAGACACAGATGATCCGCTGCCAGCCGCTGGATGCCGAGGGCTGGCCCGAGGGGCCGGACCGGGTGCATATCGACCTGCGCGCCGAAGGGCTCTTTCCGGACGGGTCGGTCACCGATGCCGAGGGGGCGCTGTGGAATGCCCAATGGGGCGCCGGGCGCGTGGCCCGTTACCTGCCCGACGGCCGGTTCGATCGCGCCCTGGCCATCGCCGGGCACAACACCACCTGCCCGGTCTTCGGCGGGCCGGATCTTGGTACGCTGTATGTCACCACGGCCTGCGAAGGCATCACGGCGCCCGATGCGGCCCAGGGCCGGCTCTACCGGGGGGCGCCGGGGATTGCCGGCCGGGCCGATCCACCGGTGCAGATCGGCTGAACGGCCCCGGCCCGCGCCGCCCGGTGCACTCCCGGCCCGCGTGCGCCGGCGCATCATCGTGCCGGCCGTGCCCGAATTCCCGGCGAACAAGGGATCATCAGGCGGGCGTTAACCAAGAAATAATCACATCCGCGAGTCAACTTGTTGACTGACACAACTTGAGTCATGACAGCGCCAACGGAATTTTCCTAGAAATTCGTTCAAGTCCGGATGCCTGCGCTCGGGCGTCAGGAAAAGAGGCACTAGAATGAGAAAACGCAAGCTTACGGCAAACGCCGGGGCCGAAGGGGACACCGCTGTCCAGGACCGCCAGTTCGTCACGGCACTGGATCGCGGGCTGGACATCCTGCGCGCCTTCCGGCCCGACGACCATGCCGGGCTGAGCAACCGCGAATTGTCCGAACGCACGGGCATGCCGACATCGACCCTGTCGCGCCTGACCTATACCCTGCTGCAATCGGGATATCTGTTGTATGACCGGGCGACGGGCCGCTACCGCATGGGCGTGCCGGTGCTCAGCCTGGGGTATGCCTGCCTGTCGGGCCAGCCGATCCGGGCCATGGCCCAGGGCTACATGCAGCAGCTGGCCGAGGAGTGCGGCCAGGGCGTTCAGGTCGGGCTGGGCGGGCGCATCGATTTCACCATGATCTACCTGGCCACGGCGCGGTCGCGCTCGGTCGTGTCACTGCAGCTGGACGTGGGCTCTCGGGTGTCGCTGGCCCGCACGGCCATGGGCCGGGCCTATGTGGCGGGCTGCCCCGAAGACGAACGCGCGGCCATCCTCGACAGCATCCACCAGCATTTCCCGGCCCAGGAGGCCGGCCGGCGCGAGGGTGATATCCTGCGGGCCGTCGACCAGCTGGAGAACCAGGGGTTCTGCACCAATTACGGCGATTGGCTGCCCGGGGTGAATTCCGTGGGCGTGCCCTTCCGGCCGGGCAATGCGACCAGCCCGCAGCTGGCCTTTTCCATCGGCGGGCCGGCCATCCATGTCAGCCCCGACCAGCTGCAATCGGATTTCGGCCCGCGCCTGGTCGAGCTGGTCGAAACCCTGCAACAGGGCGTGATCTGAGGTCCGGGTTCCGGGCGCTGGGAAGTATGGTTTGGGCGCTGTTTGCTGGGGACAGGTATCCGAGCCCCGGCATCCCGGCTTTGGAAGGTATCAGACTCTGCGAACCGGTAAATGGTCACAGGTCACAGCGCCCCTGCATCTGGACCGCGGTTACTAAGCACAGACACCTGAGCCCCGGCATCGGCGACCTGGGTGGGCTTTGGCATCCGGGCATCACTATCTGGTTCGCGGAAGGGCCGCCAACCTGCCCGGGACCGAAGATGCCCGCGCCGCATACCCCCCGGCTGGCGAATGAGCAGCACCACGCCCGTTGCACAGGCGAGAGGGCCGCCGCCCGCCCGCCGGAGCGACCACGCGCCCGTCGCGCATCCGCCGGCCAACGACCGTGCACTGCCCGCCCCACCGCAAAACGAAGCGGGCCGCCACCCTGCCCGGGACCGGAGATGCTCGCGCCGCATACCCACCGGCTGGCGAATGAGCGGCGCCGGGCCGATTGTACAGACGAGTAGGCCGTCAACCTGCCCGCCCGACCAGCCATGCCCCCGCCACCCTGCCCGCCCGACCGGCCATGCCCCGCCACGCACCCACCGGCCAGCGAATGGGCAGCGCCCGGTCCACCGCCCGACAATCGGGCATTGCGCCACCCCCGGCGCCGCCCCGATCCCGGCGCCCCTCGCCTCTGCCTGCTCCATGGCTAGGGTGGCCTCCGCCCGGGCAACACCTGCCGGGGCGGACTGACGACAGGAGAATGCCCAGATGAAAGCGGTTGTGTTCACAAGCCCCGACGGTGCGCCGGGATCGACGATCATCGACGACCGGCCGGTGCCCGAACCCGGACCGGGCCAGGTCAGCGTCGACGTGGCCTTTGCCGGGCTGAACTTTGCCGACCTGATGATGCGCACGGGCATCTACCCCCATCCGCGCGGCTATCCCCTGGTGCCCGGGGTCGAGGCCTCGGGTCATGTGCGCGCCGTGGGCCCGGGCGTGACCAGCGTGGCGCCCGGCGACCGGGTGGCCGTCTTTGTCGAAGAGGCCGGAGCCTTTGCCGAGGTCTGTGTCGTGCCCGAGGACTGGTTGATGCCCCTGCCCGCCGACATGTCGCTGGAACTGGGCGCGGCCTATCCGATCCAGGGCGTGACGGCCTGGAACCTGCTGCATGGCGTGGCCGATACGCGGCCGGGCGACTGGGTGCTGATCCATGCCATCGGCGGGGGTGTCGGGCTGTACCTGACCCAGCTGGCCAAGCTGGCCGGGGCGCATGTCATCGGCACGGTGGGCACGGCCGGCAAGGAAGCCCGGGCGCTGGAGTACGGCGCCGATATCGTGGTCAACCGCGAGACCGAGGATTTCGTGGCCGTGGCGCTGGAAGCCACCGGCGGGCGCGGGGTCGACAAGGTGATCGACAGCACCGGGGCGTCGATCCTCGACCGGAGCTTTGATGCCATCCGCCCGCTGGGTCACGTGGTCAGCTATGGCGAGGCCGAGGGCAAGCCCTGGGACAATCTCTGGGAGCGGCTGGTGCGCAAGTCGCTGACCTTCACGCGGATGCACCTGGGCCACCTGGATCATTCGACCGACAGCTGGGCCGAAGGCGTGACGGCCGTGGTCGACGGCATCCGGTCGGGGCAGATCCGCGTGCCGGTCGAAGGGGTCTACGGGATGGACCAGGTCGACGAGATGTTCGCCGCGCTGGCTTCGCGGCGCATGGCCGGCAAGCTGTTGCTGAAGATCGGCGGCTGAGCGGATGGCCATATAGCCCCGGCGCGGGATCTGTCGCGCCGGGGCTATGGGGATGGGCCTTGTCATGGTGTGACGTCTGGCCGGGGTGTTTCGCGATGGGCCCGCTGTCTGGGCTGTTTGGCGATATGCCGTCTGTCCGGGCCGGTTGAGGACGTGTTGTCTGTCCGGGCCGGTTGACGACGTGTCTTCCGTATCGGCCTTGCGCGACATTTCCTTTGTCTGGATCTATTCGCGTTGTGCCCTTTGTCCCGGCTTTCCAAATTCATCCGGGTTTTACAAAGACATTCGCTTCGTTCTGGCCCTTTCGCGACGTGCCCTCAGTCAGGGTCCAACCGCGTTGTACCGCCTGGCCACCCCTTCACATGGTCCCGCCTCACCAGGCGCCTTGGCGACTCACCCTGTGCCCCAACCGTCCAACGACACACCCTCAGCCATCGGGCGACGCCCCGCGCCGCCCGATTTTCTGAGTCTCAGAAAATCGATCAGCCCCCGCGCGACGCGCGTTCGGCCGCCGTTGCCCCGGCATCCACCGCACCGCCGGCAATGACCACGCCGTAATCCCTGCGCGCCGTTTCCGGGCTGAGCAGATCGTCGAGCACGTCATCCAGAACCAGCGCCGGATCGCGGAGCAACGGATTGCCATACCCCCCGCCGCAGGGCCCCTGGGCCACCAGGCTGTCGCCTGCCCGCACCCGCTTGTAGGGCAGCTTGGACGGCAGGGCCACGTCCTCGCCCTCGGCCGGATCGAGGGTCAGCACGGCCACCTGGCCGTCATCGCCCCCGTCAAAGCCCCAGGGCCGGAACCGGTGGCCTTCGCCCTCGATCGAGATCCCCGCATCCTCGAGGAACCGGAACACCCGGGTCGCTCCCAGCCCGCCGCGGTTCTCGCCCGCGGCCATGCGATCCTCGCGCAGCTCGTAGGCTTCGATGCGCACCGGGATATGGCTTTCGATGTCCTCGATCGGGTTGTTGCGCGTGTTGGCATAGAGCGTGTCGACGGCATCCATCCCGTCCTTGTCATGCCGCCCGCCATAGGCGCCTTCCATGATCTCCATGTGCACCCAGTGCTGGCCGCCCTTCATGCCCGAAATCGCCACGACCCGCAGGTTGCCGATGCCGGCCGAGACCTTCTCGGGCACCACCTGGGCCAGGGCTTTCATCACCGTGTCGGCCAGCTGGTTGCCCGGGCAGAACCGGGCGATGACCGGGGCCGGGAAGGTCGGGTTGGCCAGCGTGCCCTCGGGTGCCACGATGCCGATCGGCCGGGTCAGCCCGGCATTCTGCGGGATCTCGCCGTAAAGCGCGCTGTCCAGCAGGATCGAGCGGATGGTCAGCCAGATCGCGCAATCGACCGTGCCGACCAGCGGCATGTTGATCGGCTTGTCGTCGACCTGGGGCGCGGTGCCGGTCAGGTCGACGGTCAGCGTATCGCCCCGCACCCGCACCGTGGCCACGATGGCCAGCTCGCGCTTGGTCGGATCGGGATGATCGAGATAGCCGTCGATCCGGGTTTCGGCCGTGTAATCGCCATCGGGGATATCGGCGATGGCCGCGCGCATCAGCCGTTCCGAGTAATCCATCAGCTCTTCAAAGGCCGCGACGACCGTGTCGTGGCCATAGCCTTCGACCAGCGCCAGGAACCGCGCCGCGCCGATGCGCCCGGCCTCGATCTGGGCTTCCATGTCGCCCACGACCATGTCGGCCGCCCGGATGTTGGCCCGCAGGATATGCCAGACCGCATCGACCCGCCGGCCCTCGTCGAAGACCTTGATCGCCTTGAACTGCAGCCCCTCGGCATAGGTGTCGACCGCATCCACAATCCCGCAGGACCCGGGCGTGAGCGCCCCGATATCCAGGTGATGCGCCGTGGTGGCCGACCAGCCGATCAGCGCCCCCTCGTGGAAAACCGGGATGCAAAAGGCCACGTCGGGCCCGTGCGACGCCCCGCCATAGGGGTCGTTGTGCATGATCACGTCGCCTTCGCGGATCTCTTCGCCGCGCTCGGCCATGACCTTGAGGATATTGGCGATGTAGCCCGGGATCGGCCCCGATTGCAGGGGCGTCGACATCTTGCATTCGCACATCTGCCGGCCTTCGGCATCGGTCAGGGCCGCACCGAAATCCTCGGATTCGCGGATGATCGACGAATAGGACATGCGCATCAGCTTGTGGCCCATCTCGACCGCGATGTTTTCCAGCGCGCCCTGGATGACGGCCGCCGTGACAGGATCGACGGATTTGGTCATTGGGTTTCTCCCAGTCTCATCAATATGCTGCCCGAAGGATGGATCTCGGCCACCGCGCCGGGGGGCACGACGGTGGTGCTGTCGGTCTGCAACAGGATCGCCGGGCCATCGAAGGGCGTCGAGACCGGCAACCTGTCGCGGCGATAGACCGGGGTCTCGAACGTCTGCAGCCCGGCATCGGTGCGGAAGATCGACGGTTTGGTGCGCACCAGCGCGGCATCGAGCGACCCGCCCTCGGGCGCCGACAGGGCTTCGAGCTTGGGCAGCGTGGCGGTGCCGACCAGCCGGACATTGACCAGCTCGATCGGGCTGTCGGCAAAGGCATGGCCGTATTCGCGGGCATGGGCGGCATGGAAATCCTCCCACAGCCGGGCCAGCATCGCCGCATCGACCGGCCCGTCGCCGATGGGCACGCGCAGCTCGTAGCCCTGCCCGACATAGCGCAGATCGCCCAGGCGCTGATAACCCCGGCTGTCCATCGGCACGTCATCGGCATCGAACCGGGCGGTCAGGTCGGCCTGCATGGCATCCAGGTCGCGGGCCAGCCGGTCGGTGTCGATATCGCCCGACACCTGGAACTGGGTGCGGATGGCGTCGTATTTCAGATCGGTCGTCAGCAGCCCCATGGCCGAGGTGATGCCCGGATAGGGCGGCACCAGGACCTCGGGGATGGACAGCATGCGGGCGACCTCGGCCCCCGACAGCGGGCCGGCCCCGCCCATGGCCACCAGCGCAAAGCCGCGCGGGTCGATGCCCTTTTGCACCGTGCGCGACCGGATGGCATTGGCCATGTTGGCATTGACGATGGTCAGGATGCCCTCGGCGGCCTCGTGCAGCGACATGCCGACGGTGTCGGCAAAGGCGGCCACGGCCCGTTCGGCGGCCTCCGGGTCCAGCTTCATCGCCCCGCCCAGGAAATCCTCGGGGTCCAGCCGGCCCAGCACCAGGTTGGCATCGGTCACCGTGGGCAGCGTGCCGCCCCGGCCATAGGCTGCCGGGCCAGGCACGGCGCCGGCCGATTGCGGCCCGACGCGAAACGCCCCGCCCCGGTCGACATGGGCGATCGACCCGCCGCCGGCACCGATCGTGTGGATGTCGAGCATCGGTTGCAGCAACGGGAACCCGGCGATCTCGGTCGAACGGGCATCGGCCTCGGCGCATTGGCCGTCGACGACGATGCCGATATCGGCCGACGTCCCGCCGATGTCGAAGGTGATCAGCCGGTCGCGCCCGCATTGCGCGCCGATCCAGCCGCCGCCCAGCACGCCGGCGGCCAGGCCCGACAGCAGCGTCAGGGCCGGTTTCTCGGACACCATCGCCGGCGTCGATGCCCCGCCGTTCGAGGCCATGATCCGCAGCTCGCCCTTGACGCCCAGCGAGTGCAGCGCGGCGCCCAGGTCGGCGATGTACTTCTTGACCTTGGGCCCGACAAAGGCCGCCAGCGAGGCCGTGGTAAAGCGTTCGAACTCGCGGAATTGCGGCGAGACCAGCGCCGAGGTCGTCACGAAGGCCTCGGGCATGACCTCTTCGACGATCTCCTTGGCACGCAGCTCATGCGCCGGGTTGAGGTAGGAAAAGAGGAAACAGATGGCCACCGATTCAACGCCTGCGGCCTTCAGCTCTTCGGCCGCCTGGCGCACGCCGGCCTCGTCCAGCGGCTCCAGCTCCTGTCCGCTGGGCGGCACCAGCCGGCCGCCCACCGTCTTGCGGTGGCGGCGCTTGACCAGCGGCCGGGCCTGCCAGGGAATGTCCTGCTGGATCGAGTAATGCTGCGGCCGCTGGTGGCGGCCGATGTGGATGATGTCGCGGAACCCGTCGTTGGTGATCATCCCGGTCACCGCGCCCTTGCCTTCGAGCGCCGCGTTGGTCGCCGTGGTGGTGCCGTGGAACACGTTGGAAATCTCGGCCGGGGACACGCCGTTTTGTTCGCAGATCTCGCGCACCCCCTGCATCACCCCGCGCGAGGGATCATCCGGCGTGGTCGAGACCTTGTGAATGGCCAGCGCACCGGTTTCGAGGTTGCAATAGACGAGGTCGGTGAACGTGCCGCCCACATCGACGCCAATGGTTTTCATGAAAGTCTCACCCTTGTTGTCACGCGCGGATTCTGCCTGTTTGCCGACAATCATCCGAGGATTGTATATCAAAACGGCGGTCAATCCGATAGATCGCCCGCACCGATGCCCAGTTGGCAGGCAGGCTGCCGCCTTCTCGGGCAGCCGGACAACCCGGCGCCGCATGCCATCCGCCGCCAATCCGCGATTCTGGGCGCCGTTTGCACAGATCGCCGCCGTTCCGCCCCCGGCACCCCGGCGAACGCCCGCCACCTGCACAAAAATCAGGACACCACGGAACCGCAGACTATTTTTGAGGCATTTTTTCTGGTCAACTTGATCGTGACGGGCGAAGTCATGGACGGGACCCGCTTGGGCAAGAGAAACCGGGCCATCGCGGCTCACGCGGTAAAAGACGAAATGGGGATGTTCAGTGCGCAATCCGCTCGACCTTGAACTGGTGTCGGTGACCAAACGCTATGGTGACGTGGTGGCCGTCGATGCCGTGTCGCATCTGTTTCACCAGGGCACCTATGCCTGCCTCCTGGGCCCGTCGGGCTGCGGCAAGTCATCGACCCTGCGCATGATCGCCGGGCATGAAAGCGTCAGCGACGGCGCCATCGTACTGAACGGCAAGGACATTGCCCACCTGCCCCCGGCCCGGCGCGGCACGGCGATGATGTTCCAGAGCTATGCGCTGTTCCCGCACATGACCGTCCTGGACAACGTGGCCTTCAGCCTGAAGATGAAACATGTCGACAAGGCCGAACGTCATGCCAAGGCCCACAAGATGCTGGAGCTGGTCAGCCTGGACGCCCTGGCCGACCGCCTGCCCGCGCAATTGTCCGGCGGCCAGCAACAGCGCGCCGCCCTGGCCCGCGCCCTGATCACCGACCCCCAGGTCCTGCTGCTGGACGAACCGCTCTCGGCGCTGGACCCCTTCCTGCGCATCCGCATGCGGGCCGAGCTGAAATCGATGCAGCGCGAGCTGGGCATCACCTTCATCCACGTCACCCACGGCCAGGACGAGGCCCTGGCGCTGGCCGACGAGGTGGTGGTCATGAACAATGCCGTCATCGAACAGGCCGGCCCCGCGCGTGAGGTATTCAACGCGCCCAAGACCGAATTCGTGGCCAAGTTCCTGGGCGGCCACAACGTCATCACGCTGGACGGCAAGCCCTATGCGATCCGCTCGGACCGGGTGCGCCTTGTCGCCGATGGCGAGGATGGCGTCGATGCCAACGTGACCTCGGTCGAATTCCTCGGCACCCATGTCGCCGTCTCGCTGGCCATGCCCGACGACAGCGCCATCACCGCCATGGTTCCCGAAGAGACCTTCTATGCCGCGCCGTTCGAGCCCGGCGGCGCCTTTCGCGCCGGCTGGGCCCCGGGCGACCTGCATCCGCTGTCGGCCTGACCGCCGGACCGATGGCCACCAAAATCCAACAGAGGAGTTCTTCCATGTCTGAAACCACCAAGAAGGCCGGCATCAGCCGCCGCGCGGTCCTGAAAGGCGCCGCGGCCACTGCAACGGCCACCGCGGCCTCGACCCTCGGCGCGCCGATGATCTGGGCGCAGAACATCAAGGACATCACCCTGCGCCAGGCCGGCACCGGTGTTTCGGCCTTCAACGAGATCGCCCAGAAGGTGAAGGAAGACCTTGGCTTCACGCTGGAAATGACGGCGCTGGATTCCGATGCCGTTGCACAGCGCGTGGCTACCCAGCCCGGGTCGTTCGACATCGCCGACATCGAATACTGGATCTGTAAAAAGGTCTGGCCGGTGGGCAACCTGCAGGCCATGGATGTCAGCAAGATCGCCAATTACGACAAGATCGTCGGCATCTTCAAGGACGGCAAGCTGACCCCGGAATCGACCATCGCCCAGGGCACCGCGCCCCACACCGTGGGCTTTGTCGAAGGCGTCGACGGCAAGGAATTCTCGGCCGAGGAAACCGGGTTCATGACCCTGATCCCGACGATCTACAACGCCGACACGCTGGGCATCCGCCCCGACCTGATCGGCCGCCCGATCAACAACTGGTCGGAACTGCTGAACCCCGAGTTCGCCGGCAAGGCCTCGATCCTCGACATTTCGTCGATCGGCATCATGGACATGGCCATGGTCTGTGAATCGATGGGCGAGATCAGCTATGGCGACAAGGGCAACATGACCCGCGACGAGATCGACCAGACCATCGCGATCTTCACCGAAGCCAAGAAGAACGGCCAGTTCCGCGCCTTCTGGAAGACCTTCGACGAAAGCGTCAACCTGATGGCCTCGGGCGAGGTTGTGATCCAGTCGATGTGGTCGCCGGCCATCACCGCCGTGCGCTCGCAGGGCATCCCCTGCGTCTACCAGCCGCTGGAAGAGGGCTATCGCTCCTGGGGTGGCGGCATCGGCCTGTCGGCCGCGCTGTCGGGCCTGGAATTGGAAGCGGCCTACGAATACCTCAACTGGTACCTGTCGGGCTGGGTCGGCGGCTTCCTGATGCGCCAGGGCTATTACTCGGCCGTGCCGGAAACCTCGAAGGAATTCATGAGCGCCGACGAATGGGGCTATTGGTTCGAGGGCAAGCCGGCCGAAGGCGAGATCCTCAACCCGCAGGGCGTCAAGATGGAAGACGCCGGCGCCGTCCGCGACGGCGGGTCGTTCTACGACCGCATGGGGTCGGTCGCGTGCTGGAACGCCGTCATGGACGAAAACCAGTACATGGTCCGCAAATGGAACGAATTCATCGCATCGTGATCCGCACATGACCGCATCAGACCAGACGGTCGCGAATGGGTCCGTCCCCCCCTCGGGGGGGGCGGCCTCCGCCCGGCCGAGCCTACTTCGCCGTCTCATGACCGACGGGTTCACCAGCTGGGCGCTGGCCACGCCGGTGACGCTCGTGCTGGCGTTCTTCCTGCTGGCGCCCATCGCGATGATCGTCTCGGTCAGCTTCTGGGGCTCGACCAGCTTTACGATCTATCCCGATTTCATCTGGGACAACTACGATTATCTTCTCGGCTCTTCAGTCACTTACACGGTGTTTCTCAAGACGCTGAAATTCGCCTTCATGACCTGGATCATCACCCTGGTGGTCGGGTTCACGGTGGCCTATTACCTGACCTTCCACATCCGCTCGCTGACCTGGCAGATCGCGCTGTTCCTGCTGTGCACGATCCCGTTCTGGACCTCGAACATCATCCGCATGATCTCGTGGATCCCGTTCCTGGGCCGCAACGGCATCGCCAACCAGACGCTGATGGACCTGGGCCTGACCAGCGCGCCGCTGGAATGGCTGCTCTATTCCGAATTCTCCGTGACGCTCGCCTTCGTGCATCTCTACACGCTGTTCATGGTCGTGCCGATCTTCAACACCATGATGCGCATCGACAAGTCGCTGATCGAAGCGGCCTATGACGCCGGGGCCTCGGGGTTCCAGATCCTGACCAATGTCATCATCCCGCTGTGCAAGCCGGGCATGATGATCGGTTCGATCTTCGTGATCACCCTGGTCATGGGCGATTTCATCACCGTGCGCTTCATGTCCGGGTCGCAGATCGCCAATGTCGGCCGGCTGATTTCCAACGACATCTCGCTGCTGGCCTATCCCAGCGCCGCGGCCACGGCCGTCGTCCTGCTGATCACCGTGCTGATCATGGTCGCCGTGATGCTGCGCTTCGTCGATATCCGCAAGGAGCTGTGACATGAATGACGGCAAACGCCCCCCGTCCTTCTACGTGCTGACCGCCGTCTTCGCGCTTTTTGTCCTGTTCCTCTACGGGCCGACGCTGACCATCGGCATCCTCAGCTTCCAGGGCCCCGATGGCGGGCTGACCTTCCCGATGCGCGGCGTGTCGCTGCACTGGTTCCGCGAATTGTTCCAGGAACAGGCCGTGGGCGACATCTGGGGGTCGTTCCGGCGCAGCTTTGCCCTGGGCATGATGGTCATGACCACGACGGTCGTGCTGTCGGTCATGGGCGGGCTGGCCTTCCGCCATCGCTTCCCCGGCTCGACGGTGCTGTTCTATGTCATCATCGCCTCGCTGGTGATCCCGTCGATCCTGGTCTCGCTGGGCGTCGGCCTGCTGTTCAGCCAGATCCTCGGCTGGGAAGTCCACTGGACCACCTCCGGTTTCGGCGCCCAGCTGACCTGGACCCTGCCCTTCGGCCTGCTGATCATGTTCGCCGTGTTCAACCGCTTTGACCCGTCCTTCGAAGAGGCCGCCCGCGACCAGGGCGCCAATCCGTGGCAGGTCTTTGCCCATATCGTGCTGCCGCTGATCGCGCCGTCGCTGATCGGCGTGGCCCTCTTCGGGTTCACGCTCAGCTATGACGAATTCGCCCGCACCCTGCTGACCGCCGGCTCGCGCAACACGCTGCCGCTGGAAATCTACGGCATGACGACCAATGTCACCACGCCGGTGATCTATGCGCTCGGCACGCTGACGACGATCTTCTCGTTCCTCGTCATCGGCACGTTCCTGGTCATTGCCATGGTCTCGCAGAAACGCCGGGCAAGGCGTGCGTCGGATGCCGGCAAGGGCATGGTGTGACCCCCATGAAGATCGCCGTCATCAATCCCAATTCCACGGTCTCGATGACGCTCAAGATTGCCGATGCCGCCCGGGCCGTGGCCGGGCCGGGCGTGGTGATCGAGGGCCGCACCTGCGCCGGCAGCCCGGCCTCGATCCAGGGTCCGGCCGATGGTGAGGCCGCCGCGCCCCACCTGCTGGCCGAGCTGGAGCGGGCCGTGGCCGACGGCGCCCAGGCCGCGGTCATCGCCTGTTTCGACGACACCGCCCTGTTCGACGCCCGCAAGATCACCGACATCCCGGTCATCGGCATCGGCGAGGCGGGCTATCATGCCGCCATCCTGATGGGCCGGAAATTCTCGGTCGTGACCACGCTGTCGGTTTCGGTGCCGGTGCTGGAACAGAACCTGGTCGATTACGGCCTGGCCGGGCATTGCCTGCGGGTGCGTGCCTCGGACGTGCCGGTGCTGGACCTGGAAAAGCCCGGCTCGGACGCGCGCGGCAAGGTCTCGGCCGAGATCGCCCGCGCCATTGCCGAGGATGGCGCCGGCGCCATCGTGCTGGGCTGCGCCGGCATGGCAGATCTAGCCGCCGACCTGTCGCGGGACCATGGCGTCCCGGTGATCGACGGGGTGGCCGCCGCAACCGGGTTCGCCCGGACACTCATGGGCCTGACGGCCTGAAAGGAACCACCCGATGCCACGTTACGTCATGACCGCCTCGGCCCAGATGGGCCCGATCGCGAAATCCGAGACACGCAAGGACACCGTCCGCCGCCTGATCGAGATGATGCGCGAGGCCAAGGGCCGCGGCTGCGAACTGGTGGTCTTTCCCGAACTGGCCCTGACCACCTTCTTCCCGCGCTGGCTGATCGAGGACGAGGCCGAGCTGGACAGCTATTACGAACGCGAGATGCCCGGCCCCGAGACCCGGCCGCTCTTCGAGGAAGCCGCCCGCCTGGGCATCGGGTTCTACCTGGGCTATGCCGAGCTGACCGTCATCGACGGCGTCAAGCGCCGGTTCAACACGGCGATCCTGGTCGACCAGACCGGCACGATCATCGGCAGCTACCGCAAGGTCCATCTGCCCGGCCATGCCGAGCCCCAGCCCGGGCGCGATTTCCAGCACCTCGAGAAACGCTATTTCGAACCCGGCGACATGGGGTTCCCGGTCTATCGCGGCTTTGGCGGTGTCATGGGCATGGCCATCTGCAACGACCGCCGCTGGCCCGAGACCTACCGCGTCATGGGCCTGCAGGGCGTGGAAATGGTCATGCTGGGTTACAACACGCCCTTCGGCCACGCGCTTGAGCCGGCCGCCGATGCGCTGACCCTGTTCCACAACCACCTGTCGATGCAGGCCGGCGCCTACCAGAATGCCACCTGGGTCGTCGGCACGGCCAAATGCGGCAACGAGGAAGGCTCGGTCATGGGCGGCCAGTCGGTCATCGTGGCGCCTTCGGGCGAGATCGTCGCCCAGGCGATCACCATGGAAGACGAGGTGATCACCGCCAAGTGCGACCTGGATGCCGGCCGGATCTATCGCGAGACGGTGTTCAATTTCGAGATCCACCGCCGGCCCGAACATTACGGGCTGATCGTGGAACGCACCGGCGCCATCCCGCCCGCCGAATAACCAACGGAGATCCCCCATGCCCAAGAAAATCATGTGCGCCTTCGGCACCGACATCGACTCGGTCGCCGGCTGGATCGGATCCTATGGCGGCGGCGACAGCCCGTCGGACATCCAGCGCGGCATCTTCGCCACCGAGGTCGGCATCCCGCGCCTGCTGCGGCTGTTCAAGAAATACGACCTGCAGACGACCTTCTTCATCCCCGGCCATTCGCTGGAAACCTTCCCCGACCAGATGAAGATGATCGTCGATGGCGGCCACGAGGTCGGCGCCCACGGCTACATGCATGAAAACCCCGTGGCCATGACCCCGACCCAGGAAGAGGACGTGCTGGTCAAGTCGATCGAGCTGATCGAAGGGCTGACGGGCAAGGCTCCGCGGGGCTATGTCGCGCCCTGGTGGGAAATGTCGAACGCCACGGCCGCGCTTCTGGCCAAGCACGGTTTTTCCTATGATCACAGCCAGATGTACCGCGACTTTCAACCGTTCTATGCCCGTGTCGGCGATGAATGGACGGTGATCGACTACACCAAGCAGGCCGGCGACTGGATGAAGCCGCTGAAACACGGCAAGGAGGTCGACCTGGTCGATATCGCGGCCAATTGGTACACCGACGACCTGCCGCCGATGATGTTCATCAAGAAATCGCCCAACAGCCACGGCTTTGTC
This sequence comes from Marinibacterium sp. SX1, assembly GCF_050389775.1. Classification (NCBI taxonomy): domain Bacteria; kingdom Pseudomonadati; phylum Pseudomonadota; class Alphaproteobacteria; order Rhodobacterales; family Paracoccaceae; genus Marinibacterium; species Marinibacterium sp. SX1. The sequence goes on along the minus strand of NZ_CP177144.1, from coordinate 2,702,871 downwards.
AGCCCGCGCGACATCGAGCAGATGTGGAAGGACCAGTTCGACTGGGTCTACCGCGAGATGGATTACGCCGTCTTCGCCTTCACCATCCATCCCGATGTGTCGGGCCGGCCGCAGGTGCTGCTGATGCTGGAACGGCTGATCGAATACATGAACGGCCACGAGGGCGTCGAATGGATGACCTTCGAGGACATCGCCGCCGATTTCCGCGCGCGCTATCCCTTCGACAGCGACAAGCGGCCCGAGGTCATCTGATGTGCTCGTCCTGCGGGTTTCCCGCGGCCCCCGGTCACTGGACCGAGGCCGGGGCGCCCACGCCCGGCGACCGCATGCGCGCCCGCTTCCGGCGGGCGCAGGCGGCGACGGTCCTGCTGCGGGCCTGGGGGCTGACCGCGCGCGACGACGGGGCCGTGCCCGGGGTGCAGCTGTCCTCGGCCACCGGGGCCACGCGCATCCTGCCCGATTTCGATACCGTCTGGACCGAGGCCGCGCAGATGGCCGGGCAGCCGATCGACCCGCTGGACGACCGGTTCCTTGGCGACGCCTGATCCCGGCGCCGACCGGCTGCGGCTGGTCATCGTCGGCGGCTACCTGGGCGCCGGCAAGTCGACCTGGCTGCGCCACCAGCTTTACGCCGGAGCCTTCCCCGGCGCCCGGCTGATCATCAACGAGGCCGCCGAGCTGGCCGTCGACGACGCGCTCTTCGGCGGGCGCTATCCGGTCACCCTGCTGGCCGGCGGCTGTGCCTGCTGCGCCGGGTGCCCGGCCTTTCTCGATGCGCTGCGGGACCTCTGCGACCGGCGCAGTCGCGAGGCCGGCCCGGACGGGCGGACGAGCCTGGCCGTGCTGGAAACCTCGGGCCTGGCCGATCCGGGGGCCATCGCCGCCGCCCTGCGCGCCGATCCCATGCTGGCCTTCCACGTCACCCTGGCCGAGACCATCGTCCTGGTCGATGCCCAGAACGCCGCCGCCCAGCTGGCCGCCGAACCGCTGGGCCGCGCCCAGGTCGAGGCCGCCGACCGCCTCGTGCTGACCAAGACCGACCTGGCCGCCCCGGCCGACACCGCCCGCCTCGTGGCCACCCTGCGCCGTCTCAATCCGGCCGCCCCCATCACCGCCGACATCCGCGGCGAGCCTGCCGCCCTGCCCGACATGCCCTCGGCCGCGCCGCTGCCCCTGGCCCAACAGGACGGCGCGCCCATCCTGCCGGTCCAGATCACCCTGCCCGACGGGCTCGACTGGGCCGCCTTCGCCGTCTGGCTCTCGGCCCTGCTCAGCGCCCATGGCCAGGACATCGTGCGGGTCAAGGGCACCCTGCGCACCCCCGCCGGCCGGCTGCTGCTGCAAGGCATCCGCACCCATGTCCAACCGCCCGAGATCCTGCCCGACGTGCCTGCCAATGACCCTCTCGACGGCACCCCCGACAGACCACCCGCCCGCGATGGCACCATCGTGCTGATCGGCCGGGGCATCGACACCGACCGGGTCACCCGCTCGCTGGCCCGCTTCGCCGCGCGGCTTTTGTGATCACAAGCGCCCGCCCGGCGTGACATTCCCGCGAAAAACCGCGCTTCGACCGGCCCGTGACCGCCAACATCCCCAAGCGTCACATTGATAATATGGATCACGGGCGATAAGAGCGGGGCCGAGACAGACCGCAATCCATCCTGCCCGCCGCCCGCCCCACCCGGGGCCGCAACGCACCGGCAGGACCACGCCACCCGAAGTTGAAAAAAGGGAACAGAACATGGCCGACGATACCTTCCCGGATATTGTGTATACCACGGTAGACGAAGCCCCGGAGCTCGCCAGCGCCTCGCTCCTGCCGATCATCCAGGCCTTTGCCAGCGCCGCCGATGTCACCGTGGACACCCGCGACATCTCGCTGGCCGGGCGGATCATCGCGACGTTCCCGGATTTCCTGACCGACGAGCAGAAGATCTCCGACGACCTGGCCGCGCTCGGCGAATGGGTGAAGACCCCGCAGGCCAACGTGATCAAGCTGCCCAACATCTCGGCGTCGGTGCCGCAGCTGGTCGCGGCGATCAAGGAACTGCAGGCCCAGGGCTATGCCCTGCCCGACTACCCCGAAGAGCCCGCGACGGATGCCGAAAAGGACGTGCGCGCGCGTTATGACACGATCAAGGGTTCGGCCGTGAACCCGGTCCTGCGCGAAGGCAACTCGGACCGCCGCGCGGCCAAGGCCGTCAAGGCCTATGCCCAGGCCAACCCCCACCGCATGGGCGACTGGTCGGCCGACAGCAAGACCCGCGTGGCCTCGATGGACGGCAACGACTTCTTCTCGAACGAGGTGTCGGCCACCCTGCCCGCCGCCGCCACCGCGAAGATCGTGCTGGAAACCGCATCCGGTGAAGAGATCGTCCTGAAAGAGGGCGTGTCCTATCCCGCCGGCACCGTGGTCGATGCGACCTTCATGTCGGCCAAGGCGCTGGATGCCTTCCTCGAAGCCGAGATCGACAAGACCAAGGCCGAGGGCACGCTGTTCTCGCTGCACATGAAGGCCACGATGATGAAGGTCTCGGACCCGATCATCTTCGGCCATGCGGTCAAGGCCTGGCTTAAGCCGGTCTTCGAACAGTTCGGCGACAAGATGAAGGCCCTGGGCGTGAACCCCAATTCCGGCCTGGGCGACCTGCTGGAACGCGTCAAGGACGACGCCGAGATCATGGCCGCCATCGAGGCGGTGACCGCCGAGCGCCCGCCGATGTACATGGTCAATTCCGACAAGGGCATCACCAACCTGCACGTGCCGTCGGACGTGATCATCGACGCATCGATGCCCGCGCTGATCCGTGGCGGCGGCAAGGGCTGGGGTCCGTCCGGCGAGGAAGCCGACACCAATTGCGTCATCCCCGACAATTCCTATGCGCCGGTCTATGACGAGACGATCGCCTTCTTCAAGGAGAACGGCAAGCTGAACCCGGCCACCGCCGGCACCGTTCAGAACATCGGCCTGATGGCCCAGAAGGCCGAGGAATACGGCAGCCACCCGACCACCTTCGAGATCCCCCAGGCCGGCACGGTCAAGATGATCCTGGACGATGGCACCGTGCTGCATTCGCACGCGGTCGAGGCCGGCGACATCTGGCGTTCGGCCAGCGCGCGCAAGGCGCCGATCGAGGATTGGGTCAACCTGGCCATCGACCGCCAGAAGGCCGAAGGCTGCCGGGCGATCTTCTGGCTGGATGCAACCCGCGCCCATGATGCCGAGCTGATCAAGTACGTGACGCCGATCCTCGAGGCAAAGGGCGTGGCCGATCTCTTCGAGATCATGGCCCCGCGCGAAGCCACGCGGGCCTCGTTCGAGACGATCACCAAGGGCGAGAACTGCATTGCCATCACCGGCAACGTGCTGCGCGACTACCTGACCGACCTGTTCCCGATCCTGGAACTGGCGACCTCGGCCAAGATGCTGTCGATCGTCAAGCTGATGCAGGGCGGCGGGCTGTTCGAGACCGGCGCCGGCGGCTCGGCGCCCAAGCACGTGCAGCAGCTGGTCGAGGAAAACCACCTGCGCTGGGACAGCCTGGGCGAATTCTGTGCCCTGGGCGAAAGCCTGAAGTTCCTGGCCGATGCGCGTGACAACGCCAAGGCCCGGGTGCTGGGCGAGGCCGTCGACGCGGCAACGCAGGGCATCCTGGACGACAACCGGTCGCCCTCGCGCAAGGTCGGCGAGCCCGACAACCGCGACAGCCACTACTGGTTCGCGCGCTACTGGGCCGAAGCCCTGGCCGCACAGGGCGACGATGCCGCCTTGGCCACCCATTTCGCGCCCATCGCCGAGGCCCTGGCCGCCAAGGAAGCCGAGATCACCGGCGAACTGGCCGCAGCCCAGGGCAGCGCGGCCGACCTGGGGGGCTATTACCACGCGGATGCGGCCAAGACCGCAGCCGTCATGCGCCCCAGCGCCACGCTGAACGGCATCATCGGCTGAGGCCGTTGCGATCCATGTGACAGGGGGCCGTCCGGGCGACCGGGCGGCCCTTTTCCGTTTCGGCGGGCCGATGGGTCGGTGTGCTGTCTGTCGGTGTGTACTGGCGTGGGTCGGTGTCCGGTCAATTGGCGTCCGCCGGGCCGGCCCGCTGCCGATTGGCGTCCGATAGCGCGGGTTGGTGGGTCGGTTTCCCGTCCATTGGCGACCGTTGGCATCGGTCGACAAGCCCATCCCGCGTCGCTTGGCATCCGTTTTCGTGGACTGACGGGCCGGTCCCTGTCCCCCGGCCCCAAAGGCACGGCCCTTATCCCGGCCCGTACAGGTCACGACCGCGCGACACATATATGAAAAACGCGCCTTTGTGCTGGCGCCCGGCCGCGCGATGGCCTTTGATCGCCGCGATTGCCCGGCCTGCCCGGACGATCGCGATCTGCCCTCCGAAAGGCCCCCCGAATGCCCCTGCCCGCCCACCGCACGCTCGGCCTGCTGGCCGCTGCCGCCACCGTCACGATCTGGGCCAGTTTCATGCTGGTCACGCGCTTCGCGGTGACCTCGTCCTTCACCGTCGAAGAGCTGCTGTTCCTGCGCCTCGTGCCCGGCGCGCTGGTCCTGGCCCCGCTGATGTGGAAACTGGGCGTGCTGCCGCCCGCGGTCTCGTGGACGCGCCGGCTGTTCCTGATGTTCGGGGCCAGCGCGGTCTTTCCCTATGTCGTCTCGCGCGGGCTGGCCTATGCTCCGGCCTCCGATGGCGGGGCGCTGGCACCGGGCATGCTGCCCTTCTGGACGGCCCTGGCCGCCTGGGCGCTGATGGGCGAAGTCCCCGGGCCGCGCCGCCGGCTGGGCCTCGCGATGATCCTGGCCGGGGCGATGATCGTCAGCCTCTGGCAGATCGTGGCCGGCGCCCAGGACGGGGCCTGGCGCGGGCACCTGATGTTCCTGGCCGGCTCGGGCTGCTGGGGCATCTATACCGTGGTCTTCCGCCAGAGCGGGCTGAGCGCCCTGCATGCCATGGTCATCGGCCTGTTCTGGGGCACCCTGCTGGCCGCGCCGCTGCTGCTGGCCAGCGGCGAGCTGAGCTTTGCCGGGGCCAGCTGGGGTGGCATCATCTGGATGATCGTGATGCAGAGCTTTGTCATCGGCATCCTGGCCATGTTCCTCTTCGGCTACGCCGTGGGCCAGCTGGGCGCGGCGGAAACGGCGGCCTTCGGCGCGCTGACCCCGATCCTGGCGCTGCTGGGCGGGGCGGCCTTCCTGGGCGAAGAGGTCACCCCGCTGAAGGCCTTCGGGGTCTGCCTGGTGGCGGCCGGGGTCTTCCTGGCCTCGGGCGTACTGAGCCGCCGGCCGGCCGGTGCGGCGGGGCCTTCGGCCGGTTAATCCGCGGGATGGGCAGGACGGCAGCGCTGCGCGAGGCGGCGGGACCGGCGGCTAGTCGGTCTCGATCCGGGCGGTGGCGCTGATCGGCGCGCCCTTGTGCATGTAGACCCGGTGGTCATTGGTGTTGAGCGTCACGCGCACCAGGTAGCTGCCCGGTGGCAGGGCGCCGATCGTGGCATCGCGGTGATAGAGCCGTTGCAGCTTGACCCCGTCGAGATAGAGATGGGCATGGCCCACGCCGGGCACATGCGGCCCGTCGGCCATGTCCTCGTTGAAGGTGAAATCGGTGGTCTCGACCCGCACGGCCCAGCGGTCGCCATCGGGGCTGACCTGGATCGACAGGGTGGGCACGGGCCGGTCCTGGGGCACCTGGACGGTGGCCGGGCTTTTGGCCGCGGCATCACCCATGCCCGGCATGGCATGGCCGGCATGGGGGTCGTCACCGGTCCCGGCGGCGGTGACCCGGGCCTGGGTGGTCACCGGCCCGGCACGTTCGAAGCTCAGCGTCAGGGGCACCAGCTGGCCGTCGGCCAGGGTGGCATCGGGGGCCAGGGTGATCCAGGCGCCATCGGTCGACAGGACGGGGGCCGAGCCGGCCGGGATGGGCAGCCAGTCGACACCCTCGCTGGACCGGATGGCGGCGGTGCCAAGCGGCGAGGTCACGGCGATCATGCGGTCGGGCCCGCCGCTGTTGGCGATGGCCAGGGTGATCGTGGCCGCGCCCGGTCCGGGAGACGCGGCCCCGCCGGCACCGGCCGCACCGCTGGCACCACCGCTGGCGCCGGGCGTGGCCCGGACATCGCTCAACAACAGGTCGGCCCCGGCCGGCGGGCGGGTCAAAAACCATGCACCCACCGCAACCGCCACCAGAATGACCAGCGCGATCAGTCGTTTCACCCCTGTCATGCCCCGCGCTCCGCGATAAGGTCCCCTCGGCATCAACCATGTGGGCAGGGATGGACAGGATCAAGCGTCTCGCAACATCGTGCGCTATTGTCACCGCGCTGAATGTGGCCCCGCTGCCAGCCCGGGCGCATGCCGGCGAAGGTGGCTTTGTGCTGCTGCTGCCTACCGATCTCTATATCACCGGCGGGGTTCTGGCCGTGCTGGCCACGGTGCTGCTGCTGGTCGTGCTGCCGCCCGGACCGGCCCGGGCGGTGTTCCGGCCCCTGCCCTTGCTGCGTTTTTCGCCATGGCCCCGGCCGCGCTTGCCGCTGCGGCTGCTGACCAGCGCGGGTTCGGCCGGGGTGCTGGGGCTGGCTCTGTGGGCCGGGCGGGCCGGGCCGCGCGATCCGCTGGCCAATCCACTGCCGCTGCTGGTCTGGACGCTGTTCTGGATCGGGCTGGTCACGGCCCAGGGCGTGCTGGGCAACCATTGGCGCTGGACCAGCCCCTGGGTCGCCCCGGCGGCCGGGCTGCGCTGGCTGCTGGGCCGGGCGCCGCTGCGCTATCCGCGCCGGCTGGGCCACCTGCCGGCACTGGCCGGGTTCCTGGGCTTTGCGGCCATCCTGCTGGCCGATATCGCGCCGTCCGATCCGGCCCGGCTGGCCGGCTATGCCGGGGTCTACGCGGCGATCACCCTGGCCGGCACGGCGGCCTTCGGCACGGCCTGGCTGGTGCGTGGCGAGGCGCTGACCGTCCTGATGCGGGCTTATGCCCGGATCGCGCTTGTCGCCCGCGACCGCGGCCGCCTCGCCATCGGCCTGCCCGGTTGGCGGGTGCTGCGCGGGCCTCAGATGCCGCTGTCCCTGGCCCTGTTCTGCGTCGTGCTGCTGGGCACCGGCAGTTTCGACGGGCTGAACGAGACCTTCTGGTGGTTCGCCCGGATCGGCATCAACCCCCTGGAATTTCCCGGCCGTTCGGCGGTGATCGGCTCCAGCCTGGGCGGGCTGGCCCTGGCCAATGTCGCCCTGGTCGCCATCTTTGCCGCCACGCTGCGGCTGGGCCTGTGGCTGGCCCGCGCGGACATGACCACGGGCGCGGCGTTCCGGCTTTTCGCGCCGTCGCTGCTGCCCATCGCCCTGGGCTATCACCTGGCCCATTACCTGACCGCCGCCCTGGTCGAGGCGCAATACGCCCTGGCCGTGCTCAACGATCCGCTGGCCCGGGGGGCCAACCTGCTGGGGCTGGGCCGGTTCTACGTCACCACCGGGTTCTTCAACGAACAGGGTTCGGTGCGGGCGATTTTCCTGACCCAGGCCGGGGCCGTCGTGCTGGGCCATGTACTGGCCATCCTGCTGGCCCATGCCCTGGCCCTGCGCGCCCTGGGCAGCCCGCGCCGGGCGGTGCTCAGCCAGGCCCCGCTTGCGCTCTTCATGATCGCCTACACGCTTTTCGGCCTCTGGCTGCTGGCCTCGCCCCGGGGTCTGTGAGGAAAACAGTGGACAGCCGGGCGGTCGCGACGCAGGCTCTGGGCCGAAGAGCCAGACAGCGCCCAGGCGGGACCCACACCGGGGACGGACCGGGGCCGACCACCGGCGCCGGGGCGAAACCAACCGGGGGCCGGCCAAGGGGCACGGCTCGGGCAAGACACGGGACCAACAGGGGAAAACCGCACGATGACCGACACGACCACCAAGCTGACCCGGCGCGGCGCGCTCGCAGGACTGGGCGCCGCCGCATCGTTGCCGCTGTGGGCCCGCTATGCCGGGGCGCAATCCGCCGAGCCGATCCGCATCGGGTTCCAGGTGCACCGCACGGGCATCGGCGCGGCCTACGGGCGCTGGTACGACCGCACCACTCAGGCCGCTGTGCAGATGATCAACGAGGCCGGGGGCATCAACGGCCGCCCCGTCGAAATCATCGCCGAGGATGACGGCACCGACGCCAAGCGCGGCGCCGAGGTGGTCGAGAAATTCGCCAACCAGCACAATTGCGACATCGCCTTCGGCACGCTGTTTTCCCACGTGGTCATCGGCTCGGCGCCCCGGGCGGGCGAGCTGAAGATGCCCTATTTCGTGGTCTCCGAAGGCCATCACGTGGCCTCGGGCATGCTGAACCGCTACACGCTGCAACCGGGCATCACCGACGTGAAGAGCCAGGTCCAGGCCATGGCCCCCTTCATCGCCCAGAACCTGGGCAAGAAGGTCACGATGGTCTTCCCCGATTTCGCCTTTGGCCATGACCACCGCGATTACTTCACCGCCGCGATCGAAGCCAATGGCGGCGAGGTGCTGGAACATATCGCCATCCCGCCGACCGAAACGTCGTTCACCAAGTATTTCCCCAAGATCCCGCGCGACACCGAGGTGCTTTACCACGTCATGGTCGGGCCGGCCGTGCTGACCTTTGTCAAGGAGCTGGGCGAGTTCTTCGGGCCGAACGGGCCGCAGATGTTCGGATTCATCGATTCGCTGGAGGCCGTGAACATCGGCTCGCCGGGGCTGGAATTCCTCGAAGGCAGCTATTTCTGGGAAGGCATGCCCCGCCACGCCCAGGACGACCAGAGCGAATTCGAAACGATCTACCGCGAGAAGGTGGGCGTCGATGCGCGCGGCGCGTCGATCAGCGATCCCAAGGACGTGTCGACCTATGCCCACATGTTCGGCTGCTGGGAGACGTTGCATATCGTCAAGGCCGGCATGGAGGCCTCGGGCTATTCCGGCCCGGCCGACCGCGCCGCGCTGATCGAGGCCGTCGAGGCGATGACCGAGATGCCCGCGAGCATCGAACATCCCCAGGGGGCCAAGGTGTTCAACGGCAAGACCCACCAGGTCTTTGGCCACCAGTACATCACGCAGCTGCAGGACGGGATGCTCAAGAAGGTGCACACCACGTCGATCGAGGACACGCTCTATCCCGACGAGGTGGATTACACGACGCAGAGCTTCTGAGCCGCGCCCCGGCCCCCTGCGCCGGCCCGCCCCCTGGTGGGGCGCGGCAGGATGCGGGAGCCAGGGATGCGGGGCCTGACCCGTTCGCCCCGGCCCCATGGCCGGGCGACAGGACGGGGCCATCGGGCACAGCCGGACCGGATTGAATGGAACTTGGACCCTATCTTCTGCTGGCCACGCTGGAAGGCGCGGTGACGGCGGCGGTACTGGCGCTGACGGCTTCGGGCCTGGCGCTGGTCTTCGGTGTCATGCGCGTGGTCAACGTGGCGCATGGCGAATTCTTCATGCTGGGCGCGGTGATCGCCTGGTGGGTGGCCAGCCATGTGGGCGGCGCTCCGGCCTGGGGTTTTGCCGCGGCGCTGGTGCTGTCGCCGCTGATCGTCGGGGGCATTGCCGCGGCGGCCGACATGACCGTGCTGAAACGGCTGGAATACGATCCCGAGCGGACCATCGTGGCCACGATCGGGCTGCTCTACATCCTGCAGCAGGCGACGCTGATGACCTATGGGCCCGATGCCCGGCCGGTCGAGCCGCCGTTCAACACCCGGCTGGCCCTGCCCTGGGTGGAATGGACCGATGGCGGGCTGGCGCTGTACTGGCCCTGGGGCCTGTCGACGACATCCTACAAGCTGGCCGTCATCGGGGCGGCGGTGGTCGTGCTGCTGGGCATCTGGGCGCTGCTGACGCGCACGCGGATCGGCCTGCTGATGCGGGCGACCCAGCTGGACCGTGACATGGCCCTGGCCTTTGGCATCCCGGTCGAGCGGGTCTATGCGCTGGTCTTCGGGCTGGGCGCGGGGCTGGCGGCGCTGGCCGCCGTGCTGATCGTGCCGATCCAGCAGGCGCATTACCTGATGGGAGGCGATCCGCTGCTGCTGAGCTTCATCGTGGTGATCATCGGCGGGCTGGGCTCGCTGCCCGGCACGATCCTGGCGGCGGTGTTCATCGGGCTGACCGACGGGATCATCTCGGTCTTCTTCTCGCCGACGCTGGCCAAGATCCTGGCCACGCTGCTGGTCGCGGCGGTGCTGGTCTTTCGCCCGCAGGGCCTGTTCGGGACCCGGGCGGCATGAGCGCGGCGGACCAGGCGATGCCCGCCGAAAGCGGCGCGCGGCCCGGGCGCGGCCGGTCGCTGGTGCTGCACCTGGGGCTGGTGGCCGGGCTCTTTGCGCTGCAGTTCCTGCTGCCGGCCTATCATCACGGCAACCTGGCGCGGATCATGGTGCTGGCGACCTATGCCATCGGCTACAACATCCTCTTCGGCTATACCGGCCTGCTGAGCCTGGGCCACGCGCTGTTCTTCGCGGCGGGCATGTACGGCATGGCCCTGTCGGTGCAATACGCCGGCGCGGGGGCCGGCGCGGCGCTGGTCGTCGGGCTGGTGGCCGGGCTGGTGGTGGCCGGTGTGTCGGGCCTCCTGGCGCTGCGCACCAGCGGGGTGGCGTTCATGATCGTGACGCTGATGTTCGCCCAGGCCGGCTACCTGACGATCCTCTATTTCGGGGCCTATACGCGGGGCGACGAGGGCTTTGTCATCCAGCAGGCGCAGCGCATGCTGGGCGGGCTGGACCTGTCGGACCCGACCTGGCGGTATCTCGCGGCCTGGGCGCTGTTCTCGGCCTGCCTGCTGGGCACGCTGTGGATGACCGGCCGGCGGTTCGGGCGGACGCTGGTGGCGATCCGCGAGAACGAGGAACGGGCGCGGATGCTGGGCTATGACACCTTTGCCCACAAATGGGGGGCGGTGGTGCTGTCGGGCGGGATCTCGGCGCTGGCGGGGGCGGCCTATGGGCTGCTCTTCGGGTATGCCGGGGCCAGTTTCGCCTCGGTGCAATATTCGATCTTTCCGCTGCTGTGGGTGCTGCTGGGCGGGGCCGGCACGATCATCGGGCCGTTCATCGGCACGTTGTTCATGTTCTACCTGATCGACCTGTCGAGCGGGATCACCACGGCCTACATGCTGATCGCCGGGATCGTGCTGGTGGCGCTGACGCTGTTTGCGCCGCAGGGGCTGGCCGGCGAGCTGCGGCGCCGGGGCTGGGGGTGGCTGCCATGAGCGGCGGGCCGATCCTGACGACGCAGGGGCTGACCCGGCATTTCCACGGGCTGAAGGCGGTGGAGAATGTCGATTTCACGCTGGAACGGGGCGAGGTGCGGGCACTGATCGGGCCCAACGGGGCGGGCAAGACAACCTTTGTCAGCCTGCTTTGCGGGCGCATTCCGCCGACGGCGGGACGCGTGCGGTTCGACGGGACCGACATCACCGCCCTGCCCGCCCACCGGCGCATCCGGCTGGGCATGGCCTATACGTTCCAGATCACCTCGATCTTTGCCGGGCTGAGCGTGGCCGAGAACGTCCGGCTTGCCGCCCGTGACCGGGACGTCGCGCCGCGCGCGGCGCTGGAGCGCGTCGGGCTGGCCGGGCAGGACGAGACCCCGGCGGGCGACCTGGCCTATGGCCACCAGCGGTTGCTGGAGATTGCCATGGGGCTGGTCCAGGCGCCGAGGTTGCTGATCCTGGACGAGCCGACCCAGGGATTGTCGGATGCCGAGGTGTCCGGGTTCAAGCGGCTGATCCGAGACCTGGCCGGCGACACGACGATCCTGTTGATCGAACACAACATGTCGGTGGTGATGGAAACCGCCGACCGGGTCAGCGTGCTGAATTTCGGCCAGATCCTGGCCGAGGGCACACCCGGCGAGATCCATGCCGACACCGCCGTGCAGGCGGCCTACCTGGGGACCGGATGATGCTTGTGCTCAAGGAGATCGACACGGGCTATGGCCGGGCGCAGGTGCTGCGGGGATTTTCGCTCGAGGTGCGGGCCGGCGAGATCCTGTGCCTGCTGGGGCGCAACGGGGCGGGCAAGACCACGGCGATGAAGGCAATCATGGGCCTGCTGCCGCTATGGTCGGGCGACGTGGTGATCGACGGCACCAGCGTCGGCCGCCTGCCGGCGCACAAGGTGCCGCTGCAGGGCATCGGCTACGTGCCCCAGGGGCGGCGGCTGTTCGCGGAATTGTCGGTGGCGCAGAACCTTGAGATCGGGCTGCGCGCACGGGGATCGGGGCCGGAGGTGCTGGACGAGGTGCTGGCGCTGTTCCCGCGGCTGCGCGAGCGCTATCGGCAAAGGGCCGAGACCCTGTCGGGCGGCGAGCAGCAGATGCTGGCGACGGCCCGGGCGCTGTGCCTGCGGCCCAAGGCGCTGTTGCTGGACGAGCCGACCGAAGGATTGCAGCCGTCGATGATCGAGGCGATCCGGCAGGTCATCGTGCAGATGCGGGCGCAGGGGGTTGCCGTGCTGCTGGTGGAACAGCGGGTGGATGCGGTGCTGTCGGTGGCCGACCGGGTGGCCTTTATCGAGAACGGCCGGGGCGGCGAGGTGCTGGATGCCGAAGTGCTGCGGGCCGATCACGCGCTGGTCGAGCGCTACGTCGGGGTCTGAGGCTGCGCGGGGAGCTGTGGGGGCGGCGTCCGCGGGGTGTGACGTGTGGCGTCGGTGCGGCACCTAGCACAGGCGCGGCGCTAGGCGGCGCGGTTCGGGGCAATGGGGCGCTGTCCGGCGTCGGTGCGGCGCCCGGCGGCGGGGCAAACGACACGGACGGAGGGTATTTGGGCCAAGAAGAAGCAGGGGCGTGGCGCGCCGGGCCCGAGGGGGGCGCTTGTTGGTTGGACGGTTTCCGGTTAGGGGGCGTCTGACCAAGGGAGACACACCACATGATCTTTGCCGACAGCCTGTCACGCCTGGGAACCGAATCCGCCTTTGTCGTGCTGGCCCGGGCCCAGGCCCTGGCCGCGAGCGGCCGCGACATCATCAACCTGGGCATCGGCCAGCCGGATTTCCGCACCCCCGACCATATCGTCGAGGCGGGCATCAAGGCGCTGCGCGACGGCCATCACGGCTATACCCCGGCCAATGGCCTGCCCGCCCTGCGCGAGGCGGTGGCGGCCGACCTGGAGGCGCGCCACGGCGCGGCGGTCGACCCGGACCATGTCGTGGTGGTGCCGGGCGGCAAGCCGACAATGTTCTTTGCCGTGCTGATGTTCGGCCAGCCCGGCACCGAGATCATGTATCCCAACCCGGGCTTTCCGATCTATGAAAGCGTCATCCGCTATTCCGGGGCGACGCCGGTGCCGATGGCGCTGGAAGAGGCCAACGGCTTTGCCTTTTCGGCCGAGGCCGTGCTGGGCCAGATCACCGAACGGACCCGGCTGATCATCATCAATTCGCCGGCCAACCCGACCGGGGGCGTGACCCCGCAGGCGGAGATCGACAAGCTGGTGGCCGGGCTGGCCGAATGGCCCGACGTGGCGATCCTGTCGGACGAGATCTATTCGCGCATGCTCTACGGCGGGCGCGAACATGTCAGCCTGTTGCAATATCCCGAGATCCGCGACCGGCTGATCGTGCTGGACGGCTGGTCGAAGACCTATGCCATGACCGGCTGGCGGATGGGCTATGCCGTCTGGCCCGAGGCGGCCGTCGACCATGTCACGCGGCTGTGCATCAACGACCATTCCTGCGTGAATGCCGCGGCGCAATTCGCCGGGCTGGCCGCCCTGACCGGGCCGCAGGATGCCGTCGAGGAGATGGTGGCCCAGTTCGATGCCCGGCGGAAGATCATCGTCGGGGCGCTCAACGCCCTGCCCGGCGTGCGCTGCGCCGATCCGGCCGGGGCGTTTTATGCCTTTCCCAACATCGAGGACACCGGGCTGAGTTCGACCGAGGCCCAGGACCTGTTCCTGGACGCGGCCGGGGTGGCCACGGTCTCGGGCACGTCCTTCGGGGCCTGGGGCGAAGGCTACCTGCGGTTTTCCTATGCCAACTCGGCCGACAACATCGCCCGGGCCATGGAGCGCATCGGCGAGGTGCTGGCCGCCCGGACCTAGCCGTAGCTGGGCCAGGGCGCCTGCGAGAACACGCCGCCATCCACGGCCAGGGTCTGGCCGGTGATGAAGGCGGCGCGTTCGGAGGCCAGGAAGAGCACGGCTTCGGCCACGTCCTCGGGCGTGCCGATCCGGCGCAGCGGGGTCAGCGCGGCCCATTCCTCGGCATAGGCATCGGTTTCAAGCCGGGTGCGGTCGGTTTCGATGGCGCCGGGGGCCACGCAATTGACGCGGATGCCCTTGGGGCCGAGTTCGGCCGCCGCGCTCTTGGTGAATTGCTCGATCCCGCCCTTCGACGCGCCGTAGTCGATGAGATTGGGGAAGGCCAGCTTGTTGCAGCCCGAGCCGATGTTGATGATCGCGCCCGACCGGCCTTCGGCCACCATGCGCCCGGCGCCGATGCGCGTGTTCAGGAAGGTGCCGCGCAGGTTGGTGGTGATCACCCGGTCCCAATCCTCGGTCGACAGCTTGAGCAGGGGCGACCAGGTCTGGATGCCGGCATTGTTGACGATGACCGACGGCGCCCGGCCGTAGGTCTCGGCCAGCTTGTCGAACAGCGCCTCGATCTGGGCCTCGTCGCCGGCATCGCAGGGGAACACCCCCAGCCCGTCATCGCCGGGCGCAAGGGTGCCGGGCAGCACGGTCACCGCGACCTCGTAGCCTTCGCGGCGCAGGGCCTTTGCGATTTCCCGTCCGATCCCCGATCCGCCGCCGGTTACCACTGCCAATGTCATGAGCGCTCCTCCCTGCGGTGTCGCTAGCACAGGGCCGCGGGGAGGTTCAATGTGTCGCGGGCTCAGAGCCGGGCCAGCACCTCGGCCTGGACCCGTTCGACGGCCGGCGAGAACTGGCGCGCGCGGCTCTGGATGATGAAATAGGGCGTGACGGCAATGGGCTGGGCGATATCGAGCCGGCGCAGCCGGGCGCCGATACCCGGCCGGGTCAGCAGGCCGGCAACCTCGTCGGAGACCGGGGCGATGACATGGCTGTCTTCCAGCAGGGCCAGCATGACCAGCAGCGACGAGCTGTTGGTCACCCCCGGGGGCACCGGCACGCCGGCGGCAAAGAACGCGCCTTCGACCGCCGCCCGGATCGGCGAGCCGCGTTCCTGGACCACCCAGTCGAAGGCCGTGAGCTGCGACAGGGCCAGGTCGCGGGCGCCGGCCAGCGGATGGTCTTCGTGCACGACCAGCGAGACATGTTCATGGCGCGCCGGCAGGATGTCGAACTGGCGCGGGTCGTAATCCTGGGGCAGCCGGGCCAGGACGAATTCGAACCGGCCCTCTTCCAGCCCGCGCACCAGCTCGGTCGAAGGCCCGACCTCGATCGACACCTCGACCCCGGGGGTCGAGGCCCGCACGGCCTGCACGGCGGGCACCAGGCATTGCACGGCCGGCCCGGTGACCGAGCCCACGCGGACCTCGCCGGCCTGGCCTTCCTTCAGCTCTTCGACCTCGGTGGCCAGGCTGTCCATCGTGCCCAGGATCGCCCGGCCATGCTGCAGGAAGGCCGCGCCGATGCGCGTGGGCACCATGCCCTTGGCATGACGTTCGAAAAGCCGGGCCCCGATATCGGTTTCCAGCTCGGCCAGCACGCGCGAGGCGGCCGGCTGCGACATGGCCAGTGCTGCCGCCGCGATCTGCAACTTGCCGCTTTCGGCGATCTTGACGATCAGGCGCAGGTGGTGGGGCTTGAGACGCCGGGCCAGGTCCATGAGAGAGCCAATTACCGTTTTCGTTATGTCGATGCGCGTTAATGTAATTTGATCGGCATGTAAAGCTGCGCTACCCGATGGCCGGGTTTCGGAGGACCCGCACAATCGAAAACCGCGTGACCGCCGGATTCATGAACGGGGCGCGCAAGGGAGGCATTCATGAAACTGAAAACGATCCTGGCTTCGGCCACGGCGGTGATGGCGCTTGCCACCGGGGTTCTGGCCGACGGCACGGTGGGCATCGCGATGCCCACGAAATCGTCCGCGCGCTGGATTTCCGACGGCGAGTCGATGGTCGCGCAATTCCAGGAAGCCGGCTACGAGACCGACCTGCAATATGCCGAGGACGACATTCCCAACCAGCTGGCCCAGATCGAGAACATGATCACCAAGGGCGTCGACGTGCTGGTCATCGCGGCCATCGACGGCACGACCCTGTCGAACGCGCTGGAAAACGCCCATTTCGCCGGGATCAAGGTCATTGCCTATGACCGGCTGATCCGCGACAGCGAATATGTCGATTATTATGCCACCTTCGACAATTTCCAGGTCGGCGTGCAGCAGGCGACATCGCTGGTCGACGGGCTGAAGGCGCGGTTTGGCGACGGGCCCTACAATGTCGAGCTGTTCGGCGGCAGCCCGGACGACAACAACGCCTATTTCTTCTACAACGGCGCCATGTCGGTGCTGCAGCCGCTGATCGACAGCGGCGACGTGGTCATCGTGTCGGGCCAGCAGGGCATGGACACCGTGGGCACCCTGCGCTGGGACGGCGCGGTGGCCCAGGCGCGGATGGATAACCTGCTGTCGGCCCATTACACCGACAAGGAAGTCCATGGCGTGCTGTCCCCCTACGACGGGCTGTCGATCGGCATCCTTTCCTCGCTCAAGGGCGTGGGGTATGGCTCGGGCGATCTGGCGATGCCGATCGTGACCGGCCAGGACGCCGAGGTGCCGTCGGTCAAGTCGATGCTGGCCGACGAGCAATATTCGACGATCTTCAAGGACACGCGTGAACTGGCCCGGGTGACCGTGGGCATGGTCGATGCCGTGCTGGAAGGCGGCGAGCCCGAGATCAACGACACCGAGACCTACGACAACGGCATGAAGATAGTACCGTCCTACCTGCTGGAACCGGTGGCCGTGGACCTGTCGAACTGGGAAGGCGTGCTGATCGACTCGGGCTATTACACCGAAGACCAGGTCAAGTGACGTCCTCCCTCGCTTGACCGTCCCCTGCCCGGCGCCCCGCGGCCCGGGCAGGGCACATCAAGCGGGCGATGGCCGGCCATGCGCCCGGCCTGACCCAGGCATCCGACCGGCACCACCCGGCCCTGCCCCGCGATCCCCCCGGCCCCGCCGACGACCCGCCGGACCCGGGCCAAGATTTTTCCAGAAAAATCTCAACCGCTTCACGACCAGGAGCCCCGAGAACCCATATGCAGCCCGCATCCCCGCCATTGCTAGAAATGCGCGCCATCACCAAGACCTTTCCGGGGGTCAAGGCGCTGGACGAGGTCAACCTGTCGGTCCGGCGCGGCGAGATCCACGCCCTCGTGGGCGAGAACGGCGCCGGTAAGTCGACCCTGATGAAGGTCCTGTCCGGCGTCTACCCGGCCGGCACCTATGACGGCGACATCGTCTATGACGGCGAGATCGCCCAGTTCCGCTCGCTGACCGACAGCGAGGACAAGGGCATCGTCATCATCCACCAGGAACTGGCCCTGGTGCCCCTGATGTCGATCGCCGAGAACCTGTTTTTGGGCAACGAGATCGCCGAGGGTGGCGTGATCCAGTGGCAGGAGACCTTCCGCCGCACCGAGGAACTCCTGACCAAGGTCGGCCTCCGCGAAGCGCCCGGCACGCTGATCGACAAGCTGGGCGTGGGCAAGCAGCAGCTGGTCGAGATCGCCAAGGCCCTGTCCAAGGAAGTGCGCCTGCTGATCCTCGACGAGCCCACCGCCGCCCTGTCGGAAAGCGACAGCCAGGCCTTGCTCGACCTGATCCTCGAGCTCAAGGACCGGGGCGTGACGTCGATCATCATCAGCCACAAGCTGAACGAGGTGCGCCGGGTGGCCGACAGCGTGACCGTCATCCGCGACGGCTCGACCGTGTCGACGATGGACGCGCGCACCGACGAGATCACCGAGGACCGCATCGTGCGCGACATGGTCGGCCGCGACATGGCCCACCGCTATCCCGAGCGGGCCCGGCGGGCCGGCGAGGTGCTCATGGAGGTCAAGGACTGGAACGTCTGGCACCCCGAACATGCCGACCGCCAGGTGATCCGCGACGCCAACATCACCGTGCGCGCGGGCGAGGTCGTGGGCATCGCCGGGCTGATGGGCGCCGGCCGGACCGAGCTGGCCATGTCGATCTTCGGGCGGTCCTACGGCAAGAACATTTCCGGCACCGTCGAGATGCACGGCCGGCCGGTCGACACCTCGACCGTGACCCGGGCCATCGACGCCGGGCTGGCCTACGTGACCGAGGACCGCAAGTCGCTGGGCCTGATCCTGGACGAGACGATCCAGCGCAACATCACGCTGACCAACCTGGGCGCGGTGTCGAACAACGGCGTGATCGCCGAAGCCGCCGAAACCCAGGTGTCCGAAGGCTATCGCAAGGCGATGAACATCCGCACGCCGAGCGTCTTCCAGAAGGTGGTCAACCTTTCGGGTGGCAACCAGCAGAAGGTCGTGCTGTCGAAATGGCTCTTTGCCGAGCCCGAGGTGCTGATCCTCGATGAACCCACGCGCGGCATCGACGTCGGCGCGAAATTCGAAATCTACGGCCTGATCAACCGGCTTTCGGCCGATGGGAAGGGCGTCATCATGATCTCGTCGGAAATGCCCGAACTGCTGGGCATGTGCGACAGGATCTACGTCATGGGCGAAGGGCATTTCGTCGGCGAGCTCACCGCCGAGGAAGCCAGCCAGGAGCGCATCATGTCGCTCATCGTGAAAGACTGAGGGGAAAGAGCCATGGACCTGGCGGACCAGAACAAGCCGGCCGAACAGCCGAGCATCACCCATTACCTGTTGGGCCACCTGCGCGAATTCGGGCTGCTGTTTGCCCTGATCGCGATCATGATCTTCTTCCAGGTCATGACCGACGGCACCCTGCTGCGCGCGGTGAACCTGACCAACCTCTTCCTGCAGAACAGCTATATCATCATCATGGCCCTCGGCATGCTGGTGGTCATCGTGGCCGGCCATATCGACCTGTCGGTCGGGTCTGTCATGGGCTTCATCGGCGCGCTGGCCGCGGTGATGATCGTCAACTGGGACTGGTCGGTCGGCATGACCCTGCCGGTCTGCCTGGTCGTCGGCGCGCTGATCGGGGCCTGGCAGGGCTACTGGGTGGCCTATTGGAAGATCCCGTCCTTCATCGTGACCCTGGCCGGCATGCTGGTCTTCCGGGGCATGTCGTTGTGGCTGCTCGAAGGCCAGTCGGTCGGGCCCTTCCCGAAATCCTTCCAGCTGCTGTCGACGGGGTTCATCCCCGACATCCTGGGCATCGGCCGGCCCAACGGCACGGCCCTGGCCGCCGGGGTCATCGCGGCCATGCTGATCATCTGGCTGGGCCTGCGCGCCCGGGCCCGTGACCGGCGCTATGGCATCGAGGGCGAGCCCCTGCCCTTCTTCCTGGTGCGCACGGGCATCATCGTCTGCGCCCTGCTCTTCATCTTCTACAAGCTGGCCGAGTTCCGCGGCCTGCCCAACGTGCTGGTGTCGATGCTGGTGCTGACGGTGATCTATGCCTTCATCACCGAGAACACGACGCTGGGCCGGCGGATCTATGCGCTGGGGGGCAACGAGAAGGCCGCCAAGCTGTCGGGCATCAAGACCGAACGGCTGACCTTCCTGGCCTTCGTCAACATGGGCCTGCTGGCCGCCCTGGCCGGGCTGATCTTTGCCGCCCGGCTGAACACGGCCACGCCCAAGGCCGGCTTTGCCGTCGAACTCGACGTCATCGCGGCGGTCTTCATCGGCGGCGCGTCGATGTCGGGCGGGGTCGGCAAGATCGTCGGCGCCGTGACCGGGGCCTTCATCATGGGCGTGCTGAACAACGGCATGTCGATCATGGGCATCGGCATCGACTACCAGCAGGTCATCAAGGGCCTGGTGCTGCTCGCCGCCGTGTTCTTCGACGTCTACAACAAGAGTAAAGGGTAATACATGTCCTTCACCCCCGCCCCGTGGCCCCGCAAGTTGCGCAGCCAGGAATGGTACGGAGGCACCACCAAGGACTCCATCTACCACCGCGGCTGGCTCAAGAACCAGGGCTACCCGGATGACCTCTTCGACGGCCGGCCGATCATCGGCGTGCTGAACACCTGGTCCGACCTGACGCCCTGCAACGGCCACCTGCGCGAGCTGGCCGAGAAGGTGAAGGCCGGGATCTGGGAGGCCGGGGGATTTCCGGTCGAGGTCCCCGTCTTCTCGGCCTCGGAAAACACCTTTCGCCCGACGGCGATGATGTTCCGCAACCTCGCCGCCCTGTCGATCGAGGAACAGATGCGCGGCCAGCCCATCGACGGGGCCGTGCTGCTGGTGGGCTGCGACAAGACCACGCCGTCGCTGCTGATGGCGGCGGCCTCGGTCGACATGCCGGCGATCGTGGTGACCGGCGGGCCGATGCTGAACGGCTGGTTCCATGGCGAGGCGGTCGGCGCGGGTACCCACCTGTGGCGGTTCTCCGAAGCGGTGAAGGCCGGCGAGATGACGCAACAGGAATTCCTGGATGCGGAATCCGCGGTGACCCGGTCGTCGGGGACGTGCAACACGATGGGCACGGCCTCGTCCATGGCCTCGATGGCCGAAGCGTTGGGCATGGCCTTGTCGGGCAACGCGGCGATCCCGGCGGTGGATGCGCGGCGGCGGACCATGGCCCAGCTGACCGGCCGGCGCATCGTGCAGATGGTCAAGGACGACCTGAAACCGTCCGACATCCTGACCCGCGAGGCATTCGAAAACGCGATCCGTGTGAACGGGGCCGTGGGCGGGTCGACCAACACGGTGGTGCACCTGCTGGCCATCGCGGGCCGCGTGGGCATCGACATCACCCTGGACGACTGGGACCGGCTGGGCCGCGACGTGTCGACCATTGTCGACCTGCAGCCCTCGGGGCGCTTCCTGATGGAAGAGTTCTACTATGCCGGCGGGTTGCCCGTGGTGCTGAAACGGCTGGGCGAGGCCGGCCAGCTGCACCGCGAGGCGCTGACCGTGTCGGGCGCGCAGATCTGGGACGAGGTCAAGGGCGCGATCAACTACAACGAAGAGGTCATCCGCCCGGCCGACAAACCCCTTACCGAAAAGGGTGGCATCGCGGTGCTGCGGGGCAATATCGCGCCGAACGGGGCGATCCTGAAGCCTTCGGCGGCGTCTCCGCACCTGATGAAGCACACCGGCCGGGCCGTGGTTTTCGAGGATATCGACGACTACAAGGCCAAGATCAACGACGATGCGCTCGACATCGACGAGACCTGCATCATGGTGCTGAAGAACTGCGGGCCGCGCGGCTATCCGGGCATGGCCGAGGTCGGCAACATGGGCCTGCCGCCCAAGGTCCTGAAGAAGGGCATCACCGACATGATCCGCCTGTCGGATGCACGGATGTCGGGCACGGCCTATGGCACGGTCATCCTGCATACCTCGCCCGAGGCCGCCGTCGGCGGGCCGCTGGCGGTGGTCCGCACGGGCGACATGATCGAGGTTGACGTGGCCGCCCGGCGCATCCATCTCGACGTGACCGAAGAGGACCTGGCCGCGCGGCTGGCCGGGTGGGAACCCACCCATGACAGGGCGACCTCGGGCTATGAATGGCTGCACCAGACCCATGTGGGCGGAGCGGACACCGGGGCGGACCTCGATTTTCTGAAGGGCTGCCGCGGTGCGGCGGTCGGAAAGGATTCGCATTGATGCAGATCGCGCTCGTGGGCATCGGCAAGATCGCCCTGGACCAGCATGTGCCGTCCATCGCGGCCTCGCCCGACTGGGAGCTGGCGGCCACCGTGTCGCGGCGCGGGTCGGTCGAGGGCGTCGAGGCCTTCACCGATTTCGACGAGATGCTCGCCGCCCGTCCCGAGGTCCGGGTCGTCTCGCTGTGCATGCCGCCGGTGCCCCGGTTCGACTATGCGGCCAGGGCAATCCGGGCCTCGCGCCATGTCATGCTGGAAAAACCGCCCGGCGCGACCCTGTCGGAATGCCATGCGCTGATCGCCATGGCCGAGGCCCAGCGGGTGTCGCTTTATGCCAGCTGGCATTCCCGGGCAGCCGACAAGGTGCAGGCGGCGAAGGACTGGCTGGCCGGCAAGACCCTGCGCAAGTTCACCGTGACCTGGAAGGAAGACGTGCGCCGCTGGCATCCCGGCCAGGACTGGATCTGGGAGCCCGGCGGGATGGGGGTCTTTGACCCGGGCATCAACGCGCTGTCGATCGTGACGGAAATCCTGGCCGAGCCGATCCACGTGACCCGGGCGGTGCTGGAAGTGCCGGAAAACCGCCAGGCCCCGATCGCGGCGCAGATGGCGTTTCACCACCCGACGGCCGAGGTGACGATGGAGTTCGACTGGCGCCAGCAAGGCGACCAGACCTGGTCGATCGAGGCCGAGACCGACCAGGGCAGCCTGGCCCTGCATGACGGCGGCGCGCGGATGCTGGTCGACGGGGTGGAAACCGGGGCCGAGACCTCGGCCGCGCTGTCGGGCGAATATCCCCGGCTTTATGCGCGCATGTCCGACCTGGTGCGTGCCGGGCAATCGGACACCGACCTGTCGCCCATGCGCCACGTGGCCGATGCCTTTACCCTGGGCCGCCGGGTGACGGTCGCGCCCTTCACGGAGTAACCCATGCCGATCCCCTTTGCTCAAGGCCCCGGAGGCGCGCCGGTCGATCTGTTGCGCCTGTCCAATGGCGGCACCACGGCCCAGGTCCTGACCTGGGGGGCCACGCTGCAGGACCTGCGGCTGGACGGGCTGGACCGCGGGCTGGTGCTGGGCGCGCCCGGGCTGACGCCCTACCACGGGCCGATGCGCTATTTCGGGGCTGTGGTCGGGCCGGTGGCCAACCGCATTGCCGGGGGCACGGCCATGCTGGATGGCCGGACCTACGCGTTCGAGCGCAACGAGGCCGGGCGCACCACCCTGCACGGCGGCCATGTGGGCACCGATGCCCGGGTCTGGACCGTCGAGGCCCATGACGACACGTCCTGCACCCTGTCGCTGGACCTGGCCGATGGCGAGGGCGGCTTTCCGGGCAACCGGCGGATAACGGCGCAATACCGGCTGGACGGGGACGGCGCGCTGGTCCTCACCCTGACCGCCCGCAGCGATGCGCCCAGCTGGATCAACCTGGCCAGCCATGCCTATTGGTCCCTGACCGGGCGCGACGGGCTGGACGACCACGAAATGACCATCGCCGCCGGCCAGTACCTGCCCGTCGACGACCAGCTGATCCCCCGGGGCGCCCCCGCCCCCGTGGCCGGCACGCGGTTCGATTTCCTGGCCCCGCGCCCGGTGCGCCGGGAGGGCGAGGCGATGATCGACCACAATTTCTGCCTCGATCCCGGCGATGGCCCGGCCCTGACCCTGCGCGGCGACGGGCTGCGGCTGGAGATCACAACCGATGCGCCGGGCCTGCAGATCTTTGATGCCACGGGCCTGCATCCCGGCCCCGGCCATGACGGGCGCACCTATGGGCCCCATGCCGGGCTGGCCATCGAACCCCAGTACTGGCCCGACAGCCCCAACCACCCCGATTATCCCTCGATCCGCGTGGCGGCCGACGAAACCTGGCAACAGGTCTCGCGCTTCCACGTCACCCGGACCGGGGACATGTGACAGACCATGAGGACCAAGCCATGAAAACTCCCCTGACGGGCATCCTGCCGGTGGCCCCCACGCCGTTCCACGCCGATGGCGCAGTCGACGAAGAGGGCATGCGCCGCGTGCTCGACTGCATGATCGACCAGGGCGTCGACGCGATCTGCATCCTGGCCAATTACTCGGAACAATTCGTGCTCTCGGACGCCGAGCGCGACCTGATGATGAAGGTCAGCCTGGAACATGTCGCCGGCCGGGTGCCGGTGATCGTCACGATCAGCCATTTCTCGACCGAGGTCGTCGTGGCCCGCGCCCGGGCCGCCGATGCCATGGGCGCGGCGATGGTCATGATGATGCCGCCCTACCACGGTGTCGGCCTGGTGCCGGCCGAGGCCGGGATCTATGAACAATTCGCCGCCGTGTCCGACGCCATCTCGATCCCGATCATGGTCCAGGACGCGCCCCTGTCGGGCGTCTCGCTGCCGGTGCCGCTGCTGGTGAAGATGGCGAAGGAGATCGAACAGGTCTCCTATTTCAAGATCGAGACGCCCTTTGCCGCCGACAAGCTGGCCGCGCTGATCGAGGCCGGGGGCGAGCATATCGTCGGGCCGTTCGACGGCGAAGAGGCCGTCACCCTGCTGGCCGACCTGGACGCCGGCTGCACCGGAACCATGACCTCGGCGCTGCAGCCGGAACTGATCCGGCCTATCGTCGTGGATTATCGCGCCGGACGGGTTGACGCCGCGTTGCAGCAATGGAACCTGTGCCTGCCACTGATCAACCACGAGAACCGGCAGTGCGGGCTGCGTGCTGCAAAGACCATCATGATGGAAGGCGGCGTGATCGGATCCGATTACGTGCGTCACCCCCTGAAACCCATGTCCGACCGCACCCGCGCGCGACTGGTCCAGCTCGCCACCGACCTGGATGTCATCGCGCTGAAATGGGGCAAATAAGAGGATACCCGACATGTCCGACTTCACGCCGCACGGCAAGAACCTGATCGCCGGCGAATGGATCGCGGGCGAGGCCACCTTTGCCTCGGCCCCCGTCACCGGCCCGTCGCATACCTTCACCGACGGCTCGCCCGCCCTGGTCGATGCCGCGGTCAAGGCCGCCGAAGAGGCCTTCTGGTCCTATGGCTATTCCACCCGGGCCGAACGCGCGGCCTTCCTGAATGCCATCGCCGACGAGATCGAGGCCCGGGCCGAGGCGATCACCGAGATCGGCAGCCAGGAGACCGGCCTGCCCGAGGGGCGCCTGCAGGGCGAACGAGGCCGGACCACCGGCCAGATCCGCATGTTCGCCGACCACATCCTGAAGGGCGATTACCTCGACAAGCGCCACGATCCGGCCCTGCCCGATCGCGCGCCCCTGCCCCGGCCCGACCTGCGCATGGTCCAGCGGCCGATCGGCCCGGTGGCCGTCTTCGGCGCGTCGAACTTCCCGCTGGCCTTCTCGACCGCCGGCGGTGACACCGCCTCGGCCCTGGCCGCCGGTTGCCCGGTCGTGGTCAAGGGCCACCCGGCCCATCCCGGCACGGCCGAGATCGTGACCGAGGCCATCCATGCCGCGATCGTCAAGACCGGCATGCACCCGGGCGTCTTCTCGATGGTCCATGGCGCCGGTCACGAGGTCGGCGGCGCGCTGGTCAAGCACCCGCTGATCAAGGCCGTGGGCTTTACCGGCAGCCTGCGCGGGGGCAAGGCCCTGTTCGATCTCTGCGCCGCCCGTCCCGAACCGATCCCCTTCTTCGGCGAGCTGGGTTCGATCAACCCGATGTTCATCCTGCCCGCGGCCACCGCCGCCCGCGGCGAGGCCATCGGCCAGGGCTGGGCCGGGTCGCTGACCATGGGCGCCGGCCAGTTCTGCACCAACCCCGGCATTGCCGTGGTGGCCAAGGGCGCCGAGGGTGATGCCTTTGTCGCCGCCGCCAAGGCCGCCCTGGGCGAGGTCGGCGCCCAGCCGATGCTGACCGACGGCATCGCCGAGGCCTACCGCGCCGGCAAGGCCAAGTTCGATGCCTCGAACGCCGCCCAGCCGCTGGTGACCACCGACAGCGACGGGCGCAATGCCCTGCCCAACCTCTACGAGACCGACGCCCCGGCCTTCCTGGCCGATCACGCGCTGGAAGAAGAGGTATTCGGCCCGCTGGGTGTCGTGGTGCGGGTGTCGTCGGAAGACGAGATGCTCGACCTGGCCAAGGGCTTTGAAGGTCAGCTGACCGCCACGCTGCACATGGACGAGGGCGACACCGAGGCCGCGCGCAAGCTGATGCCGATCCTGGAACGCAAGGCCGGCCGGGTCCTGGCCAACGGCTTTCCCACCGGGGTCGAGGTCTGCGACGCGATGGTGCATGGCGGGCCCTACCCGGCCTCGACCAATTTCGGCGCCACCTCGGTCGGCACCATGGCCATCCGCCGCTTCCTGCGGCCGGTCTGCTACCAGAACCTGCCCGAATCCCTCCTGCCCGCCGATCTGGGCTAGGCACCGGCCTCGCGGCCGGGCCGCAACGGCAGGCCGCGGAATGCTGGTATATGGGATACCAGATGTGGTAAACTTTTCGTGAAGGCCCCAAAAGCGGGGCCTTCCGCATTTTGACAAGCCCTTGCCCGACCGAATTTTTCCTGCCAGTCTGCCCGGGCTGACCCAAGGGAGGATCTGCGTGTCGCACGTGGCGCAGGATATCACACAGGGCCAAGACCCGATGCTGTCACCGGCCGCCGCGCCGGAGGATCCGGGTGTCGTGGTGCTGTCGATGTCGCAGGTCATCGCCCGGCTGTTCGGCCGGCGCGCGGGCTCGGCGCTTTTCTGTGTCTGCACCGATGCCGTGGCCTCGGTCCGCCTGCGCCCCTCCGCCCCGTCGGTCTGGGCGCGCGTCCGCTGGGCGATCCGTGAACAGACCCAGCGCGATCCCTGCCTGCCCGCCAGGTGATCGGCCGGCGCCCGCCGCCGGCCCATGCGCGCAGCCGTGCAAACCCGCACGTTGCGAAAAATCACCGCAGTCGCTTAAGTTCATCGGCATGATACCTCCGAATGCGAGCCGGTTCCGGCCCGCAGGCGGATTTGCCGAGACCCCGCCGAGACCAGGACTTTCCCAGACGGCCCCCGGGAGTAACCCGCCGCCATGAGCGATCAGACCCCCCTTCTTCTTGTCATCGCGCTTCTGCCCTTTGTCGGAGCGCTGTTGCCCGGCATCATGATCCGCGCCGGCCGCAATGCCTGCGCCGCCTTCACCGCCGTGCCCACGGCGCTGGCGCTGATCATGCTGCTGATCCTGTCACCGGCCGTGTTCCGCGGCGAGGTGCTGCAATTCCAGCTCGACTGGCTGCCACAGCTGGGCCTGCAGGCCAGTTTCTTCCTCGACGGGCTCGGCCTGCTCTTTGCCTGCATGATCACCGGCGTCGGCCTGCTGATCATCCTCTACGGCCGGTTCTACCTGTCGGGCGACGATCCGATGGGCCAGTTCTATACCTTCCTGCTGCTCTTCCAGGGCGCGATGCTGGGCATTGTCCTGTCGGACAACATCCTGCTGCTGCTGATCTTCTGGGAGCTGACCTCGCTGTCGTCCTTCCTGCTGATCGGCTATTGGAAACACCTGCCCGAAGGCCGCCAGGGCGCGCGCATGGCCCTGACCGTGACCGGCGCGGGCGGGCTGGCGATGATCGGGGGCATGCTGATCCTGGGCAACATCGTCGGCAGCTACAACCTGACCGACATCCTGGCCGCCGGTGACCTGATCAAGGCATCGGAATGGTACATTCCGGCGCTGATCCTGATCCTGCTGGGTGCCTTCACCAAGTCGGCCCAGTTCCCGTTCCATTTCTGGTTGCCCCATGCCATGGCCGCGCCCACGCCGGTGTCGGCCTACCTGCACAGTTCGACCATGGTGAAGGCCGGGGTCTTCCTGATGGCCCGCATGTGGCCCGCCCTGGCCGGCACCGAGGCCTGGTTCTACATCGTGGCGTCGGTCGGGCTGATCACCATGTGCGTCGGCGCGGTGATCGCGCTGTTCAAGGATGACCTCAAGGGCCTGCTGGCCTTTTCGACGGTCAGCCACCTGGGCCTTCTGACCGCCCTGCTGGGCTTTGCCACGCCGATGGCGGCCATTGCCGCGGTGTTCCACATCATCAATCACATGACCTTCAAGGCCGCGCTCTTCATGACTGCCGGCATCATCGACCACGAGGCCCATACCCGCGACATCCGCCGGCTGGGCGGGCTGATGACCCTGATGCCCATCACCTTCGTGATCGGCGGCATCGCCGCGCTGTCGATGGCCGGCATCCCCCTGACCAACGGCTTCCTGTCCAAGGAACTGATGCTGGAAGAGGCCTTTCACGTGCATCTCTTCGACCAGCACATGCTCGCCGCGGCGGTGGCCACGCTGGGGGCGGTGTTCTCGGTGGCCTATTCGCTGCGCTTCATCTTCCATGTGTTCTTTGGCCCGGTCCGCGACGATTACCCCCACAAGCCCCATGATCCGCCCTTTGGCATGTGGGCCGCGCCGGCCCTGCTGGTCGTGCTGGTCATGGTCATCGGGCTGTACCCGGCGATCGTCGAACCGCTGGTCCGGGTGGCCGGGGCGGCCGTCATCGGCACCGCCGGCGAGATGCCCGATTTCCACCTCAAGATCTGGCACGGCGTCACCCCGGCCCTGATCATGTCGGGCATTGCCCTGGCCGTCGGCGCGGTGATCCTGCTGGCCTTCACCCCCGTCGACCGGCTGTGGACTGCGCTGCGCGTGCCCTATGCCAAGGCCATCTTCGATGCCGCCGTCGCCGCCGTCGTGCGCCTGAGCCGGGCGATCACCGAAGGCATGCACAACGGCGCGATCAGCCGCTACCTGGCGGTCTTTACCGTGGCCACCGTGCTGATCGGCTTCCTGGCCTTTGCCGGAGGCGGCCTGTCGGCCCCCGACCGCACGCCCCTGCCGATCCCGCCGATCGTGGCCGTGGGCTGGCTGTTGCTGGTCGTGGCCACGCTGGCCGTTGTCGCCCTGCACCGCCACCGCTTCCGCGCGCTGGTCGTCATGGGCGTCATCGGCATGATGATCTCGTCGGGCTTCATCTATCTCTCGGCGCCCGACCTGGCCCTGACCCAGATCTCGGTCGAGACCGTGACCATCATGCTGTTGCTGCTGGCCCTGCATTTCCTGCCCAAGGACACGCCCGTCGAAAGCACCACGGCCCGCCGGCTGCGCGACGGCGTGATCGCCGGCGTGGCCGGCATCGGCGTGGCCGCCCTGGCCTATGCCTTCATGCTGCGCGATGTCTCGACCATCTCGGATTACCACCTGGCCAATTCCTACAAGGGCGGCGGCGGCACCAATGTCGTCAACGTCATCCTGGTGGATTTCCGCGGCTACGACACCTATGGCGAGATCATCGTGCTGGGCATTGCCGGGCTGGCCATCTACGCCCTGATGGAAGCCCTGCTGAACGGCCCGGCCTCGCGCCGGCTGCGCAACACCGACTACAGCCAGGACCGGTCGCGCGACCGGCACCCGCTGATGATGGTCATTGCCACCCGCGTGATGATGCCCATCGCCCTCGTCGTCGGGGTGTTCATGTTCCTGCGCGGGCACAACATGCCGGGCGGCGGCTTTGTCGCCGGGCTGGTCGTGTCGATCGCCCTCCTGATGCAATATATGGCATCGGGCTTTGCCTGGACCCAGGCCCGCCAGAAGATCGAGTACCATTCGCTGATCGGCTGGGGCGTGGTCATCGCCGGGCTGACCGGGGCAGGCGCCTGGCTGGCCGGCAAGCCCTTCCTCACCTCGGCCTACGGCTATCTCGAATTCCCGCCGATCGAGGAATTCGAATGGGCCACGGCCATTGCCTTTGACCTGGGTGTCTTCCTCTGCGTGCTCGGCGCGGTGATGCTGATGCTCTATTCGCTGTCGCGCATCGCGCGTTATGCCGGCGAGACGGTCAATGTCGACCCGATGGATTACGACCCGGCCCAGAGGGTCGCAGACGAGAAGGAGGCGCGCTGACATGGAAATGCTTGTTGCCAGCACCGTGGGCGTGCTGACCGCCGGGGGGATCTACCTGATCCTGCGGCTGCGCGCCTTCCCCGTGATCCTCGGCCTGTCGCTGCTGTCCTACGCGGTGAACGTCTTCCTGTTCTCCAGCGGCGGGCTGGCCGTGAACCTGCCCCCGATCCTCGACAAGTACGCCCCCGACCAGGCCTATACCGATCCGCTGCCCCAGGCCCTGGTGCTGACGGCCATCGTGATCTCGTTCGGCATGACCGCCCTGCTGGTCATGGTCGCCCTCGGCGCGTTCCTCGAGGCCGACACCGATGCCGTCGACATGCCCGTCGACACCGATGACGCGCCCGACACCGGGCCCGGCGATGCCCCCGAAATGCCCGCGGCCGCGCCTGCGACAGACCCCGCGCCCGGCGCTGAAGGAGGCCGGACCCGATGAACCACTGGATCATTGCCCCCGTCATCCTGCCGGCCCTGATCGCGCCGCTGATCGCCTTTGTCATGCGCTATGACATCGTCCTGGCGCGGGTGGCCTCGTTTGTCTCGTCGCTGGGCCTGCTGGGCGTTGCCATCGGCCTGGTCGCCCTGGTCTCAGACGGCTCCATCCATGTCTACCGGCTGGGCGACTGGCCCGCGCCTTTCGGCATCGTGCTGGTGCTCGACCGGCTGTCGGCCCTGATGGTGCTGCTGACGGCCCTGCTGGGCCTGCTGACCCTGACCCATGCCGCGGCCACCGGCTGGGACGCCCGGGGCCGCCATTTCCACGCCCTGTTCCAGTTCCAGCTGATGGGCATCTGCGGCGCCTTCCTGACCGGCGACATCTTCAACCTCTTCGTCTTCTTCGAAGTCCTGCTGATCGCGTCCTACGGGCTGATGATCCATTCCGGCGGGGTCCAGCGCATGCGGGCCGGGCTGCAATATGTCATCATCAACCTCGCCGGCTCGACGCTGTTTCTCTTTGCCCTGGGCACGCTCTATGCCACGACCGGCACGCTCAACATCGCCGACCTGGCCGAGCGCGTGCAGCAGATCCCGGCCGAGGATGCCGCCCTGGTGCGCGTGGCCGCCGTGCTGCTGATGACCGTCTTCGCCGTCAAGGCCGCGGTCTTCCCGGTGCAGTTCTGGCTGCCCGGCACCTATGCCAATGCCCCCGCCCCGGTGGCCGCGCTCTTTGCCATCATGACCAAGGTCGGGGCCTATTCGATCCTGCGCATCCATGCCCTGGTCTTCGGCCCCCATGTCGAGGCCATGAACGGCCTGCCCGGCGACCTGCTCTTTGTCGGAGCCATCGTGACCATCGCCATCGGTGCCTTCGGCGTGCTGGGCGCCCGGCGGCTGATGCCCCTGATCGCCTTTTCGGTCGTGGGGTCGATGGGCACGCTGATGGCCGCCGTCGCGGCCTTTCGCCCCGAGGCCGTCACCGCCGCGCTCTATTACCTCGTGCATTCGACCTTTGCCGCCGCCGTGCTGTTCCTGGTCGCCGACCTGGTGCTGGCCCGGCGGGCCGATGACCGGCTGACCGCCCAGCCGGCGGTGGTGCAGAACGGCCTCTTTGCCGCGCTGTTCTTCGGCGGGGCGATTGCCATGGCCGGCATGCCGCCCCTGTCGGGCTTCCTGGGCAAGCTGATGATCCTGGACGCCCTGCGCGCCCCGGGCGAGATGACCGCCGCCTGGGTGGCCATCCTGGCCGGGTCGTTGCTGACCATCCTGGGCTTTGCCCGGGCCGGCAGCATGGTGTTCTGGAAATCCACCGCCGTGACACCGCCGCCCGAGGAGACCGATCCCACGCCGGACCCCGACGATCCCCGCACCCGCCCCGCCGGGGCGATGGAACTGGCCCCCAGCATCGCCGCCCTGGCCCTGCTGGGCGCGCTGGCCATCCTTGCCGGGCCGGTCACGCGCTACCTCGACGGGGCAACGGCCGAGCTCCTTGACCGCAGCGCCTATGTCTCGGCCGTGCTCGAGCAGGACAACACCGGCAAGATCCCGGCCAAGGCCGACAAGGCCGATGCCCCGGGCTATGGCACCGCGCCGGCGCCCGATGCATCCGACACGGCCGAGCCGCACCGCGCCGACAATGCCGAGGCCCACGAGGCCGATGCCGAACACGTGGAGGACTGACCCATGATCCGCCGCCTCTTCCCGCATCCGCTGCTCAGCCTCATGCTGCTCTTCGTCTGGCTGGCCCTGGTCAACAAGGTCACCCCGGGCAATGTCCTGCTGGGGGCGATCCTGGGCCTTGTCATCCCCTGGATCACCGCGCCCTTCTGGCCCGACCGGCCGCTGTTGCGCAGCCCGGGCCGGGCGCTGGTCTACGTGATCATCGTGCTCTGGGACATCATCGTGGCCAATGTCGAGGTCGCCGCGATCATCCTGTTCAAGCGCCGGGACAACATCCGGTCGTGCTGGATCAGCATCCCGCTGGAGCTGACCTCGCCCGAGGCCATCACCGTTCTGGCCGGCACGATCACCATGACCCCGGGCACCGTCGCGGCCCTGCTGTCGGCCGATGCCAGCTGCATCCTGGTGCATTGCCTGCATACCGACGACCCCGAGGGCACCCGCGATGCCATCAAACAGCGTTACGAACGCCGCCTGAAGGAGATCTTCTGATGCTCATCTACGCGCTCTACTTCGCCTTCGGCTGTTACGGGCTGGGCCTGCTGTTCAACCTCTGGCGCATTGCCCGCGGTCCCGATTCCGCCGATCGCATCCTGGCGCTCGACACCATCGTCATCAACGTCATCGCCCTGCTCGTGCTCTATGGCATCTGGCGGGGCACCACGATCTACTTCGAAGCGGCCATGCTGGCGGCCATGGTCGGCTTTGTCTCGACGGTGGCCTATTGCCGCTTCATCCTGCGCGGGGACATCATCGAATGATCGGGATCGAAATCGCCGGCAGCGAGCTGGAACCCTGGGCCGACATCGTCATCTCGGCCTGCCTTGTCATCAGCGGCATCTTCGGCCTGGTCGGCTCCTTCGGCCTGATCAAGCTGCAGGATGCCATGCAGCGCCTGCACGCCCCCACCAAGGCCACGACCCTGGGCGTGGGCGGCGTGCTGATCGCCTCGATGATCCATCTCTGGGTCACCCTGGGCAAGATCTCGTTTCACGAGCTGCTGATCACGCTCTTCTTGTTCCTGACCGCCCCGATCATCGCCAATTTCATCGCCAAGGCCTTCATGGCGCGGAACCTGGAACAGGGCGACCTGCCCGGGGTGGATGGGGAGTACGGTTGGTCGATCTACGACGATCCGCCCCTGCCCGAGGCCGCCGGCGATCCGCCCGTCGAGCCCGCCGGCACCCGCGAGCCCCACTGAACGCCCGCGGCCGGGCGGGCGCATCTGGCCCACACCGGGAACGGGCCTGTCTCATCTGGCCCGGCTCGGCATGATCGGGTCAGGGCCGGACCATGGCGACACGACACGTTCAGTACTGAACTTGGGGCGGACCGGACTGGCAAGACCTGGTCGCCCCCATAACGGCACGGTAAATCGCACCCCGGCACGGCGCCCGGCGACAGTTTGACCGTGATAGAACCGGCGCAGGCCGGACCAAATCGACGCGATGGGTCGCCCCCGGGCACGGAGCGCACGGGGCCCGCCGCCCGGCCAAAGTCTGACGCAGACCAGATCACACCACCGCACCACGATCACTCCTTCCCCGGCCGGATCAGGGCACGCCTGGCACCCCCGCCTCCGTCCCCCTACCCAGATCGCCCCGGCCGGGTTACTCTCGCCCCCGACGGGGACCGGGAGGCCATATGCTCGACTACAGCCATGATGGGCTATTCGCCCTGGCCGCGCTGGCCGTGGCGCTCATCGCCGGGTTCTCGGGCCTGTCGCTGACGCGCGGCGCGTCGCAGCTGGGCCTCGTGGCCCGCCAGGGCGTGGTGGCCGTGGCCTCGGTCGTGCTGGGCTGGGGCATCTGGTCGATGCATTTCGTGGCCATGCTGGGGCTCGACCTGCCCGTCGTCTTTCTCTTTGATCCGCTGATCACGCTGATCTCGGCCCTGATTGTCATCCTGTTCATGGAAATGGCCCTGCTGCTGGTGCATTTCGGCCCGCGCACCCGGACGCGCATTTCGCTGGCCGGGGCGATCCTGGGCCTGGGCATTGCCGCGATGCATTTCACCGGCATGTCGGGCATGGAGATCTGTCGGCCGGTCTATTCCGCCCTGGGCGTGGGCGGTGCGCTGGTGGCCTCGGTGGGCCTTGGCGTCCTGTCGTTCCAGATCAGCTACGGCGCGCGCAGCCCGCGCAACATCCTGCTGGGCACGCTGGGGTTCGGCATGACGGTCTGCGCCGTGCATTTCATCGCCATGGCCGGGACCGGTTTTACCCTGACCGGCGCGCCCGAACCCGCCGGCCTGCCGATGAGCCGCGAGGTTCTGGCCTTCGGCGTGACGATCTCGGCCTTCGTGCTCTCGGGCCTGTTCCTGCTGACCGGCGCCAGCTTTACCGCCCGCCTTTCGGACCGCGAGCCCGGGGCGGCCTTGCCGGGCCGGGCCGAGCCGGCGCCCCCGGGCGCCGTGCCGGCCCCGATGAGCACGATGGCCACGATGGCGCCCGTGTCCCAGGCGTCACCCATGGCCGCCGTATCCCCAACGCCTCCCGCGGCCGCACCACCGGCCGTCCCCGCGCCGCGCCAGCCCACCAACCCGGCCCCGGCCCGCCCCTCCTCCGCACCGACCGAGCTGCGCATTCCCTACGAGGCCGATCACCGCACCCATTTCATCGCCGCCGAGGCAGTGTCGGTCATCCGCGCCGAGGGTCATTACACCCTGCTCTATGCCGGCACGGCCAAGCATTTCTGTCCCTGGTCGATCACCGAGGCCGCCCGACGCCTGCCCGACACGCTGTTCACCCGGACCCATCGCAGCTTTCTGGTGAACCATGCCCATGTCACCAGCTTCGAACGGCGCAAGGACAATGGCGTCTGCCATTTCGACCGCCTGCCCGACCTGCCCGAAGTGCCCGTCAGCCGCGCCCGGCTGCAGGATGTGCGCGCCCAGCTGGGCCTCTAGCCACCCCGCTCTCCCGCCCTCGCAGGCGGTTTCGCGCCACGCTGCCTGCGCAGTTCGTGCAGCCATGTCGCGTTTCGTGAAACGCGACGGACGATCGTTCATCACCCACTGGCGCCGCCAGCGCCATGGCCGGAGCCTTGCGCCATGCGGGTCGGCAACTGTTGCCGGGCCCCACGAAAACAGGACATGCCGATAGAATACGGGCCCCAGGGACGGCCCGGAACCGAGGTCGCGACCGCCCGGGATGAGCGGCTCCTGGCCTCGACAGTGCGGAACAAGACCGGTTCGGAGCTGAGAGCGCAGATCCACCCCGGGACATCCGCCCTACAGAGGCGGTCGCGCAGGCACCAGGGATGCAGCTGTGCGACCGCCGGTCCCCTCTGTGGTAGGCCTGCGCCCAGGTTCCTCCTATGGCTGGACCTGCGCCCGGATTGCCCCTCTGGCAGGACCTGCGCGCGGTTTAGACCCCAGGCTGAGCGTGAGATTGTTACCTTCAGCGGGCCGCGAGACGGCATCGCCCTGCACCGCCCCCCAACGACAAACGGCCGACCCCGAAGGGCCGGCCGCAGCTGTCACATGGCACCGTTCAGATATCCTTGCGCATCGCCCAGGAGGCCACGTGGCGTTCGACCAGCGAGAAGATCGCGTAGAGCGACACGCCCATCACCGCCAGCACCATCAGCCCGGCAAAGACCAGCGGCACGTTGAACGACGACGAGGCGATCAGCATCAGGTTCCCCACCCCCTTGTTCGCCGCCACCGTCTCGGCAATCACCGACCCCACGAAGCTCAGCGTGATGGCCACCTTCAGCGAGGCAAAGAAATAGGGCATCGACCGCGGCAGGCCGACGTTCCACAGGATCTCGCGCTTGTTGGCCTTGAGCGCGCGCATGACATCCTCGAGCTCGGGCTCGACCGTCGCGATGCCCGTCGAAACATTCACCACGATGGGAAAGATGCAGATGATCATGGCCGTCAGGATCGCCGGGATCGTCCCGGCCCCGAACCACAGCACGAAGATCGGCACCACGGCCACCTTGGGGATCGACGAGATGCCGACCAGCAGCGGATAGGCCGTGTCATAGGCCAGCTTGGACGACCCGATCAGCACGCCCAGGCCCAGGCCGATGACCACGCCGCAGGCAAAGCCCACCATGGTCGTGTAGAAGGTCTGCCAGACATGGGGCCAGATCGCGTGCTGGTATTCGAAGAACGCCGCGATGATCCGCGAAGGCCGCGGCAGGACCAGCTCGGAAATGCCGAAGAGCAGGCAGAACAGCTCCCAGAAGACAAAGACCCCGACGATCAGCGCGGCCGAGGCCAGTTTCTGTTGCATCGGTTTCATGCCGCGCTCCCCGTCACCGGCGCATGCACGATCAGCCCGCGCAGCTCCTGCACCAACGCCGAGAACCCGGCGTCGAAGGTCAGGTCGATGGGCCGCGGGCGGGCGAAATCGACGGGCCGGTCCTCGATGATGCGGCCCGGGCGCGGCGACATCACGCAGATGCGGCTGGCCAGGTAGGCCGCCTCGCGCAGGTCATGGGTGACCAGCAGCACCGTCGGCGCGCGGTCCAGCCAGAGGTCCTGGACCGTCTGCCACAGCTCTTCGCGGGTGAACTGGTCGAGCGCGCCGAAGGGCTCGTCGAGCAGCAGCAGATCGGGATCGTGGATCAGCGCCCGGCACAGGTTGGCCCGCTGCATCATGCCCCCCGACAATTGCCAGGGACTCTTGTCGGCGAAATCGATCAGCCCGACCCGTTCCAGCAGCGCATCGGCCCGGTCGCGGTATTCGCCGTCCTTCCGGGCCCGGTAGCTGGCCTTGAACGGCGGCACGATCTTGAGCGGCAGCATGACATTCTCACGGATCGTCATCCAGGGCAGCAGCGACGCGCTCTGAAAGGCCATGCCCACGCGCACCGGCTCGGCGCCCAGCTCGCGCCCGGCAAAGAGGATGCGCCCTTCCGACGGCTCCAGCAGCTCGGCCACCAGCTTGAGGATGGTCGACTTGCCACAGCCCGACGGGCCGACCAGGGCCAGGAAATCGCCCCGGGCAATGCGCAGCGATGTCGGCATCAGGGCCTGGGTCCGCGCGCCTTGCTTGCCATAGGTCACCCCCACGGCATCGAATTCGACGAAACGGTCCTGTTTCATAGCGCCGCCCAGCCGCCATCGACCGGCAGGTCCACCCCGGTGATCTGGCGCGCGCGTTCCGAGGCCAGGAACAGCACGGCGGCGGCCACGTCCGCATCGGTGGTGATCCGGCCAAGCGCGTAATCCGAGGCATGTTTCGCCGCCGCCTCCTCTTCGCTCAGCCCGTATTGGGCGGCGACCTGGGGCACGACCTTGTCGCGGAAC
Organism: Marinibacterium sp. SX1; assembly: GCF_050389775.1. Classification (NCBI taxonomy): domain Bacteria; kingdom Pseudomonadati; phylum Pseudomonadota; class Alphaproteobacteria; order Rhodobacterales; family Paracoccaceae; genus Marinibacterium; species Marinibacterium sp. SX1. The sequence continues at coordinate 2,665,907 of NZ_CP177144.1, read as the reverse complement.
CGCGGGCCGTCGACCATGCCCGGCGCGACGAGGTTGACGTTGATGTTGTCGGGGCCCAGTTCCAGCGCAAAGCTCTTGGTGATCCCGCGCAGGCCCCATTTGGACGAGGAATAGGCCAGCCGCATGGCCCGGCCACGCATGCCGAAGGTGCCGCCGACATTGACGATGCGCCCGCCGCCCTGCGCGGCCATGGCCGGGGCCACCGCGCGGATCATGTTGAACGGCCCGCGCATGTTCAGATGGGTGATCTCGTCGAATTCGGCGGCTGTCGTTTCGACCCCGGTCTTGCCGATCGGCCCGGTGCCCCCGGCGACATTGACCAGGATGTCGATCCGGCCGAACCGCTCCAGCACCGCCGCGACGGCCGCACCGACCGCCGCCTCGTCGGTGACGTCACAGCCGAAGACCCCGGCCGCGACGCCGATCTCGCGGGCCTGGCCGGCCACCGGTTCGATGGCCGCGGTATCGCGACCGAGAAGCGCGAGGGAAGCCCCCTCGCGCGCGAAGCCCAGCGAGACCGCCGCGCCCATGCCCTTGGCCGGGCCGGTGATCACGGCGACCTTGCCTGTCAGTTCCAGTTCCATGTGTCGGGTCAGGCCAGCTTGTAGATCCGGTCTTCGGGCGCGGGCAGGAAGGCATCCGAAAAGATCTCGTCCGGGCTGGGCGTGCGCGGCAGGCCATCGGCCGCCACGACGATGTCGATGGCCGTCTTGAACCGCTCGGGATCGACATCGCCCAGGCCGTATTCGGCCAGCTCGGGATGGTTCATCTCGTCGGCCAGCGTGGCGACCAGCCGTTCCTTTTCGACGGCCTTGTTGATCAGCGGCTCGCGGGCGGCCACAGCATCGACCCCGGCGTCGGGATCGGCCAGCGTGTCCTTGATGCCTTCGTTGATCGCCCAGTTCAGCCCCTTGACCAGCTCGGGCTGATCGGCGGCCATGGCCTTGGGCACGATGATGCCGTTGGAATACAGATCCATGCCGTAATCGCCGTAATTGATGAAGCGGATATCGGCATCGGGATCCATGCCCGACAGCTTGGCCGAGAAGCGGATCGTGTTGACATAGCCGAAGACGCCTTCGACCTGTTCCGATTTCAGCATCTGTTCGCGCAGGTTCGACTTGAAGTTGAGGATCTCGATGTCCGAGGTATCGAGCCCGGCCACCGAGGCAAAGGCCGGGAACAGCTTGAGCGCGCCGTCATTGGCCGCCCCGCCCAGCTTGCGACCCTGCAGGTCCTCGGCCGTCATGATGTCGGAACTTTGCAGCACGGCCACGGTGAAGGGCGGCTTGTTGTACATCTGGTAGACACACAGCGGCGCCTCTTCGGGATTGGTCGCGGCCAGCCGGATAAGCGCGTTGACGTCGCCAAAGCCCACGTCATAGGCGCCCGAGGCCACCTGGCCCACGGCCGCGCCCGACCCGTTGCCCTGGTCCATCTCGATCTCGATCCCGGCCTGGTCGAAATAGCCCTTGTCCTGGGCCAGGAAGAACCAGGCCTGCGGGCCCTGGTAGGTCCAGTTGAGGATCAGCTTCAGCTTGGTCTTGCCCTGGCCGATGGCCGGCGCGGCAAGCCCGGCGGCGGCGGTTCCGGCCAGGAGGCCCTGGGTGAAGTGGCGGCGGGTGAGCGTCATGAGGTCTGTCTCCTGTCGGGCAAGGCGGGCCCCGCGCGCGTGCACAAGGCGCGCACGGGGCCTTCTGTCGAGGGAACGGGCCGACCCGCGAGAGGAAGAGGACGACTCGGGCGGCGGCCAGCGTTCTGGGCCCAATGTGGCAAGCGCCAGTGTTGCTGTCGTGTGCTGAATTTTGGCCATGCCGATGCCTGAAACGCACCGCTCGGACGCCCGACCCCACCGATGTGCCGCCCGCGACGCGCCGAAATCCCGGATACGCACCGCCAGCAGCCCGGCCCACGTCCCGCGACGCCCCCCGCCAGAACTCACCGGGATCCCTGCCGGGCCCGCTCCAGCATCGCACCACTGCCCCCGCCCGGGGCGCAGTTACAGCACCCGGCGCAGCCCGGCCTGAACCTTGAGCAGCCGCGGCAGGTATTGCGCGGCCAATTCACCCGGATCGCCATGCATCGCCGCCATGCCCGTGTTCAGCGCGGCGACCACCCGCCCCGACCCGTCCAGCACCGGCACGGCCAGCGCGCGCAGGCCCATCTCGACCTCCTGGTCGATGACCACGTGGCCTTCCTGCCCGGCGCGGATGATGCGCGCCAGGATCTCTTCGGGATCGGTCAGGCTGAACGGCGTGCGCGGGGTCAGGTCCGACGCCTCGATCACCGCGCGGGCCTCGTCGACCGGCAGGGCCGCCAGCAGGATGCGGCCCATCGACGTGCAATGGGCCGGCAGCCGCGATCCGGGCATCAGCCCGATCGACATCACCCGCCGCTGCGCCGCCCGGGCGACATAGACGATTTCCAGCCCGTCCAGGATCGACACCGAACAGCTCTGGCCGATCTGGTCGGCCAGCTGGTCCAGCCAGGGCTGCACGATCTGCGGCAGCGGCAACGAGGCCAGCGCCCCCATCCCCAACCGCAGGATGCGCGGGGTCAGCGAAAAGAACTTGCCGTCGTAATCGGCATATCCCGCGCCATGCAGGGTCAGCAGGCAGCGCCGGGCGGTGGCCCGGTCCAGCCCGGTCAGCCGCGCAACGTCCGAAATCGACAGCCGCGGCGCATCGGCCGAGAAACATTCGATCACCCGCAGCCCCTTGGCCAGGGACGAGATCATGTCGGTGGGTTTGTTCGCCATGCGCACGGAAATCGGCGCATTCCGAACAAATGTCAACATCCGCACGAAAACCCTGTCGGTCGCCCCGGCGCGGCGCTAGGGATCATCCAGTTCAAGGAGGACCACATGGACAAGACGATTTCGTCCCTGGCCGAAGCGGTCGCCGGTATTCCCGACGGCGCAACGGTGATGATCGGGGGCTTTGGCGGTTCCGGCGCGCCGGTAGAGCTGATCCACGCGCTGATCGACCGGTTCCGCGCCACCGGCAGCCCGAAAAACCTGACCGTGATCAACAACAACGCCGGCAACGGCGGGATCGGCATCGCGGCGATGATCAAGGCGGGCATGGTCGGCAAGATGATCTGCTCGTTCCCGCGGTCGTCCAATGCCGAGGCGTTCAACACGCGCTATCTCGCCGGCGAGATCGAGCTGGAGCTGGTGCCCCAGGGCACCCTGGCCGAGCGCATCCGCGCCGCCGGCGCCGGCATCCCGGCCTTCTACACGCCCACGAGCTATGGCACCGAGCTGGCCGAGGGCAAGCCCGTCGAGGAATTCGACGGCCGCCACTACGTGCGCGAACGCTGGCTCAAGGCCGATTTCGCACTGGTCAAGGGCGAGCTAGGCGACCCGTTCGGCAACCTGACCTACCGGCTGGCCGGGCGGAACTTCAACCCGCTGATGTGCATGGCCGCCGAGACGACCATCGCCCAGGTCCGCCAGCTGGTCGAACCGGGCGGCATCGAGCCGGAAAACGTGATCACACCCGGCATCTTCGTCGATGGCGTGGTCGAGGTGGCCGATGCCAAACAGGAAGAAGTGCTGGTGCGCGAAGGGGTCGACTACTGATGACTGACAAGCTTTCCAACGAACAGATCGCCTGGCGCGCGGCGCAGGATATCGAAGACGGGGCCTATGTGAACCTTGGCATCGGCTTTCCCGAGATGGTCGCCAAGTTCGCCCCCGAGGGCCGGACGCCGATCTATCACACCGAGAACGGCGTGCTGGGCTTTGGCCAGGCGCCCGCCCCGGGCGACGAGGACTGGGACCTGATCAACGCCGGCAAGAAGGCCATCACCCTGAACCCTGGCGCGGCCTTTTTCCACCATGCCGACAGCTTTGCCATGGTGCGCGGCGGCCACCTGGACGTGGCCATCCTGGGCGCCTACCAGGTCGCCCAGAACGGCGACCTTGCCAATTGGCGCGTGGGGTCCAAGGGCGTGCCGGCCGTCGGCGGGGCGATGGACCTGGTCCATGGCGCGGGCCGCGTGGCCGTGATCACCGACCACGTGACCAAGAAGGGCGAGCCCAAGCTGGTGGAGACCTGCTCCTTTCCCCTGACCGGCGTGGGTTGCGTGACGCGGGTCTATACCTCGCTGGCCGTGGTCGACATCGAAGACGGCCATTTCGTGCTGCGCGAGAAACTGCCCTCGCTGTCGATGGACGCGCTGCAGGCCGTGACCGGGGCCGAGTTGCACCTGGACGGCGACGTGAAGGACCTGATCGTACCGGAGGATCTGTGATGGCTGACGCCTATATCTGCGACTATATCCGCACGCCCATCGGCCGTTTCGGCGGCACCCTGTCGTCGGTGCGCGCCGACGACCTCGGCGCGGTGCCCCTTGCGGCGCTGATGGCGCGCAACACGGGCGTCGACTGGGAGGCCGTCGACGACGTGATCTATGGCTGTGCCAACCAGGCCGGCGAGGACAACCGCAACGTCGCGCGCATGTCGGCACTGCTGGCCGGCCTGCCCGTCGGTGTGCCGGGCACGACGATGAACCGGCTTTGCGGTTCGGGCATGGATGCGGTGATCACCGCGGCCCGCTCGATCATTGCCGGCGAGGCCGATCTGATGATCGCCGGCGGCGTGGAATCCATGTCGCGGGCGCCCTTTGTCATGCCCAAGGCCGATGCCGCGTTTTCGCGCAAGGCCGAGATCTATGACACGACGATCGGCTGGCGGTTCATCAACAAGGCCATGCACAAGGCCTATGGCACGGATTCGATGCCGGAGACCGGCGAGAACGTGGCCGAGGATTTCGACATCAGCCGCGAAGACCAGGATGCCTTTGCCCTGCGCTCGCAGGACAAGGCCGCCCGGGCCCAGGGCGCTGGCCGGCTGGCAAAAGAGATCACCGCGGTGACGATCCCCCAGCGCAAGGGCGATCCGATCGTGTTCGAAGCGGATGAACATCCCCGCGCAACCAGCCTGGAAAAGCTGGCAAAATTGCCGACGCCCTTCCGCGAGGGCGGCAGCGTGACGGCGGGCAATGCCTCGGGCGTGAACGATGGCGCGGCGGCGCTGATCGTGGCATCCGAAGCGGCCGTCAAGGCCCATGGGCTGACGCCCATCGCCCGGGTCATGGGCGGGGCCACGGCGGGCGTGCCGCCGCGGATCATGGGCTTTGGCCCGGCCCCGGCCTCGAAGAAACTGATGGCCCGCCTCGGCCTGTCGCAATCCGATTTCGACGTGATCGAGCTGAACGAGGCCTTTGCCAGCCAGGGCATCGCCACGCTGCGCGACCTGGGGATCGCCGATGACGACCCGCGCGTGAACCCCAATGGCGGGGCCATCGCGCTGGGTCATCCGCTGGGCATGTCCGGCGCGCGGATCACCGGCACGGCGGCGCTTGAGCTCAAGCTGACGGGCGGCAAGCGGTCGCTGTCGACCATGTGCATCGGCGTGGGCCAGGGCATCGCCATCGCGCTGGAAGCCTGCTGACCCTTGTCCCGGGCGCCAGGCCGGCGCCCGGGGCTGCCTTTCGGCCTAAGGGTCGATAATGTCGACCAAGGCCAGCCCCCGCGCCCCCGGGCGCAGGCGCAGCAGCGGGCCGGTGGTGCCCGGGGCGATCCGCCCGACATCCGCCAGCCCGGCGAAATCGGCCGGAATGCGCGTGGCCATTTCCAGCGCGGTAGCCATCTCGACGCCACAGGATCCGGTCAGCAAGTTGACGGCGGTGGTCAGGTCCAGGTCGGCCCCGGCCAAGGTGCCATCCTGCAGCACCAGCCGCCCGTCTCCCCGGTCGATCCGCCGGCCGCCCAGCGAAAACCCGTCGAGATCGGTGCCGGCCACGGCCATGGCATCGCTGACCAGGAACACGGCGCCCGGCCCGGCCTTTGCGGCCAGCGCCCGGCGGATCGTGGCCGGGTGCACATGGACCCCGTCGGCGATCAGCCCGGCGGTCAGCCCGCCGCAATCCAGCGCCGCGCCGACCAGCCCCGGCGCACGGCTGCCCAGCTGGCTCATGGCGTTGAACAGATGTGTCACGCCCACCGCCCCGGCCCGGGCAAAGGCCAGGCAAGTGTCGTAATCGGCATCCGTATGGCCCAGGCAGACCCGCGCCCCGGCCCGGGCCAGCGCCGCAACCTGGTCGGGGGTCGTGCTTTCGGGGGCCAGGGTGACAACCAGCGCCGGCAGGTCGCGGGCGGCCGCGCAGAGCATGGCCAGGTCGTCTGCCTGCATCGGGCGGATCAGCGCGGCCTCATGGGCGCCCTTGCGGGCCAGCGACAGGTGCGGACCTTCGAGATGCAGCCCGCCGATGCCCGGCAGGCCCGATGCGATGGCCGCGCAGACATGGGCGATGGCCGCCGCCGTGCGGTCCGGGCTGTCGGTGATCAGGGTGGGCAGGATCGTCGTGGCGCCCAGCCCGCGATGGGCCCGGGCCATGCGCCGCAGGTCGTCGGGCCCGGTGACATCGCCCAGCATGACCCCGCCGCCTCCGTTGACCTGAAGATCCACGTAGCCCGGACAGAGGATATCGCCGGCCAGGTCTTCGGTCACCGGCTGGCCCGGCCCTGCACCATCGGTCGTGTCGGGCCTCAGCGCGATGACCTTGCCGCTGCCCAGGTCGAGCACGGCGTCCCGGTGCAGGCGGGTGCCGTCAAAGATCGGCCCGCCGCGATAGCGCCGCTCGACAGGCGGCTCCCCCGGCTCAGCCATGCAGCGGCGCCCGGGCCATTTCCGTGGCGATGTCATCGTCGATGGGCGTGTCGAAGCTCATCAGCATGTAGCCCAGCACGGAATAGAACCCGACCGTGGCGATCAGGTCCATCACGCCCTTGCGGCCGATGAGGGCGACCAGCGCGCGGTCCAGGTCGGGCGACAGGCGGCGGTCGTCGATCAGCGCGTCGACGGCCCGGGCGATCAGCCCGTCATCGGCATCCGCCCCGGCCGGATCATCGCGGCCGAGCGCCGCGATGCGGGCATCGGAAAAGCCCAGCTTGCGCGCGCGGGAGACATGATGCGCCCATTCATAGGCCGAGCCGAACCGGTGGGCCGTGCGCAGGATGACAACCTCGCTGCGGTCCGCGCCAAGCGCGCTGTCGGTCACCACATGGGCCCGCAGGGGCGCCCAGGCGCGCAGCAACTCGGGATGATGGGCCATGACGCGGTAGACATTGAGCCGGCCGGCAAAGCCGTCGCGCAGGTCGCGGATCTCGTCGGGCCAGCCGGCATCGTCGAGCGGCTGGGGCGGAAGGTCTGGCATGGTGGTCGTCCCGGTTGGTGATCGGGCGCAGGCTATGCCCGCGCCGGGCGGGGCACAACCGATGGGTTTGGAAAACCCATCCTACGCGGTCTCGCGCCCGGGTTCGGCGGGCAGCGGGGTCAGCATCTCCATCCGGGGCATCAGGCCGAGCAGGTGTTTCGAGTAATCATGCTGCGGATCGGCAAACAGCCGGTCGGTCTCGGCCACCTCGCAGATCGCCCCGTGGCGCATCACCGCGATGCGGTCGGCCATTTGGCGGATCACCGGCAAATCATGGGTGATGAACAGCATGGTCAGGCCAAGTTCTTCCTGCAAGTCCTTGAGAAGGTTCAGGATCGTGGCCTGCACCGACACGTCCAGAGCCGAGGTCGGTTCATCGCAGATCAGGATTTCCGGCCGCGAGGCCAGCGCCCGGGCGATGGAGATCCGCTGCCTTTGCCCGCCCGAGAATTCATGCGGATAGCGCTCGGCCGCCCGCGCGCCCAGGCCCACGTGATCCAGCAGGTCTCCGACGATCCTGCGGGTTTCGCTTTCCGAACCGCTGGTGCGGTAGAACCGGATCGGCTCGGCCACGATGTCGCGCACCGACATGCGTGCATTGAGCGAGGAATAGGGATCCTGGAAGATCATCTGCACCATGCGCCGGGCGCGTTTGGCCTCGGGCGCGTCGGGCCTGGTGGTCACGTCCTGCCCCGCGACCCGGATAGTGCCGGAATCGGGGGTGAAGAGCCCCGCGATCAGCCGGGCCACGGTGGATTTGCCTGACCCGCTTTCGCCCACCAGCCCCAGGGTTTCGCCCCTCTGGACGGTCAGGCTGACATTGTCGACCGCGTGGACCATCTTGCGGTTCCTGCGCAGGATCGCGCCCTGCAGGACAAAGGACAGGTCCAGCCCGTCGATCTCGATCATGGCCGAGCGGTCGGGATCGGCCTTGCGCCCCTGCCCCAGCCAGTGCGACTTGATGTCGATGCGGCTGGCCTGGGCCGCGCCGCCTTCGATGTAATCCACCGAGGTGAACCGGTGCAGGCGCGTGTCGGCCCGGGGCACGGCGGCGATCAGGCTCTTGGTGTAGTCGTGGCGCGGGGCGCCCAGCACCTGTGCCACGGCCCCGGTTTCCACCACCTCGCCGCGATACATCACCGCCACCCGGTCGGCGATATTGGCGATCACCCCGATGTCATGGGTCACGATGATCACGCCCAGGTCGCGTTCCCGGCAGAGCTTTTTCAGCAGGTCGAGGATCTGGGCCTGGATCGAGACATCGAGCGCCGTGGTCGGTTCATCGGCGATCACCAGGTCCGGGTCACCGGCCAGGGCCAGCGCGATGACCACGCGCTGGCGCATGCCCCCGGAAAACTGGTGGGGGTAGGATTTCAGCCGGGCGCGGGCCTCGGTGATGCCCACGGCCTCCAGCAGGCCCACGGCATGGTCGGTGGCCGCGTTGCCCTTGAAATCGGTGGCCTTCTGGATCGTCTCGACCAGTTGCGCCCCGATGGTCAGCAGCGGGTTCAGCGAGGTCTGGGGATCCTGGAAGATCATGCCGATCCTGGCCCCGCGCACCTTGCGCATCTGGTCCTCGTCCAGGGCGCGCAGGTCCTGGCCTTCGAACAGGATCTGACCGCCGGCCACCCGGCCGGGCCGTTCCAGCAGGTTGATGATGGCATTGCCGATGGTCGATTTCCCCGCCCCGCTTTCGCCGACAAGGCCCAGCACCTCGCCGGGCGCGACAGACAGCGAAACCTTGCGGGCGGCCAGAACGGTGCCCCGGCGGGTGGGGAATTCGACGTCGAGGTCGGTGATGGTGAGAAGATCGGTCATCGCAGCTTCGGGTTGAGGGCGTCGCGCATCCAATCGCCCAGCAGGTTGACGGAGAAGACCAGCACGACAAGGGTCAGCGCCGGGAAGAAGGTGATCCACCAGAGCCCCGAGAAGAGGTATTCGTTGCCCACGCGGATCAGCGTGCCGAGCGAGGGCGTCGTGGGCGGAATGCCCTGGCCCAGAAAGCTGAGCGTGGCCTCGGCGATGATGGCCAGGGCCAGGCCGATGGTGGCGATGACAAGGACGGGCCGCAGGGTGTTGGGGAAGATGTGGCGGACCATGATCAGCCAGCCCGGCAGGCCGATGACCCGGGCGGCCTGTACGTATTCCTTGTTGGCCTCGACCAGGGTTGCGCCGCGGGCGACGCGGGCGAATTGCGGCCAGTCGGTCAGGCCGATAGCGATGATCACCACGTAGATCGCGAAATCCTCGCGCATCTCCAGCGGCAGGATCGCCCGGCCGATGCCGTTGATCAGGATGGCCAGCAGGATGCCCGGAATGGTCAGCTGCACATCGGCGATGCGCATGATGATCGCATCCGTCGCCCCCCCGACATAGCCCGAGATCACGCCCAGCGAGACGCCCAGCACCATGCCCAGGCAGACCGCCGCCAGGCCCACCAGGATCGACAGTCGTCCGCCGTAAAGGATGGTCGACAGCATGTCGCGGCCCTGGTTGTCGGTGCCCAGCAGGTATTGCGGCTGGCCGCCGTCCACCCAGGCGGGGGGCAGCTTGCCGTCCCAGAGCGAGATCTGCGCGGGATCGAACGGGTTGAACGGCGCGATCAGGGGGGCGGCGAAACAGGCCAGGATGCAGATGAGCGTGACGGCGGCGGCGATCATGGCCCCGGGCGAATGGATGAACGACCAGAAGATGTCGTTGTCTGTCAGCCGTTGCCAGCGCGTGGGGCGCGGGTCAGAGAAATCGGTCACGTCAGCCTCCCAGCCGGATGCGCGGATCGACGACGAAATACAGGATGTCGACGATCAGGTTGATCAGAACGAAGAGCAGCGCGACGAAACACAGGTAGGCCGCCATGATCGGCACATCGACGAAATCGACGGCCTGGATGAACATCAGCCCCGTGCCGGGCCATTGGAACACGGTTTCGGTGATGACGGAAAAGGCGATCAGCCCGCCGATGTTCAGCCCGATGATGGTGATCACCGGCACCAGCGTGTTGCGCAGGGCATGGACGAAATGGATCGACCGGTCGGCCAGGCCCCGGGCCCGGGCGAACTTGATGTAGTCGGTGCGCATGACCTCGAGCATCTCGGCCCGCACCAGGCGCAGGATCAGGGTCAGCTGGAACAGCGACAGGGTGATCGCCGGCAGGATGATCGAGCGCCAGCCGTCCAGCGTCAGCAACGAGGTCGTCCACCATCCCAGGTCCACCGTGCCGCCGCGCCCCGACGAGGGCAGCCAGCGCAGGGTGACGGCAAAGAGGTAGATCAGCGAGATGCCGATGATGAAGGTCGGCAGGCTGACCCCGATCAGCGAGATCGACAGGATCGCCCGCGACAGGAAGGTGTTGCGCCTTATGCCGGTGTAGACCCCCAGCCCGATGCCCACGACCAGCGCGATGACGGCCGAGACGAAGACCAGTTCCAGGGTGGCCGGAAGGCGTTCCATGATCAGCTGATCGACCGGCCGGCGGATGCGATAGGACAGGCCGAAATCGCCGCGCACGGCGTTGCCCATGAACCGGGCGTATTGGGTCAGGATCGGATCGTTCAGCCCCAGCTTTTCACGGATCTCGACCCTTTGTTCGCGCGTGGCATCCTGGCCGACCATGTTGTTGACCGGGTCGCCCACGAAATTGAACAGCGAAAAGGACACGGCCGACACCACGGCCATGACCAGCAGCGACTGCGCCAGCCGCTTGAGAATGAAAAGAAACATGTATCTGCTCGCGTCGGCCAGGTGCCGGGCGGCGCAAGGGCCGCCCGGACAAGGTCGTCACTTCTTGATGACGTAACGCGGACGCAGGCTGTCGTCCGAGGCGATCGGGATGTCGAAATCATCCGACATGGCCCAGGCGATGACCTGGTGATGGAGCGGCAGATAGGGCTTTTCGTCCTTGATGATCTGCCAGGCCTCGTCGATCAGCGCGGTGCGCTTGTCGAGGTCGGTTTCCGTGGTGATGGCCTGGGTGATCTCGTTCACGCGGGCATTGTCATAACCGCCGGCATTCCACGACCCGTCCTTTTCCAGCAGGTAGGCAAAGACGTAATGGCTGTCGAGCGTCGGCACGCCCCAGCCCAGCATGTAGAAATCCGTGGTCCGGTTCTGGATCTTGGGGAAATGCTGGGCCTTGGGGATCGCGTCGAGCTTCACGTCGATGCCGACCTTGGCCAGCATGGCCACGGCCGCCTGGCAGATCTTTTCATCGTTGTTGTAGCGGTTGTTCGGGCAGTCGAGCTGCACGGTGAACCCGTCGGGATACCCGGCCTCTTCCATCAGGGCCTTGGCCTTTTCGGGGTCGAAACCATATTGCTCGTCCAGCTCGGGCGTGTTGCCCAGAACGCCCGGCGGCGTGACCATCGCGGTGGGGAAGGACAGCCCCTCCATCACCACGCGCTGGATCGCATCCTTGTCGATGGCCAGGTTGAAGGCCTCGCGCACGCGCTGGTCCTTGAACGGGTTTTCCTCGAGGTTCGAGCTGCGCAGCGTGTCCGAAGCCACGTCGAATCCGAAGAAGATCGACCGGATCTGTGCGGCGGTCTTGACCTCCAGCCCGTCGGCCGCCTCGATCCGCTTGAGATCCTGCAGCGGCGGGTCGAGCACGAAGTCCACCTCGCCCGAGAGCAGCGCCGCCACCCGCGTGGCGGCGTTGGAGATCGGCCTGTACTCGATCTTGTCGAGATTGCCGGGATACAGATCCTTGCCCCACCATTCGGGATTGGCCGTCAGCACGGTCAGCTCTTCGGGCGCGCGGCTGGCAACGACAAAGGGCCCGGTGCCGTTGGCATTGCGCACGGCATAGGTTTCCTCGGAGGCGGCATAATCCTGCGGGGCCAGCACGTTGTTGGCCTCGGACCAGCCCTTGTCCATGATCAGGATGCCGGTCAGCTGGTTGGCCAGGATCGGGTTCGGCCCGTCGGTGATCAGCTTGACGGTGTAATCGTCGATCACCTCGACCCCGGTCACGGCCTTGGCCTGTTCCTTGAAATCCGAGCTTTCGGCCATGGCCCGTTCAAACGAGAACACGACATCCTCGGCGGTGAAATCCGATCCGTCGTGGAACTTGACGCCTTCGCGCAGCTTGAAGGTCCAGCCATCGGGCGCGGCCTCCCAGCTTTCGGCCAGTTCGGGTTCCAGCACCAGTTCGTAATTGCGGCTGACCAGCGATTCATAGATCAGCGAGTTCATCGAGTTCGTCGGGCCTTCGTTCTGCGAATGCGGGTCGAGCGTCAGGGCGTCGCCCTGGCTGGTCCATCGCAGGACGTTTTCGGCGCTTGCCGCCAGTGGCACGGTCAGAGCCGTGGTCATGAGTGCCGCTGCCAGTGTTCTGGTCACCGTCATTGTGGATCTCCCTGTTGTCCTTTCGTGGCCCGCAAGACCGGCACGCGCCGGGCGCGCCGCCTTTCCGGGACTTCAGGTTCCACCGGGCGTTGTGCGATTCCCAAACCTTTTCGACGGTTGCCGTATGGTCCCGCCCGAATTGTGAACATTTGCCGCGAAAAGTTTCAGCGCGGTGGGCCGAAGGCCGCCGGGATCTGTGTCAATGAACGCAATCGGCAGTCAGCTGGGACAGGGCCGCCAGGCTTTCGGCGGTCAGCGGCCGGCAGCCATGGCCCGACATTGCTCCTCCGGCCAGGGCAAGCCCGGCCGAAATCGCGGCCCGCGGCGCGGCGCCATCCCAGGTCGCATGCAGGTAGCCCGCGCAAAAGGCATCCCCCGCCCCGGTCCTGTCGACGACCTGCTGGCGCGGCGGCACCACGCGCACGGGGCCGGCCGGCCGGTAGGCGGTGACATCGCGGGCGCCGTTGGTGATGACAAGGTGATGGCCACAGCCGGCCAGGTCGCCGGCGAACAGGGTCTCGGGATCGCCCCGCCCGGTCTTGCGGCAGAGCTCGTCGCGGTTGGAAAAGCAGATGTCATAGGCCGCGGCGATGGCCGCCGTGTAGGCTCCGTTCAGATCGGCCGACACGGCCAGCCCGGCCAGGTCGCGGCGCCGGCCCCGGGCAAAGAGCAGCGGATGGGCCTGGGCCAGGGTGTGCAGGTGGTCGAAGGGCCCGAAATCACACTCGGCCACCAGCGCGGCAAAGGCCTGCGCGGCGCGGTCGCGATCGCCCGACCGCGCGCCGATCATGCGCTTGTCGGGGCCATTGGCCAGCATCACCGCCAGGGTCACGCCCAGCTCGGGCAGCCGGCGCACCCCGTCCAGCCGCACGCCCACCGCCTCCAGCCCTTCCAGCGCGATGTCGCACAGCGGGTCGTCGCCGATGGCCGCAAAGTAATGCACCTCGTGCCCCAGCCGGGCCAGCCACCAGGCCACGTTGGCCGGCGCCCCGCCACCGCCGATGGCCACCGAGGACGCGCCCATCTTCTCGTGGGCCTCGGGCAGCCGGTCGACCTGCAGCACCAGGTCGAGGTTGATGTTGCCCAGGATCGCGACCTTCATTCCCCGACCCTCCCGGTGAAGGCGGCCATGACAAACCGCTGGGCAAAGGCAAAGATCACCATGACCGGCAGGCACGACAGCAGCGCCACGGCCATCATCGGCCCCCAGAGCGGTTCGTGGTCGTCGATCGAGGTAAAGGCCTTCAGCCCCACGGCCAGGGTGCGCTTTTCCGGGCTGTCGAGCACCAGCAACGCCCACAGATAGATGTTCCACGCGCCCATGAAGCTGATCACCGACAGCGAGGCCACGGCCGGCACCACGTTGGGCAGGCCGATCTGCAGCAGCTGGCGGAACGGCCCGGCATTGTCGATCCGCGCGGCTTCGAACATCTCGGGCGGCAGGGTGCGAAAGGTCTGGCGCATGAAGAAGACGTAAAAGCCGATATAGGCGATCGACGGCACGATGACCCCGGCCCGGCTGTCGAACCAGCCGATCTTGGAGATGCCGACGTAGAGCGGCACGATACCGATGACCGTGGGAAAGGTCATCGTGGCCACGATGGCCCAGAATGCCGCCTCGCGCCCGCGAAAGCGCAGATGGGCAAAGGCAAAGCCCGCGGGCACGGCGATGACCAGCTTGCCCAGGGTGACCAGCCCGGCGATCAGGATGGAATTCCACAGCCACATGGCCACCGGGTAATCGGCGAAGGCCCGGTTGAAATTGGCCAGCGACGGCTCGTCGGGCCAGAAGCGAAAGGCCTTTTGCAGGACCAGCTCGTTGGGCGTGAAGGCCGTCGTGGTCATCCAGAACAGCGGAAAGATCGACAGCAGGGCGGCCAGCATCAGCAGGCCATGCACGGCCCAGGCCCGGGGGGCGGCTCTCATCGCGCGGCCCTTTCGGCGCGGGCCGTGTCGTGGCGGTCAGCTTTCATAATGCACCCGGTGTTCGAACATGCGGAACTGGGCCCAGGTCACGGCCAGGATCAGCAGGATGATCAGCACCGAGGCCGCGCTGGCCTGGCCGAACTGGAAGAACTTCAGCCCGCGTTCGTACATGTAGTAGAGAATGTTGGACGATTGCCCGTAGGGCCCGCCTTCGGTCAGCACGTCGATGGCCCCGACAATGTCGTCCAGCACGCCGATGGTCGTGGTCACGGCCACGAAGAAGAAGGTCGGCGAGATCATCGGCAGGTCGATCGTCAGGAACCGCCATCCCGGCCGCGCGGCATCCAGCGCGGCGGCTTCGAGCACCGGCTTTGGGATCGACACCAGGGCGGCCAGGAAGAGCAGCATGTTCAGCCCGAAGTTCTTCCAGAAGGCCACCAGCGTCACGCACCACAGGGCCAGGTCGGGATCGGTGTGCCAGCGTTCGGGCGGCAGGCCGAACCAGCCAAGCACGGTGTTGAGGAACCCGTTGAGCGGATCGAACAGCCACAGCCAGGCGATGCCGGCGGTCGAATAGGCCAGGATCGTCGGCAGGAACAGGGCGATCTTGTAGCCGCTGGCCAGCCGGACATTGCGCACGCGCATCAGCGCGGCGGCCAGGCCCAGGGGCACCAGGATCTGGGCCGGGATCAGCACCAGGCAGTACAGCCCGGTATTGCTCAGCGCATCGCGGAAATTGGGATCGCGGAAGATGCGCGCGTAATTGTCCAGCCCGACGAATTGCGCCTGCGGCCGGATGAAGTTCCAGTCCGACAGCGACAGGCCCACCGAAAAGACCACCGGCGCG
Source organism: Marinibacterium sp. SX1 (assembly GCF_050389775.1). Taxonomy (NCBI): domain Bacteria; kingdom Pseudomonadati; phylum Pseudomonadota; class Alphaproteobacteria; order Rhodobacterales; family Paracoccaceae; genus Marinibacterium; species Marinibacterium sp. SX1. The sequence goes on along the minus strand of NZ_CP177144.1, from coordinate 2,650,567 downwards.
TACAGGAAGACCAGCGCGAAGAGAAGCGCCGGCCCGGTGAAGATCCACGGGGCCAGCGCCATGATCATGCGTCGCGACAACGGGTCAGCCGATCAGCTGCTGCAGCTCGGCCTGGGCGCGCGACAGGGCCACCACGGGCGAGGTCTCGCCTTCGACCATGCGGGCCACCCACTGGCGCCAGACATCCTGGCCTTCCAGGCCGCGTTCGCCCGGCCAGATCGTTTCGGCCGTCAGGCCCTGGGCCAGCTGGGCATAGGCCGCATCCTGCAGGGGCAGCGGGGCGATGTCATGGACCGAGGTGTTGAGATAGCCGACCTTGGACCAGATCTCCTGGCCTTCCTTCGAGGCGCAGAATTCCAGGAAGGCCATCGAGGCCTGGGCCAGTTCCTGGTCGCGGGCATAGATGGCCAGGAAGTTGCCGCCCGAGTTCATGTTCCGGTTGCCGTTCAGCGAGGGGAACATGACGTCCTTGAATTCGAATTCCGAATTGGCCAGAGCTTCCGACCGGGCCGACGAGGTGGTCACGATGGCAATGGCGCCGCCGATCTGGGCCTGGGCCTGGGCCCGGTAATCCAGGTTCTTCCACAGGCCGGCCTGCACCGGGGCGGCAAAGGCTTCCATGCCGGCCGCGGCCTCGGGGCTGTCACAGGTGACCCGGTCGCCCTGCAGGATGTAGCCGCCGGCGTTCTGGATATAGGCCTGGCTGGTCCATTCGTTGTTCGACAGGTCCATGGCCGAGCGATAGGTCGGGTGGTTGCCCCCGCCCAGCCTGTCCTCGATGACGCGGGCCTGTTCCATGATCCAGTCGTGGCTGACATCCATCGGGATGGCCTCGTCCAGCCCGGCCTCGCGCCACAGGTCCATGTTGATCCAGGTCACCGGCGTCGACATCGCCCAGGGCAGGCCAATCAGCTTGCCGTCAAAGGTCACCAGCTCATGGACCTGCGGCTTGAACTGGCCGATGATCGACCGGGCCCGGGTCTCGTCGATCTCGTTGAAATCCCGCGCGCCCAGGGTGCGCTCGGCGAAATAGCCGAATTTCCAGCCGGTGATCATCATTTCCGGCGGCCGGCCCGAGGCGATCGAGGCCAGGGCCTTGGTGGCCATTTCCTGGTAATTGCCGTCCATCCGGTTGACGACCTGCACGCCGGTGCCCTTGGCGTTGAAGGCATCGACCACCTGCTGGAACGGCCGGTCGGCACCCCAGGGGCTGGACACGGTGACCGTGACATCGGCGGCCAGCGCGCGGCGCGGCAGGATGGTGGCGGCGGTCAGACCGGTCATGCCGGCCAGCGCCTGACGGCGGGTGAGTGCGGTGAACGTCATGGGAAGAACTCCATTTGACGGTGCGGGATCCATTTGCTGTATACACAGCAGCTTGCATCCCTGCTCTAGTCCCGGGCCACGACGGATTCGTGACAGGCCGGCTGCAGCTCTGTGACAATCGCCACGGCGGTTGCCTTTCGCGCCGCATCGCGGCAACTGGTCGGACAGCGGAGAAGGAGACCACCCTTGGACAAGAGCACCGCGCTGGCGCAGATCGCGGCCGAGGCCTTTACCGACAAGCGGGCCCGGCCGATCTGGTTGCAGATCTACGACCGGCTGGCCCGGGCGATCCAGGGCGGCGTGCTGGCCGAGGGCGACCGGCTGCCCGGCGAAGAGGACCTGGCCCAGGCCTTCGGCGTGACCCGGCTGACCCTGCGCCGGGCGCTCGACCGGCACCAGCGCGAAGGCCGGTTGCAGGCGCGCAAGGGCGTGGGCGTCTTCGTGCGCGCGCTGGCCGTGCGCTACGAGGTCCATCCCCATTCGGCCCACAACAACCCGCTGGACGGCACCGCCCTGCAAAGCGAGACCCTGTCGCTCGGCCGTCGCCCGGCCAGCGCCGCCGCGCAGGAGACATTCGGCCTCGGCCCGCAGGACGAGACCATCGAGCTGCGCCAGGTGCAAAGCGCCGGACAGGCGCCGGTCTACCTGGCCATCAAGGAATTCCCGCCGCTGGTCCTGCCCGATTTCGAAACGGCCTATGCGGCCTCCGGCACGGTGCTGGGCGCCTATGCCGCCCACGGGATCGACAGCTATACACGGGTCGAAACCCGGCTGACCGGCGACATGGCCGAGGGCGCCGAGGCCGAATTGCTGCGCATCACGCCCGGCGCGCCGGTGCTGCGCTCGCGCAGCTGGAACCGCGATGCCCGGGGACGGGCCATCGAGGTCAACCGGGGCTGCTGGCCGCTCTTTGCTGTCGAGATGGTCTTTGGCGACAACTGATCCGGCTCGGCCCTGGTGTTCGCGCAGCCGCAACCCCGATGCCCATGGCCGGGCCATCGAGGTCAACCGGGGCTGCTGGCCGTTCCTTGCCGTCGAGATGGTCTTTGGCGACAGGTGATCCGGATCAGCCCTGGCGGTCGCGCAGGTCGCGGAACCGGGCCAGCGATTGCATCGTGTGGCCGTCGTCGATGGCCGCCAGGTCGAGGATGATCGTGTTGGCCACGGTCATCGGCACGACCAGCGATTGCGATTCCCCCGCCGCCCCGCGCGACACCGAGATCTGCGCCTCGGGCGCCGGGTCGAACCGGGCGCCGCGCGGATCGGTCAGGGCCAGGCAACAGGCCCCGCGCTCGGCGGCCAGCGCGCGCAGCGCCTGCAAATCGGGATTGGCCTTGCGGAAGTTGATCAGCCACAGCACGTCGCCGGCCCGCATGCCATGCACCCATTCCAGCCGCTGCTGGCCCATCGGCGACAGGTCGACCGCGTCATAACCCGACCGGCGCAGGCGCAGGGCGACCAGCCCGGCCAGCGCCGCCCCGTGACTGGCGCCCACGACAAAGATCCGCCCGGCCCCGCGCAGCACCTCTGAAAACCGCCGGATATCGGCGTCACCGACCCCGTCGCGCAGGGCCTCCAGCGCGGCGATCTCGCTGTCGAGGATCGACCGCAACAGCCCGCCCTCGCCCGCCTTTTCCAGCCGCGCGGCGATCCGCGCCGAGGGGCTTTCATATTCGCCCTGCCCTTCGACCAGGCTGGCCTGCAGGAAGCCGCGGAATTCAGGATAGCCCTTGAACCCCAGCCGCCGGGCCAGCCGCACGGCCGAGGCCGGATGCACGCCCGCCCGCTGCGAGACCTCCTTGCCGTTTTCCATCGCCGCGCGCAGCGGATCGCGCTGGACCACGTCCAGCAGCCGCCCGTCGGCATCGGTCAGCCGGTCGGAATGCCGGTTGATCAGGTCGCCCAGCCGGGCGGCGATGTCCTCGCCCTCGCCTGTGGCCATGGATCAGGCCGCGGCCCGGCGATCGTCCAGGCGCAGACCGCTGTCCGGGTCGAAGAACAGCGCCTTGTCCGGGTCGAAGGCCAGCCAGACGGTATCACCCTCGTGCGGCAGGTCCCCGCCCCGGGGCACCACGGCCGACAACCGGCCCGCCGCACTGTCGCAATAGAGTGTCACCGTGGCCCCGGTCATCTCGGCCAGGCTGACCCGCGCCTCAAGCGCCGGGCCATGCGGCCGGGTCCGGCACAAATCGAGCATGTCAGGCCGCAGCCCGACCTCGACCTCGCCCGGCCCGGTCCAGCCGTCCAGCCGGCCGGCGGCCACGAAATTCATCGCCGGCTGGCCCAGGAACCCGGCCACAAAGCGGTTGGCCGGCCGGTCATAGATGGCGTCCGGCGTATCGAATTGCTGCAGGTGGCCGTCCTTCATCACCGCGATCCGGTCGGCCAGCGACAGGGCCTCGGTCTGGTCGTGGGTGACATAGATGATCGTCGCGCCCAGCTGGCGGTGCAGGTCCTTGATCTCGGTCCGCATGGCCACGCGCAGGGCGTTGTCGAGGTTGGACAGCGGTTCGTCCATCAGGAAGGTCGAGCAATCGCGCGCCATGGCCCGGCCCATGGCCACCCTCTGGCGCTGGCCGCCCGACAGCGCGCCGGGCTTGCGGTCGAGATAGGGCGTCAGCTGCAGCGTCTGGGCCACCGCCTGCGCCCGTTCCAACCGCTCGCGCTTGGGCACCCGGCGCAGTTCCAGCCCGAAGGCAATGTTTTCCAGCACCGTCATGTGCGGATAAAGCGCGTAGTTCTGGAAGATCATCGCGATGTCGCGGTCCTGCGGGGCCAGGTCATTGGCCCGCGCGCCATCGATGATCAATTCGCCCTCGTCGCAATCCTCGAGCCCGGCGATCAGCCGCAGCAGGGTCGACTTGCCACAGCCCGACGGCCCCACGATGACCACGAATTCGCCGTCGGAGATATCCATCGACACCCCATGCAACACCCGGGGCCCATGTGCGTAAGATTTGCGGATGTCACGCAGACTGATCGCGCTCATGCCATCCCTCCATGAAAATCGTTACGTAAATCAATGGCAAGGCTGGGCCGGTCCGTGGTGAAGACCTTTACGCCCAACGTCAGCGCCTTGGTTATCTGAGCCGAATCATGGGCCGCCCAGCAACCGAATTCGAGCCCCGCGCCGGCCACAATTTCCATCAGAGCGCGATCTGCATGATCAATGTTCACCCCGATCTCGGGAATGCCATGCGCCCGGGCCAGCTCGACCACCGCATGGATGCCAAGCTGGATCAGCACCGGCGGGCTGACCAGCCACAGGCGCGGCCGGGTCGTGGCCCGGCCCAGCTCGTCCATCGAGCGGATCAGGAAGGACGAAAACACCGTGCGCTCCAGCATGCCGTGGCGGTCCAGCTCGGCCACCACGCGGGGCACGAAATCGTCATAGGCGCGACCGCCGACGCCCGGCTTGATCTCGCAACGGAAATCGACGTCGCTGGTGGCATAGATCGCGCAGAGCTCGGCCAGCGAGATCGGGCTTTCGCCCCGGGAATAGTCGATCCGCGCGGCGCGGACCTCGGCTTCGGCCAGCTGGCGGATCTCGCCCTTGGTGTCGGTCGTGCGATCGAGCGTCGGATCATGGTGCACCATGATCGCCCCGTCGGCCGTGGGGTGGACATCGAATTCCACCTCGTCCAGCGGCAGGCGCGACGTGGCGCGGAACCCCGTGGGCGTGCTGTCACCGAATTCCAGGGTGCCGCCGCGATGGGATGCGATACGTGTCATTGTCTTTTTCCTTTCACGGGGCATGCCCGGCGGCGGGCGGTTTGCTTGCCCGGCATGTCCCCGGCCCCCGGGCCAAGGGACGCCGGGGCGGGTTCTGCCCGGCCCCGAACGCCCGGCCCGCGGACATCGTCCGTCGGGACCTAAGGCGGCGGGCCGGATTGTCACGTTGGGACAGGGACTTGGCCGGCGAACCTCCGCCGACCGGGGGCGCGGGGCGCCGGTCCCGGCCGGTCATTTCACCGCGCCCATCATAATGCCGCGCACCAGGTGGCGTTCCACCAGCAGAAAGCCCAGAAGCACCGGCAGGATGGTGATCGTCGAGGCGGCCATGACCAGCGGCCAGTCGATCACGTCCTCGCCCGGGTTGATCCGGTAAAGCCGCGCCAGCCCGACCTGCAGCGTGTACATGTCCTCCTGGCCGATGGCGACGAGCGGCCAGATGTAATTGTTCCACTCGCCGATGAAGATATAGAGCCCCATCGACAGGATCGCCGGCTTGGCAATCGGCACGATCACCCGCCACAGCACCTGCAAGGCATTGGCCCCGTCCATGTAGGCCGCCTCGTCCAGCGACCGCGGGATGCCCCGGATGTACTGGCGCAGGAAGAACGCCGCGAACCCGTTCGAAATGGCCGGCAGGATCAGCCCGGAATAGGTATCAAGCAGCCCGGCCCGGGCCAGGGTCAGGTAATTGGGGATCAGCGTGATATGGCTGGGGATCATCAGCGTGGCGACCACAGCGGCAAACATCAGGTTGCCACCGGGGAAATCGTAGCGGGCAAAGGCAAAGGCGGCCATGGTCGCCACGGCCAGCCCGACCAGCGTCACCGCGCCCGACACGATCACCGAGTTCAGCAGGTAGCGGGCGAAATTGTACTGGCCGACCGCGACCTGGTAGTTGCGCAAGGTGAATTCGACCTCGCCGGTGTAATAGGCATCGGTGGTCTGGAACGAGGCCCAGATCGAATAGAGCACCGGCGACAGGAACAGCAGGCCGGCGGCCAGGCCAAGAAGGGCCAGCAGGGGATTGTCAGGCTTCATAATGCACCTTCCGGCCCAGCACGCGGGATTTGAACACGGCCAGCGCGATCAGGATGATGAAAAGCAGCACGGCCAGCGCCGACCCCAGCCCGATATCGAACAGGGTGAAACCCACGCGGTAGAGCATGTTGACCAGCATGTCGGTCGCTCCGGCCGGCCCGCCCCGGGTCATGACATCGACGATGGTAAAGACCTGGAAGGCCTCGATGACCGAAATGACCAGCAGGAAATAGGTCGTGGGCATGACCAGCGGCACGGTGATCCGGCGGAAGACATGGAACCGGCGCCCGCCGTCGACGGCGGCGGCATCGTACAATTCGGTCGGAATGGCCTGCAGCCCGGCGAGATAGATGATGATGTCATAGCCCAGCTGCTTCCAGGTATTGACCAGGATCAGCACGCCCAGGGCCAGCCGGGGATCCTGCATCCAATAGACCTTGGACAGGCCAAGCGCCCCGAGCAGCGCGTTCAACACGCCGTAATCGGTCGAGAACACCCAGGAAAAGACCACGGCAATGGCCACGGTCGAGGTCACCGACGGCAGGAACAGCGCCCCGCGCATCAGCCGCGACACGAAGGTTTCGCGCATCAGCCGGGTGGCGATCAGCAAGGCCAGCGACAGCCGGATCGGCACCGAGATGACGGCAAAGATGGCGGTGACCTTGAGCGCGTTCCAGAACTCGCGGCTGTCCAGCAGCAGGCGGTAATTGTCCAACCCGACCCAGGGCTTGGTCGGCGACAGGAAATCCCATTCGCGGAACGACAGGTTCACGCTGGTCACGATCGGGACATAGGTGAACATGGCGATGAAGCTGAGCAGCGGCAGCGCCAGAAGGTAGGGCGTCAGCCGGCGCAGGGCACGGCTCTTTCGGACAACGCGCGAGGCCCGACGGGCGGGCCTCGCTTCACTTGCGGCGGTCAAGTCACTTGTCCAGGCGTTCGGCTTCGGCGCGGGTCTTGTCGGCGAATTCCGTCAGAACCTCGCGCACGTCGCGCTGACCCAGGGCCATGGCCTGCCACATGTCGTATTCGGTGGCGCGCATCCAGGTCACGACCGGCGGACGCGGACGGCCACGGGCGAAATCGAGCTGGTTGATCGCCACGTCGATGCCCGGCTTGCCGGCCAGGGCCTCGGCGGCCAGCGGCTGGGCGGGGGTCGACTTGTTGATCGGCATGTAGCCCGTCGTCGAGAACCAGATCGCATTCGATTCCGGCGAGGCGGCATAGCTGACGAACTTGTAGGCCGCGTCCTGCACATCCTTCTCCGAGGTCGACAGGATGCCGATCCCGGCGCCGCCGATCGGCACGGAACAGACCTTGTTGCAGGGCATGGGCATGACCACCAGGTCATCGCCAAGCGCGGTTTTCGACCGGCCGTAATTGCCGGTGGAATTGATCATCATCCCGACCTTGCCGGCCAGGAAGGCATCGCGGCCGTTGTTTTCCTTGGTCACGCCGTCGGGCGAGGCGACCTTGTGTTCATGCACCAGCGAGGCCATGAATTCATAGGCTTCGATCGTGTTCTCGGCGTCGATCAGGATCTCGCCCGAGGTGCTGTCGATCAGGTCGCTGTCGTTGTCCATGATCAGGCCCCAGCGCGCGAACTGGCCCGGCGCGGCGATGCCCGTGATGCCGTCGTCGCCAAGCGCCTCGGTGATCTGCTGCGAGGCGGCGAGGATGTCGTCATAGGTCTTGAGAGGCGTATCCTCGGGCAGGCCCGCCCGGTCGAAGATGGCCTTGTTGAAATAGAGAACCGGCGTCGAGGAGTTGAACGGCACGATATAGGTCTTGTCCTCGAAGACCCCGACCTCGCGGGCGAAATCGTAAAGCTCGTCCTTCAGCGGGTCGGCATCGAAATAGGGCGTCAGGTCGATCAGCACGCCCCGGTCGGCAAAGAGGCCGTAGCGCGTGACTTCCATGATCACCGCGTCGGGCGCGCGGCGGGCCGGGATGGCCGCCTGCAGCTTGGCCACGATGTCGTTGTAATTGCCGATATTCTCGGCCTCGATGGTGATGCCCGGGTTGGCTTCTTCGAAATTGGCGATGATCTGGTCCAGCGCCTCGCCCGAGGCACCGCCGAAGCTGTGCCAGAATTCGACCGTCTGGGCCGAGCCCAGGCTGGTCGTGCCCATGAAGACGGCCAGAGCGGCCCCCGTCAGCTTGTGCAATTGTGCAATCATTTGGTTCACCCCTTGCAATCCGAATTGCAGTGTCAGTCGGGATGTACCTAGTGGCGCTATGTGACGGCTGGCCAAAACCCATGTGAAGCTTTCTTGACGGCGCGGCCCTGTCGGCGCGTCCGGCCCGGGCGCGCCGGGCCGTTCAATCCGACCCTCTGCCGGCGGGTGACGCAGGCGATTGACTGCCCCGGCGCCTTGGCACGCGGAACCGCCTGTCCGCCCCTTTTGGCACGCCCCGCCGCTTGCTCCCCGCCCGGCCGCCTTTCCGGGTTCCAGCGCCGCGCGCCGGCCGGCCCCATTCCGATGGCCCCACCGCCACGCCGCCCCTGCGCGGCGGCCCGGGGTCAGCCCGCGTCGGCCAGGATCAGGTCGGCGGCCTTTTCACCCACCATGATCGCCGGAGCATTGGTGTTGCCCGAGGTCACGGTGGGAAAGATCGAGGCATCGGCCACCCGCAGCCCGCGCAGCCCGTGCACCCGCAGCCGGGCATCGACCACGTCGCTCCGCGCATCCGGCCCCATCCGGCAGGTGCCCACCGGGTGGAACACCGTCGAGGCCCGCGCCCGGCAATCGGCGAGGATCTCGTCATCGGTCATGACCGCCGGGCCGGGCAGGATCTCGTCCACGATCAGCCGGGCCAGCGCCGGCGCCTCGGCCAGCTGGCGCGACACCCGGGCGGCCTCGATCATCTCCTGCCGGTCGTGGTCGGTGGACAGGTAATTGGGATGGATGGCCACCGGCTCGAAGGGATCGGCCGACCGGATCTGCAGGTGCCCGCGCGAGGTCGGCCGCGTGGGCTGGGCGCCGATCAGGAAGCCCGAAAACGGATCGGGGTTCATCAGCGGGCGCTTGCCCGGCGGGGCCTTGGTATAGCTGACCGGCGAGAAGAACAGCTGCATGTTGGGTCGCTCCAGCCCCGGCCTTGTCCGCACGAACCCCCCGGCCTGGTTCACCCCCAGCGACAGCGGCCCGCGCCGGGTCAGCACGTAGCGCAGCCCGTGCCAGGCCTTGCCGTACCACGGATGCAGCTGGTCGTTCAGCGTCGGCACCCTGGACCGATAGAGATAGTCGATGCCCAGGTGATCCTGCAGATTGCGCCCCACCCCCGGCAGATCGCGGCGCAGGCCAATGCCCATCCCGCCCAGCAGCTCCCCCGGCCCGATGCCCGACAGCTGCAGCAATTGCGGCGAGTTGATCGCCCCGGCGGCCAGGATGACCTCGGCCCGGGCGGTGGCATGGTGCGCCTGCCCGCGTTGGCTGTAGCTCACGCCCGTGGCCCGGTCGCCGTCGAAGGTGATCGCCGTGGCATGGGCCCGGGTTTCCACGGACAGGTTGCCCCGCCCCCGCGCCGGGCGCACATAGGCCCGGGCCGTCGACATGCGAAACCCGTCGCGGGCGGTGTTCTGATAGGTGCCCACGCCTTCCTGGGTGGCGCCGTTGAAATCGGGATTGCGCGGGTATTGAAGCTCTTCCCCGGCCGTGAGGAAATCGGCGCAGAGCGGATGCAGGTCGCGGTCCATCGTGGCCACGTGCAGCGGCCCGTCGCCGCCGCGCCAGGCATCCGCGCCCCGGTCGTTGGTCTCGGCCCGCTTGAAATAGGGCAACACGTCGTCCCAGCCCCAGCCGGGATTGCCCATGGCCTTCCAATCCTCGAAATCCTGCGCCTGGCCGCGGATATAGACCATGGCGTTGATCGAGCTGGATCCGCCCATGACCTTGCCCCGCGGCCAATAGGACACCCGGCCGTTCAGCCCGGGGTCGGGCTCGGTCTGGTACATCCAGTTGACCGACCGGCGGTAGAAGGTCTTGCCATAGCCGATGGGCATCCAGATCCAGAAGTTCAGGTCGCTGCCCCCGGCTTCCAGCAGCAGGACGCTGTGGCGTCCGCTGGCGCTGAGCCGGTTGGCCAGCACGCATCCCGCCGAACCGGCGCCGACCACGATGTAATCAAATTCCGCCATCCGGCCGTATCCCGTCTTGCGGCGCGCCCGGCGCCGGTCGTCACAGTGGCAGGTAACCTAGGCCCGGATTGGTCCGGCCGTCAGGTCCATTTCCAAATCCTTGCCACACCAATTTGCCTCCCCCCAGGCCGCCCCGGCACACGGTCACCCCCGCCCTGCCCGCCTGCGCGGCGCCACCGGCCCGGCCCCGCCCCCGCAGCGCCGGGCGCACATGGCCGGGACGCGATTTTGGGCCTGCCATCGGCCTGAAATCAAAGCTAACCTCGCGGCAGGACGACAGCAGGAGACCGGGCGCAATGACAGGCGGACCCAGCGGCACCGGGGGCCAGGACCCCGAAGGCCGGCACATCGTCATCGTGGGGGGTGGCATCACCGGGGTGTCGGCCGCCGAATGGCTGCGCCGCGACGGCTGGAGGACAACGATCGTCGATCCAATCCTGCCGGGCGATCCGGGCCAGACCTCCTTTGGCAATGCCGGGCTGATCGCCCGGGCCTCGGTCATGCCGGTGGCCACCCCGGCGCTGGCCCGCAAGGCGCCGATGATGGTGCTGGACCCGGCCTCGCCGCTCTACCTGCGCTGGCGCTACCTGCCCCGCCTGCTGCCCTGGCTGGCGCCCTTCCTGCGCAATGCCACGCCCGCGCGCATCCGGGCCATCGCCGGCCCGCTGTCGCAGTTGACCTTTGACGCCAACGACCAGCACCTGGCCCTGGCCCGGGGCACCGGGGCCGAGCGGTTCTTTTGCCGGGGCGATTACGTCAGCCTTTTTGCCACGCGCGCCGATTACGAGGCCGACACGCTGGGCCACGAAATCCGCCGCCGTTTCGACCTGGAGCCCGAGCCGCTGGACCGCGCCCAGCTGATCGCCCGCGACCCCCATCTTGGCCCGCATTACACTTTCGGCACGCTGATGCGCGATTTCACCTGGCTGGGGTCTCCCGGTGGTTATGTCGCCGCGCTGTTCGACCATTACCGGCGCCAGGGCGGCGGATACCGCCAGGGCCGCGTCGTGGCGATCCGCCCGGGCCGGGCGCCCGAGGTCACGCTGGAGGGCGGTGCGGTGATCGGCGCGGCCCGGGTGGTGCTGGCCGCCGGGGCCTGGTCGGCCCGGCTGTCGGGCGGGCTGGGGCTGCGCATGCGGCTGGAGGCCGAACGGGGCTATCACGTGATGATGCAGGCGCCGTCCTTTACCGCGCCGCATCCCTACATGGTGACGGATTCCAAGTTCGTGCTGACCCCGATGGACGGCGCCCTGCGCGCGGCCGGTGTGGTGGAATTTGCCGGGTTGGACGGGCCCGAAGACCCCGCCCCGCCGGCCTTCATCGCCCGGGCCATGCGCCAGGTCTATCCCGACCTGGCCTTCGAGACGGCCACGACCTGGATGGGCCGCCGGCCGACAACGCCCGACAGCCTGCCGGCCCTGGGCGAAACCACGGCCGCGCCGGGGGTGCTGCATGCCTACGGGGGCCAGCATGTGGGCCTGACCATCGGGCCAAAGCTTGGCCGGCTGGTGGCCGACCTGGCCGCCGGACGCCGGCCCAACATCGACCTGGCGCCCTACCGGCCCGACCGGTTCTGACCCGCGGAGATCAGGCGGCGGGCGCGGCGTCGATGACGAAGAGCTTGCGCATCTGTTCGTGGATCACCCATTCGCCCGTCCAGCCCTGGGGCAGCACCAGCAAATCGCCCGGCCCGATCTCGCGGGTGCCGAAGCCGTCGGCATTGGTGACAGAGGCCCGGCCCGACAGGATGTGGCAATATTCGCCCGCCGCCGTGCGATCGGCGGTGAAATGGCCCGGCGTGCATTCCCAGACACCGATCTTCAGGCGACCGTCGGGGCTTTGCCACAAGGTCTTCGCGGCTTCCTGCTGGCCGTCGGTCAGGCTGGTGAGCTTGGGGGCGAAATCGCCCAGCTCGGTGTCGGCGAGGCTGGCAAAGGTCTGCAGGTCGATCATGGGGCTCTGGCTCACTTGGGTTTGCGGTCGCGGCCCAGGGTCTGGGCCAGGACCATCATGAAGGTGGTGACCAGGATCATGATCGTCGAGATGGAGGCAATGGTCGGATCGATCTGGTCGCGCAAGGCATTGAACATGTTGCGCGTCAGTGTCGGATTGTCACCGCCCGAGATGAACATGGCCACGACGACCTCGTCGAAGGACGTCAGGAAGGCCAGCAGCGCGGCGGTGATCACGCCAAAGCGGATCTGCGGCAGGGTGACCGTCATGAAGGCCTTCCAGCGCGGCGCACCCAAAGAGCGGGCGGCGTTTTCCTGGGCCATGTCATAGCTTTTCAGGGCCGATCCCGTGACAATGACGACCAGGGGCAGGGCCAGCACGGTATGGGCCAGCACCAGCCCGGTCACGGTATAGAGGATCTTGAGCTGGACATAGGCATAAAAGGCCCCGATGGCGACCAGCACCAGAGGCACCATCATCGGCGTCAGCATCAGGACAAAGGCCGCGCGGACAAAGGCCACGTTGGACGCATGCAGCCCATAGGCCGCCAGCACGCCGACCGGCGTGGCGACAAGCATGGTCAGACAGGCAACCTTGAGCGAGGTGACCGTGGCCCGCATCCATTCGGGCGAGCCGAAGTAATGGCCATACCAGCGCGTCGACCAGCTCTCGGGCGGGAATTCCAGGTACTGGCTGTCCGAGAAGGACATCGGGATGACGATCAGCGTGGGCAGCACCAGCAGGATCATGATGATCCCCGACAGCAGGTAGAGCCACAGGCGCTGGCCATGGGTGATCTGGGTTTCGGTGGCGGGGCGGCGGAACCAGGACATCAATGGCCGCCCCCCGCGATGGTTTCCAGCTTGAGAAAGCGCGAGGCCACCCAGAGGATGGCCATGGTCAGCACCAGCAGCACCACGCCCAGCGCCGAGGCCGCGCCCCAGTTCACGAAGAGCTCGATGTTGCGCACGATCTGCATCGACACCATGATGACCTTGCCCCCGCCCAGTACCGCCGGGGTGACGAAGAACCCCAGGCACAGGATGAAGACCATCAGCGCCCCGGCGCTGAGCCCGGGCATGGTGAGCGGAAAGAAGACATCCCAGAAGGCCCGGCGCGGATGGGCGCCCAGGTTGGACGCGGCCTTCATCAGGTCACGGTTGATCGCGCGCATCGAGCCATAGACAGGCAGGATCAGGAAGGGCAGCATGATATGGACCATGCCGATCAGCGTGCCGGTCATGTTGTGCACGATCTTCAGCGGTTCGTCCCACAGGCCCAGCGATATGGCCCAGGTGTTGACCAACCCCTGTTTCTGCAAGAGCACCAGCCAGGCATAGGTGCGCACCAGCAGAGAGGTCCAGAACGGCAGCAGCACGGTGATCAGGCCCAGGTTGGCCAGCCGGTCAGGCAGCTGCGACAGGAAATAGGCCAGCGGATAGCCGATCAGGATGCAGATACCCGTGGTCAGCAGGCTGACCTTGAAGGTGGTCACGAAGATCCGGGCATAGGATTTGCGGCTGATCATCCTCTCGTAATTCTCCAGCGAGAACGTGCCGTCGGCGCCCAGGAAGGACACGTAGAACAGCCAGCCCACGGGCAGCACGAGGATGACAAGGATCAGGAGCAGCGCCGGAGAGCTGAGCCCGAAGAGCGCCAGCCGTTCCAGCCGGTCGTCGCGGCGCAGCCCGCGGGCGTTCAGCCCGTCGCCATGGGCGGCCTTTGTGGCGGTCTGACGGCCATGGGTCGAGGTTGCGGTCATCTCAGGCCCCGCCCGCATCGATCAGCACGCTGTCCTCGGGGGCCAGGCCCAGGGTGACGGGCTGGCCGGCCGCCGGCAGGTCTGCCGTGCCGCGCATCGGCCCGCGCAGGGCGATCAGCGTGTCATCGGCCAGCCGGGCATGCAGCAGATAGCTGTCACCCTGGTAGACCACGTCGGTGGCCGTGGCGGCGAAGAGGTTCATCCCGTCCCTGCCCGGCCCCTGCTCTCCGGTCCCGTCACCGTCCAGCAGCACGATGCGCTCGGGCCGGATCATCAGCTGCAACGCCTGGGCAGCCGGGGGCGGAGCACCCAGCCTGAGCGGCTGGCCGGCATAGGCCACGCCATCCCCCTGGCGGGTGACATCCAGAAAGGTCGACTCCCCGATGAAATCGGCCACGAAACGGTTGGCCGGCCGTTCGTAGAGGTCGCGCGGGGTGGCCAGCTGCATGATGCGCCCATGGTTCACCACCGCGATGCGGTCGGACATGGTCAGGGCCTCGCGCTGGTCATGGGTGACATAGACCGTCGTCATGCCCAGCTGTTCATGCAGGTGGCGCAGCTCGATCTGCATCTGGTCGCGCAATTTCTTGTCCAGCGCCGAAAGTGGTTCATCCATCAGCAGGATGCCGGGTTCAAACACGATGGCGCGCGCCACGGCCACCCGCTGGCGCTGACCGCCTGACAGCTGGTCGATCCGCCGGTCGCCAAAGCCGCCCAGCTGGACGGTATCCAGCGCACGTGCCACCCGCTCGGCGATCTCACCCTTTGGGCGTTTGCGCAAGCGCAGCGGATAGCCGACGTTGCCGGCCACCGTCATATGCGGGAACAGCGCATAACTCTGAAAGGTCATGCCCAGGTCGCGCAGGTGCGGCGGTGTGCGGATGACCTCGGTATCGCCGAATTTCAGGCTGCCGCAATCGGGTCGGGTGAACCCGGCCAGCACCATCAGCAGCGTTGTCTTGCCCGACCCCGACGGGCCAAGGAGGGTCAGGAACTCGCCGCTCTCGACGTCGATGGACACATCGTCCAGCGCATGGACGGGGCCATATGTCTTGGTGACGTTGCGCACGGTGATCGGCAGCGCATCCTTGGTCTGGTCGGTCAAATCCTGCTCCCGGATCCTGGGTCTTGCAAAGGGCATCTGCCCGGCGGCCGGGTTGCCGACCGACGGGTCCTGGTCATCTGTGGGCCATGCTCACTCGGTCAGCATTTCCTGGTAGAGCTCGGCGGCCACGGTTTCCCATTCGGCATACCATTCCAGCGAGACCGGCAGCTGCAGCGCGGCGTTCTCGGGCGAGGACGGCAGCGTGGCCGCCACCTCGGCGGAAATCTCGCCGGTGTCATAGGCCGCCTTGTTGGTCGGACCATAGGTGATGTATTTAGGCAGATCGTCCTGGTATTCCGGCTTGGAGATCTCGGCCAGGAAGGCCATGGCCACGTCCTTGTTGGGCGCTCCCTTGGGAATGGCAAAGCAATCGTAATCCAGAAGCGCCTGGTTGAAGGAATAGGTCACCTTGGCCCCGTCCTTGGCCGCATTGTCGAACCGGCCGTTCCAGCCGGTGGTCATGTCGACCTCGCCGTCCTTCATCAGCTGGGCATGCTGGGCGCCCGAGGTCCAGAACACGTCGATATGGGGGCGCAGCTCGCGGATCTTGTCGATGGCCCGCTCGATCCCTTCTTCAGAAGACAGCACCTCGTAGATCTCTTCGGGCGGCACGCCATCGGCCATCAGCGCCGGTTCCAACGCCCCGGCCACGGACCCGCGATAGGCCCGGCTGCCGGGGAAGGCCTCGACATCCCAGAAATCGGCCCAGCTTTGCGGGCCGTCCTCGCCATAGGTGTCGGTGTTCCAGGCATAGACCGTCGAGAACACGTCACCCCCCACGCAATAGGTGGATTTTAGCGTCGGGTAGAAACTGGTGACGTCGATCACGTCGTAATCCAGTTCTTCCAGCAGCCCTTCGGCCCCGGCCCGTGCCGCCGAGCCCGAGCCGCTGGCCACGATGTCCAGCGTCACCTGGCCGGTCGAGACCTGCAGCCGCACGTCGGACATGCCGCCATAGGTTTCCTGCTTGACCGTCACGCCGGTGGCCTCGGCGGCTGGTTCGAACAGCGCCTTGCTCTGGGCCTCCTGGTAGGAGCCGCCCCAGGAGGCGATGGTCACCTCTCCCTCGGCCCGGGCCAGGCCCGCCGTCAGGGCCAGGGCCGCGCTGGTGGCCAGCAGGCCGATGGCCGGCGCGCGTGTCGCCGGGGGTCGTTTTGCCTTGCGTGTCATCTTTGTCTCTCCTGTCCGTTGGACCCCGCGCAGGCGCGGGTCGGCCGATATGGTTGCACTTCGCTGGCGCCCGGCCTCGTGCCGCGAAGCATGTCGTTGCCGGCCCCCCGGAGCAGGTCGCGCCCGGTGTCACCTTGCCGCCTTGCTCCGGCCCACCATGTCCCCGTTCCCGCCTATACCTGGGGGCCGGTCCGGGCGCGGCCAGTCAGGCGCCGGTGGCGACCGCCGCGGCGGCGGCCCGGCATTGCCGGTCATCGAGCCAGCGGTAATAGCCCACCGCCGCCGGCAGGAACCATGGCCGCCCCGTGTAAAAGGGACGTGTCGGTTTGGGCAGATCGTCCAGCGCCGTGCGGCCTTCGGCCAGGCCCAGCACCTTCTGGCCGGTGCGCATGCCCAGGTAGCCGGCCATCGACACCCCCGAGCCGCAATAGCCCATGGCATAATGGATGCCGTCATGGACCCCGGCATGGGCCAGCTCGTCGAATGTATAGGCCACCGTGCCGCTCCAGCTGTGGCTGATGCCGTAGCCGCGCAGGTCGGGAAAGATGCGGCACATGGCCTCGTAGAGCCGTGGCGCGCTGACCCCGGTGTCGGTTTCGCCCGTCGTCACGCGGCCCCCGAACAGGATGCGCCGGCGGTCGGGCGTGGCGCGGTAGTAATAGATCACCTTGCAGGTATCCGATGCCACCCGGTCGGTCGGGAACAGGCGGTCGACCAGTTCGGCTGGCAGCTCTTCGGTGACGATGATGTAGCTGCCGATCGGGATGACCCGGCGCTGCATCCAGGGCACCAGCCCATCGGTATAGCCATTGGTCGCCACCACCACGTCACGCGCCCGCACCTTGCCCCGGGCGGTGGTCACGGTGAACCCGTCCGCGCCCCGTTCGATGGCCGTGACCCGGGTCTGGCCGATGACCCGCGCGCCGGCGTCCAGCGTCAGGCGCAGAAGCTCCAGGTGCAGCCGGGCCGGATCGACCGAGCAATGGCGCGGATAGACCACTCCGCCGAAATAGGTGTCGGTGCCCAGCTCGGACCATTGTTCGGCCCGGGGCACGGCAAAGCTCTCGATCCCCTCCTCGCGGCGCATGGTCTCGGCGTCGCGGGTCAGCGCGTCGTAATGGGCCGGGGTATGGGCGGCGTGAAACCGGCCGCAGCGCCGGAAATCGCAGTCCAGCCCAGCGCTTTCGACAAGATCGCCCAGCCAGTCCAGCGCATCGACCCCGGTCTGGCGGATGGCCCGGGCGGTTTCGGCGCCGTGGCGGGCGGTCAGCCGGGCCAGCGAGGGCTTGATGCTGGTGCTGACCTGGCCGCCGTTGCGGGTGGAACAGCCGAAACCGGGATCGCCGGCATCCAGCACCAGCGTGTCGCGCCCGCCGGCGGCGGTGACGCGCGCGGCGTTCAGCCCGGTATAGCCCGAGCCGATGACCAGCACGTCGGTGCGCCGGGGCAGCTCGCCGCCCGTCGCCGGGACGTCTCGCACCCCGTCCAGCCAGTAGGATCGGTGATGTATCTTCGTATCAGGAGACGGCCCCATCGATGCCCTTTCGCAGCCCGGCGCGGGCATGGATCGGGCCCGGCGCGGAATTCCCCGAGGTCAGCCTAGGCAAGGATTGGTCGGGGCGTGATATCCAATATGACAATTCGGTCAGGCCAATTTGCGCGCGATGTCCGGCAGCGCACGCAAGGCGGCCACTCCCTGGCGGATATCTTCGGGCAAGCTGCAGCCGAAGCCAAGCACAAGCCCCTGCCGGTCCAGCGGAGACAGGCAATATCGGCCCAGCGGCGCCAGGGTGATGCCCCGTTGGGCAGCCTGGTCGACGATCCGGTCCTCGGACAGGCCTGCGCCCAGGAAGGCCGGGGTGTGAAAGCCGCCCGTCGTCGGCTGCACGTCCAGCGCGCCGGCCAGGTCGCGGGCGGCCGCGACCAGCGTATCGTGACGCGCCTTGTAGAGCCGGCGCATCAGGCGAATGTGGGTGGCGAAATGGCCTTCGTCCATGAAATCGGCGGTGATCGCCTGGGTCAGGGTCGGCGGGCCGCTGACCCAGGACATGAACATCCGGTCAAAGGCCCCCACCATGCGCGGCGGCACGACGATGTAGCCCAGCCGCAGCGCCGGAAAGAGCGACTTGGAAAAGGTCCCGACGTAGATCACCCGCTGGTTCTCGTCGATCGACGACAGTGCCGGCTGGGGCGCGTTGCCAAAGTAGAACTCGCTGTCGTAATCATCCTCGACCACCACGGCCTGGGCATCCTCGGCGGCCTTGAGCAATTCAAACCGCCGGCCCAGCGACAGCACGTGGCCCAGCGGCTGCTGGTGCGAGGGCGTGACAAAGGCCAGCCGGAAATGGGGCGCCCGGTCCAGCCCATCGCGGACCACAAGCCCTTCATCATCCACGGAAACCGGCACAAGCTCGGCACCTTCGGCCAGCAGCGCGTTGCGCGCGCCCGACGCCCCGGGGTTTTCCATCCAGACCCGGTCGCCGGGGTTCAGCAACAGCTGGGCAATCAGCGAAAAGGCATGCTGGGCTCCGCAGGTCACAAAGACCTGGCCGGGATCGCAGCGCAGGCCCTTCAGCGCGGCCAGGTGGGTAGCAATGGCCCGGCGCAGGGGCGCATAGCCCTTGGGCTCGCCATAGCCCATCATCATGCCCCGGTCGCCGCGCATCAGCCGGGCCGAGATGCGCGACCAATGGGCCATCGGGAAGGCTTCGAGCGCGGGCAGCGCGGTGACAAAGGCCCCGCCCTTGTGGGGCAGCCAGGCCCGACGGGCCAGCGCGTCCTCGGCATGGCCGATGGCATAGGACAGGCGCGGCGGCCGGCCCGGCGCGGCCCGGTCTGGGGCGGCCATGCGTGGCGGCCTGTCATGATCAAGCGTGTCGCTGACGAAGGTGCCCGCGCCGACCCGCGAAACCAGCATGCCCTCGGCGACCAGACGGTCGACGGCGTCGATCACCGTGGTGCGCGACACCCCGGTTTCCCGGGCCAGGGTGCGCGTGGCAGGCAGCCGCTCTCCGGCCCGCAGCCCGCCCGAAAGGATGACCTCGCGCAGGGCGAGGTAGAGCTGCACGCTGATCCCCTGCCGCGCATTGCGGTCCAGCCGGATCGACGACAACAGGGCGCCGGCGGTCTGTTTCATGCCCCTCCTGACCGGGCCACCCGGGCCCGCCCGCCGCAGATGGCCGATCAATTGGTCCGACAGCCTGCGCGAAATGGATCTGTTCTTCAGTCCATTCCTTCTACAATTTGCCGGCACGCACATCAATTCGGGCCATGGCGCGGGACATATGAAAATCACTTCGATCGAAACCTTCACGGACGCGTTCGTCTGTTTTGTACGCCTGACCACCGAAGACGGCGCCACCGGCTGGGGCCAGGTCGCGCCCTATTGCGCCGACATCACGGCCCAGGTGCTGCACCGCCAGGTCGCGCCGCATGTGCTGGGCCTGCCCTGCGACGGGCTAGCCGAGATCGACGCCGCGATGGACCTGGTGCGCGACCGCGAGCACAAGTTTCCCGGGGCCTACCTGCGCCGGGCCATGGGCGGCGTGGACACGGCGATCTGGGACCTGCTGGGCCGGCGCCAGGGCCTGCCGGTCTGTGCCTTGATCGGCGGTACGCCGGGGTCGGTGCGGGCCTATGGCTCGTCGATGAAGCGCGACATCACCCCGGCGGACGAGGCCGCGCGCATGGCCCGGCTGCGCGATGACCATGGGTTCGATGCCTTCAAGTTCCGCATCGGCGCCGAGGTCGGGCGTGACACCGACGAATGGCCGGGCCGCACCGAAGAGATCGTGCCGACCATGCGCCGGGCCCTGGGCGACGACGTGGCCCTGCTGGTCGATGCCAATTCCTGCTATTCCCCGGCCCGGGCCATCGAGGTCGGGCGCATGCTCCAGGATCACGGCATCTCGCATTACGAAGAGCCCTGCCCCTACTGGGAGTTCGACCAGACCAAGCAGGTGACCGACGCGCTTGAGATCGACGTCACCGGCGGCGAGCAGGATTGCATGATGGCCAACTGGAAAGGCATGATCGACCGGCGCATCGTCGACGTGCCCCAGCCCGACATCTGTTACCTGGGCGGCATTGCCCGCACCCTGCGGGTCTGCCGCATGGCCGAAGCGGCGGGCCTGCCGATCACGCCCCATGCAGCCAATCTGTCGATGGTCACGCTGTTCACCATGCACCTGCTGCGGGCCATTCCCAATGCGGGCAAGTACCTGGAGTTCTCGATCGAGGGGGCAGATTATTATCCCTGGCAATACGGGCTGTTCACCTCGGACCCCTACGAGATCCGGGACGGCCAGGCCGTGGTGACCGACGCGCCGGGCTGGGGGGTCGATCCCGCGCCCGAATGGCTGGCCCGCTCGCACTACCAGGTCAGCACGCATCCGGGCTGATGGCCGGTCCGACGTCCGCGCCCGGTGAAAGACACGGAGCGGAGGCCAAAGGTGCCGTTTGCGTCTACCCGGTGCGGAGGCCGAGGGGGCCGCTTGCATATACTACCCGGTGCGCAAGTCGGGGGCGCAGCTTGCGCCGAGCCGGCGCGGAGGCCGAGGGCGCGGCGTGCATATACATGGCCGCGGTCGACGGTTTCCGCTTCTGACCGTGTCCCGCCTCGCTGAGACTTGCTCCCGGGCTGACCGCTTGCCCCCGGGGTTGACTGCCCCGACCAGCTGACGACCCGCGTGAAGGCCCACGCCTCCGGCGCCCCGTGCCGGGGCCGCCTGCCGGCTCGTCAGATCCGCGGGGTGATGTCACGCGGATCACCTGCCCAAGCCCGACACCCCAAGACCGCCGGCGCGGGCGGAATGCCGAATGGCCATCCCGCCACCTCACCCCGTGCAGGCACCCCCAGCCGATCTGCGGGGGCGAGTGATTCCCCCCGCGTCACCCGGCCCGGCATGACAATCGCATGACGGTCACGCCCATCCGCCGGGCAGATCACCCCAAATCCACGCCCATTTTTCCAGCAAACGGCAAAAATTGTACATCAGATCACGTTCCCATCTCACTAAAGCGATTTACTAAACCGGTTTCATGATTCCATCCTCATCCCATGACCGAGCCAACTTCCAAACCTGCCCGCCTGAAGGACGTCGCCCGCCATGCCGGGCTGGCCGCGCCGACGGTGTCGCGGTTTCTCAACGGGGCGATCACCCTGCCCGAGGACACGGTCAAACGGATCAACGCGGCCATCACGGCGCTGAACTACCGGCCCAACCCCCATGCGCGGTCGCTGTCGCTGGGCCGGTCGGACACGATCGGCCTGGCCCTGCCCGACATCGCCAACCCGTTCTTCTCGCGCTTTGCCGCGGCCACCGAGGCGGTCAGCCTGGATCGCGGCCGGTCGGTTATCCTGTCCTCGACGCTCAACCGGATCGACGGCGAGGCCAAGAGCTTTGACCGGCTGTCGCACGGGGTGTTCGACGGGCTGCTCTTTGCCACCAACCGCGCCGATGACGGCGCGCTGGCCCGGCTGGTCAACGACAATGCCGCGCGGGTCGTGCTGGTGGACGAGGACATTCCCGGCACCCGCGTGCCCAAGGTGTTTTCCGACAACGACCAGGGCGGCGCCCTGGCCGGAGAGGTGTTGGTCGAGGCCGGCCACCGCGATTTCGCCTATATCGGCGGGCCCGAGAACCTGATGAGCACCATCGAACGGGGCGCGGGCTTTGCCCGGGCGGTGGCCGCGGCCGGCCCCGGGGCGCGCATCCACATGGTCGCCCATGGCGAGCACGATGCCGACCACGGGCGCCAGGCGATGCACCGGCTGCTGGACGAGGCGCCCGAGGTGACGGCGCTGTTCACCGGGTCGGACGCGATCTTCATGGGCGCGCTGGAAGTCATGCGCGCGCGCGGGCTGCGCCCGGGGCGCGAGATCTCGGTGGTGACCTTCGACGACATGGCCCCGCTGGATTTCATGGACCCGCCGATCACGGCCATCCGCCACCCGATCCATGCGCTGGCCGATGCGGCGGTCGGGCTGCTCTGCGACCGGCTGACCGCCCCGCCGGCGCCGGGCGACGACAGCGAACCGGCCTGCCTGAAACTGCCCGTCGCGCTGATGCGCCGGGCCTCGGTCGGGCCGCCGCCCGGCCGCACGGGGCGCTGAACCGCCCCGTTGAACGACTGGTGTCGGATGACACGGAACAACCCAAAGGACCAAGAACGACCATGACCAAGAACGTGCTGCTGCTGGGCGAGAGCTGGGTCACGGCCGAAACCCATTTCAAGGGCTTCGACCAATTCAACAGCGTGAATTTCCATCTCGGCGGCAAGCCTTTCGTCGAGGCCGTGGACGGCGACGAATATGCCGTGACCTACATGCCCGCCCACGAGGCCGTCGACCAGCTGGCCTATGACATGGACGGGCTGTCGCAATGGGACGTGATCATCCTGTCGGACATCGGGGCCAATACCCTGCTCTTGCCGCCCGATGTCTTCCTGCGCAGCCAGCCCCGGCCCAACCGCCTGAAATTGCTGCGTGACTGGACGCTGCAGGGCGGCGGGCTGATGATGATCGGCGGTTATCTGACCTTCCAGGGCATCGACGGCAAGGGCCGCTGGCACAAGACGCCGGTCGAAGAGGTGCTGCCCGTGACCTGCCTGCCCTTCGACGACCGCGTCGAGGTGCCCGAAGGCTTTTCGGCCGTGGTCACCGATGCGGCCCATCCTCTGATGAAGGGCATCGAAGGCGACTGGCCGCTGTTGCTGGGCGCCAACGAGATCGTGCCCCGGGCCGATGCCCAGGTCGTGGCCACGCTGCCGCAGGGCGACGGCGCGCATCCGCTGCTGGTGGCCGGCACCGCCGGCAAGGGCCGGTCGATCGCCTGGGCGTCGGATGTCGGCCCGCACTGGCTTCCGCAGGATTTCATCGACTGGCCGGGCTATCGGCAGATCTGGCTGAACTGCCTCGACTGGCTGACCGGCAAGGAGGGCTGAGACCATGACCGCCGCACCCCCGCAGGCCAGCACATCCAGCCCCGCCGACGCGCCCCGTTTCGGCGAGGGCGCCCTGCCCGGCGATGTCCTGGTCCGGGCGCGCGGCATCACCAAGCGGTTCGGCGCGCTGACCGCGCTGGCCGGTGTCGACATGGACATCCGCGCCGGCGAGGTCACCGCCCTGCTGGGTGACAACGGCGCGGGCAAGACAACCTTCGTCAAGGTCCTGGCCGGAGCCCATCCGGCCAGTGACGGCACGCTGGAAATGGCCGGACAGGCCGTGCGCTTCGCCTCGCCCAAGGACGCCGCCGAACATGGCATCGCGACGATCTACCAGGAGCTGGCGCTCAGCGAGAACCTGACCGTGGCCGAGAATGTCTTCCTGGGTCACGAGCTGACGCGCCGGGTGCTGGGCCTGCCCTTCCTGCGCCGGCGCGAGATGCAGGCCCGGGTGGCCGAGCTGCTCAAGACGCTGGACGCCCATATCCACGACACCCGCGCGCTGGTCGGCGGGCTGTCGGGTGGCCAGCGCCAGGCCGTGGCGATCAGCCGGGCGCTGAACCTGGATGCCCGGGTGGTCATCATGGACGAACCCACCGCCGCCCTGGCCGTGGCCGAGACGCGCAAGGTCCTGTCGCTGGCCCGCCGGCTCGCCGAACGGGGCTGTGCCGTGGTGCTGATCAGCCACAACATCGCCGATGTCTTCGAGGTCTCGGACCGCATGTGCGTCTTCCGCCGGGGCCACAAGATCGCCGAGCGCCACCGGTCGGAAACCGACCCGGACGAGATCGTCTCGCTGATCACCGGCGCCCATCCCGATGCCCGGGCGCTGGACGAACGGCTGCGCCAGTAGGCCGGCCCGGGGTCCGGGCGACCGGGCCTCCACCAAGCGGCCATTTCGCCGCCAATACCGCTGCCAAGCAGTTTCACGACCAACACGGAGAAACACACTCATGCCCAAGACCCCGTCCCCCCGCGCCAGCCTGCTGGCCCTGACCGCCGCCACGCTGGGCCTGGCCGCCGCCACCGCCGGCCCCGCCCTGGCCCAGGACACGCCCTCGGTCGCCTTCGTGCCGCAGCTGATCGGCATTCCCTATTTCAACTCGATGGAAGCCGGCGGCCTGGCCGCGGGCGAGGACCTGGGTGTCGAGTTCATCTATACCGGCCCCGTCGATGCCAACCCCGTCGACCAGCTGCAGATCGTCCAGAGCCTGATTGCCCGGGGCGTCGATGCCATCTCGGTCAGCGTCATCGACGCCTCGGCCATGACCCCGCTGGTCCAGCAAGCCGAGGCCTCGGACGCGGTCCTGTTCACCTCCGACAGCGATGCCGCCGACAGCGGCCGTCCGGTCTATGTCGCCCAGGCCACCGACGAGGGGCTGGGCTACACGATCATCGACGAGCTGGCCGAACGGGTGGGCAAGGACGCGACCATCGGCATCGTCTCGGGCGAGGCGACCTCGTCGAACCTGAACGCCTGGATCGGCTTCATGCAGGAACGCGCGGC
The DNA here is from genome assembly GCF_050389775.1 of Marinibacterium sp. SX1. Taxonomy (NCBI): domain Bacteria; kingdom Pseudomonadati; phylum Pseudomonadota; class Alphaproteobacteria; order Rhodobacterales; family Paracoccaceae; genus Marinibacterium; species Marinibacterium sp. SX1. Next base: position 2,625,885 of record NZ_CP177144.1, on the reverse strand, counting down.
GGCCGAATACCCCGAGATGACCCTGCTCGACCCGCAATATGCCGGCGGCACGGCCGAACGGGCGGCGCAGCTGACCTCGGACCTGATCTCGGCCACGCCCGAGCTGGACGCGGTGATCTCGGTGGCGTCCTCGACCTGCCCGGGTGTCGGCCAGGCCATCGAGGCCGCGGGCAAGACCGGCGAGATCATCGGCACCGGCTATTGCAGCCCCAACACCGTGCGCAGCTACATTGAAAGCGGCGCCTTCGGGTTCTCGGTGCTGTGGGACCCCTACAAGCTGGGCTACCTGACCGTCTGGGCCGGCAAGCAGCTGATCGAGGGCACCCCCTTTGCCGCCGAGAACACCGTGCCGACCTTTGACGCGCCGGTCACCTTCGATGCCGAGACGGGCATCCTGCTGCTGGGCGAACCGGCGGTCTTCACGGCCGAGAACGTCAACGATTTCGACTTCTGACCGGGGCACCCCCGCATGACACCAACGGGCCGCGCGACCGCTGCGCCGGGCGGCCCCCTCGAGCAACAAGACCCCGGGATGCAACGATGAACATCTGGTCCGACCACGGACGCGAGCTGACGCTGGCCCTGGCCTGTCTGGTGACGGCCACCCTGTTTGCCCTGATCGAGCCGAATTACGCCACGCTGGCCAATGCCCAGACCGTGCTGCGCAACAGCTACGAACTGCTGGTCATCGGGCTGGCCATGACCCTGCTGATGGCCATGGGCGCGGTCGACATCTCGATCGGCATTGCCATGGGGTTCTGCGCGCTGTTCGTCGGCCAGGCCCTGTTCGACGGCTGGCCGCTGCTGGCGGTGCTGCTGATCGGCCCGGCGGTGGGCGCGGTGATCGGGCTGGGCGTGGCCGGCGTGGTCGTCGGCGGGCAGATCCCGCCGATCGTCGGCACGCTGGGCATCATGGGCGTCTTGCGCATGGCCATCTATCTCTATCTCGGCGGGCAATGGATGTCGGGCGTGCCCGACACGCTGACCCAGGCGCTGGCCACGCCCCTTTTCGGCCTGCCGATGACGATCTGGGGCATTGCCGCGCTCTACGGGGCGATCTGGCTGATGCTGCGCCGGACCAGTTTCGGCCTGCACATCCTGGCCGTCGGCCATTCCGAGCTGCGCGCCCGGCTGTCGGGCCTGCCCGTCACCCGCATCCGCGTGCTGACCCATGTGATCAGCGGCGCGCTCGGCGGCGCGGCGGCGATCATCTTCATCGCCACCTATCGCAACGTGACCATGACCGTCGGCACGGCCATCGGGCTCGAAGCCATCGCGGCCGTGATCCTGGGTGGCACGGCCATCACCGGCGGGCGGTGTTCGATCATCGGCACCGTGCTGGGCGTGGCCCTGCTGCGGATCATCCAGAACGGCCTTTTGATGATGGGCGTGCCCTCGCTGTGGCAGACCGTCGTGACCGGCGGGCTGCTGCTGGCCGTGCTGGCCATCGAAGTGGCCAGCGGCCGCCTCAACCACCTGATCAAGTCGAGGAGCCCGGCATGACCGCCCCGAGCACCCCCCGCCCCGCAACCGGCCCGGGCGGCCCGACCGACCCCGGCGGCCGAACCGGACCATCCGCGCGCCTCAGCCCGGCCATGCTGGCCCGGCTGCACGGGTTGCGCAGCCACCTGGTCGTGATCATGCTGATGGTGCTCTGGGCCGCGCTGCTGCTGTTCCTGGTCACCGTGCAGCCCTGGGTGCTGTCTCCCTGTACGATGACCTCGGTCCTGCAATTCTCGACCCTGCTGGCCCTGGTGGCCCTGGGCCAGGGGCTGGTGGTGATCGGCGGATCGGGCGTCGACCTGTCGGTCGGGGGCACCGTGTCGCTGACCGCCGTTCTGGGCACCATGGCCTTTTCCGCGGGCCTGCCGGCCTGGGGGCTGATCATCCTCTGCCCGCTGCTCGGCGCCGTGCTGGGCGCGTTCAACGGCTGGCTGGTCAACACGCTGCGCGTCACCCCGCTGATCCTGACGCTGGGCACGTTCTACCTCTATTCCGGCAGCGCCCTGGCCCTGACCAACGGCGCCTCGCTGGGCGGCTTGCCGGCCTGGCTGACAACCTGGGGCCGGGGCAGCTGGGGCATCCTGCCCCTGCCTTTCCTCTGGCTGGTCGTGCCGGCCTACCTGGTGGCCATCCTGCTGCTCTGGCAGACCTCCTGGGGCCGCTGGATCTATGCCATGGGCGCCGGCGAAAAGGCCGCGCACCTGTCGGGCATCGCCGTCGATCGGCTGCGGTTCATCATCTACACCATCACCGGCGCGCTCTGCGGCACCGCGGGCTTTGTCTCGATCGCCTGGCTGGGCAGCGGCCGGCCCAACATCGGCCTGAACCTCGAGCTTGAGGCGCTGACCGCCGTCATGCTGGCCGGGGTGGCCATCGACGGGGGCAAGGGCGCCATTCCCGGCGTGCTGGCCGCCGTGCTGCTCATCGTCACGCTCAAGACGGCCATGTTGCAGGGCGGGCTGAACCCCGTCTGGCAGGTCGGCTGCGTGGGCCTTCTGCTGATCGTCGCGCTCTTCGCCGACCGTTATTCCATGAACCGAGGTAAATGACCCATGGCTGTCACCCAAGACGACATCGCCCGCATTTCAGACCATCTCGACGCCCGGGCCGACCGGCTGGCCGAGACGCTCTGCGACCTGATCAACTTCCCCTCGATCGTGAAATCGGACCCGACCGAGGCCGGCCCCGGTGAACGCGATTGCCAGATCTACCTGCAGCAGCGCCTGGCCGCGATGGGCATGGAAACCGACCTGTGGGAACCCGACGGCCCGGCGCTTTATGCCAAGTACGAAGGTCGGGCCGGCGCGCACAAGGGCCGCACCTTCGACGGCCGGCCCAACCTGGGCGGCACGCTGAAGGGCAGCGGCGGCGGGCGGTCTCTGATGCTGACCGGCCATATCGACGTCGTGCCCCCGGGGCCGATCGAACACTGGACCACCGATCCCTTTGTCGCCCGCATCATCGACGGGCGCATCCACGGCCGCGGGGCCGTCGACATGAAGGGCGGCGTGGCGGCCATGCTGCTGGCGCTGGAAACCGTGCACGAACTGGGCCTGCCCCTGCGCGGCGACGTGGTCTTCACCACGGTTGTCGATGAAGAAATCGGCGGGATGGGCTCGCTGGCCATGGTCGACCGGGGGTTCCGGGCTGATGCCGGGATCATGACCGAGCCGACCGACAACCGCATCGCCCCACTCTGCCACGGCATCCTGTGGGGCCGGATCATCATCGACGGCATCGGCGGCCATGCCGAGCTGGTGCCCAAGGGCTGGAACGAGACCGGCCCGGTCGATGCCGTGACCCTGACGCGCCAGGTGCTGGACGGGATCGACGTGCTGAACCGGCGCTGGCAATACGACCCGGCCAAGAACCACCCGCTGATGCCCCTGCCCAACCAGATCATCGTCACCGGGCTGGAGGTCGGCGAACACCCGGCCTCGATCGCCGGGCGCGGGGTGATCACCTTCGATGCCCAGTACCTGCCCCACGAACATGACGACGTGGCCCTGGGCGGCAAGGTGCGCCGGGAAATCGAAGAGCACGTCGCCCGGATCTGCGAGGTTGATCCCTACCTGCGCGCCCATCCCGCCCGGGTCGAATGGATCCTCGATGCCGATTGCGCCGAGATCCCGGCCGACCACCCGTCGGTCCTGTCGATGCAGGAAGCCGCCACCCAGGCCGGGCTGAACCCGGCGCTGGACGGGTTCGGCGCCCACAGCGACATCGGCCTGCCCACGACCCTGGGCGGTACGCCGACGATCAATTTCGGCCCCGGCGATCCGGCCTTTGCCCACCAGCCCAACGAACAGGTCGAAATCGCCGACCTGGTCGCCTGTGCCAAGGCCATCGCCATCCAGATCCTGCGCTGGTGCGCGTGAGCGGGCGGCCCGTTTCCAGAGCCGTGACGGGCATCGTGCCCTGTCCCGTGCCCCGTCTCGTGCCCGGGCACCTGCCCTGACCGGGCGCCGCCCATGACCGGCGGCGCCCTTTCGATCCCGATCTCCCCCAGACTGGCCGCGGCATCGCCCGCGGCCCTTTTTTGACCCGGTGATGCACCGATCCGCGGCCCGCGGCGTTTGACAAGATTATAATCTTATATCAAGATCGCCCCACAGCAGACCGGAGCCCCGCCTTGCCCCCATCGCCGCTTGATCCCCATTCCCGCGAACCGCTGCACGAAAAGGTCCGGCGCTGGCTGAATGCCGAGCTGGACGCCGGGCGGTTTGCTCCCGGTGACCGGCTGCCCACCGAACGCGAGATCGCCGCGCAGTTGCGGGTCAGCCTGGCCCCCGTGCGCATGGCCATGGCCAGCCTGGCCCAATCGGGGCGGATCGAGCGGCTGCAGGGCCGTGGCACCTTTGTGACCGAACCCCGGGTGCAATACGCCCTGCGCCTGCTGGCCAGCACCACCGACAGCCTGCGCGCGGCGCGGGTCGAGTTCGCCGTGCTCGACAGCCGGATCGACCGGGTGGCGGCCGAGCCTCGCGTGGCCGCTCCGCTGGGGCTGGCGCCCGGCACGACCATTCCCCGGCTGCGCCGGGTCCTGGCCGTGCGGGGGCGACCGGCAATCCTGCTGGAAAGCTGGCTGGCGCCCTTTGCCGCTGACGCGGCCGGGCTGAGCGAGGCCGGCGATGCCGCCCGGCTGGCCGCCGGGCAATCGCTTTATGGCCTGCTGGCGCAGGCCGGGCTGCGGCTGACCTTCTCCGAAGGCCAGCTGGACATGATCCGTGCCGATGACGCGCTGGCCGCTCCGCTGGGGCTGGCCTTCGGCCACCCGATGCTGCGCATCGACGGGCTGTCCTATGACGGCGATGGCCGGGCGGTCGAGCTGGCGCGCAGCCAGTACGACGCCGAACGATTTACCTTTCGCCTCGAACGGGGCCGCAACCAGGACCTGCCCACATGACTGAACTGACCGAACTGCGCCGCCGCATTGCCGACAACGAGGTCAAGGGCGGCAGCGCCTTTGGCCGGGCCGTGGCCGAGGTGATCGCGTTGACCGCCGAGGCCCATGCCCAGGCGACCCCGGCCGAGTTGACCGCCGCGCTGGACGAAGCCTGCGCCTGGGGCATAACGACCAAGCCGTCGATGACGAGCGTGCGCGCCGTGGCCGACCTGGCCCGGGCGACGATGCACGCCCAGGGGGATGGCCCCGGCCTGTCACAGGCGGTGGTGCGGGCCATGCGCGGTTTCGTGGCCGACAGCGAACGGGCCATCCTGGCCCTGGCCCAGGCCGGCACGCCGCTGTTCCGCGACGGGATCACGGTCATGACCCATTCGTTTTCCGAGAGCCTGATCAATGTCTTGCGCCACAACATGGCCGGGCTGGACGCGGCGGGCATCCTGCTGACCGAAAGCCGCCCGCTGCGCGAAAGCCGGCTGATGGCCAGCATGCTGGCCGACCTGCCGGCCGGGATGACCCTGTTCAGCGACGCGGGCATGGGCATCGCCGCGCCCCAGGCCGACGTGGCCATCGTGGGCGCCGATGCAATCCTGGCGGACGGGTCGATGGCCAACAAGACCGGGTCGCTGCCGCTGGCGCTGATCTGCCGGGAGTACGGCGTGCCCTTCTACGTGGCGGCCGAGTTGAGCAAGGTGCACCTGGGCGACAGCGCCGAGGTGGACATGGAGATCCGCCCCGATGCCGAGCTGGTCGGCGATTGGGACATGGCCGCAACCGGGCGGGTGACGGTGGTAAACCAGTTCTTCGAGGTAGTCCCGGCGGCGCTGATCACGGGCTACATCACCGATGGCGGGTTGCTGGCTCCGGCCGATTGCGTGGCCGCCGCCAGGGCACCGGCTGCAGCCTGACGGGGGTATTGATCCGGGCGCCGGGGCAGCCTGCGATCACGCCGGCCGGGCGCCCATGCGCGCCACGGCGCGGGCGGCGACGGCATGGCCCCGGGCCAGGCAATCCGCCCCATCTTCGCCGCCCAGCCAGGCCGCGACAAAGCCGGCGACAAAGGCATCACCTGCGCCGGTTGTATCAATGACATCAACATCCTGCGGCTCGACCGCCGCGATGCAGGCGCCCTGGGCATAAAGCCGCGCGGTCCCGGCGCCGCCCTTGGCGATCAGCAGGGGGAACCGGGCGGCCAGGACACGGGATTGCTCCGCCGGATCGTCGGATGCGGCCAGAACCCCGGCCTCGTCGGTATTGGGGATCAGCATGCTGGCGCCGGCGATCATGTCGAGGAACTCCGCCGGGCCGATGTCCTGAAGGAACGAGGCCGAGCCGGGGTCGACGGCCACCGGGATGCCCCGCGCGACGGCCTCGGCGATCAGCCCGCGCAAGGTGCCGCGCGCCGGCTCGGTCAGCAGCAAGTAGCCCGAGACCAACAGCAGGGCGGCTCCATCCAGCAGGCCTGGCGGCAGGTCGGACGGGCTGAGCCGGTCATTGGCTCCACGCGACGTGTAGAACGAGCGCTGACCATCGGGGGCAATCATCGAGACGATCGAGCCGGTTGGAACATGGGGGTCGGCGGATATTTGTGGCGTTATGCCATATGCTTGCAGGTCGTTCTTCACGTCGTTCAGGTCACCCGCGCCGACCCGCGCGACCAGGATGACATCCACGCCTTCGGCCGCCAGCCAGGCGGCCTGGTTCGCCCCGGATCCACCCGGGGTGATACGGATTTCGGCCCGACGATCGGCCCCGGGAATGGACGGGCCTTCGGGCCGGACAAGGATGTCCTGCATGTAATCCCCGACAACGAGGACCCGCCGCCCGGGCCCCGGGGCGATCATGCGGGCGGGATTGGCCGGGGTCGTGGGATCGGTCGGGTGGTCGGGGGGCATGGGGGTTTTCCGGGTGTGTGGTGCAAATTGATTGTAATCTTATGGTTTTGCCTACAGCAAGGGAGTTGCGCGCGGGATCGGGTGATTTTGTGTTCGACGTGAGGGATGGGACAATGGGGTTGGGTGCGTTGTGGAACAGGCGGGCGGACCAGAGAAGGTGGTGAGCCCGACGCGGGTTTCGACGGTGCTGGGGGCGCTGCCCCCGTCCTCCGGTGGAGGACTCCCCCGGGAATACTTGAGAAGAGAAAGAAGCAGGGGTGTGGCGCGGAATTTGGGCGAGGTACGGGAAGGAGGTGCTGCGTTGGATTGGTGTGTGGATTGGGCCGGTGGCCTGGGGCGATTTCCGGGCGCTGGGTTTGGGCTTGGGTTGAGCCGGAGGCAGGAGGCCGAAGGGGGGCGTTGGTTGTGTGTGTACAGCCCGGGTTGGCGCGTGGGTTGGGCGCGGGGCGTGGTGCGCAGGCCTGGTTCGGGGAAGATGCGTTGGCTGAGTGCATGGCGCGGGCCGTGAGCGGAGCGTCAGGAAGCCGCGCAGATGGATTGCGTGACGCGGGGGGTGACCGTGGGCCGCCGGATTGGGACGCCAGGCGGCCACCGGGACGCAGCGCGGCAAAGGACCGGACGGCGACCGGACGGCGAGGTCAGTCGGGGGGAAGCAGGACGCCGAAGCTGCGGTCGATATCGGCGCGCAGGGCGGCTTCGGCGGCGGTGAGGTCCCCCGAGGACAGGGCCTGGACGATCTCGCGGTGGTGGGCGTGTTCTTCGAGCCGCAGGGCGGCGTCCTGGTGGATGATCCGGTTGAGATAGGCGCCGTATTGCAGCCAGAGCGCCTCGACCATGGGCAGAAGGACCTCGGAGCCGGACAGGCGGTAGAGGGTGAAATGGAAGTCGTGGTTGGCTTCGAGGTCGATGGCCCGGCGGGTCGGCATGGCGTCCGGGATGTGGGCCGGTGATGAGGCGGGAGCAGTGGCCGAGGATGCGGGACCTGCGGCCGGGGTGGTCGGGGTGGCCGATGTCGGAATCGCGGCCGGGTCAGTTGGATCAGCCGATGTGGACAGACTGGCCGGGGCGTTCGGACCGGCAGATGCGGACCCGACGGCCGAGGCCTGAGCGGATTGGGATGACGGTGCGGCATCGGAGGCAGCCGGCGATGCCGCGACGGGCGGCGGCGCGGGTTGCCCGGCGACGGCATCGGGTGACGGTGCAGGAACCGGCCCTGCCCCGGCATGTGACGGCCGGTCGATGATGGCCCGCAGCGCGGCGATATCCGCCGGGGTGATGGCCGCGAAGGCCTGGCGCAGCACGAGGGTTTCCAGCGCCAGCCGCGCCGCCTTGAGGTCCTTCATCCGCCGTTCGTCAAAGGGCGGCACCTCGAGCTTGCGGCTGGGCGTGTCGACAAAGGCGCCTTCGGCCACCAGCCGGCGCACGGCCTCGCGCACCGGGGTCATGGACGTGCCCAGCTGGTCGGCCAGCGTGCGCAGGCTGACCACCGTGCCGGGCGCGAATTCACCGCGCATGAAGGCCCCGCGCAGGGCGGAATAGGCGCTTTCGCGGAGCTTGGATTGCTCGATCCGTTCGATACGCGGTCCGTCCATCGCCCGTCTGCGTCAATCCTGTGCAACCTGCCCTTGATCGAAGTGTAGCCGAAGGAACCGGCTGGACAAGCCGATTACACAACATCAAATATAAAATATCACAGCTGAATGGGGCGGCTGCCTGCGAAACGGACCTTTTGCCGGGCCGGAGAGCGGCCGCGCCGCGCAGGAGCGCCGGGCGAGAGACCGGACAGGACCAACGGATGGGACGGCGGATGGATGAAAAGGGCTTCTGGCTGCATGACCTGCGGGTCACGGTCGTGCTGGACGGCCGGGTGCCGGTCTGTCGCCATGTCGAAGGCGAAAGCTTTGCCGTGATCGGCGAAACCCTGGTGTTCGACCGGATGGACCGGGTGTCGATGTATGCCCTGGCCGCCATCCTGCCGCTGCTGCCGGCCAAGCAGCGCGACACCGATGCCCATGACTGGATGACCACTGACGCCGAGATCGCCTGCCCCGACCCCCATTGCGGGGGCCGGTTCCGCATCACCCGCGAGGGCCGGCGCTGGTTCAGTCATGCCGCCACGACCGGCCTGCCCGACCAGCGCGGCACGCCCTACTGGGAGGCCGGCGACACGCCCGCCCCCGCACAAGACCCCGACAAGAAGGACCCCGACGCATGAGCACGACAGAAACCGCCCTGCTCCGCCCCGGCCACGAAATCTCGCGCGTGATCAAGGGCGGCTGGCAGCTGGCCGGCGATCATGGCGCGGTCGATCGCAGCGCGGCCATCGCCGACATGGAGGCCTTTCTCGACGCGGGCATCACGACCTTCGACTGCGCCGACATCTATACCGGCGTCGAGGAGATGATCGGCGAGTTCATCGCCGATGTCCGCCGGCGCCGGGGCGCGGCGATTGCCGACCGGGCGATCGTGCATACCAAGCTGGTGCCCGACCTGGGCCTGTTGCCGACCATCGGCGCCGAGGGCGTCGAGGCGATCATCGACCGCTCGCTCAAGCGCCTGCAGATTGACCGGCTGCACCTGGTGCAGTTCTTCTGGTGGGACCTGGCCCAGGGCGATGCCGTCGAGGCGCTGCAGGTGCTGCGGCGCTGCCAGGAAAAGGGCAAGATCGCCAACCTGGGCGTGACCAACTGGGAATACGACAATATCGCCCGGTTCACCGATGCGGGCTATGACGTGGCCTCGGCCCAAGTGCAGTATTCGGTGCTGGACCGCCGGCCCGAGAACGGGCTGACCGACTGGGCCGCGGCCCATGACATGCAGCTGCTGTGTTACGGCACGCTGGCCGGAGGTTTCCTGACCGAGAAATGGCTGGGCGCCGAGGATCCGGGCTTTGCCTTCGAGAACCGCTCGCTGATCAAGTACCGGCTGATCATCGACGAATTCGGGCCCTGGCCGCTGTTCCAGGAGTTGCTGGCCGCGCTGAAGGCCGTGGGCGACCGCCATGGCGTGTCGCTGTCGTCGGTGGCCACGCGCTGGGTGCTGGACCGGCCGCAGGTCGCCGCGGCCATCGTCGGCGCGCGCTATGCCCGCCACCTGCCCAAGACGCTGGAGGTCTTTGGTTTTGCCATGGATGCGGCGGACCGGGCGATGATCCAGGCCGTGCTGGACCGGGCCGGCGGGCCGGACGGGCCGGTCTATGGGCTGGAAGGCGAACGGGCCGGCCGCCACGGGCGGATCATGAAATACAATCTCAACACGCGGCCCGACGACAGCACCCTCGGGACGGTCGATGGCTGACGGCCTGCTGACGACGCGCGGGCTGACCCGCGATTTCGGCCCGTTCCGGGCGGTGGACGACGTATCGCTGACGGTGCGCCGGGGCTCGATCACCGGGCTGATCGGACCCAATGGCGCGGGCAAGTCGACGCTGTTCAACCTGCTGACCGGCGAGCTGCGCCCCAGCGCCGGCGAGGTGCGGCTGGACGGGCAAGAGGTCACCGGGCTGGCCCCGGATGCGCGCTATGCCGCCGGGCTGGGCCGGACCTTTCAGATCCCCCGGCCCTTTGCCCGGATGTCGGTGCTGGAAAACCTGATGCTGGCGCCCCAGGACCAGGCCGGCGAACGGCTGGGCGGGCTGTTCCTGCGGCCTGGCAAGGTGCGGGCGCAGGAAGCGGCCTTTCGGCGCAAGGCGCTTGAGGTGTTGGATTTCGTGACGCTGGCACCGCTGGCCGATCACCCGGCGGGCAAGATCTCGGGCGGGCAGATGAAGCTGCTGGAACTGGCCCGCGTGCTGATGGGCGATCCGCGGCTGATCCTGCTGGACGAGCCGGCGGCGGGGGTGAACCCGACGCTGACCGGCGTACTGATCGAGAAGATCGAAGAGCTCAACCGCCAGGGCACGACCTTTCTGATCATCGAACACGACATGGATTTCATCATGCGCCATTGCGACCCGGTGATCGCCCTGGCCGAAGGCCGGGTGATCTTTGAGGGCACGGCGGACGAGGCCCGGGCCAACCCGGTGCTGCTGGATGCCTACCTGGGAGCGCCGGCCGATGCCTGACATGCGCCCGCCCCGGCCCGATGCGGCCCCGACCGATGCAAGACCGGCTGATCCGAGTTCCTCCGCCGCGTCCCCGACAGATGCGCGCCCCTCGAACGTGGCCCGCCAGGGCACGACACCGGCAGACACGCCCTCCTCTGACACGCCCCAGCCGATCCTGACGGCCAGCGGCGTGACCGCGGGCTATGTGCCCGACCTGCCGATCCTGCGCGACGTGTCGATCGCCGTGGCCCCGGCCAGCGTGACCGTGATCATCGGGCCCAACGGCGCGGGCAAGTCGACGCTGATCAAGGCGATTGCCGGGCTGGTGCCCGTCAGCGCCGGCCAGGTGCGCCACGACGGCCGCGACATCACCAATATCGCGCCCCATGCCCTGGCCGACGAGGCCATGGCCTATGTGCCCCAGACCGACAACATCTTCCGCTCGCTGACCATCGAGGAAAACCTCGCCCTGGCGCTGCGCCGGGCGGGCAAGGCGCGCAAGGCCCGGCTGGAACGGCTCTACGAGACCTTTCCGCCCCTGGCGGCCAAGCGCGGCGAAAAGGCCGGGGCGCTGTCGGGCGGGCAGCGCCAGTTCCTGGCCGTGGCCAATGCCCTGGCCGTCGAGCCGCGGCTGATCCTGATGGACGAGCCCTCGGCCGGGCTGTCGCCGATGGCCGCGCAGGAGGTGCTGGGCATGGCCCGCGACCTGACGCGCCAGGGCGTGACGATCCTGCTGGTCGAACAGAACGTGACCCAGGCGCTGAAACTGGCCGATCACTGCTACATCCTGGCCGAGGGCCGCAACCAGGTCGACGGCAAGGCGGCCGAGCTGCTGGGCGACCGGGTGGTGGCCGACATCTACCTGGGCGGCAAGCGCGCAAGGGTGACATCATGATCCAGTCGCTGATCGACGGGGTGCTGGTGGGCGCCATCTATTCGCTGGGCGCGATCGGGCTGACCATGGTCATGCACATGCTGCGCTTTGCCAATTTCTCCCATGCCGAGCTGTTGTCGGTGGGGGCCTATTGCGCGCTGGTCTTCGAACGGGTGCTGGCCGTGGTGCTGCCCCCGCTGGGCGCGGCCATCGGCCCGCTGTCGATGAGCCTGGCCCTGCTGCTGGCCATGGTGCTGTCGATGGGCCTGACCGGGCTCAGCGCGGTGCTGATCGACCGGCTGGTCTTTCGCCGGGTGCGCGCGCGGGGCGTGCCGCAATCCATGGTCTTCGCCTCGTTCGGCGTGGCGCTGATCCTGCGCAACCTGATCGGCCTGGCCTTCGGCCTGTCGCCGGTGTTCTACAGCGACGACATCGCCTTTGCCATGGTGCTCAGCCGTGACCCGCTGATCCTGGTCAAGCCCGACCAGATCTTCGTGCTGGTCGCCGCACTGGTCTGCATGGGCCTTCTGCACCTGGTGCTGTCGCGCACGACCTTCGGCTTTGCCCTGCGCGCGGTGGCCGAGAACCCGGCCCTGGCCCAGGTCAACGGCATCCGCCTGTCGCGGATCATTGCCGCGGTCTGGCTGATCGGCGGCGGGCTGGCCGCGGCGGCCGGGGTGTTCTACGGGCTGACCAACCAGATCACGCCGATGATGGGCTCGGACCTGTTGCTGCCGGTCTTCGCCGCCACGATCGTCGGCGGCATCGGCTCGGTCTATGGCGCCGTGGCCGGCGGCTTTGTCATCGGCATCGCGGCCAACCTGGCGCTGCTGGTCGTGCCCTCGGGCTATGCCCCGTCATTTCCGTTCCTGATCATCCTCGTCGTGCTGATGATCCGGCCCAACGGCCTTTTCGGAGAGGAACGGGCATGATCGGCGTGGTTTCCTACCTGGTGTTCTTCTCGACCATGGCGGCCATCCTGGCCATCGCCGTGCTGGGGCTGAACCTGCAATGGGGCAATACCGGCCTCTTCAACGGCGGCGTGGCGGCGTTCTTCGGCATGGGCGCCTATGTCACGCTGATCCTGGGCGGCATGGACCAGCCCGACCGGCTGGGCGGGCTGGCCCTGCCCTACCTGCTGGCCCTGGCCGGCGGCGGGCTGGGCGCCGGGCTGCTGGCGTTGGTCGTCGGGCGGTTCACCCTGCACCTGCGCCACGATTACCTGGCCATCGCGACCTTTGGCGTGGCCATCACCTTTGAAAGCGTGGCGCGCAATGCCAGCTGGCTGAGCGGCGGAGCCCAGGGCCTGCGCGGGTTCGAACGGCCGCTGCAAGACGTTCTTGGCGCCGGGCTGGCCTATAATGCCGGGTTCCTGGCCTTTGTCCTGCTGGTGCTGGGCGCGGTCTATCTCTTTCTCGAACGGCTGGTGGCCTCGCCCTTCGGCCGGCTGCTGCGCGGCATCCGCGAAGACGAGACCGCCGCGCGGTCGCTGGGCAAGGCCCCGGCCCGGGTGCGCCTGACGGCCTTTGTCACCGGGTCGGTCATCATGGGCTTGTCGGGCGGGCTTTTTGCCACGTTCTACGGCTTTGTCAGCCCGCAGGACGTGCTGCCCATCCTGACCTTCCAGATCTGGGCCATGCTGATCGTCGGCGGGGCGGGCAACAATGCCGGGGCGATCCTGGGCACGGTGCTGGTCTGGGCGGCCTGGACCCTGAGCGGCTGGGCCCTGGCGCGTTTCGCCCCGCTTGAGATGCAGCTTTACACCGGGTCGATCCAATACGTGCTGATCGGCACGGTCATCGTGGCCATGCTGTTCTGGCGGCCGCAGGGGCTGTTTCCCGAGCGGCTGCTGATTGCCCGGCCCGGGCGCCGCGAGGCGCGGCGATGACCGGCCGGACCCCAGCACGCCCCCCGGCAACGGCCGGGCCGGTGGCACGGGGATCCGCACCGGGATTGGCACCGGGATTGGCACGGGCAAGGACAGCGGAACCGGGCCTGACACCGGCCGGGACCAACAGGACCAACCGGACCAACAAGATCAACAGGAACCAATCCGGGGCAAGTTCCCCGGCCAACAGGGAGCCAAGAAGACCATGACATCCAAGACCAAAACCACCCGGCCGGCCGGCCTGGCCCTGGCGCTGACCATGGGCGCGGGCCTTGCGGCCCTGGCCAGCGGCGCGGCGGCGCAATCCTGCACGGTCAAGATCGGCGGGATCTTTCCGACCTCGCTCGACTGGGGCCGGCCGATCGCCGAGACGGCGCAATTTGCCGTCGACCAGGCCAATGCCGGCGGCGGGGTCAACGGCTGCACCGTCGACCTGATGCTGCGCGATTCCCAGAACGACCCCAAGGTCGGCGTCGATGCGGCCAAGGCCCTGGTCGACCTCGACGGTGCCAAGCTGCTGCTGGGCGCCGTGGGTTCGGGCGTGTCGATGCCCATCCTGACCACCGTGGCCGTGCCGGCGGGCATCCCCGAATTCTCCTGCTGCTCGGCGGCCACGGCCTTTACCGAGCTGGCCCAGGAGGGCAAGACCGAGGGCCTGTGGTTCCGCACCTATCCCACGACCGAGATCCAGGCCGCGGTGACGGCCAGGATCGTGCAGGACCAGGGCCTGGGCAAGGTGGCGCTGTTCTACAAGAACGACGACTGGGGCCAGGATTACGCAAAGCGGCTGGCCGGCTACCTCGAAGGCCTGGGCATCGAGGTGATCGAAAGCGTGGCCGTCAATGCCAACCAGCCGTCCTACCGGGCCGAGGTGACCAGCGCCCTGGCCGGGGCGCCCGAGGGCATCGTGGGCCTGCTCTATCCGACCGAGGGCGGCGTGCTGATCCGCGAATGGCTGTCACTGGGCGGCGGCCAGAAGATGGTCTTTTCCAATTCGCTGCGTTCGGATGAATTCCGCGAGGCCGTGGGCGCGAAATACCTGACCCAGGCCGTGGGCATGGACAATGCCGCGCCGCGCGTGGCCAGCGCCGATGCCTTCGTCGCCAGCTATACCGAGCGTTTCGGCGGCGCGCCCAACGGCCCGGGCCTGCCCAACAGCTATGACGCGGCGATGATCGCCCTGCTGGCCATGCAGGCCGCCGGCCCCGATGCGACGGGCAAGGACATCGCCGCCGCCGTGGCCCGGGTGACCGATCCGGCCGGCACGCCGGTGACCGCCGATGCCGACGGCTTTGCCCAGGCCATCGAGGTGCTCGGCGCGGGCGGCACGGTGATGTACCAGGGGGCCACGGGCAACGTGGTCTTTGACGCCAATGGCGACGTGGCCGCCCCGGCGGTGACCTGGAAATTCACCGAAACCGGCACCGAAGAGGTCAGCTACATCACCCAGGAAGAGGTCCGCAGCCTGCTGACGGGCAACTGAGCGGCAAGGTGATGAAGGCACCGGCCGGCCCCCGCGACCTGGTCGTGGCCGTCATCGGCCATGGCCGGATCGGCCGGCAGGTGCTGGCCCATCTCGATGCCGCGCCCGGGCTGATCCCCGGGCGCGTGCTGACCCGCAGCGGCCGGCCCGACACCGGAGATGCGGATGACTTCCTGTCGACCCCCTGCGACCTGATCCTCGACACCGCCGGCCCCGGCGCGCTGCGCGCCCATGGCGCGGCCTGCCTGGCCCATGCGCCGGTCTGGTCGGTGGGCGCCGCCGCGCTGGTCGATGACAGCCTGCGCGACCGGCTCGCGGGCGTGGCCCGGACCCATGGCCACGGGCTGCGGCTGTTCGGTCCCTGGGTGGCCGGCGTGGCCCAGGTGCCGCCCGGGCTGGCCACCGGGCTGGTGCTGCGGATCTCGCGGCCCGGATCGGGAGCCGAATTTGCCGGCCCGCTGCGCGCGGCGGCGGCGGCCTTTCCCGACGAGCTGAACTTTGCCGTGGCCGCCGCGCTCTGCGGCCCCGGGCTGGAGGCCACGCGGGTCGAGATGACCGACGGCCCCGAACACAGGATCGAGGCCCGGCTGGACACGCGCATCGGCTGTTTCACCTCGACGATGGCCTTTGCGCCCGGCGGGCTGCATCCCACCGCCCAGGCGCTGATCGCCGGGCTTGAGGCGCTGCACCCGGGGATCGGCTATGGCGCCTGACTGCCTGGCTGCGCCACGGGTCACGCCCGACATGAAAACACCGCCCGGCAATGCCGGACGGTGCATGCGTTCTCGCCAACAGGGTCCCTGCCCTATTCCGCCGCGATAGAGGCCGCGCCGCCGGGGCGATAATTGAGGATCGGCGCCAGCCAGCGCTCGGCCTCGGCCAGCGACATGCCCTTGCGCGCGGCATAATCGGCCACCTGGTCGCGCTCGATCTTGGCCACGCCGAAATAATAGCTGTCGGGATGGCCGATATAGAGCCCCGAAACCGACGAGCCGGGCCACATGGCCATGCTGTCGGTCAGCTCGACCCCGGTATGGGCCGTGGCATCAAGCAGGCGGAACAGCGTGTCCTTCTCGGTGTGGTCGGGCTGGGCCGGATAGCCCGGCGCCGGACGGATGCCGCGATAGGGCTCACCGATCAGCTCCTGCGGCGAGAAGACCTCGTCGCCGGCATAGCCCCAATGGCTGCGCCGCACCCGTTCATGCAGCATCTCGGCCATAGCCTCGGCAAAACGGTCGGCCAGCGCCTTGACCAGGATCGACGAATAATCGTCGGCCTCGGCCTCGAACCGTTCGGCAATGGCGATTTCCTCGGGCCCGGCGGTGACGACAAAGCCACCGACATAATCGGCGACGGTGCCTTCGGGCGCCACGAAATCGGCCAGAGCCAGGTTCGGCCGGCCGTTGCGCTTGCGGGTCTGCTGGCGCAGCGTGTGCAGCATGGCCAGCGTTTCGGTCCGGTCCTCGCCGGTATAAAGGCGGATGTCGTCACCCACCGCATTGGCCGGCCAAAAGCCCAGCACGGCCCGCGGGCCGAACCATTTCTCGCCGATGATCCTTTGCAGCATGGCCTGGGCATCGGCAAAGAGCGACCGGGCGGCCTCGCCCTGTTCGGGGTGGTCGAGGATTTTGGGATAGACGCCTTTCAACTCCCAGGTCTGGAAGAACGGGGTCCAGTCGATATAGCTGGCGATCTCGGCCAGGTCCCAGCCCTCGATGACCTGCGCCCCGGTAAAGCCCGGCGCGGGCACGGAATAGTCCGACCAGTCGATCTGCATGGCATTGGCCCGGGCCTCGGCCAGCGGCAGGCGGGTCTTGGCGGCCTCGGCGCGTTCGTGGCGTTCGGCCACCTCGTTGTACTCGGCGCGGATGCCTTCGATATAGGCGGGCTTCTGCGTCGGGCTGAGCAGCGAGGACACGACCCCCACCGCCCGGCTGGCATCGGTGACATAGATCGCCTGGCCGCGCGCATATTGCGGCGCGATCTTGACGGCCGTGTGCACCTTGGACGTGGTCGCGCCGCCGATCAGCAGGGGGATGTCAAAGCCGCCCTTTTCCATCTCGTCGGCCAAATGAACCATCTCGTCGAGCGAGGGCGTGATCAGACCCGAGAGCCCGATGACATCGGCATTTTCGGCCCGCGCCACGTCGAGGATCTTTTGCGGGGGCACCATGACGCCCAGGTCGACGATTTCGTAATTGTTGCAGGCCAGCACGACGCCGACGATGTTCTTGCCGATGTCGTGCACGTCGCCCTTCACGGTGGCCATGATGACCTTGCCGGCGGACTGGCGCTGGCCTTCCTTCTCGGCTTCCATGTAGGGCAGCAGCACGGCCACGGCCTGTTTCATCACGCGGGCCGACTTGACCACCTGGGGCAGGAACATCTTGCCTGCGCCAAAGAGGTCTCCGACCACGTTCATGCCGGCCATCAGCGGGCCTTCGATCACGTCGAGCGGCTTTTCGGCGGCGACGCGGGCGGCCTCGGTGTCTTCCTCGACGAATTCGGTGATGCCGTTGACCAGCGCATGCTCCAGCCGCTTTTCGACCGGCCAGTCGCGCCAGGCCAGGTCGCGGACCTTTTCCTTGCGGCCCTCGCCCCGGAAGCGTTCGGCAATGTCCAGCAGCCGTTCGGTGGCCGTGCCGCCCGCCTTGGGCTGGCGGTTCAGGACGACGTCTTCGCAGGCCTCGCGCAGGTCGGCATCGATCTGGTCATAGACGGCCAGTTGCCCGGCGTTGACGATGCCCATGTCCATGCCCGCCGAAATGGCGTGATACAGGAACACCGCGTGCATCGCCTCGCGCACCGGTTCGTTGCCCCGGAACGAGAACGACAGGTTCGAAACCCCGCCCGAGATGTGGCAATGCGGCAGGTTCGCCCGGATCCAGCGGGTGGCCTCGATGAAATCGACGCCGTAATTGTCGTGTTCCTCGATCCCCGTGGCCACGGCAAAGATGTTGGGGTCAAAGATGATGTCCTCGGGCGGAAAGCCCACCTCTTCGGTGAGGATCCTGTAGGCCCGGGCACAGATTTCCGTCTTGCGGGCAAAGGTGTCGGCCTGGCCGTCCTCGTCGAAGGCCATGACCACAACCGCCGCGCCATAGGCCAGGCAGAGGCCGGCGTGATGGCGAAACGCCTCTTCGCCTTCCTTCAGCGAGATCGAGTTGACCACCGGCTTGCCCTGCACGCATTGCAGCCCGGCCTCGATGACCTCCCACTTGGAACTGTCGATCATGATCGGCACGCGGGCGATGTCGGGCTCGGCGGCGACGAGGTTGAGGAAATCGATCATCGCCTGTTTGGAATCGATCAGGCCCTCATCCATGTTGATGTCGATGATCTGGGCGCCGTTGGCCACCTGGTCGCGGGCCACGTCCAGGGCGGTGGCATAGTCGCGGTTGGTGATCAGCTTGCGGAACTTGGCGGATCCGGTGACGTTCGTGCGCTCGCCGACGTTGACGAAGGGAATGTCGCTGGTCAGGACAAAGGGTTCCAGGCCGGACAGGCGGAGCAGATGATCGCTCATGCGAGGGTCTCCCGTTTGATCTGGCGCGGGGCGTGCGGGGCAACGGCCTCGGCAATGGCGCGGATATGGTCGGGCGTGGTGCCGCAGCAGCCGCCGACCACGTTGACCAGCTTTTCCCGGGCGAAGATTTCCACCTGCTTGGCAGTGTCCTCGGGGCCTTCGTCATAGGCGCCGAAGGCATTGGGCAGGCCGGCATTGGGATAGGCGCAGATCAGGCTGTCGGCGACCCCGGCGAGTTCGGACAGGTGCGGGCGCATGGCCGAGGCGCCCAGCGCGCAGTTCAACCCGACGGTCAGCGGCCGGGCATGGCGCACCGAGTGCCAGAAGGCGGTCGGCGTCTGGCCCGACAGCGTGCGGCCCGACGCATCGGTGATCGTGCCGGAAATCATCACCGGCAGGCGCGTGCCATGTTCGGCAAAGGCCTCGAAACAGGCAAAGACGGCGGCCTTGGCGTTGAGCGTGTCAAAGATCGTTTCGATCAGGATCAGGTCGGCCCCGCCTTCGATCAGCCCGCGGATCTGCTGGCCATAGGCCAGGCGCAGGTCGTCGAAGGTCACGGCGCGATAGCCCGGGTCGTTCACGTCGGGGCTGATCGAGGCCGTCCGGTTGGTCGGCCCCACGGCTCCGGCCACCCAGCGGGGCTTGCCGTCTTCGGCCGTGGCCCGGTCCAGCGCCTTGCGGGCGATGCGGGCGCCGGCGACGTTCAGGTCATGCACCGCGTCTTCCATGCCGTAATCGGCCTGGGCGATGGTGGTCGAGGAAAAGGTGTTGGTTTCGACGATGTCCGCCCCGGCCATGACGAAATCATAGTGGATCTGTTCGATCACCTCGGGCTGGGTCAGCGACAGCAGGTCGTTGTTGCCTTTCTGGGGATGGTCGGAATGGTGCGGACAGGGCTTGTTGCCATGGCCGTGGAAATCGTCTTCGCCCAGGCCCAGCGTCTGGATCTGCGTGCCCATGGCGCCGTCGAGGATCAGGATGCGATCCTGGGCCGCGCGGGTGAGATCGGCAAAAGCCGGTGAGGCGGGAAGCGTGAAGGCATGCATGGATGGGGCTCGCGAGTTTGATCGCGCCCTCTTTACCGCGCGTGGGGAACTGAGGGCAAATTCATAATGGGAAAGAAGAATATGAGCCTCAGTCATGAAGATGCCCCGCATTTCGATGGATCGCCCAATGCGCTTGCAGGGCATGGCCGGGCGGCGCGGGACAGGGGCCGGACCGCGCCACACGGCCGGATTTGCCGATTGACAGCTGCGCGGGTTTCCTGCCAAGCGTGACGGCGACCGGTTCCGGGGCCTTTCGGGGGCCCGGAGGAAAGAGGGAATGCAGTGCGGCGCCAGGGGCCTTTGCCCGGACGCGCCAAGTCTGCAACTGCCCCCGCAACTGTAAGCGGCGAGCGCGGCTGACATGCCACTGGAGCAATCCGGGAAGGCCAGACCGGCGCCACGACCCGCAAGTCAGGAGACCTGCCGGACAAGCGCCTTTGGGAAAAGGCGTTCCCACCGGACGCCGGGGTGCGCGTCTGGCCTGTGGCGGCGCATGGCTTGCGCGCCGCTCAACGGGTCTGCCGCCCTTGTCGTCCTGACAGCAATTGCGCCGGGTGTGGCGCAAGTCGACAAGGATGAAGACCACATGAGACAGACCCTGCTGACCGCGGTGGCCGCCTCTGCCCTGGCCGCGATGGTGCCGTTTCTGGCCCCCGGCGCCGCCCGGGCCCATTTCCTGCTGGAATACACGACCGACACGATGATCGACCGGCCCGGCGATGTGCCGGTCAAGCTGATCTTCTGGCATCCGATGACCGTCGGCCATGTCATGGACCTGGCGATGCCCGAAGAATTCTACATGATCCACAACGGCGAAAAGACCGACCTCAAGGGCTCGCTGGAGCCGGTCGACTTCACGGGCGGCGAGAACACCGGGGCGGCCTTCAGGGGCGTGGTGCCGGTCAAACGCTCGGGCGATTACGTCCTGGTGACGGTGCCGGTGCCCTATTACGAGGAATCCGAGGATATCTATATCCAGCAGCTGACCAAGGCCTTCCTCAACCGCAACGAGCTGCCGACCGACTGGATGGAGCCCGTGGGCCTGCCGACCGAGATCGTGCCGCTGAACAAGCCCTACAACGTGCTGGCCGGGTCGACCTTCACGGGCCGGGTCCTGGCCGATGGCGCGCCGGTCGCCGGCGCCGAGATCGAGATCGAATACATGGCCGCCGAACCCGACATGGAGAGCGCCTCCGCCTCCGCGCCCGTCGTTGCCCCGCCGCCGGGTGGCGCGGTGGTCGCGGTGTCGGATGCCAACGGCTATTTCACCTTCGGCATCCCGAAAGCCGGATACTGGGGCTTTGCCGCCCTGGGCACGGGCCCCGCGACCGAGCACGACGGCAAGGAGCTGAGCCAGGACGCGGTGATCTGGATCCGCGCCTGGGACCTGGAGTAACCGGCCATGCACATCGTCGATGGCGCCCTGTCCAACCCCGTTGTCATCGGTGGCGCGATTGCCGCCGTGGGCGGGGTGGCCATGGGCCTGCGGTCGCTGACACTCGAACGCATCCCGGCCACGGGCATGCTGTCGGCCAGTTTCTTCGTGGCCTCGCTGATCCACGTGCCGATCGGGCCATCGTCGGTGCACCTGATCCTCAACGGCCTGGCCGGGCTGGTGCTGGGCTGGGCGGCCTTTCCCGCCCTCTTTGTCGGCCTGTTGCTGCAGACCGTGTTCTTCGGCTTTGGCGGGCTGACCGTGCTGGGCGTCAACACCGTCAACATCGCCCTGCCCGCGGTGCTGGTCGGGCTGGTGCTGGGCCGGCTGGTCGCCCGGGGCAGCCCGCTGTCCGGAGCGATCTGGGGCGGCATCGGCGGGGCGCTGGCCATTGCCGGCACCACGGCCATGGTCGCCCTGTCGCTGGCCCTGTCGGGCGATGAATTCCTGCCCGCCGCCCGGCTGGTCTTTTTGGCCCACCTGCCCGTCATGGTCATCGAAGGCCTGCTGACCGGCTGCGCCGTGCTGCTGGCGCGCAAGGTCAAGCCCGAGCTGTTCACCACGTTCAACGGAGCCGCCGCCCGATGACCCGCCTGCCCCGCCTGCTGATCCCCATGACCCTCGTGGCGCTCTGTGCCGTGCCGCTGCCGGCGCTGGCGCACAAGGTCATTGCCGCGGTCTTTCCCTCGGGCACGGCTATCGAAGGCGAGATCGGCTTCTCCAACGGCGTGATGGCCGCCGGCGAAGAGGTCGTGGTGACCGGGCCGGACGGGGCCGAGCTGGGCCGGGTGATCACCGATGACGACGGGTTCTTCCTGTTCGAACCGGCCCTGCCCGTGGCCCATACCTTTCGGGCCGACCTGGGCGCGGGCCACGTGGCCGACGTGACCATGCCCGCCGACGAGGTCGCGGCGATCCTGGGCAAGGCCCCGGCCGCTGCCGCATCGACCCCGGCGGCCTCCGCCGACACCCCCGCCACAGGCGCACCCGTCGCTCCGGCCGGCACCCCCGCCGTGGTCACGCTGAGCGATGCGGACCGGGCGGCCATCGCCGCCGCCGTGCGCGACGAGATCCGCCCCCTGCGCCGCGAGATCGCGGCCTATCGCGAACACAACGACCTGCAATCCATCCTGGGCGGCATCGGCTATATCCTGGGCATCTTCGGCCTGGGCTTCTATGTCGCCGCGCGGCGCCGGCTGGGGGGCTGAGATGGCCCATGTGCTGACCCGGCCCGAAACCACCCTGCGGGCGGGCACCACCGGGCCGGACCGCGGCCCGCTCGACCGGATCGACCCGCGCCTGCGGATCTGCGCGGCCCTGGGCTTTGGCATCGTGACCGTCGGCCTGTCGACCCTGCCCGCCCTGGCCGCCGCCCTTGGCCTGGCCCTGGTGCTGCTGCGCCTGTCGCACCTGCCCCCGCGCCGCACGCTTCGGCGCATGGCGATGATGGACGGGTTCATCCTGTTCATGCTCGCGCTGCTGCCCTTCACCGTGCCGGGCGAGCCGATGTTCACGGTGTTCGGCCTGACCGCCTCGTGGCAGGGCCTGCTGCGCGCGGTCGAGATCGGGCTGACGGCCAATGCCGTGATCCTGGCGCTGATGTCGCTGGTCGGCGCGATGGAACCGGTCACGCTGGGCCATGCGCTGCACCGGCTGCGCTGCCCCGAAACGCTGGTGCACCTGCTGATGTTCACCATCCGCTACATCGAGGTCCTGCGCGAGGAATACCTGCGCCTGCGCGCGGCGATGAAGGTGCGCGGGTTCCGGCCCGGAACCAACTGGCATACCTACCGCAGCTTCGGCTACCTTGTGGGCATGATGCTGGTGCGCGCGATCGAACGGTCGGAACGGATATTGGACGCGATGAAATGCCGGGGCTTTGCCGGGCGCATCGTGCTGTTGCAGGACTTCTCGCTGTCGCGCCGCGACCATGTCTTTGCCGCGCTCTGCGCGGGGGCGGCGCTGGCGCTGGTCGGGCTGGATGCGGGTATCGGTTCGGGTGTTGGTTCGGGCGTCACATGGCGCTGATCGAGCTCGACGACCTGCATTTCGCCTATCCCGGCCAGGCGCCGGTGCTCAACGGCGCGTCGCTGCGGCTGGAGGCCGGGCAGCGGCTGTCGGTGCACGGGCCCAACGGGGCGGGCAAGTCGACCCTCTTCCGCATCATCCTGGGCCTGCAGAAACCCGATGCCGGCCGGGTGACAGTGATGGGCCGCGACCGGCGGGCCGAGGCCGATTTCCACGAGGTCCGCCGGCGGGTCGGGCTGGTGTTCCAGGATCCCGACGATCAGCTGTTCTGCCCGACGGTGGCCGAAGACGTGGCCTTCGGGCCGCTCAACCTGGGCCGCACGCGCGACGAGGCGCTGGCCATCGTCGACCGGACCCTGGCCGATCTGGGCCTGATGCACCTGCGCGACCGCATCACCCACAAGCTGTCGGGCGGGGAAAAGCGGCTGGTCACGCTGGCCACGGTTCTGGCGATGGACCCCGAGGTGCTGTTGCTGGACGAGCCGACCAACGCGCTGGACACGGCCAACGAGGCCCGCCTGCGCGAGATCCTGGCCGCGCTGCCCCAGGCCATCCTGCTGGTCAGCCACAACCCCGATTTCCGCGCCGCGATCGCGCCCGACACGCTGCACCTCGCCGAGGGCCGGCTGGTCCCGGGCTGAGCTGTTCCGCCGGCGCCAACCATCGGCGGAGCACCCATCACCCGCCCCGGTGCGCCCGGTGCCCATAACCGAAGAAACAAGTTGCCCCGCCCAGGGTGCCGGTTGGTCCCGATGCGACAGGGCCGGCATCCAGGGTCCACCAGGTGCGTGTCGCGCGCCTGTCGCCCGCCACGCGATTGCCCGGTCCCAGCCTCCCGGGCAGCAGGTGCCCACCACGCGCAACCTGCGGTCCATAGCCCATCGCGGGTTTCCGGTTGCCGACATCCGTTGCCAGCCAAGCCGTTGCCGTTGGAGGCTGCCCGACCGGTTCACGCAGTTGCCGTTCGCCGCAGACCGCAGCCCTCAACACGTTGCCTGAAGCCCGTAGCCCGTGGCTCGTAGCCCGCAGCCCGTAGCCCGTAGCCCGTAGCCCGTAGCCCGTAGCCCGTCAGGCGTGTTCCATCGCCGGTTCGAACACAAGATCGGCATAGCCATCACCGGCCGCGGCTTCGCAGGCCTCGCGGTACTTGTGGAACCCGCCGACATACATCGTCAGCCCCTCGGGTTTGCCCTTGACGTTGGACCCGACCCACCAGGTCTTGGCCTTGCGCACCAGCGAATGCTCGGCCAGCGCGCGCACCTCGTCCATCCAGCGCTCTTCGGCTGCCGGGGTGACCTCGGCCGTGGCCTGGCCGGTGGCCTGCATGTGGCCGATCAGCCCGGCGATCCAGTCGACATCGTTCTCGGCAATGGTGATCAGGTTGGCCAGCGCCGCCGGCCCGTTCGGCCCGCTGGTCGCGAACATGTTGGGAAAGCCCTCGACCATCATGCCCAGGTACGAACTGGGCCCGCCCTGCCACTTGTCGCGCAACCGGCGCCCGCCGCGCCCGCGCACGTCGAAGGCCAGCAGCGCACCGGTCAGCGCGTCATAGCCCGTGGCCAGGATCAGCATGTCGAGCTCGACCTCGCCGGCCTCGGTGCGCACGCCCTTTTCGGTGATCTCGACGATCGGATCGGCCAGGCAATCCTTCAGGTGCACGCCGGGCAGGTTGTAGGTTTCGTAATACTCGGTATCCAGGCAGACCCGCCGGGCAAAGATCGGATAGCCCCGGGGCTTGAGCGCCTCGGCGGTGGCCGGATCGTCGACCACGGCGGCAATCTTGTCGCGCACGAAATCGGCCACCTGGTCATTGGCCTCGGGGTTCGACAGCAGGTCCGAGAAACAGGCCAGGAAGGTATGGCCACCATCGGCCCAGGCATGTTCCATCACGTCGCGCCGCTGCGACGGTGGCAGCGAAAAGAACGGCCGGGTGGTCACCGGCCGGGTGCCCCCGGTCGGGTTCATGCGCATCGACCGGCGCATCGCCGGGTAATGGGCCTTCATCTCGGCGATGTAATCGGCCTCCAGGTCGTGGTTGCGCATCGGCAGGGTCCAGCTGGGCGTGCGCTGGAAGACAAAGAGCTCGCCCGCGACCCGGCCGACCTCCTGCACGATCTGGATGCCCGTCGAGCCGGTGCCGATGATGCCCACGCGCTTGCCGGCGTAATCAACAGGGTGATGCGGCCATTTCTGGGCGCGGTAGAGCTCGCCGGCAAAGCGGTCCAGCCCGGGGATGTCGGGGTCCTTGGGGATCGACAGCGGCCCGGTCGACATGATGCAGAACGGCGCTTCCAGCACCGCGCCCGCCTCGGTCGTGGCCCGCCACAGACGGGCGTCATCGTCCCAGATGGCGCTGGCCACGCGGGTGTCGAACCTGAAGCTGCGGCGCAGGTCCAGCCGGTCGGCCACGAAATTGGCATAGGCCAGGATCTCGGGCTGGGCGGCGAATTGTTCGGACCAGGTCCAGGCCTGCTGGATCTCGTCCGAGAAACCATAGGAATAATCGACCGACATCAGGTCGCAGCGCGCGCCGGGATAACGGTTCCAGTACCACACCCCGCCGACATCGCCGCCGGCTTCGATGCCGACCACGTCATGGCCCAGTTCGCGGAACTTGTGGACGGCATACATCCCGCCGAAACCGGCGCCGATCACGATGACGTCGTGGCGTGTTGCTTGGGGGGTGCTCATGTCAGAACCTCGTCGGTGGTCGTGGAAGAAGTCACGGGGGATGTGATGTGGGAAGACTTGGGCGAAGCATCCCCGCCGGGCCCGGCGGCCGCCGGGTCCGAGGCATCGCCGGCATTGCCGAAGGCGGTCCAGCCCCCGTCGACATAGAGGATCGCGCCGTTGACATAGCTGGCCCCGGGCGAGGCCAGGAAAACGGCAGCCTCGGCGATATCCTCGGGCCGGCCCAGCTCGCCCAGCGGGATGCGCCGGCGGATGCCGTCGATATCGATGCGCCCGGCCGCTTCCAGCGCGGCCACGCCCGGCGTGCGGATATAACCCGGCGCCAGGGTGGCCGTGCGGATGCCCCGGGGGCCGAGCTCGGCCGCCATGCAGCGGGTCAGCATGTCGATGGCGGCCTTCGACGCGCCATAGGCATGGCGCGGGGCAAAGGGCAGGAACGTGTTGATCGACCCGAGGTTGAGGATCACCCCGCGCCCCGGCGCAAAGGCGGCCAGGGCCTCGCGGGCACAGGCAAAGGCGCCGGCCAGGTTGACATCGAGCACGCGCATCAGGACATCGGGCCCCTGGTCCGTGGCCGGGGCGAACCCATCGGCGATGGCGGCATTGTTGACCAGCACATCCAGCGGGCCGAATTCCTGCGCCACATGGGCAAAGATGGCCGTCACGGCGGTCTCGTCGGTGACATCGAGGACAAAGCTGGGCGGCTCCTGCCCGGTCTCGGCCTCCAGGGCGCGGACCTCGGTGGCCAGCCCGGCGGCATCGCGATCGGTCAGGATGACCCGGTCGCCGGCCCGGGCAAAGCGCCGGGCGATGGCCGCGCCGATCCCCGTGGCCGCCCCGGTCACCAGCACGTTGCGCCCTCCGGCGGGCGCCACCGGCCGGGCGGTCTCGGCCAGGGGGACGCCGGATACCGGCGGATGGGCCTCGCCCGGCTGGTTGAAGGACATCCAGCCGCCATCGACGACCAGCACCGCCCCGGTGACATAACGCGCCCCGGGCGAGGCCAGGAAACCGATGGCCGAGGCGATCTCGTCGGCCCGGGCCAGCCGACCCATGGGAATGCGCCGGCGGACGGCGGCCAGGTCGGCCTTGCCCGCCTCTTCCAGCCCGGCGACCATCGGCGTGCGCACATAGCCCGGGGCTACGGCACAGACCCGGATGCCCTGCCCGGCCCATTCACAGGCCAGCGATTTCGTCAGCGAGATCAGCGCGGCCTTGGATGCCGCATAGGCATTGCGCGCAGGGTTCGAGATCATCCCGCCCAGCGAGGCGGTATTGACAATGGCCCCGCCGGGACGGTCACCCGGGCCATTGCCTGCGCCGGGCCGGGGCATGCGGGCGGCGGCCTCGCGGGCCAGCAGGAAGGGCGCGACCAGGTTGGTGCCCAGGGCGGCGCGCAGCTCGGCCGTGGGCGTGTCGATCGTCGGCCGCATGGTCGGGCCGATGGCCGCGTTGTTGACCAGCACGTCCAGCCCGAGGCCCAGGTCATCGATCCGGTCGAACAGCGCGGCAATCGCCGCCGGGTCCGACAGGTCGCAGGGCAAGGCCAGGTGATCGCCACCATGGGCCGCAACGACCGCGTCCAGCCCGGTGCCCGGCAGGTCCACGGCCAGTACCCGGTCGCCGCGCCCGGCGAATTCGGCCACCAGCGCCCGGCCGATGCCCCCGGCCGCGCCGGTGATCAGGGTGATACGTCTTGCCGTCATTGGGTGTCCTCCTTTCGTTGGGCCCGGCCCCCGGCCAGCCGCCCTTGTGCCGCCCCGCGCGGCCCCTGTCCGCCCGATGCACCGGGGCGATCCATGTCTCCCGATGACCCGCGCATTGCCGGCCCCTTGCCCCGGCCGAATGGCGGCCGACCGCCGGCCCGTGGCCAAGGCCGTATCGCCGTCACCCGCTGGCCCGGCGGTTCACGCGTCACCAGCGGGTCGCCCCGTTTGCCGGGCGAGCACCCGGCGATCCGCACCCAACAAGGCGTCGCCATGGCCCAGCGGCCGGCCGGCCCGCGCCTCACCGGTTTGTCGCCCCGGTCGCCCGGCAAACACCCGCCAACCCGTGGCCGATATCGTGGCGCCATCGCCCACCAACCCGCTGCGCCCGTCATTCCGGTGCCACCCGGCGAAAGAACCCGTCGCGGTAGAGCAAGGCGCTGTCCTCGCTGTCGGCCACGCCCACGACCCGGCCCAGCAGGATCAGGTGGGCGCCGCAGGGATAGGTGGCGGTCACCTCGCAATCGAAAGCCCCCACCGCCCCGTCCAGCACGGGCGCCCCGGTGACCAGCGTGGTCCAGCGGCCCAGCTTCAGCCGGGTCTCGCCGGCCAGGCCGCGGGTCGAAAAGGCCCGGGCGATGTCGGACTGCTCTTCGCTCAGGAAGCTCACGGCAAAGCGGCCGGTCTGCTCGATCAGGCGCAGGGCGCGGGCTTCGGTGTTGATGCAGGCCAGCAGCGTCGGCGGATCGGTGGTAGCCGAACAGATGGCCGTGGCCGTCATCCCGTTGCGGTCGGTCCCGGCGGCGGCGGTGATCACGGCCACCGGCGACACCACCCGGCGCATGGCCAGGGTATAGGCCTCGACCGTCACCGGGGCCGTGTCCTCCGGCCCCGGTGTGGCGTTGCGGTTGCCGTCGCTCATTGCCCGCCCCCTTTCCGCGTCACGCGCCAAGGCCGGCGCCGATCGCATAGACCGGATCGTCGGGATGAAAGCAGCCGATGGGCTGGCGCGGGCCGAACCGCTCGGCCTCGGTGCCGTCGGGCGGGACCTGGTCGTCGACCCAGTCATAGGCCACCGTGCGCCGGGCCACGCGCCACTGGTCCCCGCGCCGTTCGAAGAGGTCGCAATAGCGCCCGGCCAGCAGCACCTGGCGGATCACGCCATCGGCCCCCGGCCCGCGCTGCAGGGCCAGGAAATAGCTTTCGACCTCGGCCAGCCGGTCGGAGCGGAAGGTGATCAGGATGTTGCCGACCGTGTGGACATTGCGCGCCTGGCTGGCCCAGACCTGCCGGGCCATGGCCACGAACCCGTCCACCGACCCGGCATAGGCACCATGGTTGTCCCAGGCATCGGGCCAGTAGCTCGACCGCAGCGCGGCCTCGTCGGCCCGGTCGATGCCCCGGCAGTAGCGGTAGATGCAATCGCGGATGGCCTCGCGGTCGAGCAGGCGTTGCAGGGCGGCGGCGTCGGGCGGATCGCGGCGGGCGCCGTCATCGGGGGGCATGTCGGCCATCAGCAATCATCCTCCTTCAGGACCATCAGCGCATCCAGCGCCACGGCCCCCTGGCCGGCGGGCAGCACGCGCACGGGGTTGAGATCGATGCCGGCGATGTGCCCGGCATGGGCGGCGGCAAAGCGCGACAGGTCGGACAGCAGCCGGGCCAGCGCGTCGACATCGGCCGGCGGAGCGCCCCGCACGCCGTCCAGGAGCGCATGGCCACGGATCTCGCGGATCATCCGGCGGGCCTCGTCCGGGCCGAAGGGCGCGGCGCGGAAGGTCACGTCGCGCAGAACCTCGACATGGATGCCGCCCAGGCCGAACATGACAACCGGGCCAAAGGACGGGTCGTCATGCACACCGATGATGGTCTCGACACCCGCGCCGATCATCGGCGCCACGAGGACGCCTTCGATCCGGGCCCCGGGACAGGCCCGGGCCACGCGGTCCAGCATCGCCGCGGCCTCGGCCCGCACCGGCCCGGCACCGGCCAGATTCAGCGCCACGCCGCCGACCTCGGTCTTGTGGGCAATGTCGGGTGAACAGATCTTCAGCACGACCGGCCCGCCGATGGCGTCGGCCGCCCGGGCCGCTGCCTCGGGATCAGGGGCCAGGGTCTCGGTGGCAAAGGGAATGCCGGCCTCCGACAGGATGCGCTTGGCCCGAGCCTCGCTCAGCGGGCCGGCGGGCAGATCGCGCCGTGGCATCGGCGCGGGCGCATCGCTGGCCTGGCCAAAGGCCCGGGCAAAGCCCCGCAACGCGCCCAGGGCATTGGCCAGTGCCGCGCCATCCTCGTAGACCAGGAAGCCGCGGTCTTCGTAGCCCGCGACAACCTCGCGCGGGGCCGACATGGTCACCGCGCGGATCGGGCTCGGAGCGGCCCTGAGGCCGGGTCCGCTGCCCGCAGCGATGCCGGTGTCGGACGACGGGGCGGCCGGGCCATCACCCCGGCCATCACCCCGGCCATCGCCCGAACCATCGCCCGAACCATCGCCCAGGCCGGCGGTCAGGGCGGCCAGCAAGGGCGCGGCAAAGCTGCGCGTGGCCGGGCCGGTGCCCAGGATGGCGGTGAACATGTCATAGCCGCCCCGGTCGATCATGGCCCGCACGAAGCCCGTCAGGATCGACATGTCGCTGACCGCCTGGGCCGTGGCATCGACCGGGTTGGCGGGCGCGGCATAGGGCAGGAGCGCCTTGAGCTCGGCCTGGGCATCGGCCGGCATGGGCGCCACGTCGA
Organism: Marinibacterium sp. SX1; assembly: GCF_050389775.1. Classification (NCBI taxonomy): domain Bacteria; kingdom Pseudomonadati; phylum Pseudomonadota; class Alphaproteobacteria; order Rhodobacterales; family Paracoccaceae; genus Marinibacterium; species Marinibacterium sp. SX1. Next base: position 2,595,626 of record NZ_CP177144.1, on the reverse strand, counting down.
GCCCGGCGGCGGTGCAATCGTCGGCCAGCTGGATGCCAAAGCCCCCGGACATGGTGAAGATGCCGACCTTGTCGCCGGCGGGATACCGGCCCCGGGCGGCGGCATAGGCCACGTCGATCTGTTCGGGCGTGCTGAGCGCGCGGTAAGCTCCGTACTGGCGCAGCACGGCATCGAAGACCGCGTCCGATCCGGCCAGGGCGGCGGTATGCGACGCCGCGGCCCGGGCGCCGACATCGGTGCGCCCGGTCTTGGTGAAGACCACGGCCTTGCCCAGGTCGCGCGCCCGGGCCAGCGCTGCGCGCAGCCGGTCGCCATCGCCCAGGCCCTCGGCATAGGCTATGACCACCCGGGTGTCGGGCTGGGCGATCACGTGGTCCAGCGCCTCGGCCAGCGAGATGTCCATCTCGTTGCCGGTGGTCACCCATTGGCTGATGCCCATGCCCCTGGCCCGGGCCAGGTGGGCAAGATGCGCGCCATAGGCCCCGCTTTGCGAGACGATGGCCACCGGGCCGGCGGGCATCGGCGCATCGTCGAGCACGACCGAAAAGGTGCCGTACCAGCCCAGCGCGGGGGTCATGACACCCAGGCAATTGGGGCCGAGCAGCCTCAGCCCGCCCTTGCGGGCCGTTTCGGCAATCCGGGCCTGCAGCGCCGCGCCGTCGGGTCCGGCCTCGGCGAAACCGGCCGAAAAGACCACCGCCGCGCGCAGCCCCCGGGCGACGCAATCCTCGACCGCGCCCAGCGTGGCCGCGGCGGGCAGCGCCAGGATGGCCACGTCGGGCACCTCGGGCAGATCCCCCAGCCCGGCAAAGGCCGGCAGGCCCTGCACGGTCTCGCGCCGGGGATTGACCGGGTAGATGCGCCCGGCAAAACCGGCCTCGCGCATGTAGCGCAAGGGCCGGCCGCCGATGCGCGTGACGTCGTCGGACGCCCCGACCAGCGCCACCGACCGGGGCGCCAGCAAGGCGGAAAGGGCATCCCCCGGCGCGGCGGTGCCGGCGGAAAGAGCCGCGGTGGAAAGGGGTGCGGGATCAGCCATAGAGGGGCTCCGGTAGTCCTGTCACGCCCAGCCCTTCGAGGCCGAAGAGATACCCTCCGTAGGGATGGCGCGAGATTGCCCGGCCCGAGCCGGAATCCTTGATCGAGGTCATGTAGAGAACGGAGAGGTCCGGCCCGCCGAAGGTCACGCAGCTGGGCATGTCGACCGGCGCCTCGACCAGCCGGTCGAGCGTGCCGTCGGGAGTGAACCGGCCGATCTTGCCGGCCTGGACCAGGGCCACCCACAGGCAGCCCTCGGCATCGACGGTCGCCCCGTCGGGGCCGGAATGCCACGGCCGGGTGTCGACATGGATGCGCGGTTCGGTCAGCGGCTCGGGGCCCGGGGCATAGTGGTAGGCCCGGATCGCCCGGTCGAGACTGTCGGCGAAATAGAACGTGTCGCCCGAGGGGCTGAAACAGATGGCATTGGAAATGCGGATACCCGTGGCCAGGCATTCGGTGCCCCCATCGGCCGACACCCGCACCAGCCGGCCCTCGGGCTCGGCATAGACACCCATCGTGCCACAGACAAAGCGGCCCTGGCGGTCGACCTTGCCATCGTTGAAACGCACTCGGTCGTTGCCCGGATCGGGCACATGGACCGGTTCAAGCCCGCCATCGGCCAGCGAGACCAGGTAGATGCCATCGGCCAGCCCGGCGATCAGCCGGCCGGGATCGCGGCAGAGCGCGATCGATCCGATCATCGAGGGCAGTTCGATCTCGGTCACGCGGTCGCTGGCGTAATCGAGGTAGCGGATGCGGCGCGACACGCCGTCGACCCAGTAGAGCCGGCCCAGCCGGTCGTCCCAGATCGGGCTTTCGCCCAGCATGTCGGGCGCCGGCGAGATGCGCGTCGCGGTGACGGTGATGGTCATGGCGGAAACGGACCTTTGTGAAAGGCCCGTGGCCCGGACGGCAGCGCTTGCGCCTGCCGGGCCACGGGGCATGGCGTCACTCGGAGATCAGCGGGCAGCTGCTTTCCGAGGCCGGACGCCAGATGTCCTCGGCCGGGAGGCTGCCGAGAACCGCGTAGTAATCCCAGGGGTAGGCACTGTCGCCCGGGGCCTTGACCTGGACCTGCAGCATGTCGCGCAGCACCACGCCATCCTCGCGGATCCGGGCATCGCGGGTGAACAGGTCGTTGACCGGCATCTCGCGCATCGCGGCCATGACATCGGGCCCGGCATCCGAGCCGCTGGCCTCGATGGCCTTGAGGTAATGGTTGACCGCCGAATAGGTCACGGTCTGGCTTTCGTTGGGCTTGCGGTCGTTCATCTGGGCGCCGTACCGCTCGGTAAAGGCCCGGGTTTCGTCGGTCTCGTCCCAATAGGCCGGGGCCGAGGCATAGAGCCCCTGCATGGCGTCCAGCCCGATGCCGTGGACATTGTTGACCTGCATGCCCAGCGGCGCCAGCTTCTGGCCCGATTGCACGATGCCGAACTCGCGGGCCTGCTTGATCACGTTGGCCAGGTCCGACCCGGCATTGGCGATGCCGATGACCTTGGCCCCGCTGGCCTGGGCCTGCAGCAGCTGCGACGAGAAATCGTTGGCGCCCAGCGGATGCAGGATCGATCCGACGACGGTGCCGCCGTTCTCTTCGATGAAACGCGTGGCATCTTCCTGCCATTGCTTGCCGAACGTGTAGTCGACGGTGATGAAGTACCAGCTGTCCAGCCCCTGTTCGAGCTGGGCCAGGACCGAGCCCTTGGCCAGGGTATAGGTGTCGTAGGCCCAGTTGGTGCCATAGGGCGAGCACTTGGAATTGGTCGTCTCGGACGTGGCCGTTCCGGCGATGAGATAGGGCTTTTCATGGCTGGCCATGACATCCTGCACGGCCAGGGCGATGGACGAGGCTGAACAGCCGACGATGGCATCGACGCCCTCGGCCTCGACCCATTTCAGGGCCTGGGCCACGCCGATGTCGGGCTTGTTCTGGTCATCGGCGATGACGACCTCGACCGGCATGCCGTTGACCGCCCCGCCGTGGTCCTCGATGGCCAGCTTCACCGAGGTCACCGACCCGGCGCCGCAATTGTCGGCATAGGGCCCGGACTGGTCGTTCATCACGCCGATGCGGATGACCCCGTCGGAAATCTCGGCCCGAAGCTGGGGCGCGACCAGGGCGGTCGCGGCCAGCAGGGCGGCCAGTCGGCCCGTGGACTTGAGATGGTTCATGGCTTCCTCCCTGAAGCGGGCGCGGCTCCTCCACCGCGCCGGATGAGCCTGCGCGTCACGAGAACGCGTAGGTGATGCCCCCGTCGACGAAGAGCATGTCGCCGGTCACGAATGATGCCTCTTCCGAGGCCAGGAACACGGCCGCGTTGGCCATGTCCGATGGCTGGCCCAGGCGGCGGATCGGCACCCGTTCGCGGCGCCGTTCCCAGCCGTCCTCGCTGACCACGCGCATGGCCCCGTCGGTCTGGGTCGGGCCCGGGGCGATGGCGTTGACGCGGATGTTGTCGGGGCCGAATTCGGCCGCGCCGGACCGGGTGGCCGCGGCCACGGCGGCCTTGATGGCCGAGTACATGATGCCGTGTTTCATCGCGATCACGGCCGAGGGCGAGGCGATGTTGACGATGGCCCCGCCGCCGGCCGCGCGCATCTGCGGCAACACGGCCTGGTAGCCCCAGATCACGCCCTTGAAACCCACGCCGATCATCCGGCCGATGGCACCCTCGTCCTGGTCCTCGAGCGGGCCATAGCGGTTCCACATGGCGTTGTTGACCAGCAGGGTCACCGGGCCGAAGGCCTGGCACAGCTCGTCGGTGGCGGCCATGACCGCCGCGCGGTCGGCCACGTTGCCGGCGATGGCCATGGCACGGCCCCCGGCCTCGCGGATCGCCCGGGCGGCCGGTTCGGCCACGTCCTCGCGCAGGTCCAGCACCCCGATCGCCGCGCCTTCGCGGGCATAGGCCTCGCAGATCGCCCGGCCGATGCCGCGCCCGCCGCCGGTGACCAGGGCCACCTTGCCGTCCAACCGTCCGCTCATCTGCGGGTCTCCTCCTTCGTCGTCAATTCGCTGGCCGTCGTCAGTTCGATGGCCGGCGTCTGTCTCGTGGCCGCCGTCTGTCTCATGGCGGTCGGCTGTCTCGTGGCCCGGGTTCGCCTCATGGCCGCCGGCCGCCTGACGTCCGACCTCCGTTCAACACTCGCCCAGGGCCCGTCCCCGACCCGCTGGCCAAGGCCCAGCCTCACCCACCGCCCCAGCCGCGCGCAGCGCCGACCCGGCACGACCCGGCATCCGCCGGGCGCACCTGCGCCACCCGGCCGGCGGGGAATGTTCCTGCCATGTCACGATAGGCCCGGCCCTGCCCGCCTCCGGCAGGCCACGGCCCGGTTCCTCCTCGACGCGCGGGCCGGTGCCGGGAGCTGTCTCCCGGTGCCGCCTCCTGCCGTGCGCCTTGTCCGACACTGTGTCACGCCACGTTGTGCGCACAAACTCTTTTCGATATGTGTAGCAGTAATTCACATGCGTGAAGTGATTGCGGGAGAGGAGGCCCTCATGAGCGACGACAAGGTGAAATCGGCCGCCCGGGCCTTCGAGATCCTGGAGTATTTCCGCGTCAGCCGGCAGCCCCGGTCGATGTCCGAACTGGCCAATGGCCTGGGCTATCCGCTGTCCTCGACGACGGTCCTGCTGAAGACGCTCGTCAAGCTGGGCTATCTCAACTACGACCGGCGCGAACGGGTCTATTTCCCGACCACCAAGGTCACCGGGCTGGGCGATTGGATTCCCAAGGCCCTGTTCGGCAACGGCCAGGTCATCGACGCCATGCTCGACCTGCATGCGGCCACCGGCGAGGGCATCTTCATCGGGGCCAAGAACGACGTCTACCTGCAGTACATCCAGACCCGGGAATCGATCCATGCCCTGCGCTTCCACATCGAGGAAGGCACCATCCGGCCGATCACCCAGTCGATCGCCGGGCTGACCCTGCTGGCCACCCTGCCCGCCGACAAGATCGAGAACACCGTGCGCCGGGCCAATATCGCCACGCCCCGGGCCGCCGACCGGGTCAAGCTGGCCGACATTGCCGAACAGGTCGCCGAGATCCGCCGGCTGGGCTATGGCTATGTCGAGGACCTGCCCTTCGAGGGCGGCGCGACCTTTGCCATGATCCTGCCGGTCCTGGTGCGCGGCCAGCCCGTCGTGCTGGCCCTGGGCGGGGTGGCCGACCGGTTCCGCAAGAACCACGACCGCTACCTGCAGGCCCTGCGCAAGGCCGTGCGCTCGGTGCGCACCGATCCCGAATTCGACCACCCGGTGCAGATCGAGCTGTGACATCACGCGCCCCCGGTGCGGCCGTTGCGCAGCCGGCGATAGAGCGCGGCGGCCTCGCCGACCACGCCCCGGCGGAAGAACAGGATGACGAGGATCAGGATGACACCCTGGGCGATCAGGGCCCATTCGCCGAACTGGGCCAGCTCGTCGTTCAGCCCGATGACGATGGCCGCCCCGACCATCGGCCCGCTCAGCGTGCCCAGCCCGCCCAGCAGGGTCATCAGGATGACCTCGCCGGAAATGTGCCAGGACACGTCCGTCAGGGTGGCGAACTGGAAGACCGTGGCCTTCATCCCCCCGGCAAAGCCCGCGATACCGGCCGAGATCGTCATGGCGATGATCTTGAACCGCTCGGGCCGGAACCCCAGCGATTCCACCCGGGCCTCGTTGTCGCGGATCGCCTGCAGCACCTCGCCGAAGGGCGAATGGATCACCCGGTAGACGGCCAGGATGGCCAGCGCGGTGAAGCCCAGCACGACGTAGTACAGCGTGAGGTTGTCGCTGACATCGACCAGGCCGAAGAGATCGGCCCGGGGAATGCCCTGCATGCCGTCCTCGCCGCCGGTGAACTCGGATTGCAGCAGCAGGAAATAGACGAACTGGGCGAAGGCAAAGGTGATCATGGCAAACTGGATGCCCGACCGGCGCACGGCGACCCAGCCGACAAAGGCGCCCAGCGCGGCCGAGACCAGCGCCCCGCCCAGGATGCCCAGTTCGAGCGACAGGCCCGTCGACTTGAGCAGCCAGCCGGTGACATAGGCCGACAGGCCCAGGAACATGGCCTGGCCGAAGCAGAGCAGCCCGGCATAGCCCAGCAGCAGGTTGAAGGACGTGGCGAAGACGACGAAGCACAGGATCGTCATCAGCAGCACGGGATAGACGAAGAACGGCAGGGCCAGGGCCACGGCAAGGCCAGCCAGCAGAAGGACGACGCGCATCAGGATTTCTCCGGTCCGGCAAACAGCCCGCTCGGCCGCAGGATCAGGGCGAGCAGCATGATGAAGAAGATCACGAGGTTGGCGCCTTCGGGGTAGAACACCTTGGTCAGACCCTCGACGATGCCCAGCAGGTAGCCGGTCAGGATGGCCCCGATGATCGAGCCCATGCCGCCGATCACGACCACGGCGAAGATGGTGATCATCAAGGACGAACCCATCGAGGGCGAGACCTGGTAGATCGGTGCGGCCAGCACGCCCGACAGCCCGGCCAGCCCGACGCCGAACCCGTAGGTCAGGGTCATCATGCGCGGCACGTTGATGCCAAAGCTCTCGACGATCTCGGGCTGTTCATTGGCCGCGCGCAGGTAGGCGCCCAGCTTGGTATGTTCGATCAGGATCCAGGTGCCCAGGCAGACGAAGACCGAGAAACAGACCACCCAGAGCCGGTACCAGGGCATGAACATGAACCCCAGGTTGACCCCGCCGGGCAGCGGCGAACTATAGGGCAGCCCGGTCGAGCCGAATTGCTGGCGGACCAGGCCTTCGATGACCAGCGTCGCGGCATAGGTGACCAGCAGCGAATAGAGATGGTTGAGATTGGCTATGGGTTTCAGGATCAATCGTTCCATCACGATCCCGAAGATCGCCACGACGACCGGCGCGATGAACAGCGCCCCCCAATAGGGCACGCCGAGGGTCGACAGCAGCAGCCAGGCCACGAAGGCGCCCAGCATGTATTGCGCGCCATGGGCAAAGTTGACCACGTGCATCAGGCCGAAGATGATCGCCAGGCCCATGGCCAGCATGGCATAGAACGACCCGTTGATGATGCCGATCAGAAGCTGGCCGAACAAGAGCTGCGGGGTGATCCCGTCGAACATCGTCATACTCCCAGGTAGGTCCGCACCCGGTCCGCATCGGCGGCCAGGTCGTCGTTGTTCAGCTGGTCCACGACCTGCCCGTGTTCGATCACCACGTAGCGATCGGCCACGGACCGGGCGAAGTTGAGGTTCTGCTCGACCAGCAGGATCGTGTAGCCCTGGGCCTTGAGCCGGCGGATCTGGTTGCCGATCTCCTTGACCACCACCGGGGCCAGGCCTTCGCTGGGCTCGTCGAGCAGCAGGAAGCGCGCGCCGTTGCGCAGGATGCGCGCGATGGCCAGCATCTGCTGTTCGCCACCCGACAGGCTCATCCCGCCCGACGTTGCCCGGGCCCGCAGGTTGGGAAAGGTGTCCAGCAGGGCTTCGTCGCTCATCCCGCCGTCCATCAGGACCGGCGGCAGCGACAGGTTCTCGCGCACCGACAGCGAGGCGAAGATGCCGCGTTCCTCGGGACACCAGGCGATGCCCGCCCGCGCGATCTGGTAGGTGCGCAGGTTGATCAGCTCGCGGCCCTCGAAGCGGATCGAGCCAGTGCGGTTGCGCACGATGCCCATGATCGACCGCAGCGTGGTCGACTTGCCCGCCCCGTTGCGCCCGATCAGCGTGACCAGCTCGCCCCGGTGCACGTCAAAGCCCACCCCCTGCAGCGCCTGGCTTTCGGCATACCAGGCCGACAGGTCGCGCACTTGAAGAAGCGGTGCGTCAGGCATCCTCGGTTCCTCCCATGTAGGCGGCGATGACCCGTTCATCGGCCGAGACCTCGGCATAGGTGCCTTCCATCAACACCTGTCCGGCCTGCAGCACGGTGATGCGGTCCGACAGGGTCGAGACCACCGACAGGTTGTGCTCGACGATCAGGATGGTCCGCCCCCGCGACACCTTGCGGATCAGCGCGGTGATCGGCTCGATATCCTCGTGGCCCATGCCGGCCGTCGGCTCGTCCAGCAGCATGACCTGCGGATCCAGCGCCAGCGTCGTCGCGATTTCCAGCGCCCGCTTCTTGCCATAGGACAGCTCGGCCGCCTTGAGATCGCGCGCATCGGCCAGGCCGACGTCATCGAGAAGCGCCTCGGCCCGGGCGTTCAGCCCGTGGATCGACGACAGCGGCGCCCAGAACCGCCAGGCCCCGCCATGGTTCGACTGTAACGCCACCCGGACGTTTTCCAGTACCGTCATGTCGGGAAAGATGGCCGAGATCTGGAACGACCGGACCATGCCCCGCCGGGCCACCTCGCTGGTGCGCAGCCGCGAGATGTCGTGGCCGTTCAGCAGGATCTGCCCGGTCGAGGGCTGCAGGGTCTTGGTCAGCAGGTTGAAACAGGTTGTCTTGCCTGCCCCGTTCGGCCCGATCAGCGCATGGATCGACCCCTGCCGGACCTTCAGATCCACGTCGCGGACGGCCCAGAAGGACCCGAAATGCTTGCCGATCCCCCGCGCCTCCAGCGCATGGACCGTCTCCTTGTCGTCGGACATCGTCCCCTCCCCCAACGCCGATTGCCTCGTTGTGCCGGCCGTCCTCAGGACGGCAGGCCCAGCACGCCCTTGGCCAGGACCCCGCGCTGGATCTCGTTCGACCCGCCGAAGATCGCCGGCGCGCGGCTGTCGAGGTAGAGGTTCATCGCATCGACCTCGCCCTCGGCCGTCATCAGGTCGTCCCAGCACCGGGCCTCCTCGCCCGCCACGGTCAGCATTTCCTCGGTGATGCGCTGGTAGAGCTCGGAACAGAAGATCTTGAGCACCGACACATCGGCCCCCAGCTCGCCCCCCGCGCGCAGCACCCGGGCGAACCGTTCAAAGGCCGAGCCCAGGTCATAGAGATCCAGCCGCAGCCGGGCATACCGCGCCACGAAGCCCGGATCGTCAAAGGCCCCGCGATCGCGGGCCAGCCGTTCCAGCCGGCGGATGGCATATTCGGGCCGCGACGGGGCGCCCAGGAAAATCCGCTCGTGGCCCAGCACGGCCTTGGCCAGCGCCCAGCCCTGGTCAACCTCGCCCACGACATTGGCCGCCGGCACCCGGACATTGTCGAAGAAGACCTCGCAGAAATCGGCTTCCTGGCGCAGGTTCGGGATCGGCCGGACGCTGACCCCCGGATCGCTCATGTCGGCCAGCAGCACGGTGATGCCCTTCTGGCGCCGCTCGGGATCGGTCGTCGTGCGCACCAGCAGCAGGATCCAGTTGGCGCAATGGGCCAGCGTGGTCCAGATCTTCTGGCCGTTGACGATGAAATCGTCGCCGTCGCGCACGGCGGCCGTGCGCAGGCTGGCCAGGTCCGACCCGGCGCCGGGCTCGGAATAGCCCTGGCACCAGACATGTTCGCCGCTCAGGATGCGCGGCAGGAAGTAATCCTTCTGGGCCTGGCTGCCATGGCGGATCAGCAGCGGGCCGGTCAGGCCGATGCCGTGATCGGGGATGCGCGGACAGCCCAGCCGGGCCCATTCCTCGACATAGACGATGTGCTTGCCCGCATCGAGGCCCATGCCCCCGTATTCCTGCGGCCAGACCGGCGACAGCCAGCCCTTTTCGGCCAGCAGGTGATACCATTCGGCCACCTCGTCGAAGACCGGCCGCTGGTTGCGCATGAACCGCAGGTGGGCGGGGCAGTTCTCCTCGACCCAGTCGCGAAAGATCGCCCGGAAGTCACCGTCGCTCAGCGCGTTCCAGTCCTGCTGCCCGGCCATCACGCGTCATCCCCGAAGACCGCCGGCCGCTTTTCGAGAAAGGCCGCCATGGCTTCCTTGCTGTCGGGATGGTGGGTCATCTCGACGGTCAGGTTCTGCTCGAAGCGATAGCCGTCCTTCAGGCCCATCGTCTCGACCGTGTTCAGCGCGCGCTTGGCCAGGCGGATGGCCGTCGGGCTCTTCGAGGCCATCGACCGGGCCATGTCCATCGCCGTGGGCATCAGTGCCTCGGGCGCGACGCAGGCCTCGATCAGGCCGCGGCGATAGAGCTCTTCGGCCGGCACCCGGTAGCCGGTCAGCACCATGCGCCGGGTCAGGCCGACGGGAAAGACACGCATCGTGTGGCGCACGCCGCCCATCAGGCCGATGTCGATTTCCGGCAGGCCGAAGACCGCGTTGGTCGAGGCCACGATGATGTCGGAACAGATCGCCAGCCCCATCCCCGCGCCCAGGGCCGGGCCGTTGACCGCGGCGATGACGGGAATGTTCATCTCCATGATCACGAAGCCCACCTCGCGGGCCCGGCGCAGGTGGCGATAGACCTCGCCCGGGGCCCATTCCGCCTGTTTCGACCGGCCCTTGATGTCGGCCCCGGCCGAGAAGCACTTGCCGTTGCCGGTCAGCACCACGGCGCGCACGCCCGGGGTGGCGTTCAGCTCGTCGAAGACCGAGATCAGCTCTTCCATGAAATCCTTCGACTGGGCGTTGACCGGCGCGTTGTCCAGCGTGACGGTGGCGACATGATCGGTGATGTCGGTCCTGATCAGGGAGGTGTCCAAGGCAGGGTCCTTTCAGGCGGCGGCGCGTTCGCGTGCCACGAATTGCAGGCGCAGCGCGTCGGGCTGGCCCAGGGTTGCGTTCAGGGCGACGGCGCGTTTCATGAACAGCCCGATGTCGCATTCGTCGGTAAAGCCCATGGCCCCGTGCAGGTGGATCGCCCGGCGGGTGATCGACACCGCCGCATCCCCGGCCCGGGCCTTGGCGGCCAGCACGGCCAGCGCCCCCGCCATGTCGTCGGTCATCATGTCGTCGGTCATGTCGTGCGCCGGGTCACCGGCCATACCATCGGCCATGGCATATGCCGGGCCGCCGACCGGGCCGCCCGCCTCGGCCGCGCGCTCCACGGCGTTGACCACCGCCGCACAGGCGAATTCGGCATCCGACCACATGTCGACCAGCCGGTGCTGCACGACCTGGAACGCCGCGATCGGCCGGCCGAACTGAACCCGTTGCCGGGTAAAGGCGATGGTGTCGGCGATCGCCCGGGTGGCAATGCCGGCCATCTCGGCGGCCAGGGCCAGCCGGGTCACGGATACCGCCCGATCCAGCGCCGCGCCGACGCTGTTGCCCCCGGCCAGCAGCGCCCCGGGCCCGGCGGCGGCATCGTCCAGGTGCAGCGTGCCCATCTGGCCGCCGTCCAGCGTCGGCCGGGTCTCGATCCGCAGGCCCGGCGCCCCGGCAGGCAGGCTGATCAGCAGGTCCTCGCCTCCGGCCCGGGCCAGCACGACCAGGTCGGTGGCCGACGCGCCCAACGGCAGGAAATGCAACCGGCCGGTCAGCCGATAACCATCACCCTCGGCCGTGGCCGTCACCGGCGCCGGCGCGCCATCGGGCCCTTGCCAGGCCGGCACGACCAGCGCCGTGCCACCGGCCAGACCCTCGGCCAGCCGCCGGCGTTCGGCGCCCTCGCCCAGCCCGGCCAGCAACGTGCCGCCCAGAACCGCCAGCTGGGCCAGCGGCTCGGTGATCAGCGCCCGGCCCAGGGCCTCGCTCAGCACTGCCTGTTCGGCCAGGCCCAGCCCGGCACCGCCCAGATCCTCGGGCAGCAGCAGGCCCAGCCATCCGGCCTCGGCCATGGCCGTCCAGGTCGCCCGGTCCAGGTCCGCCCCGGCCGCCCGGCGGCGGCGAAAGCCCGCGACCCCGCCGTGCCGCTCGGCAAACCCCGCCACGCTCTCGCGCAGCAAGGCCAGCCCGCCATCCTCGTCTTCCAGCGTCAATCCGGTCATCTCTCCCCCCTTCCTCTGCCGCCCCGTGGCGCTCAGCGCGCGTCGGGCAGCACGTGATCTGCAAACTGCTGGCGCAGCGCGGTTTTCTGGATCTTGCCCGTGGCCGTGTGCGGGATTTCATCGACATAGGCGATGTCATCGGGCAGCCACCAACCGGCCACATGCCCGGCCAGGAACGTGCGCAGTGCCTCGGGCCGGCGTTCGGCCCCCGGGCGGGGCACGACAATGAGAAACGGCCGTTCCTGCCACTTGGGATGGGCCAATCCGATCACCGCGGCCTCGGCCACGTCGGGATGGGCCATGGCCGCGTTTTCCAGGTCGATCGAGGAAATCCACTCGCCGCCCGACTTGATCACATCCTTCGACCGGTCGGTGATGCGCACGAACCCATCGGCGTCCAGCGTGGCAATGTCTCCGGTGTCGAACCAGCCCTGATCATCGGGCCCGGTGCCATCCTGGCCAAAATAGCCTGATGTCACCCAGGGCCCGCGGACCTGCAATTCGCCCGGGCTGACCCCGTCGCGCGGCAGCACCTGGCCATCATCGCCCAGGTGGCGCAACTCGACGCCATAGACCGGCCGGCCGCCGCAGCAGATCACGTCGATCAGCGCGTCTTCGTCCAGCCCGTCATGGCGCGGCAGCAGGTTGCCCACCGTGGCCACCGGGCTGGTTTCCGTCATGCCCCAGGCCTGGCGCCCGTCGATCCCCAGCGCCCGCAGCCGGCGGATCAGCGCCCGCGGCGCCGCCGCCCCGCCGACAAGGATGCGCTGGAACGACAGGGCCTCGCGGGCGTCGGGCCGGGCCTCGGCATGGTCGAGAAACCCGAACCAGACCGTCGGCACGCCCAGCGAAAAGGTACAGCGCTCGGCCACGGCCAGGTCATAGAGGCTGGCACCATCCAGGCTGGGCCCGGGCAGCACCAGCTTGGCCCCGCACATGGCCGAGGCATAGGGAATGCCCCAGGCGTTGACATGGAACAGCGGCACGCAAAGCAACGTGCTGTCGCGCCGCGACAGGCCCAGCCCGTCAACCTGGCACAGCATCATCGCATGCAGAACCGTCGAACGGTGGGAATAGAGCACGCCCTTGGGATTGCCCGTCGTGCCCGAGGTGTAACATAGCGACGAAGCCGCATCCTCGTCGACCATCGGCCAGTCAAAGGCGCTGTCCTGGGCGGCCACCAGCGTTTCGTAACACAGCGCGCCCTCTGGCATGCCCGCCATGTGGTCCGCATCGGTCAGGGCGACCAGCGTATCGACCGTATCCAGCTCCGGGCGCAGCCCGGCGACCAGCCCGTCGAAGGTGATGTCGAACATTAGCACCCGCGCGCCGGCATGGTTGACGATATAGGCGATCTGTTCGGGAAACAGCCGCGGGTTGACCGTGTGCAGCACCGCGCCGATGCCCGAGACCGCAAAGTAGAGCTCGAGATGGCGATGGGTGTTCCAGGCCAGTGTAGCCACCCGGTCGCCCGGTTTCACGCCCAGGGCGATCAGTGCCCGGGCCAGTTGACGCGCCCGGTCGGCCAGGCCGCGATAGGTTTGCCGGACGGTCGGGCCTTCGCAGGTCCGCGACACGATCTCGACATCAGGGTGATAACGACCGGCATGCTCGATCAATGACGACACGAGCAATTGGCGGTCCTGCATCAGGCCACGCATCGGGTACTCCTCCCACCGGGGCGGCCTCCACTCCGCCCGTGTGTCCCGATCTCGCGCCATCGCCGCGCCGCTGTCAAAAGGAAACCCGTTCATGCATTTCAGTTTCACAAGTGTGAAACGCTGGCCCCTTCCGGCCCGGGCTTCGGAGGGCGAAACTACATATATGTGAAAACCTGCGCCGCACTTGCGAAAGATTTGCCGCACCTGCACGGGCGGCGGGGCTCAGCTGGGCAATGCGATGACATATTCGTGAGTACAAAGCGCCGCGTCGATTGATGAACCACCAGCATTACTACAATCCCCCGGAGCGGCCTTAACTCCGGGGCAATCGGCCCGATCTCTGACAGCAGGCACCCTCGCCCCAGCCAAGGAGACGATGATGAAGAAGATCGCAACCGCCATGACCGTGGCCACCGCAATGACCGCGGCCGACGCCCAGACCCGGCCCGAAGGCGGGATCGCCCCGGATGCGGTCTATCAGGTGGCGCCGCAGCTCGGCCGCTATACCGACGATGTGCTCTTTGGCGCGGTCTGGCCCGATGCCGACAGCCTGTCGGCCCGCGACCGGTCGCTGACAACGGTCTCGGCGCTGGTGGCCGGCGGGCGCATCGCCCAGGTGCGCGGCCACATGGGCCGGGCGCTGGACAATGGCGTGACGCCCGAGGAACTCTCCGAACTGGTCACCCACCTGGCCTTCTACGCCGGCTGGCCGGTGGCGATCTCTTCGGTCTACGAGCTGAAGGAGGTCTTTGACGCCCGGGGCATCCGTGTCGAGATCGACACGCGGGCCACGCCGCTGACGCCAGACGCCCCCCAGGAAGCCGCCCGGGCGGCCTCGGTCGACCGCAACGCACGGCCCTTTGCGCCGGGCTTGGCCGATGACACCGATGACGTGCTCTTTGCCGATCTCTGGCTGCGCGGCGGGCTGGCCCCGCGCGATCGCAGCCTGGTCACCGTGGCCGGGCTGGTGGCCATGGGCCAGGCCGAACAGCTGGGCTATCACCTGGGCCGGGCCATGGATGCCGGGCTGACCCGCGACGAGGCCGCCGAGATGGTGCGCCACCTGGCCTATTACACCGGCTGGCCCCGGGCCTTTTCGGCCGTCGGCCCGATGCGCGCGGTCTTCGAAGCCCGAGCCGATGCGGCCCCCGCCCCCGAGCTGACCGAATTGTCGGTCGTGCGCGCCGATGGTGAAACCTTTGCCGGGCCCGAGGCCACCTTTACCGGCACCGTGACCGTCGGCCCGCTGTTCTCGGCCCCCGGCGCGGCACGGTTGGGCGGCGGCCTGGTGCGCTTTGACGCCGGCGCCCATACGGCGTGGCACACCCATCCGCTGGGCCAGACGCTGTATGTCACCGAAGGCTGTGCGCTGGTGCAGATCGAGGGCCAGGAGGTGGTCAGCGCCGGCCCGGGCGATTTCGTCATGATCCCGCCCGCCGCCCGCCATTGGCACGGAGCGTCGGCCGACGGGCCGATGGCCCATATCGCGCTGTCCGAAGCGGTGGACGGCTCTGCGGTGACCTGGATGGAGAAACTGTCAGATGCCGAATACACGACGGCGGCCGGCTGTTTGCCACGGTGAGGGCCAGACCGGGTGAAGGCGCGGCAAGGTTTGCCCTTCCGCGTCGGGCTCGGGTTGTTCAAGGCCCCTGAATGCAGAAACGCCCCGGGCGAAGACGCGGGGCGTTTTCTGTTTATTGGTTGCGGGAGCAGGATTTGAACCTGCGACCTTCAGGTTATGAGCCTGACGAGCTACCGGGCTGCTCCATCCCGCGCCAATGACGCCTAGCTATGCCCCCGGCGCGGGGAAGGCAAGGGCATCTGTAAGGAAATTATGACATCCTCACCCCCTGCCCTGCCGGCCACGGTTCCCACGACAGAAGCGGCGCGGCGTGTTATCATCGCGCCCAGGCTTTCGGCGGTTCCAGGGGGCTCGCATGGACCAGGACGTCACGCTACTGATCGGCACGACCAAGGGCGCCTTTCTGCTCGACAGCCCTG
This sequence comes from Marinibacterium sp. SX1, assembly GCF_050389775.1. Taxonomy (NCBI): domain Bacteria; kingdom Pseudomonadati; phylum Pseudomonadota; class Alphaproteobacteria; order Rhodobacterales; family Paracoccaceae; genus Marinibacterium; species Marinibacterium sp. SX1. The sequence continues at coordinate 2,580,138 of NZ_CP177144.1, read as the reverse complement.
ATCGCCGGGGCTGGACATTGCGTGGGCCCTTCTGCGATCTCTGGCCGATCAACCACATGACCGGCGACAAGGCGGCCGGGTGCATCTGGGCCGCGGGAGGCGGCGGCTGGACCGGCGCGGGTGTCTGGCGGTCTACCGACCGAGGCGAGACCTGGACGCTGGCCAAGCTCTCGGATGGCGAGGCCGATGGGTTCCTGCGGGACAATCCCGAGCTGGCCCAGACACTTGGCATGACCCCGCTGCCGCCCGGCCCCTTCACCGGCCAGTTCGATTCCGTCTGGTCGCTGTCCATGGCCCATGGGCGCCTGCTGGCCGGCACGCGTCCGGCCATGTTGCTCTGCAGCGATGATGGCGGCGCAAGCTGGGCGCGCCTGGACGGGCTGACCGATCACCCGTCGGCGGACAGCTGGGAGGCCGGCGGCGCGGGGCTGACCCTGCATACGATTGTCCGCCACCCCACCGATCCCGCGCGCTGCTGGGTCGGGATCTCGGCGGCGGGTGTCTTTGGCACCGAAGACCATGGCCAAACCTGGGAGCGGCGCAACAGGCGCGACAATGCCTGTGGACGGGCCGCGACGGACCATCCGGCGGCCGGCAGCGATACCGAGGTCGGCATGTGCGTGCACAACATGGTACGGGCCCGGGGCGAGAACGACCTGCTGTACCAGCAGAACCATCACGGCGTGCTGAGCAGCCAGGACGGCGGGCGGAACTGGCGCGATGTGACGGACGGGCTGCCCTCGTCCTTTGGTTTTCCGATTGCCGTGCATCCCCATGACCCGGCGACGATCTGGGTCCTGCCAATGAACGGAGATTCCATCGGGCGGTTTCCGCCGGGGGCCAGCGCGGCGGTCTGGCGGTCGCGCAATGGCGGGGTGGATTGGGCGCCGATGCGGGCCGGGCTGCCGCAGGAAAATTGCTATTTCACGGTGCTGCGGCAGGCCATGACCACCGACGACCATGCCACCGCCGGGCTCTATTTCGGGACAAATTCCGGTTCGGTCTATGCCAGCGCGGATGAAGGTGAGACCTGGAACGAGATCGCCAAGCATCTTCCGACGGTTCTGAGCGTGGATCTGCTACGATAAGGGTAGGCCCGAACGCAAAAAGCGCCCCTTGCTGGGGCGCGTTTGTGATCTTGATTGTTACATCGTTGAGAGGCTTGGCTTTTTGCTAGGTTTGGCGGTGAGCTACTCTCCCACGTCTTGAGACGCAGTACCATTGCCGCGGCGGCACTTAACTTCCGGGTTCGGGAAGGGACCGGGTGTTTTGCTCGCGCTATGGCCACCAAACCGAGTAAAAAGCCAACGTCGCGCTTTGCGCGACGGGCGCCAGGCAGCGTCTTTTGCATGGCAAAAGGCGCGTTGGCGCACGTTGACGTTCCAGGCGCGCATGTGAGGATGTCACATGCGGCCTGCAGTCAATATCAACGTGTTGTCCAGGTTTTGTACATCATGTGATGTGTATGCGATTTGGTCTGATTTGGGTAACAGTCTGCCTGTTACTGGATCAAATCAAGCCTATCGGGCCATTAGTACCGGTCAGCTGAACGTATCGCTACGCTTACACCTCCGGCCTATCGACGTGGTCGTCTACCACGGCCCTCAGGGAGACCTTGTTTTGAGGGGGGCTTCCCGCTTAGATGCCTTCAGCGGTTATCCTGTCCGATCATAGCTACCCAGCACTGCTATTGGCATAACAACTGGTCCACCAGTGGATCGTTCACCCCGGTCCTCTCGTACTAGGGGCAACTCCTCTCAAGTCTCCTACACCCACGGCAGATAGGGACCGAACTGTCTCACGACGTTCTAAACCCAGCTCACGTACCTCTTTAAACGGCGAACAGCCGTACCCTTGGGACCTGCTCCAGCCCCAGGATGAGATGAGCCGACATCGAGGTGCCAAACACTGCCGTCGATATGGACTCTTGGGCAGTATCAGCCTGTTATCCCCGGCGTACCTTTTATCCGTTGAGCGATGGCCCTTCCACTCGGGACCACCGGATCACTATGGCCGTCTTTCGACTCTGCTCGACTTGTCAGTCTTGCAGTCAGGCTGGCTTCTGCCATTGCACTCAACGAGCGATTTCCGACCGCTCTGAGCCAACCTTCGCGCGCCTCCGTTACGCTTTAGGAGGCGACCGCCCCAGTCAAACTACCCACCACAGAGGGTCCCGGACCCGGATAACGGGCCGCGGTTAGACAACAAGAATGCGAAGGGTGGTATCTCAAGGGAGGCTCCACGGAAACTGGCGTTCCCGGTTCAAAGCCTACCACCTATCCTGCACATCCCAGTCCTGTTGCCAGTCTGAAGTTGTAGTAAAGGTGCACGGGGTCTTTCCGTCTAACCGCGGGAAGCCTGCATCTTGACAGGCAATTCAATTTCGCTGAGTCGATGTTGGAGACAGCGGGGAAGTCGTTACGCCATTCGTGCAGGTCGGAACTTACCCGACAAGGAATTTCGCTACCTTAGGACCGTTATAGTTACGGCCGCCGTTTACCTGGGCTTCAATTCAGAGCTCTCACCCCTCCTTTTAACCTTCAGGCACCGGGCAGGCGTCAGACCCTATACGTCGTCTTGCGACTTCGCAGAGCCCTGTGTTTTTAATAAACAGTCGCCACCCCCTGGTTTGTGCCCCCGGCACTCATGTACCGGGCCTCCTTCTCGCGAACTTACGGAGGTATTTTGCCGAGTTCCTTCAACATCGTTCTCTCAAGCGCCTTGGTATGCTCTACCAGTCCACCTGTGTCGGTTTAGGGTACGGTCTGATGGAGGGCTATTTCCAGGAACCGTCTTGGATACGCATCAATCCGATAAGATACGCACGCCGCCACGATCCGTCACATCCTCCTGGCCCAGTAATATTAAACTGGTTCCCATCGCCTACGCCTTTCGGCCTCGGCTTAGGGGCCGGCTTACCCTGCTCAGATTAGCTTTAAGCAGGAACCCTTGGACTTTCGGCGAGAGTGTCTCTCACACTCTTTGTCGCTACTCATGTCATCATTCTCGCTAGTGATCTCTCCACCGGATGGCTCACGCCCCGGCTTCATCGAAAGCCTCTTGTCTCCAATGCAGGCGAACCTGCTAAGGAGACATGAGACTATGTCACACTACGCTCTGCTACCATGCCTTACGGCATCCTCAGCTTCGGCTCATGGCTTGAGCCCCGTTACATCTTCGCCGCAGGACAACTTGTTTAGACCAGTGAGCTGTTACGCTATCTTTAAAGGATGGCTGCTTCTAAGCCAACCTCCTGGTTGTTTTGGTCGTCCCACCTGCTTTCCCACTTAGCCATGAATTGGGGGCCTTAGCTGGAGGTCAGGGTTGTTTCCCTCTCCACTACGGGCGTTAGCACCCGCAGTGTGTCTGCCATCTAGTACTCCCGGGTATTCGGAGTTTGGTTAGGATCAGTAAGCCTGTGGGGCCCCATTACCCATCCAGTGCTCTACCCCCCGGGGTATTCGGATGACGCTCTACCTAAATAGATTTCGCAGAGAACCAGCTATCTCCGAGTTTGATTGGCCTTTCACCCCTAGGCACAATTCATCCCGACCTTTTTCAACAGGTGTGGGTTCGGCCCTCCAGTTGGTGTTACCCAACCTTCAGCCTGATCATGCCTAGATCACTCGGTTTCGGGTCTGATCCCACGAACTCGACGCCCTATTAAGACTCGCTTTCGCTGCGCCTACACCTAACGGCTTAAGCTTGCACGTGAGACCAAGTCGATGACCCATTATACAAAAGGTACGCCGTCACCCCGAAGGGCTCCGACTGATTGTAGGCGTTCGGTTTCAGGTACTGTTTCACTCCCCTCGTCGGGGTGCTTTTCACCTTTCCCTCACGGTACTGGTTCACTATCGGTCAGTAAGGAGTACTTAGCCTTCGGAGGTGGTCCTCCGATCTTCGAACAGGATTTCACGTGTCCCGCCCTACTTAATACGTCCCATCGAGCTTAGAATACGGGGCTGTCACCCGCTATGGCCATGCTTCCCAACATGTTCTTCTCACTCTCAAGGCTCGGCTGGTCCCCGTTCGCTCGCCGCTACTAGGGGAGTATCTATTGATGTCCTTTCCTCCGGGTACTTAGATGTTTCAGTTCCCCGGGTTTGCTCTTAAAACCCTATGTATTCAGGTAATAAGTACCAGATTAAGCCCGCTATAAGCTGCCATAAGGCAATTATAACAAACTTTCTGGTGGGTTGCCCCATTCGGAAATTCCTGGATCAAAGCTTATTCTCAGCTCCCCAGGACTTATCGCAGAGTATCACGTCCTTCATCGCCTCTTACTGCCAAGGCATTCACCAAACGCCCTTCTCGCGCTTGATTTGATCCAGAAAGAGACAGACATGATATAATGCCCTACCGCTTTGCTACTTGAGGGCAATGGGTGCCCAAAGGTAGCGGGTAGAACGATCAAGATCCATCGCGATCGATATGGGAAGCTGGAACAACCCTCGATCCCTGTTTCCGGACCAAAAAGCATACTATCCCAGATCCATTACTCCCGAACATCGCCACTCGTGCTTTCGCTTGCGATGCCCAGGATCCAATGGATCCTTGGTTAGTGTACTTGACTTGGACAACTCTGTTCGTTTCAGCCGCGATACAATCGGACGAGCGAGGAAGCACTCGGTCCGGCTGCCGCCTCTTCTTATGTGCTACCGCGCGGAGCGCTACTTGAGCACGAAGAGGAACGACTGAGATCCACACCACACTCGGTGCGATCAAACAGTGTTGATATTTTTCTCTCTAAACGATGTAAAAGACGTCCGATTGGACGATGGAACACTGATCGCTCAGTGCTCGACGGTCTAATCGGCATTGTCTGCCTATCGGGATCCGAAGATGCTTTGCTTGACCTCAACTGAGTGCCTCTCGGCATCTTTGCCATGCAAAGAGCCTGTCGCACTCGCTCTCCTTTGCTTCGCAAAAGAGACGATGGTGGGTCGAGGAGGACTTGAACCTCCGACCTCACGCTTATCAGGCGTGCGCTCTAACCACCTGAGCTACCGACCCATCTGACCTTGCTTTCGCAAGCTTGGTTGGGGCCCATAAGTGGTTGTACAAGGGCCATAACTTGGTGGAGCCTAGGAGGATCGAACTCCTGACCTCCTGAATGCAAATCAGGCGCTCTCCCA